>NZ_CM129812.1:4800000-7513245 GCF_052983195.1 Streptomyces hebeiensis
TGAGAACGGCGGATTCCCGCGCGTGCAGGTGGACTTCGGCGGCAGCCCGACCGACGACGCCGCGGCCGCCTGGCGGGCGGCCGAGCCCGCGGTCAGCGGGAGCAGTAGCAATTACCGGCTGATCGGCATCAAGAAGGTGGACTACAAGGGCTATCCGACCGTCGCGGACTGGGCGTTCGAGCGTGATCAGAGCGGCAAGCGGATACGGGTCCTGAACAGGGGTTTCAAGATCGACGACAAGCGCGGTTACTCGATCATGATCAGTTGTCGCGCGGAGGCATGGGACTCGGAGAAGTGTGAGACCCTGCGCGAGACGGCATTCGCCACGTTCGCACCGAAGGGCTGAACGGGCGGATGAATGGGGCTCGTTGCGGGGATGGATGTGGTTCGGCGAAGGCGTATGTTCCCGGGTCGGTTACCGCGACCCTGCGACATGTTCGCCCGCGGCCACGTATCGTGAGAACTCGCGAACCGTACGCATCCACAATGAGCCGGTAGACGACCGGAATTGGCGGTTTCGCGAGTCTCCGTGACCGGGAGACAGCGTGTTGGTGGGGAGGCGTCGTGGACGACTACGCGGGCCGGGTGCTGGCCGACCGCTACCGCCTGCCGTTGCCGCCCTCCGACGAGTACGAGCTTGCCGAGACGAGGGCGTTCGACACTTACAGCGGGCAGGAAGTCCTCGTCAGGCAGGTGCCTCTGCCGGAGGTCGTGGACGCGGAGGTCGTCGACGCCGACGGTGACGCCGTGCCGCGCCGGGTCTCCGGACGCTCGGTGCGCAAGGCGACGGATCCGGCGGTACGGCGGGCGATCGAGGCGGCCCAGAGCGCGGCCCAGATCCCGGACCACCCACGGCTGGACCAGGTCTTCGACGTGTTCGCCGAGGCGGGCTCGCTGTGGATAGTGAGCGAACTCGTCGCCGCCAGACCGCTGGCCGCGCTGCTCGCCGAGAGGCCGCTGAACCCGTTCCGCGCGGCGGAGATCGCCTCGGACGTGCTCGCCGCCGTCCGCGTGCTGCACGGACACGGCTGGACCCACCGGAACATCACCGTGCGCACGGTGCTCGTCTGCGACGACGGGCGCGTCGTGCTCACCGGCCTCGCGGCCGGTGCCGCCGAGGAGGCGCTGTGCGGCTACGCGCCGGTGCCCGTGCCGGAGCGGCCCGACCAGGCCGGGCCCGGCCGGCAGGGGCACCACGAGTCGGAGTCCTACGAGCCGGGGCGTCAGGGACCGGAGTTCTACGACTCGGAACCGTACGGGGCCGATCCGTACGGGGCGGAGCGGCCCGGCGCGCAGGCGCTCGAGCAGGGTGGCGAGCAGGACCACGAGCAGGGTCACGGGGCCCCGGGCGGACCGCGGGACCGTCCCGGGCCGGCGGACCACGTCGTACCGCCCCAGGGGCTGGCGGGCCACGGCCATGGGGCGCCGGGGCTGTCGTACGACCCGGGGGTGACCACGGGCGTGCCGGGCGGTCCGGGCCGAGCCGCGCTGGAGACGGCACGGGCGGCGGACGCCCCGTACGACGACGGTGCCTCCTCCGGTACGTCCGGCGCGATGCCGCGTCCGCCACGCGACACGTCCGGGATCCCGGCCCCGTACGGTGGCCGGAGCGCGCTGCCGGGCGGGAGTGCCGCGGGGGACATCCGGGCCGCCCGTGCCGGGGCCATCGCCGCCTACCGCGCGGGCGCACGCGCGGCGGCACGCGCGCACGAGGACCAGGGGCCGGGCGCGGAAGCGCTGCCTCCGGCGGTGGACCGGGACACGGACGCGACGGGTGTGGCAGGAGCGACGGACACGACGGGAACGGGTGGCCAGGGCGTGGGCTCCGGCGCCGACGTCACCCGACGCGGTGAGGGAACGGACGCCCCCGCTCGGCACGTCCCGCAGCACGGTCGGCCGGACCGCCCGTCGCCGGAATCCGCGTACGACCCCGCGCCGGGGACCGTGTACGACTCGTGGGGCGCCCAGGAGGACCGCGGCCCCTCGAGCGGCGGCGAGCCGGACTGGTGGGACCGGCCCCGGCCCTTCGGCGAGGCCGACGCCGACGAGGACGACGACCCGCCCACCCCCTACCGGCCCCGGCTCTCGGGCAGCTGGCACGACGGCCCGACGTCATGGAACGACTCCTCCGGGTCCCTGCCGGCGGCGGGTGGCGGCGGAAGCGGCCGAACGGGCGCAGGCAGCGGGACCGGCCTGAGCGCCGGCACGGGCGGCGGCGCGCAGCGGTACGCGGCGGCCCTGCCCGCCGTACCGGAACCGGGCGCGGGAGCCGGACGCTGGGACGACATCGTGGCGAGCGGTTCGCTGCCCGCCTACCGGGGCCCCGCCACGCCGCTGGCCGCCGAGCGGGCCCGGCAGGCGCGGATCGCCGTCGTCGGCGCGGTCACCGAGCGCTGGGCGCCCGAGCAGGCCGGGCCCGTGCACGAGAACTGGCAGCTGGCCCCGCCCATCGGGCCCGCCACCGACCTGTGGGCGCTCGGCGCGCTGCTGTACCGCGCGGTGCAGGGCCACGCCCCGTACCCGGAGGAGAACGCGGCCGAGCTCGTCCAGCTCGTCTGCGCCGAACCGCCCGCATTCGCCGAGGAGTGTGGTCCGCTGCGCCCGGTCGTGGAGTCGCTGCTGCGACAGGACCCCACCGAACGCCCCGACTTCGAGGAACTGCGCGGCTGGCTGCGGTCGCTCATAAGGTCCGCGCCCGAACCGGAGGCCGGACTGGACGTCGTACCGCTGCCCGCGGACGAGGCGCGCCTGCCGATCGTGCGGCGCCGTGGCGAGCTGGTGCGCAAGCGCTGGTGGCGGGGGCGCGACCGCGACCTCGGTCACGGGCGCCACCGTCACCGCAAGGGCAGGGAGCGGGCGGAGCGCGCGGGCAGGGACAGCGGGGCCGGCGCGATCGGCATGTCCGGTGCGGACCTGTCCGACGAGCGGACTCGGCAGGCGCGGCTCCAGCGGGAGGCGACGCTCCCGTACGGGGACGACGGCCGGTACCCGCCCGGGGCCGAGGAGGCGTACGCCCGCGCGGAGCGGCTGGGCGCGCCCGGGCGGTCGGACCGGGCCGGACGCGCCGACCGTGGTGACCGTGACGACCGGATGGCGTGGTCGGACCGGGAGGAGCGGTCCCGCGGGGCCGGACGGCCGGGGCAGGGCCGCGGCCCGCGCGCGCTGGGCCGCACCCTCCTGCTGCTGATACTGCTGCTGCTCGCCGCCGCCATCGCCTACGCCGTTCTCTTCATGCCGAAGAACGACGCGGGTGGCCCCGGCAGCAGTGTCGACGAGGCGAGTCCGGGCGCGTCCGCCGGGGGCGCGGCGCCGGGCGGTCAGGATCCGGGCCGGCCGTCGGAAACGACGGACCCCGGCTCGGCGGACGCGGGTTCGGGCGGCGCCGAGCAGCCCAACGCCTCCGCGCCGCAGACCTCCGACCCCGCCGTCAACGTCGCCGACGGCTACGTCCTCCGCAAGGACAGGGAAGGGTTCCAGATCGCGGTCGACGAGGACTGGCAGCGTCGGCCCATCAACGACAGCGGGCAAGTCCGCTACGAGGGCGGCGACTTCACGCTGATCGTCGTACCGGGCCGGGACTCCGTCGCGGACAACGGCGCGGACCCGCTGGCCTACCAGCGCGACAAGGAACGCGAGATCCAGCCGTACCGCGACTCCTCCTGGGCGGAGGTCAGCGGGGAACGCCGGGTCGACGTGGGCCGACAGGCCATGGCCGAGGGCCGGTACACCTGGCAGGACAGCAGCGGCCGCCCCGTCTATGTACGGAACCTCGCGATGGTCATCAGCGGCCGGTACCACGTCATCCAGGTCATCGGCCCGGAGGGAGAGCGGGACAAGGTCGACGAGATGTACCAACAGGCCGTGAACGCCTACCGCATGACGGGCTGAGAGGTAAGGCCCTCTTCACGGAGGGTGATCGAGTCAGGATATTCCGCGCCGTCAGGAGGCGTACCCGGCCCCGCCGTACGTCCTCTACGGGTGACTTTGTCGCGCTTCGGGGTCACAGTGCGGTCACCTGGGACACCCGAAGTTCCCCCCATGGGCCTTCGCTCCGTAACCTGTGATCCCGAGGAACCGGGCAGGACGTGGAGCACGATCGAGGTACGGGGCACGGACATGGGTACGAGCACGGGGCCGGTGCTCGCCGGCCGCTACCGGCTGGGTGAGGCCATCGGCAGCGGCGGCATGGGCAAGGTGTGGCGCGCCCACGACGAGGTGCTGCACCGCGTGGTGGCCATCAAGGAGCTGACCGCGGGGAGCTACGTCTCCGAGGCCGACCGCGCCGTCCTGCACCGGCGGACCCGCACGGAGGCGCGGGCCGCGGCCCGGATCACCCACCCGGGCGTCGTGACCGTCCATGACGTCCTCGACCACGACGACCGGCCGTGGATCGTCATGCAGTACGTCGACGGACCGTCCCTGGCCGACACCATCAAGGCGTCCGGGCCGCTCGCGGTCCACGAGGTGGCCAGGATCGGCCTGGAGACCCTCGACGCACTGCGTGCCGCGCACGCCGCGGGGGTGCTGCACCGCGATGTGAAGCCCGGCAACGTGCTGCTCGAACGGGGCAGCAGGGTGCTGCTCACCGACTTCGGCATCGCGGCGATAGAAGGGGACTCGACCCTCACCAGGACCGGTGAACTCATCGGTTCCATCGATTACCTGGCGCCTGAACGGGTACGAGGCTCCGACCCCGGGCCGGCGTCCGACCTCTGGTCGCTGGGGGTGACGCTGTACACGGCGGTGCAGGGGAACTCGCCGTTCCGCCGCACCTCACCGCTGAGCACCATGCAGGCCGTGGTGGCGGAGGAGGTGCACCGCCCCGAACGTGCGGGGCCGCTCACGCCCGTGATCGACGCGCTGCTCGCCAAGGAGCCGCAGGACCGGCCGGAGGCGGACGAGGTCGAGCGGATGCTGCGTGGGGTGCTGGAGGGGCGGGCGGAGAGCGCCGAGGCGACGACGCACGCGCGGACCCGGGTGCTGCCGGACAGCGACCGGCTGTCGTCGCCCGCCGGCGCGCATGTCCCCGCCGGCGCGCAAGCCCCGTCTCCCGGGCAAGCCCCGTCTCCCGCGCAGGTCCTGCCTCCTGCGCAGGACCGGCCACAGCCCTTGGCCGCGGAGTCCGCCGGGAGCCAGTCGGCATCGGGCATCGGAGCCGGGGCCGGAGCGGGCGCCGGGACCGGCCTCGGCGCCGGTAGCGGTGCCGTCGCCGCCTCCGAAACCGGCGCGGGAGCCGGGGTCGGGGCCGGGGCCGTGCCACCCGGACCGATGCCGTCCGCACCTCTTCCGGCGGGGTACCACCAGCCGGGCCAGGGCCAGGGCCAGGGCCAGGGCCAGGGGCCGGGCGAGCCCCGTGTCCAGGGCCCGCAGGGGGCCCGGGAGCCGGAGCGGGACCGTCGGCGCGACCGCAGGCGCAGGACGATCGTGGCCGTCGTCGTCGCGGCACTTCTCGGGAGCGGTGCCGGATACGCCGCCCTGCAGTACTCGTACGGCGGTGGCGGTTCCGAGGAGAACGTGACCGACACCGGAGGCGGAACGGGGAACGACGGTACGTCCGGTGACGATACGGCCGCCGACGACACGACCTCCGGCGGAACGGACCATGGCGACACCGGCGGCTCCCAGGGGGACACGGTCGCCGAGGGCTGGCAGCGCGTCGAGGCCCCGGAGGGCTTCAGCATGAGCATCCCCGAGGGCTGGGAGCGCCTCGCCGCCAGCGAGCAGATCGACTACTCCCCCGACAACGGTGTGCATCTCATACGGATCAGCATCGGTCCGCCCGACTTCGAGACGCCGTACCAGCACCTGCAAAGCATGGAGCAGGGCGTCCTGAAGCGGCTTCCGCAGTACGAACGGCTGGAGCTCGCGCCGAACGACTTCCGCGACATGAAGCTGTCCGCCCGCTGGGAGTTCACCTGGAACGCGGCGGCGGCGCCGATCGAGCGGCGCGCGATCGACCAGGTCTACTACTCCGAGGACAGCACCACGGAGTACGCCATCTATATGGCCGGTCCCGCGGAGGACTGGACCGAGACGCGCAAGCAGTTCGACGCGGTCCTGCGCAGCTGGCAGCCGCCGCCGAGCGACGCCGCCCGCTGACTGTCACTGCTCTGTGCTCGCGCCTCGGCAGCACGGCAGCACGGCAGCACAACTGCCGGAATGGACCGGGACCCGGCTGGATCAGAGCAGTTCGTCCAGGAAGCCGAGCAGCGCCGCGTTGACCTCGTCCGGCCGCTCCTGCTGCGTCCAGTGGCCGCAGCCGGGGAGGATGAGAGGCTCCCGGACGTCGGGCAGCAGCCGGGGCAGGTTCTCGACGAGTTCCGGGGTGCCGGGGAACGCGGTCACCAGGTCCCGGTCACCGGCGATGTAGAGGGCGGGCGGCTGGACCGTCGCACCGGCCCAGGGGGCCGTCAGCTCCCAGTTCCGGTCGATGTTGCGGTACCAGTTCAGGCCCCCGGTGAAGCCGTTGGCGGCGTACTCCTCGGCGAAGACGTCCACATCGGCCTCGGTCAGCCAGGACGGCAGCGTCTCCGGCTCGGGCATCCGCTCCAGGAAACCGCCGCCGCG
Source organism: Streptomyces hebeiensis (assembly GCF_052983195.1). Classification (NCBI taxonomy): domain Bacteria; kingdom Bacillati; phylum Actinomycetota; class Actinomycetes; order Kitasatosporales; family Streptomycetaceae; genus Streptomyces; species Streptomyces hebeiensis. Next base: position 4,806,568 of record NZ_CM129812.1, read on the forward strand.
CGGGACGAGTGGCTGGGGAGGGGTGACGTTGGCGGGGTTGTCGCCGGAGGCCGCGTAGAGGAACCGCCGCAGGGACGTGCGCACGTCCCGTTCGAACTCGGCCTCGGCGACCCCGGGCTTCTCGAAGTAGTTCCAGTAGAACTGCCCGTCGAACAGCTTGTTCATCGCCTCCAGTGGCCGGGAACCGCCCCGGAACGGCGGCGGGACGCTCAGTCCGGCGACTCCACGGACGACATCGGGCCGCAGCAGGGCCGTGTGCCAGGCGACGGGCGCGCCCCAGTCGTGGCCCACGACGAAGGCGCGTTCCTCGCCCAGCGCGTGGATCAGGCCGACGACATCGCCGACGAGGTGCAGGATCGTGTACGCGTCGACCGCCTCGGGGCGTTCGCTGCGGCCGTAGCCGCGCTGGTCGGGGGCGACGACGTGGAAGCCGCGGGCGGCGAGCGGGCCGAACTGGTGCCGCCACGAGTACCAGCACTCGGGGAAGCCGTGCAACAGCACCACGAGTGGCCCCTCGCCCTCCTCCGCGATGTGCAGCCGTACCCCGTTCACGTCGACAGCGCGATGCTCAACCATGTGCCCAGAATAGTGACGGTACGTCAGCTGTCGACCATGTCGTTGTCGGTCACGCCGGCGTTGACCGGGCCGTCGTCGGCCGGGCCGAATGTGTTACCGCCTGGTAGTCAAACGTGCGGGGAGCGTCATACCCTCGGGCGCATGACCGAGTCGCAGGATCCCACCGCACCTGACACCGGCGCCGGGCTGCCGGGCCCACTCGGCACCAACCCCGTCGCGGCCGCCCCCGCCGGTGCGCGTACGGCGGCCGATGTCGTCACGCCGGACGTCGTCGCCCGGCTCACGCGCGACGTCGTCGGCTCGGGCCGTACCGCGAGTCATACGCCGCTCACCGCCCGGAAGCTGGCGGACCTGCCCGAGTCCACCCCCGAGGACGTGGCGACCGCGTTCGACCGGGCCCGTTCCGCCCAGCCCGTCTGGGCCGACACGCCCGTGCGCGAGCGCGCGGCCGTCCTGCTCCGCTTCCACGACCTCCTCCTGGAACGCCAGGCCGAGGTCCTGGACCTCGTCCAGCTGGAGACGGGCAAGGCCAGGCTGCACGCCCACGAGGAGGTCCAGGGCGTGGCCGTCGTCGCCCGGCACTACGGCCGGGCCGCGTCCTCGTACCTGCGCCCGAAGCGGCACATCGGCGTCGTCCCCGTGCTGACGAAGGTCACCGAACTGCGCCGGCCGCGCGGGGTCGTCGGTCAGATCGTTCCCTGGAACTACCCGCTCGAACTGTCCGTCGGCGACGCCCTGCCCGCGTTAGTCTCCGGCAACGCCGTCGTGATGAAGCCCGACACGGAGACCGCGCTGTCCGCTCTGTGGGCGCGCGAGCTGCTGATCGAGGCCGGGCTCCCCGAGGCGGTGTTCCAGGTCGTGCTGGGCGAGGGCCCGGTCGTCGGGCCCGAGGTGGTGCGGCACGCGGACTACGTCTCGTTCACCGGCTCGACCCGTACCGGCCGTGAGGTCGCGGCCAGGGCCGCCGCCCGGCTCGTCGGCGCCACCCTCGAACTCGGCGGCAAGAACCCCCTGCTGGTGCTCGCGGACGCGGACGTGGAGAAGGCGGCGGCGGGCGCGGTCCGTGCCTGCTTCACCTCCGCCGGGCAGTTGTGCGTCTCGGTCGAGCGGCTGTACGTCCACGAGTCGGTCGCCGACGTCTTCGCGGAGCGGTTCGTGGCCCGCACGAAGGCGATGCGGCTCGGCACCTCGCTCGCGTACGGCGCGGACATGGGGTCCCTGGCCGGCGAGCGCCAGTTGAAGGCGGTGACCGGCCACGTCGAGGAGGCCGTGGCCAAGGGCGCCACGGTCCTCGCCGGCGGTGTCGCCCGCCCCGACATAGGGCCGTACGTCCACGAGCCGACCGTCCTCGAGGGCGTCGAGGCGCCCATGGCGGTGTGCGCGGAGGAGACCTTCGGTCCGGTCGTCTCCCTCTACCGCTTCGGCGACGAGGACGAGGCGATCCGGCTCGCCAACGCGACACCGTACGGACTCAACGCCAGCGTGTGGACGAGGGACGCCCGGCGCGGCCACGAGGTCGCGTCCCGGCTGCGGGTGGGCACGGTCAATATCAATGAGGCGTACGCGTCGGCGTACGGCAGCGTGCGGTCGCCCATGGGCGGCATGAAGGACTCCGGTCTGGGCCGGCGGCACGGGTCCGAGGGCATCCTCAGGTTCACCGAGGCCCAGACCGTCGCGCGGCAGCGGCTCCTGCCCATGGGACCGGCGTTCGGGATGGACGACGAGGCGTACGCCGCGTTCATGAGCCGGAGCCTGCGGGTGATGAAGGCACTGCGGCTGCGGTAGCGCGCGGTGGTGAGCGGCAGCGCGCACCCCGGCGGCCCCTCCCGCCCTCTCGACGAGGAGAGCCAGTGACACAGGACAGTCCCGCACAGGCCGGCGGCCACGCCGGGGACGACGACCGGGGGCACGGCGACCGCGCGCAGGGGGACAGCGTGCGGGAGGGCAGCGCGTACGCCGACCGGGAGTACGACTACGACGTCATCGTGGTCGGCTCGGGGTTCGGCGGCTCGGTCGCCGCGCTGCGTCTGACCGAGAAGGGTTACCGCGTCGGCGTCCTGGAGGCGGGCCGCCGCTTCACCCGCGACACCCTCCCCAAGAGTTCCTGGGATCTCAGGAACTACCTCTGGGCGCCCGCCCTCGGGCTCTACGGCATCCAGCGGGTGCACCTGCTCGGCCATGTCATGGTGCTCGCGGGCGCCGGGGTCGGCGGCGGCTCGCTCAACTACGCCAACACGCTGTACGTACCGCCCGCCGCGTTCTTCGAGGACCCGCAGTGGGCGGCCGTCACCGACTGGAAACGGGAACTCGCCCCCTATTACGACCAGGCGCGGCGCATGCTCGGCGTACGGATCAACCCCACCATGACCGCCTCCGACGTCCATCTCAAGGCGACCGCCGAGGCGATGGGGGTCGGGGAGAGCTTCCGCCGGGCACCGGTCGGGGTCTTCTTCGGGGACGGCGAGGACGCCGACGGCAAGGGTGCCGCGGCCGGGCCGGGGACCGCCGTGGACGATCCGTACTTCGGCGGCGCGGGGCCGTCCCGTACCGCGTGCACCGAGTGCGGCGCGTGCATGACGGGGTGTCGGCAGGGCGCGAAGAACAGCCTCACCGAGAACTATCTCCACCTGGCCGAGCGGGCCGGGGCGGCCATCCGTCCGATGACGTCGGTGGTCGCGGTGACGGAGGATGGCGCGGACGGTTACCGGGTCTTCACCGTGCCGACCGACGCGCGCCGCGTCACGGGACGCAAGACTGCGACTGCGGACATGGACACCGGCGCGGAGCCGGACACCCGCGCGGACACGAACACGGGCGCGGACAGGCGACGGGGGAGCACGCGTCACACCGTGCTGCGCGCCCGCCGGGTCGTGATCGCCGCGGGCACCTACGGCACGCAGACGCTGCTGCACACGATGAGGGACCGTGGCCTGCTGCCACGTCTCTCGGCCCGGCTGGGGGAGCTGACCCGTACCAATTCCGAGGCGCTGGTGGGCGCGCAGACCGATGACCGGCGCTACCGCGCACGCCATGGCGCCCGTAAGTGCGACTTCACGCGTGGCGTCGCCATCACGTCCTCGATTCACCCGAACGAGTCCACGCACATCGAGCCCGTACGGTACGGCAAGGGCTCCAACGCGATGGGGACGCTGTCCATCCTGCAAGTGCCGTACGCGGAGCGGCGGATACGGGCCTGGCTGGGACACGTCGCCCGGCACCCCGCGTTGTTGCTGCGGTCGTTCTCCAACCGCCGCTGGTCTGAACGCACGATCATCGGCCTGGTCATGCAGTCGCTGGACAACTCCCTGACGACGTACCGCAAACCGAGGGGCGTGGGGAAGGGACTGCTGACCGCCCGCCAGGGCCATGGTGCCCCCAACCCGAAGCAGATACCGGAGGCGACGCGGGCGGCGACACTGCTCGCGGAGGAGATCAACGGCTTCCCGGGCAGCAATGTGGGCGAACTGATGGGGACGCCGCTGACCGCTCACTTCCTGGGCGGCTGCCCGATCGGCGCGTCGGCGGCGGAAGGCGTGATCGACCCGTACCACCGGCTGTACGGCCACCCCGGTATCTCGGTGGTCGACGGCTCGGCGGTCTCCGCGAACCTCGGCGTGAACCCGTCCCTGACCATCACCGCGCAGGCGGAGCGCGCGATGGCCCTCTGGCCCAACAAGGGGGAGCCGGACCCGCGGCCCGCGCAGGGCGCGTCCTACGTCGAGCTGGAGCCGGTGCGACCGGTGTCACCGGCGGTACCGGAAGAGGCGTTCGGCGCGCTGCGGCTGCCGTTCCTCGGCATGCCGAAGATGCCCGGCGACTCCGGGCGGCAGCGGTAGCGGTAGACGGGGGCGGTCGCCGGAGGCGGGAGTGGGCGGGCACGCAAGAGGCGCTGCACCCCCCTCCGAGTGCAGCGCCTCTTACGTATGCGGGCCGTTCGCACGCCGCCCGTGTGCGTGCCGCGTGCGTGCGGCCGTGCGGCCGGTGCGGCCCGAACGGCTCGCTCGTACGGCGTTCTTCGTTACGCGGCGGCGCCGCTCCGGCGCCGCTTCACCGCGAACATCACGCCGGCACCGGCCACGACCGCGATTCCGCCGGCCATCCCGACGACCGGGAGCACGGACGAGGAACCGGTCTCGGCGAGGGTGCCCGTCGGCTTGATCTCCGTGTTGCCCGCGGGCTTGGCCGGCAGCGGCTTCTTGCCGCCCTGCGGGGTGGCCTCGTTGGGGTCGCCCGCGTCCTTTCCGGCGGCGAGGACGTCGAACAGGTAGACCTCGTAGTCCCCGACGACGCAGTCACCCTCGTCGTCGGCGTAGAGCCCGATGCCGAACGCGTAACCGATTCCGTCGGGGGCGGACTTGTCCACGCTCATGCGCAGGTCGACGGAGTACGTCGTCTTCGCCTTGACGTCCGTGTAGCCGAGGTAGCCCTGCTCGTCGTCCTCGGCGTCGACGGAGATGTTCTTCCACGTACCGGACTCGGGGTCCTTGTACTGGAGCGTCAGGTGATCGGTGCGGTCCTCGAAGGTGTCACCGTCGACCTGCGCGGCGAAGACGCCGAGGTCCACGCGCCGGTAGTCGGTGTTCCCCTTGTTCGCGACGTCGAGGGTGAAGGCGTGGAAGCCGCTGCCCGCGACGACGCGCTCCGGGAGACCGGAGAACGTGGTCTTGAGGTTCGTGTCCTCCTTCACCTCTTCGCCGTCCAGGCAGCCCTCGGGGCCGTCACCGGGGGAAGCGCTCGGGGAGGCGCCCGGGTCGGTCGGCTCGGCGGCGGACGGGGAGGGGGCGGGAGTCTCCGGGGTGGTCTCGGACCCGGGTGCCGACGGCTCGGGGTTCTCCGGAGTCTCCGGGTTCTCCGGGGTCTCCGCGGCAGGCTCGGAGGCGGTCGCGGAGGGGTCCTGGCCCTCGGGTGACGTCCCGGGCCCGGACGGGTCCTGGTCGGGGCTCTCGGGTGTCTGGGCGTCAGGTCCGGAAGGCGGCTGCGGCTCGGTCACCGTGGTGTCCTGGGCCCCGTCGGCCGCGAAGGCGGCAGGGGCCGCGAGGAAGGCGGTGGGCGCTATGACAGCGGTCGCGGCGGCGACGGCCAGGGAGCGGCGGAGCTTCATGAAGACCTCTGCGATGTCCGGCGCACCGCTGGGCGCGGTGCGTTGAGTCGTGGGGCCTTCCCCGGCTGGGGGACACAGGTGAGGCCGTTGGATTTCGCAAGCAAGACCTGTGACACGTGTGAATGGTTGTCCTCGTTTTCACAGAATCTTTAAGTGTCCTGTGTCACATGCGCCGCAGGTCCCCCTGCGGTGCCACCGAGGGAACCGGCCGGCACCGGGGACCTCCCAGTGCCGGCCGGTTCCCTCGGCGGGTGGCCTCAGACGTGGCCCCGGCACAGCTCCAGCAGTGTCATCGCCAGCGCCGTACCGGGTTTGCCGAGGGCGTCCCTGTAGCGGCCGAGGATCTCCATCTCGCGCGAGAGATTGACCCGGCGGCCCCCGGAGGCGATCCGGGCGTCCTGGATCACCGCCGAGACCGCCATCCGTTCCTGTACGAGGCCGAGGATCCGGTCGTCGAGCGCGTCGATGCGCTCGCGGGCGCCGCCGATGAGTGCGGCGGCCTCGTCCGTACGGGCGCCGGTCCGCTCGGTGGCGGGAGCGGTCACGCGGTCGGAGGTGGTCACGGTGCCGGTGTCGACTGCCATGGGCTGAAGCCTTTCGGGAGCGGTGCCCCGCCGGCCGGACGGCCCCGGACGCGACAGGCGCCCCGGGCCTGTTCGGCCCGGGGCGCCTGGGAGGTCGCTTGTCAGATCAAGCAGCACGACCATGGCAGCCGGACGGGCCGGTGCCATAGGTAAAGACGAAGCTGTGCTGCTGACGCATGCTCCCAGTATGGACCCTGCCTCCCGGAGGGGGCGGAGCGTGCCGCATGGTGAGACGGCCGGTGGTCCTGGCCGTGGCGGTGGCCGCGGTGGCGATGGCGGTGGCGGTGGCCGCGGGGACGGTGGCGGGCCGCCGGGTCCGGACGCCCGAACGGTGCGGGGGAACGGCGTGCGGAGCCGGACGCCGGAACGGTGCGGGCGGGGCGTGGGTGCTCCATCGCTCGGCGTCCCCGTGGGTGTCGGCGCCCCCCGTTAGAATCGAGGAGAACCCCGAGTCACTCTCCATCGCCGGAAGGCCGCCACGTGCCAGCAGCGCCCCCCGCCGCCCCCGCCACGCCCGACGTCGTCCTCGTCGTCGACTTCGGCGCGCAGTACGCCCAGCTCATCGCCCGCCGCGTCCGCGAGGCCCGGGTGTACAGCGAGATCGTGCCGTCCACGATGCCCGTGGCGGAGATGCTGGCCAGGAAGCCCAGGGCGATCATCCTCTCCGGCGGCCCGTCCTCCGTGTACGCGGAGCACGCGCCGACCGTCGACCGTTCGCTCTTCGAGGCCGGGGTCCCCGTCTTCGGGATGTGCTACGGCTTCCAGCTGATGGCGACCACGCTCGGCGGGACCGTCGACAACACGGGTGCGCGCGAGTACGGCCGTACCGAGCTGCGGGTCTCCCGCCCCGACTCCACGCTCTTCGAGGGCACCCCGGTCGAGCAGCCGGTCTGGATGTCCCACGGCGACGCGTGTTCCGCCGCCCCCGAGGGGTTCACCGTCACGGCGTCCACGGACCTGGTCCCGGTCGCGGCGTTCGAGAACGACGAGAAGAAGCTGTACGGGGTCCAGCACCACCCCGAGGTGATGCACTCCACCTTCGGCCAGCAGGTCCTGGAGCACTTCCTCTACCGGGGCGCCGGCATCGAGCCGAGCTGGACCACCGCGAACGTGGTGGACGAGCAGATCGAGGTCATCCGCGCGCAGGTCGGCACCAAGCGTGCCATCTGCGGCCTGTCCGGCGGGGTGGACTCGGCCGTGGCGGCCGCGCTGGTGCAGAAGGCCATCGGGTCCCAGCTGACCTGCGTGTACGTCGACCACGGGCTGATGCGCAAGGGCGAGACCGAGCAGGTCGAGAAGGACTTCGTGGCCGCGACGGGCGTCCAGCTCAAGGTGGTCGACGCGCAGGAGCGCTTCCTGACGGCGCTGGCCGGGGTGTCCGACCCCGAGCAGAAGCGGAAGATCATCGGCCGGGAGTTCATCCGGGTCTTCGAGCAGGCGCAGGCCGAGATCGTGGCCGAGGCGGGCGCGGAGGGCGAGGACGTCGCGTTCCTCGTCCAGGGCACCCTCTACCCGGACGTCGTGGAGTCCGGCGGCGGTACGGGCACGGCGAACATCAAGTCCCACCACAACGTCGGCGGCCTCCCCGAGGACATCGAGTTCGAGCTGGTCGAGCCGCTGCGCAAGCTGTTCAAGGACGAGGTCCGGGCGGTCGGCCGGCAGCTGGGCCTGCCGGACGAGATCGTCGAGCGCCAGCCGTTCCCCGGCCCCGGTCTCGGTATCCGTATCGTCGGCGAGGTCACGCGCGAGCGCCTCGACCTGCTACGCGAGGCGGACGCCATCGCCCGCGAGGAGCTGACGGCCGCCGGCCTCGACCGCGACATCTGGCAGTGCCCGGTGGTCCTCCTCGCGGACGTCCGCTCCGTCGGAGTCCAGGGCGACGGCCGCACGTACGGCCACCCGATCGTGCTCCGGCCGGTCTCGTCGGAGGACGCGATGACGGCGGACTGGACGCGCATGCCGTACGAGGTGCTGGCGAAGATCTCCACCCGCATCACCAACGAGGTCGCGGAGGTCAACCGCGTGGTCCTCGACGTGACGAGCAAGCCCCCGGGGACGATCGAGTGGGAGTGACCACTCCTCCCGGCCCCGGCCCGTGCCGCCGGGCCCCGGCCCGTGCCGCCTGACACGGGCAGCAGGTCAACACCGACGCCGTCGCTCATTCGTTTGGGCGGCGGCGTCGCTGTTCGGCGTGGGTACGCTGCTGATAGACGCGAGACTCCGTCGCATGGGAGCAATCATGAGCGCCGCACCTGAGCATGGGCTGGAACCGCGGTACCAGTGGCCGATCCCGCCCGCCGGGGGCTGGACCGCGGACGATCTCGACCGGATTCCGGGCCTCCCGCCGCACACCGAGCTGATCGACGGGAGTCTTGTTTTCGTGAGTCCGCAGCGAAGGTTCCACACGCGCACCATGTGGCTGCTGGAGAACAGCCTGCTCTCGCAGCTGCCGGACGGCCTGGACGTGGATCGCGAGATGACGATCAGGATCGACCGAAAAAACCGCCCGGAGCCGGACCTCGTGGTCTTTCGGGGGGAGGGTGATGAGGACGCGGATCCGGACCCGGACCAGACGTGGTTCCGCCCCGAGGACATTGTTCTCGCCGTCGAGGTCGTCTCGGACGACTCGGTGGAACGCGACCGTGACATCAAACCGCGCAAGTACGCTGCCGCGGGCGTACGTCACTTCTGGCGGGTCGAGAAGGAACACGGCCTCCCCGTCGTCTACAGCTACGAACTCGACCCGGCCACTCACGTGTACGTGCCGACCGGCATCCACCGCGAGCGGCTGGAGCTGAAGGAGCCGTTCCCGATCGACATCGACCTCACCGCGGTGAACCGACGCCGACCGTCCCAGGACGACTGAGGCCGAGGGTCCCTGAGACCCGCCGGTCCGGCGTGTCAACTCCGTCACCGGGTTCTCACTCTTCCTCGCCTTCCGGCGGCGCGCGCCACCGCCCTCGTACGGCACAATTCCCAGTTACGGCACGGACGTTCACGGCAGTTCGCCAAGGTCGCCGTGGCTCGGGGTCTCGGGGTGGGGAAGGCGGCGTTCGGGGTGGCGGTGCAAGACGCGGAGCGGCGTGCGCACGGCGGGAGCTGTACGTGCGGGGACTGTCCGCTCGGGGCACGTGAGGGACATCGACGGGCCGTCGCCGCGTTCCTGGTGAAACGGGACGAACTGGCGGCGGGGCGGGGGCTTCCCACCGCGCTCGCGCACTCGGCGGGCGCCTCTCGTCAGTGGGTGTCCGACGCGCTGACCGAGTCCGCCCGCGCGGTGGCGGAGCGCGGGCGGGAGGCGGGCGAGGCCTGGCTGCACACGGTTCCGCGCCATACGCTGCTGGCGGTCTGGGGCGCCGTCGCGGTGATCGCGCTCGGCCAGGCCGGCACCGCGATCGGCGCCGGCTGGACCGCCGCGCGCACGGCCGGACTGCTCGCCGCCCTCGTCGTCGCCGGGCTGCTGACCGCGGCCGCCCGGCTGCACCGGGCGCGCGGCGGACTGCTGGCACCGCTCATCGGCGAGGACAACCGGCTGTCGACCTCGCGCACCGTCGCGTCCGGCTGGGTGCTGCTCGTCGTCTTCGCCGTGCTCGTGCTCGCCCTCCAGCTCGCGGGCGCCGCGGGACCCGACAGGCGGGACGAACTGATCGCCGGACTCGAACTCGCCCGGGGCATCGGCCTGGTGACCGTACTGGCCGTGGTCTGCGCCATCGCCGTCGTCGTACGCCGGGTGGTGACCGTACGGGTGCTGGCCCAGCGGCTGCAGAAGGTGCGGGCCGAACGGCCGCGCCCCGCCGACCTGCTCTGCGACGACAGCGGGCGCGGCAGTTTCACCGATGTGCAGTACACGCTGGTGAACGCCGTCGCCGTGGTGTTCTCCGCCGTCCGGCTGGCCCGGCGGCCCGACCAGCTGCCCGACCTGCCCTGGGCGCTCGTCCTGCTGGTCGTCGTCTCCGCCGCCACCTATTTCGCGGGCAAGTACGCGGAAGGCGGGCGGCCCGTCGTCCTGTCGGTGGTACGGGCCCGGGAGGCGGGCGACCTGGACGCTCCGATCCGTACCGGGGACGACATCGAGATCCGGGGCGCCGGATTCGTCCCCCCGGGCGCGGGCACGCCGGACCGGCTGGCCCGGATGGTCGTCAGGATCGGGCCCGTACACGTCCACGTTCCGCTCGTGCCGGTGCCCGGCGGGTTCGCCAACCCGTCGGACACGGCGCTGACCGTGCCCGTCCCGGTGGACGTGGAGCCCGGCCCCGTCGAGGTACAGGTGGTGACGGCGGCCGGCGTGGAGACGAACCGGGTCGTCGTCGAGGTCGCGGACTGACCGGTCTCGGCGCAGTCCCTCAGCGCGGAAGACCCCCCGGCCCCCTGGCGCACGGATACCAGCCCGGACAGGACACCTCCACGCTCCGGCCGGTTACAACGGCTTCCCCGGCTGGTTGACTGAGTGACCCAAGCGCCCCCTGCGTATGCATGGAGGAGGCGCGCGGGGAGACGTACCTCCTCGCGACTGTGGCGCGGACAGGGAGAGGCGGACCGGCGATGACGCACAGCTACCGGGCGGACACCTATGGAGCGGCCACCTACGACATGGACGGCGGTCCGGGGCGAGGCGGCGGGGTGCGGCAGACCGCCACACGCCACGCCCTGCTGCCGCTGAGGATCTTCCTCGGCGTCACCTTCGTCTACGCGGGCATCGACAAGCTGACCCAGAACGGCTTCTTCGCCGCGAGCGGCCCCGGATCGGTCGGCGAGATGATGCGTGGCGTCCGTGACAGTTCCGCCGTCCCGGCCCTGGTCGACCTGGCGTTGAAGAACCCCGCCGGCTTCGGCTACGCCATAGCCATCGGCGAACTCGCCGTGGGCCTGGGCGCGCTCTTCGGCGTGCTGACCCGGCTCGCCGCCTTCGGGGGCGTTCTGCTGTCCCTGAGCCTGTGGCTGACCGTCAGCTGGCAGAGCACCCCGTACTACTACGGCAACGACCTGCCCTACCTGATGGCGTGGGTGCCGCTGGTGCTCGCCGGAGCGCCGTCGTTCTCGCTGGACGCGCTGCGGGCCGGGCGTCGGCGACGTATCCGGTAGGCCGTCCAGGCCGACAGCGCGGCGAGGGAGAGCCCGCCCGAGAGCATCGGGAACACGGCGTACCACGGCACCTGCCAGGCACCGGTCGCGTCTCCCGCGTACGCCGTGGCGGCGCCCAGCATCACCAGGCCCGCGACCAGACGGCCCGGCCGGAACTCATGACGCGACACGGGTCACCTCCACCTGTCCCAGACCGACTTCGAGCCGCAGGTCGAGCGTGCCCGCCGGGGGCGCGCCGACCGCGGGCCGAAGGGTGTCCTCCCGCGAACGGCCCGGTGAGACGTCCGTGTCGTTGTGTGGGTCCCCGGGGAACCGGATGTCTCCGAGACCGGCCTCGGCGTGGACCCGTACCGTCGCCTCCGGCGGCACCAGGACCCGCAGCCGCCCGGCCCCGACATCGACGGCCGTACGCACGGTCCGCCCCTGAGGGACGGCCAGATCGCTCAGGTCGAGCGTCCCGTCCCCGGAGCCCAGCCCGTACCGGTCCTGCACCGCGGAGACCGAGGCGGGCTTCCAGTTCGTGCGGCTCCAGTGCGTGGAGATGTCCTTCGGCAGCGCCGAGGCACCCGCGAGCAGCACGGCCGTCACCGTCGCCAGGAAGATGGTGCCGAGGCCCGTACGCCCTACGAAGGAGGCGAGCACGAGGCCGAGACCGAAGACCACCAGCGCGGCGGTCAGCCCGGTCTGGACGCTCGTGGCGAACGGGCGTCCTTCCCACGACAGGCCCGTACCGAGCCCGCCCGCGAGCAGGGCCAGCAGGAAGACGAGCCCGCCGATCCAGCGCGGCCCCCGCTGCCCGGCCGGGCGGGCCGGCCGCCGCCCGCTCGCGGGCGGGGCCGCGTCCGCCGCCGTGTCGGCCGGGCCCCATATGTAGCCCGGGTAACTGACCGTCCAGCCCGTCGGGCCCCCCTCGAACAGAGCGCTCCCGAAGCGGCCGTCCTTGGAGAGTCCGTCCTTGGAGAGTCCGTCGCGCCACCATGAGGGCGTGCCCGGGGTGGGCGGCGCCTTGGTCTCAGGAGGCACGTCTCCCACCGCGTGCGCCGCCATGGCGTCCGGTGCCGTCCCGCCGGGTGGGACGATCCGGCGGCGCTGGGACCAGACCGCCGCGCCCGCGACCGCCAGCGTCAGCATCGTGGCGAAGCCGAGCGTCTGCCCGTTGCTCAGCATCGACAGGAACAGGCCACAGCCGATCAGCGCGAGCAGCACGGCGATCAGCGACGCACCGTCGACCCGGCCCGAGAGCAGCCTGCGGGCCTCGTTCTCCTCCTCTCCCTCCAGGGGGAGGAGGAGCCAGGCGAAACCGTAGAAGATCAGCCCCACCCCGCCGGTCAGCGAGAGGACGCCGACGGCGATCCGGAAGATCACCGGATCCAGGTCGTAATGCCGTCCGAGCCCGCCGCACACGCCCGCCACCGCCTTGTGCCGCCGTGAGCGACGCAACGGCGTGCTCGCGACGGAAAGAGGGGTGCCGGCCCGGTCGGCCGGGCCGGCGGGACCGGATCGGCCGGATTCGGGAGGCGGAGGGGGAGGAGGGGCCGGCGGTGCGGCGGGCGGCTCGGGCGGCTGGGTCATGCGTTCCATGGTGACGGGGCGGTGGCCGTGGCTCCAGCGGCATCGACCCTGGCCTGTCCCTGATATCGCCCCTGATCGGCGTCGGGGGCGCGCGGCGGGGCCGGGGACGGGCCGGAGCCGACCCGGGATCAGGGGCGTCTCAGGGGCTTGTCAGGGATCCGACCCTGATGCCCCCGCACGTCCCGCCGTGTGACCATCGATGGCATGCCGAGCGCCCCGCCCCGCCCCGCCGCCATGCCCTCCTCCCGCGCCGCCGCGCCGGAGGAGCCCGGGGTGCGCAAGCTCTACCGCAGCGCGGACGGCCGGATGCTCGGCGGAGTGGCGCGCGGGCTGGCCGGACACCTCGGCATTCCGGTCGTCTGGGTCCGGCTGGTCTTCCTCGGCCTCCTCTTCTCCCAGGGCCTCGGCGCGGTGCTCTACGCCGCCTTCTGGTTCGTCGTCCCGCTCGGCGTCGGCGGAACCGCGGTCGCGGCGCGTCCCATGTTCGAGACCAGCCCCGACGGCAGGCGCCGGCTCCGCAAGCCGGACAAGGGCCAGATAGTCGCCCTGGTCGCGCTGCTGATCGGCTTCGGCACGTTCGTGGGAAACGTCAACCTCGGCCGCAGCCAGGCCGACCGGTACATCTGGCCGGTGCTGCTGATAGGCGCGGGCGTGGTGCTGGTCTGGCGACAGGCCGACAACGCCCGCCGCGCCCGGTGGACCGAGGTCGGCAGCCGCCGCCAGGTGCTCCAGCTCGCGCGCGGCGTGGCGGGCGTGGCGCTGGTGGCCCTGGGCCTCACGGTCTTCGTCGTGGTGCGCGGCTCGGCGGCGCAGCTCGGGAACGTACTGACCGGCGCGATCGCCGTCGTGGCCGGGATGGGGCTGCTGGTCGGGCCCTGGCTGGTCCGGATGGCCCAGGACCTCTCCGAGGAGCGGCTGATGCGTATCCGCGCCCAGGAGCGCGCCGAGGTCGCCGCGCATGTTCACGACTCGGTGCTGCACACCCTCACGCTCATCCAGCGCAACGCGGACGAGCCCGGCGAGGTGCGCCGCCTCGCCCGGGCCCAGGAGCGGGAGCTGCGGGCCTGGCTGTACCGGCCGGAGGGCACGGGCAAGGACGAGGAGGACGAGCCGGCCACCCTCGCCGAGGCGGTGAAGCGGACGGCGGCCGAGGTGGAGGACCACCACGGCGTGCCGATCGAGGTCGTCGTGGTCGGTGACTGCCCGCTGGACGAGAAGCTGTCGGCCCAGATGCAGTCCGCGCGTGAGGCGATGGTCAACGCCGCCAAGTACGGTGGCGAGGGAGGGGCGGTGCAGGTCTTCGCGGAGGTGGAGGGCCGTACGGTCTTCGTCTCCGTACGGGACCGGGGGCCCGGCTTCGACCTGGACGCGGTGCCCGCCGACCGGATGGGTGTGCGGGAGTCGATCATCGGCCGGATGCGCCGCAACGGCGGGTCGGCGCGGCTGCGCTCGGTGCCGGGCGGCGGGACGGAGGTCGAGCTGGAGATGGAGCGGGCGACGGCGGAGGACGACGCCGCCGGCCGAACAGCCGACCGGGCCGCCGGCTGACCGGACGGCGGGCTCGTCGCGCGGTGGGCTCGTCGGCCGGCGGGCTCGGCGGGCGGCGGACTCGCCGGGCGGCGGACTCGCCGGGCTCGGGTGAGGCCGGCCGACGGCCGGGCCGACGGCCGCGGGACCGGGGCCGTACGGTGACAGGAGATGCCGGAAAACGATCCGCCGCCGGACAGGCGGACGACGGCACGGGACCAATGGGTGAGGGGCAAGGCATGAACGAGGGCGTACCGGCCGGGGGCACTGCCGGCGAGAGCGGAAGCCCGGCCGACGAGGGCCGCCGGGTCCGCGTCGTGCTGGTCGACGACCACCGGATGTTCCGTACCGGTGTCCAGGCCGAGATCGGGGTCACCGAGCAGACCGGTGTGGAGGTCGTCGGCGAGGCCGCGGATGTCGCCCAGGCGATCAGCGTGATCACGGCGACGCGTCCCGAGGTCGTCCTGCTGGATGTCCATCTGCCGGGCGGCGGCGGAGTGGAGGTGCTGCGCCGCTGCGCCCCTCTGATGGGGGCGAGCGTCGACCCCGTGCGCTTCCTCGCCCTGTCGGTGTCGGACGCGGCGGAGGACGTCATCGGCGTGATCAGGGGCGGTGCCCGTGGCTATGTCACCAAGACGATCACCGGCGCCGATCTGGTCGACTCGATCTTCCGGGTGCAGGAGGGCGACGCGGTCTTCTCACCGCGGCTGGCCGGCTTCGTACTGGACGCCTTCGCGTCGACGGACGCCCCGCCGGTCGACGAGGACCTGGACCGGCTCACCCAGCGGGAGCGCGAGGTGCTGCGGCTGATCGCGCGGGGATACGCGTACAAGGAGATCGCCAAGCAGCTCTTCATCTCGGTGAAGACCGTGGAGTCGCACGTCTCGGCCGTGCTGAGGAAGCTCCAGCTCTCCAACCGCCATGAGCTGACACGCTGGGCGACGGCCCGCAGACTGGTCTGACGCCCCGTCCCGGGGCCGCGGGGCTCTTGGGGCCGCGCGGGGCTCTCGGGACTGCGCGGGGTCCGGACCAGTGCCGCGACCGGCATCAGGAACAGAGCCACTCAGTGACGAACACCCGGCCCCGGTGGTCCAGCAGACCGCGGATGCACTCGCCCGGCAGCGTGGCGATCGTACGGGACAGCTCGGCGCGGCCGGAGCGGGTGGGCGAGGTGCCGAACCAGTCGGGGAACGCGGTGATCCGCTCGTCCTTGCGCTGGTAGCCGAGTCGTACGGAAAGCCCGGGGCCGGCACCGTGGCGCACGTACCGGACGGTGAACCCGCCCGTGCCGCCGATCGGGCCCGCCACGCAGAGCCGGCCCCCGGAGAGGTCCCCGCAGCCCCGGGGGGTCAGACCGACGGGGGCGAGTACGAAGAGCGCTCCGACCGCGAGAACCGTGACCGTGAGCGCGGTACCTCCGGTGGTCCGGGCCCGGGGAGCGGCGGTGGGAGCGGTGTGCGCGGCATGCGCCCCGGTGGCGTCGGCTCCTCTCACGGCTCCCCCTTCATGGGCCGATGGCGTGCTGCTGCTCATCGTGACCCGGATACGGGAGCGGGGCATCCTGGAGCGGACCGGTCCGGCGATCCGGCCCGCGCCGGGACATGGCACGCGGGACGGCCGGACAGGGCACGGCCAGATCGGGGCGGTCGGACGGGGCGGGCCGGTCAGGCGGGGCGGGCCGGTCAGGCGGGGCGGGTGGCTCCCGCGAACGGCATCTGGTCCAGGGGCGCCATCCGGACCGCTGTGCCGGGCCGCGGGGCGTGGATCATCTGGCCATTGCCCACATAGATGCCGACATGGCTGATGCCGGAGAAGAAGAACACCAGGTCACCCGGGGCCAGCTGATCACGGCTCACGCGTCGGCCGACATTGATCTGGGCGTACGAGGTGCGCGGGAGGGCGACGCCCGCGGCGCGCCAGGCGGCCTGGGTGAGCCCCGAGCAGTCGAAGGAGCCGGGGCCGGTGGCGCCCCAGACGTAGGGCTTCCCGATCGCTCCGTGGGCGAACGCGACGGCCGAGGCGGCGCGTGGATTCGGTGCCGGGACGGTCCCCGCGCCCTGCGGGCCGCCGGGGCCCGCCGCGCCGCCCTGGTCGTCCTGTGCGGCGTCCCTGGCGTACCGCGCCCGCTGGGCGGCGGTGAGGCCGTCGAGCAGCCGCCGGGCGGAGGCCAGCTTGTTCTCGACGGTGGCTCTGTGGTGTGCGAGTTCGCTCTGGCGGGTCTTGAGTTCGGAGAGCCGGCCGTTCGCCCGTGCACGCACACCGGCGATCTCGGAGAGCCCCCTGCGGACTCCGGCGATCATGGCGGCCTGGCGGGTCCCCGCCCGCTCGGCGAGGGAGGCGTCCCTGAGGTAGTCGTCGGGCCGGGAACTGAGGACGAGCTGCGCGGCGGGGTCGAGGCCGCCGGACCGGTACTGCGCGGCGGCGATCGAGCCGAGCGCGGCCCGGGAGGTGTTGAGCCGCGCCGTCCTGCGGGCCGCCTCGTCCCGCAGCTCGGCCAGGGAGTCCCGGGCGGCGTCCGCCTTCTCCTTCGCCCCGTTGTACTTCTCGGTCGCGGCCCCGGCCTGCTCGTAGAGCCGGTCGACCTCGGCCTTGACCTGCGCGGGCGTCAGACGGGGCTCGGCGTGTGCGGGGCTGTCGAGGGCGGTGGCCGTCGCCGCGCCGGTGAGCGCGATCGTGGCGGCGGTGCGGCCGGCCGGACCGGCCAGAGATCGTCGTTTCGGTTTTCTGTGCGCTCCCACGGGGGCGGGTCCTCTTCCTCGTGTCGTGCGGTGGGCGGTCCACGGAGGTGGAGCGTCCGCGGAGCCGGGCGGCCCGCGGAGGCGGGCCGCCCGGAGAAGGACGGTAAGCGCGAGATCACTGCTCGACGGCGGCATGGCCGCTATTGGCGTGAGGTGACCGTTGCAGGATGCTTTGTGTTCACGCAGGTCTCTGGAACAGCGGATCCGGGGCCCGCAATGGATCGATTCACCGCCAAGGCGACAAAGCCACACCCTGCCCGAAGAGCGCCGATACCGACCTGGTTAGGCTCCGGGCCATGGACGTACTCATCAATGTCTTCGTCGCCCTGCACATCGTCGGCATCGCCGCACTGCTCGGCGGCTTCCTGACACAGACGAAGGCCATGAGTGCCGGGACGGCGACCTTCAGCCCGGCGATGCTGCACGGAGCCCTGACGATGCTGCTCACCGGCATGGTGCTGGTCGGCCTCAACCAGGCCGACGGCGCGGCGGTGAACAACATCAAGATCGGCGTCAAGCTGGCCGTGCTGGTCGTGATCCTGGGGATCGTGTACGTGAAGCGCGACGAGGAGGTCGCGCCGAAGCCGCTGTTCGGCGCGGTGGGGGGACTGACAGTCGCCAACATCCTGATCGCCACGCTCTGGACCTGATGGATTCGGACCGGGCTTGACCGCTCCGTCGGCCTATCGGCGCGGGACAACGACACGGGTGCGCAGCGGCCCGGACCATGCTTTCCCAGCGCGGTCCGGGCCGCTCCGTGCGGGCCGGCTCTCTCAGGCCGGGCGGACGCTGCCGTAGATCGGCATGTAGTAGATCGATTCCTCGCGGACGTTCGAGCCCGGTCCGGGGGCGTGGATCATCATGCCGTCGCCGATGTAGATCCCGACATGGCTGATGTCGTCGTAGAAGAAGACCAGGTCGCCGGGGAGCAGCCCCTCGGTCGCGACGCGTGTGCCGGTCTTCACCTGGTCCCAGGTGCTACGCGGCATCTCCACGCCCGCCTCCTTCCAGGCGGCCTGCGTCAGCCCGGAGCAGTCGTACGAACTGGGGCCGGCCGCGCCCCGGACGTACGGCTTGCCGATCTGCGCGCGGGCGAAGGCGAGGACCTTGGCGGCCTTGGCCGCGTACGTGCTGGTCCCGGTGCCCGTGCCGGAACCTGTAGTGGTGGGCGAACCGACTCCGGCGACCCGTCCGGTTCCGGTGACCGACGTGGGCAGTGCGGGCGAGCCCGTCCCCGTGACCGACTCGGGGAGGCGTACGGAGCCGGTTCCGGTGGCCGACCGGGGCGCGGGGACGGCGCCGTTGGCGGCGCCGGTGCCGGGGGCCGACCGGGGCGCGGGGATCATGCCGGTCCCTGTGACGGACGGGGGCATCGGACTCGCTCCCGTGCCGGTGGCCGATCGGGGTGCGGGGATCGCGCCGGTTCCGGTGATCGACGGCGGCATCGGGGTGGAGCCCGTACCGGTGATCGATTCGGGGAGGCGTACGGAGCCGGTTCCGGTGGCCGTGGCGCGTCGGGCGCCGGCCCAGGTTCCCGCCGCGCGTTCCTGCGCTGCTCGTTCCTGCTCCGCCCGCTCTTGCGCCGCTCGTTCCTGCCGCAGGAGTTCGGCCGCGGCCTGGGCCTCCGCCGCCGCGCGGGCCTCGGCCTCGGCTCTGGCCTCCGCCGCGCGGCGGGCCTCCGCCTCCTTCGCGCGCTCCAGCGCGGCCAGTCGCTCCTGCTCCTCGGCGGTGAGCCGGGCCAGCAGCGTCCGCGCGGTCCGCAGCTTCCGCTGAACGTTCTGCTTGCTGGTACGGAGCGAGGCCTGCGAGGCGTTCAACGACGCCATCCGCGCGGCCTTCTCCGCCGCCCGCTTGCGCATCTTCTTCGCGATCGCGGCCTGCCGCGCCGGATCGTCCGGGACGTCCGCGACGGCCGGGGAGACGGGGGCGGCCGGGGCAGCCGAGGCGATCGGGACGTCCGGGACTACGGGTGGGGCGGTAGGAACAGGAGGAACGAGAGGAACGGGCGGGACAACCGGGATGGATCCCGTCCCGGGTCCTGAAGCGGGACCTGCCTGACGTCCCGTCATGGATCCGGCCGTCGCGCCGCCTTCGGTGTACGACCGCGGGCCGTCCGAGAACAACTGGGCCGCCGTGGGGCTGAGGCCCCCGTTCCGGTACTGTCCGGCCGCCGAGTCACCGGGCATCCGAGGGGACCCGTACCGGCCGGCCGCCGGCTCCGTGTCCGCCCGATCGCCGCCGGCTCTCCTGCCGTCGGCCCGTTTGCCGTCCGCGCGCCTGCCGTCCGTGAGCTTGGCCTCCGCGAGTCTGGCCACGTCGTCGAGTACGCGACCGACGGTGCTCTTCTGCCTGTCCTGCCTACCCGGCCGCCCAGGATTCCCCGGGTTCGCCGACTTCCCCTTCTTCTCCGCGGCCTCCCTGGCCGGTTTCGACCTGTTGTTCTGCGGAGTCGCCCCACCGGCCTGGCGGTACAGGTCGCTGACCTTCTGCTGCACCTCTTCCAGGGACGGCTTCGCCTCGAGGGGCGGGGTGGGCGCGGACGGCGCGTCGAGCACGTCCCGCGTCGAGAGCAGCGTGGCCGAAGCGAGGGCGGCCGCCGTCACACCGTTGGCGGGGGAGTCCGTGGGGACTCCGTCGCGGCCGCGCGACTTGCGATGCGACGCCAAGGTCGGCATCTCCTTCCGTGGACCGCCTACCGGGTTAGCTGTCGGGTTCGGGCGGAACGGAAGGCTGCCCTACGGGCCTGAGACGTACGGCCCGATTCACCCCGGTCGTGCGAAGTGGGTCCCCGGCTTCGAACTCCCCCTCGGGAAGCCCGAATTCGGCGTGGGCCGCCCGCTTGGCGTGGATCGCCTTGAGGGTACGGGCTGCCTGACGGAGCACGCTAGCCAAAGTGTGGCGCTTGTGTGAAGGCGGATGGCCGATATGCCCGATACGTTTTCGTGACCTTCGCGGGTGTGACGTGCGTCGGGGCGCACGGCCGTGTTCGCGCTGCCACAGTACGTGACCAGGGGCTTTGTGAAGGCGGGGGGAGACGGGTGAAGGCGGGTACGGACTGTCGGTGGGGCGGCCTAGACTCGGAAGGCGATGAGCAGCCTTTTCGACGACAGTTTCCTGGCGGACCTCCAGCCCTCCGACGAGCTTCCGCCACCGCCCGAGGAGCATGACGAGCATGCCCGCGAGGAGGTGCCGCACGATCTCTTCGAGGGGAAGTTCGACTCGCCCCCGGCGCCCAGGGACGCCTACCACCGCAACGGCTCGCCCCGTACGGTGGTGGACCCCGCCGCCCTGCTCGAAGGACTGAACGAAGAGCAGCGTGCCGCCGTCACGCACTCGGGTTCGCCCCTGCTCATCGTGGCCGGTGCGGGGTCCGGCAAGACGAGGGTGCTGACGCACCGGATAGCGCACCTGCTGGGCACCCGCCATGTCCATCCGGGCCAGATCCTGGCGATCACCTTCACCAACAAGGCCGCGGGCGAGATGAAGGAGCGCGTCGAGCAACTCGTCGGACCGCGCGCCGCCGCGATGTGGGTGATGACCTTCCACAGCGCGTGTGTGCGGATCCTGCGGCGCGAATCGAAGAGGCTGGGGTTCACGTCGTCGTTCTCGATCTACGACGCCGCCGATTCCAAGCGCCTGATGGCCCTGGTCTGCCGCGACCTGGAGCTGGACCCCAAGCGCTACCCGCCCAAGTCCTTCAGCGCCAAGGTCTCCAACCTGAAGAACGAGCTGATCGACGAGGAGACCTTCGCCGACCGGGCCGCCGACGGATTCGAGAAGACGCTCGCCGAGGCGTACCGCATGTACCAGGCCCGGCTGCGGGACGCCAATGCCCTGGACTTCGACGACATCATCATGACCACCGTCCATCTGCTCCAGGCGTTCCCCGATGTCGCGGAGCACTACCGGCGGCGGTTCCGGCACGTCCTGGTGGACGAGTACCAGGACACCAACCACGCCCAGTACTCACTCGTACGCGAACTGGTGGCCCCCTCCGGGCAGGGCGGTGGCGAGGACGGGGCCGGAGCCGGCCAGGACCGGGCCGAGCTGTGCGTCGTCGGTGACGCCGACCAGTCGATCTACGCCTTCCGGGGCGCCACGATCCGCAACATCCTCCAGTTCGAGGAGGACTACCCGGACGCGACGACGATCCTCCTGGAGCAGAACTACCGCTCCACCCAGACGATCCTGAGCGCCGCCAACGCGGTCATCGAGCGCAACGAGAGCCGTCGGCCGAAGAACCTGTGGACGAAGGCGGGCGCGGGCGCGCAGATCACCGGCTACGTCGCCGACACGGAGCACGACGAGGCCCAGTTCGTCGCCGACGAGATCGACCGGTTGACGGACGCGGGCGACGCCAGGGCGGGCGACGTCGCCGTCTTCTACCGTACGAACGCGCAGTCGCGCGTCTTCGAGGAGATCTTCATCCGGGTGGGCCTGCCGTACAAGGTCGTCGGCGGGGTGCGCTTCTACGAGCGCAAGGAGGTCCGCGACGTACTGGCCTACCTGCGGGTGCTGGCCAACCCGGAGGACAGCGTCCCGCTGCGCCGGATCCTCAACGTGCCCAAGCGCGGCATCGGGGAGCGCGCCGAGGCGATGATCGACGCCCTCGCCATGCGCGAGAAGATCACCTTCCCGCAGGCGCTGCGGCGGGTGGACGAGGCGTACGGAATGGCGGCGCGCTCCGCCAACGCCGTCAAGCGGTTCAACACGCTGATGGAGGAGCTGACCACGGTCGTCGAGTCGGGCGCGGGGCCCGCGACGGTCCTGGAGGCCGTACTGGAGCGGACCGGGTATCTGGCGGAGCTCCAGGCGTCGACCGACCCGCAGGACGAGACGCGGATCGAGAACCTCCAGGAACTGGCGGCGGTGGCGCTGGAGTTCGAGCAGGCGCGCGGCCAGGCAGGCGGCGGAGGAGAGGGCGGCGAGGGCGGTGAGGCCGCTGCCACGGGCACGGCCGAGACCGGCGGCGACGTGACCGACACCGCCACCGGTACCGGCACGGCGACGGACACCGCCGCCGATGACGCGACCGCCACTGCGACCGCGACCGCCGCCACCGGCACGCTCGCCGAGTTCCTGGAGCAGGTGGCGCTCGTCGCGGACTCCGACCAGATCCCCGACGAGGACGAGGACGGCTCCGGCGTCATCACGCTGATGACGCTGCACACGGCGAAGGGGCTCGAATTCCCCGTCGTGTTCCTCACGGGAATGGAGGACGGAGTCTTCCCGCACATGCGGGCGCTCGGCCAGACGAAGGAGCTGGAGGAGGAGCGGCGTCTCGCGTACGTGGGCATCACGCGCGCCCGCGAGCGCCTCTACCTGACCCGGTCGTCGATGCGGAGCGCCTGGGGGCAGCCCTCCTACAACCCGCCGTCACGGTTCCTGGAGGAGATTCCGGAACGGCACCTGGAGTGGAAGCGGACCGGGGCGCAGATCCCGGCCGGGCCGACCTCCGGGATCGCGTCCTCGTTGTCGTCCCTGTCCTCGCTGTCAGGGGCCTCGTCCGCTCGGAGCAGGACCGGCGGCCCGGCGGGCTTCGCCACCCGGCGGGCGACGGACAAGCCGGTGATCTCGCTGGCGGTGGGTGACCGTGTCACACACGACCAGTTCGGTCTTGGCACGGTGACGGCGGTGACGGGGACGGGCGCGGACGCGCAGGCGACGATCGACTTCGGCGACGCGAAGCCGAAGCGGCTGCTGCTGCGCTACGCGCCGGTCGAGAAGCTCTGAGGCGGTGCCGCCGGTCGTGCCGCCCCCGCCGGAACGGCTGGGGTGCGGCCGGCGGGTGAGTGGCCGGCGGCCAAGCGGTCCGCGGGTGCGAACGCGGTGCGTCCGGCTGTCCGGCCGTCCGAAAGGGGCGGCTCCCCGAGTGGGATCCGTCGATGGCCGAACCTCGGCCCAGGCCCTCGGCCCCCAGGCCCTCGGCCCCCGGGCCTACAGCGGGTTGAGGCCGTGGCTCTGCAGCCAAGCCAGCGGGTCGATCGCGGCGCCGCCGCCCGGCCGTACCTCGAAGTGGAGATGCGGGCCGGTCGAGTTGCCGGAGTTCCCCGAGTAGGCGATGACCTCGCCGGCCTTGACGGAGCCGGAGCGGATCTTCGTGCTGCTGAGGTGGCAGTACCACGTCTCGGTGCCGTCGGGCGCGGTCACGATGGCCATGTTGCCGTAGGCGCTGTTGTACTGGGTGCGGACCGTACCGTCGGTCGCGGCCATGACAGGCGTGCCGTACGACACGGGGAAGTCGATGCCGGTGTGCATGGACATCCAGTTGACGCCGGCCTGGCCGTACTGCGCGCTGAGGCCCTGCTGGGTGACGGGCAGTGCGAACTTGGGGCGCAGCGCTTCCTTGCGCGCCGCTTCCGCCGCGCGCCGCTTCTTCTCCGCGTCCTGCCGCTCCTTGAGGTCGATGCGTTCCTGCGTACGGCTGGCACGGTCACCGAAGTCACGCGCTTCGGCGCTGAGGGCCTCGAGCTGGGTGTCCAGCTTGTTGTTGGCCTGGCTGGCCGCGGCGGTCTGTACGGCCGCCGTGTCCTCGGCCGACGCCGTCGTGGTGGTCTCGTCCTGGCCTTCCTCGCCGCTGATGCCGCTGACGGAGGCGGCGGCGATACCGGCGACGCCCATCACGCAGGCGGAGGGTACGGCGACGGTGAGCAGCGCGGAACGCTTGGCGGGGGTACGGCGACGGCCCCTGCTGCCACCGCTGCCCGCCCGGCGGGCGGCCCGGGGTTCGACGGTTATGGCGGGAACGGTCATGGTCGGCGCCATGTGCACCGAGTCCGGGTCGAGGCCGGCGTCGGACCGGCCCCCGTCGTTCTCGGCGCCGGCCGGGTTCTCGCCGCCGTCGGCCGGGGAACCGGCTCCGGTGTCCGGGCCCGCCCCGGTGCCGGTGCCGCTGCCGGGTCCGGCTGATGCCCCGGTCTCCGTGCCGGAGGCGTCGTAGCCGCCCGGGGGCGTATCGAACTCGCCCTGGCCGTACGGCTCCTGGCCGTCGTACCCGGGGTGGTACTGCTCCGGGGCTACGGCTTCGGTGCCGAGGGAGTCCTGGTAAGGGTCCGACGACTCCGTCGCGCCGCCCGCCTGATCGGCCGTCGCAGTCGCCGAGTTCCAGGCGGTGGTGTCGTACGTTCCGGTGCCGAACGTGGGCGCCATCCACTGCTGGGTCGCCTCGTAACCCAGGGGTGCGGCCGGGAACTGGTCCGTCCCCGGCTGTGCTTTCTCGAACTGCACGCTCTCGAACGTGGTTCCGTCGAACCCGGCCGTCTCGAACCCAGCCGATTCGAACCCGGCTGTCTCGAATTGCGCCGCATCGAACTGCGCCGCATCGAATTGCGCCGCCTCGAACTGGGCTGCCTGAGCCGGATCGAACGGGGCGGTGATGACCTGGCCCGACGCGTCGTACCCGAACGGCGCCGCGTCGAACTTCCCTGTCTGCTCGGACCCGTTCAGCGGGCCCGTGAGCGGGTCGGCCTGGTTCCACGCGGTGGTGTCCCACTGCGCCGTGGCCTCGTACTGAGGAGTGGCGGGTGACGCGGTGGTGGCGTACGTGTCGTAGCCGCCCGTCTCGTACGCGCCGCTGTCCCACTGGGGGGTGGCGGCGTACTGCGGGACGTACTCACCATGGGAGGTGGCGGCCTCCTGGCCGCCGGGGAGGCTACCGAAGAGTGGATCTGCTTCGAAGGTGCCGTTGGTGCCGTTCTGGTAACCGTCGTATGCCGCGTACCCGGCGTGGGCGTGCTGGTCGTTCACCAACTTCTCTCTCGCCTCGGCAGCAGAACCAGGGTCTTCCGGGGGCCGGTCTCCTGCGTGAGCGGAGGGGACCCCAGAGGGAAAGCAGTGGCCGCGACTGTACCCGGCGGTATGCGACGGCGACAATCTTCAGCAAGTTTCGGTCCTTGTGGAAACGGGCATTCGGCCGTGTTTCGGCGAACTGCGGGCGCAGCTTTGGCCATATGTTCGAAGCATGTTCGAGCGTGAGTGTCTACGGGAGGCCAATCGACGAGGACGGGCCGACTCCGGAAGCCGGATGTCGCAGGGCCGGTCTCGGGCCTTGTGGCGTCGGCTGCTCGGAAGCCGCCGTCCGTCAGGCGACGACGGCCGATCCGTCGGGTACGAGATCGGCCTCCAGCGCCTGCCGGATTCCGGTGGCGACGGCAGGGTGGACCGGGAGGGCGAGATGGCCGAGGCCGCTCACGCGCACGTTGCGCGCCGGGAGGTCCGGATGCGCGATACGGGCCGTCTCCACGGGTGCCATCAGCTGGTCGTGGTCGCTCCAGAAGCTCACGAAGTGCGTACGGCAGCCCGGTGCGGGGAGCCGCAACTCCTCGATGACGGGGGATCCCGGCCGCATCTGCCGGACGACCGGGTGGGCGTTGGCGAGGGGGACCGCCGCCGTTCCCTCGTGCGGGGTACCCAGCGTGACCAGGGTGCGTATGCGGCTGTCACCGCTCAGTCGCTGAACGTAGTAGCGGGCGATCAGGCCGCCGAGGCTGTGGCCCACGACATCCACCCGGCCATGGCCGGTCCGGACGCAGATCTCCTCGATCTCCCGGCCCAGCAGCTCGGCCGCCGAACGGATGTCGCAGGTCAGCGGTGAGTAGTTCAGGGAGATCAGATAGGGCCAGCCGTGCCGGGCGAGGGACCGGCGCAGCAGTACGAACACGGAGCGGTTGTCGACGAAGCCGTGGATCAGTACGACCGGTGGGCGGGTGTGTCCCCCGGCCGGCAGCCGGCGCGTTTCCGGCGGCAGCGGGGTGGCTCGGCGCTCCTGGATGATCCCGGCCGGGTAGAGCGCGAGATGGCCGGTGAGGATGGCCAGGTCGAGGACCGAGGCGCGCAGGAGCGGAACGGGGAACCGCAGGAGGGGGACGCGGCCGAGGTGGCGCAGCAGTCCAGTGAGGACCGGCGTGAGCGGGAAGAACGGCGGGCGGGGCACGGGAAGCGAGGCCGGCCCGGGAAGCGCACTGAGCGGAGGCAGTGAGATGAGCGAAGGGAGTGAGGCGATTGAGGTGAGCGAGGGGAGTGAGGCGATTGAGGTGAGCGAGGGGAGTGAGGCGATTGAGGTGAGCGAGGGGAGCGATGGCGGCGGGAACGGCATGAGCGACGAACGCGAGAGCGGAAAGAGCGGCGGAATCTTCATGGCCGACCTCCGAACGGCACCCGGGAGGCGATCGAAGTCCCCCGCGTGCCCTCATGGAGCCGCCGCTGCCACCGGTCGGCGTCCGCCGTCCGGTCGACGCACCGGTACGGGCCCGAACAGCGGCGCCGCGCGGTCGGCGGGGCTGCGGAGCGGCACCCGTGGAGCGATCCCTGTGCGGCTCCCCTTGCTGTCGCTCCGGCCCGGTCCGGCTCAGGATCCGCGCACCACGCGAACGACGCAAAGCGAACAATGTCCCTCCGTGTGATTTCCCCCTCCCCGGCCGCCGTGAAACGGTCGCCTGCGGGATGCTGTGGATAACGTTCGTTCACTTCTCCGGGTCCTGATGGGCACGGGGGCCGGTGCCAAATGACGGTGCGGTCGGTATGTGGAGGCAGTGATGGGTGTGACGGGTCCGATCCGTGTGGTGATCGCCAAACCGGGGCTCGACGGGCACGACCGCGGGGCCAAGGTGATCGCGCGGGCGCTGCGCGACGCGGGTATGGAGGTCATCTACACGGGGCTCCACCAGACCCCGGAACAGATCGTGGACACGGCGATCCAGGAGGACGCGGACGCGATCGGTCTGTCCATCCTGTCCGGTGCCCACAACACGCTGTTCGCCAAGGTGATAGAGCTGCTGAAGGAGCGGGACGCGGAGGACATCAAGGTCTTCGGCGGCGGCATCATCCCGGAGGCGGACATCCCGCTGCTGAAGGAACAGGGCGTGGCGGAGATCTTCACCCCGGGCGCGACCACGACCTCGATCGTCTCCTGGGTCAACGAGAACGTGCGCCAGCCCGCGGGTGCGTGATCGCCGGACGCCGATCCCCGCGGACGTCCGGCCGGTCCCGGACGTCCGGCGATGCCTGGCGCCCGGTCGGCCGGCTCCTGGCGCGCGGCTGCCGGCCATGGGCGTCCGGGACCGGGCCGGGACGGCAGCCGACGGCAGCCACAGGCCGGCCGGGCGGTGGCGCGGCAGGGGCGAGGGACAGGGCCTCGTTTCGGCACGGTCCGGCTCGTGCGGCCGCGGCTCCTGCCGTCACGGCTCGTGCACCGGCACGGCTCGTACCGCCACACGGCCGTGCGAGCCGTCAGGTGGTCTCCGGCGGGTCCGACGGCGCCGTCAACTCCCGCAGCATCGCCTCGCGCAGCCGCAGGGTGGAGACCAGGCGCTGGAACGCCTCCGACCAGTAGCCGCCCGCGCCCGGTGACGCTCCCTCCGGCTCGTCCGGGGTGGCCGTGAGCAGTTCCAGACGGCCGGCTTCCGACGGGTCCAGGCAGCGCTCCGCCAGGCCCATGACCCCGCTGAAGCTCCAGGGGTAGCTTCCGGCGTCCCGGGCTATGTCGAGCGCGTCCACCACCGCACGGCCCAGTGGCTCCGCCCAGGGCACCGAGCAGACTCCCAGGAGCTGGAACGCCTCCGACAGTCCGTGCGCGGCGATGAACGCCGCGACCCAGGAGGCCCGTTCCCCGGCGGGCAGCGTGGCCAGCAGCTTGGCCCGCTCCGCCAGGGACGGGGATCCCTGGCTCGCGGCCGGGGACGCGGACGGCGGCCCGAGAAGCGCCGCCGACCACCGCGCGTCCCGTTGGCGGACCGCCGCCCGGCACCAGGCCGCGTGCAGCTCGTCCGCCCAGCCGTCCAGCACGGGCAGCGCGACGATCTCCTCGGGCGTACGGCCGCCGAGCCTGGCCGGCCAGCCGCCGAGCGGGGCCGCCTCCACCAACTGGCCCAGCCACCAGGACCGTTCGCCACGGCCCGCCGGGGCGGCCGCGAGGACGCCGTCCCGCTCCATGTCGGCGTCGCACTCATGTGGTGCCTCGACCGCGACGACCTGCCCCGCGCCCGTACGGTCCATGCCCACGCAGGTGGCCGCGCGCGCGGCCATCCGGGCCGCGAACGCCGAATCGGGCAGCGCGGAGAGCAGTTCGGCCGCGGTGGCGCGGACGTTGCGGCTGCGGTCCGCCAGGGCGCGCTCCAGGAACGGCTCGTCCGCCCCGGACAACCGCGTCCGAAGCGAATCGAGGAACATCAGCCGGTCCTCGGCGCGCTCGGTGGACCAGGTGGACGCCAAGAGCTCCAGGCCGGCGGCGGGATCACGGGTGCGGACGGCCGCGAGCAGCGCGATCCGCTCGGCGAACAGGCCCTCGTCCCACAGTCGGCGGACGCCCTCGGCGTCCCGCGTGTCCGGCAGGGTCGCGCTGCCGGACCCGCCACGCAGCGCGAACCGCCACTCCGGATTGAGCCGGGCGAGCCACAGCCCGCGCGGCCCCGCGAAGGCCAGTGCCCCCGGCCGCAGGTCGGTGCGCGCGCGGGCCGCGTCGAGCAGCGCCGGGAGCGCGGTGGCCGGGGCGCGGTAGCCGCGCTCGTTGGCGGTGGCCAGCCACTGCGGGAGCAACTCGGTCAGGTCGGGGACGGTGCTCCGCCGCCCGCCGCCTCCGGGACCGCCCGACCGGTCGGCGAGCAGTTGCGCGAGCCGTCGCGCGGCGGCTTCGGGCAACTCCTCCCGCTCGTCCCGGGGCGCGGGTTCGGGCCGGGCGGCGGCGCTCGCGGGCAGCAGGCCGGCCCTGCGTCGTACGGTGTGCAGCGCGGCGGCGTCCAGCAGGGCCGTGGGCTCGTCCCGACCCGGAGCCAGGATCCCCGGCGCGGGCCGGCGCCGGTCCGTGCCGAGCAGAGCCGTGGTGACCAGCTCCTCCCAGGACGTCCCCGGGCCGGCCGGGGAGCCACCGTGCGCCGCGTGGGGGAGGGCGGGGCCCGTGGCGGCACGGGGGCTCGTCGCGTGTGTGGAGTCCGCCGTCGGGCCGGTGGGGCCGGCCGCCCCGGACGTGCCGGTCGTGGTGCCCGCGCCGCCGTCACCCACGACGGTGCTCGCGCCGGTCGCCCTTCCGGCGGCACTCGCGGCCGGAGCGCTCCCGGCCGGCGTGCTCGCCGTCGCGGTGTCCGCTGCGGTGTTCTCCGTCGGGGTGTTCTCCGTCGGGGTGCTCGCGGTCGGGGTGCTCGCGGTGGTGCTGGTCATCAGGTCCTCCCGTACAGGCATCAGGTCCTTTCGGACCGCGTGGGGCGCGGTCACGTGAGCGGAACCGTCCCCGGTATGTCCTCGGCCCAGGCCGCCAACGGCTGGAAGCCGCGGTGGCCGCACTCGCCGAAGACCGAGACCGGGCCACCGCCCGACAGCGCCGCCAGCTTCCACAGCCCCGGCCGGGCGACGGCGGCGGACGTGAGGGGCAGCGCGGACGTGCCGTCCGCGTCGGCCAGTTGCCACCCGCCGTCCCGGGCGGGCACCGGCACGACCTCCCGCAGCGTCACCGGCCAGGAGTCCAGCCAGGGATCGTCGCGCAGCGCCCGGCCGTACGCCTCCACCGCGTCGGTGGTGGATCCGCCCGGCGGCGGTCCCTCGATGGGGCCGGGCGGGCCGAACTGCCGGCCCCAGTCCGCCCGCAGCGCTCCCGACCCCGCGTGCGGGACGACCTCCGCGTCGATCATCAGGCCCACCGGAAGTCCCAGCTCCGGTGAGCGGCCCGCCGCCCCGAAGGAGAGCAGCAGCGCCGATCGGCCCGAGTCCCGTCCGTACAACCGGATGCGGCGCGTGACGAGCTTGCCGTCCGAGGTGTCGTACTGGGCGAGGACCAGCCAGTGGTCCCGGACCGGCGCGCCCTCGGTGACCGACGGGAGCCCGACACGCGTGCGGACCGTCGCCGCCAGCGGTCCGGGCAGCCGGTCGAGCCCCAGCCAGCCGCTGGTCAGCAGGTGCAGCAGCGCGGACTCCTCCAGCAGCCGCACCGGCCAGCCGGGCCCCGAGCCGGGGACGGCGCCCAACTCCCGCACCCGGCCCGCGAGCCCGGGCGCCTGCGCGTCGACCATGCGGGCGGCCGTCTCCTCCCACAGGCCGTAACCCGACTGCTCCGCCGCGGCCAGTCCGCCGCGCAGCAGGTCCGTCAGCCGCTGTTCCAACTCCGTCG
The DNA here is from genome assembly GCF_052983195.1 of Streptomyces hebeiensis. Classification (NCBI taxonomy): domain Bacteria; kingdom Bacillati; phylum Actinomycetota; class Actinomycetes; order Kitasatosporales; family Streptomycetaceae; genus Streptomyces; species Streptomyces hebeiensis. The sequence goes on from NZ_CM129812.1 coordinate 4,836,841, forward strand.
CCCCCGCCGTGATCCGGGCCGCCCGCCGGTCCGCCCTGCGCCTGGCCGCCTCGGGATCGGCCGGCGGCGCCGCCGCGCCGGCGTCCCCGCCCGCCCGGGCCGCGGCCTTCTCCTCGCTCCGCTTCCGGCGCCCTTCGAGCCATTCCCCGGCCCACTCGGGCACCTCCGACTCCGTCACGCCCCGCTCGTCCGCCGCCCAGAGCAGCAGCAGCCCCAGGGCGTGCTTGCACGGGAACTTCCGGCTGGGACAACTGCACTTGTACGCGGGCCCGGCCGTGTCGACCACGGTTTGATACGGCTTCTTGCCGCTGCCCTTGCACAGGCCCCAGACGGCCCCGTCGGCCGCACCCGCCTCCGACCACGGCCCGGCCGTGCTCAGCTTGCCGCCCGCTTTCCGCGACGCGTCGTCAGGAGCCAGCGCGAGCACCTGCTCCGTCGTCCAGCGCACCCCCGGTCCATTCATGACCACGACGTTAGGACGCCCCACTGACAATCGGCCTGACCTGCGTTTTCGGCGAGAACGCAACGGCGCCGTTTTGCCGGGCCTTTGCTACTCTGCGAGCTTCTACAAGCATGGATCCGGGGGGATCAGACCGATGAACCGCATCACGCGCATCACACGCATCACCGTCACCACGCTCGCCGTCACCGGCCTCGCGCTGGGCCTGGGCGCCTGCTCCGAGGCCGCCGACGAGGCGGCCAAGCAGGTCGACAAGGCCGTCAACGAGAAGTACGAGGTCACCTACGAGGTGACCGGGAAGAACGTCGACTCGATCGGCTTCCACGGCGGGGAGGGCGACGGCATGGAGCCGAAGATCGAGACGGTCGAGAAGCCCACGCTGCCGTGGAAGAAGACGGTCACGCTGCGGGGCATCATGCCGCCCGCCGTCATGCCGGCCGCCGCGGACCTGACGGGCGCCGAGGTCACCTGCAAGATCACGTACAAGGGCGAGGTGATCAAGGAGGAGTCCGCCGAGGGACTGGCGACGGCGGGCGGCTGCGTCGCGGTCTCGCCGATCGCGGACTGAGAGGTCCTGGCCCCACAGCCGGAGCCGGCAGCCGGTGGCGCACCCGGGATTGGGCTCCGGCCTGCGAAGACGGTCGATTGTCAGTGGCGTGGTGCACGGTGGAACCACATCCGGTCGACCGATCTGGGGGATCCATGACCGTGCCCGAAATTTCCGTGCCCGCGGGAGCCACGCCCGTGGAATCCGCTCCCGACGGCCCGGCGGGCGCCCACGGCCAGGCGCTGCGCCCGCATGCCGAGGACGCGTTCGCCGCCGAACTGGCCGCGCTGGCCGCCGCCGACGACCGGCCGCGGCCGGCCAGGTGGCGGCTGTCGCCCTGGGCCGTGGCGACCTACCTGCTCGGCGGTACCCTGCCGGACGGGACGGTGATCACGCCCAAGTACGTGGGGCCGCGCCGGATCGTCGAGGTCGCGGTCACCACGCTCGCCACCGACCGCGCGCTGCTGCTGCTCGGGGTGCCGGGCACGGCCAAGACCTGGGTCTCCGAGCACCTCGCGGCCGCCGTCAGCGGGGACTCGACCCTGCTGGTGCAGGGCACGGCCGGGACGCCCGAGGAGGCCATCCGCTACGGCTGGAACTACGCGCAGCTGCTCGCCCACGGCCCCAGCCGCGCCGCGCTGGTGCCCAGCCCGGTGATGCGGGCGATGTCCGAGGGCATGACCGCGCGCGTCGAGGAGCTGACCCGGATCCCCGCCGACGTGCAGGACTCGCTCATCACGATCCTTTCCGAGAAGACCCTGCCGGTGCCCGAGCTGGGGGAGGAGGTCCAGGCGGTCCGCGGCTTCAACCTGATCGCCACGGCCAACGACCGCGACCGGGGCGTCAACGACCTGTCGAGCGCGCTGCGCCGGCGCTTCAACACCGTCGTGCTGCCGCTGCCGGCCGACACGGAGGCGGAGGTCGACATCGTCTCCCGGCGCGTCGACCAGCTCGGGCGCTCGCTGGACCTGCCCGCGGCTCCGGACGGGATGGCCGAGATCCGCCGGGTGGTCACGGTCTTCCGTGAACTGCGCGACGGAGTCACGGCCGACGGCCGTACGAAGCTCAAGTCCCCTTCCGGCACGCTCTCCACGGCCGAGGCGATCTCCGTGGTCACCGGCGGCCTCGCGCTCGCCGCCCACTTCGGCGACGGAGTGCTGCGCCCCGGCGACGTGGCCGCCGGGATCCTCGGCGCCGTCGTCCGTGACCCGGCGGCGGACCGGGTGATCTGGCAGGAGTACGTCGAGACGGTGGTGCGCGAGCGGGAGGGCTGGAAGGACTTCTACCGTGCCTGCCGCGAGGTGAGCGCATGACGGGGGCACGCCGGGGCGCGGGCGCCGCGCCACGGGCGGGAGCGGCGCCCGCCCCCGGCGCCGGCCGTGGGCCCCGCCTGCTCGGGATCCGGCACCACGGCCCGGGATCAGCCCGGGCGGTCCGGGCGGCGCTCGACGCGGCCGGGCCACGGGCGGTGCTCGTCGAAGGGCCGCCCGAGGCGGACGCGTTGGTCGCGCACGCGGCGGACGAGGCGATGCGCCCGCCCGTCGCGCTGCTCGCGCACGCGGTGGACGATCCCGCCCGGGCGGCGTTCTGGCCGCTGGCCGAGTTCTCGCCGGAGTGGGTCGCGATCCGCTGGGCGCTGGAGCACGACGCGGTGGTGCGGTTCATCGACCTCCCGGCGGCGCACACCCTGGCCGAGCCGGCACCGGCCGAGGACGGGACGGACGCCGAAGCGGGTTCGGGCGAGAGGGCGCCGGCCGGGGGAACGGCGGGCCGGGAGGAGGGCGCGGGCGGCCGCGGGCGCGCGGCCACCGGCACGGGCCGCGACCAGGACGGCGACCGGGCCGACGCCCCCGACGCCCCCGGCACCGACGGCGAACGGCCACCGGACGAGGAAGGGCTGCGCGTCGACCCGATCGCCGTGCTCGCCGAGGCCGCCGGGTACGACGACCCGGAGCGCTGGTGGGAGGACGTCGTCGAGCACCGCGGCCCGGGCTCCGGCCCGGCCGGGGACCCCTTCGCCCCCTTCGAGGCGGTCGCCGAGGCCATGGCCGCGCTGCGCGCGGAGTTCGGCGACGGCGGGCGACGGCGCGACCTCGTCCGCGAGGCCCACATGCGCCTCCAGCTGCGGGCCGCCCGCAAGGAGTTCGGGGACGACGGCGTCGCCGTCGTCTGCGGGGCCTGGCACGTGCCCGCGCTCGGCGAGAAGACGACCGTCACCGCCGACCGCGCCCTGCTCAAGGGGCTTCCCAAGGTCAAGACCGAGCTGACCTGGGTGCCCTGGACGCACCGCCGCCTGGCCCGGCGCAGCGGCTACGGCGCGGGCATCGACGCGCCCGGCTGGTACGCGCACCTCTTCGGCGCGCCCGACCGGCCCGTGGAGCGCTGGCTCACCAAGGTCGCCGGGCTGCTGCGGGAGGAGGACCGGATCGTCTCCTCCGCGCACGTCATCGAGGCGGTACGGCTCGCGGAGAGCCTCGCCGTCATGCGGGGCCGCCCGCTGGCCGGTCTCACCGAGACCCTCGACGCCGCCAGGGCCGTGCTGTGCGAGGGCTCCGACGTACCACTCGGGCTCATCACGGACCGGCTGGTCGTCGGCGACGCGCTGGGCGAGGTCCCCGACACGGTCCCCGCCGTACCGCTCCAGCGCGACCTCACCCGGCTCCAGCGCTCGCTCCGCCTCAAGCCGGAACTCCTGGAACGGGAGCTGGACCTCGACCTCCGCAAGGAGAACGACACGGCGCGCAGCGCGCTGCTGCACCGGCTGGCCCTGCTCGGGGTGGACTGGGGCGAACCGGCCGGCGGACGCGGCGGCACCGGCACCTTCCGGGAGAGCTGGCGGCTGCGCTGGGAGCCCGAGTTGTACGTACGGGTCGCGGAGGCCGGCGTCTGGGGTACGACCGTGGACTCCGCCGCCACCGCCAAGGCCATGTCCCGGGCCCGGTCGGCGACCGCGCTCGCCGAGGTCACCGCCCTGGCCGAGCGGTGCCTGCTCGCTTCGCTCCCCGCCGCCCTGCCGACCGTGATGCGGGCCCTGGCCGACCGGGCCGCGCTGGACGCCGATGTCGGCCACCTCGCCGAGGCGCTGCCGGCGCTGGCCCGCTCGCTGCGGTACGGGGACGTGCGGTCGACCGACACCACGGCGCTCGGCGGAGTGGCGGCCGGGCTCGCCGAGCGGATCTGCGTCGGGCTGCCACCGGCGTGCGCCGGGCTCGACGCGGACGGAGCGGCCGGCATGAGGACGCATCTCGACAACGTCCACGGCGCGATGGCGCTGCTCCCGGACATCGACGGGCGGGACCTGGCCGGGCGCTGGCGGGCGGTCTTGCGCGTCCTCGCCGAACGGGACACGGTCCCGGGCGTCATCAGGGGCCGCGCCGCGCGGATCCTGCTGGACGACGGGCGGCTGGCGGAGGACGAGGCCGCACGGCTCATGAGCCTCGTCCTGTCGCCCGGCACGCCCCCGGCCGACGCGGCGGCCTGGGTCGAGGGCTTCCTCGGCGGCGCGGCCGGCGGCGGCATGCTCCTGGTCCACGACGAACGCCTCCTGGCACTGGTGGACGCCTGGCTGACCGGGGTGCCCGCCGACTCCTTCACGGACGTGCTCCCGCTGCTGCGCCGCACCTTCGCGGCGTACGAACCGGGTGTGCGCCGCACGCTGGGCGAGCTGGTCCGGCGCAACCCCGCAGAAGGTGGGGCCGGAGGAGCCGTCGGGGCCGGCGGGGCGGCCGGGGAGTCGGCGGCCGGCGTGCCCGGCTTCGGTCAGGGACTCGACCGGGCGCGCGCGGACGCCGTGCTGCCGGTGGTCCGGCTCCTGCTCGGCTCCGCCGCCCCGGACGGTGCCGCAGCCCTGTACGGCGCCGCCCGGTCGGACGGCGCGGACAACGACGATCTTGTGGGGGTGGCGGGATGACCGCGGCGGGAACGGCCGTGACCGGCCGGAGCGGTGACGCCGGCGACGGCCGCGAGGCCGCCGACCGGGCCGCCGACGAGCGGCTGCGGCGGTGGCGGCTGGTACTCGGCGGGGAGGACGCCGACGGCACGGGCCGCGCGCTCGCCGGGAGCGACGTGGCGATGGACGGCGCGCTGTCCGCGCTGTACGGCTCGGGACGGCGGCGCGGCGGGAACGCGGCCGACCGGAGCGCGGGTCTCGGCGCCTCCGCGCCGTCCGTCGCCCGCTGGCTCGGGGACATCCGGACGTACTTCCCCAGCTCCGTCGTCCAGGTCATGCAGCGCGACGCGATCGACCGGCTCGGTCTGTCCGCGCTGCTGATGGAGCCGGAGATGCTGGAGGCGGTCGAGGCCGACGTCCACCTCGTCGGCACCCTGCTCTCGCTCAACAAGGCGATGCCGGAGACCACCAAGGAGACCGCGCGCGCCGTGGTCCGCAAGGTGGTCCAGGACATCGAGAAGCGGCTGGCGACCCGGGCGCGGGCCACCCTTTCCGGTGCCCTGGACCGGTCCGCGCGGATCAGCCGGCCACGCCACCGGGACATCGACTGGGACCGCACGATCCGGGCGAACCTCAAGAACTACCTCCCGGAGCACGGCACGGTCGTCCCGGAGCGGCTGATCGGCTACGGCCGCGCGTCGCGGTCCGTGAAGAAGGAGATCGTCCTCTGCGTCGACCAGTCGGGTTCGATGGCGGCGTCCGTCGTGTACGCCTCCGTCTTCGGCGCGGTCCTGGCCTCCATGCGCTCCATCAGCACCCGGCTCGTCGTCTTCGACACGGCCGTCGTGGACCTCACCGACGAGATCGAGGACCCGGTCGACGTCCTGTTCGGCACCCAGCTGGGCGGGGGCACGGACATCAACCGCGCGCTCGCCTACTGCCAGTCGCGGATCACCCGGCCCGCCGACACCGTCGTCGTCCTGATCAGTGATCTCTACGAGGGAGGCATACGCGACGAGATGCTCAAGCGGGTCGCGGCGATGAAGGCCTCGGGCACGCAGTTCGTGGCGCTGCTCGCGCTCTCCGACGAGGGGACACCGGCGTACGACCGTGAGCACGCGGCCGCGCTCGCCGCCCTGGGTGCCCCGGCCTTCGCCTGCACGCCGGACCTGTTCCCCGAGGTGATGGCGGCGGCGATCGAGAAGCGTCCCCTGCCCGTGCCGGAGGGCTGACGGGCCGGCGAGGCCACCGCCGATGGTCTGGACCGCAGGGTTCCGCTCTGTGACAGGTATCACCGCTCATCTGTGATCCGCGATTTAGGGTCGCGCGGCCCACGGAGATAACCTGCGAGACGGACATGCCGCGTACCGGACAGCGCGTACGCCTCCCTCTGTGACGGCGTAGTCACGTTGCCCTCCGCGGCACGCCCACGCAGACAACGAACCCGCGATCACCAGGCTGCGGTTAAAACGACAAGGGACGGACACGCGTGGACCTGTTCGAGTACCAGGCGAGGGACCTCTTCGCCAAGCACGGCGTACCGGTGCTGGCCGGTGAAGTCATCGACACGCCCGAGGCCGCCCGCGAGGTGACCGAGCGTCTCGGCGGCAAGGCCGTCGTCAAGGCACAGGTCAAGGTCGGCGGCCGGGGCAAGGCGGGCGGCGTCAAGCTGGCCTCCGACGCGGCGGACGCGGTCGAGAAGGCCGGCCAGATTCTGGGCATGGACATCAAGGGCCACACGGTCCACAAGGTGATGCTGGCGCAGACCGCGGACATCGCGGAGGAGTACTACGTCTCCTTCCTGCTGGACCGCACCAACCGCACCTTCCTCGCCATGGCGTCCGTCGAGGGCGGCGTGGAGATCGAGGTCGTCGCGGAGGAGAAGCCCGAAGCGCTGGCCAAGATCCCGGTCGACGCCAACGAGGGCTGCACCCCGGAGAAGGCCGCCGAGATCGTCGCCGCCGCGAAGTTCCCGGCCGAGATCGCGGACCAGGTCGCCGAGGTCCTGCAGAAGCTGTGGACCGTCTTCATCAAGGAAGACGCGCTCCTGGTCGAGGTCAACCCCCTGATCAAGTCCGGCGAGGGCAAGATCATCGCGCTGGACGGCAAGGTCTCGCTCGACGAGAACGCCGACTTCCGCCAGCCGGAGCACGAGGCCCTGGAGGACAAGGCCGCGGCCAACCCGCTGGAGGCCGCCGCCAAGGCCAAGAACCTCAACTACGTCAAGCTCGACGGCGAGGTCGGCATCATCGGCAACGGCGCCGGCCTGGTCATGTCGACCCTGGACGTCGTCGCGTACGCCGGTGAGGCCCACGGCGGTGTGAAGCCCGCCAACTTCCTCGACATCGGTGGCGGCGCCTCCGCCGAGGTCATGGCGAACGGCCTGGAGATCATCCTGGGCGACCCGGACGTCAAGTCCGTCTTCGTCAACGTCTTCGGCGGCATCACCGCGTGCGACGAGGTCGCCAACGGCATCGTCCAGGCCCTGGAGCTTCTCAGGACCAAGGGTGAGGACGTCACGAAGCCGCTGGTCGTGCGGCTGGACGGCAACAACGCGGAGCTGGGTCGCAAGATCCTGTCCGACGCCGACCACCCGCTCGTGCAGCGCGTGGACACCATGGACGGCGCGGCCGACAAGGCCGCCGAGCTCGCCGCCGCCGCATCGAAGTAAGGGACGAGGACTCCAACACCATGGCTATCTTCCTCACCAAGGACAGCAAGGTCATCGTCCAGGGGATGACCGGCGCCACCGGTATGAAGCACACGAAGCTCATGCTCGGTGACGGCACGAACATCGTCGGCGGTGTGAACCCGCGCAAGGCCGGTACGTCCGTCGACTTCGACGGCACGGCGGTACCCGTCTTCGGGTCGGTCGCCGAGGCCATCGAGAAGACCGGTGCCGACGTCTCCGTCGTCTTCGTGCCGCCGGCCTTCGCCAAGGCCGCCGTCGTCGAGGCCATCGACGCCGAGATCGGGCTGGCCGTCGTGATCACCGAGGGCATCGCGGTGCACGACTCCGCCGCGTTCTGGGCGTACGCGACCAGCAAGGGCAACAAGACCCGGATCATCGGTCCGAACTGCCCGGGCCTGATCACCCCCGGCCAGTCCAACGCCGGCATCATCCCGGGCGACATCACCAAGCCCGGCCGGATCGGTCTCGTGTCCAAGTCCGGCACGCTGACCTACCAGATGATGTACGAGCTGCGCGACATCGGCTTCTCCTCGGCCGTCGGCATCGGTGGCGACCCGGTCATCGGTACGACGCACATCGACGCCCTGGCGGCGTTCGAGGCCGACCCCGAGACCGACCTGATCGTGATGATCGGCGAGATCGGCGGCGACGCGGAGGAGCGCGCGGCCGACTACATCGCCAAGAACGTCACCAAGCCGGTCGTCGGCTACGTCGCGGGCTTCACCGCCCCCGAGGGCAAGACCATGGGCCACGCCGGCGCCATCGTCTCCGGCTCCTCCGGCACCGCCCAGGCGAAGAAGGAGGCCCTGGAGGCCGCGGGCGTGAAGGTCGGCAAGACGCCGACCGAGACCGCGCAGCTGGCGCGTGCGATCCTCGGCGGCTGACGGCTGACGGCTGACGGCTGACGCCTGATGGCCGGCCGTCTCCTCCCCGGCCACCGGCCGGTTCACCGAGCGGCCAACCGGCCACCGACCGGCCGAGCGGCCGAAGGGCCGGTTCTCCGGTCGTACGGCGCGGCGCCCGCACCGGTCGTACGGCGGATCCGCACCGGCCTCACGCGCGTGGACCCGCACCCCTGCTCCGGGGTGCGGGCCCACGCGCGTGAGCGGGGCCGGCCACCGGGCTCAGCGCGCCTCCGGTACGAGCCGGGAGGGCCCGTTCACCGGCTCGGCGCGGAGCTTCCGGCGCAGTTCCAGGTCCTGCTTGCTCAGCCGCTGCGGACCGCTCGACACCGGCACACCGCCGATCCGCTCCCCCGGAGACAGCGGCGGAATGTACTGCCGGGGGGCGGTGGCCAGCGTGAAGCTCGTCGCGCCGATGATCAGAACGGTGAAGGCGACGGCCGACCGGGTCAGCCGGCGTGCCCGCTGTTCGCAGGCGGTCCGTACCTTCCGGGGCTGCGGGATCGCCGCGGGCGCCGCCGCGCGGGTGAGGGCACCGAGGCGGGCGTGCAGCAGCGCGGGGTCGGCGAGCTCCGGCAGCCGTTCGGCCAGCGCCGCGCGGGCGTGCGTGAGCCGGCTCGCCGTGGCGGCGGTGCTCGCCTCCGTCTCGGCCGCCGTCTCCGGCAGGTCCAGGCCCAGTCCGTCGTAGAGCAGCACGGCGCGGCGGTACGCGGGCGGCAGGTCCAGCAGCGCCTCGCGCAGCGCCCGGTCGGCCGGCCCCTCGTCCCGCGCCGGCTCCACGGGCTGTTCCTCACGGCGCTTCCGTGCCTTCCGCCCGGCCCTGTCCGGTTTCCGGTCCGCCACGTCGTCCTCCTCGCGGAGGCGCCGCATGCGGTGCCAGGGCGACAGGGCGTACTCGTGGGCCGCGGCCCGTACCCAGCCCGCCGGGTCCCGGTCCGTCGCGACCTCCGGCCAGCGCTCCCAGGCGAGGCGGAAGGCGTGCTCGACGGACTCCTGGGACAGGCCGCGCAGCCCCGTCAGCAGATATGCCTGGTGCAGGAGGGCGGGGGCGTTACGGGCGTACAGCGCGTCGAACGCCCGACCCGGGGTCAGGGGGCCCACCTCGGTGAACGTGCCGAGGCGCATCTCCGTGTCGGCCGCCGCGCCCGAGTCGCCCAGCGTGTCCGGGCCGCCCGCCGCTGTGCCGCCGCTCCGTCCGGCTGTCGTCCCGGGTGTCTTCTCGGCCGTCCGCGGGGCCGTCCCCGTGGTGATGTACGGGGCCGCCGTGGGACGGGCGTCGCCGCCGGCGCGCTTGCCGCCCGCCGCGTCGGGGCGGGCCGCCTCGACGCCGGGCGCCGTGGTCCCCGGCGGCTTCGCCCCCCGCTGTTCGGTGCCGGCCCCCCGTCCGACGGCGTCCCGGTGGGCGGTACCACGGACGGCGGCACCACGGACGGCGGCACCACGGACGGCGGCACCACGATCGACGGCGTCCCGGTGGGCGATACCACGATCGGCGGCGTCACGGCCGGTGTTGTCACGGCCGGCCGGCCGGCCGCGCTCGCTCGACGCGGACGCTTCCGCGCTCCTCACGGTTTTCGTAGCCGCGCTTCCCGTTGTTCTTTCCGCTCCCTCCCCGGGTTTGGTCCGTCCGGGTTGCCGCGAGCGCGCCGCGGCCTTCCGGGGCTCGGCCACGCCTGCCGTCAGCAGCCGTGCGTACGCCTCGCCCTTCGGCCCGCGCGGACTGGTCCGGCCCCTCTCCCAGGACCGCAGAGTGGACCGGGAGACCCCCACAGCCGCGGCGATCTGCCGCTCCGTCATCGACCGTGCCTCACGCAGCCCGCGCCGTTCCTCGGGAGGGGGCAGCGAGGTGGCGGCGGCGCCTGCCCTGGCTCTCCGCGTGGTGTTCCGCGTCATGAACGACTCCCCGCAGCACTGTAATGGGCGAAAAAGCACATAAACGTATTTTGGGTGACACGACGATCTTTCGCCTGTTGCGCGCATACGGGGGGCGGCGTTGGCAGCATGTCGGCGTGAGCCAATTGACCGACCCCGCCACGACGTTGTCCCCGGCCTCCGCCCCGGCCTCCGTGCCGGCACGCGGCCGGGCCACCGCGCTGACAGCAGCCTTCCTCCGCGGAGTCGTCGCGGCGGGACTCGGGCTCGGCTCGTTCGCCGTGCTGGCGATGGCCGTCTGGATCAGCTCGCCGTACCCCGACCGGGGGCCGGGCGGCGCCCTGCACGTCGCGGCGGCACTGTGGCTGCTGGCCCATGGCGTCGAACTCGTACGCCCGGACACCCTTTCCGGGACGCCCGCGCCCCTCGGCGTCGTACCGATGCTGCTCGCGGTCCCGCCCGCCTATCTGGCCTACCGGGCGGCACGGGACGCGCTCGACGCCGACGAGGGCCGGCCGCAGCTCACCCTCTTCGGCGCCGTGGCCACCGTGACCGGTGGTTATCTGCTGGTCGGCGCGGGCGCGGCGGCGTATGTCACGGGCGGGCCGCTCACCGTGCGACCGCTGGGCGCGGCGCTCACGCTGCCCGTCGCCGTCCTGCTGTCCGCCGGCGCGGGCGCGTGGAAGGTGAGCGGACGGCTGCGTGGCCCGCTGCCGCTGTGGCTGCCCGGCGGCTTGCGCAGCCTGCTCGTACGGACGGTCTGGGCGTCCGCGTCCCGGCGCCGGACGACGGTGGCGACGCGCGCGGGTGCCGGGGCGGCGGCGGTACTGGTCTGCGCGGGCGCGCTGTTGACCGTGGTGTCGCTGGTGTGGCACGGCGGGGCGGCACACGCTTCGCTCACCCGGCTCGCGGAGGACTGGTCGGGACGGGTCGCGCTCGTGCTGCTGGGCCTGACGCTGCTCCCGAACGCCGCAGTCTGGGCCGTCTCGTACGGCCTCGGGCCCGGGTTCGCGCTCGGCACGGCGGCGACGGTCACCCCGCTGGCCGTCACCGGTACGCCCGCGCTGCCGCCGTTCCCGCTGCTCGCAGCCGTGCCCGACGGGTACGGTACGGTCGCGCACCGGGCGGCGGTGGCCGTCGCCCTCGTCGCGGGGCCGGCGGTGGCCTGGTTCACCGTACGGGTCGCGGCCCCGCCCTTCGCCGTGCGGGAGGAGGCCTGGCGCCCGGGCGAGACGGCCCTGACGGCGGCCCTCGGCGGGGTGGTGTGCGGGGGGCTGACGGCGGCTCTGGCCGCCGTCGCGGGCGGTCGGCTGGGGGACGGGGCCCTGGCGGTCTTCGGTCCCGTGTGGTGGCGGGCGGGTCTGGCGGCGCTGGTCTGGGCGGTGGCCCTGGGCGTGCCGTCGGCGCTGCTGCTCCGGGCCTGGCGGCTACGGGAACGGCGCGTGCGGCCGGTGAGGGAGCGGCCCGTACGGAGGAAGCCCACCCGGAGGAAGCCCTCCCGGAAGAAGCCGTTCCCGAAGGGGTCGGCGCGGAAGAGGGCCGAGCGGGTACGGCCCGTACAGGCGGGTCCCGGGGCGGGACCCGTACCGGAGGAGGCCGCGCGAGGAGCGGGGGAGGCGTCGCCCGGCGCCGATGTGAGGGGCGGGGCGGGCTCCGTACCGCAGCAGGCGTCGGCCGGGTGTGCGAAGCCGGCCGGGGAACCGGACCTTCTGGACCCGCCCGCGAGGACGACAGGCGGCGAGATCCCGGAGGCGAGCACCGAAACGGGTGGACCGGGCGGAGCGAGCGGATCAGGCGGTGCGGGACCGGACGCGACGGCGGGACCGGACGGGACGGCGGGACCGGACGGCCCCGGAGGCGCGGATCACGGCACGGACCCGGCCGACTGGCACGACCGCGGCGCGCGACAGGCGCGCTGGGCGGCCTTCAGTGCGGTGAGGGAGCCGTCCCTTTCCCGTCGGCACGTCCCCCGCACCGGCACCGATGCGGGGGCCGGCACGGAGGAGGACCGCGGAACGGCTCCGAGGCCGCCGTCGACTCTTCCTTTACTCCTTGACCCCGAAGACCGGGACCAGTGACTCCGGGAGCAGTTCGTTGCAGGACAGCTGGCCGGTCTTCGTCAGGGCGTCGTCCACACACGTGTAGTAGTCGCGGTAGGTCAGCTGGATCGTGAAGGTCGCCGCCACGATCGCCAGCGCCACACACGCCGTCACCAGGCCGCTGACGGCGGCCGTCGTCTTCTGCCGGGCCGCGCCCGAGGCCGTGCCGTAGGCCGGGTTCTGCCGGGGCTGTCCGGACGGCTCGGCGGCGCCGCCCGGGCGGGCCCCCTCCGGGCCGCCGCTCGCGAACGGATCGCCCTGGCCCGCCGAGCTCTTCGGCGACTTCTCGCGCAGCGAGCTGATGGCCCAGTACACCGCCAGGGCACCGAGCAACAGCGCGACCTGCGGGAAGTCGAAGAGGGCGAAGAAGAAGGCCCACATCCCGCCGAGCAGCGCGTAGCGGGCGCGCCGCTGGGCCGGGTCCGCGGGATCCCAGCGCAGCCCGCCGCCACGGCCTCCGTCGGGCCCCTCCTGGCCGTTCTGTCCGCCGCCGGTCCTGGAGCCGAAGCCGTCAGCGGAGCGGCCGGGCTGGCGGCTGCTCCACCGGCTGCCCCAGACGTCCTGCGCACCGGAGCCGGAGCCGGAACCGGAATCGGGGCCGGATCCTGAAACGTCCCCGGAGCCGCCGTTCCCGGGGCGCCGTGGCCGCCACGGCCGGTCAGGGGCGCCCTCGGGCGGCGGGGCGAAGGGGTTGTCGTCCGCAGGGGAGCCGGACCGGGATCCCGGACCGGACCCCGGGCCCGCGTCGGGGCGGGAGCCCGAAGCCTCCGACGTACCACCGGAACCACTGGCACCACCGGAACCACCGGCCGGCCCGGAGGCGCCACCGGGCGCCGCCGGGTCCCGCGAACCGGAGGTGTCCGAGGCGCCCGACGCCTCCGCGGGAGACGCCCCCGGTGACGAGGACTGGCGGTCACGCGGCAGCAGCACCGGCCCAGCGGGCGGCGTGAGGCGGCGTGCCGTGCGGCGGAGTCGGTCCTGCATCTGGTGAACGTCTTCCCCTCGTACCCGCCGCTCGCGAGGTCCGGTGCGCGGCGGGTCTTGTCTCGTACGGTCCGTCCCGGAGACGGAACCCTGTCCCCAGACGCTACCTCCCGGCCGAGCCCCCGTCCCGTGGGGGCCGCCCGGTGTGCCGGTATCGTTGCTGACGGTCGGCTCCTTCGTAGAGTTCCCCGTATCGGAGAACACGGTTCGTTCGTACGACCACACAAACGCCGCCGCACGACCCGCGAGGCTGTGCCCGCCCCGAGAAAGGCGCCCGTTGTGGCCTCCTCATCCTCCTCCGCCCCACCGCCCCCGGACTCCGTGCCGGCCGCGTCGTCCGCACCGGATGTCCCACCCGGGGCGCCCGCGGTGTCCTCGGCGGCTTCCGGATATTCCTTCCCCGGCGCGCCCGAGGGACGCCCGGCGCGGCTCGTCGTCCTCGTGTCCGGATCCGGTACGAACCTCCAGGCCCTGCTCGACGCGATCGGCGACGACCCCGACGCCTTCGGGGCGCGCGTCGTGGCCGTCGGCGCGGACCGCGGCTCCATCGCGGGACTGGAGCGCGCCGAGCGCGCCGGGCTGCCGACGTTCGTCCGCAGGGTGAAGGACCACGCGACGCGGGAGGAGTGGGACGCCGCGCTCGCCGAGGCGACGGCCGCGTACGCCCCCGACCTCGTGGTCTCGGCGGGATTCATGAAGATCGTGGGCAAGGAGTTCCTCGCGCGTTTCGGCGGGCGGTTCGTGAACACCCACCCCGCGCTGCTGCCCAGCTTTCCCGGTGCCCACGGCGTGCGCGAAGCGCTCGCGTACGGCGCGAAGGTCACCGGCTGCACCGTCCACTTCGTCGACGACGGCGTCGACACCGGACCGATCATCGCGCAGGGCGTGGTCGAGGTACGGGACGAGGACGACGAAGCCGCTCTCCACGAGCGCATCAAGGAAGTCGAGCGACGCCTGCTCGTCGAGGTCGTGGGGCGTCTGGCCCGGCACGGCTACCGCATTGAGGGACGAAAGGTAACCATCCAGTGACCGCCGAAGGTACGAAGCGCCCCATCAGGCGCGCACTTGTCAGCGTCTATGACAAGACGGGTCTCGAAGAGCTCGCCGGCGGGCTGCACGAGGCGGGCGTCACCCTCGTCTCGACCGGCTCCACCGCCGCGCGGATCGCCGCCGCCGGGATCCCCGTCACCAAGGTCGAGGAGCTGACCGGCTTCCCCGAGTGCCTGGACGGCCGTGTCAAGACGCTGCACCCGCGCGTCCACGCGGGCATCCTCGCCGACCTGCGGCTCGACGCGCACCGCGAGCAGTTGGCCGAGCTGGACATCGAGCCGTTCGACCTGGTCGTGGTGAACCTCTACCCGTTCCGCGAGACGGTCGCCTCCGGAGCCACCCCCGACGAGTGCGTCGAGCAGATCGACATCGGCGGCCCGTCCATGGTCCGCGCCGCCGCCAAGAACCACCCATCGGTCGCGGTCGTCACCAGCCCGGAGCGGTACGCGGACGTCCTCGGCGCGGTACGGGACGGGGGCTTCGACCTGCCGACGCGCAAGCGGCTGGCGGGCGAGGCGTTCCGGCACACGGCCGCGTACGACGTGGCGGTGGCGTCGTGGTTCGCGGATGCCTACGCGGCGGCCGACGCGGAGTCCGGCAGCGGCTCCGCCGCGGGAGCTCTCCCGGAGTTCCTGGGCTCGACGTACTCCAGGAAGAACGTCCTGCGGTACGGCGAGAACCCGCACCAGCCCGCCGCGCTCTACACCGCCGCCCGCGGCGGCCTCGCCGAGGCCGAGCAGCTGCACGGCAAGGAGATGTCGTACAACAACTACACGGACACGGACGCCGCGCGCCGTGCCGCGTACGACCACGCCGAGCCCTGTGTCGCGATCATCAAGCACGCCAACCCGTGCGGCATCGCGGTCGGCGCCGATGTCGCCGAGGCGCACCGCAAGGCGCACGCCTGCGACCCGCTCTCCGCGTTCGGCGGCGTGATCGCGGTCAACCGTCCGGTGTCCGTGGCGATGGCCGAGCAGGTCGCCGAGATCTTCACCGAGGTCATCGTCGCCCCGGACTACGAGGACGGCGCGGTGGAGGTGCTGGCCCGGAAGAAGAACATCCGGGTGCTGCGCTGCCCGGAGGCGCCCTCGGCCCCGGTGGAGGTCAAGCCGATCGACGGCGGCGCGCTGCTCCAGGTGACCGACCGCCTCCAGGCCGACGGTGACGACCCGGCGAACTGGACGCTCGCGACGGGCGAGGCGCTGTCCGGGGCCGAGCTGGCCGAGCTGGCCTTCGCCTGGCGCGCGTGCCGCGCGGTGAAGTCGAACGCGATCCTGCTGGCCAAGGACGGCGCGTCCGTCGGCGTCGGGATGGGCCAGGTCAACCGGGTCGACTCGGCCAAGCTCGCGGTGGAGCGGGCGGGCGAGGAGCGGGCACGGGGTGCCTACGCGGCGTCCGACGCGTTCTTCCCGTTCCCCGACGGTCTGGAGATCCTGACGGCGGCGGGCGTCAGGGCGGTGGTCCAGCCGGGCGGTTCGGTTCGTGACGAGCAGGTGGTCGAGGCGGCGGGCAAGGCCGGCGTGACGATGTACTTCACCGGGACGCGCCACTTCTTCCACTGAGCGACCGGGCCCGGGTACGGCCGGGCTCGTGCACGACCGGGCTCGTGCCCGCGAGCGGAAGGCCGCGCCCCTCACCTTCGAGGTGAGGGGCGCGGCCTTCGTCCTCGTCGTCACGGCCGCCGACCGTGTCGGCGTCAGTGGCGCGGGCGCTGGAACCAGGCCGCGCCGTCCTTGTTCGCGCAGAAGACGATGATCATGATGCCCAGGGCCAGGCTGATCAGGGCGAAGATGTTCAGCGTCAGCAGGCTGATGACGCTGGACAGCGTCACGAGCGAACCGTAGATGATCGCGGAGATCCGGATGCCGCCGCCTCCGGTGCCGAACTTCACGGCGGTGAGGATCGCCCACAGACCGAAGGCCAGGATGAGGACACCGGTGACGATGAGGATGCCCGTGCCGAAGTTCGCGGCGTCCTGGGTGTCACTGTCGTAGACGGAGGCGCTGTCGGACAGCTGCTGGCCGATCCACGCGCTGCCGACGAAGACGATGATGGCGCCGAGCACCTGGAGGCCGCCCAGGATGTGGAGCAGCACCCGGGCCGTCTTGACACCGCCCGGCATCTCCGTCGGACCGCCGGGCATGCCCGGGTAGCCCGAGCCGTACGGCTGCTGGACCGGCGGGGCCTGCGGATAGCCGTACCCCGGCTGCTGCTGCGGCTGGCCGGGGTAGCCGTAGCCCGACTGCCCCTGGGGCTGGCCGTAACCGGGCTGCTGACCCGGCTGGCCCTGCTGGCCGTACGGGTTGTTGGGGTCGCCGAAGCTCATGACGGGGTTCCTCCGTTGGTGGTGCGGGGACGGCACCGCCCGCGTGGAGGAACATCTCGAATGGAGCGGTCGTCCCCCGACGCCGGCCGCGCGCTGCGCGGTAATCGTGTTATCTGGCTTTTATTTTGTCCAGTCACTATCCGTGGGTGTTGTGCAAGTGCAACCTGTCGCGGAAACCCCCGACAGCGCCGTGGCCAGCACCGGCGACAACGGCGTGAACAAGGGCCTCACGGGGTATTTCCGGGCCCTGTCCGCAGGCCCGCGCCGTGCGCCGGCAGGGGCCGGGAACGCCTTTTCGGCGCCGGTGGCCGGATCACGACTGGGACCGAATTGGAACAGGAGCGGGGTCATCCGGGAGGATGGGGCCCATGACCGCCCAGATTCTCGATGGCAAGGCCACCGCAGCCGCGATCAAGTCCGATCTGACCGCCCGTGTGGCGGCGCTCAAGGAGCGGGGCGTGACGCCCGGCCTCGGGACCCTGCTCGTCGGTGACGACCCGGGCAGCCGCTGGTACGTGAACGGCAAGCACCGCGACTGCGCGCAGGTCGGTATCGCGTCGATCCAGCGCGAACTGCCCGGCACCGCGACCCAGGAGGAGATCGAGGCGGTCGTCGCCGAGCTGAACGCGAACCCGGAGTGCACGGGCTACATCGTGCAGCTCCCGCTGCCCAAGGGCATCGACACCAACCGGGTGCTGGAGCTGATGGACCCGGCCAAGGACGCGGACGGGCTGCACCCGATGAGCCTGGGCCGGCTCGTGCTGAACGAGACCGGGCCGCTGCCCTGCACCCCGTACGGCATCATCCAGCTGCTCCGCCACCACGGCGTCGGGATCAACGGGGCGCACGTGGTGGTCGTGGGGCGCGGTATCACCGTCGGCCGGTCGATCCCGCTGCTGTTGACCCGCAAGTCCGAGAACGCGACGGTCACGCAGTGCCACACCGGCACGCGTGACCTGTCGGCGCAGCTCAAGCAGGCGGACATCGTCGTGGCCGCCGCCGGGGTGCCGCACATCATCAAGCCCGAGGACGTGAAGCCGGGCGCGGCGGTCCTGGACGTCGGGGTGAGCCGGGACGAGAACGGCAAGATCGTCGGAGACGTCCACCCCGGCGTCGCCGAGGTGGCGGGCTGGATCTCACCGAACCCCGGCGGGGTCGGCCCGATGACCCGGGCGCAGTTGCTGGTCAACGTGGTCGAGGCGGCCGAGCGCGCCGCGGCCGACGCGGGCTGAGCCGGCGGGCGGACGCGGTACGGACACGATGCTGAAAGGGGCACCTGTGGGTGCTGGTACGAGCGCGGGGGACGTGACCGGCTCGGAGGCGGGGGCCGGATCCGCCGCGACCGGTGAGGCCGTCACGTCGGACGACACCGAGGACACCGCGCGGGGCGGCGGGGCCGAGGGCCGTACGGGGGCCGCCGGGAACGCACCCGGCGACGGGTCCGCCGACGGCGGGGCCGTGGCAGCCGGAACGACGGCCGCGGGGGCTACCGAGGCCGACGCGCAGGCCGGTACCGACGCTGACGACGCCGGTGCTGACACCGACGCCGGTGCCGACACCGGCCCAGGGACCGGGACCGGCGCCGGGGACGGCGCGGCGCGACCGGGCGCGCCGGGACGGACCAGGCGCGCCAGGCGGTTCTCGTTCACCCGGGACACCGCGCGCCCGGAGGGCGGCGGCCGGGCCGCGTCCGGGGACGCTCCCGCGCCGGCCCGGCAGTGGCCGCTGATCAGCGTGCTCGGGACGACCGGGCTCGGGCTGCTGACGGTCACCCTGCCGTTCGCCGAGGCGTTCCGCGTCGGCACGATCCTGGTCGGCGTGGCGCTCATCGGCGGTGCGGTTCTCCGCCGCGTGCTGCCCTCCGTGGGCATGCTGGCCGTACGGTCACGCTTCACCGACATGCTGACGTACGGTCTGCTGGGCGTCGCGATCGTGCTGCTGTCGCTGATGACGCAGCCCAAGCCGTGGCTGGAGATCCCGTTCCTGAACGACATAGTTCATTCGACGGTGCCGTGATGACCGACCGCTGAAGACCGAGCGCTGAGGACGTCTCGCCGAGCCGGACGGCTCACGCGTGACGGTGGGCCCGCCCTCCTGGTCAGGAAGGGCGGGCCCACCGCGTTTCCCCCGTTGTTCCCCCGTGTTCTCGTTCCCCCGTTCTTCCCCCGTTCCCCGGAGTTCCCCCGGTTCTTTCGCCGCCCCCCGGTTCTCCCCCGTAGATCTCCCGCCCGTTCCCCCGAGCGAGGGCAGGAGACCCGTTCCGTGCCGGTCAGCCGCAGTAGTACGAGCTCTGGCGCAGCTTCTTCCAGGTGTTCTTGCCGACGATGCCGTCGGCGGTCAGCCCGTTCTTCGACTGGTAGCGCTTGACGGCGGCCTTCGTGTTCGCGCCGTAGCGCCCGTCGACCCCGGCGGGGTCGCACTTGTAGCCCTTCAGCAGGCACTGCGCCTCAGCCACGGCAGCACCCTGGCTGCCCGTGTCGAGGACGGCCGTCATGGTCTTGCTGAACCCGGCGGTCCAGCCCGTGGTGCCGTCGGCCATGGTCGCCCGCTTGTACTGGGACGCCGTACCCGTACACGTGTACGCCGCCGTCTGCGTGACCCGCTGCTGTCCGGCCTCGCCCGCCGTGCCGGCGTGCGCGGCCGGCGCGAGGGTCAGCGTGCCGGCCACCAGCGCGGCCGACAGCATCCCCGTGGCAGCTCCCCTGCGTACGTTCATGGTGCCTTCCTCCCCCTGGGTCAGGAGGGCGGCGCGGGGTGGATCCGCGCCGCCCGGTGTGCACCACAGACTGTTCCGCGCCAGATCGGGGCAGCGCAAGACAAACCGGTGGAACTGGGCTTCCGTGGGACGTAGAGGGTTCGGACCTGCGGGGATGTCATGTCCCATGGGATGTCGTGGGACGGGCCGGGACGGTCGCGGCCGGGTGGCGAACTGTCCGGAAGCGAACGGGGCCCCGGACGGGCCCGCGACCCTGAGTTGGGCGCTTGTCGTCCCGGGGGAGGATGAGGGCGTGGAGCCCCCGGAGGGGTCCAGAGCACGCATGAGGTGGACATGCCGCGTTGGAAAGAGCTTCCGTCGGAACTGCCCGAGAGGGAACGTCAACTGATCGTCCAGTTGAGACGGTTGAAGGACCGCTCGGGGTGGGGACTGGCCGCGCTGGCGGCCAGGACGGGGTACAGCCGCTCCTCCTGGGAGCGCTATCT
Organism: Streptomyces hebeiensis; assembly: GCF_052983195.1. Taxonomy (NCBI): domain Bacteria; kingdom Bacillati; phylum Actinomycetota; class Actinomycetes; order Kitasatosporales; family Streptomycetaceae; genus Streptomyces; species Streptomyces hebeiensis. The sequence goes on from NZ_CM129812.1 coordinate 4,856,863, forward strand.
GAACGGGAAACAACCGGTGCCATTGGCGGCGGTGGAGAAGCTGGCACAGGTCTGCGGTGCCGACCCGACCCCGTTATTGGTCCTGCACGAAGTGGCGGCCGAGGTACGGGAGACGAGACCCGCGCCCGCCTCCGGAGAGCGGCCCGCGCCCGGAGAGCCGGCCGCCCCCGGTGAGCCGCCCGCGCCCGCCGGGCCGGAGCCCTCTCCCGCTGGGCCGGAGCCCGCCGGGTCGGAGCCCGAGTCGGAGCCCTCTCCCGCCCCCGAGGGCCGGCGGGCCCCGCGAGTGGTCCCGGTGCGGTACGCCCTCCCCGCCGCGGTCGTCGCCGCGGTCGTCGCCGCGGGCCTCGCCTTCGGCGGCGGTCTGCTGGCGGGCGGCGGTGGCGGGGACGGCGACGGCCGGGCGGCGGCCGCACGGACGTACGGACCGGGCCGGACGTACGACTGCGAGTTCAGCCGCAAGGACGGCGGGGTCTACGCAGGCCACAGCGTCAGCAGGGAAGTGCTCCTGGACACGAACGCGAGCGGCCGCGACGTCGTCGAGGCGCAGTGCCTGCTGCGGCGGCACGGATTCGACCCGGGGGCCGTCGACGGGCTCTACGGGCCGAGTGCTAAAGCCGCCGTACGGGACTTCCAGACCGCGCGCAAGCTCGTCGCCGACGGCATCGTAGGGCCCGACACCTGGGGGGAGTTGCGCCGGTGAGCGCGGTGCCACCGAAGGCCGCGGAGTGCGAACGGCTGGCGGCGGAGCTGCGCGCCCTGCGCGATGGTACGGGCCTGAGCCTGGCCGAGCTCGGGAAGCGCACGCCCTACAGCAAGTCGTCCTGGCAGCGCTACCTGGGCGGGACGAAGCCGACTCCCCGGCAGGCGGTCGAGGCGCTCTGCGCACTGGCGGACGAGCCCGCCGGGCGCCTGCTCGTCCTGTGGGAGCTGGCGGACGCGGCCTGGAGCGGCCGGGCCGGAACGACGACTGCGGCGGCGGCCGTTCCGGCGCCGGTTCCGGGGCCCGTTCCGTCGGACGCCGCGACGGCCGGGGGAGCGGGCGAGTCCGCTACGAAGACGTCCCCAGGGGCGTCCTCGGCGCTGTCCCCGGCGGTGTCCTCGACATCTGGACAGGAGAGATGGCCGTCCGCCGTACCGGTACCCGTGTCCGGGGGCGGGAAGGGCCGCTTCGGCGGGCCCGGACGGTCGCGGCTCCTCGTCCTCGCGGCGGTGGCCGTGACCGGCGGGTCCCTGCTCGCCGTGGCGCTGGCCAACGGTGACGGGACCGCGGGCACGCGGGGCGGTGCGGAACCGTCCACCGCGGCGGGGGAGGGGTGGGGCACGGCCACACCGGCGATGCCCGGTTGCGCCGGCCCGTCGTGCGAGGGCAAGCATCCGGAGGTCATGGGCTGCGGGGGTACCGGGATGGTGGACACGCTCCGTACGTTCTCCGCCGAGCACGGCCAGCGGCTGGAACTGCGGTACGGCAAGGCCTGTCACGCGGTGTGGGTCCGGGCGACCGGGCTCCGGCTCGGGGACGAGGTCACGCTGCGGGTGGGCGACCGGCCGGTGCAGAAGATCACGGCGCTCGCGCGCCGGGACACGGTGAACTACGTTCCGACGCCGATGGCGGCGGCGGACGACCCGAGCGACGCGCGGGTCTGTCTTCGCCCCGGCGCGGACGGCGCGGACGCCGGACAGGAGTGTTTCGGCCGATGACCGTTCCGCCGAGTGCGCGGAGCCGGAGACCGGAGTCGGAGGCCGGAGCCGGGGAACAGAAGCCGGAGAGCAGAACCGGAAGGGTGACGGCGCCCGTCCTCTCCCCCGAGCACAAGACGGGCGCCGTCGGTCTGTGCTGTTGAGATAAGCGTCACGGACACGCCAAACCCGTTCAAGGGCTCCCTGTGGCCTGTGGCACGGAAGTGACCATTCCGCCATGGTGTGATCAGCACGCGACGGATGCGAAACTGGTCCGGGGGATCGGCGCGCGTACGTTCCAAGGGGCATGAGCGCACGGACCGTTCACGCTGCCGGGCAGGGCGGCGGAACGGCCGCCGGGCGACGCGGCGCGGGGCACATCAGGCACGTGCGGGGGGACAAGGGGGAGGCGGAATGCCTCGTTGGAAGGCGCTACCGGACGGGATCGATCCGGAGATCAAGGAGTTCACCGGCCAGCTGCGCGGACTGGTGGACCGCAGCGGTCTGAGCATCGCGGCGGTGGCGGACCGGACCGGCTACAGCAAGACGTCCTGGGAGCGTTACCTGAACGGCAGGCTGCTCGCGCCCAAGGGCGCGATCGTCGCGCTGGCGGAGGTGACCGGCACCCAGCCGGTCCATCTGACGACGATGTGGGAGCTCGCCGAGCGTGCCTGGAGCCGGGCCGAGATGCGCCACGACATGACGATGGAAGCGATACGCATATCCCAGGCACGGGCGGCGCTGGGGGAGGGCAGCGTGTCGTCGGGGGTCGGAGAGGACCCTGGCGCGCGCCACCGCCGGGGTGCCGGAGCGAAGGGCCCGGGCACGCGGACGAAGCCGAAGGACGGGACGGGACGCGGGGAGCGTACGGAACCGGGTGCGGCGGGTGCGGGGGAGTCGGCGGGCGCGACGGGAAAGACGGGACCGGGAGGACTGGCCGAACCGGCCGGTTCGGCGGGAGCGGCCGGCGTGGCCGGCACGTCGTCGTGGCAGGCGCGGCCGCCCTCCGTACCGGTACAAGCGACTCCGCCGCCGGGGCATGCGCCCGGTCACGCGGCCGGAGCCCCGGGCGCCGCTCCCGCCGGCCCGCGGCGCGGGCGCCCCAAGGCGGCGGTCTTCGCGGCCGGTATCGTCGGCGCGCTGCTGCTGGTCGCGGCCGCGGTGCTGCTGACCGACATCGGCGGGGACAGCGGCGAGTCCACGCTGGCCGAGGAGTCCTCGCCCCCGCCGTCGCCGTCCAAGAGCGCGCCGTCGCTGCCGGCCGGGGTGCTGTGCTCCGGCGAGGACTGCACGGGCAAGGACCCGGAGGAGATGGGCTGCGGCGGGGAGTACGCGCAGACCACCAGCAACGCCACGGTCGGTACGGCCCTGATCGAGGTCCGTTACAGCGAGACCTGCGGGGCGGCATGGGCCCGGATCACCCAGGCGGTGGCCGGCGACGAGGTCCGGATCACTCAGGGCGACGCCCAGGAGGAGGGGGCCGGGAAGGCGCAGACGGGCTCGGTCGAAACGACCAACGACGCGTACACCCCGATGCTCGCGGTCCCGGACGCGGCGGCGGCCAAGGCGTGCGCGACGCTGGCCGCGGGACAGACGGGGTGCACGACGACGCCGTGACGACCCGCCGGGCCGAGCCGTCTCGTGCCCGCCCGCGGTGGACGGTCACGAACCCCGGTGCGCCGGGCCCCGTACGGCACGGGCCGCGGGGGCCCCGTACGGCGGGTGGCCCGTGGGTCGGGCGGCCGCGTACGGCACTGCGGCAGCAGCCCGCCACCGGCCACGCCCGCCCCGCGAGCCCGGCCCTCCGAGAGTCACGGCCACCCTGTGAGCCCCGTTCCTCGTGAGCCGCGCCACAAGGGGGCAGCGGTTCGGGCGGGGACGGTTCGGATAGCCTGACCGCTGGATGTCTCTTCACGTCAAGATTCAGTGCGCGGGGGAGATGTCCCGCACCAGGGGCAGGAAACCCCCACCGCCAGCTGTCTTACGGAGATCGCCATGACCCGCACTCCCGTGAATGTCACCGTCACCGGCGCCGCCGGCCAGATCGGCTACGCACTGCTGTTCCGCATCGCCTCCGGCCATCTGCTCGGCTCGGACGTGCCGGTCAAGCTGCGTCTCCTCGAGATCCCGCAGGGTCTCAAGGCCGCCGAGGGCACGGCGATGGAGCTGGACGACTGTGCCTTCCCGCTGCTCCGCGGCATCGAGATCACGGACGACCCCAATGTCGCTTTCGACGGCGCGAACGTCGCCCTCCTCGTCGGCGCCCGGCCCCGTACGAAGGGCATGGAGCGCGGTGACCTGCTCGCCGCCAACGGCGGCATCTTCAAGCCGCAGGGCAAGGCCATCAACGACCACGCCGCGGACGACATCAAGGTCCTCGTCGTCGGCAACCCGGCCAACACCAACGCGCTGATCGCGCGCTCCGCCGCCCCGGACGTACCGGCCGAGCGGTTCACCGCCATGACCCGCCTCGACCACAACCGCGCCATCTCGCAGCTCGCCGCGAAGACCGGCGCGGCGGTCTCCGACATCAAGCGCCTGACCATCTGGGGCAACCACTCCGCCACCCAGTACCCGGACATCTTCCACGCGGAGATCGCCGGCAAGAACGCCGCCGAGACCGTCAACGACGAGACCTGGCTGGCCGACACCTTCATCCCGACCGTCGCCAAGCGCGGCGCGGCGATCATCGAGGCCCGGGGCGCCTCCTCGGCCGCCTCCGCCGCCAATGCCGCCATCGACCACGTGTACACGTGGGTCAACGGCACGGCCGAGGGCGACTGGACGTCCATGGGCGTCGTCTCCGACGGCTCCTACGGGGTGGCCGAGGGCCTGATCTCGTCCTTCCCGGTCACCACCAAGGACGGCGCGTACGAGATCGTCCAGGGTCTGGAGATCAACGACTTCTCGCGCACCCGCATCGACGCCTCCGTCAAGGAACTGGCCGACGAGCGCGACGCGGTCCGTGAACTCGGCCTGATCTGAGTCGATTTCGGTCGGTGCGGATCGCTCCCGGTCGCTCCGGGCCGACCGGGAGCGACCCCGCACGAGGGCCAGGGCCCCGGCTCGCCGCGTGAAGCGGCCGGCCGGGGCTTTTTCGTATGCCCGGGGCCTTTTCGTGCGTCGGGGAGTGCCCGGTACGCGTCCGTCGGCGCTCGGGAAGCGCCCCGCGCGTACCCGCCACGCACTCCGTCACACGCACTCCGTCACACGCTCGGCGCCGCGTGACCGCGGGCCGCCGTGCCCGTTCTGTACCAGTTGCGCGTGACCCCCAGCACTTTCGGCCACCGGAAGCGCATGCTTCCTCCCCTCCGGGGCAGGCGCCGCAATCGCCAGTCAGTGCTGGTGAGCAACGTTCCGGAATGGAAGGCAAAGACGCGACGTGTCGGCACAACAGACGATCCACGTGGACGGAAAGTGGCGAAAAGCCGCCTCTGGTGCCACACGAGACATTCTCGACCCCGCGGACGCCACGGTCCTGGCCGTCGTGTCCGAGGGCGGGGCCGAGGACGCCGACGCCGCGATCGCCGCCGCGCGTACGGCCTTCGATCACGGGCCCTGGCCGCGTACCCCCGTGGCGGAGCGGGCCGGGCTGCTGCGCCGGACCGCCGAACTGCTGGTCCGCAATCGCGAGAAGATAGCGCTGCTGGAATCCCGGGACTCCGGCAAGACGCTGGAGGAGGGGCGCGTCGACGTCGACTGTGTCGCCGACGCCTTCCGCTACTTCGCGGACCTGGTGATGAACGAGAGCGGCGGCCGGGTGGTGGACGCGGGCTCCGACACCGTCCACAGCGTGGTCGTCCATGAGCCCGTCGGGGTCTGCGCCCTGATCACCCCATGGAACTACCCGCTTCTCCAAGCGAGTTGGAAGATCGCCCCGGCCCTGGCCGCGGGCAATACTTTTGTGATCAAGCCGAGCGAGATCACCCCGCTCTCCACGGTCGACCTGATCGACCTGCTCGCCGAGGCCGGCCTGCCGCCCGGCGTGGCCAACCTCGTGACCGGCGAGGGCGCCACCGTGGGCGCCCGGATGTCCGCCCACCCGGACGTCGACCTCGTCTCGTTCACCGGTGGGCTCGTCAGCGGTACGAAGGTGATGGAGGCCGCCGCGCCGGGCGTGAAGAAGGTCGCCCTCGAACTCGGCGGCAAGAACCCGAACGTCGTCTTCGCCGACGCCTGCGCCACCGACGAGGGCTTCGACACCGCCGTCGACCAGGCCCTCAACGCCGCCTTCATCCACAGCGGCCAGGTCTGCTCCGCCGGCTCCCGGCTGATCGTCGAGGAGTCCGTGCGCGAGCGCTTCGTCGCCGAACTGGCCCGCCGCGCGGCGCGCGTCCGGCTCGGCCGGGGCACCGAGGACGGCGTCGAGTGCGGCCCGCTCGTCTCGGAGCGGCAGCTGGCGCGGACCGAGGAGTACGTGGCCTCGGCGCTCGCCGAGGGCGCGGTGCTGCGCTGCGGCGGCAGGCGCCCCGAGGCCTCCGACGTCCGGCCCGCGGCCGGCTACTTCTACGAGCCGACGGTCCTCGACCAGTGCCACCGGGAGATGCGGGTCGTGCGGGAGGAGGTCTTCGGGCCGGTCCTGACCGTCGAGACGTTCCGTACGGAGGACGAGGCCGTCGCCCTCGCCAACGACACCGAGTACGGGCTCGCGGGCGGCGTGTGGAGCGCCGACCCGGGGCGCGCGCGGCGCGTGGCCGGGCGGCTGCGGCACGGCACCGTATGGATCAACGACTTCCACCCCTACCTCCCGCAGGCGGAGTGGGGCGGCTTCGGCAAGTCCGGCATCGGCCGGGAGCTGGGCCCCGCCGGGCTGGCCGAGTACCGCGAGTCCAAGCACATCTACCAGAACCTCGAACCGCGCCCGGTGCGCTGGTTCGCGGGCTGATCATCCCGTGCGCCGACGGGCGGTGCCGGGTCCCACCCCGGCCCGGCACCGCCCGTCGGCGCGCATGCCGGTGCACACCCCGGAGCGGTGCCGCCGGGCGCCCGGGGCGGGAGCGCTCCGCCCGCGCCCGGCGGTGCCCCGTAGCGGTGCTCTGTCGTGGTGACCCGTAGCGCTCACCAGTGCGCCCGCGCCGCCGGCGACCCGAACGGCACAACCGCTCACCCCGCCCCGCACCACCCTCCGGAAGAGGAGCCACACCACTCATGCCACCCATGCCACCCATGCGACCCGTGGCCGAGCAGGAGAGCCAGGACGGCCAGGCAGGTCCGGACAGCCAGGACGGCTACGACTATGTCGTCGTCGGCGGCGGCACGGCCGGCTCGGTGATCGCCTCCCGCCTCACCGAGGATCCGGACGTCACCGTCGCCGTCATCGAAGGCGGCCCCTCCGACGTCGACCGTCCCGAGGTGCTGACCCTGCGGCGCTGGATGGGCCTGCTGGGCGGTGAGCTGGACTACGACTACCCCACCACCGAGCAGCCACGCGGCAACTCGCACATCCGGCACAGCCGCGCCCGGGTGCTGGGCGGCTGCTCCTCCCACAACACGCTCATCGCGTTCAAGCCGCTGCCGTCCGACTGGGACGAGTGGGCGGCCGCCGGGGCCGAGGGCTGGGACGCCGCCGCCATGGACCCGTACTTCGCCCGGCTGCGCAACAACGTCGTACCGGTGGACGAGGCCGACCGCAACGCCATCGCCCGGGACTTCGTCGACGCGGCGCGCGGCGCGCTCGGCGTCCCGCGCGTCGAAGGGTTCAACAAGAAGCCCTTCCACGAGGGCGTCGGCTTCTTCGACCTGGCGTACCACCCGGAGAACAACAAGCGTTCCTCCGCCTCGGTCGCCTACCTCCACCCCTTCCTGGACCGGCCGAATCTGCACATCGCGCTGGAGACCTGGGCGTACCGGCTGGAGTTCGACGGTACGCGCGCCACGGGCGTGCGCGTCCGCGCCGCGGACGGCACCGAGCGGCTGGTCCGGGCCCGCCGCGAGGTCCTCGTCTGCGCGGGCGCGGTGGACTCCCCGCGCCTGCTGCTGCACTCGGGCATCGGGCCCCGCGCGGACCTGGAACGGCTCGGCATCCCGGTCGTGCACGACCTGCCGGGCGTCGGCGAGAACCTGCTGGACCACCCCGAGTCGGTCATCGTCTGGGAGACGAACGGGCCGATCCCGGAGAACTCGGCGATGGACTCGGACGCGGGCCTGTTCGTCCGGCGCGACCCGGCGGCCGAGGGGCCGGACCTGATGTTCCACTTCTACCAGATCCCCTTCACCGACAACCCGGAGCGGCTGGGGTACGAACGCCCCGCGCACGGTGTGTCGATGACGCCGAACATCCCCAAGCCGCGCAGCCGTGGCCGCCTCCACCTGACGAGCGCGGACCCCGAGGTCAAGCCGGCCCTGGACTTCCGTTACTTCACCGACGAGGACGACTACGACGGCCGGACGCTCGTGGACGGCATCCGGATCGCGCGGCAGGTCGCCGCCGCCGAGCCGCTGGCGAACTGGCTCGCCCGCGAGGTCTGCCCCGGGCCCGAGGTCACCTCGGACGAGGAGCTGAGCGAGTACGCCCGCAAGGTCGCGCACACCGTCTACCACCCGGCGGGGACCTGCCGCATGGGCGCGGCGGCCGACGAACAGGCCGTCGTGTCGCCCGACTTGAGGATCCGCGGTCTGGAAGGCATTCGCGTCGCGGACGCGTCCGTCTTCCCGACCATGCCGGCGGTGAACCCGATGATCGGCGTGCTGATGGTCGGCGAGAAGTGCGCGGACCTCCTCAGGAACGCCACGGGCGACGACACCCGGACCGATACGGGCACGGACGGCGACACGGGCACGGACAGCGGCACAGGCACCGACACGGGCACGGACCAGGAGGCGCGGATCCGATGAGCGTTCTGAACGAAGCGGGCAAGGACGGTACGGGACGGACGGGGCGGACCGAGGACGAGCGGAGCACGCGGGCCCTCGCCCCGCCGGGCACCGAGGCGGAGGTGTCGACCCGCCCGCCGGTGTTCGGCGTGCGCAACGTGTGGAAGGTCTTCGGGCCCAAGGCGGAGCGCGTCCCGGGCGATCCCGGACTGGCCGGGCTCTCCCCGGCCGGCCTGCGCGCCCGCACCGGCTGCACCGCCGCCGTGCGCGATGTGTCCTTCGACGTCCGCAAGGGCGAGGTCTTCGTGGTCATGGGCCTGTCCGGCTCCGGGAAGTCCACCCTCGTACGCTGCCTGACCCGGCTCATCGAGCCGACGGCCGGGGAGATCCTCATCGACGGCGAGGACGTCCTCTCGATGGACCGGACCCGGCTGCGCGAGCTGCGCCGGCACCGGGCGGCCATGGTCTTCCAGCACTTCGGCCTGTTGCCGCACCGCACGGTCCTCGACAACGTCGCCTACGGCCTGGAGGTCCAGGGGATGGGCCGCGCCGAGCGCCGTGAGCGGGCTGCCGAGATGGTCGCCAAGGTCGGCCTGGACGGGCTGGAGTCGCGCCGGCCCGGGCAGCTGTCGGGCGGCCAGCAGCAGCGCGTCGGTCTGGCGCGGGCGCTGGCGGTCGACCCGGAGGTGCTGCTGTTCGACGAGCCGTTCAGCGCGCTCGACCCGCTGATCCGGCGTGACATGCAGGAGGAGGTCGTGCGGCTGCACCGCGAGGAGCACCGCACGATGGTCTTCATCACGCACGACCTCAACGAGGCGCTGCGCCTGGGCGACCGGATCGCGCTGATGCGGGACGGCCGCATCGTGCAGCTGGGCACGCCGGAGGAGATCGTGGGCCGGCCCGCGGACGCGTACGTACGGGACTTCGTCCGCGACGTGCCGCGCGAACAGGTCATCAGCGTCCGCTCCGCCATGCGCCGGGTGGAACCGGGCGAGAGCGACCGGGGCCCCTCGCTCGCCCCGGGCGCGACGGTGGCCGCGGCGATCGAGGCCGTGGCCCGCACCGGTGAGCCGGTGGCCCGGGTGGTCGACGAGGGCAGGCTGCTCGGGGTCGTGGACCGGGAGTGCCTGCTGGACGTGGTGGCGGGAACGATGAGCGAGCGCGACGCGTCCGACGAACCGGACGAGTCGGGTGCTTCCGGTGCCTCCGGCGGACCGGATGCGCCCGTCGGACCGGATGCGCCCGTCGGACCGGATGCGCCCCGCAAGCCCGACGGACCCGACGGACCCGACGGGGCGCGGGCGAGGTCCGACCGGGCGGTGCGTTGATGGCCCACGCCCCGACCCCGACCCCGACCGCGAGCACCACCCCGACCCCGACCGCGAGCACCACCGCGCCCCCGGCCCCCACCGGCGCCGGGCCCGCTCCCCGCGGCCGGCTCGCCTCCGCCCTGCGCGCCCACGCGCTCACCAAGCTCCTGCCCTTCGCCGTCTTCGCCGCCGTGCTCCTCCCGGCGGCGCTCACGCTCCGGCCCGGCACCGCCTGGCCGGACGCCCTGACCGTCGATCTGTCCGGTCCCCTCGGCAGCGCCAGCGACTGGATCATCGACAACCGCGACAGCCACCCCCTCTTCCTCTACTTCTTCGGGCACATCAGCAACGCCGTGGTGCTCTCCGTGCGTGCCGTGTACCTGGTCCTGCTCGGTGCGGGCTGGGCCGGTGTCACCGCCGCGGCCGGGCTGATCGCCTGGCGGGTGGCGGGCGTACGGCTCGCCCTCACCGCGGTGGCCTCGATCGCCGTCTGCGGGCTGCTCGGCATGTGGGTGCCGACGATGCAGACGCTGGCCCTGATGGTCGTCGCGGTCGTCGTCTCCGTCCTGCTCGGCGCGCTCCTCGGCCTCGCCGCCGGGCTCTCCGACCGGCTGTACCGCGTGCTGCGGCCCGTGCTCGACACCATGCAGGTGCTGCCCGCGTTCGCGTACCTGCTGCCGGTGGTGCTGATCTTCGGCATCGGCGTCCCGGCGGCCGTCCTCGCCACCGTCGTCTACGCGGCCCCGCCGATGGCCCGGCTCACCGCGCTCGGCCTGCGTGAGGCGGACCGCGGGGTCATGGAGGCCGTGACCTCGCTCGGCACGACGGCGCGGCAGCGGCTGCTGAGCGCGCGGCTGCCGCTCGCCCGCGAGCAGCTGCTCCTCGGCCTCAACCAGACGATCATGATGGCGCTCTCCATGGCCGTGATCGCCTCCGTCATCGGCGCGGGCGGCCTCGGTGACCGCGTCTATCAGGCGCTGGCCTCGGTCGACGTGGGCGCGGCGCTGGCCGCCGGGCTGCCGATCGTGCTGCTGGCCGTGGTGCTGGACCGGGTGACGGCCGCGGCCGGCTCAGGATCGGGCCCGACCGCGTCCGGCGCGTCCCCGTCCGGCGCGTCCCTGTCCGGTACGGGCGGCGGCGCCGGTGGCCGGCTCCGCGGGGCCTGGTTGGGGCCGGGGCGGACCGGCTGGGTGCTCGTCGCCGTCGCGGCCGTCGCCGTCGCGCTCGCCGGACGCCTCGCCGGCCGGCTGAACTGGCCCGGCTCCTGGACCGTCGCCATCGCCGAGCCCGTCAACGTCGCCGTCGACTGGATGACCGCCCACCTCTACTCGGGCGTGCCCGTCGTCGGCGGCACCGCGGACTGGGCCGGCCGCTTCACCACCTGGGTCCTGGACCCGCTGCGCGGCGGCCTCCAGGGGCTGCCCTGGTGGGCACTGCTGCTGGTCGTGGCCGCGCTCGCGCTGGCGATCGGCACCTGGCGGACCGCGCTCACCGCCGTCCTCGCCCTGGCCCTGATCGGGGTGCTCGGGGTGTGGAACCCGTCGCTGGACACGCTGTCCCAGGTGCTGGCCGCCGTTGTGGTCACCCTGGTCATCGGCTTCGCCACGGGCGTCGCGGCGGCGCGCAGCCGCCGGGTGGAGGCGCTGCTGCGGCCCGTGCTCGACGTCTTCCAGACGCTCCCGCAGTTCGTCTACCTGATCCCGGTGGTCGCCCTGTTCGGGGTCGGCCGGGCGCCGGCGGTCGCGGCGGCGGTGGTCTACGCGCTGCCCGCGGTCGTCCGCATCACCACCCAGGGGCTGCGCGAGGTCGACGCGTCCGCGCTGGAGTCGGCGCGCTCGCTGGGGGCGACCGGCGGCCAGCAGCTGCGCCAGGTCCAGCTCCCGCTCGCGGGCCCGGCCCTGCGCCTCGCCGTCAACCAGGGCGTCGTGCTGGTCCTCGCCGTCGTCATCATCGGCGGCCTGGTCGGCGGCGGCGCGCTCGGCTACTCCGTCGTCTTCGGCCTGGCCCAGGGCGATCTGGCGACGGGGCTGGTCGCGGGCGCTGCGATCGTCTGCCTCGGCCTGCTGCTCGACCGGGTCAGCCAGCCCACGGAACGCGCGGGCGCCGACCGGAAGGGGGCCTGACATGGCTCGTACACCTCACACCCGTACCCGCACGCGAGCCCTTACCCGCGCCCGTACCCGTACCCGCGCCCGTACCCGTGGCGCCGCCGCGCTCGCCTCCGCGTGCGCCCTGGTCGCGGTCACGGGCTGCGGCGCGGCCGACATGACCAAGCAGGCGTCGCCGTACGCCAACGCCCAGGGGGCGAAGTCCGTCACGCTCGCCGTCCAGTCCTGGGTGGGCGCGCAGGCGAACGTCGCCGTCGTGAAGTACCTGCTCGAACACGAGCTGGGCTACCACGTGGACACCGTCCAGATCGACGAGGTCCCCGCGTGGGACGCCCTCAGCCAGGGCCGGGTGGACGCGATCCTGGAGGACTGGGGCCATCCGGAGCAGGAGAAGCGGTACGTCGACGACAAGAAGACGATCGCCTCCGGCGGCGGCCTCGGCGTCACCGGCCACATCGGATGGTTCGTCCCGACGTACTTCGCGAAGCAGCACCCGGACGTCACCGACTGGCGCAACCTCAACAAGTACGCCGACCGGCTCCGCACCCCGGAGAGCGGCGGCAAGGGCCAGCTGCTGGACGGTTCGCCGTCGTACGTCACGAACGACAAGGCACTGGTCAGCAATCTGAACCTGGACTACCAGGTCGTCTTCGCGGGCTCCGAGGCGGCGCAGATCACGCAGATCGAGCAGTTCGCGAAGGAGAAGAAGCCCTTCCTGACCTACTGGTACAAGCCCCAGTGGCTGTTCGAGAAGGTCCCGATGACGGAGGTCCGGCTCCCACCGTACAAGGAGGGCTGCGACGCCGACGCGCGGAAGGTCGCGTGCGCGTATCCGCACACGCCGCTGGAGAAGTTCCTCAACGCGGACTTCGCGGAGAAGGGCGGGGCGGCGGCCGCGCTGATGAAGAACTTCCGGTGGACGACGGAGGAGCAGAACGAGGTCGCGCTGATGATCGCGGAGCGGAAGATGTCACCGGACGACGCGGCGGCGGCGTGGGTGAAGGAGAACAGGCCGGTGTGGCAGAAGTGGCTGCCGAAGCGGAAGTGACGGCGGGCCGGGGCCGGAACCGGCTCCTGGCGGCGTGACCGTCCTTTCGTCGGGCTGCCGCGGGCCGGCGGTACGGCGTGACGCGTGCCGTACCGCCGGCCAGGGGCCCTACTTCGCCGGAGCGTCCTCGTGGCCGAGGCCCCGGTCACTCGTCGGCGCGGGCGTCACCCGCCGTCCCCCGTCCGGCAGGTCAGCAGGGCCGGACGCCGAAGACGGGGGTCCACGACGCCGTGCCGGAGCCCTTGGCGACGTGCGACCAGCGCTCGCTTCCGTCGGAGTTGTAGAACCGGGCCCGGGTGCCGCTGGTCTGGTTGTTGTTGAAGACCCCGTCGCCGATGCCCGAGAAGCTGTAGTAGCCGCAGGTGTAGTAGTCGTAGCGGTAGCCGCGGCCGTCCTGGATGCACAGCCAGCCGCTGCCGCAGCTGATGGCGTTGGTGCTGGGCGGCGTGCTGCCCGGCGCCGGGACGGTCAGCGTGCCGCCCGGGATCTTCACCTTGTCGGTGCCGATCTGCCGGGATTCCGGGTGCTCGGCCACGTAGCTGTCGATCCGCTGCTGGAGCGGGGACTTCTGCGCGGGAGCGGCCGCTGCCGTGGTCACCGCGGCCTGCCCGGCCACCAGGGCCACCGCGGCGGCGGCCGCCGCCAGGACTTTGCGTGGTGCGAGGTTCATGGTTCCCCCAAGGTCGTCTGCCGGCGTCGGCTTTCCTCGCCTGCGCCGTCTGTGACGCCAGCATCGGCCTGCCGGACGTGACGGGACAACGCTTTCGGTGTCAGGCGAAACAGACAGGTCAGGCAGAGCCGGTCAGGCGGGCCAGCCGGTCAGGCAGAGCCGGTCAGGCGGGCCAGCCGGTCAGGCGGGCCGGAGCGGGGGGTGCGCGGAGGGTCGCGGCGGCTCGGAGGGCGCGCCTTCGAGCAGGGCCCGGCCCAGCGGGCTGAGGGCGTGGAGGGCGGCCGTGCCGTCCCTGCGGGTGGTGATCAGCCCCGTCTCGCGCAGGACCTTCAGATGTTCGCTCGCCGACGCGGGAGACGTGCGCACCCGCCGGGCCAGCTCGGTCGTACACCGTCCGTCCGCGGTGGCTTCCAGGACCGCCGCGCGCGTGCGGCCGATCAGCGCGGCCACCTCGCGCCGGGCGCCCTCCGCCGGGGGCACGGCCCAGCGGGGGTCGTGGGTGACGGGATAGACGAGCACCGGCGGCAGGTCCGGATCCCGGAGGACGGTGGGGTGTCCCCAGCAGAAGAAGGAGGGGAGGAGCAGCAGCCCCCGTCCGTCCAGGTGGAGGTCACGGTCGAAGGAGCCGTGGTTCAGGCACAGGACGGGAGACCGCCACTGGACCGACGGGTGCAGGGTGGCCAGGAGCTGGTCCACCCCGCCGCGGAGGACGACGGTGGCCCGCTGCGACCGGTCGGCCGCCAGATGCCGTTCGACGGCGGGCCAGTACGGCGCGAGGAGGGCCAGCCGGAACGCGGCGATGGCGTCCGCGAGGTCGCACAGGGGGCGGGCCCGCCCTTCGGCCAGCGTCCGGAGCCAGGGCAGTTCGCGGCGCTCGGGCGGCAGAGCGTCCAGCTCCCGCCGTAACCGCGTGCGCGGTACCCGGCGTACGGCCTCCAGGCCCGCCTCGACGCCCTCGGCCGACTCGGCGGGGGTGAGGAAGTCCGGCGAGTACCCCCGGGCCGGGGTCACGGCGAGCAGCCGGCGCATCGGCGCGTCCAGCCGGGCTCTGGCGGCCCGGCGCCAGACGTCGAACACCAGCGGACCGTCGTGCGTCTGCAGCGCGTGAGCGGCCAGCAGCACCTCCCAGAGGGGATCCGGCCGCTCGGCCACGGTGACCCGGCCGAGATCGGCCGGGGAGAATCGGATACGTAAACCCATCTGCGTGTGCCCTCCCCGTGAGGATGCGTGGCACCATCCTGCACGCGTGGCGGGGAGGGAGTTCGGTGTTTCGACGGGGTGTGGCCGGTCTTGTGGCGTACGGCCCGCGTCGGGGGTACGGGCCCGCGTCGGGTTTCCCGGTCCGTCGCCTCCGGGCGCAGGGGGTGGGCGCGGGGACCGGCCCCGGGGCACGAACGCGCCCGCGCCGGGGCCCGAACCCGCGCCGGGGCCCGGCCCGCCGGAGTCCGGCCCCGGGCCGACGGACCCGCGCCGTGGGCGGGCCCGGCAGCGGTCAGTTCTTGTACTGGCCCGGGGTGTAGTGGCCCGGGACCTTCCGGGTCGACACGGCGAACCGGTTCCATCCGTTGATCACCGTGATCGCCGCGATCAGGTGCGCCAGCTCGGTCTCCTCGAAGTGCTCCGCGGCCCTCGCGTACACCTCGTCCGGGACGAAGCCGTCCGTCAGGACGGTGATCGCCTCGGCCAGCTCGATCGCGGCGATCTCCTTCGGCGTGTAGAAGTGTCGCGACTCCTCCCACGCGCTCAGCTGGACGATCCGCTCCACCGACTCGCCCGCCGCCAGCGCGTCCTTGGTGTGCATGTCCAGGCAGAACGCGCAGTGGTTGAGCTGCGAGGAACGGATCTTGACCAGTTCGAGCACCGTGGGATCGACACCCTGCCGGGCCGCCGCGTCCAGTCGGACCATCGCCTTGTAGACCTCGGGGGCGAGCTTGGCCAGGTCCATGCGCTGGGTGTGCTCGGGGGCGTATCCGTTGGCCGTCCCGGCCGCGTGAGCCGCCTTGGCTTCCGCCGTGCCGGTTCCGGTCGTGTTCGTTGTCGTCGTCATACCGAGGACGCTAGACCGGCGGTGGCACAGCGGTATGGTCCACTTCTGTGACGGATTCCCGGGCCAATCCCCCGACGGGCGCCCACGGCGGTGTCCGCTCCGCCGAACGTGCCGGAAAAGGCGCCACCGGACGGGCCGGCAAAGGCGCCACCGAACGTCCCGCCGAACCCCGGAGCACCTTCGGCGCCGACCTGCACCTCGAACTGCGCTCCGCCCTCGCCCCGGGCGGCGCCCCCGGCACGCGTTCCGGTTCCCCCGCCGGGCACGTCGGGCTCCGCGCGGGAATCATGGACGCCCTGCGCGACGCCGTCCGTACGGGCCGCCTCGCGCCCGGCACCCGGCTGCCCTCCTCCCGCTCGCTGGCCGCCGACCTGGGCATCGCCCGTAACACCGTGGCCGACGCGTACGCCGAACTCGTCGCCGAGGGCTGGCTCACCGCCCGGCAGGGTTCCGGCACCCGGGTGGCGCGGCGGTCCGCGCCGCGCCGGCCCGCGCCCGCCGCGCCCCGCACCCGGCCCACCCGCCGCCGGCCCGCTTACAGCCTGCTGCCCGGCTCGCCCGACCTGTCCGGCTTTCCCCGGACCCAGTGGCTCGCGGCGGCCCGTCGCGCGCTGACCGCCGCGCCGCACGAGGCCCTCGGCTTCGGCGACGCGTCCGGCCGGATCGAACTGCGTACCGCCCTCGCGGACTACCTGGCCCGTGCCCGCGGGGTGTACGCGGTGCCCGAGCGCATCGTCGTCTGCGGCGGCTTCGTCCACGCCCTGACGCTGCTGGGCGGCGTGCTCAGGGCGCGGCGGCTGCGGGAGGTCGCCGTCGAGTCGTACGGTCTCGGCTTCCACCGGGACCTGCTGCGCGACGCGGGCCTGCGGACCCGGGTGCTGACGGTGGACGACAGGGGCGCCCGGACCGGGGAACTGGCGGGGCTGACGCGTGCGGCCACGGCCGCCGAAGGCCCGGTCGCGGGCACGGGTGACGCGGCGTGGGCGACCGGCGGGGCGGGCGAGGCGACCGGCGGGGCGGGACCCGGGGTACGGGGGGCCGGGGCGCGCGGCGTCGGCGCGGTCCTGATGACGCCCGCCCACCAGTTCCCCACCGGCGCGGCCCTCCACCCCGACCGCCGGGCGGCGGCCGTCGACTGGGCCCGGCGGACGGGCGGCCTGATCCTGGAGGACGACTACGACGGGGAGTTCCGCTACGACCGGCAGCCGGTGGGGGCCCTGCAAGGACTCGACCCCGACCGGGTGGTCTACCTGGGCACGGCCAGCAAGGCGCTGGCGCCGGGCCTGCGGCTGGCCTGGATGGTGCTGCCGGAGGGGCTGGTGGCGGAGGTCACGGCGGCCAAGGCGGCGACGCACTGGGCCTCCAGCGCCCTGGACCAGCTCACGCTCGCGGAGTTCGTGGTGTCCGGTGCGTACGACCGCCATGTCCGCGCGATGCGGCAGCGCTACCGGCGCCGCCGCGACCAACTGGTCGAGGCGCTGGCCGAGCGGGCGCCGGAGAACGGGGTGACGGGGATCGCGGCCGGGCTGCACGCCGTCGTCGAACTTCCGTCCGGTACCGAGCGCGCCGTCGTGGAGGCGGCGGCCTGGCAGGGCCTGGCGGTGGAGGGGCTGGCCGCCTTCCGGCACCCTGCCGCGCCGCCCGGCCCGGACGCGCTGGTCGTCGGCTACGCGACCCCGCCGGACAGCGCGTGGTCGGGCGCGCTGGACGCGCTGTGCCGGGTGCTGCCGTAAGGGCTGTCCCGCAATCCCCGGGGGATCAGCGCGCGGCGTCAGATGCGGTGCATCGCAAGGCGGAGGGGCGCCCGCATACTGGATGTATTCGGGCGTTCCGACAACGCGGCGAGGTGCCGTAGCTGTCGTCGTGCGCCCGCCGGGGATCACGGGACAGCCCTTAACGGTCGCCGGATCCACCGGATGCCCGGGCGCGGCCGACGGCCCCGTCCACCCCATCCGCCCCCATCCGCCCCGATCGCCCCGATCGGCCCCGCGTTTCCGCTTCCGTCGTGAAGCGCGGCGCCATGCCCCGTACGATCATCAACAGGGCATCGCGTGCCGGTCACCGTCCGGGTGAGGCATGGAGGTAGCCCGTGAGAGTGCCCAGTGGAGGCATTTCACCGTGTCAGTCCAGTTGAACCACACCATCGTCCACTCCAGGAACAACCGGGAGTCCGCCGATTTCCTGGCCCATGTCTTCGGTCTCGAGGCCGGAGAGGAATGGGGCCCGTTCGTCCCCGTCGAGCTCGGCAACGGGGTCACGCTCGACTTCGCGACCGTCCCCGAGGGCTCGATCGTTCCCCAGCACTACGCGTTCCTCGTCACCGAGGACGAGTTCGACGGCGTCTTCCAGCGGATCCAGGACGCCGAGCTGACGTTCTGGGCCGATCCGTACCAGCAGCGCCCGGGCGAGATCAACCACAACGACGGCGGACGCGGCGTCTATTTCCTCGATCCGGTGGGGCACGCGCTGGAAGCGCTCACCCGCCCGTACGGCAGCGGCGAGGACAAGAGCTGAGCGGACCGCGCGTAGCACGCGGAAGGACCACCGGCAGGTAACAGCCCCGCGCCCAGGGGCGGCTCGTCCGCCCCTGGGCGTTTTCGTGTGACGGTGCGGGCGTCTACTGTGGGCGGGCACGAACGAGAAACTGTTCGAAAATGTCACGGGGGTGGCGAAGCATGACAGCGCGCCAGATGAGCGAACGCACCAGCGAACTGAGCAGCGAGCGGACGAGCGAGCGGACGAGCGAGCGGATCAGTGATCAGCCGAGCGGGCGGGCGAGCGAGCAATCTCGCAAGCAGGCGGACGAACAGCCGCGGAAGCGGAAGCTGAGGTCGAGCACGGTCGTGCTCGGCAGCATGGGGGTGCTGGCGGTGACGATCACGTCCTGCGGCTCCGAACCCGACAAGCGCTGCGCCGACCGGACCACCCGGGAGACCCTGCCGAGCTCCGCGTGCCGGAGCGGCGGCAGCGGTGGCGGCTCGTACTACTACGGCGGCAAGAGCAGCAACGGCAAGGTCGAGGGCGGCAGTTTCGACAAGTCGGCCGTCGATCGCGGCGGTTTCGGCTGCTCCGGCTCGGGCGGCGGCTGACGGACCGCCGCACGCACGCACGGGAAACAGCAGGACGCCGCCGATACCGCCGAACGACAACCTGACAACGCGCTGATGAAACGTCACACCATCGAACCCCGCCCCGGCTGGCAGCAGACCGTCGAGGAGCAGGGCGTCATCTATCCGCTGACCCGTTACCCGGACGGCTCGCTGCGGCCGTACTGGGACGAGAGCGCCTACTACTCCTTCACCCTGCCCGAGGTCGAAGCGCTCGAGGACGTCGTGGCGGAGCTGCACGCCCTGTGCCTGGACGCCGCCGCGCACATCGTGGCGCACGACCGGTTCGCCGACCTGGGCATCACCGATCCGCGCCTGGTGGACCTGATAGCCGAGTCCTGGCGTCGCCGCCGCGAACTGCCCTCGATATACGGCCGGTTCGACCTGCGGTACGACGGCGTGGGCCCGGCCACGATGCTGGAGTACAACGCGGACACCCCGACCTCGCTGGTCGAGGCGGCGAGCGCGCAGTGGTTCTGGATGGAGGACCGGTTCCCCGGCGCCGACCAGTGGAACTCCCTCCACGAACGCCTCGTCGCCGCCTGGGAACGGCAGGCTCCGCTGCTCCCGCCGGGACCCGTGCACTTCGCGCACTCCGACGGGGACGAGCTGGGCGAGGACCTGATGACCGTCGCGTACCTGCGCGAGACCGCCGAACAGGCCGGTCTGGAGACGGCGGCGCTCTCCGTCGAGCAGGTCGGCTGGGACCGGCTCGCCGGCCGCTTCGTCGACGACCGGCTGCGCTTCATCCGCAGCTGCTTCAAGCTCTACCCGTGGGAGTGGCTGGCGACCGACCGCTTCGGCCCGTACGTCCTGGACACGCTGGACAACGGCGGCGGCACGGGCACCACCTGCTGGATCGAGCCCGCCTGGAAGATGCTCCTGTCCAACAAGGCGCTACTGGCGATCCTCTGGGAGCTGAACCCCGGCCATCCCAACCTGCTCCCCGCCTACCTCGACGGCCCCCGCGAACTGGCCGAGCACACCGGTTACGTCGCCAAACCGCTGCTCGGCCGCGAGGGCGCCGGCGTCACCGTCCACGAGCCGGGGGCGCCCCCGGTCGTACGGGACGACGAGGTCTGCTGCTACCAGCAACTGGCCCCGTTGCCCGACGTCGACGGGAACCGCGTGGTGCTCGGCGCGTGGGTGGTCGACGGCGAGGCGGCGGGGCTCGGCATCCGGGAGTCGGCCGGGCTGATCACGGACGAGTACGCCCGCTTCGTCCCGCACGTGATTCCCGGCTGAATCCTCCGAGACGGTGGCCCGGCCCGGGCGGGGCCGGCCGACGGGGGACGACGGCGGCCGACGGGGGACGACGGCGGCCGACGGGGGACGACGGGGGCCGACGGGGGACGACGGCGGCCGACGGGGGACGACGGGGGACGACGGGGGCCGACGGGGGCCGACGGGGGACGACGGGGGACGACGGGGGCCGACGGGGGACGACGGGGGACGACGGGGGCCGAAAACGGCCGGGAGCAGCTGAAAACGGCCGGGAGCGGCCGGGGAGCCGACCCCCGGCCGCCCCGACCACCGCCAGGGCTCCCGCGGGCCCCCGAGGGCCCCGCCTTCCGATCGCTCCCGTCCGCACCCCGCCGACGGCGAACCGCACTCACCCAGCGAGCACCGTCCGCAGTTGCTCGAGCCCCCAGTCCAAGTCCTCCTTGCCGATCACCAGCGGCGGCGCGATCCGGATCGTGGCGCCGTGCGTGTCCTTCACCAGCACCCCCCGCTCCATCAGCCGCTCCGAGACGTCCCGGCCGCTCCCGTGGGTCGGCGCGATGTCCACCCCGGCCCACAGCCCCCGGCCCCGTACCGCTGTCACGCCTCCGCCGCCCAGCAGCAGCCCCAGCTCCTGGTGGAGGTGGTCGCCGAGCTCCGCCGCGCGCTGCTGGAACTCGCCCGTGCGCAGCATGGCGATCACCTCCAGCGCCACCGCGCAGGCCAGCGGGTTCCCGCCGAACGTCGAACCGTGCTCGCCGGGCCGGAAGACCCCGAGCACCTCCGCCGAGGAGACCACCGCGGACACCGGCACGATCCCGCCACCCAGCGCCTTGCCGAGGACGTACACGTCCGGCACCACGCCCTCGTGCTCGCAGGCGAACGTCCGCCCCGTGCGGCCGAGGCCCGACTGGATCTCGTCCACGACGAAGAGCACGTTCCGCTGCCGGGTCAGCTCCCGCACCCCGGCGAGGTAGCCGGCCGGCGGGACCACCACCCCGGCCTCGCCCTGGACCGGCTCCAGCAGGACGGCCACGGTGTTCTCGGTCATCGCCGCGTCCAGCGCCGTGAGGTCCCCGTACGGGACGATCTCGAAGCCGGGGGTGTACGGGCCGAAGTCGTGGCGCGCCTCCGGGTCCGTGGAGAAGCTGACGATCGTGGTCGTACGGCCGTGGAAGTTGTTGCCCGCGACCACGATCTTCGCCATGCCGTCCGGCACGCCCTTGATCCGGTACCCCCACTTCCTGGCCGTCTTGACCGCCGTCTCGACCGCCTCGGCGCCCGTGTTCATCGGCAGCACCATTTCCATGCCGCACAACTCGGCCAGCCGCGCGCAGAACTCGGCGAACCGGTCGTGGTGGAACGCCCGGGAGGTGAGCGTCACCCGCTCCAGCTGTGCCTTGGCGGCCTCGATCAGCCGCCTGTTGCCATGGCCGAAATTGAGCGCCGAGTATCCGGCGAGCATGTCGAGGAAGCGCCGCCCCTCCACATCCGTCATCCACGCGCCCTCCGCCGAGGCGACGACGACGGGCAGCGGGTGGTAGTTGTGGGCGCTGTGGGCCTCCGCCGAGGCGATCGCGCGCGCCGTCAGGGACGCCGAGGGCGCCGTGGGCTTCGGTGGCGCCGCGGACGAGGTGGGAGAGGCAGGAGAAGCGGGAGAGGCAGGAGAAGCGGGGATGGTCGGCGACATCGGGAACTCCGATCGTTCGGAACGAGCCGTGATGAGCCCTGATCAGCCGCGACACGTTCGTATCGAACCGTGATCGGCCGGCGTCGAGCCCCACGGCACGGCGGGGGCAATGCTCATATCTGCCGTCATTTCCTATCCTCGCGCGCCGCGCCCGCACGGCGCCCCGCCCCCGGCGTAGCCCGACCCCGGTACCTCCGATCGGCCATTCGCCCCCCTTCCTTACTACTTACCGGAGACCGGTCACGCGAGTGTCGGAGATCCGTTCCTGAGCTGTCGGCCGCACCTGAGAGAATGGGGTCATGGCCTCTGACCGACCTCGCGCGCTCTCCGGTATCCAGCCCACCGCCGGCTCGTTCCACCTCGGCAACTACCTGGGGGCGGTGCGCCAGTACGTCGCGTTGCAGGACACGCACGACGCGTTCTACATGGTCGTGGATCTGCACGCGATCACCGTCCCGCAGGATCCCGCCGAGCTGCGCGCCAACACCCGCCTCGCCGTCGCGCAGCTGCTCGCCGCCGGGCTCGACCCGCAGCGCTGCACGCTCTTCGTCCAGAGCCACGTCCCCGAGCACGCCCAGCTCGCCTGGGTGATGAACTGCCTGACGGGCTTCGGCGAAGCGTCCCGGATGACGCAGTTCAAGGACAAGTCCGCCAAGCAGGGCGCGGACCGCACCACGGTCGGCCTGTTCACCTACCCGATCCTCCAGGTCGCGGACATCCTGCTCTACCAGGCGGACGCGGTCCCGGTCGGTGAGGACCAGCGCCAGCACGTTGAGCTGACGCGCGACCTCGCCGAGCGCTTCAACGGCCGGTTCGGGGAGACCTTCCGGGTCCCCGCCCCGCACATCGTCCGGGAGGTCGCCAAGATCTACGACCTCCAGGAGCCGGCGACGAAGATGAGCAAGTCGGCCTCCACGCCCAAGGGTCTGGTCAATCTGCTGGACGAGCCGAAGGCCACGGCGAAGAAGATCAAGAGCGCGGTCACCGACACCGGCACGGAGATCCGCTTCGACCGGGAGGCCAAGCCCGGTGTGAGCAATCTCCTCACCATCTACGCGACCCTCACCGGCACAAGCGTCCCGGAGTTGGAGGCGCGGTACGAGGGCAAGGGCTACGGCGCGCTGAAGACGGACCTCGCGGACGTCGTGGTCGAGTTCGTCACCCCGTTCCGGGCCCGTACGCAGGAGTACCTGGACGATCCTGAGACGCTGGACTCGATCCTGGCCGAGGGCGCGGACAAGGCCCGTACGGTCGCGGCGGAGACCCTCGCCCAGGCGTATGAGAAGGTCGGCTTCCTGCCGGCCAAGCACTGACGGCGCGGGGCGGGCGGTCCCGCGTCGAGCGGTGCGGCACCGGCCGCGTCACCGCCGCCCCGTACACGCCGGAACCGCGGACCGGCCGACCGCGGACCGGCCGACACCACGGACCGACCGACCACCCGCGGCCGACCCGTCGCCCCGACAGCCCCCGACGACTTCCCTACGGCCACCCGGCCCGTCCACCCATCCGACACATCACCCGAGGAGCCCGATGTGGGGACCGTAACGCTCGGCGTTTCGATCGCGGTCCCGGAGCCGTACGGCAGCCTGATCCAGGAGTGGCGTACGGGCTTCGGGGATGACGCCGCGCACGGCATCCCCACCCATGTCACGCTGCTGCCGCCCACCGAGGTCGACGCCTCCGCGCTGCCCGCCGTCGAGGCCCACCTCGCCGAGGTGGCGTCGGCCGGACGGCCCTTCCCGATGCGGCTCTCCGGCACCGGTACGTTCCGGCCGCTCTCCCCGGTCGTCTTCATCCAGGTCGTCGAGGGCGGCTCCGCCTGCGCCTGGCTGCAGGAGCGGGTCAGGGACTCGTCCGGCCCGCTTCAGCGCGAGCTCCTGTTCCCGTACCACCCGCACGTCACAGTGGCGCACGGCATCGCCGAGGAGGCGATGGACCGTGCGTACGAGGAGCTGGCCGACTACGCGGCGGAGTGGAGCTGCACGTCCTTCGCCCTGTACGAGCAGGGTGCGGACGGCGTCTGGCGCAAGTTGCACGAGTACGCGTTCGGGGGCGGCGGGGAGACCACGGGGGTCCCCTCCCAGAGCCTCCCCGCCGACCGGCCCACCTCGTTGCGCCCCTGACGGACGGGCCCGGCTCCGGCGGCGACGGCCGGTCGGCGGCGCGCCGCCCCTCCCGGGGGTCAGACGAGCAGCCGACGGTAGAGCGGGCGCGGCAGATGGCGCAGCGCCGACATCACCAGCCGCAGCGCACCGGGCACCCACACCGTCTCCGAGCGCCGCCGCAGGCCCAGTTCGATCGCCGCGGCCACCGCTTCGGGGGTGGTCTCCGGCACCGGCACCGGCCCGTACGGGCGGCTGTCCGCCGTGGCGCGCGGCGAGCGCGACCGCACGGCACCGGGCCTGACGACCATGACGTGCACCCCCGTACCCTCCATGGCGTCCCCGAGCCCCTGGGTGAACGTGTCGAGCCCCGCCTTGCTCGACCCGTAGATGAAGTCCTCGCGGCGGGCCCGTTCGCCGGCCACCGACGAGAGCACCACCAGCGAGCCGTGTCCCTGCGCCTGGAGTGCCGCAGCGGACACCAGCGCGGCCGAGACCGCGCCGGTGTAGTTCGTCTGCGCGACGCGCACGGCGGCGAGCGGATCGGCCTCGTCGTGCGCCTGGTCGCCGGGGATCCCGAAGGCCAGCAGCACCATGTCGACGGGCCCGTCCGCGAAGACCTTGCCGAGCGCCGCCGCGTGCGCGGCCGGGTCCAGGGCGTCGAACGCGACCGTACGGACGTCGGCGCCCAGGGCGCGCAGTCCGTCGGCGGCGCTCTCCAGGGCGGGGGAGGGGCGGCCCGCCAGCCGGACCGTACGCGTACGGCGGACGATCAGCCGGCGCGCGGTCGCCAGCCCGATCTCGGACGTGCCGCCGAGGACGAGGAGGGAGCGCGGAGGGCCGGAGGTGTCCTTCGTCGCGGGTCGCAGTCGCATGGGGGTCGCTCCTTGCGGGGGCCGTCGGTACGGGTGATGCCGTGACCGTATCGCCCCATAGATCATTCTTTGCGGCCTTCGATGCGGTGCTCGTATGAATGGGTGGTCGGCGACCGGCTGGAACCGTGTTCCCCGGGTAGGCCATTGTTCATGGACTGGCTGAAGAAACTCCCCGTGATCGGCCCGTTCGTCGTCCGGCTGACGCGGACACACGCCTGGCGCTCGTACGAGAGGCTGGACCGGGTCCACTGGACCCGGCTGGCCGCCGCCATCACGTTCATCAGCTTCATCGCGCTCTTCCCGCTGATCACCGTGGCGGCGGCGATCGGGGCCGCGCTGCTCAGCCCCGATCAGCTGGACCGGATCCAGAACGCCATCGCCAAGCAGGTGCCGGGGATCTCCGGCCAGCTCGACATCCACGGCCTCGTCGCCAACGCGGGCACGGTCGGGGTGGTGGCGGGCGCGCTGCTGCTCCTCACCGGCATCGGCTGGATCGGCTCGATGCGGGAGTGCCTGCGGGCCGTCTGGGAGACGGAGGAGAAGGACGAGGGCAACCCGGTCCTGCTCAAGGCCAAGGACGGCGCGGTCCTGGTGGGGCTCGGGGCGGCGGGGCTCATCTCGTTCGGCGCGTCGGCCCTCGCCTCCACGGCCGTCGGCCGGACCGCCCGCCTGCTGGGCGTTCCCGAGCACGGGGCGGGCGGCGCGCTGCTCTCGGTGGCGGCGCTCGCGGTGGGCGTACTGGCCGATTTCCTGCTGCTGCTGTACGTCCTGACGCTGCTGCCCCGCGTCCGTCCGCCGCGCCGCCGGCTCGTCGTGGCCGCGCTGATCGGCGCCATCGGGTTCGAGCTGCTGAAACTGCTGCTCGGCGGCTACATGAGGGGCGTGGCGACGAAGAGCATGTACGGCGCCTTCGGGGTGCCCGTGGCGCTGCTGCTGTGGATCAACTTCACCGCGAAGCTGCTGCTCTTCTGCGCGGCGTGGACGGCGACGCGCGGCAAGGGGGAAGAGGAAGAGGGGCAGGCGACGGCGACGGGGACGACGGAGGAACCGCCCGGACCCGGACCGAAAGGTACGGGCCCGGCCGGGCCCGTCGAACCCGGCGGAGCCACCCGCGCCGGCGGGGGGTGAGGCGCCGCTACGGGCGGGGACGGCGGCGGACCATGTCCGGGAGCGGGTGGCGGCGGTTGACCAGGAACACCGCGCCCGAGAGCACGATCAGCGCGGCGCCCGCGAGGGCGAGGGCGATACCCATGCCGCCCGAACCGCCGTTGTGCGCGGCGGCGACCTGGCCCCCGGTGGATCCGGCCGAGTCGGCGCCGGCCGCGGTCGGCTTCGACGACGGGTTCGTCTCCGCCGACTTCGGCGGCACCAGCGTGCCCACCGGCTTGACCTTCCCGGCGGCGGCGAAGCCCCAGTCCAGCAGCCGAGCCGACTCCTGGTAGACCGCGTGGGCCTCGGTGGACGACGGGTTCATGACCGTCACCAGCAGCACCCTGCCGTCGCGCTCCGCGACCCCGGTGAAGGTCGCGCCCGCGTGCGTGGTGTTGCCGTTCTTGACCCCCGCGATGCCCCGGTACTGGCTGACGCCGTCGGCACCGGTCAGCAGCCGGTTGGTGTTCTGGATCTCGAACATCTCGCGCTTGCGCGGGACGGCCCCCTCCCGCTCGCTCCCGGTGCCCTGCTGGTCCGTGTCGGCCTGCGCGGTTCCGGTCTTCTCGTCCTTCTCGTCCTTCTCGTCCTTCTTCGGCTTGACGTACTCACCGGGGAACTTCGCGGAAGGCGTCGCGCAGTACTCCCGGAAGTCCTTCTTCTGCAGTC
Source organism: Streptomyces hebeiensis (assembly GCF_052983195.1). Taxonomy (NCBI): domain Bacteria; kingdom Bacillati; phylum Actinomycetota; class Actinomycetes; order Kitasatosporales; family Streptomycetaceae; genus Streptomyces; species Streptomyces hebeiensis. The sequence continues at coordinate 4,883,349 of NZ_CM129812.1, forward strand.
CGGAGCGGGCGATCAGGGTCAGGTCGTACGCGCTGGAGACCTGGCCCTCCGCGTCATAGCCGTCCGGTGAGACCACGTGCGTGTCGAGAGCCTGGAGTTCGTTCGCGTGGGCCTGCATCTCCTTGACGGTCTTGGGCACGCCGCCGTTCATCGCGGCCAGCGCGTGCACCGCGTCGTTGCCGGAGCGCAGGAAGACGCCCATCCAGAGGTCGTGGACGGAGTACGGGAGGTTCTCCTTGACCCCGACCAGGCTGCTGCCGTCGCCCATGCCCTGGAGGTCGGCGGGGGCCACCTTGTACTCCTTCTCCTTGGGCCACCTGGGCAGCAGGGTGTCCGCGAAGAGCATCTTGAGGGTGGAGGCGGGCGGCAGCCGCCAGTGCGCGTTGTGCGCGGCCAGCACCTCGCCCGACTCGGCGTCCGCGACGATCCAGGCCCGGCCGCTCAGCTGCTTCGGCAGGACCGGGGCCCCGGCCCCGAGGTCCACCTGGGTGCCCGCCGTGCCGAGCCTGGCGCCGCCGACCGTGGACATCGAGGCGGGCGGCCGGGGCTGCTTCGGACCCGGCGTGGGCGTCGCGCTGTCCGCGACGGACGGCGTCGCGGTCAGAAGAGGAAGCAATGCGGCGGCGGTGACCGTGAGAGCGGTCTTCTTGAGAGCGGGCACGACCGAGAAGGTACAGGGGGCGGCGACCGGTGCCGACATCGCCCGAACGGAGGACGCGGACGAGGCGGCGGCCACCGGCCCCGGGGCCGGTCCGGGGCCGGCCACGGGGTCCGTGCCCGGCCGATGCCGCCCCCGCTGCCGATCCCCTGAAAGAGACGGCGATACTGAACCCATGAAGCTCAGCCGCCCCGTGTCCTGGTTCCTGCTCGTCTTCGGGGTCTGGAGCTGGTTCATCTGGATCACTTTCGTCAAGAACCTGTGGCAGGACGGGAGCGGACTCGCGTTCGACGACGCCGGTGACCCCACCGGGTACTTCTGGGTCCACCTGCTGCTCGCCATCGTGTCCTTCCTTCTCGGGACGGTCATCGGAGTGATCGGGTTCCGAGGTGTGCGCGCCCTGCGGCGGGAACAGCGGTAGCGGCGGCGGACGCGGTGCAGTGGTAGCGACGGGAAGAGGGACCTGTACGTGGTCGTCGTGGTCATTTTGATGGTGCTGGTGGTCATCGCGCTGCTCGTCGGAGCGCACTGGTACCTGTGGAGACGCCTGGTGCACGACACCACGGCGCCGGGCTCGGCCGCCCGGAGGCTTGGTACGGCGGCGCTCGTCGTGCTGCCGTTACTGGCCGTGGGGGCGCTGACTTCCGGACGGTCCGGTGCGCCCTTCTGGGTGCAGCAGGTGCTCGCCTGGCCGGGGCACCTGTGGCTGGCGACGCTGCTGTACCTGCTGCTGGCGCTCGCGGTGGGCGAGGCCGTACGCCCGTTCCTGCGCCGCGCGCTGGACCGCCGCGACGCCCGCGCGGGCGCGGGCCCGGTCCCGGCGGGCACGCCGGCCGGCACGGTCCCGGTCGGCGCGGGCGCGGCGGGTCCGGCCGCGGCGGGCACCCCGGTCTCCGGTGCCGGAAAGGCCGACGCCCAAGCCGCCGGCATGGCGAGCGTGACGGACACGGCGGGCGTGGTGGGCGCGGCGGCGCCGCTCGCACCCTCCGCGCCGGACGGAGGCACCGGGCCTTCCGCACCGGCCGGCGCCGCCACACTGACCCCCACCGCCGCATCCGCACCGGCCTCCGCATCGGGGTCCGCGCAGACGGGCGGTATCACGACGAGTCCGGCAACGACGGGCTCGGCAACGACGGGCTCCGCACCCGTACCGGAGCCGGCCGGTGCCTCCGCCGCGGTCGCCCGGCCGTCGCGTCGGCTCTTCGTCTCCCGGGTCGTCGGCGGAGCCGCGGCCGCGGCGGCGCTCGGGACCGTCGGCTACGGCACCTACGGCGTCCTGCGCGGCCCGCGCCTCAAGCGCGTCACCGTGCCCCTCGCCAAGCTGCCCCGGGCCGCGCACGGGTTCCGTATCGCCGTCGTCAGCGACATCCACCTCGGCCCGACCCTCGGCCGCGCCCACACCCTGCGCATCGTCGACACCATCAACTCCGCCCGGCCCGACCTGATCGCGGTCGTCGGGGACATGGTGGACGGCACCGTCGAGGACCTGGGGCCGGCCGCCGAGCCGCTCGCCGGGCTGGAGGCACCGCACGGCGCCTTCTTCGTCACCGGCAACCACGAGTACTTCTCCGGCGCGGACGCCTGGGTCGACCACGTACGCGAACTGGGGATGCGTCCCCTGGAGAACGAGCGCGTCGAGATCGCGGGCTTCGACCTCGCCGGGGTCAACGACGTCGCCGGCGAGAGCGAGGGCGCGGGACCGGACTTCGCGAAGGCGCTCGGCGACCGCGACCGCGGCCGTGCCTCCGTCCTCCTCGCGCACCAGCCCATCGTGATCGACGACGCCGTGGAGCACGGCGTGGACCTCCAGCTCTCCGGCCACACCCACGGCGGCCAGCTGTGGCCCGGCAGCCTCCTCGCGGGCCTTGCCAATCCCACCGTCGCCGGGCTGGAACGTTACGGCGACACCCAGCTGTACGTGTCCCGGGGCGCCGGTGCCTGGGGCCCGCCCGTACGGGTGGGCGCGCCCTCCGACATCACCATCGTCCAGCTGGCGTCGCGTCAGGCATGACAGGAGGGGGGCCGGGCCCCGCCCCCGGCCCGGCGGGCGACGGGCGCGCGGTACCTGTCGGACGGGACGGGCATCCGGCGGCCGTGGGCGCCGGCCGGGCTCTGGGCGCCGTCACCGCTGAAGGGCCGCCGGCGGCGCGCCGCGCTCGGCGAGAGCCCGGCGGAGCCGCATCACCCCTTCCGCCAGCTGAGTGGTGCCCGGCGTGCTGATGTAGCTCAGCCGCAGGTGGGGGGCGGGCGCTTCGGCGGTGAAGTAGGGGCCGCCGGCGGTGACCGCCACGCCGTGGCGCAGGGCGGTCGTGGTGACGGCGCGCTCGTCGGTGCCGTCGGGCAGCCGCAGCCACAGGTGGCATCCGCCGCGGGGCGGCCGGGGCGGCAGGAGGGCGGGCAGGGCACCGCCCAACGCGGTGAGCAGGGTGGTCCGGCGCTCGTGCAGCGTGCCGGCGAGCGCCCGCAGGTGACGGGCCCAGGCGGGGGAGCCGACCAGTTCGAGGGCGGTCTCCTGGAGCGGGCGGGGGACGAAGAAACTGTCGACGGCCTGGATCGCGCGCAGCCGCCCCTGCACCGGACCACGGGCGGTCAGGGCCGCGATCCGCAGGCTGGGGGATGCCGCTTTGGTCAGCGAGCGCACATGGACGACGACGCCGTGCGGATCGTCGGCGGCCAGCGGGAGCGGCAGGGGCGGGGAGTCCGCGTGCACCAAGTGGCGGGCGAAGTCGTCCTCGACGACGAAGGCGCCCGCCGCCCGGGCGATGTCGAGCACGGCGGTGCGCCGCGGCGGGGACAGGATGGCGCCGGTGGGGTTGAGGAACAGCGGCTGGCAGACGAACACCCGGGCCCGGGTGGCCTCGAACGCCTCGGCCAGCAGGTCGGTGCGTACGCCGTCCGCGTCGACCGGTACGGGGACGGGCCGCAGTCCGGCGGCGCGGGCCACGGCGAGTACGCCGGGATACGTGGGTGACTCGACCAGGACGGGGGAGCCGGGCGAGGCCACGGCCCGCAGGGCGGTGGTGAGCGCGCTCTGGCCGCCAGCGGTGATCAGGACGTCCGAGGCGTCGAGCGAGCCGGCCGGCCCGCCGATGTCGCGGGCGAACCAGTCCCGTAGCTCGGCCAGGCCCTCCGCCGGGGGCCGGGACCAGGTGCCGGGCCTGCGGCCGGCCCGGGCCAGGGCGCCGGCCAGGGCGCGTTCCGGCCGGATCGACGCGTGCAGGTAGCCGCCGTTGAGGTCGATGACCTCGGGCGGCAGGGCGGCGAGGGTGGCCAGCACCCCGGCGGCGTCCACGCCGCGCGGGCCCGTGTCGAGGGCGGCGTGCGGCGGGTCCGCGCTCAGCGCCACCTCCTGCCAGGAGACGTCGCCGAGACCGCCCGCGACGCGCCGGGCGGTGGCCTTGAAGACACCGGTGCCGGGGCGGGAGGCCACGAGCCCCTCGGCGGCGAGGGTGGCGACGGCCCGGGAAACCGTCACGGGGCTGACCTGGTACCGCGTCACCAACTCCCTGCTGGACGGGAGCTTCTCACCATCCGAGTAGCGGTCCAGCTCCTTTCGCAAGGTCGCGGTCAGGCGAGCCACACTGCTACTGTCATTCATGACAGTACAAGATAGCGCTACTCCCGCCTCCGCGATAGCGGTCCGCAGCGGTACTCCCCTGGCCGCGCTCGGCGTGGTGTGCTTCTCGTTCAGCTTCCCGGCGACCGTATGGGCCCTGGAAGGACTCGGCCCGTGGACGGTGACCGGCGTGCGGGGTCTGCTGGCGGGCCTGCTGGCGGCGGCCTGCCTGTACGGGGCCCGGGTCCCGCTGCCCGGCCGGGAGCACTGGCCGGGGCTGCTCACGGTGGCCGGCGGCTGCTCCATCGGCTTTCCGCTGCTGACCGCGCTCGCCCTCCGGACGTCCACCAGCGCGCACTCCGCCGTCGTCATCGGCATCCTGCCGCTGGCCACCGCCGCCGTCTCGTCCGTCCTGACCGGCCGACGCCCGTCGCGCGCGTTCTGGGCGGCCGCCGGCTTCGGCGCCCTCACCGTGGTCGCCTTCACGCTCCAGCAGAGCCACGGCCTGCCGGCCCTGGGGGACGTGTACCTCTTCGGCGCGCTGCTGGTGTGCGCCGCGGGATACGCCCAGGGCGGCAGGCTCGCCTCCCACATGCCCGGCTGGCAGGTCATCGCCTGGGGAGTGGTCGCCGCTCTCCCGGTGTCCGCACTGGTCGCAGCGCTGGCCCTGCCCGAGGAGCCGGTGCACGTGACGGGCCGGGCGGTCGTCGGCATGGCCTACCTGGCGGCCGTCTCCTCGTTCGGCGGGTTCGTCGCGTGGTACCGCGGCATGGCCGCCATCGGGGTGCCCAGGGCGAGCCAGATCCAGCTCGCCCAGCCGCTGCTCACCCTCGTGTGGTCGGTCCTGCTGCTGGAGGAACCGCTCTCACCCCTCGCCCCTGTCGCGGCCCTGATCGTCCTCGGCTGCATCGCGGTCACCCAGCGCGCGCGAAGCTGACCGAGACGCGCGAGGCGCGTGGGTACGTCTCGGCCGGAAGCGTGCGCGTACGGCCTCAGCGGAGGGCGCGCGCGTACGTCACGAACCGGCGGCCCGTCGCGGCCGTCTCCGCCTCGCTCTCCGTCACGAGCAGGTACGCCGCCACCTCGTCGCCCGACATCAGCAGCCGTGACATCGCGGGCCGGAGTGGTCGCCGGTGCGGTCGACGCGTTCGACCTCTTCGCGCGGCTCTCGCCAGGCGGGGACACACCCCGCGCCGAGCGGACGGGCCACCAGGCCCGCCACGGTGTCCTGTCCTGTCACGTGTGCCGTCCTCTTGACCGCGCCGCGGCCGTTCCTGCGGCCGGCGCCTTCCGGGAAGCAGCCGCCTCCGCCATGCCCGGCAGGAACTCCGCGAACAGCTCGTGCACCTCGCGTACGAGCGGCCGCAGCGCCCGGAAGCGCGCGAGCGCCACTCCCCGGGCGGTCAGCCGCGAGCCGCGCTCCGCGAGCCGACGGGTGCGCTCGCTGCCCTCCGAGCGGTCGAAGACCCAGTACAGGACGAGCCCCATCTGGGCCAGCCACATCAACTCGGGCAGGGCGTCGGCCAGTTCGTCCGGAACCTTCGCCCGGGACCCGGCCAGCACCTCCCGCTGGAGCGCGACGGCCGCCTCTCGCGCCCCCTCCGACTCGGGGGAGAAGGGGCTGAGCGGGCTGTCGGGGTCGGCCGCGTTCTTGAAGAACTGCGCGGCGAACTCGTGGTACGGCGCCGCGACGTCGAGCCAGATCGTCAGCACGCCCGCCATGCGCGCCCCCAGATCGGTCTCCCGCTCCAGCACCTCCCGGGCCGCCGCCCGGTGCTCGGTGCCGATCCGGTCGTAGAAGCCCTGGACGAGGTGTTCCTTGGACGAGAAGTAGTAGTACGCGTTCCCGACCGAGACCCCGGCCTCCTGTGCGATGGCCCGCATCGTCGTCCGGTCGTAACCGCGCTCCTGGAACAGGCGCAGCGCGGTTTCCAGGATGAGCGTGCGGGTCTGCTCGCTCTTGGGCATCCGGGAGGCCCGGGAGCCCCGGCCCCTGCCGGTCTCCCGGGCCTCCCGGGCCGCGGGCGAGTCCGGGGCGGCTGGGCCCCAGGGGGCGGCGGTAGGCGGCCCGTCGGCGCCGGCCGCCGTCACCCGGGGCTCGGAGTTCTCGTCCTTCACGGTCCCTGAGCCTAATCTCCCGGCGCGGGAGCCTCGCACGCTCCGTGGCAGGGCACCGCCGTCAGCTCCCGGTACTTCGCGGCGGCCAGCATCGTGACCCGCGCGAAGGGCGCACCGGCGGGAGTCGCGAGCCAGTTGGCCTTCGGCCGGTGCTCGGCCAGTGCCCACAGGCACACGATGAAGGCGTTCGTGGACCGGTAGACCTGGCCGCCGTCACCGACGACCGTGATCTCGCCGAGGGTGGCGCCGTGATCGAGGTCCGGGAACCGCCGCCGCGCCTCCTGGGAGGCCGCGGGCACCAGGTCGAGCGGGACGAGCTGGGGCTGGCGGGAGAGCCAGTGCCGCAGGTGGACACAGAGCGAGCACTGGGCGTCGTAGAGCACGGTGAGCCGTCGTACGGACCGCCGGTACGTCGGACGGTGCGGCGAGCGGTTACCGGAGCCGGAGCGTGCGGGCCGACGGGCGGCCGGCGCGGGGTCGTGTCCGTACCGTACGGCGGGCATCAGGCCCACCGGGATGCGCGCGGGTCCCGGCCGGGGGCCCGGTACGGGCGTCGGATCGGTCCGGGCCCACGCTCGTACCGGCGTCGGATCGGTCATGGCCGCTCACACTCCGGTCGCCGGGGTGCCGAACGGGCCCGCGCTCTTGTCCGCGGTCGCCGTCCAGCCCTGCGGCGGCACCGGCGGCTGCTGCTCGCGCTCCATGATCCCCCGGCGCCGGAACTTGTTGAGGACGTAGACGTTGCCGAGGTGCATCACCCCGAGCACCAGCAGGACGACGCCGACCTTCACGGAGATCGCCTCGACCAGCTCGCGGGCGTCGGCGACGCCGTCGGAGTTCTTCAGGTAGAGCGCCACGAATCCGAGGTTCACGAGGTAGAAGCCCACCACCAGCAGGTGGTTGACGGCGTCCGCGAGCTTCTCGTTCCCCTGGAGCACGTCGGACAGGAACACGCGCCCGTTCTTGCTCAGGGTCCGGGCCACCCACACGGTCAGCGTCACGCTGATCAACAGGTAGGCCACATACGCGACAACAGTGAGGTCCATCCCCACACTCCTTCGAACGCGCCTCTGAACGCACCTTTGAACACGTTCAAAAGCTGATGTCGTAGACTGTAGACCTGTTTTTGAACGTGTTCAAGTGAGGTGTGGGAGAGGCCGGTTGCCGATGACGGCATGTCGGGGAGGCCCGGGAAAGGCCGGGAGAACCGGCAGGGCGGGCAGGGCGGGCAGGGGCGGTGGGGCAGCGGCGCCGGGGGCGGGCGGCGGCGGGTCGCCGCGCCGCCCGCCCCCGGCGGCCGGTCACCAGCCGGCGCCCGCCGGCTGCTTGGTCGCCACGTTGAGCCGGTTGAACAGGTTCGTCGCACCGATCATCAGGAGCAGCGACGCGAGCTGCTTCTCGTCGAAGTGTGCCGCGGCCTCGTTCCAGATCTCGTCCGGCACCGGGTCCGGGCGGTCCGAGAGCCGGGTGGCGGCCTCGGACAGGGCCAGCGCGGCACGCTCCGCCTCGGTGAAGTACGGCGCCTCCCGCCAGGCGGCCACCGCGTGCAGCCGCTCGTCGGTCTCGCCGTTCTTCTTGGCGCCGCGTACGCCGCTGTCCACGCAGTAGCCGCACCCGTTGATCTGGCTGGCCCGCAGGTGGACCAACTCCAGCGTCGCCTCCGGTACACCGCCCTCCCGCGCGACCTTGAGCAGGGCGAGTACGGGCGGCACGGCGTCGGGAAGGACCTTGGCGGGGTTTTTCATCCGGGCTTCCATCACGGTCTCCTCGGTCAGCGGGCGGTCAGCGGCCGTCGGTGGCCGATGCTCCGTTCATCCCGTCACCGTTGCGACGGATCCCGACGAGGAGATGTGACATCCCACGGGCCCGGGCCGGGTGAACCCCGGCCCCCGTACCGCCACACGCCGTCACACGCCGTCACATGCTGCTCGGCGTCACATGCTGCTCGGCCGTCAGCTGCTCGGTGTCACATGCTGCTCAGCGAGCGGGCGTGGGAGATCTGCCCCATCACCATCTGGAACGCCCCCGGGTGGGTCGCCGGGACCATCGTCGCGTGGTGCTTGCCGCCGCTGGTGACCGTGACCTGGATGAAGCCGGTCGTGGTCTTCTCCTTCATCAGCAGGAAGAGCAGGCCCAACAGGCAGAACAAGAAGAAGACGACGGCCAGGACGATGGCGTGCGTCGGGATCTTCTCCTCCGTGCGCGACATGTCCGTCGCGTTCCACACGGCGCCCCGCAGCGGGAGCGTGCCCGAGGGCGTGACGATCGAGTCGTTCACGACCGTGATGTCACCGATCGACAGCAGCGGTGCCCCGCCGCCCATGGGGCCGCCGATCGGCACGGGGACCGGGGCGGTCGACTGCGGGTAGCCGTATCCCGGCGTGCCCGGCTGCGGGTAGCCGTACCCCTGCGTCGCGCCGAACTGGCCGCCGTCGACCACGGTGGGGTTGGGGAAGTCGTACTCCGGCGCCCCGGGCGTGGGAGGGCCGGACGGCGGGGGAGGCACCGGCGAGCCGCCCGGCGGCTGCGGCGGTCCCCACTTGTACTCCCCGTCCGCGTTCGGATTCGGCTCGCTCATGTCTCTCCCCGCTTCCCAGCTGCCCCGCCCGCCGGTTCACCGGCTGAACAGGGCTCGTGACGTATGCGTCGATCCTGGCATACGAAGGGCCCGCTTCTGTACGGGCGTTCACACAATCCACGCCGTACGGAAGCGGGCCCCACGGACAGCGCCGGGTCACGCGGGTGACCCGGCGGGCCCGTGACGTCAGAAGCGGCGCGTGATGAGCGCGCGCTTGACTTCCTGGATCGCCTTCGTGACCTCGATACCGCGCGGGCAGGCGTCCGTGCAGTTGAACGTCGTACGGCAACGCCACACGCCGTCCTTGTCGTTGAGGATCTCCAGCCGCTGCTCCCCGGCCTCGTCGCGCGAGTCGAAGATGAAGCGGTGGGCGTTCACGATCGCGGCCGGGCCGAAGTACTGGCCGTCGTTCCAGAACACCGGGCAGGACGACGTGCACGCGGCGCACAGGATGCACTTGGTGGTGTCGTCGAACCGCTCGCGGTCCTCGGCGCTCTGCAGGCGCTCGCGCGTCGGCTCGTTGCCGCTGGTGACCAGGAACGGCATCACGTCCCGGTACGCCTGGAAGAACGGCTCCATGTCCACGACCAGGTCCTTGAGGACCGTGAGCCCCTTGATGGGCTCGACCGTGATGGGCTTCTCGGGGTTGATGTCCTTGATCAGGGTCTTGCACGCCAGCCGGTTGCGGCCGTTGATGCGCATGGCGTCCGAGCCGCAGATGCCGTGCGCGCAGGAGCGCCGGAAGGTGAGCGACCCGTCGACGTCCCACTTGATCTTGTGGAGGCCGTCGAGCACGCGCTCCTTGGGGTCGATCTCGATCGGGAAGTCCTGCCACTGGACCTCGTCGGAGACCTCGGGGTTGAAGCGGCGGATCCGGAAGGTGACCGTGATGTACGGGGAGGCGGCGGCAGCGGCCTCCGCCTCGGCCTTGTCCATGGTCGGGGTAGCCATCAGTACTTACGCTCCATCGGCTGGTAGCGGGTCTGGACGACCGGCTTGTAGTCGAGACGGATGGACTCGTTGCCGTCGTCGCCGACCTCGCGGTACGCCATGGTGTGGCGCATGAAGTTCACGTCGTCGCGGTTGGGGAAGTCCTCGCGGTAGTGACCGCCGCGGGACTCCTTGCGGGCCAGTGCGGAGACGGCCATGACCTCGGCCAGGTCGAGCAGGTTGCCCAGCTCGACGGCCTCCAGCAGGTCCGTGTTGAACCGCTTGCCCTTGTCCTGGATGGACACGTTCAGGTAGCGCTCGCGCAGCTCGCCGATCTTCTCGACGGCTGTCTTGATCGTCTGCTCCGTACGGAACACCATCACGTTGGCGTCCATGGTCTCCTGGAGCTCCTGGCGCAGCGTCGCCACGCGCTCCTTGCCCGTGGCCGCGCGCAACCGCTCGACCTGGGCCTCGACCAGCTCGGCCGGGTTCTCGGGGAGCTCGACGAAGTCGTTCTTCGCGGCGTACTCGGCGGCGGCGATGCCGGAGCGGCGGCCGAAGACGTTGATGTCGAGCAGCGAGTTGGTGCCCAGCCGGTTGGCGCCGTGCACGGAGACGCAGGCGACCTCGCCCGCCGCGTACAGGCCCGGGACGACCGTCGTGTTGTCGGCGAGGACCTCGCCCTCCACGTTGGTCGGGATGCCGCCCATCGCGTAGTGCGCGGTCGGCTGGATCGGGATCGGGTCCGTGTACGGCTCGATGCCCAGATAGGTCCGCGCGAACTCGGTGATGTCGGGCAGCTTGGCGTCCAGCTGCTCCGGCGGCAGGTGGGTGAGGTCCAGGTAGACGTGGTCGCCCTCGGGGCCGCAGCCGCGGCCTTCGCGGATCTCCGTGTAGATGGAGCGGGAGACGACGTCGCGCGAGGCGAGGTCCTTCATGACGGGCGCGTACTTCTCCATGAAGCGCTCGCCGTCCTTGTTGCGCAGGATGCCGCCCTCGCCGCGGGCGCCCTCCGTGAGCAGGATGCCCATGCGCCAGATGCCCGTCGGGTGGAACTGGAAGAACTCCATGTCCTCCAGCGGCAGGCCGCGCCGGTAGCAGGCGGCCTGGCCGTCACCGGTCAGGGTGTGGGCGTTGGAGGTCACCTTGAAGAACTTGCCGGTGCCGCCGGACGCGTAGATCACGGCCTTCGCCTGGAAGATGTGGATCTCGCCGGTGGCCAGCTCGTAGGCGACCACGCCGGCCGACTTCTTGACGCCGTCGACCTCGGTGATCAGCTGGTCCAGGACGTAGAACTCGTTGAAGAACTCCACGCCCTCCTTGACGCAGTTCTGGTACAGCGTCTGGAGGATCATGTGGCCCGTGCGGTCCGCGGCGTAGCAGGACCGGCGGACCGGCGCCTCGCCGTGGTTGCGGGAGTGGCCGCCGAAGCGGCGCTGGTCGATGGTGCCGTTCGGGGTCCGGTTGAACGGCAGGCCCATCTTCTCCAGGTCGAGGACCGCGTCGATGGCCTCCTTCGCCAGGATCTCGGCGGCGTCCTGGTCGACCAGGTAGTCACCGCCCTTGACCGTGTCGAAGGTGTGCCACTCCCAGTTGTCCTCCTCCACGTTCGCGAGCGCGGCGGCCATGCCGCCCTGCGCGGCGCCCGTGTGGGACCGGGTGGGGTAGAGCTTCGTCAGCACGGCGGTACGGCTGCGCTTGGTCGCCTCGATGGCCGCGCGCATGCCGGCGCCGCCGGCGCCGACGATGACGGTGTCGTACTTGTGGATCTTCATCAGTCTCGTCAGCCCCGGCTTTAGCGGATGTTCGGGTCGAAGGTGAAGATCACCAGCGAGCCGAGAAGGATGGTGAACACCGTGGCGGTGTACAGCAGGCCCTTGAGCCACAGGCGCGTGTTCGGGCGCTCCGCGTAGTCATTGATGATCGTGCGGAGGCCGTTGGCCCCGTGCAGCATCGCCAGCCACAGCATCAGCAGGTCCCAGACCTGCCAGAACGGGGAGGCCCAGCGGCCGGCCACGAAGGCGAAGCCGATCTTGGACACGCCGCCGTCCAGCACCAGCTGGATGAGCAGGTGGCCGATGACGAGGACGACCAGGACGACGCCGGAGAGCCGCATGAACAGCCACGCGGCCATCTCGAAGTTGCCGCGGGTGGACTTGGGCGTCTTGGCGGTCCGCTTGCGGGGCGGCTCGATGACGGGCGCCGGGTTGTCCACGTCGTACGGGCTCACGCCCTCGACGGTGCCGACCGCGGACCCGCCGGACCCGGCGGTCCCTGCGGAGTTGTCGGCGACGGTGTTGTTGGCAGACATGCGGACTCAGCTCCCGAATACGTCGCGTACGGCATGGCCGAGCACGGGGTAGAGGGCGCCCACCATGAGGACGATCCAGACGCCCACGGCGCCCCAGAGCATCTGCTTCTGGTAGCGGGGGCCCTTGGACCAGAAGTCCACCGCGATGACGCGGAGGCCGTTGAGCGCGTGGAAGAGGATGGCGGCCACGAGGCCGTACTCCAGCAGCGCGACGACCGGTGTCTTGTAGGTGGCCACGACGTCGTCATAGGCCTCGGGAGAGACACGGACGAGAGCGGTGTCCAGCACGTGGACGAACAGGAAGAAGAAAATGAGGACGCCGGTGACTCGGTGAGCCACCCAGGACCACATTCCTTCCCGGCCGCGGTACAGCGTTCCAGCCGGCACGGAAATACCCTCCGGGAGCGGGATCTAGGGGAGCCGGCCGCCATCTTCTACTCAACAAAGCACAGTGGTGTCGGTCGCGCCCGGCCGGGTACGGTCCACCGGCCCTGGACATCGTAGCGACGACGTGGCGGCTCCTCGCGCCGGGGGGCCTCCGGTGTGATCGAACAGGCAGTCATACGGCCACGGACGGGCTACTCGGGCGGGTGGAATGCCCAGCTCCGCCGTGGCTGGTTTGTTTCAGGCGTTTTTAGCCGGATTTCTGGCTGGTTTCCTCGTTTTGGTTGGCTTCTTGGCCGCTCTGTGCCCCTGGGGGTGCGAGAGCAGGTGCACGATGCGGGCGCGGGCGACCCGGCGGAGTTCGTCGGCGGCGACGGCCCGTTCGTGGTCGGGGTCGTGGGAGAGCCGGGCGCGGATGCCCGCGAGGACGTGGTCCAGGTACTCCTCGGGGCGGCGGCCGTCGAGGCTGATCACGAAGGCGTGGCCGAAGCTGCTCTCGTACGCGGCGTGCGCGGCGGTCAGGGCCGTGCGTGCGGCGGGCGGGGCGCCGGCCGGCGCGACCGGGGACGGCTCTCCGGCGAGGGCGTCGGAGATCTCGGCGGGCGAGAGGTCGTAGCTGGCCTCGTCGGCGGCGGCGAGCAGGGCGTCCAGGCCGGGGTACGGGCGGTGGTCGGCGACCCGCCGGGCCCAGCGGCGGCTGCCGCAGCAGGTGAGCAGCGCGGCTTCGACGGCGGCGTGCGGGGCCGTGTTGAAGAGGTCCAGGCCGCAGGCGTGCGGGCCGTGCGGGTGCGGGGCACCGGCGTGTGGGTCGCAGGCGCGCGGATCGCAGGGGTCGTTCGAACGTCCGCTCGACGCGGGGTCGCTCGGACGGCTGTGCGGACGGCCGGCATGGGGTGCGCGGGACACCGTGGGCTCCTCGAACACGACGGGACGGCGGTGGGCTGACTCGAGTGGAGACGGCCTGTGGGGCGTGGAGGTTGTGTGTGCGAGAGTCAAAGATCGACAACAGGCGCGGTGAAAGATCGGCGGTAGATGCGCGGGGACGGCGGATGCGGGTGAGAGGGAAGCGGTGGATGCGCCGTAACGCTATCGACGGGCCCGGAAGGCGGGTCCGACGGATGCGCGAATTTCACCCGAACGGTGGGGTTTCGCCACGCGTGGTGGACGCGGGCGTGCGACCTTCACCCTAAGTACGCGTGGCGGCTGCCGCCGGAAGTGGCAGCGGTCGCCGGAAGCGGCGGCGGTCCACGGACAACAGTGGGCGGGACACGCGGCTCACGGGCCCTGCGGGCGTCCGGGTCCTGCGGGCGTCCGGGTCCTGCCGGGGTCCGGGGTCTGCCGGGGTCCGGGGCCCGCGGGGACCTCGGGGCCTGCCCGGTTCCGTCGTGCCCCGCGTACGGCCGCGCTCCGCCGCACGGAGGAGGTTGCTCAAGTGATACGTACATCCCGGGGCAGTACCAGGGCCGCCGAGGCGGTCCTCGCGGTGACTGCCGCCCTGGCCCTCACCGCCTGCGGTTCCGGGGGCGGCGACCCGTCCCAGGACAACCGCTCCCCGTCCGCGGCGAAGACGTCGGTCGCGTCACCCTCGCCGACCCGTTCGTACGCGCTCTCGACCGCGCCGCGCACGGTGCCCGCCGTACAGACCCACGAGGCGGCCCGCGGCCCCGGCTGGCGGCCGGCGGGGAACAGCACCGGGGTCGTCATAGCCGGCGGCGACGCGGGCCGGGGCCTCGCCGACGAGGGCAGACTGATCGCCCAGGAGCTGAAGATCCCCTATCGCGGCACGGCCGCGGCGGGCGCCGGCGACGTGGAGCTCGCCCTGGCGAGCGGGGGCGGCGGCGCCGAGTCGTACACCATGGACGTCAGCGGCGGCCAGGTGCGGATCACCGGGGCCGACGAGGCGGGCGTCTTCTACGGCACCCGCACGCTCAAGCAGGCGATACGGGCGGACGGGGTGATGCCCGAGGGCGTCGTCAAGGACGCCCCCGCGCGCGCCCAGCGCGGACTGATGGTCGACATCGCACGCAAGTTCTACACCCAGGGCTGGCTGGAGGACCGGCTGCGCGAGATGGCCGACCTCAAGCTCAACCAGCTGGGCCTGCACTTCTCCGACGACCAGGGCTTCCGCATCGAGTCCACCAGCCACCCCGAGATCGTCTCCGCCCAGCACCTCACCAAGGCGCAGGTCCGGGAGATCCTGGCACTGGCGAAGCGACTGCACATCAACGTCGTCCCGGAGATCGACAACCCGGGCCACCTCGGTGCCGTCCTCGCCCCGAACCCCTCGCTCAAGCTGCGGAAGGCGAACGGCGCGATCGCGAAGGGCGCCATCGACATCTCCCAGCCGGCGTCCGCCCAGCTGATCGACGACCTGCTGCGCGAGTACGCGGGGCTGTTCCCTGGGCCGTACTGGCACCTCGGCGCGGACGAGTACCAGGCGCTGATGGCCTCGAACCCCGAGGCGACGTACCCGAACCTCGCGCGGGCGGCGGTCAAGAGGTACGGATCCGGCGCCACGGTCGCGGACCTGACGACCGGCTGGACGAACGACCGGGCCGCGACGATGCGCCCGTACGGCCGGGAACTGCGCGTCTGGAACGATGGCATCTACAAGGACGGCATCGTGAAGGCCGACCCGAACCTCCAGGTGGCGTACTGGACCGGCAAGGAGATCGGGGCCCGGGAGCCGGTGGCGTATCTGAGCCAGGGGCGCACCGTCGTGAACTACAACGACGAGTACCTCTACTACGTGCTCGGCCAGCCGAACAACTTCACCTACCCCACCGGGCAGCGGATCTACGAGCAGTGGACGCCGCTGGTGCTGCGCGGGACGAGCCCCGTGCCCGCGAAGTACTCGAAGCAGATCGCCGGCGGGGTCTTCGCGATCTGGGGCGACTTCCCGAACGCGCAGACGCAGGACCAGGTGGCCGCGGGCATCCGGCTGCCGCTGGCCGCGACGTCCCAGAAGCTGTGGGACGCGCGGAAGCCGACGCAGAGCTGGACGTCGTTCAAGGCGCTGGCGGTGAAGGTGGCCGGCTGAACGCGGGGCGGGGTCCTGGCCCGGGCGGGCGGGGCCGGGGCCGCCCGTCTGCCCGGACCCCGCCGGCCCTGCCCGGACCACGGGCCCGCGGCGGAGCCGGGCGGGCGGTGTGCTGCGGGCGAATTCCGGGTGTACAGCGCCTTTCCGGGATCAGCGGGCGCTTTTCGGAGTGACGAATTCCGTCCGTGCGGCGCAGTAGGGGGCAGTGCGTGCTCAGCGGGTGCTCGGTGCCGAGGCCACTCCGTCCGGAGGGCCGTCGGCACGTCCGTGCTGACCGCTGCCGCGTTCGTGACAGTGACGGGAGACGTCGTCCATGAGTCTGGTGAAGCTGATCGCACAAGCGGATGAGCGTGGTCTGGCCGCGAGCGGTCTGGCCTGCCTCGATCGCTGTCTGCCGTTGCTCTCCGCCGAGGAGACCGATGTCCTGCGGCCGTTGTGGACGGGCGTGGTGGACGGGGAGCAGGACTGGCGGGCGCGGCTGGTGGAGTCCAGGGAGGCACTGGACGAGCTGGGCGTGGGCGACCCGGTGGACGGCGGTGCGGGGACGGCGGACGCGGGCGCGGCGGCCACGGCGGATCCGGGTTCCGCGGACGTGGGCCTCATGGCCGTCCTCGTACGGACGATGCTCGGATCGGCGCCGTCGGACTGGGCGGCGGAGCCGCTGCGCACCTGGGCCGACACCTGCTCCGTCATGTCCCTGGAGCTCCACCAGCGGCTGGACGCGGTCGGTGACGGCGGGAGCGCGGGCGCGGCGGAGCGGCTGGCGCGCTGCCGGGAGGACACCGTCGTCGTGGCGGACGCGGAGGACGGAGCGGCGGGTACGGACGGGATCGGCCCGCTGGTCGCCGGCGAACTGCGCCGCCAGGTCAAGGTCCTGGAGATCCTGGCCGAGACGGCGGGAGCCCCCGGGGTGCGCCGCGCCATGGACGTGTCCACCGAGGGGCAGCGCGTGCTGCGGGCTGTGGTCTCCCGCCGGGCACGGGCGCGGAGCTGACGCGAGGTACGGCGGAGACCACCTGGGGCCGGTGCCGGGGCGGCGCGGCCCGGGGCGGCACGACGGCCGGGCGGCCGGGTATTCCGGTCGGCGGGGCGCGAAGAAACAGCCACCGGGTGAACTCAGTAGCGGCGAGTTCCGTCGAAGTACACTTAGACGGGTTTCGTCGCAGTCGAGGTGGTGGGAGCGCCGAGTGAAGAGAAGCCTGCCGGCTAAACCCGGCGACGTGGTCGACCGGGACCGGGAGTGGGATCTGCTCGCGGAGTTCCTGACCGATCGGGATCCGGCGATGCGGCTCGGCATCGTGTCGGGGCGGCGGCGGCACGGGAAGTCGTACCTTTTGCAGGCCCTGTCCGAGCAGGTCGGCGGCCTCTACGTCACGGCGGTCCGGGAGGAGGGGCGGCTGCCCGCGATCCAGCGGTTCAGTGACGCGGTCGCTGCCCACGCCGGCCTGCGGCCGGGCAGTCTGCGCCTGACGGACTGGCGTGACGTCCTGTCCAACGCCCTTGACGTGACCGCCCGTTCGTCCCACCCGCTCCTGGTGATCGACGAGTTGCCGTACCTGCTCCAGCACTCGCCCGAGATTCCGGGTCTGCTGCAACAGCTCTACGACGAGCGCCAGCGCGGCTCCCGGTCCGGCGCCGGACCGGGACCGCGGCTGATTCTGTGCGGCTCGGCGATGAGCGTCATGCACGAACTGCTCTCGGGGACGAAGCCGCTACGGGGACGTGCCGTGGTCGATCTACGACTGGGTGCCTTCGACTACCGGAACAGCCGGGACTTCTGGAAGATCGCCGACCCGCTGACCGCGCTGAAGGTGCACGCGGTCCTGGGCGGAGCGCCTGGCTATCGGCCGGTGGCGGGTCGTCCGCATCCGGACGACGGCTTCGAGGCATGGCTGACCCGGACGCTGCTCGACCCGGGTCGGGCGGTGTACTCGCGTACCGAGACCGAGTACCTGCTGCGCGAAGACCCGAGGATCACGCAGCACACGCTGTACTACGACATCCTCACCGCGATCGCGCGAGGCGCCACCACCCCCAGCAAGGTCGGTGCCGCCCTGGAGCGCCCACGCAACGCCGTCGCCCACCCGCTCGGAGTGCTGGAATCCACCGGCTACATCCGGCGGGAACAGGACATCCTCCGCTCCCGGCATCCCGTCATCACGCTCGCCGACCCCGTCATCCGCTTCAACCAGCTCATCACCCTCCCGCAGGCCGCCGCCGTGGAGCAGGGGTTCGCCGAGCAGGTGTGGCAGCAGGCCGCTCCGACCTTCAACTCCAAGGTTCTCGGGCCGCACTTCGAGGACCTGGCCCGCGAATTCACCCGCCGCTACGCCCACACTCTGTTGCCGGGGGGATTGCCCGGCCCGGTCGGTACCACCGAGGTGGCCGACCAGGCCGCCCGGACGAAGCACGAGGTCGACGTGATCGCCCTGGCCGCCGGTGAGCGCCCCCAGGCCCCCCGGGTGAAGATCGCGCTGCTGGGCGAGGCCAAGGCGACCGCCGCCCGCCGGGGGACCGGTGACCTGGAGCGTCTGGAACGTATCCGTGCCCTGCTCGCGGACCAGGGGTACGACACCGCTGCCACGATTCTGGCCCTGTACTCCCTGCACGGCTTCTACCCCGACCTGGTCGACTTGGCCGACCGCCGGGACGACCTCCTCCTGGTCGATCTGCCCGCCCTCTACGGCGGCTGACACCCCTCGCGCCGGCCTTGGGAGTCGAGACGGTCCCGGGCCGCGGGGTGGTGGGCGTGTGCTCAGTGGGAGCGGGGTTTGGCCTTGGTGGCGTGGCGGGCGGCCTTGTAGGTCTCGGGCAGGAAGCGGTGCTCGAGGGCGGTGCGCTTGGTGGCGGCATCGCCTCCGACGACCTGGGCGCGTCCGTCCATCAGGGCGAGGAAGCCCTGGCGGGCGACGTCCTTGCGGCTGTTCTTCTTCATGCCGGGACCGAAGGCGGTGTTGTTCATGCCGGCTCTGGCGTGGAAGTCGCTGTCGGTGGCGCCGGGCATGAGGCAGGTGACGGTGACACCGTGCTCCTTCAGTTCCTCGCGCAGCCCGAGAGCGAACATGCGGGTAAAGGCGCGGGAAGGCCCGTACACGGTCTCGTAGGGGGTGGGCAGGGTCGCCGACAGCGAGGACGTGATCAGGACGCGGCCCCGGCCGTTGCCGGCCATGTGCCGGGCGACGTGCTTGGCCAGGTGGACGACGGAGGCCACGTTCAGCTGAATCAGCGAGAGCTCGTCGTCGAGGTCGGTGTCGAGGAAGGCACCGCCGATGCTGCGGCCGGCGTTGAGGACCGCGGAGTCGAGCGGCCGACCGGTCTCCTCCACCGCCCGCCACACCGTCTCGACGCCCTCGCTCAGGGAGAGATCCGCGCGCACGGGAGTGACGTCGACACCGTGCCGCGCGAGGTCGGCCGCCGCCTGGTCGGTGTGCTCACCGCGGCCGGTGGCGATCAGGTCGAAGCCGTTGATGGCGAACAGCTTCGCGAGTTCGTAGCCGATGCCCGCGGAGGCCCCGGTCACCAGGGCGAGCGGGCGGTGGGAGGCGGTGCTGATCATGAGAGGTACTCCGTTCCGTGTGGGGGTGGAGGTACGGTGCCGCCGGTGGCCGACCGCGGCGGACGCGGAACTTGGTGGCGCTGTGGACGCCGCCGGCACCCCCGACGCGGATCTCATCGGTTCCGCTTCCGCGCGGGGTACGGGGCAGGCGGCGCGGCTGCCCGGGCGCCGCCGGCCGGTGACAGGCCGGAGCACGGCGTCGTCACCGGCCGGCGGATCCTGGCGCGAGGTCAGGCGGCCGGAGCATCGAAGTCGGCCGACAGGGTCAGCGCCTCGTTCGCGCGGATCTCGGCGAGCATCGACTCCAGCTGCTCGATCGCCATGCTGTACGCCGGGGCACCCAGCAGCAGGCGCTGCGGGTGGGTGTCGTCGGCGAGGGCGGTGATGATCGCCCGGGCGGCGGCGTGGGGGTCGCCGGGCTCCTTGCCGGTGTCCGCGCGGAACGCGGCACGCTGCGCGCCGACCGTGTCGGCGTAGTCGGCGATCTCCCGCTCGGGCAGCGTCTCATTGGCGGACCGGCCGGCCCAGTCGGTGCGGAAGGGGCCGGGCTCGACGAGCAGCGTGGTGATGCCCAGCGGGGCGACCTCCTGGCGCAGGGCGTCGGTCAGGCCCTCGACGGCGAACTTGGTGGCGGCGTAGTAGCCGACGGCCGGGAAGGCGCGCAGCCCTCCGATGGAGGAGAAGTTCACGATCGTTCCCGAGCGGCGCGCGCGCATGCCCGGCAGGACGGCACGGATGACGTCGGACAGACCGAAGACGTTGATGTCGAAGATCCGGCGGATCTCCTCGTCGGTGCTCTCCTCCACGGCGGCGAAGTAGCCGATGCCGGCGTTGTTGACCAGTACATCGATGCCGCCGAAGTGCTTCTCGGCGGCCTCCGTGACCTGCGCGGCGTCGGTGACGTCGAGGGGCAGGGCGAGCGCCTGATCGGTGCCCTCGACAAGGTCCTTGACCTGAGCGACGTCGCGGGCGGTGACGACCGCCTGGTGGCCGGCGGCAAGCACCTCCTGGGCCAGGGCGCGGCCGAAGCCGGTCGAGCAGCCGGTGATGAACCAGACCTTCTGCGAAGCAGTCACGATGCGGATCTCCCTCGGAACGGGCGCACCCCTCCCACGACGGTCACAACGGGTGACGCGGACAGGGGGTGCTGTGTACGGGATGAAGCGGCGCCCGCCCCAGCCGGTGCGACACACACGGCAGGCGGGCCGCAGACCCTTTCCAGGTAGCTGCGATGGCCGCCCCACCATTCACGCACGCCGCAAAGCAGCAGGCCAAGCGGTGAACGGGGGGCATTGCTGCCGGGGAAAGACCTTCCCCCCCACGCCGGTGGATCCCCGCTGCGGGCCGGGCAACACTGGTCTCCATGGCGAACAATGCCGAGGAGATCAAGAAGTTCCTGCGCACCCGGCGTGACGCGGTCCGCCCCTCCCAGGTCGGCCTGGCGAACTACCCGGGCCGGCGGGTACCCGGCCTGCGCCGCGAAGAGGTCGCGCAGCTGGCAGGGGTCAGCGTGGACTACTACACCCGCCTGGAGCAGGGACGGCTCACCAGTGCCTCCGAGGGCGTCATCCTCTCCATCGCCGAGGCGCTGCGGCTCACCCAGGCCGAGACCCAGTACCTGCGCGACCTGCTGCGCCCCCAGCCCCGCCGCGGAAAGGAACAGGCGCCGCCCCAGCAGGTGCGGCCCGATCTGCTGCGCATGCTGAACGGGCTGCACGACCAGCCCGCCTTCGTCCTGGGCCGCCGCAACGAGATCCTGGCCTCCAACGACCTCCTCGACGCGCTGTTCACCCCGTTCAACCACCGCCCGGCCGACGAGCGCAACCTGCTGCGCTGGATGCTCCTCGACCCCGCCGCCCGCTCCCTGTACCTCGACTGGGCGCAGGTCACCTCCGAGGTCGTCGGCGTGCTGCGCGCCGAGGCCGGCCGCAACCCCGACGACCCGCAGATCGCCGAATTCGTGGCCGAGCTGCGCTCGATGTCGCCCGAGTTCCGCACCTGGTGGGCCGAGCGGACCGTCGTCGAACGCACCTGGGGCACCAAACGGTTCAACCACCCCGTCGTCGGCCGCCTCGACATCACCTACGAAGCCCTCTCCCTGCCGGGCGACCCCGACCAGATCCTCTTCGTCTACGCCGGCAAGACCGACGGCGACCTCGAAAAACTGCGCATCCTCGCCAGCTGGTACGCCCGGTCCGCCCCGCACCCCGCCGTCTCCGGCAAGGACACCGCGCAGCCGCGACGGCACGGGACGGGCGAACAGGACCCCCGCCACGCGCAGGCCCGCCGCGGCGTCCCGCCCCGCCCGGCGACGGACTGATGTGCGCGAGTGGGCGGGGAGGGCGACCGGGGCCGCCACCCCCCACAGGAGAGGCCCCGGTCGCCGTCCGCGGAGCCGCGTGACGGCTCCGTACTTCTCACAGCGTCGCGGCTGCGTTTTCTGTCACACCGCATATCGTCGGTAAGTCGTTGCATGTTGTACAAGTTGTGGACGAGGGGGCGCGAAGGCCGTAGCGTGCACATGCGTGTGGGGTGGCGTGGTGTGGACCGGCCGCGATGTCAGAACGGGTTGTGGGAGTGCTGGGGGACGACGCGGAGCTGACCGCCGCGGTGCTCGCGGCACAGGACGGGGACGAGGACGCCTTCCGTACTGTGTACCGCGCCGTGCACCCGCGGCTGCTCGGCTATCTACGGACGCTCGTCGGCGAGCCGGACGCCGAGGACGTGGCGTCCGAGACCTGGCTGCAGATCGCCCGGGACCTCGACCGGTTCAGCGGGGACGCGGACCGCTTCCGGGGCTGGGCCGCGCGGATAGCCCGTAACCGGGCGCTCGACCACATGAGGATGCGCGGCAGGCGCCCCGCCGTGGGCGCGGACGAGACGGAGCTGACCGGGAAGCCCGCGCCGTCCGACACCGCGGACGAGGCCATCGAAGCGCTCGCCACCGGCCGGACGATGCGGCTGATCGCCCGGCTGCCCCGGGACCAGGCCGAGGCGGTCGTACTGCGGGTGGTGGTCGGGCTGGACGCGAAGAGCGCGGCCAGGACGCTGGGCAAGCGGCCGGGCGCGGTACGGACGGCCGCGCACCGGGGGCTGAAGCGGCTGGCGGAGCTGCTCGACGCGGAGAACACGGAGAGCGCGGAGGAAACGGACGGCCCGGGCGGTCCTGGTGGCCTCGGCGGCGAGGACGGTACGAGCGAGGGGGACGGTACGGGCGACGGGGACGAGGGACGGCGGCCGGAAGGCCGCGGTCCGGCGGCCCCGGAGGGGCCGGAGGGCCCGGATGGCGTTCGTGAACGGGCCGGGGCCCGCCGGCGGTCCGTGCCCCGCGCCGCCGGGCGCGCGCCGGTCGATTACGCACCGGCCGGAGGCGCGGGTCTCGATGCCGTACCGGCACCGCGAGGCGCCCTGCCGAGTGCGACGGTGCCGGTGCCGGCGGGTGTGACGCATTCGCGCGCGCGGGCGCAGAAGGACATGTGATGGCCGAGGAGCATGACGCGTGGCTCGACAAGGACGCGGCGGATCGCCTCCTGCGCGGCGAGCCCGTGGCGCCGGCCGGGGACGACCGGACGCGTGGCCGTACGGTACGGCTCGACGCCGCCCTGCGGGAACTCGCCGCCGACGCGGACATCACATACGCGAACAACCGGGAACTACCGGGCGAGGCGGCGGCCGTCGCGGCGTTCCGGCGGGCACGGAGGACGGCCGGCCGAGCGTACGGCGATGGCACGTACGCGGCGGCGTCCGAGGCGCGGGTGCCCGGGGCGAGGGCGTACGAGGCGAGGGCGTACGACGAGACGACGGCGCGCGCGGACAGGAAGCACTGGGCGCGCACGACGCCGGGGCTGCCCGCGGGTGCGGCCGGTGCGATCGGCGCGGTCGGTGCCGTGGGCACGGTCGGGCAGGCCGCCGACACCGAGGGCGTCCGCGGTACGGAGGCCGCGGTGCACGAGGGGCACGCGGGCCACGCGGTTCGCGCGGGACGCGCCGAGGCCGGGGACGCGGACGGGTACGCGGACGGGTACGCGGACAGGGCGACGGCCGCCGGGAGCGGCGGGGGCGGCGGAAAGCCGCTCGGCACGCTCCGGCTCGTCCTCGCGCCCGGGACCGGACGGCGCGCACGGACCGGCCGGGACGCGTCCGTTCGGCCGGCGCCGTCCGACCGGCCGGTGCGCAGGGGGCTCGCGGCGGCGGTGGCCGGCTGCGCGCTGGGCGGTATGGCGGTGATGGCGGGCGCGGGTGCGCTGCCCTCCCTGGTCAGCGGCGAACAGTCGCCGCTGCCCGGGAACTCGGTGTCGACGAAGGCCTCCCCGAGACCGTACGTGTCCGAGTCCTCCGGGCTCGGGGCGGAATCGCCGGCACCGCCGGACGGCACCCCCGGCCGGTCCGCCGGCCCCTCGCCGGGCGCCTCGTCCGCTTCCCCCGCTTCCCCGGACGGGAACGGCGACGACGGGCGTGACGCCCGGGACGGTGCGCACGGGAACGAGGCGATAGGGCCGGCCGGAGCGCACAGCGACTGGAGCGGTTCGCCGTCCGACCCCACGAGCGGACAGTGGTACAGCGAGACGGTCCGGGCCTGCCGCGCCTACGTCAGCGGTGCCATCGACGCGGAGCGCGAGCGCGCACTGGAGTCGGCGGCCGACGGCCCGGCCGGTGCGGCGCGGTTCTGCGACAAGCTGCTGGACGGCGCCGACGGCCACACCTTGCGGGGCGAGGGCGGCCGGCTGAACGACCCGAGCGGCACGCCCGGCCCGGCCGCCCCCGGCACGCCGTCCCTGCCGTACGAACCGCGGCCGGACGAGTCCGGCGGGCCGGGGCCCACGACCTCCCCCACGTCGCCCGGTACCGACAACGGCCAGGGGGACGGGCCCGAGAACGACGGCACGGACAGCGGCAAGGACACAGGCAGCGGCAAGGACAAGGCCAAGAGTCACCCCGGCGGTGACGACGGCGCGAGCGACGACAGTGCGCGCGACGACGCCGACCGGCACGGCTCCCCGGCCCTGGCCCCGGTCCCGGCCCCGTCCGTGACGTCATCCTCGTAGCCGCACCTGAACGGCGCTGACCTGCTGTTTTCTCCTGCCGACCGGCGAGGTGTGACATTTTTTCCGGCCACGGCGCAGTACTGAGTGCCGACTGGTCATCGGCAGCGCACAGAGCCGGGGGTTCCCCCCGTACCTACGGCTCGGCGCATTGGCGCGGGCGGGACACGTTCCCCCGGTCCCGCCCGCGCCCTCTCTTCCTTCTTCCCCTCGTCCTTCTTCTCCTTCTGGCTGCCCCCTCTTTCGCCCGCTAGTGCCCCTCCCGGCAACGTTTGCCCCGTCGCGACGCCCGGCACGCGCGCTCGCCGCGTTGGCCAAAAGCCCAGGTAGCTCCGCTACATGGACTTCTGACCGCCTTGCGATCACACGCACCGGACGCCGCTCCTTGACGGGCAAACCTTGCCGGTCGCGGCACTAGTAGATGACGACCTTGTCGCCGTTGCTGACCTGCGAGAAGAGCGCGGCGATCTTCTGTTTGTCCCGGACGTTCACACAGCCGTGCGAGGCTCCCGTGTAGCCGCGGGCCGCGAAGTCCGCCGAGTAGTGCACGGCCTGGCCGCCGCTGAAGAACATCGCGTACGGCATGGCCGTGTCGTACAGCGTCGAGACGTGGTCCCGGGACTTCCAGTAGACCGAGAAGGTGCCTTCACGGGTCGGGGTGTACTGGGAGCCGAACCGGACGTCCATGGTGGACATCACCGAACCGTCCACCATCCACGACAGCGTGCCGCTGCTCTTGCTGATGCACATCACCCGGCCCGTCATGCACCGGGGATCGGACGAGGCCTTCGGCCCCGCGGCGGGCCGGACGGCCGGTTTCCTGGTCGGGGGCCGCAGTTCGGCACCGGTCGGTTCCTCGGTCATGGCGAGGAGCCTGGCCCAGGTGACGACATCCGTCCTGCCGGTCCGCGGCAGGCCCCGTTTGTTCTGGAAGGAGCTCACGGCGGCGGCGGTGACCGAGCCGTAGTAGCCGGTGGGGGCGCGGTGGAAGTGGCCGATCTGCCGCAGCCTGGCCTGGAGTTCCCGCACCTGCGCGCTGCTCGCCCCGCTCGCCATCAGCGTCCGGGGCAGTGGGGCACGCGGGGCCACGGGGACCGCCTTCGACGGTGGCACGGCCCGTTGTCGCTGCGAGGGGGTGGCCGCCCGGTACGTGGGCGCCGACCAGGCGGGGCGCTCACCGGGCTTCTGGTCGGTCGCCGGGCCCCCCGGGCCCGTCATGCCGGGCTGGACCGTACAGCCGGTGCTCAGGGCCACGACGAGGGCGGCCCATAAACCGGCGCGGCGCCCGCGGCCGAATGCCTTGGATGACGTACGCATCGTCGTCCTCCAGTCTCTCCGATCTCGACGTTCTCGAAGGTCTCGAAGGGTCTCGGAGGAGCTCGGTCCGTCCGTGCTCCATGGCGTGTTTTCCCTGTGGCCCCCCTCGGGCAATCCATCGCGGGGCCCGTCGTTCGAGCATGGTGGAAAATGTCCGAATGGGCTCGCACCTCTGACACGCACTCCGCGCACTCCGCGCACTCCGCATCTCCCGTCGACTGACGTCGTAACGTCGGGTAACCGTATGTGCCGATACGGTAATGGCGGGTGACGGTGGCGCGGTAGGAGGCGGACGAGACATGGTGCGGGGCCCCGGGCGTGTCCGGCTCACCGAGAGCGGGTTGCCCATCGAATCGGTGTACGAGCCGGACGTGCTGGCGGGCTGGGACCCCGTCGAACGGCTCGGCGAACCGGGCGCGTACCCCTTCACCCGCGGAATCCACCCCACGATGTACACCGGCCGGCCCTGGACGATGCGGCAGTACGCGGGCTTCGGCACCGCCGCCGAGTCCAACGCCCGCTACCGGCGGCTGATCGCGCACGGCACCACGGGCCTGTCCGTCGCCTTCGACCTGCCGACCCAGATGGGGTACGACAGCGACGCGCCGCTCGCGGGCGGCGAGGTCGGCAGGGTGGGGGTGGCGGTCGACTCGCTCGACGACATGCGGGAGCTGTTCGACGGGATTCCGCTCGACCGGGTCTCCACGTCGATGACGATCAACGCGCCGGCGGCCGTACTGCTCCTGCTGTACCAACTGGTGGCCGAGGAGCGGGGGATCCCGGCCGAACGGCTGTCCGGAACCGTCCAGAACGACGTCCTCAAGGAGTACATCGCGCGCGGCACGTACATCTACCCTCCGGAACCCTCGCTCCGGCTGACCGCGGACATCTTCCGCTACTGCCGTGCGGAGATCCCCCGGTGGAACACCATCTCGGTCTCCGGCTACCACATGGCGGAGGCCGGGGCCTCGCCCGTGCAGGAGATCGCGTTCACGCTCGCCGACGCCATCGCCTACGTACGGGCGGCGGTCGCCGCGGGAATGGACGTGGACGAGTTCGCGCCGCGCCTGTCCTTCTTCTTCGTGGCACGGACGACGCTGCTCGAAGAGGTGGCCAAGTTCCGTGCCGCGCGGCGGATCTGGGCCAGGGTGATGCGGGACGAGTTCGGCGCGCGCCGTCCCAGGTCGCTGATGCTGCGCTTCCACACGCAGACGGCCGGCGTGCAGCTGACCGCGCAGCAGCCGGAGGCCAATCTCGTACGGGTGGCGGTGCAGGCGCTGGCGGCCGTCCTGGGCGGCACCCAGTCGCTGCACACCAACTCCTTCGACGAGGCGATCGCCCTCCCGACCGACAGGGCGGCCCGCCTCGCCCTCCGTACGCAGCAGATCCTGGCGTACGAGACGGACGTCACCGCGACCGTCGACCCGTTCGCCGGCTCGTACGCGGTCGAGACGATGACGGACCAGGTGGAGGCGGCGGCGACCGTGCTGATGACGCGGGTCGAGGAGCTGGGCGGGGCGGTCGGTGCGATCGAACGGGGTTTCCAGAAGGCGGAGATCGAGCGCGCCGCGTACGCCGTGGCCCGGGAGACCGAGCGCGGGGACCGGGTGGTCGTCGGCGTCAACCGCTTCGTACTGGACGAGGAGGAACCGTACGAGCCGCTGCGCCTGGACCTCGCTATTGAGACCCGCCAGAAGGCCCGCCTGGCCCGGCTGCGCGCGGAGCGCGACGGCGGGGCGGTGGCGGACGCGCTGGCGGGGCTGAGGGAGGCGGCGCGCGGGACGGGCAATGTGCTGTACCCGATGAAGGCGGCGCTGGCGGTGCGGGCGACGGTGGGGGAGGTGTGTGACGCGCTGAGGGAGGTGTGGGGGACGTACGAGCCGAGAGAGCAGTTCTGAGGCGTCCCCGGGCCCGACCCCGGAGCCCCGGGCTTCGAGTCGGGTGCCCGAAGCTCCGAGTTCCCCGATCCCGTGATCGTCCGGCGATCGGACACCCGGAAGAGGATGTCAGTCGCATGTGCGACACTCCGCCATATGTTGGGTGTCACTGATCTTCCGACCTACCTGGTCGGTCTGGCGCTGATCGTTCTGCTGCCGGGGCCGAACTCGCTCTACGTGCTCTCGGTCGCCGCCCGCGGGGGAGTCAGGGCGGGGTACCAGGCCGCCGCCGGCGTCTGGTGCGGCGACACCGTCCTGATGGTCTGTTCGGCCGCGGGTGTCGCGTCCCTGCTCAAGGGCAACCCGCTGCTGTTCGGCATCGTGAAGTACGCGGGCGCCGGCTATCTGACCTGGCTGGCGATCGGGATGCTGCGCGCGGCGTGGTCGCTGTGGCGCGGGCGGCACGACCGCAAGGAGGCCGCGCCCCTTGCCGGGAGCACCGCCGCGATCACCGCCGGGACGGCCGCCGAAGCCGCCGGCACGGAGGCCCACCGGGCTCGCGAAGGTCAGCCGACCACGGAGCGCCCGTACCGCCGCGCCCTGGTGATAAGCCTGTTCAACCCGAAGGCGATCCTCTTTTTCATTTCCTTCTTCGTGCAGTTCGTCGATCCGGCCTACGCCCACCCGGCTCTCTCCTTCGTCCTGCTGGGCGTACTCGCCAACGCCGCCAGCGCGCTCTACCTCTCCGCCCTGATATTCGGCGGCACCCGCCTCGCCGCCGCGTTCCGCCGCCGCAAGCGCCTCTCGGCGGGTGCGACGACGGCGGCGGGCGCGCTGTTCCTGGGCTTCGCGGTGAAGCTGACACTCAGCAGCGCGTGACGCACGCTCAGGGGCGGGTTGCCTGACCGGACGCGGGGTGGTCCGGCGGATCGTGGTGGATGTCGCCGCAGATGAGGAAGTCCTGGAGTTCGCGGTGGCGGAACTGGTAGGCGATTCCGGCGGTGCGCATCAGACCCGCGTCGCAGCACCAGTCGAGAAAACGGCCGAGGCGCCAGGGCAGCGGTTGGCCGGACCACCAGCGGCGGGTGCAGAGCAGGAAAGCGATGTAGCGGACACCCGCGGCGCCGAGGCCCGGGCCGGCGCCGGTCCTGAGCAGGGGGCCGAAGGCACGCCAGGGCCTGAACAGCGCGTCGAACGCGCCCCGGTAACCACATCTGAACAGGCGGTTGTAGAGGAGAGCGAGCGCACGCCCGCCGCCGAGACCGAACAGAAGCATGTAGATCAGCACTGCCCCGAGCGAGAGCAGGGGGCTCAGGGCGAACCAGTAGTAGGGGACGTACCCGAGCCCGACCACGAGGCCGGTCGCCAACCCGGTCACGAGGTCGTCGCGCACCATGCGGCGCGGCGACGCGTTCCCGTGTGACCTGCGAACGTCCGGCGTGTCCGAGAGCACGCCCGCCAGCCCGACTCCGACCATCGCTCCACCGGCGAGGCCGAGCACCGACCCGTAGACGAGCCCGGTCACCGGCCCCACGACGTCCCCGATGTCGACCATGACGACGAGCCCTCCCCAGAAGAGCCCACCCACCAGCCCGTTCACGAGCTGGTGTCTCCCGGCACGGGTCGCGGCGGTTGCCCGTTCCAGCCGAGACGGCACGGGCCAGGGAGGGAGCGCCAGGAGAAGGGCGGCCGCCACCATGAGCGCCACGTTCATCGCGTACACGTCCCAGCCGTCGAGCAGGCCGGCGGACAGGTCGGCGGTGGCCCACAGCGCGACGGTCAGCAGGACGTGGACGGCGCGGGCGCGGCGGGGGCCGGTGAGCGGCCAGAGTTCATGGAGGACGAGGTCGGTGCCCGACAGACGCCGTCCGGCCACGTCGCGGGGGCCGGTGGTGTTGGCGTGCAGGTAGCGGGCGAGGACGGTCAGCCAGGTGCGTACCTGCCGCTGGGTGTAGGGCGCCGTCGTGCCACCTGCCGGGGCAGCGGCGAGGATGAACAGGTTCAGCAGGTGATCTCCGATCTGCTCGGGGGTCCGCAGGGTGGGCCCCAGGAGATCCGCGGGATCACGGACCCCGTCGGCGCCGGGGTCGCGTTCGTCGTAGACGACGAGGGCCATGGTCAGCCGCCATGGTGTGGACAGGCCCTGGGCCAGTGGACCGGCCGGGTCGTTGCGGAGTGTGTTCAGGACGGGTTGCCAGCGGGCCGGGTTGCGGGCGCGGGCGGTGACGAACGCCTCGATGGCGGCCGGGCCGATGGAGGCGATCTCGATACGGGCGGCGTCCTCTGCCCACACGTCCGCGCGTTCGAGAGCGGCGTAAAAATCGCTGCGGCAGGTGAGGACGAGTTGGCCCCTGTCGATGCCGTGGACGTAGCGGTTCATGGCCTCCAGAGCGGCCGCGGCGCGGGAGCCGTACCCGGGAGTCTCACTGGCGTCCATCTCGTCGAGCCCGTCGAGCACGGGGAGGATGCGCCGGGCGCCGACAAGGGCGGCTGCCACGGTGGGGCGTAACCGGTAGGTACGGGTGAGCTGGTCGGCGAGCCAGTCGTCGAGCTCGTTCCGGCTGGGGTCGAAGGTGGACAACGACAGGCGTACGGGAACGGGGCCGCCCGCCGCTCGCCGGTCGAGGAGAAGCAGCATGAGGTGGAGGGCGAGTACGGTTTTGCCGGCTCCGGGTGCGCCGGTGATGACGAGGCGGCCGGGCCGGAGAGCGTCGTAGTAGGTGGCGACTCCCTCCAGCGTGCCGTGGGGCGCCGCGCCTGCGGCGTGGTGGGCGGGGGAGGGCTGGAAGGTGAACTCGATGTCGATGGTGCGGACGTGCTCGCCGAGGAGTCTCCTGCGGGTTTCCCTCTCGAGTTTGCTGACGACGTCGGCGAGGTCGGCGGCGAGTGCGGCGGTGTCGATGACCTGCCCGGCCGGGTGCCTCGCCTGGTGGAGGCCCGCTGCCGCGAGCATCAGGCCGGCCAGCCCGACCACCAGCCCGCCCGGGTCCACGTCCCCGGTTCCCGCCCGAACGGCCAGGGTGACCGCCACCCCCACGGCCACCACCGTCAGCGGCCACCATCCCCACCGCGTGTGACGTGCGGTGGCAGGGTTCGCCCCGGTCACCTGCTGCGGCGTGAGCGGAAGCGGAAGGCGGCGGCCACGGCAATGGCGCCCAGGACAACAGATCCCGCAGCCGGCGGGATCAGACTCCTGGCGCCCTGGCTGCCGGTCGTGGCCATGCTGCCGGAGGGGGCCGCCGAGCCTTCCGTGGTCGCACCTGACCTCACACCTTCGCTCGGGTTCCGCGACCCGGTGGTGCCGGACGTGGCCGTAGCAGACGTCCCGGACGGAGCAGGGCCGGTCGTCGTTCCCGTCCCGGCGATGTCGAACGACGCCAAGACGTTGTTCTGCCCCGCCTCGAGCTTGCAGGGTACGTCGAGCTTGACCGTGAAGGCCCCGCTCGCGGTGACGCGCAGGACGAGGTCACCGACGGTGTCTTCCGCCCTTCCCGGCCGGCTGAAGGTGAGCCTCGGTGCGGTGCCGGTCGCCTTGACCGAGAACGGTCCGGACGCCGGGACGTTGGTGCTGACCACGTCGAACGGCACTGTACGGTCGGTGACGCTCTTCGGCGCCGTCACGCGGATCTTCGCTTGCACGGTGCCCTTGATGGACTTGATATGTGCCTTGCGCAGCTCTCCCGCGTCAGCCGCGTTCACCGGAACCACCGCACGGATGGCGAATTTCGGGGTGGGCTTGCCGACCGCGGCCGACTCCGGGACATTCGTGTCGATCCTTACCGTGCCCGACCGCTCGAAGACCCCCGGAACCGAGCACCTGTACCGCAGTGTGAGCGGTACCGGGTTCGCGGCCGCGGGGCCGGTTCCGAAGACTCCCACGCTCGCGCCCGCGACCCCTGCGGCCATCGTCAGTCCCCAGGCTCTACGGGCCACCGGACCGCTCGGGACGGCACAGGATGCCCCACGGGATGTCCTGCGCTTCTCACACTTCTCACGCTGCTCACGCTGCTCACGCTGCTCACGCGAATTCTGGATCAGCTTGTCGCTCGCCATCTCGATCCTCAGCCAAGTGCTCGGGTCTCTGGATGCGGCCCACGGCTTCCTCCCTCGGGTGGGATGGTCGCGGGGCCGTTTTTCCTCGGTCGGTGGGGACCCGCCTCGCCCTGGCGTACAGCGGATCCTGGGACCGACCGTAGGCCGGGACCGGGCGCCGGAATTGCGCTCGCGCGCAAGGAAGTTGTCGCAGTGCGCAACGACGAGGTCACCGCGCGCGGGTGCCTATTGCGTCACATATGGCGCAAGCTGCCCAGACCGTGCCGCCGGCCACTAAACTTCGCGGCACCGCCCGGAGGGCCTCACGCCATGAGCAGGGGAGCCGACTCCGGACAGGCACGCTGTGAGAAGGCCGCGGTGAAGGGGGGCGTCTTCGATGACCTTGGGAACCTACGTTGTGGATTCGGCGACAACCCAGGACGTGCCATCGCGTGAGCGTGCCGACTTCTGGAGCGAGCGCGTGACGTCGTATCAATGCCGGATGAACTACGGCTACCCGCACACCGAGGACTTTTCTGCGGGAACGGTCCGTCAGCGTACTGACACCTATCAGCTCGTCACGTGGTGGTCGGACACGATCACCTACACCAGGACCGCGTACCAGGTGCGGCACGACCCGAACGAGGACTACCGCTTACTGTTACCGGTCGCCGGAGAGCTGGTGCTGCGACAGGAATGCCAGGAGTTACGACTGGTGCCGGGTGCCGGGTGTCTGCTCACGTTCGCCACACCGTTCGAGGTCCTGCAAGACGCCTTCACACGGGCGTTCATCATGTCGATCCCCGCTCAGGAGGTGAACGGTCGATTGAACCGGGCGTCGCCGCTGGCCATGGGCCTCGACCTGACCTCCGGCCTGGGCCGGGTGGTGGGCGCCATACTGGCCGGCCTGCACGAGGAGCGCGACATCCTCACCCGCGTCCAGTTCGACGCGGTGTCGGACCGGCTGGCCGAGTTGCTGTGCATGCTCGCCGCGGGCGACGACCGCCCCACCGCACCGGGCCATCTGGCCGACGTGGAGACGGCGGTCCGCCGGTACGCCCGCGAGCACGCGGCCGACCCCGACCTGACCGGCGCCACCATGGCGCGGGCGCTGGGCTGGTCGCTGCGCCAGGTGCAACTGGCCCTGCGGCACGCCGGGACGACCCCCCGCGAGCTGATCCGCGAGGAGCGGCTGCGGCTGGTACGGGACCGGCTGCGGGCGCCCGCGTACCGGCATATGACGATCACGGAGCTGGCGTACACGTCGGGATTCGCCTCCTCGAGCGCGCTCAGCACGGCCTTCCGACAGCGCTTCGGGGTGTGTCCCCGCGAGATGCGGCATGCCGGCCCCGGTCTGTCGGCGATACGCGCCGGAGTCGATTGACGAGTCCGCACTGGCAGTCCCCGGCGGGGCGGGCCGTGCTCGTCGTGCCCATGTCTACAACCGCCACCGCCACTACAACCCGGAAACGGCCCGCTACCTCTCCCAGAGCCCCCTGGCTCAGCGTATGCCCGCCCGGAACTTCGCGTTCTCGTTCCCATCGTCAGCCATGGTGCCACGGCGGATCGACCCGGAGATGGCCGGGCCATCGACGCCGGTGCGGCACGTGCGGTCGGGGTGCGGGGATCCTGAACCAGTGTCCACGCGTGCCCCGGCTCCGTTGTTCAGTGCGACCCGGCGACGACCGAGGGCGCCGGGCGAGGGCGTCGAGCGTCTTTTGCGTCCACGGTTGCGGTAACAGCGCGGATCGACCCGGCTGACCGCGTCGCGACGAAAGGAATGGCCGTGGCACGCACACTGACCGGTCGGGGCAGGGTGACCGCCTTTCCCTTCCTGTACGGGTGGCCCGACCGTTACGCCCTGCTCGGGTACACCGCCACCGGGCGGTACGGCACCACCGCCGTCCTCGGTCGGATCCCCGCCCCCGGGGTGCCGGAGCTCTCGCTGATGGACGTGGCCGCGCGGCACGAGCCGGCTCAGCTGTACGGCGGGGACTACGGCGACGACAGCGGCGAAGAAGACGGCGACGGCGCCGAGAGCAACGCGTTCGCCGAGGCCTGCTGGCTCATCTGCGTGGGGTGGAGCGCCCGGAGCGTGCCCAAGCCCGGGACGCTCGAGCTTCCCGGCGTCTCCTGGACGCTGGAGATCGACCGCACCACCGAGCTGGGCAGGATCATGTACGGG
The DNA here is from genome assembly GCF_052983195.1 of Streptomyces hebeiensis. Taxonomy (NCBI): domain Bacteria; kingdom Bacillati; phylum Actinomycetota; class Actinomycetes; order Kitasatosporales; family Streptomycetaceae; genus Streptomyces; species Streptomyces hebeiensis. The sequence goes on from NZ_CM129812.1 coordinate 4,916,933, forward strand.
CACGACCGCCTGCACGCCGGGAGGCTCACGTTCGACGATCCCCGGGTGACCGCCCGGGTGCTGGACCAGGCCGCCTCCGTCATTCCGGACGCCCACTCCGACGGGCCGCCCGCGTAGCCAATGCGTCGTTTCCTTTGCAGCCACGGGTCGTTGGTCGGGGCATGGGGGCGGGACACGGGGAGCCGGACACTTCCGGGCGGGGCGCGGGAGCGCGCCGATCCGCTGAACCCCGCACACTCATGCGCCCCGGGCCAGCGTCACGCGCCCCTCCGCCGCACGCCCCCAAACGTCACGCCCGTCACGCCGGTTACACCCGTCAAGCGAGAACACTCCATGAGCGACCTGCACACCGTCATCCCCGTCCCGGCCGTGGCGCCGGGCACCGCCGGGCCCCCGTGCGCCTATGCCCGGCTGCGGCGCGAACAGCCCGTTGCCAAGGCCCAGTTGCCCAACGGCGAGACCGGCTGGCTCCTCAGCCGCTACGAGGACGTACGCGCGGCCTTCGCCGACCCCCGGCTCATCCGGCCCCTGCTGTCGGCGTGGCCGCCCCGCGAGGGCGCCGACGCGCCGCCCCCGTGCCTGCCGACGTTCCTGGAGATGACGGGACGGCACCACGAGCGGGTGCGCCGCGCCGTGCTGCCGCTGTTCGGCCGCCGGCGGCTGGGGTTCATGGTGCCCCGTATCCGCGCCATGGCGGAGGAACTGATCGACTCGATGGTGGCGGGGGCCGAGGGGCGCTCGGCGGACCTGGTCGCCGCGTACGTGGAGCCCCTGCCGTTGCGCGTGTTGTGCGAGGTCGTCGGGCTGCCGTACGAGGACCGCGACGTGTACCTGCCCCACACGCTCACCCTGCTGAGCGCCGCCGCGCTGCCGATGGAGGAGGTACTGGCGGCCTTGTACGCGTTGCAGGAATACGCCGCGGCGCTCATCTCCCGCAAGGAGCGGGAGGACGGGCCTCACGAGGGACGCGAGGGGGAGGGGGACTACGTACGGCTGCTCCTGGAGGAGAGCGGACGGCCGGGGAGCGAGCTGACCCGGGACGACGTCATCAGTTTTGTCGTCACCATGCTCATGGCCGGCTACAAGACGAACATGCAGCACACGGGCAACGCCCTGCTCACCCTGCTCACCCACCCTGAAGAGACGCGCGGACTGCGCGACGCGCCGGGCCGCGTCGGCCCCGCGGTGGACGAGCTGCTGCGTCACGTCCCGCTCATGAACGCCATCAACGTCCTCGTCGCCCAAGAGGACCTCACCCTCCACGGACAGCGCATCCGGGCCGGGGACGCCGTCGTCCCCGTACCGGCGTCCGCCAACCGCGACTCCGAGGCGTTCACCGACCCCGACCGTCTCGACCTGACGCGCACCCCCAACCGGCACGTCGCGTTCGGCCACGGACCGCACGCCTGCACCGGCGGACACCTGACGCGCCTGCAACTGGCCACCGCGATCCAGGTCCTGCTGGAGCGGCTGCCCGCGCTGGAGCTGGCGGAACCGGCGGACTCCCTTCCCTGGGACGAGTCCACTCCGCTGCGCGCTCCCGCGCGGCTGCCGGTGCGCTGGTGACCCCTTCCGTACGGCCGGCTTCGTACCGCTGACCGTCGCCCCCGCCCCCGCCCCCGACCCATTCGTGCTGAACGCCGCACCTCAGCAGCCTCCGAAGCCGCCCTCCGAAGCCGCCCTCCGAAGCAGCCTCCGAGGCAGCCCTCCGAAAAAGAGATCCGCACGCCGTGACCGCACCGCACCCGCACCCGACCGACGACACCTCGCCCGGGGACGCGCCGCTTCCCCACTACCCCTTCAGCACCGACGGCGACCGCCTCGCCCCCGAGCTGACCGAGCTGCGGACCCGCTGTCCCGTGGCCCGGGTCAGCACCAACGCCGGCGGCGAGGCATGGCTGGTCACCGGCTACGAACTGGCGCGGGACGTCCTCCGGGACCGCTCCTTCGCGCGCTCCGTACTGGCCGGGACCGACAGCCCCCAGCAGGACGCGCCCGTCCTGGCCCCCGAACTGCTGGACGCCATGAACCACCTCCAGCGGGCCGGACTCCGCGACGAGGTGCTCCGGGCCCTCGGCCGCAACCAGCCCGAACTGCCCGCCGACTGGGTCGCCGAGGTCACTCGGGAGGGCCTGGACACGATGGTCCGGCAGGGGGCCCCGGGGGACCTGCAACACCATTTCGCGGAGTGGGTCGCCGCCCAGTGCCTCTGCCGGGCGCTCGGCCTGCCCTTCGAGGACCGCGAGTGGCTCGCCGCGCGTGCCGACGTGGACCTGACCATGGTGACGTACTCGGACGAGGAACTCGCCCACAACTGGGAAGAGCTCCGCGCCTACATGGCGGCCTACCTGGCCGCCCGCCGGCCCGGCCGGCCACGCGGTCTGGTGGACCGTCTCGCCGACCTCAACGCCGAACGGCAGGGACCGACGGAACAGGGTCTGACGGGGCGGGATCTGACGGGACGGGGACCGAAGCGGCAAAGGCTGACGGAACGGCAGCTGTCCAACATCGTCGCCGTTCTCTTCGTCAGCGGCTACGAGGACTTCGCGAGCTTCCTGGGAGTGGCGGCGCTGAACCTCCTGCGCCACCCGGAGGCCGTCGAGTCGCTGCGCGCCCGCCCGGAGACGATGCCGCAGTGCGTGGAAGAGCTGCTGCGGTGCGGGGTCGTCCTGGGCAACGCCATCCCGCGCTTCGTCACCCGGGACACCACGCTCGGTTCCGTCGCCGTCGAAGCCGGTGACCTGATCCTGCTCTCCCTGGACGCGGCCAACTTCGACCCCGCCGCGTTCGCCGACGCCGACACCTTCGACCCCGGCCGCGCTCCCAATTCCCACCTGCGCTTCGGCTACGGCCGCCACCACTGCCCCGGCGCCCACCTGGTCCGCCGGCAGTCCGACACCGCTTTCCGCGTGCTCCTCGACCGCCTGCCCGGCCTTCGCCTCGCCGTTCCGGTGGAGGAGGTGCCCTGGCAGCCCAACCGGATGGCGATCACGCCCGCGCGGCTCCCGGTCACCTGGTGATCCAACCGGTGCACCTCTGACCCCGGCCCGCCTCCGACCCGTGAACGTCCGACCGGCATACGCCTGACGGTGTACGGCGGGCCCCTACGCTTCAGGGGCCCTGGGTTCTCCAGGGCCTCCGGGCCCGCCCCGCCCCGGCCCGCCCGTTCACCCGACTGCCGTACCCCGATGGCCCCCCGGCCGCCCCGGACGCAGCGTGGTGCACATGACACAGACCTCGGCGGGCGCGGGGTCGTCCGGTCCGCAGGGCATACGTTCCCGGCCCGGCCCGCGCCGTGGCCTCGGCCGCCGGACCGGGCCGGGGCCCGCGTTCGGAGTCGGCCCCGGGCGCCTGCCCGGGCCGCTCGGCACTGTCGCCTGTGCGTACACGCTGCTCCAGCTGGTCCTCGTCGTTCCCGGCACCGGGCTCGGCTGGGACGAGACGGTGTACGTCACCCAGGTCAGCCCGGGCGTCGACCCCGCCTTCTTCAGCGCGCCGCGCGCCAGGGGCATCACCTACCTCATCGCGCCGGTGACCCTCCTGACCCCGTCCGTCACCGCCCTGCGGATCTACCTCGCGCTGCTGTCGGGCCTGGGGCTCTTCCTCGCGTTCCGGGCATGGCGGCGGCTGTGTCCCGAGCCCGTACTCGCCCTGGCGAGCGCGCTGTTCGCCGGGCTGTGGATCACGCTGCTCTACGGTCCGCAGGCCATGCCGAACCTGTGGGTAGCCTTCGGCTCGCTCTTCGCGGTCGGCTGTTTCCTGCGCGCCGTACAGCTCGCGAACACGGCACAGGCCGCGCCCGTGTGGTCCGGCCCGCACGGACGGTCCGGCCCGCACATCCGGTCCGGCCTGCCCGCCGCCCTCCTCGGGCTCGGCGCCGGGGTGGCCTTCGTCGGGCTCATGCGCCCCGTCGACGCGCTCTGGCTCGCCCTGCCGCTCACCGCCGCCTCGCTGTTCGTCCGCCGCTGGCGGCGCCCGGCCCTGCTCCTCGTCCTCGTGGTGGGCGCCGCGCTGGGCTGGGCGCAGTGGGTGGCCGAGGCGTACGCGCAGTACGGCGGTCCCGTCGCCCGGCTGCGCCGGGCCGGAGAGATCCAGGGGGGCCTCGGCTGGAACCTCGCGGTCGACGACCAGGTGCGCTCGCTCGACGGCCGGTTGCTGTGCCGCCCCTGCGACGTGCCCTGGCGCAGGCCCGTCACCGCCCTGTGGTTCTTCGCCCTGCCGCTGTTCGTCCTGGGCGGGATCCTGGTCGCGGCCCGCCTGCGGCGGTTGCCGGTGGTCCTGTTGCCCGCCCTGGTCGGGCTCTCGCTCGGTGTGCAGTACCTGCTGCTGATCGGCTACGCCGCGCCGCGTTTCCTGCTGCCCATGTACGCGCTGCTCGCGCTGCCCGTGGCGCTGTGCCTGGCCTGGATCGCGCGGGGCCTCGTACAGCGACGCGGGCGGCGGCTCCTCCAGTGGCACGTACAGCGGCTCACGGGGACAGTGGGCCCGCGGAGATCCGTCCGGGAAGCCCTGGCCGTGTCCGCCCTCGCGCTGGCGCTGGTCGCGCATCTGGCGGTCCAGTACGCCGTCCTGGATTCCGCCGTCAGGCGCGGCCGGGTCAGCGCGGCCGAGTTCGGCCGGGCGGCGGCGGAGCTGAACCGGCTGGGCGTGCGCGCGCCGTGCGTCGTGATCGGTGAGGAGGCCGTCCGGGTCGCCCACCGTGCGGGCTGCGCGTCACGGCAGGTCGGCGGGCACGACGGCAGCATCACCCCGGCCGGGATCGCCGCCCTCGCGCGCGAGCGGCCGGTGGCCGTCGTGGTGGAGGGGGACGACCGGCCGCCGGCGTACGCCCGGGGCTGGCGGGCCGTACGGCTGCCCCGGCTCCCGGGCCGGGACGACGTGCGCGCCTACCTGTCCCCGGCCGTCCCGCCGGACGACCGGCCCTCGGTGACCGTCCAGGTCCAGGGAGATCAGCCGAGCGTCGCCTTCTTCAGCGAGCGCGCGCGCCGGGCGACCCTGCGGACCGTCGCGTTGCGCGGGATGAACGCCAACTGCGCCGGCACCGCGCCCGGCAGGGCGAGAGCGGTGAGGCGGCGGCGCTTGAAGTAGCGCCAGGTGCGGCGGTCCAGGTGGTGCGTCAGGTAGTTCTCCGCCGTGGGCCGCAGCTCCGGGTAGATCTGCGGCTGCATCGCGAAGCCCACCGCCGCCACCAGTTCCGCGATCCGCTCGTCCGGCCGGTGCGCCGTCGCCGCCTCGGGGTCCAGCGGCGGGAGCAGCGCGTCGACGATCGTCACCGGCACGCGGTTGCTGTTCTGGTACGGCGAGAGCCGTTCCAGGAGCAGTTCCGTACCGACCCGGGCCACCGGCAGGTCGTAGAAGGCCGACGCCGTGAGCAGGGCCGTGGAGAAGCAGGCGACGACGAGGGCCGGGTTCAGACGCTGGTAGAGCACCTCGGCGAGGGACGGTTCCGCGTGCACGGTCAGCCGGGCGCCGAGCTGTTCGGCCTCCTCCTCCAGTCGGCGCGACCACTGGTCGGGTGCCGACGGGTGCGGCTTGAACACGACGTTCCGGTGCCCGCGCGCGACGGCGCCCCGGACCATCTCCACATGCAGTTCCTCCTCCTCGGCCGGGGTGAGGATGCCGAGCCGGGAGAGGTACTGGCCGAGCAGCAGGGCGGGCCGCTCGCCGTCCGCGCCCGTACCGGCCGCCGAACCCGCCCAACCCGCCGCGTCCGCCGCGTCGGCGAGTTCCGCGAGCACCTTGACGAAGACGTCCGTCGGGATGATCTCCGGTGCCACGTCGAACTCGGTCAGCAGCAGTGGCTCCAGGCCCGGCACCAGGTCCAGGTGGAGCAGCCGCTCGACGCGGGAGCCGATCAGCGGGTGCAGCTTGGACCGCGTGGGGCCGTAGCTCATCAGGCCGTCCGCGTAGATGTGGATCGGGCTCTCGCTGAAGATCGTCGCCACGGCCTGGGACGGATTGGCCTGGATGGACTCGCAGGCGATCTCCACCGGCCCGTCGCCCAGGTTCCACGCCTCGCGCACGGCCCGCTGCCACAGCGGGGCGTCCTGCTCGCGCGGGGACCAGCCCGCCGGGTGGAACGGCCGGATGAAGTCGTTCCACGAGCGGACCTCGTCGAAGTCCGGCAGCAGCCGCTCGCACCCGGGCCGGGCGTCGAGCGGCGTGCCCAGTTCGGGCGAGGCCGAGACGTCGCTGACCACCAGGATCCGCCGGTGATCCGCCCGCGAGCCGAACAGGCCGGCCCGGAGCGCCGCGGTCACGGTGGCCGCGGCGTACTGCGTGCACGCGAAGAACAGCTGGATGGAGGAGGAAGCCGAGGAGGACGCGGGGAAGGAGGACACGGCGGAGGCGGACGCGGACGCGGAGAAGGGATCGTTCGTCGTCATCAGACCTGGACCTCCGCCGAGCGGGCGGCGGGCCGGCGGCGCACCCGGCGCAGCTGGCCGGCCCGGCGCGTGCCCAGCCCGTCGAGCGTCTGCGCCAGGATGTCCGACGGCATGCGCCTGAGCGCGGCCGAACTCAGGGAGCGGAGTTTACGTGCCACTGCCGGTTCCATCCTCTCGATGGATTCCAAGTGATGAGCCATGACCGCGCAGTAGGTCCGTACCGCCTTGGGCAGCAGCCGGTCGGCCTCGGGGTCGGCCGCGGTCTCCGCCAGCACCTGGTCGAAGGCCCGGATGAAGTCGAGCTGCCGTACGTCACCGATCTGGGTGAGCGAGGAGACCACGCCGCGCCGGTAGAAGACGCCGTGCAGCCCGAGCGCCGCGAACGACTCCGCCTCCCGGTGCAGCCGCCAGATCCAGGGGCGGTCCTCGGCGGTCCGCAGTCCGTCCTTGAAGTGCAGCAGTCCCCGGTCGACCAGGCGCCGGTGGTAGGCGCCGGCCCAGGCGTACGCGTAGTCGACGGACGTGGAGCGGTCCACCGGCAGTATCGCGTCCCGGGGCCGCAGCACCTGCCCGCGCCGGCCGACCGGCACGCGCTGGACCGTGCGCGCGTTGTCCGTGAACTGGACGTGGTCGGTGCGTACGAAGTCGCAGCCCAGCGTCTCGATGGCGGCGAGCAGTTCCGCGAAGTAGCCGGGCGCCACCCAGTCGTCCCCGTCGAGGAAGGTGAGGTACTCCCCGCGTGCCGCGTCCAGGCCGGTGTTGCGCGCGGTGGCCAGGCCGCCGTTCTTCTCGTGTCTGAGCACGACCGCGCCCGGCAGGTCACGCGCCGCGCGTTCCAGGATCTCCGGGGTGCCGTCGGTCGAACAGTCGTCGACCAACAGGAACTCGAAGTCCTTCCGGCTGTTCGCGCGGAGACTTCTCAGGGTTTCTAGGGCGTATGTCTGCACGTTGTAGAACGGCACGACGACGGAGAGCTTGACCACACGGGTGACGCTATGGGGTGGCCCGTCCTTCGCCCTGACGTCCGGGCGCATGACAGGTGAACGAAGAATGGCGGGACGGTGAATCGGCCCGCGAGGGCGGTGCCGCCGGCCCTCTCCGAACCCCCTCCAGGCGCCTCCAGGCCCCTCCAAGGCCCCTCCAGGAAGGGGTGCCGGACGCCAAGTCGGGGGCGCCGTGGAGCCGTTTCCCGAGGTGTGACGCCATTCGTAGGCATTCTGTTAACCCTTTATTGCCATTGAGTTGGGCCGCAAAACGAAATGGCTTTCTAGCGTCCTGGACGTGCCATCACGCAACCGTCAAGCGGTCCGGGTCGCCGTGCTCGCCGACTCCGACACCCGGTGGAAATGGGGCGCGCTCACCGCGCGCCGGATCGCCCCGGACGACCGCCCCGTAGAGCTCAGCGGATACCTGCTGCGCGGACGAGCCACCCCCACCGCACGACAGCTCGCGGAGGTCGGCGCGGAGGCCGACACCCTGCGCGAGGTGACCGGTACGGCGTTCCTGCGCACACTGAGCGATCAGGCGGAGAGCGACCGGCCGTACGACCTGGTCGTGCTCGCCCTCGTCGGCGGCGCCGTCCAGGCGATGCTGCACGGGACGGCCGCCCTGCGCCTGGAGCACCGGCCCGTCATCGTCACCGGCTATGTGGGGGTGGTCTACGAGAAGCTCTCCGACGGGCTGCTGCTGAGGCACGGCGCGGACGTCGTCCTCGCCAACTCCCGTTACGACGCGGAGCGTTTCCGCGCGGTGTACGAGGGGGTGGGCGCCGACGCGTCCTCGGTGACCGAGGCCGCGCTGCCGTTCCTCGGCGGCGCGCCGTACGCCCCCGAGGCGGGCCGGGAGACCGTCGTCTTCGCCGCCCAGCCGTCCGTGCCGGTCACCCGCGCGGACCGTACGTACCTGGTGCGCCGCCTGGTCGAGCACGCCCGGCTGCACCCGCACCGCGAGGTGCTGCTGAAGCTGCGCAGCAAGGTCGGCGAACACACCACCCACGTGGAGGAGTTCCCCTACCAGCGGCTGGTCGAGAAGGTCCCCGGCGGACCGCCGCCCAACTTCCGTCTGGTGTACGGGAACATGGGCGAGGTCCTGGACCGCACCGACCTGCTGGTCACCGTCTCCTCGACGGCCGCGCTGGAGTCCCTGCACCGGGGGATCCCGACCGCGGTCCTCACCGACTTCGGGATCCGCGAACCGCTGGGCAACCACCACTTCCTCGGCTCCGGCTGCCTGGCCTCGTGGGACGAGCTGGACGGCGGGGGCATGCCGAGCCCGGACCCGGTCTGGGCCGCGCGGCAGGGCGTCGCGCCGGACGGCTCGTACGCCACCGCGTTCGACCAGGCCCGCGAGCGGGTGACGAAGCTGCTCGACGGGCCGGAACCGCCGCCCGTCAGCCCGTACTACACGGCCACCACCGCGCCCGGCTACCTGCCGGGGCTGCTGGCCCGCTACCACCTGGCGGCGGACGGCACACCGCTGACGACCCGGCCGGCGGAGAGCGAGCCGAGCGGGATCCGGCGGGTCGTGCGCGAGGCGGTACGGGGCGCGGCGCGCGGCGCGTACCGGCACGGCGTGCAGCGCGTGGCGCCGGTGATCCGGCGGATGGGGGAGCTGTGACCGCGCCGCTCGCGCACCGAGCGCTGTCGTCCGGCCTCGCGCACCGAGCGCTGTCGTCCGGCCTCGTGCACCGCGCGCCGACCAGCGACCGAGCGCCGTCCCCCCGCCCCGCACACCTGTCCGAGCCGCCCACCAAGGAGTTCCGATGACCGTCCTCGCGGTGATCCCCGCACGCGGCGGATCCAAGGGCGTCCCCGCCAAGAACCTCGCCCCCGTCGGCGGCGTCCCGCTCGTCGTCCGGGCCGTCCGCGCCTGCCTGGCGGCCCGGCGCGTCACCGATGTCGTCGTCTCGACGGACGACGCGGCGATCGCGGACGCCGCCCGGTCCGCCGGCGCCGAGGTCGTCCTGCGCCCCGCCGCCATCGCGGGCGACACCGCGACCAGTGAGGCCGCCGTGCTGCACGCCATGGACGCGTACGGCGCGATGCGCGGGGTGGAGGCCGAGGTCGTCCTGCTCGTGCAGTGCACCAGCCCGTTCATCACGGCCGAGGACGTGGACGGCGTCGCGGGCGCCGTCACGGACGGCGGCGCGGACTCGGCGCACACCGTCGCCCCCACGCACGGCTTCATCTGGCGCCGGGAGGACGCCCCGGCGGACACGGCCGACGCGTACGGCGTCAACCACGACAAGTCCCACCGCCCGCGCCGCCAGGACCGCCCCCAGGAGTTCCTGGAGACGGGCGCCGCGTACGCGATGCGCGTCGACGGCTTCCGGGCGGCGGGCCACCGCTTCTTCGGCCGGACCGCGCTCGTACCGACCGACCCGGCGCGGGTCCTGGAGATCGACGACCCGCACGACCTGGCGCGCGCCCGCGCGCTGGCGCCGCTGCTGGAGCCCGCCGTGCTGCCCTCGTACGAGGACGTCGACGCCGTCGTCCTGGACTTCGACGGCACCCAGACGGACGACCGGGTCATGGTCGACTCGGACGGCCGGGAGACGGTCGCCGTGCACCGGGGCGACGGACTCGGCATCGCCGCGCTGCGCCGCTCCGGGCTGAAGCTGCTCATCCTCTCCACCGAGCGGAACCCCGTCGTCGCGGCCCGCGCCCGCAAGCTCCAGGTGCCGGTGCTGCACGGCATCGACCGCAAGGACCTGGCGCTCAAGCAGTGGTGCGACGAGCACGGGGTCGCCCCCGAGCGGGTGCTCTACGCGGGCAACGACGTCAACGACCTCCCCTGCTTCGGCCTCGTCGGCTGGCCCGTGGCCGTCGCGAGCGCCCACGACGCCGTACGCGCCCAGGCGCGTGCCGTCACCGGGGCCCGGGGCGGCGAGGGGGCGATCCGCGAGATCGCCGGCTGGCTGCTGGGCCCCGGGCTCGACCACACCCCCGCGCGCACGGCGGACCACCCGCACGACGCGCAGCACACCCGATAGCGACAAGGCGTACGACACGCACCACGCGTACGGCACGCACCACGCGTACGGCACGCACCACGCGTACGGCACGCACCACAGCGCACGAAGCGCACCACGCGCACAACACCGCACGACCCCACAACCCACATCACCCCCCCAAATCACCACCCTCAACACGTAAGGACGCTCCATGAGCACCGACGCCACCTCTCGCCTGCGTACGCTCGGCACCCGCACCGCGGGCCCCAACCGCCCCGTCTACGTCACGGGCGAGATCGGCATCAACCACAACGGTGAGCTGGAGAACGCTCTGGCCCTCATCGACGTGGCCGCCGACGCCGGCTGCGACGCGGTCAAGTTCCAGAAGCGCACGCCGGAGATCTGCACCCCGCGTGACCAGTGGGACATCGAGCGGGACACCCCCTGGGGCCGGATGACGTACATCGACTACCGGCACCGCGTCGAGTTCGGCGAGGACGAGTACCGCTCCATCGACGAGCACTGCCGCAAGCGCGGCATCGACTGGTTCGCCTCCCCGTGGGACACCGAGGCCGTCGCCTTCCTGGAGAAGTTCGACGTCCCGGCCCACAAGGTGGCCTCCGCCTCCCTCACGGACGACGACCTGCTGCGCGCGCTGCGCGCCACGGGCCGGACGGTCATCCTCTCCACCGGCATGTCGACGCCGAAGCAGATCCGGCACGCGGTCGAGGTCCTCGGCAGCGACAACATCCTGCTCTGCCACGCCACGTCCACGTACCCGGCCAAGGCCGAGGAGCTCAACCTGCGCGTGATCAACACGCTCCAGGCCGAGTACCCGAACGTGCCGATCGGCTACAGCGGCCACGAGACCGGCCTCCAGACCACCCTCGCGGCGGTCGCCCTCGGCGCCACGTTCGTCGAGCGCCACATCACCCTCGACCGCGCCATGTGGGGCTCGGACCAGGCCGCCTCGGTCGAGCCGCAGGGCCTGGCGCGGCTCGTCCGCGACATCCGCACCATCGAGGCGTCCCTCGGTGACGGCGTCAAGAAGGTGTACGAGTCGGAGCTGGGCCCGATGAAGAAGCTGCGCCGGGTCCCGGGCGTCGTCGCCGAGGCCACGCAGTCCACCGAGCCGGCGGCGGTCTGACGCCATGACCGGTGCCGGCGGGGACCGTTCCCCGCACCCTCGTGCGATCGCTTTCGTGGAGAGTCCGGTCCAGCTGCTCAACGTGCTGGAGTGGACGCGGTCGGCGGCACCCGGTGCCGCCGCGCCGGGTGAGGCCGGCACCGCGGCCGACGGCCCCGCCGCGGCCGACGGCCGGACGGCGGCCGACGACCTCACCGTCGTCGTGCTGTCGCCCACCGATCCCATGTCGCGCGGCCAGCTCCGGCGGATGGCGGAGCTGGCCCGGGACGAGGGTTTCACCGTGCGCTGGCAGGAGGCGCGCGGTGGTGCGGGGGCGCCCCTGCGGACGGTGCGCGAACTCGCGCCACTGTTGCGCGGGGCCGGCCGGATCGTCATAGGCGACCCGTTCTCCCGCTACGTACAGCTCCTGCTGACCCTGGTCAGCGGCAAGGAGCTGACGGTCGTGGACGACGGGACCGCGACGCTGGAGTTCATCGGACAGGTGGCCCGCGGCGAGCCGCTGGTGCGCTGGCACCGGCGGGCCGCGGGCCGCGGCCCGCGGGAGCTGGTCCTCGCCCCGGTCACCGCCGCGGCCCGGCGCCGGCTCGTCCCCTCCGAGGCCCGCACGGTCGAGGTGTTCACCTCGATGCCCGTCGAGGAGGTCCCGGCCGGCATCGAGGTGACGGCCAACCGGTTCGCCTGGACCAGGGCCACGTTCGGGCCGCCCCGGATCACGGAGGGTGCGGACCTGGTCGGCACCTCGCTGGTCGAGACGGGCGTGGTGGACGCGGACCGGTACTCCGACGCGGTCGCCACCCTGGCCCGCGCGCACGGCGCGACGCGCTACTTCGCGCACCGCCGCGAGCACGTGGACAAACTGCACCGGCTGCACACGGAGACGGGCCTGGAGATCGTCCGCCCGGACCTTCCGCTGGAAGTGATCGCGCGCCGGGGCCCGATCGGCTCCACGATCGTCAGCTTCCCCTCCACGGTGGTCCACACCCTCCCGCTCGCCCTGGCGGGCACAGGCGTACGGGTCGCGGTCTGCGACATCGCCCCCGAGTGGCTGAAGGACACGGCCTCTCCCCGGGCCCAGGGCTTCCTCTCCGGCGTCACGGGCACGGCCCGCGACGTACACCGGCTGCCCCGGCTGCCGTCACCGGCCTGAACGACGCGAGCGGTCCGGGCGGTGTGATCCGCCCGGAGCCACCTGGACCCGGGCGAGCGGGCGCCCCGGACCCGGGTCGGCGCCCGAGCCCGGCCGACGGACCGCACCCGGTCGGTGGCCCGAGCCCGGCCGGCGCTCCGGACCCGCCGGTCCCGTCGGCGCCCCGGGCCAGGTCTCAGCGCCGTAGGGCCCACTTCTGGACCGACTCCAGCGGGCCGTTGTCGAAGCGGCGCAGCCACAGCGTCGCCCCGGCCATGAGCACGGCGCTCACCGCCGCCCACAGGCCCATCACCCACCACGGGTGCCAGGTCTCGCCGAGTCGGTGGGCCAGGCCGAGGCCGATTCCGTACGCGACGAACACGCACAGCACGTTCTGCAGGACGTAGCCCGACAGGGCGGTCCTGCCGACGGCCGTCAGGCCGTTCATCACCGGTCCCGGACGGCGCACCCGGTCCACCAGCGCGCCGACCAGGCCGAGGTAGCCGAGCGCGGTCAGCGGTCCGACGACGTAACGGTCCAGGAGGAACAGGTCGGGACCGCCCAGGGCGGCCGCGACGCTGAGGGGGAGCCCGAGGCCCAGGCCCCAGACCAGCAGCCGGGAGCGGATGCGGCGCCCGGTGGCGTCGTCGCCGAACGCGCCCGCCCGGAAGAGCCGTACGCCCAGCAGGAACAGGAAGACGAGCAGGAAGAAGGTCAGCACCGGCTCCACGCGGAAGGCCACCGCGTTGTCGAGCCGGAACGCGACCTGCTCCAGGTAGCCGCCGTGCGCGTACAGGTCGGCCAACTCGTCCGGGACGGTACCGGCGGTACCGGCGGTACCGGCGGCCCCGCCGGTCCGCGCCGGGGCGGCTGCCAGGGCGACCGTCAGCAGCGCGATCAGCGTCAGATGGAGACTCGCGGCGCACCACATCACCCGGCGCCGGGCCGCCACGGAACGGGTCAGCAGCCAGGCCACCACCAGCGCGGTGACCGCGTACCCCATCAGCACGTCCCAGGCGAAGACGAGGAGGAAGTGCGCCGTCCCCTCGGCGAACAGGAACAGGGCCCGCCACCGGTACCGGCCCGGCCAGGGGGCACCGCGCCGGGCGGCCGAGGCGTACTGGATGGCGAGTCCCACGCCGAACAGGACCGTCAGCAGCGACAGGAACTTCCCGTTGGCCAGCAGGCGCATGATGCTCTCGGCCGCGTCCGGGAGCGAGGCGAAAGACGCCGGTTCCGTGCCGCCGTTCAGCACCCACCCTTCCGATCCGGGACTGGTGAAGATCCAGACGTTGGTCATCAATGTGCCCAGGATCGCGACGCCGCGCACCACGTCGAGCAGGGGAAGCCGGCCGGCCCGCCCGGGCGCGGCAGCCGGTGGGGACAGAGTCTCGGTCATACGTTCATCGTCCGGGCGCGTCCGGCCGTGTACGTCATGAGCGCAGAGGAGATCCCGCCCCGTCCCGCTACATCGAAGGATGTAGCGGCCGGCCGGCTCTGACAGGAGAGCCGAAGCACGCGAGCAGCCAACGAGGGTTTGACACGATCATAGTGTCATGGTGGCATGCAGGCGTGCTGTACAGAACACCGCCTTTGGATGCCGACGACCACCGAGTCCTCGACGAGATCGGGGAAATGCGTCGCACCCTGCGGCACGCGTTGCGCGCTCAGCCGCGCTGGTCCGGACAGCTGCGGCGCAATCTGACGGCACGAGCGATCGCCGGATCGAACACGATCGAGGGATACGCCGCGACCGTGGACGATGTCGAGGCCCTGATGACCGGCGAGGAGCCGCTGGAGACGGCCGACAGCGTTCGCGTGGAACTGGAGGGATACCAGCGGGCGATGACGTACATCCAGGCGCTCGCCGACGCCGGGGACGGCTTTCGGTACGACGCGGGTCTGCTCAACGGTCTTCACTTCATGTTGCAGGGTCACCACTTGGACAAGCGTCCCGGCCGGTGGCGCGACGGGCCGGTTTACGTCACCAGTCCGGACGATCCGCTGGTCCCCGCCTACACGGCACCGGCGGCCGGTCAGGTGTCCGCGCTGATGGCGGAACTGATCGACTGGCTCAATGACGGTGACCCCGACACTCCGGTGCACGTTCGGGCCTCCATGGCTCATTTGAATCTGGTCAATGTCCACCCGTGGAAGGACGGCAACGGACGGATGTCGCGGGCGCTGTCGACCCTGGTGTTCGCCCGGGAGGCATTGGTGCCGCCGGAGTTCTGTTCCATCGAGGAATGGCTCGGCCGTGGCCAGAACACCTACGCCTACTACGCGGTCCTCCAGCAGGTGGGCGGTCCGAGGTGGAGCCCGGATCGCGATACGCGCCCGTGGATCCGTTTCTGTCTGGACGCTCATCACCGTCAGGCCCAGCAGGCGCAGCGCCGTACCGATCTGCTCTCGCGTGCGTGGGCCGGGCTGGGGGAGGCGGCCGCGGAGTCCGGGCTCGACGAACGGGTCGTGTTCGCCCTGCTGCCGGCCTTCTGGGGCTCGCGGGTGCGGCGCACGGTCTACCAGCGGGACGCCGAGCTCAGCGAGCAGCAGGCCATCCGTGACGTCCGTGAACTGGTCCGCCTCGGCTGGCTGGTTCCGCACGGCCGGGCCCGGGCCCGGCACTATGGACCCGGCGAACGGATGGAACCCGTGCAGAACCGGATTCGCCAGTCCGTCGCGCCGTACAGAGACCCCTATCTGCGGGCCTGAGCCCGCGAGCCCGAGCGGTACCGGCCCGGAGGGGTCGGGCCGATCGACGATCTCTGAACGGTCCGCACGCGCGTGAACGGTCCGCACGGTGCGGCGGTTCATGACGTGGAGCGGTTCACGAGGCCGGCCGTGCGCGCGGGCGTGCGCCCCGAAAAATTGGGCCTTTATACCCGCTGGAAATGAGCGTCATGCATGTTGCGGGCAGGTTTCTTCGCCTGGGTGGCTGAAATTTTGTTGATCGACAGGCGGTTGATCATTGAAGGGGCCTACCCTTCAACAGGTGAGCCAGTTGATGTCCCGAGAGTCCGAAAACCGTCTTTCCGGCGAAGCCGCCGCCCTGCCCGGAGTGCTGCCCGACGCGCTGCGGGAGGAGCTGATCGCCTTCCGCCGGGACATGCACATGCACCCGGAGCTCGGAAACCAGGAGTTCCGCGTCACCGCCGCTCTCAAGAACCGGCTGGAGAAGGCCGGGCTCCGGCCGCGGGTGCTCGGGACCGGCACCGGGCTCGTCTGTGACATCGGGGAATGGGACCGCGTACGGCCCATGCTGGCTCTCCGCGCCGACATCGACGCGCTGCCCATTCCGGACACCAAGACGGGCGTGCCGTACCGCTCCACCGTGCCCGACCGGGCGCACGCCTGCGGGCACGACGTCCACACCACCGCCGTCCTGGGCGCCGGGCTGGTGCTCGCCGGGCTCGACCGGCAGGGTCTGCTGCCGAACGCCGTCCGGCTCATCTTCCAGCCCGCCGAGGAGGTCCTGCCCGGCGGCGCCCCCGACGCGATCGCCGACGGGGTGCTGGACGGAGTGGGGCGGATCGTCGCCGTGCACTGCGACCCCCGTGTGGACGCGGGCCTGATCGGGCTGCGCCCGGGGCCCATCACCTCCGCCTGCGACCGGCTGGAAATCACCCTCGACGGCCCCGGCGGGCACACCGCGCGCCCGCATCTGACCACTGACATGGTCACCGCCGCCGCGAAGGTCGCCGTCGAGGTGCCCGCGCTGCTGGCCCGCCGCGTCGACGCGCGCTCCGGGCTCGCGGTCACCTGGGGACGGATCGAATCCGGCCATGCCTGCAACGTCATCCCGCAGCACGCCGAACTCTCCGGCACCGTCCGCTGCCTGGACCTGCCCGCCTGGCGCGACGCCCCCGACCTGGTCCATGCCGCGATCGACGAGGTCGCCGCGCTGTACCAGGCGAAGACGCAGATCAACTACGTGCGCGGCGTGCCGCCGGTCGTCAACGACCCGGTGATCACGGAGCTGCTCCGGGCCGCGCAGACCGCCCGGCGCGGCTCGTACGCGGTCGAGGACACCGAACAGAGCCTCGGCGGCGAGGACTTCTCCTGGTACCTGGAGCAGGTGCCCGGCGCGATGGCGCGCCTCGGCGTCCGCACCCCCGGCAGCGGGGCCCGCTACGACCTGCACCGGGGGGACTTCGACGTGGACGAACGGGCGATCCAGGTCGGCGTGGAGCTGTTCACCGCCACGGCGCTGCTGGACGGCGGAGCCACGACCCCGTCGGCGTAGCTCCGCGACCCGCCGCCACCGCCGCCACCGCCGGCACCGTCCGCACCGGCGGCCCCGGCTCTCGGGGCCGCCCCGGACCGCCCCGACCGCCCCCGAACCGCCGTCGGACCGCCGTCCCGCCGGGCCTGACCGCCCCCTCCGCCCCGGCGTCACCGTCGCACACGCGACACCCTCGGCAACGTTCCGTATCACCTTCGTCATCAGCGGGAAGGCGCCGCGACACCCGCCGTTCGCGACGATCCGATAACAGCTTCCGTAGGGGGCTTTGTCTGACATCTACGCGCGTTACGATCTGGCGCGGTAACCAGCGCCGAGAAGAGGCGCTTAGGCCAGGTCGAAGGAGCCTCCCTTGCGCCGGATCACCAGGATCGCGACCGTGGGCGTCGCGTCAGCGGCACTCGCGCTCACCGCCACCGCGTGTGGCAACAAGTCGTCCTCGGACGCCGCTTCGGACTCCGGTGAGTCCCGCGCCGCCATCGCCTACGACGTCGGCGGCCGGGGCGACCAGTCGTTCAACGACGCCGCCTACGTGGGCCTGGCCAAGGCCGAGAAGGACCTCAAGGTCAAGGGCAATGACGCCGAGCCCTCCGACGGGGAGTCCGACGCCGACAAGGTCCAGCGCCTGACCGAGCTCGCGCGCGCCGGCAACAACCCGGTGATAGGCGTCGGCTTCGCCTACGCGCCCGCGATCAAGAAGGTGGCCGAGAAGTTCCCGAAGACCACCTTCGGCATCATCGACGACGCCTCGGTGACCGGCAAGAACATCGCCAACCTGGTGTTCAACGAGGAGCAGGGCTCCTACCTCGCGGGTGTCGCCGCCGCCAAGGTCACCAAGACCAAGACCGTCGGTTTCGTCGGCGGTGTCGAGACCCCGCTGATCAAGAAGTTCCAGGCGGGCTTCGAGCAGGGCGTCAAGGAGACGGACCCCTCGGTCAAGGTCCTCTCGCAGTACCTGACCCAGCCGCCGAACTTCGACGGCTTCTCCAAGCCGGACCTCGGCAAGGCCGCCGCGCAGGGGCAGCTCGACAAGAAGGCCGACGTCGTCTACGCGGCCGCCGGGCTGGCCGGTTCCGGCTCGATCGAGGCCACCTCCAAGGCCGGCAAGTGGGCCATCGGTGTCGACTCCGACCAGTACGCCCAGAAGGGCCTGGCCGCGTACAAGGACCAGATCCTGACCTCGGTCACCAAGGACGTCTCGGACTCCGTCTACAACCTGATCAAGTCGGTCCAGGACGGCAAGCCGCAGACCGGCGAGATCCGCTACGGCCTGGACAAGGACGGCGTCGGCCTGGCCGACTCCAACCCGGCGTACACGAAGCTGACGGATGTCGTCGCCGCCGTGGAAAAGGCCAAGAAGGAGATCGTGGACGGCAAGATCACGGTCAAGACCACCCCGTGACACCCGCGCGGGGGCCGTGGAGCCGGCCGGCGCGTCCCGCTCGGCGTCCGCCCGGCGCATGACCGGCCGGGCGGTGCCGACGGGCGGCACACGGGACGCGGCGACGGGCCGGAGCGAGGGCGCGGTACACCACCGCCCGGCGCCGCCGGCCCGGCGCCATCGCCCCGCCCCCGGGCTCGGTCCCGCCCCCGGGCTCGGTCCCGCCCCCGGGCTCGGTCCCGGAACCGGTCGGTCCCGGAACCGGTCGGTCCCGGAACCGGTCGGTCCCGGAACCGGTCGGTCCCGGCCACCGGGACCGGTCCCGGGCCGGGGGCTCCGGTCCGCGCCGACGCTCCCGGCACGGGACCGGCCCCGGCCCCGGCTCCCGCCCCCGCCTCCTCGCACACCCACTCCTCCGCGTCCTGGCCGATCACTCGGCAGGCCGCACACCCTTGCCTTACGATTCGGCTGCGCTACGCGTGTAGACGTACCTCCGGCGCGATAGCTTCACCCCGCCTGCCTCACCTGTCTCACCCGCCCCTCCACTCCTTTTCGGCCAAGGAGAGTCCGTCATCAACGCGTCCAGCACAGCCCCCGCCTCCGCCCCCTCCACGGCGGCTCCCCCCGCGGTGGAGCTGCACGGCATCACCAAACGCTTCCCCGGCGTCGTCGCCAACAGCGACATACACATCACCGTCCACAAGGGCACCGTGCACGCCCTCTGCGGGGAGAACGGCGCCGGCAAGTCCACCCTGATGAAGATCCTCTACGGGATGCAGAAGCCCGACGAGGGAACCATCACCGTCGACGGCGACCAGGTCGCCTTCGCCGGCCCCGCCGACGCCATCGCGCGCGGCATCGGCATGGTGCACCAGCACTTCATGCTCGCCGACAACTTCACCGTGCTGGAGAACGTCGTCCTCGGCGCGGAGAACCTGTACGGCATCGGCTCCAAGGCCCGCAAGAAGATCGTGGAGATCTCCGAGGCGTACGGTCTCGGCGTCCGCCCCGACGCGCTCGTCGAGGACCTCGGCGTCGCCGACCGGCAGCGCGTGGAGATCCTCAAGGTCCTCTACCGGGGCGCCCGCATCCTCATCCTGGACGAGCCCACCGCCGTCCTGGTCCCGCAGGAGGTCGACGCCCTCTTCGAGAACCTGCGCGAGCTCAAGGCCGAGGGCCTGACGGTCATCTTCATCTCGCACAAGCTGGGCGAGGTGCTGTCGGTCGCGGACGAGATCACCGTCATCCGGCGCGGTACGACCGTGGGCACCGCCGACCCGGCGGCCACCACCTCCAAGCAGCTCGCCGAGCTGATGGTCGGCAGCGAGCTGCCCTCGCCCGAGACCCGCGAGTCGACGGTGACGGACCGGCCGATGCTGGACGTCGCCGGGCTGCGGCTGACCGCGACGGACCCGGACGGAGCCATACGCGACGTCCTCGACGACATCACCTTCACCATCCACCAGGGCGAGGTCCTCGGCATCGCCGGCGTCGAGGGCAACGGCCAGACCGAGCTGATCGAGGCCCTGATGGGGCTGCGCGACCCCGACGGCGGCGCGATCACCCTCGACGGCGCCGACATCTCGCACGCGCCCACGCGCAAGCGCCGCGAGCGCGGGATCGGTTACGTACCGGAGGACCGGCACCGGCACGGGCTGCTGCTGGAGGCACCGCTCTGGGAGAACCGCATCCTCGGCCATGTGACCGAGCGGCCCAACAGCCGGGGCGGGCTCCTCAGTCCGCGGGCCGCGCGCGAGGACACGACACGCATTGTGCGTGAGTACGACGTCCGCACGCCCGGGATCGAGGTCACCGCGGCCTCCCTGTCCGGCGGCAACCAGCAGAAGCTGATCGTCGGCCGCGAGATGAGCCACGCCCCCAAGCTGCTGATCGCCGCGCACCCCACGCGCGGGGTGGACGTCGGCGCGCAGGCGCAGATCTGGGACCAGATCCGCGAGGCGCGCCGCGAGGGCCTCGCCGTGCTGCTGGTCTCCGCCGACCTGGACGAGCTGATCGGGCTGTCCGACACCCTGCGGGTGATGTACCGGGGCCGGCTCGTGGCCGACGCCGACCCCGCCACCATCACCCCGGAGGAGCTGGGCTCGGCGATGACGGGCGCGGCCACGGGGCACCTGGAGGGACACGGGACGGAAGAGTCCGACGGCGCGGACGACACCGCCGCCCCGGCCCCCGAGGCTCCCGAGGCCGCAGAGACCACCGAGGTTCCGGAACCGGCGCCGAAGGCAGCACCCCCGAAGGACGATGCCCGATGAAGAAACTCGACAAGGACCGGCTGATCCTGGGCTTCGCCGGCCCGGTGCTCGCGCTGGTCGTCGCCATCGCCCTCACCACCGTGGTGCTGTTCGTCTCCGGCAGTGACCCCGTCGAGCCGTACCGGATCATGTTCGAGTCGGCGACCTACGTCGACATCCAGGTCCTGATCGTCAATCAGGCCGGCACGTACTACCTGGCCGCCCTCGCGGTCGCCATCGGCTTCCGGATGAACCTGTTCAACATCGGGGTCGACGGCCAGTACCGGCTCGCGGCGATGATGGCCGCGCTCGTCGGCGCCAGTGTCGACCTGCCGGGGCCCCTCCAGATCGCGCTCATCGTGATCGTCGCGATGCTGGTCGGCGCCTTCTGGTCCGGGATCGCGGGCATCCTGAAGACCACCCGCGGGGTGAGCGAGGTCGTCTCCACGATCATGCTCAACTCGATCGCCACCAGCCTCGTGGCCTGGCTGATCCTGCCCAAGAACTTCGGCGTCCAGCCCGCCGGCTCCAACAACCTGACGACGGGTGACATCCCCGAGTCCGGCTGGTTCCCCGGGCTGTCCATGGGGGCCGAGGCCGGTGAGATCTACGGCTTCACCTTCGTGGCCGCCGCCTGCGGCATCCTCTACTGGTTCGTCCTCGGCCGCACCCGCTTCGGCTTCGACCTGCGCGCCACGGGCGCCAGCGAGAGCGCGGCCCAGGCGTCCGGTGTCGACGCCAAGAAGATGATCCTCACCTCGATGCTGATCTCCGGCGGGGTCGCCGGACTCGCCGGTATGCCCACACTGCTCGGCGACACCCACACCTACAGCCTCGACTTCCCCACCGGCATCGGCTTCACCGGCATCACCATCGCGCTCCTCGGCCGCAACAACCCGCTCGGCATCGCCTTCAGCGCGCTCCTGATCGCCTTCCTCGACAAGACGTCGGCCTCCCTCGACCAGTACGGGTACGAGAAGGAGATCGCCACGATCATGCAGGGCCTGATCGTGATCTCCGTCGTCGTCTCCTACGAACTCGTCCGCCGCTACGGGCTGCGCCGCCAGCAGCAGAAGGTCGGCGAGGAACTCGCCGCCGGAGGCGCCCTCGCGACCGCGCACACCGCCGGCCGGTCCGACGCGGACGGCGACGACCGGGGCGACGAGAACAACAACGGCAGGAACCAGAAGGAGGGGGCCGCGCTGTGAGCACGAGTTCGAGCACCAGTAGTACGGGCACGACGAGTACGAGTACGACGCGCGCCGGCTCCGGCTCCGCCCGCGGCTCCGCTCCCAAGAAGGGCGGCCGCCGCCCCCTCACCCTCCCCGTCGTCCTGCTGATCATCGCGGGCGCGCTGGCCCTCGTCTCGCTGGTCCGGCTGATCAGCGGCGCCGACGACATCACCTCGGTCGGCCAGGTCTCCGGCGCCCTGGAACTCGCCATCCCCATCGGCCTCGCCGGGCTCGGCGGCCTGTGGGCGGAGCGCGCGGGCGTCGTCAACATCGGCCTCGAAGGCATGATGGTCCTCGGCACCTGGTTCGGGGCCTGGGCCGGCTTCCAGTGGGGCCCGTGGGCCGGCGTCGTCCTCGGCATCCTCGGCGGCGCGCTCGGCGGCCTGCTGCACGCCGTCGTCACCGTCACCTTCGGCGTGAACCACATCGTCTCCGGTGTGGCCATCAACATCCTCGCCGTCGGCGCCACCCGCTACCTGTCGAACTTCGCCTTCGACGGCGTCGAGGGCGGCTCCTCCAAGCAGTCCCCGCGCATCGACGCGATCACCGAGATCACCGTCCCCGGCCTGGCCGACTGGATGCAGGACCTCCAGGCCAGACACTGGTTCCTGGTCTCGGACCTCGCGGGCGTCATAGGCGGCCTGGTGACCGACCTGTCGCTGCTGACCGTGGTCGCGCTGCTGCTCGTGCCCGGCACCTGGTGGGTGCTGTGGCGCACGGCGTTCGGCCTGCGGCTGCGCTCGTGCGGCGAGAACCCGGTCGCCGCGGAGTCGCTCGGCGTCAACGTCTACCGGTACAAGTACATCGCCGTGACCGTCTCCGGCGGCCTCGCCGGTCTCGGCGGCGCCTTCCTCGCGATCGTGGCCACCGGCATCTACCAGGAGGGCCAGACCGGCGGCCGCGGCTACATCGGCCTCGCCGCGATGATCTTCGGCAACTGGATGCCGGGCGGACTCGCCCTCGGCGCCGGGCTGTTCGGCTTCACCGACAGCCTCAAGCTGCGCGGCGGCGCCGAGAACGTGCACGCCATGCTGCTGCTCCTCGGCATCCTGCTCGTGCTGGTCGTGGCCTGGCAGCTGTACCAGAAGAAGTACGTCGCGGCCGTGGTCTCGGCGGCCGTCGCGGCGCTGCTGTTCCTCTGGTACGCGCTGACGGACCAGGTGCCCAGCCAGTTCGTGGACGCCGCTCCGTACGTGACGACGCTGCTGGTCCTGGCGCTCTCGGCGCAGCGGCTGCGGATGCCGAAGGCGGACGGTCTGCCGTACCGGAAGGGCCAGGGCACATGACGGCCCCGCCGCCCGCTCCGGACCCCGGCTCCGGCTCCGGGAGCGGTGGGGACGGGGTCGACTGGGACGCCCTGCGGACCGCCGCGCGCGAGGCCATGTCCCGCGCGTACGCCCCGTACTCGCACTTCCCGGTCGGCGCGGCGGCCCTGGTCGACGACGGCCGCACGGTCACCGGCTGCAACGTCGAGAACGCCTCGTACGGCATCGGCCTGTGCGCCGAATGCGGCCTGGTCTCGGCCCTCCGCCTGAGCGGCGGCGGCCGGCTCACCCACTTCACCTGCGTGGACGGTACGGGCCAGGTGCTGGTGCCGTGCGGCCGCTGCCGGCAGCTGCTGTACGAGTTCGGCGGCCCGGACCTGGTGCTGGACACCCCGGCGGGGCTGCGGAGGCTGGAGGAGATGCTGCCGCAGTCCTTCGGCCCGGAGCACCTGCGGAAGTAATGGCCCCGGGTCCGTCCACAGGGTGCCTGATGCGTCCCGGCTGCGCACGTCTGCCGGCGAGTGAGCCGAAGGGGGCGCGGCCGCTGTCGAAAGGGAGAGCGCGCGGAGGTTTGTGAGGTACGAGCAAACCGAGCACGGTCGACCGTCGACAGGGGCTTGAAGCGCCCCCGGAGGCGAACCGAGCCTTGAAAAAACAGAACGAAGGGAAAGCCATGGACGTCATCTCCGTCATCCGCACCAAGCGTGACCGGGGCGAGCTGAGCCCGGAGCAGATCGACTGGGTGATCGACGCCTACACGCGGGGCGAGGTCGCCGACGAGCAGATGTCGGCGCTCGCGATGGCGATCCTGCTCAACGGCATGAACCGCGCCGAGATCGCCCGCTGGACCGCCGCCATGATCGCCTCCGGCGAGCGCATGGACTTCTCCGCGCTCTCCCGGCCCACGGCCGACAAGCACTCGACGGGCGGCGTCGGCGACAAGATCACGCTGCCGCTGGCCCCGCTGGTGGCGGCGTGCGGCGCGGCCGTACCGCAGCTCAGCGGGCGCGGCCTCGGCCACACCGGCGGCACCCTGGACAAGCTGGAGGCCATCCCCGGCTGGCGGGCGCTGCTGTCGAACGCCGAGATGCTGGACGTCCTGGACTCCACCGGCGCCGTCATCTGCGCGGCGGGCGACGGGCTGGCCCCGGCGGACCGCAAGCTCTACGCGCTGCGCGATGTCACGGGCACGGTGGAGGCGATCCCGCTGATCGCCTCCTCGATCATGTCCAAGAAGATCGCCGAGGGCACCGGCTCGCTGGTCCTGGACGTCAAGGTCGGCTCCGGCGCCTTCATGAAGACTGTCGAGGACGCCCGTGAGCTGGCCTCCACCATGGTGGGCCTGGGCACCGACCACGGGGTACGGACGGTGGCCCTGCTCACCGACATGTCCACCCCGCTCGGCCGTACGGCGGGCAACGCGCTGGAGGTCCGCGAGTCCGTCGAGGTCCTCGCGGGCGGCGGCCCGGCGGACGTGGTGGAGCTGACCCTGGCCCTGGCGCGCGAGATGCTCGACGCGGCGGGCCTGACGGACGCGGACCCGGCGAAGGCGCTGGCCGACGGCTCGGCGATGGACGTCTGGCGCCGGATGATCAGTGCTCAGGGCGGCGACCCGGACGCGAAGCTCCCGGTGGCCCGCGCACAGCACGTGGTCACGGCCCCGGCGTCCGGCGTCCTGACCCGCCTCGACGCCTACGGGGTCGGCGTCGCCGCCTGGCGCCTCGGCGCGGGCCGCGCCCGTAAGGAGGACCCGGTCCAGGCGGGCGCGGGCGTCGAGCTCCACGCCAAGCCGGGTGAGACGGTCACGGCGGGACAGCCGCTGCTGACCTTGCACACGGACACGCCGGAGAGGTTCGACTACGCGCTCCAGGCGCTGGCGGACACGTACGATGTCGCCCCGGCGGGGACGGCGTACGAGGCGACGCCGGTGGTGCGGGAACGTATCGCCTGATCAGCGAGGACACCCATTCGGATGAACGGGACCGGTGGACGGCCACCGGTCCCGTTCGGCATGCTGAGATCGGTGACGCAACGAAATGGAGACCGCCATGAGCGCACTCACCGTCGACCACGAGCCGGGCCACGGCTGGGACGACCTCGTCCGTATCTGGAAGGAGACGGACGCACCCGAGGGCTACAAGGTGGAGATCATTGAGGGGATCGTCACCGTGTCACCGCCGCCGTCCTGGGACCACAACTTCACTGCCGGCAGGCTGCAGCGTCGTCTGTACACCGTGCTTCCCGAGGAGTGGGAGATCGTCCAAACCCTAGGGACGTCCGTACCGAGCCGTAGAGGCCTTTACATTCCCGATCTCCTGGTGGTGGCGGAAGAAGACAAGCCCGCGCCCGGAGAACTGTTCCCGGCGGGCCGGGCCAAGCTCGCCGTCGAGATCACCTCACGCGGCAACGCCAACCATGACCGCATCGCCAAAGCTCACGGTTACGCCCAGGCCGGCGTCCCGCTCTACCTGCTGCTCGATCCCTGGCACTCGGGCCGGCCGACGGCGACGCTCTACGGGGAACCCCAGGGCGGTACCTACCGCGTCCTGGAGTCGGTCGAGTACGGCGACAAGCTCACCCTCCCCGCCCCCTTCGACCTCACCCTCGACACCGCCACCTTCCCGGTCAGCTGACCGGGAACCCGGCCGCCAGCAGCCCCGGCAACGCGCGCATGTCCTCGAAGACGACCGTGCCGGGGCCCTCCAGGCGGTGCGCCGCCGTCAGGCCGCCCGCGTAGCCGAACGACCGCATGCCGGCGGCCCGGGCCGCCTGGACGCCGTACGGGCTGTCCTCCACCACCACGCAGCGCGCCGGGTCCGCCCCGAGCGTGCGGGCCGCGTGCAGGAACAGGTCCGGGGCGGGCTTGCCCCGGGCGACGTCCTCGGCGCTGAAGATCCGGCCCTCGAAGTGGCCGTACAGCCCCGTCGTCCGAAGATTGCGGCGGATGCCCTTGTGCCCGCCGTTCGAGGCGAGGCAGAACGGGAGCCCGAAGCTCTCCAGCACCTCGGCGATGCCGTCGACCGCCGTCAGTTCCGTGGCGAACGCCTCCTCGTAGAGATGCTTGTACGGCAGGTGCCAGCCCGGCTCCAGCGGGCGCCCCAGCCGCTCCTCGACGGCGGCCTCGTAGATCTCGGACGACGAGCCGACGAAGCGCTCGATGATCTCCTCTTCCGTGAAATGGCAGCCCAGCGCGGCGAATACCCGCGCGTCCACCCGTACGGCGATGCGCTCGCTGTCCACGAGTACGCCGTCGCAGTCGAAGATCACCAGTTCGATCGGCTGGTCGTCGGCAGGTGCGGGATCGAAGGTCATGCCCGGCAGCGTACGGGCCGTGCCGAGGGCGTCGCGATGAGTTCCGGGTGTGTGGCCGGTCTCTTCCGTGTGGATGCCACGGAACCGATCTCGCTCGCCCTTGTCGGCACGCTCACCCCGGCCGACGTGCCGAGGCTGTGCGCGGAGCTGAGCCTCAAGCTCCGCGACACGCCCCGAGCCCCTGGAGACGCCGGCCCGCCCGGGGACATCGGCCCACCCTGGGGCGACGCGGCCCCCGAGGTGGTCCATGACGTGATCTGCGACGTCACCCGGCTCGACCGCGCCAACCTCGCCGCCGTCGACGCCCTGGCCCGGCTGCGCCTCACCGCGCTCCGGCACGGACGCCGACTGCGGCTGGTGGGGGCCGGACGGGAACTGCGGCTGCTGCTGGACCTCGTGGGGCTGGCGGAGGTGGCGGAGGCGCAGCCGTTCGAGCCGTCCGGGGACCCGCCCTGACCGCACCGTCCGCCCCTGTGACGGGCAGCCGCCCGTCCCTGTGACCGTCAGCCGTCAGCCTTCTCCAGCCGAGGCGGCAGGTCGAACAGCGGGAACCAGCGATCCGTGTCCAGGAAGCAGTGCAGCCCGGCGATCCTGCCGTCCTCGATCTCCAGGACCTGGAGCGCCCACGGCACGAACCCGTCGCCCGACTCCGCCGGCTTGTAGTGCGCGAAGGCGGGCGTGCCGTTGGCCACCGTCGGCACCAGGCGCGAGCCCCGGCAGCCCGCGCCGATGGTGAGCATGAAGCCGGTGATGTCGTCGTGGCCCTGGAGCCACAGGTCGAACGGCGGCATCGTGAACTTCGCGTCGTCGTGCAGGAGGGTGGTCAGCGCCTTCATGTCGTAGTCCTCGAACGCCGCCACGTACCGCTCCAGCAGGGCCTTCTGCTCCTCGTCCAGCGGGTTCGCCGGATCGGAGGCGGCAGGGGGCGAGTCGGCGAGCGTGGCGCGCGCACGCTGGAGCGCGCTGTTGACCGAGGCGACCGACGTGTCCAGCAGCTCGGCCACCTCGCTCGCCTTCCACGCCAGCACCTCCCGCAGGATCAGTACGGCGCGCTGCTTGGGCGGCAGGTGCTGGAGCGCGGCGACGAAGGCCAGCCGGATCGTCTCTCGCTCCACCGCCGCCTCGGCCGGGTCCGCCACCGAGGGCAGCACCCGGCCGTCCGGCACCGGCTCGAGCCAGGTCGTCTCCGGGCGGGCGGTGAGCTGGGCCTGAGCCACCGGTGTGGCGGCGGTCAGGTCCATGGGACGGGCCCGGCGATTGCCCGCGTTCAGCATGTCCACGCAGACGTTCGTCGCGATCCGGTACAGCCAGGATCTGAGCGACGACCGCCCCTCGAACTTCTCGAAGCTCCGCCACGCGCGCACCAGCGTGTCCTGCACGGCGTCCTCGGCCTCGAAGGACGACCCGAGCATCCGGTAGCAGTAACCGGTCAGCTCCGTCCGGTACTGCTCCAGCCGGGAATCCGGTTCCTGCGCCGCAACAAGATCACTCATCGGTCACCCCACTCGCCCCGGAGGTCACCCCAAAGACCCCCACACCCCGGAAGCTACAGCAGGGCACTGACAAACGGCTCAGGTTCCCGGCTTACGGCCATAAACGTAGACATCGTCGCCCGTCTTCAGCCGCGACCAGTACGCCGCCGCGTCCTTCGACGTCATGTTCACGCAGCCGTGCGAACCGGGCGGGTTCCACATGCTCAGGTTCGCCGAGTGGAAGGCCTGGCCGCCGTCGAAGAACTGGCTGTAGGGCATGGGCACGTCGTAGATCGTGGAGACGTGGTTCTTGTGCTTCCAGTAGATCTTCTTGAGCCCGGTCCTGGTCTCGTAGCCGTCGCGCCCGGTGCGCACCGGCACGGGCCCGTACACCAGCTTCTTGCCGTCCTGGATCCAGCTCAGCTGCCGCGTGAGGTCGACGCAGGCGATACGGCCCTTGTTCGTCGGGCACTTCTTCGCCTTGTCGGGCGTCTTGCCCGCCGCCTTCTGCTTGTTCATCAGGTCCATCACGCCCCAGGTGACGGGTCCCGCGTAGCCGATCGTCGGGGTGATGCCGTGCTTGGCCTGGAAGGCGCGGGTGGCCTTGCAGTCGGCGGCGGACTGCTTGCCGTCCACCGGCCTGCCCAGGAACTTCTCGACCTTCTTCTGGTACGGGCCGGTGCTGGTGGTGCAGGAGGCCGCCTGCGCGGGCGCGGCCGTGGCCAGCGATACGGCCAGCGGGACCACGAGGCCGGCGATCCCGGCCGTGGCGATCCCCGCGCGACGAGCGCGCGTCAGTCGTTCGGAATGTTGCCGTCTGCGATGTTCCATGTGCCCGGCCCCCTTCAACCCTCAACTCGACGCGTGCCTTTACGCGTTGACGCGTCCTGAAGGGTTGGACACGCCGGGGGCACGCATGGTTGCGCGAGCACGCACGGAAACGACCCCGTCGTACCTCCGACTCGGAGGTACGACGGGGCCGTTCCTGTGGTGGCGCGTACGGAGCCGGGTGCCGGGAAAGGTCAGGCCGCCCCGAACTCCGCGACCTTGACGCCGGCCACGAACGAGGCGAACGCGTCGACGGGGAAGTCCAGGACCGGGCCGCCCGGGTTCTTGGAGTCACGGACGGGGACGATGCCGCGCCCGGCGGCAAGGTTGGCGGCGACCTCGACGCAGTTACCACCGTTGTTGCTGTAGGAGGATTTGAACCAGCGGGGGGTTTCGTCGGACGTCACTGGATGCCCTTTCGTGCCTCTTTGATCACGGCCACGGATGCTGCCTGCGAGAGCGCTTCTGCCTGCAGTTGATGGTAGGCCGTCAGTATGGGAAGCACAGAGGTGGCCTCACGGTCCAAGTGCCCTTGAGCTTGAGACTCGGCATAGGCGACGACCGATCGGTCAGCCATCGTCAGCAAGTTGACCGGCAGATCGAACGGGCGGCGTTCACCTATGTCGAACGGTGCCATCTGGAGCATCGTGTTGGGGCGAGCGGCGAACTCGACCAGTCGTTCAAGCTGAGCGCCCATGACATCGAGCCCGCCGACAGTCCGGCGGACGCAACTCTCGTCCATCACCACGAAGACCATGGGCGGACGTTTTCGCTCCAGTGCCTCTTGTCGCTCCATCAGGAACGACACTCGCTCGCTTGCTTGCTCGGGTGAAATGGCCCCTCTCTGTACGGCGCTCTCGGCCAACACCCGGGCGTAGTCCGGTGTCTGCAACAGTCCGGGAATGATCCCGATCTCGTACAGTCTGATTTCCACTGCCCGGCCCTCGTACCCGACGTACTCGGGAAAGCCCTCCAGCAGGCTGCCGTGCCGAATCTCGCGCCACTGACGCTCGAACGTGTCCGCCGAGTCTCCGGTGCCGAATGCTCGGTCGGCGCTGCGCGCGAAGCGAAAAGTTGGCATCTTGCGACCGGTTTCCACGGCCGAAATATGCGTGCTGGAATATTCCATCCGCTCGGCGAGGTCTTCCTGCTTCCAACCTCGCCCCTCCCGTGAACTGCGGACACGCGCCCCGAAGGCAGCTTCCGGACTGCTCTCCGGGTTCAACTCCTTGCGGTTCAACGGCTGGTACCAGCCTTTCGTCCGTGTCTGACACGTTGAACGGGTCTCGACTCTAGGCCACGCTGAGCCGTGCTGGTAGTCAAACGGTTACGGAGAGGAGTGGTCATGTGTGGAGAGAACGTCCCGTCGACTGGGCAGAATCCCCCGCCCGTCCCCGCCCACGGCGCGCTCATGGTGGACACCAGTCGTGGTGACCGAGTTGGAGAGTTCCGAGGGCTCGCCGGCCCGTACTGGTCCCTGCGTCCCGTCGGCGGCGGGCACGAGTGGGAGGCCGAGCCCCGGCACGTCCGGCCGCCGACCGTCGCCGAACGGCTGCGTATCGAGAACGCGCGGCAGAACGCCCGGAGCCGGGGCGACGCGCACTCGGCCGTCTTCACCGCCGCCCTCGCCTCGATCCTCACGCCCGAACGGAGCGCGGACATGGGGCGGCGCCACGGATTCGTCGACTGGACCATCACGCCGAACCGCGCGGGCGATCCGCCCACCCTTCACACCTTCCGGTGCGCGGCCGAGAGTGACGACGGGAAGCGGTGCGGCGCGGAATCCCCCACCTCCGAGCTGTTCGAGACCGCCAGAGGCTGGACGTTCTCCCACGTGAGGGACCACCCGCAGCACACGGACTTCACGGAAGTGATCCAACGCCCATGGACGCTGCTGCGCACGGAGGCCCCGTCGTGAGCCCGATCGCCCGGTACGGCGCACCGCGCGCCGACCGGCCCAGCACTCCCGCGCCCGCCCGGACGGAGGACGGCAACGACTGGACCTGGGGAGCGTGTTGGGGCTGGTGCGAGCGGCCATGGCTTCGCGTGCTGTGGGTGGGAACCGCCACCATCCCCGGTGGCCAGGTCGCGGATCTCTACTACTGCGGCTCCTGCGTCCGGCGCATGTGCCGCAGCGTACAGAGCCACGCCCGGCCGCACACGCACCTGCGTGTGCTCGACTCCGGGCAGGAGGAGGCCGGGAAGTGAAGTCCGTCAAGCACGTCGGATGGTGGCTGCTCGCCTCCGGCGCCACGGTGTTGGTGTGCTCGGCCGCGCTGTGCTTCCTGATCATCGGTCTTGCCGTTGACGGCTTCCGGTAGCACGCCGTCAAGCGGCGGCGGGGCGGGCGTCGTGGCGGGCCCGGGCTGTGACCCCGGCCACATGGCTTGTCTCTCACATTGACGTCAGGTTTTAGCGTGCTTGTCGGGCCCGCCTTTCCAGGGCCTCTGACGCGTACGAAGGAGTTCCGCCATGACCACGCTGTTCGACCGCCACCGCCTCGGCGGTCTGGAGCTGCCCAACCGTGTCGTGATGGCCCCGATGAGCCGGGTCCGGGCCGCGGCCGGGGGCCTCGCGACCCCGTCCATGGCGGTCTACTACGCCCAGCGGGCCACCGCCGGGCTGATCATCAGCGAGGGGGTGCAGCCGAGCCTGGTCGGGCAGTCCAACCCGGGCACCCCGGGTCTGCACACCGACGAGCAGGTGGCGGCGTGGCGGCCCGTCACCGACGCGGTGCACGCCAACGGCGGGCGCATCTTCGCCCAGATCATGCACGGCGGCCGGGTCTCGCACCCCGACACCACCGGTCTCCAGCCGGTCGGGCCCTCGGCCGTCGCCGCCGTGGGTGACGTGTTCACCCCGACCGGGCCGCAGCCCGCGCCGGTCCCGCGCGCCCTGGACACCTCCGAGGTGCCCGAGCAGGCCCGTTCGTACGCCGAGGCCGCCCGGCGCGCTGTCGACGCCGGGTTCGACGGCGTCGAACTGCACGGCGCGAATGGCTACTTGATCTCGCAGTTCCTGTCCTCCAACGCCAACCTGCGCACCGACTCCTACGGCGGCCCCATCGCCCACCGCATCCGCTTCGCCGTCGAGGCGGTCGCCGCCACGGTGGACGCGGTGGGCGCGGCCCGCACCGCCATCAGGCTCTCGCCCGGCGGCACCTTCTGGGGCGTCGAGGAGACGGAGGTGCCGGAACTGTACGCGGCCCTGCTCGCCGAACTCGCCCGCTTCGACCTCGCCTACGTGCACCTGGAGGCGACCGCCGAGGAGGAGGTACTGCTCGGGCTGCGCCGCGCGTGGCCCGGCACCCTGATCGTGAACCCGGTGCTCCCGATGGGCCCGAAGCAGACCGACCGGGCCGAGGCCGACCACTGGCTCGGTCTGGGCGCTGACCTGATCAGCTTCGGCCGCGCCTTCATCGCAAATCCCGACCTGGTGGAACGGCTCCGCACCGGCCTGCCGGTCGCCCCCGTCGACACGGCCACGTACTACCAGGGTGGCGACGCGGGCTACCTCACCTACCCGGCGTACCAGTACACCGCCTGATCGGAGCGGGCGAGCGGGCGAGCGGGCGGACAGGCGAGCGGGCGGACAGGCGTCAGAGTTCCTCCTGTCCGCCGACGGGCGGGCCGGCCCGCCCCGTGCCCGTCGCGGTCAGGCCAGGTTCGTGACGCAGAAGGGGTGACCGGCAGGGTCCAGCAGTACCCGCCACCGGTCCGGGTTCGGCTGCTCCTGCGCCTTGACGGCACCCAGCGACACCAGCCGGGCCTCGGCCTCGTCCAGGTCCGCCACCCCCAGCTCCAGGTGCGCCTGCTTTCCCCGTTCCCCCGTGGGGTCCGGCCAGGCCGGCGGGCGGTAGTCGGGCAGCCGGTAGAAGCCCAGCCCCGGGGCCCCCTCCTGGCCGAGCATGATGAAGTCGTCGCCGGCGTACACCGTGGGCAGGGCGAGGGCCTCGCCGTAGAAGCGGGCCAGTTCGGCGGGGTCCGCGCAGTCGAAGGTGACGGCGGCGTAGCGGATGGCGGGCGCGGCGGCCGCCGGGGTTCCCGTGGTTCCCGTGGATTCCGTGGTTTCTGCGTTCATGCGGACGACGTTAGAACCGGACCAGGACAGTTACGGTCCTGGTCGTGCCGCACACTTCCGGGTGTGATCAGTACCTCCGCCCGGCTGCTGCGCCTGGTCTCCCTGCTGTCCTCACGTCCGTCCTGGACCTGTGACGAACTCGCCGAGCGCATGGGCGTCACCGACCGCACGGTCCGCCGCGACGTCGCCCGGCTGCGCGAACTGGGCTACGGCGTCGAGTCCGACCCGGGGCCGTGGGGCGGCTACCGCATGGGCCGGGGGACGCGGGTGCCCCCGCTGATCCTGGACGACGAGGAGGCGCTGGCGGTGGCCGTCGGGCTGCGCGAGGCAGCGCTGAGCGGGGTGCTCGGCAGCGACCAGGCCGCGCTGTCCGCGATGCTCAAGCTGCGCCAGGTGCTGCCGGGGCGGGTCGCGGACCGGCTCGGTGATCTGGACGCGGCGTTCGTCACCGCGCCCTGGCCCGGGGGGTGGCAGATACGGCCCGGCGTGCTGCTGAACCTGGCCACCGTGTGCCGTGCGGGTGAGCGCGTCCGGCTCTCGTACCGCGACCGGGAGGGCAGGAGCACGGTACGGGAGGCCGACCCGTACCGGCTGGTGCGCGCGCGGCGCCGCTGGTACCTGGTGGCGCGGGACGTGGCCCGGGACGAGTGGCGGACGTTCCGTGCCGACCGGGTGGTGGAGGCGCGGCCGACCGGGGAACCGGTGGACATCTCGGAGCCGCCCGATCCGGCACTGCTCGTCGCCCACGGCATCGCGGCGAGCGCGTACCCGATGTCCGTGACGGTCCGCCTGCCGATGCCGATGGACCGCGCGCTGCGGCTGATACCGGCGACGGTCGGCACCCACCGCCCGGACGGCCCGGACGCGACGATCACCGAGGTCGGCGGCCCGGACGCGGACGGCCTGGCGCGCTACCTGCTGGGCCTGGCCACGCCGCTACGGGTGCTGGCGCCCGACGAGGTACGCGAGGCGCTGCTGCGCCACACGCGAGAGCTGCTGGCCGCCAATGTCTCTTCGAGGCCGGACGCCGCGCCGGGCGCCGCGCCGGAGGCCGACGCTCCGCCGACGCCGGACGGACCGCTCCTGACCGAGGTCCCGCCCGCCACCGACGCGCCGACAGCGACCGACGGCGTCACGCCGACCGGATGACGTGCCCCCGGTGCCTGCCGTCCGGACCGCCACGGGCCCGGGGCACGGGGGCCGCGCCCCGAGGCGCACGTCACAGGACACCACGCCGTCGAACAGCCACCGGCCTTTCGCCGCCCTTGGGCGCTCCGCGCCGCGTCGCCCCGGAGACCCGCAGCCCTGGGCGACCCGCGCCGACGACGGTCCAGGCCCGTGCGGGGGGCCAAGGCCTGGACTGAGCCGGTCAGTCCGGATCCGGTCCGGACCGCGCTGGGCCAGGTCCGAGGGCTGCCCGGGCCGGGCCCGAACCGTGCACCCGCGCCGACCGGGCCCGCACCACCGCCGCGTCAGCGCCCCACGGCTTCCGCGCGCGTCAGCGCGCCGCCGCGGCGTTCGATACGGGCCGCCCTCGTCCCGTACAGCGTGATCGACACGACCCCGAGCACCGCCAGCAGGCCGAGGCCCACCGTCGCCGCCCAGCCGCCCGCGTGGAAGGCCACCGCGCCGAGCGTGCCGCCCGCGCTGGAGCCCAGGTAGTACGCCGACTGGTAGAGCGCGGACGCCTGCGCGCGGCCCGTCTTCGCCGTACCGCTCACCGCCGACGAGGCGACCGCGTGGCCCGCGAAGAAGCCGGCCGTGATCAGGACCAGCCCCGGCACCACCGCCACCATCGTGTCCGCCAGGGAGAGCAGCAGTCCGGCCGCCGTCGTGCTCACCGCCAGGTACAGCGCGCCGCGCCGGCCCACGCGCCCGACCAGCTTGCCGGACGACGAGGACGAGACCGTGCCCACCAGGTAGACCAGGAAGACGGAGCCGATGAGGCCCTGCGGGAGGCCGAAGGGCTCCGCCGCCAGCCGGTAGCCGATCACGGTGTACACGCCGCCGAAGACGGTCATGAACAGCGCGCCGATCGCGTACAGGCGCAGCAGCAACGGGTCCGACAGATGCCCGCCGACCGTCCGCGCCAGTGCGCGCGGGCTGAGCGAACGGGCGGTGAAGTTGCGTGCCCGGGGGACCAGCAGGCGGAAGGCGACCGCGCAGGCCACGGCCATCAGCCCGACCGCGCCGAGCGCCACGCGCCAGCCCCACAGCTGGGCGGCCCAGCCGGTGACGATACGGCCGCTCATGCCGCCGACGCTGTTGCCCGCGACGAACAGGCCGACCGCCGTGACCAGCGCCCTCGGCCGTACCTCCTCCGCGAGGAACGCCATCGCCGAGGCCGGCAGCCCGGCCAGCGCGGCGCCCTGGACGGCGCGCAGCGCGATCAGCGTCTCGATGTTCGGCGCGAACGGCACCAGCAGCCCGACCGCCACCGCGACCGCGAGCGAGGCGGTCATCATCGAGCGCCGCCCGAACCGCTCGGACAGCGCGCTCAGCGGCAGTACGCACAGCGCCAGCGCGCCCGTCGCCGCCGACACCGTCCAACTGGCCTGGCCGGCACTCACGCCGAGTCCGGCGGAGATGGCGGGCAGCAGGGCCTGCGTCGAGTACAGGAGCGCGAACGTCGCGACTCCGGCGGCGAAGAGCGCGAAGCTCATCCGGCGGTAGCCGGGACGGCCGGGGGCGAGCAGTTCGGGGGCAGCGGTAGCGGGAGCGTCGGTGGACGCGGACGGCGCGGCGGAGGCACCCGGCGTGGTGGCGGGTGCCTCGGTACTGGCGGAAGGCATGTCTCCGAAGCTAGACACGGCATCTTCATGCGTCCAATGCATGGAATGGCGATAATCGTTCCCATGGTGCATGAACGCAGTTCAGGGCCGCGGCTGTCATGGAACGGTTACGAAAACAACATCCAGGCGATCTCCCATCTCGACGCGGAGTCCTGGCCGGCCGTCCTCGCGCCGCGCCTCGCGTACTTCGCGGGCGTGGCGCGGCACGAGCATGTGACCCGCGCCGCGCGGGAGATGGGCGTACCGCAGTCCACGCTGTCCCGGGCGATGGTGCGGCTGGAGGAGGACCTGGGGATCGCGCTGTTCGCCCGCAGGGGCCGTACGGTCACCCTCACCCCCGCGGGCCGTACGTTCCTGGGCTCCGTGGAACGCGCCCTGGCGGAGGTGGAGCGGGCCGCCGAATCCGTACGGGCCGACGCGGACCCGGCCTCCGGCAAGGTCGCCTTCGGCTTTCTGCACACGATGGGCTCGGAGACCGTACCCGCCCTGATCAGGGCCTTCCGCGCCGACCACCCGAGGGTGCGCTTCCAGCTCGTGCAGAACTACGGCGAGGCGATGATCGAGCGGCTGCGCGCGGGCGAGCTCGACCTGTGCCTCACCTCGCCGGTGCCGGACGCGCCCGACCTGGTCGCCCGCAGGCTGGACGAGCAGCGGCTGCTGCTGGTCGTCCCCGACGACCACCGGCTCGCGGGCCGCAGGCGGGTCCGGCTGGCCGAGGCCGCCGACGAAACCTTCGTCACGCTGGAACCGGGCTACGGGCTGCGCCGGATCACCGACGACCTGTGCGCCGAGGCGGGCTTCCGGCCGCGCGTCGCCTTCGAGGGGGAGGAGGCGGAGACCCTGCGGGGCCTGGTCGCGGCCGGGCTGGGCGTCGCGCTGCTGCCACCACCGGCCGTGCCCCGCCCGGGAGTCGTGGAACTGACGGTCACGGCCCCGCGCGCGGCCCGCGAGATCGGCGTCGCCTGGCTCGCAGGCCACCAGGACACCCCGCCGGTGGCGGCCTTCAAGCGCTTCCTGCTCTCCCGCAGGGGCCAACTGCTCCCGGACTGAGGGAGACGGCAGGGCGTTGACGAGTACCGACCGGGGCCCGGCCCGGACCGCCGTCGCCCAGGTGCCGGTCGCCGAGGGCCTCGCGCGACCCTCCTGCCGCGGACTGCCCGAAAGGGCGCCGGGCAGGCCGGCCCGGCGCCCTTTCGGGCCCGGGCACGGGCTCGCTGACGCGGAGTCAGTCGCCGTCGGGCGGCAGTGGCACGTCGTACGCATTGAGGATCGCCGAGATGGCGGCATACTGCGCGACGAGGAAGACGAGTTCAGCCATGCCGGAGTCGCCGAAGGTGCGGACCCCGGCTCGGTAAAGCGCGCCCGGCAAAGGCGCGCCGCTGTGCAGCCGGTCAGCCACATCGTGAGCGACCGTTTCCTCGGCGGTCATGCCTGCCGGGCGCTGCCCCGCGACCAGGCCCTCGACGATGTCCTCCGGCAGACCGACGGCCAGCGCGACCCGGGAGTGCGAGTACAGCTCGTAGGCCGCGGCATACCGCGAGCCCGTGGTGAGAATCGCCACCTCGCGCACCCGTGCGGGCAGGACGGAGGCGCCGGTGCCGGCCGTGAACCACTCCAGCAGCGGGCGGGCGAGCCCGGGAAAGCGGAGCATCACCGGGAAAGGGCCGATGAGCGCGCCATCGGGATCGGTCGAGGTGAACGGCGCGGGCAACCCGGCCATGAGCTGTCGGACGTGATCGTCGAGCGAGCGCTGCTCGGCTGTCAGTTCGCCGGGCTTGATCGAGGGCATGCGCACAGCGCGTCACCGTACCTGCGTGCCGTCGAGCCACACCTGACGGACCCGGCCGCGAAGGTCGTCGAGATCGGACAGACTGCCCGCGATGACGACCACATCCGCGAGCTTGCCGGCTGCCAACGTTCCGGCGGTGTCGAATCGGAGGAGTTCGGCCGCGCTCGACGTCGTGGCGCGCCAGGCGTCCAGCGCGGACATCGACGAGGAGTTCACCATCAGAGCGAGTTCTTTGAGGTTGCTCGCTGCCGGGCTCCAGTAGGGCGGGCTGTCGGTCCCCATGGCGATCTTCACTCCCGCCTGGACGGCGAGTGCGAAGCTCGCCTGATGAGCTTCGAGGGCCTCACGGGCAAGGTTGGCGTTCTCTTCCGGGATCGGTAGGCCGCTCTCGGCGGCGTCAATGATGGCGCGTGTTGCCGACAGCGTGGGAACGAGCCAGGCGCCGCGCTCGAGCATGAGGTCGACTGCTTCGTCGTCCAGGTAGTAGCCGTGTTCGATGGAACGGACGCCGGCCCGCAAGGCTGCCTTGATTCCCTCGGTCCCCTGCGCGTGGGCGAATACGTAGGTGTCGGCCGCGGCGGCCTCGGCGACGATCACCGCCAGCTCGTCGGCGCGAAAATGGGCGTGGCGGGGATTATCGCCCGGAGACATGACTCCGCCGGTGGTGGCGATCTTGACTGCGTCGGCTCCCGCGCGCAGGACTTCACGGACTCCTCGCCGCACTCCGTCCGGGCCGTCGACGATCGGGTTGGGCCGTCCGGGGTGTGCCGTCATCATCGGGATCGATCGATGACCTCCCGAGGGGAGATGGACATCGCCGTGCCCGCCCGTTTGGGACAGCATCGAGATCGCGATCTGCAGTCGCGGTCCCTCGATGAGTTCTTGTGCGATCGCCTGCTTCACCCCCAGGTCCGCGCCCGCGGCATCTCGGGCAGAGGTGATGCCTTGGTCGAGCAGGAGCGACAGGTTGCGCCGCGCTTCGTAATACTGCAGGGAGAAGGCTTGTTGTTCGGCGCGTGCGAGGTTGAAGTCCCGGGTCATCACGTGCACGTGGCAGTCGAACAGCCCGGGGACGACCGACATTCCGGAGCAGTCCACAACGTGATCACCGTCCAGATCGGTCCCGATATCGACGACGTGGCGGCCTTCGATGACGAGGTCGGCCATGCCTGCTGAGGTTCCGTCGAAGACGGTCCCGTTCTTGAAGACTGTGCGGATTGCCATGGCTCCTCATTTCCTGATGGTTCGACCGCGCAGGTTGGGTGCGGAGGGTGCCTGACGCGGCTTCAGCACTCGACAACGTTGACGGCCAGCCCGCCCAGGGCCGTCTCCTTGTACTTGTGGTTCATGTCCGCGCCGGTCTCACGCATGGTGGCGATGACCTGGTCCAGCGAGACGTGATGGTTGCCGTCGCCCCAGAGCGCCATGCGCGCGGCGTTGATCGCTTTCACTGCGGCGATCGCGTTGCGTTCGATGCAGGGCACCTGTACGAGGCCGGCAACGGGATCACAGGTCAGGCCGAGATTGTGCTCCAGCGCGATCTCGGCGGCGTTCTCCACCTGGCGCGGTGTACCGCCGAGGATCTCGGCCAGTCCGGCCGCAGCCATCGCAGACGCGGAACCGACCTCGCCTTGACAACCCACCTCGGCACCGGAGATCGAGGCGTTGGCCTTGCAGAGGCTGCCCACCGCCGTGGCGGTGAGCAGAAACCTCTCGACGATGTCGTTGCGTGAGTCCTCGTCGGCGCCCTTGCCGGCAGCCGTGTAGTTCAACGCGTAGAACAGTACGGCGGGGATGATGCCGGCCGCACCGTTGGTCGGTGCGGTCACGACGCGACCACCGCTGGCGTTCTCCTCGTTCACTGCCAACGCGATGAAGTTGACACGCTCTTGCCAGTACTGCTCACTGTGCTCGGGGTCCTCGCGGTCCAATCGCGACGCCCACGCACCGGCTCGACGACGGACGCCGAGGCCACCAGGGAGCATCCCTGTCCGCGATACAGCCGCCGTGACGCACGTTTGCATCGTGTCCCACAGTTCGCGCAACCCCTGGCCGAGGTCGGTGTGCGAGCGCCCCGCGAGTTCGTTGTCGCGTATCACGTCGCAGATGCGGGAACCTGTCTGGTCGCAGACAGCGAGCAGCTCCGCCGCCGTGCGGAACGGGTGTGGAACCGACGTCGGTCGCTCGCCGGAGGGGCGCTCCTCACCGCCGTCGCGGACAACGAACCCGCCTCCGACGGAGTAGTACGTATCTGATCGAACAACAACGCCGGCATGGCCGTACGCCGTGAACGTCAACGCGTTCGGATGGCGCGGACGGACGGTCAACGGTCGCAGCACGAAGTCCTCGATCCGGCAGGGGATTCGTCGCCCCGCGCCCAGGCTCACCGTGCCGGATGCCGTGATGTCCGCCAGCCTTCGCTCAACTTCCCCGGAGTCGATCCTCGCTGATTCCGCACCATCCAAGCCGAGAAGCACCGCGGTGAACGTGCCGTGCCCGTGTCCGGTCGCGGCGAGCGAGCCGAATATCTCCACGCGCACTGATTCGACACTGTTTGCCGTGCCCGCTCGTCGCAGGTCCTTCGCGAAGGCGGCGGCTGCCTTCATCGGCCCGACTGTGTGCGAACTCGAGGGCCCGATCCCGATAGTGAACAGGTCGAAGACACCGACAGGAGCTGTCGAAGTGGTCATGACGCAGGACGGTAGTCCGCGCTCGTTATGGTTCCGGCCTGGTGCAGGTTTTCACTCGAAAGACGCGTCCGGCTGAGGCATATTGGTCAGCAGAGGGCTGAATTCGCCAGTGGCGCGCCCACGGGCATCGAGGCGGTGTCCTTCCTTCTTGACCGTGCGCAGCACGACGGAGCGGTCGGCGATGCTGACGCCGGGAAGTTTCTCCTCCAGGACGACCTCGAGCCGCTGCACGTCAGCCAGCGTCGGCAACCACACGGCGAGGATGAGG
This sequence comes from Streptomyces hebeiensis, assembly GCF_052983195.1. Classification (NCBI taxonomy): domain Bacteria; kingdom Bacillati; phylum Actinomycetota; class Actinomycetes; order Kitasatosporales; family Streptomycetaceae; genus Streptomyces; species Streptomyces hebeiensis. The sequence goes on from NZ_CM129812.1 coordinate 4,957,145, forward strand.
TTGTACTGCCCGACAGTCGAGACCGCGAGGCGGATCTCGCCGATACGCGTGAGCACAGACCCGACGCGCTGTACGAGCGCGGCAGGGACCCGGAGGAAGTACCACGCATGAACCGGTCGGCCTGATTGCGCCTTTGCCATATCCAGGCGGATGTCCAGTCGGCCTTGCGCGCTCATGGCGGCAACCACATCCCGCACCCGGCGCTGGCCCACGCCGAGGGTTCTCGCCAGGAAGGCCACTGTCGCCCTGCCATCCGTTCCCAGCAGGCGAAGGAGTTGGTCCTCCAGTTGAGAGTCGACGCGGCTGCTCGGGGATCGCGAGACCTCGACGCTCCGCTCCACCGCGGCGATCTCCCCGGCCGACAGGGAGCGAAGACGCCACTGACCACCGTCCACGAACGGCGACGTGAACAAGTGGGCCCGGGTCGCCCGAATCCCGTCAAGTGCCGGTACCCGCATCATCAAATACGCCGTCAGCGCATCCATGCTGGATGTGGCCACCAGCACGAGCATCTCGCGTCCCCCGGCCGTGAGGTCCACCGTGAACGCTTCACTGTCCGCCGCGATCTCCTGTGCGAGACCGAGCGTGGCGGCAGGGTGGGCTTCGATCTCCAGTATGGCCGACGGCCCTCTCAGCTCCGGGCCGGGATGGCCGGACACCCATGCGATGCCGGCCTCGACGATGCGTTCCCAGCGCCGGGCGAGGGTGACCGCGTCGACCCCGATAATCGGCGCCAGCGCAGCCCAGCGTGCTCGCGGGTTGATCTGGAGGGCATGGATGAGCCGCCGATCGAGCTCATCGAGGTCGTAGTCCTGCCGACTCTCGTCCAAATGACTCATAGGACGTGACTCTAGGTTACGGGAAAAGGTCGATGCTTCGGCGGGCATGCGGTTGTTCAAGCGCAATGTGCCGAAACATCCTGACGTGGCTCCGTGCGGAGATTCCACGCGCCGCGACTCGCGATTCCCTTTGAGTGCCGGCGTGGAGCTCGTGACGCCGGCCGAATTGCGGCAGAAGAGCGCGCCTGCCTGTCGTCAACCTTCACCGGGGTCGGCTTCTGGGGACTTTTCCTGCGTCGCCGGTCATGTCGCTTCCTCGCGGAGCAATGATCTCCACGTTGGCGAGAGCGTCGGTATCCCGGCGCTGACGAAGGAGGACGACCTTGGCGACCATGTCAGACCCCCGGTGGGAAGGCCACGTTCCACCGACCGCATTTGAGGAGTACTCCGAGAAGTACGCCGCCTTCTTCAAGATGCGCAGGGAGAACGGGATCATCGAGCTTCGGCTCCACACCGACGGCGGTCCGTACGTCCACAACTGGCCCGCCCACAACGCGTGGAACCGGGTGTGGCAGGACGTGGGCAACGACCCCGACAACCATGTCCTCATCCTGACCGGCACCGGCGAGACCTGGTTCCGGGGCGACCCGGAGGAGTCGTGGCCGCGGCCCGTCGTGGAGGAGGAGCCCGACTACATCTTCCAGCAGACCATCGACGCGTGGAAGCTGATCGAGAACTTCGTCAACAACCTCGACATCCCGACGATCGCGGCGGTGAACGGTCCCGGGATCCACACCGAGTTCGCGCTACTGAGCGACATCACTCTGGCCGCGGAAGACGCGGACTTCATGGATCCGCACTTCATGGCGGGCACCGCGCCGGGAGACGGACTCTCGCTCGCCCTGCAGCACCTGATGGGCACGAAGCGGGCGGCCTACGACATCTACAGTGGTCGCTCCATCCCCGCGCGGAAAGCACTCGACTACGGACTCGTCAGCGACGTGCTTCCGCGTGAGGAGCTCCTGCCGAAGGCGTGGGCGATCGCGGGCGACATCATGAAGCGCCCGCGGTTCGCCCGCTGGGCAACCCACAACATCGTGTCTCGCCCCTGGCGCAAGCTCGTTGCCGAAGACTTCGGTTTCCACTTCTCGCAGCAGATGCTCGCCACCGTCGCCGCCAAGCGACAGATTCCCGACCCCGACCTGGTCGTCGAGGCGCGCTCACGCAGAGTGTGGTGAGAACCTGAGGGACGAAGCGGGTTGTCGGCCGCCGTCACGGACGGCGGCCGACACTCGCCCGCTGGTCTCATCGGGGTGTTGCCGGGAGGCGAGCCAGTTCCAGGCGAGCGCCGGTGAAACATCTGTTCGGTCAGGGCGGGGCGGCGGATCCTTGGATCCGCCGCCCCGCCCTGGCCGCCTTCCGCGACGCGAGGATGATCGGCGTCCGGCAAGGTTCCCTGCCGCTGACGCGGCACTAGTAGTGCTTGGTCATGTGCGGTCTGGGATGGCGTGTCTTTTTGATTGGTCGTGTCGTTGACCGGGTGTGCTGGGTGGGGAGTTGGCTGCGGTCCGGTGTGATCTGGAGGACTTCGCGGCGGAGATGTTCGAGCCGTTCGCGCGGGTGGATCAGCGACGGTGGGGTGTGGTCTATCTGCGGGGTCTGCTGCTGGACGGCGGGCGTAAGTCGGTGGAGCCGATGGCCGCCCGCCTGGGTGGGGACGGGAACCGTCAGGCCCTGGCCCACTTCGTCACTTCCAGTCCGTGGGATGCAGCGCATGTGCGGGCCCGGTTGGCCTGGCGCATGGAGCCGGTCATCAAGCCCACCGCGCTGATCATCGATGACACCGGGTTCCTCAAGGACGGGGACGCGTCCGCGTGCGTGACCCGGCAGTACACCGGCACAGCGGGCAAAGTCACCAACTGCCAGGCCGGCGTCTCTCTGCACCTGGCTTCCCACGGTGCCTCGGCGGCGGTGAACTGGCGTCTGTTCCTGCCCGGGAGCTGGGACCCCGCCTCGCCGAAGGCAGATCCGGCCAAAGTGGCCCGCCGTGCCAGGTGCGCCATCCCCGCCGAGGTGGGCCATGTCGAGAAGTGGCAGCTGGCCCTCGACATGATCGACGAGACGCGGTCCTGGGGCATCGAAGTACCCCAGGTCATCACCGACGGCGGCTACGGGGACACCGCCGCCTTCCGGCTCGGCCTGGAAGAACGCGGTCTCGACTATGTGGTGGGCATCTCGACCACGACCACGGCGCACCCCGGGGATGCACAGCCGTGCACCCCGGCCTACCCCGGCCTGGGCCGACGGCCGGTCCCGGCCTACCCCGAGCGAGCACAGACCGTGAAGAGCCTGGTCATCGCGGCCGGGAAACGTGCCGCGCGGCCGGTGCAGTGGCGGGAGGGATCGAGGCCGGGCACTGGCCACAGCGGACGCAAGCGCATGTACTCGCGCTTCGTGGCCCTGCGGGTCCGGCCTGCCGGACGTGAGATCCGCAAGGCCACGGCTGGCACCGGGCTCCCGGCCCGCTGGCTGCTGGCCGAATGGCCCGCCGACCAGGACGAGCCCGTGCAGTTCTGGCTCTCCAACCTGCCCGAGACCACTCCGCTGCCCGTCCTCGTGCGCACCGCGAAGCTCCGCTGGCGCATCGAGAACGACTACCGCGAGATGAAGCAGACCCTGGGCCTGGCCCACTTCGAAGGCCGGACATGGCCAGGCTGGCACCACCACGTCACCCTTGTCTCGGTCGCCCACGCCTTCTGCACCCTGCAGCGACTGAGCCGATCCCCAAAAGAGACGGCGTCGGCCTGAGCCTCTACCAAGTCGTTCGCGAGCTGCAATTACTCCTCGCGATCTGGACCGGCGCCTGCCCCACCTGTCACCGCGACATGCCACACCCCGCACCAACATGACCAAGCACTACTAGTGCCCCTCCCGGCAACGTTTGCCCCGTCGCGACGCCCGGCACGCGCGCTCGCCGCGTTGGCCACAAGCCCAGGTAGCTCCGCTACATGGACTTCTGCCCGCCTTGCGATCACACGCACCGGACGCCGCTCCTTGACGGGCAAACCTTGCCGGTCGCGGCACTAGTAAGCGAGCTCTCCGATGCCGCCATCGACGCGCAGCACGGTGCCGGCGGTGTAGGCGGACTCGTCCGAGGCGAGATAGACGGCTGCCTTCGCCAGCTCGGTGGCCGTTCCCAGGCGGTGGAGGGGCACGGTCCGGCGGAGTTCCTCGTAGAGGGCGGCTTGGCGCTCGGGGCCAAGCGGCGCGAACGCGTTGGTGACAGTCGGCCCCGGGCTCAGTCCGTTGACGCGGACACCGCGGCCCTTCAACTCATACGTCAGCCCACGGGCATAGGACAGCAGGCCCGCCTTGGCCGCACCGTAGACCGTCGCGTTCTCGTGTCCGATGAAAGCGGAGACCGAACCGACGAGGATGACCGAGGATTGCTGCGAGAAGAGCGGCAGCAGATCTCTGATCAGGAAGAACGGCGACTTGAGGTTAGTGGCGACGAGCCTGTCGAATGCCTCCTCGGTCCATTCCTCGAACGGGAGGTGGGTGACGTCGGCGGCGTTGCTCATCAGGATGTCGAGCTTTGGCCATTCCGCTCGCAGCCGCGCTGCGAGCGCCGCTTGGCCGGGTACGTCGCCGGCGTCGCTGACGATGGTCAGCAGCGGACCCTCCAGTTGTCGGGCGGCCTCGTCCAGTCTTTCGCGCGAGCGGCCGGTGATCGCGACAGACGCTCCCTCGGCGAGGAACTCGCGGGCTGTTTCGAGGCCGATGCCGCTCGTTCCCCCTGTGATGAGTGCGTGCTTTCCGTCAAGGCGGCCCATGAAAATCGTCTCCTTGTGTGGCGCCGACGAGGCGCGCGTGGTTCAAAAACGCTGACGGGCTGTCCCCGTCGGTACGGCGCACTGTTCGGCGGGCAGCCGGTCTCGACTCAGATGGCGGTTCGGCCACCGTCGGCGGCCACGGTCGTCCCGGTCACGTAACTGGCTCGGTCGCCGGCGAGGAAGGCGATCACATGTGCCACTTCGGCCGGATCGGAGGTGCGCTTGAGCGCGGTGGTCAGGCCCATGCCACCCATGTCCGGGCCCATCGCCGCGACCACCTTCGAGGTGCGCATCGGGCCCGGAGCGACGGCGTTGACCCGCACGTTCGCCGGGGCGAACTCCGCCGCCCAGGTGCGGGTCAACGATTCGATGGCCGCCTTGGTGGCGCCGTAGACGGCCATGCCCGGCATGCCGAGGCCGGCCGCGGTGGAGCTGACGCTGACGATGCTGCCGCCGCCGTTGGCGGCCATCTTCGGCGCGACGAGCGCGGTGAGCAGGAACGCGGCCCGTACATTGACCGCGAAGGCGGCGTCATAGCTCGCAATGTCCTGCTCGGTGGTCGGGCTGAACGTCATGACGCTCGCATTGTTGATCAATATGTCCACTGCTCCGGCGTCCTCGACCAGACGGCGCACGGCCTCCGCGTCGACCAGATCGGCTGCGACGAAGCGCACCGTCCCGGCGGCGGACCCGCCACCGGCCGCCCGAAGGTCATCCACGGCCTCGGCGCCGCGTTCCGGATCGGTGCCGGTGATGATCACGTCGGCTCCCTGTGCGGCCAGGACCCTGGCCGTCGCATGCCCGAGTCCGCCGACCGCGCCGGATCCGGTGATGAGGGCCGTCCTGCCTGCCAATTCCATTGCTTCACCCTTCGTGTCGACGTGCGTTCCGCCGACTTATGTGCAGCCGTTCAAGAAGTGATGTGGGCGAAGCTACGACTTCTTGAACGGGCTGTCAAGAAGTTGTAGGGTCGGGAACGTGGCACGAACTGGACGCCCTCGCGAGTTCGACAAGGACAAGACGCTGGAGCGCGCGCTTGAACTGTTCTGGGCCCGGGGGTACGGGGCTACGTCGATCCAGGACCTGGTCGACGCGCTGGCTGTCGAGCGCGGCAGCCTCTACGGAACATTCGGGGACAAGCGCCGTTTCTACCTCAAAGCTGTCAGGCTCTACTGGGACGTGTACGAGCGGCGCCTGACCGTCGCGCTCGACACCGCCCCACTCCTGCCGGCGCTTCGTGAGATCCTGACCCACCCCACGCGCCTGGACGAACTGGTCTCCGACGTGGGGGTGCCGAACGGCTGCCTCGTCGGCAACGCGACCGCCGAACTCGTGCCGTATGACAACGAGGCCACGGAAATCGTCGCCCGCTCATATCGCCGGTTCACCGACATCGTCACCGACGCACTGCGCCGCGCACAGGCCGCCGGGGAAGTCACCGACAGTGCCGACCCCGAGGCCCAGGCCCAGCTCCTGCTGTACGTCGTCCAAGGTCTCTCGCTCGTGTCGAGGGCAGGTCTCGACAGGGGCGCTGCCCTGGCCGCGGTCGACGCCGCGATCAACGGCTTGCGGGCGTGACCGGGCACGATCAGCCGGCGGTTGCGGGTCATGAAGGTCATTGAACGCTGAGGCGAGGGGCAAGGCGTCCCGAGCGACGTCGCGACCGCCGCGCGAGCCTGACGCGCCGGACCGAGTCGCCAACCGCTACCCCGGTGAACCTTCCCGGTCAGAGCACTACGGCCGCAAGGATCGGCCGAAACCCGCTGCCAGGGGCATCCTCAGTCCCAGGGGCGGCGGCGCCGCCAGGGCGTCGGCGACCGGGCGGGAGTACGCCCGCGGCAGCAGTGCGCCGATCACGAAGTCCGATGCCAGTGCCAGGACTTCGGCGTGGTGCTGGCGCAGCGCGTGACCGTCCGAGTGGACCTCGAAGCGGCAGATGTCCCGGTTGACCTTCTTGGCGCGCTCGGCGAGACGGTAGGAGAGGTCCGGGTCGGCCCGCGCGTCGTTCGTGCCGTGCACGATCATGACCTGACGGCCAGTCAACTGACGTACGGGTTCCGGGTCCGCCGCCCGGTCGGCGGCCGGCAGGGACGGGGACATCGCGAGGACCGCGCCGACCGCCGGGTGGCCTGCGGCGCGGAGTGCGGCCCGGCCGCCCGTGCCGTGCCCGACGAGGCAGACAGGGACGTCGCCGTACCGCCGTGCGGCCTCGTCCGCCGCCCACTCGGCGTCGGCCGCGAGACGCGCGTCCTCGCCGTTCCGGCCGCGCCCGCCGTAGTGCACCAGGTGCACGACCAGCCCCTCGCGCGCCCCCGCGCGGGCCAGCGAGCGCGCGAGGGGCAGCATCCGGGCGTACGCCACGGGGGAGGGGCGCCGGGTGGAGTCGGGGTCACCCGAGGGGAGGACGAGGATCGCGCCCGCGACCGCCGTCCCCGCGTCGAGCCCCGAGACCGCCCGCCCCAGCCGTGCCCCGCCGCCGGGCCTGAGCCATGCCACCGGCCAGGTGCCCCGCCAGGAACGGGCTTGCCCCGACGCCGACGCCGACGCCGATGTCCGGGCCGTCCCCGAGGCTGCTCCCGGCGACGAGGCCGCCCCCGCCGGAGCCGACCCCCGCTCCGAGGGGGCTCCCGTCCCCGAGGCTGCCCCCGCTCCCGCCCCCGCCGCCGCCCCCGCCGCCGGGGCCTGAGCCGCGCGTCCGGCGCGTCCCGCGCGTGTCGTGCCGTTCCCCCGGGCCGCCGATCTGTCCTCCGGGCCGGGAACCGCCTGCTGTCCCATGGCAGAACAGTCTCAGAAGGACAGGTGTACGCCACCCGTCCGCCCGGTCACTGTTACATATCGGCCAAGGTGATCTACGCGCGTAGGAGTTAGAGTGCGGAGATGACGAGCCAGCTGACCGGCCAGACGACGAGCCAGGCCGAACGACCGCCCAGCCCCGACCAGATCCGCCGCGCGCCCAAGGTCCTCCTCCACGACCACCTGGACGGCGGGCTCCGCCCCGCCACGATCGCCGACCTCGCCCGTGAGACCGGCTACGACGCGCTGCCCGAGCGGGAGCCCGAGCGGCTCGGGCGCTGGTTCCGCGAGGCCGCCGACTCCGGTTCGCTGGAGCGCTACCTGGAGACGTTCGCGCACACCTGTGCCGTCATGCAGACCAGGGACGCGCTCGTCCGCGTCGCCGCCGAGTGCGCCGAGGACCTCGCCGCCGACGGTGTCGTCTACGCGGAGGTCCGCTACGCGCCCGAGCAGCACCTGGAGCGCGGACTCACCCTCGAAGAGGTGGTGGAGGCGGTCAACGAGGGCTTCCGCGAGGGTGAACGGCGGGCTCAGGCCGCCGGGCACCGCATCCGCGTCGGCGCCCTGCTCACCGCGATGCGGCACGCCGCCCGGGCCCTGGAGATCGCCGAACTGGCCAACGCCTACCGCGACTCGGGCGTCGTCGGCTTCGACATCGCGGGCGCCGAGGCCGGTTACCCGCCCACCCGCCACCTCGACGCCTTCGAGTACCTGAAGCGGGAGAACAACCACTTCACGATCCACGCGGGCGAGGCGTTCGGCCTGCCCTCGATCTGGCAGGCGCTCCAGTGGTGCGGCGCCGACCGGCTGGGCCACGGCGTGCGCATCATCGACGACATCGAGGTCGCCCAGGACGGCTCGGTGTCGCTGGGCCGGCTCGCCGCGTACGTGCGGGACAAGCGCATTCCGCTGGAGATGTGCCCCAGTTCCAACCTCCAGACCGGCGCGGCACCCTCGATCGGCGAGCACCCCATCGGACTGCTGCGCCGGCTCCACTTCCGTACGACGGTGAACACCGACAACCGTCTGATGAGCGGGACGAGCATGAGCGGGGAATTCGAGCTGCTGGTCGACGCGTTCGGCTACACGCTCGACGACATGCAGTGGTTCACCGTCAATGCGATGAAATCAGCATTCATTCCTTTCGATGAACGACTGGCCATGATCAATGACGTGATCAAGCCCGGATACGCCGAGTTGAAATCCGAATGGCTGTTCAGGCAGACCGCAGTGACCAGCTAGTTCGGTGGCGTAGCACAGCGGAAGCGCGGGTCGGGGCGCGGTCGGGAACACGAAATCCCGGCCGTACCCGGATGTTTGCGGCGGCGGCCGTCGCTGGCTAACTTGCGGAGCCGCCCGCATTCGCTCCCAAGGATCCAAGGACGCAATTCCAGATGAAGAAGTCCGCTGTGCAGACCCTCGGTGTCGCCGCCCTCGGCGCCGCCATCGCCGTCACCGCCGCCGGCACCGCCTCCGCCGCCTCTTCCGCCGGGTCCCGGGCCGGCTCGGCGCTGGACTCCGTCACCACGGCTGTCCCGGCGACCGTGAACGGGGTCGCCAAGCAGCTCCCGGCGCCCGTCCCCGAGGCGGTCGAGACGGGCACGAGCACGCTCGGTTCGGTCGGCTCGGCCACGCCCGAGATGCTGAAGACGCTCCAGACCCTCCAGGCCAACAACCCCCTCATGAGGCTGCTCGGCGGCCTGCCGATCGGCCAGCTGGGCCAGCTGACGAAGGGTGTCGGCGTCAACGGCGCCAACCTCGGCGGCTGACGGCCGCCCTCGGCGGCCGGCGGCAGGGCTGGAGCACGACCAGGGCCCCGGGCATCTGACGGGGCTCCGCCCGTACGGGTATCCCCGTCCCCGTACGGCCGCGCCGGGGCGTGCGTCGGAACCCGGACACGGACTCCGACGCACGCCCCGCTTCGTGTGCGGGAGCGCTACGTGTGGTCCGTGCGCGGTCACCAGGCGGTCGACGGTGTCTTCTCGCCGGGCAGCAGGATCCACAGCGCCAGGTAGAGCAGGAACTGCGGGCCCGGCAGCAGGCACGAGACCACGAAGATCAGCCGTACCGTGTTGGCGGACATGCCGAAGCGTCGTGCCAGCCCCGCGCATACGCCGCCGATCAGGCGTCCGTCGCGAGGGCGTACGAGTGCGGCCATGAGGGCTCCTTGGAGAATGGCCGGCGGGTCCGTGAGGACCGGCCGGGACAGGTGGTCCGGTCGGGCCGGACGGGTGGTGTCACCCGCTCCGGCGGTTCGACGGCCGGCGGCCGAGGTGTTTCGTCACCGTTCCGTTCGATATCTCCATGGTGCTCCCGGACCCGCCTCGGCCGCGTCGCTCTACGGGGCGACGCCGACCCTGGGAATCGTCGGGGTCGCGCCCTGGGGCGGGTCCTCCTGGGGGACGGGCCCCGGCTGGTCCTCGTGGCCGACCTCGGACGCGCACCGTACGGCCCGGTCCCGCGCCGCCGGGTCCCGCGCGATCCGGTCCCGTGCCGCCCGGTCCCGTGCCGTACGTGACCGGGCCGTACGACTCCGCGCGGTACGGGCACGCCGCCCACGACGCAGCCTGGCCCGGCCCGCGGGCACCACCGCCAGATGGGCCAGGGCCACCCCGGCCGTGTTGAGCAGCAGCGAGTCCACGTCGACCACCCGGCCGGGCACGCCCGTCTGCAGCAGCTCGATGCCCAGCGAGATCAGCGCGCCCGCGGTGACCGTACGGGCCAGGGAAGCCCAGAAGGAGACGGCGAGCCGCCCGCCCGCCATGGGCAGCAGCACACCGAGCGGGGCCAGCAGCACCAGCCCCGAGCCGATCCGCCGGGCGGCCTCCACGGGGCCCAGCGCGAGATCCGCCCTGATCCCGGCGAACGGCGTCAGATTGGCCGCGTTCACCCACAGGACGTCCAGCGGGCGCAGCGTCAGCCACGCCACCAGCAGCAGGTGCGCGAGGAGGAGGGCGAGCCCCGCCGTACGCAAACGGATGGCGGCACCGCCGCCCGGACCTTGAGGCACGCACCCGTAGACGCGGTGTCCGGCGGCATCGGTTCCGCCGCCTCCGGAAGAACGGCGTCATGAGACAGGCGTCACGCCCGGGGCGGTCCGTCGTGACGTGTGCGTGGCGCACGGGACCCCCGTGCCGACGGGCACGCGCGGGCCCGTGACCGGGGCCTACCGCGGCTTCCTGCTCACGGGTGCTCCTGGGGGCCGGCCGAATCGGACGGCCCCGAGGGAGTGGCGGCCGGATCCGAGGGGGCGGCCCCCGGTATGCGGGGCGGTGCCGCCGTGTCCGGGCGGGACTTCGTCCGCTGGTCGCAGGGGTAGCCACGGACCGGATAGTCGCCGGGCCCGCCCAGTACCACATCGGCGTCCGGCGACGTGACCGTCCCGCTCGCCGAGAGGGTGCACACGATCTGCGCGAGCGCGGTCGTCGGCAGGTCCTCCGGCTGGACACTCAGCCGCAGCGCGTCCGACGGATCGCCCTTCCGGGGCCCGGAGACGGTCAGCGGCCCCCGAACGGACGTGGTGAAGCCCGCCGCGCGCTCGGCGGCGGGCGGCCGCGTCTGCAACTCGTCGAGGAGTGCCTGGGCGGCCCGCGGCCCGCTGTCGCGCGTCGCCCCGTCCGGTATCCGCACGGCGCGCTCCACCGGCACCAGTCCGGAGGCGCACAGCAGATACACCTGCGCGGGCACGCCCGCCGGGTCCTGGGTGCCCGGGCCGTCGCCGGACACCTCGCAGGGCAGCCGCGACGGCGCGGGCCCGGCGTCCACGGGCACCGAGGTCGTCCTGATCCCGCAGCCGGTCGCGGTGAGGGCGACGAGCGCGACGACGGCCCCGGCGGTCGCGGCGAGCCGCACACGGGCGCGCCCGGTGCCGCGTGGCCGTCCGGCCCCGGCTCCGGTCTCGGCCCGAGTCCCGCGCTCCGCCTCGGCCCCGGTTCCCGTCCCGGCTGCGACACGGCCGGCGGCCCGCAACGTATGGTTCCCCCCGCTGGCCGTCACGGTGTGTCGCCTTCCTCTCCCGGTTCCCGTTCCGCCCGCTCCTGATCCGGGGCGCGCCCCTCCCGGGGCAGTCGCAGCACGAACATCGCGCCCCCGTCCGGCACATTCTCGGCCGTGATGTCGCCGCCGTGGATGTGCGCGTTCTCCATCGCGATCGACAGGCCGAGGCCGCTGCCCTCCGAGCGCGGCCGGGAAGCGCTCGCCTTGTAGAAGCGGTCGAAGACGTGCGGCAGGACCTCCTCGGGGATGCCGGGGCCGTGGTCCCGCACCTCGATGACCAGTTCGTCGTCCGCCGTGCGCACCGCGACCCGGACGGGCGAACCGCCGTGTTTGAGCGCGTTGCCGATCAGGTTCGCCAGGATCACGTCGAGCCGCCGCGGATCGAGCCGCGCCATGATGCCGCGCTCGGCGTCCAGTTCGACCGCGTCCAGCCAGGCACGCGCGTCGACGCACGCCGTGACCTGGTCGGCCACGTCGACGTCGTCCAGGACGAGACGGGCCGTACCCGCGTCGAACCGGGTGACCTCCATCAGGTTCTCGACCAGCACATTGAGCCTGCGGGTCTCGCTCACCACCAGGGTCACGGCCGGCGCGATCATCGGATCGAGGTTGTCGGCCTCCTCCTCCAGCACCTCCGTCACGGCGGTGAGCGCGGTCAGCGGCGTGCGCAGCTCGTGCGACATGTCGGCGACGAAGCGGCGGCTGGACTCCTCCCGCGCGCTCATGTCCGCCACCTTTTTCTGCAAGGACTCGGCGGTGTTGTTGAACGTGCGGGAGAGATCGGCCAGTTCGTCCGTCCCCGTCACTCTGAGCCGGGTGTCCAGCTTGCCCTCGCCCAGCCGGCGCGAGGCGTCGCCGAGCCGCTGAACAGGGCGCAGTACGGTCGTGGCCGCGGCCTGCGCGAGCAGCGCGGACCCCACGAGCGCGAGGGCCGCGGCGATCCCGAGCGACCAGGCGAGCGAGTTGAGGTCGGCGCGCTCCTGGGAGAGCGACTTCGACATGTATCCGACCGGCCCGCCGCCGGTGATCCGGGTGCCGCCGACGAGGTAGGGCGTGCCGTCGCGCTCGGTGCGCTGCCAGAAGAGGTGGTACGGGTGCGGGTTGCCGGACGTGACCTTCTGCTTGTCGTTGACGGCCTTGCGCAGCGCGGCCGGTACGTCGTCCAGCGTGAAGGCGTCCGGGTCGGAGACGCCGACGACGGGCTTGCCCGCGTCCCGCTCGCCGATCAGCAGGACGCTGTAACCGGAGTTGTTGCCCGCGATCTGCTCCGCGGTGGTCTGGAGGTCGCTCTGGCCGGCCCGCACGGGCAGTTGCGCGGCGCGGTTCTGCATCTCCTGGCGGAAGTCGTTGAGGGCCGAGTCCTGCGTACGCGTCAGTACGGCCTCGCGGTTGAGCCAGTACGCGATGCCGGAGGCGGAGACGGCGGCGGTCAGGGCGACGGCCCCGAAGACGGCCACGAGCCGCAGGCGCAGGCTGGTCAGGCGCAGCCCGGCGAGGATGAACCGGCGCGCGCCGCCATGGCCGGCCGTGCGCCGTCCGGCGGCGTGCCGCTCGTCCGCGTGCTGCTCGTCCGCGTGCTGTCCGTTCGCGGACCGGTCGGTCGAGGACCGGTCGTTCGTGGGCGGGTCGTCGGTGGAGGCGACGTGCCGGCCCGCCCCGGGGTGTTCGCTGTGGCTCACGAAGGCGCGTCCAGCCGGTAGCCCACACCCCGTACCGTACGGATCAGGGTCGGCGAGGACGGTACGTCCTCCACCTTCGCCCGCAGCCGCTGCACACACGCGTCCACCAGGCGGGAGTCGCCCAGGTAGTCGTGCTCCCACACCAGCCGCAGCAACTGCTGCCGGGACAGTGCCTGCCCGGGGCGGCGGCTCAGCTCCAGCAGCAGCCGCAGCTCCGTCGGCGTGAGCTGAAGGTCCTCGCCGTTCTTGGTGACCGTCATCGCCGACCGGTCGATCACGAGGCTGCCGTACGTCGCCGAGTCCGTGGACTCCCGCTCGCCGCGCCGCAGCACCGCGCGGATCCGGGCGTCCAGCACCCGTCCCTGCACGGGTTTGACCACGTAGTCGTCGGCACCGGACTCCAGGCCGACCACCACGTCGATGTCGTCGCTGCGCGCGGTCAGCAGGATGATCGGCAGCTGATCGGTGCGCCGGATGCGCCGGCACACCTCGAAGCCGTCGATGCCGGGCAGCATCACGTCCAGCACGATCAGGTCGGGCCGCTGCTCACGGAGCAGTTTCAGGCCGTCCTCTCCCGTCGCCGCGGTGGCCACGCGGTGGCCCTGGCGGGACAGCGAGAGTTCGAGGGCCGTGCGGATGGAATCGTCGTCCTCGATCAGCAACAGGAAAGGCACGGAGGCCATTCTGTCCCATAGGGGGACCGGAGTTCGACCGGCGTCTTCTTCGCACCATTTCCTCACCCGACGCTCAAGCTCCCTGGCCCCCTGTGACAGGCCTGTGACAGTCGGAGGACAGCGCCATGAAACTGCCCCGGCAAGCTCATTGGCACAACGAACGAGGCAACTCCAACTGACGGGGGGCGCGGGATGAACGCGATGAACGCAACGCACGGCGGCACCACCATGAACGCGGTGGTCACGCGTCTTCACGACCTCACGGTCACGCGGAGCGTTGAGAAGTCCGGCGCCGTGAACGGGCGGGGGTGCGTTCGCGGCGCCGGGCGTCAGCACAAGCCGTCGTACATGACGGTGGTCGACGCGGACAGGCCGGGCCTCGGGGGAGGCGCGTACGGGCGGCCGGCGGGGGAGCGCGGCGAGCGGCCGGAGCGCGCCGGTGGCCCTGACGGGACGGGCCGGGCGGACGGCGCGGACCGCGCGTCGGCGGAGGCCGAGGCCGCGTTCACCGCGTACGTGCGGGAGCGCCGCGCGTCCCTGTACGCCACGGCCTACCACCTGACCGGCGACCGGTACGAGGCGGAGGACCTGCTCCAGAGCGCGCTCTTCTCCACCTACCGGGCCTGGGACAGGATCAGCGACAAGGCGGCCGTCGGGGGCTATCTGCGCCGCACGATGACCAACCTGCACATCAGCGCCTGGCGCCGGCGCAAGCTCAACGAGTACCCGACGGAGGAGCTCCCGGAGACGGTGGGCGACACCGACGCCATGCGCGGTACGGAACTGCGCGCGGTGCTCTGGCAGGCGCTCGCCCGGCTGCCCGAACTCCAGCGCACGATGCTGGTCCTGCGCTACTACGAGGGCCGTACCGATCCGGAGATCGCGGACATCCTCGACATCAGTGTCGGCACGGTGAAGTCGAGCATCTGGCGGTCGCTCCGCCGGCTGCGGGAGGACGACGTCCTCAGCTTCGGCCGTGACGAGGAAGAGTCCTTCGGCGAACTGGTCGCCTGAGGGCCGTCCCGGGTGGACCACCGGGACACACGGGGGAGCGGGACCCGCCGTTCTCGGGGGAGACGGCGGGAGCGCGGGGGAACGACGGGGGAACACCGGGGGAACCGAGGGGGAGGAACGCATCCTCGCGCAGGCGGCGGATGTGCCACGAGGGGTCGGGGGAGACACGGGGGACCCAACGGGGGATCACGGGGGATCACGGGGGATCACGGGGAGAGAGGCGGGACCGTACGGGCCGGGGGGCCCGTACGGTCCCGCCTCGCGTGTGCCGCCCGCCTCAGCGGCGGCCCGTGCTCGTGCTCCGGCCCGCGCCCGTACCCGTGTTCCTGCCCGTGGTGCCGCTCGGGCCCGCGACGGTCGTCGTGGTGGTCGCCGTGACCGGCCCCGGTTCCGTGTCCGGCACGTTCGCGGAGACCTGGGCGGGCACGGAACGCGCCATCACGCAGCGTCCGGCCGCGGCGGCGGTGATACGGCTCAGCGCCTCCGCCTTTCCGCACGGGTGCGCGCCCAGCGCCGTCTGCCGCGCCACGATCGCGCGCTCGCCGCGCATCAGCCGCCAGCCCCGCCGCAGCAGGAACGGCACCGACTTGCGCCCCTCGCGCAGATCACGTGCCAGCCGCCGCCGGAAGGTCGTCGACGGGCGCCCGCGCAGGCAGAGCGCGTCGGCCAGCACGCCCAGCTCCTGACACCGGGCGACGATGTCGGCGGCGAAGATGCCCTCCGCGAGGAACAGGGGCGTGCGTCCGATGTCGAGCGCCTCCGTGCCCACTCGTGCGCTGGTGGCGATGGAGTAGACGGGAACGGTCGTACGCCCCCCGCGGCACAGCTCCGCGATCGCGGCGACGGCGGCCTCCGTGTCCCAGGACCGCGCGGAGTCCCAGTCGACGTCCGTCGTGCCCGGGACCAGGGGCAACGTCGGATCGTCGCCCTCCTTGTAGAAGTCGTCGAGTCGCAGCACGGGCAGGCCGGTACGGGCGGCGAGGGACGACTTTCCGGAGCCGGAGGGCCCCGCGAGCAGCACGACCCTGGTCGGCAGGGAAGGAGAAGTCACGGGACACCAGTGTGCGGCATGAATCCTGACGGTGGACACCGGAAGGCGAATTGGTGACGCGTGGTGGCGCGAACCACGCGGAGCGGCTACGGTGCGTGCCGCTACGATGACGGTGTGTATGCCGCACCCCTCGCGACTTCCGGCATCACCCTCATCCCTCCGTATCCCTTCTCATTCCCCGCACTTCCGGCAGGCAGGACATCTCATGGCACGTCACGCAGCTCGTACCTCCCAGGGATCCCCGCGCCGCGCCCTGCTGCGCGCCGGGCTGACCGTCACCGCCGCGGGCGCGGCCCTCGGGCTGGGCGGCGGTACGGCGGCGCAGGCGGTCGAGCCCACCGGCGCGACCGTGGCGAACGGTGACACCGAACTCGCCACGGCGGCCACCGCCGCGGGCCAGGGTGTCTCCGGCGCACTCGGTCACGCGGCGGCCGGGGCGCTGGGTCCGGTCAAGAACCTCAAGCTCAACCCGCTGGCCGGCACGGGCGTTGACCCGCTGGACAACGCGGTGGGCACCCGGATCGCCGACTTCAAGCCGCTCTCCACCGCGCCGTTGACCGACCCGCTGACCAAGGGCAGCGCCTCGCTCAAGGACTTCCCCGTGATCGGCGGCGTGCTCGGCGCGCTGCCGGGCTGACGGCCGGTGGCGGCGCGCGCCCGTCGCGTACAGAGCGATGCGAACGTCCCGCTTCCCCTGTGAACGGGGGAAGCGGGACGTGGCGTCGAGTCGCCGGCACCGCCGGTGGGCAGTTGCCGTCAGTACGCCGTTGCCGTCAGTACCCCGAGCCGGAGGCTCCCAGGCTGCCCGTCGGGTGCCAGACCGTCTTCGTCTCCAGGAAGGCCGTCAGGCGGCGCGTGCCCGGGTCGGCGGACCAGTCCGCCGGGGCGTTGGTGGGCGAGGGGCGCAGGACGCGCTTGAGGTTGTCCGCGGCGGCGGTCTCCAGGTCCTTCGCCGTCGCCTCGTCCGCCCCGGTGAGGTCGATCCCGTTCACGTCCTGGTGCGCGGCGAGCGGGGCCGCGACCTCGGCCGTGCGGCCGGAGAGGATGTTGACCACCCCGCCGGGCAGGTCGGACGTGGCGAGCACCTCGCCCAGGGAGAGCGCGGGCAGGGGAGCCTTCTCGCTCGCGACCACCACCGTCGTGCAGCCCGTGGCGATCACCGGGGCGATCACCGAGACCAGGCCCAGGAAGGAGGATTCCTGGGGCGCCAGGACGGCCACCACGCCGGCCGGTTCGGGCGTGGAGAGGTTGAAGTACGGCCCGGCCACCGGGTTCGCGCCGCCGATGACCTGGGCGATCTTGTCGGTCCAGCCCGCGTACCAGACCCAGCGGTCGACCGCGGCGTCCACGACCGCCCCGGCCCGCTCCGGCGGCAGGCCCTCGGCGTCCGCGACCTCGGCGACGAACTGCTCCCGGCGGCCCTCCAGCATCTCGGCGATCCGGTAGAGGACCTGGCCGCGGTTGTACGCGGTGGCCCCCGACCAGCCGCCGAACGCCTTGCGGGCCGCGACGACCGCGTCCCGGGCGTCCTTGCGGGAGGACTGCGGCGCGTTCGCCAGCCAGGTGCCTGCGGAGTCGGTCACTTCGTACACCCGGCCGCTCTCGGAACGGGGGAACTTGCCCCCGACGTACAGCTTGTAGGTCTTGAACACGCTCAGCCGCGCGCGGCCCGGGTGCGTGTCGGACGACGGTTGCTTCTTCGAGGTCTCAGCGGTCTTCGCGGTGTCGGTGCTCTTCGCCGTTTCAGCGGTCTTCGCGGTCTTCGCGCGGGGGGTGTCAGACATCGAGGTACGCCTCCAGGCCGTGGCGGCCGCCCTCGCGGCCGTAGCCCGATTCCTTGTAGCCGCCGAACGGCGAGGTCGGGTCGAACTTGTTGAACGTGTTGGCCCAGACGACACCCGCCCGGAGCTTGCTCGCGACCGCGAGGATCCGCGAGCCCTTCTCGGTCCAGATGCCCGCCGACAGGCCGTACGGCGTGTTGTTGGCCTTGGCCACGGCCTCGTCCGGGGTGCGGAACGTCAGCACGGAGAGCACCGGGCCGAAGATCTCGTCGCGCGCGACCGTGTGCGCCTGGGTGACGTTCGTGAAGAGCGTCGGCGCGAACCAGTAGCCGGCGGACGGCAGCACGCAGTCGGGCGACCAGCGTTCGGCGCCCTCGGCCTCGCCCGTCTCCGCGAGCGCGGTGATACGGGCCAGCTGCTCGGCCGAGTTGATCGCGCCGAGGTCGGTGTTCTTGTCCAGCGGATCGCCCACGCGCAGCGTGGCCAGCCGCCGCTTGAGCGCGTCCAGCACCTCGTCGTGGACCGACTCCTGGACCAGCAGCCGGGAGCCCGCGCAGCAGACCTGCCCCTGGTTGAAGAAGATCCCGTTCACGATGCCCTCGACGGCCTGGTCGACGGGTGCGTCGTCGAAGACGATGTTGGCGCCCTTGCCGCCCAGTTCGAGCGTGACCTTCTTGTCCGTGCCCGCCACCTGGCGGGCGATCGCCTTGCCCACGCCGGTCGAGCCGGTGAACGCCACCTTGTCCACGCCGGGGTGCGCGACCAGCGCCGCGCCGGTCGCGCCGTCGCCGGTGACGATGTTGACCACGCCCCGGGGGAGCCCGGCCTGGCGGCAGATGTCGGCGAAGAACAGCGCGGAGAGCGGGGTCGTCTCGGCCGGCTTGAGCACGACGGTGTTGCCGGTGGCCAGCGCCGGGGCGATCTTCCACGCGAGCATGAGCAGCGGGAAGTTCCACGGGATGACCTGGCCCGCCACGCCGAGGGGGCGCGGGTCCGGCCCGGCGTGTCCTTCCGCGGTCCTCCGGCCGAATCCGGCGTGGGCCAGCTTGTCGGCCCAGCCCGCGTAGTAGAAGAAGTGCGCCGCGACGAGCGGGAGGTCCGTGTCGCGGGTCTCCCGGATCGGCTTGCCGTTGTCGAGCGTCTCCAGGACCGCCAGTTCGCGCGAACGCTCCTGGATGATGCGCGCGATCCGGAACAGGTACTTGGCGCGCTCGGCGCCGGGCAGCGCGGACCACGTCGAGAACGCCTTGCGCGCCGCCCGTACGGCGCGGTCGACGTCCTCGTCGCCGGCCTGGGTGTACTCGGCCAGGACTTCCTCGGTGGCCGGGTTGACCGTCTTGCGCAGACCGCCGCCCGTACCGCCGCCGCGCGTGGCGTCGGAGCTCTCGGTGAACTCGCCGTCGATGAACAGGCCGTAGGACGGCGCGAGGTCGACCACACCACGGGACTCGGGCGCCGGGGCGTACGCGAAGGGAGACGGGGACGCCGTCGGGCGCGAGGAGGTCATGGGGGTCTCAGCGCGCATCGAGGTCTCAGGGGCCATCGGGGTTTCAGGGGCCATGGGGGATCAGTCCACCGTCACGTAGTCGGGGCCGGAGTACCGGCCGGTGCTGAGCTTCTGGCGCTGCATCAGCAAATCGTTCAGCAGGCTGGAGGCGCCGAACCGGAACCAGTGGTTGTCCAGCCAGTCCGCGCCCACGGTCTCGTTGACCAGGACCAGGAACTTGACCGCGTCCTTGCTGCTGCGGATGCCGCCCGCGGGTTTCACCCCGACCTGTACGCCCGTCCGCTCCCGGAAGTCGCGCACCGCCTGCAGCATCAGGAGCGTGTTGGCGGGGGTGGCGTTGACCCCGACCTTGCCGGTGGACGTCTTGATGAAGTCGGCCCCGGCGAGCATGCCGAGCCAGGAGGCGCGGCGGATGTTGTCGTACGTGGAGAGCTCGCCGGTCTCGAAGATGACCTTGAGGCGGGCGGCCCCGGCCGCCTCCTTCACCGCGCGGATCTCCTCGTACACCTTCAGGTACCGCCCGGAGAGGAACGCGCCGCGGTCGATGACCATGTCGATCTCGTCGGCACCGGCGGCGACCGCGTCGCGGGTGTCCGCCAGCTTCACCCCGAGCGCGGCGCGGCCGGCGGGGAAGGCGGTCGCGACGGAGGCGACCTTCACCCCGGACCCGGCGAGCGCGGTGGCGGCCGTCTCCACCATGTCGGGGTAGACGCAGACGGCGGCGGTCGCCGGGGCCGTACGGTCGGTCGGGTCGGGGCGGAGGGCCTTGGCGGCGAGCGCCCGGACCTTGCCCGGGGTGTCCGCGCCTTCGAGCGTCGTCAGATCGATCATGGAGATGGCCAGATCGATGGCGTACGCCTTGGCCGTGGTCTTGATCGACCGCGTCCCGAGCGAGGCGGCGCGCGCTTCGAGGCCGACGGCGTCGACGCCGGGCAGCCCATGGAGGAAGCGGCGCAACACGCTGTCGGACGCGGTCACGTCTGCGAGTGCGGAGGTGATGGTGGGCATGGTCACCAGGTGAGCATATCTACGCGCGTAGTGGATTGGGTAGGGGGTCCCGGACCGGTGCGGTGTCCGGTGCGGTGAGGAGGGAGGGCCCGGACGGGGCGAGGGGGCGCCCGGGGCCGTACGGCAGAATCGGCGTATGACGAGCCCCAGCCCCGAGCAGCAGCCCGCCGAGGAGCGGGACGCCGAGCAGCGGTCCGGTGAGCGGCCCGCCGAGCAGGCGCCCGAGCAGCGGTCCGGTGAGCAGCCGCGTGAGCGTCGGCCCGCCGAACGATCCGCCGAGCGGGCGTCCGGGCGGGCGCGTGCCGAGCGGTCGTCGGCGGAGAGGTCCTCGGCCGAGCGGTCGTCGGCCGTACGGCAGCCCGCCGGGCAGCCCTCGGGCGCGGGGCGGTCCGCCGGGCCCGCCTACGCCGATCGCGTCTACCGGTCGGCGGGTGGTATCGCGGGCGGCGCGATGATGCTCCTGATCATCCTCTGGCTCGGCGGCGACGCGCTGGTCCGGGGCACGGGCCGGACGCCATGGCTGGCGCTCGCGGGGATGCTGTTCGCGGTCCCGCTCATCGCCGCGTACACCGTGCGCCCGGCGGTCTTCGCGAACCGGGACCGGCTGCGCGTCAGGAACCCGCTGCGGACGATCACCCTGCCCTGGGGAGTGGTCACGGACGTGCGGGCGCGGTTCTCGTGCGAGGTGTTCACCGAATCGGGGAAGTACCAGATGTGGGCGGTGCCGGTGTCGTTGCGGCAGCGCAAGCGCGCGAACCGGCGCCAGGGCGCGCCCACGCGCTCCGACCCCTTCGCCGCGCCCGGCACCGAGACCCCGCGGACACCGACGCCCGCACTGGCGGACCAGGCGGTGGCCGACCTCCGTGACCTCTCGGAGCGCGCCGGGTCCCGCCCCGAGGCGCAGGGCGAGCCGGTGGTGCGCTGGGCGTACGAGGTCATCGCCCCGGCCCTGGCCGGACTGGTCCTCCTCGTGGTGCTGCTGCTCACGGGCTGATCGGTGGACTCGCGGGCACGCGCCCGGGCCGTCTTTTGTGTCCCCGGTTGCGCTGAAGCGCACAAAGGACACAGGTCCCGCCGTGGACGCGGCCGGCGGGCCGCCTCCGCGCCTGACCTTGTCGCCCTTGACCTTGTCGCAGCGGCAGGGTTTCTACTGGCGCCATGCGCATCGGAGAGATCGCCGCGCTCGTCGGAGTCACCTCCCGGGCCGTGCGGCACTACCACCACATCGGTCTCCTGCCCGAGCCCCTGCGACGGGCCAACGGGTACCGCGTCTACGGCATCCGCGACGCCGTCGTGCTGGCCCGGATCCGGCGGCTGACCGAGCTCGGACTCGCCCTGGACGAGGTACGCGACGTCCTCGCGGACGACTCCGGGCGCGAACTGGCCGAGGTGCTGAGCGAGCTGGACGCCGACCTCGCGCGCCAGGAACACGAGCTCCGGCGGCGCCGAGAGGTACTCGCGGGTCTGCTGGAGGGACCGCTCACGCCGGACGCGCCGCTGTCCCCCGCGCTCGCCGAGCTGCTGAGGGCCGCGCCCGCCACCGCGTCGCCGGCCGCAGCCAAGGACCGCGAGCACCTGATCCTGCTGGACTCGACGGTCGGCAGCGACGTCCTGTTCACGGCGCTGCGGCGCATCGCCGAGGACCCCGCCATGCTGTCGGTGTACGGACGGCTGGACGAACTGGACGGGGCGGCGACGGACGATCCGCGCGTCGCGGCACTGGCCGACGAACTGGCCGCCGCCGTACCCGACGCGGTCCTGGCCGCGATCCCGGACGGCGGCCCGGTGGCGACGGGGTTCGGAGAGGCGCTGCTCGCCGACTATCCGCCCGCCCAGGCCGAGGTGGTGCGCCGGGTGATGGCACGGCTGGCCGTCCGGATGCGCGAGAGGGCGTCATGAGGAAGGGGGCCGAGAGTCAGGAGGGCATGAGCACGGGGGGCGTGAGCACGGGGGGCGTGAGCCTGCGCGCCGCGCGGGCGGCGGCCGGGGCGGTGCTGCCCGCCGAGGCGGCCGTCCTGGTGTGCCTGGTGGCCGGCGTACGGATCCCCGGAGCGGTCCTGGTGGTGGCCGAGGCGCTGGTGGCGACCGTACTCGTGCTGGAGGCCGTGGTCCTGTGGCGGCTGTACGCCACTCGGCGACAGGCCGGCGCCGGCCGGCGGCACGCCGTGCGGGGCGCGCTGCGGACGTTGGTCCCCGTGGGCGCGCGCCGGCTCGTCGCGTACGAGATCCGGGCCCTGCGCAGCCTCGGGCTGTGGTTGCTGCGCCGCCGCCACCAGGTCCCCGACGGCGCGCTGGCCGTCGCGTACACCGGGCCGCAGACGGCCATGATGTACGGGCTGCTCTTCGTCTCCGTCGTGGAGACGGTTCTGCTGGCACTGGTGATCCCCTGGCCGGTCGTGCACGCGATCCTGCTCGTCCTCGACGTGTACGGGGTCGTGCTGATCCTCGGCCTGCACGCGTCGTGCGTGGTCCGGCCGCACGTCGTGGGAGCCGACGGCTCGCTGCGCGTGCGGTACGGCGGACTGTTCGACCTGCGGGTTCCGGCCGCCTCCGTCGCCGCCGCCAGGGTCGAGCGGCGCTACCCCGGCGGGCGGCTGCTGGAGCTGAGCGCGGACGGGGTGCTCGACCTCGTGGTGGGCGGGCAGACCACGGTGACGGTGGAGCTGACGGAGCCGGTGGAGTTCGTACGGCCGCTCGGCGCGCGGGGCTTCGCCCGGACGCTCCGGTTCCACGCGGACGACCCGCGTGAGACGGTCGCCGCGCTCACCCGGGTTCGGACGGATCCGGGGCGGAGTACGGCGGGACCGACGCCGCGCTGAGCGTCCCGTAGGGATGTCCGCTCCCGACTCCCCGGGCGGGCATGGGGGATGCCCCTGAGAACGATCAGGGGGAGCGCCGTCTTCGATGAGGATCCGGGAGCGCCGCGCCCGTCGCCAGGATGAGGTCGTTCGGACACCATCAGCTGGAGAGGCAGTCCCTTATGCGCGTTACCCCGTTCAACCGCCGTGCCGTGCTCGTGACCGTATCGACCGTCCTCGCTCTCGGAGTGGGCGCGGGATCCGCCGTGGCCCTGCCCCGGCAGGAGCGCGTACCCGGGGCCGGCGGAGGCGCGGTGTCACGCGTCGCCGAGCATCCGCGGGCCGAGGCGCTGCGGGCCGCGCTCGTGGGCCTGCCGGACGGTGAGGCGACGAGCGCGGTCGTGCGCGCCGGCGGACGGGACGGGTGGTGGGAGGGAAGCGCCGGGGTGCGGGAGGTACGGCGGCAGAGTCCCGCCGTCGCGGACGGGCGGTTCCGGGCCGGGTCGGTGACGAAGGTCGTGACGGCCGCCCTGGTGCTGAGACTCGCCGCCGACGGCAAGGTGAACCTGGACAGACCGGTGCAGAGTTATCTGCCGGACCTGCTGACGCCGGAGTTCGAGCCCGTCTCCGTACGGCAGTTGCTCAACCACACCAGCGGCATTCAGCCGGGGGACGGCTTCGGCGATTCCTGGGAGGAGAGTTACGCGCACCGGTTCGACACGCTGAATCCCGAGGACGTGGTGGCCGCAGGGGTGGCGAAGGGGCCGGAGTTCAGCCCGGGGACGCGGCAGCACTACCTGAACGTCAACTACACGATCCTCGCGATGCTGGTCGAGAAGGTGACGGGGCGGACGTACGAGGAGGGGGCGGCCCGGTACGTCCTCGGGCCCGCCGGCATGCGGCGGACCTCGTTCCCCGGCACCGACCCGCGTCTGCACGGCCCGCACAACCGGGGCTACCAGCTGGTCGACGGGAAGCTCGTGGACGTGACCGAGTGGAACGTGTCGGACCGGTGGGCGGCAGGCGACATGATCTCGACCGTGGACGACCTGGAGCGGCTGATGACCTCGCTGTTCCGCGGCAGGATCGTGCCGCGACCGCAACTGGAGGAGATGTTCACCGTTCCCGCGGGCGTCGCGGGCGCCACCAAGTCGGCCGGACTGGAGCGGTTCGAGATCGACGGCGTCGAGGTGTGGGGCAAGACGGGCGCGCGCCCCGGTTACAACACCGCCATGGTCGCCACCCGGGACCTCTCCCGCACGGTCGTCTACTCGGTGACCGGCACCGACGCGCACGCCCAGGGGCTGCGGATCGGCCAGCGCTTCGGCTTCCCGGCGTTTCTCCAGGATTGAGGTCCCGCCCGGACCCGTACGCGGCCCGCTGCCGGGGCGAGTGTGGTGGCGTATACGTCGTCGTATACTCTCGGCATGACCGATGCCATGCTGAGAGTTCCTGTCGAGGTACGTGACCGTCTCGCCGTCATCGCCGAATCTCGTGGAACATCGATTCGTCAACTGGTGCAGGAGTTCGCCGAGAGCACTCTCACCGACGAGGAGCGTCGCGAGCGGGCGGAACGGGCTCGCGCTTACCTGGCGGAGAACTTCGGTGTCGAGGTGACCGACGAGGAGAGTGCGGCGATGGGACGCAGGCTGCGCGACGAGTTCGCCCGGCAGCAGCCGCCCGGAGCCGCTGCCGCATGATCCAGCACCACCTTGTCCTGGACGCGCCCACGTTGCTCGCCCTGTCCGGGAATCGACAGGTGTCCGCCTTGATCCACCGGGCGTATTTCGAGCCCGAAACCAGGCTGTGGGTGCCGGTGCTGTCCGCCCTGGAAGCGGACGCGGAGTATGCGGGGCTGGCGGAGCACATCGGGCAACTGGACGTCATCCACACCGTGGACCTGGACTATCCCGCCATGCTGGCCGTCGCGCGGTTGTGCAGGGACGGGGTCCCGGCGGGAGTCGCGGCGGCCGCACACGCGGCACAAAACCTCCCCGAGTGGGGAGCCGACGCCTTGGTCGCCACGGTGGCTCCGAAGACGTACGAGGGGCTCGAGGTGCCGCTTCTCGACCTCAACCGCTGAGACGGCGCCGGCCGGCGGTGTGCGGGCGGGACGGCCGGTGGCAGCCGTCCCGTACGCGCGTGGCCGAACAGGGCCGCGTCAGATGCCGGCGGCCGTCGCCAGGTCCTTCTTCAGCGCCGCGAGCAGCTCCGTACCCGTCGTCCGGGCCGACGGGAGGGCCGGCGCGTCCTCGACCGGGACCACCACCTCCAGGTAGCACTTGAGCTTCGGCTCGGTGCCGCTGGGGCGGACGATGACGCGGGCCCGGTACGCGCCCTCCAGGTGGTAGCGCAGGCCGTCCGTGGGCGGCAGGCCGCCGGGGCCCTCGGTGAGGTCTTCGGCGGAGACGACGTTCAGCCCGGCCAGGGCGCGCGGCGGTGTCTCGCGCAGGCGCCGCATCGCCGCCGCGATCAGGGACAGGTCCTGGACGCGGACCGAGAGCTGGTCCGTGGCGTGCAGGCCGTGGGTGACGGCCAGGTCGTCGAGGAGGTCGGTGAGCGTGCGGTCCTTGGCGGCCAGCTCCGAGGCCAGCTCGGCGACCAGCAGCGCGGCGGTGATGCCGTCCTTGTCGCGGACGCCGTCCGGGTCGACGCAGTAGCCGAGCGCCTCCTCGTAGCCGTACCGCAGGCCCGGCGCGCGGGCGATCCACTTGAAGCCGGTCAGCGTCTCCTCGTGCCGGACGCCCGCCGCCGCCGCGATCCGGCCGAGCAGCGACGACGAGACGATCGACTCGGCGAACGTGCCCGTCGCCCCCTTGTGCACCAGGTGCGCGGCGAGGAGCGCGCCGACCTCGTCGCCGCGCAGCATCCGCCAGCCGCCCTCGGCGGCCTCGTCGGGCACGGCCACGGCACAGCGGTCGGCGTCCGGGTCGTTGGCGATGACCAGGTCGGGCCGTACGCGCCGGGCCGTGGCGAAGGCCAGGTCCATCGCGCCCGGCTCCTCCGGGTTGGGGAACGCGACCGTCGGGAAGGCCGGATCCGGCTCGGCCTGCTCGGCGACCAGCGTGGGCGCGGGGAAACCGGCCCGCGCGAAGGCCGCGAGGAGGGTGTCCGTGCCGACACCGTGCATCGCCGTGTACACGACGCGCGCGGTACGGGGCGTGCCCGGTGTCAGGACCGCGTCCGTACGCTCCAGGTACGCCGCCAGGACCTCGTCCCCGAGGGTCTGCCAGCCGCTCTCCGGGCGCGCCAGGCCGGCCAGCGCGCCCACCGCGTCGATCTCGGCCGCGATCTCGCCGTCCGCCGGCGGCACGATCTGGGTTCCGCCGCCGAGGTAGACCTTGTAGCCGTTGTCCCGGGGCGGGTTGTGGCTGGCGGTGACCTCCACGCCGGCCACGGCGTTCAGGTGCCGTACGGCGAACGCCAGGACCGGGGTGGGCAGCGGGCCCGGCAGCACGGCCGCGCGCAGGCCCGCCCCCGTCATCACGGCCGCCGTGTCCCGGGCGAAGTCCGCCGACTTGTAGCGGGCGTCGTAGCCGATGACGACCAGGCCGTCGCCCTCGCCCCGCTTCCCGAGGTACGCGGCGAGGCCGGCCGCGGCCCGGATGACGACCGCGCGGTTCATGCGCATGGGGCCGGCGCCGAGTTCCCCGCGCAGCCCGGCGGTGCCGAACTGGAGCGTGCCGGCGAACCGTTCGCCCAGCGCGTCGAGGTCACGGGCCTCGATGAGCCGGGCCAGTTCCTCGCGGGTGTCGTCGTCCGGGTCCTCGGCCAGCCAGGCCGCGGCGCGGTCCATGAGGCCCTGTGCCTCGCGGTCCTCCGGGGCGCGGTCCCGGCTGTCGCCTGCCTCGGGAGCCCGGAGAGCCTCGGGAGCCGCGGGCGTCCCGGGCGTCCCGCGGGAGACCCCCGCGGGCTTCGGGTCCCGTGTGTCCCGAGTCGTGTGCGCGGCCCGCGGTGTCCGCCGGTCCCGCTCGATCCTGTCGTCCTGCTGCACGGTGGACGTACCTCCTCGTCGTGGCTCTCGCCGCCGTCGCGATCGCTGTCGTCGTGATCGCTGTCGTACGGAGTCCCCCGACCCCGTGTCGACCCTCGGGTGCCCCGTTCCCCGGATCCTCAGATCCGGTGCAGCACCCGCCCCAGCAGCTCGCCCATCCGTGTCGCCGAGTCCCGGCCCGCCTGGAGGACCTCCTCGTGGTTGAGGGGTTCGCCCGTCAGGCCGGCCGCCAGGTTGGTCACCAGCGAGATGCCGAGCACTTCGGCGCCCGCCTCGCGGGCCGCGATCGCCTCCAGGACCGTGGACATGCCGACCAGGTCGCCGCCCATGACCCGGACCATGTTGATCTCCGCGGGCGTCTCGTAGTGCGGGCCGGGGAACTGGACGTACACGCCCTCCTCCAGGCTCGGGTCGATCTCCTTGCAGAGCGCGCGCAGCCGGGGCGAGTAGAGGTCCGTCAGGTCCACGAAGTTGGCGCCGGTGATCGGCGAGACCGCGGTGAGGTTGATGTGGTCGCTGATCAGTACGGGCTGGCCGGGGCGCATGCCCTCGCGCAGGCCGCCGCAGCCGTTGGTCAGGACGACGGTCTTGCAGCCGGCCGCGACGGCGGTACGGACGCCGTGCGCGACGGCCGCGACGCCGTGGCCCTCGTAGTAGTGCGTACGGCCGAGGAAGACCAGCGCGCGCCGCTCGGCGATCCGGTACGAGCGGATCGTGCCGCCGTGTCCCGCCACGGCGGGCGGCGGGAACCCGGGCAGCTCGGTGACCGGGATCTCCGCCTCCGGCGTCCCGAGCGCGTCGACGGCCGGTGCCCAGCCGGAGCCCATCACCAGGGCGATGTCGTGCGTCGCGGCGCCGGTGAGCTGTCTGAGGCGCTCGGCGGCGGCGTCGGCGGTGGCGTGCGGGGCGGCGGGTCCGTCGGCGTCGGCCGGAATAACAGATGCGTTCACGCGGACGAGGGTAGCCGGTCATGCCCTACGCGCGTAGATGCTTCCGGCGTGATCTTCCGATGATCTGCGGATCGTTATCGTCCTTGGGCGCTTCGCGCGCCCGCCGCCCTCAGCAGGGGCGCTTGCGCAGCTCCATCACGTAGTCGTGCGGCGCGCCCGCCGACTCCGCCGCGTCCGCGATCTCGCCCAGGTAGCGCGCCGACGGCAGTCCGCCCTCGTACCCGTTCAGGACGTACAGCCAGGCCGGCTCCTCGCCGTCCAGGGTGTGCACCCGTACCCGCATCCGCCGGTAGATGTCGAGGCCCACGCCCTCCCAGCGGTCCATGGAGTCCTCGTCCATCGGCGCCAGGTCGTACAGCGCGACGAAGACCTGGGAGCGCGGGGCCTCCACGATGGTGGCCAGTGCTCCCTCCCAGCCCATCTGCTCGCCGCCGAAGGTCAGCCGCCAGCCGTTGAGCCAGCCCGTGCCGCGCAGCGGGGAATGCGGGGCGCGGCGGGTCATCAGCCGCGCGTCGAGGTTGCCGGCGTACGCGGCGTAGAGCGACATGGGTCGAGAGTACGGGAGGTACGGGCGTGGTCGCCGGTGCACCGGCCGGTGCGGTGTGGTGGCAGCGCCGGGCGCGGCACCCGGCGGCGGCGGGGCCGGCGTCGCGGCCGGGGCGCCGCGACAGGCGCGGCCCGCGGGGCCGTGGCAGGGGGCGCGCGGGAGCGGCCGGACCGGGGCGGGCAAAGCCCCGGCCGGGGTCCGAAGGGCTCCGGCCTCGTCGATTCCCGGATGGCGGGCCCCGGCGGGAGGCCGCGTGGAGCGTGCGGGACAATGGAGTGCGTACTGCATCCCCCGGGGGCTCCTCCCCCGGAACCCCGGCCGGGGCGGCAGACGGGCCGGGTCGACAACGCGAGGCGGACTTTTTCGTGACCCGGATCGTGATCATCGGCGGCGGACCCGGCGGCTACGAGGCGGCCCTGGTGGGCGCCCAGCTCGGCGCGGAGGTGACCGTCGTCGACTGCGACGGCCTCGGCGGGGCCTCGGTGCTCACCGACTGCGTACCGTCCAAGACCCTCATCGCGACGGCCGAGGTGATGACCACCTTCGACTCCTCGTACGAGGAGCTGGGCATCATCGTCGCCGACGACACGCCCCCGCTGGCGCGGTCGGCCCGCGTCGTCGGGGTCGACCTGGGCAAGGTCAACCGGCGGGTGAAGCGCCTCGCTCTCGCCCAGTCCCACGACATCACGGCCTCCGTCACCCGGGCCGGCGCGCGCGTGCTGCGCGGGCGCGGGCGGCTCCAGGGCCGGCAGGGCGTGGACGGTTCCCGCCAGGTGGTCGTGACGGCGGCGGACGGCAGCGAGGAGACGCTGACCGCCGACGCCGTGCTGATCGCGACCGGCGGCCATCCGCGCGAGATCCCCGACGCGCTGCCGGACGGTGAGCGGATCCTGAACTGGACGCAGGTGTACGACCTCGACGAGCTGCCGGAGGAGCTGATCGTGGTCGGTTCCGGCGTCACCGGCGCCGAGTTCGCGGGCGCCTACCAGGCGCTGGGTTCGCGCGTCACGCTCGTCTCCTCGCGCGACCGCGTGCTGCCGGGCGAGGACCCGGACGCCGCGGGCGTCCTGGAGGACGTCTTCCGGCGGCGCGGCATGAACGTGATGTCCCGCTCCCGCGCCGAGTCCGCCAAGCGCGTCGGCGACCGGGTCGAGGTCACCCTCTCCGACGGCCGGACCATCTCCGGTACGCACTGCCTGATGGCCGTCGGCGCCATACCCAACACGGCGGGCATGGGCCTGGAGGAGGCCGGTGTCCTGCTCAAGGGGTCCGGCCACATCAAGACGGACCGGGTCTCCCGCACCTCCGCGCCCGGTGTGTACGCGGCCGGTGACGTCACCGGCGTCTTCGCCCTCGCGTCGGTCGCGGCGATGCAGGGCCGGATCGCGATGTACCACTTCCTGGGCGACGCGGTGACGCCGCTCAACCTCAAGACCGTCTCGGCGAACGTCTTCACCGACCCCGAGATCGCCACCGTCGGTCACAGCCAGGCGGACATCGACGCGGGCCGGATCGACGCCCGGGCCGTCAAGCTGCCGCTGCTGCGCAACCCGCGCGCCAAGATGCAGGGGATCAGGGACGGCTTCGTCAAGATCTTCGCCCGCCCGGGGACCGGGATCGTGGTCGGCGGCGTGGTCGTCGCCCCCCGCGCGAGCGAGCTGATCCACCCGATCTCGCTCGCGGTCGACAACAACCTGACCGTGGAGCAGATCGCGAAGGCGTTCACGGTGTACCCGTCGCTGTCGGGTTCGATCGCGGAGGTCGCGCGGCAGCTGCACACGCGGAAGACGGGCGACGAGAGCTGATTCCGCGATGCCCGCGTCCGTGCGGTCACGCCCGGTTCTGTCCGGGCGGCGGAGCGGCCGTTTGGGTCGGTTGACCGTTGGAACGCCCCTTATACCACCGAGCGTGCCCGTCTGTGCGCAACTTCTGTTTTTCGGCGCAAACTGCTGAAAGCGGATGGTCGTTGGCGTTACTGTCAGTTTCGTGTTCGCTGCAGAACGTCGTCAATTGATCCTCGAAATGGTGCGCGCGAACGGAGCCGTGTCGCTCCGTGAGCTCGCCCGTGTCGTCCAGACCTCCGAAGTGACCGTACGGCGGGACGTGCGGGCTCTCGAGGCAGAAGGACTCCTCGACCGCCGGCACGGCGGTGCGGTGTTGCCGGGTGGATTCACGCGAGAGTCCGGCTTCCCGCAAAAGTCCCATCTCGCAACGGCGGAGAAGACGGCCATCGCCGATCTCGCCGCCGGCCTCGTCGAAGAGGGCGAGGCCGTGGTGGTCGGCGCCGGTACGACCACGCAGGAGCTGGCCCGCCGGCTCGCGCGGATCCCCGGGCTGACCGTCGTCACCAACTCCCTGCTGGTCGCCCAGGCGCTGGCCCACGCCAACCGGGTGGAAGTCGTCATGACGGGAGGGACGTTACGCGGCTCGAACTACGCGTTGGTCGGCAGCGGCGCGGAGCAGTCCCTCCAGGGCCTGCGGGTCACGCGCGCGTTCCTGAGCGGGAGCGGGCTGACCGCGGAGCGCGGCCTCTCCACGTCCAACATGCTCTCCGCCAGTGTCGACCGGGCGCTGGTGCAGGCGGCGGCGGAGGTCGTGGTGCTCGCCGACCACACGAAGCTCGGTACGGACACGATGTTCCAGACCGTGCCGACCGAGCTGATCAGCCGCCTGGTGACCGACGAACCGCCCGCGCACGACGACCGTGCCGGGACCGAGCTCCAGGCGCTCGCGGACCAGGGCGTGCAGATCGCCGTGGCGGGGGCCGGCGGCGCGGCCGGCTCCGGTGGCGCGGGGATCGGGGGCGGGCTGGGCGGAGCCGGTACGTCCGGCCTGTCCGGCGGCCCGGGTGTCCCGGGCGGGTCCGGTACGGCCGGCGGCCCGGGCGCCGAGGGTGGCGGCCTGTCCGGCCGGCAGCCCCGCCGCGACCTCCCCCTGCCGGGTCAGCGCCGCACGCACACGGGCGGCCCGGCGGGCGGCCCCGGGGCCGGGCTCCGGAGCACATCGGGCCCGTCGGCGCAGGAGCCCGGCGAGCGGGCGCGGGTGGCGGACATACGGCGGCGATAACGGCCGACCCGGCAGGCGTCGACGGGCCGGTGCCGGGGAGGGCCGCGGCGCGGGCGACCGGCGGGGCCCGGCCCGCGCGGGGCCCGCTCCTGCCTGCCCCGGCGCTCGCTCAGGGTTTGAGCCCCGTCAGCGTCAGTCTCAGCAGCCGGTCCGCCAGCTCCGGGTCGTCCGGAGCGCCTTCCGCCGCCAGGGCGATCGCGTTCGTCAGCTGCATCAGGTCGTCGATGGACACCTCGGCCCGTACCTGACCGGTCTCCTGTGCGCGGACCAGCAGGCGCTCGCCCGCGCCGCGCAGGGGGATGTTGCACCGGGACAGGGCCGAACTCTCGTCGTGCGAGGCGGCCATGAGCGCGCGGGAGAGGCCCCGGTACTCGCCGGCGTGGGCGATCAGGGCGCGCAGCCAGGCCACGAGGGCGCCGCAGGGCCGGTCGTCGGAGGCGGCCAGTTCGCGCGAGCGCTCCAGCAGGGCGGTCAGGGCCTCCTGGAACACCGCGCTGAGCAGGGCGTGCCGGTTGGGGAAGTGGCGGTAGAGCGTGCCGATGCCGACCCCGGCGCGGCGTGCCACGTCTTCGAGGGAGGCGTCCGCGCCGTGTTCCGCGAACGTGGCGCGGGCCTCGGTGAGCAGCCGGTCGTAGTTACGGCGCGCGTCGGCACGCATGGGCCGGGGCGGCGCCGTGGGCCGGGCCGGGAACGGGGTCGGGGGCGGTGCCGTACTCCTCGCCATGGCGGTCGGTCCTTCCTGTCCGTGGCGCACCAGGATGCCACCGCCGGACCCCGACATGCCGCCGGGTTCGGACAGGTGTCCGAACCCGGCGGCTCCTTTTCAGGAGGCGATCGGCCAACGGTCAACTGCTGACCGGAAGACGGTCAGCAGTTGACCGGAAGGCGGTCAGGAGATGGCCTTGATGGCCTGCCAGCCGCCCGTGCCCACGACCGACGGCGTGCCCACGCCGTCCTTGCGGCCCGGGACGAACTCCAGTCCGGCCGTGGTGTTGGCCGTCGTCGTCCACAGGTCCGCGATGCCGTCGCCGTCCACGTCGCCCGGAGCGGTGATCAGCGGCCGGGCGGCCGGGGTCCAGCCGGTGGCGTGGACGGTGCGGTTGACCGGGGCGCCGAAGGCGGACGGGTCCGTACCGCCGTCCGGTACGCCGTCGGCGTCCATGTCCAGGGCGGTGCCGTGGTAGACGTACAGCGTGCCGTTGGTGTGACGGGCCATCAGATCGATGAGTCCGTCCCCGTCCACGTCGCCCGGGGAGACGAGGGTCATGGCGCCCCAGCCGCTGTTGCCGATCGGGTAGCCGGACTCGATGGTGCCGCCCGAGTAGCCGGGCAGGAACCACAGCTGGTCGCCGATGACCGCCACGAAGTCCGGGTTGTACTGCTCGGAGTCGGGCGTCAGATCGCCCACCGACACGATCTGCTTGATCGCGGCGGTGTCGGTGACGGCGCCGGTGTCCTCGTCCGGGAAGACGTACACCTGCTGTCGGGTGTCCTCCGAGACCTGGCCCAGGCCGTCGTTCGGGAACAGCCACAGCTTGCCGTCGTTCCGGCGGGCGACCAGGTCCTCGTAGCCGTCCTCGGTCCAGTCGCCCCGGTGGGTGAGCAGCGCGCCCTCCCAGGCCCCGTTCGTGGACAGGAAGGAGGCGGCGGCCACGTTGCCCTTGGCGTCCGTGCCGGAGTACAGCCGCAGGTTGTTCGTGCCGTCGACGGCGTAGAAGTCGGGCGCGCCGTCGCCGTTCACGTCACCGGGCTCGTCGCGCACGCCGGGGCTCGCCGCGTAGAACTTGTACGGGTACGTCGGGCTGGTGTTCTTGCCCGCGTCCACGCTCTGCACGTACACCGTGTGCGGGCCGGGGGAGAGCGGGGTGACCTTGATGCTCACGCCGCCGCCGGGCGCGGCCGGCTTGACCACGATGTTCGCGGGGGTGCGGTCCAGGCTCCACCGGTACTCGGTGACGTCCGCGACACCGCCGGACCCGATGGTGAAGGTCCCCTCCGTGCGGGCCAGGGCGCCGTCGGTGTCCTCCGGGTACTCCGCCGAGGCGACCGTCGGCGCCACGGCCGGGGCCGTCGGGTCGAAGGCGAAGCGGCAGCCGGGCGCGCCGAGGGTCGGGGTCCAGTCGGAGGCGAAGGAGGCGTCGTTCGGGTCCTCCGCCTGGGCCTTCCAGGAGAACTGGCCGTTGCTGAGGCCCTTGTACTGGTTGAGGAGCGTCTTCGATACGACGACCGAGGCCCGCGCGCCCTTGGAGTCGGACGCCTTCACGGCCACCTTGACCTTCTTGTCGAAGAAGACCCCGGGGTCACCGTCGTGCTTGCCGGTCGCCCACAGGTGGAACTGGACGTTGACGTCGCCGCCGTCCGGGTCCCAGACCTGGGCGGTCAGCGTGACGTCCGTGTTGCCGACGGTCACGTACGAGCCGTTGTTGCCACAGTCGTTGAGGGGCGACTTCGTGCTGGGGATGGTGTCCAGCGCCCACGGGTTCTTCGGCAGCCGGTTGTACTCGACGATCAGCTTGGCGTCCGGCTTGAACTTCTTCCAGCTGTACGTGTCCTTGTTGTCCTCCGCGCTCTGCGGGGCGCGCAGGCCGAAGGTGATGCTGGGCCAGTTCTTGGCGGCGGCGTTGACCGCGGCTTTCGTGGCGGTGAAGTCGACGGCCTTGTCCGGGCAGCCGACGCCCTCGTTGCCGTGCGCGTAGTTGCGGCTGTCCTGGCGGTCGGCCCAGGACGGCTGCTTGTTCCAGGTCGTCGCGGAGCTGATCGCGCCGGTCTGCCACAGCTCGACCGGCTTGGGGGTGCAGGACCAGGAGTGGGTCTCGGTGATCTGGAACTGGGCGTCGATCACCTTGACCCCGGCCAGCGCCTTGGAGTCGATGCGGAAGAACGACCGGGCCGTGCCGCCGGACGAGCTCTCGTAGCCGACGCGCGCCTCGTTGGTGGTCTTGCCGTCCCAGCCCGTGCCGTTCCAGTAACTGTCGTTGGGGTGGGGCTTGTACGCGATCGTCCACGCCTGGCGCTGGCCGGTGAAGCGCGGGTCGATGTAGACCGGGAAGGTCGTGGTCGGGGCGTCGAGCAGCTTCTGGTCCGGTTCGAGGCGGAGGGTGCCGTCCAGGACGGTGACGCCGACGCTCGCGCTGTTCGCCCCGGGGGTGAGCCCGCCGCCTGCGGCGTCGGGGGCGGAGGCGCTGTCAGGGGCGGTGGCGGTGGCGGACGATCCGGCGGCGGTCCTCGCCGCCGCCTTCGGACCGGCCGCCGTGGGTGCCGATGCCGGCGGTGCCGACTCCGGCGCGGTCGTGGAGTCCCACATCCGTGCCGACGAGGTGGCGAAGACGGTCTGCCCGGCAGGGTTGAGCGCCTTCAGGGAGCCGCTCTCCGGGTCCTTGCGCAGGTCCAGACCGTCCGACGAGAGGCCGAAATCGATCGTTTCCAGCTCGGGATTATTGGCTGCTTCGGCCGTCTTGACGATCAAAGCTTGGCTGAAACCATCCACATCGGCCTTGAGGGCCAGGTCGACCCCCGGCAGCACCTCGCGGTAGGTGGCGGTCGCCCCCTCCAGCACCGGGGCGGGCAGGGCGTTCGGCCAGGTCAGCGACAGGGTGCGGCCCTGGTCACGGAGTACGACGAGGGGCTCGGAACCGCCCGCGGAGAAGGTCACGTGGCCCGCGGCGGCCTTGGGCGCGATCCGGTCCCGGGCCGGGGCGAGGGTGGTGTCGATCGCCTTCCAGGCCCCTTCCCTCTTCACCCGGACCGGCATGGTGTGCTGGGTCAGCTTGAGCGTTCCGCCCGGCTGCGCGTAGACCTCGCTGGTCTCCGTACGGGCCGACACGACCTCGACCGGCTCACCGCTGCGCTGGGCCCGCGCGAGCGCGTCGGCCTCCGAAGTCGCGGGTGTCGCAGGCGAGTTGGATGCCTTCTCGGGTGTCGCGGCGGGCGCGGTGCCCGGTGCGGCGACGGCCGTCGGCGTCAGGCCGAGCGCGCCGCTGATGACAAGTGCGGTGATCGTGGCGCGCGCGGAGCGTCTCGCCGCTCCCCGTCTCCTCCTGAACATGTCTGGCATGGGTGAGTCCCCCGGTTCCTTTCGGCTCTTGGGCGAGTTCGGCCGAACAGTACACGTCGCACATGCCAACCCTTTGCTGTCTTTTCGCAACTCGGGTGTCGAAGGTTGGCCAACTTCTTACTTGATTCTCACATTTGTTGACGCTTAGCGTCTGCGCGATCACATCGTTCAGATGCTTAAGATGGGGGAGAGCTGTGCAGCAACTGTTGAGGCAGTTGCGCTATTTGGGCCACTGGCATAGATCCGTGTCATTCGTGGTCTTCATGGCGTTTTTCATCAACTTCATACCGGCCGACCCGGCGGCGGCCGGATCCGGCAAGGTTCGGTTGGCCGAATTGAAGCGGGACCGGTCCGTCTCCGGCCGTGAGTTCAGGCCGGATCGCCCGCAGGTCAAGGACGACGCCGCCCAGGACTGGCGGCCGGACCGGGCGAAGGTTCCGGTCGGCGAGTACCTGGTCCAGGTGGCCGGCGCCGACGACGGGAAGTCCGCGGGCAAGCCCGAGCGGAAGCCCGCCGCCAAGGGCCTCGGCACCGGCTCCGGTACCGGCCTCGGTCTTGGCTCCGGTTCAGGTTCCGGTTCCGGGCTGGGCGACGCCCCGGCGAGCGGTCTCACCACCGCCCCGGTGACCCTGCGTCCCGCGCCGTCCGCCAAGGCTCCGTCCTCGGCCCGCACGCGCGGTGCCGCCCCCGACGCGTCCGCCGTACCCGCGGCCCCCGGCACCGCCGCGCGCGTCGCGATGAAGGACGCCGCCACCGCCCGTAAGGCCGGTGTCGACGGCATCGTCCTCACCGCCGCCCCGGCCGGCGAGTCCACCGAGCGCGCCGCCTCCGGGGCCGTCGAACTGGCCCTGGACTACGCCTCGTTCAAACACCTCTACGGCGGCGACTGGGGCTCCCGGCTCCGCCTGGTCCAGCTGCCCGGCTGCGCCCTGACCACTCCCGAGCTGGAGCGCTGCCGTACCCGTACGGCACTGCCCAGCACCAACGACGCGGCGGACGAGACGGTCTCGGCGACCGTCGACCTGTCCGCTCCGGCGCAGGTCAAGACGGCCTCCGCCACCCCCGTCGTCCTCGCCGCCGTCGCGGACGCCTCCGGCCCCGGCGGCAGCCACGAGGCCACCTCGCTCTCCCCCTCCGGCTCCTGGATGGCGGGCAGTTCCTCCGGCGGCTTCTCCTGGACCTACCCGATCGAGGCGGCCGAGGTCCCCGGCGGGCCGCAGCCCGAGGTCGAGCTCTCGTACTCCTCGCAGGCCGTGGACGGCCGTACCGCGTCCACGAACGCGCAGTCGTCCTGGATCGCCGAGGGCTGGGACTACGAGCCCGGCTTCATCGAGCGCCGCTTCCGCTCCTGCTCCGACGACAAGGGCAAGGTCGACGACAAGGCGCCCAACAACACCGGCGACAGCGGTGACCTGTGCTGGGGCTCCGACCACGTCGTGATGTCGCTCGGCGGCAACTCCACCGAACTGGTCAAGGAGGTCAAGGACGGCAAGGAGACCTGGCGTCCGGCCGACGACGACGGCTCCCGACTCGAGCACGCCTCCGGCGCCGAGAACGGCGCCAAGGACGGCGAGTACTGGATCCTGACCACCACCGACGGTACGAAGTACCACTTCGGGCTGAACAAGCTGCCGGGCGCCCCCGCCGACAAGCGGACCAACTCGGCGCTCACCGTCCCGGTGTTCGGCAACCACCCCGGCGAGCCGTGCCACGCCACCGCGTTCATGGACTCCGACTGCGCGCAGGCGTACCGCTGGAACCTCGACTACGTCGTGGACCCGCTGGGCGACGCCATGTCGCTGTGGTGGAACAAGGAGACCAACTACTACGGCCAGAACATGAAGGCCGACCAGCAGATCGCCTACACCCGCGCCGGCTACCTCGACCGGATCGACTACGGCCAGCGCTCGGACACCCTGTTCACCGCGCAGCCCGCGGGCCGGGTCGTCTTCGACACCGCCGAGCGCTGCATCCCGGCGGCCGGGGACACCTTCGACTGCGCCGTCTCCAAGCGGACCAAGGAGAACAACGCCAAGTACTGGCCGGACGTCCCGCTGGACCAGGAGTGCAAGTCCGGCGAGAAGTGCACCGACAAGTACTCCCCGACCTTCTGGTCCACCAAGCGGCTGACGAAGATCACCACCCAGGTGCTCTCCGGCACCGCGCTGAAGACCGTCGACTCCTGGGCGCTGGAGCAGTCGTACCCGAAGACCGGTGACGGCACCTCCCCGGCCCTCTGGCTGGAGTCGATCACCCGTACCGGTTACGACGCCGCGGGCGCCACGGCCACCATGCCGAAGGTCACCTTCGCCGGCATCGAGATGGACAACCGCGTCGACAAGGTCGAGGGCCTGCCGCCCTTCTCCCGCAAGCGGATCCACGCCATCGACACCGAGACCGGCGGCCGGATCGCCATCACGTACTCGCAGCGCGAGTGCTCGGCGCTGGCCCCGGTGAAGATGCCGGCCTCGCCCGAGTCGAACACGATGC
This sequence comes from Streptomyces hebeiensis, assembly GCF_052983195.1. Lineage (NCBI taxonomy): Bacteria > Bacillati > Actinomycetota > Actinomycetes > Kitasatosporales > Streptomycetaceae > Streptomyces > Streptomyces hebeiensis. Next base: position 4,995,159 of record NZ_CM129812.1, read on the forward strand.
GCTGCTTCCCGCAGTACTGGACGCCCAAGGGCGCGCTGAACCCGGTGAAGGACTGGTTCCACAAGTACGTCGTGGAGCAGGTCCGCGAGGAGGACCTCGTCACCGACAGCCCGGCCAAGGTCACCAGCTACGAGTACCTCGACGGGGTCGCCTGGGCCTACGACGACAGCGAGTTCACCGAGAACAAGCACCGCACCTGGTCCCAGTACCGGGGCTACGAGCGGGTCCGCACCCGCCTCGGCGCGGGCGACGACGTCAAGCAGCTCTCCGAGCACCGCTACTTCCGCGGCATGCACGGCGACAAGCTGCCGTCGGGCACCCGTACGGCCCGGATCGAGGACTCCGAGGGCGGCACGTACGACGACCTGCCGCAGTACCAGGGTCAGCTGCGCGAGCAGATCACCTACGAGTCCGACGGCGGGAAGATCGACTCGACGGTCGTGACCACCCCCTGGTCGGTGAAGACCGCCACGCGCCCGCGCACCGGCACCACGCCGCTGGAGGCGTGGATGACCCGGCCGGCGACCGTACGGACCCGGGAGCGCGTCAAGGGCGAGACCTGGCGCACCTCGACCGAGACCACCAAGTACGACGCCTACGGCATGCCGTACGAGGTGGACGAGACGACGCCGGGCGGCACCCGCAAGTGCGCCACGACGACGTACGTCCGCAACGAGAGCGCGTACCTGATGGAGTCGGAGTCCCGCGAGGTGACCCGCATGGGCGCCTGCGGTACCACCACCGGCGAGGTCATCGAGGACACCCGCACCCTCTACGACGGCAAGGCGTTCGGCGCCGCGCCCACCAAGGGCCTGCCCACCGAGGTGCAGGAGCTGGACGAGAACGGCACCGGCTACCTGACGATCGACAGGACCGAGTACGACATCCACGGCCGCGAGAGCGCGACCTGGGACGCCGAGAACCGCAAGACCTCGGTCGTCAACACGCCGGCGACGATCGCGCCGCCGGTCAAGACGGTCTCCACCGACCCGCTCGGTTTCACCGAGACGACCGAGTTCGACCCGCTGCGCGGCCTGTCGCTCGCGGAGACGGACACGAACGGCAAGCGGTCGGCGATGGAGTACGACCCGCTGGGCCGGCTCCTGAAGGTGTGGGAGATCGACCGTGACCAGAAGACCCAGACGCCGAACGCGACGTACGACTACACCGTGCGCCGCGACGGCCCGACGGTCGTCACGAACCGCTCGCTGAAGGACAACGGCGAGTACGCGGTCTCCTACGAGCTCCTGGACGGCCTGCTGCGCGAGCGGCAGACGCAGGACGCGGCGGTCGGGGGCGGCGGCCGGATCGTCAACGACACGTTCTACGACTCGGCCGGCCGCGAGTGGAAGACCAACGACGGCTACTTCAACAGCGCCGCGCCGGAGCCGAAGCTGCTCCAGGTCGGGGACAACGAGGTGCCGGCCCAGACCCGCACCGTCTTCGACGGTCTCGGCCAGCCCAACGCGGAGATCAGCTACCACAAGGGGAACGAGCAGGTCCGCAGCACCACCGAGCGGGACGGCGACGTCACCACGACCGTTCCGCCGAAGGGCGACACGGTCACGGCGACCTTCGAGGACGCCGAGGGCCGGACGGAGAGGCTCCGCGAGTACACGAAGGAGGACCGCAGCGCCTGGCGGGACACGGTCTACGAGTACGACGCGCTCGACCAGGTCAAGAAGATCACCGCTCCCGGTGGCGCGGTGACGACGTTCGAGTACGACGGGCGGGGCCGGCAGAAGTCGATCACGGACCCGGACGGCGGCACGACGACGTTCGGGTACGACACGAGCGACAACCTGGTGTCGACCACGGACCCGCGCGGCAACACGCTTGTCACCACGTACGACGCGATCGGGCGACCGACGTCGTTGCGTGAGGACAGTGAGACCGGGCCCAAGCGGATCGAGTGGACCTACGACTCTCTGCTCAAGGGAGAGCCGACGGCGTCGATCAGGTACCACAACGGCCGGGAGTACCGGGACGAGGTCACCGAATACGACAACGCCTACCGGGTGAAGTCCAGCAAGCTGGTCATCCCGGCTGAGGAGACCGGCCTCGCCGGTACTTATACGTACAGTTACGACTACACTCCCACCGGCAACCTCGCCTGGGCGCAAGTACCCGGCTTGGGCGGGCTGACCACGGAACGGGTGGTCTTCCGCTACAACTCGGACGACCTGCCGATCTACATCGGCGGCGCGTCGACGTACCTGAACGACGTGCAGTACTCGGCCTTCGGCGAGATCCTGCGCACCGAGGCGGGCCCGCTCAACCGGAAGGTCTACGGGTCGTACGTCTACGACGAGTTCACGCGCCGGCTCCAGCAGTCGACGTTCGACCGCTCGGCGGCACCGGCCAGGATCACGGACACCGGCTACACGTACGACCAGGCCGGCAATGTCACCAAGATCGTGGACACACCGGGGGCGGCGACGCCGGGTGACGGCAAGACCGACACTCAGTGCTTTGTCTACGACCAACTGCGCCAGATGACCTCGGCGTGGACGGCCACGGACGGTTGTGCGGCGGCTCCGTCGAAGGAGACCGTCGGCGGGCCGGACGCGTACTGGCACACGTACGAGTTCGACGAGGCGGGCAACCGCAAGAAGCTCGTCGAGCACGACACCGCCGGTGACACCGCCAAGGACGTGACTCGTACGTACGCGTACGGCAAGTCCGGTGTCGGCGGCCCGAACGCGCTGGCGGAGGTGAAGTCGGCCGGTCCCGGTGGGGAGCGGCTGAACACCTTCGAGTACGACAAGGCGGGCAACACCACCAAGCGCCAACGGGACGGTGTGACGCAAACACTGGAATGGGACAAGGAAGGGGAACTCTCCTCAGTCTCCGAGCCCGTGGCGGGCGGCGGCACCAAAACCACGACGTATCTCTACGGTGCCTCGGGTGAGCGTCTGATCAGGACGGGCGCGGACGGAGCCAGAACTCTTTACCTGGGCGACGCCGAACTGACGGTCAGCGCGGACCAGCTCTCGGTCAAGGCGGAGCGGTTCTACGCCCACCCCGACGGCTCGACGACCGTCCGGTCCACAGGCGGTGGGCGTCAGTTGATGCTGGCCGACCACCACGGCACGTCGAACACGGTGATCGACATGGTCGGCGCCGGTATGGAGGTCACCCGGCGCAAGTCGATGCCGTTCGGCGAGGAGCGCGGTGGGCAGCCGGACTCATGGCCCGGCCAGCGTGGGTTCGTGGGCGGCACGGTGGACCAGGACACGGGGCTGACCCGGCTCGGTGCCCGTGACTACGACCCGGCGACGGGCCGGTTCATCTCGGTCGACCCGATGGTCGACTACAGCCAGCCGGCCACGATGAACCCGTACGCCTACAGCAACAACGCGCCGGCCACGTTCTCCGACCCCGAAGGGCTGTTCTTCCCGATCCTGATCGGTATCGCGGCCCGGATCGCCATCCAGGCGGCGATCCGCGCGGCGGCCCGCCGTGCGGCGCAGATCGCGGCCCGCAAGGCGGCCCAGGCGCTGGCCCGGCGGCTTGCCGCCCAGGCCCGCAAGCGGGCGCTGGCGCTGGCCCGGAAGAAGGCGGCGGCCAAGGCGCGGCGCGAGGCGGCCAAGCGCGCGGCGGCCCGTCGTGCGGCGGCCAAGCGCGCGGCCCAGCGCGCGGCGGCGAAGCGCGCGGCGCAGCGCAGAGCGGCGGCGCAGGCCAGGGCACGCGCTCAGCGCGCGGCGGCCAAGCGCGCGGCGGCAAGGCGAGCGGCAGCTCGCAAGGCGGCCGCGCGGCCGAAGCCCAGGCCGAAGCCGCGCAGTCAGCCCAAGCCCAAACCGCGTCCGTCGCAGGCGAAGAAACCGGCCCGCAAGGTGGTCGAGGAGGTCAAGGAGGAGGCCAAGGAGCAGGCTCGGGACGCGGTGACGGAGACGGTGTCGAACCAGACGGAAGCCCCCGTCTCCGCCTGCACCCAGAACTCCGACTGCACGGTTCACACCAACCAGCCCGACAAGATAACCGGCTATACGAAGCACGGGCTGATGCAGGCCATCGGCCGCAACGACGGTCGTGGTGTGAACCTCTCCAAGATGGTGGACGCCATGCGGGACCCCAAGAAGGTCACGCATCAGGAGACGGACAGAGGACTCACCTGGAAATTCGTCGGCCGTGGAGGCAAGGCCGCCCAGGTGGTCGTGGACGCCACGGGTAGGGTCATCACAGCGTTCGGGAAGTCCCGTGGCATCACCCCGGGCAAGCGATCGTCCAGACCCAAGGACATGCACTGAGTGCGGGGAAACACAGGAGCCTCAACATGACAGGGCAGGCAATGTCGAAGCGCGGCGGAGCCGAGAAGCACGAGCAGCCACAGTGGTTCACGGGAGGTCCCGCGCTCCATCGTTTCCTGCTCGAAATGACGTCGTCGGAGGGCGCGTTGCGCGCGATGGCGACCGCTTCCTCGCAACCGTCGGAAGAAGACAGCGAGACGATGCTGGATTTCCTCTCCGACCAACTCGTCAGCATCGGGTACACGGGGGACTGGGAGGAGCCGAACGAGAAGGGCCGCAAAATCGAAGCACTCATCGACGTGTTCAACGACCTGATTCCCGAGGACTGACCGGGGGACCCGGATCCGGGCAAGAGGCTGTCGGAAGCTTTGTGCGCACCGGGTGTCCCACACCCGGCGCGTGAAGCCCGGAGTAGTGCGACACGACATGTCCGGCCGGGGGCTCTGCCCCCGGCCGGACATGTTCGTCCTGCGGAGGAACGCACAGTGAGTGCTGCGCATTACGGCACCCATCCGGAGGTGCTGTCGCGTTTCTTGGGTGATCTCACCCCGGAGGAGCAAGGACGGGTGCGGTTCCTCGACGCGGCTGAGAACGCGCTTGCGTCGAGGAACGCAGCCTCAACCAGTATCCGCAGACCGGCGGGAGTCTTGAGTTCCCGGACGATTCGGCCGTCGAACAGTGCGAGGCGGCCACGGAGGTCGAAGCCGCGGAGCTGCTGGCCGAGTGGGTGAACGCGCACATCGACCCGGAGACGGAGGTCGTGGCGATGTGGGGCAACTACGTTGTGCCGACACTCGCGATGCCGTCCCGGATCCTGGCCGATCACGCTGGAGCGGTGGTGGCGTCGAGCAGCGATGTGTGGGTCTACGCCGATCGTGAAGGCCTCATCATCGAGCGCTTTCATGACGGGCGTACGACGCTCGCGCGGGTGAACTGAGTTCCCGGTCTGCTCCTCCCCTCACCTTCGCACACGCGGGTGTGGAGAGGAGCAGACCTTGGGGAGCGATTGCGAAACCGCCTGTACGGGGATGCGGCAGTCCTTCCTGATGGCGTACGCGCACCGCGTCGGCGAACGTCCGGCCATGGCGACCGAGCGGGCGGCCGCGGCGGCGCCCCGAACCAACTGGAGTACGCAGTGTCTGCCGCCGGTCAACAACCAATCAAATCCGTTCTGTTGAGCGTCCATGAGCAGGACAGGCTGCTGGATGAGTTCGCAGTGCGATGCTTCCTCGCCTTCGAATTCGGAGAGGAATCGGAAGTCACGCGTCAGCTCCTGATCGACACGTCGGACGGGCATCCCAGACTGACACTCCACCATTCGTTCCGAATCGTCGACTGGGAGAAGAGCCAGGAGCATAGTGAGCTCAACTTCGATGTGGCGCTGACGTTTACGGATGTGGACTGTACGGCCGAGGCATCGGTCATGGCGTTGCTGGAGTGGCAGATGGGTGAGTTCGGAGTGGGCACCCATACCCTCTACCGCGCCTTTGACAGTCACGTGCCGCTGGATGACGCTCTGGCCATTCTCGCCGAACGCGTGGCACAGCTGTGCGCGCTGGACGATGTGCCCGGCCGTCTTGGACTGCGCCGGTCGTGACACCATGAAATGATGGCAGCGCCTCTGGCGCCGGTGGGAATTCTGCGTCCGGGGCGAAGCTCCCGGCCGCCCCGTCGGGGGCCGACTCCTCCCGCCCCGGCCCCGCGCCGCCAGACTCGGCGACGCACCAGCCCGGGCGTATGCTGCCTCTCCCGCCCGGGCCCGATCCTGCCGAAAGAGGCCGCCCCTGCGCCGCCTCGGCAGGTTGCCGCTGGTTTGCGGGTGGCGCCGGTGGCATCAGGACGAACGGGGGAGTGCCAGGGGTGTGCGACGCTGGAGCGGCTGCGGTCGCGGCGAACGCTTCGCGTGGCGCGTATGCGCGCGCTCCGAGGTGTGGCAGGCGTGCGTTCGCGAGCCCTCCGTACGTTCGCGGAATAGGTGGCGACCGGGGAAATCGGACATCCGGTGGAGAGCGCCGTGGTGCGTCGCCGGCTCGAAAGCGGCCCGACTCCGAGCGCCGGCTCGCCCAGTAGGAAGGCATTCGATGGCTGTTGAACACATCCTCGCGTGTGCCTTCGCGAGCCTCGCGGTGTCCATTGATCTTGCGGACGATGACGAGATCGACCCGGATGTCGCGACGGATCTCGTGGAACCGGTCGCGGCTTTGTTCCGGGACGTACCGGCGGAGGACCGTGCGGCCCTGGCGGCTCTGCTCCGCGAGTGCGCGGAGCTGGAGACGGATCCGGTGCGCCAGAGGTCGATGCTGGCTCTTCCCGAGGACATCGGTTTGCTCGACGAGGACGGGGACGGGGACGGGGACGAGGGCTGAACCGGCTTCAAGCGACATGGGCCTCTTTGAGGAGCACCGATTCGAATGCGGTAGCGCCAGCCGTACGCGCGCGGCGTGGGCGTTGACGGCCGGGCAGCCTCCGTTACTACGACGGAGAACTCTGGTCGATGTGAAGCGTGGAGAGTGGGGGGATGAAAACGGTGAGCAAGAGCCTCGCCGAGATCGAGGTCTCGCGGATCGCCTGGGAGCAGTTCCCCGCGCTGGGGGACAGGTCGGAGGGCGTCCCGGACGCCCTGCGGCGGTTGTTCGCCGCGCGGACCGAGGGCGAGGCGGCGAGCGCGTACTGGGATCTCGAGAATGTGGTCGTCGTGCAGGGGCAGTTGTACGCGGCCGCGCTGCCGACGGTTTCCGTGTTGCTGGCGGCTCTCATGGACGATCTTTCCGCCGACGCGCGGGATCTGGTGCTGGAGCTGATTCACCAGATCGTCGCGGGCGAGGCCGACGAGGACGAGGTGGCGCGCGGCAACGGGGATCTCGGGGACCGTTGCCGGGAGGCGGCCCGTGCTGGACTGTGGCTCGTGTACCGCGAGTTGGGGTCCCGGCGTCGGGAAACGGCGGAGGCCGTCCTGGAGCGGATCGAGGCCGACGGGGCACGGCGGGCCGCGTTCCTCGCGGGGCTACGAGGTAAGTGAACCAGCCGGGCGGGGGAGGGCTCGTGGACTACGACTGGGCCGCGCTGCGCTGTTTCGCGGGGAGCGCCGCGGGGCTGCCGGCGGCCGTGCGGGATCTGCTCTCCGCCGCGACCGGGGCGACGGCGGAGGAGGCGTACTGGCGTATCGACGGTGTCGCGCTGGTACAGGGCCGGCTGTCCGAGTCCTGTACGGCTGTGTGCGCTGAGTTGGTGAGCGGGTTGCCCGGTGCGACGGAGCACGGCCGTCGGCAGGCCCTCGATCTGCTGGCGCAGATCTCGGGCGGCTACGAGGAGCACGTCGATTCCGCCGACGTGGGGCCCGTCTCGTACGCGGCGTGCATGCGGGAGATCGTGCGCGGGTTTCCGCTCTACCGGGAGCGTGTCGAGACGGATCTCGACGCCAGTTGTGTGGACCTGATCCTCATGTGCGGTCTGGCCGACGAGCGGCTGCGGGATGCTGTGGAAAGGGTGTTGGAGCGCGCTCTGGATGCCGCGTCCGACCGTGATCCGAGGGAGCTGATCGTCAACTCCCTGGAGGACCTGAGGGGTGAGGCGTCCGGCGTGTGAGCCGTGGCGACGGTTCGCCGCTGTGCGGCGCCGACGTACAGGCGAGGTCGTCGGGTCTTGTGTCCTGCGTTGCGTTGAGCGCTACGTTCCGCCCGACTGGCGGTGACAGACGTCGAGGAACAGCAGTACGGACAGCAGCCAGGCGGCGGTGAGCCCGAGCGTGGTGGCTCCGCGCCGTAGCCGGCGCGCGTGGGCGTGGGCGATGTTCCGCATGCGGTCCTGCGTGCGCGTCATGTCAGGTCGGCGATGAGCAAGGACGCGGTCGGTGCGAACGCGCCTCGGCATTCCCGTTCGTACACCGCGCGAATCACCGGTGGGACCTTCAGGCGGAAGAAGACGGCCTTGCCGCCGTCCACCGGGCGCGAGCCGTAGTCGGCGGCCAACTCGGAGACCAGGGCGAGGCCGCGACCGCCCTCGTCGTCCTCGGCGGGCTGCCTGGGTACGGGGACGCCGAGCCCGGTGTCGACGACCGCGAGGGTGAACACGTCGGCCGCCACACCGAATTCGACGCGGCAGCCGAGGGTGCCGTGGGCGTGCAGTACGGCGTTGGTGACCAGCTCCGAGGTGAGGAGCGCGGCGGTGTATGCGGTGTCTCGGTCGTACTCCCAGGCCAGCAGGGCGAATTGGACGGCCCTGCGTGCCTTGCCGGGGGCCTCGTCGGTGGCGTCGAAGCGGTAGCCGCGCCAGATGTGGACCTTCATCTCGCTCCCGTGCAAGTGATCGCTGTCCGCACTCGATTGGATGCGGACGGTGTGCATCGCAAGCTAGGGTGACTGTAGCCTCTGCGCAAGTTGCTACTCGCGAATTGCGCACGAACGGGTTGCTTCGTGGCCGTGCGACGCCCCCGAGGCGACAACGTGGAGTCTCGATGGAGGGAGATCCGATGCCCGCAGGACGGAAGCCAACGGTCAGGAGTCGGAGGCTGGGAGCCACGATGAAGGGTCTGCGGGCGGCGGCCGGCCTTGATCAGGCCGCTGCGGCCGCCGCGATCGACGGCTCGGTCACCAAGATCAGCCGCATGGAGCGGGGGCAGGTGAGGGCGCGCATCCTGGAAGTCCGTGCCCTTCTGGACCTCTACGGGGTTGACGGCGCGGAACGGGAACAGCTGATTCAGCTTGCCCGCGACAGCAACAAGCGGGGATGGTGGGTGGACTTCAGTGACACCGTGGACGCGAGCTACGCGCAGTACATCTCGATGGAGCAGGACGCCACGCATATCCGTACCTGGGAGACGGCCCTCATTCCCGGCCTGTTGCAGACGCCCGGCTATGTGCGTGATGTGTTGCGGGCGAACCCTACGGTGGTGCCCGCGGCGCGGGCTGCGGACTTCGTGAGGGTACGGCAGGAGCGTCAGGCGCGGATCGAGGAGGACGGCGTGCGCTTCGCCGCTGTCATCTGGGAACCGGCCGTCGCCGCACTCGCGGCTCCGGGCGATGCCAATGAGGAGCAGCTCGCCCATCTGCTGGAGGTGGGGAAGCGGCACAACGTCACGCTCCAGGTGCTCCCGCTCGCCAAGAGCAGGGCCGCCTGCGTTTCAGGCCCCTTCGTGGCTTTCTCGTTCGGCGAGGGGCCGACGCTGGAGGCGGTGACGCACGAGAGTCTGACCGGCACCATGGTGCTGGAGGAGGCGGCGGCGCTCGACCGCTACACCTACGCTTACGACGCGCTCAGCGCTGCCGCTCTGGGGCCGGAGGAGACAGCGGAGTTCATTGCCGCGCTGATCGAGCGTGCTTGAGGGAGGAAAGTGTGGAAGAGACCAGGATTGCCGGGACGTTCCGGAAGTCTTCCTACTCGGGTCAGGCGGGCAACTGCCTGGAGTTCGCCCGCACCTTCGGGGGCGGCGGTGCCGTCCGGGACAGCAAGGATCCGCGTAGGGGGACTCAGTTCTACGCACTGGGGGAATGGGAGGCGTTCATATCCGCCGTGAAAGGCGGTGAGTTCGGCGGATGAGTCGCACGCCGTGAGCGGTGACGTTCCGACCCTGGAGGCCGTCAGGGCCCGGCTCGTCGGGCTGGCCGACGGCACCGTGGACCGTGAGTCCGCCGGGGGCTGGGCCTGGGTGTGGGTGGCCGAGCGGGACACCGAGGTCACGGACCGGCGGCTCTGGCGTCATCTGGACACGTTGAGCGGGGCCGACAGCATGGTCGACCCGGACACCTATCTCTACGACCGCACGGACTTCGAGGACTGGCTCCGGGAGCTGCCGCCACCGGCCTGGTTCCCGGCGGGCCCGGACTCGTACCGGCTCCTCCTGGACCTCGCCCCGGCCGGGAGCCCGGAGCGTATGGTCGTGACCGCGGTCGGCGCCCCCGACGCCGACGGAGTCGCCGCCGTGCTGGACCTTCTCGCCGAGCGGCTCGTGAGCGTCGGATACGACGGGGGCTGGGAAGAACCCAACGCGACCGGGCGGCGGATCGAGGCGCTCATCGACGTGTTCGGCGGCCTGGGAGAGGGGTGAGGGGGTGATGCGGCGTGTTCGTGGCGCGGTTCCAGGAGATCGCGCGGGCGACGGGGTGGCGGTCGCCGGTCACGCCGTACCGGGCGCTGGAAGCGTGGGCGGAGTTCGTCGACGACTGCAGGGACGGATACCCGGCCACCCTCTTCGAGTACATGGACGACCTTTCCGTCCGGCGGTTCCTCCAGGCCGTTGTCAACGACCCGGTCATCCGGCGGTGCCCGGAAGCCACCTGGTTCGGCGCGGAACTCGCCCGCACCGACGCGCGGTTCCGGGAACTCCTGGCCGACGGTCTCGACGTGCCGGGCGGCGGAGGGCCCTGGTGGGAGCGGGCGATTCCGGGCAGAGGCGGCGAGGAGATGGCCGCGACCGCGCGTGAACTCCTCGGCCTGGAGATCGACGTTGTGTGACTGCCGACGCGGCGGTCCCTCCCCCTCGGGTGGCGGAGGGGCCGCCGGTCACGAGGCGGAGCGGGACCTGACGGGCCGCCACCTACCCGGCACGAGGATGCGCGGCCGGCTCCCGTCGAGGCGCTTTGCCCACTCACTGACGACCGAGCCGGGACGCGGCTGCGCCCCGCCGAGTCGCCAAGGCCCGGCGGGGCACAGCCGCGAACGTGGGACCGGACGTCAGTCCTTGATCTCGCAGATCGTCGCGCCCGACGTCACCGACGCGCCGACCGTCGCCGCCAGGCCCTTGACCGTGCCCGAGCGGTGCGCGTTCAGGGGCTGTTCCATCTTCATGGCCTCCAGGACGACCACCAGGTCGCCCTCCTTGACCTCCTGGCCCTCCTCCACCGCGATCTTGACGATCGTGCCCTGCATCGGGGAGGTGAGCGTGTCACCGGACGCCGCCGAGGCGGACTTCTTGGCCGCCCGGCGCTTGGGCTTGGCGCCGGCGGCGAGGCCGGTGCGGGCCAGGGACATGCCCAGGCTGCTCGGCAGCGACACCTCCAGGCGCTTGCCGCCGACCTCGACCACCACCGTCTCGCGGCCCGGCTCCTCGTCCGCGTCCGAGCCGACGGGGGCGGCGAAGGGGGCGATGTCGTTGACGAACTCCGTCTCGATCCAGCGCGTGTGGATCCGGAACGGGTCGGACGTGAACGCCGGGTCGGTGACGACCTTGCGGTGGAACGTCAGCGCCGTCGCCATGCCCTCGACGGTGAACTCGTCCAGCGCGCGCGCCGCGCGCTGCAACGCCTGCTCGCGCGTCGCGCCCGTGACGATCAGCTTGGCCAGCAGCGAGTCCCAGGCCGGGCCGATCACCGAACCCGACTCGACCCCCGCGTCCAGCCGGACGCCCGGGCCCGCCGGCGGGGCGAAGGCGGTGACTGTACCGGGCGCGGGGAGGAAGTTGCGGCCCGGGTCCTCGCCGTTGATACGGAACTCGAACGAGTGCCCGCGCACCGGCGGGTCGTCGTAGCCCAGCTCCTCGCCGTCCGCGATCCGGAACATCTCACGGACCAGGTCCAGGCCCGTGACCTCCTCGGTGACCGGGTGCTCCACCTGCAGACGCGTGTTGACCTCCAGGAAGGAGATCGTGCCGTCGGCGCCGACGAGGAACTCGACCGTCCCCGCGCCGACGTAGCCCGCTTCCTTCAGGATCGCCTTGGACGCCGCGTACAGCTCGGCGTTCTGCGCGTCGCTCAGGAACGGCGCCGGGGCCTCCTCGACCAGCTTCTGGTGGCGGCGCTGGAGCGAGCAGTCACGCGTCGAGACGACGACCACGTTGCCGTGCTGGTCGGCCAGGCACTGGGTCTCCACGTGCCGGGGCTTGTCCAGGTAGCGCTCCACGAAGCACTCACCGCGGCCGAACGCCGCGACCGCCTCGCGCACCGCCGAGTCGTACAGCTCCGGGACCTCTTCGAGCGTACGGGCGACCTTCAGGCCGCGACCGCCGCCGCCGAAGGCCGCCTTGATGGCGATCGGCAGGCCGTGCTCCTCGGCGAACGCGACGACCTCCGCCGCGCCCGAGACCGGGTCGGGGGTGCCGGCCACCAGCGGGGCGCCGGCGCGCTGCGCGATGTGGCGCGCGGCGACCTTGTCGCCGAGGTCGCGGATCGCCTGCGGCGGCGGGCCGATCCAGGTCAGGCCCGCGTCCAGGACGGCCTGGGCGAACTCGGCGTTCTCGGACAGGAAGCCGTAGCCCGGGTGGATCGCGTCCGCCCCCGAGTCCTTGGCGGCCTGGAGCACCTTGGCCATGTCCAGATAGCTGGCGGCCGGGGTGTCACCGCCCAGGGCGAACGCCTCGTCTGCGGCGCGGACGTGCAGGGCGTCCCGGTCCGGGTCGGCGTAGACGGCTACGCTCGCGATCCCGGCATCCCGGCAGGCACGGGCGACGCGGACAGCGATTTCGCCACGGTTGGCGATGAGCACCTTGCGCACGATGGCTCCCTCCTTGAATCGAGCTGAGTTTAGGGACTGCCGACACGCCCCATCGAGCAGTCCCCACAGGTGAGCTTGCCCACACGGAGCGTGGTCCGGCGCGATCCTGGGCGTGCCCAAGCCGGGAAATCCCTTGTGATCCCACGGTACGCCGGGAATCCCCGTCGCACAGTAGCGGGCGAGTGTGCGACGACTCTCTGTCCGAGTGCCCCTCGGCGCGCGGGGTTTCTTTGTCGAGTCCCTACGAACGGACCAATGAATCTTTGCCGTCGGGCGGACCCTTGTCCGACGGTTTACCCGTGAGTAGCGTGCGTGAAGGGTGCCGTACCGAGTGTCCCGTCGGGGGAAGAACGGTGACGGCGAACCGTGGACGGTGACACGAGGGGAAGGGGCGGCCGTGATGAGCGGGCGGACACGCCGGGCCGTGGCCGGGACGACCGCGGTCGTCCTGCTGCTGGAGGCCGTCGGCATCGTCTTCGTCAACGGCGTGCTGGCCACGGTCGTCGACAACCAGCGGATGTCCCTGGCCGGCCTGGACCCTTCGGCCATGTCCGCCGGCACCTGGGTGACGGGCGGCGGCTTCGGCGGCTGCCTGCTGCTGTGCGCGGGGGTCCTTGCCCGTACGGCGGTACGGGACCGGGCCCCCGGCCGCTTCGGCAGGACCGTGCTGGTCGGCTGCGCGGTGGTGCACGGGGTGCTGGGTGCGGTCGCGGTGGGGCTGGTGGGCTGGACGGCGTTCGGGGTGCTGATGGTGGTCCTGGGGCTGTTGGTGCTGACGTTGCTGGCGTACGAGCCGACGCCGATGCCGTCCCCGACGCCGATGCCGTCCCCGATGCCGACGCCGTCCCCGGGCAGGTCTGCCGAGGGTCCTCACGGTCCCGACGACACCCCGGATGCGGTCAGACCCACAGGTCCGTGATCGCGACCCCGTGCTCCCCGAGCAGCCGGCGCAGCAGTGGCAGCGACAGGCCGATCACATTGCCGTGATTGCCCTCGATCGCGTCCACGAACGGCGCCGAGCGGCCGTCCAGGGTGAACGCGCCCGCGACGTGGAGGGGTTCGCCCGAGGCGACGTACGCGGCGATCTCGGCGTCGGACGGGTGACCGAACCGTACGGTGGTCGACGCCGTCTCCGCCGCGCCGGCGCCCGTCACCGTGTCGATCACGCAGTGCCCGGTCCGCAGCACGCCCGCGCGGCCGCGCATCGACTTCCAGCGCGCCGTGGCCTCCTCCGCGTCGGCGGGCTTGCCGAGCGCGTCGCCGTCCAGTTCGAGGACGGAGTCGCAGCCGACGACCAGCGCGCCCGCCGCCTCGGGGCGGGCCGCTACGGCGGTGGCCTTGGCCCGGGCCAGGACGAGCGCCAGCTCGGCGGGCGTCGGCGCGGACAGCGCGTCCTCGTCGACCCCACTGACGATCACCTCGGGGGCGAGCCCGGCCTGGCGGAGCAGCCCGAGGCGGGCGGGGGACGCGGAGGCGAGCACGAGCCGGCGGCGCGGCGCGGTCTGCTGATCGGTCATGGGGCCATCGTAGGAGCTCCGTGCTCGGCGCCGGTCGGCGGAGTGGTTCCGTACCGCCGCCGATGCCGGGGGCCGCCCGTACCGCGCCCGCCGGGCGCGGCCCCGTACCCGCCTCCGCCGTGGCCGGAGGAGTTCCGTACCCGCCTCCGCCGTGGCCGGAGGAGTTCCGTACCCGCCTCCGCCGTGGCCGAAGAGAGCCCCGTACCTTGCCGCCCTGTCGGCGGCCGCCGCGCCGCCCCGTACCGCCGCCCTCTCAGCGCAGGCCCAGTACCACCATCGCCAGCACCACCGCCAGCGCCAGCAGCGGCCCGGCGCGGCGCATCATGCCCTGCGCCTCGCGCATGTCCTCGGGGGGCCTGTTCTCGGGTTCGGACCACAGCATGTCTTCGATACTCCGGCCGACGGGGGCCGGGCGCCTGAGTACCCGTACTCAAGGTGCGCCCCGGGCGCTCCCGCCCGCTCAGGGAGCGACTTGCCGGCCCCTGCGGCCCCGGCCCCCGCCCGCACCGGCGCCCGCCGTCACTCCCGTACCCATGCCCGGGCCCGCACCCGCACCCGCGCCGACCGGTGCGCGGCGGCGCGGGTGGGGGATGCCGGTGAAGCCGCCCGTGCGCCGGGGGAGCACCGACTGGAGGCGGATGACCGCCTTGAGGCCACCGCCCGGCGCCGGCAGCAGAAGCGCCTCGCCGCCGCCGGCCAGGGTCAGGCGCTGGACGAGGGCCAGGCCCAGGCCCGTACCGCCCTTCGGTGAGTCCGGCGCGCGCCAGAACCGGTCGAAGGCGCGGCGGCGCTGTTCCGCCGTCATCCCCGGGCCCTGGTCGGCGACATGCAGCTCCGCGCCGGTCGTGCGCAGCCGCCGGCCGACCGTCACCGCGCTGCCCCTCGGGGCCACGCGCAGGGCGTTCGAGAGCAGGTTGTCCAGGATCTGTTCGACGGCGCCCGGCACGGCGAGGGCGGTGCCGACCGGGTTGCCCACGGCCACGAGCCGTACCCCGTACTGCTCGAACAGCCCGGACCAGGCCGCCACCCGCTCCTCCACCGCGAGGTCCAGGTCGACGGGCTCCGGCGTCAGCGCCTTCTCCTCCATGCGCGCCAGCGCCAGCAGGCCCTCCACCATCCGGGCCAGCCGCTCGGTCTCGGTCATCGCCGCGGTGAGGTTCCCGCGCAGATGGGGCGGGACGTCGGCCTCCAGGTTGTCCAGCCGCAGGCGTAGCGCGGCGAGCGGGGTCTTGAGCTGGTGGGACGCCTCGCCCGCGAACGCGCTCTGGGAGGCGAGCAGTTGTTCCAGCAGCGCGGCCGTACGGTTGAACGTGGCGGCCAGGACGCGCACTTCGGGCGGGCCCGTCGTGACCGACGCCGGGGTGGCGAGGCTGCCGCTCGCCAGTGTTTGCGTGGCCCGCTCCAGTTCACGGATGGGCCGGCCGATCCAGCGGGCGAGAGCGAAGGCCACCGTGGCCACGGCGACCAGCACCCCGAGCCCGCCCAGGGCCAGGCCGAGCCACACGCGGTGCACGTCGGAGGCGATCGCCTCGGTGGGAACGGCCAGGCGTACGGCACCTTGGAGCGTCCGGCCGTGTTTGACCGGGACGGCCACCGAGAGCCAGCTGACGCCCCCGATGCTGGTGGTGTGGACATCGGCGCCGCTGCCGCCGCGCAGCGCCTCGGCGATCTCGGGGCGGTTCGCCAGAGCCGCCTGTTCGTCGGCGGCGAGCGGGTGGGAGGTGGCGATCAGGCCACCGGCGGCGTTCACGACGAGGACCTGGCCGCCGATCCGGTTCGCGCAGGTGACGACCCGTGCGGCGAGTTCGCCCGAGCCGTCGTACGCGAGGGAGAGGGAGGCGTAGTCGGCGACCGACTCGGCCTCCTGGTGGGCCGCGTTGGTGGCGCGCTCGCGCTCGGCCCGGCTGTAGACGTAGCCGAGCGGCAGCTCCAGGCAGAGGAGGACGAGGGCGGAGAGGGTCAGGTAGCTGAGCAGAAGTCGGCGCGTCATCCTGCCCGCTTCTCCCGGTAGTCGGAGCTCGTGTATGTGCCGGATCCCGAGTATGTGCCGGATCCCGAGTACGTGCCGGAGTCGGTGTACATGCCGGAGGCCGAGGGAGAGGCCGAGGGGGAGCCTGACGGGGATTCCGCGCCCGAGGCGGGGACACGGACGGCCAGGCGCAGCCCGACCCCGCGCAGGGTCTGGATCCAGGCCGGGTTGCCCAGCTTGCGCCGCAGGGTGGCCACGTGCACGTCCAGGGTCTTGGTCGGGCCGTGGAAGTTCGGGTCCCAGACCCGGTCGAGGATCTGCTGCCGGGAGTAGACCGCTCCGGGGTCCTCGGTCAGCAGGGCCAGCAGGTCGAACTCCTTGGGGGTGAGGCTGACCGGCGTCTCGCCGACCCAGACCTGGCGGGTCCGCCGGTCCACGACCAGGGCGCCGGTGGGGGACGACGCGTCCTGGCCGGCCGATGACGCGGTGCCGGTGCCGGTGCTGGTTCCGGGACCGCTCTCGGCGCCGGGGGGCTGCTTCCGGCGCCTCCGCTGCCCGGACTCCCGCGCGGCTTCGGACCCCGGCTGTGTTGCCCGTGGTTCCCGCGTTGCCCGCGCTTCCGTCACGGGGGCCGGCCCGAAGCCAGGCCCCGCCCCCGGTCCGGGCGGCCCGTAGCCCGGGCCGAAGTCGTGTCCGTAGCCCGGGCCGTACCCCTGGCCGACTCCCTGGCCGGGGTCGCCCCAGGCCGGAGCGGCCGGCGGCCGCTCCGGGCCGGTGGTCGCGTACGGCGAGGACGCGACGGGCGGGAAGGGGGCCGAGTACGGGAAGGTTCCCGTGACCTCGACACCGATGGCGGCCTGCGTGCCCCCGAAGGCCCCGGAGCCCACGGCCGGGGTGCCCTGGGGAGGCGTTCCGCCGGCCGGAGTGCCGGCCGGAGTGCCGTGCGGAGGAGTGCCTACGGCCTGCTGCCGGCCCTGGCCCTGGCCCTGGAGCGGCGGCGTCTGTCCCTGGAGCTGCGCCTGCCCCGTGTTCGCCCAGGCCGCCGTGCGCCGGGTCACGGCCCGGATGCGGGCGATCAACTCCCTTACGCTGAACGGCTTCGCGAGATAGTCGTCCGCGCCCAGTTCCAGACCCAGCACCCGGTCCGCCTCCGTGCCCCGCGCCGTGAGCATGATGATCGGCACGTCCGAGACCTGGCGGATGCCCCGGCAGACGTCGATCCCGTCCATGTCCGGCAGCCCCAGGTCGAGCAGGACGATGTCCCCGTACGGGCCGCTCAGCCCGGCGGCGCCGGTGGACACGTGGCGCACCGTCAGCCCGTAGCGGCCCAGCCCCTCGACCAGCGGCTCGGCGATCGTCTCGTCGTCCTCGATGAGCAAGGTCCTCAGTGTCATTAAGTTCCGTCTCTCCGTGAATTCGGACGACGCATGTTCCTGGATATGACGCGCCGGGCGAACACCGTACAAGAATCGAATTCGATCCACACGGCTTTTGCTCGACTGGGAGGCAGGTCACAGTTCCTGGTCAAATAATGGCGTCGCGCTAGTGTCCTTCTAACCTTCGTCTTGCATGACACTCTCTACGGTGTTGAGGCAGGTCCAAGCCCCAACAGGCCGCTGGGAGGCATCACATGCAGGCTCTTCTCGAACGCGCCCGCTCGTTCCGTCGCCGGGTGGATTTCGAAAGCGATACGTACCGAAAACTGGCCGACGGTCAATTCCCGGAAGCCCTTTTCGTGGCATGCTCGGATTCCCGTGTCATTCCTGCTCTGATCACGGGTGCGCGGCCCGGCGAGGTATTCGAGATACGCAATGCGGGCAACATCGTGCCCCCCGCACCGGCCGGACCAGGCGTGCGGTGAGGGCGCCACCGTTGAGTACGCGGTGGAGGTGCTGAACGTTCAGGACATCGTCGTCTGCGGTCACTCGCACTGCGGCGCCATGGGCGCGCTGGCCAGCCACCAGGACCTCTCCGCCCTGCCCGGGGTCGGCGCCTGGCTGGACGTGGCGCGGCCCCGGCTGGCCTCCGTACTGGAACGCGAGCCGACCGGACCGGCCGCGACCTCGTCCGAGGGGTGGAAGGAACTGGTCACCGAACTGACGCAGCTCAATGTGCGGGCGCAGCTCGCGGCACTGCGGGAGTACCCGGCGGTACGGCGGCGGCTGGACGAGGGCAGGCTCCGGCTGCACGGCTGGTACTACGAGGTGCACACGGGCCGGGTCTGGGAGCTGGACCCGAGCGGCGAGCACTTCCTGGTGCACGCGTCATGAGCACCGAACGGGACTGGGGCCCGGCCGGCTACCCCGGACAGGGACCCGGAGGCGGGGGCGGCGCCGGCGGCTCCAACGGTGGCGGCGGCGGTGGTGATCGCGGCCCGGGCCGGGCGTACGGCAACGGCCGGGGCGGTGAACGGGCGTACAGCGGCGGCGACGCGTACGGGGAGTCGTACGGCGGCCCGTACGCGGACGAGGCCTACGCGGACGAGGCGTACGCGGGCGGTTCACCGTACGCGGGCGGTTCGTCCTACGGTGCCGACGGGGCGTACGGGGCGTACGGGGAGCCGTACGGCGCGGCGGAACCGCACGGGCCGGCCCCCTCCCATGGGCCGGCCCCCTCGCACGGGCCGGTTCCCGCCCACGGAGGCGGCTCCCGGCCCGGCTACGTCAGCCAGGGCTACGTCGGCGAGGGCCACCCGGGCGCGGCGGGCGGTGGCCGCCACCGCGCGGCCCCGGCCGGCCGGGGGCCCGCGGCGCCCCCGCGCCGGGCGGCGGCTCGCTGCCGCCCGACCCCTTCGAACCGTACGACTCCTCCTTCGAGGCATCCGTCGCCGCCTTCGACGGGTTCGACGCGTTCGGCTCGCACGGTGCCTCCTCCTTCGCGGAGGGCCGGGAGGCCGGGTCCTCCTACGGGAAGCCCCCGTCCGAGCCGCCGCGCCAGGACCGGGCGCCGCGCCGGGCGGCCGGCGGGGCGCGGCGGGGCGGGCGGACCGGTGCGGAGCCCGGCGGCGGAGCCGCGGGCACCGGACCCGCGGGCGGCGGGCCGGGCGGGAAGTTCCCTGGCGGTACGTTCGTCGAGGGGCTGCTGGGCAACACCCAGGGCGTCAACATCACCAACGAGATCGTCGCGTCCTTCGTCGTCTTCCTCGTGGCGCTCCCCCTGTGCATCGGTGTGGCCGTGGCCTCCGGCGCCCCCGCCGAACTCGGCATCATCTCCGGGGTCATCGGCGGGCTGGTGGTCGGCGCGGCGCGTGGCAGCACCCTCCAGGTCAGCGGCCCGGCAGCCGGTCTCGCGGCGCTGGTCGCGGAGGCGATCGCGCAGCACGGGCTGGCCATGCTCGGTGTGATCGTGCTGGCGGCCGGTGTGCTCCAGATCGGGCTCGGCCTGATCCGGCTCGGCCGGATGTTCCAGGCGACGTCGATCGCCGTGGTGCAGGGCATGCTGGCCGGTATCGGACTGCCCCTGATGTTCAGCCAGGCGTATCCGATGATGGACGCGAAGGCCATCGGCGTGGCCTACGAGAACATGCTCGGCGTTCCCGGGCTGATCGCGGACACGCTGTCCGATCCGCAGAAGACCATCGCGGCGGCCCTCGGCATCTCCACGGTCGTCCTGAGCTTCATGTGGAAGAAGGTGCCGGCGCCGCTCAACAAGATGCCGGCCGCGCTGGTCGCGGTGGCCGGCGGCATGGTCGTCGCCGCCCTGCCCGGGGTCCGGATCAACACGCTCCAGGTCGGCAACCTGCTGGCGTCCGTGCAACTCCCCGGCCCCACGCAGTTCGCGGCCCTCGCCAACGGCGCCGTCCTGACCACCGTGGTCACCTTCACGATCATCGCCTCGGCGGAGAGCCTGTTCACGGCCGCCGCCGTGGACCGGATGCACAGCGGCGAACGCACCCGCTACAACACCGAGCTGATCGCCCAGGGCGCGGGCAACACCGTGGCCGGCCTCCTCGGCGCGCTGCCGATCACGGCCGTGGTGGCCCGTAGCTCGGCCAACGTCGCGGCGGGTGCCAGGACGAAGATCTCCCGCACGCTGCACGGTCTGTGGCTGCTCGCCTTCGCGCTGCTCCTGCCGAACGTGCTCGCGCTGATCCCCATCTGCGTGCTGGCGGGGGTGCTGGTGCACAGCGGCTGGAAGCTGTTCGCGCCCGCCGAGTTCCCGAAGATGTGGAAGCAGGACCGGGGCGAGTTCGCGGTCATGACCGTGACCACGGTCGTGATCGTCGCGACCGCGCTGCTGGAGGGCGTCCTGGTGGGCCTCGCGGCGGGCATCGTCCTGGCCGCGCTGCGGATGTCGCAGACGTCGGTGCGCACCACCGTCGAGGGCGACACCGCGAAGCTGGTCATGACCGGGAACGTGACCTTCCTGCGGCTGCCGAAGCTGATCGACGCCCTGGAGGAGGTCGCGTCGGCGGGGATGCCCAGGATCCGGCTGGACCTGACCGGGGTGACGCACTGGGACCACGCCTGCCGCAGCCAGGTGGACGAGTTCGTGGCGCAGCAGCGCGGTACGGGCGAGGTACGGGTGGAACTGCTCCGCCCGAACCTGCCGAACGCCCCCACGCCTCCGGCGGCCCCGCCCACCCCGGCGGGCGGCCCGGCGCACGAGCCCGGCCCGACGGCGGAGTGGTTCTACCTCGACCCGACGCCGATGGAGGACGTCATGGAGTCCATGGGAGCGGGAGCGGGAGCGGGCGCCGGAGCCGGCGCGGGAGGCGGATACGACGGCGGCCAGGTACGCATGCGCTGAGCCGCCCCGTGAGGCCGGCGGTCACGGGGGCCCGGCAGGACGGCGGCCCCCGTACACGGTGAACCCGTAGGCCCGGTACGCCCCCACGGAACAGAAGGCGCCGTCGCCCCCATGGACGGCGCCTTCCTCGCGCCCGCTCCTGTCAGCGCCCCGCGCCCCGTCCGCTAACCGGGCCAGTACGTGCGGGCCCAGGCCCGTGGCCCCGGGCGGGGCAGGGGGCGGCGGGCGATCCTGTCCGGTGCCGACCAGGCGGCGGCGGGGCGCCCGCCCGCCGGGCCCGGCGGCGGCGCCTCGGCCGCCGCGGCGGCTCGGGCCCGGACCACCGCCAGCGCGGCGGCCAGTTCCTCGCGGGTCGGGTTGCCGCGTACGACCTTGATCATCAGCAGCTCCTGGGCTCGGCGCGGGTTCACAGCGGGATGTTGCCGTGCTTCTTCGGGGGCAGGCTCTCGCGCTTGGTCCGCAGCTGGCGCAGCCCCTTCACGATGTGCGCCCGGGTGTCCGACGGCATGATCACCGCGTCCACGTATCCGCGTTCCGCCGCCACGTACGGGTTGAGCAGGGCGTCCTCGTACTCCTCGATCAGCCGGGCGCGGGTCTCCTCCCGCGCGGCCTCGTCACCGGCGGCGGCGATCGTCCGGCGGTGCAGGATGTTCACCGCGCCCTGCGCGCCCATGACCGCGATCTGCGCGGTGGGCCACGCCACGTTGAGGTCGGCGCCCAGGTGCTTGGAGCCCATGACGTCGTACGCGCCGCCGAACGCCTTGCGGGTGATGACCGTGATCAGCGGGACGGTGGCCTCCGCGTACGCGTAGATCAGCTTGGCGCCGCGCCGGATGATCCCGCCGTACTCCTGGTCGACGCCGGGCAGGAAGCCCGGCACGTCCACGAACGTCAGGACGGGGACGTTGAACGCGTCGCAGGTACGGACGAACCGCGCGGCCTTCTCCGAGGCGTTGATGTCGAGGCAGCCCGCGAACTGCAGCGGCTGGTTGGCGACGATCCCCACCGGGTAACCCTCGACGCGGCCGAAGCCGGTGATGATGTTCGGCGCGAACAGCGCCTGGGTCTCGAGGAACTCCCCGTCGTCCAGGACGTGTTCGACGGCGGTGTGCATGTCGTAGGGCTGGTTCGCGGAATCCGGGATCAGCGTGTCCAGCTCGCGGTCCTCGTCCGTCACCGCCGGCTCGGCCTCCTCGGGGAAGGCGGGCGGCTCGGAGAGGTTGTTGGAAGGGAGGTAGGAGAGCAGGGACTTGACGTACTCGATGGCGTCCTTCTCGTCGCCCGCCATGTGGTGGGCCACGCCGGAGGTCGTGTTGTGCGTACGGGCTCCGCCCAGCTCCTCGAAGCCGACGTCCTCACCCGTCACCGTCTTGATGACGTCGGGCCCCGTGATGAACATGTGCGAGGTCCGGTCCACCATCACCGTGAAGTCGGTGATCGCGGGGGAGTAGACGGCGCCTCCCGCGCACGGGCCCACGATCAGGCTGATCTGCGGGACGACCCCGGACGCGTGCACGTTGCGACGGAAGATCTCCGCGAAGAGACCCAGCGCGGCCACGCCCTCCTGGATGCGGGCGCCGCCGCCGTCGTTGATGCCGATGACCGGGCAGCCGGTCTTCAGCGCGAAGTCCATGACCTTGACGATCTTCTCGCCGTATACCTCGCCGAGCGAGCCGCCGAAGATCGTGAAGTCCTGCGAGTACACGCAGACCGGGCGGCCGTCGACCGTGCCGTAACCGGTGATGACGCCGTCCCCGTACGGGCGGTTCTTCTCGATGCCGAAGCTGGTGGAGCGGTGCCGGGCGAACTCGTCCAGTTCGACGAACGACCCCTCGTCCAGCAGCAGCCCGATCCGCTCGCGGGCCGTCAGCTTGCCCTTGGCATGCTGTTTCTCCACGGCGCGCGCGGATCCGGCGTGGGTGGCTTCCTCGATGCGGCGCTGTAGGTCCGCGATCTTGCCCGCGGTGGTGTGGCTGCTGGTGCTGGCTTCCTGCTGGGACATCGGGGTGCGGCTCCCTGCGGGGTCGGGGTCGGTTCCTGCTGGGCCGTTCTGCTGATCCGTCGCTGATGAACGGTGCTGGTCGCTGCTGATGACGGTGGAGCTGATGGCTGAGCCGGTGGTTGCTACTGATCCGTAGCGTATAGCCGCCGATGCGGGATCGGCGGTGCGGTGTTTGCCACATCTAGGGTGGCTCGTATGACGGAGCCGAACACCCCGGGGGAAACCCCGCCGAGTACCCCCGCCGGCCGCTGGTCGGACCTGGAGCGCCCCCCGCTGAACACGCGCTCGCTGCGCCGTGGGCTGATCAGGCCGGGCGGACTGTGGACCTCGCTCGACGTGGTCGACGCGACGGGCTCCACCAACTCGGACCTCGCCGAGCGCGTCACGCGGGCCGCCGTGCGCGGGGAGCCGGCCCCGGCCGAGGGCGCGGTGCTGGTCGCCGAGGAACAGACGGCGGGCCGGGGCCGGCTGGACCGCCGCTGGTCGGCGCCCGCGCGCTCGGGCCTGTTCTTCTCCGTCCTGCTCCGGCCGGGCCCGGCCGTGCCCGTCGAGCGGTACGGCTGGCTGCCCCTGCTCGCCGGGGTCGCCGCCGCGACCGGGCTGGCGCGGGGCGCGGGCGTGGACATGTCCCTGAAGTGGCCGAACGACCTCCTGGTGACCGTGGCGGGCGAGGAACGCAAGGCGGGCGGCATCCTCGCCGAACGCGCGGGCGAGGACGCCGTGATCATGGGCATCGGCCTGAACGTCTCCCTGCACGCCTCGGAACTGCCCGTCGCCACGGCCGGTTCGCTGGCCCTGGCCAACGCGGTGTCCCTGGACCGCGACACCCTGCTGCGGTCCGTCCTGCGGTCGCTGGAGAGCTGGTACGAACGCTGGCGCGAGGCCGCCGGCGACCCGGCCGCGTCGCGCCTGCAGGAGGCGTACGTGGCGGGCTGCGCGACGCTGGGCCGTACCGTACGGGCCCAACTGCCGGGGGACCGCGAACTGGTGGGGGAGGCGGCGGCGGTCGACGGCGACGGCCGCCTGGTGGTACGGACGGCGGACGGCGCCCGGCATCCGGTGGGGGCGGGGGACGTGGTGCACGTACGGGGGGTCCAGGGCGGGCCGTTCGGGGGCGGCGGTCCGGTCGCGCGGCGGGCGTGACAGGCGGACAGACGTGAGAGGCGGGCGTGACAGGCGGACAGGCGTGAGGGGTGACGGCGTGACGTTCGGCCGGGCCGTCACGCGTCCCGGAAGCGGCGGCGGTCCGCGCCCCGGCGCGGCGGCGTCTCCGCCAGGCGCAGCACCTCGTCGTCGCGGCCCGCGACCACCACCGCGCCCCGCATCCGAGCCGCCTTCGCCCGGTACTGCGCCGCGTCCGCCAAGCGGAACAGACGGCGGGCCGAGCGGACCTCGCCGATCGGGTCGCCCGTCGACGCCATTCCGCACGCGACGCCCTCGCCCGTCTCCAGCTCGTCCGCCCGCGCGCACAGCTCCGTGACCGCGGCGATCACCTCGTCCGGTCCCGGCCCCACGGTCACGAGGCAGAACTCGTCCCCGCCCAGCCGCCCCGCCAGCGCCCCCGGCAGGCGGGCGCCGTATACGGACAGCAGCGTGGCGAACCGTTCCAGCAGCCGGTCGCCCACCGCGTGGCCCTGGGTGTCGTTGACCCTCTTGAGGCCGTTGAGGTCGCAGACGACCAGGCTGACCACGACGTGCTCCGTGCGGTGCCGGCCGATCGCCTCGTCCAGCAGCCGGTCCACCGCGCGCCGGTTCGCCAGCCCGGTCAGCGGGTCGGTGAAGGCGAGCCGGCGGACCTCTTCGAGCCGTTCCGTCTGGGCGATTCCCGCCGCGACCGCCGACGCGACGACGGTGGCGAAGTCCGCGTCGTCCGCGTCGAAGACGGCGGCGCCCCGCGGCCGGGCCACGTACAGCTCGCCCCACGCCCGGCCGTGGCAGACGACCGGCGCGACGACGCAGCTGCCCCGGCCGCGCCGCCACAGCGCGGCGGCGCGCTCCCCGCGCCCGTGGGGGTCGGTGGCGGGCCCCGCAGCGGCGGCGAGCGGCGCGGCACGGCCGGTGGCACGGCCGGGGGCGGGCCCGCCGTTTCCGCCTCCGGTACGGCCGGCCGCCGGGTCCGGCAGCGGCAGGCCCCCGCCCGTTTCCGCCTGCCCAGGAAGCGGCAGGCTCTCGCCCGTCTCCACCTGCCCAGGAAGCGGCAGGCTCTCGCCCGTCTCCACCTGCTCGGGCCCGGGCGGGCCCGGCTCCGTACCCTCCGCTTCCGTTCCGGTGTCCTCCGCTTCCGGCCCGGTCCGCTCCGGTCCCGGCTCCGCCGTCTCCACCCACGCGCCCGGCGCCGCGTCCGTGATCTCCGGGAACCGGTGGACCGGGTACGTCTCGTCGTCCGGGAACTCCTCCTCGCCCTCCGCCAGGGCCCCCACATTGACCAGCACCCTGAGCCGGCCCAGGTCCCGCTCCCACAGCGACAGCGCCGCGAAGCTCCCGCCGAGCGCCTCGCACGCGCCGCGCGCAGCCGCCCGCCAGGCGTCCTGGGGTGTGACGGCCGACGCCATCGCCTGCGACAGGGCCACCACGGCGCGCAGTCGCCGATCCACTGCCATCACCCCAGCCTAGGCCGTGTTCGAGAAGTCCCGCCCGCTCGGCGAGGCGTGGCACGCGTCCCTCAGCTACCGCTGAGAGGGGTCCCCTGCCGCGTTGTCGGAGTCGCCCGAGTACGTCCCGGCCCGTCGGCGACGCCGATCCTCCGCCTTGCGATCGCACGCGCCGGACGCCGCCGAGCCCGCCCTTCGGGCGCACGGCGCCACTCAGCGCACGCTGAGCTTCGAATCCGCCGCGATGAGAGCGACCGACTGTCGGACCGCCTCCAGCGCCGCTGCCCTTTCCTGGCCGGTCATGCGGGCCGGCCCATAGGTGACCACGGGGTCGAGGACCTGGTAGCCGACGAACTCGAGCATGCCGCGGTGGATGTGAAACAGGAAGTCGTCCATCGGCCCGAAGGCGCCGCCGGGCCGGAACGACTCACTGGGCCCGCCGGTCGTGAGCAGCAGCATCGCTCGCTTACCGGCGAGCGCCGCGTCGCCGAAGAGTCCGAAGTCCCCGCCGAAGACCCCGCCCATCACGAAGACCCGGTCCACCCATCCCTTGAGGATGGCGGGCAGCGAGAACCACCACATCGGGAACGACAGCACGAGCAGGTCAGCGGCGAGCAACCGATCGAGATGGGCCTTGACGGTCGCGTCGAGCGTCCCGTCCTCGACCGCGCGCATCTGCTCGGCCTGCGGCTTGAACGGGCCGTCCGCCGGCGCGAATTCCTCACGGGAGAGTGCCGGGGCCCAGGCATCGGCATAGAGGTCGAGGACGTCGACGCGGTAGCCGGCGTCGCGCAGGGCCTGAGCCGCGGTGGCCATCTGGGCGGTGCTGAACGAGTGGGGCTCGGGGTGGGCGTGAACGAACAGGGCGGTGGGGGCAGCCTCAGAGGTCGACATGAGGAAATCATATCGACATATTGCGATGCGTCAATCAGATGGTGGTGCCGATCGCCCGTGCCACCTGCTCCAGCCGCTCTTCGTCGCGCCGGAAGTGAGTCCACTTGCCCACCCGGGTGGGACGCACGAGTCCCGCCCGCTCCAGCGTGCTCATGTAGCTGGAGACGGTCGACTGTGCGAGCCCCGACTTCGCCTGGATATGGGTGACACACACACCGACCGACTGGCGGTCCGCGATCGGCTCGTACTCGCGGAAGTGCGTGTCGGGATCCTTCAGCCACTGCATGATCTGCAAACGGGCAGGGTTGCCGAGGGCCTTGAACACCTCGATCAGATCCGCCCCCGACCTCGATCCCGCCGTCACGGCCATGAGTCGCCTCCCTCGCCAGACACTCCGACACACCACGATATCTCGATACCTGCTCGTTGCCCAAGCTGCGTCGATGCCCAAGGAAACAGATACCCGGCCATGGGGCGACGGTTTCGTACGACCGTCCGAGGCCGCCGATTGGGAGCATCTCCTGAGTGCCGTGACCGATCTGCCGTGGTCGCTGCGCTTTCCGTCGCCGTCACCGCCGTCCCCGCCGTCGGACCCGGACCGGGGTCCAGCGGTGGTCCGGCGTCGTTGGATCGATGACATCGCCCTGGTGGACTGGGAGTCCGGCCCGTTCAGTGGGGTACGCGGCGCCCGTCAGATCGCGGAGACGGGAGACGACTACCTGATCGTCTCCGTGATGGGCGCGGGAAGCGCGGTCTTCCGCCAGGACGGTCACGACTGGCTGCCGCGCCCGGGCGATGCCCTGTTCTGGGAGAGCCGCCGTCCGGCGCGGGTGACGGCACGCGAGCCCGTCGTCGCGCGCAGTGTCATGGTGCGACGCCGTCTCCTCGAGGACGCGGGGTGCTGGATGGGCGGGGGTGAGCCGGCGCGCGGCCCGGTGCCTGAGACGCAACTGCTACGGAGCTATCTGGACTCCCCTCGGCGCATCGCTTCCCCGGCGAGCGATGCGGGCATCGCTCGAGGACCTGCTGGGTGTACTGGGCCCGACCGGCATCACCGCCTGGCTCGCGGTGGAGATCGCCGACCCGCGGCCGGGCCGGACGGTCGTGGTCTCCGCGGCCGCCGGCGCGGTGGGGTCGATCGCCGGTCAGCTCGCGAAGGAACGCGGCGCACGGGTGGTCGGGCTGGCCGGAGGGCCGGACAAGTGCCGTTACGTCGTCGAGGAACTGGGCTTCGACGCCTGCGTCGACCGACGCGAACCGCACTGGCGCGACCGGCTCGACGAGGCCACCCCCGACGGCGTCGACGCGGACATCGAGAACGCCGGCGGGGAGATACTGGACCATGTGCTCAGCAGGATCAACACCGGAGCGCGGCTCGCGATGTGCGGCATGATCGCCGACTACAGCGCCGACCCCGCCCAGCGCCACGGCATCCGGAACCTGGTGGAGCTGGTCGAGCAGCGTGCCACCGCGCGCGGTTTCCAGGTCGCCGACCATGTCGACCGCTTCGACGAGATCACCGGGGAACTGGCCGTCCGGCTCGGCGACGGCCGACTGCGGCACGAGCGGGTCGTCCTGGACGGGCTGGAGCACGCGCCGGAGGCGCTCGCCCGCATCTTCCGGGGCGACAGCCGCGGCAAGGTCCTCGTCCGGGTCGCACCCGACGATGCCACAAGCGGCACCGACTGACGGTGGCCCGACGCGGCCCGGGCGCCCGGGCCCCGGTTCAGGCGCCGGGCCACTCCGGCGTGCGCTTCTCGTTGAACGCCGCCACGCCCTCCGCCCGGTCCCCGGAGAACGCCACCGACCGCCACGCGGCGTCCTCCACCTCCAGGCCCGCCCGCAGGTCGAGCCCGTGCCCGAGCCGCAGGGCGCGTTTGGCGGCGCGCAGGCCGACGGGGGAGTTCGCGGCGATACGGTCCGCCAGGGCGAGGGCCTCGTCCCGGTCTGCCCCCTCGTCCACCAGCCGGTCGACCAGCCCCAGCCCGGCCGCTTCCGCCGCCGCCACCCGCCGGGCCGTGAACACCAGCTCCGCGGCCCGCGCCGCGCCGACCCGCCGGGGCAGCAACTGCGTACCGCCGCCTCCGGGGATCACCCCGACCGACACCTCGGGCAGCCCGACGACCGCCGTCCCGTCCGCGACGATCAGGTCGCAGGCCAGCGCCAGCTCGAAGCCGCCGCCCAGGGCGAAGCCGTGCACGGCGGCGACGGTCGGCATGGGAAGTTCCAGGACGCCGGTGTACGCGGCGCGGGCGGTCGGCCGCTGCCGTACCAGTTCGGCGTCCGTCAGCGCGTTGCGCTCCTTGAGGTCCGCGCCGACGCAGAAGGCGCGCGCGTGCGTCGAGGTCAGGACCGTGACCCGGACGGTCCGGTCGGCGGCCAGCGCGTCGCACGCGGCGGCGAGACACCGGGCCATCTCGGTCGAGACGGCGTTCATGGCCCCGGGCCGGTCCAGGACCAGTTCCGCGACGTGCCCGCGCCCGTGCCGCCGCACGGCGACGAACTCCCCGAACCGCTGCTCGGCCCCGGGCTCCGGGCCGGCCCCGGCCTCGTGCCCGGTCTTCTGCCCGTCCTCGTGCCCCTGCTCGGTCCCAGTCACGGCGTCTCCCGGTTGCGTCAACGACGGTTCACGTGTTGTGCCGGGAGGAGAGCCTAGTGCCGCGACCGGCAGGGTTTGCCCGTCAAGGAGCGGCGTCCGGTGCGTGTGATCGCAAGGCGGCCGGAAGTCCATGTAGCGGAGCTACCTGGGCTTGTGGCCAACGCGGCGAGCGCGCGTGCCGGGCGTCGCGACGGGGCAAACGTTGCCGGGAGGGGCAAAGTGCCGGGAGGGCCGCCGGCCGGGTTCGTCCGGATCACCAGATTGTTGATCCGAACGAAACCGCACAGTCGTGGTCAAGCGGCTTCGGGATCCAGCTCGAACGTGAAATAGATGCTCAGACAGTAGGGCTCGTCCTCGTCGTGGAAGAAGTCCCACGACACGTCCACCAGGCGGATTTTTTGTTCCCGCACCCACTCATGGGCCTTCTTGAAGACTTCCGCGGCGGTTGTGGCGAGGAACAGCTTCCTGGCGATGGGATGCACCCCGGTCTCAGCGTCCGAGTCGTCGAAACCCTCCGGAACATCCAGGCAGAAGTTGGGATCCAGCGCCATGGAGTGAGCCCTTCCCGTCGGTTTACCGGTACGAGTCGACAGAGGCCGATCCTCTGAGCACGACGCCCGGTAAGACCGCCGCACGCCCAGGAAGGGTTGCTTCCGCCGACTGTGCGGCGAGGTGACACAGCCGGTGCGACGCGCGGTGATCCGAACGACGCGGCCTGGTGCCGCGACGGGGCGAACCTCGCCGGGAGAGGTACTGGCTAGGACTCGCGCCGGCCCAGGAGCCATGGCTCGACCACGCCGAGCCCGCGCACCGGCCGCTGCCACATCGGGCGGAGCCCGAAGCGGTACTCCGGCGCGGTCTCGCCCTCCTTCTCGGCCTTCGCCGCCGCCTCCGCCGCCTCCGTCTCGGAGGCGGGCGCGTCGCCCGTGCGGATCAGTTCCTCCGCGAACGCGCCGTCGACCAGGACCGTGTCCTTCGGCGCTATCGAGGTGAGCCGGCTCGCCAGGTTCACCGTCGTGCCGAAGACATCGCCCATCCGGGTGGTGACCGTCCCGAAGGCGATGCCCACGCGCAGCGCCGGCATCGTCGCGTCGTGCTTGAGCGTCTCGATCAGCCGCAGCGCGATCTCGGCGGCCGTGCCCGCGTCGTCCACCGCGTACAGCACCTCGTCGCCCAGCGTCTTGACCAGCCGGCCGCCGTGCGCGGCGACCAGGTCGGCGGAGGTCGTCTCGAACGCCTCGACCAGCTCGCCGAGCTCCTCTTCCTCCAGCCTGCGGGTCAGCCGCGTGAACCCGACGAGATCCGCGAACCCGACCGCCAGCCGCCGGTCCACCATCTCCTCGTCGTCGGCCGCCTGGACCACCCGGCCGGTCGCGGCGGCGAGCTGGCGCCGCCAGACGTAGACGAGGAACTCCTCCAGTTCCGGCAGCAGCAGTTCGATGAGGGGGTAGGTGACCTCGGTGCGGGTCATGCCCGGCTCGGGGGGCTCGGTGAGCCCCTCCAGGAACGAGTCGATCTGCCACTCCGCCAGCCGGGCGGTCGTCTGCCCCGTCGACCGGGCGACCTGGATGGCCATCGGCTCGCTGAGCAGTCCCGCCTCCACCAGACCCGCCAGCCGCCGCAGCGCCAGGACGTCGGCCTCGGTCAGCGCGCTGGCCTGCCCGATGTCCGCGAAGCCCATGGCCCGCCAGAACCGGGAGGCGAGATCCATCGAGACCCCGGCGGTCCGGGCGGCCTGGAAGGGGGTGTAGCGCCGTTCCGCGCCCAGGATCAGCTGTTCGAGCCGGATGGCGAGGGGATCGTCCGTCGGCTCGGCCGTGTGGTCGACGTCGTGGTGCGGGGTCGGATATCCGGCGGAGTCCGACGGCGGCGGGGTGTCCTCTCCGGAATTCGAATCGTCGACGGTCACCAGCCGCCTCCTGCCCGTTCCCTGCGCACTGCCCTGCCGATCTGTCGTGGACCGCCTCAACGATACGGCAGATGTGCCCTGGCTCACGTCTCGCGTCCCCACCTGCCAGCGTAGGCGGCGGCCGTGCTCCGGCGCCGGGATACGGAGATACGCGGCTTCGGGGAGGGCGGTGACGAAGCTTTACGGGGGCGGGGCCGGGGCCTCCGGGGAGCCGGTCTCCCCCGGGGGCGGCCTAGACCGGCGGGGGTCGGGGACGGCGCGGGGAGCAGCGGGAGGCGGCCGCCCGCCGGCGGCCGGTGCGCGCCGGTGGTCAGTGCCCCGTACCCGCCGCCCACAGCGGCGGTTCGTTCTCCCGGCCGACCACCACGTCGCCGTTCGCCTGGAGGATCAGGTTCGCGCCGTCGTTGTCCGCCGTGTTCGAGGCCCAGACCGGGCTGTTCTCGGCGTTGTAGACGACCAGGTTGCCGTCCGGCTGGAAGAGGGCGCGGTTGCCCTCGCCCATGGCCATCGAGGCCCAGCGGACGGTGCCGTTCTCGTCGTGGATTACCAGGTTGCCGTCCACCTGCATGATCAGCTTCGCCCGGGCGGACTCGAGGAACGTGCCCGCGGTCAGTTCACGCGGCGCCTGGACGACCAGGACCTCCGGGGGGCCGGCCGGGTCCTGGGGAGCCCCCGCGCCGGGCGGCGCGGGGGCGTCGGACGGGTCGGTCCGCTCGTCCTCGCCGGCCGGGCCGTCCACCTCGGCCGGGGCCTTCGCCGCGGACGAGGACGAGGTCCGGGGCTTCTTCGGCCGGTCGTCCGCGCGGTCGTCCGAGCGGTCCCTGGCGACGAGCAGAACGGCTGTCGTCGCCATGATCGCCATGACAACGGCCAGCGTTGACACAGGCCATATCCATCGTCTGCGCCGGGCCGGCTCCGTACCCGCCGGCACCTCACCCGGTACCGCACCGACCGGTGCCGCACCGACCGGTACCGCCGCGGCCGGCATCCCGCCCGCCGTCCGCGCCGGGGGCGTCGCGACCATCGTCGCGGCCACCGTCGCGGCCAGGTCCGCCGGCTCGACCCGCGTCGGGGTCTCCACCACGTCGACCCGGGTCGGGGTCTCCACGACCCCGGCCCGCGTCGACGTCTCCACGAGCGCGCGCACCGGCTCTTCCCGCGCCTCCGCCTCCCCCTCCAGCGCCGGGGGACACACCTCGGACCACCGGCCGGGCACGGCGCCCACCCCCTCCAGGCGCTCGCCGAGCTGGTCGGCCGTGGGCCGGGCGGCCGGGTCCTTGGCCAGGCAGTCCCGCAGGATCGGCAGGAGCTTCTCCGGTACGCCCGCGAGGTCGGGCTCCTCGTGCACGATCCGGTAGAGCAGCGCGGGCGCGGCCGAGCCGCCCGTGCCCGTGGGGGAGAAGGGGCCGCGCCCGGTGGCCGCGCAGGCCACCACGGCCGCCAGCGAGAACACGTCGGCGGGCGCCCCCACGTCCGTTCCGACGGCCTGCTCCGGCGCGAGATAGCCGGGCGAGCCGATCACGCCGCCCGTCCGCGTGTGCCGGGGATCGTCGGCGGCGCGCGCGACACCGAAGTCGATCAGCCGGGGCCGCTCGCGCGCCAGCAGCACATTGCTGGGCTTGACGTCCCGGTGGACCATGGCCGCGCCGTGCACCGCCCGCAGCGCGCCGGTCAGTTCGGCGGCCAGCGACAGCACGGCCGGCTCCGGCAGCGGTCCGTACCCCTCGAGCCACTCGCCCAGCGACGGCGCGGGCACGTACTCGGTCGCCAGCCACTGCGGGCGCGCGCCGGCCGGGCTGTAGTCCACGACCGTCGCGGTCCAGGGCGACCGCACCCGGTCGCTGTTGCGTATCTCCCGGACGAACCGCTCCTCGAACCCCGGCTCGTCACCGAGTTCGGCGCGGATCGTCTTCACCGCCAGCGGCCGGCCCGAGGCCGTGCGCGACAGGTACACCTGCCCCATCCCGCCGCCGCCGAGCCGGGCGAGCAGCGGGTAACCGCCCACAACGGACGGGTCCGCGGGATCCAGGTCTTCCATGGGGTGTGCGTCCTCCCGGTCCTCGCGCGCCGATCCGGTCCACCGCGCGTCGTAGCGTCGTAGCCTCAGCAGAGTACGGGCTGGGTCGGACACCCGGTAATCGCGCGCGCCACCGGCCTTCCCGACGCCTCGCGCCCGGCGTTCCGGGGGCCGCCACAGCCGTTCCGGGGGGCCCGGCGCAGCCGTAGTGACACCCCCGGATTCAATCCGTAGGCTCCTGAATATGGATATGCACACAGTCGTGGTGGGGACGTCCGGGGTCACCGCCGAGGACGTCGTCGCCGTGGCCCGGCGCCGGGCCCGCGTGGAACTCTCCGGGGAAGCCCTCGACGCGCTCGCCGCCGCGCGCGAGGTCGTGGACGCGCTCGCCGCCAAACCCGAGCCGGTGTACGGGGTCTCCACCGGGTTCGGCGCCCTCGCCACCCGGCACATCGGTCAGGACCTGCGCGCGCGCCTCCAGCGCAACATCGTCCGGTCGCACGCCGCCGGCATGGGCCCGCGCGTCGAGACCGAGGTCGTCCGCGCGCTGATGTTCCTGCGGCTGAAGACCCTGGCCTCGGGACATACCGGCGTACGCCCCGAGGTGGCACGGGCCATGGCCGGACTGCTCAACGCGGGGATCACCCCGGTCGTCCACGAGTTCGGCTCCCTCGGCTGCTCCGGCGACCTCGCGCCGCTCTCGCACTGCGCGCTGGCCCTCATGGGCGAGGGCGACGCGGAAGGGCCGGACGGTACGGTGCGCCCCGTCGCCGAACTCCTCGCCGAGCACGGCATCGAGCCCGTCCGGCTCCGGGAGAAGGAAGGGCTCGCCCTGCTCAACGGCACCGACGGCATGCTCGGCATGCTGGTGCTGGCCATCGCCGACCTGGGCCGCCTGTACACCTCGGCCGACATCACCGCCGCCCTGACCCTGGAAGCGCTCCTCGGCACCGACCGGGTGCTGGCCCCGGAACTGCACGCCATCCGCCCGCACCCGGGCCAGGGCGCCAGCGCCGCCAACATGCTGCGGGTGCTCGCCGGATCCGAGCTGACCGGCCACTTCCAGCAGGAGGAGGCGCCCCGCGTCCAGGACGCCTACTCCGTGCGCTGCGCCCCGCAGGTCGCCGGGGCCGGCCGGGACACGCTCGCGTACGCCTCCGTGGTCGCCGGCCGCGAACTGGCGTCGGCCGTCGACAACCCGGTCGTCCTGCCCGACGGACGGGTCGAGTCCAACGGGAACTTCCACGGCGCGCCCGTCGGCTACGTCCTGGACTTCCTGGCCATCGCCGCCGCCGACCTCGGCTCCATCGCGGAGCGGCGCACCGACCGGCTCCTGGACCGCAACCGCTCGCACGGACTGCCCGCCTTCCTCGCCGAGGACCCCGGGGTGGACTCGGGCC
The DNA here is from genome assembly GCF_052983195.1 of Streptomyces hebeiensis. Classification (NCBI taxonomy): domain Bacteria; kingdom Bacillati; phylum Actinomycetota; class Actinomycetes; order Kitasatosporales; family Streptomycetaceae; genus Streptomyces; species Streptomyces hebeiensis. Next base: position 5,029,480 of record NZ_CM129812.1, read on the forward strand.
TGATGATCGCCCAGTACACCCAGGCCGCCCTGGTCAGTGAGATGAAGCGGCTCGCGGTGCCCGCCTCGGTCGACTCCATCCCGTCCTCCGCGATGCAGGAGGACCACGTCTCGATGGGCTGGTCCGCGGCGCGCAAGCTCCGTACCGCGGTCGACAACCTGACCCGGATCGTCGCCGTCGAGCTCTACGCGGCCACCCGCGCGATCGAGCTGCGCCACGGCCTGACGCCCGCGCCCGCGTCCCGCGCCGCCATCGCCGCGCTGCGCGCCGCCGGCGTCCAGGGGCCGGGGCCGGACCGCTTCCTCGCCCCCGACCTGGCGGCGGCGGACGCGTTCGTACGGGAGGGAGCCCTCGTCGCGGCGGTGGAGCCGGTGACCGGGCCGCTGGCGTAAGGACGACGGGTGCGACGGGGCGGCGGATGACGTGAAGGCGGATGCGACGGGAAGGCGGAGAGGACAGGCCGGCCGGACGGACCTGGCGTCGATCGTGTCGATGGACGCCACATCGGTGTCGACGGACGTCAAGGCGCAGGCAAGAGACGTCAAAAAGACCCTAAAAGGTGCCAGGGGCGTCACGCGGGCCGAAGTCGCCGGACGACGAAGGCTGTCAGAGCGGGTTCCGGGCTCCCCGGCGGACGGAGTACGTCACGAACCCCGCGCCGACGAGCAGGAAGGCGGTCCCGCCGAACAGGTATGGCGTGGTGTCCACGGCCCCCGTGTCCGCGAGCACCGGCGGCGGGGCGTCGCCCGACTCCCCGCCGGTGCCTGCCGCGTCGTCACCGGTGACCTCCGCGCCGGCCGCCCCGGCTCCGCCCGTCGCGCCTGTCTCGCCGGTGGCGTTCGCGGACGGAACGAACCACAGGGCGCAGAGCAGGGTTCCGGCCGCGGTGGCCGTCAGCAGCGGTCGGCGTGCGACGGACACGTGATCGATCCCCCCTTGTGACGGGCTTGTGACGGCCCTTGTGACGGCGCTGAATTGGGCCGAGCGCCGATGCTAGTGAAAGCGGCGGGTCAGGGGAAAGTCGCGGTGCTCCGGAACCTTCCGGTCCCCGTCGCGGAAGGCAGGGGAGATAGAGGTGTATGGGGTGATATGTCCTGGCGTGAAGATGTCCATGGTGGCGACGGCTGTTCGGGGGTGGTGCGCGGACGTGACACTCTGGTAGGCCCGGACGGCCGCGGCAGGCGGGCCGAGCCTGGCGCATTCCCGTCGGCGAGTGGTGTCCACCACACCTCCCGCCGGAGTGGAACCGGACGAACCGGAACAGGCGTTCTTAACGATTATCGGCAGGGTAAGCGGCGATGATGGAGAAGCGTGTGATGACGGACAGCAAGCGGCGCAAAGGTCTGATGGCCGCGTCCGCACTGCTCGGCGGCGTTCTGGTCCTTTCGGCCTGCAGCGACGAGGGCGGCGACAAGAACGCCGACGGCTCGAAGAACTCCTCGTCGCAGGCCCAGGTGGACGAAGCGGCCGCCAAGGAGACGTCCGAGGCCCAGATAGCCATCTCGCCCAAGAACGGTGCGACGAACGCGGGCATCAACAACGACGCCAAGGTCACGGTCAGCAAGGGCACGCTGACGAACGTGACCATGACCACCGCGGACGGCACCGACGTCAAGGGCACCCTGTCCGGCGACTCGAAGAGCTGGAAGCCGGACGGCCAGCTCGAACGCTCCACCGGCTACAAGATCGTCGCAACGGCCAAGGACGCCAAGGGCCGTGAGGCCCACGAGAACTCCTCCTTCACCACCGTCTCGCCCGACAACAGCTTCATCGGGAACTTCACCCCCGAGGACGGCTCCACGGTCGGTGTCGGCATGCCGGTCTCGATCAACTTCGACAAGGCGATCACCGACAAGAAGGCCGTGCAGGACGGGATCGAGGTCACGTCGAGCAGCGGCCAGGAGGTCGTGGGCCACTGGTTCAGCCAGCAGCGCCTCGACTTCCGCCCGGAGGAGTACTGGAAGGGCGGCTCCACGGTCACCCTCAAGCTGAACCTGGACGGGGTCGAGGGCGCCCCGGGCGTCACCGGCGTCCAGCAGAAGACGGTCACGTTCAAGATCGGCCGCAACCAGGTCAGCACGGTCGACGCCAAGAGCAAGACCATGACCGTCACCCGGGACGGCAAGACGATCAAGACCATCCCGATCTCCGCCGGTTCGCCCGACAACACGACCTACAACGGTCAGATGGTGATCTCCGAGAAGTTCAAGGAGACCCGGATGAACGGTGCCACGGTCGGCTTCACGGACGACGACGGCAAGGGCGAGTACGACATCAAGGACGTCCCGCACGCGATGCGGCTGTCCACGTCGGGCACGTTCATCCACGGCAACTACTGGGGTGCCAAGTCCATTTTCGGCAACGTCAACACCAGCCACGGCTGTGTGGGTCTGTCGGACACGAAGGGCGCGAACGACCCCAACACCCCCGGCGCGTGGTTCTTCAACAACTCGATGGTCGGTGACGTCGTCATCGTCAAGAACTCCGACGACAAGACCATCAAGCCCGACAACGGCCTCAACGGCTGGAACCTGAACTGGGCCGACTGGCAGGCCGGTTCGGCCGCCTGATCCGGCCTCGTAGCCTTCCCTCCCCTCCCTGACACCTCGACGGCGGCGGCACCCCACGGTGCCGCCGCCGTATCCATGCGGTCCGCGTTCCCGTCGCGTACCGGGACAGCGGGGCGCTTGCCCCGGGCGCCGGGACGGGCACGGGGACGACGGGCACGGGCACGGGGACGGCGGGCACGGCCCCAGGGCCGGTCAGCCGCAGCCCGCGCCGCCTCCGAAGCCGTGACGGAGGCGGTCGGCGTACCCCGAGCCCAGGCGGTACTCGCCCGCTGTCCGGACCGTCAGCCGGGTCCAGCCGTCCGCCGCGCGGCCCACGCACGCGCCCGGGGCCGTGAGCCAGGGGGAGTACGCCACGCGTACCGTCACCGACCCGGCGGCCGGCATCCGCACGACCAGGTCCGCCGCGCCGGTCCTGACGACGGTGCCGGGCGCCGACACCAGCGGGACCGCGTCGCGGACGCGGTAGACCGTCCAGTCCTCGTCCTGCCAGAGCCGCTCCAGCCACTCCGGTTCGCTCCGTACCAGCGCGGCCTCCGCCTCGGCCGGCCCGTCCGGCCGCCCGTGGTGCAGGACGACCAGTCCCACCGCGAAGCGGTCCAGCCAGGCCCGGTACGTGGCCGGCGTCAGCGTGCCGTCGTAGAACAGCCGGCCGCGTTCGACGTCGAGCTGCCGGTTCCAGCCGCGCGCCATGGTGATGTGCGGGGCGAGGACGTCGGCCTCGCGGTGGTTGCGGGCCGGGACGGCCTCCACCCGGGTCCGGTCGGCGCCGAACCGCTCCAGGGCGGCCAGCAGACCGTCGGTGCGCGCGGCCCACGAGGGCACGGTGTTGGACACGGCGAGGTCGTCCTCGGTCTTGTCGACCAGCCAGCCCGTATTGACGCAGACGGCGACCGCCAGCACCAGCCCCGGCAGAGCGGCCCGCGCGGTACGGAACCGGGGCGCGCCGTCGTACGCGGCCCGCCCGGCGGGGGACCGGCGCCCGCCCGGCCCGGTCACCGCCTCTCCGGCAGGGCCCGGCACACGGGCCGGCAGCGCCGCGAGCAGCACCGGCGGGCCCGCGAGCCCCACCAGCCGCTCCACGTTCGTCCCGATCGGCGAGCTGACCAGGAACGTCAGGACCACCCCGACCGCGTACACGGCCGCGCCGTAGCGCACCGTACGCCAGCCGCGCGGCACCGCGAGACACACCGCCGCGCAGACGAGGAGCGGCATCGTGAGCTTGCCGGGCGCCATCGGCTGTTCGCCGTGGAAGGGGAAGAGCACGGTCACCGCGGCGACCACGGCGAACGGCGGCACGATCAGCGCGGCACCCCTCGCCCACCGCCGCTCCAGCAGGTACGCCGCGCCCGCCACGACCAGGAACAGCCCCGCCACCGGACTGGCCAGGGCGGTCAGCGCGGCGGCCGGCCACGCCTGTACGGGGCGCCGTATCCGGCCCAGCGCGACCAGCCCGAGGGCCGTGCCCAGCGCGAACGTCGTCCGCCCCGACGCGACGTTGCACCACAGGGCCGCCGCGCCGAGCAGCGCGGGCCACACCGGGTGCCGCACCCCCGCCCGTACGAACAGCAGCGCCAGCACCCAGGTCCCGGCGAGCCCGGCCGCGACCGACACGGCGCGCACGCCCAGAAACGCCATCAGCGGGGGCGCGAGGACGCTGTAGTTGACGGTGTGCGTGCCGCCGTACCAGGCAAGGTTGTACGCCGAGCCCGGGTGCCGGTCCGCGAAAGACGCCCACGCGAACTGCGCGGCCAGATCGCCCCCGCCGGTGGCGAGCACGGTGGCCCACAGGACGTAGGCCGGTACGGAGAGCGCAGTGACGAGGAGGGGGACGCGGGGGACACGGGGGAGGCGGGGCAGCCGTCGCCAGGCCCGGCGGACGGCCGGCTCGCGACCGTCCGCCGTACGATCCGTCACGAGCCCCGCGCCGCTCCCCGTACGCTCCGTGCTGTCCGTACGGACCAGCGCCCCTTTTCGCACCCTCTGGAAGATCCCCACCGCGCCCACACTATGTGGTGCCGCCGCGCGCCGGTTCGGAGTCCGGCACAGCCGGGGCTCACTCCGGAGGCAGCGCCCTCCCCTCCCGCAACTCCAGCCGTGTCCCCGCGAAGCCGTCCCGGAAACGGCGGTCGTGGGAGACCACCACGACCGTCCCCTCGTACCTCCGCAGCGCCTCCTCCAACTCCTCCACCAGGGACAGCGCCACGTGGTTCGTCGGCTCGTCCAGGACCAGCAGACCGGCCGGGCGGGTCACCAGGCGGGCGAGAGCGAGCCTGCGGCGCTGGCCCGCCGAGAGCGCGGCCACCGGCACGGGCAGGTCGTCGGGGCGGAACAGTCCGAGTGCCAGCAGTTCGTCGGCGTACTGCTCGTAGCCCGCGTGTTCCCCGCGTTCCCCGCGTCCACCGTGTTCCTCCGTCACGCCGGGGCGTCCGGCCGCGAAGGCGTGCAGCAGGGGGAGCGGAGAGGGCACGGCGGGCAGTTCCTGCGGCAGGTAACCGACCCGGGCGGTGCGGCGCACCGTACCGGCGTCGGGCCGCAGGTCACCGGCCAGGACGCGGAGCAGCGTGCTCTTGCCGGCGCCGTTGGGACCGGTCACCAGGAGCCGTTCGCCGGCGGCCAGGCGCAGGGCGGACAGCCGCAGCCGGTCGCCGACCACGATGTCGGTCAGTTCGGCGACCGGGCTGCCACCCTTGCCGTCCCCGCTGTTGCCGCCCGTACCGCTTCCGCCCGCACCGCTTCCGCCCGCACCGCTTCCGTCGCCGTCGGATGTGAACGGCGCCGTGAACCGGAGAGGTTCCGGAGGTGGCGGCACCGGCGTGGCGCGTAGCCGCCACAGCCGCTGCCTGGCCGCCCTGACCTGCCCCGACAGCTTCGCCTCGTGCGAGCGGCGGTGCTTGCCGAAGCCTTGCCCGGGGTCCTTTCCGGTGGCCGTGAGCCGCTGTCCGGCCGCGGCGAGAAGCTCCTCGGTACGGGCCAGTTCGGCCAGGTACTCCAGGTGGTCCTGTTCCCAACGGCGGCGGGCGGCGGCCTTCGCCGTACGGTAGCCCTGCCAGCCGTCGCCGTACCGGGTGACCGTTCGGGTGTCCCGGTCGACCTCCAGGATCGTCGTCGCGATCCGCTCCAGGAACACCCGGTCGTGGGTGACCGCGACCACCGTGCCCCGGTGCGCCCTGAGCTGGTCCTCCAGCCAGGTGGTGGCCCGCAGGTCGAGGTGGTTGGTCGGCTCGTCCAGCAGCAGCAGTTCCGGCGCGGCGGCCAGCACGCAGCCGAGCGCCAGCCGGGACCGCTCGCCGCCCGAGAGCGTGCCGAGCGGGCGGTCGCGGCCGGTGCGGGCGAGGCCGAGGGCGTCGAGCGCGGCGTCGACCCGGGCGTCCGCCTCGTACCCGCCGCGTTCCTCGTACGCCGTCAGCAGGTCCCCGTACGCGGCGAGTTCCGCCTCGTCGGCGTCACCGAGTGCCGCCTCGGCCGCCGCGATCCGCCGCTCCAGCTCGCGCAGGTCGGCGAGGGCGGAGTCGACGGCGTCCTGGACCGTCAGGGCGGGGTCGAGGTCGAGGGTCTGGGCGAGGTGGCCGACGCCCCCGGGGAAGACGACGGTGATCTCGCCGGTGTCCGGCCGCTCGGCCCCGGCGATCAGCCGGAGCAGGGTGGACTTGCCGGAGCCGTTCTCCCCGATGACACCGGCCTTCTCGCCGGGCCGTACGGTCAGGCCGACCTGGTCGAGGACCGACCGGTCGCCGTACGTCTTGGAAACGTCCTTCAACGCCAATTGGGCGCGTTCGCGCATGACTTTCTTCCTGTGATGTGCCGCCCGGGGCATGCCGAGGCGCCCGCGTCACAGCGGGGGCCGGGTGCCGGGCAGGGCTGATTCCGTCAGGGCCTGAAGGGAAGGCCCGGAATCACAGGAAGTAGTAGTGCGCGAACATGGGGCAGATGGTAGCGGCGCGTTCCCGCACGCGGCCAATGGTTATCGCGGTGCGCGGTGCGCGGTGCGCGGTGCGCGGTGCGCGGGGGCGCGGGCCGGAGGCTGGACGTGGGCCGGGAACGTCGCGTGGGCGTGGGTCCAGTCGTGCGCTCGGGGCACGGCGTGCGCGGGTACAGCCTCCTCGGCCTCCTCAGCGGTGGGTGCCGAGGAGGCTGTACGCGGTTCGCCGCCGGACCACGACCAGAGCGCCGAACGCTACGAGGGCTCCCCAGACCGGCAGGGAGTCCGCCTGGAGGGCGACCGGTATCCCGCCGACGGCCAGGGTCGGCGCGACGATCACGCCCGCCCAGGCCGCGACCAGCACGATCGCCGCCCTGGTCATCCCGATCAGCCCGCCGAGCGCGAGCGTGCCCGTGGTGAAGGCCAGGCAGGGCAGGAGCCACTGGCCGACCGTGGTGCCGGTGACGGCCCCCGCGAACAGCAGGGCGGAGCCCACCACGGCGAGTATCGCGGTCGTGCGCCGGAGGACGAGTTCCAGTCCTGCGCGCGGGGTCGCGGCGATGAGTTCGTACGCCGGGTCGACGCCACGGGCCCAGGCGGTGGCGACGCCCAGCACGGGCAGTACGGGGGCCACCAGGAGGACGGGCGGGACGGCGGACGCGTCCGTCCGGTCGAGGACCACGGCGAACAGCGTGACCAGGACCGTCATCCCCAGCCACGGCAGCGTCACCGGCGACGCCCACGCAGAGAGAGCCGGCACCCAGCGGCGGCGTCGGCGCGCGGGCGGTGTCGTCGGCAATCGGGCCGCCAGTTCCGCCCAGACGCCCTCGACCAGCGCGTCCACGGCCGGCGCGGTGATGCGGGCGGCGGTGCCGAGCCGGGCACGGCAGAGCGCGCAGCTTTCCAGGTGGGCCTCGACGGCCCAGAGTTCGTCGGGGTGGATGTCGGAGTCGCCGCGTGCGTACCGGCTGATCAGCGACTCGGAGACGTGGTGCGGGCGGGGAGGAGCCGTGGGCCCGGGAAGACCGGGAACGCGCGTGCTTCCGGCAGGTTGCCGGTCTCCCGCAGACGCTGCCTGTCCCTTCGGATCTTCTGTGCAGTCCTCTGCGCTCATGACAGCATCTCCCGCATCACCCTCCGTGCCCGCCGCGCGCGGGTCTTGACAGTGCCCTCCGGTACGCCGAGCAGGACGGACGTCTCCCGTACCGACAGTCCGTCGAGCACCATGGACCGCAGCACGTCGCGCAGTTCCGGCGCCAGCCGCCGCAGCGCGTCACCGACCTCGCCCTCGATCCCGGCCGCGAGCACCTCGTCCTCGGCGGCGGGCGCCACGGTGCCGGCCGGGGATGACGCCGCGATGGCGCCGGGCAGTTGTGCCTGGTGCGCGCGTCGGCGGAAGGCGTCGACGAGCCGCCGCGCCGCGATCGTCCACAGCCAGCCGACGGCCGTACCGCCCACCGCGGACCCCGCGAACGCGCTCGCCGCGCGCCACACCGCCAGATAGGTCTCCTGCATGACCTCGGCCACGATCTGCTCGTCGGCGCAGCGCCGACGCAGCCGTACGGCGAGCCAGGGCGCGGTGCGCCGGTACAGCTCCTCGAACGCGCCGCGGTCGCCCTTGGCGATCAGCCGGACGAGGCGCGCCTCGTCGAGCTCCGCCGGTGTTCTCCTGAGTGGTCCCACACCGGCAAGATGCCCGGGTCAGGCGCGAGGTTTTCACACAGGTGTGGCGTGCGCCACAGCGTGGCGGAGAGTGCGTCCCAGGCCGCTCGTACCGGGCGCACCCGCCCCTCGTATCCCGGCCACGCGGCCACGTGTACCGGCAGGGGTGCCACGCTAGAACACGGATCACTGGGATGCTGTAACAGTGTTATGTGGAGGGTGTGCCGATGCTGCCGCGATCTCGTGTGTGCCGCGTTGCGTACCGGCAGCGCGGCGACGCCAAACTTCGATGCTCGGGCCCCACCGACTTACAAGCCGCTCATGACGTCGGATGTGGACCGACCGTGTCGAAGAGCCGTGGACCGACGTCCGGTTGGCGTTCGACAGGCCGATGGTGTTCCGGCCAGGCTCGTCCATGACCTCAGCATTTGTGACTCTCCGGCTCCGTCACAGTTGACATGTGCCGCTCGCGCGCGACACGGAGGAAGATCGCGCTCAGTTCGTATCGGGTCCGTCCTCTCGTCTTCACCGCATGGCAGTTGGGGCAGAGAGCGATCATCTGGCTCGGGTGGTCGGGTCCACCGCGCGCTATCTCCACGATGTGGTCGACTTCCAGTATCGGCTTGCCGCCATCCGTGACATCGTCCGGCTGTCCGGTGCATTTCGGGTTCTCGCACAGCCCCTCGCTGCGAAGGAGTACAGCCTTCCGGGCCCACCCCGACCGCACGGGGTCCCGAACCACCCGCTCCCGCCGCCGGCCGCGAACGAACTCCTCGCGTAGGGCGACGAGTGTGCACATTTTCTCGTACTGCGCCGCCCGAGCCACGGGATCCATGAGCATCGGCGACATGTCGGCAGTGCTGCCCCTGCCCCGGTCCTTGCCGTCGGCGGTCCCGTCCCCAGGCGGCCTGCCCGCAGCCGATGGACCGTCGATGGCGGTAGCGGTGGCCGGCACGCTGCCCGTCGCATCGTCGGTCACCGACTCCACATGCAGGCCCACCTCCTCCAGCAGCGGTATCTCGTCCAGCCCACCGAAGAACCGGCCGACGATCGCCTCCATCATCTTGACCCGAGCCTCGCCCGAGTCGCGCACGAGCTTGTGGACGGGCGCCGCGAGACCGCCGGCAGGGCGGTGCTCGGCGAACCACCGGCGGGGTCCTGAGTTGTCATGGGCGAGTGGGACGCTCCCTGTATGTCCCTGAAGCGACCAGAGACCAGAGTGGTACAACGACGCGACGGGATAGTGAGGACGCGCCACTTCGCCGCGCTGGCCATGGTGCATCAGCAACTGGTTCAGCGCCGCGCTGGTCTCGTCCCAGGGAAGTACGCGCGGTTCGCCGCGGAAGGCCCGGCCGATGGCCCACAGGAGCGCGATGGGCTGATACAAGCGAGGCCCTGACTCCGCGTGATTGACGCGCAGCTTCCAGACGCGGTCGACGAGCGCCTCCGTGGTCGCGTCCGGCGCTGCGAGGTGGACGACCTCGAAGCCCAGCCGCCCCAGCAGCTTGGCTGCGTGGTCTCGGCCGCCGGAGAACTCTGAGGGGGCCAGCGGTGCCTGACCCGGAAGGCAACCGTGAGCCGCGCCGACGATCGCCTTCGAGTCGTACTGCCGCCCGTCTATCGCGAGCATGTAGGTCACGGCGGGCCTGAAGCCATAGCGAGACAAGAACGCGTCGCGTCCGAGGTGGTTGTACTCCTCGACAGCGCTCAGGACTTCGGACCTGCTGATGTCGGTCAGTGCCATGGCGTCAACCGTAGGACGGGCCACTGACATCCCGCCGCCGCGCGATTTCGCCGGGGGCGGAACGCCGCTCGGGGCCGGTCCCGGGGTGGGCCTCATACTCTGGAGCGGTGAGCAGCCACGCGCCGAAGCAAGCCCGCGTCATTCCGTTGCGCCCGGTTCCCGCGGCGCCCGAGTCCCCTGCGCGGCGGCCCGGTGTGCGGCAGCCGGTGGGGCGGGAGCCTCTGTGGCGGCATGTCGTGGGTGCGGTGTTGCGCCGTGAGCGGCTTGCTCAGGAGCGGACGCTCAAGGACGTGGCCGAGGCGGCGCGGATCTCGATGCCGTACCTCTCCGAGTTGGAGCGCGGTCGCAAGGAAGCCTCGTCGGAGGTCCTCGCGGCCGCCGCTCGCGCCCTGGGGCTCGGGCTGGCCGAGCTGCTCTCCCTGGCACAGGGGGAGTTGGTCGGGGCCCGACGGGCGAGGCGTGACCGCGGTGACGTCGCGCCGGGCGGGGCGGCCGGGCGGCGTCCCGGCGGCCACGACCGGGGGCACCCGGAGGCGGGGGCGGAGGCCGAGGCGGAGGCGCCCGCGTCGAGGGCCACGTCCGTCGTCGAGCCGTCCCCCGAACGCGCCGGGAGCCACCGGGCGACCACCTCGCGGCACGACGGGCTCTGCCTCGCCGCCTGAGCGTCGTGCCGCGTGGGGAGGGGCCCGTACCGCCAGGACGTCAGACAGCGTGGCGGGCAGTACGCCAGACCGCGCGTCAGGCAGTGCGTGCGGCACGGCGCCTGTGGTCAGGACGTCCCGTACCTACGGGTAGCGGTGACGGCGGCGTCAGACGCTGACGGCCCGGCGGCCGAGCACCTCGTCGGCCAGCCCGTACGCCACGGCCTCCCGGGCCGTGAACACGCGGTCCCGGTCCATGTGTTCGCGCAGCGTCGCCACGTCGTGGTGCGTGTGCCGGGACAGCACCTCCTCCACCTGGGAGCGGATCCGCATCATCTCTTTGGCCTCGAGCGTGAGGTCGGACACCGTTCCCCGCCGGCCGCCGCTCGCCGGCTGTCCCAGCAGCACCCGGGCGTGGTCGAGGACGAACCGCCGCCCGGGATCGCCACCCGCCAGCAGCACCGCCGCGGTCGAGGCCGCCTGCCCGACGCAGTACGTCGATATCGGCGCCCGGACGAAGGTCATCGTGTCGTAGATCGCCATGAGCGAGGTGTACGAGCCGCCGGGTGAGTTGATGTAGATCGCGATCTCGCGCTCCGGACTCGACGACTCCAGGTGGAGCAGCTGGGCGATGACGACGTTGGCCACGCCGTCGTCGATCTCCGTGCCCAGGAAGATGAGCCGCTCGGACAGCAGCCGGCTGTAGATGTCGTACGCCCGTTCCCCCTGCGGTGTGCGCTCCACGACCGTCGGGATCGTGTACTGCCCCATGTCAGAGCCCCACCTTCCGCGGCCGCCCGGCCGGCCGCACGTCCTCCAGCGACTCGACCACGTGATCGACCATCCCGTACGCCTTGGCCTGCGCGGCCGTGAACCACCGGTCGCGGTCGCCGTCGCGCGAGATCGTCTCCTCGGTCTGGCCGGTGTGCTCGGCGGTGATCCGTTCGATGGCCTTCTTGGTGAACTCGAGGTTCTCGGCCTGGATGGCGATGTCGGCGGCGGTGCCGCCGATGCCGGAGGACGGCTGGTGCATCATGATCCGGGCGTTCGGCAGCGCGAAGCGCTTGCCCGCCGTGCCGACGGTCAGCAGGAACTGGCCCATGCTGGCGGCGAACCCCATGGCCAGCGTGGACACGTCGTTCGGGATCAGCCGCATCGTGTCGTAGATGGCCAGCCCCGCGGTCACGGAGCCGCCGGGGCTGTTGATGTACAGGCTGATGTCGGTCCGCGGGTCCTCGGCGGACAGGAGCAGCATCTGCGCGCAGACCCGGTTCGCCGACACGTCGTCCACCTGCGTGCCGAGCAGCACGATCCGCTGCGTGAGGAGCTGCGCGGCGAGGTGGTCGTCGAACCGGGTCGCGGGCGTGTCGCCCTCCGCGGCGCGGGGGGCCGGGGCGGGCCCCTGGCCGGTGAACAGTGGTGACATCGGACCTCCCGAAGTGGCGCGGCGCCCGTCGCCGCGGTCCCCTCCACCCTTGCCCCGCCCCGCCGTCGGTGTCGGAAATCTCGGCCGGGAGCAGATTCGCCGAGGGCAGAGCGCGCGGTCGGCGCGCCACGGGCGAAAGCAGGCCAGCAGCACACTGGCGATCGATTGCCATCGATTACCGATCAGGATCGATTGACTTTCGGGCCGACGCGGTGCGGCAGGCCAAAGAGGCGTGGGAGGCCAGGGACATCGCGGCCCTCGTCGACCTCCTCGACCCGGCCGCCGTGATGACCGCCGACGGCGGCGGCATGGCCGATACCGTCCTGCGTCCGATCGAGGGCGGCCCAGTACATGGTCGCCATCGCCGGCAGGACTCCGGGGCTCGAACTCCTGGAGCGGTCGGTCAACGGTGCGCCGGGTCTGGTGGCCCGGCGGGCCGGCACCGTACTGACCGTGGCCTCGTTCGATGTCGTCGACGGCCGCGTCACCCGGATCTGGGCGGTCCGCAACCCGGAGAAGTTGCGGCCGTGGGGGCGGGAGGGGCGGGCCGGCTAGCCGGTGCGGGGCGCGGCTCACGGTTACGGGCCGGGGCCGGGCGGTGTGGCGTGCTGCTCCCTGTCGGGTCCGACCACGCACTCAACGCAACGCCTGACGCAAAAGACTCCGACAAGACCCCGCTCGAACTGCGCCGGGTGCCGGACAACGGCGCGGAGTCCCCGGGCGAACGGTCGGCCCCGGCGTCTCGGACGCGCAGCCCGGGAGGCGCCCGCGCCGCCCGACCGCGGTAGCCCGTCGAGTTCGGTCGGAAGAGAACCTCAAACGGCGACGAGCGTGACCCGTTCCCCGCAAAGCTTGGCCATGTCATCAACGTCAGAGGTCAGTATCACAACGGGCCCGGGCTGGTGTATGGCCGTGACCGCCACTATGGCGTCGATGGCGTACTTGTGCCCGTGCAGACCAGCTCGCGTCAGCAGGTCTGCCGCCTCTTTCGACCACTCGACGCTCAGTGGCTTGATGTCGAGTTGGGACAGTACAAAGTGCCAGCGCGCCGATTTGATGCCTGAGTGGTGCGCTTCGATGAGCGTTGCTCCGCTGACCACCCGGTTCGCGCCGCGCTCCAGTGCGGCGCGAACCAGTGCGAGAACGCTGCGATCCTGTTCCAGATACAGGGAGAGGCCCTGGCTGTCCAGGATGAGCGTCCCCCCGCTACCTGCTATCCGGCGGCGCGCCACTGGTTCTCCCGTTGCTCCGCCCGCGCCCAGACGCCGGCAGCGGCTTGCATCTCGCTCCCTGTGAGGTCTCCATGCTCGTTTTCGTACTCGGCGAGGTACGACGCCGTTGCCTGGTTACGGAGGTGTTCCTCAACAGCGGTGGCGATCAGCGCGGAAATACCACGGCGCCCAGCCACTTCGCGCAGTGCCAGCACTGTCCCTTCGGGCAGGGACACGCTTATGGCCTTGGCAGGCCCTTCGCCGATTCCTGGTGCTGCTGTCTCCCTTTCCACCATGGGGACAGTTTAGCAATTAGATTGCTATTCTGGCGTGCCGTGCCGCGGGGGTCATGGGCGCGCGGTCTCACTCCGAGGAGGTGGGTGCGGGCGCCGTCGGACAGGAGCCGCCCCGGCGCTCGCCGGTTTGCCGGGCGCTGTCCGGACGAGGCGGAGCGGCTTGCCCCGCGGGCAGCACGTGAGGTGATGCGCCGGTCTCAGACCTCTGCCGGCACCGCTCGGATCACGTGCCGGGCGTTGTGCGCCATCGCCGGGTTCGTGTTCCGGTAGTACGGCAGGGCGACCAGCGCCTGCGAGAGCGTCCGTCCCCGGCCGCGGACCCAGGTCGCGTCGTCCACGCCCAGCGCCTCGCGGAAGACTTCCCTCGCATCGGCAGGCAGCAGATTCCACGCGGGGAACAGATCGCAGGCCGGATCGCCCGTCCCCAGGCACCCGAAGTCGATGACCGCGGTCAGCCTGCCACCGTTCACCAGCAGGTTGCCGGGCATGAGATCGCCGTGCAGCCATACCGGCGGCCCGTCCCAGACCGGGGCCCGCAGCGCCTCCTCCCATACGGCGGTGGCGCCGTCGCAGTCGACGTCCTCCTGCGGGATTCCCCGCAGTTCCTCGATCGCCGCCCGGGTGTCCGCGTCGAGCGAGGCGACCGGCCCGCCGCGGTGGGCCCGCGGCGCGCCCGGCAGAGTGATGCTTCGCATGGCCGCCACGAACCCGGCCAGATCCTCGGCCAGCGGCACCGGCGCGCTCAGGGCTCCCGCTTCGGGATTGTCCCCCGCCAGCCACCGGTACACCGACCAGGGCCACGGGTATCCCTCGGCGGGCCTTCCGTCCCCGAGCACCTCGGGCACGGGCGTGGGCAGGTGGCGCGCGAGCCGGGGCAGCCATGTCCGCTCCAACGACACGTCGTCGGCCCCGCCCCGCACCAGCGGCAGCCGTACGACCATGTCATCGCCCAGCCGGTACATGGCGTTGACCGTGCCGCCGGACGGAAAACGCTGGATCGCCAGTTCCGCCCACTGCGGGAACTGCCCGGCGACCAGTCGTCGTACGAGGCCGTCGTCGATGGGGTGCGTGCCGGGGTGCATCTGCCCTGCGTTCATGGCACGTCATCCGACCGGCGGACGCCGACGAGCGTCAAACCCTTTTCCGTCGCTGCACATGCTCGACGTCGCAGGCTCAACCACCCGCCCCCGCAACGCCGTCCGGGCCGGGCACCCACACCACGCGCGCGCTGACCTCCGTCCCCCACCCGAACCTTCCGGCGGCGCGTTCCGGCGAGCGCACGCTCATCCGGGTGCCGCCGCAGACGCTCACGACCTCCGCGTACCCGTCGAACGCCATCCCCCCACGCGGCGACCCTCGCGTCCGCGTCCTCGACGGGGCACCCCTCGGGCTCGTACGACTGGACGACGGCGAAGAGCCGGGGCGCGGTGTCGGCGACCAACTCATCTGTGAGGGTGCGGTATTCGTCCCGGGTGAGCGGTGGAGGGGCGGCGGGCGAGGCGGCTCCGGTTGGTTCGACTGACATCATGTCCTCCCGCTTTGTGTGACCAGGCGGCTTCTGTCCGTGACGCTATGGGAATGGATGATGCGGAAAAAGTGGGTCTTTCATTTTTACTCCGTAGGGGTCACCTGTCCGCGGCCCGGAACGGGCGCAAGAGTGAGAGGCGGTAATGACGTTGAGCCAGTACGGCGGATCGTCGGTGGTGCGACGCTGGCAGCTCGCCGACTCCCTCAAGAGCCTGCGTGAACAGGCGGGATTCACGCAGGAGCAGGCGGTCGGCAAGCTCAAGGAGGGGGCGGGGCGTTGGTCCCCGGCGAAACTCTCCCGCATCGAGACACGAGTTCACCGCGTCAAGCCACGGGAGGTCGAACAGCTCCTGGACGCGTACGGCGTCACCGACAGTGACCTCCGCAGCAGTTTGGTGCAGTTGTCCGCCGCATCTGCGGAGCAGGGATGGTGGGTCAGCTTCGCCGATGAACTGCCGGACGCGGTCAAGCAGCTCCTCAGCATCGAGAGCGGCCTGGTGGACCTCCGTGACTTTCAACCTCAGTTGTTGCACGGACTGTTGCAGACCGCTGATTACGCCCGCGCGGCGATGAATGCCGTATCGCCGGGCGCCTTCGGCTCCGAAGAACTCGAACGTCGCGTTACGGCCCGGATGATGCGCCAGCATGTACTGGCCAAGGATGCTCCGCCGCGTACGCACTTCATCATCGACCAGGCAGCCCTGGAGCGTGTCATCGGCAACGCGGCCATCATGCGCGCACAGCTGCGAAAGCTTCTCGAAGTCGCGCAAGGGCCGGCTGTGACCATTCAGGTTCTGCCTCGAAACGCTGGCGGAAGTCCAGGCCTCGAAGGCCCCTTCGCTGTGCTCTCGTTGCCGGAGCCCATTCCCGACATCGGCTACACCGAAGGGCCGGCGGGTATGGTCTACATCGAGGACCGCGAGCAGGTCCGCTCATGGACGCTGAGGTTCGGCATCCTCACTGAGCTGGCGCTTTCGTGCGCAGACTCGAGGGAGGTCATCGCTGAGGCGATGGAGTCGTACGCATGAGACCGGGGGCAGAAGGCGATGTCGGAGACGGACCCGCTGGCGGAGCTGACGTGGCGCAAGAGCAGCTTCTCCGGCGGCAGCAACGGCGGCGGCGGCGGCGACTGCGTCGAGGCCGCGCTCCTGCCGGACGGGGGCATCGCGTTCCGGGACAGCAAGAATCCGCAGGCGGGTGTCCTGGTGTTCGCCGGTGCGTCGGCGGTGTCCTGGCTCGGGAGGGTCAAGTCGGGCGCGTACGGGGTGTGCGACGGCTGAGCGAACGCGGTCGCACAGTGCCCATCGGCCGGGGCAGTCGCTGTTGAGTCGTTCCGGGTGGGGCGATCACCTGGTCTTCGGGGTCGAGTCTCCCAGGCACGGGCGTCAAGCGGCGCGCGGCACGAGGTGACTTGGAGATTGTCCGCCGATTCGGGCGGTGATCACCCGAATGGGGCGTCCCCGGCGCTGTGGAGGGCTCGGACTACTCCCCGGCCGGGGCCACGCCGATCGGGCAGGAGACGCCCGTGCCGCCCAGGCCGCAGTAGCCCGCCGGGTTCTTGTCCAGGTACTGCTGGTGGTAGTCCTCCGCCGGGTAGAACTCGCGGCCGTCCGCCGGGAGGATCTCCGTCGTGATCGTGCCGTAGCCCGAACCCGTGAGGACCCGCTGGTACGCGGCGCGGGAGGCCTCGGCCGCCGCCGCCTGGGCGGGGGAGTGGGTGTAGACGGCCGAGCGGTACTGCGTGCCCACGTCGTTGCCCTGGCGGAAGCCCTGGGTCGGGTTGTGGGACTCCCAGAACAGCTTCAGCAGCTCGGCGTACGAAACCGTCTTCGGGTCGAAGACGACGCGGACCGCCTCCGTGTGACCCGTCAGGCCCGAGCAGACCTCCTCGTAGGTCGGGTTCGGCGTGGAGCCGCCCTGGTAGCCGACCAGGGTCGTCCACACGCCCTCCCGCTGCCAGAACGTACGCTCCGCGCCCCAGAAACAGCCGAGCCCGAAGTCCGCGACCTCCAGGCCGTCCGGGTACGGGCCGACCAGGGGGTTGCCGAGGACCGTGTGACGGGAGGGGACGGTGAAGGACGGCTCGGGACGGCCCCGGAGCGCCTGCTCGGGGGTGGGGAGCTCGGGGGTGCGGCGGGACAGGAACATGGGGGCGGTCTCCTCGACGTCTCCTCGGCGGCTTTCGGGCCTGCCCGGACAACGCGCGAGGTCGCCGGGACATTCCGCTCGGCGCGTTTCCGCCCGTCGCGCCCACCGCCCGTGTCCCGGCTCGTCGCCGCCCGCACATCTGTGTCCCGGCGCGTCGCGTTCCCACGCCCGTCCCGGGTGCCCGGTGTCCAGGGCGGCCCCGCGCCCGGGTGCCCGGCGTTCAGGCGTCCGGCTCCCGGCCCCCGGCTTCGGTCTCCCGCCCCGCCTCGGGGGCGTGGGTCACTGCGGCAGCGTCGCCGGGCTCCCGCCGTTCGCCTCGTACCCCGCCACCGCCAGCGCGCGGTACACCGCGTACTCGGCCGCCGGATCGCCGTCGTGCGTCCACGGCAGCGCCCCGACATGGCCGTCCACCCGCACGATCTGGTTCATCGCCTCCGCCCAGCGCTCGCTCCGGACCAGGAACAGCACCAGCAGGTGCCGTACGTGCGCGAGCATCGGGTCGTCCGGGCGCGCGGCGTGCACCGCGTAGAGCGCGCCCTCCACCGCCTTCGTGACCGTCTCGCCCTCGTAGAAGCCGCGCACGAGATTGACCTCGGGCAGGTGCTCGAACAGCGCGAACAGGGGCAGCGCCGCCAGCAGCGAGCCCTGTGGGGCGCGGGCCGCGGCCGCCGTCGCGAACCGCTCGGCCTCCTGGCGCGAGCCGTGCCACTTCTCGCACCAGTAGTGCAGCGCGGCCAGATGCGCCCCCATGTGCGCCGGCGCGCGGTCGATCACGTTCGCCCACAGCTGGTCGAACTGCTCGTGGGAGTAGCCGAGTCCCCGGGCCACGGCCAGTTCGATGATGTACGGCACGGGGTCGCCCGGCGCCGCCAGCGCCGCTTCCCCGCAGACCGTACGGGCCTCCTCCAGGATGATCCGGAACTCGTCCGTACCGCTGGACGAGGACCGCCAGGCCTGCTGGACCAGGAACTCCGCGTACACCGCCGCGCAACCCGGGTCCTCGGGCGCCTCCGACCGCCAGGCCCGCAGCCAGGCGCCGCCCGCCGGCCGTCCGGCCGCCGCCTCCGCCCGAGGCTCCTCGTACGGCCCCTCGTGCTGCCCCTTGCGCAGGTCGACCCGTCCCTCGTGTCCCTCGCCTCCCTGGTGCGGGGGCCGCTCCTGGAGCTCCAGCGACGCCGCCCCGGCGAACGCCTGCACCCGCTGCCAGCGCACCTCCCCCTCCTTCTCGGTACCGGCGAGCAGCTGCGAGGCGGCCCGCCAGTCCTGAGTGCGCTGGACGAGATCGAGCACGTCGAGGAGATCCTGGTCGGGGCCGGGCAGCCGGACGTCCAGCTCCTCCTGGCGTGCGAAGCCGTACGCGGCCGGATCGGCGGCATACGGTGAACCGGGGGCGACCAGGCGAATTCCGCCACGGCGACGTCGGACGTACGGGACGACGACCGCGGCCAGCAGGCCCATGGCGATCAGGAACCAGAGAATCTCCATGGCCCCATTGTCCCGGACGGAGTACGGACCCGGATGCGGGCCCGGCGCGCGCCGCGACGGGCCGCCACGGCGGGCGCCCTCTCGGCGCTACGCTCGGGACCCATGAGCCAGCAGCACAACAGCGAGCAGCGCAACAGCGAGCAGAACCACGGCGGTCAGCGTCACGGAGGTCAGCGCGACAGCGCCGAGCCCCGGCACTTCGAAACGCTCGCCATCCACGCGGGCAACACCGCCGACCCCCTCACCGGCGCGGTCGTACCCCCCATCTACCAGGTGTCCACCTACAAGCAGGACGGGGTGGGCGGACTGCGCGGGGGCTACGAGTACAGCCGCAGCGCGAACCCCACCCGTACCGCCCTGGAGGAGAACCTCGCCGCACTGGAGGGCGGCCGGCGCGGGCTCGCCTTCGCCTCGGGGCTGGCGGCGGAGGACTGCCTGCTGCGTGCGCTGCTGGCGCCCGGCGACCACGTGGTCATCCCGGACGACGCGTACGGCGGTACGTTCCGGCTCTTCGCCAAGGTCGTCTCGCGGTGGGGCGTGGAGTGGTCGGTCGCGGACACCTCCGACCCGGAGGCGGTCCGGGCCGCGCTCACCCCCCGTACGAAGGCGATCTGGGTCGAGACGCCCTCGAACCCGCTCCTCGGCATCACCGACATCGCCGCCCTCGCCGGTGTCGCGCGTGCGGCCGGGGTGCGGCTCGTCGTCGACAACACCTTCGCCAGCCCCTACCTCCAGCAGCCGCTCGCGCTCGGCGCGGACGTCGTCGTCCACTCCACGACGAAGTACATGGGCGGGCACTCCGACGTCGTCGGCGGCGCGCTGATCGTGAACGACGTCGAGCTGGCGGACGAACTCGCCTTCCACCAGAACGCGATGGGCGCGGTCGCCGGGCCTTTCGACGCGTGGCTGGTGCTGCGGGGCATCAAGACGCTCGCTGTCCGCATGGACCGGCACAGCGAGAACGCGACCCGGATCGCGGAGATGCTCACGGAGCACCCGCGCGTCTCGAAGGTCCTCTACCCGGGCCTGCCCGACCACCCGGGCCACGAGGTGGCCGCCAAGCAGATGAAGGCGTTCGGCGGGATGGTCTCCTTCCAGGTCGCGGACGGTGAGGAGGCGGCGGTCGCGGTCTGCGACCGGGCCGAGCTGTTCACGCTGGGCGAGTCCCTGGGCGGGGTGGAGTCCCTGATCGAACACCCGGGGCGCATGACGCACGCGTCGGCGGCGGGGTCGGCGCTGGAGGTGCCGGCGGACCTGGTACGGCTGTCGGTGGGGATCGAGTCGGCGGAGGACCTGCTGGCGGACCTCCGGCGCGCGCTGGGCTGAAGGACCGCGCCGGGCAGAGAACCGTGCCGGACGGGGGACCGGGCCGGCACGCGTCACCGTGGGGGACGCGCCACCGTGCCGGGGCGCGGGACGGTGCGGCGGGCCGTCTACCAGCCCTCCAGCGGCGGCGTCAGGTCCGTGGGCGGCACCGCCCACGGGTGCACCGCCCAGGCCCAGACCGCGAACAGCACCGCCGCCGTGGCCAGCACCGTCCACAGCGCGGCCCGAGCGGCCCGGCGCCCGCGACGGAGGCGTACGCCGCGGGCGGTGGCCCGGGGGACGAGGCCGGGCGGGAGGGACACCGGGAGGGTAGGCTCCAGCAGGCCGCGGAGCACCACTTCTTTCCGGTTCGCGCCGCTCACGGGCCGCCCCGTCCGTCGGGCCGCGCGGTGGTGTCGGGCCGCGCGGTGGCGTCGATTCGTTCGGCGGCGGGTGACGGGCGCGCGGGCGCGGAGCCCGGGCGGGTGCCGCACGGAGTCGCGCGCGGCGACGGCTCCGGCGCCGGGGGCGAGCGGTCGCCCGCCCTTTCCGCGGCCCTGTCCGCTGCCGGGCCCCCATCTCCGCCGTCGCGCCCGGACCCGCTCCCGGCCCCGCGCCCGGCCCGCGTCACACCGGTCCGGCGGGCCGTCGCGTAGCCCCGGGCCAGCGCCCGTGCGTAGACCGCGTGCACCCGTTCCGCGGGAAGGCCGGTCAACGCGGCCGTCTGTTCCTCGGGCAGGCCCTCGTACAGGCGCAGCACCAGCACCAGCCGCTCCTGCGGGCCCAGGCCGGCCAGGACGCCCGTGGCCGGGCGGCGCCGACGGGTGTGCCAGGCGGTGGCGGCGAAGCGGCGGACCAGTTCCCCGCGAGTGCGGTCGTACGGGTCGTCGTCCGCGGGCCTTTCCCATTCCGCGTACGTACGGGCCAGCGCCGCGACCAGCAGCCGTTCCGCACGTGGGGCGGCGCCCGGCGGCTCGCCCGTGAGGAGTCCGGCCACATGCAGCAGCCGGCCGGTCGCGCCCGCCGCGAATGCCTCGAACTCCCGGGCCCGCCGGCGGTCCAGAGCCGCCCGCCGCTCTCGCACGACCTCATATCAGGACGACGGGGGCACCGTGGTCAAGAGGGCCTCCTGTGGCCGGGCGCCTCGCCCGGCCACCCGGGCCCGCCCTGGACGGGACCTGGACGGGGACGGGACGGATCCGGATCCGCCCTACCGGCCGCGGCTCTCTCCGGCACCGGCCTCCCCGGGCGCCTCCTGCTCCGCTCCCGGCAGCCTCGCCGCCCGGGCCGCCAGCGCCCCGTTGAAGCGGGTGAGCAGCGTCGTGAACGCGTCCCGCTCCTCCTCCGTCCAGCCCTCCGTCACCTGTGCCATCAGCTCGCGCCGCGACGAGCGGACCTCTTCCAGCCGGGCGAGCCCGCGCACCGACAGCTCCAGGACGACCGCGCGGCCGTCCTCGGGGTGCGAGGTGCGCATGACCAGGCCCGTGTCGACCAGCGGGGCGACCTGGCGGGTGACGGTCGAGGAGTCGATGCCCATCCCGGCGGCCAGCGCCTTGACGCCCATGGGGCCCTCCTGGTCGAGCCGGTTGAGCAGGAGGTACGCGGCGCGGTCCATCGAGTTGCGGACCTGCCCGACGCCACCGAGCCGGGTCTGTTCGGCCCGCCGGGCGAAGACGGCCACCTGGTGCTGGAGGGCATCGAGGAGTCCGGCGTCCGCGAAGGGGGCGGCGGACGTGTCCGGGGCCGGCGTCCCCGAGGCCGGGGCCGCCGTCTCCGGGGAGGCCGTCTCCGGGGGCGTGGCCTCGGGGGTCGGTTCCGCCGAGGATGCCGTCTCGCGGGAGGCCGACGCAGCGGAAGTCATGTCCTGAATGGGGGGCATGGCTGGGGGCTCTCTCGTGCGGGGGTCGGTTGGTGGGGGCAAGGGTACGCGGCCCTGCCCCCACCCGTACCAGCCGCGTACGAAGGACGAACGAACGACGAACAGGTGACGGCGGACGTCCACGGGCGACCGCCCCGGATCCGCCCGCTTTGCCCGGTCCGCCCGCCCCCGCGCTCGCCGCCCGCCCCTCGGTCGGCCTCCCGTCCCCCGCCCGCCGCTCACCCCGCTCCGGGCTGCCCTCCGCGCCGGAACTGCGAGACTTGCCACCATGAGCTTCGGTACATCCCGCCCCACGCGCCCTCTGATCCTCGACGACATCCGTGGCGCGCAGAAGATGCTCTCCGGAGTGGCGCGGATGACCGCGATGGAGGGGAGCAGATACCTGACCGGGCTCGTCGGCTCCCCCGTCCACCTCAAGTGCGAGAACCTCCAGCGGACGGGCAGCTTCAAGCTGCGCGGCGCGTACGTGCGGATCGCGGGGCTCTCTCCCGAGGAGCGCGCCGCCGGGGTCGTGGCCGCCAGTGCCGGGAACCACGCACAGGGTGTCGCCCTCGCGTCGACCCTGCTCGGCGTGCGGTCCACGGTCTTCATGCCGGTCGGCGCGCCCCTGCCCAAGGTCGCCGCCACGCGCGACTACGGCGCCGACGTCCGGCTGCACGGCCAGGTCGTGGACGAGACCCTCGCCGCCGCGCAGGAGTACGCGCACGACACCGGCGCCGT
The DNA here is from genome assembly GCF_052983195.1 of Streptomyces hebeiensis. Classification (NCBI taxonomy): domain Bacteria; kingdom Bacillati; phylum Actinomycetota; class Actinomycetes; order Kitasatosporales; family Streptomycetaceae; genus Streptomyces; species Streptomyces hebeiensis. The sequence goes on from NZ_CM129812.1 coordinate 5,052,013, forward strand.
CTTCATCCACCCCTTCGACCACCCGGACATCATCGCCGGACAGGGCACGGTCGGCCTGGAGATCCTGGAGCAGTGCCCGGAGGTGCGGACCGTGGTCGTCGGGGTCGGCGGCGGCGGGCTGATCGCGGGCCTCGCGCTGGCCGTCAAGGCCGTACGGCCCGACGTGCGGGTGGTCGGGGTGCAGGCGGAGGGCGCCGCCGCGTATCCGCCCTCACTGGCGGCGGGCCGGCCCCTCGTGGTCGCCGAGCCGCAGACCATGGCCGACGGGATCAAGGTGGGCCGCCCCGGGGACGTACCGTTCCAGCTGGTCCAGGAGCTGGTGGACGAGGTGCGCACGGTCACCGAGGACGAACTGTCCAGCGCCCTGCTGCTCTGCCTGGAACGGGCGAAACTGGTCGTGGAGCCGGCCGGGGCCAGCCCGGTGGCCGCGCTGCTGAGCGACCCCGGTGCCTTCAAGGGACCGGTGGTCGCGGTGCTGTCGGGCGGCAATGTGGACCCGGTGCTCATGCAGCGCATCCTGCGGCACGGTATGGCGGCGGGCGGGCGCTATCTGAGCCTGCGGCTGCGCCTGACCGACCGTCCCGGGGCGCTCGCGACGCTGCTCCAGGCGCTCTCGGCGGCCGACGCCAACGTCCTCGACATCAGTCACGTACGGACCGATCCGCGCCTCGGACTGACGGAGGCGGATGTCGAACTGCACCTGGAGACGAAGGGCCCCGCCCACTGCGCCCAGGTCGCGGCGGCGCTGCGCGAGGCGGGCTACACGATCCTGGGCTGACGCGGTGACGGCTCGCCGGAATCACTCCGGCGAGCATGACGAGAGGCCGGTCCGTGCGGCGGCGGACCGGCCTGTTCGATCGGGCGTTCGATGCTGGAGTGGTTCAGCCTTGGTACGGCTTGGCGTCGAGGATCTTCACGGTGGCCGTCCTGCCGTTCGGCAGTTCGTACTCCGCGTCCTCGCCGATCTTCTTGCCGTTCACCCCGTCGCCCAGCGGGGACTGAGGTGAGTACGTCTCGATGTCCGAGCTGGCGTACTCGCGCGAGGCGAGCAGGAATTCCAGGGTGTCGTCCTCGTCGCCGTCGAACGCGATCGTGACGACCATCCCGGGAGCCACCACGCCGTTCGCGCTGGGGGCCTCGCCGACCTTCGCGTTCTCCAGGAGCTGGGTGAGCTGGCGCACTCGGAGCTCTTGCTTGCCCTGCTCTTCCTTGGCCGCGTGGTATCCGCCGTTCTCGCGCAGGTCGCCCTCTTCGCGAGCGGCCGCGATCTTCAGAGAGATCTCCTGTCGCGCGGGACCAGACAGATACTCCAGCTCGGCCTTGAGCTGGTTGTACGCCTCCTGGGTGAGCCAGGTGACGTTGTCGCTGGTCTGGGTCACAGGTGCTCCTCGTAGGTACCGGGAATACAAAGCAACGCCCTACCCAGAAGGATGTTCCTTCTCGGGTGGGCGAAACCACGAGCCTAACAATTGTGCGGCGGAAGAGGGAGAACAAAACCGATCGACGGCGCGTCGCCGCAGGTCAGAAGCGTACGGGCCGAGGATTCCGCAGGTGTCGGCCGGGCGTCAGCCGGACGTGCAGCCCATCAGCTCGGTGCTGGTGGCGCTCTCCGTCGTCCGTACGGTCACGATCTGGTCGATTCGCGTCTCTCCCGGACCGAATCGGAAGTCCTTGCGGCCCACCTCCGCGCCGTTCTCGGCGAGGGAGCGCAGCGTGCAGCTGCCGCTCGCGTCCTGGTCCTTGCGGACCTCCAGATGGGCCTCGACCTCGGTCGCGGAAATCCGCTTGAACTTGATGAGCTCGCCGGAGACGCTCTGGGCGACCACGTAGTGATAGCCGAACCAGGCGATCAGGGCGATCAGCGCGGCACCGAGCACCGCTCCCAGGGCCTTCAGCTTCCGGTCCGCGTCCCGGTCCGCCGTGCGGCCGTAGCGGCCCGGGGGGAGCTGCTCGCGCATCACGGCCATGATCGTTCCCTTCGTCGGGCGGCCCTGTCGCCGGGCGGGACCCCTTCGAGCCGGGCCGGAACCGTGCGGCCTGTTTCGGGCGCCCGGAATTTCCGTCCCTCGGTATCCGTCACTATAGAAGCCGTTCGATGCGACACATCACTGAGGATCGAGTCTTGACTGAGCAGCTTCGACTCATGGCCGTGCACGCCCACCCCGACGACGAGTCGAGCAAGGGCGCGGCCACGATGGCCAAGTACGTGTCCGAGGGGGTGGACGTGCTGGTCGTGACCTGCACGGGGGGCGAGCGCGGCTCCATCCTCAACCCCAAGCTCCAGGGTGACCCCTATATCGAGGAGCACATCCACGAGGTCCGCAAGAAGGAGATGGACGAGGCCCGGGAGATCCTCGGCGTCAAGCAGGAGTGGCTGGGCTACGTCGACTCCGGGCTGCCCGAGGGCGATCCGCTGCCGCCGCTGCCGCAGGGCTGCTTCGCCCTGGAGGACATCGACGAGGCGGCGGGCCGGCTGGTCCGCTCCATTCGCTCGTTCCGGCCGCAGGTCATCACGACGTACGACGAGAACGGCGGCTACCCGCACCCCGACCACATCATGACCCACAAGATCTCGATGGTGGCGTTCGAGGGGGCGGGCGACAAGGAGAAGTACCCGGAGGACGAGTTCGGTCCGGTCTGGCAGCCGCAGAAGCTCTACTACAACCAGGGCTTCAACCGGCCCCGCACGGTCGCGCTCCACGAGGCCCTGCTCGCGCGCGGGCTGGAGTCCCCGTACGGGGAGTGGCTGGAGCGCTGGAAGGAGTTCGAGCGGGCGGAGCGGACGCTGACCACGCACGTGCCGTGCGCCGACTTCTACGAGATCCGTGACAAGGCGCTGATCGCGCACGCGACGCAGATCGACCCGGACGGCGGCTGGTTCCGGGTGCCGATGGAGATCCAGCAGGAGGTCTGGCCCACGGAGGAGTACGAGCTGGCGAAGTCGCTCGTCGATACCTCCCTCCCCGAGGACGACCTCTTCGCGGGCATCCGGGACAATGCCTGATATGTATGCGACTCAGGCCATGGCCCACGCACTGCCGCTCGCCCAGGAGCTGGACCCCGACAAGGTGACCCCGGGAGCTCTCGGGTTCGTCGTGTTCGCGGTGATGGCGGGAGGTGTGTGGCTGCTGATGAAGTCGATGAACCGCCACATGGGCAAGGTCGACTTCGAGGAGGCCCCGGCCCCGGCCGCCGCCCGGTCCTCGGCCTCGGCGGCCCCCTCGGCCAAGGCCGCCGGTCCCGCCCCGGGGCAGAGCGACACGGAGTGACGCCGCCCCCTCCTCCGCCGGAACCGGGACCGGAACCGGGACCGGAATCGGCAGATGAGGGCGGCAGGTGAGGCCGGCCGGCACGCCCGCGCCGTCACGCCACGGCGCGGGTGCGACCGGGTCGGTACGCGCTCACGCCCGTACCGGCGTCAGCCTCCGCGTGCCCGCGTACGCACGCGCCGCGCTCAGGCTCGCGCCGCGCTCGTACCATGCTCAGCCCGCGCCGCGCCCGCCTCGCGCTCACGCCCGCGCAGCCTCCACCGGCACGCCCAGCACGTCCCGGGCCTGTCGGTCGGGGACCATGCCCAGCTGCCACGCCTGCCAGCCGTCCTCCAGGCTGACCCCGCGCGCCAGCATCACCGACAGTGCCGCCGCGCTCTCGGACAGCTTGGGGTCGCGGGCCGCGTGCGCGGGGTCGCCGGTCTCCCGCCGGTCCACGGCCGGCGTGGCGAGCAGTTCAAGGAGTTCCTGCTCCGCCACCACCGTGCCCACCTCCGTACCGCCCGCCGACGCGTACGGCAGCAGCGTGCAGCGCAGGAAACGGGACCAGTCGGCGCCCCGGTCGTCCCCGTACGAGGTGAAGAGCGCCGTCGCCTCGTCGCAGAGCTGGAGCGCCTGGGCCGGGCGGTTGTTGCCCGCGTCGATGACGGCGAGCTCCAGGCAGGTCCACGCCTCGCCGTGCGCGACGCCGATGCGGCGGAAGTCCGCGCGCGCGTCCATCAGCAACTGGCGGGCGAAGCCCGAGTTGCGCAGGTTGCCGGTCCGTTCCGCGCGCTGGTCGCGGGTGACGCGGCCCGAGTGGTGCCGGGCGCAGGCCAGGCCGTACACGTCCCGCATCCGGGAGAACATGGTGCGCGCCCGCTCCAGCTCCCGTACCGCCTGGTCCAGGTCGCCGGTCTCCTCCAGCGACTGGCCCAGGTAGTACAGCGTCCACGCCTCGCCGCGCGCGTCCTCGTTGTCGCGGTGCCGCGCCAGCGCCTCACGCAGCTGCTCCGCCGCCTCGGCCGGCTCGCCGTCCATCAGCCGGGCCCGGGCCAGCTGGGTCGTCGCCCATGCCTCGCCCCGGCCGTCGCGCGTCCTGCCGTACAGCTCCAGCGCCGCGCTCAGCTCGCCCTCCGCCCGCGCCGCGTCCCCCGCCCGCAGGTACAGCTGGCCCAACTGGAAGTGCGTCCACGCCTCGCCGTGCACGGATTCGCTCTCCCGGTGCAGCTCCAGCGCCGACGACAGCAGCGACCGCGCCTCGGCGAGGGAGCCCCTGTCCCGTTCCACCGCCGCCAGCGCGTGCATCGTCCAGCCCCGGTCGCCCGCCAGCTCCTCCGGCGCCTGGAGCGCCAGCGCCTCGCGCAGCTTCGCCGACGCCTCGGTCAGGTTGCCCTGGTGGTGCAGGGTGATGCCCAGCGAACACAGCGCGCGGGCGGCGCCGGCGTTCTGCTGCGCCTCCCGGTAGAGGTCGACCACCGAGGTCAGCGTCGTACGGGCCTTGTCCAGCTCGCCGAGCTGGCGCGCCGCGATGCCCGTACGCCACTGCACCGAGCGCACCAGCAGGCCCTGGTCGACCGCCTGCGTCAACTCGCTGATCTCGCCCAGCCGGTACAGGTCGCCGCGCAGCAGGCAGTAGTCGCACAGCGCGCCCAGCAGGTTCAGGACGGTCTGCTGGTCGACGCCCTCCGCGTGCCGCAGCGCGGCCGTGATGAAGCTCGACTCCTCGTCCAGCCAGCGCAGTGCCGAGTCGAGCGAGGTGAAGCCGTGCGCGCCCGCCGCGCTCTTGAACAGGTCGGCGCGGGTGGAGGTCTTGCCGTCGACGAGCCGGATCACGGAGTCGGCCAGTTCGCCGTAGTTGCGGATCAGCCGTTCCTGCGCGGCCGTCCGCTCCGCCGCCTCCTCCTCGTCCCGCAACCGGGCCTGCGCGAAGGTCCGCACGACGTCGTGCAGCCGGTAGCGGCTGGCCCGTACGTGGTCGATCAGGCCCGCCCGCGAAAGCTCCGCGAGCAGCCGCCCGGCCGTCCGCTCGTCGGTCTCCAGCAGCGCCGCCGCCGCGGCCGCGCCGAGCGAGGCGCGGCCGGCGAGCGCCAGGCGGCGCAGCAGGCGGCGGGCCTGATCGCCCTGGTCGGTGTAGCGCAGCCACAGAGCGCGCTCGACGGGCTGGACCGGGCCGTACGCCGAGAGGTCCGTGGCGAGCTGGTGCGTGCTGCGCGCCCCGGGGGACGTGCCGAGCGACGATCCCGCGATGCGGAGCGCGAGCGGCAGGCCGCCGCACAGGTCCCGTACGAGGTCGGTGGACTGGGCGTCGTAGGGAACCTGGTCGGGCGACGGCCCGGGCTCCGGGGCCGTGGTGCCCGCCGGCCCCATCGGCGCGTCCGGCTCCGTCGCCGCGTCCGGCCTCGCCTCCGCGGGAGCCCCCTGAGCCGCGCCTGTCACCGCCCTGTCCGTCACCGCCCGCAGCAGTTCCTCCGCGCCCGCGCCGTCCAGTGCCTCCACGGGCAGCCGGTGCACCCACGCCGGCAGGTCCTCGGGCAGGTCGAGCGGCTCCCGCGCGGTCACCAGCACCAGGCTGTCCGACCGCTCCGGGAGCAGCGTCCGTACCTGCTCGGGGTCGGCGGCGTCGTCCAGGACGACCGTCACCGGAAGCCCCGTCAGGTGCTGGTGGTACAGCTCGCTCAGCCGCCGCACCTGCTGCTCGGGCGACGCGCCCTCGCGGAACAGCAGCTGCTCGCGCGGCGCGCCGAGGCGGTTCAGCAGGTGCAGCAGCGCCTCCCGTGTCGACAGCGGCACCTCGGCGGCGCCGCCCCCGCGCAGATCGACGACGCACGCGCCCCGGAACTGGTCCTTGAGCTGGTGCGCCGCCCGTACGGCCAGGGTCGTACGGCCCGAACCCGGGTCCCCGTGCAGCACCACGACCGTCGGCTTCGTCTCCGTCGACGCGCGGGCCGCGTGCACCCACTGGGCGATCCGGGCCAGTTCGGCGCGGCGGCCCGCGAACGGCCCGTGAGGTTCGGGGAGATGGCCGAACGACTGCTCCAGCACGGTACGCCGCCGGGCCGCCGCGCTGCGGTCGGCGCCCCGGAGCGGACGCACGGCCGACGGCTTCTTGGCCGGGCGCCGGGTCGCGGACGTCAGGAGCCGCTGCTGGTCGAGGAACGGTCGGATGCCCCGTACCTCCAGGGCCGTCAGCCACTGGAGCTTGAGCTGTTCCGTCCCGCCGGGCTGGCCTGCGGCGGCCGCCCGCTGGTGGGCGGCCGGCCAGTGGGACGCGGTCACCTTGGCGACGGTGGCCGCCGCTCCGGCGGCGGCGACCACCGCGCCCGCGCCGAACGCCACGCCGGTCGCCGTCCCGAGCGCCACATCGGCGCCGACGGCCGCCGCGGCGGCAACGGCCGTGACAACGGCCGGAGTTCCGAGCGACTGCCTGGTGAAGCGCTCGGACAGCGGACGGTCCTCGGCCTCGGCCGCGTCCACGGCCCGTACGTAGACGGCGTACTCCTCGCTCGCCCCGGCCGCCATCGAGTCCAGCGCGGCCCGCGCCCGCGTCAACAGCACGCTCCCGTCGGTCCGTCCGCCGGAGCGCCGTACCTCCTCGTCCACGGCGCGCGCCAACAGCCGCTCGGCCTCGGCCCGGTGGCTCTCCCGCATACGTCGCCCCTCCACGGTCGGTTCCGGGTGAGAGGACATTGTCCCGGTCCGGGCGCCTCCGCGCGAGGGGAGCGCGAGGGAAGCGGAAGGCGCGCTTCGCGCGCGGACGTGCGCCGTGCGCCGTGCGCCGTGCGGCGTCCGGCGGTTGCCTCCGGGATCCGGCCGGGCCGGGGCGTACGGCGTCCGCTGTGCCCCCGGGGGGCGGGACCACGCACTGGCCGGACCGCTCTCAGATGCTCGCCGTCGAACCAGACCGGGGACCGCCCGTGCTGAAGCGATCAGGGGTTCCGGATCCCGTACGGGGATCACGCGGGCCAGGCGGAGACCACATCGCGCGGCCCCCAGACGAGGTCGACCGCGTCGTCGCCGGTGAGGTCCTTCGTGCCGCTGAGCGTGGCGACGGCCAAGCCGCAGGTGGTCGCGTCGAAGCCCGGCACCTGCGGGGCGCCCTGCCGCAAAGAGGCCAGGTCATGACCGTCGAAGGGGGTGTTCAGCCATTTGACGGAGCCGACGAAGAAGAGGATGCGCGCCACCGGCGCGCGGTCGGCGCCGACGAGATCGACCTCCGGGCTGAACGCACGGTTCCACCAGCCTCCCACCGTCTCGGTCCCGGGCCACGGGAAATCATCGTCCATCGCGGCGAGTTCGAGCGATTCGCGGACCAGCGGTTCGACGGCCCGGCCGCGCCATGCCGGCCAGCGTCGTGCCACCAGACCGAACGCCGCGTCCGGCCGGCCACGCAGGGTCAGCTGCTGAGCCGAGCGCAGCGCGGCCAGGTACAGCCGCATATTGCTGTCGGCCACCCGGTGGAGGGCGGGTTTCCCCGCCCTCGTGGACAGCGGGCTGTCCACGGCGACCATCCGCTTCTCCTCGGAGAGCCGCCGGAGGAGCGGGGAGAGCACACCGGACGGCAGAGCCCCGTCCCGGCTGCCGGCGGTGGCGGCGATGTTGGCGTGGGTGCGGTCCCCGCTTCCGATCGCCTCCAGCACACGGCGGGACTGGTCGGGTGCCGGGAATTCGGCCATGAGGGCGGTTTCCGGCACACCGAAGAGAGGAGAGGCCGGGTCGGCGCACTCCGCGCGGATGAAGTCGAGAGGCGGGGTGGCGTGCGGCCAGGCTCGCAAAATGCCCGGCAGCCCCCCCGACACCAGGTGGGCGTCGATGGCGTCCGGGGCGTCCAGCCCCAGCGCGGCGCCGGTTTCCGCGGGGTTGAGCGGTCCGAGGACCAAACTGTCGGCGCGGCCGTAGAAGGGACGGTCGTACGCGGTGAGCCGTTCCATCATGTGCAGATCGCTGCCGAGCAGCAGGAGCAGCACGGGACGCCGGGACAGCAGCCGGTCCCACGCCGTCTGGAGTGCGCCGTCGAACACCGGGTCCTGCTCCGCGAGCCACGGCAGTTCGTCCAGTACGACGATGCTGGGGGTTTCCGGAAGCACCGTCGCGAGCAGCCGCAGGGCGTCGTGCCAACTGGTGGGGGCGCTCAGCGGGAGCAGCGACTCGTCGCGGGGGAGTCCCGACTCCCTCAGTTCGGTGTGGAACATGGCGAGCGCTTCGAGCGACGACGCGCCTTTCGTCGCGGTGAAGAAGAGGTAGGGAATCCGGACACGGTCGCAGAACTCCTGGACCAGACGTGACTTGCCCACCTGCCGTCGTCCTCTGATGGCGACGGCCCCGCCGGAGCCGGTGGCGTTGATCCGGTCCAGACGCTTGCGCAGCAGACCGAGCTCGACGCTGCGGCCCACGAAGGCTTCGACTGCCACGGCCGACTCCAGTTATGTAGTTCCCATCTACGTAGATACATTCTACACAGGGGGCGTGATCCTCGCTCCAGATCTCATGGGCGAGACGGGCCGAAGGCCGGTGTCCGCGAGGGGACCGGTCGACGGCGGGCGGTCCCCGATACGGATCGGGGACCGCGCGTCGTCAGGTCAGACGTTGTTTCCATCGCGTCCCGTGGCGAGCAACTGCGTCTCCCAGCTGAAGGCGACGCCGCTTGCGCCCCCGTGCTCCAGCAGTACGTCGGTGAGGCCCGGGAGGGTCTTCTCGCGGGCGTAGTCGCGCTGCCACTCACTGAGCACGGCCAGCCAGGTGATCGGTGTCACGCCCGCCTGGAGCATGCGCCGCACAGCCATGTCGTGGGTTTCCTTCGAGGCACCGCCCGAAGCGTCGGTGACGACGAAGACGTCGAAGCCCTCACCCGCCGCGTGTATCGCCGGCATCGCGACACAGACCTCCGTCCAAAGACCGGCGATGATCAGCTTCTTGCGGCCGGTCGCCTTGACGGCGTCGACGACGACCTGGTCCTCCCAGGTGTTGATGATCGTGCGGTTGATGGGCTTCTGCTCCGGAAACACGTCCTGCAGTTGCTTGATGAGGTAGCCGCCGCGCTCCTCCAGGACGGTCGTCAGGATGGTCGGTACATCGAACGCCTTGGCGGCCTTGGCGAGGCCGACGGAGTTGTTCACGATCATCGTGGGCTCGTGGCTGTGCAGGTTGGCGAACTGGAACGGCTGGTGGTCGATCAGGACGACGACGCTCTCCTCGGGCGTCAGCAGTGCCTGCAGTCCGGACTTCGCTTCCTTGCTCATGGGATCTCTTTCCTGGTGTCTGTGTCTGTGTCCGCGTGCTCGGGCGGGTCATCGTCGATACGGCCGTACACCGCTCCTCGGGCCGAGCCGGCAAGCCATCACGCTGAATGCTCCGCGAACCGGTTCGGTTCGGTCCCGTGCGGAGTGACGGCCCCGGCGTCAGTGGCAACCGGATCGGCCAAGTAGATGACGTGTCACCTATATTAGCGTTGGAAGTTGATACGTCAAGTAGTTGCGGGAGGGCGGGAGTTGGTGACGCCGGCCTGGGGGCGAAACCGGAGGTCGGCCGCGTACGCCGTTGTGTGGCCGGTGGCGGTCGCCGTCTCGGCGAGGGGAGCGCGCGGGGCGCCGTGTTCGGCCGTCGCGAGGCTGTACGACGCTCATCGGAACGTCTTCACAGCCAACGAGCTCGAGGTGATCGCCGAACTCGTGGCGGAGACGGGTGCGTTGTGCAAGAGCAACATCAGGCCGCGCTCGCCCCCCGTCACCTGCTCAGCCGAGCCGCGCCTCCAGCCGCCGCAGGGTGTCGGGCGTGACCGGGTCGGTGATGTCCGCGAACTCGTCGAGGCCTTCGTCGGCCAGGGACTGGGCGCGCAGTTGGTCCGCCGGGCACTCGTCGTTCCGGACCGGGGAGGTCCGGTCGACGAGCGGCACGAGTCATGTAAATGCCACCGCGGCGACGCTCACGCCGGCCACATGAGGCGCCCCGGGCCGCCCGTTCCGGTCAGGATGATTTCTCGTCCAGCTTCTCCACCACGCGCTCGGAGATCCGGGTCAGCAACCGCAGCTCCGACGGCGTGACGTTGTCGAGGAAGAGCTCACGCACCGCCTCCACATGGCGCGGGGCGGCGGCTTCGATCATCGCTCGCCCCTCATCCGTGATCACCACGAACGCGCCACGGCCGTCCTCGGCGCACTCGTCCCGCACCACCAGCCCACGCTTCACCATCCGGGAGATGTGATGGGACATCCGGCTCTTCTCCCACTCCAGCGCCCTGGCGATGTCCAGAATCCGCCGCCGCCCGTCCGGTACGTCCGTCAGCTCGACCAGTACGGCGTAGTCCGCGCGCGACACGTTGGACTCCGTCTGCAACAAGCGGGACAACCGGCCCATGAGCCTCTCGTGCATGCTGACGAAGCTTCGCCACGCAAGCTGCTCCTCCGCGGTCAGCCAACGCACTCCCTGTTCCATGAAGTGAGTTTAAACATGGTTGACAGTTCACTAAATAGGCGCGGGATGATGCCGATTTCGGTCATGGATTTCCTTGAGGGTGCGGATGGTTGTGCCGTCCTGAACGAGACTTCAGGACGTGTGAGGGAGGTGGGGTTTGCTTGGCATGTCAACTAATAAGGGCGTCCGGACCTCGGGAGGACGGCGGCCGTCTCACGGGCGGGGGATGTTCCGCAGGTTGGCGCGGGCCAGGTCGAGCATCTTGCCGACGCCCCCGTCGAGCACTGTCCGGCCCGCGGCGAAGGCGAATCCCCTGACCTGGGAGGCCGAGACGCGCGGTGGGATCGACAGCGCGTTGGGGTCGGTCACCAGGTCGACCAGGAACGGTCCGTCGTGGGCGAATGCCCGCTTGAGTCCCTCGGCGACATCTCCGGGGCGCTCGATGCGGATCGCCTCGACACCCGCGCCGCGGGCGATCGCCGCGTAGTCCACCGGCTCGTGATCGGTCTCGTGCTCGGGCAACCCCTCGACCAGCATCTCCAACTTCACCATGCCCAGTGAGGAGTTGTTGAAGACGATCGTCTTCACCGGAAGATCGTGCAGCTTCACTGTGAGCAGCTCGCCCATCAGCATGCCCAGTCCACCGTCGCCCGACATGGAGATCACCTGGCGGCCGGGGTAGGCGAACTGCGCGCCGATGGCGTGCGGCAGTGCGTTGGCCATCGTGCCGTGCACGAACGAACCGATCACCCGGCGCCGCCCGTTGGGGGTCAGATAACGCGCCGCCCACACGTTGGACATGCCGGTGTCCACGGTGAACACCGCGTCGTCGGCGGCGAGTTCATCCAGTACCGAGGCCGCGTACTCAGGGTGGATCGGGGTGTGCCGGTCGACGTCGTGGGTGTAGGCGGAGACCACCGTCTCCAGTGACTTGGCATGCTTGTGCAGCATCCGGTCCAGATAGGTACGGTCCCGCTTCGCCTCGACCAACGGCAGCACCGCCCGCAGTGTCTCCCGGACGTCACCGTGGACCCCGAGTTCCAGCACACTGCGACGGCCGAGGCGGCCCGCGTCGTGGTCGATCTGCACGGTCCGCGCCTGCGGCAGGAAGTCGTCGTACGGGAAGTCGGTGCCGAGCAGAACGACCAGGTCGGACTCGTGCATCGCGTCGAAGCAGGCGCCGTAGCCCAGCAGACCGCTCATACCGACGTCGTACGGGTTGTCGAACTGGATCCACTCCTTGCCCCGCAGGGTGTGCCCGACGGGGGCGGCGGCCTTCTCGGCGAGCGCCATGACTTCGGCGTGCGCGTCCCGTACCCCCGCACCACAGAACAGCATCACCTTCCGTGCCGCGTTCAGTTTCCCGGCCAGCGCCCGAACCTGTCTGTCCGGCGCGACGACCCGGCCGTGCTCGGTGACCAGGTCGCTGGTTCCCGTCGGGTGAGTCGCCCCGTCGTGCGCGACATCGCCGGGTATGACCAGGACCGACACCGCGCTGTTGCCGAGAGCGCGCTGCATGGCGATCCGCAGGACCCGGGGCATCTGCTCGGGGGTGCTGACCATCTCGCAGTAGTCGCTGCACTCGGTGAACAGCCGTTCCGGGTGGGTCTCCTGGAAGAAACCGGTGCCGATCTGATGGGACGGGATGTGCGAGGCGAGTGCCAGCACGGGCGCACCGGAGCGGTGCGCGTCGTACAGTCCCTGGATCAGATGCGTGTTTCCGGGGCCACAGCTTCCGGCGCACACCGCGAGCCTGCCGGTCAGCTGTGCCTCCGCTGCCGCGGCGAAGGCGGCGGCCTCCTCGTTCCGTACATGCACCCACTCGATGCCGTCGGTACGGCGCACCGCGTCGACCACCGAGTTCAGGCTGTCTCCCACCACGCCGTAGATCCGCTCCACGCCCGCCTGGCGCAGGATGTCCACCAGTTGCTGGGCCACGGTCAGATTCCGCATCGTCGTACTTCTCCCCTCGGGCTGCACACCTGTCTCGGGTGACTCTCGACAGCCTCAATATAGTTGATACGTCCACCATGAGTGTGTGGGTGTCACGATTGGCCGCGGGGTCGGGACGTGCGGCGGCGGGGGTCAACGGGATGACGCCGGACGCCGCCGCATACGTACTGCTTCAGGAGGTTCCGGCGCGGTCGTCATGGGTCCTGCGGCGGGCCGGGAGCCGTCTTCGGCGGGGTGAACCGCTGCTGCTCCGTCGAGGACCACCGCCGGGCCACGCGAAGCCGGGCCCGTGGGACCGGATCATGCGACGATGCACGTATGAACCGACTTGCCGATGAGCAGTCGCCGTACCTGCTGCAGCACGCCTCCAATCCGGTGGACTGGTGGCCGTGGGGGGAAGCGGCGTTCGCGGAGGCGGCCCAGCGTGACGTGCCCGTACTGTTGTCCGTCGGGTACTCCTCGTGCCACTGGTGCCAGTGAACTCGCGAACCCAGTAGTCGGCCGTGTTAGACGTCCCTGATGACCACGCGCTTCCCGCAGAGCTTCGACCAGTCGTCCCGGTCGGAGGTCAGAACGATCACGGGACCCGGGACGCGGAGCGCGAGTGCGGCGACGAGGGCGTCGATCGCGTACTTGTGCCCGTGCAGCCCGCCCGCGTCCTGAAGCAGTTCCACCGCGGTCAGGGAGTCCTCCTGGCTGACTGGTTCCACGCGCAGCCGGGAGAGCACCCGCTTCAGGCGCGCCAGGTCGGTTTTCCCGTGTACGGCTTCGACGATGGTCAGCGCAGACACGAGAACAGGTACCCCGGCCTGTCGGGATGCCTCGATGCGAGCCGCCATGGCGCGGTCATTGCGCAGGAGCAGAGAGAGCGCCTCGGAGTCGAGCACCAGCGAGCGGGCCGGCTGCTCCTTCATGCGGCGCCCCGTTCGACGCCGTCGGCATTTGCTTCTCCGAACAGCTCGCGACGAGCGGCCTCGACCTCCTGCTCCGTGAGTGCGCCGTGCTCTGCTTCATGGGCCGCGACGATCTCGGCGAGCCCGTCCATGGCGAGCTGATGTCTGACAGCCTCGGTGATGTAGCTGGACAGACCTCGGCGGCCAGTTCGAGAGCGGAGCTCGCTGACCAGCTCGGTGGGCATGGACACGGAAATGTTCTCGGTGGTCCCGGCTCGTGTCGTCTTCATGCTCAGAGTGTAGGACAATCTCTATTACATGGAGAGGGTTTTGCTGCTTCCCGTTGAACTGGTCGAGGGCCAGGGCCGCGCGCCGCCTGGAAGGGGCTACCCGGGCTTGAGTAGACACCCACCGAGGGGCGAGAAGTGATGGCCCCGATGGTCGCGGTCCATCCCCGGGCCCTATAAAGCGTTGAAAATTTAAATGACGCGACTGTGAAAGTGTCAGGTGCGGTCTGTGAGCTTGGTTCCCAGTGCTTCTCTATGTGGTCGTGATGGGGCTCTTCAGTGAGTCAGGAGCGTCCAGTGGACGTGAGAGGTCCGGGAGCGCTGGGCCCTCCGGTGGGTCTGGCTGGGGCAGCGGCGGGCCTGGATCGAGGAGCTCCCTGTCTCTCTGCCGACGCTTCCGGTGTTGCGATCAGCCGCTCTGGGCCCGATGGCCCAGAGCGTGCGACGATGCCGGTATGAATCGACTGGCAAACTCCCAGTCGCCCTATCTCCTCCAGCACGCCTCCAATCCTGTGGACTGGTGGCCATGGGGAGAGGAGGCGATGCAAGAGGCCAAGCGGCGCGACGTTCCCATCCTTCTCTCGGTGGGCTATTCGTCGTGCCACTTAGCCTGATGATCATTGGTGCCACGTCATGGCGCACGAGTCCTTCGAGGACGACGAGACCGCCGCGTTCATGAACGAGCACTTCGTCAACATCAAGGTCGACCGCGAGGAGCGGCCCGATGTCGACGCCGTCTACATGGAGGCCGTGCAGGCCGCCACCGGGCAGGGCGGCTGGCCCATGACCGTGTTCCTGACGCCGGACGCGAAGCCCTTCTACTTCGGCACCTATTTCCCTCCCGAACCCCGGCACGGCATGGCCTCCTTCCCGCAGGTACTGGAGGGCGTGAGCACCGCCTGGGCCGGGCGGCGCACGGAGGTGACCGAGGTCGCGGGGCGGATCGTACGGGACCTGGCCGGGCGGTCGCTCGCCCTGGCGGGGGACGGGGTGCCCGGCGAGGAGGAACTGGCGGAGGCGCTGCTCGGGCTGACGCGGGAGTACGACGACCGGCGCGGCGGGTTCGGGGGAGCGCCCAAGTTCCCGCCGTCGATGGTCCTGGAGTTCCTGCTGCGCCACCATGCCCGCACGGGCTCCGAGGGCGCGCTCCAGATGGCCGCCGACACCTGCGAGGCGATGGCCAGGGGCGGGATCTACGACCAGCTCGGCGGCGGATTCGCACGGTACTCGGTCGACCGCGAGTGGGTCGTGCCCCACTTCGAGAAGATGCTGTACGACAACGCGCTGCTGTGCCGTGTGTACGCGCACCTGTGGCGGGCGACCGGTTCCGGCCTGGCCCGCCGGGTCGCGCTGGAGACCGCCGACTTCATGGTCCGCGAACTGCGCACCGCCGAGGGCGGCTTCGCCTCCGCCCTGGACGCGGACAGCGACGACGGCACCGGCCGCCATGTCGAGGGCGCCTACTACGTCTGGACCCCGGAGCGGCTGCGCGAGGTGCTGGGCGAGGCGGACGGCGAGTTCGCCGAGCACTACTTCGGTGTGACGCGGGAGGGGACGTTCGAAGAGGGCGCCTCCGTGCTCCAACTGCCGCAGGGCAACGGGGTCGTGGACGCCGAGCGGGTCGCCTCCGTACGCCGGCGCCTGCTCGCCGCGCGCGAGGAACGGCCCCGGCCCGGCCGGGACGACAAGGTCGTGGCCGCCTGGAACGGACTGGCGATCGCCGCGCTGGCCGAGACGGGCGCGTACTTCGACCGGCCCGACCTGGTCGAGCGCGCCACCGAGGCCGCCGACCAGCTCGTGCGGCTGCACATGGACGAGGCGGCACGCCTGGCCCGTACCTCGAAGGACGGACGCGCGGGCGCGCACGCCGGAGTGCTGGAGGACTACGGCGATGTCGCCGAGGGGTTCCTCGCGCTCGCGGCCGTCACCGGCGAGGGCGCCTGGCTGGAGTTCGCCGGCTTCCTGCTGGACATCGTGCTGGACCGGTTCGTCGGGGAGGGCGGTGAGCTGTTCGACACCGCTCATGACGCCGAACGGCTGATCCGCCGCCCGCAGGACCCGACGGACAACGCCACGCCGTCGGGCTGGACGGCGGCGGCCGGGGCGCTGCTCTCGTACGCCGCGCACACCGGGTCCGAGGCCCACCGGGTCGCCGCGGAGGGGGCGCTGGGCGTGGTCAAGGCGCTGGGGCCGCGGGCGCCACGCTTCGTGGGGTGGGGGCTCGCGGTGGCCGAGGCGCTGCTGGACGGGCCGCGCGAGATCGCGGTCGTCGGTCCGGCCTGCGCGGGCGGGGGCGGCGCGGCGACCCCGCACCGTACCGCCCTGCACCGCGCGGCCCTCCTCGCCACCGCACCCGGAGCCGTGGTCGCCACCGGGGAGGCGGGTGGCGAGGAGTTCCCGCTGCTGGCCGACCGTCCGCTGGTGGACGGCCGGGCCGCCGCCTATGTGTGCCGGCGGTTCGTGTGCGCGGCGCCGACCACCGACCCGGCCGTGCTGAAGGCCGAGGTGGGCGTGCGCGCCGAGTGAGGCGTGCACGCGACGTGGGGTGCGCACGCCTGCCGCCGGCAGTGTGCGCACCCCACGTCGCGTGGTCCCTCTTCGGTTCTCGTGCCGCGCGGGGCACACCAGGATCCGTCACGCATGTCACCCCGCGCCGGTGGCCTCAGATCGTGGCGGTGTCGATCACGAACCGGTAGCGGACGTCACTCGACAGCACCCGCTCGTACGCCTCGTTGATCTGGTCGGCGCGGATCAGCTCGATCTCGGCCCCGAACCCGTGCTCCGCGCAGAAGTCCAGCATCTCCTGGGTCTCCGCGATACCGCCGATCATCGATCCGGCGAGGGTCTTGCGGCCCCCGAGCAGGGCGAAGAGGTTCAGCGACACCGGCTCCTCGGGCGCGCCGACGTTCACCAGCGCGCCGTCCGTCTTCAGCAGCGACAGGTACGCGGCGAAGTCCAGCGGGGCGGAGACGGTGGACAGGATGATGTCGAACGTGCCGGCCAGTTCCTCGAAGGTCTTCGGGTCGCTGGTGGCGTAGTAGTGGTCGGCGCCGAGCTTGAGCCCGTCCTCGCGCTTGCGCAGCGACTGGCTGAGGACGGTCACCTCCGCGCCCATCGCGTGCGCGATCTTCACGCCCATGTGGCCCAGGCCGCCCATGCCGACGACGGCGACCTTCTTGCCCGGCCCGGCGTTCCAGTGCCGCAGCGGGGAGTACGTGGTGATACCCGCGCACAGCAGCGGCGCGGCCACGTCCAGCGACAGGCTGTCGGGGATGCGGACGGCGTAGTTCTCGTCGACGACGACGTGCGTGGAGTAGCCGCCGTAGGTGGGCTCGCCGTTCTTGTCGAGGGCGTTGTACGTCGCGGTGTTGCCCTTGGCGCAGTACTGCTCAAGGCCCTGCCGGCAGTACTCGCACTCGCGGCAGGAGTCGACGAAACAGCCCACGCCCACCCGGTCACCGACCGTGTACTTGGTGACACCCGCGCCGACCTCGGTGACGACGCCGGCGATCTCGTGGCCCGGCACCATGGGGAAGATCGCCTCTCCCCAGCCCTCACGGGCCTGGTGGATGTCCGAGTGGCAGATCCCGGCGAACTTGATGTCGATCAGGATGTCGGACTCGCCGACCGGGCGGCGTTCGATCGTGGTGCGCTCCAGCGGAGCCTTGGCGGCGGGAGCGGCGTATGCGGCAACGGTACTCATCGGGAAAAGTGCTCCTCAGACGTGGTTTCCGTGTGCGGCCGACTGCTTTTCCGCCCGCACACTGTCCCCCAGCGTGCCTCCGTCGTACGCGGCCAGCCAGGGCCCCGTTCTGCGTACGCCTGCGGGTCCTACCACTGACCGGGTCAGGCTCGGGTGCCCACCGCGCGGAATACTGGACACCATGAGCGACCAGTCTGATGCCGGGAACGCGGTGAATCATCCTGCGAGTGCCGCGGCGGCGGAGGGGACCACGGAGCAGGGGACCACGGGGCAGGGGGCCGCGGCGCAGGCGGCCACGGGGCAGGGTGCCTCGGAGCAGGGGCTCGACAGTCGGGTCGAACTCAGCGAGTACCTGCGCAGCCGGCGGGCCCGGCTCAAGCCGGAGGACGTCGGCCTGTCCGGGGCCGGGCGGCGCCGACGGGTGCCGGGGCTGCGCCGCGAGGAGCTGGCCCAGCTCGCCGGGGTGTCGGTCGCGTACTACACGCGCCTGGAACAGGGCAACGGACGCGGTGTGTCGGCGGAGGTGCTGGACGCGGTCGCGCGCGCCCTGCGGCTGACGGACACCGAACACGCCCACCTGGTGCACCTCGCCAGGCCGAAACGCCACGCGAGAAAGCCGGCGGCCAGGCAGCAGAAGGTGCGGGTGGCCCTGCGGCAGCTCCTCGACACCCTGGACGGCGTCCCCGCCTACATCGTGGGGCGGCGTTCGGACATCCTCGTCTGGAACCGGATGGCCGCGGCCGTCTTCGGCGACTGGGGCCGGCTGCCGCCCCAGGAGCGCAACTGGGCCCGGCTGGTCTTCCTGGAGTCCGACTCCAGGAAGCTGTTCGTGGAGTGGGAGACCAAGGCCGCCGACATCGTCAGTTACTTGCGGATGGACGCCGGGCGCCACCCCGAGGATCCGCAACTGTCCGCGTTGGTCGGCGAGCTCTCCGTGAAGAGCGAGGAGTTCCGTCAGCTGTGGGCCACGCACGACGTCAAGGAGAAGGGGCACGGCGTCAAGCGGCTGCGGAACCCGCTGGTGGGGGAGCTGAGCCTCTCCTTCGAGACGTTCACGCTCCCCGACGACCCGGAGCAGTCCCTGATCGTGTACCACGCGGAGCCCGGCTCGGCGTCGCAGGAGAGCCTGCGCCTGCTGGCGAGCTGGGGCGCGGACGCGACCCACGCGGGGGCCGGCCGCCGCGCCGGGAACTGACCCGGACGGGGGCCGGCCGGCGCGGGACGGGGGCGGACCCGGGCGGCGGCCGGCCCGACCTTCCGCCCGGTCAGCCGACCGCCTGGCGGGTCTTCCACCAGGTGGCCGCCCCGACGACCTCCGTGCCGTTGCCGGAGAGCGCGGTCCGGCTTCCGGCGTGGAAGCGTACGGAGCCGCCCGCCTGGACGGCCCACAGGTCGGGGACGGAGTCGCCGTTGGCGTCGGGAGTGCCCAGGATGAACGGGACGGCGCCGCTGGACCAGCCGGACGCCCCGTACTGGGTGTCGCCCCCGTCCGCCGAGCCCCCGGCGGTGGCGAGGGACGCGAAGTCGACTCCGCCGGACGCCGCCTTGATCCCGCCGCGCAACAGCAGGCGTCCCGTCTCGTCGGTCCGGTAGAGCAGGTCGGTGACACCGTCGCCGGTGATGTCCTGGACGGTCACGACGTCGCGGTTCGCCCATGAGGCGGCCGACAGCCGCGTGGCCCGGTCGACCGTCGCGCCGTTGTAGCCGGTGAGAACCCACAGCGCGTCGCCGACGGTGACGAAGAAGTCGGCCTGCCCGTCCCCCGTGGCGTCGCCGGCGGAGACGATCTGGGTGAACGTACCGGGGTCGGGTGCCCCGTCCGGGAGCAGGATCTCGCGGCGCCGGTCGATGTTCACGGCGCCGTAGCCGTCGCCCGGGTAGACCCACAGCTTCCCGCCGACGCGGGCGACCAGGTCCTGGAGGCCGTCGCCGCCGTAGATGTCCCCGTTGTGGGTGATCAGGGCGCCGTCGAAGTGCCCCGGGGGCGAGGCGGCGAAGCTCGGGAGATCATCCCCGTTGGGATCCTTGTCCGGGTTGTCGCGGTAGGCGCCGGACATGGAGTAGTCCAGGTCACCGCTGCCCTTGGCGAGGTCGTTGGTCGCCTGCGAGGGATAGACGGCGAGCCCGCCGCCCTCGGTGACGGTCAGGAGGTCGGGCAGCCTGTCGCCGGTGAAGTCGCCGGGACTGTCCGCCTGGTCGCGTGGTGTGACGTAGAAGAAGTACTTGGTCGGGTCGGAGACGTTGCCGGCGCCGTCGACGGTCCGTACGTACAGCACGTTGGGGCCCGCCGTCGGGGGTTTGGCGTTCGGGATCGTCGCGCCGGCCGTGGTGGGCGTGCCGGCGGTACGGGACAGGGAGAACGGGTAGTTCGCGGAGTTGAAGCCGTACTCGTACCGCACCACGTCGGCGTTCAGCGCGCGCACGGTGAAGGAGCCGGGCGTGCCGAACTTCTTGACGCTCCAGACCGCGTCCTCGGGCTGGGTGCTGAAGCCGTTCTCGCTGCCGTCGGCGTTGGGGAAGTCGGTGGAGGAGACCTTGGGCGGCTTGGGCGCGGCGGTGTCCAGGACGAACCGGCAGGGTGTGTTCTTGGGGGAGTAGGGGGAGGTGGCACCGGCGTCGTCGACGGCTCGCACGCGCCAGGAGTAGACCGTGTTGTTGGTCAGTTTGCCGGTGGAGAAGCCGGGAGTGGTGCGGCGGGCGCTGTCGGTGTCACCGCCCACGGAGACCTTCCCGGTGGCCTTGAGCAGGTCGCCGGTCGTCTCCCACTTTCCGGTCGGCCAGAGGTCGAAGTCCAGGTGGTCGAGGTTCTTGTCCTTGTCGGTGGCCGAGGCGGTGAAGGTGACCTCGCCGGCCCCCATCCGGACGTACGGCTGTGTGGTGGTGCACTTGGCGTCGGGCCCGAGGTCGAGGGAGGTCGGGGCGCCGGGGCGGCGGTTGTAGACGAGGGTGAGAACGGGCGCGTTCTCACCGTTGGCGGCGAACTTCTTCCAGGCGTACTGGGAGCTTTCGGTCGCCGCGCGCATGCCGAAGGTGATGGAGTCCCAGCCCTTGTCCGCGGCCTTCTGCGCGGACTTGCGGACGTCGAAGGTCTCGTACGCGTCCCGGCAGCCGGACTTGTAGCCGTGCGCGAAGCTCTTCGTCGCGATCTTGTTGCCGTTGTTGAGCTTGGGGGCGTTGTTCCAGTTGGTCTTGGAGTTGATGTCTCCGGTGAGGTGCACACTCATGGCGCGTTCGCTGCACGACCAGGAGTACGTCTCCAGGACGCGCAGCGTGGCCTTGGTGATGACCGTGCCCTTGAGGGACTTGTCGAAGTCGATGTTGAAGAAGGAACGTGAGGTGCCCCAGGTGTCGGATTCGAAGCCGACCCGAGCCTCGTGGGTGCCACCCTTGTTGAAGCCCTTGCCGTTGTAGAAGGTTGCCTTCGGGTAGCGGTTGTAGACGGTCGTCCAGTTCTGGGTGTGTTTCTTGACCGAAGGGTCGATGAACACCGGGAAGACCGTGGAGGGATCGGACAGGAGATCGGGGTCCGGAGTGATGACCCAGTTCGTCCCGGAGAGGTCGGCCTCCACCAGCGCGCCGTGGGAGTCGGGCGACGGGCCGTCGAGCCCCGGCAGCGAAAGAGTGGCGGCGTCCCCGGGCTGTGAGGGCGCGGGGGTCGGCTCCGCGGGGGCCGGGGGTGGGGGCGATTCCGGTTCGGCCGGGACGGCCTCGTCGCTCGCGGACGGCAGGGCCTCGTCGTACGGATCGTCCTGCTCGTCCGCCTCGGGCGCGTCCTCCACGTCGGCGGGCGCGGAGGGCGTCTCGCCTGGGGGCGCGGGGTCGGAGGGGACGGCCTCGGGGGCGGTCGGCTGCGCGGTCGCTCCCACTCCGCCGTCGGTGACGGCCGGGGCGCCGGCGTTGTCCCACATCACCGGGGACGGCGACATCGCGACCTCGTCGCCGTAGGGATCCTCCGCGCTGACGATGTCGGACACCGGGTCGAGCCGGAAGGTGAGGGTGGGCGAGGTCAGTCCGTACGAGAGCCGGGCGACACGGGGGTCGGCGGCCGCGGCACGGTTCTTCACCACGAGGAGCTGGGCGAATCCTTCGTCGTCCGCGGTGAGCACCAGATCGGCGCCGGGGAGAATCTCGGGGTACAGCGCCCGGTTGGCGTCGATGATCGGCGCCGGGACGGGGCCGGGCCAGGTGAGCTGGATCGCGTGACCGTCGGAGTACAGGGTCACCAGCGGGTTCGAGACGTCGTCGGCCGTTTTCGTTGCCGCGGTTGCCGTTGCCGTCCCTGTTTTCGTGGTCGCTTTCGTCGCCTCGGCTTCCAGCCGCGATGCCGCGCCCCCGAGTAACGAGACCCGGCGCGGCGCCGTGCGCGATGCGCGCTCCTCCTCGTTTTCGGCCTCGCCGCCCTGTCGGTCGTCCGCCGAACCGGGGGAGAACACGACACGGGTGTTGGTCGCTTTCGGCTCCCAGCCCCGGCTCGTACGGTGCAGCGACCTGTCTATGGGCTTCCAGGCGCCGCCGACCTTCGCGCGGACCGGCGTGGAGTGGATCTCCCGGGACATCAGGCCGTCGGGACGGGCCCAGGTGGTGGAGTCGGACGTACGCAGCGCGGCCACCTCCACCGGCTCGCCGGTCTTCGCGGCCCGGCTGATCGCCTCGCTCTCGCTCACCGCCGAGGTACTGGACCGAGGGGCCGGCGCTGCGCCCGGTTCCGGCTCGGCGAGCCGGAACCCCACGAAGGTCAGTCCCGTCGCGGCGACGGCGGTGGCACACGCCACGGCGACGGCACGCCGGCCCGGCAGGCGGTATCGGCCTTGCGACATGAGTGAGACCTCTCCCCCTCGGCCCCGGCGCACGGCGGACCGCCGACCGGAGATACGAAGCCGTCCGCACACCTGAGCGCGCCGGACGAGCGAGCAGATCATGACCCATGAGTGAGCGGTCGTCACCCTCCGAGAGTTCCGAAGATCCCCGGCGCGTACTGCGGCCCGCGTGTCCCTGGCGGCCTCCTGCCTCGTTCATGTGACTTCATCACTTTGCGCGAAGCGGTGGAAAGGTGGACCAACTCGACTGGGTGGAAGGTGATTCGGTGGGGGAGTGTGCGTGATCAAGCGATAGATGTGATTACTCGCGAAGGCGGGAGTGTGAGCTCTTCCGTGCGACTGGGTGGCAATTCTCCGAATCGAACTGTGATTGATCCGATACGCGGTGTGATCATTATCACTTGGTCACAGTCTCTCTAGTATTCGGTCACAACTCCCCCACAGAATCGGCGCGTTCTGCACGACGTCGTCCTGTGTGGCCCCATCCCGGTGCCGCGCCGAGTGGTCCGGGGGGATCCTGGCGTGTCTCGTCTGTCCGAAACTCGCCGTCGCCGACGCCGTGTGCGCCGTGTCGTGGTGCCCACGCTGAGCCTCGCGCTGCTGGTGACCCTGCTGCCTTCGCAGGCATTCGCCATCCCGCCCGACCCCGGCAAGTCCGGGCGCGAGGAACTGGCCCTGGAGGAACTGGCGCAGGACGAGCCGGTGCCGGGCAAGGTCGCCAACAGGAGTCTCGACAGCCTCAAGACCGAGACACCGGAAGACCTGGAGCAGGCCCCGCCGGGCACGACCACCACCCCGCCCGCCGACACCGGCACGATCACCTTCGGTTCCGCCGCGGCGGCCGGAGCCGTCCGCGACGGGTCCGCCCGCGCCGGTTCCGCCGTGGCCACGGCGGCGACTCCCGTGGAAGATCTGCCCGTCAGCCTGGGCCAGGCACAGGGGCAGCCGGCACCCACCGGAACCTGGCAGGTCTCCGTCGCGGGCCGTACGGAGACGGCGGCGCGCGGCCTGGACGGCGCGATGGTCACCGTGCGGGCCCCGGCCGCCGGAGCCGTGCCGGTGTCGGTGCGGTTCGACTACGAGACGTTCAAGAACCTCTACGGCGCCGACTGGACCTCCCGCTTACGCTTCGTCCAGTTCCCCGCCTGCTCCCTGACCACGCCCGATGCCGAGGAGTGCCAGGAGTACGAGGAACTGGAGACGGTCAACGACACCGACCGCGGGACCGTCACCGCCACGGTGGACACGGCCGCGAGCGACACGGACACGGCCACAGCGCGAGCGACGACGAACAGCACACCGACAGCGAAGAACACACCGACGACGAACAGCACACCGACGGCGAAGGACCCGGAATCAGCGAAGGGCCCGGCATCGGCGAAGGCGACGGCCGGGACCGCTGCCGCCGGCGGCACCGCCGTCCTGGGCCTCACCGACTCGGGCGCCGGAGCCGGTGGTTCGTTCAAGGCGACGCCCCTGGCGTCCAGCGGGACCTGGGCGGCCGGTGGCTCGTCCGGTTCCTTCTCCTGGTCGTATCCGCTGACCGTCCCCCCGGCACCGGCCGGCCCGTCCCCCAACGTCTCGTTCGAGTACGACTCGCAGGAGGTGGACGGCAGGACCGCCGTCTCCTCTCCGCAGGCGTCCTGGATCGGCGAGGGATGGCGCTACGAGCCCGGCCACATCGAGCGCCGCTACCGCGCGTGCAAGGACGACACCAAGACCCTCGACGCCGGTACGCCCAACAACACCGCGAAGAAGAACAAGACGTCCGACCTGTGCTGGGTCTCGTACAACGCGGTGATGTCCCTCAACGGCCGGACCGCCGAGCTGGTCCGCGTGGGCGACACCAACACCTACCGTCCGCAGAACGACGACGGCACCCGCGTCGAGCTGAAGACCGGCGCCGACAACGCCGACAACGACGGCGAACACTGGGTGGTCACCACCCCCGACGGCACGCGCTACTTCTACGGCCTGAACGCCGTCGGCGGCGGCCACGCCGACACCGCGTCGGTCTCGACCGTGCCCGTGTACGGCAACCACCCGGGCGAGCCCTGCCACGCCACCTCCTTCGCCGACTCCCGCTGCGGCGCCGGCAAGCAGCAGGCGTGGCGATGGGGCATGGACAAGGTCGTCGACGTCCACGGCAACGCGATGGTCGTCAACTGGAAGCAGGAGACCAACCACTACGCCGTCAACAAGAAGTTCAAGTCGCCGGAGCGCTACGACCGGGCCGCCCACCCCGTCTCCATCGAGTACGGGATGCGCACTTCCGACCTGACCACTCCGTCGGCCACCGTCGAGTTCGGTGTCGCGCAGCGCTGCCTCAAGCAGGGCACGGCCTGCGACCCGGCGAACTTCGCCAAGACCGACGACCCGGGCGCGTACCGGCCCTGGTGGGACACCCCCGGCAATCTCAACTGCAAGTCCACCTCCAAGCTGTGCCCGCCCTTCCCGTCCTTCTGGACCCAACTGCGCCTGGACACGGTGACGACGAAGGCCGCCCGCGCCGGCCGGACCGGGCTGGGCAAGGTCGACACCTACACCCTCCACCAGTCCTTCCCCGCCGACTGGTACGACACCTCACCCGGCCTCTGGCTCAACTCCATCACCCGCAGGGGCTTCGCCCCCGGCGACACCACGGGCACCCTCCAGTCGAAGGACGGTGTCAGCTTCGCCCAGTACACCGTGGGCTCCTCGTCCCCGCTGCGAGCGCGGCTGCGGGACCGGCAGCTCCCCAACCTCGTCCCGTCCGGCCCCGCCGACCAGCGCCCCGGCTTCACCCGCCCGCGCATCGGCACCGTCGCCACCGAGAACGGCGGCGACATCGAGGTCGAGTACACCGGCGGCTGCGCCACCGAGCCCGCCTCCGACAAGGGGAAGTCCAACGGCACCTGCTACCCGGTGCGCTGGTCCCCGGACGGAGAGGAGAGGACCCCGGCCAAGGCGTGGTTCAACAAGTACGTCGTCGCCTCGGTCGTCGAGACCGACAAGGTCACCGCTCACAGCAAGCCGGTCGTGACCGCGTACACCTACTCCTCCCCCGCCTGGGCCAAGTCCGACGACGAGTTCGCGCGTCCCTCGCTGCGCACCCACAGCGTGTGGCGCGGCTACCGGCAGGTCGCCATCACCAAGGGCAGCAAGACCTCCTCCCAGCAGGGCGATCCGGAAGCGCAGTCGTACACCGTCACCCGCTTCTTCCAGGGCACGGGCGGCGCGGTCAAGGACTCCAAGAACGCGGTGGAGCTCCTGGCCGACGACGCACCGCAGTTCGCGGGCATGGCGGCCGAGACCCTCACGTACGAGCACTCCGAGGGCAAGCTCCTCAAGCGGGCCCTGACCTTCCCCACGTCGAAGCAGACCGCCTCCCGCGCCCGCCAGGCCGAGGACGGCACCGCCCTCGACCCGCTGCTCGCCCACCGCACCTGGGTGGCGCGCGCCGACGCGATCCAGACCGTCGACACCGGCTGGCAGGCGATCCGCACCGAGACGACGGTGGACGACACCTACGGCCTGCCCACGCAGCTCCAGATGTCGGTGGTCAAACCCAACGGCACCGGCGAAACCCTCAGCGACCAGGTCTGCATGCGGACCGCGTACGTGCACAACACCGCCGACTGGATCATCGGCAGGGCGAAGGAGACGCGTTCCACCGCGACGCCCTGCTCCGGCTTCGACACCGCCGACGCGAAGACCCAGCTGCTGACCTCGACGCGTACGTCGTACGACAACCAGGACTGGGGCGCAGCCCCGACCAAGGGCCTGGAGACCTCGGTCGCGGAGATCAACGGCGCGGGCACCGCCCACTCGGTGGTGACCACCACGACGTACGACCCGCTGGGCCGGGTCCGGAAGGTCACCGCGCCGCTGACCGGCACCACCGAGACCGTCTACACCCCCGGTGACGGCGGCGGCCCGGTCACGTCCGTCAAGACCGTCAACCCCAAGGGCCACACCGCCACCACCACGTACGACCCCGGCCGGGCCCTGCCGCTGACCTCGACCGACACCAACGGCCGGGTCACCCGCACCGAGTACGACGCGCTCGGACGCCTGGTCAAGGGCTGGTCGCCGTCCCGTTCGTCCGGCGGGAAGTCCCCCGACACCGAGATCTCCTACCAGCCGGCCGCCGCCACGGGCGACGAGACCAGACCCGCCGCCGTCACCGTCAGGACGCTCCAGGACGACGGCGGTTACGACCGGGCGGTCACCCTCTACGACGGCCTGGCGCGCCAGGTGCAGACGCAGAGCGAGGCCCATGGCGCGGGCCGGATCATCACCGACACCAAATACGACGACCACGGCCTGGTGTGGGAGCAGACCAGCGGCTATCTCGCCAAGGGCGAGCCGGAGACCACACTCTTCGCCCGCAGGTCGGAATCGCTGGTGCCGAGCAAGACGAAGACGCGGTACGACGGCCTGGAGCGCGTGGTCCGCTCATCGGTCTACCACGGCGCCGACTACCAGTACGCCACGTACACCTGGTACACCGACACCTCCGTCTACGTCGACCCGCCCGGCACGACCGCCCCGTCCACCAAGAGCTTCACCGACGCGCTGGGCCGGGTCACCTCGATCCGGCACTACACCGAGGCCGGGGGCACCACGTCCTTCCGGACGACGAACTACCGCTACGACGCGCGGGGCAACCGCACCGAGGTCACCGACCCGGCCGGCAACACCTGGACCTATGCCTACGACGTCCGCGGCCGGCTGACGAGCTCCACCGATCCCGACACGGGCGAGTCCTCCTCGGCGTACGACGACGCCGACCGCAGGACGCGGACCACCGACGGGCGCGGCAAGAGCCTGTACACCGACTACGACCAACTGGACCGCCCCACCGCGGTCCGGGAGGGCTCGGCCACCGCGGCGCCGGTCAAGGAGTTCACGTACGACAGCCTGCCCGGAGCGGTCGGGCAGCCCGTCGCGTCGATCCGCCACGACGCGTCCGGCGACTACATCAACCGGATCACCGGCTACGACACCGATTACCGGGTCACCGGCCGCGAGACCGTCGTCCCCGCCAATGCCATGACCACCGGCCTGTCCGGCACGTACGCCTACTCCTACGCGTACACACCGACGGGCAAGCCGCTGTCGGTCACGCTGCCCGCCAAGGGCGGCCTCGCGGCCGAGAAGGTCGTCACGCGTTATGACGAGGACGGCCTGGCGGAGTCGACCTCCGGCATCGACTGGTACACCTCCGGCGTCACGTACTCCCCGTACGGCGAACCCCTGCGCACCGTCAGCGGGGCGCAGCCGGCGCGGGTATGGACCACCAACTTCGTCGACCAGCACTCGGGCCGGCTCCAGCGCACGGTCGCCGACCGGGAGACGGCGGGCAGCCACCGGATCTCCGACAGCTACTACTCCTACGACACCTCGGGCACCATCACCTCCAACGCCCGCAAGCTCACCGACGCCACCGGCTCCACCTGGGACAACCAGTGCTACACGTACGACGCGCTGGGGGAACTGGTCCACGCCTGGACGTCGAACATCGCCCCGGGAACCTCGGGCACCGGCTGCCGCTCGTCGGGCGGTACGAACTGGGGCTACCGGGCCGACGGCAAGCCCTCCGGCGGGCCGGTCGCCGACGCGGCCGATGTCGCCACGGACACGACCGCGCCCGACACGGCCCTGGCCGACTCGCTGACGGCGGCGGCCCCGGCCACGGCCACGGTGTCCACCGGCGCCACCGCCTACCGCCAGTCCTTCACCTTCGACTGGATCGGCAACCGGGCCTCCCTCACGGAACACGACACCGCGGACCCGGCCAAGAACGTCACCTACACCTACGGGTACGGCCGCCGGGAGACCGGAAACGGCGTCATCGAGCCGGTCACGGTCCAGCCGCACGTCCTGAGCACGGTCTCCTCCACCCCGGCCGGGAAGGGCAGCGTCTACACCAACGACGTGGTGGGCAACGCCACCGTCCGCGACCTGCCCGCCACCACGCAGACGCTCGACTGGACCACGGAGAACAAGCTCGACACCATCACGGACGACGGTGTCACGACGCGGTACGTCTACGACGCCGACGGCAACCGCATCCTGGAGAACTCACCGACCGGCTCCACCCTGTACCTGGGCGAGACGGAACTGACCACCGACTCCGTAGGCAAGATCACCCGGGCGTCCCGCGCCTACGGCCATGACGGTGCCCCCACCGTGGTGCGTACGACCACGAATGGTGCGAGTACGGGGCATCAGCTCAATGTCCTGATCGCGGATCATCTCGGTACGGCCGACTCCACGGTGGGGCTGGGTGGCGCGCAGATGGTGACGCGTCGGGCGTTCAAGCCGTACGGCGAGGCTCGTGGTCCGAAGCCGGCGAGTTGGCCGAACAAGCGGGGCTACCTGGGTGTTGGCATCGATGACGCCGCGACGGGTCTGACGCATCTGGGTGCCCGGGAGTACGACCAGGCGGCGGGCCGTTTCCTGTCGGCCGACCCGGTCATCGACATCGCCGACCCGCTGCAGATGAACGGGTACGCGTACAGCAACAACAGTCCGGTGAGCACGAGTGACCCGACGGGTCTGTGCCCGGCCGAGATCTGCGGTACGGGTACGGCGAACCCGAGCACCGTCGCGTCCCAGCAGGCCGCAAGCGGCGGCGGGGGCGGCGGCGGTGGCGGTGGCGGGAGTTCGGGCGCCTCGTCCACGTACACGGGGACGACCACGGTCACCTACACGATCACCAAGACGGTCACGGTCACCAAACCTGCGCCGTGCGACTGGTGGTGCGAGGCCAAGGGCTGGCTGAAGAACCACTCCACTGTCGTCACTGTCTTCACCGAGGTCGTCGTCAGTGTCGGGTGCGGCGCCGTCGCAGTCGGGGCCGGTGCGGCCACCGCGGGAGTCGGCGCCGTGGCGGTCGGATCCGCTTGTGGTGCCGTTGCCGGAGCCGCTGGCGGAGTCGTGGGCAACGCGCTCGATGACAAGGCCGACCACAGCCTGGGCGGTTACACGGCTGCCGCGGGCAAGGGCCTGGCCATCGGCGGCGTCAGCTCCCTGGTCGGTGGTCCGGTGGCCAAGGCGGTTGCCAAGGGTGCGAAGGCGGTTGCCAAGGGCGCCAAGGCGGCCGTGTCCAAAGGGGCGAGCAAGGCGGGCGGCGGTGCGAAAACCGCTAAGTCATCTGGAGGCGCGGGTGGTACGACCACCAGCTGTCCCATCCCCCCGTCCAACAGCTTCCTCCCCTCCACCAACGTGCTGCTGGCCGACGGCACACGCAAGAAGATCGCTGACGTCAAGGTCGGCGACAAGGTGCTCGCGACCGACCCCCGGACAGGGAAGACGGCTGCGAAGACGGTGACCGCCGAGATCATCGGCAAGGGCCTCAAGAACCTTGTCAGGGTCACCATCGACCTGGACGGCAAGAAGGGCGACAAGACCGCCTCCGTCACGGCCACCGACCAACACCCCTTCTGGGTCCCGGAACTCAACGAGTGGATCGACGCGACAGACCTCCGCGCGGGCAAGTGGCTCCGCACCAGCGCCGGCACCCGCGTCCAGATCACCGCACTCAACCGCTGGACCCAGTCCGCCATGGTCCACAACCTCACCGTCGCCGACATCCCCACGTACTATGTGCTGGCAGGCGAGACGCCGGTCCTCGTACATAACGTCAATTCTCCGATTGGCTGCGGACCAAACGGTGCACCGATCTATGACATCCCTGCCGGTTCGAGCGGCGGCGTTGGGGCTGGGAAAAGGATTCCGGCGCATCTTCTCAGAGATTATGATGTCGGAAGGAATGCAGCTCCGGGAACGATAACGCCCTTATGCTCGTACTGTCGGACCAATCAGGCAACGGCGATTGATCACGTTGAGCCGAGGATAGGTGGTGGTGATCTGACTGATGCAAATACCACGCCCGCTTGCACATTCTGTAATAGCTCGAAGAGAGATCGAGTGGCTCCGTTGAATCCGCCCCCCAGTTACACTGGCGCGTGGCCGCCACCGTGGTGGCCTTCGCGGATGACGCCACCGTAGAACAAAGGATTGGTGAGAGCTGGCCTGTGTTGACTGGCATTTCTTCGAGTCAACACAGGCCAACTGGCTGGTAGGGATGCTACCCGACTCGCTGGACCACCTAGACTGCTTGAATCCGCAGCACCCCTCGTCCAGTCGTTCCCTGGAGCGCAAACATGAAATTCATCGTCCACGATAACCCGGTTCATCGCGGCAAAAGTAACTACATTGCTCGGGTTGACCTGACGCCGTTCGGTCTGGATGGGGAGGTGGAACAGCTTTGGCTTCAGCAACTCGAAGACGGTTCATTTGAAGTATGCTGCATTCCTTTTCGCGTCTACGGCATGTCTCTTGGTGATATCGTCTCTCTTTCTCCTGATGGTGTTATGGTTGCCCGGCTAGTTCGCAAGTCGGGACGAAGAGCGTTGCGTGTTCTATTGATGCCGACAGCGGACTCTTCGAATGTGGCGAGTGGTATTGAAGCCGAGGTTTCGAGGCTGGATCTGTTGAGTGAATGGAGTGGTGATAGGCATGTTGCAATCGACGTTCCAATTGGCTCCGACGTCGCCACTCTGATCAGCCTTCTCGAACGAGAAGAGGCTGAGTCCCGGGTCTTTTGGGAGTGGGGTGATGCTGTTTCATTTTTGCAGAAGGGGGTGTGATTAATTATTGGGTAAATCGTTTCGTTCGTGAGTGTTTTCGCGGGTCTTCGAATTTATTGATCCGAAACGGTAGCTGTTCTGGGTCGTTGATTCCTGTTGTGAGTGAACTGTGGGGGATGCACGGCAGTTGTCGCCGTCGGCGCAGGAGGCTCTTCGGCTGCGGGCGGTGGCCGCGTTGGTGGCGGGCCGGACCCGCGAGGATGTCGCGGCGGTGTTCCAGGTTTCGCTCAAAGCGGTGGACAACTGGTGGGCGAAGTAGCTGGCCGGCGGGCGCGACGCGCTTGTGGCCCGGCCACGCGGGCGGCAGGTCGGCGAACACCAGGTTCTCGGTGCGGTCGAGCAGCGGGCGGTCCGGCAGGCTGTACTGGATCACCGTCCCTGCGACCTGGGGCTGGCCGGGCAGCTGTGGACGCGCGCCGGGGTGGGGGATCTGATCGCGAAGCTGTGCCGGGTGCGGCTGACCGAACAGGGCGTGGGTGAGTACCTGCGCCGGTGGGGCCTGTCCTTCCAGCGTCCGGACAAGCGGGCCGTGGAGCAGGACGCGGAAGCGGTCCGCGTCTGGCGGGAGGAGACCTGGCCCGCGATCCGCTCGCGGGCGAAGGCGGAGCGCGGCGAGGTGCTCTTCGCCGACCTGGTCGGCATCCGCTCCGACCAGGTCACCGGCCGCACCTGGGGCGCCAAGGGGTGCACGCCCGTCGTGCGCCGTACGGGCAACCGGTTCTCGGTCAACGCGATGTCCGCGATCAGCACAAAGGGCCGGATGCACTTCATGGTGTTCGCCGAGACCTTCGACGCCGACGTGATGTGCCGCTTCCTGGATCGCCTCGCGGGCCACTTCACCCACAAGGTCCATCTCGTCCTGGACGGCCAGTCCGCGCACCGCTCCCGCAAGGTCCGCGCCTGGCTCGCTGATCACCCCGGCCGGATCGAGCTGCACTTCCTGCCCCTACTCGCCCGAGCTGAACCCCGACGAGCTTGTCAACGCCGACCTCAAACGGAGCCTTCCCATGCACAGCCGGGCCCGCGACCAAGCCCAGCTCGCCGCCGAAACCCGCAGGTTCTTCCACCGCCGCCAAAGCCAGCCACACGTCGTCCGCGGCTACTTTGGCGGCCCACACGTCCGCTACACCCTCGAATAGAACCCTTTGAGTTTCGGATCAATATGACGAAGCGGGTGAACGGTAGGCCTTTCTGCCCAGGGGCAACGTTGCCCTGTGGGATGCAGTCCCGGGATGGGAATATTTCACTGGATCGTGGATCCACGAGGTGTTCTTGTGCATGAGGCATTCGAGCCTCGTCGGTGAGTTGAGGTGGTATTGCATGCGTGAGGTTTGGCCCAGGTTCGAGGTAGAAATCTTCCTGGATCCTGGATTCCCCTATCCCGGAGAATTGGCGTACGGTTATCGCAATGGGCTTATTGATGCATCGCTTCTGTGTAAAGTGATTGATGGGTTGGTCCGTGACGGGGTGCCTCTCGTTCCGGAGGAGTTGGAGATGGCTTCGCTTCTTTCGGACGAGGTGGATCAAGTTCGAGATCTTGCGCTTGAGATATCCAGGTATGAGCGCGAAGACTCGGGCGAAGTCTGGCAGTATTATTTCACGCTTGTCGTGGCGAATGGAATTTGCGACCCAGTGGAGAAATTCGAGATCCTCGACTCGATCTGGGCGGATCTAGGCTACCCGGACGGAATGACTCGGATGGTATATCCGCAAGAAGGGTTGCCGGCCCATTTGTATCCAGAGCTAGGTGAAAAAGTTCTCTCGGATTTTCTTGCGAAATGGAGTAGTGTTCTCGCTCAAAGGGATCCTGGAAGTCGTTCGCTCGCCAGGGCGTGATTCCTCGACTTCTTGCGAGGGGTGATTGCTGAGAAACCCGCAGGGTCTGAATGCCTGAGGTTTACTTCTCAAAGGGCTGATTGTGTGTTCTGAGGAATGCCGTCCACTCGAGTGTGGTGCTGTTGAGCGGTCGGAGTATGGCAAGGGGCCGTCGTGGTGGTGTGCCGAGTGCCGAAAGCCACCCGCCGCGTGCTGCTGAGGGTTGGGGTGGACATACCAGCTGGGACGCGCGGAATGATCGCTCTTCGGAGAACTCTAAAGTGAGGATCGCTGTGACCTGGCAGACTGAACATCATAATGCCGTATTGGCTGAAATCCTGTTGAGCCGGAAGGTTGGCGTCGCGCATGTTCGGCATATCGGCGATCTGATCTCGGTCAGGGCGCAGTTGAGCATGGGGATGCAGGGCGCGGTCGGACTTTCCTTCGATCGGCGCGCGGATATCGCGGAAGCAGTGTTGGAGTTTGAAGAGGCTTACCAGCAAGCCTGGAGAGCGGTGGCTGGCGAACCGAATATTGATCGACGCGCCTCGAAGTTGACATGCTTGGAACAGGCATTGGAGAGCGCCGTTGCGGGCATAAGAGGAATCGCCCACCAGAATGGAATCAGGTGCGACGCTGCCCGCCTGGATGGATGAGGTGGGCAGCGTCGCTACTATCGTGGGAAAGGCCTTGCCGTCCAGGTCGATGTCTTCCCAGGGAGGTGAAGTAGATCTGCGCAGTCTTGCCAGCGCCTTGTCTCTTGCGAGGATGCTGCCCGTTCTTGAGGTTGCGAGAATCACTTCATTGAACCAGATTGGCCGCATCGTTACTGAGTGCAGTGATCGAGAATTCGCCGACTGTACGGAGGAGTTCACTTCGCTGCGGATGCAGCGAAGTGAACTCGGTATGCTAGAAGACTCAAGCCGGTGTGGTCGGTGTGCGCGATTGCTGGACAACCTCGATGTCGGTTAGCCGTCGTGATCAGCTTTGACTCGCTGCGCCCTGATCTGGTTCAAGCTCTTCGGGATGCGGGCTGGTACTCCCAGAGGAGAGTGAACGCCGCCCCCTGGCTCGAATCTTTGCGGCAAGAAGGATACGTTCCGAATTCGAAAGCTGAAGAAATTCTTGCCTCGCTGGGAGGGTTGGTGATTGAGCAGATAGCTAAGTGCGGCCCAAATTTCAGCAATGATGAGCCTTTCAATTTTGACCCCATTTCGGCGGGGGCTGGTCAGCGAGGCCTGGCGCTGGAAATCGAAGCTGCTCTGGGTGGGCATTTTTTCCGATCGGTGAATGGCTCAGTTATTCAAGTGTCTTCGTGGAGGCCAGTGGGAGGGTGGTTGCCGCTGGTCTCGGGTGGGTTTGGGGTATGGGTTCCACGTTCGAAGATGCTTTGGAGTTGGCGATTTTCTCAGATCGGCCACTGGTGTGTCTGTACTCTGACCCGGGGCTAGATGCGTGGCCTCGTGAATCGCGCCAGTAAAATGACGCACTGTTAGGCGCGTCCTGGCGGCGCTTCTGCGTGGTGTGCGTTCAGATGCTGCGCCTGGCGGGTGGCCATAGCAGGCGTCGGGGTTCCGCTGGAACTGTGGGGCAGCCCTTTTTCGGGTGGGGTGGCGGACGCGGCGTCAGGTGTTGTCCGCGTTCGCCACCTGAACTATCCGTCGGGACGTCCTTGATTTTGGGCTACTCGCTCCCGGTCGGTGGGGTCGGGGAGTTCCATTCGGCCCAGACCAGTTTTCCAGGACCGGTCCGGTGGCTGATGCCCCAGGTGTCGGCGAGTGCGGCGACGAGAATGAGGCCTCGTCCCTCGCATGCGTCAGGCTCGGGTGTGCGCTGGACGGGCTGTCGTTCTGAGGTGTCGTGGACCTCGATGCGCAGCCCGCCGGGTTTCCGGGCGAGGTAGCGGGTTTCGATCTCCCGCCCCGGGATGCCCGCGTGTCGGCCTGCGTTGGTCAGTAGTTCAGACAGGACCAGGGTCGCGGCGTCCTCCAGCGTGGACAGTTCCCATTTACGCAACAGCGCACGCAATTCCTGGCGGGCGAGTGCGACGCAGTGCGGGTGCCTGGTCCACCGCAGCACGACGGTGTCGCTGTCGGCGCTGGTGTTACTCACCGGCCCGCCTCCGCGCATAGTTGCCTTCGGTGAGCCATGTTTCCTTGAGCCACCACCGTCGAAGCCGTTGGTCGGACCGTTCCCAGCGTTCGAACTCGGTTCGTGGCCAGGGCAGGAGCAGTGCGACGTGCCGCTCGCGTTGTGCGAGGTGGCAGGTGTGTACGAACACCACGGATGGGCGGTGTCGGTATGGGTCGGGGTGTCGGCGGAAGGCTGACGGTGGTGGCGGAGTCACTGCCACCGTCCGTCCTCGGCTTCGTTGGGCCGGAAATAAGCCTGTCCGCAGTGAGTTGAGGAGGCGGGCGATACGATCAACCACTGTTGACGCTCCTTCGCAAGCGCGTTGACCACGCCCCCGGACCGCCCTTCACGCGGTTGCGGGGGTCTTTCTGTTTGGTCTCGACAGACGCACAGGTGAACCCATAGTCACCACCTGTGTACGCATGGCGATGACGGTGCCCAGGATGCCCGCATCACACCTCTAAGTGCAACCTGCCTGGCGTCAAGTGCACGTGCACTTGCAAGGCGCTGTGCCCCCCCGCGGGGCGCCATACTGTGGCCAGCCAGGTTGCGCAGGAGGTACATCAGTTGGCCGCGATTCCGACCATGCGTCGCCGAATGCTGGGCGCTCAGCTCCGCAGGATCCGCGAACGTCAGCAGCTCACCGCTGATGAAGTGGCCACACGAATGAAGTGGCACCCGTCGAAGATGAGCCGCATCGAAGCAGGCCGGAGCGGGTTACGAGCGCATGAGGTGGGCGGGCTTCTGGACCTCTACGAAGTGCGGGACCCCTCAACGCGTGATGCCCTCGAAGTGCTGGCGAAGGAGGGTAAACGCCGAGTCTGGTGGCAGCCGTACAACGACGTATTGACTCCCCGCTACCTCGACTACATCTGTTTGGAAGCCGACGCTTCAGCGGCCCTCAGCTTCGAGACCACCCTGATCCCCGGTCTGTTGCAGACCCCCGACTACGCACGCGCGGTCATCCGGGCCCTGAAGCCCGAACGCGAGACCGACGAGGTGAACGCCCTCGTAGAGGTACGCCTCGCCCGGCAGAATGCCGCCCTGAACAGGGAGGAGCCTTTGCAACTCTGGGTCATTGTCGACGAGTCGGCTCTTCACCGTGAGGTAGGCGGTGCGTCGGCCTTCAACAGACAGCTCAAACGTCTCAGGGACGCGGCGGAGCAACCCAACATCACGCTGCAAATACTGCCGTTCGGCGCCGGTGCCCATGCCGGGATGCTCGGTCCGTTCGTCATCTTCGAGTTCCCTGTGCAGGCCGACCTGGACGTGGTGTATTCGGAAGGGTTGGCGAGTAGCGTCTATCTCGAACGGGATGCCGACCGGATCGCCTACCGCCGAACCTTCGATCTGTTGCGAGCGGCTGCCCTGGACGTAGGCCCTTCGCATGACATGATCGAGCGCCGAATTGGGGAACAGACATGATTCACTCCACCGGCCACCACCACACAGGTCTCAGCCGCGCGGACTGGCGCAGGAGCAGTTACAGCGGTGACCAGGGCAACTGCATAGAGGTGTCGGACGACCTGCCCGGGCGGGTGCCCGTGCGGGACAGCAAGGTGCCGGCGGGCCCGGTTCTGGTCTTCGGGCGGCGTGCCTGGGCTGCCTTCACCGCGCAGGCCAAGCGCTTGGGCTGAACGCGGTAAGCCAGGACGGCGCTGCCGCGAGTTCGTGACGGCGCCCCCACCGTGGTGCGTACGACCACGAACGGCGCGAGCACGGGTCACCAGCTCAACGTCCTGATCGCCGATCATCTCGGTACGGCCAACACCACGGTGGGGCTGGGTGGCGCGCAGACGGTGACGCGGCGGGCGTTCAAGCCGTACGGCGAGGCTCGTGGTCCGAAGCCGGCGAGTTGGCCGAACAAGCGGGGCTATCTGGGTGTCGGTATCGACGACGCCGCGACGGGCCTGACGCATCTGGGTGCCCGGGAGTACGACCAGGCGGCGGGCCGTTTCCTGTCGGCCGACCCGGTCATCGACATCGCCGACCCGTTGCAGATGAACGGGTACGCCTACAGCAACAACAGTCCGGTGAGCACGAGTGACCCGACGGGCCTGTGCCCGGCCGAGATCTGCGGTACGGGTACGGCGAACCCGA
Organism: Streptomyces hebeiensis; assembly: GCF_052983195.1. Classification (NCBI taxonomy): domain Bacteria; kingdom Bacillati; phylum Actinomycetota; class Actinomycetes; order Kitasatosporales; family Streptomycetaceae; genus Streptomyces; species Streptomyces hebeiensis. The sequence goes on from NZ_CM129812.1 coordinate 5,089,011, forward strand.
GCACCGTCGCGTCCCAGCAGGCCGCAAGCGGCGGCGGGGGCGGCGGTGGAGGCGGAGGCGGTGGCGGCTCCAGTGCCCCGCCCCCCAGCACCTACAGCGGTACCACGACGACGGTCACGTACACCGTCACCAAGACGGTCACGATCACCAAGCCCGCGCCGTGCGACTGGTTCTGCAAGGCGAAGGGCTGGTTCAAGAAGCACGTCACCGTCGTCACGGTCGTCACCGAGGTCGTGGTCGGCGTCACGTGCGGCGCAGTCGCGGTCGGCGCGGGAGCGGCCACCGCGGGAGTCGGTGCCGTGGCGGTGGGGGCGGCTTGCGGGGCTGTCGCGGGGGCCGCGGCGGGAGTCGTGGGCAACGCGCTCGACGACAAAGCAGACCACAGCCTGGGCGGTTACACGGCCGCCGCAGGCAAGGGCCTGGCCATCGGGGGAGTCAGTTCCCTGGTCGGTGGTCCGGTGGCCAAGGCGGTCGCCAAGGGTGCGAAGGCGGTCGCCAAGGGCGCCAAGGCGGCCGTGTCCAAGTCCGCAGGAAAGGCGGGAGGCGCGGCCAAGACTGCCAAATCGAGCGGCGGTACGGGCACAACGAAATCCAGCTGTCCGACTCCCAACAGCTTCCTCCCCGCCACCGAGGTGCTGCTGGCCGACGGCAGCCGTAAGAAGATCGCCGACGTCAAGGTCGGTGACAAGGTGCTCGCGACCGATCCCCGGACCGGGAAGACGGCCGCGAAGACGGTGACCGCCGAGATCATCGGCAAGGGCCTCAAGAATCTTGTCAGGGTCACCATCGACCTGGACGGCAAGAAGGGCGACAAGACGGCCTCGGTCACGGCCACGGACCAACACCCCTTCTGGGTCCCGGAACTCAACGAGTGGATCGACGCCACAGACCTGCACGCAGGCCAGTGGCTCCGCACCAGCGCCGGCACCCGCGTCCAGATCACCGCACTCAACCGCTGGACCCAATCCGCCACAGTCCACAACCTCACCGTCACCGACATCCCCACGTACTATGTGCTCGCGGGGGCTACGCCGGTACTCGTTCACAATTGCAACACCACCACCGTGGGTCGATGGATGTCGGAAGACGAGTATCAAGCGATGAGCGACACGGGAAAGGTGCAAGCGGGAAGTGGCGGTACTTCAACGTATGTAGCGCATCCCGCTAACTCTGATGCCTACCGGAAGCAAGCTGCGCCAGGGTCGATCTACGCGGAGTTCGATGTGCCGTGTTCCTGTCTGAAGCCTGCTGGTGAACCCGGGTGGGCCCAGATACCCGGTCCGCAGCATCCGATTTACTCAAAACTCAATGCCAAGCGTGGCCTTCCGCCGCCGGAAATGCCTTCATTCGAGAACCTCAGGACTGTAGACAGAAAATGAATGAATCTCTGCCCGGCCTGCTCAGGGTGAGAATTAATGAGTCGGGTCCCTGGCTTGAAGGAGCAGGATTTACGCTTCAGGTGTTCGACGCCACGGTGCGTACGGAGAAGAAGTCCTTCGGGATCTATGTTGAGAAAGAGGGGAGGGGGTTCTACCTGACGGTCTGGAATTCAGGCGAGGTTCAGGTGTCGACTATCGACTACGAGGTCGACCCCTCTCCCTCCGAGAAGCACTTGTCCAACGTGCATGCCGACCAGTTGAGGACAGAGTTCGAGGACCTAGTTGATTGGGTCTCTGGGAGCAGTGGCCAGAGTTGAAGCAGTTCGGTCTCGATCACAACTGAGCGTGTGATGGCATACGCGAAGCCCGCCGGGATCGGCGAGGCTTCTGTGTGGTGGTGACGGCAGTAGTTGACGGCAACGTCAGCGGACGCGGGCTGCGCAGGGTGGCGGTTCATCGCCGTCGGATCGCGCCGTCTCTGTGTTCTCCGGGCTGCCCAGCACGGTGCCGAGGGTGTCGACGGCCTGACGCTGGAGGCGGAGCCGGACGTGGGCGTAGACGGTGGCGGTGACGCCGATGTGGGCGTGGCCGAGGACCTCCTTGATGACGACGAGTTCGACGTCCTGTTCCAGGAGCAACGTGACGGTGGAGTGCCTGAGACCGTGGAAGCGGATGCGGCGGAGGCCAGCCTTGCAGAGGAGCGTGGTGAAGGTGCAGGTGAGGTTGGTCGGGTCGATCGGTCCGCCCTGAGGAGTGGTGAAAACGTGCCGCTGTGCTGCCACGTCGTGCCTGCGCCCTCACGTTCGCGCTGCTGCTGGTGAAGCTTGAGCGAGTGGAGGCAGCGGGTGGGGAGGGCGATGCGGCGTTCGGAGGCCCGCGTCTTGGTGGGCAGCGTGGTCAGCCTGCCTGCGCTGGTCCGCTGAAGGGGCGGCGGATGGCGGCGGTGCCTGCATCAAGGTCGAGGTCTTGCCAGTACAGGCCCAGAAGTTCGCCCTTGCGGAGCCCGGTGTGGAGAGCAAGTGTGAACAGGGCGGACAGTCGGTGGTCCTCGGTGGTGGTGAGGAGTCGGCGGGCTTCGTCGGCGGTGAGGGGTTCGAAGCGTCGGGGCCGTGGGGTGCCGGTGCGGACGTTGCGGGCGACGTTGCGCGGGATTTCCTCTTCGCGGACGGCGTGCTCCAGGGCGGTCAGTGGGATACGCGAGTTGCCGTTGAGCGTTATCGAAGGGACCTGACCATGTTTGATGACTTTGATGGCGGTGGAGGTGGCGGTCAGACCATGGATGACCTGTGGAACAGTCTGGACTGGTGAGTAGGGTATGCCTGCCCAGGCTCCGTCGGGTGATTATGGTGTGATGGTCGCTTCATACGCGGAACTCATCGAAATTCGCGATGACCGAAAGAGTGTCCATTTGAATGCCCGGTTGGATTCTTTGGTCGACAGTGGGCGCTTGGATAGGCGCGGGCTGCACATCTTCGTGCCCATGCTTGAAAACGGGTGCCGTGAAGCCGTGGGGGAGAGGTCGTTTCGGTGCTACCTCTGGTTTCTTGAATCGGGGAAGAACGCACGCTCTTGTGCGTTGATTGATGTTCCTGAGAGTCGTCTTTTGGCTCTCAGGCGACTTGGTCAAGGTGCATTGGAGAAGGTAGTTTTAAATCTTCTCGGAGAGTTGCCCATTGAGAGTCTGCCCTGAGGGGCAGGGGTGTCAGTGACCGGGCCAGTTTCGGCGCTGCCTGCCTTTGGTGGACGTGGGAGGGGATTTCACTATGAAGGGCGAGATGGAGATCAGGTGAGGGGGGAATCACCCTCGCCTGATGCCCATCGGTGCGTCACGGACCGGCTTTGCATTCTCGTCATGTCCTGTGTATCGGGCGCGATAAGCGGTCGACCGCGTGCTGTTGGGGTCGGGGCGGTGGACGCGGCGTCAGGTGTTGTCCGCGTTCGCCGCCCGAACCATCTGTCGGGACGTTCTTTGTTTTGGGCTACTCTTCTGCGGTCGCTGGGGTCGGTGAGTTCCATTCGGCCCAGACCAGTTTGCCGGGGCCGGTACGGTTGCTGATGCCCCAGGTGTCGGCGAGTGCGGCGACGAGAATGAGGCCTCGTCCCTCGCATGCGTCCGGCTCGGGTGTGCGTTGGACAGGATGTCGTTCTGAGGCGTCATGGACCTCGATGCGCAGCCCGCCGGGTTTCCGTGCGAGGTAGCGGGTTTCGATCTCCCGCCCCGGGATGGCCGCGTGCCGGCCCGCGTTGGTCAGGAGTTCCGACAGGACCAGTGTCGCGGCGTCCTCCAGCGTGGACAGTTCCCATTTACGCAACAGCGCACGCAATTCCTGGCGGGCGAGTGCGACGCAGCGTGGGTGCTTGCTCCATCGCAGCACGACGGTGTCGCTGTCGTCGCTGGTGTCACCCATCGGCCCGTCCCCACGCGCGGACACTGGCCGTGAGCCATGTTTCCTTGATCCACCACCGTCGAAGCCGTTGGTCGGACCGTTCCCAGCGTTCGAACTCGGTTCGCGGCCAGGGTAGGAGCAGTGCGACGTGCCGCCCGCGCTGTGCGAGGTGGCAGGTGTGTACGAACACCACGGACGGGCGGTATCGGTATGGGTCGGTGTGTCGGCGGAAGGCTGACGGTGGTGGCGGAGCCACTGCCACCGTGCGTCCTCGGCTTCGTTGGGCCGGAAATAAGCCTGTCCGCAGTGTCAACCTCATCGCCCAGGTGTGGCAGGAGTTGTAGCGACGTGTGGTACGGAGAGGAAGCGGCAGACATGAGAAACCTGGAGAACGCCACCTGGCGCAGGAGCAGCTACAGCGGTCAGGGGGGCGACTGTATAGAGGTGTTCGACGACCTGCCCGGGGGTGTGCCCGTGCGGGACAGTAAGGTGCCGGCAGGGCCGGTTCTGGTCTTCGGGCGGCGTGCCTGGGTCGCCTTCACCGCGCAGGCGAAGCGCTCGGCCTGAACGCGGTAAGCCAGGGCGGCGCCGCCGCGTGGTTCGTGACGGGGTCTCCCTGTCGTGGTGCGAGTCAGCAGGCCAGGCGTGGCGCACTATTGCGTCAGGTGTTGCGTTCAGCGCTACGGAAGTGGGGGCTATCGGTTCTGGGGGGCTTGGTGGTGTGGCCGACGCCGGGCGGCACGCGCGGGGTCGGGGGTCGGGGCGGGTTCGGGGCTCGTGAGGCGTGCCGGGCCGGCCCGCAACTCCACCCCGTACGCCGCACGTTCAGCTCGTTCACATCTGGGCGTCGTATTTCGCGTCCCCGGTGTTCCGGGACGGGGCTTACGATGCGATCGTGTTCGGCAGCGCGAGGGGGGCGTTGATGGGGGATCGGGGAGCGAGACCGTGGGCGGGGCCGGGCGGGGGTGGCGGCGTCGTCCGTGACGGGTACCGGGCGGTTGCCCGTGCTCGGGGTGGTGTCGGGTGGCGCCGTCGAGATCGGGGGGTCGGCTGCGCGCTCGTTCCCCGTTTCGTACGGGAACGCCTCGCCGCTGCGCCGCGACCGGCCGCCTCCGTGCTGGAGGGCCCGCGATGATATGCCCGCACTGCTCCCAGTCGCTGCTCTACAAGGAACGCACCGGCCAGGTCTGCTCCAAGTGCAAGCGCGCCTACGCCTTCGAGCCGAAGACCCACCCCCTCGGCCTGCACGATCTCCGGATCCGCCGTCTCGTTCAGAAGCTCGGCGACGACGGGAAGATCAAGATCACGGTCGACCAGCTGTGGTTCGCGGTGACGCGCAAGACACGGAAGGCGCGCAAGAGCGGCGGCGACGCCGCGACCGCCGCCGGGTGTGCCGGGTGCGGGGTGCCGGTCGGGCTGCTCATGCTGGTCGCCGGCCTCAACATGGGCGGGGGCGCGGGCGTACTCGCCTTCTTCGGTTCCTTCCTTCTGGTAGCCGTCGTCATCACCGTCGTCTCCACGTGGAGGTCAGGACGGCGCACCACGGCCGCCCTCCCGCGCGAACGCTTCCGGAGCGAGGACGTGCGGCGGTGGAAGCACATCTACGGCTCGCTCCCGGACGGGGTCGTGGAGGGGACGGACGCCGCCGCGTTCCGGTCCGCGGAGCCGAACGCCGTACGGGCCGCCCTGCTCTGCCAGGACCCCAGCATCGCCGTCTTCCTCGCCGCCAACGGCATCCCCCAGCGGTACGGAGTCGTCCTCGTCCCCGATGTCCGGCAGGTGCCCGACTCGCTGCCCGTTGTCGTCCTGCACGACGCCGACCCGGCCGGCTGCCTGCTGGCCGGGCAGACCCGGCACGCGCTTCCCGGCCGACGGGTCGTCGACGCGGGCCTGCCGCCCCGGGCCGTGATGAAGGCGGAGAACGCGCTGCCGCTGCAAGGCCCGGAACTCGAGGCCGAGGTGGTGGAGCAGTTGCGCGCGGACACCTCGCTGACCCGCGACGAGGTCGACTGGCTGGCCAAGGGCTGGTCCACCCCGCTGGTCGGCGTGCCACCCGCGAGGCTGCTGGCCGTCGTCACCAAGGTCTTGGAACGCGTCACCGCACACACCGGTGCCGGTGCCGACGCCGACGTGGCCTCCGACGTCGACCCCGACCGCCGCAAGGCCGCGTCGATCGGCTTCCTCACCTGGCCCGGCGAGGCCGCCCGGTGAGCGCGCTCCACGGCGTCGGGGCTGCCCGGACCCCCCGGACCGTCGGGGACCTGCTCCTCGACCGCGCGCTCGCCAAGGCGGTCGTCCGGGTGGCCGCGCCCGGCGGAATCCGGTTCACCGACCGGCAGCTGTACTACGAGGCGTGCCGCGTGCTGCGCCCGCTCGGGGCCCTCCCGCGCCGGGTCCCGCTCTCGCCGGCCCCGCCCGTACGGTACGAGAGCTTCGCGCGCGCCCTGCGCCGGTACGAGGAGCGGTACGGGAAGGTGCCGGGGCTGCTCGGGCCCGTACCCGTACCGGAACCCGTACCCCCGCTCCCGCCCGCGCCCCGGCAGTCCGCGCCCCGGCAGCCCGCGCCCGCACCCGACCTCTACGACTACGGGCTGCCCCGGCTGCTCGTCTGCCAGAACCGTGCCGTGGCCCGGATGCTCCTCGCGAACGACGTGCACCTGGAGGCCGCCTGCCCGGTGCTCGCCGCCGACGATCTCCCGCTCGACCCCCGGCTGGTGGCGGGCCTCGTCCGCGCGGGCGAGGGCTCTGGATCCGGCACCGGCACCGGCACGGGCGAGGGCTCCGGCTCCGGCACGGGCACCGTGTACGTACTGCACGACGCCGACGCGTCCGGCCTCGCGCTGGCCGCGCGCATACGCGGCGAACTCCGTCAGGACGCCGCGCGCGACGGCGGCCCCGCCGTCCGGGTCTCCTCCCTCGGCCTCGCGCCCCGGCACGCCCTGGCGCTGCACCTGTTCTCCCCGCGCGGTCCCCGGCGACAGCTCGGGGCCGACGACCGGCTGCCCGCCGCGTTGACCCCCCGTGAGCGGGGCCGGCTCGCCCGGGGCCGGACCGCCGAGGTGGAGGCCGTGCCCCCGGACCGGTTGCTGCGCACGGTCCTGCGCCTGGTGCGCGGGCCCAGGACACCGCTCCCCTCCGCATGGACCTGGCCCGGCCTCCGGGACCTGCGCACGGCGGGCTTCATGACCTGGCCGGACGACGAACCGGCCGGACGAACCGAGGACAAGGTCACGTCACGATGAACCGGCCACGCGAGATTTCCTACCGCGACGAACTGCTCGCCGACGGCAGCGTCCACCGCACCTACGAGGACGGCGAAGGACGCGAGGAGTGGCGCACGCGCGTGCCGGGCACCGCCGGCGTGCGCTGGCGCGACAACCGGGGCGCCGGCGGTACCGACGAACTGCTCGGCAACCGGATCATCAAGCGCAGCCACGCGGACGGGACCGTGACCTACGGCCGCGACATCGGCTACGGCCGTACGGTCTGGGGCCAGGGCGAGTCGGTCATGCTCAACAGGACCTCGTACGGCGCCCGCATGGGAGTGCTCCTGGGCACACTGGGCCTGGCGACCCTCGCCGTCACCGCTGCCCACTACCCGCCGGTCAGCCTCACGCCCGAAGAGGAGGAGGAACTGCGGCAGCAGGCGGCGGCGCAGAGTTCGGGCGGGGGAGGGGACTACCAGTACGGCGATGACGACGACGGCAGCGGCAGCGGCAGCGACGCGGGCAGCGGAGCGGGCGGTGACGACGACTGGGACTCCGGTGACTCCTGGGACTCCGACGGCGGTGGCGACTGGGGCGACGACGACTTCGGCTGACCCGTTCGTCCCATGCGTCCCGCGCATCCCGTGGGTCCTGCTCATCCCCCGCGTCCCGTGAGAGGACAACCGCCATGGCGCGCTTCTGTGCCTGCCTCGCCCCCGCCCCCGGCCGCGCCGACGACCACCTCGCCGCGATGGGCGCCACCGTACGCCCGCATACCCCCGGCCTCGCGCTGGTCGAGAGGGAACCGGGCCACGCCACCGGCCCGTTCACCGCGTACGGCCGTACCGCCGTCGGCGAGGTCACCCTGCACAACCGGCCCGAGCTGTTCGCCGCCCTGGCCGCCGCCGGCGCGCCCGCGCCGCCCGGCTGCCCCGACGGCGAACTGCTGCTGCGCTGCTGGGCCCGGCTCGGCACGGCCGGGATCCGTGCGGCGGACGGCATGTTCGCCCTCGCCGTACGCGACGGCGCGGAACTGGTCCTGATCCGGGACCACGTGGGCGCCCGCACCCTCTTCTACGCCCGTGCCGACGGCTGCTGGGCCGCGTCCACCTCGCTGCGCGCGCTGCGGCGCTGGCCCGCGCTCGGCACGGGGCTGGAACTGGCCGCCGTACGGTCGTTCCTCACGTTCGCGTACCTCCCGGGCGAGGAGACGCTGCTGCGCGGGGTGCGCGAGGTGCTGCCCGGTCGGGTGCTGCGGCTCCGGGCGGACGAGTCCCCGGCGGACGGGGCGCGGACGCCGGTGGAGCCGGTGGAGGAGACGTACTGGGAGCCGGAGGAACGGCTCGACGCCGGGCCGGCCGGCGACGGCGGAGCGGTGCGGGGGCCCGGGGGAGGACCCGGCCCGTACGCCGCGCGTCTGCGCGAGCTGCTGGAGGAGGCCACGGCGCGCCGGTTGCCGCCGGCCGAGGCCGCGGGCGTCCTGCTCTCCGGTGGTGTGGACAGCTCACTGGTGACCGCGCTCGCGGCGAAGCTGCACCCCCACCCCGTCCACACGTACTCCATCAGCTTCGGTACCGGACTCCCCAACGAACTGGGCTACTCGGGCCTTGTCGCCGCCCACTGCCACACCCGCCACCGAATCCTCACCGTCTCGGGCGCCGCCGTCGCCGCGCGCCTCGCGGAGGCCGCCGCGCTGCTCGACAGCCCGGTCGGCGACCCGCTGACCGTGCCCAATCTGATGCTCGCGGAGGCCGTGGCGGGCGACGGGCTGAGCGTGGTCCTGAACGGGGAGGGCGGCGACCCGGTCTTCGGCGGGCCGAAGAACCTGCCCATGCTGGTGTACGAGATGCACCGCGACGACCCGTACGCGAGCGGGGTCGCGGACGACACGCGCGAGACGGCGTACCTGCGCTCGTACCGCAAGTGCTACACCGACCTTCCCCGCCTGCTCACCGCGGACGCGCTCGACGCGCTGGCCACGGCGCCGCGCCCGGAACGGTTCGTCGCGCCCTACCTCAGCCCCGGGGCCCGGGACGGGCGGATGAACCACCTGCTCAACCAGCTCCTGCACTGCAATCTCCGCACCAAGGGCGCCCACCACATCCTCACCAAGGTCGAACGCCTCACCGCCTCCCAGGGCATCGAGGGCCGCGCCCCGCTCTTCGACCGCCAGGTGGTGGACCACGCCTTCGCCACCCCGCCGCGCTGGAAGCTGTCCGGCACGGTCGAGAAGTGGGTGCTCAAGGAGGCCGTACGGGACCTGTTGCCGGGCACGGTGGTGGACCGGCCGAAGAGCGGGATGCGCGTACCGGTGCAGCAGTGGCTCGGGGGGCCGCTGCGGGAACTGGCGGAGGACCTGCTGCTGGGGCGGGCGGCGCGGGAGCGTGGGCTGTTCCGGCAGGACACCGTACGGGAGTGGCTGCGGGGCGGGGGCGCGCTGCTGCCCCGGCAGGGCGGGAAGCTGTGGCTGGTGCTGACGCTGGAGCTGTGGCTGCGGGCGTACGACGTCACGTGAGCCGGGCCGGCGGCCGGGCCGGCCGCCGGCACCTGTCCGATTCCTTGCGCAGGGCAGGCCCTGGCGTCTGTCCTGCTCGGTCGCCTGCTCGGTCGCCTGCCCGGCTCCGGCGCCCGCCCGGCCCGGACCTGTTTCCGTCAGGAGTGCTGGTACGCCACCAGCGAGATCCCGACGAAGTGCACGACGAACGCGGCCAGCGTGAGGGAGTGGAACACCTCGTGGAAGCCGAACCACCGCGGTGACGGGTTCGGCCGCTTCAGCCCGTAGATCACGCCGCCCGCGCTGTAGAGCACCCCGCCGACGATGACCAGGACGAGCACGGCGATCCCGCCGGTCCGCAGGAAATCGGGCAGGAAGAAGACCGCGGCCCAGCCCATGGCGATGTAGCAGGGCGTGTAGAGCCAGCGCGGCGCGCCGACCCAGAAGACCCGGAAGGTGATACCGGCCACGGCGGCGGCCCACACCGCCCAGAGCAGGATCCGGCCGGACGACTCGGGGAGCAGCAGCATGGTCAACGGGGTGTAGGTGCCCGCGATGATCAGGAAGATGTTCGCGTGGTCGAGCCGGCGCAGCACGGCCTCGCCGCGCGGGCCCCAGGTGCCCCGGTGGTACAGCGCGCTGACGCCGAAGAGCAGGCACGCCGTCAGGACGTAGATGCCGCACGCGATCCGGGCCCGGGTGGAGTCCGTGAGCGCGATCAGGGCGAGGCCCGCTATCACCACGGCGGGGAACATGCCGGCGTGCAGCCAGCCGCGCAGCTTCGGCTTGACCGGGCTTGGCAACTCGATCTCGACCGGGCCTTCTCGGCCTTCTGAGGTGTTCGCGATCGGCTCGGGCACGGCGGCAGGAGTCATGAAAGTCATGCTACCTACGGGTGCGTAGGTTCCGCCTGGGAGTGTGCCGTACGAGCGCCACACGTGACGTACAGGTGCCGTCCATGTGCCGTCCGCGTTCCTTATGCGTGTATCGCGAGTGGCGATGCTCACGTGTGCGGCCCTCTGGACAGATGGGCGGAAGCGTCGGATGATCAAATGAGTGCGGTCGGCACCGGATGAGCGGCTACGAAGCATCCGGGTCGCAGCCCCCAAGGGGCACAAACCTCAAAACCCTCACCAAGGAGCAATCGTGGCGCGCGACATCGCGGCTCCCACCACCGTCCCCACCCCTGCCCCCACCCGTCACCAGGAGCTGATCTCCTGGGTGGACGAGATCGCGAGCATCACCGAACCGGACAGCGTGGTCTGGTGCGACGGATCCGAGAGTGAGTACGAGCGCCTGTGCGGGGAGCTCGTCGCCAAGGGCACGTTCACGAAACTCGACCCGGTCAAGCGGCCGAACTCCTACTACGCCGCGTCCGACCCCACCGATGTGGCCCGGGTCGAGGACCGTACGTTCATCTGCTCCGAGAAGGAGGAGGACGCCGGGCCGACGAACCACTGGAAGGACCCCGCCGAGATGCGGGAGATCTTCACGGGTGAGCAGGGCCTGTTCCGCGGCTCGATGCGCGGGCGCACGATGTACGTCGTGCCGTTCTGCATGGGCCCGCTCGGCTCGCCGCTCTCCGCGCTCGGCGTCGAGATCACGGACTCCGCGTACGTCGCCGTCTCCATGCGCACGATGACGCGCATGGGCAGCGCCGTGCTGGCGGAACTCGGCGAGGACGGCACCTTCGTCAAGGCCGTGCACTCGCTGGGCGCGCCGCTGGAGCCGGGTCAGGCTGACGTCCCCTGGCCCTGCAACTCGACCAAGTACATCTCGCACTTCCCCGAGGCCCGCGAGATCTGGTCGTACGGCTCCGGGTACGGCGGCAACGCGCTGCTGGGCAAGAAGTGCTACGCGCTGCGCATCGCCTCCGTCATGGCGCGCGACGAGGGCTGGCTCGCGGAGCACATGCTGGTCCTCAAGCTCACCCCGCCCCAGGGGGAGCCGAAGTACGTGGCGGCGGCCTTCCCGTCGGCGTGCGGCAAGACGAACCTCGCCATGCTCGAACCCACCATCTCCGGCTGGACGGTGGAGACCATCGGTGACGACATCGCCTGGATGCGGTTCGGGGAGGACGGCCGGCTCTACGCGATCAACCCGGAGGCCGGTTTCTTCGGTGTCGCGCCCGGGACCGGCGAGCACACCAACGCCAACGCGATGAAGACCCTGTGGGGCAACTCCGTCTTCACCAACGTCGCGCTCACCGAGGACGGCGGCGACGTCTGGTGGGAGGGGATGACCGAGGAGCCGCCGGCGCGGCTGATCGACTGGAAGGGCAACGACTGGACGCCGGAGTCCGGCACGCCCGCCGCGCACCCCAACGCCCGGTTCACCGTCCCGGCCGGGCAGTGCCCCATCATCGCGCCCGAGTGGGAGGACCCCAAGGGCGTCCCGATCTCGGCGATCCTCTTCGGCGGGCGCCGCGCCTCCGCCGTTCCGCTGGTCACGGAGTCCTTCGACTGGCAGCACGGCGTCTTCCTCGGCGCCAACGTCGCGTCCGAGAAGACGGCGGCGGCCGAGGGCAAGGTCGGCGAGCTGCGCCGCGACCCGTTCGCCATGCTGCCCTTCTGCGGCTACAACATGGGCGACTACATGGCCCACTGGGTCAAGGTCGGACAGGACGCCGCGCGGGACGGGGACCGGAGCGGACTGCCGAAGATCTACTACGTGAACTGGTTCCGCAAGGACGAGGACGGCACGTTCGTCTGGCCCGGCTTCGGCGAGAACAGCCGCGTCCTGAAGTGGATCGTGGAGCGCCTGGACGGTACGGCCGAGGGCGTCGAGACGCCGATCGGCGTGCTGCCGACCAAGGAGTCGCTGGACACGGAGGGGCTGAAGCTGTCCGAGGCCGAGCTGGACTTCCTGCTCTCGGTGGACAAGGAGGTCTGGCGCGAGGAGGCGGCGCTCGTGCCCGGGCACCTGAACACCTTCGGGGATCACGCGCCGAAGGAGATGTGGGACGAGTACCACGCGCTGGTCCAGCGCCTGGGCTGATCCCGCGCGGCGGTACGAAGACGCCCTCGGCCGGGGTCGGCCGGCCGAGGGACCCGCCGCCCGGCCGCCCCGGTGCGGGCGAGCGGGGGCGGTGGCGACGGCGGTCCCGCTCCGGAGTACGTCCACGTCTCCAGCGGGGCCGCCGCTCCGTCCGGGGCCCGGATCGGCCCGGTCGGACGGTGGCCGGGCCCCGGACCCGTGCCGGTCGGGCGGCGTTGACGGTGCGGGCGTGCGGGCACCCGTACCCCCCGGGCACCCGGGCGAAGAACGCCCGTGCTCAGTCGAGGACCGCGACGGCCTCGATCTCCACCAGGTGCTCGGGGATGTCCAGCGCGGCGACGCCCAGCAGTGACGCCGGCGCGAGCGGGGTGGTCCCCAGCTTCGCGGCGGCCCGGGCGATGCCCTCCAGGAACAGGGGCATCTTGTCGGGGGTCCAGTCGACGACGTAGGCGGTGAGTTTCGCGACGTCGTCGAAGGAGCCGCCGGCCTCGGCCAGCGCGGTGCCGACGTTGAGGTAGCACCGTTCCACCTGGGCGGCGAGGTCGCCCTCGCCGACCGTGACCCCCTCGGCGTCCCAGGCGACCTGCCCGGCGACGAAGACCAGCTTCGACCCGGTCGCGATCGACACCTGCCGGTAGACGTCGATCTTCGGCAATCCGGTGGGGTTCACCAGGGTGACGGCCATGCTGCCTGCCTTCTTGTCGTGAGCGATCGTGCTCTCTCGTGGTTACCCGGAAACCGTAAGAGAGTGGCCGCTGACATGGAAGAACGCACTTTTCGGTGACTGGGGAACCCGAAGGTGACCAAGCAGCTCAGTAGCCCAGCGGCTCGCCCGAGGGTGCGGACCTGACGCGCTACGCCGCTTCGTCGCCGCCATCTTGGTGGACCGTGATCCCGGTCGGGGCGCGTACGCCTGCGGCGCGCAGAGAGTCGACGACGACCTCGGCGATCCAGGCCGCGGCGTCCGGCGTCCACTCGGGGGCGCTGACCGTGAACACCATGTCCGGTGCTCGCGGCACGTCATCGAGGCCGAGGGGGCTCGCGGACGGGGCGACGCCTCCGGAGTCCGGTGAATGGCGGTGCGTCTGCTCGATGTGCAGGAGCCCATGGCCCCGTTGAGCGACCAGATCACGGACGAGTGTCTCCGTGACGTTCGACCCGGTCGAGATCGCCACCGTGACGTTCGCCTTGGCATCCGGTGAGGCGAGCGAAAACCAGTCGGCGTCCGCCCTGAGATCGAAGCTCGCGTCAGGTGCCAGTCGCACGGGTGCCTGGACGCGCAGCCCCGTGAAGTGCAGTACACCCATCCGGTGCAGGGCGTCGGTCAGGACCTGGGTCATGGGCCGGACCGGGAGGTGCTGCGCCCGGAGCCCGACCGTGGGATAGACGGTCAGCCAGGCGAGTTGACGTACCCGCCCGTCCTGCGACCAGTCGCCCCCCGCGTCGGCGTGGCCCCAGCGTTGGCCGCTCAATTCCTGGCCGACGCCCAGGAGAGCGGAGCTCCAGCCGTAAGTGGCGGCCCGTTTCACGGCAAGGCTGAAGAGATCTTCATCAAGGTCGTAGTCCGCGCTGACCCGTCCGATCCACGGATGCAGTCGCAAGACGCCGTGGATCTCGGCGGTCATCGTGGGACTGTCCTCGTCCTCCGCCGGGTTCTCGTCCAAGACCGCCCCTCTCCTCTGCCGTCAGCTGTCAGTCCCCCATCGTGGCTGAACATCCAGGGAGGGGCAGTTTCAGGCTTTTCCGCGGGGCGGCGATCCGAATGGTCGCGGACAAGGCCCGGAACCGGCCGGTGGGCCGGTTCCGGGCCCCGCCCTTCGGTGACCGGCCGGGAGGTCAGGCCGCCGGGGTGTGGAAGACGTACGTGGCGCTGTACGGGACGGCGGTCTGGGCGCCGTCGGCGCAGGTGCCGGCGGGGGCCACGCCGCCGCGCGTCTCCAGGCGCTGTATGTAGGAGACGTCTGAGAACACGCCGGTACCCCGGTGGTCCGCGGCCTTCAGCAGGAGTTCGGGGACGGCCCCCTCGCGCGGGGAGTTCGCGACCGCCGTAGCGGTGACGGCGCTGCCGTCCGTGGTCGAGACCCACACCGGACCGCGCGAATGCAGCGCCACCGGTGTCTTCGCGCGGTCGCCCTCGCGCCAGAGGGTGGCGGCGGGCTCCAGCAGGGTCCAGCCGCCGCCCGCGCAGGTGTAGACCTGTACCCCGCGCGCGGAGAGCACCGGCCCACGCTGGTGGCCGTCCGGGACGCGCAGCGTGTCCGGAACGTCCCGGACATGCGCCCGCGCCGCACCGGAGGTGGCCACGGAGGCCCCGTCGGCGGTGGCGCCTGCGTCGGTGGTGCTGACGGTCGCCGAGCTCGTGCTCGCCCCCGCCAACAGCAGTCCGCTTGCCAGCGCGAGACCGCCCGCGACCCGGGAGAGACGTTTGCCGAGCTTCATCTGGTTCTCCAACACTGTTGGTACGTAAGGGACTTGGCGTAGACCGCCCGCCCCGCGCAAGAGTATGGCCCCGATCCGTACCACGGGCCTCACCGGCCTCACCGGCCTCACCGGCCTCACCGGCCCCGGCGTGCGGGCCCGGTCGCGGTGGTCCGGGGCGGCCGCCGGTGGCGTACGCCCGGTTCGTCCGTCCCGCTGATCGTCGGCCAGTTGCAACCGGACGCCCATTTGCCGCATCTTTACGTTCCGGGGGTTTCAAGCGGACGAGCGTACGGCCATGGCGCGTGCGCACGAGATGTGGGGCGCGATGAACAAGCCGTTGAGACATATAGCCGTCTTCTGCGGGGTGCTGGTCCTGGCCCTGCTGATCAGGTCGAACTGGCTCCAGTTCGTCAAGGGGGAGGAGCTGGCCACGCACGAGAACAACTACCGCGTGCGCATCGAGCAGTTCGCCCAGCCCCGCGGCGACATCATCGTGGACGGACGCCCCGTCACCGGCTCGTCGAAGGACGAGAAGGCGGACCTCAAGTACAAGCGGACCTTCAAGGACGGTCCGATGTACGCCCCGGTCACCGGCTACGCCTCCCAGGCCCAGGGCATGTCCCTGCTGGAGAACACGTACGACGACATCCTCAGCGGCCGTGACGACCGGCTCGCCTTCAACCGGGCCATGGACATCCTCACCGGCGAGGACCCGCGTGGCGGCGATGTGATCACCACCATCGACCCGGCGGCCCAGAAAGCGGCCTACAAGAGCCTGACCGACCTCAAGGCCCGGGGCGCCGTCGTCGCGCTCGACCCGAAGACCGGCAAGGTCCTCGCGCTCGTGTCCACACCGTCGTACGACCCGTCCGTCTTCGCCGGCATGTCCTTCAAGGAGGGCGACAAGTTCCAGGCGATGAACAAGGACAAGAGCAAGCCGCTGGCCAACCGCGCGCTGCGCGAGACCTATCCGCCCGGCTCCACCTTCAAGATCCTGACCGCCGCCGCGGCCCTGGAGAACGGTGTCGTCACGGATGTCGACGCCAACACCGACGCGGTCTCCCCGTACCCCCTGCCCCTGTCCACCAACAAGATCGGCAGCGAGGCGGGCGACGCGGTGTGCGGCAAGGCGTCGATGAAGACGGCCATGCAGCACTCCTGCAACAACGTCTTCCTGGACGCCGCGTCCAAGGTGGGCGAGGAGAAGATGCGGGAGACGGCCGAGAAGTTCGGCTTCAACGCCGATGTCTACGACGAGGACTTCGGCGACATGCTCGCCACGAAGAGCCTCTACCCCGCCGAGCTGGACAAGCCCGGTACCGCCCTGACCGGCATGGGCCAGGGCAGCCTGACCAGCACGCCGATGCAGATGGCCATGGTCACGGCCGCGCTCGCCAACGACGGCAAGCTGATGCAGCCGTACATCGTCGACGAACTGCGCGGGCCGGACCTGTCCACCCTGGAGAAGAGCGAGCCCAAGCTCAAGAGCCAGGCGGTCTCGGAGGAGACGGCGCGCAAGGTCCAGGAAATGATGGAGTTCACGGCCGCGGAGGGCAGCGCGAAGCGGGCGCTGATCGACGGCATCACGGTCGGCGGCAAGACGGGCACGGCACAGCGGGGCGTGAACGTGCGGGACGAGGTGCCGTACGGCTGGTTCGTCTCGTACGGCAAGAAGGCGGACGGCCAGTCGGTCGCCGTCTCGGTGTTCATCGACCCGACGGACATGGACATCTCGCGGTCGGACATCTCCGGCGGCAAGCTCGGCGCGCCGATCGCGAAGAAGGTGATGGAGGCGGTCCTGAAGCCGTGAGCGCCGGGCGGGCCGGGGCCCGGCGGGACGCCGCCGGTCCGGGTCCGCGGTGTGGCCGACCACACCGCGAACCCGGGGCAGCGCGCACTGTCGTTCGTGACCCTTGGGAGGAGCCGCGCCGCCTGCCGGGGAGCCGTGCCCCCGCCGGGACGGTCGCGCGCGGGTGACCGCGCCGCCCGCCGGGGGAACCGCGTGGGCCCTGGCCGTGCGCACGGCCAGTCGTGCGCTTCGTGGCCCTCGACGCAACGGCTGACGCACGATATGGCGGCGGGGTGTAGCGGCAGGCCGTGCGGCCCGGCGGGGAGCGTCTGTCCGGAGCGAGCTCCCGGTGTCACACCTCCGTGGCGCCGGGGGTCGGCCGTTCCTCGTTCACGCAGGCCCGGGCTCAAGCCCTGGCGCCGCCGGCCGGCGACCTGTCCGCACGTACGGCCCAGGGTGTGCGGCCGTGCCCCTCGGCGGGAGGGGCTACGCCTCGACCAGTTCCGCGGTCGCCAGCGCCGCCGTGTGCGCGTCCATCCGCTCCGCGGTCAGGATCGCCGCCGCCGTGTCCGCGCGGGACGCGGCCACCACCAGGGCGCGCCCCGCGAGGTCCAGGGCGCGGTGGTGCAGCTCCGCCGTGGAGGCGCCGGTCAGGCCGGCGTGCCGGGCGGGCGGGGCGCCGCGCAGCCGGGCGATCTGGGTCGCTATGGCCTCCGCGGCGTCGTCCAGACCCAGTTCGTCGGTCACCGCGAGCAGCGCGGCCAAATGTCCGGCGAGCTGGATCCGGAGCTCTTCCTCGCGACTGCGGTGCGGGATGTCGGTGGGGGCGTCGGCCATCGCGTGGACCGACTTGCCGCGGATCGACTCGTACATGAGATGGCCTCCTGGCATCGTCAGGAGGCCATCTTACATTGGATCGAGTCTAAAGTTGAGTGAAGTCGAGTAGAGTCCGGTGATTACTGGTTTGATTACTGGGCGTAGCGCTCCAGGAAGGTCCCGATCCGCGTCACCGCGTCCTCCAGGTCCGTCACCGAGGGCAGCGTCACGATCCGGAAGTGGTCCGTGTCCGGCCAGTTGAAGCCCGTCCCGTGCACCACCATGATCTTCTCGGACCGCAGCAGGTCCAGCACCAGTTGCCGGTCGTCCTCGATCTTGTAGACGTTCGGGTCGAGCCGGGGGAAGAGGTACAGCGCCCCCTTCGGCTTCACACAGGTCACGCCCGGGATCCGGGTGAGCAGCTCGTACGCCACGTTCCGCTGCTCCAGGATCCGGCCGCCCGGCAGCACCAGGTCCTGGATCGACTGCCGGCCGCCCAGCGCCGTGGCCACCGCGTGCTGCGAGGGCATGTTCGCGCACAGCCGCATGTTGGCCAGGATCGTCAGGCCCTCGATGTACGAGGCGGCGTGCGCCTTCGGGCCGCAGACCGCGAGCCAGCCCGAGCGGAAGCCGGCCACCCGGTAGTTCTTGGAGAGCCCGTTGAAGGTGAGGGTGAGCAGATCGGGCGCGACGGCGGCGGTCGGGGTGTGGGTCGCGCCGTCGTAGAGGATCCGGTCGTAGATCTCGTCCGAGCAGACGACCAGGTTGTGGCGCCGGGCGATCTCGGTGAGGGAGCGCAGCATCGGCTCGTCGTACACCGCGCCCGTCGGGTTGTTCGGGTTGATGATCACGATCGCCTTGGTGCGGTCGGTGATCTTGCGCTCGATGTCCGACAGGTCCGGCATCCAGTCGGCCTGCTCGTCGCAGCGGTAGTGCACCGCCGTGCCGCCCGCGAGGGAGACGGACGCCGTCCACAGCGGATAGTCGGGCGCCGGTACGAGCACCTCGTCGCCGTCGTCCAGCAGCGCCTGCATCGACATCTGGATCAGCTCGGAGACGCCGTTGCCGAGGTAGATGTCCTCGACGCCGAGGTCGATGCCCTTGGTCTGGTAGTGCTGCATCACCGCGCGCCGGGCCGAGAGGAGCCCCTTCGCGTCCCCGTAGCCGTGCGCCCCGGAGAGGTTGCGGAGCATGTCCTCGAGGATCTCCGGCGGGCACTCGAAGCCGAACGCGGCCGGGTTGCCGGTGTTCAGCTTGAGGATGCGATGGCCCGCCGCCTCCAGCCGCATCGCCTCGTCGAGGACCGGGCCCCGGATTTCGTAGCAGACGCCTGAGAGCTTGGCCGACTGGGTGACTTGCATGTCCGCGAGCTTACGACCGCGTGACGCGGAGTGCTCAGTGTTTTCGGACACGTCGGGCCATCCGGGCGGCCGTCTCCGCCGGTGGGGTGAGACGGGAGGCGCGCATGGGCGGGCGACCGGCACCGGCTCCGACGGCCGTCCGCCCGGCAGGGTTGCCGCCGAGGCGCCAGGCGTTCTGCGCTCTGACGGGCCGGGTGTGGCGGTTTACGCACCGCACGGCACAAGAGCGCGTTCCGCGCCTGCGAACGGGCCGTCCCGGCTCGGTGGCGGACCGGGCCGGGACGATCCGCTACCGAGCCCCGGACCGCGTTCCCGGCCCCCGTACCGACCTGCCCGCCAGGACATCCGTGCGCCGGCCGTCCTCGATGACGAAGCGGCCGTCGATCAGCACGTACGGGATGCCCACCGGTGGGGTGCGCGGGGCGTCGAAGGTGGCGCCCGACGCCACCGTGGCCGGGTCGAAGAGGACCAGGTCCGCGCGGTGGCCCTCGCGGACCAGGCCCCGGTCGCGCAGGCCGAGGCGGGCGGCGGGGCGCGAGGTCAGGTGGGCCACGCACTCCTCCAGCGTGAGGACGCCCAGGTCACGGGCGTACCGGCCCAGATAGTGCGGGAAGGTGCCGTACGCGCGCGGGTGCGGCTTCGCGCCCTGGAGGATGCCGTCGCTGCCGCCGGTGTGGACGCGGTGCCGCATGATCAGGCGGACGTTCTCCTCGTGACCGACATGCTGGAGGATCGTCGGGCCGAGCCCGTCCTCGATCAGCAGCCGGCGCGCGGTCGTCCACGGTGCCTCGCCCGCCCGCGCCGCCGAGTCCGCGACCGTACGCCCCACGTGGTCCGTCAGGTGCGGGGCCGTCACTCCCGAGATCTCGATCGTGTCCCACTCGATGGGCACGCCGTGGCAGCCGTCCGCGCCCACCTCCTCCAGGTGGTGCCGGATCCGCTCCGCCGTCCCCTCGTCCCGCAGCCGGCCCAGGACCGCCTCGGGGCCGCCCTCGCTCGCCCAGCTCGGCAACATCGCGACCAGCGTCGTACAGCCCGGCGTGTACGGATAGGTGTCCAGCGAGATGTCCGCGCCCGCCGCCAGCGCCCGGTCGAGCAGCGCGAGCAGCTCGGGCGCGCGGCCCTCGTTCACGCCGAAGTTCATGGTGGCGTGGGCCAGGTGCAGGGCGCAGCCCGCCCGGCGCGTGAGCGTCACCATCTCCTCGTACGCCTGGAGCGCCCCCGCCCCGTAACTGCGGTGGTGCGGGCAGTAATAGCCGCCGTGGCGCGCCACCACCCGGCACAGCTCGGTCAGTTCGGCGTCGTCCGCGTACATCCCGGGGGTGTACGTGAGCCCGGACGACATGCCGACCGCGCCCTCCTCCATGGACCGCGCCACCAGCTGCCTCATCCGGTCGAGTTCGGCGGCGGTGGCGGGCCGGTCGTCCCAGCCGACGACGTGCATACGGACCGTGCCCTGCGGGACGAGGTAGGCCGCGTTGACCGCGATGCCCCGGCCGTCGAACCCGTGGTCGAGCCGGTCCAGGTACTCGCCGACCGTACGCCAGTCGAAGTCGACGGAGTCGTCGCCCGGGCCGCTGCCGTTCCAGCCGGCGATGGCCTGCCGTACCTGGCCGAGCGTCGTGTCGTCCACCGGCGCGTACGACAGCCCGTCCTGGCCGATCACCTCCAGGGTCACGCCCTGTGCCGCCTTGGCGGAGTGGTCCGGGTCGCGCAGCAGCGCGAGGTCGCTGTGCGCGTGCATGTCGACGAAGCCGGGGGAGAGGGCCAGCCCGGCGGCGTCCAGGACGCGGGTACCGGTCGGGCGGCGGCCCCCGGCCACCGTGCCCTCGCGCCGGATCTCCGCGATCCGGCCGTCCTCGACGCCCACGTCCGCGCGGTACGACGGGCCGCCCGTGCCGTCGATGACCCGTACGTCGCGTATCACGAGATCCATGCCCGCTCCCGGTCCTCTCGGATGATGTGCCGGCTTTGCTGGTGGTCGCGCCCGGCGTCCGTGGTTCGTGGTCCGTGACCCGCCGCGATCCAGCCAAGGAGCGGCCGGCCCGGACGGCCCACCTCGTCCAACCGGAACACCTCAGCCCGCCCGGCCTGCTCCGCGCGGAACCGGGCCCTGCGCGTACGCGGCCTGCACCAGGGGGCGGTCGGCGTTCCCGGCCGTGGTCGCGGTGCGCGACGGCCTCAGAAGAACGTGCGGATGAAGTCCGTGACCGTGCCGTCCGCCTCCACCAGCGGGATCAGCTGCCACTTGTCGAACGTCGTGCACGGGTGCGACAGCCCCATCCCCACCCAGTCCCCGACCTCCAGGTCCGCGCCCGGCTCCGTGGCCAGCCAGCCGTGCTGGTCCGACAGGCCCGTGACCGTGATGCCCGTGGCCGGGCGGATCTCGCCGGTGCGGGCGTCCCGTACGGCCTGGGGCTCCGGCAGGTCGATGTCGTACGGCGCGTCCCGCTTGCCCGCGTTGACGAACGCCTGGCCGGGCGACGGGCGGGAGACGACCTGCGCCCAGAGCCGGAAAGCGGGCTGCAGGCTGCCTTCCTCCGGGACGCGGTTGAACGGGGTGACGCGCCGGTAGTGGCCGTCGTCGTGCGAGACGTACGCGCCGGAGCGCAGCAGCTTGAGCACCGGCCGGGACAGCGCCGGGATCTCCCCGAACACCTCGGCCACCGTGTCGAACCACGCGCTGCCGCCCGCGCTGATCACGATCTCCTCGGGGCCCCCGGGCCCGGCGGAACCGTTCGCGCCTCCGAACCGGCCCTCCCCGTCGAACCTCGCCGCCAGGGCCGTCAGCCGGCGCAGATAGGCGCCGACCCGGTTGGTGTCGGGAGAGGGGACCTCGCCCTCGTAGCCGGCGACCCCGGCCAGCCGCAGCGTGGTCACGGCGGCCACCGCGTCCGCCACGGCCGCGCAGTCCGCCTCCGTACGGGCGCCGGTACGGGCGCCCTCGCCGGCGCCCAGCTCGACCACGACGTCGACCGGACGGGTGGCGCCCGCGTCCCGGAGCGCCTCGTCCATCAGCTCCACGCCGCGCACGGAGTCGACGTAGCACAGGAACCGGAAGCCGGGGTCGCGGTCCAGCTCGGCGGCGAGCCAGCGCAGGGCGGCGGCGTCCACCAGCTCGTTGGCCAGGAAGATCCGCCGGATCCCGAAGGCGCGGTAGACGCGGGCCTGGTGCGGGACGGCGGCGGTGATGCCCCAGGCGCCGCGCGCCACCTGGCGGTCGAAGAGCTGCGGGGACATCGAGGTCTTGCCGTGCGGGGCGAAGGCGAGGCCGTGGCGCTCCGAGTAGGTCTCCAGCAGGGCGAGGTTGTGCTCGACCGACTCGGCGGAGAGGGCGAGCACGGGCGTGGTGAAACCGCCGGTGAACAGGGACCGGCGCTCGGCGGCGAGCGCGGCGACGGTCAGCCCCTCGGCGTCGGGCGGGAGCGCCTTGAAACGGTGATCGACCCGCTCGTCGCCGAGCCGGTCCCGGTGCGGCGGATCGTCGTGACGTCGCTCGGCGTGGTGCTCGACGGCCATGAAGTCTCCCCTTGGGGCCGGCGGCCCGGTCCCGGCGTTCATTGCGTATGCTGCAACGACCATTGCGTATTGCGCTGCACGCTGTCTAACATCCCAGCCGACAGCGGGTCAATGGTGCCCCTCTGGAAGACAGCTGTGGACAGGCGAACGCCCAGGAGCCCCAAGTGACCGATCCCGTCGAACCCGCCGACACCGACACCGCCGCCCTCCCCCTCCCGGACGGTGCGGGGGACGACGGGGTGGAGGTCGTCTGTCTCGGCGAGTCCATGGTCACCTTCCTGCCGTCCCGGCCCGGCCGTCTCGCCGACGTCCCCTCCTTCGCCCGTACGATCGGCGGCGCCGAGTCCAACGTCGCCTGCGCCCTGGCGTCCGCCGGACACCGGGTGCGGTGGATCAGCCGGGTCGGCACGGACGGCTTCGGGGACCACCTGGTCGACGCGGTCGGCGCGTACGGCGTCGACGTGTCGGGCGTCCGCCGCGACCCCGGCCGGCCGACCGGCGTCTACTTCCGCACGGCCACGGACCGGGACACCGCGGCGCACGAGGTCGCGTACTACCGGGCGGGCTCGGCGGCGTCCGCGATGTCCCCGCGGAACATGGCCTACGACGACCTCTTCGCCGGCCGGGTGCTGCACCTGTCGGGCATCACCGCCGCGCTCTCGGCCGACTGCCTCGCGCTGATGCGCGACCTGACCGCGCCCCGCCCCGGGCGTCCGCTGGTCTCCTTCGACGTCAACCACCGCCCGGGCCTGTGGCGCGACGGGTCAGGACCGGATGTCCTGCTGGAACTGGCCCGGGGCGCCGACCTCGTCTTCGTGGGCGAGGACGAGGCGGCGTCCGCCTGGGACCTGCACGGGGCGGACGCGATACGGGCGGCGCTCCCCGAGCCGCGCACGCTGGTGGTCAAGCGCGGCAGCGCGGGGGCGACGGTCTATACAGGCGACACCGTCACCTCGGTCCCGGCCCTCCGCGTCGACGTCGTCGCGCCCGTCGGGGCCGGGGACGCCTTCGCCGCCGGTTTCCTCTCCGCGACCCTGCGCGGCCTGCCCGCGGCCGCCCGGCTGCGCCACGGACACCTGATGGCCGCCGCCACCCTGACCGTCGCCGGCGACCTCGGCACACCGCCCTCCCGGTCCCGCGCCGACCACCTCGCCGCACTCGACGCGGACGCCTGGGGCACACTGCGTCTCGGGCCCGGCTGGACGGCCGAGGCCCCGGAGGAGGTACGTACCCCATGAGCCAGACGGTCGACCGCGCCCTGAGCATCCTGCCGCTGCTCGCGGAAGGACCCGCCGACCTCGGGCAGGTCGCCGAACGGCTCGGCGTCCACAAGTCCACCGCGCTCCGGCTGCTGCGCACCCTGCACGAGCACGGACTCGTCTACCGCCAGCAGGACCAGCGCTACCGCCTCGGCGCCCGCCTCTTCGCACTCGCCCAGGAGGCGACGGAGAACCTGGACGTACGGGAGATCGCGCACCCCCACCTGGTCGCGCTCAACGAGCGGTGCGGCCACACCGTCCATCTCGCCGTCCGCGAGGACGACGAGGTCCTCTACATCGACAAGGTCGACAGCCGCTACCCGGTCCGCATGTACTCACGGATCGGCAGGCCGGTCGCGATCACCGTCGCGGCCGTCGCCAAACTGCTGCTCGCCGGCGCGCCCGAGGCCGAGCGCCGCGCGGTGGCCGAGCGGCTCGACTACCCCATGTACACGGCCCGTTCGACGCCCGACGCCGCCTCCTACCTCAAGGAGCTGGCGACCGTACGCGAACAGGGCTGGGCCACCGACCTCGGTGGCCACGAGGAGTCCATCAACTGCGTCGGCGCGCCCATCCGCGGTGCGGACGGCCGGGTCGTCGCCGCCATGTCGGTGTCCGCCCCGAACGTCGTCGTCAGTGCCGACGAACTCCTCGCCCTGCTCCCGCTGGTGCGCCGCACCGCCGACGCGATCAGCCGGGAGTACTCCGGCACCACCCACCCCAAGGACCCCGAGGAAGCCACGCATGAGTGAGCAGATCCCCAAGACCGCGCTGACCCCGGCCACGCACACCACCCCGCCGGCGAAGTTCTCGCACGGCGTCCGCAAGGGCAACATCCTCCAGGTCGCGGGCCAGGTCGGCTTCCTGCCGGCCGTCGAGGGCCAGGTGCCGACCCCGGCCGGCCCGACCCTGCGCGAGCAGACCCTCCAGACCCTCGCCAACGTCAAGGCGATCCTGGAGGAGGGGGGAGCGAGCTGGGACGACGCCATGATGGTGCGGGTCTACCTCACCGACGTCGACCACTTCGCCGAGATGAACGCGATCTACAACGAGTACTTCGAGGGACAGGGCCTGACGGAGCCGCCCGCCGCGCGGACGACCGTCTACGTGGGTCTGCCCGCGGGCCTGCTGATCGAGATCGACGTGCTCGCGGTCCTCGGCTGACGGCCGGAAACCCGCCGCACCCGCGCCCGCACTCACCGCCCGCGTCCGCACTCACCACTCGCACTCGTCACCCGTACACGTCACCCGCATCACTCGAAACACCGTGCCTTCACGCATGCCCCCGCCCGTCGGCCGGGCGCCCACCCCTGGGCGCCCGGGCCGCGGTCCCCCTTCGCCGCCGCCCGGAACGCGAGGTCCCCCTCCCATGCTGCTCGCCGCCGACGCGCCACCCCAGACCCCGCCCCACACGGGCGGTCTGCTCCTCCTCATACCCGGCACCGCCGGTCTGCTGACCGTCGCCGCCCTCGGTATCGCCCTGCTGCTCTTCCTGATCATCAAAGGCCGGCTCCAGCCCTTCGTGGCACTGCTCGGCGTCTCCATAGCCGTCGGCCTCGCCGCCGGCCTCTCGGTCACCGAACTCTTCGGAACGGTCCAGAAGTCCGCCGCCGTGTCCCTGATCGAGTCCGGCATGGGCGGCATCCTCGGCCATGTCGCGATCATCATCGGCCTCGGCACGATGCTCGGCGCGATCCTGGAGGTCTCCGGCGGCGCCGAGGTGCTCAGTGCCCGCCTGCTGCGGCTCTTCGGTGAGAAGCGCGCGCCGCTCGCGATGGGCGTCACCGGAGTCGTCTTCGGCATCCCGGTCTTCTTCGACGTCGGCATCTTCGTCCTGGCACCGATCGTGTACGCCGCCGCCAAGCGGTCCGGCAAGTCGATCCTGCTGTACGCCATGCCGCTGCTCGCGGGTCTCTCGATGACGCACGCGTTCCTGCCGCCGCACCCCGGTCCGGTCGCCGCCGCCGGGCTGTTCGGGGTGGACCTGGGCTGGGTCATCCTCATGGGCCTCGTCGTCGGCGTCCCGTCCGTCCTCGCCGCCTGGGCGTACTCCGCGTGGATCGGCAAGCGGCTGTTCGTGGGAGTGCCGCAGGACATGATGGAGGCCGCGGAGGAGTCCAAGGCCGCCGTCGCCGCCGAGCAGCGGGCGTCGGGCACCGCGCCGGCCGAGCGGCCGGTCTCGCCGGCCACGGTCCTGTTGATCATCGGCACGCCGCTGGTGCTGATCCTGATGGCCACGTTCTCGTCCATCGCGCTGGACCCGTCGACGGTCCGCTCGGTCCTCGAGTTCTTCGGCCACCCCTTCGTGGCGCTGACCATCGCGCTGCTGCTCGC
Organism: Streptomyces hebeiensis; assembly: GCF_052983195.1. Taxonomy (NCBI): domain Bacteria; kingdom Bacillati; phylum Actinomycetota; class Actinomycetes; order Kitasatosporales; family Streptomycetaceae; genus Streptomyces; species Streptomyces hebeiensis. Next base: position 5,114,973 of record NZ_CM129812.1, read on the forward strand.
GTACTACCTGCTGGGCATCCGCCGCGGCTGGTCCCGCCAGTCCCTGGAGACGGTCTCCACCTCCTCGCTCAAGCCGGTCGGCAACATCGTGCTGGTCGTCGGCGCGGGCGGGGTCTTCGGCGCGGTCCTCAAGGGCAGCGGCATCGCGGACGCCCTGGCCGACACCTTCAACGACGTCGGTCTGCCGGTCATCCTGCTGGCCTGGCTGATCTCGGTCGTCCTGCGGGTCGCCCAGGGCTCCGCGACGGTCGCGATCGTCACCACCGCGGGCATCGTGGTCCCGCTGGTCGAGGGCCAGGACCTCTCGCAGGCGCACCTCGCGCTGATCATCATGGCGATCTCGGCGGGTTCCATCTTCGCCTCGCACGTGAACGACGGCGGCTTCTGGATGGTCGCCAAGTACTTCGGCATATCCGAACGCGACACGCTCAAGTCCTGGACGGTGCTGGAGACCGTGCTGTCGGTGGCGGGCTTCGTGGCGGCGGCGGCGCTGAGCCTGGTGATCTGAGCGGACGGGGCCCGCTCCTCGGCGCGGGCCCCGTCGTACCTCCCCTGTCCCCGGTACCCGGCCCCGCGTTGCTCCGGACCCGCGTATCCCGACCCCCGTACCCCCGTTCTCCGTATCCCTTCAGAACTCCAGCACCGCGCGGTAGCGGGAACGGCCGCGGCGTACGTGCTCCAGCGCTTCGTCCAGGCGCTCGGCCGGGAAGGTCTCCACGTCCGGCCTGATGCCGTGGCGGGCCGCGAAGTCGAGCATCCGCCTGCTCTCCATCGGTGTCCCGACGACGCCGCCCACGAGGCTCTTCTCGGCCACCAGGAGGTTCAACGGCTGAACGGCCAGCGGCCCTGCGGGGACCCCGACCACGCAGAGCGTCCCCTGCGGCCGCAGCGCCGCGAGGTACGCGTCCCAGGGCAGATCGGCCGAGACGGTCGAGAGGATGAAGTCGTACGAGCCGGCGACCCGTTCAAGCCCCTCGTCCGCGACGACGAACTCGTGTGCGCCGAACCGGCGGGCGTCGTCCGCCTTCGCGGAGGTCGAGGAGACCGCGGTCACATGGCAGCCCCATTGCGCGAGGAACTGGATCGCGAGATGGCCCAGGCCGCCCACCCCCACCACGGCGACCCGGTCCGTGGGCCGCACTCCGTGCCGTGTGATCGCCGAGAACACCGTGATGCCCGCGCACATCAGCGGCGCCGCGTGCTCGGGGGCGAGGGCGTCGGGCAGCGGGTGGACGTACCGCCAGTCACTCGCGCGCACCCGGGTGGCGAACGCGCCGCGGTCGCCACGGAAGACAAGATCGTCCTTGTCCGGGCACAGGTGCTGCCGGCCGCTGAGACACCACTCGCAGGCGAAGCACGCCCCCGCTGTCGCGCCGACTCCCACGCGCTGCCCGACGGCCAGGCGCGTGCGGTCGACGGCGCCGCCCACCGCCGTCACCACGCCGACCGCCTCATGGCCGGCGACCAGGGGATACCGGGAGAGCCCGTGCTCGTCGTCGACCATGGCGACATCGGTCTGGCAGACGCCGCAGTGCGTCACGGCGACGTCCACCTCCAGGGGCCCCAGGGGCTCCGGCTCGTAATCGAGCCGCTGAACGGGGCCGCCGGCCTGTTCCACCGCGTATGCGCGCACCAATGACACGTCTCTCCACCACTTTCTAACTAACTAGTTGGTTTCTGCTGCGCACGCTAACCCGACGCGCGCTCGTTCGGCAACTGACCAGTTGGTAACCTGGCGGCGTGTCCACTCGGCCCACTCGGAAAAGCGACGTCACCCGCCGCCGTCTGCTCGACGCGGCCACCGTCGACTTCGCCGCCCATGGAATCGCGGGAGCCCGCGTCGACCGCATCGCCGCCGCCGCGGGCGTCAACAAGGCCCAGCTCTACGCCTACTTCGGAGACAAACTCGGTCTCTTCGGCGCCGTCTTCCGCCTGCACGCGGACGCCGTCGTCGACTCCGTGCCGTTCACGGCCGAGGACCTGCCCGGCTACGCCGTGGGGCTGTACGCCGCCGCCGCCGAGCGGCCGGAGCTTGTCCGCCTGGCCGCCTGGGCGAGGCTCGAAGGCGTGGTGACCGAAAGGCTGGTGACCGACACCTCGGCGGTCGCCGCCAAGCACCGGGCGATCGCCGAGGCGCAGCGGGCCGGCCCCGTCACCGCCACGATGGAGCCGGAGGATGTCCTCACCCTGGTGATCGCCATGGCCCTGGCCTGGTCCCCGGGCGGCCCCTCCGCCCCCTCTGCCGCCTCCGACGACCCGTCCTCGGACCACGCACGCCGCAAGAAGGCGCTCTTCGCGGCGGTCTCCGGCGCCTTCGCCCCGGCCCCGCGGGGGCCGTGAGCCCGCACGTCGAAGGCCGTTCCCGGGTGTCCGTCCGGGAACGGCCTTCGTGGTGGCCCGAGCGTGCGGCCGGGCAAGCGGTCGGGCCGTACGCCGTCCGGCGGCTGGGCGGTCACGCCGTCCGGCCGCCGCGCGGTCACGCCGTCAGCTCGCGCAGTAGGTCGCCTCTTTTCCGATGGACCGGTACATGCAGTCAGCGTTCTCGATGAGCTGGAGCACCGCGTCCCTGTTCCGGCTGGTCTCGCGCTCGATCACCTCGTCGGGCGGGTAGAAGCCGCCGCCCGAGGCGCCCTTCGGGTACATCTCGAAGGTGTACGCGAAGATCTTCTGGTTGCCCCACAGCCAGTCGTCGATCGAGCCGTCCGTGATGTACAGGTCGCTGGACTGCTCGGGCGTGTAGCCGTTGCTGGCGGCCATCTCGCGGCCCACGGTGGCGAAGGCGTCGCGGTCGTCCTGGGTCAGACCGGGGGCGGTGTCGGCGGTGGTGTAGCCGTACGGCCAGAGCACCAGCTCGCTGTAGGTGTGGAAGTCGATCGCGGCCTTGATCTGCTGCTTCCCGCCGACGACCCGCGAGCGCACGAAGTCCGCGACGACCTTGACCTCGGGGGCCGACTCGCCGGCCGCGCCGCGGTAGGTCTCGGAGCCGGTGGAGCCGGACGAGCCGCCGCAGCAGCCCCACTTGAAGTTCCAGTTGCGGTTCAGGTCCGTGCCGACGGACGAGGAGCCGGAGTTGGGCTGCCGGTTCTTCCGCCAGCTGCGGTACGAGCCGGTGGCGATGTCGTACTCGCCGCCGTCCGGGTTCAGGTCCGGCACGATCCAGATCTCACGGTTGTTCACCGCGCTGGTGATCCGGCTGTCCGAGCCGTAACCCGCGCCGAACTCGCGCAGCAGGTACAGCGCCATCTCGACGGTGAGGTGTTCGCGCGCGTGCTGGTGGTGGGTGAAGAGGACCTCGGGCTCGTTCTCGTCGGTCGCGACATTGTCGCTGATCTTGATCGCGAGGATGTCGCGACCCTCGTGACTCTTCCCGATCACCCGCTTGCTCATGATCCCCGGGTACGCGGCGATCCGCTGGTTGATCTCCGCCGCGGCCTCGGCGTAGTTGTGGTAACGGGAGTCCGCGGACGGGAAGTCGAAGGGCTGGGCGGCCAGGCCGTTCGTACGCGCCGGAGGCGCGGCGAGGGCCTTGAGCCCGTAGCCGAGCGCCCGCAGCCGCGCCGCCTCGGTGCCGTCGGCGCTCACGACGACGGAGTGGTCGCGGACCTCGTCGATCGACACGCCGGTGGAGGCGAGAGCGGTGCGGTCGGCGACGGTGGCGGGGCCGTTGATCTCGTACTGCCTGATCTCCTGGTCGCCGGGAGCGATGGAGGAGGCGGACACGGTGGAGGCGGCGGAAGAGGTGGAGGTGGTCGCCGGGGCCGCCGGGGTGGAGGTGGCGGTCGCGATGAAGGGGGTGCCCACCGCGAGGGCCACCAGGGTCGCGAGGACGGTGGATCTGCCACCGGGAGTGCGACGTCGCATGCTGTCTCCTGGGTGTGGAGTGTGGGGGTGGGGCGTGCGTCGGCGTCCGCGGGCGCGGAGTCGGTCACGCTGTGCGTTCCCTGTGCGCGCCGTGGTCCGCGCACATCGTGGGTGGGATGGCATGGACGGGTCAAGATGGCGCCTTCGGTCATTCAGTCATACTGTTCGGCGACGGGAGAACGGCGGTACGCCGCCGGCCTGAGACAGGCCGACGGGCGAACGGGGCGAGACGGGGCGTCATATGACGGACAGCGGGTGGAGCGACGGGGACCGGAGTGAGCGGGCGGCGCCGACCGGGAGTGCCGACTCCGAGGAAGGCCCCCGTTCCGGCTTCGGTCCGCCGCCCTCCGGGCCCGCGCCGGTGACACCGCCGTCCGGGCCCGCGCCGGTGACACCGCCGTCCGGGCCCGCGCCCGGCGCCCCGCCGAACCACCCGGCGTACGCTCCGCCGCAGTCGCCGCCTCCCCACGCCCCGCCGGGCGCTGCTCCGTACGGATCGCCCGCACCGCACGCTTCCCCGTACAGGCCGCCCCCGCCGCACGCTGCTCCGTACGGTGCCCCGCCGCACGCTGCCCCGCCGCCGTACGGACCGCCCGCGCCGTACGCCCAGCCGTACCCGGCCCACCCGCAGGGGCCCGGGCAGCCGCCCTACCCGCAGGGCCCCGGGCAGCCGTTCGCCGCGCAGCCCGCGGCCGTACAGCCGCCGGCCGGGCCCGACTTCCTGGCCGCCGACCGCCGCAGCGCCGTCGTGGTCGACGCCGCCGGGGTGTCCTTCGAGTGCAACGGCCACACCCTGGACTTCCCCTGGCAGGACATCGCCACGGTCCACTACAAGGCGGGCAGTCCGGGGCACGTCCTGATGGTGGCCGTGGTGCTGCCGGACGGCAGGTTCTTCGAATGCGCGGTGATCGCCCGCAACCGAGGGAAGCTCCAGCAGTGGTTCGCGGACCTCGCGCCCGTGCTCGGTGTCCACCTCGCCGGCCGGGGCCGATAGCCCAGGCCAGTGAGCCCTGGACCGTGTGCGGGCCCGCGATGAGATGTCGAAGTCCACTCGCGGGTGGTCCGGGATGTCCGCCGGGAGCGTGGACACATGCCCTCGCTTTCCGTTCGAGGGCGGGCCCCGCCGCCGGGGCGGAATGCCCGATATGCCGTTCGGTGGCCGCCGCGTTCCGGCGAAGGTCCGTACGGCACGGAACGGGCGGAGGGCCGTCCGGCGGCGGCCTGATGTGAACGTGCGTGCCACTAGCGGCAGTTGGGGCCCCTGTAGCTCAGTGGGATGCGGTGGCGCGATTCCTATGGGTAGGGTGCCCGTCAAGAACGGGATGTTCGAACGAAGGGCGCACGATGGCCGCACGGATCAACGTCGACCGTCACGCCTGCGCGGACCATGGTCTGTGTTGCGGCGCCGCCCCTCGATCCTCGACTGCGACGACCAGGGCGATCCCGTGGTGAGGCTCTCACCGCTGACGGGGGAGGCTTCGGCGGTCGCGCGGCACGCCGTGGAACTCTGTCCCGAGCGGGCGCCGAGGATCGAGGATGGCGGCCGCACACCCGGCTCCTGACGCACCGTCAGCGGCACGTCGGGAAACCACGGCCCCGTCTCCGTCAGTCGCGACGACGTCCCCCGTGAGCCACGAAGAATGTCCCGTCAGTCACGACGAACCCGCCGTCAGCCACGACGCGGATCCGCCCGCCGAGGGGAACGGGATCCGTGCGGGGATCCCCGTACCCGACCTCGGAGGTACCACAGCGATGACGCCGACCGACCCCACCGACCGGAGCGCGGAAGAGCTCGCCCCGCCGCCCGGGTGCCCGGCGCACCAGGGCGGTGACGTCCCGCACGGCGGGGACCGTGTGAGCCCCTTCGCGGTCTCCCTGAACGGCCCCCGTTTCCATTCCGAACCCCACCGCCTCTACGAGGAGATGCGGCGCGAGCACGGCGCGGTGGCGCCCATCGTCCTCGAGGGCGGCATCCCGGCGTGGCTGGTTCTCGGCTACCGCGAACTCCACCAGGTCACCGGCGATCCGGTGCTTTTCAGCCGGGACTCCGAACTCTGGAACCAGTGGGACCGCATCCCCGGGGACTGGCCGCTGGCCCCGCTGATCGGCCGCAAGCAGCCGTCCATCCTGTACACGACCGGCGAGCGGCACCGCGAACGGGCCGCGATGATCAGTGACGCGCTGGAGTCGGTCGATCCCTTCGCGCTCCGCCAGTACGCCGAGCGGTTCGCCGACGAACTGATCGACGGCTTCTGCGGCGAGGGCGGCGTGGACGTCATCTCCCGGTACGCGATGCCCTTCCCGGTGCGCGTCCTCGCGAAGCTCTACGGCTACCCCGACGAGATGGGGCCAGGACTGGCCGCGGCGGCCATCGACCTGGCCGACGGGGGTGACCGCGCCCAGGCGGCCCAGGCCCATCTGGCCGAGGCGACGGCCGCCCTGATGGCCGACCGGGAGGCCGGGAGCGGCCCCCGCGACGTCGCCGCCCAACTGGTCGGCAACACCTATGGCTTCACGGAGGAGGAGATCCTCCACGACCTGATCGTGCTGGTCATCGCGGGCCACACGCTGACGGCGGACTGGATCGGCAACTCGCTGCGGCTGATGCTCACGGACGACCGGTTCGGCGCGTCCCTGGCCGACGGGCGCAACAGCGTCTCGGAGGCCATGAACGAGGTGCTGTGGGAGGACACGCCCGCGCAGAACGGTGTGGGCCGGTGGGCCTCCCGCGACACCGAGCTCGGCAACCGGCAGATCATGGCCGGTGACATGGTGTGCCTCGGCCTGGCCGCCGCCAACAAGGATCCGCGGATCCGGCCCGACGGATCGTCGCTCACCGGCGGGAACAACGCGTTCTTCTCGTTCGGACACGGCGAGCACCGCTGCCCGTTCGCGGCGCAGGAGATCGCCGAGACCATCGCCCGTACGGCCATCGAGGTGCTGATCGACCGGCTGCCCGACATCGACCTCGCCGTCCCGGCCGAAGAACTCACCCGCCGTCCGTCCCCCTGGGCGCGGGGGATGACGGCGCTGCCGCTGACGTTCGCCCCGACGCCGGCGCTGGGCGCGGGCCGCGGCTGAGCCGCGGTCGCCACCGGCGCGACGGGGAGCGCGGGCACGGTACGGGGACGGTACGGGGACGAGTTCGGGGAGCGGTGACGCGCCCGTGCCCACCGAACTCTCACCCCGCGCCCCCTTGCGCGATCACCGCCACCAGGATTTGGTGACTTCGATCACGTACGTACGCAGGACGAGCGGGAGGCGGCGACACGTATGGCGGACACCGCGGACAGCACGAACACCACCGACGGCCCCACCACCGGCGCCCCTGGCGCCACCGCCGGTACCGGCCCGGACGCGGCCGTCTCCCGGCCGCGCAAGTCGAGTTGGACGTACATCGGCCCGGGCATCGTCGTCGCCGCGACCGGCGTGGGCGCCGGCGATCTGGTCGCGACGCTGATCGCGGGCAGCAAGTTCGGCTACACGCTGATGTGGGCGGCGGTCATCGGCTGTGTCGTCAAGATCTCGCTGGCGGAGGCCACCGGCCGCTGGCACCTCGCCACCGGCCGCACGCTCTTCGACGGCTGGCGCAGCCTCGGCCGCTGGACGACGGTCTACTTCGCGGTGTACGTCGTCGTCTGGGGCTTCGTCTACGGCGCGACCGCGATGTCCTCCAGCGCGCTGCCCCTCGCCGCGCTGTTCCCCGACGGCCCCGGGCTGAAGACCTGGGCGGTGATCACCGGCCTGATCGGGCTGGTCTTCGTCTGGTTCAACCGGTACGCCGTCTTCGAGAAGGTCATGACGGTGCTGATCGGCGTCATGTTCGTGGTCGTCATGTACGTCGCGATCCGCGTCACCCCCGACATCGGCGCGTCCTTCGCCGGCCTGCTGCCCGTCCTGCCGGACGGCTCCCTGCTCTACACGCTGGGCCTGATCGGCGGCGTCGGCGGCACGATCACGATGGCGGCGTACGGCTACTGGGTCAACGCCAAGGGCTGGACCGACACGGGCTGGATGAAGGTGATGCGGCTGGACAACCGGGTCGCGTACATCACCACCGGCCTCTTCGTCGTCGCGATGCTGATCGTGGGCGCCGAGCTGCTGCACGCTTCGAACATCGCCCTGACCCAGGGCGACCGGGGCCTGATCGACCTCGGCAAGGTCCTGGAGGACCGCTTCGGCGCCACGACGGCCAAGCTGTTCCTGGTCGGCTTCTTCGCGACGTCGTTCTCGTCGCTGATCGGGGTCTGGCACGGGGTCAGCCTGATGTTCGCGGACTTCGTGGCCCGAATGAGGCGGAACGAGGTCCCGGACGGGGCGGACGCGTCCCCGGCCGAGGCGGTCGGCTCCGGGGCAGGCGCGACCACCGAGGTCGCCTCGGGCGCACGGGAGCGTTCGCTCCCCTTCCGCGCCTACCTGTTGTGGCTGACCTTCCCGCCGATCACCCTGCTCTTCCTCGACGAGCCGTTCGGCCTGGTGGTCGTCTACGGCGTGCTGGGCGCCTTCTTCATGCCGTTCCTGGCGCTGACCCTGATCTGGCTGCTCAACTCCTCGCGCACTCCGAAGGAGTGGCGGAACGGCATCCTGAGCAATGTGATGCTGGCGGCGGCCGGGCTGCTGTTCGTGGTGTTGTGCGTGCAGCAGGTCCGGGACCTCTTCTGACCGGGCGCCGCTTCAGGTCCCGTCCGGCCGGACGGGACCTGAAGCGGGCCTGCGGCAGGTCGCGAACCTACACGCTCGACCAGATCCAGGAGGCGGCCAAGCTCAGCCAGTCCCGTCGGCCGGGCGGCAAGCTCATGCTCGTCCTGTGATCGGGTACCTCCGCCGGCTCGTCGTCACAGCAGTCCCACAGACGACCCCCGCCGACGTTGTCCTGCACAGCAGTCGAGTCCCGTATCCCAATGAGCGGTCGAGTCGTCGCGGGGCTCCGGGCGGCCAAGTCATGTGAGCCATCCGGACGGCGACAAGCTCACAGCCATACCCGGTACCCCTGGGCCCGGCGGAGGCCGGCGACGGGGGCGTCACGGCAACAGCGCGGGCGTCCTGTGGGCGGTGGAATCCTCGACGCGGAGCCGGAGGGGCCGACGGGGTTTGCCGCCTGTCCTGCCCATGTCAGCGGGCGTCCTTCGCAACGGAGAGGCGCGGCTACCGGGTCTCATCGCAGTGCACCGGGCATTAGCCCGGGGAGCGGAAGTCAACTCTTTAAACTCTCGCAACATCCCTCCGGCTTGACTGCGGGAGTTGGCCCACCTGGGGTCCGCAGAGAGGATTCATCATGCAATTCAGGCGAAGCTGGGGCATCGGTCTGGTCACTGCCGCAGTGCTGATCGGCGGCGGGGCGACGATTGCCAATGCTGCCTCCGGCGCCTCCTCCCACGACGGTGGGGACCAGCCCGCGGTAGTTCTGCCCGAGGGGGACCGTCCCGGTACGCCCGCGGGCGACGAGACGTACCGCCCCTGATCTCGCGTAGCTTGAGGTGGCTCGGTGCCGGGGCGGCTGCCCCGGCACCGGGTATGACGGTCCGCGCAGCTATTGCTGGGGCCCGTTACGAAAGGAAGAGCTCGGAAGTGGTGCGGGGGACGAGAGGAGCAGGGACGTGAAAGTCCTTGTGGTCGAGGACGAGCCTCTGCTCGCGAAGGCGCTGCGGATCTGTCTGCAGCGAGACTCGATGACGGTCGACGCGACCGGTGACGGCGGATCAGCTCTGGAGATGCTGGAGCTCAACGACTATGACGCCATGGTTCTCGATCGTGATATCCCGGTCGTGCATGGTGATGAGGTGTGTCGTCGCGCCGTTCATGCGTATCCGCAGGTAGGGGTGCTGATGCTGACCGCCGCTGGTCGGCTGGATGACCGCGTGGAGGGTCTGCGACTCGGTGCTGACGACTACCTGGCCAAGCCGTTCGAGTTTCCTGAGCTCATTGCCCGGCTCCGGGCGATTTCGCGACGTACGGGGCCTCGACTCCCTACGCTGCTCCGGGCCGGTGACCTGAGCCTTGACCCCTTCACCCGCCAGGTCTCTCGCTCCGGCGTCCCGCTGAGCCTGACCAACAAGGAATTCGCCGTCCTCGAGCAGCTCCTGCGCGCGGGCGGCGGAGTGCTGAGTGCCGAGGAACTTCTTGCCAAGGCATGGGACCGGAACGCCGATCCGTTCACCAACTCTCCCCGGGTGGTGATCTCCACCTTGCGTCGCAAGCTCGGCCACCCCTGGCCCATCGAGACCATCGCCGGCGCTGGGTACCGCATCATCACCGAGCAGGCCTCGTGTCCTCAGAAAGATCAGGACGCCGCCCGATGACCTCTCGGCGATTCTCGGTGAAGGCGCGGGTCACCATTGTGTTCGGTGCGTTGCTCACCATCAGTGCCGCCCTGCTCATCATGCTGGTGGTGGGTCTTATGGCCTATGTGCCGCGGTACACCCTCACCCCGGTCGATGTGACGCTCGTCCCGGGTCAGGCACCGAGTTCGGCCAGATCCTCCAGTGTTCCAACCACCGTGTCGAGCCCCGCTGATTTCCTGCGCCTCCTGACCATCTTCTCCTCTCTCGCCTTTCTCATCGTCATCGTGATCGGCGCCCTGCTCATGCGCGCAGTGGTCGGCCGTGCTCTGGCACCCCTCGCCGAAATCGACGCCGCGGCACGCAGCGCGGTCGCGGGCGACCTCAGTTCCCGCGTGGACGTGGACGGCCCGCCCGACGAGGTCACCAGCCTGGCCCGCACGTTCAACGCGATGCTGGGCCGACTGCAGCGATCCTTCGACCTCCAGCGCCAGTTCGCCGCCAACGCCTCGCACGAGCTCCAGACACCGCTCGCGGCCAGCCAGGCGGTTATCGACGTCGCCCTGGGCGACCCGAATCTGGGCCATATGCGCGACCTGCTCACTGATCTCCGCCAGCTCAGCACCCGCAGCACACAGACAGTGACGGCACTCCTCGATCTTGCGGCAGCGGAAGACGGCGAACTCAACCGGCAGACGGTCGCGCTGGACGCCGTGGTCCAGCAGGTACTGAGTGAACAACGGCCCCAGGCGGCTGTCGTGGACGTCGAGCTACGACTTGCCCCAACCTCTCCGGTCCCGGTCAAGGCCGACCCGGTACTCCTGCGACTGATGCTGGACAATCTCGTCAGCAACGCCATCCAGCACAACACGAAGCCGGGAACGGTGGATGTCAGCCTCACGGTCGACGCCGAGCAGGCCCTCTTCAGCATCAGCAACTCCGGACCCGCCCTCTCCCCCGAACAGGCCGCCCAGGTCACCCAGCCGTTCTACCGAGCCGAGGGCCGGACGGTCAGTGCCACCGGCAGAACTGGACGCGGGCTGGGCGCCGCGCTGGTCGCCCACATCGCGAAGCGACACAGCTGGCCCTTGGGCGTGACCGCGCGACCAGCCGGCGGCCTTCTTATCACTCTGCAAATACCGTGCAGCCCCCTGTCACACGACTGAAGTTCCCCCCGCGAACTGGATCGTCAGACCCGAGTACTAGCCGTGTGAGGTCCCGTACAGGTCGACGACTTCGGCGCCTTCGCGACGGATCCGTTCACTACCCCAGGCACCGAGCGGTTCGAGCGCCTGGTTGAGCGTGTGCCCGTGTTCGGTCAGGGAGTAGCACCCCGGAGACCTCAGCACGGTCACCATGATGGGCGCGACGGCCGACCACATCGTCGAGACCAGCCGGTCACTCGGCCTCGACCTCGCGCTCCCCCTGGCCGTGCGGGCCCACTACCGGCGCGCGATCGAGGACGGGCACGGCGGCGACAACTGGACCCGTGTCATCGACAGCATCCGAGCGCCGCGCTGACCGGAGGCGGGCCACCGCCGGGACGCCGGCTCTCGGGCGGCGACCGCGCTCACCGTACGGGAAGCCGCTCACCGTACGGGGAAGCCGAAGGAGTACCCCTGCTGCTTCAGCCAGGGCAGCACCTCGCGCAGGGCGGCCACGGTCTGAGCGCGATCCCCGCCCGCGTCGTGGAAGAGGACGGTCGGTCCGCCTGAGATCTCGCGCTTGACGGTGGCGACCATGGCGTCCGCGCCGGGACGCTCGAAGTCCCTGGAGTCGACGTTCCAGCCCAGCGGACGCATCCCGCGGGACGCGGCGAGCTGCCGGCTGTACGGCGTGAAAGCGCCGCCCGGGGCCCGGTAGTACTGCGACCGGACGCCTCCGGACGCCTTGGTGATCATGCGTTCGGCGTCCAGGATCTGCTGGGACTGGTAGGCCTCCGGCTTGGTGTCCATGGTGGTGTCGTGCGAGACCGTGTGGTTGCACAGCCGGTGTCCGGCCGCCACGATCTCCTTGACCAGGTCCGGGTGCGCTTCGGCCTGCGGGCCCACCATGCAGAACGTGGCCTTGGCACCGTTGTCCTTCAGCAGTCGCAGCACCTGCGGCGTCCAGGTCGGGTCCGGTCCGTCGTCGATGGTGATGTTGACGCCCCGCTCGCCGGCCTCGGAGGCGTGCGCGATCTCCGCCGACACCTTGGCCGGGGCCCGGTCCTGGCCGGCCGGCGCCGAGGCACGGGCTTCCGGCTGCCGGCCCCCGGCGGGATCGGCCTGCGCGGTCCACACCGAGGTGGCGGCCGCCAGCGCCGTCACCCCGAGCGCCGCCGCGACAACCCGGCCGTGCCATCCCCGTCCCCTGTGCCTCGCCACGTTCGCCCGCCCCTTTGCTGTCTCCGCCGATGTCGTGCGCCCATGAAGACACACGAACCTGTTTGGGGGCTCCCTCTGTTACCGATCACGGACACACCCGCGGGCGGTCGGGGACAGACGCAGGAGTTCCGCGACAGACGGGACGGGTACACAGACGGGACGGGTACGGGGACGGGGCTCGGAACGGGGCCGACGCGGACGGGCCCCAGCACGCCGGACGGCGCGCCGGGGCCCGAGGGGTTGTCGCGGCGGTGCCGCCCGATGCCCGTACGGCTACGGGAGGCCGTGGACGTGCGGGCCGACCGCGTTCGACCAGGCGTTGCCGGCCGTCGCGTCCCAGTTGGTCGACCAGGTCATCGCGCCACGGATGCCCGGGTAGGTGCGGGGCGGCTTGAACGAGCCGCAGTTGGTGCCCCGCGCCAGGCAGTCCAGGGCGTTGCGCACCACCGACGGGGCGACGTAGCCGCTGCCCGCGCCCCGAGTGGAGGCCGGGACGCCGATGCCCACCTGGGACGGGGCGAGGCCGCCTTCGAGCTGGATGCAGGCGAGGGCCGTCAGGAAGTCGACGGAGCCCTGGGAGTAGACCTTGCCGTCGCAGCCCAGCATGGAACCGCTGTTGTAGTACTGCATGTTGACGACCGTGAGGATGTCCTTCACGTTCAGCGCGGTCTTGAAGTACTCGCCGGCCGTCGACTGCATGTCGATCGTCTGCGGGGCCATGGTGAGGACCATCCCGCTGCCCGCCTTCGCCGACAGCTGCCGCAGCGCCTTCGTCATGTACGTCGAGTTGAGGCCGTTCTCCAGGTCGATGTCGATGCCGTTGAAGCCGTACTCCCGCATGAGCGCGTACGCGCTGTCGGCGAAGGCCGTCGCGGAGGCGTCGCTGTTGACCGACACCGTGCCCCGCTCGCCGCCGACGGAGAGGATCACCGAGACGCCGGCGTTCTTCTTCGCCGCGATGTCCGCTTTGAAGTCGGCGACCGAGGCGTAGCCGACGGCCGGGTCCAGGGTGAAGCCCAGGCCGCCGGGCGTCGAGGTGGCCTCGGCGAAGGAGACCGCGATGATGTCGTACTGCGACGGGACGTCACGCAGCTTCTGGACGGCCGCGCCGTTGTCGAAGTTCTGCCAGTAGCCGGTCACGGCGTGCTTCGGGACGGACGGGCCGTTCGGCTCCGGGTCGCCCGGGCCGGTGCCCGGCGCGGTCCGCGCGGTGACGGTGGCGGACTTCGCGGACTCGCCCGCCGCGTTGGTGGCGCTCACCTGGAACTGGTACGAGGTGTTCGCCGCGAGCCCCGTCACGGTCGCCGATGTGCCGGTCGCCGACTGGACCTTCGTACCGCCCCGGTAGACGGAGTAGCCGGTCGCCCCGGCGGCCGCGCCCCAGTTGAGCGTGGCGGAGGACGAGGTCACGGAGGCCACGGTGACGCCCGTGGGGGTGGCGGGGGGCTGGGGGTCGGGGTCGCCGCCCCCGCCGCCGTCGGGACCGAGGACGGAGACGTCGTCGACGTAGTACGGACTCTGCCCGTACCAGCCGTGGGTGTAGACCGTCACGGAACGGGTGGCGGGGCCCGTCCTGAAGCTCGTGGTGAGCTGCTTCCAGCCGGGGCTGTCCGGGGTCCAGGTGGACACGTCGGTGGTGCCGGTGCCCTCGGCGCCGAGGTAGGCGTAACCGCCCTGGACCCAGGCGCTGAGCGCGTACGCCGAGTTGGGCCGGACCGCCACGGTCTGTACGCACTTGGCGTTGTCCTGCCCGGCGGGCGTGGCCTTGAGCGCGGCGCCGCCGCCGTGCGCGGGGGAGGCGACGGCGCTTCCGCTGCCCGCGGAACAACTCCAGCCCGACAGCCCGGACTCGAATCCCGCGTTCTTGACCACATTGACGTCGGCGGCCTGGGCTGTCCCGCTCAGGCCGGTGATGCTCAAGGCGCCGACGGTGACCACGGCCGCCGCGGCACCCAGCAGTGATTTCAGGCGTGCCGGTGTCCGTGGGGCCGGCAGTCGTCCGGGTCCGCGTCTGCCGCCGCTGCCGTTCATTGACGTAACCGCGCGTTCCACTTGTTGCCTCCGCTGGGTCGTGGGGGGACGGTGGCCATCGCCCATACAGTTGGTCCAGACCAATTGCCTTGTCAAGACCCCTGCGACCAGTGGAGGTTGAAACGGCCCGCGCGCGGGCCCGGAACCTACGGCCGGGCGCCGGGCTCGAGTTCGGGCACGGCGTCGGGCCCGGGCCTGGCGGTGCGTGGCTCGGGCATGGAGTCGCGCCCGGCCCCGGAATCGACGGCTCTCTGTTCCGCGGGCGGTTCGTCGGACGCCCTGGCCGCCGCGTCCGACGGGGTCCGGGCGCGGTCCGCGGGCTCCGCCGGGCTGCCGGGGCCGGGGGTCCGGGACGGGGCGGTGGGGCGATCGTCGGTGGTCGGGCTCTTCTCGGCGGGCCGCGGTGACGCCGGCGCCGACGCCGACGGAACGGGCACCGGCTCGCGACTGGGGGGCGGCGGTGGGGCGAGCGGCACCGCCGGGGGCGCGGGTGCCACCTGGGCCGACAGCCGCAGGGGCAGCACGATGAGGGCGGCGACGGCGCAGGAGGCGCCGACGGCGGCCCCGGCCCGCAGCAGCCGCCGCCGCGCCGCGGTCCGGCGGATCGTCTCGTAGCGGCCCGGCGGCGGGGCGAGGTGATCCGAGGGAGGTCGCAGGACGAGTGCGAGCGGGTCGTCGGGCTCGTGGTCCCGGCCCTCGTCAGCGGGTGTGATCAACGCTTCTCCTCAGGTGGGCGCGGAGCCGCTCGCGGGCCGCGTGGAGGTCGGCCTTGATGGTTCCTTCCTTGCGCCCGGTCAGCGCGGACACCTCCCGGAGCGGCATGTCAGCGTAGTAGTGCAGCAGGATGGGGACGCGCAGCCGTTCCGGCAGCGACTGCACGAGCATGCGGACGGAGGGGTCGGCCTGCTCGGCGTGCGGGCGGACGGCGGCTTCGGCGGTGGCCCGGCGGACGGCTTTGCGTTCGCGCTCGAGCTTGCGCCAGTGGTCCCGGACGAGGTTGGCCGCCGTGACGTAGAGGAATCCCTGGGGCTCCGAGACGGAAGTCCAGCGGGCCCAGAGCCGGGTGAACGCCTCCGAGGCGATCTCGTGGGCCGTCTCGTCGTCGTCGACCAGCCGGCGGCACCAGCCGGCGAGGCGCGGGTAGAGGGCGGCGAACAGTTCGGACGCTGCCTTCTCGCGGGACCGTTTCAACGCTCTCCATGGTCGTGAGGGCACTCGTGGGGGGGCAGGGGGGAAGACCCCGGGCCGCCGGAACGGGTTCCGGCGGCCCGGCGCCAGGGGTACGGGCGGGGCCGGTGTTCGACGGGGAGCGGGCCGCGGGCCGCACGCGGTGGGCCGCGGGCGGTGGGTCAGCGGCTCGCCGAGTCCAGTGCTGCGAAGACGATCACGTTGTCGCGGTAGCCGTCGTCGCTTTGAGGGCCGCCGCAGGTGATGAGCCGCATCTCGGGGCGGTCCACGTTCCCGTAGACGTCGTCCGCCGGGAAGTCGGCCTTGGCGACCGTCCGTACGGTGCCGACGGCGAACACCGCCGTCGTCCCGTTCTCCAGGCGCGCCTCGATCCGGTCGCCCCGCCGCAGCCGCGCGAGGTGGCGGAAGACCCCGTCCCCGTAGTCGCCGACCGTGACATGACCGAGGATCACCGACGGGCCGGTCTGACCCGGTGTCGGCGAGTGCCGGTACCAGCCGGCCCGGTCGTTCGCCGTGGCCGGGGGCACCTCCACGCTGCCGTCCGAAGCCGGCCCCAGCCGCATGACCGGGGTGTCGACCTCGATGGCCGGGATGCGCAAGCCGACCGGGACCGATCGTCCGAGGGGGCGCGCGGCCTTGGCGGGGGAGCCCGGATGAGGCGGCGTGGCGCCGGCGCGTGCGGTCGTCTTCCGGCCGGACGCGCCCTGACCGGCCGCGTCACGCCCGGACGTGTTCCGACCGGTCCCGGGGCCGCCGCACCCGACGAGCAGCGAAGCCAGCGCCGCGGTGGCGAAGGCGCGCCTGGAGAGCGGTGTCATGCCCCGGTCGCCTGCCGGCGGCGTACGAGGAAGAACCCGGCGCCGCCCAGCGCGAACGCCGCGGCGGCCCCGCCACCGATCAGCGCGCCGTCGGTGCCGGCGTTCGCCGACTCGGTCACCACACCGGTGTTGGGCGCTCCCTCGGGCACGACGGAGACCTGGTCCCGGGCCGGTGCGGGTGTGGCGGCGGGGCCGTCCGAGTCCTTGGCGGGCCGGTCGGCCGGCCGGGCCTGCTCGGGGACCGCGCTCGGGGCGGGCTTCTCCGCGGGCCGCGCCGCCTGCTGCTCGGCGGCCGGTGCCTTGGGAGCATCGTCCGAGGCCTGGGCGGCCTGGGGAGCCCGCTCGGCCGGCCGGGCCGGGGCCGCGTCGTCGGCGAACGCGGGCACCGTGCTCGCCAGCACGGCGGTGCACGCGAGTGCGAGGGCACTGAGGACAGTTCGGCGCATGAACGCTCTCTCTCGTCGGCCCGCCCGGTGAAGCGGCGGGCTGCGTTACGGATCGATCGGAGAGACGAGGCGCCGCCGGGACCGGTTGTAAAGAGAAGGCAAAGTCATGCGCGGGGCGCGTGGGCACGGGGGTGGCCGTCGCCCGGCCAAGGGGCGAGCGGAGATCGGCCCTCCTCCGGCCAGTGCCGCGACCGGCACGGTTTGCCCGTCAAGGAGGGGCGCTAGGTGGCCGTGACCACCAGGTCCGCCGCCGACCGGCCCGGGGCGACCAGGCGGGCGTTCGCCTCGTCCGAGGCCAGGACGAAGCGTTCCGCCTCCTCCCGGCTCTTGCCGAAGCGCTCATGGCGGGTGATCAGCCTCCGTACCCGCTCCTCCGTGTCCAGATCCACCCACCAGGTCTCGTCCAGCAGCTCGCGCACCGCGCCCCACGGGGCGTCGTCGAGCAGCAGGTAGTTCCCCTCGGTGATCACCAGGGGCACCTCCGGGAGGACCGGAATGCTCCCCGCCACGGGCTGCTCCAGCTCACGGTCGAAGCCCGGCGCGTACACCGGCTCGCCCGGCCGCGCCGCGCGCAGCCGCCGCAGCAGCGCGGTGTAGCCGTACGGGTCGAACGTCTCCGGAGCGCCCTTGCGCCCCATCAGGCCGAGCCGGCGCAGTTCGGCGTCGGCCAGGTGGAAGCCGTCCATCGGCACCAGAACGGCGCGTTCGGGGCCCAGTTCGGCGACCAGGCGCGCGGCCAGCGTGGTCTTCCCGGCGCCGGGCGGGCCGACGATGCCGAGCAGCCGGCGGCCGCCGGACGCGGCCAGGCGCTCGGCGCGCTCCAGGAGTTGCCGGGGAAACATGTCAGTCCTCCTCCTGGAGCCGGTCCGCCGCGTACCCCGTCACGCATCCGACCACCAGCACCGCGTTCGACAGCGACAGGTCCTCCACGGTCATCCGTTCCCACTGGAGCGCCAGATTCAGCGCCTGCGCCGTCACGGGGACGGTCAGGACCGCCACCAGGTGCCGTGCCGCGCGGTCACGGAACGGGTCCCGGTGGAAGCGGCCGGCGGCCCAGGCGGCGGCCGCGACACACAGGGCGTTCGGCAGGTGGACCAGTGTCAGCCGGCCCGCGAACGTGTCCAGGTCCTCCCGCGGGGCCAGTTCTCCGTAGACCAGGGTCGCCTGGACGTACTCGGTGACGAGCAGGACGACGATGCCGGCCGCCCAGGCGACGGCGAGTGCGAACAGCGGGGCGCCCGGCCCCTCGTCGCGCCCGGAGCGCGTGCCCGGGTGGTCGTACCGGGTCATCGGTCCCCGCCTCCCCCAGGCGTGCCGCACGGCTGGGCCCCGCTCAGCTCGGATCCGTATGTCTCGCACATCTCGTACACCTCGCACATGCCGCGCGTTCCGCGCCTCCGACCCGCCCGCACCGTCCCGTCGCTCCCGCCGCCTCACAGCACCGTGAAGACGTACACCACCGCGAATCCGGCCGCCCCCAGCCCGCATCCCGCCACCAGCAGCGCGTACTGGAGCACGGGCGTCCCCGAGCCGCGGCCCGTGACCGTCGCGGTCCGGTCGGGGGCGGCCGGGTCGTAGGCCACCGTGACCCGCGTACCGGCCCGCACCGACCGGGTCGCCAGGTCCTCGAACTCGATCTCCCGCCCGTCATCGGTGCGGAAGGTGAAGAAGTATCGCCGCGTGTCCGAGCGGTTGTACGGCTCGGTCTCGACGCGCGCGCAGGTGCCGGGGACCCGCACGCCCCGGCGCAGCGCCCGGGTGACCGCGGCCAGCCGGCGCGCGTAGTGCGTCGCGAGCCAGCCGAAGAGCAGGACCATGCCGAGGAAGAAGAGGTGGTCGCCACCGGGAATGTCCATGGTGCCCGCCTACGTGACCGTGATGGAGCGGAGGATCTTCGTCAGGTCGCCGTCGCCGAGTCTGCCCTTCCGCGCGTCGACCCGAACCGCGTACGTCTTCTTCGCCGAGTCCAGTCCCGCCACGATCACTCCTTCGACGCGCGTCCCCTTCTCCGTGAACGCGAAGTCGGTGCGCCGGGCCTCCGCCGGGCCGTCGGGCCCCGCGACCTCGATCGCGCTCTGTTCGCCCAGCGTCGAGCCCAGGGCGACGGCCGCCTCGGCGCCGATCGCCGCCTCCTCGGCCGAGTCGGCGTCGGTGAAGTCCAGCTGGACGGTGATCATCCCGATGTCCTCGCCGCCCTCGGTGAGGGTCGCCGCCGCGGCGTTGTGGCGGCTGCGTTCCTTCCCGCCCTGGGGGACGAAGCCGGGCGGGTGTGCGACGGTGACCGAGGAGGTCTTCAGCGTGCCCCAGCCCTCCGGGACCGTGCCGCCGCCCGCGTCCGTGGCGCCGCAGCCCGCCGCGGTCAGGACGACGGCGGCGACGACGGCGAACCGGGCGGCGACGGCGAACCGGGCGGCGACGGCCGATCGGGCCCCGGTGGTGGCGGTGGAGAAAGAGTGCTCGCTCATCACGGATTCGCTCCTGTCACCCGTCTTCGCTCCTGTCACCCGTCGACCGTCACTTCGCACAGTAGCTGTACGGCACATAGCCGCGGCTGTCCCCGTGCGGCGCCCCCAGGAACCGCGCCTCGTCCAGGGTCTCTTCCTTCCGCTCGGTCGACACCGAGAAGCCGAGACTCAAGCCCAGATTCAGCTCGAAGCCGTACTCCGCCGCGTCGGTCCGCCCGGTGTAGCGGAGCCTGCTGGACAGCCCCTCGTCGAACAGCAGTCGCCCGAACGGGTCGTCCGCGCCGGGACGCTTCGTCGGCGCGTGGCCGTCGAACATGTAGGTGAAGGGCGCGGTGTTGTCGCCGTGGCCGTCCAGCCACTCCTGGGCGATCCGGCGCTGCCGGTCGCCCTCGGAGCCCTTCGGAATGATCACCGAGTTGGAGACGACCTCGATCCCGGACTCCTGGTCGCCGCCCTTCGCGCTGCCCTTGCCGCCGCGCTTGTCGGCGCCGTCCTTGCCGTTGCCGCCGTCGAAGCCGGCGCCGTCCTTCGCGCCGCCCTTCTCCACCGTACGGGTCATGTCGACGCGCACCAGTTCGCCCGTCTTCTTGTCGTAGGAGACGGTGATCGTGCCCGTCTGTGTGGTGGAGGCGGACGACTCGCCGGTCAGGCGCCCGGCCTCGTAGCCCGCCTTCGAGCCGTACTCGACGGCCGCGCTGTACGTGTACGCCTTGGTGCCCCGGAAGTCGTTGTTCGTCCAGGTCGCTTCGGGCGAGAAGGTGAAGTCGCCGCCGAGCGTGGCGCTCAGCTTCTTCTCGTCGCCCGCCGACAGCTTGAGCCCGCCGGCCACGCCCGTCTCCAGGCCGACCTTGCCGTAACTGATGTGCCTGTTGCCGAGCTTGTCCTCGATCCGGTCACGCAGCTTCTCCTCCTCGGCCATCGGGCCCTTGCCGAAGAGATAGAGGATGCTGTTGCCGAGGCCGCCGCCGCGCGCGCCCGACTGTCGGTTGGCCAGTTCGTACGTCTTGAGCTTCTCGATGTCGTCGCGGAAGGCGGCGGCCTCCTCCTCGCTCTCGAAGACCCAGGTGTCGCCGTTGGTCACCTTGAGCCCGGCGCCGAGTTCGACCTTGTCCGCGCCGAACCTGCCGACCTTGGCGCCCGGTCTCCAGTCCTTCTTGGCGGCGACGGACGCGGCGTCGGTGAAGGTGAGCATCACCAACTGGTCCTTCCCGCCCACCTCGCCGTCCCCGTCGAGGTCCTTGCCGGAGGCGAACATCTGCTGCTGGAAGCCGTACTCCTGGCCCCATTCGAAGAACAGGACCTTCGCCTTGCCGCCCGCCTTGTCCGTGACCGAGGAGATCTGGCAGAGGGCCGGCTCGTAGTCGGCGTCGCTCCTGGACGCCGACTCGTCCCGGTCGCCGCCACCACCGCCCGCGGTGCAGGGGCCGCTGAAGGTCACCAGGCAGCGGAGTTCGGCCGCGATCCGGGTGTCGACTCCCGTACCGACCAGGGCTCCGGCGACCGCCGCGACGACCACCAGCACACCCACGTACTCGGTGGCGGTGGCGCCGCGGTCGCGTGCCACCGGTTTCTTTCCCGTTCCCCGTCTCACCCGACGTCCCCCTCGTCCGATGCGCGTCCCCCGTGGGACTCCGGTGCCTTTCGCACGCGGAATCGGAATGGGAGCGTACGGTCGCGGCCCGCGCGATGGCGTGGGCCCCTGGGCCCAATCCGGGCCCAAAACGGAGCACTTGGTTACCGAAACGGAACGTGTTGGTGCTGGAAGCAAACAAACAGAATATTCATTGAAACGCGGGTTAACTATTGACTGCTTCGCCCGACTTTGCTGGTTCTTGTTACTCGGAGCTGCGGGACCGTCGTCCGATAGGTGTTCTCTAGCCCTTAAGTCGTGGATAAAGTGCTCTGCCAGAAGAGCCGAACAGGCGTGAACCGTGGCCGACGGGTTCCCGACGGCTGGATCCGAACGGGGAGTCACCGTGCCCACCGCGATCGCAGTCACCAGCCCCGATCTGGTGCTACCGCCCACGGACCCGTCGACGCCCACCGCCGCCCTGGTCCACCCGCCGGACGCCCAGCCCCTGGACGCGGCCCTGGCCGACATGCAGGTTCTGGTGGAACAGCACGGCTATGTCGTCGTGCTCTGTCCCACCTCCCTTCCCCTCGCTCACGAACGGCGCCTGCACACGGTGCGCGGCATCCTGGAGAGCGACCGCATCGCTCTGCTGAAGCTCGATCTGCCGCCGCTCGGCGTGGCCGTACTCGTGCGTCAGCTGCGTCAGTTGTCCATCTGCGACTTCAGCGCCGGCGTCATCGCCTCGGCGGCCCGGCTGCTCACGCACTACATCCACGCCGGGGCGCTGCTCCACTCCGTGACCAAGCTCGACCGGGTTCCGGTGAGCCTCAAGACGCATGCCAAATCCTGGTTGCCGGGTACGCAGTTCGGGGTGGTCGCGAACCCCGAACCCCAGTTGATCAGGATCGGTGCCGGAGAACTCGCCGGACCGGACTTCGCCACCCGGATGGTGATCGGAAAGGGGCAGTCGCAGTCGGACTGGGTGACCACGAAGCTGGCTCCCGCCTGGCAGGTGCAGGGAATCCAGGAGAGTGCTCTCCTCGCCGATTCACCGCGCTGGTGGGGTACCGCCAAGATGGTCGAATTCGCCGCCTTCCTCCCGGACATCTCCGTCCTTTATCAGCTGGTCGCCTCCGTCCGCCGGGAGAAATGCCCCTGGTGCGGTATCGAACTGATAGGGGACCGGTGCGGATTCTGTTCGGCGCCTCTCGTGCCGTACGAGAACCGGGTCCGGCCGGCAGACGTCCTCAGCCACGGAACGCCCATGCAGCCCGACTCCTAGCGCCCGTAGCGCCCGGCGCCCGGCCGGTCCCGGCGGCCCGCCCGTGGCCGGTACTCCGAGACGGTGGCTGCTCCCGGGGGTGCTCCCGGAAACCGCTCCTGGGAGGCCGGTGGCCCGGACCGCCGCTGACCGGACACCGCTTCCCGGGCCCCGGAGCACCCTCGCCGCCGACCCGGCCGGACCGGCGCCGGAGCCCGCCGCCAGGGCCTCGGGAGCGCCCCGTCGGCCCGAGCGCACCGTACGGCGCGACCGCGCCGCGACCGGCCCGTCCGCACCGCGGCGGCACCGCACCGGTGGCCCGCCGCCCGCCCTCCACCCGTCCCTCCGCACCCTGTCACCGAACGAGGTCCTACCGCCCATGAATTCACGGCAGCGCCGCGGCGTCATACTCCTTCTTCTCTCGGTCCTGTGTGCCTTCGGCGCTTTTGTCGGCGTCCTTTCGGTGATCAGCGACGTGAATTCGAAGGTCGGCCCCGTGGTCAAGGCGTACGAACTCAAGGAAGACGTGGCGCCGTACACGGAACTCAAGCCGAATCAGTTCGCCAAGGTCACCATGCCCAGGCGGTGGCTTTCCGAGAACGCCGTGACCGACCTGGCGGTGCTGAACGGCAAGATCGCCGTCACCCAGCTGAAAAAGGGGTCCCTGCTCCAGGACGACATGATCGTCCAGCGGCCGGAACTGGCCAATGACGAGCAGGAGATCGCCATCATGATCGACGCCGAGACGGGAGTGGCGGGCAAGATCACCCCCGGCGACCTGGTGAACATCTTCGCCACCTTCGAGGGCGACGGCCAGGCCGCCAGGGCCCAGTCCCGGATCATCGTCTCCAACGCCAAGGTGCTCGACGTCGGCAAGATCACCGCGCTGGAGCCGGGCAGCGACAACAACAGCCGCAGGGCGGCCCGGCAGGCGGTGCCCATCACGTTCGCCCTGAAGACCAAGGACGCCCAGCGCGTGGCGTACGCCGAGTCCTTCGCCTCGCACGTACGGCTCGCGCTTCTGGCCGACGGCAGCCCCACCACCCTGAGGCCGGGCGAGAACACCTACACCCTCGAAGGGGACAAGTGAGAGACACCGACGCCTTCGGAGGGGAACGAGTCGGAGGGGAACAAGTGAGGGACGCATGACCACCCGAATCCTGCCGGTCGTCGGCGACGCCGACGCCGCCCGGTCCATCACCACACTGCTCAGCCAGCTCCCCGACGCGGAACCGGCCGGTCCGGTCGGTGACTCGACCTCGCTCATCGACACGCTGGCGCGGCTGGCCGCCGAGTCGGTCGAGGAACTGCCCGAGGTGGTCCTCGTCCATGAGCGGATTGGCCCCGTACCGGCGCTCGAGCTGATCCGGGAAGTGGCCCTGCGCTTCCCCGCCGTCGGTGTCGTCCTGGTCACCACGGACGCGAGCCCGGGCCTGTTCTCCGCGGCGATGGACGCGGGGGCGCGCGGCCTGGTCGGGCTGCCGCTCTCGTACGAGGAACTCGCCCAGCGGGTCCAGGCGGCGGCCGGCTGGTCCGTGGGCGTACGACGCCACCTCGGCCCGGGCGGGGACGTCTTCACCGGCCCCGGTGGCACGGTCGTCACGGTCAGCGGGGCGAAGGGCGGTGTCGGCACGACCGTGACCGCCGTCCAGCTGGCGCTGGCGGCCCAGGCGTCGGGCCGGACGACCGGACTCGCCGACATGGACCTGCAGTCCGGGGACGTCGCCTCGTACCTCGACGTGCAGTTCCGGCGTTCGATCGTCGACCTGTCCACCATCCAGGACATATCCCCGCGCGTGCTCCAGGACGCGGTCTTCAGCCACCAGAGCGGGATCGGCCTGCTGCTGGCGCCGGCGGAGGGGGAGCGGGGCGAGGAGATCAACGAGCGGTCCGTACGGCAGGTCGTCTCCGCGCTCCGCAACCGTTACGAGGTCGTGGTCATCGACTGCGGCACGCAGATGAACAGCGCGAACGCGGCGGCCATCGAGATGGCTGACATCACCTTGCTGGTGACCACGCCGGACGTGGTGTCCGTCCGCGCGGCCAAGCGCATGGTGCGGCTGTGGGACCGGCTCCAGATCCGCAAGGCGGAGGAGACGGTGACCGTGGTCAACCGCTTCACGCGGAACACGGAGATCCAGCCGCCGCTGGTGGAGCGGATCACGGGCACGCGGGTCTCGCGCGTGACGATCCCGGCGAACTTCAAGGAACTGCAGGCGTCGGTGGACGCGGGCCGGATGCAGGACCTGGAGGCCAAGTCCACGGTGAAGCAGGCCCTGTGGGGCCTCGCGGGAGAACTGGGACTGGTGAAGATCCCCGAAACGGGGGAGAAACAAGGCAGGTTCAAGGGGGACCGCGGGTCGATCGGGGTCCTGCGAGGACGGTCGAAGTCACGGTGACGGCGGCGGTTTGGCGACGGACGAGGACCGAGGGGGCGCGTTGAACCATGAGAGTCCAGGAACCGGCAGAACGACGCGGGCGACACGGAAGGCGTGAACGACGCGAGCGGCGCGAGCGGTACGAGTGGGGTGAGCGGTACGAGTGGGGTGAGCGGCCCGGGCGACGGTCACGTCCGGGGGCGCGGCCCGGGGCGCGGCCGTTGTCCCGGCTGTCGGCGCGGCTGAAGGACGACCGGGGCCAGGCCGTCCTCGAATTCGTCGGGACGGCCCCCCTCATCCTGGCCACCTGCGTCCTGCTCTGGCAGGCGGCGCTGGTGGGCTACACCTTCTCACTGGCGGGCAACGCGGCGGACGAGGCGGCGCGGGCCGGGGCCGTGGCGGACCCGGGCAACCGGAACGCCGCGTGCCACGAGGCCGCCTCGGACAAGCTCCCCGGTTCCTGGAGCCTGGGCGACGTCAGGTGCCCGGAGGCCGGTGACCTCGTCGAGGCGACCGTCCCGGTGAAGATCCCGGTCCTCGTCCCCGGCTTCGATCTTCCGGTCGATCTCGAGGGCCGCGCGTCCGCGACGAAGGAGAGCTGACCCATGCTGAGACGTCGTCCGAACGGCGAGGCGGACACGGGCCAGGCCGCCGTGGAGTACGCGGGTGTGCTGACGCTCCTGATCTTCGTGGGGCTCGTCGGCGTCCAGCTCGGCCTCGTGGCGTACGCGGCCCAGCAGGCGGGTACGGCGGCGCGGGCGGCCGCCCGTACCGCGTCGTACGCCGAGACCTCGATGAGCGCGGACGCGGCGGCCAAGGCCGCGGTGAGCGGCTGGCTGGACGCCGGGATCGATGACATGAGCACGACGTCGGAGGCGGTGACGGTCACGGCGCGCGTCAAGGTTCCGGAAATCCTGCCCGTCTTCGACTTCGGCGATGCCAAGAGGACGTCGACCATGCCGCGCGACTGACCGACGTGCGACCGAGGCGCGATCGAGGCGTGTCCGAGGCCGCGGTCGACGCGCGACGTACGCGCGGGACCTACGCGCCCGACGAACCGACAGCGGCGGTAGCGGCGGTCACGGCGTGACGTGACACCGCGACAGCGACAGCAGAGACAACAGCGACAGCAGAGACAACCGAGCAGCAGTACACCAGTACAACCTGGGAGTTGAGGACATGAGCCTGCGGGCGCGCATCAACAGCCCCGAGCCGGCCAAAGGGCAGAGCGAGGAGAGTCTCCTCGTCGGGGTCTACCGCGCCAAGCTCCTTGAGGAGATCGACCTCGCGGAGATGTCCGCGCTGGCGGCGGCCGAGCGCCGGGCCCGGCTGGAGCGGGTGCTCGGCCACATCATCAGCCGCGAGGGCCCGGTCCTGTCGACCATGGAGCGCACGCAGCTGATCCGCCGGGTGGTCGACGAGGCCCTCGGCCTCGGCATCCTGGAGCCACTGCTGGAGGACGCGTCCATCAGCGAGATCATGGTGAACGGGGCGGACCAGGTGTTCGTGGAGCGGGGCGGCCGGCTGGAGCTGCTGCCCATGCGGTTCACCTCCAACGAGCAGCTGATGCAGACCATCGAGCGCATCGTCTCCACCGTGAACCGCCGGGTGGACGAGGCCAATCCGATGGTCGACGCCCGGCTGCCGTCCGGCGAGCGCGTGAACGTGATCATCCCTCCGCTCTCGCTGACCGGGCCCATCCTCACCATCCGGCGCTTCCCCCGGGCCTTCACGCTGCACGAGATGATCGCCCTCGGCTCGCTGGACGAGCACATGATGCTCCTGCTGTCCGGCCTGGTGCGCGCCAAGTTCAACGTGATCGTCTCCGGGGCCACCGGCACCGGCAAGACGACGCTGCTCAACTCGCTCTCCGGGCTGGTCCCGGACGGCGAGCGCATCGTCACCATCGAGGACTCCGCCGAGCTCCAGCTCCAGCAGTCCCACGTCATCACGCTGGAGAGCCGGCCGGCGAACGTCGAGGGCAAGGGCCAGATCACCATCCGTGACCTCGTCCGCAACTCCCTGCGCATGCGCCCCGACCGCATCATCGTCGGCGAGGTCCGTGGCGGCGAGACGCTCGACATGCTCCAGGCCATGTCCACCGGTCACGACGGCTCGCTGGCCACCGTGCACGCCAACAGCGCGGAGGACGCGCTGATGCGGCTCCAGACGCTGGCGTCCATGTCGGAGGTCGAGATCCCGTTCGTGGCGATCAAGGACCAGATCAACAGCGCCGTCGATGTCATCGTGCAGCTAACCCGGCACGCGGACGGTTCCCGCCGGGTCACCGAGATCGCCATCCTGGACTCGCACGGCCGGGAGGAGTACCGGATCGTCTCCGTCTGCCGCTTCCTGGCCGAGCCGATGGCCGCCGACGGGCGCGTGCACGGGAAGTTCGCGTACTATCCGCTGCCCCGGCGCATCGCCGACCGCCTCTACCTCAAGAACGAGCCCGTGCCGCCCGCCTTCGGGGTCGCGGAGACGGAGTCGGACCTGACCGTACGCAAGTCGGTGGCCTGAGCATGCGCCACGCCCGTCACTCGCGCCCGCGCCCGGACCTCACGCGGCCCACTCGCCACTCGCGCCCGCGCCCGGATCGTCGCCCGTCCGTGTGTCCGGCCCGCCGCCGTTCCGGCCCTCCCCCCAGAGCGCGCCGCGCATGTCCCGCCCACCGAAAAGGTCCCCTCCGCCATGGATAACCTCCCGCTGCTGACGATCGGCGTCACCCTGCTCACCTGCGTGCTCGCCGTCGTCGGCCTGCACGTCTACGCGTCGGGCAAGGCCCAGGGGCAGGCGCTCTACGAACGCATGTCCCAGACGGGACCGCCGAGAGCCGGGAGCGGCCGGCCCCGGCGGTTCGTCGCCCTCGACCGCCGGCTGCGCGCCACCTCGGTCGGACGGCGTATCGAGCGCAAGATCGCCGCCACCGGCCTGGACCTGACCCCGGGCGAGTACGTGGTGTACGCGGCGGCCGGGGTGCTCGGCCTGTACTTCGCCGTCGGCGCGGTCTTCGCCCCGTTCTTCGGGGTCCTCGCCGCGCTGATCGGCATATGGGGAGGCAACGCCTTCCTCAACTACCAGCGGGCCAGGCGCACCGAGGCGTTCATCAACCAGCTGCCCGAGCTGACCCGCGTGCTCGCCAACGCCACCCAGGCCGGTCTGGCGCTGCGGACCGCCCTGGCGATGGCGGCCGACGAACTGGACGACCCGGCGGGCGAGGAACTGCGCCGGGTCGCCGACCAGCTCGCCGTCGGACACTCCATGGAGGACGCCCTCGGGGAGCTCTCCGACCGGCTGCCCTCGCGCGAGCTCGTCGTCCTCGTCACCACGCTCGTACTCTCCAGCCGGGCCGGCGGCCAGGTGGTCAGTTCCCTGCGCAACCTCACCGAGACCCTGGAGGAGCGCAAGGAGACCCGGCGTGAGGTCACGACGATGCTCTCCCAGATCAAGGTCACCTCGGTCGCGGTGCCGGTGCTCGGTCTCGGCTTCCTTTTGCTGATCAATGGCATGGGAGACGGCGCGCTGGACAAGATGACGGGGTCGGTCCTGGGCCAGGCGGCGGTCGTCGCGGCCTTCGCCATGTACGCGGTCGGCTTCGTGCTGATCCGGCGGCTGTCCCGGGTCCTGGTCTGAGAAGGGGGGAGGACACATGACAGGTCTGCTGCTCGCGGCCGCGTTCGGACTGGCCGTCTACGGCGCCTTCTTCGGAGTACGTCTCATCCGCGCCGACGCCAAGCTGCCCAGCGACCTCGCCATCGCCCTGGAGGTCGGCGCCGGCCGTACCACCGCGGTCGGCTCCGGCATCGACCGGCTCGGGATGCGCTACGCCCCGGCCGTGCTGCGGATGATGGGGCCCAAGCGGGTCGAGGCGCTGCGCCGCCGGCTGGACATGGCGGGGAATCCGGGCGGCATCACGGTGGACCGGTACGCGGCCCGCCGCGCGGTCTACGGGTTCCTCGGGATCCTGGCGGCGCTCGCCCTGGTGCTACGCGGACAGCCGGTCATCGCGCTGCTCGCGCTCGCGTTCGGACTGGTGTGGACCGATGTGATCATCCGTTCGGCCATCCGCCGGCGCAAGGACGACATCGAACGGACCCTGCCCGACTTCCTGGACGTCCTCGCGGTCGTCGTCTCGGCCGGGCTCGGCTTCCGCCAGGCCCTGGAGAGGGTGGCGGAGAAGTACCAGGGGCCGTGGTCGGACGAACTCCGCATCACCCTGCGCCAGATGGACATGGGCGTCAGCCGCCGCGTCGCGTTCGAGCAGTTGCGCAAGCGCAACGCGTCCGAGCAGGTGTCGATGTTCGTGACGGCCCTCCAGCAGGGCGAGGAGCTCGGTGCCCCCATCGTGGACACGCTGATCCAGATCGCCAACGACATGCGCCGCACCGACGCGCAGAACGCCCGGCGCAAGGCGGCCCAGGCCGTTCCGAAGACCACGCTCGTGGTCACGATGGTGATGCTCCCGGCCACGCTGATGCTGATCGTCCTGGGCTTCTACTACGGCTCGGGGGTGGACTTCGGCGACATCCTGGGCGGGTGACGTACGGGACGCCGCCGATGTGGCGGGACCGCCGCACAGCACGTCGTACGAACGACCCGCCACCACGGACCGACGACTCCGACCGACGACCCCGACCCACGACCCCGACCCACGACCCCGACCCACGACTCCACCGACCTGCACGAAGCGCGATCCAGCCCCGCACAGGAGAACGGGAGGTGACCCCACCATGTCCCCGAAGACCGTCGCACTCACCGGCGGCGCCCACGACGACGCCTTGTCGACGACGGCGAGAGGCGCCGCTCCGCGCCATGTCCCGCCGCTGGCGATCCAGGTCAACGCCCTCCAGGCGCTGTGCCGCCAGGTGTTCGCCTTCAGACTGGCGATGATCGCCCTCGCCACCCCCTTCGCCCTCTCCCGCACCGCCGCGGGAGTGGGCCTCTGGCTTGTCGGTGCGGCCGTCCTCGCCACCTTCATGGTGTCGTACGCCCTGCTGCGGGACTGGGAGCGGTTCGGGCCGTTGCTCCTGCGCCATCCCCTCCTGCTCGGCGTCGACATGATCTTCGGCGCGCTGCTGCTGGTGACGGCCTCCCCGGACTCCACGCTGGCGTACGTCACCATCTGCACGCCCCTGCTGGCCGGGCTCGTCTACGGCTGGCGGGGCGCGGCGTTCTTCGCCGTGCTCCAGTCGCTGTTCGTCGCCGGGGCGTACGCCGTCAACAGCGCCGCGGAGCCCGCTTTCACCGCTCTGCTGCTGCCCGGTCTCTGCGTGATAGCCGGCGCGATCGGCAGCACCCTGCGCAACCTCATGCTCGGCTTCGGCACCGCCAGCCAGGCGCTCACGGAGGCGCGTGCCCAGCTCGCCGTGGCCGGCGCCGTGGAGGCCGAACGAGCCAGGCTCGCCCGCGAGATGCACGACTCGGTCGCCAAGACGCTGCACGGCCTCGCCCTGGCGGCGGACGGCCTGGCGCGGTCGGCGGACCGGATCGACCCCCAGGACGTCAAACGGCAGGCGGAGCTGGTGGCCCGCTCCGCGCGGCGGGCCGCCGCGGAGTCGCGCGAGCTGCTGTCGGACCTGCGGCGCGAGTCGGGACTCGACGGCGGGGTCGACGTGCTGAGGGAACTGGATTCGCGGACCAAGGACTTCGCCCGCCGCCACGGCGTACCGGCCACCTTCCTGCTGATCAGCGGTACGCCGGTGCCGCCCGTCCCGCACGCCGTGGCCCGGCATGTGCTGACGATCGCCACCGAGGCCATGGAGAACGCCTACCGACACGGGCGCCCGAGCCGTGTGAACGTCTCGGCGGGGCCGGTGGGCCCGGTGCTGAGGGTCAGCGTGTACGACGACGGTGCCGGACTGCCGCCGGGCACGACCCTGGCCGACCTGCGGCGGGCGGGCCACTTCGGCCTGGTCGGGATGGTGGAGCGGGCGGCTTCCATCGGCGCCCGGATCCGGATCGGCCGGGGGCGGGCCGCCAAGGGCACCGAGGTACGGCTGGAACTGCCGCTGACCGCCCTGCGGCCCGTGACGCGGAAGCAGCCGGCCGGGCCCTCGGCCGCGCCTCCCGCGCCGGCACTGCGATGACGCCGCACGTGCCGCCACGGGCCCGGGCCGCGGCCGCCGTGAGCCCGCGGAAGCCGTGCGGCCGCGGGGCACATCCGGACCGAGAACACACATCCACCCGTTCGCTCACTGTGAGAGGAGGCCGCGGCCATGACGCACGAGATCCCCGGTGACCCGGGTCCGTACGCGGCACCCCGGCATCCCGCACCGGCAGGACCGCCGGAACGACCGGAACGACCGGAACGACCGGAACGACCGGGCCGACCAGAGCAACGAGGGCGGCCCGGACGGCCCGAACAGGTGTGGGCGCCCGGCGATCCCTTTCCGCGGGCGATGCCGGCCGCGCCGCCGATGCGGGTCGTGGTCGCCGACGACAATCCGGTGGTTCGGGCGGGGCTCACCGTCCTGCTCTCCGGCCGCGACGACATCGAGGTCGTCGCGGAGGCGTCGGACGGCCGCCAGGCGTACGACGAGGCCCTGCGGCACCGGCCGGACGTCATCCTGCTCGACGTGCGCATGCCGGGCGTCGACGGCATCTCCGCGCTGCCGCACCTGGTGGGCCTGGCCCCGGTGCTGATGATGACGTACAGCCGGGAGGGCGAGATCGTGCACGAGGCCCTCCGGCTGGGAGCGGGCGGTTACCTCGTGCACGGGGAGTTCACCGCCGACCAACTGGTCGAGGCCGTACGGGACATCAGTCAGGGCCGGGCCCACTTCACCCACTCGGCGTCGAGCGCGCTGCTGGCGTCCGTACGGGACGGGGGCGCGAGCGGCGGACCGGACGGCGGGCCGGTGGTGCCGCTGCCGGACGGCCTGGGCACGGCGCTCACCGGGCGGAGCCGTCCAGCGAATACACAACAGCAAACATCTGCAAATATATATGAGGCGCCATCCGGTCATCCTTCCCTGTCTACCGCAACGAATCGCCAGGCGGGGGGTGTTGAACAGGAATCAGCCGCTCGGAAATTTCCTCAAAACGCTTCGCTTTCGCAAGTCGATGTGGCACATTCTTCCCAGGGTCGGCAGCAGACCGGTGCCGCCGGGAGCCCTGCCCTGTACGCGGAGCTGAGCCAACGGGAGGTGGAGATCATGGACCTGATCGCGTCCGGTATGACGAATCAGCAGATCGCCGCTGCCTGCTTCATCAGCCAGAAGACCGTCAAGAACCACATCAACCGGATCTTCGGCAAGCTGAACGCGGGAAGCCGCGGCGAGGCGATCGCCCTGTGGCACGGCATTGGCGGAAGGGGGCCGGCGACCCATGGCTGACCGCGAACGGCGCGCCCCGCGCGGCCATGACGGAGACGAGCCGCGCACCGGCGACGTGCCGGGCCCGCGCGGCTGCGGCATACCCGCCCCGGACGCCCGCCCCGCCCCGCGCGCCACACCCGTCGCCCCGTCCTGGCGGGCCCAATCCATGAGTTGGGCCCGGAGTTGGGTCCTCGGGCCCATGGCCGGGAGCACCTCCCCCACGTACGTTTCTCATGTCGCCAGCGAGACCGGCCGGGAGGAAGCCGGAACCGCGAACGGCACCGAGAATTCGTATGCGTCGGCCGACAAGGGGCCGGCCGGCACCGGAGGGGTACCCCATGTCGAACATCACGCTGAAGGCCGCCGCCCACGCCAAGGTCTACGTCGGCTCCTGGGCGAACACCGCC
This sequence comes from Streptomyces hebeiensis, assembly GCF_052983195.1. Classification (NCBI taxonomy): domain Bacteria; kingdom Bacillati; phylum Actinomycetota; class Actinomycetes; order Kitasatosporales; family Streptomycetaceae; genus Streptomyces; species Streptomyces hebeiensis. The sequence continues at coordinate 5,147,361 of NZ_CM129812.1, forward strand.
GTGTCGGCGATCAAGAGCCGCCGCGACCAGGGCCAGGGCGCCGTCGAGTACGTGGGTGTGATCGTGCTGGTGGCGCTGATCATCGTGGCCATCGTGGGCTCGGGCGTGGACGAGACGATCGCCGACGGTCTGACGGAGCAGGTCGAAGAGATCCTGAGCGGCGAGTAACCATGCGCCACGCTCGTGAGTCAGGGCAGGCCGTCCCCATCTACATCACGATGGTGGCGGGCCTGCTCTTTCTCGCGCTCGCGTTCTTCACGGTCGGTCAGGCCGGCGCCGCACGCAACGGAGCCCAGGGCGCGGCGGACGCCGCGGCCCTGGCGGCGGCCCAGGAGTCCCGTGACCAGTTCCGTCTCGATCTGGAGGCCAACCTTCTCGACCCCGGCTGGCTGGACGACGTCTTCAACGGAAATCCGCTGGGCACGTACGACGGCTGCCGGGCCGCGAGCCAGTTCGCCGCGCTGAACGACGCCCAGCTGGTCGACGGGGACTGCCGCGCGCTGGGGGACGGCCGGTGGGGCTTCACGGTCCATGTCGAGAACCAGAAGCCGATGGGCGAGAACATCCTGTCGGCGGCCGAGAACAAGCGGGCCGACGCCCACGCCACGGCCGTCGTCGTGCCCCGGTGCTCCTTCGAGCCCGCGGAGGAGGACGAGGAGCCGCCCGCGGACGGGGACGACGGCGACGACGAGGGTGGCGAGGGTGACGACACGCCGACGTCACCCGGCTCCCTCGTTTGCGACGGCGGCGTCCCGTGGACTATCGATCCGGAGCATCTCGACCTCCTCCCGGACATGGCCGACCTGTTCTCCGTCCGTCTGGACGAGGACTGACCGCGAGCGAACGCAAAGGAACCGGATTCATGAGTGTGTGGCACGGGGCGAAGGCCCGTAGGGCGGCGGGGGCCGCCCTCGCCGTGGTGGCGCTGAGCGTGTCCCTGACCGCTTGTGGCGGCGGCGACGGGGGCGGTGACAAGGAGAAGAGCGCCGGCTCGTCGTCCTCGTCCTCCACCCCCGGCGACGCGAAGCCGAAGGAGAGCGACGGCCCCACGGTGCCGGACACCAGCAAGACGCTGGCGACGATCAACGGGAGCAAGGGGCTCCAGTTCGTCATTCACACGGCCACACGTGACGAAGGCGGGTTCCTCACGATCACCGGCACCCTGAAGAACACGTCCAGTTCGTCGGAGACGATCCCGATCGCGTGGAACGGGTCGGAGACGCAGGTCCGCAGGACCGGCCGCTCCCTGGCCGGGTTCACGGTGGTCGACAAGGCGGAGAAGAAGCGCTACTACGTCCTGCGCGACACCGACGGCTACCCGCTGACGACCACCGGCATCAGCCGTCTCGACGGCGGGGCCGCCGAACCGTTCTTCGCCCAGTTCCCGGCCCCGCCGGCCTCCACCACTCAGGTGGATCTCCAGATGCCGCTGATGCCCACCGCGACGATTGAGATCTCCTGATGCGTGCCACGACGCCCCGCGCCCGCGGGGCCTCCGCGCTCGCGGCACGCCCGGCGGTGACGGCGCTCGCGGCGGCGGTGCTGTTCACCGGTGTCCAGTTCACCCTGGCGGCCGGGGCCCGCGCCGACGAGACGCCGAGCGTCCCGCCGGGCACCGAGTCGACCTCCCCGCCGCCCCAGGTCGACGCCAACGCACCGGGCCTCAAGCTCCGGGGCGGCGCCACCCTCGCCCCGGCGAAGGTGCTCGACATCATCTCGGTGGTCGAGTCCCAGGGCGGCGAGGAGCGCCGCGAGGACACCCCGGAGAACGTGAAGATGGCGCTCCAGGCCGAGGTCCTCTTCGGCAAGGACAGCGCCAGGCTGACCTCGTCGGCGAACGCGCGCATCGCCGAGATCGCCGCGGAGATCAAGAAGCAGAAGGCCACCAAGGTCCGCGTCTTCGGCTTCACGGACGACCTCGGCACGTACGAGCACGGAAAGGTCCTCTCCAAGCAGCGTGCCGACGCCGTACAAGGCGTCCTGAACGATCAGTTGGGCTCCGCCGGGATCACGTACGAGGTCCGTGGCTACAGCGAGGACTACCCGATCGCGGACAACAGCAGCGAGGAAGGCCGCAAGAAGAACCGCCGCGTGGAGGTCTCCTTCCCGCGCGGGGAGAGCTCGTAGACCTTCTTCCAGGTCCCACACGAGGGGCGGACCCGCCGCGGGCCGCCCCTCGGCACGTCACAGGGGTGTCTGGGTCGGCCGGATGAGTCCGGTTTTGGGTCCTGGGGCCCAAGACTGGGGGTGTATGAGCCCATAACCTGCTGCGTATGTCGCCATCGGGGGTAGTGCGTCGTTTTCGTCGTCGTGCGCGTCGGCTCGTCCCGCGTACGGATGTGAGATTGCCGGGGCTGCGCGGAAGGCAGCGGGGTCAGGGAGCCATCGAGTACGTCGGGGTGGCGGCCCTTGTGGCCGGCATCGTCGGCGCGCTGGTGCTCACCGGGGTCGGGCCGACGCTTGCCGAGGGGATCGGTACGCAGGTGTGCCGGATCACCGGCGGTGACAACTGCGGCGGGGGAGCGGCCGGCGACGACGAAGCCGCGGGCAACGACGAGGCCGGCACGAACGATGAGACCGGCGGGGACGACGAAGCGAGCGGCGATCCCGGTCCAGGCGATCCCGGCGATCCCGGTCCGGGCGACCGCGATCCCGGCGACGGGGACACCTCCCGGGCCCAGATCGACTACGACGCCGCCCTCAAGGAACTCCAGGACGCCCAGGCCGCCGAGCAGTCCGACTCCGACAAGGCCAAGGAGGCCGCGCGGGAGCTGGCGAAGATCCTCGCCGAAGAACTGGGCATCACCGACGCCCTGAACTGCGTCACCCAGGGCGACATGGGCGCGTGCACGGAGACGCTCATCAACGTGCTCACGAGTCTCGTCGGCGGCGCCGTGGGCAAGCTCGCGGCGAAGTACGGCGCGCCGTGGAAGTGGAAGAAGGCCGTCGAACTGGTCAGAAAGCTGAAGAAGCACGGAGGTGACCTGTACGACGGCCTGAAGAACCTGGTCAAGAACCGCAAGCGGGTGGGTGACGCTGAAGACCGGCTCGCCGACGCGAAGAAGAAGCTCGACGCCGAGCGCAAGAAGAATCCCGAGGACCGGCCGGGCGAGAAGAAGCCGGTCGCCTGCCCCGTCCGGCACAGCTTTCTCCGTGGCACGCCGGTGCTCCTCGCGGACGGCACCAGGGTCGCCATCGACCGGGTTCCCGTGGGCGCTCGCGTCCTCGCCACCGACCCCGTGACCGGCCTGACCCGGGCCCGCGCCGTCGAGCGGACCATCGTCACCCACGACGACAAGGACTTCACCCGGCTCACGGTCCGAGCGGCCGGTGCGTACGCACAGCTCACGGCAACGGACACGCACCCGTTCTGGCTGAGCGGGGAGCGCCGTTGGGCACCGGCCGGCGAACTGGCCCCGGGGGACGAGCTGCGCACCCCCGGAGGCGGGACCCTGGCGGTCGCCGCCGTCGCCCGCCACACCCAGCGGCAGACCACCTACGACCTCACCGTCCAGGACCTCCACACGTACTACGTCGGGGTCGGCGCCGCGAACGCGCTCGTCCACAACAACGACTGCGAGATGACCCCGGAGGAGGCCGAGGGCGCCCGGAAACCGGCCGTGGGCGAGGGCGACGCGAAGAAGTTCAAGGACCACTTCCTCCGGCACAAGAAGCTGATCGAGGACGCGCTGGGGACCAAGTACAAGAAGCTGAAGGACGACGGCCCGAGGTTCCGCGAGGACATCGCGAACGCCATCAAGGACGGCACGTTCGAACTGGTCGGCAAGGGAACGCTGAAGAAGGGCGAGCCCGAGGGCCTGATCTATCGTGGCAAGGGCGTGACCGTCGTTCTCAGGGAGAACGGCGACTTCTGGACGGCCCTCAAGAGCGGTGAGGGGCTCGACACCTCGATCGAGATCACCAAGAAGGTGCCGAAGAAGAAGGGCGACGGGTGAGGCACGAAGAAGTGGTGAGGCGCGGAGCAACCGGCGAGACGCGCGAAGGGCCGGTGAGGTCGTGAACGCGGCGAGCACGCACCGGACCGTGGAGGAGACGCTTCGCGACCGCCGGGTCCGCGACGTCCTCGTCCCCGGCTGGGTGGACCGGGACGGCGACGTACCCGAGTTCCGCCCGCAGCCCGTGGCCGTATGGCTGCGGCTGGACGAGGGTGTGCTGAGGTTCGCGTCGGCCGGCCGGTCCGCCGGTCTGACGGCGGCCCGCGCGGCGGCCGTGGACTGGTCGGACCTCGAGTTGCTGGTGGACGCCGAGGACGAGGTGATCGTCGCCTCGTACGGGGAACAGCTCTTCGGCGACGGCCGGGAGGAACTTGTCTGCACGCGGCTGCGCGTCCACCCCGGGGACGGTACGGGGACATCGCCCGGCACGAAGACGCGGGCCGGTGAGGGAACACCGCCCGGCGCGGAGACGTCGGCGGTCGCGGGAACACCGTACGGACCGGCCGAGTGCGGCTGCCTCGCCCTCGACTTCGAGGGCGGGCACACTCTCTTCCTCGATCCCACCTGGACCTTCGGTATCCGGCTCGGCAACGGGGCGGACGAGAGGCGCCGCCTGGAGCTGTACGGCGGCGGCCCGGCGCCCCTCGTCACCGCGTTCCCCCGGAACGGCGCATGACGCGCGGGGCGCGGGGAGCGCGGACGGTGGTGCCGTTCGGGGACGAGCTCCGTGACCTGCTCGGCGAGCCCCGCCGGGCCCGGGAGCTGGCCAGCAGCCCGCGCTCGCGCGTCTGGCGGGTCGACCTGCCGGACCACGGGCCCGCCGTCGTCAAGCAACTGGTCGGGGGGAACGGGGCGGCTGGACGGTACGCCCGTGAGGTCGCGGCGCTCCGACTGGCGGGCGACGCCGCGCCCCAGGTCGTCCCCCGGCTGCTCGGCACGGAGGACCGGGCACGGCTGCTGGTGCTGGAGCGGCTGGAGCACGGCCGCCCGGCGGAGGGCTGGCAGGTGGGCTACGCGGCGGCGCTGGCCGGGCTGCACGCGGCCGGGCAGGCGGCGCCACGGACGCGGTCGTCGGCGACGCCGGTGACCGCGGCGGCGACAGCGGCGAGTGCGGACCCGGTGACCGACGACCCGGTGACCCACGACCTGATGACCGACGACCTGATGACCGGGGCATCGGCCGACGAGGGCGCCCTGCCCCGTTGGGCCGCCCCCACCGGCACCGACATCGACTCCTTCCTCGCCCTCGCGGACACCCTCGGGGCCCCGCCCGTGCCTTCGGTACGCGACGAGCTGGACGCCCTCGTCCAACGGCTCGCCCGGCCGCCGGCGCGGCCCGCGCTGCTGCACGGCGATCCGTGCCCCGGCAATGACCTGCACACCCCCGACGGCATCCGCTTCATCGACTTCGAACAGGCGTCGATCGGCCGAGGTGTGACAGAACTGGCCTATCTCCGCATCGGTTTTCCCACCTGCTGGTGTGTCACCGCCGCCCCGGAGCCGCTGCTCACCGCCGCGGAGGACGCGTACCGCTCGGCCTGGCACGAGGCGACCGGAGAGGCGGCCCCGGACACCACCACGAGCGACCTCGTCGACGCTTGCGCGGGCTGGCTGATCCGGGGCGACGCCCTCGTACAGCGTGCCCACCGGGGCACCGCCGACCGGCTGGCGAGGCTCGCGCACCGGGACTGGACCTGGGGCACTGCCACCGCCCGGCAACGGCTGCTGCACCGGCTGCGCGTGGTGGCGGAAGCGGTGGAGGACAAGGACGGCGACGACACGTCGCTCGACGGACTGGGAAGGCTGTGCGGCCAGATGGCCGACCGGATGACGTCCCGCTGGCCGCGCCTGGGTCCCGTGCCCGCGCTGCGGCCGGACGATTCGGCCTGAGCCGCCGGTCCGACCGCCCACGGCGAACGAGGAAAACGAGGAAAACGACGAACGAGACGGGGGAGAAGCGGACATGAGGACACGTACCGCGTACAGGACCGGGGCCGCCGTGACCGTTGCCCTGGTCCTCGGACTGACGGGCGCCTGCGGAGGCGGGCAGGGCGACGGCGGGGACGGCGGGAAGGACAGGCCCGACGACCGGGCGAGTACGACGACCGGGGCGACGACGGGACCGCCGGAGCGGGCTCCCGCACCGGCCGCCGCGAGTCCGCGCCCCGGTCTGACCGGCATCGGGGCACGCGACGGAAGGGTCCTGGCGCAGGGCGAGCTGGACCGCGCCGTCCTCGCCACCGGCGACGTGTCCGGTTTCGAGGTCCGCCCGATGGACCCGCCCCCGGCGCGGGGAGAGACCGCCGACAGGCGCGCGTGCGCACCACTCGTCGGCCTGATCAATGGAACACCGGAACCGCGGGCCAAGGCCGTGGCCTACCGTCAGCTCGTGGGGGGGGACGGCAACGGCGGTCCGGCCGTGTCGGAGTTCCTCGGCGCCCACGGCGTCGGTGACGCGCGCACGCTGCTGAGCCGGCTCAGCACCGCCATCGGCTCCTGCGCGGACGGCTTCACCGCACGCGGCGGCGACGGTCCCTCGACGTACACCGGTGTGCGCCGCCTCGACGTGGCGAAGACGGGCGACGACGCGCTCGCGTACGAGGTCACGGGAGACCACGAAGGCGATCCGGTTCCGCTCGTCTTCCATCTCGTACGCGTGGGAGGCACGGTGGCCACCTTCTACACGGCGAACTTCGAGAGCGGCACGACACCGATCCTCCCGGCGGGCCTGCTGACCGCCCAGGCCGCCAAGCTCGCTTAACCCGTCGCTCCCGCCGCGCCGTCCGCCCCGCCGGCCCCGCCGGACGCGGTGCCGCCGTCGACGCTGATGCTCACGCGCGCGCCCGGCCGCAGGCCCCACCGTTCCATGGCTCCGGCCTCCGCCTCCAGGACGTGGCGGGCGCGCAGGCGGGGGAGGGGGAGCCGGCCGGGCTTGAGCGTCTGCACGTCGAGGACGGTCAACTCCTTGTCCACATAGGCGACATCGATCGCGAAGCGCATCCGGAAGGTGTGGACGCTGTTGCAGGGCGTGATGAGCAGCGCGCCCTCGATGCCGTCCCGTCCGAGAAGCCCGCGCCGCCGGGTGCCGTACGACGCGGCGATCTCCAGGGCGATACCGGTGGAACGATTTGTGGGACTCTCCGCCGGGGCTCCGTTCCGCCCGATGACCGTCAACTGACCGCTGCCGTTGCGCCACATGCCCATGGAGGTAGACCGTAGCGGTCCCGCGGCGGGATGTTATGGGCCCCTGGGCCCATGACCGGGCCCGCCGTTGGCCCTAGGGTCGGTGTCGTGTACGCCACGCTGATCGTCGTCGCCGCTCTCTGGGGCGGAGCCACCGGACTGCTGCTGCCACGCGCGGCGTACCGGCTCTCGGTCGAGCCGGACGAACCCTGGCGCCAGGGCTGTCCGGCGGGCCACCCGTTCACCGGCCCGGCCGGGGGCTGGCTGGGCCCGGCGACCTGCGCCACCTGCCGTACGCTCCGGGCGGCCGCGGGCGTGGCCGCCCCGTACACGGCCGGCTCCGTGCCCGGCGGCGACCCGACAAGCCCGGCCGCCGCCCCGGACCCGGCCGCCGCCCCGGACCCGTACGCCGTACCGGATCCCGCGCCGAACCCGGATCCCGCGCCGGCCTCCGGCCCCGCCCCGGATGCGGCCCCGGCCCCGGACTCCGAGCGGGCCCCCACCTCCGACCGTGCCGCCGTCGGGACCGGCCCCGGCCGGGCCGTCCCGTACCGGCCCTCCCTCCTCGTGCCGCTTCTCACCGCCCTCACCTGCGCGTTGCTCGCCGCCGCGGTCGGGGCCCGGCCGGAGCTGGGTGTCTGGCTGCTGCTCGCGCCCTTCGCCGTGCTGCTCGCGCTCGTCGACCGCAATGTCCACCGGCTGCCCGACCAGCTCACGCTCCCCCTCGCCGGAGCGGCCACCGTGCTGCTCGGGCTCGTGGCGCTGCTCCCCGGGCACGGGGGAGCCTGGCACACCGCCGTGCTCGGCGGACTCGCCCTCGGTGCCTGTTACTTCGTGCTGTTCCTGATCAACCCCAACGGGATGGGCTTCGGTGACGTCAAGCTCGCCCTCTCGCTCGGTGTGGTCCTCGGCTGGTACGGCTGGCCGACGCTGTTCGTCGGCGCGTTCGTCGGATTCCTGCTGGGCTCGCTGTACGGGATCGGGCTGATCCTGCTGCGCCGCGCGGGCCGCAAGTCGGCGATCCCCTTCGGCCCGTTCATGATCATCGGGGCGTTCCTCGGCATCGTCCTGGGCGCCCTCGCCGCCCCGTGACCGACGGCAGCGCCCGCCCCGTGACCGACGCCACCGCCCGCCCCGTGACCGACGCCGTCCGCCGATGACCGACACCCGCTCGCCGATCACCGACGGGACCGCCCGACGACCGGTGCCGCCCGCCGAGTCACCGCCCCAAAACCGTTCGCCCCCGCCGGATCCCCTCTGCCACCATCATCCCCATGCCGCTGTCCGACCGCCGCTTCGAAGAACTGATCGCCGAGGCCGAGGCCTCTCCCGTCGAGGGATGGGACTTCTCCTGGCTGGACGGCCGGGCGACCGAGGAACGTCCTCCTTGGGGCTACGCCCGCTCCATGGCCGCCCGTATGGCACGGGCCACCGCCGCGCTGGACCTCCAGACGGGCGGCGGTGAAGTCCTCGCGTCCGTACCCGAGTTGCCGCCGCTCACCGTGGCCACCGAGGGATGGCCGCCGAACATCGGCCGGGCCGCCGCCCGGCTGCGGCCCCGCGGGGTGCGTCTGGTGGCCTGTTCCGACGACTCGCCGCTGCCGTTCGCCGACGGCGTTTTCGACCTGGTCGTCAGTCGGCACCCCGTACGCGTCCGGTGGGACGAGGCCGCCCGGGTCCTGCGGCCCGGCGGTACCTATTTCTCCCAGGAGGTCGGGCCCGCCAGCGTCTTCGAGCTGGTCGAGTACTTCCTCGGCCCGCAGCCGCCCGAGCTACGCGACCACCGCGATCCCCGCCACGCCGTGCGCGGTGCCGAGGCGGCCGGGCTCGAGGTCGTCGATCTGCGGACGGCGCGGCTGCGCACCGAGTTCTTCGACGTCGGAGCCGTCGTGCACTACCTGCGCAAGGTGATCTGGATGGTGCCCGACTTCACGGTCGAGCGGTACCGGGACCTGCTGGCCGGGCTGCACCGGCGCATCGAGGCCGAAGGCCCCTTCGTGGCGACGACGACCCGCTTCCTGATCGAGGCCGCCAAACCGGACCGGGCCGCCCCGTAGCCCGCGCCGACGCCTCCGATCCGCCCGGCCCGCCCCGGTGGCCCCGCCCGCCCCGGGGGCTCCGCCCGCTCCGGTCGCCCGGTCACGCCTCCGGCTTCTCCACGTCCCCGGCACCCGGTCCGGGTCAAGGGCGACCGAGAGAGGTTCGCTCCTGTGGGTGACGACACGCCATGGCGACTATGCGCCATACCGCCATCCGAAAACGTCATCAAGCGCGACATACCTGGCCACGGGGCGTCCTTTGGTCATTCCTTCACGACTCCCCGGCACGCCAAGGGCTCCATCCGCCCTTACGAAGGGTTATGGTGGAAACCCCCCCTCGGGCCGGTCCGTATCCCCCCCACGGACCGGCCCGGTTCTCTGTCGCGGGACCGGCCGGTTCCCCGCCTCGCCGGTCCCGGCCGGTCCGGGCGGGGCCCGCCGGCCTCACACCGGCCCGCCGACCCGCCGACCTCAAGCCGACCGTCGGTCCTGGACCAGCCCGCCGGTCCCGTCCCGGCCCGGCGTCAGCTCGGAGTCGTCAGCCCGGCGCCGTCAGCTCCGCGCCGCCCAGATGTTCGTCCCCGCCGTGTCCACCGCGAACGCGTCGATCTCCCGCAGTTCCTCCTCGCTCAGCGCGGGCCCGGCCAGCGACGCCACGTTGTCCTCCAGCTGCCGCACGCTGGAGGCACCGATCAGCGCGGACGTCATCCTCGGGTCACGCAGCACCCACCGCAGCGCCAGCTGGGCCAGCGACTGGCCCCGGCGCCGGGCGATCTCGTTCAGCCCGCTCAGCCGCCGCAGCACCTCCTCCGACAGCAGGCCCGGATCCAGCGACGTGTCCCGCGCGGCCCGGGAACCCTCCGGGATCCCCTTCAGGTACTTGTCCGTCAACAGGCCCTGCGCCAGCGGGGCGAACGCGATACAGCCCATTCCGGCCGTCTCCAGGGTGTCCAGCAGCCCGTCGTCCTCGATCCAGCGGTTGAGCATCGAGTACGACGGCTGGTGGATCAGGGCCGGCACGCCCATCTCCGCCAGCAGGGCGGCGGCCTCCACGGTCTGCTCCGCCCGGTACGACGACACCCCCACGTACAGCGCCTTGCCCTGCCGGACGGCGGACGCCAGCGCGCCCATCGTCTCCTCCAGCGGAGTGTTCGCGTCGAAGCGGTGCGAGTAGAAGATGTCGACGTAATCCACCCCCATCCGCTTCAGGGACGCGTCCAGCGACGACAGCAGATACTTCCGGGAGCCCCATTCGCCATAGGGGCCGGGACGCATCCGATATCCGGCCTTGGTCGAAATGATGATTTCGTCCCGATAAGACGAGAAATCCTGGGCGAAGAGCTTGCCGAAATTCAGCTCGGCCGATCCCGGCGGCGGTCCGTAGTTGTTCGCGAGGTCGAAGTGTGTGATCCCGAGATCAAAGGCGCGGCGCAGGATCGCGCGCTGTGAATCGAGCGCGCGGTCGTCGCCGAAGTTGTGCCACAGGCCCAGGGAGATCGCGGGCAGTTTCAGGCCACTGCGCCCACTGCGCCGGTACTCCATGGCGTCATACCGGCTGTCGGTCGCGAGGTGAGGGGGAAAATGAGTCACGCTTCTCTCCTTATCACGGACTTGTGACATACCGGGTTGGGTGCCGGTGGCACCCGCGCAGTAGTGTGACGGCTTCGGGGTCCCAGGACCGGCCCCAGGATCCCGTGAGCGGACGCGCCGGTCCCCCTCAAAAACCGAGCCGGTCCCCGTCAAAAGTCGAGAGGTGGACTCAGTGAACTTGCGCGACCTGGTGTACAGGCTCTACGCACGCCGCGTGGAGGGCCGTCTCGACCACACCCAGGTGCCCAAGCACATCGGGGTCATCCTCGACGGCAACCGCCGCTGGGCCCGGGCCTCCGGCGGGACCGCCGAGCAGGGGCACAAGGCCGGGGCCAGCAAGATCCAGGAACTGCTCGGCTGGTGCTCCGAGACCGACGTCGAGGTCGTCACGCTCTGGATGCTCTCCACGGACAACCTCAGCCGTCCCGAGGAACAGCTCAAGCCGCTCGTCGCCATCATCGAGGACGCCGTCCGCGACATCGCGGCCGACGGCCGCTGGCGCGTGCACCACGTCGGCACGCTCGACCTGCTGCCCGCCGGCACCCAGACCGTCCTCAAGGAGGCCGAGGAGGCCACCGCCGGCAACAAGGGCATACTCGTCAACGTCGCCGTCGGGTACGGCGGCCGACAGGAGATCGCGGACGCCGTCCGCTCGCTGCTGCTGGACCACGCGGACAAGGGCACCAGCTTCGAGGACCTGGCCGAGATCGTCGACATCGACATGATCTCCTCCCACCTCTACACGCGCGGGCAGCCGGACCCGGATCTGGTCATCCGGACCAGCGGCGAGCAGCGGCTGTCGGGGTTCATGCTCTGGCAGACCGCCCATTCGGAGTACTACTTCTGCGAAGTCTTCTGGCCGGCTTTCCGTAAGGTGGACTTCCTCCGTGCCCTGCGCGACTACGCGGCACGCGGCCGTCGTTACGGCGGCTGACCGGGTCTGACCGGCCCCTGACCGGCCCTGACGGGCCTTGACCGGGCGCCGAACCCCCGGCGGCCCGCCCGCTCGTGACTGGAAACGCCCGGTTCCGCGGCGCCTCGCCCGGGCTCTTCACCATCGGTTCACCCGCTGTCCGCCGTCCGCTCCGGCATGGCGGCGCGCGTTCGAGGGAATACCTCCCCCAAGCCGGTGTCCGAAAGTAAGAGGGACATCGCGTCTCAGCGGACGGCATGGGGCCGTCCGCCCGGGAGGCCCTTTGCACCAGGACGACCGTGCGGTGAGACGTACGGGCGACTCGGAGGGCCGGAGCTCGGCCCGCGCAGAGGTCCGTGCCCGGCCCACCCGCCCCGCGACGCCGTCGCACCCCGACCTCATCCGAGGGGGTACGTCCTTCCGTGGTGACCAGCACAAAGCGCCGCACGCCCGACAGGCGCACCTACGTTCTCGACACCAGCGTCCTGCTGGCCGATCCGAACGCCATGTCCCGCTTCGACGAGCACGAAGTGGTGCTCCCGATCGTGGTGATCACGGAGTTGGAGGCCAAGAGGCACCATCCGGAACTCGGCTACTTCGCCCGGCAGGCGCTGCGCCTGCTGGACGACTTCCGGGTCAGGTACGGACGTCTCGACGCCCCCGTCCCGCTCGGCGACCTGGGCGGCACCCTGCGCGTCGAGCTCAACCACTCCGACCCCGGCATCCTGCCCGCGGGCTTCCGGCTGGGGGACAACGACTCCCGGATCCTCGCGGTCGCGCGCAACCTCCAGGCGGAGGGGTACGACGTGACGGTCGTCTCCAAGGACCTGCCGCTGCGCATCAAGGCGTCCTCCGTCGGCCTCCTGGCCGAGGAGTACCGCGCGGAACTCGCCATCACCGACTCCGGCTGGACGGGCATGAGCGAGCTGTCGCTCACCGGGGACCAGGTGGACCTGCTGTTCTCGGAGGAGACGCTCTACGTGCCCGAGGCGGCGGACCTGCCCGTGCACACGGGGCTGGTCCTGCTGTCCGAGCGCGGCAAGGCGCTCGGCCGGGTCACCGCCGAGGGCAATGTCCGGCTGGTCAGGGGTGACCGCGAGGCGTTCGGGATCCACGGCCGCAGCGCGGAGCAGCGCATCGCCCTGGACCTCCTCCTCGACCAGGACGTCGGCATCGTGTCGATGGGCGGCCGGGCGGGCACCGGCAAGTCGGCGCTCGCGCTGTGCGCGGGGCTGGAGGCCGTGCTGGAGCGCAGGCAGCACCAGAAGGTCATGGTCTTCCGGCCGTTGTACGCGGTCGGCGGCCAGGAGCTCGGCTATCTGCCCGGCACCGAGGCCGAGAAGATGAGCCCCTGGGCGCAGGCGGTCTTCGACACGCTCTCCGCGGTCGCCGGCCGCGAGGTGATCGAGGAGGTGCTGGGGCGGGGCATGCTCGAAGTGCTGCCGCTCACGCACATCCGCGGCCGGTCCCTGCACGACGCGTTCGTCATCGTCGACGAGGCCCAGTCGCTGGAGCGGAACGTGCTGCTGACCGTCCTGTCCAGGATCGGGGCGGACTCCCGGGTGGTCCTCACCCATGACGTGGCGCAGCGGGACAACCTGCGCGTAGGGCGGTACGACGGAATTGTCGCGGTCGTGGAGAAACTGAAAGGACATCCGCTCTTCGCGCATGTCACGCTCACCCGCTCCGAGCGCTCCCGCATCGCCGCGCTCGTGACCGAAATGCTGGAGGACGGGCAGATTTAGGGAGTTGTGCGGGGTGCTGTACGGTGATGTGCGCGTCACGCGTATTGCGCCCCGTATCACCGCAGTTGGCGCCGCCCGGCAAAGGCGATAGAGCCTAGCCGGGCGGCGTAGTGCCGCGCGCCTTTTCCTCGAATCCCTTGCCACAAACGGAGTGTGAGCTTTCCCACGCGACAGGGAATTGCCTCGCGGCGGCGCCGTCCGGCAGAGTCTTGCTTCCGTCAGGCCCCGCATGCGGCACACGCACACCTCCATGGGTGTGGCACCACACAACTCAAAAGCTGTCGCCGCATGCCGCCCGCGAACCACGCGGCAGCCCCGTACCGGGGTTGCCCGCCGGGCCCGTGTCTCCCGTGACCAGTAGCAGTGGAGGCCAGTGCCAGGGGCACGATCCGCGCCCGCGAGGTCACCTATGCGGGCGATGCTGGAAGGACACCGTGTGAGCCGGATCTCGGTCCGGGGGTTCGCTGTGGCGTCGGCCACCGCGGTCACCACCGTCGGCGCCGTCGTCGGCGTTGCCTCGGGCAACACCGCCCAGGTCGCGTCGGACGACAACTTCGAGACGACCGCAGCCGATACGACCCTCCTCGCGGACATCCCCGCGGGGCAGCAGGCGCAGGTGCAGACCGCGTCACTGGCCCAGCAGGCGGACGTGCAGGCGGCCGCCGCCGACGCGACGGCGAAGAAGTCCGCCGAGGAATCCGCTCGTATCCAGGCCGCCAAGGACGCCACCTCCAAGAAGAAGGCGGCCGACAAGGCGGCCGAGGAGGAGCGCAAGGCGGAGGAGGAGCGCAAGAAGGCGGCGGCGGAGAAGGAGCGCGCCAGCCGCGACGAGGTCCGTTCCGCGTCCTTCACGCAGCAGAGCTCCTACACCGTCGCCGAGGTCCAGGCGATCGCCCGGCAGATCGTGCCGGCCGACCAGTTCCAGTGCTTCAGCAACATCGTGAACCACGAGTCGACGTGGAACTACAAGGCGCAGAACCCCTCTTCGGGCGCGTACGGCCTGGTGCAGGCGCTGCCCGGCTCCAAGATGGCCTCCGCGGGCGCCGACTGGCAGACCAACCCGGCCACCCAGATCAAGTGGGGCCTGAACTACATGAACGAGCGCTACGACAGCCCCTGTGGCGCGTGGTCGTTCTGGCAGGCCAACAACTGGTACTAGGCATGTGAGTCCGCCGGAACCTCTCTGTCCGGCGCTCAACCCCACGCAGCCCTCCGCCGTCCTACGGTGGGGGGCTGCGCACGTGTACCGTCGGTCCCGACGACCCCCGGGACCGAGCGTGGGGAGAGCGACAGGGGGAAGAGGAAGCATCATGTCGAAAGTGCCGGGGTGGCTCGGTCAGGTGGGCGCGGAGCTGACCCGTATCGGCGAGCGCCTGGAAGAGCGCAGGGCCGAGGCCGAACGCAGAGCCGAGGCGGAGGCCGGCGAACCGGCCGCTCCGGCGCCGGCCGACGGAGCGGTCCCCCCGCCCCCCGCGTACGCCCCCGCGGTCTCCGCCAGGCCCGAACCGGTCGAGGCCATACCGTGGGGCATCCGGGTCGCGGCCGAGGCCGGCTGGCGGCTGCTCGTCCTCGCGGGCACGCTGTGGGTGCTGATGCACGTCATCAGCGCCGTGCAACTGGTCGTGCTGGCCTTTGTCGCGGCCCTGTTGATCACGGCACTGCTCCAGCCCACGGTCGCCTGGCTCAAGCGCACGGGCGTCCCGCGCGGTCTCGCCACCGCCCTGACGGCGGTGGCCGGCTTCGTCCTCATGGGGCTGGTCGGCTGGTTCGTGGTGTGGCAGGTCATGGAGAACATCGACGACCTCTCCCACCGGGTCACGGACGGTATCGAGGAGCTCAAGTCCTGGCTCCTCAACAGCCCGTTCCATGTGACCGAGGACCAGATCAACGACATAGCGAAGAACCTGAACGACTTCGTCGGCTCCAACACCGAGGCGATCACCTCCGCCGGCCTCCAGGGCGTGACCGTGATGGTGGAGTTCCTGACCGGGATGTTCCTCGCGATCTTCTCGACGCTGTTCCTGCTGTACGACGGGTCGAAGATCTGGCAGTGGGCGCTCAAGCTGGTTCCGGCGCAGGCCCGGGAGGGCGTGGCGGGCGCGGGCCCGCGAGCCTGGCACACCCTCACCGCGTACGTGCGGGGCACGGTGCTGGTGGCCCTGATCGACGCGATCTTCATCGGGCTCGGCCTGTACTTCCTCGACGTCCCGCTGGCCGTGCCGCTGGCGGTCTGCATCTTCCTGGGCGCCTTCGTGCCCCTGGTCGGCGCGGTGGTCTCCGGGGCGCTGGCCGTGGTCGTGGCGCTGGTCACCCAGGACGTGTTCACGGCGCTGATGGTGCTGCTGGTCGTCCTCGGGGTGCAGCAGATCGAGGGCCATGTGCTCCAGCCCTTCATCCTGGGCCGAGCGGTACGGGTGCACCCGCTGGCCGTCGTGCTCGCCGTCGCGGTCGGCGGCCTGGTCGCGGGGATCGGCGGCGCGGTGGTGGCGGTGCCGCTGGTGGCGGTGACCAACACGGTCGTCGGCTACCTCCGCGCGTACAGCCAGGGCCTGGAGCCCCACCACGCGCCCGCACCGCCCGAACCCGCCGCCGCTTCGGCCCCGGAACCGGCGGTGGCCGACGGCCCGGCTGCGTCGGCCACACCTTCGGCGGCGGCGCCGGGGGACGGGCCCGGGTCCGACAGCCCGGCGCGGGCCCAGGAGAGCACGTAGGCCGAGCCGGCGGGCGGCCGGTACGGACACGAGAGACCGACGCGCGGGGCCCCGGTGGACGGATGAGTCCACCGGGGCCCCGCGGGCGTGTACGCGCGCCCGCTGACGTTCCGCGAGGCGGAAGCCTCAGCCGGCCGCGTCGGCCAGGACGGCCTCCGCGTCGAGGGTCGTGCCGACCGCCTGGATCACCGCGGCGATCTTGAAGGCTTCCTGGATCGTCTCGCGGTCCACGTCCGCCTTGCGCAGCACCTGCTCGTGCGAGTCCAGGCACTGGCCGCAGCCGTTGACGGCGGAGACGGCGAGCGACCAGAGCTCGAAGTCCACCTTCTCCACGCCCGGGTTGCCGATGACGTTCATCCGCAGGCCCGCGCGCAGCGTCCCGTACTCGGGGTCGGACAGCAGGTGCCGGGTCCGGTAGAAGACGTTGTTCATGGCCATGATCGCGGCGGCCGACTTGGCGGCCGTGTACGCCTCGGGGCTCAGGTTGGCCTTGGCCTCCGGCTCCAGCTCACGCAGCACGCGCGGCGAGCGCGAGGCGATCGCGCAGGCCAGCACCGTGCCCCAGAGCCGCTGCGGCGGCAGGTCGCTGTTGCCGATGACCGAGCCGAGGTTCAGCCGCAGGTCCTTCGCGTAGTCCGGCAGGGCGGACTTCAGTTCGTCGAGTGCCATCGGATATCACTCGCCCGACAGGAGCTTGACCGGGTCGAGGGTGTCCTCGCCCTTGCTCCAGTTGCACGGGCACAGCTCGTCCGTCTGGAGGGCGTCGAGGACCCGCAGGACCTCCTTGGGGTTACGGCCGACGGAACCGGCGGTCACCATCGTGAACTGGATCTCGTTGTTCGGGTCGACGATGAAGACGGCGCGCTGCGCGAAGCCGTCCTCGCCCTCGATGCCCAGGTCGCGCATCAGCTCGTGCTTGGAGTCGGCCATCATCGGGAAGGGCAGGTCACGCAGGTCGTCGTGGTCCTTGCGCCAGGCGTGGTGGACGAACTCGGAGTCACCGGAGAACCCGAGGATCTGGGCGTCGCGGTCGGCGAACTCGTCGTTCAGCCGGCCGAAGGCCGCGATCTCCGTCGGGCACACGAAAGTGAAGTCCTTGGGCCAGGCGAAGACGACCTTCCACTTGCCCTCGTAGCTCTTGTGGTTGATCTGCTCGAACTCCTTGCCGCTCTCCAGCGACACACAGGCGGTCAGATCGAACGAGGGGAACTTGTCACCAACAGTGAGCACGTGCTCTCCTTGCAGGGGTCGGAATTCCCCTTTTCGGGGTCTTCCAGGGGGTTGGACAGGTCACCGATGGTGGCACAGACGTCATTGATCATAGAAATAGCTAGACTCGGTCGCCGCGATCGGAAGGACCTATCAGTGGTGGCCATGCAACACGTCAAGCACTCCGGCCCCCGGCCCGGCAAGCACCCCGGCCCCCGGGCCAGGCAGCCCAGCCTCTCCCAGCTGCGCGCGTTCGTGGCGGTGGCCGAGCACCTGCACTTCCGGGACGCGGCCGCCGCCATCGGGATGAGCCAGCCCGCGCTCTCCGGCGCGGTCTCGGCGCTGGAGGACGTACTGGGCGTGCAGTTGGTGGAGCGTACGACACGCAAGGTGCTGCTCTCCCCCGCGGGGGAGCGGCTGGCGGTCCGGGCCCGGGCGGTGCTGGACGCGGTGGGGGAGCTGGTGGAGGAGGCCGAGGCGGTACGGGCGCCCTTCACCGGGGTGCTGCGGCTCGGCGTGATTCCGACCGTGGCGCCCTACCTGCTGCCGACGGTGCTGCGCCTGGTCCATGAGCGGTACCCGGACCTGGACCTCCAGGTCCACGAGGAGCAGACGTCGTCCCTGCTGGACGGGTTGGCGGCGGGGCGTCTTGACCTGCTGCTCCTCGCGGTGCCGCTGGGGCAGCCGGGCGTCACCGAACTTCCCCTGTTCACCGAGGACTTCGTCCTGGTCACCCCGCGCGGCCACGACCTCGCGGACCGCCACGACCTGCCCCGCGACGTGCTGCGCGAGCTGCCGCTGCTGCTGCTCGACGAGGGGCACTGCCTGCGTGACCAGGCGCTGGACATCTGCCGGGAGGCGGGCCGCGGCGAGGGGGTGGCCGCGACGACCACCGCGGCCGGCCTGTCCACGCTGGTGCAACTGGTCGCGGGCGGGCTCGGGGTGACGCTGCTCCCGCGAACGGCGGTGACGGTCGAGACGGGCCGCGACGACCAGCTGGAGACGGGGTACTTCGCGGACCCCGCGCCCTCGCGCCGGATCGCGCTCGCGATGCGTACCGGCGCGGCGCGCGGCGGCGAGTTCGAGGCGTTCGCGGGCGCGCTGCGGGACGCGGTCGGGTCGCTGCCGGTACGGGTGGCGGGGGCCCCGCCCGTACGGGAGCCGGTGGCCCCGCCCGCACCGCGACGGGCGGGACCGGCGGCCTGACGGCGGTCCCGCCCGTCGCGTCAGGCCTCCCGCCGAGGGTTCGGGGGCCGGTCCGTGCTCGGCTCCGGGGGCGCGCCCCCGGCGGTCGGGGCCGGTCCTGGGGCCGGGGGCTCGGGACGGGGCGGCTCGCCCGCTGTCCCGTGCGGCGGGATGGGTGCCGAGGCGGGCGCCCCGGGCGTTCCTGGCGCGGTCCCGGCCGCCTCCGGCCCAGGTGACGCCTCGGGCGGTGTCCCGTCCGCCACCGGCTTCCTCGGCCGGCCCCGCCGGGGGATCGGCTTCGCGTTCCCCGGCAGCCGGCCCGCCTCCGCCAGCGATCTGCGCAGCAGGAACTCGATCTGCGCGTTGGCGCTGCGCAGTTCGTCGGAGGCCCAGCGCGCCAGCGCCTCGTACACCGCCGGGTCCAGCCGCAGCAGGATCTGTTTGCGTTCCGTCACTGGTAGAGCGAGCCCGTGTTGACCACCGGCTGCGCGGCCCGGTCGCCGCACAGGACCACCAGCAGATTGCTCACCATCGTCGCCTTCCGCTCCGAGTCCAGCTCCACGATCTCCTCCTCGGTGAGCCGCGTCAGCGCCGCCTCGACCATGCCGACCGCGCCGTCCACGATCTCCCGCCGCGCCGCCACGACCGCACCCGCCTGCTGGCGCTGGAGCATCGCGGAGGCGATCTCCGGGGCGTACGCGAGGTGCGTGAAGCGGGACTCGATGATCTGTACGCCCGCCGCCTCGACCCGCGCGTGCAGCTCGACCGCCAGCTTCTCCGTGATCTCCTCGGCGTTGCCGCGCAGCGACAGCTCGCTGTCGTCGTGGGCGTCGTACGGGTACTCGATGGCGATGTGGCGCACGGCCGCCTCGGTCTGCGTGGAGACGAACTCCAGGAAGTCGTCCACCTCGAACGTCGCCTGTGCGGTGTCCTCGACCTTCCAGACCACCACCGCGGCCAGCTCGATCGGGTTGCCGTAGGCGTCGTTGACCTTGAGGACGGCCGTCTCGTGGTTCCGGACGCGCGTCGAGATCTCCGTACGGGACGTCAGCGGGTTGACCCAGCGCAGCCCGTCCGTGCGGACCGTGCCGCGGTAGCTGCCGAAGAGCTGGACGACTCGCGCCTCGCCGGGCGAGACCATGTTCAGCCCGCCCATCGCGAAGAGCGCGGCCAGGGCGATCAGGACGCCGGCGATGATCAGGGCCACCTTCGCGCCCCCGGCCAGGGCGGTGCCGAGGACGATCAGCCCGACGCCCGCGACCAGCCCGAGCAGCCCCAGCAGCAGGGCGAGCCCGCCGCCGATGTCGTGCGCCGGGAATTCCCGGACCCGGGGCGCGGGCAGCCGCACCGCGTCGTCGGCGGGCGCGCCGGACGTGCTGGAAGCGCTGGAATCAGTGGAGTGTGTGCTGGTCACGGCCATCCTCATGCCCCGTTTTCGGCTGCGTGCCGCGGGCGTGCCGCGGCTGTCATGTCCTGCGGTCGCCACTGCGACGACCGCTATCATTGTGATTACACATTAATCGTTTTGGCAACCCTGGGGCTGTTTCGCGAGTCGGTTCCAGTGCGGGCGGGTGCTGATTGTCACGTCCGGAACGACCGGATCGGGTGCGCTTTGTCGGGGCGTGCGGTGTTAGCTTGCTGCGATGTTCCGGATGGGGCGGAACGGCAGGAACGGCCGCGAACCGACCACATGCGCACCACGGAGACGAAAACGGAGCGAGACGGCCATGGCCCGAGCTGAGACCGGACGCGCGGGGACCGGGCACTCCCGGCGCGCGTCAAGCGGTGGCAAACGCCGTTTCCTCACACCGAGGAAGCTGCTCGGCACCTTCTTCGGGCTCTGCCTGCTCGGCATGGGCGGACTCTTCGTGATCTACCTGATGGTCCCCGTGCCCAGCGCCAACGCGCAGGCCGAGATGCAGAGCAACGTCTACAAGTACAGCGACGGCACGGTCCTGGCCCGCACCGGCGAGGTCAACCGCGAGATCGTCGGCCTGGACCAGATACCCAAGGACGTCCAGCACACCTTCGTCGCCGCCGAGAACAAGACCTTCTACAAGGACGCGGGCGTCGACATCAAGGGCACCGCGCGAGGCCTGTTCAACACCCTTTCCGGCAAGGGCAAGCAGGGCGGCTCGACCATCACCCAGCAGTACGTCAAGAACTACTACCTCAACCAGGACCGGACGGTCACCCGCAAGCTCAAGGAGCTGGTGATCTCCCTGAAGGTGGACCAGCGCAAGAGCAAGAGCGCCATCCTCGCCGGGTATCTCAACACCAGCTACTACGGCCGTGGCGCGTACGGCATCCAGGCGGCGGCCCAGGCGTACTACGGCGTCGACGCCTCGAAGCTGAACGTCGCGCAGGGCGCGTACCTGGCCGCACTGCTCCAGGCCCCCAACCAGTACGACTGGGCCCAGGGCGGCGCGACGGGGAGGAAACTGGCCACCGCCCGCTGGAACTACGTCCTGGACAACATGGTCGGGCAGCGCTGGCTGGACGCCTCCACCCGCTCCGGCCTGACCTTCCCCGTACCGCGGGAGCCGAAGGCCGCGCACGGACTGGAGGGCCAGACCGGCTATCTGGTCGAGGCCGCGGACGACGAACTCGAGCGGCAGGGCGTCGACAAGGCGGACATCGACGCCGGCGGCTGGACGATCACCCTCAACATCGACAGGAAGCGGCAGGAGCGGCTGGAGAAGGCGGTCGACGACCAGCTGGAGAGCAAGCTCGACCGGAAGAACAACAAGACGGACGCGACCGTGCAGGCCGGCGCCACCTCGGTCGACCCCGAGACCGGCCGGGTCGTGGCGCTGTACGGCGGCAGGAGCGCCACGGAGCACTGGATCTCCAACGCCACCCGGGCCGACTACCAGCCCGCCTCGACCTTCAAGCCGATCGTCCTCACCTCGGCCCTGGAGAACGGCTCCAAGACCCAGGACGGCCGGGCCATCGGCCTCGGCACGGTCTACGACGGCACCAGCGAACGGCCCGTCGTCGGCAGCGACATCCCGTTCGCCCCGCAGAACGAGGACGGCCGGGACTACGGGAAGATCGACGTCCAGCGGGCGATGAACGACTCCGTCAACTCCGTCTTCGCGCAGATGGTCGTGGACGTCGGCCCCGACGCGGTCAAGCGGACCGCGCTCGGCCTCGGGATGCCCGACGAGAACTTCCCCGCGACCCCCGCGATCACCCTCGGCACGATGAACGCCTCCACCTGGGACATGGCCGGGGTGTACGCCACGCTCGACCACCACGGCCGGAAGATCACCCCGTCGATCCTGAAGTCGGCCACGCACAAGGACCGTACGGTCGACCTGCCGGACCCGGTCGGTGACCAGGTGATCGACCGGGAGAGCGCCGACACCGTGACCCGGGCGCTCCAGGGCGTCGTGGACAACGGATCGGGGCACGAGGCCGACACGACCGCCTACGACGCCGCGGGCAAGACCGGTACGTCGGAGAACAACAAGTCCGCGTGGTTCGCCGGATACACCCCCGAACTGACCACCGTCGTCGCGCTGTTCGGCGAGTCCCCCAAGGACGGCGGCGGTCAGGTCACCCTGACCGGCACGGCCGACTCCGGCCGGGCGAACGGCGGCGGCTTCCCCGCCCGGATATGGGCCGACTACACCCGCGGCGCGCTGAACGGCGGCTCCGACGCCACGTTCGACCTGGACGTCCCCCAGCCCCTGCCGACGGCTCCCGGCCCGCCTCCGACCGCTTCCTCCCCGCAGAGTTCGCCCTCGGAACAGCCCTCGCGGAGCCCGTCGCCGGAGTCACCCGCCGACCCGCCGTCCGTGACTCCGAGCCGGCCGCCCTCCCAGGCGCCGTCGGAGAGCTCCGGGCCCTCGCCGTCGATCGAGCCTCCGCCGGACGGCGGCGGCGAGCAGCCGCCCGAGCCCGGCGGCTCGCCCAGCGGTGAACCGGACGTGGGGCAGGGGCCGCTGACGGGCCGGTGACGGATGACGGGGATGACACGGATGACGGGGGCAGCGCGGCCGTGCTCGTCCCTACGCCCGGGTCCTCACGCCCGGGTCCTCACGCCCGGGTCCTCACGCCCGGGTCCTCACGCCCGGGTCCCTACGCCCGGGTTCCTACGCCCGGGTCGGGAGCTCGAACCAGACGACCTTGCCGGTGGACAGCCGCGTCGCTCCCCAGCGCCGCGCCAGTCGGTTGACCAGGAACAGCCCGCGTCCGCCCTCGTCGGTGTCCCGGGCCCGGCGCTGGCGCGGCAGTTGCGGTGAGTCGTCCCCCACCTCGCAGCGCAGGACGTCCGTACGGAGCAGCCGCAGCGTCACCGGCCGCTCCGCGTACCGGACGGCGTTGGTCACCACCTCGCTGATCAGCAGCTCCACCGCGTCGCTCAGATCCTCCAGGCCCCAGCGGTCGAGCGCCCGCCGGGCCAGGCGTCTCGCCCGGCCCGGAGCGGCGTCCTCCGGGTCCAGGAACCAGTACGCCACGTCGCTCGGCGCGATCCCGTCGAAACGGGCCGCGAGCAGCGCGATGTCGTCGTCCCGGTCGCCGGGTCCCAGCACGTCGAGCACGTCGTCGCAGAGCGCCTCCAGCGGTGGCGCGTGGTCGGGCCCGGTCAGCTGCGCGGTGGCCGCGAGCCGTTCCCGCAGCTGCTCGATGCCGGTCCACACGTCCCGCAGCCGCGACTCGACCAGCCCGTCCGTGTACAGCAGCAGCGTCGCTCCCGAGGGCGCGTCCAGCTCGACCGCCTCGAAGTCCACCCCGCCGACGCCGATGGGCGCGCCGGGCGGTACTCGCAGCACCTCGGCCCGGCCGCCCAGGTGCAGCAGTATCGGCGGCGGGTGACCGGCGTTGGCGATCGTGATCCGGTGTGAGACGGGGTCGTACACGGCGTACAGGCAGGTCGCCATCCGGTCCGTGCCCAGCCGCTGCGCCTGCTCGTCCAGGTGGTGCAGCACCTCCTGCGGCGGCAGGTCCAGACCGGCCAGCGTCTGCGCCGTCGTGCGCAGCTGGCCCATGATGGCCGCGGAGGTCATGGAGTGGCCCATGACGTCGCCGACGACGAGCGCGACGCGGCTGCCGGGCAGCGGGATCGCGTCGTACCAGTCCCCGCCCACCCGGGCCGTCTCGGCGGCCGGGAGATAGCGGGAGGCAAGCCGGACCCCGGTGGGCTGCGGCAGGTTCTCCGGCAGCATCGTGCGCTGGAGCTCGTCCGCGATGTACGCCTCGCGGCCGTAGAGCACCGCCTTGTCGATCCCCAGTGCCGTGTGCGTCGCCAACTGCGCCGCCACCAGCAGGTCGTTCGGCTCGAAGGCGGCGCGGTCCGGCCGGCGCAGGAAGACGGCGGCGCCGATGACCCGGCGCCGCCCGCGCAGCGGCGCCAGGATCGCGCGGTGCCCGCTCGGTACGGCACGGTCGGCCCCCAGCAGCTCCGGCAGCGCGGCGCGGGCCGCGGCCGAGTCGCCGAACACCGGACGCACGCCCCGCAGCACCTCCGAGAGCGCGCCGCCCGAGTGCACCTCGCACAGCTCGGGGGCCGGGATCACGTCGGACTGCGGGTCCAGGATCGGCAGCCGCAGGGTGTCCACCGTCTGCGGCGGGATGGTGGCGCCGGGCGGGCCGTTCTCCAGGTCCTCGTCGGTCAGCCGCAGCCGGTCCGTGCGCCGCAGCCGCAGCACGAACGGCAGCACCGGCCGCTCGTCACCGACGGGCAGCGGGTCGCGGAGGTAGACCAGTATCGCGTCGGAGAACGTCGGCACGGTCGCCCGGCACAGCCCCAGCACGATCTCGTCCAGGTCTATGCCGCGCGCGATCCGGCGGGTGGCGGCTCCGACGAAGCGCAGCCGGTCGCCCTCGCGCCGCGCGAGGCCGGCGAGATCCGTGGCCGGGCCCGGTACGGCGGGCTGTGGCGCGGCCGGCTGCGGCGGCGCGGAGGCCGCCGCCTCCGTTCGCGGCCGGGTGCGTTCCTGCGGCCGGGCAACCAGGGGCTGCCGGCCTTCGTGGGAGGGTGGATGCTCCGTCACGCGTGGGGTTCCGTCCGTCCGGGCCGGTGGTGCGATGCGATCGCTTGGGCAGGGTGGCAGCCCTCCCGCATGGCTCCACCCCCTCCTGGTGACTCGCGATCGTTGTGCTGCACGGTCGTCGTGATGTGCGTTCGTAGCGGCTAACGGTGTGGGCAACGGTGTGACGCAGGATGTGACTGCTGGTCAGGCCGCTTGCTGTATACACTTGTTGGGACAGTCTTCGGTGTTCCGGAGGACGATCCTACGTTTGCACCCAGGGGGCACATCAAGGGTCTCATGACGGGGCCGGACGCGCCCGGGTGATCACGACCTCGGGTGGCGCGCATTCGGACAGTCACCGTCGCGGTCACGAGGCCGTCGCCTCCGCCCGTACCGGCGCCCGGTCCCAGCCCTCGGGGAGCTCAGGCACCGTCCAGCCAGGATCGGGCCGCCAGCGCTCCCATCCCTCGCTGTACGGGGCGCCCCAGGCGCTGATCGCCTCGACCGCGGCCCGCCCGGCCTCGCGCACCCGGCGCGCCTGCGCGGGTCCCATCAGGCCGTCCCGCTGCGCCTGGGCGAACTCGTCCTCGTCGCGCCACCGCCAGCTGTGGTCCGGGTAGACGTCGATGTCGAGGAAGTGGTCCTCGGAGTCCACACCGCCCGCCCAGCGGGTACGGGGCTCCTCCAGGTTCACGTACCAGTTCTGGAAGCGCCAGCCGCGCTCCCACCACAGCCACACCGACCAGGGTTCGCCGGGCCGGGCGAGCTTCAGCACGCCCATCCCGTACCAGCGGTCGCGCACCACCGTGCGCGGCTTGGTGTAGCGGGTGGCCAGCGGCTCGTGGTTGACGGGCGTGCCGTCCGCGAGCATCGGGCGCACGCACGGGGTGTCCGGGGCCAGCCAGGCGGCGAGCAGTTCGTCGGTGTCCTGTACGACCGTGACGGGACGGCAGATGTGCACACGGTTCCCGGCGTTCTCGCGGTACCGCCACAGGATCTGGGTGCCGGGAGCCCAATGCCGGCCGTTCGCTTCCGTCGCTGTCATGCGCAGATCTTAGGGCTTCCGCCGACGAACGGGCCGGTCGGTGGTCCGGGTGGTGGCCCGGGGCGCCGGCCCGGGTCGTAGCCGGAGTGGCGGCCCGGGCGGCGTCCCGGGTGTCGGCCCGGGTGTCGGCCCGGGCCGAGGGCCGGTCGGTGGTCAGGGCCGGGTCATGCGCAGCACGTCCAGTGCCTCGTCCAGTTGCTCCAGCGTGAGGACGCCGCGCTCCACATAGCCCTCGGCCAGCACCGTCTCCCGGATGGTGCGCTCCTCGGCCAGGGACTTCTTGGCGACCTTCGCGGCCTCCTCGTAGCCGAGGTACCTGTTCAGCGGGGTGACGACGGACGGCGACGACTCCGCGTACTGCCTGGCCCGCTCGGCGTGGGCGACGATGCCGTCGACCGTACGGTCCGCCAGCAGGCGGGAGGCGTTGGCCAGCAGCCGTACGGACTCCAGCAGGTTCTTGGCGATGACCGGGAGCATCACGTTCAGCTCGAAGTTCCCGGCCGCACCGGCCGCGGCGACCGTCGCGTCATTGCCGGTGACCTGGGCCGCGACCATGAGGACCGCTTCCGGGATCACCGGGTTGACCTTGCCGGGCATGATCGAGGAGCCCGGCTGGAGGTCGGGCAGGCTGATCTCCGCGAGGCCCGTCCGCGGGCCGGACGCCATCCAGCGCAGATCGTTGGCGATCTTGGTCAGGGAGACGCCGAGCGTACGCAGCTGTCCCGAGGTCTCCACCAGCCCGTCCCTGGCGCCCTGTGCCTCGAAGTGGTTGCGCGCCTCCGTCAGCGGCAGCCCGGTCGACCGGGCGACCTCGGCGATGACGGCGGCCGAGAAGCCGGGCGGGGTGTTGATGCCGGTGCCCACCGCCGTGCCCCCCAGGGGCAGCTCGGCGAGGCGGGGGAGCGAGGCGGTCAGCCGCTCCACCGCGTACCGGACCTGGGCGGCGTAGCCGCCGAACTCCTGGCCCAGCGTGACGGGCGTGGCGTCCATCAGGTGCGTACGGCCCGACTTGACGACGTCTCGGAACTCCTCCGCCTTGCGCTCCAGGGCCGCGGCCAGATGCTCCAGCGCGGGGATCAGGTCGCGGGTGACGGCGGCGGTCGCGGCGATGTGGATGGAGGACGGGAAGACGTCGTTGGAGCTCTGCGAGGCGTTCACCTCGTCGTTGGGGTGCACCGGCCGGCCGAGGCGCTCGGAGGCGAGCGTGGCGAGCACCTCATTGGTATTCATGTTCGAAGAGGTACCGGAGCCCGTCTGGAAGACGTCCACCGGGAAGTGGTCGTCCCAGCGGCCCTCCGCCACCTCGGCCGCCGCCTGCCGGACGGCGTCCGCGACCTGGGCGTCGACCACCCCGAGCTCGGCGTTGACCTTGGCCGCGGCGGACTTGATCCGGGCGAGCGCCTCGATGTGGGCGCGCTCCAGGCGGGCGCCCGAGATCGGGAAGTTCTCCACGGCGCGCTGGGTCTGCGCCCGCCACTTGGCGTGCGCGGGGACCCGTACCTCGCCCATGGAGTCGTGCTCGACGCGGTACTCGCCGGCGTCCGTGCGGGTGTCCGGGCTCGTGCCCGCCGGTGTGTTCGCGTTCGCGTTCGTGTCCGCCGGGGGGTTCGCGGGCGGGTTCGCCCGGGGCCGGCTCTCGTCCGTCGTCATGGTCGTGCCTCCTTGGGGATCCCTGGGGACAGCGTGTGTGCCGTCCCCAGTGTTCCCGCTTCCCCGGTGGCCACCCGAGGGTGACCACCGGAGCGAGGACGGGAGCGAGGCCGGGTCAGGCCAGGCCGGGGCCCCGGACCGGGATGCTGGTGAACGTCGGGGCCGGTGCGGGCTCGGTGAAGAAGTCGTTGCCCTTGTCGTCCACGACGATGAACGCGGGGAAGTCCTCCACCTCGATCTTCCAGACGGCCTCCATGCCCAGCTCCTCGTACTCCAGGACCTCGACCTTCTTGATGCAGTCCTGCGCGAGCCGGGCGGCGGGGCCGCCGATCGAGCCGAGGTAGAAGCCGCCGTGCGTCCCACAGGCGTCGGTGACCTGTTTCGAACGGTTGCCCTTGGCGAGCATGACCTTCGAACCGCCGGCCGCCTGGAACTGCTCCACGTAGCTGTCCATCCGGCCGGCCGTCGTCGGGCCGAACGACCCCGAGGCGTACCCCTCCGGCGTCTTGGCCGGGCCCGCGTAGTAGACCGGGTGGTCCTTCAGGTACTGCGGCATGCCCTCGCCCGCGTCGAGCCGTTCCTTGATCTTGGCGTGGGCGATGTCGCGGGCGACGACCAGCGGGCCGGTGAGCGAGAGCCGCGTCTTCACGGGGTACTTCGTCAGCTCGGCGAGGACCTCGTCCATCGGGCGGTTCAGGTCGACCCGTACGACGTCCCCGCTCTCGTCCAGGTGCTCGTCCGTGGTGTCCGGGAGGAACCGCGCCGGGTCCTTCTCCAACTGCTCCAGGAAGACGCCCTCGGCGGTGATCTTCGCGACGGCCTGGCGGTCCGCCGAGCAGGACACGGCGATCGCGACGGGCAGCGACGCGCCGTGCCGCGGCAGGCGTACCACCCGCACGTCGTGGCAGAAGTACTTGCCGCCGAACTGGGCGCCGATGCCGATCTTCTGCGTCAGCTCGAAGACCTGCTCCTCCAGCTCCTTGTCCCGGAAGCCGTGCCCGGTGGGCGAGCCCTCGGTGGGCAGTTCGTCCAGGTAGTGCGCCGAGGCGTACTTGGCGGTCTTGAGCGCGAATTCCGCGGACGTGCCGCCCACGACGATCGCCAGGTGGTACGGGGGGCATGCCGCCGTACCCAGCGAACGGATCTTCTCCTCCAGGAACTTCATCATGGAGGTCTCGTTGAGGACCGCCTTGGTCTCCTGGTAGAGGAACGACTTGTTGGCGGAACCGCCGCCCTTCGCCATGAAGAGGAACTTGTAGGCGCCGCCGTCGGTCGCGTACAGCTCGATCTGCGCGGGCAGGTTCGAGCCGGTGTTCTTCTCCTCCCACATGGTGAGCGGAGCCATTTGCGAATAGCGCAGGTTCAGCTTCGTGTACGCGTCGTAGATGCCGTGCGACAAGGCCTCCTCGTCGCTCCCCCCGGTCAGCACGTTCTGCCCGCGCTTGCCCATGACGATCGCCGTGCCGGTGTCCTGACACATGGGCAGCACGCCGGCCGCCGCGATGTTCGCGTTCTTCAGGAGGTCGAGCGCCACGAACTTGTCGTTCGAGGACGCCTCCGGGTCGTCCACGATCCGCCGGAGCTGCGCGAGGTGGGCGGGACGGAGGTAGTGCGAGATGTCGTGCATGGCCTCGGCGGCGAGCGTCCTGAGCGCCTCCGGCTCGACTTTGAGGAACGTACGCCCGTCGGCCTCGAAGGTCGAGACGCCTTCGGCGGTCACCAGCCGGTAGGGCGTGGTGTCCTCTCCCAGCGGAAGCAGGTCGGAGTACGCAAACTCTGGCATGTCGGCCATTCCTCACTCGACGGACGCGGCGCGGCCCGCTTCGGCGGCGCCTGTCCAGCGTAGGACGCGGTACCGACAGCGTTGCTGTGAGGTAGGGCTCAGTTCGGAGGCCGGGGGCCGGGGGGCGGAGGCCGGGGGGCGGCTCCGTCGTTCGGCTCCGGGGACCGGGGTCGACTCCGGGTGTCCGGCCGTGCGGCTCGGTTCCGCCGTCCGGCGCGCCGTACGGCACCCTGCCCCTAGTCGCGATCTATCGCGTTTCGCTACCCTGTGGCCGTGGACCTCGAAAAGCAGCCTCAGAAGCCGGACGCGCCGGTGCGGCCCGCCGCCGACCCGGTGCCGCCTCCCGCCGCCATCAGGGCCTCCGACGCGGACCGGGACCGGGTCGCGGACATCCTCCGGGAAGCCCTGGCGGAGGGCCGGCTGGACGCCGAGGAGCATGCCGAGCGGATCGACTCGGTCTACCGGGCGAAGACCGTCGGTGAACTGGAGCCCCTGGTGCGGGACTTGCCCGCCGTCGGCGCCGACGGCCGCACCGCCGCCGGACCCTCGGCGGCGGTGTCGTACGGCTACGGCCCCGAGGAGTCCGGGGCTCCCGCCGAGAACCTGGTGGCGGTCTTCAGCAGCACGACCCGCAGAGGCCGCTGGCGCGTGGGCCGCAAGACGCAGGCGTTCTCGCTCTTCGGCAATGTCGAGATCGACCTGACCGAGGCGCTCTTCAGCCAGCGGACGACGGTGATCAACGCGACGTCCATTTTCGGCAATGTCGAGGTCTACGTGCCCGAGAACATCTCCCTGCGCGGCAGCGGTACGGGCATCTTCGGCAATTTCGAGGTCGTCACGCTGGAGAGTTCGGAGCCTGACGCGCCGGTCGTCGTCGTGAACGGCTTTTCCGTGTTCGGCAATGTCGAGGCCAAGCCCAAGCGCGGCAAACTGATCACCGACCTGCGCCGCCACCTCCGCAAGCACTTCGGCTACTGAGCCCGCCGTCCGCCGCGCCGGCACGAGGTGGCCTCTTGCTTCGTCGCGAGGTGGCTGGGATCGCGCCGGAAGGATGCGGCGTTTTCCGGCCAAAAACGTTCTGCGGGCTCATGTTGTCCGGAATTCCGCACGGTATTCCGAACTCCGAACTGGGTAGCACTCAGTGCATAGGAGTGCGTACAGCGGGTAGGGAAGGCTGCATCGTCTCTCGCTCGCGAAGCCGTCGTCAGGAGTAGACCGTGCTGCAACTGCCGCATCAGCCCTTGCAGGTCGCCGCCGTCCCGCCACAGCGGAGTCCCACTCGGGAGGATCAGGCCGGCCCCTGGCATTCGGAGGCGGTGTGCCGCCGGGACGAAGCCGGACTGTTCTTCGCCCCGTCCAAAGAGCCGACGGCCGCCAGACTGGCGCGGGAGGAGGCCGCGAAGCGGGTCTGCGCCCGCTGTCCGGTCATGGTCGAATGCCGGGAACACGCGCTGCTCCAGCCCGAGCCGTACGGGGTGTGGGGCGGACTCACGGCCGCCGAGCGCAGAGTGGTGCTGGCCCGGCGGAGGCGGCGAGAACTGGAGCTGAGGAAGGCGGCGGCGTCGGCGGGCGGCAGGGTCGCCGCGGCCGGCTGACGCTCCCTCTTTTTTGGGGCTCGGTTCGCCTCCGGGGGCGGAGTGGAGGTTTACGGGCCGGGGAAACCCCGACGTGGTCCGGGGCGTCTCGCTGACCGCCGCGCGCGGCCTTCTTTTTGAGGGCTCGGTTCGCCTCCGGGGCGTGGGTGCCGGAACCCCCGATGGGGGCCGGGGCGTTCGGTGACTGCCGCGCGCGGCCTCTTTTTCGAGGGCTCGGTTCGCCTCCGGGGCGCTTTATGCCCCTGTCGACGGTCGACCGTGCTCGGTTTGCTCGTACCTCGCAAACCTCCGCGCGCTCTCCCTTTCGACAGCGGCGCGCCCCTTCGGCTCACTCGCCGGCGGGCGTGCCCGGCCGGGACGTATCGGGCGCCCGGAGGCGAACATGGGCATCCCGGGCGTAGCACGTGCCCCCGCCCCGGCACCACCCACCGGGCACCACCCACCAGGCCCCGCCGCCCGGCGGGCACCGCACGCGGAGCGTCATTTCGCGCGGTCGAAGTCGATCGTGCTGTAGGCCCGCAGCTTCGACAGCCGGTGCGTCGAGTCGATCTGCCGGATCGTGCCCGACTTGGAGCGCATCACCAGGGACTGCGTGGTCGCCGTTTCCGAGCGGTAGCGGACCCCGCGCAGCAGCTCGCCGTCCGTGATGCCGGTGGCGACGAAGAACACGTTGTCGCCGCTGACCAGGTCGTCGGTGGACAGTACGCGGTCCAGATCGTGCCCCGCGTCGATCGCCCGCTGCCGTTCCGCGTCGTCCTTGGGCCAGAGCTTGCCCTGGATCACGCCGCCGAGGCACTTTATGGCGCACGCCGAGATGATTCCCTCCGGCGTGCCGCCGATGCCCATCAGCAGGTCCACGCCGGTGCCCTCGCGCGCGGCCATGATCGAACCGGCCACGTCGCCGTCGGAGATGAACTTGATCCGGGCGCCGGTCTCCCGGATCTCCTTGACCAGGTCCTCGTGCCGGGGCCGGTCGAGGACGACGACCGTGACGTCGTCCGGGGCGGATCTCTTGGCCTTGGCGACCCGGCGGATGTTCACCGACACGGGCGCGTTGATGTCGACGTAGTCGGCGGCCTCGGGCCCGGTGACCAGCTTGTCCATGTAGAAGACCGCGGACGGGTCGAACATCGTGCCCCGGTCGGCGGCGGCCAGGACGGCGATCGCGTTCGGCATGCCCTTCGCGTTCAGGGTCGTGCCGTCGATGGGGTCCACGGCGATGTCGACCTCGGCGCCGGTGCCGTCGCCGATGTGCTCACCGTTGAACAGCATCGGCGCCTCGTCCTTCTCGCCCTCGCCGATGACGACCACGCCGTTCATCGAGACGGTGGAGACGAGGGTGCGCATGGCGTTCACCGCGGCGCCGTCCGCGCCGATCTTGTCGCCGCGCCCGACCCACCGGCCGGCTGCCATGGCCGCCGCCTCCGTGACCCGGACGAGTTCCAGGGCGAGGTTGCGGTCGGGCGCCTCGGGAGACACCTCGAGCGGGGGAGGCAGATGATGCTCGGTCATCGGAGCGCACCTTTCTGTACGGCGACGGCCGGATAAGAGGGTGATATGACTCTATCCGTACATCGACAAGTTGAGCAGTGGGGCCCACGGATGAGCGCCGGAGCGTGATGCGACCATGGTGGGGTGGCAGGTATGCGAGGCAAGCAGACGGTTCGGGACATGATCCTGTCGATGGCGGTCATCGGAGCGGTCGTCGCGGTCATCTATGTGTTCATTCCGCACGACGACGAAGCGGCTCCGGTCCAGCCGGTCGACTACCGCGTCGAGTTGCTGACGGCCCGGCGCGCCGCGCCGTACCCGGTGCTGGCCCCGGCGGGCCTGCCGGAGGGCTGGAAGGCCACGTCGGTCTCGTACAAGACCGAGAGCGACGACGCCTGGCACCTCGGCTACCTCGACCCGGACGGTGAGTACGTCGCCGTCGAGCAGTCCACGGCGCCCCCGCGGAAGTACGTGCCGGAAGTCAGCCGGAAGGCCGCGGACTCGGGCCGGACGCAGCAGGTGGCGGACGAGGAGTGGCAGCGCTGGGAGGGGCCCAAGTACGACGCCCTGGTCCGTACGGAGGGCGGCGCGACCACGGTCGTGACCGGTACCGCGTCCTTCGAGCGGCTGGGTGAGATGGCGGCGGCGCTCGAGGCCGGGAAGGACGCCGCGCCGGCCCAGGAGCCGCAGGAGTCCCGGAAGCCGCAGGGTGACGCCTGACGGTCCTGACAAGGGGGCCGGGGCCGCCGCTGAGGCCGGGCCGAGTACGACGACGAGGCCGCCCTCCGCGGCAGGGCGGGCGGCATCGTCGCGTCGTACCGGCCCCGCCCGCGTGTACGGGCGGGCCGCCGCGGACGGCGTCAGACGGTGGTGACGACGTCCTCGTAGCCGAGTCGCGGGGAGCGCGGGAACCAGGCGTTCTCGCCGGGCCTGCCGATGTTGACGATCATCAGCGGGGTGTGGTCGTCGTCCAGGAACTCCTTCTGGACTCCGGCGGGGTCGAAGCCGGTCATGGGCCCGGCGGCCAGGCCCGCCGCGCGCACGCCGACGATGAAGTAGCCGGCCTGGAGCGCGGCGTTCAGCGCGGCGGCGCCCTCGCGCACCGGACGCTCGGTGAAGAGGTCCTTGGCCTGCGGGTAGTGCGGGAGGAGCCGCGGCAGCTCCTCGTGGAACTCGTTGTCCGCCGCCAGGATCGCGACGAGCGGGGCGGTGGCCGTCTTGGGCCGGTTGCCCTCGGACATCAGCGGTACGAGGCGCTCGCGAGCCTCGGCGGAACGGACGAGGACGATCCGCAGGGGCGACTGGTTGAAGGCGGTGGGGCCGTACTTGACCAGGTCGTAGACGGCCCGGACCTGCTCCTCGGTCACCGGCTCGGCGGAGAAGGTGTTGGCGGTCCGGGCCTCCCGGAAGAGGAGGTCCTGGGCGGCGGGGTCGAGGGCGAGGGACATCGGTGCACCTTCCGGAACGTGCGGGATCGCGTGATCGCGGATCAAGAATTCGACTTCACCGTACATATTGTTGAGTGAAGCTTCAACTAAATCCGGAGCTGGGTGTTCCGATTCACAGGCGCGGGGAGCCGTCTCCTGCCCGCTCGCGGGCCCGCGGGCATCGCCCGGCCCGTACCGCTGACCGCGCGCCGGGCCCGTCCTCCCGTCGCGGCGGAACCGGTACCTGGTGCCGCGACGGGGCAAACGTTGCCGGGAGGGGCACTACGCGCCGGGCTCGCCCGTCCCCCTGCCGGCCGCCCGGGAATCCGCCTCCGCTTCCTCGGCCTCGTGGGCCAGCGACGCGTCCAGCCTCGCCCGGGCCCCCTCCAGCCAGCGGCGGCACACCTTCGCCAGCTCCTCGCCGCGCTCCCACAGGGCCAGCGAGTCCTCGAGCGACGTGCCGCCCGCCTCCAGCCGGCGGACGACCTCGATCAGCTCGTCCCGCGCCTGCTCGTAGCCGAGCGTCGTCCCGCCCACCGCCTCGCCGGTCGCTTCTCCGCCCGTCCCCCGGCCCGCCTCTTCGCTGGTCTTCCCGGTCGTCACTTCGTCCGTCCTGGCCATGTGTCCACCCTAGGTACGCGCCGCACGGCGGGGCGCGGTCCGACAACGACAATTCCGTGAGCCGGGGCGCGGCGGCGCGCCCGGGCTCGGGCTCGGCACCCGCCGCGCTCGCCGCGGGGGCCCCACCGGCTCACTCCGACACCCGCACCGAGAACTCGCCCTCGGCCACCCGGGCGCGCAGTTCCTCGGCCGCGGTGACCTCCCGCGGGGACCGTACGACCGTCCCGTCCGGCCGCTGCAGCACGGCGTACCCCCGCTCCAGCGTGGCGGCGGGCGACAGCGCGACCACGCGCGCCAGCGTGTGCGACAGCTCCGAGTCCGCGCGGTCCAGCAGATGGCGCAGCACCCGGCGGCCGCGGTCGGCCAGCGCGTCCACCTCGGCCCGGCGCTCCTCGACCATCCGGTGCGGTCGCTCCAGCGCGGGCCGGGCGAGCGTGTGCGCGAGGCCGCGCTCCTCGCGGTCGAGCAGCCCCCGGACACAGCGGAGCGCACGCTCCCGCAGCGCCTGTACGCGTTCCAGCTCCTCGCCGACGTCCGGCACGGTCTTCTTCGCCGCGTCGGTGGGCGTCGAGGCGCGGACGTCCGCTACGAGGTCGAGCAGCGGGGAGTCCGGCTCATGGCCGATGGCCGAGACGACGGGCGTGCGACAGGCGGCCACCGCCCGGACGAGCTGCTCGTCGGAGAACGGCAGCAGGTCCTCCACGCTGCCGCCGCCGCGCGCCACGATGATCACGTCGACCTCGGGCAGGGCGTCCAGCTCCTTCACCGCCTGGACCACCTGGGCGACCGCGTTGACCCCCTGCACGGCGGTGTTGCGCACCTCGAAGCGCACGGCGGGCCAGCGCCGCCGCGCGTTCTCCAGCACGTCGCGCTCGGCCGCGGACGCGCGGCCGCAGACCAGGCCGATCAGCTGCGGCAGGAAGGGCAGGGGCTTCTTGCGGTCCCGTGCGAAGAGCCCCTCCGCGCCCAGGGACTTCTTCAGGCGCTCCAGCCGGACCAGCAGCTCACCGATCCCGACCGGCCGTATGTCCGTGGCCCGCAGCGACAGCTGCCCACGCGGCGCGTACCACTCCGGCTTGGCCAGCACCACGACGCGCGCGCCTTCGGAGACGACATCGGCGATCGCGTCGAAGACCTGCCGGAAGCAGGTCACGCTCACGGAGATGTCGTACGACGGGTCCCGCAGCGTCAGGAAGACGACGCCGGCGCCGGGCCGGCGCGAGAGCTGCGTGATCTGCCCCTCGACCCAGACGGCCCCGAGCCGGTCGATCCACCCGCCGATGAGCCGGGACACCTCGCCGACGGGCAGCGGAGCTTCCGCGGTTGTGTGGAGAGCCATACCGAGGAGCGTATAGGCCGGGTACGACACCGCCCCGTGCCCGGCGGCACGGTGCCCGACCCGCGCCGAGCGGCACGGCCCGTGCCCGGCGGAACAGTGCCCGGGTGCCGACCTCCCGCCCGGGCGGGGCAGGCGCCGTCAGTGCTCGCGCTCGTCCTTCCCGGATGCCGGAGGCCGTGGGGCGGCGGCACCGCCCCGGCGCCGTTGCGCCAGCACCACGACGAGCCCCACCACCAGCCACGCCGCTCCCACCAGCTGCGCGGTCCTCGCCGCCGCCGCGATGACGGCGATCAGGATCGCCGCGCCGGTCACCGGCAGCACCACCTGCGCGACCGGGCGCGGGGGACCGGCCGCGCGGCGTACCGCGAACCAGCCCACCACCGACGCGTGCAGCAGGACGAAGGCCGTCAGAGCACCGATGTTCACGACGGAGACCAGCTCGTCCAGGCCGTCCGCCCGGCGCGCCGCCCAGACCGCCGCGACCAGCGTCACCGCCGCCGCCAGCAGCAGCGCCACCCGCGGTACGCCCGAGTCCGTGCGGGCGAGCGCGCGCGGCAGACGGCGTTCGCGGGCCATCGCGAAGAGCAGCCGCCCGGCCGCCGCCTGCCCCGCCAGCGCCGCGAACGCCGCGCCGATCGCCTTGCTCACCGCCACCAGGTCGTGCAGCCAGCCGCCGACCGACCGGTCCACCGCGTCGTAGAACGCCGACCCCTGCTTCGCGGGGTCCGCCGCGAGCTGCGCGGACGTCACCGGTTCGAGCAGCGCCACCAGGTAGGTCTGTACGACGAACAGCACGCCCGCGAGCGCCAGACACGCCAGCAAAGCCCGCGCGACCTGCCGTGACCCGGCCGCCCGTTCGTCCGCCTGCCCCTTCGCCGCCGTGCCCTGTGTCGCTCTCGTCCCCCTTCCCGTCACCTCCCCTTCCTTTTCCGCCCCCTCTCGCGTCCCTTTCACTTCCTCCGCGAACGAGGCGATCGCGTCGAACCCCAGATACGACAGCACCGCCACCGACACCGCGCCGAGCACCGCCGTCACCGAGAAGACCGTGTCCCCGGTGAACGGCGTCGCCCAGCCGCGCTCGGCACCGTTCCGTACGAGCACGACGAGTGCCGAGACCACGAACACCAGCAGCACCGCGATCTCCATCGCCAGCACCGCGAATCCGACCCGCGCCGCCGCCCGCACCCCCCACAGGTTGAGAGCCGTGGTGACGACGACGGCCAGCGCCGTCCACACCCACCGGTCGACGGACGGCACGAGTGCCTCCATGGCGATCCCGGCGAACAGGTAGGCCACGGCGGGGATCAGCAGATAGTCGAGCATCGCCATCCACCCGGCGACGAATCCGGGCCCTTCGCCGAGCCCCTTGCGCGCGTACGCGAACACGGAGCCGGCCTGCGGGGCGACCCGCACCATCTGGGCGTAGCTGAACGCCGTGAACGACATGGCGACCGTCGCCACCACGTAGACGAGCGCCACGGAACCGTGCGAGCGGGCGTCGAGCGTGCCGTACACGCCCACGGGCGCCATGGGGGCGATGAAGAGCAGCCCGTAGACGACGAGGTCCCGGAAGCCGAGCGTCCGCCGCAGCGCGCCGCCACGTACGGCCCCCGCGCTCCTTCCGCTCCCGCCATTCCCGCTCGCGCCCTTGCCGCTCGCGCTGTTGCCGCTGCCGCTGCCGCCGCTGCCGTCGTCGGTCCCGTCGCTCATCCCGGCCCTCCAGCCACTTCCTCCGCGCCGCCGGTCTCCGCACACCGTCTCCCCGTCCGCCCAGTGTGCGACGGAAGGCCGATCATCAGCCTTGCTCACACGGCCTTACGATGGGACGCATGACTGCTACGTCCCGCCCGTCGCCCGCCGCCACCCCCCGTGGAGACGCCGCGCGCCGCGCCGGCAAACGCGTCCTGCTCGCCGCTCCCCGTGGCTACTGCGCCGGGGTCGACCGCGCCGTGATCGCCGTGGAGAAAGCCCTGGAGCAGTACGGCTCCCCGGTCTACGTGCGCCACGAGATCGTCCACAACAAGTACGTCGTCAAGACTCTGGAGAAGAAGGGCGCGATCTTCGTCGACGAGACGGCGGAGGTCCCCGAGGGGTCGATCGTCATGTTCTCGGCGCACGGTGTCGCGCCGGTCGTCCACCAGGAGGCGGCCGAGCGCAAGCTCGCCACCATCGACGCGACCTGCCCCCTGGTGACGAAGGTCCACAAGGAAGCCGTCCGCTTCGCCAACGAGGACTACGACATCCTGCTCATCGGCCACGAGGGCCACGAGGAGGTCATCGGCACGTCGGGCGAGGCCCCGGACCACATCACGCTGGTCGACGGCCCGAAGGACGTGGCGAACGTCGAGGTGCGGGACGAGTCGAAGGTCGTCTGGCTGTCCCAGACCACGCTGTCCGTGGACGAGACGATGGAGACGGTCGACGCGCTCAAGCAGCGCTTCCCGAAGCTGATCTCGCCGCCGAGCGACGACATCTGCTACGCGACGCAGAACCGTCAGATCGCGGTCAAGCAGATGGGCGCCGACGCGGACCTCGTGATCGTGGTCGGTTCCAAGAACTCCTCCAACTCCGTTCGGCTGGTCGAGGTCGCCCTCGGCGCCGGCGCGGGCGCCTCGCACCTGGTGGACGGCGCTGAGGAGATCGACGAGAGCTGGCTGGACGGGGTCTCGACGGTCGGCGTCACCTCGGGCGCGTCCGTTCCGGAGGTGCTGGTCGAGGGTGTGCTGGAGTGGCTCGCCGAGCGCGGCTTCGAGGATGTCGAGATCGTCAAGGCGGCCGAGGAGTCGATCACGTTCTCGCTGCCCAAGGAACTGCGCCGCGACCTGCGGGCGGAGGCCGCGGCGCTGGCCGAGAAGGCGTGACGAGCGGGCGCTGATCAGACGCGCCTGGGCTCGGCTGTCGGTCCGCGTGCCGATCATGGTCCGGGCGTCCCGCCGTGGCCCGGGCGCCCCGCCATCGTCCCCGGCGCCCCGCCATGGGCCGGAGCCCGGCCGTCGCCCCGGGCGCCGCACATCGCTCCGGGGGCCGGCCGTCGTCGGCCTCCCCCGCCTCCCCCGCCTCCCGCGCTCGCGGGCGCAGCCCTCCCGGACGTCGCTGTCGGCGGCTGGCCGTAACGTGGCTTCCATGAACGTCTTCGGAGTGGACATCGGCGGCTCGGGCATCAAAGGCGCGCCCGTTGACCTGGACCGCGGCGACCTGGCCGAGCCGCGGCACAAAGTGCTCACCCCGCACCCGGCGACGCCCGACGGCGTCGCCGACGGCGTGGTGGAGGTGGTGCGGCACTTCGGCTGGTCGGGCCCGGTGGGCATCACCTTCCCCGGGGTGGTCACCGGGTCCGTGATCCGTACGGCCGCCAATGTCGACAAGTCGTGGATCGACACGGACGCGGGTGAGCTGCTCGGCGACCGGCTGGGGCAGCGGGTCAGTGTCCTGAACGACGCGGACGCGGCGGGCGTCGCGGAGATGGCGTTCGGCGCGGGGCAGGGCCGCAAGGGCGTGGTCTTCCTGCTGACCTTCGGTACCGGCATCGGCAGCGCGCTCTTCATCGACGGCAAGCTCGTGCCCAACACGGAGCTGGGACATCTGGAGCTGCACGGTCACGAGGCGGAGAAGCACGCGTCGACCAAGGTCAAGGAGGACGAGGACCTCAGCTGGCACCACTGGGCGCACCGGGTCCAGAAGTATCTGGAGCACGTGGAGATGCTCTTCTCGCCGGAGCTGTTCATCATCGGTGGCGGAGTGAGCCGCAAGGCCGACAAGTTCCTGCCGCTGATCAAGGGCATCAGGGCCGAGATCGTCCCGGCGGAGCTGCAGAACAACGCGGGGATCGTGGGCGCGGCGATGGCGGCGTCCGAGGGCTGATCGTCGCCCGTGGGGACGTGCCGCGCGCGCCCGGACGGTCGGGCGCCCGGCACGTGTACGTGGAACGGGCGGCCCGGCAGGTCCTGGGGGAGGCCGGTCCGGGCGCGCGCGGCCGGCAGGCGCGGCGACGTGTGGCCGAGGTGTGCCGCGGCCCGGCCGGGGCACGGCTGACAGGCGCGGCCTGTCAGCCGTGGCGAGAGGCCCGGAAGGCGGCGACAGCGGCCCTGGTGGCCGCGGCCTCCCGGGCTCGCTGACGACGGCCCATGTCCTGGACCTTCCGTACGGTCGCGATCAGACCCGCGACGAGCGTGCCGCCGTACAGCCAGCCCGCGTGCACGGCCAGGGTGGTGACGAGCGCCATCGTGTGTCCGCCGAAGCCCCCCGCGCCCCCGGCGATCGGGAGCGCCCCGACCGCGAAGGCGATCGGCACGCTGATCGGGGCGGTCACGAGGTCGGCGGGGCGTACCCACAGCGCGGTCACGGCGCTGACCGGCAGGAACATCGCCCCGTACACCGCTTGGGCGCCGTCGAAGAGCAACTGGTCCGCGTAGGCGCAGAAGAGCATGGTGGCGGTGGCGAAGAGCCCGGCGCCGAGTCCGGTGAACCGGGGGTTGGGCAGGCCGCGCGGCCGCGTCGGCCCGGCAGCCCCCCGCCGCCGGGACACGGCGGCGGTCCGGGTGGGCCCGCCGGCCCGGGTGGATGATGCGCCGGTCCGGGAGCCACGGGCCCGGCCGCCGTCGACGGACCCCTCCGACCACGCGGCCGGGCCGGGCCCGCCGGGCCCCGGCACGGCGCCTCCCGACCCGGTGCGGCCCGCGGCCACACGCCGCCCCGTCGTGGCACCGCCGGCCGGGGGACCTGACAGCAGGGGCCGTGCGGGCAGGGCGTTGTCGGGCAGGGAACCCCCCGCCGTCATGGCGCGCCGCTGCGCGGGGGCGCGCTGCGGGCGGGGGTGCCGCTGGGGCTGGTGGGTCCTGCGCTGCGCCATCGGTGCCGCTCCGTCCTGTGCTGCTCCACCGGACCAACGTAGGCGCCGGAGGGGGACGAATCAGGCATGGGACACGCCCTTGGAACGACCTTGCCCCGGTGTTCGAGGCATGGAGACGCCCGGGCGGGCCCCGGACCGCCGTGCCGAAGTGTCCGGGCGCGGCGGGCAGGGCGGAGTCCGGCACGGCCGCACGCCGTGCGCCACGGCCGTACGCGATGAGGCGCCGCGGGGCGGGAGGCGCTGGGCAGCGCCGCGCGGCGAACCGGTCATCGGCCGCGGCGGCCCGCCCGTAAACTGGGGGATCGGGCCCGCCGGGGCCGCGCTCAGTACCCACTCCAGGAAGTCGCCAACGTGTCGCTCACGATCGGAATCGTCGGCCTGCCCAATGTCGGCAAGTCGACCCTGTTCAACGCCCTGACCAAGAACGACGTGCTGGCGGCCAACTACCCGTTCGCCACGATCGAGCCCAACGTGGGTGTGGTCGGCGTACCCGACCCCCGCCTG
This sequence comes from Streptomyces hebeiensis, assembly GCF_052983195.1. Lineage (NCBI taxonomy): Bacteria > Bacillati > Actinomycetota > Actinomycetes > Kitasatosporales > Streptomycetaceae > Streptomyces > Streptomyces hebeiensis. The sequence continues at coordinate 5,188,177 of NZ_CM129812.1, forward strand.
GACAAGCTCGCGGAGATCTTCAGCTCCCAGCGGATCCTCCCGGCGACCGTCGACTTCGTCGACATCGCGGGCATCGTGCGCGGCGCCTCGGAGGGCGAGGGCCTGGGCAACAAGTTCCTGGCGAACATCCGTGAGTCGGACGCGATCTGCCAGGTCATCCGGGCCTTCCAGGACGAGAACGTCGTCCATGTCGACGGCAAGGTCTCGCCCAAGGACGACATCGAGACGATCAATACCGAGCTGATCCTGGCCGACCTCCAGACCATCGAGAAGGTGCTGCCGCGGCTCCAGAAGGAATCGCGGATCAAGAAGGACATCGCTTCGAAGGTGAAGGCGGTCGAGGAGGCCAAGGAGATCCTGGAGAGGGGGGACACCCTCTTCTCCGCGGGCATCGTCCAGGGCAGTGAGAAGTCCGAGCCGCTGCACGACCTGCACCTGCTGACGACCAAGCCGTTCCTCTACGTCTTCAACGTGGACGAGGACGAGCTGACGGACGAGGCCTTCAAGGACCAGCAGCGCGCGCTGGTCGCCCCGGCCGAGGCCATCTTCCTCAACGCCAAGCTGGAGGCAGACCTGGCGGAGCTGGAGGCCGACGAGGCCCTGGAGCTCCTGCAGGCCATGGGACAGGAAGAGCCCGGCCTCGCCACCCTCGCCCACGTGGGCTTCCGCACCCTCGGCCTGCAGACCTACCTGACGGCCGGCCCCAAGGAATCCCGCGCCTGGACGATCAAGAAGGGCGCGACGGCCCCCGAGGCGGCCGGTGTGATCCACACCGACTTCCAGAAGGGCTTCATCAAGGCCGAGGTCATCTCCTTCGCCGACCTGGTCGAGACGGGCTCGGTGGCGGAGGCCCGCTCGGCGGGCAAGGCCCGTATGGAGGGGAAGGACTACGTGATGCAGGACGGCGACGTGGTGGAGTTCCGCTTCAACGTCTGAGCGGATGAACTGACACCACGTTGCTCGACGTGGCAGACACGCAGGTCGGAAGGGGACGGACTCGTGAGAGGCCGACCCCTTCGTCCGTCCCGTGCTGGATCGGTGCTGGGTCTTCTGCCCGGACGTCAGGCGTACTCACGTGTCGTACAGAGTGGAGCGATGCCCGACGTGTACGACCCACACCACCAGCTCGCCGTTGTCGATCGTGTAGATCACGCGATAGTCGCCCACCCGTAGGCGGCGGCGGTCGGGCTGGGAGACAAGAGCGGTGGTGTTGAACCCCAACGGGTCACTCTCCAGCTCGGTCAACTTGGCCAGAATGCGGAGGGCCATGTCTCGCGATGCCTTGCGGAGTTCGGCCTGAGCCTCGGGCCGGAAGACGGCGCGGTGCTCACTCGCTGCGTGCCAGCGTCTCCCTCATGATGTCCTCGATCGGGATGCCGTGCGCTGGACTGGCCATGCGCTCGTCGATGATCCGGTTGATCTCGCGCTCTTCCCACTCTGGTATTTCCGGAGCACGTCGATGGACACCACGGCAGCAACCTCCTTGCCTCGGCGCGTGATCACCGTGGGTACGTCGTCACGGTCGGCTCGTTCCACGACCTCGGCCAGGTGTGTCCGGACATCGCGGATGGACTCTGTGGGCAGCGGCTGCGTCATGCGCCCAAGTGCACCTGGTGTTTCATGTGTACGCAATGGCCGCGTTGGCTAATGCCGACGTTACTAACATTGTTGTTAGTGTCACGAGTGGAGGTTGGCCGACGTGGTGGATTTCGTAGGTCGTCGGCAGGAGCTGGCGACGTTGGAGTGAGAACTCCAGAAGGTGGCGGCAGGGCTTGGCGGGGAGCGGCCCGGTCGGTGCGTGATGTTGCGAGGGCGGCGCCGAGTGGGCAAATCGCGACTGGTCGAGCGGTTTGCGGAGCGCTCCGGAGCCCCCTTCTTGTTCTACGCGGCGACCGGTGCTTCCCTTCCGGCAGCGTCTGCCCGGACGTCGGAGCCGGGCCTCGGGGAGACGGCCCGGGGCCGGACGGCCGGGCGGCTCAGCCGTAGCGGCGGGTCTCGTGGAAGAAGCCGGGTACCGTGTGCAACTCCCCGGCCGCGGTGACCTCTTCGTACACGTGGCGGGCCAGCGCGAGATCGAGGACGCCCAGGCCGAACGGGGAGAAGACGACGGTACGGTCGGCCGGCGGGGCGAGGTGGCCGGTCAGCGCGTCGTGGAGGGTGCCTGCCACGAAGTCGCGGTGCCCCGTCCGCTGTTCGGCCAGATGAGGTGAGGTGTCCGCCTTCAGGCAGTGGTCCACGTCGTCGACGACGTTGTACGAGTCCAGGATGATCTCGGGCGAGAGATCGCGCAGCGAGACGTGCAGCACCAACGGGTGATGGGCGAAGTGCTCCGGGTCGTGGATGTGCGGGGTGCCGGCGACCGTCGCGAAGACGACGAGGTCGGCGGCGCGGATGACGTCCTCGGCGCTGTCGTGGACCACGGTCGGGGTGTCGCCGGTGTGCCGCAGCCGCTCCTGGAAGGCGGCGCTGTACTCCGGCTCCAGGTCGTACAGCCCGATCTCGTCGAATCGCAGGCCCGCGGCCAGGAGATACCGGTGCACGTAGCGGGCGATGAGCCCCGTGCCGCAGAATCCGACCCGGCGCGGGCGCACGCCGCGCAGGGCGCTCAGCCGGACCGCGGCGAGCGCGGCCGACGCGGCGGTGCGGCTCGCGCTGATGATGGAGCTCTCCATGCAGGCGAACGGGTAACCCGTCACCGTGTCATTGAGAATCAGCACGGCGGAGGCCCGGGGAATTCCGGACGCCACATTCTCCGGAAAGCTGGAAATCCATTTGACGCCGTGTACGTCCACGTCCCCGCCCACCGAAGCGGGGAGTGCGATGATCCGGGAGGAAGGGCGGTCCGGGAAGCGAAGGAAATATGAGTCGGGATTGACGGTCTCGCCCCGGCCGTGCAGCAGATAGGCGTTCTCTATTACCTTCGTGACCTGATTCTCGTGTCCGTCGAGGACTTCTTTTGTCTGGGTGCCCGAGATGACTGCGAAGGGGGGAACGGAATTCATGGATCATGGCTATCGGGCAGGCCGTGATTTTTCAAGTGGCCGGTCCCGCGTGGTGGCGCCGGGCGCGTCCCGCCGGCGGGACGGGCGCCGATTCCCCGAAGCGGCGGTCCGTGCGGGGGCGCGGGCGCGGCGGGGGCCCGCCGCCCGCACGGCCCGGGGCCGGTGCTGCTAACCCGCGTCCACCGCGGCTGTCGCCGCGCCGTCCAGTACGGCCACCATCCAGGCCAGCAAGTCCTGGTCGGCGCTCTCCGCGGCCCGCTGCCACCGCTGCTTCTGCTGGCCCATCAGGTCCAACTGGACGCGCACCACCGACTTTCCGCCGTCGCCCAACTCCCGGCTGTCCCGGATCCGCCGCCGGAGTTCATTGCGGGACCAGCCGTGCAGTTCCGTCTGGGTGAGCCACCTCTCCTGCTCGGCCTCGGGGAGGCTGGTGACCTCGGCGTGGTGCTGGAAGCTGAGCTTCGCCCGGCGCCTTTCCGGAGTGAACCGCCGCGCCACCCAGGCGTAGTTGCGCAGGGTCTGGTAGTCGAGAGAGGTCTCGGCGATTGCCTTCTTGTAGCGGTTCGGGTAATTCGACTGCCCGAAAATGAGCCAGTCGCCCAGCCACCAGGCGGAGGAGTCGGCGATGACATGGATCTGCCGGCCCAGGTTCCGCCATTCGTCGATGGTCATACTCTCCGGCATGGCGAGCGTGACTCGCTTGGTGATGGCTCTGCTGCCGACTCCCAGGCGTTCCTGCGCCGGCCGTGTCGTCGACACGGTGCCGTTCCTGCCCGTCACTGTTTTGTAGACATTGTCCGACATAAGGTCTTTGCCTTTGCTCGTCCGCTACTGCCTGCTGCGGAACGAGATTGCCAGGGCGGGCCAAAAATTGACTATATGAAAACTTGACGGTTGTTTTGCGAAGCTTAAAGCGGTGTCGGTGGCGCTCGGTGGGCCACCGGTTGTGGAACCGGCCGGGTCGCCGTGCCCCCGTCGCCGGCATGCGCACGGTCTCCGTGGCGTGCCGGGCGTCGTGCTCGGGGCGGCACCGGCGTGGTCCACGGTCGTGCGCACCCGATCGCCTTTCTCTCCCTCCGCCGCCGAATGGGAGATCCGATGGATCACCATCCAGGAATTGTTTTCCCGGTGTGCGCGAATGGCTGATCAGAAAGATTTCGGGCGGGTTGGATCGGAATGGTGGTGAACGCTTTCACTCTTCGGTCACGGACGGTGACTCTGGTACGCTAAAGAGGTTGTTCTTGGATACGGAGGGGCGTTGATGGCGAAAGATTCGGGGCAATCCAAGGTATTTGAGGTGGTCCAGACCGTGGCTGTGCTGGCCGCGATCCCGCTCGGTCTGATCCCTCTGGTCCAGTACGTCGCGAGTGACGATCACGGCGACCTGTTCCGTGCCTTATTCGGTGAGCAGACCGGCTCGATGGGGCTGCTGCTGCCGGGCCTGGTCATCCTCGTGGCGCTGGTGATCGTAGGAGTGGCGGAAGTCGCGAAGAAGCGCGGCAACACGTCCCAGTGAGCGGATTGGAGCGGGCCCGGGGCCGGAAACCTCCGTCCATCGGGCCCGCGTTCGCCGCGTGGGCCGGTCGTCGGCGTCCGCGCTCGCGGGCCGCTACCGGGCCAGGCACCACTCCAGGACCGCCATCGCGCTGTGCAGTTTGAACCGGGCCTGCTCGAACGCGATGCTCGCGGGCCCGTCCAGCACCTCGGCGGTGACCTCCTCCCCACGGTGCGCGGGCAGGTCGTGCATGAACAGGGCGCCCGGACACCGGGCCATCACCCCGGCGTTCACCTGGAACGGCTCGAAGTCCCGCCGCCAGAGCGGATCGGCCTTGCTGGTCCCGGTCGTGTTCCAGCGCGTGGTGTAGACGACGTCCACCGCCGTCGGCAGCGACTCCATGTCATGGCGCTCGACGGCCCGGCTGCCGTAACGGCCCGCCAGGGCCTGCGCCTCGGCCAGCACCTCCGGCGCCAGACCGTAGCCCCTCGGTGTGCGGAACTCGATCTCGGTGCCCGGGAACCGGGGCAGCGCCAGGGCGAGCGCCGCCGCCGTGTTGTTGCCCTCCCCGGCGTACAGCAGCCTCAGACCGTCCAGCCGCCCGAAGCGGGACCGGAGGGTGGCGAGATCCGCCAGGGCCTGGGTGGGGTGTTCGTCGGCGCTCATCGCGTTGACGACCGCCGGGCAGTGCTCGGCCAGCAGCCGCATCTCCCCGGGGTCCCCGGCCGTACGGATCACCAGTCCGTCCAGCATTCCCCCCAGCACCCGGGCGGTGTCCCCGAGCGATTCCCCGGTGTTCAGCTGGAGGTCTCCGGGACCGTACGTGATCACGTCGGCGCCGAGGCGCAGCGCCCCGGTCGTGAACGACGTACGCGTACGGGTCGAGGTCTTCGTGAAGTACACGCCGACCACCCGTCCCCGCAACGGCGCGTGCCGGGACGCCGCGTCCGGATCCAGGGCGATCTCCCCGGCGCGCCGCACCAGCCGGGCGAGGTCGGAGTCGTCGAGATCACGCAACGAGATGACATGACGGGCGTCGGCCATGGTGGTCACTCCTCACCGCTCGGGGAACGTTCGATGACCTGGTCCAGCCGTGCTGCCAGGGTGGATACGTGGGGCGGGAAGAGCGCGCTGCGGTGGTCGCCGGGAATCCGGCCGGACCGGATTCCGCCGGCCGCCAGGGCGCGCCACTGGTCGAGGTAGCGGTCGAAGGTCCGGCCGATGATGTCCTCGTACCCGCCTTCGGCGAGTTCCTGGCAGACGAGTACGTCCACCGCGCCGGCGTACCGCGGGAACCGGTAGTGCAGCCGCAGCTCGGCCATCTCCCGCCAGGACCTGAGCCGATGGCTCCAGCCGTGGACCAGGTCCAGGTCGAGGGCCTCGTCCCCGAACACGGTGTCCCCGTCGTCGACGATCGTGCGCAGCGCCGCCAGCAGTTCGTCCCGTGTCCGGGCGCGCTCCGGGCCGTCCGCGGACTCCCGCAGCCGGGTCAGCGCCGCGCCGGCCCGCCGCAGCTGTGCCACGTTCTCCGCGAGCGGGTTGACGCCGGTGGAGGGGTACTCGATCGGGTCGATGAGGATCAGCCGGGGGCGTTCCCCGTCCGCGCGCAGTGCGCGTGCCATCTCCCAGGCGATGCCGCTGGAGCCGCACCAGCCGAGAATGTGGTACGGACCGTGGGGCCGTTCCCTTCTCAGCGCGGCGACATAGGCCGCCGCGACCTCCGCGAGGCTCTCCGGGGCCGGGGCGTCGCTGTGCAGCCCCGGCCACTCGAAGGCCGCCACGGGACGTTCGCCGGCGTAGACCTCGGCCAGATGCCGGTACCAGTGAGCGCTTCCGCCACCGGGATGCACACAGAACAGCGGGTCGCCCTCGCCGGTGTCACCGAGCCAGATCAGCGGGGAGGGCTCCTCCGCGGGAGCCGGCGGGGACTCCTGCCGGCCGGGCCCCGGGGCCACGGCCTGTGCCGCGGCGGTACGGGACGCCACCTGACGTGCCATCGCCCGCACCGTACGGTGCCGGAGGAAGTCCCGGAAGGCCAGCTCGATGGAGTGGGTGCGGGCGAGCCGGGCCGTGATCCGCATGGTGAGCAGGGAATGACCGCCCAGCGCGTAGAAGTCGTCGTCCCTGCCGACGCGTTCGACACCGAGGGCCTCGGCCCAGGCGGAGGCGATGGCCTCCTCGACCGGTCCGACGGGAGGCACGTACTCCGTGTCGCCCTGGGGCCGCGCGGTGTCGGGCGCGGGCAGCGCGTTGCGGTCCACCTTGCCGTTGGCGAGCCGGGGGAAGGTCTCCATGGGGACGAAGTGGGTCGGCACCATGTGACCGGGCAGGGCCGTGCGGGCGTACCGGGCCAGTTCACCGGGCGGGAGCCTGTCCTCGCGTGCGATGACGTAGGCCGCGAGCTGCTGGGCCCCCTCGGGACCGGGCACCGGACGCGCCACGGCCGAGCGGACCCCCGGGTGCGCGGTGAGCGCCGCCTCGACCTCGCCCAGCTCGACGCGGAAGCCACGGATCTTCAACTGGTGGTCACGGCGGCCCAGGACCTCGATACGGCCGTCCGCCAGCCGTCGGCCGATGTCGCCCGTCGCGTACATGCGGCTGCCCGGGACGGCGGCGTACGGGTCCGGCAGGAACACGTCCGCGGTGCCGGCCGGGCGGCCCAGGTACCCCCGGGCCAGCCCCCCGCCGCCGACATGGATCTGTCCGGCCACCCCGTACGGCACCGGCTCGAGGCGGTCGTCCAGCAGGTAGCAGGCGGTGTGGGCGGGCAGGACCCACGCCGGGGGCGTGTCCGGGGCGTACCGGCTGCCGAAGCAGTACACGGTCGCCTCGGCCGGACCGTACATGTCCCACACCCCGGCCTCGGTGGCGCCCAGCCGCCGGGTCAGTCCGGTCCCGAGCGACTCCCCGCCGGAGACGCGGCGGAAGCCCGGCGGCGCGGTCCAGCCGGTCTCGTCCAGCATCTTCCAGGTCGTCGGTGACGCCTGCATCAGGGTGGCCCCGCGCGAGCGGAGCACCTCGGCGAGCGAGAGGGGGTCCTGGGCGTAGTCGTTGCCGGCGAGGACCAGCCTGCAGCCGGCGGCCAGGGCGACGAAGACGTCCAGCTGCCAGACGTCGGTGGTCGTCGGCACCACCGTGACCACGGTGTCGTCCGAGGTGAGAGCCATGTCCCGGATCATCGAGCGCACCCGGCCGGAGAAGGCGGCGTGCCGCACCGTCACGCCTTTCGGGCGGCCGCTCGATCCCGATGTGTGGACGACGTAGACCAGCTCCTCGGGGTGGGCCGGCCGCGGCGCGGCTTCGGTGACGAGGTCGCCGACGTCGGTGGGGAGCACCGTCCTGAGCGAGCCCGCCTGGGCCCCCACCTGTGTCCGTACCGGCGCGTCCGCCACCACGACGGCCACCCCCGCCCCGGTCAGGATCGCCGTGTTGCGTGCGGCGGGATGCGAGGGGTCGACCGGTACGTACGCGGCGCCGATGCCGACGATGCCGAGTACGGCCGCCACCAGTTCCGGGTCGTCGGCGGGCAGACATACGCCGACCGGATCACCGGCTCGCACGCCCAGCGCCCGCAGGTGTGCCGACCAGGAGCCGGACCGCTGCCGCAACTCCCCATAGCTCATGCGGTGTTCGCCGTGTTCGAGGGCCACCGCCCGCGGTGCCCGCAGGGCCTGCTCGTGGACGAGTTCGTGCACCGCGAGGGCGGGCCCGACGGCCCCCACGGCCTGATGGGCGGTGCCGTCGTGGGTGGTGCCGTCATGGGTGGTGCCGTCGTGACCGTTGCCCTCGGCGAGCAGCCGCCGGCGCTCCTCCTCCGGCAGCAGGGAGACCCGGGCGTCGCCGTCCGGATCGGCGGCCATCAGGTCCAGCACCGACCGGTACATCTCGGCGAGCAGCGCGGTGTACCGCTCCCCGATCCGGCTGGACTTGGCCACCAGGACCAGGTCACCGGCCTCGGTCAGCACGCACAGCGGAAACTCGTTCAGGCTGATGTCGGTGGTGTCGGTGGTGTCGACGGCCGTGCGGTCCAGCACATGGAAGTCGAGGTAATTGAAGGCCACGTCGAACAGCCGGTCGCCCCGGCCGAATTCGTGCTGCAACTGGGGCATCGGGAAGCGGCGGTGCGGCCACAGCTCGACTTCCCGGGCGAACACCTCGCGGACCAGCTCCCGCCAGGTCCGTGCCGGCCCGGGGGCGACCAGCGGCACCGGGTTGAGGAACATGCCCCGGACCTGGTCCCCGCCCTGGACCTCGGTGCGGCCGTTGCACACCAGGCCGGAGTAGAAGCCGTCGCCCTCGGCGAACGTCCGCCACACGGCGACATGGGCGGCGAGCAGCACGCTCTTGAGCGAGGCCCGGGCCAGCCCGGCGAGATGCCGCAGTTTCCCTTCGAGGTGCCGGTAGGGGACCCGCAGGTGGTAGTCGCCCGGACCGTCCGGATCGGCCCAGGCCGGCGGAATCGTCAGCCGTACGGCGTTCTCCAGCCGCCCCGACCAGAACGCGCGGTCCGCCGGGCCGTCGAGGCTGAGCCGCTCCTGCGCGATGAAGTCGGCGTACCGGACGGTGGTCCGCGCCGTCACCGACGGCTTCCGGCCGGCGCGGACGGCCCGGTAGCACGCGATGATCTCGGAGAGAACGGAATTGTGGCTCCAGCCGTCCAGCACCGCGTGGTGTTCGGTGAGGGAGAGATGGAACCGGTCGTCCGCGACGCGATGGGCGTGCACCCGGATCAGCGGGGCCTCGCCCGGCTCGAACAGGCGCCCGCGCTCCGCCGCCCGGAACCGGTCCATGAAGGCCCTCTGCTCCTCGGCGGAGGAGCCCCTGAGATCCGCGTGGCCGAACTCGGCCTCGGCGGAGGCGTACACCAACTGCAGCGGCTCCGAGAAGGTGTGCAGGTCGAAGCCGGTCCGCAGGATCTCGTGCCGGGCCACCACCGTGTTCGACGCCGCCTCGAGGGCCTCGCTGTCGAACGGGCCGTCATCGCGGATGAGGTAGCTGGTGATGTTGTGGTACAGGTTCCGCTCGGAGTCGGAGAGCATCTCGTAGACCATGCCGGCCTGTACGCGGGCGAGCGGGTAGGCGTCACTCACCCCCTCCGGGACCTTGGCCCGGTCTTCCGCGCTGATCAGCGAGAACGGCGGGACACCCACCACCTCCGCCGGGGACGCGCCCCGGGAGGCGGCCAGTTCCGCGATGGTCTGGTGACGGAACAGGTCCTGTACGGAGTACGGCAGCCCACGGGCGCGCAACAGGCCGACCAGGCGGACGGCACGGATCGAATCCCCGCCGAGCGAGAAGAAGTTGTCGTGGACACCGATCCGCCGCGGCCCGTCGAGCACCTCCGCCAGGGCCGCGGCCATGGTTTCCTCGGTGGCCGTACGCGGCGCGACGAAGGCGTCCGCCGCCTCGTGCCCCGACGCGTCGGGGCTGGGCAGCGCGCCGAGGTCCAGCTTGCCGTTGGCGGTGAGCGCGAGCTTCGGTACGGACATGAACGTCGCCGGCACCATGTAGCCGGGCAGCCGCGCGGCCACGTACCGCCGCAGGTCCGCCACCGCGACCTCGGCACCGTCCTTGGGGACCGCGTAGGCGACGAGCTGCCGGTCGCCGGGAGCGGACTCGTGCACGGTGACGGCCGCGGCCGTCAGGTCGGGGTGTCCGCTCAGGCAGGCCTCGATCTCTCCCGGCTCGATACGGAAACCACGGATCTTCACCTGGTCGTCCGACCGCCCGAGAAAGCCGATGTCCCCGTCGCGCAGCACGCGGGCCTGGTCCCCGGAGCGGTAGAGCCGCGCACCCGGCGGGCCGAAGGGGTCCGGGACGAACCGCTCCGCGGTCAGGGCCGGCCGGCCGAGGTATCCGCGGGTGACGCCCGGGCCGCCCACGTAGAGTTCGCCGGGCGCCCCGGGGGGAACCGGCCGCATGCGCGCGTCGAGCACGTGCAGGGTGAGGTCCGGCAGCGGGAGGCCGATCGGGCTGCGGTGCCCGCCGAGGTCGTCCCGGCCCAGCGGCCGGGAGGTGACGTGCACGGTGGTCTCGGTGATGCCGTACATGTTGACGAGCAGCGGCGCACGGTCGCCGAACCGCTCCCACCACGGCCGGAGTGTGTCCACGTCGAGCTTTTCCCCGCCGAAGACGACCAGGCGCAGCCGGAGACGGTCGAGCACCGGCTCGTTCCGGGCCGTCAGCTCCGCCAGGTTCCGGAACGCGGACGGAGTCTGGTTCAGTACGGTCACCCCCTCGTCCGCCAGCAGACCGGCGAGGTCCCACGGTGAGCGCGTCACCTCATGCGGGACGATCACGAGGCGACCGCCGTGGAAGAGCGCGCCCCACATCTCCCAGACGGAGAAGTCGAAGGCGTAGGAGTGGAACAGCGCCCACACGTCGTCCGGGCCGAAGCCGTGCTCGTCCTTGCCGGTGGTCAGGAGCCGGACCACATTGGCGTGGGTGACCTGAACGCCCTTGGGACGGCCGGTGGAACCCGAGGTGTGGATGACGTACGCGAGGTCGTCCGGGTGCGTGTCGGACGCCGGGGCCCGGTCCGGCGACGCGGCGATCCGGGCCCGCTCGACGGGGTCGTCGAGGACGACGGTCCCGCCGGGCACCCGGTGGGCGGTCTCCGCCGCCCCCTTCGCCGGCGTGCTGTCGGTGACGATCACCCGGGGAGAGGCGTCGCGGACGAGGTAGTCGATCCGCTCGGCGGGGAGCGCGGGATCGAGCGGGAGATACGCCGCGCCCGCCTTGAGCGTCGCCAGCACCGTGACGATCAGATCGATCCCGCGCGGCAGCCGGATCCCGACCAGTTCCTCCCGCCCGGCACCGGCCGCGCGCAGCCGGTGCGCCAGGCGGTTGGCGCGGGCGTCCAGTTCGCCGTACGTCAACGGCTCGCCGTCGAAGGTGAGCGCGACGGCTTCGGGACGCGCCGCGGCCTGTGCCGCGAACCGCTCGTGCAGGCAGGTGGTGACGGGCGCCGCAGCGGCCGGGGGGCGTGTCCCCCGTCCTCCCCGCCCCGCCCGGCGTGCCTCCTCCTCGCTCATCAGCGGGAGCTCACTGATCCGGGTGCGCGGCTCCCGTACGGCCGCGTCGAGCAGCCGGACGTAGTGCTCGCCCATCCGCCGTACGGTGTCCGCGTCCATCAGGGAGTGGGGAAAGGTCACCGATCCGGTCACCGAGCCGTCGGAGTGCTCCTCCAGCGCCCAGGTCAGGTCGAACTGGGCGTGTCTCTGCTCCAGGGGGATCAGCTCCCCGGTGAGGGCGCCCGCCTCGAACCGGAACGGCTCGTTGTTCTGCAGAACGAAGTTGACGCCCGTCAGGGGATGGGTGGCGAGGTCACGGCCGACGGCCAGCGCGTCGACGACGCGCTCGAACTGCACGTCCTGATGAGCGTAGGCGTCGACCGCGGTGGCCCTGGCGCGTCGGAGCAGTTCGGCGAAGTCCGGGTCGCCGGACAGGTCCGCGCGCAGGACCAGCGTATTGACGAAGAGGCCGATCAGGTCGTGGGTGTCGGCGTGGGTCCGGCCCGCGATCGGGGAGCCGACGGCGAAGTCGGCCTGGCCGGTGTACCGGTGCAGGAGGGACCAGAAGGCGGCCAGGTAGACCATGAAGGGGGTCGCCTGGTGGGCACCGGCCAGCGCACCCGCCCGGCCGGCCAGCGCGGCCGGTATCCCGAAGGTGACGGTCGCCCCCGCGGGTTCCCAGACGGCGGGGCGGGGCCGGTCGGTGGGCAGCTCCAGTGCGGGCAGGTCGCGCAGTTGCCCCACCCAGTACTCCAGTCCCCGGCCCAGAAAATCGTCGGAGGCGTGGGCGCGCTGCCAGACGGCGAAGTCGGCGTAGCGCAGTCGCGGTTCGGGCAGCGACTCCCCGGCGCACAGGGTGGCGAGTTCGTGGGCGAGCAGACCGCCGGACCAGCCGTCCACCGCGATGTGGTGCACGACGATCGCCAGGACGTGCTCCTCGGCCGCCAGCCTGATCAGCCGCGCCCGCAGGACGGGGCCGGCGGCCAGGTCGAACGGCGTGGCGCTGTCCGCGTACAGCAACGCGTCCACGTCATCGGGGCTCGCGCCGGTGAGGTCGTCGGTCAGCAGGTCGACGGGGGACGGCGGATCGATGGTCTGCACGGGTTCACCGTCGTCGCCGAGCGTGTAGCGGGTACGCAGGATCTCCTGGCGGCGCACCAGTTCGTTCAGCGCGCGGCGGATGTCCGCCTCGGCCAGGGGGCCCGTCAGACGGAACACCAGCGGTACGAGGTACTCGGTGCCGCCCGGGCGGAGCTGGTCCAGCACCCACAAGCGGCGCTGGGCGGAGGACAGCGGCAGCGATCCGTCCCGGGGTGCCACCTCGATGGCGGACCCGTTCGGCACCGGCGCCGAGGCACGCTGCCGCAGACGGTCGCGGAGCAGCCGTGCGCCACGGCTCGCCTCTCGGTCGCGCTCGCGCTCAGGCTGGTCAAGGCTCATGTGAACATCCCTACGATCGTGTGACGGCTGGGCCGGGGCGGGCCGGCGCGGTCCCGGCCACGGCTCCCGCTCCCGCGCCGGCCGCTGTATCCGCGCCCGCTCCGGTTCCGGCTTCCGCTCCGGCTTCGGCTTCGGCTTCCGCGAGTCGCGCCAGTGCGTCCGTCTGGGCGGCGACGGTGGTCGCCTCGAACAGCAGACGGAGAGGTACGTCCATCCCGAACAGGTCCCGCAGCCGCGCCGCCAGCCGCGTGGCGAGCAGGGAGTGGCCGCCGAGATCGAAGAACTCCTGCCGCACTCCCACCCGCTCGACCCCGAGCACCGCGGCCCACGCCCCGGCGACGGCTTCCTCGATCTCGTCGCGCGGCGCCACGAACTCCTCGTCCTCCGGCTGGGGATCCGGCAGTGGCAGCGCCTTGCGGTCCACTTTCTCGCTCGCCCCGAGCGGCAGTTCGCCGAGGAACACGAACGCCGCGGGCACCATGTACTCGGGGAGGCGGTCACGCAGAAAGGCGCGCAGCTCGGCACCGGTCAGGCGGGCCGATCCGGCCGATCCGGCCGCGTCGGCCGGGTCCGGACGGGGCACCGCGTAACCGATCAGCCGGCGCCCGCCGTCCGGCAGGCTGTGGACCGCCACGGCGGCCGCCCGCACGGCCGGATGCCGGGCCAGGTGCGCCTCGACCTCCCCGAGTTCGACCCTGAATCCGCGGATCTTGACCTGTGCGTCCACCCGGCCGAGGAACTCGAGGGCACCGTCGGCGCGCCGGCGGGCCAGGTCCCCGGTCCGGTAGAGCCGCTCGCCGGCCCCACCGCCGTACGGATCGGGTACGAACCGGTCGGCGGTGGCGCGCGGTCGGCGCAGATAGCCCCGGCCGAGCCGGGGGCCGCCGAGGAACACCTCACCGGCCACCCCGAGGGGGACCGGCTCCATCCGCCCGTCCAGTACGTACACCCGCGCTCCGGGCAGCGGACGGCCCAGCGGAACGCCCTTGTCCGGGGAACCGGTGGCGTGCGGACCGGCTTCGCCCACCTGCTGGGTCAGCGCCGCGACGGTGGCCTCGGTCGCTCCGTAGAGGGTGACGAATCCGGCGTCCAGCCCGGTGGCGAACCAGCGCCGGGCGTCCTCGTGGGTGATCACGTCACCGGCGACGACCATGTTCCGCAGGGTGCCCAGCCGGGGGTCGCGGTGCGTGACCTCGGCCACCAGCTCGCGGTAGTAGTGCGGGACGACGGCCAGTTGCGTGGCCGCGGTCCGCTCGATCAGCGCGGGCAGTTCGGCGGGGGGCACCAGGCCGGGACCGGCGACCACCACCGTGGCCCCGAGCAGCAGCGGTGCCAGCATCTGCTCCAGGGCCGGGTCGAAGTACAGCGGCGCGAGGAACACCACCCGGTCGTCGGACCGGTAGCCGAGCCCGGTGGCCATGGCCCGCACGTGGTGGGTGAGCGCCCGGTGCGTGATCATGACGGCCTTCGGGCGGCCCGTCGAACCGGAGGTGTGGACGACATACGCCAGCCGGCCGGGATCGCCCGGCGGCAGCTCGACGGGCGGAACCTGGTCCGGTGTGTCCACCAGCACCGCCGGTACGGGCAGCTCTCCCAGGCCGGACAGCGTCCCGCTGTCCGTGAGCACGGCCGACGGCCGAAGCTCCTCCAGCAGCGACGCCAGGCGCCCGGCCGGCTGCGCGGGATCCAGCGGCGCGAACACCCCGCCGGCCAGGAAGACCGCCAGCAGGGCCGTGACGGCTGCCGCCGACCGGTCCAGCAGGACGGCCACCGGGGCTTCGGGCCGGCTGCCCGCGGCGACCAGCCGCCGTGCCAGCGCGTCCGCGCGTGCGGCGAGTTCGGCGTAGGTGAGGTGTTCGCCGTCGCCGGCCACCGCGAGGGCCCGGGGGGTGCGGGCGGTCTGGGCGGCGAACGCCTCGTGAGCACACTCCGGTTCGAGGCGCGTGGACGACGTGTGCGGGGTGCGCGGTGGATTCCAGCCGTGGAGCAGCCGCTCGCGTTCGTCACGGTCCAGCACGGGCAGCCGGCTCAGCGGCCGGCGGGCCCCGGCCGCCATCGCCGCGGCGAGCGCCCGGAAGTGGCGGGCGATCCGGCGCACGGTGGCCTCGGCGAACAACTCCGTGGCGTACTGAAGCTCCATTGCGTACCCGCCGTCGGGACGGACGGTGAGGAGGACGGTCAGGTCGAACTTGGCGCCGGTGTGGTCCGTTTCGAAGGGCTGGACGTCGACGCCGGTCAGCGTCAGGGGCCGGGGCGCCGCCTCCCGTACCCCGAAGGTGACGTCGACCAGCGGCGACCGCGCGAGGTCACGGCGCGGAGCCAGCTCGTCCACCAGCCGGTCGAAGGGGAGCCGGTCATGGCCGAACGCGTCGAGGACGCGGTTCCGTACCCGGCTGATCAGCCGCTCCGGCGTCGGGTCGTCCGAGAGGTCGGCCCGCAGGACGAGGGTGTTGACGAAACACCCCACGACGTCCTCCAGTTCCGGGTGGTCACGTCCGGCGACCACGGTGCCGACGGCCAGGTCGGTCGCACCGGTGTAGCGCCCCAGCAGCGCGTAGAAGACGCTCAGGAAGGTCATGAACGAGGTGGCACCCCGCTCCCGGCCCAGGCGCAGCAGCGGCCGTGCCACCTCGGCGGGCAGCACCTCGCGCACGACGCCGCCGTCCCCGTCCCGCACGGCCGGCCTCGGCCGGTCGGTGGGCAGGTCCAGGGGCCGCACCCCGCTCAGCCGCTCACGCCAGTACCCGAGATCGGCGTCCAGGGCGGGGCCGGACAGCCGGGCGCGCTGCCAGGCGGCGTAATCCGCGTACCTCAGGAGGGACGGCCGCGGCGCCGGTGGCCGCCCGGCGGCACGGGCGCGGTAGAGCCGCGACAGCTCGGTGGCGAGTATGTCCTCGGTCCAGTCGTCCGTGAGGATGTGGTGCATCAGCAGGACGAAGACGTGGTCGCGCGCGCCGACACGGATCAGGTGCGGGGCGAACGGCGCTCCCGCGGACAGATCGAACGGGCGCCGGGCCAGCGACCGGATCAGGTGCCGCACGCGCGCCTCGCTCCGCTCCCGGCCTGCGCCCCGGGGTGGGCCGGCGATGTCGGTGACCGGCAGCGGGACCGGCTCCGCGGGGGACACGACCTGGCGCGGAGCACCGTCCGGACCGGTCACGTAGCGGGTGCGGAGGATCTCGTGGCGCGCCACCAGGTCGTCCACGGCGGCGCCCAGGGCATCGGTGTCCAGTGGTCCGCGCAGGCGGAACGCCCAGGTCACCTGGTATTCGGCGGCACCCGGGCTGAGCCGGTCGAGAAACCACAGCCGCTGCTGGGTGAAGGACAGGGCCCCGGGGGACCGTTCCTCGTCGGAGGGCACCTCGATACGGCCGCCGGTCTCGTCCGCGGTGAGGTGCGACAGCCGCTCGGCCAGCGCCGCCACGGTGCGCGCTTCGAACACCGTCCGTACGGACACGGGGACGCCCAGGGCGGCGCGGAGCCGCCCCGCGAGGCGGATCGCGAGCAGGGAATGACCACCCAGCTCGAAGAAGTCCTCCTCGGCACCGACCGTCTCCGTCCGGAGTCCGAGCACCTCGGCCATGAGCTCGGCGACCAGCTTCTCCTCGGGGGTGTCCGGCGCGACTGTTCCGGTGGCGCGGACGGCACCGGGCTCCGGGAGGGCGGTCCTGTCGGTCTTGCCGCTGCTGGTCGTCGGGAGCGCGTCCAGCGTCATGAGGACGGACGGCACATAGGCGTCCGGGAGCCGGTCCAGCAGGTACGCGCGCAGCTCCCGGGACGTGGGCGGCGTCCGGTGCGCGGGCGGCTCGGCGGACGGCCCGGGGCGTGGCTCGGCACGCGGTACCACGTACCCGACGAGCCAGGGACGGCCGTCCGGTCCCGGGCGGGGGACGACCACGGCCGCCGCCACGGCGGGATGGCGGGCCAGTACGGCTTCCACCTCACCCGGTTCGACCCTGATACCGCGGATCTTCACCTGGTGGTCCATCCGGCCCGCGAACTCCAGCACGCCGTCCTCGCGGCGGCGCACCCGGTCGCCGGTCCGGTACGCGCGGGCGCCGGGCGGACCGTACGGGTCCGGGACGAACCGGTCGGCGGTCAGCCGGGGGCTGCCGAGGTAGCCGCGGGCCAGGCCCGCCCCGGCCACGTGCAGTTCGCCGGCGGCCGCGCGCGTGCCGTCCGGCGCGAGGACCTCCGCCCGCGTGCGGTCCAGCGGCCGGCCGATGGGCACGGTGCCGGTGCCCGGGCCGTCGAACTCCCACGAGGTGACGTCGATCGAGCACTCGGTCGGACCGTAGGTGTTGACCAGGGTGGCGGGAAGCCGTGTGGTCAGCCGGACGGCCAGCTCGTCGGAGAGCGGTTCGCCGGCGGAGAAGAGCAGCCGCAGCGAGGTGCAGTCCGCCAGGCCGGGCTCGTCGGTGAGTGCGCTGAGGAACGTCGGAACCCCTTGCAGCACGGTGATCCGCTCCCGTGCCAGCACCTCGGCCGTGAGCGCGGGATCCCGCTCGGTGCCGTCGGGCGCGAGCACCACCGTTCCGCCGCTGACGAGCGGCCCGAAGAACTCCCAGACCGAGGCGTCGAAGGTGACGGACGTCTTCTGGAGCATCCGGTCGGCGGCTGTGAACGCGTAGCGGCCGACGGCCCAGCGGACCCGGTTGCCGATTCCCCGGTGCACCACCGCCACCCCCTTGGGGCGCCCGGTCGAGCCGGAGGTGTACATGACGTAGGCAAGGCCGTCCGGATCGATCGCACCCGCCACGGGTGTGGCCGGCCGGGTGTCGATCGCGGCTCGCGCGGCGGTGAGCCGCAGCACCGGCACCTCGGGACGGACGACCGGCGGCTCGGTGTCCACCAGCAGCAGGCGCGCGCCCGCGTCCTTGAGCATCCATGCCAGTCGTTGGGCCGGATGGGCGGGGTCCAACGGCATGAACGCGCCGCCTGCCCGCAGGACTCCGAGCAGCGCCACCACCAGGCGGGGGCGCCGCGGCAGGCAGATGGCCACGACATCGTCGCGGCGCACCCCGCGGGCGCGCAGCTCGTGAGCCAGCCGGTTGGCCGCCCGGTCCAGTTCCCGGTAGGTCAGCGCGCCCTCGGGCGACTCGACCGCCGGGGCGTCGGGGGTCAGCGCCGCCTGACGGGCCACCAGTTCGGGCAGGCCGGCGTCCGGGCTCGGGGGGTGGTTCATGGTCACCTCGGCTCGATCAGTCGATCAGTCGATCGTCAGCCGGTCCGGCCGGCCATCCGCTCGCGCAGGCTGAGCGGCCGCATGTCGGTCCAGACCCGCTCGATGTGGTCAAGGCACTCCTCGCGGGAGCCGGACGTTCCCTCGGCCCGCCATCCCGCGGGGATCTCCCGGTCGGCGAACCAGACCGAGTACTGCTCCTCGTGGTTGACCACCACGAGATACCGGTCGTCTGTGGACATGCTGTTCCCTTCATGCGTCGGGTCCGTGGGGTCCGTGGGTTCCATCGGGTTTCTGGGTTCCATCGGGGTCCGTGGGTTCCGTCGGGTCCGGCTGGTACGGCTGGTCCGTCGGGGTGTCCGACGCGTCCGGTCCGACGCGGCCGTCGACGGATCAGCACGTCGCCTTCTCCTTCCAGAGGTGCCGGATGTCGCCGAACTGTTCGTTCACCCAGGTGTCGGAGTAGATGGTGTCCAGGTATCGCTCACCCCGGTCGGGCAGCAGCAGGACACAGTTGGCGCCCGCCGGCAGTGCGCCGAGTCTCTGCTCCACGGCGCTGACCACCGCGCCGGAAGACCCTCCGCTGAGGATCGCCTCCGTACCCACCAGGCGGCGGCAGCCGACCACACAGTCCTGATCGGTCATCCGTGCCACCGAGTCCGCCATGCCGTCGAAATGGAGTTCCGGACGGATGGCCGCGCCATGGCCGGGAACAAGCCGCCGGCAGCCCGTTTCGCCGAAGATGGCGCTGCCCTCGGCGTCCACCGCGACGATACGGGTGGAAAGCCCGCCGCGCGCGATGAATTGCGCACACCCGTGAATGGTGCCGCAGGTGCCGGTGGCGACGAACAGATAGTCCACTTCCCCGTCGAGCTGCTCGACTATCTCCCGCATGATGGCTTCCTGGGCCCGGGCATTGCGAACATTGGCGTACTGGTTGGGCCAGAAGACATGCGGAAGGCGCTGCCGGAGCTGGTGCACCCGCTGGATCCTCGCGGGCAGGAATTCGCCCGTCTCGCCGTCGCGTTCGGTGACCATGCTCAGCTCCGCGCCGTAGGCCCGGAGGATTTTCTGGTTCTGCACGGTCGTCTTCGGGTCCACGACGCAGATGAAACGGATTCCGTACAGCCGGCAGACCTGGGCCAGACCGATCCCGAGGTTTCCCGAACTCGACTCGACCACGACGGACAGACCAGGTGTCAGCTCCCCGCTCTCGATGGCTCCGAGCACCATCCCGATGGCCGCCCTGTCCTTGACGCTGCCACCCGGGTTCAGCGCCTCCAGTTTCGCGTAGAACCTGGCGGCCGAAAAGGGGAA
The DNA here is from genome assembly GCF_052983195.1 of Streptomyces hebeiensis. NCBI lineage: Bacteria > Bacillati > Actinomycetota > Actinomycetes > Kitasatosporales > Streptomycetaceae > Streptomyces > Streptomyces hebeiensis. The sequence goes on from NZ_CM129812.1 coordinate 5,207,626, forward strand.
AAGCCGCTTGAGCGGCACCAGCGGGGTGGCTCCGACAGCCGAGAGGACACTGTCATGCCTACCACTGCTCCCGGCATCCGGATTCTTCACCATGTCGGCCTCTCCTCATCAGGCTGAAGCTGCCTCGCCGGGCGCGGCGGCCGGTTTCTCCGGTGCCGGAGAAACCGCCCCGTCCCGCTCGGCCGCGAGGCGCAGCAATCGGTCCACGAGCCCTTCGAGTTGGTTCTTCTGTTCCGCGATGGCGAGCACGTGCTCCGCCATGTCCGCGAAGGTCGTGCCCCGGAAGTACCCCAGGTCCTCCAGCAGCATCACCTCGGTCGACTTCTCCAGCTCCAGCATCAGCTGGACCGAGGAGAAGGAATCGAGATCGGTGAGCAGGTTCGGCCGCGGCACTCCGGGCTGCTCCCCGCAGATCATGTACGCGGTGTCCCGTACGAGTTCGGTCAGCGCGCCGACCGCCACCGGATCCCTGCCCGTGGCCACTGTCCTGTCCGACATGATTGCCGCTCACACTCCTTTTCCGTATCCCGATTATTTCGGCCTTCGCGGTCCGGTAATCCGAACACCCGGCGGGGAACGCGGCCACCGGCCGATCACCCGACAAGGCGTTCATCGTTTCCACAGCGGGACACCGCTGTCCAGTCGGATGTCCCGCTGGCGGGACGGGGGCGAAGCCGCCGCGGCGGCGCCCGTACAAGGCACTTGACGCCCCGTGAGCCGCATTACTACTTTCCTCGAAGTTATTCGCCGATTTGCCGCACCGGAGAAGTCGCCCGGAAATGAGGACCGTCCATCATGCTGTATCCGCACACCGAGTCCCGGCAGGTCGTACTGCGCCCCGCCGGTACGTCCGACGCGCCGGACGCCTACGAGATCCTGTTCCGGACCGGTTACCGCGGGCTGCCGACGATCGACGAGTACGTGGCCTCCTTCGGGCGCGGGGCGTCCGCCGTGTTCCTCGTGGACCCGGCGGGCGGTGGCGAACCGGCCGGCCTCGCCACCATCTCCGCCCTGAATCCGGCCGGTCATCTGACGGTCGAGGTCACCATGGCCGACGGCCGGCCCGACGAGTCGCTACGGGACGCGACCGCCCTGTGCACCAATTTCGCGTTCTCGATGTGGCGGACGCGGAAGGTGTACTTTCACACCACTCGGACGAGCGCCCGGGCACTGGCCTTCGGCGACGAGTATTCCGCCATGATCCGCGAGGAGGCGGTACTGCGGGACTACGTGTTCTTTCACGGCCGGACCTGGGACGTGAACGTTCTCTCCATCCGGCGGGAAGAATGGGATGAACAGGGCGTCGAACTCCTGAAGCTGATCACCTGAACCAAGGCCCCACACCCTCCTGGAGGTGACGCGCCATGCCCCTTTCCGTATGGGGTTATCTGTCCGAGTACGAAAAAGAACGGAACGACATTCTCGAAGCCGTCGACTCGGTGTTCCGTTCCGGGCAGCTGATTCTCGGCGACAGCGTGAGGTCTTTCGAGCGCGAATTCGCCGCGTACCACGGAGTGCCGCACTGCGTCGGGGTCGACAACGGCACCAACGCCCTTGTGCTGGGCTTGCGCGCGCTCGGGATCGGCCCGGGCGACGAGGTCGTCACCGTCTCGAACACGGCGGCACCGACGGTGGTGGCGATCGAGGCCGTCGGCGCGCGGGCGGTGTTCGTCGACGTCCACCGCGACACGTACCTGATGGACGTGGGCCAGGTGGAGGCGGCGATCACCCCGAGGACCGCATGCCTGCTGCCGGTCCATCTGTACGGCCAGTGCGTGGACATGGAACCGCTCATGGCCATCGCCGCGCGGCACGGCCTCCCCGTCCTCGAGGACTGCGCACAGGCCCACGGCGCCACCTATCGGGGACGCGTCGCGGGCTCCATGGGCCGGGCGGCGGCGTTCTCCTTCTACCCCACCAAGGTGCTCGGCGCCTACGGCGACGGCGGTGCCACGCTCAGCGGCGACGCCGAGGTCGACGCGCGCCTGCGACGGCTGCGGTACTACGGCATGGAGGACACCTACTACGTCGTCGAGACACCTGGCCACAACAGCCGGCTCGACGAGGTGCAGGCGGAGATCCTGCGCCGCAAGCTGACCCGCCTCGACGACTACACAGCCAGGCGCCGCGCCATCGCGGCACGCTACGCCGAGGCGTTCAGCGGCACCGCGCTGCTCACCCCGCGGGTGGCGCCGGGCAACACGCACGTCTATTACGTGTACGTCGTACGGCACCCCGAGCGGGACGCGATCATCGCCGCGCTGAAGCGGCAGGACATCCTGCTGAACATCAGCTACCCGTGGCCGGTGCACATCCAGTCCGGATTCGCCCATCTCGGCTACGGCGAGGGCGCGTTGCCGGTCACCGAGGAACTGGCCGGCCAGATCTTCTCGCTGCCCATGTACCCCTCCCTCACCGATGCCGAGCAGGAGCGGGTCATCGACGCGATACACGGCGTGCTGGCCGAGCTCTGACCACAGGAGGACTGATCGTGAGAGACCGACTCATGACCGCACCGCCTCGGGACGCGAACGGGACACGGGCGGCCGGGCGGCACTCGGCCGTGTCGCTGGACGCGTTCCACCAGTGGTGGGCCGACCGTCACCGCGACGGCCGCTTCCACGTCGAGCGGATCCCGTTCGCGGATCTCGACTCCTGGTCCTTCGAGAGCGACACCGGGAACCTGGCGCACTCCAGCGGCCGGTTCTTCACCGTCGAAGGGCTCCAGGTCCGGGACAACCTCCTGGAGACATGGTCTCAACCGATCATCAACCAGCCGGAGATCGGCATCCTCGGCATCGTCGTCAAGGAGTTCGACGGCGTCCTGCACTGCCTGATGCAGGCCAAGATGGAACCGGGCAACGTCAACACGCTCCAGCTGTCGCCCACCGTGCAGGCGACCCGCAGCAACTACACCCAGGTCCACCGTGGCATGTCCACGCGTTACCTGGAGTACTTCATCGGCCCCGGCCGGGGCCAGATCCTGGTGGACGTCCTCCAGTCCGAGCAGGGCGCCTGGTTCTGGCGCAAGCGCAACCGCAACATGGTGGTCCTGGTGACCGAGGACATCCCCGTGCACGACGACTACCACTGGCTGACCGTGGAACAGATCCGCGAGCTGAACCATGTCGACAATCTCGTCAACATGGACGCCCGCACCGTGCTGTCCTGCATGCCCCTCCCGCTGCCGGACGAGTCGCACCTGCCGACCGGGGACCCCTTCCGTGACGCGCTGATCCGCTCCTGCCAGTACCAGCAGGACGGGGTCGAGACCCGGCACACCTCGGGGGAGGTCCTGAGCTGGTTCACCGAGGCCAAGACCCGCTGCCACTGGACGGCGCGGCTGACACCGCTGGCGAAGATCAGCGGCTGGAACCGGGACGGGAGCGAGATCGCCGACGAGCACGGCCGGCATTTCCGGATCGTCGCGGTGGAGGTGGAGGCCGGCACCCGCGAGGTCCAGCGCTGGACCCAGCCCCTGCTCCTTCCCCGTGGTCAGGGAAGGGCGGTCTTCATGGTCCGCAACGTGGCCGGCGTGCTCCACGTACTGGTGCAGGCCCGTCCCGAGTACGGCCTGATGGACCAGGTCGAGATGGCGCCCACCGTCCACCTTCTGCCGGGTACGGAGGTTTCGGCCGTGGCGGAGCCCTTCCTGCGTGACGTACTGACCTCCCGGACGGCGAAGGTCCACTACGACCAGGTGCTCTCCGAGGAGGGCGGACGGTTCCTCAACGCGCTCACCCGCTACCAGATCACCGAGGTGGGCGAGGAAGTCCCGCTCGAGACGCCCCGCAACTACTGCTGGATGACGATCCGACAGCTGATGGATCTGCTCCGGCACGGCCACTACCTGAACATCGAGGCACGTTCCCTGCTGACCTGCCTGCACAGCCTGTACTGACCTGTGCGGCCCAGCCATCACCGGAAGTCCGGTCGGACATGAACACGGATATGAGCATGGACATGAGCGCGGACACGAGCACGGACATGTCGGCGGTGCGCATCGACGGTCTGTCGCTGCCGAACGCCTGTCGGATCACCCCGGTACGCCATGCCGACCGGCGGGGGTTCTTCTACGAGGCGTTCCGCAGCGACGCGATCACCGAGGCCATCGGCTACCCGTTCCGCGTCCGCCAGTTCCACTGCTCCGTGAGCCGGCGCGGCACCATCCGCGGCATTCACGGCACCCTGCTGCCGCCCGGCCAGGAGAAGCTGGTGACCTGTGTGCGCGGCGAGATCATGGACGTGGCGGTGGACCTCCGGCTGGGGTCACCGACCTTCGGCAGGTACGAGATGCTCCACCAGGTCGCCGGCAACGGAGTCTCCCTCTACCTCGCCGACGGTTTCGGCCACGCGTTCCTCGCCCTGACGGACGACGCCTGTGTCACCTTCCTCTGCTCCGAGGAGTACAGGCATGGAACGATGCTGCACGTCAACGCGCTGGACCCGGACATCGCCATCCCCTGGGACCTGACCGGGGCGCCGGTCATGTCGGACAAGGACGCCGCGGCGCCCACCCTGGCGCAAGCGGCGGACAGGGGGCTGCTGCCCAGCTACGAGGAGTGCCTCGCGCACTACGAGGCCCGGCGGCACCAGGCCGCCTAGGCCGTGTTCCAGAAGTCCCGCGACCGGCGCCCGGGCCCAGGAACCACACGCACCCCACCGCCGCCCCACCCTGCACCGAGCGGAGTCGACTGCCGATATGAGCGCTGAAGAGACCGACCGACTGCGCATGGGGGTGCTGGGCTGCGCCGACATCGCCTGGCGGCGGACGCTGCCGGCCCTGGTCGCCGACGCGACGATCGAGGTCACCGCGATCGCCAGCCGGAGCCCGCGGCGCGCCACCGAGTTCACCGACCGCTTCGGCGGTCTCCCGCTGGCCGGGTACGACACACTCCTCGCCCGGGACGACGTGGACGCGGTCTACATCCCGCTTCCCGGACTGCTGCACGCCGCCTGGGTGGAGCGCGCCCTGGAGGCGGGCAAGCACGTACTGGTCGAGAAGCCGATGACCGCGAGCCATGCCGAGACCGCCCGGCTCATCGAGCTCGCCCGGGCACGAGGGCTGGTGCTGCTGGAGAACTACATGTTCCTGCACCACTCCCAGCACACGGCCGTACGGGACGTCCTGGCGCGCGGGGACATCGGCGAGGTCCGGGGCTTCGCCAGCGATTTCACCATCCCGCCCAAGCCGGACGGCGACATCCGCTACCAGCCGGAGGCCGGCGGGGGAGCCTTCCTCGACTTCGGTGGCTACCCCGTCCGCGCGGCCCTGCACTTCCTCGGCGGTGAACTCGACGTCGTCGGCGCCGTCCTCCGCCACGACAGCTCCCGGGACGTGGTGGTGTCGGGCAGTGTGCTGCTGTGCACGCCCCAGGGCGTTCCGGCACAGCTCACCTTCGGCATGGAGCACTCGTACCGGACCAGCTACGAATTCCGGGGGAGTACGGGACGGCTCTTCCTCGACCGCGCCTTCACACCGCCGGAGACCTACCAGCCGGTGCTGCGCATCGAGAGCCAGGACCACCGCGAGGAACGTGTCCTGCCCGCCGACCATCAGTTCGCCAACGTCATCGCGTTCTTCGCCGATGCCGTACGCGGCGGAACCGAGCCGCGTGTCCAGCAGGGGAACACACTGAAACAGGCGTGGCTGATCGAGCGCATCCAGCAGGCCGCCACCGTCGTCAAGGTCTGACCCGGCGGCGGACGGCCGCGCCACCGGGTCGGGCCCCCGCGTCGGGCCCCTCGGCAGAGCCTCCTCGTCAGGGGGTCCACTCCGCCAGCTCGCGCGGCGAGAGCACGGTCAGCCCGGACTCGTCGGCGGGGATCCGGCCGAGCACCCAGCCGACGATCGCCGAGGCCACCTGGGCGGTCGGCACGGTGCCCCGGCCGCCCAGCGGGCCGTTCGACAGATCGGTCCACATCCTGGGAGCCCTCGCCAGCAGCACCCGTACTCCGTGCCGGGCGGCGCAGAACCTGCCCAGTGCCTCGACGGCCGTCTTCCCCACGTAGTACTGGGGATAGCGGGCGGGCATGTCCTCCACGGCTCCCGAGGACAGCAGGACGACCCAGGCGTCCTTCTTGAGCAGCGGCAGCGCGGCCGCCAGCGGCCGCAGTGCCACCGTCAGGCTGGTGTCGACGAACGCGACGAAGCTGTCCACGGTGTCGACGTGCAGGTCGGACGGCAGTACGGCCGGGCCCGCGCTGAGCACCAGCCCGTCGAGCCGGACCCCGTCCTCGGCCAGGGCCGCCATCCCGGCGCTCGTACGCTCATGGTCCTGGGCGTCCAGCAGCAGTGGACGCACCCGGTCGTCCCCGAACTCCTCGCGCAGCGCCTCGGCCGGGCCGTGAGCCCGCTGGGTGGCCCAGACACGCGCGCCCTGCGAGGCGAGCACCGAGACGACCGCCGCGCCGATGCCCCTGCCGCCGCCGACCGCGAGGACTCGCTGTCCGGCCAGTCGGCCGCCGGCCGGCAGGACGCTCGTCGCCGAGGCCCGGTCCGGAGCGGGGACGGCGCGCCGCTGGAACGTACGCAGCTCCATGTCGAGCCCGCGCCCGGCGCCCGCGCAGTCCGCCCGCACCACCACGGTGCCGCTGCGGGGATCGGCCGTGGTCACCGTGGCGGTGAAGCGCGGGTCGTGGTCCGACTCCCGGTCACCCACGCGCACCCGCAGACCGGCGAAGATCAGGTCCCGGCCCGGCACCCGCATTCCGGTGAACCAGCTGGCCCAGCCGAGCGCGCCGAGCAGCGCGTCCGGGACGGCACGGGCGCCGAGCCGATCGGCCAGCGCGCGCAACCCCTCGGGGGCGGGCAGGCCGTACGCCCCGTGCCGGCTCTCGCCCGGCACGCGGTCCCCGGAAGGCTCCGGCTCCGCCGGGGCCGGCCGCTTTCCCGGTACGACGGCGTTCTCCAGCCCGTCACCGCCGAGCACATCGCAGTGCAGGACCGGCGTGGTGCCCTCGCGGACCACCACGGCGACCCCGCCGTCCTCCCGCTCGGAGACGGCGGCCCGGTACGTACGGCCGGGAAAGAGCGGGCCGGAGAACCGGGCGCCGAGCCCGGAGGCGGTGCGCAGCCGCTCGGCCGGCACCGCCGCCAGCGCGGCGATCACGGCCAGCGCGCCGGGCACTTCGCAGGCGCCGCTGGAGGTACGCCGTGCGAAAGCGGGATCACCGTACTGCGGATTGCGGTCACCGGATGCCGCGGCGAAATCCGCCACGTCGTCCTGGGTGAGGCAGTGCGTCAATTCGTCCAGCAATGCCTTTCTCCTTTTCCTCGCCCGGCGCCGTGCCGGACAATATCGTATTGACCGGCCGGTGCGGTGGACCGGTCAATTCCCAAGGATTATGCTCCCCGCAGCGGATGCCCGAACCCCGGCGCAGCTGAACTCAGCGAGGTTTTTCATGTTCACCGAAGACCATGCGGATGTTTTCGAAAGTATCTACCGCAGCCGTGGCAAGGACTGGCGGCAGGAGGCGAAGGACGTCTCCGCGCAGATTCTCGCCCGAGCCCCCGGGGCGACCTCACTGCTGGACGTGGCCTGCGGGACCGGGGCTCATCTCGCCGCCTTCCACGAGGACTTCCCGCACGCCGAGGGGGTCGAACTGGCGGAGCCCATGCTGGCGGTGGCCAGGAAGCGGCTCGCCGGTGTGCCGCTCCACCGGGGAGACATGCGCGCCTTCCGGCTGGGCCGCGCCTTTGACGCCGTGGTGTGCATGTTCTGCTCCATCGGCTACCTCGACAACGTGTCCCAGATGCGGGAAGCGATACGCTGCATGGCCGGTCATGTCGCCCCCGGTGGTGTTCTTGTCGTCGAGCCGTGGTGGTTTCCCGAGCAATTCATCGACGGCTATGTCGCGGGGGATCTGAGTCGCGAAAAGGGCCGTACCATCACCCGGGTCTCGCATTCCGTCCGGCAGGGCGACAAAACTCGGATGGAGCTGCGGTACGTGATCGGCGAGGCGAGTGGTATCACCGAGTTCACCGAAATCGAACTGCTCAGCCTGTGGCGCAAGGACGAGTACCTCGCCGCCTTCGCCGACGCCGGCTGCCCCGCCGAATTCCTCGAATCCGGTCCGACCGGCCGCGGTCTGTTCATCGGCGTTCGGAAGCGCTGACCCGCACGGGCCGTCCCGCCGGCGAGACGCCACCCGACAGGAGAGAGATGCGCGTCCTGTTCGCCACGTATTCCGAGACAACCCATTTCCATGCCATGGTCCCGCTGGCGTGGGCGCTCGCCGCCGCCGGGCACGAGGTGCGCGTGGCCAGCCAGCCCGCTCTGACCGAGGTGATCACCCGGACCGGACTGACCGCGGTCCCGGTGGGCACCGACCACACCCTCTGGCGGATCTCGGACCGGTTCCTCACCCGGCGGTTCGCCGAGGTGAACCCCATGGCCCACCAGAGGATCCGAGGGGTGGATCTGCCCCCTTTCGCCCGGTCGGAGGAGTCGGCCGAGAGCACCGGCTGGGACTATCTGCGCTCCGGCTACGAAGACATCCTGCGCAGCTGGTACAAGATCATCAACGATCCGCTGACCGAGGACCTGGTCGGCTTCGCCCGGCAGTGGCGGCCGGATCTGGTGATCTGGGAGCCGACCACGCACGGTGGGCCGATCGCGGCCGAGGCCGTGGGCGCGGCACACGGCCGCCTGCTGTGGTCCCTGGACATCTTCGCCAGGACCCGGCAGAAGTTCCTCCGGCTCCGGGAGCGGCAGCCGCCCGGACAGCGCCAGGACCCGCTCGGCGAGTGGGTGGGCGGCCAGGCCGACGCGTACGGGGTCGAGTTCTCCGAGTCGTTGATCACCGGTCAGTTCACCCTCGACCAGTACCCCGCCCCCTTGCGGCTGGACACCGACGTGCACCACGTCCCGATGAGATACGTGCCCTACAACGGCACGTCGGTGATCCCACGATGGCTGAGGGAGCCACCGGCCCGGCCACGGGTCTGCCTGACCCTCGGCCTGTTCAGCACGGACCGGTTCGGCGGCTACCCGATCAGTGTGCAGGACGTCCTCGACTCGGTCGCCGACCTCGACATCGAACTCGTCGGCACGCTCGCCGAGGCGGAGCGGCGCAAACTGGTCCGCGTACCGGACAACGCCCGGCTGGTGGAGTTCGTGCCCCTGCAGGCGCTGGCGCCCACCTGTGCCGCGGCCATTCACCACGGCGGCTTCGGCACCACCAACACCGTCGCGGCGGCCGCCGTACCCCAACTGGTGATCTCCGAGCAGCACGACACCCCGATGCTCGGCCGGCGGCTGCGGGCGTACGGGGCCGGACTGACCGAGTTCTACACGGACATCACCGGCGAGCGGGTCCGCGCGCACCTGGTACGGCTGCTCGAAGAGCCGTCCTTCGCCGCCGCCGCCGCTTCGCTGCGGGAGGACATGCTCGGCATGCCCACTCCCCGGGAACTGGTGCCGGTCCTTGAGAAGCTGACCGCCGACCACCGCACACGGCCCACCACGTCCCGAGGAGCGACATGCGCGTCATCATCGCCGGCGGCGGTATCGCCGGCCTGGCCACGGCCCTGAGCCTGCACGCCGCCGGCGTCGAATCCATCACGGTCACCGAGGCGGCCGACGAGATCAGACCGCTCGGCGTGGGCATCAACCTGCTGCCGCACGCCGTTCGCGAACTCACCGAACTCGGCCTCGCCGAGGAACTGGCCGCCATCGCGGTCCCGACCAGGGAACTGGCGTACTTCAACCACCTCGGCCAGCTGATCTGGTCCGAACCGCGTGGTCTCGCCATGGGCTACCAGTGGCCGCAGTACTCGGTCCACCGCGGCCGGCTGCAACTGCTGCTGCTCAGAGCCGTGACCGAACGCCTCGGCCCCGACGCGATACGGACCGGGCACCGGCTGACCGGCTTCACCACGGCCAGCGCCTCCCCTTCGGCGGATGTGACGGCCCACTACGGACCGACCGGGACCGGCGGGACGACGACCGAGATCACGGGCGATCTCCTGATCGGCGCCGACGGCATCAGGTCAACGGTCCGCGCCCGCCTGTACCCGGCGGAGCCCGCGCCGCTGTGGAACGGGCTGGTGCTGTGGCGCGGTACGACCCGGGCCCGCCCCTTCCGCGGCGACCGCTCGATGATCATGGCCGGTGACGACACGCAGAAGTTCGTCGCCTACCCGATCACCGCCCCGGACGCCGACGGGAAGGTCGAGATCAACTGGATCGCGGAACGCCCCGTGCGGCGCGCGGCCGGCGATCGGGGGGACTGGACCCGCCCCGTCCACGTGGCCGAGTTCCTGCCCCACTTCGAGGACTGGCGGTTCGACTGGCTGGACGTGGCCGGGACCATCCGGCGGGCGACGGCCGCGTACGAGTACCCCATGGTGGACCGGGACCCCCTGCCGCGCTGGACCCATGGGCGGGTGACGCTGGTCGGCGACGCCGCCCATCCCATGTACCCCATCGGCTCGAACGGCGCCTCGCAGGCGATCCTCGACGCCCGGGTGCTCAGCGACGCCCTCGCCAGAACGGGCGAGCCGGGCCCGGCGTGCGAGGCGTACGAGGCCGAACGCAGGCCCGCGACGAGCGCGATCACTCTGGCGAACCGGCAGATGGGCCCCGAACTCGTCCTGAAGCGCGCCCACGAGAGGGCACCCGAGGGCTTCACGGACATCGAGCGGGTACTGCCGCTGGCCGAACGGGAGGAGATCGCCGCCCGGTACAAGCGGCTGGCGGGGTTCGACCCGGTGCTGCTGAACCAACGGCGCAGCTACGACGCCACGCTGTCCACGTGACCCCACGCCGCCGCCGCGGACGCCCTCACCGCCGTGTCTCCGGTTCCGCGGGCCCCGGAGACACGGCGGCTCGGACCGCTACGCCACGTCCCCGCCGGGCGTGCGGGCGGCCGCGTCGGCGGCCAGCAGCTCCTCGGCCGCCTGCCGCAGTACGTCACGGGCGGCACGGACCTCGGCCGCCAGCGGCCGGTCCGCGTCCAGCGGCGGGGAGATCGCGGCGAGCCGGGCCCACGGTCCGGGCACGTCGGCGCTCCTGCCCCGCATGGAGGTCAGCTGGGCCACGGTCACCCCGAGCGAGCCGATCACCAGCCAGCCGAGTTCCAGCGCCTCCGCGACGGAGTTGGCGCCGTTGAGCGCCATCGGCACATGGTCCTGGTTCCAGCCGTTGGTGGGCAGCATGGTCAGCGAGGCGGGGGAGGCCAGCTGCCGGATGCGTGAGACGAACGACGTCGCGCTGAGCTGCACCCCCGCCAGCCCCGCACCGCGGCCCGGTCGCGGCGTGAGCATCGGCGGCAGATCGCCGTTGGTCACCGGGCTCACCAGGAGACCCAGCTGACGCTCCGACAGGTAGACCGCCGAGTGCAGTGCCAGACCGGTCTGTTCGGAGGCGAAGCCGACCGGCATGGCGTGGAAGTTGCCGCCGTGCAGGACCGTGTCCTCGAAGACGATCGGGTTGTCGGTACAGCCGTTGGCCTCCCGGCGCAGCAGCTCACCTGCGAACTCCAGCTGGTCCAGCACCGCGCCCAGGACCTGGGGCCCGCACCGCAGGCTGTACGGCTCCTGGAGCGGGCGAGCGGGATCGCGTTCGGCTCCCGCCGGCAGCTCCTCGCGGATCCAGGCCGCCACCCGGGACTGCCCGAGCTGGCCGCGCGCGATGCCCAGACCGGGCTCGTAGTGCTCCGGGTTGGCGCCCAGCAGCGCGTTGATCCGGCCGGTGAGCAGCGCCGCCGCGCGCACCAGCGCCAGTGCGGACTGCTGGTTCACGATCGCCATGGCCAGGCCGACACCCGTACCGTTCACAAACGCGAGCGCCTCCCGTACCGGCCAGACGAACGGCTTGATACCGAGTGCGGCGAGCGCTTCCGCGGCGGGCCTGATCTCCCAGTCCCCGTCCGCGTTCCTCACCCAGGCCCGGTCCACCCCGGTGTGGCTGAGCGCGGCGTGCGCGAGCGGCTGGAGGTCGCCGCTGGCACTGACGGTGCCGTGCCGGGGAATGGCTGGGACGAAGCCGGCGTTCCACGCGTCCGCCAGGGACTGCCAGAAATCCGGTGACACGGCGGAGAAGCCCTTGCGCATGCTGTTGAGCCGGAGCCAGACGACCAGCCGGCACACCTGTGGCGGCAGCGGGTCCCCCTGGGCGGTGCCCAGATGGGATATCAGGCTGTCGCCCTGCTCCAGCTCCGACTCCGCCTCGAACAGCACCAGCGGGCCGAATCCCTGGGTGAGACCGTAAATGGGCTTGTCGGCCGCGAGTTCCTTGGCCACGGTGGCGGCACAGGCCCGCATCCGGGCGATGTCCCCGTCGCTCAGCGGCGCCAGCTCGGCGTCCCATCCGGCGCGGTGGAGGATGTCACCGAGGGAGAACTCGGTGCGGGTCAGGTCGGACACGGTCACGATATGGCTCCTGCGTCGATCGTTTCGATGTTCTGAACACGGCGGAATTTGCCGATCTCGGTGCGGTCGATGCGGTCGACGGCGCGCACCCCGCGGGGGCGCAGCCCCATCCGTTCGAAGGCCGAGGCCAGGTCGAGGTCGCCCAGCCCGGTGCCGGGTCTCAGTACCACGAGCAGCTCGACGTGTTCCCCGATCAGCGGGTCGGTCACCGGGCGCACGGCGTGGTCCGCGCAGTCGAGCACCGGCCGCAGCAGGTCCTCCAGCCGGTCCAGATTGAATCTGCGGCCATTGACATTGACGAGCCTGGTGCGCCGTCCGGTGAACCGGAAGTCGCGGTCGCCCAACCGCTCGACATGGTCGTCCAGTTCGCAGCTCTCCGGGGCCGCGTCACCGGCCAGGAAGGCCAGCCGGGGACTGCGGACCTTCAGTGTCACCTCGCCCTCGTCCGGCCGGAGCGGATCCGCGAAGGAGACGTCGTCGATCAGGCTCCAGTCCGGTGGGGTGCCCTCGGACCACTGCCGTGTGGCCACCCCACCCGACTCGGTGGCGCCGAAGACCTCCACGATCCGGGCCCGTTCGGCACCCGCCTCCGCGAGGAAGTCCAGCGAGGCGTCCGGAATCATCCCGCTCGCGTGCAGGACGGTGACGTGGCCGGTGGAACGTACCCAGGCCATCTGGCGCCGCAGCAGGGAGAAGATCCAGGGAATGGCCATGACCGCCCAGCGCCGGTGGTCGCCGGCCGGGGGGAGCCGACCGGCGAACCCCGGCCGGTACCAGACCGGAATACCCAGCCGCGCCGGCACCAGCACGCTGGTCAGCGCGCCGTACAGATGCTTGGAGTGGACGAACGAGAGGGCGGCGTCCGGCCGGTGCGGGGCGAGGAGCCGGGAGAGCATACCGGCCTCGCTCCACAGGAATTCCTTGCTCCGGTACCAGGCCCGGCTGGCTCCGGTGGTGCCGGAGGTGTGGAACGCCACCGTCGGCGGCAGCAGGCCGAGCACCAGTTCCTCGATGGCCGCGAGATCACCGCGGAACGCGTCCCAGCGCACGACCCATGGCTCGTCGGTGACCCTCGGCGAGGTGAATCCCTCGCGCAGCAGTTCCTGCGGTGTGAGTTCGGGGTAGCTCACGGAATGCTCCCTAAAAGTGGTGGCCCTTTTGTACGCGAAGGGGACGGCGCCGGGCCGGGTCGGGCACACGGAAAAGGAAGCCGGGGGCACGTCTCGCCGGCGGGACGCGAAGACGGTCTAGTCGTCCGCCACCCACTCACTCCGCTCGACCTGGAATCCATAGAGATTCCAGTACCGGCCGCGGAAGTACAGATGGTCGTTCAGAGTGCTGAGGATCCGGCTGTCATCGGGCCGCATACCGAAGGAATCCAGGCTGGCTTCGGTGGTTTCGGTGATGACCCGGTCCACATTGAACATGGCGAACGCGTAGTTGATGGTCAACCCGATGGCTTCGGAGCCGGTCCCGAGGCGGTTGAGCTCCGGGTCGAGATAAGTGCCGCAGCGGATGTGTCCCGCCTGGTCGAGGCCGAACAGCAGGCTGAACCCCAATACCCGGCCGTCTGCCTTGTTGACCACCTGAAAGGCGGCGTCGGGCCGCGGCGGCGGCCCCTGCGGCCGGCCGACGGGCAGCCGGACGCTCTCCACGCCGGTCCGCAGCACCGTGCGGAAGAACTCCGCCTGGTCGGCCGCGGTGGCGGGGCGCAACAGGACCCGCCGGGAGGAAGTCTCCGGGTAGATCACTCTGTTGTCGCGTCCGTCATTCACGTGGTTCACGTCATTCATGTCTTTCGCCTCATCGATCCTGCCTACACTGGAAGTTGACACGGCCATTCGTTCAACAGCAGGGGTTTTCCATGACGCGGGAGCCGTCCGGGCCGCCGGGAAACAGGTTCGACCGGCCCGCGGTCGGCTGGTGGAGAGCCCGGCTGGCTCTTCTCTTCGCCGCCGCGATCGCGATTCTGGTGCTGCACGCCGTTGTGCCGGGTCTGTTCAAACTGGGCGGTCACTGGCTCTTCGTGCCCGCCGCGGCGGTCGCCGTACTGGCCGTGCCCACGGTGCTGCTGCTGCCGGCATGGTGGTTCGAGGCGCACCGCTGGGAAGTCACCGATGTCGCCGTTCATGTGCGCACCGGCTATTTCTGGCAGCGGTCGAAGATGGCGCCGCTGTCCCGGATCCAGTCGGTCGACACGGTGCGCGGTCCCCTGCGGAAGCGTTTCGGTCTGGCCACGGTCACGGTCACCACCGCGGCGGTGAAGGGTTCGCTGAGAATCGAGGGTCTCCGGGAGGAGCGGGCCACGGCGGTGGCCGACGAGATCACCCGGGCCTCCGGCGCCGGGTCCTGAATCCGCTGACATGGCTTCCGGACCCTTTCCAGGTCACGTCGTCGAGGCGGTCGTGCGGCCGGAGCCGGCCGCACGGACCGGCTCCGCCGCCGGGCCGTCCCCACCGTCCCCGTCCGGGCCCCGGGGAGTGAGCTTGCGCATCAGCGGCCCGGTGAGGGCAGTGGTGATCACGGCGACGAACACCAGGATGGTGAAGGCCAGCTCGTTGATCAGGCCCGCTTCCAACCCGACGGTGGCGATGACCAGTTCGGTGATGCCCCGGCAGTTCAGCAGCGTCCCGAGCCGTACGGACTGCCGCCACGTCAGCCCGGCGAGCCGGGCCGCCCCGCTCACGCCCGCCCATTTCGTGAGCACGGCGGCGGCCAGTACGGCGGCCAGGGCCAGCCAGTGCAGCGGATCGGTGCCGAGGAGGCCGATCGAGGTGCTCAGGCCCACCCCGGCGAAGAACACCGGCAGCAGCACGATCAGGGTGAAGTCCTGCAACTGGTGACCGACGCGCCGCACGGTCTCCGAATCCCAGGGCACCGCGACGCCGAACAGGAACGCGCCCATCACCGGATGCAGGTTGATCGCCTGGGTCAGCCCGGAGAAGATGATCGCGCCGCACAGCAGCGACACGGTGAGCCCCCGCTCGGAGTCCACGCGCCGCACCAGCACCCGCAGAGCGGGACGTACGCACAGCGCGGTCACCGCCACCAGCGCCACCGCCAGGCAGGCCGTCTCCATGGGCGTGGTGGTGGGGGACTCCGCGGTGCCGGCGAGGATGAAGGTGAGCCCGAGCCAGGCCACCCCGTCGCCGACGGCCGCCGAGGACATCGCGAGGGTGCCGACCCCGGTGCGGTCGAGCCCCAGGTCCACGAGGATCCGCGCCAGTACCGGCAGCGCGGTCACGGACAGCGCCAGGCCGAAGAACAGGGCGTACGGCGTCGTCCCCGTACCGTCCACCGCGAGCAGCGGCGCGAGGGCGGTGGCGATCCCGATCCCGGCGACGAGCGGGAGCCCCATGCCGCCCAGCACGACGGCGGCCACCACGCGCGGAGGTCTGATCCGGTCGGTCCTCAGCTCGCAGCCGAGCAGGAACATGAACACCACCAGGCCGAGCTGGCCGACCTTGTCCAGACCGTCCAGCACCGCCGGCGCGGACACCCAGTCCAGCGCTCCCGGCCACACCAGTCCCAGCGCCGACGGGCCGAGGGCCACACCACCGAGGATCTCCCCGAGCACCGCCGGCTGCCCCAGCCGCCTCATCATCCCCCCGAGCAGATGACTGACCAGCAAGATGGCCGCGGTCACCAGCAGGAACCGGGTGATCGGGTCGGTCATGACGGCCTCCTGCCCGGCACCGGTACGGACGCCGGTACCGGGGCCGCCGCCGGCACCGGCGCCGCGTCCGCCCGTTCCTCCGGCGTCGGCGGGCCCGGGGCGTCGTAGAAGCCTCGCCGCCCGTACAGCAGCGGCGCCGGAGGGTGCTCCCGCGCCGTGGTCGTCACCCCCATGACGGCGCCATGGACGACGGCATGGTCACCGACCACATGCGTGGCGGTGGTCCGGCACTCCGCGATGGTCCGGGCGCCGTCGGTGAGCCACGGCAGGCCCAGCCGCGGCGAGGGCTCCCACGCGACCCGCCGGAACCGGTGGCGCGTGGGGGAGGCGAACAGCTCCGCCGCCCACCGCGCCCGCCCGTGCAGCAGGTTGACGACGAAGCCGCCGCGCTCGCGCACGGCCGCCAGTGTCCCGCTGCGCAGGTCGAGGCAGACCAGCAAGGTCGGCGGCGCGAAGGTCACACTGGTGAGGGAGTTGCAGGTCAGGCCGTGCGGGGCACCAGCGGTATCCAGCGAGGTGATCACCGTGACACCGGTGAAGTAGTCGCTCATGAACCCGCGGAAGGCGTCTCGCGTTGCCGGGCCCGGTGTGTCGGCGTCCAACGGGCTCACTCTCCGGTCCGTCCGGTCGGGACACCCACGCCCGGGGCCGGCCGGCGGATCGGCCCGATCCGCCGGCCGGGCCCCCGGGGGGAGGCGCCGTGCTCAGTCGTTGATGCTCGCCAGGTACTCGTGGCAGCTGGGGAGGGCGGCGACCATCGCTTTCGCCTCCGCCTCGATACGGGCGAACTCCGCGAGGGCCCGGGTCGGGTCGATGTGTTTCAGCGCGGGATGGGGCCGTCGCGGCCGGAGGCCGAGCCCCACGCTCATCGCGTTCCACGAATAGCTCTCGAATCCGTGGTAGTGCGGGTAGATGGTCTCCTCGTCGAGCAGCCGGCTCCCGGCCAGCTCCATCCGCGCCGCCAGGCCGTCCGGCACGGCCCGGACCTTGGCTTCCTTCCAGTACGGGGTGTCGTCCCGCCGTGCGGCTCTGTAGTGCAGGGCGAGGAACTCCTTGACCCCGTCGACGGCGTTGCCGATACGGGTGTTGTACGCGGCGGTCTGCCGCTCGTCGAAGGTCTCGTCGGGAAAGTGCTTCACCAACTGCTCGACGGCGTGCTGGATGAAGAAGATGCCGGTGGACTCCAGCGGTTCGACGAACGCGCTGGACAGGCCGATGGCCACACAGTTGTTCACCCACGAGTGCGTGTGGCGGCCGATCCGCATACGGATGTGGTTGGCCTCGAGGTCGTCGCGACCGGGTGCCACCGTGTCGCGCAGCTCCCGTTCGGCGTCCTCCGGGCTGATGAACCTGTCCGAGTAGACATAGCCGTTGCCGTCGCGGCGGAACAGCGGGATGGTCCACATCCAGCCCGCGTTCATCGCGGTCGCCTTGGTGTACGGCGCCATGTCGCTCTCGACCTCCCGGGGCACGCGCAGCGCCACGGCCCGGTTGTTCGGCAGCACGTCCTCGAAGGACTCGAACCGCGTCCCCAGCGTCTTGTCGATCAGCAGGGCGCGGAAGCCCGTGCAGTCGATGAACAGGTCACCGCGGAGCGAGCCGTGTTCGGCCGTGCGCACCTCGCTGATCCAGCCGCGCTGGTCCTGGACCACCTGCTCCACGCTGTCGATGACGTGCCGTACCCCGCGCTCGGTGGCATGGGCCGCGAGGTACCCGGCCACCTTGTCGGCGTCGAAGTGGTAGGCGTACGGGAACTGGGCCCGCTGTTCGTCCAGGGTGGACCTGCCGAGGCTGCCGTCCAGCCCGGCGGCGAACAGCGTGCCGTCCAGCATCCTCGGCGACCGCTTGGCCTCGCTGAGGGCGGTGGTCAGGAAGACCGACCGGTCCATGGGGCGGCCTCGGTCGCCGAGCTCCAGCCACCAGTCGGCCAGCGAGAACCCGTCGACCATCCGCAGTCGCTCGAACGGGTGGTAGAAGTGTCCGCCGTCCCCGTCCCAGTTCTCGAACCGGATGCCCAGCTTGTAACCTCCGGCGCATTTCGGCAGCCAGTCGGCCTCGTCCAGGCCGAGGTAGTCGAAGAAATGACGGATCGTACTGAACGTCGCCTCGCCGACCCCGATACGGGACACGGCCGCGGACTCCACGAGGGTCACGTCGATCCGATCGGCGAACGCCTCCTTGAGGTAGGAGGCCGTCATCCACCCCGCTGTGCCACCGCCCACGATGACCACGGAACGAATCATTCCCCAACTCCTTTGTTCCTGGCTTATTCACGGCAAACAGGGCCCTGAACCGAACGGAATCCACCCTGGACAGGGGAAGGACGGTGCGCCTACCGGTGGCGTTACACGATGTGCACGTCGGGGACGTACAGGATCCACCGGCCGCCGGCGGCGCTGAATTCCTTTTCCTTCGCCATGATCTCGTCCGCGTGGTTCCAGGCGAACAGCAACGCGTAATCGGGGTACGGATCGGCGAACGCCTTCGGATCGCGGACCGGAATATGAGCGCCGGGTGTCAGGCGCCCCTGCTTCGCCGGAGTGCTGTCCGAGACGAACGGAATCAGACCGGGGCCGATTCCGCAAAAGTTGTTGACCGTCGCGCTCTTCGCGGTGGCACCGTACCCGACGACTGTTCTGCCTTCCCCGTGCAGCCGGTTCAGCAGCGCGACCAGATCTGTACGGATCTTGTTGACCCGCTGTCCGAACTCCTCCAGCGTGGCGAGTTCGGTCACTTTCCTCCGGTCCTCCTCGGCGAGCAGTTCCGACACCGCGCCGGACGGTGTCCTCGCTCCCGCGCGGGCGAGGGTGTAACGGACCTCGCCGCCGTGCACCGCGAGCCGTTCGACGTCCACCAGTTCCAGACCGTGCAGGGCGGCCATCGCCCGCACCGACCGGGCGGTGAAGAAGAAGAAATGCTCGTCGTAGATCTGGTCGAAGGACGTGCGCTCGATGATGTCACCGAGGTACGGATCCTCGAAGACGAAGACCCCGCCCGGCGCCAGCAGCACCTTCACGCCGGCCAGGATGGAATCCATATAGGGAATGTGGCACAGCGTGTTGGCCGCGTAGATGACGTCCGCCGGGCCCTCCTCGCGCAGGATGTCCCGTGCGGTGGATTCCTCGAAGAACGATTTCCGCACGCGGATTCCCCGGGCGGCGGCCACATCCGCCACACCGCCGGAGGGCTCCACTCCCAGGTGCCGGACACCGGCCCCGGCGAGGGTGCCCAGCATGACGCCGTCATTGCATCCCATCTCGACGACGAACGGGTCGTCGGCGGTCAGCTCGGTGGCCAGCAGGCGACCGGCGAACTCCTCGAAGTGGGCGCGCATGAAGGAGGATCCCGAGGAGTGGTACGGGTAATCCTCGTGGAACATACGCCCCCGTGGGACCTCCTCCGTCAACTGCACCATCGTGCACTTCTCGCAGATTCCGGTGGCCAGCCGGAAGAAGAACTCCTCCCGGCTGTCCGCCCCCGGCACCACAAAGGCGTCCGACAGTGGCTGGCGTCCGAAATCGAAAAACTCATGGACCCGGCCACCACATATACGACACACGAACTCGGTCGACATCACCACTCCTGATCGTACGAACCGAAAAAAGGCACCCCTGTCCCGCCGGCGAGACGGATCCCGCTCAGGCCGCGGCAGCCGGCCGGAGGGACGCGTAGTGCTCCAGACATTCCTCGTAGCCGGGCAGCATTCCCGCATCCGCCGCGGCGGCCAGTCCGGGTGCCGCGGCATCCTTGTCCGACATGACCGGCGGGCCGTCCAGCTCCCACGGAATGCCGATGTCGGGGTCCAGCGGATTGATCTCGATCATCGTTCCGTGCACATATTTCTCCGAGCACAGATAGTTGACGCAGGCATCGTCGGTCAATGCCACAAAGGCATGGCCAATACCGTCGGACAGGTACACCGAGACCCCGGTCCCGGCATCCTGCCTGGTCATCTCGTACTGCCCGAAGGTGGGCGAGCCCACCCGCAGATCCACGGCCACATCCAGCACCGAGCCACTCACACAGGTGACGAGTTTTGCCTGGCCCGGCGGCAGTGCGGTCCCGTGGATTCCGCGGATGGTGTTACGGCTGCTCAGCGAGCAGTTCGCCTGGCCGATCACGAACGGATAGCCGATGGCCTCGGAAAGAAGGGCGGAACGGGCCAGCTCCATAAAGGATCCCCGTTCGTCCTCATGTATTTCCGGGACGATCCGGAAGGCGTTCGGTATCGACATCTCGGTAATCTTCATCGCACCGATAATGAGTGGAAGGCTTGTCCCGCTGCAACCCCCCGAAACCTCGTGCCGTGATGTGTGCGATGCTTCAGCAGGAAACCGTCGGGGTGGCCCCGAGCGCCACATCGCGGTGATACAGATGTCGCGCGTAAGCGAAGATCAGCGGGTTCAGGCGGAAGTGGTCGTGCACCGGTTCCTGGACCAGACTCGCCTCCACCAGGACGTCCAGACCGCGACGGGCGCCCCGTGGCGTGAGGCCGGCCAGCCGCCCGGCGGATCTGATACCGAATCTGGGCTCGGTGCCGCCGCCCAGCGCGCGGAACATCAGACGGGCGTCCTCCGGCAGCGCGTCGTAGGACCAGCCGAACACGGTCTTCAGGGAGGAGTGGTCGTCGCCGAGCACATCCAGCCGTCCCAGCAGATCCCCCTCGCGGAAGCGGGCGAGGGCGCGTTCCGGCGCGGGGTACATGCCGATACGGGCGCCCGCGATGCGCAGGGCCAGCGGAATGCCACCGCACGCCTCGACCAGTCGCCGCACCTCGGTCTCGGCGCCGGCCACCAGCGGCCGGGCCACCATGCGGCCGAACAACTCGACACCGTCCTCCGTCATCCCGTTCAGCGTGATACGCCGCGCTCCGTCCCGCACGGTGAGTCCCGTCAGGGAGTTCCGGCTGGTGACGATGACCAGACAGGAGGCATCACCCTGCAGAAGCGGCCGGACCTGCTGGACGTAGGCCGCGTTGTCCAACAGGATGAGCAGCCGTCGGCCGGCCACCAGCCGGCGGAGCAGCGCGCGTTGACCCTCGATGTCCAGGTCCGCCCGCGGGGGTGCCCCCAGTCCGTCCAGGAGATGACGCAGCGCCTCGTCCAGTTGCATCGGGCCGGGCCCGTCACCGTATCCTCGCAGGTCCAGCTGCAACTGTCCGTCGGGGAAGTGCGAGGAGAGGGCGTGAGCGATCCGTATCGCGACCGCCGTCTTCCCGATCCCCGGAGCCCCGTTGATCAGGATGACGGCGCTCTCGCCCGCACTCTCGGCGGACTCCACCAGCTGACGCAGTTGCCGGAGTTCGGCCGCGCGGCCGGTGAAGTCCGGTATGTCCCGTGCCAGCTGGGCCAGTTGCGCGGGCGGCGCGGCCCGCACCGAAGAGGCCGGCGCGTTCGACGGCCCGGCGGGTTCGGCTTCCCGCGGCGGAAGGGACATCCTGCTCGACGGCCCGCTGCGCAGGATGTCCTCGTAGAAGCGCTGAATCCGCTCCCCGGGCTCCAGGCCCTGCTCTTCGGCCAGCCTGCCGCGCAGGTCGTGGTACTCCTCGACCGCCTCGGCCTGTCTGCCGAACCGGGCGTAACCGAGCATCAACAGGTGGCGCAGCCGTTCACGCAACGGGTGTTTCCGTACCAGCGAGGAGAGTTCGGACAGCTCGCCGCTGAAGTCGACATCGTGCTCCAGCTGGTGCAGAAGCTCCATCCGGTCCTCGATGGCGGTCAGCCGCAACTCGGTGAGGGCCCTGCGCTCGGTATCGGCGAAGGGGCCGGTCGCTCCGCCGTAGGGAGCGCCGTGCCACAGTGCCAGCGCCGCGTTGAGCTCCTCGACCGCACGCTCGACCGCCTGGGTGTTCTTCAGCTGCCCGGCACGCTTCAGATGGGTCTTGAATCTCCTGAAATCCACTTGGTCCGGAGGGAGTTGCAGTCGGTAGCCCAGGCTGTCGGACACCAGCAGATCCGAGGGCCCGCGCTGGGAACGGGTCGGCTCCAGGAGGCGCCGCAGCCGGGCGACATAGGTGTAGACGCTGTTCATCGCGGTCGCCGGGGCATCGAGCCCCCAGACGGCGGTGACCAACTCCTCGCGGCTGATCACCTGGTTGGCGTGCGCGGCCAGTACCGCGAACAAGGTGCGCTGTCTCGGTGAGCCGAGTTCTAACCCCTGCCCGTCCCTGCAGGCCGTTACCGGTCCTAAGAGCGTGACGTGAGTTGTATCCCCCATACCCTGCACTCTCCATCGTGGGCACCCCGTCGGAGTGCGTGCGCGGCTCCTGATCCTGGTCAACTCAACCTGATTCAGCGATCAGGACTGGATGAAATTGGGTCGTTTGGGGGCGCGAAGGCTCGCTTCGGCGTTGCCACCGCCAGCGTGATGCCTGGTTCCCCCGGTTGCACAGCAGCATCCTACGTCTCAGTCGCGCAGACTTGACGGTCGTTTCGCGGGGGCGATTCAGGGATCCGTCCGGGGGATTGGGGGGATTCATGGGGGCGACGTGCGACGGCGCACCGGCCGGACAGGGTGGCCGGCCGGTGCGCCGGGGGCCGGGCTCAGGTCCCGCTGAACGTCTCGTGAGGCTCCGCGGAGCTACGTGGCGGCCCGGCTGAAATCGTGTGCCGCCGCTATCAGTGCCCGGTGAGCGGCCTCGTTCCCCACGGTGACCCGCACACCCTGACCCGGGTACGCGCGGACCTTGACGCCGGCGCCGGCCGACGCCTCGGCGAAGCGTTCGCTTCCGGCGCCGAGAGGGATCCAGAGGAAGTTGCCGCGCGAGGGCAGCGGCGCGAGGCCGGCGTCGGACAGGTGCTTGAAGAGGCTGTCGCGTTGTCCGCGGACGTACGCCATCCGCTGCCGCAGGGTGTCCCGCTCCCTCAGCGAGGCGATGGCCGCCCGCTCCGCGCCGCGGGTGACGGAGAAGGGGATGGCCGTCTTGCGGGCGCGCGCCACGAGAGCGGGCGGCGCGATGGCGTAGCCGACGCGCAAGCCGGCCAGGCCGTGCGCCTTGGAGAAGCTGCGCAGCAGGACCAGGTCGCGGTGTGCGTGGAGGAGCCCCAGGTCCCGGGGGTCGCTCTCGCCGTCGAACTCGACATACGCCTGATCGAGGACGGTGATCACGCCGGGCGGGAGACCGACGAGGAAGTCATGGAGGTCGGAGGGCGTCAGGGATGTCCCGGTCGGGTTGTGCGGAGAGCACAGGATGACGACGCGCGTGTCCGCGCCGACCCGGGCACGCATGGCGCGCAGGTCGTGTTCCCCTGTCGCCGTCAACGGTACGGGGACCCCTCGGGCGGCGGAGGTCGCGATCAGGAGGGGATACGCGTCGAAGCACGGATCCGCGTGGATCACCTCGTCCCCGGGACCGCACAGGGTCAGCAGGAGTTGCTGGAGAACGCCGGCGCTGCCCGGCCCCACCAGGACCGATCCCCGGTCCACCGGGAAGTGCCCGGCCAGCGCGTCCACGAGGAGTCCCGCGCGCGGGTCGGGGTAGAGGTGGGCCCGTTCGCTCTCGCTCCGCAGGATCGAGAGGACGTGGGGCGGCGGCGGCAGGGAGATCTCGTTGTTGGACAGGTCCCACAGGTCCCCGGAGGGGGCGGCGTACGGCGTCTCGTCGTCGCGGTAGGCGGGGAACTTCTCCGTCGCCACCATTCGCGGTGGCCGGGCGGATGGCATGGTGGTGCGTACCTCCCTTTATGGGCGCGCGGCTCTGCCGTCGGGCCGGAGCACCCAGGCGTAGCTGTTGGGGACGTCGAGCGTGATCTCGCGCAGGCAGTGGTAGCCGGCCTCGGCGAACACCCGCCGGGCGGCTTCGTACGTACGGGGTTCCATGCCTTGGAGCGCGTGGATGTAGTCGAACCCCGGCGCGAAGAGTTCCGGTGCCGGCGCGGAGGCGGCGGGGGAGGCGACGGTGTCGAAGACGACCAGGTAGCGGGCGTTGGGGAACCGTTCCTGGTAGGAGCGCAGTACGCGCACGCCGCGCTCGTCGGGCGCTATGTGGTGGGTCATGAACGCCTGGGTGACGATGTCCACTTCCGGCCGGTTGTCCGTGAGCCGGGTGACGTCGGCCTGTCGGATGTCGAGTGCGACACCCACCGCGCGCGCGTCCCGCACCGTGCGCCGGGCGGAGTCGACCGCCGCCGCGGAGACGTCGAATCCGAGTCCGGGCCGTCCCGCGCGCGTGCACATGGCGAGCAGCCGCGATCCCGTGCCGCACCCCAGGTCGCAGAGGGCCCCTCGCGGTGCCAGGGAGGCGACGAGGTCGAGGATCGTCCCGTCCAGGTACTGGGCCCCGACGCGGCTGGACGACTCCGCGACCACGGCGCCCCTCACCAGCGTCGCCGGGTCCGGCGTGCCGGCGACGGCGCCGGCCAGGACGGAGGCGTAGGCGCCGAACCACAGCTTGAAGACAGGTGCCTGCTGCCGCAGGTCCCAGCCGAGTTCGGTGAGCTCGTAGGAGGAGTCGCGGTGTTCGACCGCGCCCGCTCGGCACAGGGCCCGGAGGACCCCCGTGATCCTGACGCGGTGAGCGGACCAGGGGGCCCGGTCCAGGTCCGATTCCCTGATCGGTTCTTTGGCGAGTTTCTCGAAGAGCCCCAGGTCGTCCGCGAGGACGGTCGCGTGGGCCGCGACGGCGCCGGTGAACAGCGGTGCGAGCTGAGGATGGACGAAGTCGGTGCTGGCGATGATGCTCTCCTGGGCCGAAGGACCATGTCGGTGGGTGTGACGGGTGCCGATTACGCCGCGAGTTCCTCCAGTACGGGCACCAGATCCAGGGGGGTGGGCCGCTCCCGCATCTCCTCGCGCAGCCCTGCGGCGGCGTCGCGGAAGGACCGTTCGTTCAGCAGCCGCAGCAGGTTCTCCCGGATGACGGGGGCGGTCGCCCGGCTCGCCTCGACGGAGATCCCGGCGCCCTGGGCGGCGAAGCGCCGGGCCAGTTCGGGGGCGTCGAACTCCCATGGCAGCAGCAGTTGCGGAACCGCGTGCCGCGCCGTGGTGAGGAGGGTGCCGGGACCACCGTGCTGAATGAGCGCCGAGCAGGTCGGGGCCAGCGCCTGCAGGGGGACATAGGGGACGATCCGCGCGTTCGGTGGAACGGCGGCCAGTTTCCGCTGCTCCTGTTCGGTGATCGTGGCGACGATCTCGATGTCGAGATCGGCCAGCGCGTCCAGGATCTCCGCCACGTCGAGGTTGTAACTGCCGAACCGCGTGATGCTGGTGATGCCGAGTGTGACCGCGACCCGCGGGCGTTCCGGGGGATCCCGCAGCCAGGGAGGCACCACGGCGGGGCCGCCGTACGGCATGTACTGCATGGGCAGGTAGCGCAGCCGTGCCTCCATCCGCATCGAGTCGGGAAGCTGGTCGATGGTGAACGAACCGGTGACCAACTCCTCGGTGAAGCCGAATCCGTAGTGGTCGGCATAGGTGCTCAGCCACTGGGCCAGCGGATCGTCCGCCTCGCTCCGGCCGGTCTTCAGCCGTAGGTAGTGCTCACGGGCGACGCCGAAGACGTCCACACTCCACAGCAGCCGTCCGTGCGCGGCGCCGACGGCCTCCGCCGCGATGCCACCCGCGTAGGTGCTGGGTTCCCACAGCACCAGATCCGGCCGCCAGTGCCGGGCGAAGTCGACCAGGTCCGGGATCATCGGCACATTGGCCGTCTTGTGCCACCAGCGGACGATGTTCTCGTAACCCGACCGCATGTACTCCCAGGTGGCGCGCTCGGGTGCGGCTGCCACGTCGTACGGCTGGAGCAGGCCGGTCAGCAGTGACGCGGGCTCGGGCCCGAGTATGCGGGAGAAGCCGTCGTTCCGGCCGACCGGCACCGCCGGCAGGCCCGCGCCGGTGATCACGTCGGTCAGGTCGGGGGCGCTGGCGACCCGTACGTCATGGCCCGCGCCGCGCAGGGCCCAGGCCAGCGGCACCATGGACAGCAGCAGGCTCCGGTCGGAGTACGTGGTGAAGAGGATGCGCACCTTCGCTCCAGATCGCGGTCAGGGCCGGTACCGGGCAGTCGCCCGGACCAGCTGGGGAACCAGGTCGCGTGGGGCCGGCATGGCCAGCATCTCCTCACGCAGGGCGGTCGCGGCGGTGGTGAAGGAGGGCTCGTCGAGCAGCCGGACCAGGTGGCCGCGGACCTTCTCGCCGGTGACGTCCGTGTAGTACTCCGTCAGTCCGGCGCCGTACCGGACCAGCCGGTCGCAGACCGGGGGATTGTCGTGCTGTTCGGGAATCGTCAGCTGGGGAACCCCCGCGAGCGCCGTGGTGTTGAAGGTGCCGAAGGCGCCGTGGTTGATCGACGCCACACAGGTCGGCATGAGGGCGCTCAGCGGAACGAAGGAGACGAGCCGGACGTTGTCGGGCACCCGTTCCAGTTCGCTCTGCGCCTCCTCGGACAGCGTCGCCACGATCTCGGCGTCCACATCGGCCAGCGCGTCGAGGATCTCGCCGACACGGACCGGATAACCGCCGAACCGCTGGGTCGCGGAGACGCCGAGGGTGAGGCAGACCCGTGGCCTCGCCGGCGGCTCCCACAGCCAGTCCGGGACCACGGAGACCCCGTTGTACGGCACGTACCGCATCGGCAGGTACTCGATGTCCGCCATGAGCCGCAGCGGACTCGGATACTGATCGATGGTCGACTGCCCCGTCGTCATGTCCTCGGAGAACTCGACCCCATATCTTTCACAATTCTCGCCGAGCCATTCGCCGAGTGGATCCCGCCGTGCATGTTCGGGCTGTTTCTCGCGTAGTCGGAGGAAATTCTCCCGGGTCTTCCCGAAGATGTCCAGGCACCAGGGCATCCGTATATGGGCGGCCCCCACCGCCCTGGCCGCGATCGGCCCCGCATAGGTGGCCTGCTCCCATATCACCAGATCCGGTTTCCACTGCCGGGCGAAGGCGACCAGATCGCTGGTCATCGGATCGTTGATCATTCGGTACCAGCTGCGGACGACGGTCTCGTATCCCGATTGCAGGTACTCCCAGGAGATGTCCTCCACGGGGTCGTCCGCGGTATCGAACGGCGGCAGGTCCACGGCGCGGATCTGCTTGTACAACTCCGGATTCGCCGCGGCGAAGCGCGGATTCAGAAATCTGTCCAGCACGCGCCAGAGGTGATGGTCGGAGCCGACGGGAACCGCGGTGAGCCCGCTGCGGGTGATCACCTCCGTCAGCGCGGGCTGGCTGGCCACCCGCACCTCGTGGCCGGCGCCCACCAGCGCCCAGGCCAGCGGCACCATCGCGTGGAAGTGGGTCTTCTCCGAGTACGTGGTGAAAAGAATGCGCATGCGTGCTCCACGGTCGGCGGCGGGTTGCTCCGGGGTTTCACCGGCGATTCACCGGCGCGCTGTTGCCTGTGGTGTCCGTCCCGCCGGCGGGACGGACACCACAGGCAACAGGATTCTGGCTGATTCCGGCCGGCAGCGATAACGTACTGCCAGTTTTTCTCTTCTATGCCTTCGGCCCGCCTCGTACTTGCCGCATCCAAGCAGCCGGGGCCAGGATGGAAAATCATGCGCAACATTCTCATGGATGACGATTCCCAATCGATCAGAGTGGGGCTCGGCTGTACTTCGCTATCACGCGGATACAGTCCGGTCCAGCAGGACGAGGACGACTCCGTCCGAGTTGTTCACCGGGCGCTTGATCTCGGCATCAGAATTTTCGACACCGCTGACATATACGGGCCCTACAGTAACGAGCGGCTGCTCGGACGGGCTTTGAAGAGCCATCGGGACCGGGCCGTGATCGCCACGAAATGCGGTCTGGTCACCAACCCCGACGGCACGCTGAGCCGCGACGGCCGGCCTCAGCACATCCGGGCCGCCTGCGACGCCTCGCTCCGCCGCCTGGCGACGGACACGATCGACCTCTACCAGTTGCACCGCGTCGATCCGGACGTACCGCTGGAGGAGACCTGGGGTGCCTTGGCCGAACTGGTGCGAGCCGGGAAGGCCAGGGGGCTCGGCATCTCCCACGCCACTGTCGACGAACTGGAGCGGATCAACGGACAGTTCCCCATCAGCGCCGTCCAGTACGAACTCTCCGTCCTGGCCAGGCACAGCCTGGATGACGTCCTCAAGTGGTGCGAGACGACGGGCACTCCCTTTCTCGCGTTCTCCCCGCTGGGCCGGGGCCTGCTCACCGGACAGGTCGACCACGCGGTACTGGACGAGAAGGACGCACGGTCCCGCGATCCCCGCTTCCGCGAACACGCGTTCGCCGCGAACCGGGCGATCGTCGACGGTCTGACCAGGGTCGCCCGCAGGCACGGGGCGACGACGGCGCAGGTCTCCATCGCGTGGGTACTGGCGCAGAGCGAGCTGGTGATACCCATTCCCGCGACCAAACGTCCGCGCTGGCTGGAACAGAACGCGGCCGCGGCCAGTCTCGAACTCACCGACGAGGACCTGCGGGATCTGGCGCGGCTCCCGGCGGTCGTCGGGCGGATGCACTGGGACTACGCGCGTTCCGGAAGCTGACCGGCCTGACCCGCCGGCGAAAGCGGCTCTGCGAAGGAGAGAGAAATGACCGACAGCCCCGCCCTCCCTCTGGTCGTCGTACTCGGCGCGTCCGGCCTGCTCGGCACGGCGGTGACGCGCGAGCTGGCGAGCCGTCGGCTGCGGCTGCGGCTGGTCGGCCGACGCCCCGTCAGGGTGCCCGAGCGGCACCGCGCCGAGGTGGAGATCCGCCGGGTCGACCTGACCACGCCCGGCGCGGTCGCCGAAGCCGTCGAGGGCGCTGACGCGGTCCTGCACCTCGTCGCGCATGTCGTCGGCCCGGCGACCTGGCGGGTGTCCTCGGACGATGCCCTCGCCGAACGGGTCAACCTGGGCCTCGTGCACGAGGTCATCGACGCGCTGAGAGCCCAGCGACGTACCGGACCACCCGTGGTGATCTTCACCGGATCCATGTCGCAGACGGGCAAGTTCACCTCCGAGCGCATCACCGAGAGCACCCCGGACCAGCCCCTGACCACGTACGACCGGCACAAGATGGATGCCGAGCTGGCCCTGAAGGCCGCGACCGCCGAGGGTGTGGTGCGCGGGGCGACGCTGCGGCTCGCCACCCTGTTCGGACAGGGCAGGGCCGCCAGTGCCCTGGACAAGGGCCTGGTCGCGGTGATGATGCGCCGCGCCTTCGCCGGCCGGCCGCTGACCATGTGGCACGACGGCGGCATCGCCAGGGACCTGGTCTGCATCGACGACACGGCCCGCGCGGTGGTCGCGGCCCTCGACCACGCCGACCGGCTGGCGGGACGGCATTGGCTGGTGGGCACCGGACGGGCCACCACCATCGGCGAACTGTTCGCCGGGATCGCCCGGGCGGTGTCGGAGGCCACCGGACGGCCCCCGGTGCCGGTCACCTCCGTGGCCCCGCCCGACCAGGCGGGACCCACCGACTTCCTCGACTTCGTCATCGACCCGTCCGCCTTCCAGGAGGCCGCCGGGTGGAGTCCGCGGATCCGCTGGGAGGACGCGGTGACCGCCACGGCCGCCGAGCTCGCGGCCGCCGCGCCCGGACAGCCCTGAGCCGGACAGCCCTGAGCTGGGCCGTCCTCGGCAGGACGCCGGCCGCCACGAAACGGAAGGAACCGGTATGCGCATCCTTTTCGCCACCTACTCGGAGAAGACGCACTTCCTCAGCATGGTGCCGCTGGCCTGGACGCTGCGGGCCGCCGGTCACGACGTACGCGTCGCCAGCCAGCCCGAACTGGTCGACGTGATCACCACGGCCGGACTTCCGGCCGTCCCGGTGGGCACGGACCACGCGCTCTGGGCCGTGGCCCGGAGAATCCTCAACGAGCGCTTCGCCGCGTTCGATCCGCAGCTCTACCGCGAGACCCGGCTCGGCAGGACCCCGCCGTTCGACCTCCCCCGGCAACAGCACCTGATCACCTGGGAATATCTCCGCGGGGCCGACCGGGACGCCGCCGCCACGGCGCGGCTGATCAACTCCTCGATGCTCGACCAACTGGTCGCCTTCGCCCGGCACTGGCGGCCCGACCTGGTGATCTGGGAACCGACCAGCTACGCGGCCCCGATCGCCGCGCGGGCCGCCGACGCGCCCCATGTGCGGTTCATGTGGGGGCCCGACCACTACGGGGCGCTGCGCGGGCACTTCCGCCGGGTACGGGACGAACAGCCCGCGGCCGAACGGACGGACGCGCTGGCCGACTGGATCGGCGAGCAGGCCGCGCGCCACGGGGTCCCCTTCGGGGAAGACCTGATCACCGGCCAGGCCACACTCGACCAGCTGCCGCCCGCCCTGCGCCGCCGAGGCGATCTCGACTATCTGCCCATCCGGTACGTGCCCTACGGTGGCGCCGCGGTGCTCCCGGACTGGCTGCGCGAGCCGCCCGCGCGGACGAGGGTGGCACTCACCCTGGGGCTCAGCGCGACGGACCGCTTCGGCGGCTATGTGCTGCCCGTCGGCGAGATTCTCCGGGACCTGGGGGACCTCGACATCGAGGTCGTGGCCACCATCGCCGAGCAGGAGCGGAAGAAGCTCGGACCGGTGCCGGACAACGTACGGGTGGTCACCTTCGCCCCGCTGCACGCACTGCTCTCCACCTGTACGGCGGTGATCCACCACGGCGGCGCCGGCACCGTGGCCACCAGCAGTCTCCTCGGACTGCCCCAGCTGATCGTGCCGGACCAGGGCGACGGGGAGTACGCGGCGACGCGGATGGCGGAGCAGGGCGCCGGGATCCTCCTCCAGCCGGCGGACGCCGACGGCCCGAGCGTACGGGCCCGGCTGGAGCGGTTGCTGCGGGAGCCGGTGTTCGCCCGGCGCGCGGCGGAACTGCGCGAGGAGGTACGGGCGCTGCCGACGCCGCACGAGGTGGCCGGCCGGCTCGAGGAACTCGTCGCCCGGCTGCGGCGGGACGCGGGCCGGGAGCCGATACGCCGGGAGCCGGGCGGTCACCCGGTGGGACCGAGGGCCTGAACGGTGCGGTCGGGAATCCGGCCGGCCGTGTCAGGGATCCGGCGCGGTCACGTGCGGTCAGGGATCCGGCCGGTTCGGTCAGGAATCAGGCCCGTTCGGCCGGGAGTCCGACGGCGCGAGGAACTGGTCCAGCAGTCCGGGCACCGCGGTCCCCGCGAAGCCGATGCCGTCAGCCTCCGCCGTGTCCCGCACCGTGTACGCGCCGGACCCCGCCGGGGTGAGCGCGGTGACGGAGATCAGGCCCGCCCGGCGCTGGAAGACCGACTGCCTGATCTTCCAGCCGATGACCCCGGACCGCTGCAACGCCACGGTGCGCCGGGTGAGAGTCCCCGAGCGTATGACCACGTACGCCCCGCTGAGCGCGTGACCGAGGCTCCGGTACGCGTCCAGCCCGAGCAGTACGGCCGCCGGCGACAGCACCACCGCGACGGTCCACACGGCGACCCACGTCGCGGGTGGCAGCGCCCCGGGGAGGGCCGCGCCCACCAGCGTCGTCGTCAGACACAGCGCCGGCACCGCCGTCACCGCCCACACCACGCGTTTGCGCCGCGCGGCCGCGGGGTGCGCCCGGAGCGGTACGGCCAGCGGGCCCGCCTCCTCCCGCAGCACCGAGGCGGCCACCCGGTCGGCCGTCTCGCGCGGGGCGGCGGGCAGCAACGTGCCGTAGCCCGCCGCCTTCTTGTCGTCGTCCCCCGTGCGTATCCCGGTGCCCACGGCGTCCACCCGGGCCGCCCCGAACGGTCGGCTGCCCAGCGGTTCGGCCACGTCGACACCGCGCAGGCGCCGCTGTTCGATGGAGACCGAGCGGGTGGTGAACAGACCGCGCCGGCAGAGCAGGGTGGTCCCGCCCGGCTCCCGTTCCAGGCGGTAGTCCCACCACTGCTCGACGAACCAGACGAGTGATCCGAGCATGCCGACGGCGAGCCCGGCGGCCACCAGGACCAGGACCGCCGGCCAGATCCCGCCGTCGCCGAGCACCCCGGCGACATACTCCAACGCCGACTCCTCCAGATCGAACCGGCCGACGACCCTCAGCGCCAGGCCGACCACCACGGCGCCGATGGCGGGCGCCGCGAACGACACCGGCGCGTAGCGCAGCCAGCTCCAGTCGATGGCCGCGAGGAGGTGGGGACCCGCCACAGCGGTCTCCGGCTCGGGCTGGTTCAGCAGCGACCGCCTCAGCCGCTCCGCCTCATGGCGGTTCAACGGCGCCAGCTTCACGCGTTCCTTGTTGTCCTCGCCGCCCTGTCCGGTGCCTGCCGTCAACTCCGCGAGCCTGAACAGCCGGTGCAGGGGGCCGGCGGTCACATCCACGGTGCGCAGCCGCTCGCGGCGCAGCTTCCGCCCCGAACTCAGTACGAGATCGACGCGGACCTCGACGAACTCGTCGGTGATCCGGTACCGCACGGAGCGCCGGTGCAGCAGACCCGTCAGCGGGCTGAGCAGGATCAGGAGCGCGGCGACGGGCAGCACCCATGACAGGGCGGCGCCGAACCCGATGTCCCGGCCGAGGACGACGGTGGCGGGGACCGCGGCCCCGCAGACCGCCCCGCCGGTCAGGACGGCGGTGAGCCAGACGGTCCGCGGGTCCACCCGCCGCCAGCCCTCGTCCGCCGCCGGGCCGGAGCCGCCGCCCGCACCGCCCGCACCGCTCGTGCCGCTCGCACCGCTCGTACCGGTCATGTCGCGTCCCCCGGGGTGGCCTGGGCGAGCGCGAGCAGCCGCTCGGCCAGTTCGGTGGCTGTCGTGGCGTCGAGCCCGTGAAGTCGCAGTTCTCCCTTGGGCGAGGCCGTGGTCACCACCAGTGTGGCCAGGCCGAGGCGCTGCTGAAGCGGGCCCCGCAGGATCTCGACGGTCTGGATGTGCGACATCGCGGTGATGCCCCACTCCCGACGGAGGTACCCGCCCCGTACGTACACCGCCGTGCCGGTCACCTCCCAGCGGTGCAGGCGGAACCACCAGCGCGGCAGCAGCAGGACCGCCGCGACGGCAAGCGCAGGCAGCGCGCACAGGCCCACCCACGGCCACGGCGAACGGACCGCCGTCAGCAGGGAGACGAGCCCCCACGAACCGACGACCGCGGCACTGCCGCCGACAGTCAGCCGGACACGCCACAGGACAAGGGACCGGGGATCAACGCGACAAGCGGGCGGGCGGAGTCGGGCGGTCGAGATCTGCGCCAAGCTCTCCTCCTCGGATCACGGCGAATCCTAACCGCGCGCGCTCGCGGTGCCGATGCTCAGCGCGTACGCGGAGATCAGCCGGTCCGCCACCGCGCCGGACGGATCCGGCACGGGGCGGGGCGTGAGGGTCAGTCCCGGGCGGCGTAGCCGACGAAGTCGTTCCACGCGGTGGGGGAGAGGGCGAGTTCGGGGCTCCGCAGGTCCTTGGAGTCCCGGACGTGGACCGCCTGGGCGCCCTGCGCCACCTCGACGCAGTCGTCTCCCTGCGAGCCGCTGTAACTGCTCTTGAACCAGGTCAGGTCGGACGTGGTCATAGCGCTCCTCGCAATCGCTTCAGCAGGCCCACGGAGTCCTCGGGGGTCATGGCCTGCGAGCGCAGTTTCGCATACCGCTGCTGGAGCAGGCTGATCTCTTTCGGGCTGGAGATCAGCCGTCCGTTCTGCTGGCCCTCCGAGTAGGCGAACCACCGATTGTCCGGGGTCTCGGCCAGCCGCATCGGCCCGTCCACCCCCGCATGTACCGGTTGCCGCAGCGGCATCACCTGCAACTCCACGTTCCAGTTCCGCTCGACCAACCCCAGCAGATGGTCGAAGAGTTCCCGCGTCACCTCCTCCCCGCCCGTCCCCCGCTCCAGCACCGCCTGCTCCACGATGAAGCTGAACGCCGTCGGTGGCTTCCGTGTCACCGCCAGCAGCGCCTGCCGCGCCAGTCGTGCCGCGATCCGCTGCTCCATTTCCTCCGGGTCGGGCAGCGGCGGCACGGCCAGCGACACCGCGCGCGCGTACGCCTCCGGCTGCAACAGGCCCGGCACCACCCGGCACTCGTACGTGTACAGGCTGATCGCCGTGGCCTCCCGCCGGGCCCACTCGCGGAACCAACTCGCCAGCCCCGCCTGCCGCGTCAGGTGCGGCGCGGCCGCCCGCAGGGCGCCGGTGCCGCCGGTCGCCGCCTCCGCGCGTTCCACGAAGTCGCGGTCGGGCATGCGGCGGCCCTGCTCGACGGAGGCGACCGTGTGCCTGGAGAAGCGGACCAGCTCGGCGAACTCCTCACGGCTGAGGCCCGCGTGTTCTCGTAAGGCCTGGACCACCGCGCCGAAGGTGCGCAAACTGTCCGAGACCCCGGGCTCGCAACTCCCCGCGCCCGCCGCCCCGCCGTCCGTGTTCTCGTAGGCCACTGTCGGCCACCTCCCGCGCACACACCACGTCGTACCGCTTCTGACTCGGCCCCATCGTCGCGTTTCGGCGGGCGTACCGTCCACTTTCTGTGCGCGTACGCTGACTCAGCGTACGCGGATCGCCCGCAGGCCGGATCGTCTCTCGTCGTCGGGCGCGGACCGGCGAACCGCTCGCCGCGTACCGCTGTGGCCGGGATGGTCCACCGCTGATCGGAAGGCGGCTCGCGGACGAGCGCACGCGCGACGGCTGGTATTACTGGGGCATGCAGGAAGAGACGGCACGCTCCGCGATCGACACGTTCATCTCCGCGTTCAACGCCTCGGACGACAGCTATGTGACTGCCCTGCTCTCCCAGGCCCTTACCTCGGACGTGGTCTTCTGGGGGCCGTTGGGCCGCAGCGAGGGAATCGCGGCGGTCGAGCGGTTCGTGCTGGACATCCGGCGCCATCCGGCGGGGACCGGCACGATGGTGCGCTGCTCGGCGGTGGACATGCCTGGCGAGTGGGCCCGGTACCAGTGGGTCTTCACCACGCCTGACGGAGGCCCCCGCCTGGCGGGAACGGATGTCGTCCACCTGCGGCGGAGCCTCATCGACCAGGTCATCGTCTTCGCGGGAGAGATCGAGCCGTCCGCCTCCTGAGTCGTTCTTGCCCGGGTTCGCGTGGGGTGGCCGCGGTGGTCGAGCGGGCACGTCCCCGGCGTCACAGCTTCGCCGCCGCCCGTTCGATCATGCGGGTCGACTCCTCCGGGTCCAGTGCCTGGGAGCGGACCATGCCGAAGCGCATCGCGATGTCGCTCACCTCCGCCCGTTCGGTGACCAGGGAGCCGCCGTCCCAGGACTCCACGTAGGCCAGTTGCTCCCGTTCCACCGTCTCCACCAGCACCAGGGGGCCGTGTACGGCCGCCTGGCCCGACCGGATCAGGGGGAGGATCTGGATCTCCACATGGCGCAGGCGACCGCACTCCAGCAGCCGGCCGAGCTGTTCCCGCAGCGCGTCCCGGCCACCGATCGGGCGGTGCAGGACGCTCTCCTCGATGACGAAGACCAGCAGCGGCGGCGGGTTCCCGCGGGTCAGCAGCGCCTGCCTGGCCAGGCGGGCCGCGACATGACGGTCCAGGTCCTCGCCGTCGGGCGGCGGGAGGCGCGAGGCCATCAGCCTGCGCGCGTAGGCCTCCGTCTGGAGCAGCGGCGGGACCATCATCGGATCGTACGAGTAGCGGGCCATCGCCGCCGCCTCGATCGCCGAGAAGCTGCGGAAGAACAGCGGACGCTGGGCCAGACTCACCTGCTCCTGGAGCACGGCCAGCACTCCGCCCGCCTTCAATAACGTCTCCGCCGTGTCCGTGAAGGCGGGCTTCGCCGGTCTGCGGCCCTCCTCGATCGAGGCGATCTGCCGGTACGAGCACCCCACGGCGTCCGCGAGGTCCTGCCGGCTCAGGCCGGCCCGTTCCCGGAGCAGTCCGACGAGTTTGCCGTACCCGATCCAAATGCCCGGACGGTCGTCGTTCCGGGCCCGCTGGGGCTTCTTCTGGCGGCTCGTTCCCATGTGTCGTGCACACCTCGATTCACTACGTACGTCCCTCCTGGTCAGCGTATGTACGAGGCGGGCCCGGCATCCGGGGAAGCCGGAAAGTCGCCCGCGCAACCGGAACTCCGCCGCACACGTCCCTCCTCGTATGGGCGACAGCGAATCGAGAGTGCCTACGGCGACGAGCGGCTGGAGCGGCGCGCTCGCCGTCGTGGGCGGCTTCCTGACCGGGTTCGCCGTATGGGGACTCGGCGCCGCGCCCGGCCTGCGCGGCACGTTCGAGAGCGAGCGCGACCTCAGCCTGCTCTACGCCGATCTGCCGCTGATGCTGTTCGGCACGCCCGCGCTCGCCCTCGGAGCCTGGGCGCTCGTCGCCCGCACCAGGGCCGGCCGCGGGCGCGAGGGGAGGGCCGCTCTCGCCGTCGTCGCCGCGCTCGCGCTCGCCGGGTGGGGCGGTACGGAGTGGCTCCAGATGCGCACCGCGGCGTTCGTGCGCACCGAGGCCTGGTGAGCCGGCGCACCGGGACCCGGTGAGCCGCCCGCGCCGGCCGCACTTCTCCTCCCGCGAGACGCCGGCCGCGATCCGCGATCCGCGATCCGCGATCCGCGATCCGCGAGTCCTACGACGCCCTCACCCTCAGCTCGCCGATCCCCGTACGCGTCCGCCCCGCCGGCGCGCGCACCCGCACCCGTACGTGCCGTACCGCCGCCCCCGCCCGCCACGGCTGCCAGCGCGCGCCGTCCCGCGACGTCTCGATCTCGTACGCGGCGGGCTTCGGCCCCGTCCAGCCGGGCGTGACCGACGTGACGGGCACCGTGCGTCCCAGGTCCACCGTGAGCGCGGCCGTCGCGTCCGCCGGGACCCAGGCGGTGGCCGGGCTGCCGTCCACGGCGGCCGGGGCGTACCGGCCCGGCTGCTCCGAGGACGCCGTCGCCGCGCGGCACCGTGCCGCGTTGTCCGTCGGCGCCCGGTCCGGGCGGCGGGTGGGCAGCGTGAGCGTGGACTCCAGCAGCCGTGCGCCCGCCGGGGTGTGCACGGTGAACGGCTCGCCCGACCGCAGCCGGACCGTCGTCTCGCGCGCGCCGAGGGCGATGTCGTACACGCGCCCCTGCCAGCGCAGGCCGCGCACCGCGACCCCGGCCGCCAGCTGCGGCGGCAGCAGCGGGTCCAGCCGTACGCCGTCCTCCCGCAGCCGGAGCCCCGTCAGCCCGTGCGTGAACACCTGGAGGAAGCCGCCCTTCGCCGTCAGGAAGTCCTGCGCGGGCGAGCCGGAGAGCGGGTCGTCCGCGCCCGCCCGGTCGCCCTTCGCCTCCGAGAACAGCACGAACGGCCCCCGGACGAACGGCTCGACCGCCCGGCGCAGGTACGTGTACGTCGCACAGCCCGGCGCTCCGACGACCGCGGCGTCGATCGCGTGCACCGAGTCCGTCATCGCGGGCCCGTCCGGGTCGGTGCGCGCGGTGTAGTAGTCGAGTGTCGCGGCCGCCGCCCCGGCCGGCATCGGCCACTCGAGGGGGTACGTCAGCAGGACCGTGTCGGCCTGTTTGATGGCGGAGCCGGTGTAGCCGGCGTACTGGAGGTAGATCTTCCGCTCCGCGTCGTACGGGATCCGGATCCGGTCGGCGATCCGCGTCCACAGTCCGGGGGCCGGCTCGCCGACGAGCGCGGCGGCCCTGGTCGCGGCCCGGAGCGCGGTGGCGGCGCCCGCGTTGGTGAAGACCGCGTCCGTGACGCCGTTGCTGTACTCGTCGGGGCCCGCGACCTCCCGCACCGAGTAGCCGCCGTCGGCGTCGGCGGTGACCCGCGACGCCCAGAACTCGGCGATCCCGCGCAGCAGCGGCCAGCCGCGCTCGCGCAGCCAGGCGCGGTCACCGGTCGCCAGGTAGAACTGCCAGGCGGCGAGGGCGACATCGCTCTGGAGGTGGTTCTGGGTGACGCAGTGCGGCGGGTACCAACTCTGGCACTCCGTCCAGACGTCCCCCGTGCCGCCGCTGGTCCAGGGGAAGAACAGGCCCTGGAAACGGAGCTTGTCGGCGTTGCGGGCCGCGGCGGGGCGGGTGCGGTGGCGGTACTCCACGACCGTGCGCGCCAGTTCGGGGTCGGTGGCCAGCAGGCCGGGGAACATCCAGGTGTCCGCGTCCCAGAAGACCAGGCCCGCGTAGTCGTCGCTGCTCAGGCCGGCCGGCGCGACGCTGTCCGCGGCACCCTCCCGGACGGCCGTCAGCAGGCCGTAACGCGCGGCCCGCAGCCACAGTTGGAGCGCGGGGTCGCCGGGTACGTCGACGCCGGCCGCCCACAGCTTCGCCCAGGCGGCCGCGTTGGCGGCGTACAGCGCGTCCCAGCCCCGCCCGGCGGCCCGCCGCGCGGCGCCGAGCGCGGCCGGTCCCGGGGCGGTGGCCGTACGGGAGGTGTCGACGCCGACGTACTTGACGACGGTGTACGTGACGCCGGCCCGGAGCGTCACGGTGTGCGAACCGTCGGCCCGCGCCACGGAGGGGATCGTGCGGCCCGCAGCCGGGGAGGAGTCCGCACGGCTCGGCTCCCCGGGCGCGTTCCTACGGACGCCTTCGGACGGTCGCGGGAGCCGGAGGACGGAGGCGACGGCACCCGTCGTTCCCGTGCCGTGCGCCCGGAAGGACAGGACGCGCGCGCCGGCGCTCCCGTCCGTGCCGGTACGGGTGAGCCGCCGCGCCCCGCGCCAGTCCGGGTCGGCGCCGATGACCGCCGTCCCGCTCCAGCGCGGGGTCATGGTCAGCCGTACGGCCCCGACGTGCGGGTCGGAGCGGTCGGTGAGGACCTCGTACACCAGATCCGTGGCGCGGCCGTCGGCCGTGGTGCGGCGCAGCCGGGTGACGACCACCCCGCAGCGCAGCAGCAGACTCTGGCGGTAGGCGGAGATCCGGGCCCGCCCGCCGGGGGCGGAGGCGGACGTCCCGTCCCCGACGCGCACGTCCAGTGTCGTCCACGTGGGCAGGGCGGCGAGCACCTGCCGGCCGGCGGTGGTGGCCGGTTCGTGGGCGTACAGACCGGTGACGAAGGAGCCGTCGTAGCGCGGGCTGTACAGCGGCCAGCCGGTCGGCGTGCCCTCCTCGGCGTATCCGGAGCCAGACGGCGGGATCCGCGCGCCGAGGTAGCCGTTGCCGGTGTAGGCGTGGTGGCTGTCGGCCGGGTCGACGCGGACGGCGGCGGGGGACCAGCCGCGATCGGACTCCCGGCACGGGTCGGCGTCGCGGGCGGGGGAAGGGCGGACCGCCGGGGCGTGGTCGTCGTCGGCGTGCGAGAGGGGAGGGACGGTGAGGACCAGCGCGCCGGTGGCGAGCGTGGAGACGAGGAGCGGGGCGCGGAAACGGAGCAGGCGGGCGGGGGAAGGAGTGCGGCGGGTACGCGGGAGGCTCACGGGAGGACGGTACGAACGGCGGTACGGCCGGGGGCGTGGGGCGCGCGTGGTGAACGGCTGATTCCCGTCGCCGGACCGGGGCCCGGCCGGGCCGGGCGTGTAAGGCGCCCCGGCGTGTACGGCGCCCCGGCGTGTACGGCGCGGCCCCGGCGGGCGCGCGATGGCGTCTGCACGCCGAGCACGAGCGCCTCGCGCGGGCCTCCGGAAGGGTGTCCTCCCTGCGTACACCCAACTCATCACTTCGGGTGAATCTTTGGCCTCTGCTTGCGGTCAACAACCCACGGTTGCCAATCTGTTGCTGTCTGTCAACCTGATGGGTGTCCTGAGGGGAGTGGCCCGTGGCCTTCGGTGAGCAGCCCGCCTATCTGCGTGTTGCGAGCGATCTGCGCGAGAAGATCGTCAACGGTGCGCTGCCGCCGCACACCCGACTGCCGTCGCAGGCGCGCATCCGCAAGGACTACGGAGTCTCCGACACGGTCGCGCTGGAGGCCCGCAAGGTGCTCATGGCCGAGGGGCTGGTCGAGGGGCGCTCCGGCTCGGGGACCTATGTACGGGAGCGACCCGTTCCGCGCCGGATCGCGCGCTCCGGCTACCGGCCGCCGTCCGGTGCCAGCCCGTTCCGGCAGGAGCAGGCGGAGGCTGGCGCGCGCGGCACGTGGGAGTCCAGGAGCGAGCAGGGGGAGGCGTCCCCGGAGATCGCCGTCCGGCTGGGCATCGCGCCGGGGGACCGGGTGATGCGCACGCGGTACGTCTTCCGGGACGGCGGCGAGCCGATGATGCTCTCCACCTCCTGGGAGCCGCTCGCGCTCACGGGGCGCACGCCGGTGATGCTGCCCGAGGAGGGGCCCCTGGGCGGTTGCGGCGTGGTGGAGCGGATGGCGGCCATCGACATCGTCGTGGACAACGTGCTGGAGGAGGTCGGCGCGCGCCCGGGGCTGGCGGAGGAGCTCCTGGCGCTCGGCGGGGTCCCGGGGCATGTGGTGATGGTGCTGGAGCGGACGTACTACGCGTCGGGACGGCCGGTGGAGACGGCGGACGTGGTCGTGCCGGCGGACCGGTACCGGATCGCGTACCACCTGTCGGTGAAATGAACGCCCGAGGAGGTGAGCGACCGGGGCGTGGCGGGCCCGTGTGCCTCACGTGGTACGGAGGGCGCGTGGGGCAGGCCGGTTGATGCGTCGGCAAAGGTTTCGCGGGGGACACATGGCTTATGCGGGCGTCTGCAACATGAGTCAACGAAGGGGGCGCGCGGGGTCGCGTTTTTTGGGCGCGTTGTTGGCCGGATGCACACCTGTTTGTGAGACTCGATAACCGCTGAGTGAAGGTCAGGCGTAGGCTCCGGCATATGCGCATTGCGGTTTCCTGGAGAAGCTCACTGAGACGCGGTCCGGCCGTGGGAGACGCCCGATGAACGACACCGGAGCCGTGCTCCCCTGGCTGGTGATACGGCAGGACGCCAACGGCAACCGCTACCGCGTCGGTCAGTACGCCACCGAGGACGAGGCGCGGAAGATGGCGGACAGCCTGGACGGCCGCGCCGACGAGCGCCTGTACTGCGTGGAACGGGTCGGACAGGCCGCCGGTTAGGTGCCGCGTTACGCTCCGGCGTATGAGTGAGCGAGTCGTGGTGGCCGGTGCCGTCTGTGACCGTGGGCGGCTGCTGGCCGCTCGCCGCAGCGCGCCCGAGGAGCTGGCCGGCCGGTGGGAGCTGCCCGGCGGCAAGCTGGAGCCGGGTGAAGGGCCCGAGGACGCCCTGGTGCGCGAGCTCAGGGAAGAACTCGGCGTGGAGGCCCGGCCGGTGGAGCGGATCCCCGGTCGCTGGCCGCTCAAGCCCGGCTATGTGCTCGAGGTGTGGACCGTCCGGCTGCTCTCCGGCGACCCCCTGCCTCTGGAGGACCACGACGAACTGCGCTGGCTCGGTCCCGACGAGGCGTACACGGTGGACTGGCTCGACCAGGACCGCCCCGCCGTGGCCGAAGTGGTGCGCAGACTGCGCGCGGCAGCGCCGACGCGCCTCTGAGGCGCCCGGGTGGACCGCCCGGCCACGCGACGGACACCTGCAGCCCCTGAGCCTCGTGAGCCGCGGAGCCGCGTGAACCCCTGGGCCGCGTCGACGAACTCCCGGGCCCGGGGCGACGAGCCGCTCGGCCGTACGGCCCGCCGCGACCGCCGGGCGGCCCCCGCCTCCGCGCGTTCCTGGCGCCCCTCCCGGCAACGGCTCCGCGCGCCCTCGACGACCGTGCTTCCGGCATACTCCCCCGTACCCCCCTCATATGCGCCCCTCGTCGCCCGTGCTCCATTGGTGCCACCGTGCGCCCGCCGTGGCGGTAGCCGCTTTAGATATCGGGTATGTGCCGATTAGCCGCCCTATAAAGGATGCGGCCCCTTCCGTCGGTCTCGGGAAGTGATCGGCTTGATCGACGCAGCGGGTGGCGCGAGCGCCGAGTGGACCTTTCCCGCGGTGCTCGACACGGCGCACGACGCCCGGCACGCCGTGCACGAGACGCTGGATGCCTGGGGCCTGCCCCCCACGCTCCGCGAAATGGCGATCCTGCTGGTCAGTGAGTTGGTGACCAACTCCCTCCGGTACGCGACGGGCCCGATCGGGGTGCGGCTGGCGGTCCGCCCCGGCACCCCGGGCCCGTCCGCCGCCGGCCGCGCGGGCCCCGGGCCCGACGGCTCCGGACCCGATGGCTCCGCCCCGGCCGGAGCCGGCCGGGACGGCGGCGGCGCACCCGGTGGTTCACAGGGCGCACAGTGCGGGACAGGGAGCGCCGTCGAGGGGGAGGGCGCCGCTCTGCTGGTCGAAATCTCCGATGCGTTGCCCGATCCACCGGCCGCGCGACGCGCGGGCCCCGATGATGAAGGGGGGCGCGGTCTTCAGCTCGTGGCGTGTTCGTCACGCCGGTGGGGAACACGTCGGGGGAAGACGGGAAAGACCGTGTGGTTCGAGCTGCCGCTCCCTGGTTAGAAGTCTGAAGGGACAACGATCACGTCGACACGTCTCAAAAGGAGCGAGAGTGTGCTGTGATCGTGAACGCCGTGCCGACCGGAGCCGTAGTGCTGAATACTGCGGGTTAGGCCGGTCCGGTGCGTGAGCTGGAGGGGACGGTCGCGTGAGCGAGATATCTGGGACGGCGGGCGACGTCGTATGGCAGAGCAGTCCGCCTGGCTCGATCTATGACTACATAAGGGTCGCTTCCTTCTCGATCGGCCCCGACGGACTGGTCGATCAGTGGAGCGACCGGGCCGCCGAACTGTTCGGCATCGGCCCGCACGAGGTCAGGGGCAAGGACCCGGTCGAGGCGTTCATGCCCGCCGAGCTGTGGCCGCGTGGTCACCGCAAGGTGAGGGAGATTCTCGACGGCAAGGAATGGACCGGTCTGGTCCCTTTCGCGACGGGCGGGGAGCACGGCGTCGCCGAGATCTACGTCATGCCGAGCGAGACGGCGG
This sequence comes from Streptomyces hebeiensis, assembly GCF_052983195.1. NCBI lineage: Bacteria > Bacillati > Actinomycetota > Actinomycetes > Kitasatosporales > Streptomycetaceae > Streptomyces > Streptomyces hebeiensis. The sequence continues at coordinate 5,250,353 of NZ_CM129812.1, forward strand.
CGGGCGAACGCGGTGCCCTGTGTCTCGTCGTCGACGTACGCGCGCTGCGCGGGATCGAAACCGACCTGATGTCCGCTCAGGCGATTTTTGGCCAATCTCCTTTTGGATTTATGCTCTTCGGTACCGACTTCACGATGCAACGAGTGAACGAGCGGTTCGCGACCGTCTTCGGCGGATCCATCGAGGACCACCGCGGCCGTACGGTCCACGACTACCTCTCCCGGCCCGAGGCCGACCGCATGGCCGACGCCCTCGCACAGGTGATGGAGAGCGGCAAGTCCGTCACCGACCTCCAGATCGTCGGTTTCGCCCCCGGCGTCGGCGAGCGCCGGCACTGGTCCGTCAATCTCTACCGGGTGCACAGCGGGTCCGGCCGCACCGTCGGGGTCGCCGTCGTCGGCACCGACGTCACCAACCGTCAGAACGCCGCCCGCGAGGCGGCCAGCGCCCGGCGCAATCTCGCGATCCTGAACGAGGCGAGCGCGCGGATCGGCAATTCGCTCGACCTGGAGACCACCTCCCGCGAACTGCTCTCGGTCGCCGTCCCCGGCTTCTGCGACCTCGCCTCGGTCGACCTCTACCAGTCCCTGCTCACCGGCGAGGAGGCGCCGCCCGGTCGCTGGAGCTCGTCCCGCGCGGACTCCGGCGGCGGCAGCGCCCGGCTGCGCAGGGTCGCCTTCGCCAGCGCCGTCTCCGACGTACCGCTGTCCGGTTCGGCCGGGGGGTACGACGGCGGGTACGTGCCGCCGGTGCTCGGCGCGGTCCACCGCTTTCCCTTCAGCTCCCGAAGGGCGGACGCGTTGCGCACCGGCCGGGTGCAGACGGTCCCGGGCGAGCTGGGCAGCCCGGTCCAGTCCACGCTCGCGGTCCCGATGGTCGCGCACGACAAGGTGATCGGGCTCGTGCAGTTCTCCCGTACGAAGGGCAGCGAGCCGTTCGGGGAGCGGGACCAGGCGCTCGCCGTGGAACTGGCCGCGCGGGCCGCCGTCTGCATCGACAACGCCCGCCTCTACCGCCGGGAGCACGAGCGCGCGCTGATCCTCCAGCGCAGCCTGCTGCCCCCGGGCGACCCGGAGGCCGCGGGACTCGACATCGCCTGCCGCTACCTGCCGGGCAACACGGCAACGGAGGTGGGCGGCGACTGGTTCGACGTCATCGAACTGCCCGGCCACCGCACGGCGCTGGTCGTCGGCGACGTCATGGGACGCGGACTGCGGGCGGCGGTGGCCATGGGCGAGCTGCGCACGGCCGTGCGGACGCTGGCGCTGCTCGACCTGGAGCCCGCCGAGGTGCTGTCCGCGCTGGACGAGATCGCCCGCGGCCTCGGCTCGCCGAGCGGCGCGCAGCACGCCTCACGGGTCGCGCACAAGTCCCGGGACGCGGACCTCGCCGAGGTCTACCTCGCGACGTGCGTCTACGCGGTGTACGACCCGGTCACCGGGCGCTGCACCTTCGCCAACGCCGGGCACCTGCCGCCCGTCCTGGTCGAACCGGACGAGGAGGCCCTGATGCTGGACGTACCGCCGGGCATGCCCCTGGGCGTGGGCGGGGAGCCGTTCGAGCAGGTGGAGGTCGATCTGGCGGAGGGCGCGCTGCTGGCCCTCTACACGGACGGGCTGGTCGAGTCCCGGGACCATCCGCTGGACGAGGGACTGAGCGGGCTGCGGGGGGCGCTGACCCGGGCGGAGCGACCGCTGGAGGACGTCGCCGACCATGTCCTGAGCACCTTGGACACCCGCCACGGCGAGGACGACATCGCGCTGCTGATGGCCCGGATCCAGGGACTGCCGGCCGACTCGGTGGGCGACTGGCGGCTGCCGCGCGAGCCGCGCTCGGTGGGACGGGCGCGGGAGCTGGCCCGTACGCAGCTGGTGGCCTGGGATCTCGAACCCCTGGTGGACACCGTGGAGCTGCTGGTCAGCGAGCTGGTCACCAACGCGATGCGGTACGGCGAGGGCGAGATCAGACTGCGGCTGCTGCTCGACCGCACGCTCGTGTGCGAGGTCTGGGACGCCGGGCTGGTGCAGCCCAGACGACGCCGGGCGCGGGACACGGACGAGGGGGGCCGGGGGCTGCAACTGGTGGGGCAGCTGAGCGCGGCCTGGGGCTCGCGCCGTACGCCGCGCGGCAAGACGGTCTGGTTCGAGCTGTCCCTGCCCGACGGGAAGCCGCTGCCGGAGCCCACGGTGGAGCAGCTGCTCAGCATGTTCTGACGGTTCTGATCGTGCCGACCGCTCCTACGGCGGCGTGGTGGCGCGGCCCGGCCCGCGTGCGGCTCCGCGCGGTGGGCGGCAGGACCGGGGAGGGCTCAGCCCCGGTCCTGCCGCCCACCGCCCGGAGTCGTACGGGTCCGTGCCCGCCGTTTGCGCTTGCGGAAGGAGTACGTGGCGACCACGGCGACCACCACGACGACGGCCACGGGCAGCACCAGGTTGCTCGCGGCACCGGCCTCGGGGGCGGTGTCGCCGGTCAGTACGACGGCCAGGGCGCCGGGGGCGGATCCGGCGACCGGCCACCAGGCCAGGACCAGCACGGCCGGAGTCACCTCCAGTACGGGGCGCGGCCGGCTATGTGCGGCGGGGATCGGCGTGCGGGGAGCGTCACAGTCGGAGGCTAAGCCCGTATCCGTACGTCCGCGACCCGACGGGTGCGTACGGAGCGACGGCGGCGGAACGGCCACGACCGTGCGGCCGACGGCGCCCCGGGGGCGCTTGACCGTGCCGACGCCGGCGCGCGGTCTCGGGCAGCCGGGCCGGGCCGGGGCGTGGCAGGTCCGGCCCCGCCCCCGGTAGCGGCCGCGCCGGGAGCTACTCGCCGCGGCGCCGGATCTTGTTCCCCAGCCACACCAGCGGGTCGTACTTCCGGTCCGCCGCCCGCTCCTTGAGCGGGATCAGGGCGTTGTCCGTGATCCGGATCCCTTCGGGGCAGACCTCCGTACAGCACTTGGTGATGTTGCAGTACCCCAGGCCGTGCTCGTCCTGGGCCGTCCGCTTCCGGTCGAGCCCGGACCGCTCCGCCGCGTCCAGCGGATGCATGTCGAGCTCCGCCACCCGCATCAGGAAGCGCGGCCCGGCGAACGCCGTCTTGTTCTCCTCGTGGTCCCGGACCACATGACAGGTGTCCTGGCACAGGAAGCACTCGATGCACTTGCGGAACTCCTGTGACCGGTCCACATCGACCTGCCGCATCCGGTACTCCCCGGCGGCCACCCCGGGCGGCGGCACGAACGCCGGTACCTCCCGCGCCTTGGCGTAGTTGAACGACACATCCGTCACCAGGTCCCGGATCACCGGGAACGCGCGCAGCGGAGTCACCGTGATCGTCTCCTCGCGCGAGAAGACCGACATCCGGGTCATGCACATCAGCCGCGGGCGGCCGTTGATCTCCGCGCTGCACGAACCGCACTTGCCCGCCTTGCAGTTCCAGCGCACCGCCAGGTCCGCGGCCTGGGTGGACTGCAGGCGGTGGATGATGTCCAGGACCACCTCGCCCTCGTTCACCTCGACGGTGAAGTCCTTCAGTTCGCCGCCGTCCGCGTCGCCGCGCCACACCCTGAACCGTGCCTCGTAGGCGGTGGACCCACTCGCAGTCACTCGTGCAACTCCTCTTCGGCGAGGTACTTGACCAGCTCCTCCTTGTCGAACAGGGCGAGCAGGTCCGGGCGGATGGGCTCGGTGGTGTGCCGGGACAGCGCGATCACGCCGTCACCCGGACCGGCCGGGTCCCCGGGGGCGTCTCCCGGTGACAGGGGCCGACCGGGGTCTTCCGGCCTCCCGGGCTCCTGGGACGCGGGCGCCACCAGGCGGCAGTGCAGGTTGATCCGGCGCCAGACGTGGTCCATGCCGGGCCGGTCCTCGCGGGTGTGGCCGCCCCTGCTCTCCGTACGCTCCAGGGCCGCCCGCGCCACGCACTCGCTGACCAGGAGCATGTTCCGCAGGTCGAGCGCGAGGTGCCAGCCGGGGTTGAACTGCCGGTGCCCCTCGACCACGACACGTCCGGCCCGGGTCCGCAGCTCGGCCAGTTTCGCCAGCGCGTCCCGCATCTCGTCCTCGCGCCTGATGATGCCCACCAGGTCGTTCATCGTCCGCTGGAGCTCCTGGTGGAGCGTGTACGGGTTCTCTGCGGGCTCCGAGGGCTCCGTGGCGCCGGCCGGGCCGTTCCCCGTACCGCCGCCGAACGGACGCAGTGCCTCGGCCGCCGCCGTGTCGATCAGCGCCTCGTCCGGGACCGGCCGGGCGCCGTCGAGCCCCATCGCGTACTCCGCCGCGTACAGCCCCGCCCGCCGGCCGAAGACCAGCAGGTCGGAGAGCGAGTTCCCGCCGAGCCGGTTGGAGCCGTGCATGCCGCCGGCGACCTCGCCCGCCGCGTACAGGCCGGTGACGCCCGGCGCGGCGGCGGTCTCCGAGTCGACCGCGACCCCGCCCATGACGTAGTGGCAGGTGGGCCCGACCTCCATGGCCTCCGCCGTGATGTCCACGTCCGCCAGCTCCTTGAACTGGTGGTACATCGACGGCAGCCGGCGCCGGACCAGCTCCGCCGGCATCCGGGTCGACACATCGAGGAACACCCCGCCGTGCGGCGAGCCACGGCCCGCCTTCACCTCGGCGTTGATGGCACGGGCCACCTCGTCACGGGGCAGCAGCTCGGGCGGCCGTCGGTTGTTGTCCGGGTCCTCGTACCAGCGGTCGCCCTCGTCCTCGGACTCCGCGTACTTCTCCTTGAAGACGTCCGGGATGTAGTCGAACATGAACCGCTTGCCCTCGGAATTGCGCAGCACCCCGCCGTCCCCGCGCACCGACTCGGTGACGAGGATGCCCTTCACGGACGGCGGCCAGACCATGCCGGTGGGATGGAACTGCACGAACTCCATGTTCAGCAGGGGAGCGCCCGCGAGCAGCGCCAGCGCGTGCCCGTCGCCCGTGTACTCCCAGGAGTTGGACGTCACCTTGAAGGACTTGCCGATGCCACCGGTGGCGAGGACGACGGCCGGTGCCTCGAGCACGAAGAAGCGGCCCGACTCCCGCTCGTAGCAGAACGCGCCGGCCACTCTGCCGCCGCTCGCGGGGGAACTGCCCGCCGGAGCGCCGGTGCCCCCCGCGTCCCCGGCGTCCTGGAGGACGGCGTCTTTGAGGACGCGCGTCACCGTGCACTCCTGATAGACCTTCAGCCGCGCCTCGTAGTCGCCGTACCGGCGGAAGTCCTCCTGTTGCAGGGCGACGATCCGCTGCTGGAGGGTGCGGATCAGCTCCAGGCCCGTACGGTCGCCGACATGGGCGAGGCGGGGGTACTCGTGTCCGCCGAAGTTGCGCTGGGAGATCCTGCCGTCGGGCGTCCGGTCGAAGAGCGCGCCCCAGGTCTCCAGCTCCCAGACCCGGTCCGGTGCCTCCCGCGCGTGCAGCTCGGCCATCCGCCACTGGTTGAGGAACTTCCCGCCGCGCAGGGTGTCGCGGAAGTGCACCTGCCAGTTGTCGCCGGAGTTGACGTTGCCCATGGAGGCGGCGATGCCGCCCTCGGCCATCACCGTATGGGCCTTGCCGAAGAGGGACTTGCAGATCACGGCGGTACGGGCGCCGCGTTCCCGCGCCTCGACGGCGGCCCGGAGCCCCGCGCCGCCGGCGCCGACCACCACGACGTCCCATTGATGGCGTTCGAGTTGGGTCATGTGGGAAGGTTCTCCGTCTCTCGCCCTCTGCGGGACAGGTCGGGTCGGCCCGGGTCCGCCCGGGTTCGCACGGTCGGCTCGGGCCCGCCCGGGCGGGTCAGAACAGGCGCGGGTCGTCGAAGACTCCCGTGGCCAGCAGGTAGACGTACAGGTCGCACAGCGCCACGCTGACCAGCGACGCCCAGGCGAGTTGCATGTGGCGGTTGTTCAGCTTCCCCACCCAGCCCCAGAGCCGGTAGCGCACCGGGTGCTTGGAAAAGTGCCGCAGCCGGCCGCCGATGACATGCCGGCAGGAGTGGCAGGAGAGCGTGTACGCCCAGATCAGCGCGGCGTTCACCAGGAAGATCAGCGAGCCGAGGCCCATATGGCCCCAGGCGTACTCCGCGTCGCGGAAGGTGAGCACGGTGTCGTAGGTGAGGACGCCCGCGACCGGCACGGCGGCGTAGAAGAAGTACCGGTGGGCGTTCTGGAGGATCAGCGGGAAGCGGGTCTCGCCGGTGTAGCGCCGGTGCGGCTCGGCGACGGCGCAGGCGGGCGGGGAGGCCCAGAAGCCGCGGTAGTACGCCTTGCGGTAGTAGTAGCAGGTCAGCCGGAAGCCCAGCGGGAAGATCAGGATCAGCAGGGCGGGGGACAGGCCCCACCAGCTGCCGAACAGCTCCCAGTTGGGGCCGTGCCGCATCGGGACGCAGTTCTCCGCGAGGCAGGGCGAGTAGAACGGGGAGACGTACGGCGCCGCGTAGTAGTCGGCGTTCGCGAACGCCCGCCAGGTCGAGTACACGACGAAGGCGAGCAGCCCGGCGGCGGTCGCGGCGGGCGTCAGCCACCAGCGGTCCGTACGCAGGTGGCGGGGGGCGATGGCGGCGCGCGAGGCGCCGCGGACCCCGGCCCCGCCGTGCGCGCCCGGGGCGGACCGGGGTGTGGTGCTCACATCGGGAGGTTCCGTACCGGTGGCCAAGGAGATCTCCAGGGGCTCCTAGGGGGCGAAACGGCAGAACGGTGCGGGGGCCGCGTCGCGGGGGAGTGCGGGGCGGCGGTGGCTGTCGAGGGGACGCGGGCCCCGGCTACGGCGCGCGTCGGTCCCGTACGCCCAGACCCTCGTCGTCCGAATCCGTCCACAGGGCGGTGTTGTACGGGGCGTCGGAGATGGTGACCAGATCGTCGGCGCGGCGGACGGGCTGGGGCCGGAACTCGTTCTCGTTCGCGCGGGCCAGGTTCCGCTCCAGCTGCGCGACCGTGCGGACCAGGTCGTCCAGGCTGCGCCTGACCGCCGTCAAATCGTCTTGCAGAGACACGAGTTGCCCTCACTTCCACTGTTTGGGTGGCATGCGGGGAGCCGTCGGGCGGCAGCCTCGGACGGCACTCTGGTGCGTCTAGCGAGTGTTCCGCGTCACATTTCTTTTTTCAAGGCCGGGTTCACCCCCCCCGGGGGTGTGGGTGAGGTGCGGCTCGGGAGACCCCCGGCCCGGCCGGGGACGTACCGGGCACCCCGGTCTCCGGCCCGCGGGGGTTCCGCTCTCCGGGTGAGGTTGGGGGCCCTCTCGCCGTGTCGGCCCCGCCGGAGGCCGCCCGTTCCCCTTCAGTGGGTGGACATGTGTGTGTGATCATCTATAAATTCGACAAACAGGACGAAGAGGTACACGTCATGTCCCACGTCGGCGCCCCACGCGGGAGGACATGCTCCCGAACACTCCGCTCCGTCGCCCTCGTCACCGCCGGTGTCCTCGCCCTGCCCGGGCTGTCCGCCTGCTCCTCGGACCAGGACGGCGGCGACGCCTCCGCCGCGCCGGACATCGCGCCCGCCGCGCGGGACGTGGTCTCCCAGGGTGGCACCCTGCGGTGGGCGGTCGACTCCGTGCCCGCCACCCTCAACGTCTTCCAGGCCGACGCGTCCAGTGCGACCAGCCGGATCGCCGGGGCGGTGCTGCCCTCCCTCTTCACCCTCGACAAGCGGGGCCGACCGCAGCACAACAAGGACTATCTGGAGTCCGCCAAGGTGGTCGAGCGCGAACCCAAGCAGGTCGTGCTCTACAAGCTCAACCAGCAGGCGGTCTGGAGCGACGGGCGGGAGATCGGCGCGGCGGACTTCGCGGCCCAGTGGCGGGCGCTGCGCGGCAAGGACTCCGCGTACTGGACGGCCCGTAACGCCGGTTACGAGCGGATCGAGAAGATCGAGCGCGGGGCGAGCAACCTGGAGGTCCGGGTCACCTACGCCAAGCCCTATGCCGACTGGAAATCCCTCTTCAGCCCCCTGTATCCCAAGGACATCACCGGTAAGCCCAACTCGTTCAACGACAAGGCCAGATCCGCGCTGAAGACGACGGCGGGGCCGTTCAAGGTCAAGTCGGTGGACCGCAAGGACAAGAAGGTCACGCTGGTCCGCAACCCCCGCTGGTGGGGCGACCCGGCCAAGCTGGACGCGATCGTGCTGAGCGCGGTGCCGAGGAACAAGCGCGCGTCCGCCCTCGCCGACGGCAAGATCGACCTGGCGGAGCTGGACACCAAGGGGGCGGAACGCATCTCTTTGGCGCTCGCCGACACGGGAACCGAAGGCCAGGCGCTCAACCACGGCCCCGGCGCCGAGATCACTCCCGCCTCCGCGCTGCGTTCCTGGGCGCTGGCCCACGGATCCGACGACGAGAAGGCCGAGGAGGCGCGGATCGCGCGGGAGCAGACGGCGGCGGCGATCAAGCGGTACGCCCGGGAGCAGAAGGCCCTGCGCCGCTACGAGCTGCGCAAGTCGCTGGAGCCCGCCTACACCCAGCTGGCCATGAACGGGGAGTCGGGGCCGCTGGCCGACGAGCGGGTACGGCGCGCCATCGCCCGCGCGATCGACCGCCAGGAACTGGCCGACCTGGTCCTCAAGCCGCTCGGGCTGCCGGCGCGGCCGCTCGGCAGCCACCTGGCCCTGCTCGGGCAGGAGGCGTACGCGGACAGCAGTGACGCGCTCGGCGAACAGGACACGAAGGAGGCGCTGGCCCTGCTGGCGGACGCCGGCTGGACGCCCGGCGGGGCGCTGAAGAAGGCCGGGGTCAAGGCCGGTTCCGAGGGCAAGAAGAAGGCCGCCGACGCGGACCAGGAGGACGGCGGCGACGAGGGGAACGAGGACGGCGGCAACTCGGACGAGAAGCGGTCGGGGACCGAGGGGTCCGCCCCGGACGAGCGGCACGCGCGGTCCGGGCCGGTCGAGGAGCGGCCGTCCGAGCGGCGCGCGCAGGGGCGGGGCACGGCCGAGGAGGAGCGGGCCGGGGAAGGACGGCGGGAGAGGGCCGAGGCGGCCGGCCGCGAGAAGGAGGCGCGGCGCCCGGCCGAGCGGGCCGACACGGCGCAGGCGCGTCAGCAGCGCCCGGCGGAGCGCGAGCCGGAGCGCAAGACCGGCACGGGGAAGAAGCCGGTGGAGCAGAGCGCCGCCGACGAGGCGGCCACCGACGAGGGCACGTACATCGTCGGCCAGGACGGCAAGCCCGGCGAGGCGCGCCGGGACGGCAAGCCCGGCGAGGCGCGCCGGGACGGCAAGCCCGGCGAGGCGCGCCAGGACGGCAAGCCGCCCGCCGTGGCGCACCAGGACGACAGGCCCGGCCGGGCCCTTCCGTACAGCCCGTTCGCCCCCGAGTTCTCCCCGGGCAAGGCGACCGACACCCACTTCCAGGAGGCCCCGCTGCAGGGCAGGTCCATGCTGCGCAGGGGCGCGTTCTTCGAGGACTCCGGCAGCCGGCAGCAGCCGGCGCGGGCGGCCCAGGAGCCGCAGGACAAGAAGCAGAGCGGCGTGACGGGCGCCTACGCGCCCCGGGGCACCGCCGCCCCCGCCCCGGTGGGCGGGCCGCTCGGGAAGAACGGCAAGCGGCTCACCCTCCGGTTCGTCCTGCCCAAGGGCGAGGGGTCGGAGTCCCTGCGCGCGGTCGGTGAGCGGATCGCGCGGATGCTCGACCGGATCGGGATCGGTACGGAGATCACCAAGGTCGACGACGCCTCGTACTTCAAGGACCACATCGCCTCTGGCGTCTACGACCTGGCCCTCTACTCCTGGCCCGCCACCGCCTACCCGGCGACGGACGGCCGGCCGATCTTCGCCAAGCCGGTGCCCGCGAGCGACGGTTCGCTGCTGGTGGAGCAGAACTACACACGGGTCGGCACCAACCACATCGACCAGCTCTTCGACCAGGCGGTCGCCGAACTGGACGAGAAGGCGGCCCGCGATCTCGTACGGCGGGCGGACGCGCGGATCTGGGCGGCGGCCGGTTCCGTCCCTCTCTACCAGCGCCCGGAGCTGGTGGCCGCGAAGCCGGGGCTGGTGAACGCGGGAGCCTTCGGCCTGTCCACCCCCCGCTACCAGGACATCGGCTTCCAGAAGGCCGGATCGGCCGGGCCGGACGGCAAGAAGAAGTAGCGAACACCCGCCGACGCGCAGGGGACGGGCAGGCGAGGGACAGGAGAGGGAACGGGGAGAACGGGCGGAGAAAGCGGAGAAACCGATAATCGACTTGCCCGCCGGCCGTGCCGGCGGGCAAGCTCGTGCCCGTCCCCGACCCGGGCAGTTCCCCGCGGTTTCTCCTCCTCGTGGCGCCCCCCACGCGCCCCGCGCCCCCCGTTCCCCTCCACCCTCGCGCCCAGTCCCTCGAACGGGGCGGGAAGCCCCTCTCCGCCCGGCCCCGTACCATGGGACGAGCCGTGGCGTGTCCGCCCGGCGGGCGTACGAGGAACACCACGCGCCGCACCCACGATCGAGAGAAGCGCCAGCCAGCATGCCCACGCGCCACGACATCCGTAACGTCGCCATCGTCGCCCACGTCGACCATGGCAAGACCACTCTGGTCGACGCCATGCTGAAGCAGGCCGGGGCCTTCGCCGCGCACGCCGCCGAGCACCTCGACGAACGGATGATGGACTCGAACGACCTGGAGCGTGAGAAGGGCATCACGATCCTGGCGAAGAACACCGCCGTGAAGTACCACCCGAAGTCGGGTGGCGACCCCATCACCATCAACATCATCGACACCCCCGGCCACGCCGACTTCGGCGGCGAGGTCGAGCGCGGACTGTCCATGGTGGACGCGGTGGTCCTGCTGGTCGACGCCTCCGAGGGCCCGCTGCCGCAGACCCGCTTCGTGCTCCGCAAGGCGCTCGCGGCCAAGATGCCCGTCATCCTCTGCATCAACAAGACGGACCGGCCGGACTCCCGGATCGCCGAGGTCGTGGACGAGACGTACGACCTGTTCCTGGACCTGGACGCGACCGAGGAGCAGATCGAGTTCCCGATCGTCTACGCCTGCGCGCGGGACGGCGTGGCCTCGATGACCAAGCCGGAGGACGGCACGGTCCCCTCCGACAGCCAGAACCTGGAGCCGTTCTTCACCACGCTCCTGGAGCACGTGCCGGCGCCGGAGTACGACGAGTCCGCGCCGCTCCAGGCCCATGTCACCAACCTGGACGCCGACAACTTCCTCGGCCGTATCGCGCTCTGCCGGGTCGAGCAGGGCGAGCTGCGCAAGGGCCAGACCGTCACCTGGATCAAGCGTGACGGCTCGATGTCCAACGTCCGCATCACCGAGCTGCTGATGACCGAGGCGCTGACCCGCAAGCCGGCCGAGAAGGCGGGCCCCGGTGACATCTGCGCCATCGCCGGCATCCCGGACATCATGATCGGCGAGACGCTGGCCGACCCGGACAACCCGATCGCGCTGCCGCTGATCACGGTCGACGAGCCCGCGATCTCGATGACGATCGGCACGAACACCTCGCCGCTGGTCGGCAAGGGCGGCAAGGGCCACAAGGTCACCGCGCGCCAGGTCAAGGACCGCCTCGACCGCGAGCTGATCGGCAATGTCTCGCTGCGGGTGCTGGACACCGAGCGCCCCGACGCCTGGGAGGTGCAGGGCCGGGGCGAGCTGGCGCTGGCGATCCTGGTGGAGACCATGCGCCGGGAGGGCTTCGAGCTGACCGTCGGCAAGCCCGAGGTGGTCACCAAGCAGGTCGACGGCAAGACCTACGAGCCGATCGAGCGCATGACGATCGACTCGCCCGAGGAGCACCTGGGCGCCATCACCCAGCTGATGGCGGCGCGCAAGGGCCGTATGGAGACGATGACCAACCACGGCTCCGGCTGGATCCGCATGGAGTGGATCGTTCCGTCGCGCGGCCTGATCGGTTTCCGTACGGAGTTCCTGACCCAGACCCGCGGCACGGGCATCGCCCACTCGATCTTCGAGGGCCACGAGCCGTGGTTCGGCGAGCTGCGCACCCGCAACAACGGCTCGCTGGTCGCGGACCGCGCCGGTTCGGTGACCCCCTTCGCGATGATCAACCTCCAGGAGCGGGGCGTGATCTTCACGGAGCCCGGCACCGAGGTCTACGAGGGCATGATCATCGGCGAGAACTCACGCTCCGACGACATGGACGTGAACATCACCAAGGAGAAGAAGCTCACCAACATGCGGGCGGCGTCGGCCGATTCGACCGAGAACGTGGTCCCGCCGCGGAAGCTGTCGCTGGAGCAGTCGCTGGAGTTCTGCCGCGACGACGAGTGCATCGAGGTGACCCCGGAGACGGTCCGTATCCGCAAGGTCGTCCTGGACCAGCGGGAGCGCGCCCGCGCCGCCTCCCGCGCCAAGCACGCCTGACCCGGCCGCCCGGGCCGAGGCGCCCGGGGCCCGGAACCGCTCGGCGCGAGGCGCCCGGTCACCCCTTGAGTTCACAGGGGTGGCCGGGCGCCTCACGTCTTTCGCCGGGGCGCGGAGCGAAACATCGGCGCAGCAGAATTGGCGACTTCACGTCAAGCGCGTTTTCACGAGTGACGTCCGATTATCGACCTGTGATCTCCGAATGATGTGTTAACGGTCCGTTTCGCGGGTGTCTGCCTGAACTAACTTTGTCCGGATTTCGGGCGGACAGGGGGTGACGATGTTGTCAAAACGAGACCCATTAACTGTGGTTTACGGCCCGGCCGTACTTAATAGTTGGCCATTGAGCTCGGGTCAATGGGTCAGTGCGCTGTGGGGGTGCGTCGGCTCACGAGCACACTTCGGGGTCTTGGGAACACCGCACTGCGCAGAGTTGTCAGCGCGCGTAGACCGGGCCCCTCTGGCAGTGACAAGTGGACTCATGAGGAGGACCCCATGCGTGGTGCCGTCAGCACCGGCCGGGTCGGGCACACGGCCGTGGGCACGGTGGCGGCCGCGGCAGTGATCAGCGCGGGGGAAGGGCGATCGTGACCAGTCCCGTGCAGACCGAGGGCGACCGCACGTCCGCAGTTCCGGACGCGGCAGGCCCCAAGGACGGTTCCCAGGAGGCCAAGACGCCGGCCGGGCTCTCTCCCGGCCAGTTGATGTGGCGTCGCTTCCGGCGCGACAGGACCGGGGTCGTCTCCGCCTTCGTCGTCCTCTTCTTCTTCGTGGTCGCGCTCGCCGCACCGTTGATCAAGATGGTGTACGGCAAGGACCCGTACACCCTCTACGGCCAGGACAGCCTGGACCTGCTCGACGAGTTCAACATGCCGACCGGCACCTTCGGCGGGATGTCCCCGGACCACTGGTTCGGCATCGAGCCCAACCTGGGCCGCGACGTGTTCATGCAGCTGGTCTACGGCATGCGCACCTCGATCTACACCGCCCTGGCGGCCACCGTCCTGATGGTCCTCGTCGGCGTGGTGATCGGACTCGTCGGCGGTTACTACGGCGGCAAGGTCGACTACTGGCTCGGCCGGCTGACGGACTTCCTGCTGGGCTTCCCCAGCCAGCTGTTCTTCATCGCCTCCATGCCGGTGGTCGTGGCCGCCTTCGTCCGCCCCGACGAGGAGACCCCCACCGCGCTGCGCGCGGCGGCGATCATCGTCGTGCTCTCGACGCTGGGCTGGATGGGGCTCTCCCGGCTGATCCGGGCCGCCACCCTCTCCCTGCGCGAGCGGGAGTTCGTGGAGGCCGCGAAGATCGCGGGGGCCTCGCCCTGGCGCATCATCCGCAAGGAGCTGCTGCCCAACCTGGTGACGCCGATCCTGGTGCAGGCCACGCTGCTGCTCCCGTCCACCATTCTCTCGGTGGCCTTCCTCTCCTTCGTCGGGGTCGGGTTCGTCGAACCCACGCCCGACTGGGGCCGCATGTTCGCCACCGGCGCGAGCATCTACGAGCAGGACCCGGCCTACATGGTCTTCCCGGGTGTCGCCATGGTGATCTTCGTCGTGGCGTTCAACCTCCTCGGTGACTCGGTCCGAGACGCCTTCGACCCCAAGTCCGGACGCTGACGTCCAGCTGGGGGGAGCGCTGCCCCCCGGGCGCCGGGACGTACGTACCGGACGCGCCAGGCAGCACAGTTGGATCACTACTGACAGATGGGGACCCTCATCATGAGCATCTTTGGCACGCGCAGGACACGTGCTGCCGTCATCGCGCTGGCGGCCGGGTCGCTGGTGCTGACCGCCTGCGGCGGGAGCAATGACAGCGGCACCAAGGACAACAGCAAGACCCAGGAGGACGCCGCCAAGCAGTCGGCGGCCGTCACCTACGGCGACGCGAAGGCGTCCACCGGCCCGGCCGCCGAGGTCCCGGGCGCCAAGCCCGGCGGGACGATCTCCGTCCTCCAGGAGGACGACTTCTCCCACCTGGACCCGGGGCAGACGTACGTCAGCGACGGCAAGATCCTGGACCGGCTCATCCAGCGCGGCCTGACCCAGTACCAGGAGGACGACGAGGGCAAGCAGACCCTCGTCGGCGACCTGGCCACGGACTCCGGCAAGCAGACCGACGGCGGCAAGACCTGGACCTTCACCCTGAAGGACGGGCTGAAGGACCAGAACGGCACCGCCATCACCTCCGCCGACATCCGGCACACCATCGAGCGGATGTACGCCCCGTTCATCACGGACGGCCCGACCTACATCCAGCAGTGGCTCTCGGGCTCCGGCACCACCTACCGCAAGGCGCTCCCGGACGGACCGTACAAGGGCAAGCACCTGCCCGACTCGGTGCTCGCCACCCCGGACGAGAAGACGATCGTCTTCAAGTTCAAGGAGCCCCAGCCCGACCTGCCGCAGGCGCTCGCCATGCCCGGCTACTCGGTGGTGCCCGAGAAGACGGACACCAAGGAGAAGTACGACACGGCCCCCGTCGCGACGGGCCCGTACAAGATCGCCGAATTCAAGCCCGGCAAGTCGCTGAAGCTCGTCAAGAACACCAACTGGGACCCGAAGACCGACTCGGTCCGGCACCAGTACGTGGACGGCTTCAACATCGGGTTCAACCAGAGCGACGACGACCAGACCAAGACGCTGCTGGCCGACCGCGGCGAGGCCAAGAACTCCATCATGTTCACCGGCCAGGTCGCCACCAACCAGGTGCGCAACGTCGTCGAGGACCCCGAGGCGATGAAGCGCACCATCCAGGGGTACGCACCGTACGTCTGGCAGCTGAACTTCAACCTGGACCGGATGAAGGACAAGAAGGTCCGGGACGCCATCACCTACGCGCTGCCGAGCGCGCAGATCTACAAGCTCGACGGTGGCGCGTACGGCGGTGAGACGGCGACCGGCCTGATGTCGCCGACCACGCCCGGCTACGACAAGACGTACGACCCCTTCGGCAAGCTGAAGAAGCCGAACGGTGACGTCGAGAAGGCCAAGCAGCTGATCAAGGAGGCCGGCGCCGAGGGCAAGAAGGTCGTCTACGCCTACGCCAACACCCCGGTCCGCCAGCAGCAGTCCGTCGTCATCGCCGACCGGCTGAAGGCCATCGGCCTCGAGGTCGTGAAGAAGGAGATCGACCAGGCGACCTGGTACGAGCAGGTCGGCAAGGTCGACAACGGCCTGGACCTCTACATGACCGGCTGGGGCCAGGACTGGCCGTCCGCCTCCACGGTCTTCCCGCCGCTGTACGACGGCACGCAGCTCCAGGACGGTTCGTCGGTCTACTCGCACATCAACGACGAGAAGGTCAACAAGGAGATCGCCCGCATCCTGAAGATCACGGACCCGGCCGAGGCCCAGAAGGCCTGGGGCGCGCTGCACCGTGACATCGTCGAGCGGATCAACCCGGCGGCCCCGATCTACTACACCAAGGTGTTCCAGATCTTCGGCTCCAACGTCGGTGGGCTCCGTTACTCGGCGGACTCCAGCTATGTCGACGTGACGCGTCTGTACCTGAAGAAGTAGCGCGCGCGGGCGGACCCGGAGGCGCGCACCCGGCGGAGTGCGCGCCTCCGGTCCGCCCGGCACCACCCTCGACCCCCTCACAGCCGCCGTCCTGAGAGCAGCGACCTGCCATGCTTCAATTCCTCATTCGCCGGACGTTCGGCGCCATCCTGACCCTCTTCCTGATCAGTGCGGTCACGTTCTTCATGTTCTTCGCCATCCCGCAGGACCCCGCCCTGCTGGCCTGTGGCAAGAACTGCACTCCGGACGCGCTGGCTGTGATCCACCAGAACCTCGGCCTCGACAAGCCGGTGCCCGTGCAGTTCTGGAACTTCCTCGTCGGGATCTTCGCCGGCCGCGACTTCGCCGTCGGCCACTGCTCGGCCCCCTGCTTCGGTGTCTCCTTCAGCAACCAGCAGAACGTGTGGGACACCATCGTCGACCGGTTCCCCCTGACGCTCTCGCTCTCGGTGGGCGGCCTCATCGTCTTCCTGATCGTCGGCCTGGGCGCCGGCCTGATCGCCGCCAAGAACAAGGGCACCGCGATCGACAAGGTCTTCAGCTCCGCCTCGCTGGTGCTCACGTCGATGCAGATCTACTTCCTCGGCCCGGTCGTCCTCGGCCTCTTCGTCTACAGCACCGGCTGGCTGGACAAGCCCAGCTGGGTCCCGATCGGCGAGAGCGTCAGCGGCTGGTTCATGGGCCTGCTGATCCCCTGGCTCGTGATGTCGGTGATCTTCACCGCCAACTACACCCGCATGTCCCGGTCGACCATGATCGAACAGCTCCAGGAGGAGCACGTCAGGGCCGCCCGCGCCAAGGGCATGAGCAGCCGGTACGTCTTCTTCCGGTACGCCTGGCGCGGCTCGCTCATCCCGATCGTCACCATCCTGGGCATGGACCTCGGCGCCCTCTTCGGCGGCGCGATGGTCACCGAGATCACCTTCGGCCTGCCCGGCATCGGCCGGCTCGCCCGTGACTCGGTCATCGACAAGGACCTGCCGCTGACCATGGGCGTGATGATCGTCAGCGCCGCCTTCATCCTGCTGTTCAACCTGATCGTGGACGCCATGTACGCCGTGATCGACCCGCGCGTGCGCCTGTCCTAGGAGAGAAGACCGTGACCACACTCACCAAGACCGAGGACGCCCCGGCCCCGACCGACCCGGACGCCTTCCTGTCGGTGCGCGACCTGCGGGTGCACTTCTCCACCGAGGACGGTCTCGTCAAGGCCGTGGACGGGCTCTCCTTCGACCTGGAGCGCGGCCAGACCCTGGGCATCGTGGGCGAGTCGGGCTCCGGCAAGTCGGTGACCAACCTGTCCATCCTGGGTCTGCACAACCCGCAGTCCAGCACCATCACGGGCGAGATCCTGCTGGACGGCCAGGACCTCACCGACGCCTCGGACAAGGAGCTGGAGAAGCTCCGGGGCAACAAGATGGCGATGATCTTCCAGGACGCGCTGACCGCCCTGTCGCCGTACTACACCGTCGGCCGGCAGATCGCCGAGCCGTACATGAAGCACACCGGCGCGAGCAAGAAGGAGGCCCGGGCGCGGGCCGTCGAGATGCTCGGCAAGGTCGGCATCCCGGACCCGAAGAACCGGGTGGACGACTACCCGCACCAGTTCTCCGGCGGTATGCGCCAGCGCGCCATGATCGCCATGTCGCTGGTCTGCAACCCCGAGCTGCTGATCGCCGACGAGCCGACGACCGCGCTGGACGTGACCGTCCAGGCGCAGATCCTCGACCTGCTCAAGGACCTCCAGCAGGAGTTCGGCTCCGCGATCATCCTGATCACCCATGACCTCGGAGTCGTCGCCAACGTCGCCGACGACCTGCTGGTGATGTACGCGGGCCGGGCCGTCGAGCGCGGCTCCGTACGCGAGGTGCTCAAGCGGCCCGAGCACCCCTACACCTGGGGCCTGCTGGGTTCGATGCCCCGCCTGGCGTCCGATGTGAGCGAGCCGCTGCGGCCCATCCCGGGCTCCCCGCCCAGCCTGCTGAACCCGCCCGCCGGCTGCGCCTTCAACCCCCGGTGCGACTATGTCGACCTGGTGGGCGGGGGACGCTGCACCAGCGAGCGTCCGCTGCTGCCCGCGGGGCGCGGCTCCGCCTGCCATCTGGAGGCGGAGCGCAAGCAGCAGGTTTTCATCGAGAAGATTCAGCCCCGGCTGGGCTGATGTACCGGCGACTGGGGCAATGACCATGAGCGAGAAGAACACCAACACCACCGTCGAGGACGCGGTGCCGCCGCCCCGCGCGGCCGCCTCGTCCGAGCCGCTGCTCGAAGTGAAGGGCCTGACCAAGCACTTCCCGATCTACGGCGGCTTCCCCATCAAGCGCAAGGTGGGCGCCGTCCAGGCCGTGGACGGGGTGACCCTGAGCGTCTACCCGGGCGAGAGCCTCGGGCTGGTCGGCGAGTCCGGCTGCGGCAAGTCCACCACCGGCCGGCTGCTCACCCGGCTGCTGGAGCCGACGGACGGCTCGATCACGTACAAGGGCCAGGACATCACGCACGCGGGCCGCAAGCAGCTGGCGCCCATCCGGTCCGAGATCCAGATGATCTTCCAGGACCCGTACGCCTCGCTGAACCCCCGGCAGACGGTCGGCACGATCATCTCCAGCCCGATGGAGATCAACGGCATCAATCCGCCGCAGGGCCGGGAGGCCCGGGTCCGGGAGCTGCTGGAGATCGTCGGCCTCAACCCGGAGCACTACAACCGCTTCCCGCACGAGTTCTCCGGCGGTCAGCGCCAGCGCATCGGGGTCGCCCGCGCGCTCGCCCTGGAGCCCAAGCTGATCGTCGCCGACGAGCCGGTCTCGGCGCTCGACGTCTCCATCCAGGCGCAGGTCGTCAACCTGCTCCAGGAACTCCAGCGGGACCTCGGCATCGCCTTCGTCTTCATCGCCCACGACCTGTCGATCGTGCGGCACTTCTCCGAGCGCGTCGCCGTGATGTACCTCGGCAAGGTGGTGGAGGTCGCGGACCGCGACTCGCTGTACGAGCGGCCCCGCCACCCGTACACCCACGCGCTGCTGTCGGCGGTGCCCGAGGCGGACCTCGACCAGGAGAAGCGCGAGCGCATCCGGCTGGCCGGGGACGTTCCGTCGCCGATCATGCCGCCGTCGGGCTGCCGGTTCCGTACGCGCTGCTGGAAGGCGCAGGAGAAGTGCGCGACGGAGGAGCCGCCGTTGATCCAGCTCTCCGGAAGCCGCGAGGGACACCTGACGGCCTGCCACTTCCCGGAGGAGCCGACCACCGAGGCGCGCGAGACGGACGTCGTCATGGACCCGGCGCTGGTGGCGATCGAGAAGGAGCTGTCCGGCGAGGAGTGACGCGGCGCCGCCCGCGCAGGGCGCCGGTACGCGCACGGGCCCGTACCCGAGGACAGCCTCGGGTACGGGCCCGTGGCGTTCGGCGTCCCACCGGCCGGCACGCCGGTGACGGCGGATCGCACAAACGTCCGGGCCGGCCGGGCGCGGCGCGGCCCGACGCCCGTACAGCCGTCCCCCGCGTGCGGGGCGGTGCCGTCCGGGGTCTATTGGGGGCACACGCCGCCCGCGTCCGACGAGGAGGGCCCCCATGCGTCTCGCCGCCCCCGGTCCGCCGGCGCGGTCCGTGTGCGCGGGGGCCGCGCTGGTGCTGACGGGGACGGTGGGGGTCGCGGGCTGCGGCGGGGGAGCCGGGGGCGCCATCGGCAGCGGGGTCACCGGGATCGTGCGCGCCTCCTGGGGCGACCCGCAGAATCCGCTGGAACCGGCGAACACCAACGAGGTCCAGGGCGGCAAGGTCCTCGACATGATCTTCCGGGGGCTCAAGCGGTACGACCCCAGGACCGGACGGGCCGAGAACGCGCTCGCCGAGAAGATCGAGACCACCGACTCCACGCACTACACCGTCACCGTCAAGGACGGCTGGCGGTTCAGCGACGGTGAGAAGGTCACCGCGAAATCCTTCGTGACCGCCTGGAACTACGGCGCGCACCTCAAGAACAACCAGAAGAACGCCTACTTCTTCCAGTACATCGACGGATACGACAAGGTCCACCCGGCCTCGGGCGAACCCACCGCGACCACCCTCTCGGGGCTGCGGATCACCGGCCCCCGGACGTTCTCCGTCACCCTGTCCCAGCGGTTCTCCACCTGGCCGGACACCCTCGGCTACGCCGCCTTCGCGCCCCTGCCCACCGCGTTCTTCGAGCACCACGACGCCTGGCTGGCCAAGCCCGTCGGCAACGGACCGTACCGCGTCGAGAAATACACCAGGGGCGCCCAGATGTCCCTGCGCGCCTGGAAGGGATATCCCGGCCGGGACGCGGCGCGCAACGGCGGTGTGGACCTCGTCGTCTACACGGACAACAACACCGCCTACACCGACCTCGTCTCGGGGAACCTCGACCTCGTCGACGACATTCCGGCCGCCCAGCTGAGGAACGTGCGGAAGGATCTCGACGGCCGGTACCTCAACACCCCCGCCGGAATCATCCAGATGCTCGCCTTCCCCTTCTACGACCGGAGATGGAACACCCCGGGAGCGGCCAAGGTCCGCACCGGCCTGTCCATGGCCATCGACCGTGAGCAGATCACCAGGACCATCTTCCGCTCCACCCGCACCCCCGCCACCGACTGGACCTCCCCGGTCCTCGGCGCCGCCGGCGGCTACCGGCCCGGGCTCTGCGGCCGCGCCTGCCGGTACGACCCCGCCGCCGCCCGGCGGATGGTCTCGGACGGCGGCGGCATCCCCGGCGGCCGGCTCACGATCACCTACAACACCGACACCGGCTCCCACAAGGACTGGGTCGACGCCGTCTGCAACAGCGTCAACAACGTGCTGCGCGACGACCACGCGTGCGTGGGCAGCCCCGTCGGCACCTACGCGGACTTCCGGAACAAGATCGGGCGGCACAAGCTGACCGGCCCGTTCAGGGCGGGCTGGCAGATGGACTACCCGCTGATCCAGAACTTCCTCCAGCCGCTCTACTACACGGGCGCCTCGTCCAACGACGGCGGCTGGAGCGACAGCAGGTTCGACGCCCTGGTCGACCGGGCGAACGCGGAGACCGGGACGAAGACCGCCGTCGCCACCTTCCAGCGCGCCGAGGAGGCCGTACGGGACGCGATGGCGACCATCCCGCTCTGGTACCAGAACGGCAGCGCCGGGTACTCGGACCGGATCCGCCACGTGGAACTGAACCCCTTCAGCGTGCCGGTCTTCGACGAGATCGACGTCAGGTGAGGGGGCGACGGGCATGGGACGGTATGTGACCCGGCGGCTGCTCCAGATGATCCCCGTCTTCGTCGGCACCACCCTGCTGATCTTCCTGATGGTCCATGTGATGGGCGACCCCGTCGCGGGCCTGTGCGGGGAGCGCCAGTGCGACCCGGCGACCGAGGCCCGGCTGCGCCAGGAGTTCGGCCTCGACCAGCCGGTGTGGCGGCAGTACCTCACCTACATGGGGAACGTCTTCTCCGGCGACTTCGGCACCGCCTTCAACGGGCAGCGGGTCATCGACCTGATGGCCACGGCCTTCCCGGTCACCCTCCGGCTGACACTCGTGGCGGTCGTCCTCGAGGTCGTCATCGGGATCACCCTGGGCGTCGTCACGGGCCTGCGCCGGGGCCGGCCCGTCGACACCTCCGTACTGCTGCTGACCCTGATGGCCGTCTCCGTGCCGATCTTCGTGACCGGTCTGCTGGCGCAGCTCCTGCTCGGCGTCGAGTGGCGGCTGGTCCCGCCCGCGGTCTCCGCCGCCGCGCCCCTGGACGAGCTGATCGTGCCCGGGCTGGTGCTGGCCTCCGTCTCCCTCGCGTACGTCACCCGGCTCACCCGCACCTCGGTCGCCGAGAACGCGCGGGCGGACTACGTCCGTACCGCCGTCGCCAAGGGCCTGCCCCGGCACCGGGTGATCACCCGGCACCTGCTGCGCAACTCGCTGATCCCGGTCGTCACCTTCATCGGGACGGATGTCGGCGCGCTGATGGGCGGGGCCATCGTCACCGAGCGGATCTTCAACATCCACGGCGTCGGCTTCCAGCTCTACCAGGGCATCCTGCGCCAGAACACCCAGACGGTCGTCGGGTTCGTGACCGTGCTCGTGATCGTCTTCCTGCTGGCGAACCTGCTGGTCGACGTGGTGTACGCGGTGCTCGACCCGAGGATCCGCCATGCCTGAGCCGCGCGTGTCCCCGGCCGGTGACGGAGCCGCGCCCCGGGCCGGCGAGCGGGCCGCCTTCGGCGCCGGCGCGGGAGCGGCGGCACGGTCGGACCGGGCCGGCGGGGGCGCCGGGCCCCCGGCCGGTGACGGAGCCGTCGCGGCGACCGGCGCCGGTGGCGCGATGGACCTCGCGATCAGCGAGGGTGCCGCCCGGGAACGCGGTCC
The DNA here is from genome assembly GCF_052983195.1 of Streptomyces hebeiensis. Classification (NCBI taxonomy): domain Bacteria; kingdom Bacillati; phylum Actinomycetota; class Actinomycetes; order Kitasatosporales; family Streptomycetaceae; genus Streptomyces; species Streptomyces hebeiensis. The sequence goes on from NZ_CM129812.1 coordinate 5,272,508, forward strand.
CGAGGGTCCCCCCGGTCCCCGGGGGACCGCCCCCGGGGACACCGGGCCGGGCGGCGGCGGACCCGCGGGGCGGCCGCGCGGACTGTGGGCGGACGCCTGGCGCGATCTGCGCCGCGACCCCGTCTTCGTGGTCTCCGCGCTCGTCATCGTCTTCCTGGTGGTCATCGCCGTCCGGCCGTCCCTGATCGCCGGCGGCAATCCCCTCTCCTGCGACCTCGGCCGCGCCCAGGAGGGAGCCCGGCCCGGCCACCCCTTCGGCTTCACGGCACAGGGCTGCGACGTCTACACCCGTACGGTGTACGGCGCCCGGACCTCGGTCGTCGTCGGTGTCCTCGCCAGCCTCGGCGTCGCCCTCATCGGATCGGTCCTCGGCGGACTCGCCGGATTCTTCGGCGGGTTCTGGGACACGGCCCTGTCCCGGGTGACCGACATCTTCTTCGGGATCCCCGTGGTGCTCGGCGGACTCGTGCTGCTGTCGGTGGTGACCAGCTCCACCGTCTGGCCGGTCATCGGCTTCATGGTGCTGCTCACCTGGCCCCAGCTCTCCCGGATCGCCCGCGGCTCCGTCCTCTGGGTCAAGCAGAACGACTTCGTCCAGGCGGCCCGGGCACTGGGTGCGTCCAGTACGCGGCTGCTGCTCCGGCACATCCTGCCGAACGCCGTCGCGCCGGTGATCGTCGTGGCGACCATCGCGCTGAGCACGTTCATCGCCCTGGAGGCGACCCTCTCCTACCTCGGGGTGGGCCTCAAACCGCCGGCCGTGTCCTGGGGGATCGACATCTCCAACGCCTCGCCGTACATCCGCAACTCGCCGCACATGCTGCTCTGGCCGGCCGGCGCGCTGGCGGTCACGGTGCTCGCGTTCATCATGCTCGGCGACGCGGTACGCGACGCCCTCGACCCCAAGCTGAGGTGATCCGTGGCACTGCTGGAGGTGACCGGCCTGCACGTCGAGTTCCGTACCCGGGACGGGACCGTCCCGGCCGTGAGCGGCGTCGGCTACCGGGTGGACGCGGGGGAGACCCTCGCGGTCCTCGGCGAGTCGGGCTCCGGCAAGTCCGTCACCGCCCAGGCGGTCATGGGCATCCTGGACTCGCCGCCGGGCCGGATCACGGCCGGCCGGGTGCTGTTCCGGGGCCAGGACCTGCTGACGCTCAAGGAGGAGCGGCGGCGCCGGATCCGGGGCGCCGAGATGGCGATGATCTTCCAGGACGCGCTCTCCGCGCTCAATCCCGTGCTCACCGTGGGCAGCCAGCTCGGCGAGATGTTCACCGTGCACCGGGGCATGTCCCGCAAGGCCGCGCGGGCCGAGGCGGTGCGGCTGATGGACCGGGTCGGGATCCCGGCGGCGAAGGACCGGGCCGGGGACTACCCGCACCAGTTCTCCGGCGGCATGCGCCAGCGCATCATGATCGCGATGGCGCTGGCCCTGGAGCCCGCGCTGATCATCGCCGACGAGCCGACCACCGCCCTGGACGTGACCGTTCAGGCCCAGGTCATGGACCTCCTGGCGGAGCTGCGCCGGGAACTGGCCATGGGGCTCGTCCTGATCACCCACGACCTGGGCGTCGTCGCGGACGTCGCCGACCGGATCGTGGTGATGTACGCGGGCCGGATCGTCGAGAGCGCGCCCGTGCGCGACCTCTACCGGCGCCCGGCCCACCCGTACACCGAGGGCCTGCTGGAATCCGTCCCGCGCGTGGACCGCAAGGGGCGCGAACTGTACGCCATCAAGGGGCAGCCGCCGAACCCGCGCCGGATCCCGCCCGGCTGCGCCTTCCACCCGCGCTGTCCCCGCGCGCGGGAGGTGTGCGGGACGGAGGTGCCGCCCCTGTTCGAGGTGGCGCCGGAACGGACGAGCGCGTGCTTCTTCTGGAGGGAGACACCGGGCGGGACGGGGACATCGGGCGGGGCGGAGGTGGGCCATGGCTGAGCGGGCGGCCGAGCCGATCCTGGAAGTGCGGGACCTCGTCAAGCACTATCCACTGACCCGCGGAGTCCTGTTCAAGAAGCGGACCGGGGCCGTACGGGCGGTCGACGGAGTCTCCTTCGAGCTGGCCGCCGGCGAGACGCTGGGGATCGTGGGGGAGTCCGGCTGCGGCAAGTCGACCGTCGCGCGGACGCTGGTGCACCTGGAGCGCCCCACGGCGGGCCGGATCCGCTACCGGGGCGAGGACATCACCAGGCTCTCGGGCCGGGCCCTGAAGGCGGTCCGGCGGAACATCCAGATGGTGTTCCAGGACCCGTACACCTCGCTCAACCCGCGGATGACCGTGGGCGACATCGTCGGGGAGCCGTACGAGATCCACCCCGAGGCCGCGCCGAAGGGCGACCGGCGGCGCCGCGTGCGCGAACTGCTGGAGGTGGTCGGGCTGGACCCCGACTACGCGGGCCGCTACCCGCACCAGTTCTCCGGCGGCCAGCGCCAGCGCATCGGCATCGCCCGCGGCCTCGCGCTGCGCCCGGAGATCATCGTCGCAGACGAACCGGTCTCGGCCCTCGACGTCTCCGTCCAGGCCCAGGTCGTCAACCTGATGGAACGGCTCCAGGCCGAGTTCGGCCTGGCGTACGTCTTCATCGCCCACGACCTCTCGGTCGTCCGGCACATCTCGGACCGGGTCGCGGTGATGTACCTGGGGCGGCTGGCCGAGACCGGGACGGACACCGAGATCTACGAGCACCCCACCCACCCCTACACGCGGGCGCTGCTGTCCGCCGTGCCGCGGCCGGACCCCGCGGCGCGGGCGCGGCGGGCGCGGATCCCGCTGGCGGGGGAGGTGCCGTCCCCGGCGCACCCGCCGTCGGGCTGCCGGTTCCGTACGCGCTGCTGGAAGGCGCGGGAGAGATGCGCGCGGGAGGTTCCCGAACTGGCGGTGCCGGAGGCGTACCGGGCCTCGGGCGGTCCCGCCGCGCACCCGTCGGCCTGCCACTTCGCGGCGGAGCCGGACGAGCCGTACGAGCCGGACGAGCCGTACGGGACGGGCGAGGCCGGACGGGGCGCGTGAGGACGCCGGGCCACCCGGCCGGCCACCCGTAATGTCCGCCAACGTCGTTAACGCGAGCGCAACTTGGCCGACCCGGCACCGATATACGGACGCGGCACGCTTATCGGCGTACGGCCGTGCGGGTGCCGTAGACCGGCCGGGACTCCAGGGTCCCGGCCGGTCGCCCGACTCCGACGCCTGTTCCGCCTCTCAGGGCGCGGTGCGTCCGGACATGCCCAGCGAACGCTTCAGGAAGTCCACTTGGAGCAGCAGCATGTTCTCCGCGACCTCCTCCTGCGGCGTCATGTGGCTCACCCCGGTCAGCGGCAGCACCTCGTGCGGCCGGCCCGCCGCGAGCAGCGCCGCGGAGAGCCGGAGCGTGTGGGCCATGAACACGTTGTCGTCGGCGAAGCCGTGGACGAGCATCATGGGCCGCGCGGGCTCGGCGGGGGAGGAGAGCCCGTCGTCCGTGATCAGGGAGTGGGCCGCGTACACCTCGGGCGCCTCGTCGGGGAGGCCGTAGTAGCGCTCCATGTAGTGCGTGTCGTACAGCCGTACGTCGGTGACGGGGGCGCCCACCACGGCCGCGTGGAAGACGTCGGGGCGGCGCAGGACGGCCAGCCCGGCCAGCCAGCCGCCGCCCGACCAGCCGCGCATCGCCACCCGGCCGGTGTCCAGCGGGTACCGCCCGGCCAGGTCGTGGAGCGCCTCGATCTGGTCGTCCAGCGCGAGCAGCATGTTGTTCTTGACGGCCTTCTCCCAGGCCGGGGAGCGGCCGGGGGTGCCCCGGCCGTCGGCGACGATCACCGCGAACCCCTGGTCGGCGAACCACTGCGACGTCAGGTGCGGGTTGTGCGCGGCGACCACCCGCTGGCCGTGGGGGCAGGCGTAGGGGTCCATCAGGACCGGCAGCGGACCGTCCGACTCCTGGTAGCCGGTGGGGAGCAGGACGGCGCAGGGAATGCGGGTCGTGCCCGCCTCGGTGAGCTGTGCGCGCGCCGTGAGCGCCGGCCGCTCGGCGTACGAGGCGATGACGGCGATCCGCTTGCCGTCCCTGAGCACCTGTACGGAGGCGCCGGGGGCGTCCGGCCGTGCCGAGACGAGTACGGTCACGGCGCCCGTCCGCACGGCCGAGTGCAGCCCCGGTCCTTCCGAGAGCCGCTCGACGCCCAGTTCGTCGACCCGGTACACGTGGACCTCGCCGGTCTCGGGCTCGGGGGCCTCCTCGCCCGCCGACGCGGAGATCAGGACGTCGTCCTCGCCGATGTCCAGCACGGCGCGCGGGTGCAGCCGCGCTCCGGTCAGCGGGCGGTCACCGACCATCAGGACCCGGGCGCCGCCCTCGTCCGCGAGCCGGACGAGCCGCCCGTCGGCCGCCCAGGCGGGGGCCCCGGCGGAGAGCTCCAGCCAGGCCGGGTCCTCGTCGTGGTGGACGGTGCGGGTGGCGCCGGTCTCCGTGTCGACCGCGAGGTGGAGCTGGGTGCGCTGGTCCCGGCTCTGGACGAGCAGCAGAGGGGCGCCGGCCGAGGACCAGTGGACGCGGGCGAGGTAGGGGTAGCGGGCGCGGTCCCAGAGCACTTCCGTACGGCTGCGGGAGGGGCGGTCCGCGGGTACGGACGACGCGTCCGGGGCAGCCGTGGGTTCCGGGGTGTCCGTGGCGTCCCCCGCGTGGAGATCGACCAGAAAGAGCCGCACGTCCGCGTTGGGGGTGCCCGCGGCCGGGTAGGCGACGGAGGCCGGTTCGCGGTCGGGGTGCGCCGGGTCGGAGATCCACCAGCGGTGCACCGGGGCCGTGTCCGCCCGCTCGACCAGCAGCCTGTCGGATCCAGGAGACCACCAGAAGCCCCGTGTGCGGCCCATCTCCTCGGCCGCGATGAATTCCGCCAGCCCGTAGGTGACATCGCCTCCAGCGGCCTCCTGCGGCGTTTCGTGGCCCGCGAGTTCGCGGTCGCCCGTGCCGTCCGCGCCGATCACCCGCAGCGTGCCCCGCGACACGTACGCGATGTGCCGTCCGTCCGGCGCGGGTCTCGGGTCGATCACCGGCCCCCGCGCGGGCAGTTGGCGGGCCGTCCCGGCGCGCAGCTCCGCGGCGAAGAGCCGGCCCGAGAGGGTGAAGGCGGCCAGTTCGACCGCGCTGTCGACCGCGTACCCGACGATCCCGGCCGACCCCTCGCGGCTGCGCTCGCGCCGGGCCCGCTCCTCGGGCGTGAGCCGCTCGGCGCCGCCGCCCAGCAGCACCGCGGGGTCCGCCGCGACCCGTTCCCGGCCGCCCCCGCCGACGGCGGAACCGCCCGGGCCGCGCAGGTCCAGCACCCAGAGGCGGTTCGTCAGTTCCGTGCCGCCGGCGGACCGCAGGAAGACGACCCGCTCTCCGTCCGGGGACACGGTGAAGGAGCGCGGGGCGCCGAGCGTGAACCGCTGGGTCCTCGCCGACTGCCGCGGAAACGAGACGTGCTGGCTCAAGGTCATACGACCGAAAGTAGCGCTCGTGCGCCCCCCTGTGCTGCCATGCACCGATCGATGCGTGGGTACGGATAGTTATGATCTGTGGCGCTAGGTGGGTAGGAATCTGCCGGCACATGCACGCTGCGATATCCCGATCGAATATTTACGGAGGTGAACCGCCGTGGCACTCTCGATTTCGGCGGTGGTGCTGCTGGCGATCATCGTCTTCCTGCTGGTCCGGAAAGCCGGACTCAAGGCCGGACACGCGGTGGTCTGCATGCTGCTCGGGTTCTACATCGCCAGTTCCTCCATCGCTCCCACGATCAGTGAACTGACCACGAACGTGGCCGGGATGATCGGCGGGATCAAGTTCTAGCGCCCCTCCGGGCACCGTTCGCCCCGTCGCGACGCCCGGCACGCGCGCTCCGGCCCTGACCGCCGCGACGGCCGAACCGAACTGGTCCCACCCATCCCACCCATCCCAGCCCAAGCCCTTTCATCCCCCACTCGCCCCCGCCGACCGCCATCCCCTCGATTCCCCATCCCCCATCCCCCATCCCTCATCTCTCACCCCGTCCTCGAGGCCCTCGGCTTCGGCTCTTCGAGGCGGGTCCCCGACGCCGGTGATCGCGCGGATCCCGGATGTCCGGCCACCGAGCCCGGCGCCGTACGACCGGCGACCGGCGCCCGTACGAGCAGCGATCGTGTGCCCGGCGACCTCGGCCAGTGACCGCACTGGCCGAGGTCTCGTGCGACGGTCCGCCGTGCGCCCCGGCGGTCCGCCGGACAGGACCTCGCGCCGGACGAGACCTCGGTCTCGCGCACGTCCCTTTCGTGCCGCCTCGTAGGCTGTCCCCATGACCGATCTCCCCGCCCGCCGTCTGCTGCTGGTGCACGCGCACCCGGACGACGAGTCGATCAACAACGGCGCCACCATGGCCAAGTACGTGGCCGAGGGCGCCCTGGTCACGCTCGTGACCTGCACGCTTGGCGAGGAGGGCGAGATCATCCCGCCCGGGCTCGCCCATCTGGCGGCCGATCGCGAGGACACCCTCGGCCCTCATCGCATTCGCGAACTCGCCGCCGCCATGCGGGAGCTGGGCGTCACCGACCACCGTTTCCTGGGCGGACCCGGCCGGTACCGCGACTCCGGGATGATGGGACTGGAGCAGAACAGCCGCGCGGGTGCCTTCTGGTCCGCCGATCTGGACGAAGCCGCAGGTCACCTGGTGGATGTGATCCGGGAGGTCCGGCCGCAGGTGCTGGTGACGTACGACCCGGGGGGCGGGTACGGCCACCCCGACCACATTCAGGCCCACAGGGTCGCCATGCGGGCCGCGGGGCTTGCCGGTACCGTCGATTTTCGGCCTAATTCTTCAGGCCCGCACACGATCTCGAAGATCTACTGGAACCGGGTGCCGCGCACGGTCGCGGAGGAGGGTTTCGAGCGGCTGCGCGCGGCGGGCGCGCCCTTTCCCGGCGTCGCCGCGCTCGACGACATCCCGGGTGTGGTCGCCGACTCCGAGATCACCGCGGCGGTCGACGGGACGCCGTACGCCGAGCGCAAGGCCGCCGCGATGCGCGCGCACGCCACCCAGATCGCCGTGGACGGGCCCTTCTTCGCGCTCTCCAACAACCTGGGGCAGCCGATCTTCGCCACCGAGTTCTACGAGTTGGTCCACGGCCGCTCCGGGGCGCCCGCCGGCGAACGCGAGAGCGACCTCTTCGCGGGGGTGGACGCGTGAGCGCGCGGCAGCGGCCGCCGAGGCAGGGGCCGCCGGAACCGGGCTCCTGGTTGACATCTCCGCCCAGACCCGGGCGAATTGCCGCATACCTCGGCCTGGCCGTGCTCGGCGCCCTGGTCGGCACAGCCGGTTCGCTCGTCCAAAGCGGCTGGTTCCCGGGCGGCTTGCTGCTCGCGCTGCTCGCCACCACCGGCCTCTTCTACGGCGGCCGGTACGCCACCGGCACCCAACTCGGGGTCGCGGCGCCCGGCGTCGGCTGGCTGGTCGCCGCCATCGGTCTGAGCATGGGCCGCCCGGAGGGGGACGTCGTCTTCTCCGCCGGCCTCGGACCGCTCGCCTACCTGCTGGGCGGCATGGCCATGGCTGTGATCTGCGCCACCATGTGGCGGTTGCCGCAACCGGGTTCGAAACCCGGCCGACTTGAGGAGTGAAGCGCGCTCGGCGGCCGCCGAATCGGCCCTGTCAGGACGGTGTGCCGGGGTGACGCTCACTCGGTCGTCAGGTGCGTGCCCGCCGAGGCCAGTATGGTGGTGCGCGCTCCGGGCCATCCCCTCGCCTTCGGCAGGGGGGACCTGAACAGTTGAGTACCAGTAAGAACGGGCGGCGGAGCCAACCGGGAGAACCTGCCTTGAGTCGTGAAACTGACAGTTCGTCCTCCGGGCCCCAGGGGCGCGGCGGAGCCGCGTACCCGTCGGGCACACCGCCGTACGGATCCCGCCAGTACCCTTCGCTGCACCCCCAGCAGGACGCCCAGGAGGAGGCCGACGCGGAGCCCGCGCCACCGGCGGACCAGCCCAGAACGGAAACCACGCTGACCACGCGGATCCGGATCAACATCCCGGGTTCGCGGCCGATCCCGCCCGTCGTGATGCGTACGCCCATGAGTGATGTGGACGCCCGGGGCGAGGGAACGGCCACCCGTACGGCGGAGCGCACGGGAAGCGTTCCGCGTCCCGAGCCCGCCAAGGCCGCCCAGGCGCCCGCGGAGGCGCAGCGGCCCGCCGAGGCGGCGGAGGAGCCGAAGCCGGCGGGGGAGAAACCGACGAGCGACTGGTTCGCGCCCCGCAAGGCCGCCCAGCAGGGCCGGACGGGCTCCGGCACGGGCGCCGCCGCCATCGCGGGTGCCGCCGCCCCGGCGACCGCTCCGGGCGACCAGCACGGCCAGTCCCCGTATTACGCGGACGGCACGCGGCCGTCGGCCGGTGACGGCTCGCTCGCCGGCCTCGCCGCCGGCGCCGGGACCTCGACGGGAACCAACGGATTCCCGTCCGGTGGCCCGACCACCCCGCCGCTCGGCATCCGCACGCCCGGCGCGTCGGGCGCCCCCAACGGCCCGACCACGGGACCGGCCGCCGGTGACTCCTCGCTGGGCGCGCCCCCGTCGGCCACCCCGCCGCTGGGGACCCCGTCGCTGTCACCGATGGTCCCGCCCGCCGAGGGCGGTGGCCGGGGGCTGTCCGACGACACCGCCGAACTGACCCCGCAGCCGCCCGCGCCCGAGCCCGGCGGTCATGTCTCCGGCGCCACGCTCAGCAGCGGCATCCCCGTGGTGCCGCCGGAGCACCGCTCGCCCTTCCCGGGCCCGGTCCAGCCGGGCGGTACGCCGCAGGCCGGGCCGTCCGCCCACCCCAGCGGAATCGAGGGACCGGGCCAGGGCGACGGGTTCTCCGAACCGGACCGGCCGGGCCCGGTCGAGGGCGAGCCGCCGGCCGGCCCCGCCCCCGCGGCTTCCGCCAAGCCCGCCAAGCCCGCCAAGAAGGGCCGCTCCAAACTGATGCTGCTCGGCGTGGCCGTCGTCGTGGCCGCGGGCGGTGTCTACGGGGCCGGTCTGCTGATGAACCACTCCGACGTCCCCAAGGGAACCACCGTCCTGGGGGTCGACATCGGTGGCGGCACCCGCGACGAGGCGGTCATCAAGCTGGACTCCGCCCTCGGCAAGCGCGCCGCCGCGCCGCTGCGGCTCACCGTCGACGGCAAGACCCAGGAGCTCTCCCCGGACAAGGCCGGCCTGCGGCTGGACAGCCAGGCGACCGTCCGGGCCGCGGCCGGCAGCGACTACAACCCCGTCTCGGTGGTCGGCTCGCTCTTCGGCGGCGCCCGGGTCGCCGAGCCGGTGATCCCCGTGGACGAGGAGAAGCTGAGCGTGGCGCTGACCGACCTGGCGGGCACGTCGGGCACGGCCGCCGAGGGAACGATCAAGTTCGAACCCGGCAGGGCCGTCGCGGTCCCCGGCAAGGCGGGCAAGGCGCTGGACGTCAACCACTCGATCATCTCCGTACGGGACGCCTACCGGGCCCAGGTCCAGACCGGGCGGACGGAGAACGTCGAACTGCCCTCCACCACCCGGGAGCCGACGGTCAGCCAGGCCGAACTCGACCGGGCGATGAAGGAGTTCGCCGAGCCGGCCATGTCCGGCCTGATCACGATCAAGGCGGGCGACAAGCAGATCCAGTTCGGCCCGGCGAAGTCGTTGCCCAAGATCCTCTCGATGAAGGCGGTCGACGGGAAGCTGGTCGACGTCTACGACAGGGACGCGATCGACCAGCTGCTGGAAGGCGTCTTCGACGGCATCACGATCACGAGGGCCGACGGCAAGCAGCACCCGGTCTCCTCGGCCGACGTGGCGGCGGCGATGCGGCAGGCGCTGCGCGGCACGACGCCCGAGGAGCGCACGCAGGTGATCGATCTCGACCCGAGCTGATCGCCTGCCGGCGGCTGCGTGTCCCGGTTCCCGCCGGAGTACGGGGCCCGGTGGGTGGTGCCGGGGCGGGGCCTCCGGAGGTACATGTCCGGACGGCATGCTGTGCTTTCTGGGGGACACCCCCAGGCGCCCGTAGGACGCGCAGGACGCGTACGTATGGACTCGGGCGTACGTCGCGCGTCACAGATCACGCTTCAGTGTCCGGACACGCACCTCCTACGACCCCACCCCTCCCGCCCGGGGGTACGTGCTACGCCCGGGCCGGGCACGTCCGCTTCCCGGGCGCCCGTGACGTTCCGGTCAGGCACGTCCGCCGGCGAGTGAGCCGAAGGGGCGCGCCGCTGTCGAAAGGGAGAGCGCGCGCAGGCTCCGAGGAACGAGGAGCCGAGCACGGTCGACCGTCGACAGGGGCATAAAGCGCCCCGGAGGTGAACCGAGCCCTAAAAAAAGGGGCCGCCCGCTCAGTTCAGTCGTGCCCGGGCCGCCCGTGCGCGGGTGCGGATCGACTCCGCCGTCGTCGGCTCCACCGCCTCCACCACCCGCGCGTACTCCTCCATCTCGGCCGCTCCGAGCAGGAACTCGCCGCGCCGCACCAGCACCTGGGCGCGCTCGTAGCGCAGTCGCGCCGGGTGGGCCGGCAGGAGCAGGGACAGTTCCACCGCCCACAGCGAGACGTCGCTGCGCTCAGGGCGCGTCGCGGCCCAGGCGCGGATGTTGTTCAGGACGCGCAGGACCGTCTCCAGCGGGTCGGCCGGGACCAGCATCGAGGGTTCGAGGGCCGCCCCCGTCACGCCGCCGACCAGCCGCGCGGCGTCGGCCTCCGTCAGCGTGCCGCCACCGGCGAAGGGGTCGGCGAGCACCCGCTCGTCCGGCGCTCCGAAGCCCACGACGAAGTGGCCCGGCAGGGCCACCCCGTACACCGGCGCGCCCGCCCGCCGGGCCACCTCGATCCACACCACCGAGAGCAGGATCGGCAGCCCGCGCCCGCGCCGCAGCACCTCGGGCAGCAGCGAGGACTCCAGCAGCCGGTAGTCGCCCGGCGTGCCGTGGAAGCCGTACCGGGTGCCCAGCAGATCCGCCAGCGCGCGGGCCCACGCGCGCGGCTCCGTGAGGCCGAAGGGGAGTTCACCGGCCAGCCGGTCCAGCTCCGCCTGGGCCGCGTCGAGTCCGGCCTCGCCGCGGGCCGGGTCCGCCTCCGCCGCCACGAGCAGGCACAGCGTCGCCAGGTCGGGCCGCTCCGCGCGGGCCTCCTCGGCGAAGCGCCGGCGCCGCTCGGCGCGGCCGGGATCCCCGGGGGACATGGGTGACATAGGTGCCCCGTACCCGCTCACGGCGCGCGGAAGTGGTGGTAGCGGTGGTGGACCGTGAATCCCATGCCCTCGTACAGTGCCCGCGCCGCGTCGTTGTCGGACTCGACCTGGAGCCAGGCGGCCGACGCGCCCTCGTCCAGCGCACGGCGGGCCAGAGCGGTCATCACGGCGGTGGCCAGGCCCTCCCGGCGGCGGGCCGGGTCGACCTCCACGGCCATGAAGCCCGCCCAGCGTCCGTCCACCACGCACCGGCCGATCGCCGCGGGCGTGGGCGACGGTGCGGGCCGTCCGCCGGGCCCGCCGCCTTCCCCGGGTACGGGACCGACGCCGCTCCCGCCACCGCCCCCCGGCACGGTCGCGAACCACACCGAGGGGCCGCTGCCCAGCACGTGCAGCACATGGGCGGGCGCCGCCGATGCCCCGGCCGTGCTGAGCCGCTGGTAGCGCCGCAGCCACGCCTCGTCACAGCTCCGGTCCAGCCGTACGCCCGAGACGTCCACGTCCCGGTCCGCGAGCGGCGCGAGCGCGGCGATCCGCACCTCCGCCGTCACCTCCGCGCGCCAGCCGCGCCGCTCCAACTCCGCGCACAGCCGTTCCTGGGTGCCCTCCGCCCCGGTCGCCGCCTGGATATACGCGGGCAGGCCCCGCTCCTCGTACCACCGCCGCACCCGTGCCAGCGCCTCGTCCAGTTCCACGCCGGGCTCTCCGACGGCCAGCACCGAATTCGCCCGCCGGGTGAAGCCCACCCGTCGCCCGACCGCCACCCCCGCGGGACGTGCGTCGCCCGGCCCCTCTTCCCGCCGCCCGGCGGGCCCCGCCTCCGCCGCGGCGCGTAGCTCCCACGACCCCAGCCGTTCGCTCTCCACCGGCTGCCAGGCCCGCGCGCCCGCCCGGGCCAGCTCCTCGAAGGTCGCCGCGGGACCGCGCCGCCTGGCCGGTGCCGCGGGCACGACCTTGCCCGCGACCAGCGACGACTCCGGCACCCGCACGCTCTCCCCGGTCCGCCGCGTGATCAGCAGCACACCGGCGTCCCAGGATGTGAGAACGCCGACCGTGTCGGTGAACTTCTCCGCGCCCGCCACGCCGCCCGTAAGCCGCCGGACCGATACACGTTTTCCCACGTCAGACGGTGTGATTCGGACCTCGAACCGTCCGCCGGCAGTGAATTCCACGGCTCCGCACGCCCCTCCTGTTCGGATCCCGCTCAAGAACGGAGATACTAGATGTGGGCATCGACGACGCCGCGCTCCCGCGCGCCTGTGGACGGAGCCGCAGATCGGCCCGCCGCGCCCTATGGAGGAGGAACGACAGCGTGACCTACGTCATCGCGCAGCCTTGTGTCGACGTCAAGGACAAGGCGTGCATCGAGGAGTGCCCGGTCGACTGCATCTACGAGGGCTCCCGGTCCTTGTACATCCACCCGGACGAATGCGTCGACTGTGGAGCCTGTGAGCCGGTCTGCCCGGTCGAGGCGATCTTCTACGAGGACGACACCCCGGAGGAGTGGAAGGACTACTACAAGGCGAACGTCGAGTTCTTCGACGAGCTCGGTTCGCCCGGTGGTGCTTCCAAGCTCGGCCTGATCGAGCGTGACCACCCCTTCATCGCCGCACTGCCGCCCCAGAACGGCTGACAGTGCCGCCCCGCCCGGTCCCGTACGGCTCGCGCTGTGCGGGACCGGGGTGTTTCGTATGTACGCACCGGTACGTACGAGCGAATCCGCACGAGAAAGAGTGAGCACCCGTGTCCGCAGCCGCAGTCTCCTCGCGCCTTCCGGTCTTTCCCTGGGACAAGCTCGAGCCTTACAAAGCGACGGCCGCGGCCCACCCCGACGGCATAGTGGACCTGTCCGTCGGTACCCCCGTGGACCCGGTGCCGGAGCTGATCCGGCGGGCGCTGGTGGCGGCGGCCGACTCGCCCGGATATCCGACGGTGTGGGGGACGGTCGCGCTGCGCGACGCGCTCACCGGCTGGGTGGAGCGGCGGCTCGGCGCGCGCGGAGTGACGCACAGGCACGTCCTGCCGGTCGTCGGTTCCAAGGAACTGGTCGCCTGGCTGCCCACCCAGCTCGGCCTCGGCCCGGGCGACCGGGTCGCGTACCCGCGGCTCGCCTACCCGACGTACGAGGTGGGGGCGCGGCTCTGCGGCGCCGAGCCCGTCGTCTACGACGATCCTACGGAGCTGGACCCGGCCGGCCTGCGGCTCCTGTGGCTGAACTCGCCGTCCAACCCGACCGGGCGGGTGCTGTCCCAGGACGAGCTGACGCGGATCGTGGCGTGGGCGCGCCGGCACGGGGTGCTGGTTTTCAGCGACGAGTGCTACCTGGAGCTGGGCTGGGAGGCCGACCCGGTGTCCGTGCTGCACCCGGAGGTCTGCGGCGGTACGTACGACGGTCTGGTGGCCGTCCACTCGCTCTCCAAGCGGTCCAACCTGGCCGGGTACCGCGCGGCCTTCCTGGCGGGCGACCCGGCCGTCCTCGGCGAGCTGCTCCAGATCCGCAAGCACGGCGGGATGATGACCCCGGCGCCCGTGCAGGCGGCGACGGTCGCGGCGCTCGGCGACGACCGCCACGTACAGGAGCAGCGGGAGCGGTACGCGGCGCGGCGCACCGCCCTGAGGGCGGCGCTGGAGGCGCACGGGTTCCGCGTCGACCACAGCGAGGCGAGCCTGTACCTGTGGTCGACGCGGGACGAGCCCTGCTGGGACACCGTCGCGCACCTCGCGGAGCTGGGGATCCTCGTGGCGCCGGGCGACTTCTACGGGGTGGCCGGGGAGCGGCACGTACGAGTGGCGCTGACGGCGACCGACGAGCGGATCGACGCGGCGGTCAAGCGACTGGGGTAGGACCTGTCCCCACATGAGGGACACGAGGGAGGGGTCCGGGGAGTGCGCACTCTCCGGACCCCTCCCCTTCCTGGGCCCTGTGCCCTGTGCTTCTTGTGTCCTGTGTTGCCGGCAGCCGCGCGGACCGGACAGGACGGGTACGGCGCGGACCCGTCCGTCAGCCGATCGGCAGCTTGTCGGTCGACAGCCCGCCGGTGGACAGCCCGCCGCCGAGCGCGCCGACCTGCCCGGTGGTCTTGCCGGCCTCGGTGGTGGCCCCGCCCAGCGCCTCACCGGCGCTGCCCGCGGTCTTGCCGACGGTGTCGCCCAGGGTGGAGCCGTCGAGCGCGCTGACCGCGCCCAGGCCGGTGGACTCCGGGAGAGCCGCCGCGTGCGCGGCGCCGGCCGCGCCGAGGACGGGGGCGGCGCCCGCCGCGACGATCAGCGCGGTGCGGGCGATCCGGCGGGTGAGAGAGAGGGACATCGTGCTCCTTCGGAGGAATCAAGCGGGAATGAGAGGACAGCGCGTCGTGTCCGGCGACCGGTCCGGTGGAGGCACCGGCCGGGACGACGTACTGGCTCAACCCGCCGAGGGGCGGCGGAGGTTGCGGCGGGCCGCGGTAAAAACGTGTCGTGCGCCGCAGGTGCACCGCCGCGGGCGATGCGCCGAACTAACGTGCGGTACGGATCCGGACCTCTTCCATACCGGAAGCCGCCGTACCGGAAGCCGCCGAGCCGGCAGCCGCCGACGTGTTCGACGCGCTCGATGCGTCCGACACGCTCGACGCCCCCCTCGACGCACCGCTCGACCCCGCCGGTCCCTGGCCGCCCTTGCGCTGCCAGCCCCTGTACGACTCCTCCGCGCGCCAGAACCGGTCCGCGTAGGAGACCTCGTCGATCCGCAGGGCGAAGGAGTGCGCCACGGCCCACTGCGCCAGTTCCCAGCCGCGCCGGGCCCGCGTGCCGTCCCCGGCCCCCTCCGCGCGCTTGTCACCGGCTCCGGCCCGGGCGCCGACAGAGAGCTCGCTCATGGCCTCGACACCGGACGGGTCGCCGGTCCGGCCGGTGTCGGTGCCGTCCTCCGAGACACCGCCCGAGCCGTCGGCCACCTCCCGTACGGGTACGGCGATCACATCCCCGGCCGAGGACGTCACCGCGGCCGCGGCACCGCCCGGCAGCACGTCGGAACCGAACGCGCGCACCAGCTCCGCCCGGACCTTCGCCGGGTCGCCGGGCCGCCCGTCCGGCGCCGAGCAGGTCAGCGAGGCGGCGGACCGGCCGGTGAGGGACGCGGCCAGCAGGGCGGCGTCCGGCTCGTGCTTGGCGTACGCGTCCGGGAAGCCGCTGCGCTGCACGCGCTGTGCCGCCTCCGTGAGCGGCAGCCGGGCGTAGTCGCGGACCTCGGCGAGATGCTCGTAGAACTCGTTGGCCGCGTAGACGGGGTCCTGGATCTGCGCGGGCGTGCCCCACCCCTTCGAGGGGCGCTGCTGGAACAGTCCGAGCGAATCCCGGTCGCCGTGGGCCAGGTTGCGCAGCGCCGACTCCTGTATCGCGGTGGCCAGCGCGATCGTGACGGCGCGCTCCGGCATGCCGCGGGTGGTGCCGACGGCGGAGATCGTCGCGGCGTTCGCGGCCTGCTCGGGGGTCATCTCGTACGAGCGGCCCTTGCCGTCCGGAGGGTCCGTGGCCCGGACCACGCACCGGGGTATGCCCTCCTGGCTGGTCAGATACGTCACCGTCACATAAGCGGCCACGGCCAGGAGGACGACCAACGCGCCCCCCGTACGGAGAAGTCTGCCGCCACGGCGGCGGGGGGAGGCGGTCTCGGACACGCGCTCACCGTACTGGAGACGGAAGACCCCCACGGCCGATCTCCGGACACCCGCGCGCACGGGTGGCGGGGCGGACGCGTGAGCGGGCGCGCGGTCCGCTCGTTTAAGGTCACGAGCATGTCTGAGACCCTTCTTGACCTCACGCAGGACGGCCCCGCGCTCACCGCGAGCCTGGTCGATTTCCCCTCGGTCAGCGGTGCGGAGAAGCCGCTCGCGGACGCGATCGAACAGGCGCTGCGGGCGCTGCCCCACCTCACCGTCGACCGGTACGGCAACAACGTGGTGGCCCGGACCGGCCTGGGCCGTGCCGAGCGGGTCGTCCTGGCCGGGCACATCGACACCGTCCCCATCGCCGGGAACGTGCCCTCACGGCTGGACGAGGACGGGGTGCTGTGGGGCTGCGGCACGAGCGACATGAAGTCGGGGGTGGCCGTGCAGCTGCGGATCGCCGCGACGGTTCCCCAGCCCAACCGCGACCTGACGTTCGTCTTCTACGACAACGAAGAGGTCGCCGCGCACCTGAACGGGCTCGGGCATGTGGCGGAGGCCCGGCCGGAATGGCTGGAAGGCGACTTCGCCGTGCTGCTGGAGCCGTCCGACGGCGAGGTCGAGGGCGGCTGCCAGGGCACGCTGCGCGTCCACCTGCGGACGACGGGGGAGCGGGCCCACTCCGCGCGCTCCTGGATGGGGGCCAACGCCGTCCACGCCGCGGCTCCGATCCTGGCGAGGCTCGCCGCCTACGAGCCCCGGCGGCCGGTGATCGACGGGCTGGAGTACCACGAGGGCCTCAACGCCGTCGGCATCGAGGGCGGTGTCGCCACGAACGTGATCCCCGACACGTGCACGGTCGTCGTGAACTACCGCTACGCCCCCGACCTCGGCGAGGAGGAGGCGCTCGCGCACGTACGGGAGGTCTTCGCGGACTGCGGGGTCGACGAGTTCGTCGTGGACGACCACGCCGGCGCGGCGCTGCCGGGGCTCTCGCACCCCGCGGCGGCGGCGTTCATGGCGGCCGTGGGCGGTACGGCGCGGCCGAAGTTCGGCTGGACGGACGTCGCCCGGTTCGGCGCGCTCGGCGTGCCCGCGGTCAACTACGGGCCGGGGAATCCCCTGCTCGCCCACAAGCGCGACGAGCGGGTGGCAGTGGAGCGGATCCGGCACTGCGAGGCGCGGCTGCGCGACTGGCTCACCGGCTGAGGGATCCTTCGCCCCGGGACGACCTCGGAAATTCCGCCGGGCGTCATCTCCGTGCGCCTACGCTTGCCGGGAACGACGCACAGCAGCGGAGGGAGCAGGTCATGGGCGTGCCTGACGGAGAGCGCAAGCCGGCGGAACGAAGGCTCGGACCGGTGATCCGCCGCAGGGAGCAGATCCAGCCCGGTACGACCGATCAGCGGCTGCTGGACACCGAGGGCGACTCGGAGTGGGTGCACACCGATCCCTGGCGGGTGATGCGCATCCAGTCGGAGTTCGTCGAGGGCTTCGGCGCCCTCGCCGAACTGCCCAGTGCCATCAGTGTCTTCGGCTCGGCGCGCACCCCGGTGGGCTCGTCGGAGTACGACGCCGGAACCCGTATCGGCCGGGCACTGGTCGAGGCCGGGTTCGCGGTGATCACGGGCGGTGGACCGGGTGCGATGGAGGCAGCGAACAGAGGGGCGCGGGAGGCGGACGGCATCTCCGTGGGCCTCGGCATCGAGCTGCCCTTCGAGCAGGGGCTCAACCCGCACGTCGACATCGGCGTCAACTTCCGTTACTTCTTCGTCCGCAAGACGATGTTCGTGAAGTACGCCCAGGGGTTCGTGGTCCTGCCCGGCGGGCTGGGCACCCTGGACGAGCTGTTCGAGGCGCTCACGCTGGTGCAGACCCGCAAGGTCACCCGCTTCCCGATCGTGCTCTTCGGTACGGAGTACTGGGGAGGCCTCGTGGAGTGGCTGCGGAACACGGTGGTGGCCCAGGGCAAGGCGTCGGAGAAGGACCTGCTGCTGTTCCACGTCACGGACGACGTGGACGAGGCGGTCGCGCTCGTGACGAAGGAGACGGGGCACGACGGGTAGACGGACGGCCGGCGGGCCGGCGGGGTGGTGCGCCCCCGCGAGGCCGTCGGGGTACTCGGGCTCGGACCTCGCGTGACTCAGGCGAGGCCGCGGCGCGCCACCGACGGGTCACGGTGTCCCGCGATCGTGGCGACCATGTCCAGCACCTGCCTGGTCTCGGCCACCTCGTGGACCCGGTAGACGCGGGCGCCCAGCCAGGCCGAGACCGCCGTCGTCGCCAGCGTGCCGAGCAGGCGTTCCTTGACCGGCTTGTCGAGCGTCTCGCCGACGAAGTCCTTGTTGGACAGCGAGACGAGCACCGGCCAGCCGGTTTCGGCCATCTCGTCCAGCCTGCGGGTCGCCTCCAGCGAGTGGCGGGTGTTCTTGCCGAAGTCATGACCGGGGTCGATCATGATCCCGTCCCGGCGCACCCCCAGGGCGAGGGCGCGCTCGGCGAGGGAGAGCGTGACGCGCAGGATGTCCGCCATCACGTCGTCGTAGGAGACGCGGTGCGGCCGGGTCCTCGGCTCGGCGCCGCCCGCGTGCGTGCAGACCAGGCCCGCGCCGTACCGGGCGGCGACCTCCGCGAGGCGCGGGTCCACCCCGCCCCAGGCGTCGTTGAGCAGGTCGGCACCCGCCTCGCAGACCGCCTCGCCGACGTCGTGCCGCCAGGTGTCCACGCTGATGACCACGTCCGGGTGGCGGCGGCGGACCTCGGCGACGAAACCGACCGTGCGGCGCGCCTCCTCGGCGGCCGAGACCTCCTCGCCCGGCCCCGCCTTCACGCCCCCCACGTCGATGATCGCGGCGCCCTCCGCCACCGCGCGCTCGACGCGTTCGAGGGCCGGTTCGTCGCGGAAGGTCGCGCCCTGGTCGTAGAACGAATCAGGGGTCCGGTTGACGATCGCCATGATCACCGGCTCGTGCGCCCCGAATTCCCGCCGTCCCAGCCGCAGTGTCCCGCCGCGCATGCCCTGTGTCCTCCTCGTGTTCCGTCCGGCTGCGACCCTAGACGAGCCATTGCGGAGCCGCCCCGTCCGCCCCTCGGCGCGGCCGGGGCTGTCGGTGGCGCATGGCACGATCGGCACAGGACGTTTTCCTGCCAGGGGAGAAACTCGTGTTCTTGTTCTTGCTCATCGCGATGGTCGTGGTGGTCGCCGCGGTCACGTTGGCGGTCGTGGGCGGCGGCGACCGCGCGGTCCTGCCGGAGACCGCTCCCGAGCAACTGGTGGATCCCCTGCCCCTGAACCGCCCGCTGGGCCGCGCCGACGTGGAGGCGCTCCGGCTGCCGGTGGGCGCGCGCGGCTACCGGATGGCGGACGTGGACGACGTGCTCGGCCGGCTCGGCGCGGAGCTCGCGGAGCGGGACGCGCGGATCGCGGAGCTGGAGGCGGCACTGGCGGGGGCGCAGGCGACGGCGGTCTCGTCCGCGGACCTGTTCAAGAAGCCGGGAGAGGAGACCGACCGGTGACCGGGGGCAGCGCTCTTCCGGGGCCGGACGGGCGGCTGCGCTGCCCGTGGGGCCTGTCCGCCGAGGACTACCTGGAGTACCACGACTCCGAGTGGGGCCGTCCGGTCCACGGGGACGACGCCCTGTTCGAACGGCTCAGTCTGGAGGCGTTCCAGTCGGGGCTGTCCTGGATCACGATCCTGCGCAGGCGTGAGGGCTTCCGCCGGGCGTTCGACTCGTTCAAGATCGCGTCCGTGGCCGAGTTCACCGACGCGGACCGGGAGCGGCTGCTGGCGGACCCGGGCATCATCCGCAACCGCGCCAAGGTCGACGCGACCCTGGCGAACGCGCGGATCCTGGCCCAGTGGCCGGAGGGCGGGCTGGACGCGCTGATCTGGTCGTACGCCCCGGACCCGGCGGGCCGGCCGGCGCCGCGGACGGTGGGGGACGTGCCGGCGGTGACGGACGAGTCGACGGCGCTGGCGAAGGCGCTGAAGGGGCGGGGCGTGCGGTTCGTGGGGCCGACGACGGCCTACGCGCTGATGCAGGCGTGCGGGCTGGTGAACGACCACCTGGCGGGGTGCGTGGCGCGGGCGGAGTGCGCGGCGTAGCGGGTGTGGGGCCCCGCGTGGCCACGCCCCCCGGCGGACGGCGCGGCGAGCGGCGCGCCTCCGCCGGCCGGGGTCGGTCCGTACGCGCGGTCAGGAGCCCGCGGGGACGGGCTCAGCGGCCCACGAACCGCGGCTTCTCCTTCGCCAGGAACGCCTGGACCGCGATCCGGTGGTCCTCCGACCCGCCCGCCGACGTCTGGAGTTCGTCCTCCTTCTCCAGCGTCGCCGCGAGCGGGTGACCGGCCCCGTACGCCAGCGACTCCTTGATCGCGGCGTACGCCGACGTCGG
Organism: Streptomyces hebeiensis; assembly: GCF_052983195.1. Taxonomy (NCBI): domain Bacteria; kingdom Bacillati; phylum Actinomycetota; class Actinomycetes; order Kitasatosporales; family Streptomycetaceae; genus Streptomyces; species Streptomyces hebeiensis. The sequence continues at coordinate 5,292,731 of NZ_CM129812.1, forward strand.
GCCCCCGGCCAGGGCGCGGGCGGTCGCGGTGGCCTCGGCGCGCAGGGCCGCGGGCGGGACCAGACGGTTCACCATGCCCCAGCCGTGCGCCTCGGCGGCGGTCACGGAGCGCGGGAACATCAGCAGGTCCGCGGCCCGGCCGTGGCCGATCAGGCGGGGGAGGGTCCAGGAGACGCCGGAGTCCGCGGTCAGCGCCACCCCCGCGAACGAGGTGTTGAACGTCGCCGTCTCCGCCACCACCCGGAAGTCCGCGGCGAGGGCGAAGCCGAGGCCCGCCCCCGCCGCGACGCCGTTGACCCCCGCCACCACCGGCTTGGGCATCTCCGCGATCGCCCGCACGATCGGGTTGTAGTGCTCGCGCACCGTGCTCATCGTGGTGCTCGTACCGGTCTCCCGCTCCGCCGCGAGCAGCGCCGTGTGCTCCCTGAGGTCCTGGCCCACGCAGAACGCCCGCTCGCCCGCGCCGGTCAGCAGCACGCTCCGTACACCGGGGTCGGCCGACGCCGCGAGCAGCGCGTCCCGGAGCGCCACCTTGGCGGCGACGTTCAGCGCGTTCATGGCGTCGGGCCGGTTGATCGTGATGGTCGCGAGTCCGTCAGTCACCTCGTACAGCACGGTGTCGGCCATGATTCCTGTCCCCTTCGCGGCTCCGGCGGTCCTGTCCGGGCCCAGCATGGCGGAGATCGCGGGCCCGGGCATGTGACCCGCGTCCAAGAAAGTGCGGCCGCTTCCGTACGCGCGGTGGCGAAGTATCGCAGGCGGATCCCCGAATTGGGTGGTTTTGCGAAAGGGCGTTGCTCAAGCGATGCCGACCGATGTTGGTCATCGGGTCCCGCCATGCGGGATAATGGGCTGGAAGCAATGTGTTCGATGCCGGTGACACAGCGCCTGTCATGGGGCCGCCGGCTGCGATGAGCTGGTTTCAGGAAGGGGAACGAGCATGGCGGCCATGAAGCCGCGAACGGGCGACGGCCCGCTCGAGGTGACCAAGGAGGGGCGGGGCATCGTCATGCGCGTTCCGCTCGAAGGCGGCGGTCGGCTTGTCGTCGAGCTGACCCCGGACGAGGCGGACGCACTCGGCGACGCGCTGAAGAAGGTCGTCGGCTGAGCGGGACGCTCCCAGCCTTCGGGGGTCCGCTCGGGCGCCCCGGATCCAGCACCACCGTTCGCTGCCCCGGTACGGGAGACTCCGTACCGGGGCAGCGTTCCGTCGTACAGGCCCCGCCGGTGCGCCGCTCTCCGCCCGCACACCGCTCTCCACCGGCTCCCGGCGGCTGCCCGCGCGCCGCTTTCCCCCGCGCCGCTTCCGGCCACTGCCCGCGCCGCTTCCTGCCCGCGCTGCCGTTGCCGACCGGTGCGCGTTCGCTACCGGTGCGCGTTCTTTACCGGCGCACCGCGCACAGCAGGCCGTCGCCCACCGGCAGCAGCGTCGGCAGCAGATCCTGGCTCTCCCGTACGGCCCGCAGCAGCTCGCGCACCCGCAGCACCTCCGCCGGCTGGGCCGCTCCGTCCACCGTCCTGCCGTCCGCGAACATGCCCTCGAAACAGACGAGTCCGCCGGGTCTGAGCAGCCGAAGCGATTCGGCGAGATAGTCGAGGCACTCCAGCCGGTCGCCGTCGCAGAAGACGAGGTCGTACCCGCCGTCCGCGAGCCGGGGCAGGACGTCCAGGGCGCGGCCGGGGATGAAGCGGGCACGGTTCCCGGCGAAGCCCGCCGCGCGGAACGCCTGCCGGGCGAACTGCTGGCGCTCAGGTTCCGTGTCGACCGTGGTCAGGACCCCGTCCGGGCGCATGCCCAGCAGCAGGTACGTCCCCGAGACGCCGGTCCCCGTGCCGATCTCGGCCACCGCCTTCGCGTCCAGCGCGGCAGCGAGCAGACGCAGCGCGGCGCCGGTGCCCGGTGACACCGAGCGGAGCCCCGACTCCCGGGCCCGGTCACGGGCCCAGCGCAGTGCTTCGTCCTCGGCGACAAAGGCGTCGGCGAACGCCCAGCTCGTCTGCCGGTTGGCGGTAATGACCCTCTCCTTGTCCCCGTTGTCGGCGCAACGGTGACTGTATCCGCTGGGCCCGGGAACCCGCAGATGGGACCAGGCGTTATGAGGGGGTGTGGAACGCGCGGGTTCGGGGCCGGTGGCCGGGCCTAAATTCGCGTAAAGATTCTTATCCGGAGCTAACGGGCGGAGTGGCTATGGTAGGGGCTCCACTGGACACCACCAGAGCCGATAGGGGAGGTGCGGCTGCGCCTGTGGATCGGGGAGGAGTGCTGAGGCGCTTTCTCAGGTCAGCCGGCGAGCCGAAATCCGTGACCAACATCGCTGACCGTTCTCGCTCCGACGACTCCGCAGTGACCGCGACCTTCGCATCGGATGCGGAATCGCAGGCGTGGACTCCCCCCAGCTGGGAGGAGATCGTCAGCACGCACAGCGGACGTGTCTACCGCCTCGCCTACCGCCTCACGGGCAACCAGCACGACGCGGAGGATCTGACCCAGGAAGTCTTCGTCCGGGTCTTCCGTTCGCTGTCGACCTACACTCCCGGCACGTTCGAGGGCTGGCTGCACCGCATCACGACCAACCTGTTCCTCGACATGGTCCGGCGCAAGCAGCGGATCCGGTTCGACGCGCTCGGCGACGACGCGGCGGAGCGGCTGCCCAGCCGCGAGCCCTCGCCCCAACAGGTCTTCCACGACACGCACTTCGACGCGGACGTCCAGCAGGCGCTGGACACCCTGGCCCCCGAGTTCCGGGCGGCGGTGGTGCTCTGCGACATCGAGGGGCTCTCCTACGAGGAGATCGCGGCCACGCTCGGGGTCAAGCTCGGCACGGTCCGCAGCCGGATCCACCGCGGCCGCTCACATCTGCGCAAGGCCCTCAAGCACCGTTCCCCCGAGGCCCGGGCCGAGCAGCGCGCCTTCGTGGGCGTGGCCGGGGAGGTCGGGCCGGCGTGAGTGGCACAAGCCCGACCCCCGCCGAGCATCACCTGGGGGACCGACTCGCCGCGCTCGTGGACGGGGAGCTGGACCATGACGCGCGCGAGCGCGTGCTGGCCCACCTGGCGACCTGCGCCAAATGCAAGGCGGAGGCCGACGCCCAGCGCCGGCTCAAATCCGTGTTCGCCCAGAGCGCCCCGCCGCAACCCTCGGCCGGACTGCTCGCGAGACTCCAGGCGCTGCCCGGCGGCCTGCCGGGAGATGACGACGACGGAAAAGGTCTGTTCGACGGGGGGCGCTTCGGTGACGGCGTTTTCGGTGTCCGGACGGACGGTTTCGGTTATCTCCCGGCCGGTGCCTCCGCGGCGGTGCTGCCCCGTGGCTCCGGCTTCCGCATCCACGAGGTGGGTCGGCAGGAAGCGGAGCGCTCGCCGTGGCGCGGCCGACGGTTCGCGTTCGCGGCGGCCAGCGCGGTCTCGTTCGCGGCGATGGCCCTCGGCGGGGCGATGCCGCTGGGCTCGGCCGATGTGCTCCCCCGGGGCGCGGGCAACAACGTGACGCCGATGCGCGCGCCCGGCACGCTTCCCGCCTCCGTGAGCGGCGACTCGGCCCGGCGCCAGACCGGCGGCGGGGGGAACAGCGGAAGCGGCCGGGCGCCGCAGTCCGTGGACCGCCCGGCGGCCACGGCCCCGCCCGGCGTTTTCCGCACCGAGCCGCTCTCCGATCCCATGGTCCCGGCGGGGCTGACACCCGGCACGGCGGCCGGGGCGCTGATCCAGCCGGCCGGCCCCGCCGTGCAGGTCGACGCGCCGTCCGTGGTCAGCCCCACCGTCACGCCCAGCCCCACGCAGATGGCCGCCCCCACCCGGCCGGGCCTGCCGATTTCCACCCGCCGCTGACCGGGCTCCGCCCCGCGGGGCCGTTCATGGCGTGCGTCCGGCGACGACGGGGCGGTTCGAACAGGGCCCTGCGCGGACATTCGTAAACCTGGTTGAATCCTCGCAGGGGCGCCCGGTGCGGCGCGGAACGGCAGGTGCGGGGAGAGCATGGACGACGGGCAGCCCACGGGACCCAAGGCGAAGTGGTGGAGCCGTCCCGCGACGGATCCCATGGCAACGGGCGGGCCTCAGCCGTACGGTGACGGCGCGTCAGGTTCCTCCGGCGTTCGCGTTCCGGAAGACGCGGCAGCGGCGGCCGGCGCGGCGGGTGCGGCAGAGGCGACGGATCGTCAGGCTCGTTCCTCCTCGGCTTCACCGTCCGGGCCCGCCGCCGACTCGGGAGCCGGAGCGCCGCCCGAGACACCGGCGCCGTCCGAACCCCCGGCCCCTGCCCTGACCTCGGCTCCGGATCCGGCCTCGACCTCGGCCCCGGCTTTCGAGATCCCCGCTGCCCCGCCGGCTTCCGGCCCGGGCACCGCGGGGCCCGGAGACTCCCCGGCCGACGGGGGCGGCGTACCGGCGCGGCAGCGCCCGCGGCCGTTGCACGAGCCCGACGAGTACAGCACGCCGCCTTATGGCGGCCCCGGTCCCTGGGCACCCGCCCCGCCCGTCCAGTTCCCCACGCCCGCGCACGGCACCCCGCTGCCGTCGTACGCCGGTCAGTACGGGCCGAACGGCGACGGACAGCCCCCGGGCCCCTACGCGCCCCCCGCGCAGGCACAGAGCGCCGTCCAGCCACCGCGGCCGGCTCACGGCCAGATCCCCGGGCCCGCGCCGGCCACGACACAGATTCCGGCGTCCGCCCCGGCTCAGGCCGCGGCCCCGGCATCCGCCCCGGCCCCGGCTCAAGGGCAGCCGCAGTCACCGCACCAGCCCCAGCCCTCCCCATGGCTCCGGTACGACCCGTGGAGCAGCCCCGCCGCCGTCGGCCGGCAGCCCCTGACCCAGTACGGGCCCCGGTACGGCGAGCCGCGCCCCCAGCGGCGGCGGGCCGGGCTCGTCGTCACGGCGGTGCTCGCGATGGCCGCGTGCGTCGCCGGTGGCGCGGTCGGCGCGTACATCGAGCGCAACGGCGGTTTCAGTCGCGTCGAACTCCCGCAGGCCGGACGTGACGCGGGCGGCCGAGCACCCGACAGCGTCGCGGGCATCGCGGCCAGCGCGCTGCCCGGCGTCGTCACCCTCCATGTCAGCGGCGGCGGCGAGCAGGGCACCGGAACGGGCTTCGTCCTCGACCGGCAGGGACACATCCTGACCAACAACCACGTCGTCTCCCCGGCCTCCTCCGGCGGCGAGATATCCGTCACGTTCAGCGGCGGCGAGACCGCGCGGGCCAAGCTCGTGGGCAAGGACAGCGGCTACGACCTCGCCGTCGTCAAGGTCACCGGCGTCTCCGGGCTCACGCCCCTCCCGCTGGGCAACTCCGACAACGTCCAGGTCGGTGACCCGGTCGTGGCCATAGGGGCGCCGTTCGACCTGTCCAACACGGTGACCTCCGGGATCATCAGCGCCAAGGAACGCCCCATCACCGCGGGCGGCGAGAAGGGCGACGGCAGCGACATCAGCTACGTCGACGCCCTCCAGACCGACGCCCCGATCAACCCCGGCAACTCGGGCGGCCCGCTGGTCGACGCCCGGGCCCGGGTCATCGGCATCAACAGCGCCATCCGCGCCGCGGACAACGGCACCGGCCTGGGCGGCGGCCAGTCGGGGTCGATCGGGCTGGGCTTCGCGATCCCCATCAACCAGGGCAAACGCGTCGCCGAAGAGCTGATCAACACCGGCAGGGCGACCCATCCGGTGATCGGGGTCAGCCTCGACATGGAGTACGCGGGGGACGGCGCCAAGGTCGGGGCGAAGGCCGCCGACGGCGGTCCCTCCGTCACCACCGGCGGCCCCGGCGCCCGGGCCGGGATCAGGCCCGGGGACGTCATCACCGCGGTGGACGACCAGCGGGTGCACGGCGGCGAGGAGCTGATCGTCAAGATCCGCGCCCACCGCCCCGGGGACCGGCTGCAGCTCACCCTGGTGCGCGGCGGCGAGGAGCGTACCGTCACACTGACCCTGGGTTCGGCGAACAGCGGCTGACGGTGGCCGACGACGGCCGGCGGTGGCTGACGCGGCCGGGTCGCGCGGCGGCCGACGGCTCGCGTCCAGCACCGGATGGTCACCCGGAGGTACCGTCCGGACAGCTCGGGCGGGTACCGTGGTGCGGCCCGGACCCTCGACCCATTCGGCCCCAGGACGACCAAGGAGCAGCAAGGTGTTCAATGACATCGGCGGCCTTGAGCTGGTCACGATCGTGGTCCTCGCGATCCTCGTCTTCGGTCCGGAGAAGCTGCCCAAGGTGATCCAGGACGTCTCCCGCTTCATCCGGAAGGTGCGCACCTTCTCGGAGAACGCGAAGGAGGACATCCGCTCCGAGCTGGGGCCCGAGTTCAAGGACTTCGACTTCGAGGACCTCAACCCCAAGAACTTCGTGCGCAAGCAGCTGATGAGCGAGGACGACGAGTTCGGACTCAAGGAGATCCGCAGCAGCTTCGACCTGCGCCAGGAGATCAACGACGTCGCGGACGCGGTGAACGGCCGGGAGAGCGAACCCGCCGTCGCGGAGGCCGCGACGGCCGCCGCCGCGGCGGCCACGGCCGGCGGCGGCTCCTCCGGTTCGGGTACGCCGGACCTGCTCAAGAAGTCCTCGGGTACGCCCGACCTGCTCAAGAAGCCCGCGAGCACACCTGATCCGCTCAAGAAGAGCGACGAGCCGGCTCAGCCCCCCAGGACGCCTTTCGACGCAGACGCCACCTGAGCGCCGCCTATCCCGACTACTCGGGGGGCGGGTGGCTATCCTCCATCTGTCCGGCAGTCAGGCGCCCGTCAGGGGCGGGCCGCTGCCGGGCGTACGAGATCGAGGAGGCGCCGTCCAGATGGAGACGACGAGTCGGGCGGGGGCGCACAGCGCCACCACTTCACCCACCACCGGTGGCGCGCAGCCGGGCCGCCGGCCGGTCGCCGACTATCTGCGCGCGTCATTTCCCTGGTACGGACTGGACGAGGCGTTCACCGGCCCGCGCTGGCTGATGCAGGTCGGCGCGACCGCCGACGGCACGGTCCGGCACGGATCCACCGGCCACGGCGAGGAGCCGTCGATAAGACCGGACGCCTCGGGCGACGACAGGGAGCGGTTCACGGCGGTCGTCACGGTGGCCGAGGGCCCCGAGGACGACGACTGCGACGGCAGGGGCCGCCTGGACGCGACCACGGCCGCCTCGGCGGCCTGGCTGGCCGGGGCGGGGCTGCTGGCCGTCACCTGGCCCGCCCAGCTGGACCACGCCCTGCGTGACGACTGGCTGAAGCAGCAGACGGAGGCCGCGTTCGAGCTGGCCGACCAGCTGGACGGGCCGGCCTGGTCGTCGCTGTCGCTGCCGGTCGACGGGAAGCCGACGCACTTCCACTACCGGGAGTCGGAGTTCGGCTGGGTGCTGGCGGGGTCACCGGGGAACGGGGTGCACCTGGGGGCCTACGGGCGCGGGATGAGCGCGTACGGGCTCGCCTTCTCCGCGATCGCCGACATCAGGTCGTACGCGCACGACGCGTAGCACGCCCCACGAGCGCTTCGTAGGCTCGGCCCCGTACGGGTCAGGGGCGGTCGCCATGGATGTGGCGACCGCCCCTGACCCGTATACGTTTCCCCGCGTCCGGTTCACGGTCCTACGCGCTCACGCGTCCACGCCCGCACGCGCTCAGAACTTGTTGCGCGGGGTGATCCCCAGCGACATGCCCGCCAGGCCGCGCTGCCGGCCGCCCAGCTTGCCCGCGACCTCCCGCAGCGCCGTCGCCGCCGGGGAGTCCGGGTCGGAGAGCACGATCGGCTTGCCCGCGTCGCCGCCCTCCCGCAGCCGCACGTCGATCGGGATCGCGCCCAGCACCGGCACCGTCGCGCCGGTCGTCCGCGTCAGGCCCTCGGCGACCAGCGCGCCGCCGCCCGTGCCGAACACGTCGATCATCTCGTCGCAGTGCGGGCAGGGCAGGCCCGACATGTTCTCGACCACACCGACGATCTTCTGATGGGTCTGCACGGCGATCGAGCCGGCCCGCTCCGCCACCTCGGCCGCGGCCTGCTGCGGGGTGGTGACCACCAGGATCTCCGCGTTCGGCACCAGCTGGGCGACCGAGATGGCGATGTCGCCCGTGCCCGGCGGCAGGTCGAGCAGCAGTACGTCCAGATCGCCCCAGTAGACGTCCGCGAGGAACTGCTGGAGCGCGCGGTGCAGCATCGGACCGCGCCAGACCACCGGCGTGTTGCCCGGCGTGAACATCCCGATGGAGATCACCTTCACGCCGTTCGAGGACGGCGGCATGATCATGTTCTCGACCTGGGTGGGCTTGCCGTCCGTCCCCAGCATCCGCGGCACGCTGTGCCCGTAGATGTCGGCGTCGACGACCCCGACCTTCAGCCCGTCGGCCGCCATCGCCGCCGCCAGGTTGACCGTCACCGAGGACTTGCCGACCCCGCCCTTGCCCGACGCGACCGCGTACACCCGGGTCAGCGAGCCGGGCTTGGCGAACGGCACCTCGCGCTCGGCGGTGCCGCCGCGCAGCGAGGCCGCCAGCTCGCGCCGCTGCTCGTCGCTCATCACGTCCAGCGCCACGTCCACGCGGGTGACGCCGGCGACCCGGGAGACCGCTTCGGACACGCTCCGCGTGATGGTCTCGCGCATCGGGCAGCCGGAGACCGTGAGGTAGACCGTGACGGCCACGGCACCGTCGGCACCGATGTCCACCGATTTCACCATGCCGAGGTCGGTGATCGGCCGGTGGATCTCGGGGTCGTTCACCGTCGCCAGCGCTTCGCGCACCGCCTCTTCCGCGGGGACGGCGGTTCCGTACGTGTCGGTAGCCATACGGAGATGGTACGGCGCCCGCGTCCAGGTCAGGCAAGCCGTCGGCGGCCGCAGGGGGACGCCGGTGGCCGTCGGCGGTCGTCAGCGATCGGTGTCGGTGCGTGCCGGACCGGCCTCCCCGGGAGGCGGGTGCCCGCTCTCCAGGGGGAAGACGACACGGTGCTCGGCCATCTCCCGCACCATCGTCCCCAGCTCGTCACGGATCCAGTCCCGGGTCGCGACCTCGCCCAGCCCGATCCGCAGCGCAGCGATCTCCCGCGTCAGGTACTCGGTGTCGGCGATGGAGCGCTCGTTCTGCCGGCGCTCCTGCTCCAGGGTGACCCGGTCGCGGTCGGTCTGGCGGTACTGCGCCAGCAGGATCAACGGCGCGGCGTACGAGGCCTGGAGGGACAGCGCCAGCGTGAGGAAGATGAACGGGAAGGGGTCGAAGCGCAGACGGTCGGGCGCGGCGACGTTCCAGGCGACCCACAGGACGACGATGACCGTCATCCAGGCGATGAACCGGCCCGTGCCCAGGAACCGGGCGACCCGCTCCGACAGCCGTCCGAACGCCTCCGGGTCGATCTCCGGCAGCAGCTTGCGCTGCGGGGCGCGCGGCTGGTCGAGCCGGTTCCGGCCGCCGCGCGCCAGCGCGGTCGCCCCGGTGGCCGGGCCGGCCCGGGAACGCTCGACGCGGTCCGTACGGTCAGCGGCCACGGGTCACCTCCTCGGGCCCGGGACCTTCGCGTCCTCCGGGGCCGGGGCCGTGTCCTTCGGGCCCGGGGCTTCCCGGTCCGCTGTCTCCCGGACCGCCGTCCGGGCCGTTGTCTCCCGGGCCGTTGTCCCCCGGCCCTTGGTCCCCGGGCCCTTGGTCGTGGCCATTCCCCTGGTCGCCCGGACCGTGGTACCCGGTCTCGCGCCAGTCGTCCGGCAGCAGGTGATCGAGCACGTCGTCCACCGTCACCGCGCCCAGCAGCGCCCCCGTGTCGTCCACGACGGGCGCCGCGACCATGTTGTACGCCGCGAGGTGGCTGGTGACGGCGGGCAGCGCGGTGTCCGGGGGCAGCGGCGGAAGATCGCTGTCCACGATCGAGCTGACCAGTGTGTACGGCGGGTCCCGCAGCAGCCGCTGGAAGTGCACCGTACCCAGGTACTTCCCGGTCGGCGTCTCGTCCGGCGGCCGGCAGACGTACACCTGGGCCGCGAGCGCGGGGGAGAGGTCCTGCTGCCGTACCCGCGCCAGCGCGTCCGCCACCGTCGCGTCGGGGCGCAGCACGATCGGGTCGGTGGTCATCAGGCCGCCCGCGGTCCGCTCCTCGTACGACATCAGCCGCCGCACGTCGGCCGCGTCCCCGGGCCGCATCAGGGTCAGCAGCCGCTCCTTGTCGTCCTCGGGCAGCTCGGAGAGCAGATCGGCCGCGTCGTCCGGGTCCATCGCCTCCAGGACGTCGGCGGCCCGTTCCTCCTTGAGCGTCCCCAGGATCTCCACCTGGTCGTCCCCGGGCAGTTCCTCCAGGACGTCCGCGAGCCGGTCGTCGTCGAGCGCGGAGGCCACCTCCACCCGCCGTTTGGAGGTGAGGTGGTGCAGGGCGTTGGCGACGTCGACGGGCCGCAGCTGTTCGAAGGTGGCGACGAGGCTCTCCGCGCCCTGCCCCTCCTCCTCCAGCGAGAAGCCGGTGACCGCCGACCACTCGACGGTCAGCGCCTCACCCGCCCGTCGCCCGCCGCCGCTCTTCCAGGGCAGCGCGGCGCGCGAGGTCATCTGGTGCAGAGCGCCGCCCTTGCGGCCACGCCGCACGAAGACCTTGTCGATCTCCCAGTCGCGCCGGGCGGGCAGCTGCTGGACGGCGATGTCGAGGACCGTGACCTCCTCCCCGGTCTCCACGAGCCGCACCCGGCGGTCGAGCAGTTCACCGAGGACGAGGCGCTCGGTCGGCCGCTGCTGGAACCGGCGTACGTTGACCACCCCCGTGGTGATCACCTCGCCCGACTCGATGCCGGTGACCCGGGTCATGGGCAGGAAGATCCGGCGCCGGCTGAGCACCTCCACCACCAGACCCAGCAGCCGCGGCGGGCGGCGGCCGACCCGCAGCATGGCGACGAGGTCGCGGACCCGCCCCACCTGGTCGCCGCTGGGGTCGAACACCGGGACGCCGGAGAGGTGGGAGACGAAGATACGAGGGGCGCTTGCCGCCATGTCGAGCGCCTCCTCGCCCTGGTGGTGCCGCCGTGCCGGGCCGCTCCCGCGCCAGATCGTCTCCGGTCGCCGCATGTCCGGTTTTTCTGCGGGATAACGGGTTCAGGCTAGCCCGTACCGCTGTGCCACGCCTTCGCTGAGCCGACCCCCGGCTCTCTGTCGAGCGCCCCGCCGGGCCCCGGTACGCTGCGGTCTGCCACCCCCACGCGCGTTTGAGAGGCAGTGCGTCTGTGACCGTTCTCCCGTCGTCCGGCCGTACCCGCAGAGCCGTTCTGACCGCCGCGCTCTGCGTCGGGCTGGCCGGTCCGGTGGCCGGATGCGCCGAAGAAGTGGACCCGGACAAGGGGACGAACGGCGTCGGCAAGCTCACGGCCGCCGAGATCCAGAAGAAGGCGCAGACGGCGGTGGCCGGGGCGGACGCGGTGCGGCTCTCCGGCTCGCTGGTGAGCAAGGGGCAGACGTACAAGCTCAACATGAAGCTCAAGGAGAACGGCGGCCTCGGTTCCGTCACCTCGAAGAGCAGCACCTTCCAGCTGCTGCGCATCGGGGAGACCCTCTACCTGAAGGCCGACGCCGGCTTCTGGAGCCACGCGGACGGCGACGAAGGCGAGGGGTCCGGCGGGTCCGGCGGAGCCGGGGGCAAGGACGCGGACGCGTCGGCCGCGGGCAAGCTGTCGGACAAGTACGTGAAGGTTCCGCAGGACGACCCCTCGTACAAGCAGTTGAGCGGCTTCACGGACATGGAGGTGCTGCTCGGCGGTCTGCTGACGCTGCACGGCGAGCTGACCAAGGGCGACCGCGACACGCTCGGCGGCGTACGGACCATCAAGGTCAACGGCGCCAAGGGCAGTGGCGGGACGCTCGATGTCTCGCTGGAGGGCACGCCGTACCCGCTGCAACTCCAGCGGGCGGGCGGCGCGGGGACGGTGACGCTCGCCGACTGGAACAAGGACTTCGAGCTGGAGGAGCCGACGAAGTCCCAGACAGTGGACTACGGGAGCCGGCTGCCGAGTTCGGACGACAGGCGCTGAGGGCTCCCCAGGCCCGGACCGGGCCGGAGAGCCCGGGACCGGACTGCCCGGGGCCGGGGCGATCTCGACCGGATGGGCCCGGCCTGGAGCGGCAGGGCCCGGATGGGGCGGAACCGGACCAGTCGGCCTGACCGGGCAGCGCTTCCCGGTCAGGGCTTCCGGGGTTTGCCGCTCTTCCCGGTCCTGCCGCTCTTCCCGGTCCTGCCGCTCTTCCTGGTCCCGCCGCCCTTGCCCCGCCCCAGCAGCAACCGGCCCAGGGAGGCCGGGACCGGCTGCCGTGTGGTCGCGGGCGTCGGCAGGGGGACGGCGGCGCCGGACGCCTCGGGGAGGTCGGTGATCGCGTCCTTGGGCACCAGACGCAGCACCCGGCACTCCCGCGCCCAGCGCTGCGGCATGGTCTCCGCGTCCGGCGCGTTGAGCCGCTTGCCCTTGAGCTCGGCGACGGCGCTCTCCCACTCCTCCGAGCGCGGTACGAGCTCCGAGACGGCCGCCGTCCAGGCGACGAGCCGGCCGCCCTTGTCCTTGCTCCGCACGGTCACCCGCGCGTCCGCCCCGGCCACCAGCCCCGGCAGCGGCTGCTCCCCGGGCCCGTCCCCCACCAGCAGGGCCGCGCCGTCGTGCCACACGTGCCAGAGCGCCCGGGCGGGCCCCGAGCCCTGGACCCAGATCAGGCCGGACTTCTTCGTGGCCTCCTCGACGAGCGCCGGGCCGAGCTGCGGATCTGTCATGCCCAAAGCCTATCGGCCACCCGCCGCCCGGCCTGCCTCGTGAGGTGCTCCCTGCGCGCCCCGACGGGCGCCGAGCGCAACCGAGAACACAGAAGGTGCCCCAGAACCGGGGACTGCGGACACGGCCCGCCCGGGCCACCGGTTCTCTTCCGCGTTCATCCGCCGGTGACGATGAAGGAGACGACGGCCCAGAGGCAGATCGCGCAGGTGAAGGTCCACACCGCCCACGTCGGTGGCTCACCTTCTTTCCAGTCGACCTTTTCACCGGCGGCTTCGCGCCGGTTGAGCTCCTTTCTCTTGCCGCGGGGCAGTAGGAGCAGGAGAGGCAACATGAAAAAGGCACCGCTGAAGCTGAAGAGGAGCAGGTCGATCGATTCGCCTTTCCCGAGGCCGATTCCTATGCCGCCGCCCAGCGGTATGAGTATCCACAGAAGAACGGCACGCTGACCCCAGGTCACGGTCAGCAGTATGTAGATCAAGGAGAAGAAGGCGTAGCTGAGAATGAAGGTGACAAGGAGGGCTTCACGCGGGATGTCGAGCAACGTTTCCCTTCCTGGTGATCGGCAGGCGACTCGGGAGTTGGAGGGTCACGAGGCCCCGACTGTCGCCGGGGTTGAGGGTGATGAGGGCCGCCGTCGTCCTCAGCCGCCGGTGATGATGAAGGAGACGACGGCCCAGAGGCAGATCGCGCAGGCGTAGGTCCAGACCAGCCACGTGGGTGGTTCGGCCTCTTTCCAGTCGACCTTTTCTCCCGCAGCGTCGCGTCGGTAAATCTCTTTAATGATTGAAATCCTGCGACGAGGCACGACAAGCAGTACGGGGACCGTAATGAGGAAGCCGCTCAGGCTGAGGAGCAGTACGTCGATCGATTCCCCCTTGCCGAGGCCGATTCCTATGCCGCCGCCGACTGGAATGAGGCCGAACAGAAGTACCGACCGTTGGGGCCAGTTCGCTGTCAGCAGTATGTAGACCAGGGAGAATACGGCGTAGCTGAGAATGAAGGCGAAAAAGATTATTTCGCGAGGTATGTCGATCATGAATCTGCCTTGGAGGAGAGGTGGCTGAGGCGGGCAGCGGTGACCGGACGGTCGGGGAGGAAACGAGCTCCCTCCCCGACCGTCCGGTGTCGAGTCAGCGTGCCATGACGCTCCTCGCATCATCCCGGAGGCCGATCCAGCCGCCCACGTTGGCCGCTGTCGTGTGCAGGCCGATGGATGCCGCTCCGACCCCCTTTTCGAGCTTGCCGCCCGATTGCATCAACTTGCCGCCGACGCCGGCGAGTCCGTCGCTGAGCGCGGTACGTGCCCCTCGGGCGACGGCGCCGCTGCCCCTGATGAGGCGGACCGTCGAGCCGGCCCCGCCGAGCATCACGGCTGCGGCCGTGCCGGCCAGCTGGCTGACCGCGGCGGACTTGTCCCCGTCGAGGGCGTAGGCGCCGGCGGAGGCGACTCCGGTGGCCGCTGAGATCGCGCCGAACGTGGCGGCTGCCGGCGCGAGCACCGGGACCATCGCAAAAAGCCCCGCAGCAGTGCCAGTGATCGTGCTCACATGCCCCAGCACCTTGGCCACCCTGTGCAGCGTGACCTGTTTCGCCGCGGACTTCACCCCGCTCGCCGTCGCCTTCGCGACCCGTTTGGTGGCCGACGCGACCTTGCTGCCCGCGCGTTTGACCACCGACTTGGTCGCCCGGTAGGTCTTCTTCACCGCCCGGTAGGTCTTCTTCGCGTATTTCTTGACCGTGTAGGTGACGCGTTTGATGACCTTCTTTGTCACCCGGGCGACCTTCTTGACCGCCCGTTTCACCACCTTGGTGGCCTTCTTCACCACCTTCTTCACGGTCTTGACGACCTTCTTGACCGCCTTCTTGACGACCTTCTTGGCCTTCTTGGCGACCTTCTTGACCGTCTTGGTGACCTTCTTCGCGGCCTTCTTGACGGCCTTCTTGATCTTGCCCCAGAACAGGCCGTCCGGGTCGGAGAAGGTCGCCGGGTTGTTGTTGGCGTACGCGTACGCGTTCATGCGCTGCGACTCGCCGAGGTCGGTCATCGGGTCCACGCTCAGGAACCGGCCGAGCTTCGGGTCGTAGGCGCGGGCGCCCAGTTGGGTCAGGCCCGTGCTGTCCTTCGTGCCGCCCACGAAGCCCTGGTCGACCGGCCAGGTGACCGGGCTCGCCGACGGGGAGCCGCGCTCCTCGCCGAACGGGGCCGTCGAGCGGTACAGCACGTCCTGGGTGGTGGCGTCGATCGCGGTCGACGCCGTTCCGTGGTGGTCGTCGAAGAGGAACTGGACCGTGCCGCCCGTCCGCGCGGCGACCGTCTCGCCGTCGAAGTCGTAGTAGCGCGTGCCCGTCTTCGTGCCGTCCGGCTGGAGCAGCAGTTCGTTGCCGCCCGGCAGGTACAGCGTGGTCCCGGTCAGGTCCTTCCTGAGCAGCCGGCCGCCATCGGCGTCGTAGACGTACTCGACGTCCGCGCGGCCCGCCTCCTGGACCTTCACGAGCTGGTTCTCCGCGTCCCAGACCAGCGTCTGGTCCCGGCCGTCCGTCTTGCGCGTGGTCGTGTTGCCCATCGCGTCGTAGCCGAACGTGTCCGTGCTCGTCGTGACACCGCCGCGCTCCGTGCGCACCGACGTCACCGCGGCCGGCTTGGCGCCGTCCGGCTTCCCGTAGGCGTACGTACGGACCGCGTCCCCGGGGCCGTCGCCCGCCGCGCCGGCCGTGCCGACCGCGGCGGCCGAGCCCGCGGTGCCCGACGTGCCCGCCGCGCCGACGTCGTGGCGGACCTCCTTCGTCCGGTTGCCCAGCGCGTCATAGCTGTACGACAGCCAGTACGGCTTCGGCCCGCCCACGTTCGACGGGTCGGGGGCCGCCGCGCAGTCCTCCCTGGACGTCCACGCCTCGGTGAGCCGCTGGAGGGCGTCCATGGTGAAGCACTGCGTGTCCGTCTGCTTCGCGGCGTCCTGGCCGGTCACGGTGGTGATCCGGGTGACGTTGCCCGCCGCGTCGTAGCCGTATGTGGTGTCGTCCACCCGGCTCGGCGCCGCCGTGCGGTCCGTCGTCGTGCGCAGCAGCTCACCGGTGTGCTCGTCGTACGACGCGGTCCGGTACAGGCGCCGGGCCGCGTCGTTGTACTCGGTCCGCAGTGGCCGTCCGAACGGGTCGTACGTGGACGAGTTCACCAGGATCCGGGCGCCCGCCGTCAGGCCCTGCGCCTGGTCGTCCGCGCCGTAGCGGGTGACCACGCGCTCGGCCGGCATGCCTCCGAGCGGCGGCTGGTTGACCGCCGTCGGCAGGCCGGTGTACAGGTCGTAGGCGTAGCCGATGGAGTAGGTGCCGGCGAGGGCGCCCTCCGACTCGGGGACGGTGACCTCCACCTTGGTGGGGAGGTAGTCGTCCGTGTATCCGGTGATCCTCTGGGTGTAGGCGTGGCCGTCCACGTACCGCCGCGACTCGCTGATCTCGCCCTTGGCGACCGTGTCGTACGTCCACTCGGACAGAACCTTGTCGCCCTCGCGGAGCGAGGTCCTGCGGCCCAGTTCGTCGTAGCCGGCGGTCAGGGTCACGCCCCGGGCGTCCGTCGTGGACACCGGCCGGTCCAGCGAGTCGTACGACGTGCGCAGCGTGCCGCTGTCGGGGTCGTCGGCGCGGGTCTCCCGGCCGCGCCCGTCGTATTCGAACTTCCGTACGTTGCCTGCCGGGTCGGTGACCGTCTTCAGCAGACCCCGCTCGTCATAGGCGTACGTGATGGACTGCGAGGCGGTGCGCGCCTCGTTCGTGTACTCGACGACCTCCACCGGCCGGTCCTGCGGGTCCGTGACCGTGGTGCTCGCCGTCCCGCCCTTCGGGGGGATCAGCGTGGTGTGGTTGCCGTCGTACACCGTCCTCGTCCGGCGCGTCTCCGTGCCGTACTTCAGGGCGATGGCGTCGGTGGGGCGCCCGGCGGCGTCGTACACCGTGCGGACCGCGGCCGGGGCCTTGGTGTCGTCGCCGGCCACCAGCTTCGGCTCCGGGTCGCCGGTGGCGTAGTAGTCGTCGTACGACTTCCACTCCAGTCCGCGCGAGTCGTACAGGGTCTCGGTCAGCACCCGGCCGGTGCCGCTGAGCGAGGGGACCTGGGTCTGGCGTTCGCGCAGCAGACCGTCGTAGATCTCGTGACTCGTCTCCGTGGACCCGTCCCCGCGCAGCTCGCGCGTGGTGACGACGGGCGGTTCCGTGGTCGAGATCCGGTAGGAGTAGCCGGCGTCGGGGTGGTCGGGGAACCTGGCCTTGGTGCGGCCGGGCTCCCAGATGCCGGTCAGCCGGCCGAGCGCGTCGTACCCCAGCTCGGTCCGCTTGCCGTTGGCGTCCACCTCGGCGGCCGGCACCCCGCGCCGCGGGTCGATCTCCGTGGTCAGGGTGTGGCCGAGCGGGTTGGTGGTGACGATGGACGTCGGCGTGCCCGTGGCAGGGACGTACTCCGTGGTCATCGTCCGGTTCTGCGAGTCCGTCACCGCGAGCGGGCGCCCGTAGAGGTCGTACGTGGTGCGCGCCGCGGTGAAGAAGCCCGTGCCCTCCGCGTCGTTCTCGTCCTCCCGGGTGGCGTTGCCCTTCGTCGGGGCCGCGCCCAGGGTGGTGGAGCCGTCGTAGTAGCTGCGGTTCTCGGAGATCGGCTCGCCCGGCGCGGCACAGGTGCCGGCCGTGCTCTTCTCCGTGGCCTCCAGCTCCAGGATGTTGGCCGCCGTGTTCCGGGCGTAGGTGGTGGTGTCGCAGGTCTCGTCGCCGCTCTTCGACGTGTCACCGTGGTCGGTCTCGGTGACGACCATGCCGTACGCGTCGAAGGTCCGCTCCGTCTTCGTGCGCTGCCAGCCGCCGCCCTTGGCCGGGCTACGGGTGGTCTCCTGCTGTACGCCGGTCATGTCCGACTCCAGCGCGGGCAGCCCGGGGCGGGCCCGGGTGGCCGTGACCGCCGAGCGCCACGGGGTGGAGGTCTCCTCGGAGACCACCTCCGCGCCGTTGTAGGTGATCTCGGCGCGCTCCATGGCCTGGAAGGACGCGTGGTCGGCGACCTCGTTGCCCTCGAAGTCGGCGACCTTGGCGCCCGCGATGCCGCGGAAGTAGCGGGTGCGGCTGTCCAGCTTCGGGCCGTCGACGCCGTTCCCGTCCTGGGTACGGACCTCGCCGTAGCCCCGGTAGTCGCTGTACGTGCGGTGCTCGGCCTTGGTGAACTCGTCCTCGCTCTTCGCCCAGGCCGCGCCGCCCACGTACGTGTAGTCGGTCTGCTCGGTGGGCGAGCCGCCGACCAGGTCGTTCTCCAGGACCCGGGTGACGACGTACTTGTGGAACCAGTCCTTCACCGGCTTGTAGTCGGCCGCGGGGGAGTCCGCGGAGGACCAGTAGACCGGGTAGCAGCGCCGGGTGTTGGAGGTCTCGGCGGGCAGGGAGCCGGGGGTGCAGTCGGGGGCGGAGTAGGTGATTCCGAGGGAGCCGCCGGTCTCGGTGTCGATCTGGCCCACGCGGTAGCGGACCAGCGGCGGGATGCCGTCACCGGTGCTGTCCACGCGGTTGGCCAGCTGCGTGCCCTTGAAGGTGATCTCGGGCAGGGACTGTGGGCTGCCGCCCGTGTGGCCGGTCCGGGTGATGCCCGCCAGCCACAGGGAGGCGGGGGAACCGTCGCCCGGGTCGGGCAGCTCGTGGCGGAACTCCCACGAGTCGACCGGCTGGTAGGAGGCGCCGGCGCCGGATCCGGAGAGCACCGTGGTGGTGATCCTCGTCAGCCGCTTGGTGGTCCAGAAGGTGGGCGCGATCCGGTTCTTGCAGTCCTCGCCCGCCTTGCACTCCTGGTCGACCGGGACGTCGGGCCAGCGCTTGGCGTTGGCCGTGGTCATCTTCGCCGGGGCGCAGTCGAAGGAGGCGTCGGGCAGGCACCGCTCGGCGACCGTGAATTCGACCTTCGCCGCGGCGGCGTCGGCCGCGTACAGGTTGTCGGAGCGCAGACCGTACTCGATGCGGTCGGGGTGGCCGCCCCGGGTGTACTCGGTCGGGGTGCCGAGGCCGGTGGTCGCGGAGACATTGCGGCCGTAACGATTCTTCTCGGCGTTGTAGTAGTACGCCGTGGCGTTGGCGTTGGTGTCGACGACGTAGTCGAGGTTCCAGCGCCACGCCTGCCGGCACCAGGAGTCGGCGAAGACGCTCTTGTAGCAGGGCTCGCCGCTCTGGTTGCCGTACACCGGCACGGTCCAGGTGGAGTTGGTCTCCGCCTTGCCCGACGACCAGCCGGGCAGCCGGTTGTAGCCGAAGTGGTACTGCGTGCCGTCGGTCGTGGTGACGCGCCAGTGCTCGCCATCGTTGTCACCGTTGCCGCGGGCGGTGTCGGCGAGCAGTTCGATCCGGGTGCCGTCGTCGTCCTTGAGCTTCCAGGTGCCGGTCTTGTCGTCCCGCACCAGCTCGTGGGACTGGCCGTCGAGCGACATGGTGGCGTTCTCCGGGCCGTAGCACAGATCGCCGTTCTTGGCCTTGTTGTTGCCGTTCGCCATGTCCTCGTTGCACGGGAGGTAGCGGCGCTCGATGTAGTTCTCCGTCAGCGCCCAGCCGTCACCGATGGCGTTGGCCTGGTTGTTGGTGGCCGCCGTGCGGCCGTCCAGCGACTGGGAGGAGTAGCCGAGGTTCAGCTCCGGCTCCAGACCGCCCGGGACCTCCGGGGTCTGGATCTCGTACGCCCAGCCGAAGGTGCCGGAGGAGTCGCCGGCCACCCAGTTGCCGGAAGGGCTGAGCGGGGTGGCCTTGTAGTCGCCGGACGAGCCGGACGGGCCGGCCGTCGCCGCCAGCAGGGTGACGCCGGAGCCCGCGGCGAGTCCGGTGAGCGAGCGCGCGCCGCGGGCCGCGGGCCGTACCGGCGCGTCGGACGCGCCGGCCTCGGCCTCGGACCCGCCGGCCGTGGCGTCGACGGGTACGTCCGCCGTCAGCGTCCTGGCCTCCGCGTCGTTCTCGGTGGTGAGCGGCGTGCCGGCGCCGCAGTCCTCGGTCCCGGCGGATTCCAGCGCGCAGGACGGCAGCCGGACCAGGGAGAGCCGGGAGGCCCAGCCGGCGCCGAAGGCGTGCTCGAACTTCGAGTAGTCGAGGGAGACCCGCACGGAGGCGTCCTCGCCGCCGTCCTTCGCGCGTACGGCGAGCAGGACGCCGTCGATGCCGAGACGGTCGGCGGCCTTCCGGTCCAGGACCTGGACCTGGGCGGCCCCGGGCGCGGCGGCCCGTCCGGACGCGCCGGAACGGCCGGTGTCCTTGGCACGGCCGGTGTCGTCGGACCGGCCTCTGCCGCCGGGTCCGCCGGTGCCGTCGGAACGGCCCGCCGCCGTACGGGTCTTGTCGGTGGGACCGGTCTCGGTCCGGCCGATCCGTACCGGCAGCTGCCCCGCCCGCTGTGGCGTGTTCCCGCTGCCGTCGAGCCGGACCTCCGCCGTGCCGGCGGCGGGCCAGGTGACGCCGGGCGCGGCCTTGCGCGAGTCCCGCGCGGCGTCGTCCCGGCCGCCGGGGCGTTCCGTGCCGACCGGAGTGACCGGGACGGGATCGGTGCGGTCGATGTCCCGCAGAGAGAGCTTTCCGCCGACCGCGAAGGCGGTCTCGGCGCTCAGGAATCCACCGAGAAGTATGGAGGAGGTGATAACAGAAGTCACCTTTGTCCATTTTCTTCGGCGTCGGTATCGCGCGCCGTGCGCGCGTCTCGCGACGTGGCCGGAAGGGTCCTTCACGCTTCCCCCTAGGTAGTGAAGTTGCAACCAGCTGTGAAGAGTACGTGCTCATGGGGTGTTGATGGAACGTGTAAAGTCGCGTGGACAGGGGGAAGTTGGATCGCTGCCGGGGTATCTGCACAAACGGAATGCCTGAATTGACGGGGCATGCCGGGTAGATGCGCCGGTCGGCTTGCGTTGTGTTCCCCCGTCTGAATCCAGCCACCGTTCATTCACAAGGTTTTCGGGCTTCGGGGGACGCCGCTCAACGGGGGCGACCCGGCGAAGCGTCGGGGAGGAAACGTCTTGAGAACCCAACGACTCCCGCGCCGGGGGAGACCCGGTCCGCGCCGCTGGGCGGCCCGTGCCGTCGCCGTCGCGCTGGCGGCCGCCGCCCTCCCGCTGACCGGTGGGCCCACCGCGGTGGCGGACGCCCGCGAGACCGCGCCGGAGCCGACGGCGGCCGAACGCGCCCTGGCGCGCGCGGCGGAGAGCGGGGAACGGGTCGAGGTGGTGGCCGAGCGGAGCGAGTACTCCACCACCTTCGCCAACCCGTCGGGCACCTTCACCAGGGAGACCCACGTCGTCCCGATCCGGGTCCGCCAGCGGGGCCGGCTGGTGAGCGCCGACCCCACGCTGGTACGCGGCGCCGACGGCACCGTACGGCCCCGGGCGGCCTCGGTCGGCCTGGCGTTCTCCGGCGGCGGCGACGATCCGATGGCGAGGATCGAGCGCGACGGGCGCGGCATGACCCTGGACTGGCGGGGCACGCTGCCGGAGCCGCGGCTCGAAGGCGACACCGCCGTCTACCCCGAGGTCTTCCCGGGGGTCGACCTCAAGCTCCGGGCGAGCGTGAACGGCTTCCAGCAGCTCCTGGTCGTCAAGAACCGTGAGGCCGCCGCCGATCCCCGGCTGGAGCGGCTGGCCTTCCCGATGAAGACCGACGGGGTCACGGCCCGCACCGACGGCGCCGGCAACCTCACCGCCGTCGACCCGGCCGGGCGGAACGTGTTCGCCGCGCCGACCCCGGTCATGTGGGACAGCTCCGGAGTCGCCGCGACGGCCGCGCCGAAGGGCGCCGCCTCGGTCGGTGCCGCGCTCGCCGCGCCCCGCGGCGCCCGGCCCGCCGCCATCGAGGAGGAGGGGTTCGTCGCGGCCGTCGGCGCCAAGGAGGCCGCGGTCCCCGCGGTCGTCGAGGGCGGCGCGCTGAGACTGACACCGGACCAGGGGCTGCTCACCGCGCCCGACACGGTCTTCCCGGTGCACATCGACCCGTACGTCTCCGGCGGGCGCAACAACTGGACGTCGGTCGCGAAGAGTTACCCGACCACCAGCTACTGGAACAAGTCGGACAACATCGCGCGGGTCGGCCACGAGTCGGACACCGGCGGGACCTGGTTCTCCTACTTCACCATGGACACCCGGAACCTCTCGGGCAAGACCGTCGTGAACTCCACGTTCCGGATCAAGAACACGCACTCCTGGTCCTGCACCAAGAAGCCGGTGTACCTGTACGCCTCCAACCCGATCAGCTCGTCGACCACCTGGAACAAGCAGCCGGCCCTCGGGGGGCTGCTCGCCACCGTGACCGACGCCAAGGGCTGGGGGTCCGGCTGCCCAGCGGGCAACCTGGAGTTCGGCGTCAAGGGCAACGCGGCGAAGGCGGCGGCCGCCAACTGGCCCACCATGACGCTCAGTCTCCGGGCGAGCGAGACGGACACGTACGGCTGGAAGAAGTTCGACGCCTCGACGGCCGTGCTCTCCACCGAGTACAACACCCCGCCGAAGGTGCCGTCCGACCTGGACACCGTGCCCAGCACCAAGAACGGCGCCGGCTGCGGCGACACCGCCCCGTACGGCTTCATCGGCGACACGGACGTCCAGCTGACGGCCAGGGCCCAGGACCCCGACGGCGGCACGGTCAAGGTCACCTTCCACCTGTGGGCGACCGGCCACCACCCCGGCGCCGACCCCGGCGGGGTCCTGATCGTCAATCAGACGGTCGCCGTCACCTCGGGCGCGGTCGCCCGGGTCACCGTCCCCAAGTCGGTGCTCAAGCCGCACGTCGCCACGGCCGACGGGAACTTCTCCTGGAAGGCCCAGGCGAGCGACGGTTCCCTGACCAGCGACTGGAACCCGACCGCCGGCGCCCCGGGCTGCCGGTTCGTCTACCTCCCCGACCGGCCCAGCACACCCCCGTCCGTGACCTCCGCGCAGTTCCCGGACGGGACGGCCGGCTGGCCCGTGGGGACGGGCTCCGTCCGCACGAAGGGCACCTTCGCGGTCGGGCCCGGCGCCGCCACCGACATCGCCTCGTACGAGTTCTGGTCCACGATCGACCCGACCGTCACCAACCGGGCCCCCGAGGCGCTCGGCGGCGGCGTGACCATCGAGCTGACGCCCACCAAGGCGGGCGCGCACCAGCTCTACGTACGCGGTCTGGACCGGGCGGGCAACCGTTCCGACACGCGCGCCTACCTCTTCTACGCCAACGGCAGCCGGACCGCGGACAAGGCGGGCGACCTCAACGGCGACGGCCACGCCGACCTGTGGGCGGTCGACGCCGCGGGCACCCTCCAGCGGTACTTCGGCGACGGCACGGGCAAGGCCGTGAAGGCCGACCGCGCGGCCTCGGCGGCCGGCCGCTACCTGGACGCGCGGACGACCCGGCGCGGCGACTGGACCGAAGACGGCTACGAGGACCTGATCACCCTGTCCCCGGACGCGGCCCGCGGGCTCGACCGCCTCTGGGTCCACCCCAACGACGGCGCGGGCGCCGCGGACGAGGCCGGCAGCCGTGAACTGCGCGTCTGGGACCCGGAGAACGACCACTGGCAGGGCGCCACCCAGATCCTCGCCATCGGTGACGTCGACGGCCCGCTGGATCTCGACGGCGACGGCGTGATCGGCCCCGATGACCGCCCCGGCTACCCGGACCTGCTGGTCAAGCAGGGGGACCAGCTCTGGCTCTACTTCGGCTCACCGTCCGGCTATCTCGACGACAGCGTCTACTACCTGGACGACTACATCGACCAGCCGCCGGTCCTGATCGGTGACGGCGGCTGGGCGGACGTCGACCTCACGGCGCCGGGCGACACCACCGG
Organism: Streptomyces hebeiensis; assembly: GCF_052983195.1. Lineage (NCBI taxonomy): Bacteria > Bacillati > Actinomycetota > Actinomycetes > Kitasatosporales > Streptomycetaceae > Streptomyces > Streptomyces hebeiensis. The sequence continues at coordinate 5,316,233 of NZ_CM129812.1, forward strand.
CAACGGTCACGTGGACCTGATCTCCCGCCAGAAGGCCACCGGCGAGCTGTACCTGCACGCCGGTACGGGCCCGCACGGCGAGGGCCTCGGTGCCGTGGCGGACCGCACCCGGATCGGCACGGGATGGACCGCCGCCAACCGTCCGCTGCTCACCGCCGTCCCGGACGCGCTGGGCGACGGCAAGCCCGCCCTCTGGGCGACCAACTCCGCCGGGGACCTGCTGTTCTACCCCGACATCAGGGGCAGCGGCACGCCGGTGGGGGCCGGCCTGCCGGGCTTCCAAGCCCTGGACTGACAGGTACGGCGGGACCGGCCGGGGGCGTGGAGGCGGCTCGCGCCGCCACGGCCCCGGCCGCACCCGCCCGCGTTCAGAGCCAGCCGTTGCGCTTCAACGTGCGGTGGATCGTCAGACAGAGCAGCCCGATCGCGCCGAGCACCATCGGGTAGCCGTAGCGCCAGTGCAGCTCCGGCATGTGGTCGAAGTTCATGCCGTAGATCCCGCACACGGCCGTCGGCACGGCCACGATCGCGGCCCAGGAGGTGATCTTGCGCATGTCCTCGTTCTGCGCGACGGTCGCCTGCGCCAGGTTCGCCTGGAGGATCGAGTTCAGCAGCTCGTCGAAGCCGATGACCTGCTCGTGCACCCGCGCCAGGTGGTCCGCCACGTCCCGGAAGTACTTCTGGATGTCCGGGTCGATCAGCCGCATCGGCCGTTCACTCAGCAGCTGCATGGGCCGCAGCAACGGGGAGACGGCCCGCTTGAACTCCAGCACCTCCCGCTTGAGCTGGTAGATCCGGCCCGCGTCCGAGCCCCGGGGGCTGCCCTTCGTGGGCGCGGAGAACACATCGATCTCGACCTCGTCGATGTCGTCCTGCACGGCCGAGGCCACCGCGATGTACCCGTCGACGACATGGTCGGAGATCGAGTGCAGCACGGCCGAGGGCCCCTTGGCGAGCAGATCGGCGTCCTCCTCCAGCCGGTGCCGCAGGGCGCGCAGCGACCCCTTGCCGCCGTGCCGGACGGTGATCACGAAGTCCCGGCCGGTGAAGCACATGACCTCGCCGGTCTCGACGACCTCGCTGGTCGCGGTCAGCTCCGCGTGCTCCACGTAGTGGATGGTCTTGAAGACGGTGAACAGCGTGTCGTCGTACCGCTCGAGCTTGGGCCGCTGGTGCGCGTGCACCGCGTCCTCCACGGCCAGCGGGTGCAGCCCGAACTCGGCCGCGATGCCCGCGAACTCCTCCTCGGTCGGCTCGTGCAGTCCGATCCAGGCGAAGCCGCCGCCCTCCCGGACCCGGAGCATCGCCTCGCGCGGGGTGACACAGGACTGCTCGGTGAGGCGGCGGCCCCCGCGGTAGACCGCGCAGTCGACCACGGCGCTCGACGCCGACGGGTCGCGGGTCGCGTCGTACTTCTCGTACGCGCCGGAGGTGTTCTTGCGCAGGGAGGGGCGGACCGCTGCGCGCAGGTCACGGATCATCGACATGGCGGGCTCCTTCACAAAGAGGCCGTCAGCGAGGCGTGGCACAGCCCGGAATGGGGACGTGGTCCGTACGTCACGTCCGCAAAGCGGGCGGCACCACCGGTACGCGGTGACGGCGTTCGCTACAGAAAGGCGGGAAAACGCGAACAAAGCGAATGGCGCGAATGATGCGAACGGGATACGCGCTCTTCCGCCGTGCGAGCTGCCGTGGGCCGGGGACCGGACCGCCGACCGGGTCGGGTCGAGGCCGGCCGTCAGACCGCGAGAACCGCGATACCCGAGAGAACCGCGGAATGGCGACGGCGTGCGGAAGAGCTGTTGGTACTGGCCGGGTGACTTCGATCCACCGCAGCCCCACCTCCTCCGGCCGGTCCCCCGTAGGGGATGACGTGTTCGTCGGGACTGGAAGGGACGCTTCTGCGTGCCGTCCCGACCGGGCGCCCAACACTATCAGCTGCCCAAGGTCAATCTCTCCTCTTGCCCAATTCTCAAGAGATCTATGCTCGCCGCATGTCAGAAATTCTTGCTCTGGTCGAGAAGCGGTTGCGTACCGCCCTGGGCGAGCCGGACGCGCGCGCGGCGGTGACCTTCCTGGGCACGGACCGCATCGAGGTGCTGCGGTTCCTGGAGACCTCTGATGTCTCCGAGGCCGCTGGGACCGTGCCCGGGGCGCCCGTGGTGCGTTACGCCACACTCGGGATGTCCGCGCGGCCGATGACGGATCCCTCGGCCGTCCTCGTCGACCCGGTGAAGGGACCGCGCGCCGAACTGGTGCTCTCGTTGCGCGCGGGGGCCGTCGACACGGACCGGGTGCTGCGCCCGCTGGCGGTCCTGGCCGCCTCGCCGCAGGTCGAGGGCGTGATCGTGGCGCCGGGCGGCTCGCTCGACCTCGGGGAGCCGCTGTGGCCCGGGGCGCCCTTCGGCTCCGTGCTCGTCGGGGAGCCCGGCGGGCTGGTGCCGGACCTGGAGCTCGACGCCCCGCTGGAGCCCGTACGGTTCCTGCCGCTGCTGCCGATGACCGACAACGAGGCGGCGTGGAAGCGGGTCAGGGGCGCGCGGGCGCTCCAGGAGCGGTGGCTCGCGCACGGCACGGACCTGCGCGACCCGCGACGGCGCTCGGTACCGCTGGACTGACGCGCGTCCGCCGGAGGGCGTGTCGGGTGTCGGACCGGGCGTCGGGTCGGGTATCGCGTCGGGCGTGGGGTGGCGGGCTCGGCCGGTCAGGCCCGGTCGGCGAACACCGAGACGCTGTCCTGGGTGGCGTGCGCCGTGCGCAGTTCCTCGGCCTCATGGGTCAGGGACCCGCGCCTGGCCCGGACGATCCCCGCGCCCACGACCGCCGCCACCGCCGCGACCACGAAGGGCAGGTGGACGTCGGTCCACTCCTCGATCTTCGGGGCCAGGAAGGGCGCGGCCGCCGCCGCGAACCAGCGCACGAAGTTGTAGCCCGCGCTCGCCACCGGCCGGGGCGCGTCCGAGACGCCCAGCGCCAGTTCGGTGAAGACCGTGTTGTTCAGGCCGATGAAGGCACCCGAGACGATCGTGCCGGCGACGGCGGCGGCGTGGTTCCCGTACCCGATCACGAGCAGGTCGGCCGCGAGCAGGAGCAGCGAGCCGCCCAGCACCTTCAGCGACCCGAAGCGCTTCTGGAGGCGCGGGGCGATCAGCACGGAGAACAGCGCGAGCAGCACGCCCCAGGCGAAGAAGACCGCGCCCGACCGGTACGGGGTCATGTTCAGCACGAACGGGGTGAAGGCCAGGACCGTGAAGAACGCGTAGTTGTAGAAGAACGCCGAGGCCGCGGCCGACGCCAGCCCGCCGTGCCCGAGCGCCCTGATCGGGTCGAGCAGCCCGGTCCCGCGCGCGGGCTTCGGCTGCTCCTTGAGGAACGCGGTGATGCAGAGGAAGCCGATCGCCATCAGCGCCGCCGTGCCGAAGAACGGGTAGCGCCAGCTCGCGTCCCCGAGCAGGGCGCCGAGCAGCGGGCCGCAGGCCATGCCCAGGCCGAGCGCCGACTCGTACAGCAGGATCGCCGCCGCGCTGCCCCCGGCCGCCGCCCCGACGATCACGGCCAGTGCGGTCGAGACGAAGAGGGCGTTGCCGAGGCCCCAGCCCGCCCGGAAGCCGACCAGTTCGGCCACCGACGAGGACGTGCCGGACAGTCCGGCGAAGACGACGACCAGCGCCAGGCCCGCGAGCAGCGTCCCGCGCCCGCCGATCCGGCTGGAGATCCAGCCGGTGAGCAGCATGGCGACGGCGGTGATCAGGAAGTACGAGGTGAACAGGAGCGAGACCTGGCTGGGCGTGGCCGCCAGGCCCTCGGCGATGGACGGCAGGATCGGGTCCACCAGCCCGATACCCATGAAGGCGACGACGGAGGCCCCGGCGGTGGCCCACACCGCCTTCGGCTGGCGCAGCAGGCCGCCGCCCGCAGCGGCGGGGGGTGCGCCGGGTGCGCCGCCGGCTCGGTCGTCGAACGGATCTTCTCCGCGCATGAGGCGAGGCCCTTCTGCTCCCAGGTGATAGATGCGATATGCAGACAATAAGTTAGACGCACTAATAAATGCAAGCTACATCTATGTAGGGGGGCGGGAGCGCCCACGTCGGCCGCCGGTGGCCCGCCGGGCCGGACGGGTGATCGTCCTTGACGCGACGACGACCGGGGAGGACCGTGGGGCGCTATGAGGGGCGAACCCAGTTGCCCGAAGTGCGGTGGCCGGGTCAGGGCGCCCGGTCTCTTCGCCGACACCTGGCAGTGCGGCGTCCACGGGGCGGTGTACCCGCTCCAGCCCGTGATACCGCCCAGCGTCGAGGCCCTGAGCGTGGTGGTGCACCGTGCCCGGGTCCCCGTCTGGATGCCCTGGCCGCTGCCCGTCGGCTGGCTTTTCACCGGCGTCGCGTACGCGGGCGACGACCGCAGCGGCGGCCGGGCGACCGTCGTCGCCTGCTCCGGCCCCGGACCGCTCGGCGGCATGGGGGAGCTGCTGCTGGTCGCGGAGGAGCTCGGCGTCGGCCTCGGCGCGCGCTACGCGGGGATCGAGGGGCCCGACCCGGGGCCGCGCATCCGGGTGGACGAGCCGCCGCAGACCAAGCTGCTCGCGGCGGGCAGGCCGACCCCGCTCTGGCTCGTCCCGGACGCGCCGCAGGACCGCGCGGTGTTCGTGGGGGAGGCGCTGGGGCTGTGGCTGTGGGCGATCGTCTGGCCCGAGCGGGCGGGCATGGTGCTGTACGACGAGCTGGTGCTGACCGACCTGCGGGACGCGGGCGCCGAGGCGGAGCTGCTGCCGTGCGGGGCGCTGTCGCCGCGGCTGCTGTCCTGACGCGCCGCCGGGCGGTCCGGGGACGGCCGGGCGGTCCGGAGTCGGCAGGGCGGGTCCGGAGCCGGCCGGGCAGGTCCGGGGGGCCGGTGCGCCGCCCCGTAAGCGTGTCCCGGGTGCCGGACCGGAGGGGGCGACGGCCCCGACGCCGTCGGACCGGTCCCGTTATCCTTGAGCGGTCACCCGTCCGGCTCACGCCCTTGGAGTCCCGCGTCGTGCGCATCGACCTGCACACCCACTCCACGGCCTCGGACGGTACGGACACCCCGGCCGAGCTGGTCCGGAACGCGGCCGCGGCCGGGCTCGACGTCGTCGCGCTGACCGACCACGACTCCACCCGCGGCCACGCCGGGGCGACGGCCGCGCTCGCGGACCTCGACCGCGACCTGACCCTCGTCACCGGAGCCGAGCTCTCGTGCCGGCTCGACGGCGTCGGCCTGCACATGCTGGCGTACCTCTTCGATCCGCTCGAACCGGAGTTCCTGCGGGAGCGGGAGCTGGTGCGCGACGACCGGGTGCCCCGCGCCCGCGCGATGGTCGGCAAGCTCCAGGCGCTGGGCGTGCCGATCACCTGGGAGCAGGTGACGCGCATCGCGGGCGACGCCTCCCTGGGCCGCCCGCACATCGCCACCGCGCTCGTCGAGCTCGGCGTGGTCGAGACCGTCTCGGACGCCTTCGTGCCCGAGTGGCTGGCGACCGGCGGCCGGGCCTACGCGGAGAAGCACGAACTCGACCCCTTCGAGGCGATCCGTCTGGTCAAGGCCGCCGGCGGGGTCACCGTCTTCGCCCACCCGCAGGCGGTCACGCGCGGCGAGGTCGTGCCGGAGTCGGCCGTCGGGCGGCTGGCCGCCGCGGGCCTCGACGGCATCGAGGTCGACCACATGGACCACGACGCGCCGACCCGCGCCCGGCTGCGGGCGCTGGCGGACGAGCTGGGGCTGCTGGTCACCGGCTCCAGCGACTACCACGGCAGCCGCAAGTTCGTGGAACTCGGCGCGTGCACGACGGACCCGGAGGTGTACGAGGAGATCGCCCGGCGTGCCACCGGCGCCCGGCCGGTGCACGGCGCGGGCGTGCGCCGGTGAGCAGGGCCGTTGTGCGCCCCTCACGCCAGTGCGCCCCCGTACGGTCCGATCCGTACGGGGGCGCTTCGTCGGCGTTGGTGCTCTCGTTGTTATGAGGCCGTGGTTTCGGCCGGCCGGATGTAGATGCGCTGGCCGATGGAGGCGGCCTGCTGCACGATCCGGTTGACGGAGGCGGCGTCCACGACGGTGCTGTCCACGGCCGAGCCGTCGACGTCGTCGAGTCGCATGATTTCGAAGCGCATGGCTTCTCCCTTCGTCTGATCCTCCTGCTGGAGAACTGCTGGAGAACTGGCGGCCGACGGGAGAACCCGTCACCAGTCACAGACAGGACAACGGGTTGCCCTCTGCAAACATTCCCTACGCTAAGGAAATTTTTCAGATCACTAATTACTGGCTGGTAGGTCGTGGTGGTGCGCGAGAATGAGACCCGTATGAACGAGTGGAACGAGCCGGAGACCGACCTCGGCCAGGAGGTCGGTGCCGAGAGCGGCGCGTGGGCGCGCGCGGACACGCCCGCCGAGGAGCCCGCGGCGGCGAGCCAGGACGTCGCCGGCACGCGGGCACCCCTGGACGCCCGCTTGGACGCCCGTCTGGAGCGCACCAACGAGCTGTTGCAGCGCATGCTGGCCGAGGTCGCCAAGACCCCTTCCACGCATGCCGTCTTCGTCGACGCCGGGTACGTCTACGCCGCGGCCGGACTGCTGGTCGCGGGCACCGAGGACCGGCGCTCGTTCGACCTGGACGCCGAAGGGCTGATCGAGGCGTTCATCGACAAGGCGCGGGTCATCTTCGCCGACAGCCGGCTGCTCCGCCTCTACTGGTACGACGGCGCCAGGCGCCGGATCCACACCCCCGAACAGCAGGCGATCGCCGAACTCCCGGACGTCAAGGTCAGACTCGGCAACCTGAACGCCAACAACCAGCAGAAAGGCGTCGACTCGCTGATCCGCTCCGACCTGGAATCCCTCGCCAGGCACCGTGCCATCAGCGACGCGGCGCTGATCGGCGGGGACGAGGACCTCGTGTCGGCCGTCGAGGCCGCACAGGGATACGGGGCCCGGGTCCACCTCTGGGGCATCGAGGCCGGCGAGGGACGCAACCAGGCCGAGCCCCTGCTGTGGGAGGTCGACAGCCAGCGCACCTTCGACCTCGACTTCTGCAAGCCGTACGTCACACGCCGCCCGGTCACGACGTACGAGCACGAGGGCGAGCCGCCGCCCTCCCGCGAGCAGGTCCGCTTCGTGGGCGCGCGGATCGCCGCGACCTGGCTGGCGGAGCGCGGCAGCGAGGCGATGGCGGAACTGCTGCCGGGCCATCCGTACCTGCCGGGGCCGGTGGACCAGGACCTGCTGATCGAGGCGGAGAAACTGCTCCAGCGGTCCCTGCGAGGACACGCGATGCTGCGCCGCGCGCTCAGGGACGGCTTCTGGCAGCACCTTCAGGCGCAGTTCTGATCAACCGTGATTAATCCTGATCGATGCTGCTCAACCTCGACCGGTTCTGACTGACCGGTACCGGCTCACCGGTTTCGTCGGCGGGATCGGTGCGGGTCGGCGCGGGCGGCGAGGGCGGCGAGGGCGGCGCGTGCGGGCAACGGTCAGTGACCTCCGTAACGCCCGTCCCAGAAGTCCGTCAGCGCCGCCGCGGTCTCCCGTGGCCGGTCGGTGTTCGGCGAGTGCTGGGCGCCCGTGACGACCGTCCTGCGGGCCCCGAGCCGCTGGGCCATCGAGTCCAGTTGGGGCAGCGGCCAGGTGTCGTCCTGCTCGCCCGAGACCACGTGCTTGGGCAGCGAGACCACGGCGGCCAGTTCGTCCACCCGGTCCGGCTCCACGGTCAGCTGGCGGCCGGTGGCGATCAGCTGGGCCGGGTTGGTGAGCAGCCATCGCCTGCGCAGGTCGGCGCCGTCGACCGGGGTCTCCTCGGGCGGGTCGAGCGCGCGCATGGCCGACCACACCTGTTCCATCGAGAGGGTGGCGAGCGCGTCGCTGAGCACCCTGACCCGCTGCCGCTGCGTCTCGGAGATCGCGCCGGGCCCCGAGGACAGCAGCGTGAGCGTGAGGAACGGGGCACGGTCGACCAGGACGGCGGCGCGGGCGATCTGCCCGCCGAGCGAGTGCCCGAGGAGGTGGACCCGGGTGTCGAGGGCCTCCGCCTGCGCCAGCACGTCGGCGGCCAGCTCGCCCTGGGCGTACGCCTCCTCGGTGTCCGGCCCCTCGGTCTCGTACTGGCCGCGGCCGTCCACGGCGACGGCGCGGTAACCCGCCTCGGTGATCGGCTCCAGCAGCGCGATGAAGTCCTCCTTGCTGCCGGTGAACCCGGGCAGCAGCAGGACGGTCCCCTGGGGCTCCCCGGCCGGTCGCGCGTCGAGCACGGCGAACCGCCCGCGGCGGGTCGACAGGCCGTGGACGCGAGCGCAAGGGGGCGGGGCGAAGGTGGGTGGCCGGCTCATGTGACGAGGTTAGAGCGTGCCGGACGGCCCGGAACGCCGGGGACCGGCATCGCCCGGCCGGCCGCTCGCCCCCGCCGCACGGCCCGACAGGGCGGTGTCGCGCGAGCGTGCCCGTGGTGCCGTGGGCCCGGGGCGGAACCGTACGCCCGTCGGTGAGGCCTCGTCCCCACCGCCTTCGTACGCCGATGGCCCGGCCACCCCTCGCGGGGCGCCGGGCCATCGTGCGGTGTGCCGCGCCGGGCGCGGCGGGCGGCTCAGCCCCCGGCCGCGGCCTTACGGGCGGTGCTCCGGGTCGTACGGCGACGCGGTGCGGGTGCGGCCTCCGGCGCCTCGGCCTCGGCCGTGGTTCCGGCCGCCGATCCGGACGCGGTCCCCTCCGCCGCCGCTGCCTTCGGCTTCGTGGCGCGGGTACGACGGCGGGGCTTGGCGGGCTCCCCGGCGGTCGCCTCGGCCGCCACCGTCGCCTCGGCCGTCTCGGCGGCCTTGTCCGTCCCGGCCGGGGCCTCCACCGACTCGGCCTTCGGCTTCCTGGTCCGGGTCGTACGGCGGCGCGGCGCGGGCTCCTCGGCCGGTGCCTCGTCGGCCGGCGGCGTCACGACCGCGGCCTCCGCGACGACGGTCCCGGCTGTCTCGGTCGTCTGCGCCGCCTCTGCCGCCTCTCCCGTCCGGGCGCTCGGCTTCGCGGCACGGGTACGGCGGCGGCGCGGCGCGGGCGCCGCCTCCGGCTCCTCGGCCTTGGCCTCGGCCGCCGGTGCGGTCGCCGCCTCGACGGCGACGCTCTCCACGCCGGTCGTCTCCAGGTCCGTGGCCGGCACGGCCGCGTCGGCGGGGGCGACGGCACCCGCGCGGGTACGGCGCCGGCGGCGCGGGGTGCGCGGCCGGTCGGCCTGCTCCACGCCGCTCTCCTCGCTATCCGACGCCGCCACGGCGGTGGCGCTGGGCCCCCCCGCTGGGGAGACCGTCGTGTCCTGCTGTACCGCGTCGGCGGATTCCACCGGCGCACCGCCACGCGTACGGCGGCGCCGGCGCGGCGTACGCGTCGGCGCGGGGCGTTCCTCCCGTACGGCGGTGGCCGCGGACCTGCGGCCCCGGCCGCCCGTCTCACCGAGGTCCTCGACCCGCTCGGCCGACAGACCGGCCCGGGTGCGCTCGGCGCGCGGCAGGACGCCCTTGGTCCCGGCCGGGATGCGCAGCTCCTCGAACAGGTGCGGGGAGGTCGAGTACGTCTCCGGCGGGTCCGGGAAACCGAGGCCCAGCGCCTTGTCGATCAGCTGCCAGCGCGGGATGTCGTCCCAGTCCACGAGCGTGACGGCCGTACCGGACGCACCCGCCCGGCCCGTGCGCCCGATGCGGTGGAGGTAGGTCTTCTCCTCCTCGGGCGACTGGTAGTTGATGACGTGCGTCACGCCCTCGACGTCGATACCCCGGGCGGCGACGTCGGTGCAGACCAGGACGTCCACCTTGCCGTTGCGGAACGCCCGCAGGGCCTGCTCGCGCGCGCCCTGGCCCAGGTCGCCGTGGACCGCGCCGGCGGCGAAGCCGCGCTGCGCGAGCTGGTCGGCGATGTCCGCGGCCGTGCGCTTGGTGCGGCAGAAGATCATCGCGAGCCCGCGGCCCTCGGCCTGGAGGATGCGCGCGACCATCTCCGGCTTGTCCATCGAGTGGGCCCGGTAGACGTGCTGCGTCGTGTTGGCGACGGTCGCGCCCTCGTCGTCCGGCGAGGTGGCGCTGATGTGCGTGGGCTGCGACATGTAACGGCGGGCGAGGCCGATGACCGCGCCCGGCATGGTCGCGGAGAACAGCATCGTCTGGCGCTTGGCCGGCAGCAGCTGGATGATCTTCTCGACGTCCGGCAGGAAGCCCAGGTCGAGCATCTCGTCGGCCTCGTCCAGGACGAGGGCGCGCACGTGCGAGAGGTCGAGCTTCTTCTGGCCCGCGAGGTCGAGCAGCCGGCCCGGTGTGCCGACAATCACATCGACGCCCTTCTTCAGGGCCTCGACCTGCGGCTCGTAGGCACGGCCGCCGTAGATCGCCAGGACGCGGACGTTGCGCACCTTGCCGGCCGTCAGCAGGTCATTGGTGACCTGCGTGCACAGCTCGCGGGTGGGGACGACGACGAGCGCCTGCGGCGCGTTCGTCAGGTCGTCGGGCCCGGCCCGGCCGGACTCCACGTCCGCCGGGACGGTGACGCGCTCCAGGAGCGGCAGGCCGAAGCCGAGCGTCTTGCCGGTGCCGGTCTTCGCCTGGCCGATGACGTCGGTCCCCGAAAGGGCGACGGGGAGTGTCATCTCCTGGATGGGGAACGGGGAAACGATGCCGACGGCTTCGAGGGCTTCGGCGGTCTCGGGGAGGATTCCGAGTTCTCGGAAGGTAGTAGTCAGGGTGCTGCCTTGTCTGTGAGACGCGGCGCGAGGCGAACGCTGGGGGTCGTACCGCGCTTGGTACTCGGCCGGCCGTGGATTGGCCGGATGGCGCGGGACCACTGCCGTCGCTTCGAGCTCTCGTGCCGCTGAGGGGCCCCTCTGCGGCGGTCGTACGCTGCTGTGCGCACGGTCCGCGCGGAGGGCTGTCGGGTCGGAGCCGATCGGGCCACCGACCGGGCATCCTCATGGGCTCGTCCAGCGGCTTCCCGTAACGGAAACCCACCGGACCAACACTGCGATGGCCCGCCGGTAAACGGCAGGCGCATTATCACTGTACCCCGGAATCGCGCATGTGTGTTGGGCGAATTCCTCGAAACGGTGTCGTATCGGTGTCTGACCAGCCCCTTACGGGTCACGGTGGGCGGGCTATTCTGCGCTTCATGGAGACGCCCGACCACGCCGATCACGCCGCCGCCCCCTCCGCCGCCGCGGACCCCGCGGAATCCGCCGCCTCGTCCGCTTCCCGGCCCGACGCCGTGCGACACACCGGGATCGCCGCCCAGGACTGGGCGACGGCCTCCGCGGAGCCCCAGTACCGCGCCGCGGTGGTGGACCTGCTCGGGGCGCTCGCCTACGGCGAGCTGGCGGCCTTCGAGCGCCTCGCCGAGGACGCCAAGCTCGCGCCGACCCTGGCCGACAAGGCCGCGCTGGCGAAGATGGCCACCGCGGAGTTCCATCACTTCGAGCAGTTGAGCGACCGGCTCCGGGCGATCGACGCGGAGCCGAACGGCGCGATGGAGCCGTTCGCCAAGGCGTTCGCCGACTTCCACCGCCAGACCGCGCCCTCGGACTGGCTGGAGGGCCTGGTCAAGGCGTACGTCGGCGATTCGATCGCCAGCGACTTCTACCGGGAGGTGGCCGCCCGGCTCGACAGTGACACCCGCGCGCTGGTGCTGGCCGTGCTCGACGACACCGGGCACGGCAACTTCGCCGTGGAGAAGGTGCGGGCCGCGATCGAGGCGGAGCCCCGGGTGGGCGGTCGGCTCGCGCTCTGGGCGCGACGGCTGATGGGCGAGGCGCTCTCACAGGCGCAGCGCGTGGCCGCGGAGCGCGACGCGCTGTCCACGATGCTGGTGGGCGGGGTGGCGGACGGCTTCGATCTCGCGGAGGTCGGCCGGATGTTCTCCCGGATCACCGAGGCCCACACCAAGCGGATGGCGGCGCTGGGCCTGGCGGCCTGACCCGGGCGGACGGCGGACCGGGGCGGACCGGCGTCCCGTCCGCGCCCGTGCGGGGCTCCGCGCACCCTTCGCTCCCGCGCCGCCTTCGGGCCGGGACCGGCCTCGCGGCGCCTGGCTCCGAGGCGCCTGGCTCCGAGGCGCCGCGCGGCCTTCGGGCAGGCCGTCGCCGTCAGGAAGGCATGACCTGCCGCAGCCGGCGGCTCGTGGGCCGGATCAGCAGCGACAGCAGCACCGCACCCACCAGCAGGGCGCCGGCGAGCGTGGCGAGCACATGCCCGGGGCCGAGCGCCATGTGGGTCAGATACGCCCCGAAGAGGGAACCGAGCGGTCCCGTGGTGAACACCGTGCGGTGAGAGGGGAGCCGGTGGGGCAGGAGGCGGGCCGCGGCCCAGGAGAGACCGAGTCCGAAGAGGACCGCTCCGAGGACTTCCCAGATCACCGTTGATCACCTCATGACGCCGGGTGGGCTTGCCGGTACGGGCTTTTGTGAAGCCCAGCATGTCACTACCCGTGGCGCGGCGCGGGCAACCCTCGTACGGCTGTCCGCCGCACGCGAAGGGACGGCCCGGCGGGGGTCTCCCGCCGGGCCGTCCCGGAAATGCCGCGCCCGGGCCCCGGCACTGGTGCCGGGGCCCGGGCGGTGTGGCCTACAGCGCGCCGAAGCCGACCCGCCGTGTCGTCTGCTCACCGATCTCCACATAGGCGAGCCGCTCGGCCGGTACGAGGACCTTGCGGCCCTTCTCGTCCGTCAGGCTGAGCAGCTGCGCCTTGCCGGCCAGCGCGTCGCCCACGGCACGCTCGACCTCCTCGGCGGACTGCCCGCTCTCCAGAACGATCTCCCGGGGCGCGTGCTGCACGCCGATCTTGACCTCCACGGCTATGTCCCTCCGAACGGTCAGTGCGGTGCGCGGTCAGCCGCGCGGTACCCAGCACACATTAGCCGGGCGCGGCCCCGGGCAAGACGCCCAGGTGAACGCCCGCAGCGAACACGCGGGGCGACCCGTGCCGTGACACGCGGGGGCGGACGGGACGAGCCCGTTCAGTGCGGCTCGCCGCCGTGCAGCGGGAAGCCCGCGATACCGCGCCATGCCAGCGAGGTCAGCAGGCCGACGGCCCGCTCGCGGGGGATGCCCGACCCGCTGGAGAGCCAGTACCGGGCCACCACCTGGGAGACCCCGCCGAGGCCGACGGCCAGCAGCATGGACTCCTCCGTGGACAGGCCCGTGTCCTCGGCGATCACGTCGGAGATGGCCTCGGCGCACTGGAGGGAGACCCGGTCCACCCGTTCCCGTACGGCGGGCTCGTTCGTCAGGTCCGACTCGAACACGAGCCGGAACGCTCCGCCCTCGTCCTCCACGTACGCGAAGTACGCGTCCATCGTCGCCTCGACGCGCTGCTTGTTGTCCGTCGTGGACGCGAGGGCGGTACGGACCGCCTGGAACAGCGCCTCGCAGTGCTGGTCGAGCAGGGCGAGGTACAGCTCGAGCTTGCCGGGGAAGTGCTGGTAGAGCACGGGCTTGCTGACGCCGGCCCGCTCGGCGATGTCGTCCATCGCGGCGGCGTGGTACCCCTGCGCGACGAACACTTCCTGAGCCGCGCCCAGCAGCTGGTTACGTCGGGCGCGACGCGGCAGTCGCGTGCCCCGCGGGCGCGCTGCCTCGGTCTGCTCTATGGCTGTCACGCCGCCTCCCAAATGTCGATCCGTGCGCGCTGTGCGCAGCCAGGCCATCGTACTTTTGGGTAACGGGGGCGCGCGTGGTGAGGGCGCACAATTTCACACAGTGGTCGACGGACCGGCGGCAGGGCCCGGGCGGGCGGCGACGGGGCCCGAGCCGGCCGAGGGGCCCGGGGGCCGCCCGCCCGTGCCGGGCGGCCCTGACGCGTCCGACGGCGCGCACCGGCCTTCGGCGGTACGCGTCTCAGCGATACGCGTCCTCGTCCTCGTCCTCGTCCGCCCCGACGGCCCGCGCCTGCTCCACCGCGTCCGCCTCGTTCGCCGTCGACGGGTCGATGCGGGTCAGGGATTCCTCTTCGGTGTCCCGTACCGCCGTGCGCTGTTCCATCGCGTCCGCCTCCGGCACCTCGGCCGACAGTTCGGCTTCGGCCTGCTCGGCGGGGCGGTCGTTCGCGTCGGAGTTCGCGGAGTACTCGGCGTACTCGAAGTCCTCGGGGGGCCGGGAATCCGTGGGATCGACCGACATGCGGTGCCCTCTCTCTCGCTCTCGTGTCTCTCGTCTCTTCTCTCGCGCCTCTCCTCCGGCGTCTGCCCGTCTTTCGAGCCTAGGAGTCATGGTTCGCGTACGCCAGGCGGCTCGGACCTGTGACGGCGACCACACGGAAGGAGTGTGATCGTCTCGTAACATTGCCGCATGTCCTCGACCGAGCTGCCCGAATCCGTCGCCGCCGCCGTGGACCCCCGGGTCAGTCCCGTACGGGTCGCGGAGGGGGAGACGCTGCGGTCCGTGGTGCTGCCCGGGCTCACGCTGGCCGTCCGGTCGCGGTCCGCGACCGCGGCGGCGGCGCCGCCCGCGCTGTACGTGCACGGGCTGGGCGGGTCGTCGCAGAACTGGTCCGCGCTGATGCCGCTCCTCGCGGACCGGGTGGACGGGGAGGCCGTCGACCTGCCCGGGTTCGGAGACTCACCGCCGCCCGACGACGGCGACTACTCCGTGACCGGGCACGCCCGTGCCGTGATCCGGCTGCTCGACGCCGGCGGGCGCGGGCCCGTGCACCTCTTCGGCAATTCCCTCGGCGGTTCGGTCGCCACCTGCGTCGCGGCGGCGCGGCCCGACCTCGTGCGCACACTCACCCTCGTCTCGCCCGCGCTGCCGGAGATCCGCGTGCAGCGCACGGCCTGGCCCACGGCGCTGATGGCGGTGCCCGGGATGACCGGCCTGCTCGGGCGCCTCAGCCGCGACTGGACGGCGGAGCAGCGCACGCGCGGGATACTGGCGCTCTGTTACGGCGACCCTTCCCTCGTCTCCGAGGAGGAACTCGGGCACGCGGTACGGGAGATGGAGCGCCGGCTTCAACTGCCCTACTTCTGGGACGCGATGACACGCTCGACGCGCGGTATCGTCAACGCGTACACGCTGGGCGGTCAGCACGGACTGTGGCGGCGTGCCGAGCGGGTGCTGGCACCCACACTGCTGGTGTACGGCGGGCGGGACCAGCTCGTCGCGTACCGTATGGCCCGCAAGGCGTCGGCCGCGTTCCGCGATTCCCGGCTGCTGACTCTCCCGGACGCGGGGCACGTCGCCATGATGGAGTACCCACGGGAGGTCGCGCGGGCCTGCCGGGAACTCATCGACGACTACGACAGGAGCTGATCCGGCGCGTGGGACGACACAGCCGCAAGAGCTCCGCACCCGAGGGCGCGGCCGGCCCCCCGGCCGACGGACGCCCGCCCGATCCGGCGGCGCCCGGCAGCGGACGGCGCCGGCGCTTCAGAGCCGGGCCGGCGGCGGCGCCTCGGGCAGCGGGGCCGGGTGACACCGCCGTACGCGACATCCCGGCCGGTGGCCCGCCCGTACGCGACACCCCCGCTCACGGCACTCCCGCCCACGGCGTCCCGCAGGTGCGCGGGGGCCACCCCGAGCAGCGGGAGCGGGGCGGCGGCTGGGGCTCCGCGCAGACCCGGGAGCAGTCCGGGGAGCCCCGGATCCGGGAGCAGGTCCGGGAGCGCCACGACGGCCCGCAGGGGGCCGCCCGGCGTCCGTCCGGTCCCGGCGGCACGGCCGCACCGGCCCGTGAGACACGTCCCCCCGGACCGCGTCCTTCCGGACCGGGGTCCTCGGAGGCCTCTCCCCCCGACACCGGTGCCCCCCTGATACCGGGGCCGCGCCGGGAGTTCGTCGACGCGTTCGACTCCGACGCCTTCGGCGCACCGTCCCCGCGCGCCCTCTCCCGGGAGACCGCTCCCGCGGACTTCTCCCCGCCCGGCGGCGCCGCGGGCCGGGAGAACGCCGAACAGAACGCCGAACAGAGCGACCACGCCGCGAGCGGCAAGGGCGGTAAGGGCGGCAAGGGCCTCACGTACACGGGGGTCGTCGCCGCCGCGGTCACCACCGTCCTCGCGGTGGTCGTGGCCGGGCAGGTCGCGGACGGCGGAGGCGACCCGCGCGGTGCGCGGGCGGCCGGGGACTCCGGCCGCGGCGGTGCGAGCGAGGATGCTTCCCGCTCGGACGGCCGTGGCGCGCCCGACGGGCAGACCGGACGGCAGACCGCCGTACAGGCCCCGCCCGGCTACGCCGAGTTGATGGCGCGCCAGTTCCCGGCGGCGGCCGTGGCGAACGGCACCGGAGAGTTCGCCGCCGTACCGGGGTTCGCCGAGGCCCCCGGCAAGGGGCGGAAGGTCCGCTACCGCGTGGACGTCGAGAAGGGGCTCGACCTGGACGCCGAGCTGTTCGCGGACGCCGTGCAGAAGACGCTGAACGACGACCGGAGCTGGGCGCACAACGGCGCCATGACCTTCGAACGGATCTCCAGCGGTGAGCCCGACTTCGTGATCACGCTCGCCGGCCCGAAGACGACGGGCGTCTGGTGCGCCAAGTCCGGCCTGGACACGACCGTCGACAACGTCTCCTGCGACTCCGCCGCCACCGAACGCGTGATGATCAACGCCTTCCGCTGGGCACGGGGCGCGGAGACCTTCGGCGCCAAGGCGATGTTCCCCTACCGGCAGATGCTCATCAATCACGAGGTGGGGCACCGGCTCGGGCACAACCATGTGAACTGCCGCACGCCCGGTGAGCTCGCCCCGGTGATGCAGCAGCAGACCAAGTCGCTGGACATCGACGGGATCGAGTGCAAGCCCAATCCATGGGTCTATCCCGAGGGTTGAGACGTGCGTCTCACGATGCGTTGACATCGGCGACCCGGTCGTCCATATTTCTCGTCATGTCCACGCGCCGCGCCGTTCTTCCCGGCCACACCTTCCTGATCGAGCTGACGCTCATCGGTGTGACCGCGCTGTGCGTGGCCGACATTCACTGTCGCTGATCCCGCCGCCGGCCTCGCGTCCGGCAACCGGCCCCCGCCCCTGTTCCGGGGCGTGACGGCCTCCCCTCCCATGATGCCGCCGGCTTGTCGGCCCCGGATGCCCGTGTGCCGGGCGCTCCGGTATGCCGCGACGCGGCCGGCGCACTCGGGGGGCGGTGACCGTACGCGAGGTTGACGGCACGCGCGACCGGCCGTCCGCGGGGCGACCACAGCGGCGGACGTACGCGTGGCAGGCGTACGGAGGCGCCGTGCCCCTCCGCGGGGCTGTCGCCGTCATCGCGGTCTTCCCACGCTCCACCGGGACCCGTAAGCCTTGTTCCGCGTTTCCCGGCGTTTCCCTGAATCCAGCTCCCCCAGCCATCGAGAGGCCACCTTCCCATGCGTCAATCGTCCCGTACCTCCCGCCGCCTGGCCGCGGCAGCCGTCAGCCTGGTCGTGGCAGCGGGCGCCGCCGCCTGCGCCGGCCCCCAGGACAACGATGCCAAGGACGGCGGCGCCGGCCAGGGCGAGCCGAAAAAGGGCGGCACGCTCTCGGTGCTGAACACCGAACCGCAGAGCGACTTCGACCCGGCCCGCCTCTACACCTCGGGCGGCGGCAACGTCCCCTCGCTCGTCTTCCGCACGCTGACCACCCGCAACCGGGCCGACGGCGCGGCCGGCACCAAGGTCGTCCCCGACCTCGCCACCGACACCGGACGCCCCAACGCGGACGCCACGGAGTGGACGTACACCCTCAAGAAGGGGCTGAAGTTCGAGGACGGCACCCCCATCACCAGCGCCGACATCAAGTACGGCATCGAGCGCTCCTTCGCCGCCGAACTCTCCGGCGGCGCGCCCTACCTGCGCGACTGGCTGATCGGCGGGGCCGACTACGAGGGGCCGTACAAGGACCCCAAGGGCCTCGACTCGATCGTCACGCCCGACAAGAGAACGATCGTCTTCAAGCTGAACAAGCCCGAGGGCGACTTCCCCTTCGTGGCCACGCAGACCCAGTTCGCGCCCGTGCCGAAGAAGAAGGACACGGGTGCCAAGTACGAGGAGCACCCCGTCTCCTCCGGCCCGTACCGGGTGGTGAAGAACGAGGGTGACGGCGTCCACCTGACCCTGGAGCGCAACCCGCACTGGTCCGAGGAGACCGACGACCAGCGCCACGCCTACCCCGACCGCATCGACGTCAGGGCCGGGCTGGACGCTGCCGTCATCAACCAGCGGCTGTCCACCAGCTCCGGTGCCGACGCCGCCGCCATCACCACCGACACCAACCTCGGGCCCGCCGAACTCGCCCAGATCGGCGGCGACAAGGAACTCGCCGCGCGCGTGGGCACCGGTCACTTCGGCTACACCAACTACCTCGCCTTCAACCCGAAGGTGAAGCCGTTCGACAACGCGAAGGTGCGCCAGGCGATCGCGTACGCCATCAACCGCACCAGCGTCATCAACGCGGCCGGCGGCTCCGCCCTGGCCGAGCCCGCGACCACGTTCCTGCCCGAGCAGAAGGCGTTCGGCCACACGCCGTACGACCACTTCCCGGCCGGGAAGACCGGCAACCCGGCCAAGGCCAGGGAGCTGCTGAAGGAGGCGGGCTTCGACAAGGGCCTGACCATCTCGCTGACCCACTCCACGGTCCAGAACCGGGAGACCAGCCCCGAGGTGGCCACGGCCGTCCAGGAGGCGCTGAAGAAGGCCGGCATCACGGTCAAGCTGGTGGGCCTCGAGCAGAACGCGTTCAACGAGGCGCGCTGGAGCGGCAAGGACTCGCCCGGCTTCTACCTGTCCCGGTGGGGCGCGGACTGGCCGTCCGGCGGTCCGTTCCTGGCGCCGATCTTCGACGGCCGGCAGATCGTCGAGGACGGCTCCAACTTCAACCACGCGCTGCTGGACGACCCGGAGGTCAACAAGGAGATCGACGAGATCAACAAGCTGACCGACCTGGACGCGGCGGCGAAGCGCTGGGGCGCGCTCGACGCGAAGATCGGTGAGAAGGCCCTGGACGTGCCGCTGTTCCACCCGGTCTACAAGCGGCTGTACGGCAAGGACGTCAAGAACGTCGTGATCAGCGACTGGACCGGTGTCCTCGACATCTCGCAGGTCGCGGTCAAGTGACGACGACTCCTGAGCCACGGCTCGCCGCCGCGTCCCCGCCGGGCTCCACGCCCGCCGGGGACGCGGCGGCCCCGGTGGCGGCGGCCGCCTCGGGCGCCCGTCAGGTGTGGCGGCGGCTGCGGAGCAGGCCCTCGGCGGTCTGGTCGGCGGCCGTCCTCGGGCTGCTGGTGGTACTGGCGCTGGCCGCGCCGCTGCTGGCCGCCCTCGAGGGGCAGGACCCGGACACGTACCACGACGCGCTGGTGGACTCGGCGCGCGGCGGTGTGCCCATCGGGCCGTTCGGCGGGGTGAGCGGTGACCACTGGCTGGGGGTCGAGCCGGGCACCGGCCGCGACCTGTTCGTCCGGCTGCTCTACGGGGCCCGGGTGTCGCTGCTGGTCGCGGTCGGGGCCACGGTGGTGCAGGTGGTCATCGGCGTCCTGGTCGGCCTCGCCGCCGGGCTCGGCAACCGGCTGGTGGACTCCGTCCTCAGCCGGTTCACCGATGTGATGATCGCGCTGCCGATGCTCGTCCTGGCCATCGCGCTGACGGCCGTCGTGCCCGCCGGCTTCCCGCGCCCGGTGCTGCTCGTCCTGGTCATCGGCCTGCTCAACTGGGGTGGCACGTCCCGGATCGTCCGGGCGCAGACGCTGACCCTGAAACAGCTCGACTTCGTGGCCGCGGCGCGGCTCGGCGGCTCGGGGCGGTGGCGGGTGGCGCGGCGCGAACTGCTGCCGTCGCTCGCCGCGCCCGTCATCACCTACGCGGCGATCCTGCTGCCGTCGAACATCGTGATCGAGGCGTCCCTGTCCTTCCTGGGCGTCGGAGTGAAACCGCCGACGCCGTCCTGGGGACAGATGCTGTCGACGGCGCAGGTCTGGTTCCGGGCCGACCCGATGTACGTGCTGCTGCCGGCCGGGCTGCTGTTCGTGACCGTCCTCGCCTTCACGGTGCTGGGGGACGCGGTGCGCACGGCGCTGGATCCGCGGGCGGCCGGACGGCTGGGGGTCGGACGGCGCGGCCCGCGCGGCCCGCGCGGCCCGCGCAAGGCCGTGGCGGCGACCGGCGCGGCGCCGGAGACGACGTCCGCGACGGCTCCCGGGCCGGGGCAGGCGTCGGGCTCCGCCCCGGTCTCCGATTCCGCCGCCGCGCCCGGCCCGGCGGCCGGGCCCGCACCCCGGTCCGCGCCGGCTTCCGCTCCCCATCACCACGACGCTCCCGAGGACCCCGCTTCATGACGCGCTACCTGCTCAAACGGCTCGGCGGCGCGGCGGGCGTCCTGCTCGTGCTCTCCGTCGCCGTCTACGCGCTCTTCTACCTGGTGCCGGGCGACCCGGCCCGCCTCGCCTGCGGCGATCGCTGCTCCACACAGCAGGTCGAGCAGGTACGCGAGCGGCTCGGCCTGGAGGACTCGGTGGTCGCGCAGTACGGCGAGTTCCTGCGCGGCGTCGTCGCCGGGCGCGACTACTCCACCGGCACGGCCGTACTGCACTGCGACGCGCCCTGCCTCGGCTTCTCGTACAAGACCGATCAGCAGGTCACCCAGCTGATCCTGGAACGGGCCCCGGCCACGCTGTCGCTCGCGCTGGGCGCGATGGTGCTGTGGCTGGTCATCGGGGTGGGCACCGGCCTGCTGTCGGCGCTCCGGCGCGGCGGGATCACCGAGCGCGCGCTGACCGTGCTGACCCTCGCCGGCACCGGCACACCGGTGTTCATCCTCGGGCTGTTGCTGCTGATGCTGGTGTGCGCGTATCTGCGCTGGCTGCCCTTCCCGTCGTACGTACCGTTCACCGACGATCCCGAGCAGTGGGCGTGGAACCTGCTGCTGCCCTGGCTCACCCTCGGGCTCTACGAGAGCGCCAAATACGCGCGGCTGACGCGCGGTTCCACGCTGGAGACGCTGGCCGAGGACCACATCCGCACCTTCCGGGCCTACGGGGTCGGCGAGCGGGCGGTCGTCGCGCGGCACGCGCTCAGGGGCGCCGTACCGCCGGTCATCGCGCTCAGCGCGCTCGACTTCGGCACGATGATGGGCGGCGCGGTGCTGACCGAGTCGCTCTTCGGCATCCCCGGCGTCGGCAAGACGCTGATCGACTCGGTACGCCAGGTCGACCTGCCGGTGGTGGTCGGAGTGGTGCTGGTGGTCGGCGTGGCCGTGGTCCTGGCGAACGTGGTGGCCGACCTGCTCTACGCGGCGGCCGACCGGAGGGTGGCACTGCTGTGACGGAGCTCAACGACGCGCCGGAGCCGAACGATCCGACGGAGCCGGGCGGACCGACGGAGCCTGGCGGACCGACGCGGACGCCAACGGATCCCGGTACGGCGGCGGATCCCCTGGTGCGGGTGACGGACCTGACGGTCGAGTTCACCACCGACGAGGGCACGGCGCCGGTACGGGCCG
The DNA here is from genome assembly GCF_052983195.1 of Streptomyces hebeiensis. NCBI lineage: Bacteria > Bacillati > Actinomycetota > Actinomycetes > Kitasatosporales > Streptomycetaceae > Streptomyces > Streptomyces hebeiensis. The sequence continues at coordinate 5,337,656 of NZ_CM129812.1, forward strand.
TCGACCGGCTGTCCTTCACGCTGGCCGCCGGCCGGGCGCTCGCCCTGGTCGGGGAGTCCGGCAGCGGCAAGAGCACGGTCGCGAGCGCGCTGCTCGGGCTGCACCGGGGGACCGGCGCGCGCGTCGGCGGCACGGTGCGCGTGGGCGGCACGGACGTGGGCGCCGCCACCGACCGCGAACTGCGCGCCCTGCGGGGCGCGGTGGCCGCGATGGTCTTCCAGGACCCGCTGTCGTCCCTGGACCCGTACTACGCGGTCGGGGACCAGATCGCCGAGGTGTACCGGGTGCACACGGCCGCCACCCGGCGCGCGGCCCGCGCGCGGGCGGTCGAGGTGCTGGACCGGGTGGGCATCCCGGACGCCGCGCGCCGGGCGCACGCCCGGCCGCACGAGTTCAGCGGCGGCATGCGCCAGCGCGCGCTGATCGCGATGGCCCTGGCCTGCGGACCCCGCCTGCTGATCGCCGACGAACCGACCACCGCCCTGGACGTCACGGTCCAGGCCCAGATCCTCGACCTGCTCCACGAACTGCGCCAGGAGACGGGCATGGGGCTGCTGCTGGTGACCCATGACGTCGGGGTCGCGGCGGAGAGCGTGGACGACGTTCTGGTGATGCGGGAGGGACGGGAGGTGGAGCGCGGCCCGGTGGCGGACCTGCTGGGCGCGCCGCGCGAGACGTACACGCGGACGCTGCTGGCGGCGGTGCCCCGGGTGGACGCGCCGCTCACGCGTGGCCCGGTGCCGGCACCGGAGCCGGCGTCGGCGCCGGTGCCCGGGCCGACGAAGACGCCGACGAAGGCGAAGACGCAGCCGCCCGGCCCCGCGCCCGCGCCCGGCCCCGCGCCTTCAGCGGCGTCGGCGGGCGAGGTGCTGCTCGAAGCCGTCGACCTGCGGCGGGAGTTCCGGCGCGGCCGGCGCACCGTCACCGCCGTGGACGGCGTGTCGCTGACCGTACGGCCGGGGGAGACCCTCGGCGTCGTCGGCGAGAGCGGCAGCGGCAAGACCACCCTGGGGCGCATGCTCGTACGGCTGCTGGACCCGACCTCCGGTCGCCTGCGCTACCGGGGTACGGAGATCGGGGCGGCCTCGGAGAGGAAACTGCGGCCCGTCCGGCGTGAGTTGCAGATGGTCTTCCAGGACCCCGCCTCCTCGCTCAACCCGAGGCGCTCCGTCGGCGAGTCCGTCGCCGACCCGCTGCGGGCCGCCGGGGCGCTGGACGAGACGCGGATCGTCCGGCGCGTACGGGAGTTGCTGGAACGGGTCGGTCTCGACCCCGACCGGTACGACCGGTATCCGCACGAGTTCAGCGGTGGCCAGCGGCAGCGGATCGGGATCGCGCGGGCGCTCGCGGCCGAGCCCCGGCTGATCGTCTGCGACGAGCCCGTGTCCGCGCTGGACGTGACGACACAGGCCCAGGTCACCGCCCTCCTGGCGGAGCTCCAGCGGGAACTGGGGCTCGCCCTCGTCTTCATCGCCCACGATCTCGCCGTCGTACGGCAGGTCAGCGACCGGGTTGCCGTGATGCGGGGCGGACGGATCGTGGAGCAGGGGACGGTGGCGCAGGTGTACGGGGCGCCCGCCGACCCGTACACACGCCGGCTGCTCGCGGCGGTGCCGGTGCTCGATCCGGCGCACGCGGCGGCGCGGCGCTCGGCCCGCGGCGAACTGCCCCGGGAGATGGCCGCGGTCTGACGCCTGATGACCTGACCGTTCCGTAGCGCGACAAACGCGCCCGGTCCGGGAAAGTTACGTGCTTTCACCCCTTCCGGTGGCGCGACGGACAACCGTCCGTCGCGCCACCGCTGTATCCGCATACGGTCGTCCCGCTGTTGGTCGTCGGACCAACGACGGCCGTTCACATGGGAGATCGGGGGTGCGCGCGTGCGGACCGGACTGCTCACGGACAGTGGGTGTTCATTCGCGAAGAGTGACTCCGGGCTCCGGTGTCACCGGCTTGTGCGCGGGCTCGCGCCCGCGGGCGCGAGCCCGCGGAGGTGGTGCCGCGGTGTCGCCCCCCCCGTGTCCGGTGGCGGTGGCACGGCCCCACCCGGCCCGTCGGCCACCACACTTCCGCGCGGTGCCCGGGGCCAAACGCTTCTGCGCGGTGCCCGGGAGAGCGGGCGCCCCGGGTGGCGGGGCTGCCCCGGGCGGCGCCCGCTCTCCCGAACGGACCACCGCGTCCGGGTCCGCCGCACCCGGGCCGCCGCGTCCGGACCCCTCGGTGTCCCCGCCGTCACCTCCGGCACCGTTCCCAGGACCCCGCGCACACCTGAACACACCCGAAACCTGACAAGGAGAACGACACAGATGAACCCGCCCACCCCGGCACCGGCCTCCCGGCCGGTCCGCCGGCGGCTCCACGCCCGTCCGCACGGAAGGGCCGCACGATGAGGGTCCTCCTGCTCGGTGCCAACGGTTTCCTCGGCCGCTTCGTGGCCGACCGGCTGCTCGCCGACCCCGCCGTGCACCTCACCGCGCTCGGCCGCGGCGACGACGCCGACGTACGGTTCGACCTCGCGAGCGGCAGCCCCGGCGCGCTCACCCGCTTCCTGGACGCCGTCCACCCCGGGGTCGTCATCAACTGCGCCGGGGCCACCCGCGGCGGCGCGCGCGACCTGACCCGGCACAACACGGTCGCCGTCGCCACCGTCTGCGAGGCGCTGCGCCGCAGCGGCTGCGGCGCCCGGCTCGTCCAGCTCGGCTGCTCCTCCGAGTACGGCCCGTCCCAGCACGGCTCCTCGACCGCCGAGGACGCCGTACCGCGCCCCGGCGGTCCGTACGGCGTCAGCAAGCTCGCCGCCTCCGAGCTCGTCCTGGGCTCCGGTCTCGACGCCCTGGTCCTGCGCGTGTTCTCGCCCGTGGGCCCCGGCACCCCCGCCGGGTCCCCGCTCGGCCGGCTCGCCGAGGCCATGCGCCGCGCCATGCAGTCGGGCGACGGGGAGCTGAAGCTGGGCGGGCTCGGCGTGCAGCGCGATTTCGTGGACGTGCGCGACGTGGCGCGCGCCGTGCACGCCGCCTCCCTCTCCGCCGCCCAGGGCATCGTCAACATCGGCAGCGGACGGGCGGTACGGCTCCGGGACGCCGCCGCCGTGCTGGCGCGCGTCGCCGGCTACGCGGGCGCGCTGCACGAGATCGACCTGCCCTCCGGCCCGCTCAGGCCCGGCCACGTGCCCGGGCACGGCCACGCGTCCGGCCATGCCGCCATCGGCGCCCCGCGCGGCGAGTCCGTGGCGGAGCAGCTGGCGGCGGGCCCCTTCCCGTACCCCGACGGCTGCGGCGGCTGGCAGCAGGCGGACGTCCGCACCGCCCGGGACCGGCTGGGCTGGCGGCCCCGGATCAACCTGGAGGAGTCCCTGGCCGACATCTGGATGGAGGCCGCGTGCCGCATCTGACGAGCACGGGCGTCCGGCTCTCCGCCACGGAGGAGAGCCGGCTCGGCTTCGGCGTACCGGGATACGCGCACCCTCTGCTCGCTCCGGCCGAATGGGCCGAACTGACCCGGCCGGGCACGCCGCTGCACTGGGCCGTTCTCAATGTGGCGGACGGTCCCGGCGCCTGCCCCGACCCGCACTGTCTGGAGGCGGTGGGCCGGCTCGCCAACGCGGGCGCGCGGGTGCTCGGACATCTGGACCTCGCGTACGGGACCCGGCCCCTGGGGGAGCTGGTCGCCGACGCCCAGCGCCATCTGGACTGGTACCGGGTCGGCGGCTTCTACCTGGACCGCTGCCCCGCCGGGCGGGACGGGCTCGACGGGGTGCGCAGGACGGCGGAGGTGCTGACCACCCTGCGCCCGGCGAACGCGGCGCGGTGGCCGGCCGCCTTCCCGGCCGACGCGCCGGACGCGGGCCCGGGCCCCGTCCCGGACGGTGCCGCGGACACCGCCCCGGAGGCCGCCCGGGGCGCCGCGTCGGACCCGGCGGTCGCCGTGCGGCAGGTCAACGCCGTACGGCGGGCGGGGGCACGGCGGCCGTACCTCGTCCTCGGCCACGGGACCCATCCGTACCCCGGCTACGCCGAGACCGCCGACCAGCTCGTGACCTTCTCCGGTCCCTGGGCGGACTACCGCTGGTCCCAGGCGGCCGAGTGGACCGCCGCCCATCCGCCCGAGCGCTTCGTCCATCTCGTCCACGGGATACCGCGCCACCATCTGGAGGAGGCGATGCGGATCGCCCGCTGGCAGGGCGCGGGCACGATCTTCTTCACCGACCGTGAGGACCGGACGGGGCAGAACAGCTCATTCGAGACGCTGCCCGGCTTCTGGGACGAAATTGTCTCGCGCCTCGGACCGGGTGTCTCGGAATGAGAAGGGCCGTGGCAGTGTTACAGGGAACGCACCATCCGTATCGAATGACCGACCAACCCCTGTTGAGGTCCCTGTGTCGCTGCCACCCCTGGTCGAGCCCGCTGCCGAGCTCACCGTCGACGAGGTCCGCAGGTACTCCCGTCATCTGATCATCCCGGACGTGGGGATGGACGGGCAGAAGCGGCTGAAGAACGCGAAAGTGCTGTGCGTGGGTGCCGGCGGGCTGGGTTCCCCGGCGCTGATGTACCTGGCCGCGGCCGGTGTCGGCACGCTCGGCATCGTGGAGTTCGACGAGGTGGACGAGTCGAACCTCCAGCGCCAGATCATCCACAGCCAGTCCGACATCGGCCGGTCGAAGGCCGAGTCGGCGCGGGACTCGGTACTCGGCATCAACCCGTACGTGAACGTGATCCTTCACGAGGAACGGCTCGAGGCCGAGAACGTGATGGACATCTTCGCGCAGTACGACCTGATCGTGGACGGCACGGACAACTTCGCCACCCGCTATCTGGTCAACGACGCCTGTGTCCTGCTCAACAAGCCCTACGTCTGGGGCTCGATCTACCGCTTCGACGGCCAGGCCAGCGTCTTCTGGTCCGAGCACGGCCCCTGCTACCGCTGCCTGTACCCGGAGCCGCCGCCCCCGGGCATGGTCCCCTCCTGCGCCGAGGGAGGGGTGCTGGGCGTGCTGTGCGCGTCCATCGGCTCCATCCAGGTCACCGAGGCGATCAAGGTCCTGGCGGGCGTCGGCGAGCCGCTGGTCGGCCGGCTGATGATCTACGACGCCCTGGAGATGCAGTACCGCCAGGTCAAGGTCCGCAAGGACCCCGACTGCGCGGTCTGCGGCGAGAACCCCACGGTCACCGAGCTGATCGACTACGAGGCGTTCTGCGGCGTCGTCTCGGAGGAGGCCCAGGAGGCCGCGGCCGGATCGACGATCACGCCCAAGCAGCTCAAGGCGTGGATCGACGACAAGGAGAACATCGAGATCATCGATGTCCGGGAGCCGAACGAGTACGAGATCGTCTCGATCCCCGGCGCGAAGCTGATCCCGAAGAACGAGTTCCTGATGGGCTCGGCCCTTGGTTCACTGCCGCAGGACAAGAAGATCGTCCTGCATTGCAAGACGGGTGTCCGCAGTGCGGAAGTCCTCGCGGTGCTCAAGTCGGCGGGCTTCGCGGACGCGGTACACGTCGGCGGCGGTGTGATCGGCTGGGTCAACCAGATCGAGCCGGACAAGCCGGTCTACTGAGCACGGGTCTCGCTGACCAGCGGGACTGACGAAGCCCACGGCTCTGACCAGGTCGGATGCCGTGGGCTTCTGTCGTTGTCGGTTGGCGTCGGCTGGGCGGACGGTACCTAACGCGCATAAATGGGTTCAATAGATCAAAATGGTCGAAACATGTGCCAAATCGCGGAGGCGTGGCGATGCGCGGCAATGCCGAGAACGACGAGGGCTCCGTCGAGGACTACGACGACGAACACGGTGACGAACTCGACACCGGGAACAGTGACGAGTACGCCAATCCCGAGGCCTATGACGAGGAGGACGCAGCCGGTGCGAGCCCTGACGTCTTCCTCGACGTTCCGATCCTGAAGGTCGACGAGATCGACCTGGACGTCGAGGATCTGCGGGCGCACGTCTCGCTGCAGGCCGAGGTGCTGGATCTGCTCAAACTGAATGTGGGCGCCGACGTCTCGCTCGGCCAGGTGCACCTGGGCATCTCGGGCGTCGAGGCACAGGCCCAGCTCAAGGTGCGTCTCCACCACGTCGCGAAGATCATCGACCGCGTGCTCACCACGCTCGACCGCAACCCGGAGATCCTGCACGAGCTGGCGCGTGGAATCGGGTCCGCCGTGCAAGATGTCGGCAGCGGGGCCAGTCAGGCCGTGGGGGAGCTGGGTACGGGTGCCGGAAGGGCCGTCCAGGAGGTCGGCTACGGCGCCGGAGCCGCCGTACAGGATGTCGGTCAGGGAGCCGGGAGGGCCGTTCAGGACGTGGGCGGTGGTGCCGGGCGCGCGGTGGAGGACATCGGCCATGAGACGAGCCGGACCGTCGGAAGCGCCGGTGAGGCGGTGGGGAGCACCGCCGAAAGCGTGGCCGGACAGGCCACGGGTGTGACGAAAGCGGCAGGCGAGACGGTACGGGGCGGCGGCCACGCCGTTGCGGGCGCTGCTGAGACGGCGAACGCCACCGTTGAACGGACCGAGCCGGCCGAGCCGCGTGCGGCGCGCAAGGGCGCGGAGGGAGAGCGGGGCCGGGGCGGCGGGAGTCAAGGCGGCACCCGCACGCGCCGGGTGCGCGGAGAGGACGGGAAGCTGCCGCCAAGGTCCCATCGCCTACGTACCGCCAGGGAGTCGGAGGAGCCGCCCTGAACGCGAGGGGCGGGAGCTGGGAGCCCGGTGGGGGACATCTTGTTCCGGTCGACGGTCCACGCCGAACGGCTCTGCTTCACACAGGAACCCCAGGCAGTCGTCCGCTTCCCCGGCACCGGGAAGCGAGAGTCGACGAGCCACAGCGACCGCACCCACCTACCGGACTCGGTCACCCCCGGTCAGGAATACCAGGACGTCACGGTCGCCTACTGCTTTGCGACCCGGCTCACCAGGGAACCGGAGGCCGGGCGGAGCGGTGACGACGACACGGACGGGTGATTCGCGGTACCAAACGGTCGCGGAGTCGGCACCATGGTGATTTCCGCTTCGGGCGGGATCGGACGGTGGTGGAACCAGAGTCGGAGGAGGTCCGGGAGGGCCGTCAGCGGCAGACCGTGCCCGCCGCCGGCACCTTGCCGTTCAGCAGGTAGTCGTTCACCGTCCGCTGCACGCACGGGTTTCCGCTGTCGTACGCGCCGTGGCCCTGGCCCTTGTACGTGAGCTCGACCCCCACCCCCTTGCCCAGCGCGTTCGCCATCGCCCTGGCGCCCGCGTAAGGGGTGGCCGGGTCGCCGGTGTTGCCGATGACCAGGATCGGGGCCGCGCCCGGCGCGTGGACGTCCGGTGTCCTCCACTGGCCGGGCACCGGCCAGTGCGAACAGCCCAGCAGCCCCCAGCCCAGGAAGTCCCCGAAGACGGGCGACGCCCTGCGGAACTCCGGGAGCTTCGCCCGGGTCTCGGCGAGCGTGTAACGCTCCTTGGAATCGACGCAGTTGATGGCCGCGTTGGCCGCCTGCACGTTGCTGTACTGGCCCTTCTCGTTCCGTCCGTTCATCGAGTCGGAGAGCGCCAGCAGCAGTGCGCCGTTGCCGCCGTCCGCCTCGTCGATGCCCTGCTCCAACAACGGCCAGAACTCCTTCGAGTACAGCGCCTGGGCCATGCCGTTGGTCGCCTGCGGCTCGGTCAACTGGCGCGCGCCGATGCCCGCGACGGGCTGCTTGTCGAGCCTCTTCTGCAACCGGGTGATGAACGACTCGACCTCCTGCGGGGTGCTGCCGGGCAGCTTGCAGGCCGAGCCGCGCGCGATGCAGTCCTTCGCGAAGTTGTCCAGCGCGAGCTGGAAGCCCTTCGTCTGGCCGAGCGAACCCTGCTCGGAGTCCTGCGTCGGGTCGACCACGGCGTCGAAGACGGCCCGGCCGACGGACTTCGGGTACAGGTGCGCGTACACGCCGCCCAGCTCCGTACCGTACGAGATCCCGAAGTAGTGGAGCTTGTCGTCGCCCAGGACCCGGCGCATCAGCTCCATGTCACGGGCGGCGTTCTGGGTACCGACGTAGGGCAGCTCCGGGCCCGAACGCCGTTCGCAGGCCGCGGCGTAGCTCTTGAGGCTGTTGACGTACGACGCCTCCTCGGCGGGGGTGTCGGGGGTGGAGTCCTGCGCGTAGAACGCGTCGAGCCGCTTGTTCGTCTCGCACTCCACGGGTCTGCTGCGGCCCACCCCGCGCGGGTCGAAGCTGACCAGGTCGTAGCGCGAGCGCAGCTTCTCGTAGTCGTTCGCGAAGGACGGCAGACCGGTGACGCCGGAGCCGCCGGGGCCGCCGAAGTTGAAGACGAGCGAGCCGATCCGCCTGAACTGGTCGCGGGCCCTGGCCCGGATGAGGGCCAGACCGACCGTGTCGCCGTGCGGCTTGGCGTAGTCGAGCGGGACCTTCATCGTGGCGCACTCCCAGCTTCCGCCGCCGGGCAGCGGGGACGGCGAGGGGCCCCCGCCCTCGGCGACCGAGGGGGCCGGGCACGCCGTCCACTCCAGCCGCTGGGACGCCAGGTCGGAGGGCGTGTCCCGGACGTTCACGTTCCCGCCGGCCGGGTTCTCGCCCGAGTCCGCGCCGCCGGAGCAGCCGACGGCGGTCAGCAGGGCGGCGGCGGTGGCGGTGGACACGGCGGCGAGGAGGGTGCCGCGCCGGGCGGGGAAGGACGTCGGCAGGGTCGGCATGGCCCCATCGTGCGCCCCGACGGCACACGCCGCGCGGGGCCGCGGTCCATGCGGGTGGCGCGGGGCGGCCCGGGGGCGCCCCGCGCCGGCACACGTCCGGTTCAGGTGCGCCGCGCGCGCCGCGAGGAGTTCGCCCGCCCCGCCGCGCCGGCGGAACGCACCCCGCCGGTGGAACACACCTCGCCGGTGGCACGTACCGCGCCGGCGGAACGCACCCCGCCGGTGGAACACACCTCGCCGGTGGCACGTACCGCGCCGGTGGAGCGCGCCGTGCCGTTCCGCGCTACAGCGCGCCCTTGCGCGTCAGGTGATTGAAACTCAGCCACCCCGGCAGCACCGGCAGCCACAGCGTCAGCAGCCGGTACAGCAGCACCGCGGGCGCCGCCACCTCCTTCGGCAGGCCCACCGCGAGCAGACCCAGCGTCAGCGCGCCCTCGACCGCGCCCACCCCGCCCGGCGTCGGCGCCGCCGAGCCCAGCGCGTTGCCGGCGAGGAAGACGACCGCGATGCTCGCGTAGCTGAGCTGCTGGTTGCCGTTGTCGAACGCCCGGATCGAGGCGTCCAGGCACATCACGAACACGCCCGTCAGCAGCAGCATCCCGCCGATGCCGGTGAGCAGCTTCCCCGGCCGCTGGAGCACGTCGAGCATGCGCGGCACCACTCCCGCGAACAGCGACCGCAGCCGCGTCACCACGAACTTCCGCAGGAAGGGGATCGCGGTCACCACGAGCACCAGCACCGCGACCGTCAGCAGCCCGGCGATCACCGTCCGGGACGGGGTGAGGGACGCCGTCTTCTCCGTACCGGTGAGGTAGCCGAACGCCAGCAGGAGCAGGATGTGCGCCCCGAGGCTGAACAGCTGAGACGCGCCCACGCTCGCCACCGCGAGCCCCGGTCGCACCCCCGCGCGCTGGAGGAACCGGGTGTTCAGCGCCACCCCGCCGACCGCCGCCGGGGCGACGATCTTGACGAAGGACCCGGCGACCTGCGCGAGCACGGTCCGCCCGAAGGACACCCGCTCCGGTACGAAGCCCAGCAGGCTCATCGCCGCCGCCACATAGCTGAGCGCCGAGAAGGCCACGGCCGCGGCCACCCAGCCCCAGGACGCGTCGCTGATGACCGTGCCGAAGTCGACCTGGGTGATCTGCGTGAGCAGGAAGTACGCGGCGACGGCCCCGGCGATGAAGCTGACGAGCGTACGGGGCTTGATGCGCTCCAGCCGGACCGGTTCGACCGGGGCCTGCGGCCTGATCAGCAGCACCTGCTTGCGCATCTGGGAGAGCAGGTCCTCCTCGCGCGCCTCGTCCAGGGCCTCGTCTATGGCCCGCTTCTCGGCCTGCTTCTCCGCCCGGAGGGACTTGCGCACGGCCTTGCGGTCGCCGTCGGACGCGGCGGCCTCCGCGAGCTTGGCCCGCTTGTTCGTCTCGGACGCGGTGAGCACCGCCTCGCGCTCCCGCTGCGACCGTTCCCTGGCGAGCCGGCGGAGCGTCGCCCGGGTGGTGCGGCTCAGCGCGATCGGCTGGAGCAGCGGCAGGGCGTCCGCGACGGCGTCGGGGCCGAGCACCTCCACCGCGGCGGCCACCGAGCGCTCCGCGCCCACCCGCAGGCCGATCGTGGTGAGCAACTGGGCGGTGTCCATCCGCAGGACCAGGTCGCCCGCCGCGATCTCGCCGCCGCGCAGCTCCGTGAGGATCACGGTGCCCGACCGGTCCACGGCGAGCGCGTCACCCGTCAGGCTGCGGTGCGCGATCCGCCGTGACTGGAGGGCTCCCAGCTGGCGCCAGGCGTTGCGCACCAGGTCGTCGGTGATCTCCTCGTCCGCCAGCGAGTCCAGGGACCGGGCGCCCAGGTGCTCGTAGACGAGCATCACGGCGTCGGGCCCCAGCTCGGAGGTGGCGATCAGCTTGGGCGCGTTGGCGCCGGCGGCGATGGCCGCGTAGGCGAGGAGCGCTTCCTGCTCCAGGGCCTGGCGCAGGGACGGGATGGAGCGGCGGGTGGTGATGGTGCGCAGCGTCAGCCGGCGCCAGACCCGGTAGAAGAAGCCCTGCGCCTGCTGCTCGCGGTCGACGACGGTGACGTCGAGCGGCGGCCCGTCCTCCAGGGTGACCAGGTAGCGCCGGCCCCGGTCGCCCTGGTCGGTGGCGTCGCCCCCGGTGTCCTCGGCGCGCATGGCGCTGACCGGGCGGAAACCGACATGGCGCAGACCCGCCATCAACGTCTGCCCTGTGGGCCGCACGTTGGGCGAGCCGACCGTATAGAGCGTGCCGTACGCGACGGTCCAGCCGATCAGTACGGTCAGCATGATCGAGAACGGCGTGGTGTACCCGGCGACGAGCATGGCGAAGGCGTCGAGCAGCAGCACCACCCACAGCACCACGCGCCAGCGGGGTCTGCGGGCCATCCCCACGGCCGTCATGTAGGCGATGACGGGCGCGAGGTAGCCGTGGACGGGATCGGTCAGCCCGCCCCCGCCGGCCTGCGGCCGGGTCAGGGCGTCCTGGATCGGCCCTGGGGCGGCCCTGGCGACCCAGAGGTCGGTCGCGAGCGTCACCCCGTGGGCCAGTACGGCGGCGAGCACCCCGTCCGCGATGCGCAGCCCGTCGCGCTTGATCAGCCGCTCGATGGCGAAGGCGACCGGGACGAGCAGGACGGCGATGCTGGAGACCAGGCCGGCCAGTTTGACCATGAGGTCGGGGGTCTGCTCGGTGCCCTTGCTGATGTCCTGCTCGAGGCCCGAGGTGGTGCCGTGGGCGAAGGCGGAGAGGCCGAGGACCAGCGCGATGGCCAGGACACCGATGAGCAGGCGCAGGAGGTCGGAGGGGCGGTGGACGCGGGCGGCGAGGAGAGGTTCGTCACCGGAGACCCGGTCGGCGCGGGTGGCGCCGCCGTCCGGCGGACCGGGAGGCGTGCCGGGGGGCGTGCCGTCCGGCGGGCCGTGCGGAGGGCCGTCAGGGGGGCCGTGGGGCGGGCCGCTCCGTGGGGTCTCGCGCCGGGCGTGCCGCGAGGAGTCCCGCGGACCGTTCGGAGAGTCGTTCGACAGGTCGTTCCGCGGGGCGTCGCGTGGGGCGTGGTGTGCGTCGTCCGGCGGGCCGTCCCGGTGTCCGTCCCGCGGATCGTCGGGCGCGACGGGCGCGTGCCCGTGCGCTCTGTCCTCCGGCACGGCGCGCGGCGCGGTCTCTCCTGCCGTTTCCCCTGCCGTTTCCCCTGGTGTGCCGGGACCTGTGTCCGGGCGCGATTCAGCGCCAGAGGTACCCGCCGCCGTCGATGGCCGCACGGCCCGCTCCTCCGCCGAATCCGTCTCTTCTTGGTCTCGTATCACCAGTCACCGCCCGGATGATGGTGGCATGCGCCGCTGACAGAGGCGGGCATCAGGGTGCGTTGCGGGGAAACGGGGCAGGGGAGATCCATCCCTTCGCGGGTGCCCGCGGCGACGGCCGTCGCGCGGGACCGCCCCGCCGTCGGCGCCGTGGGCGGCTGTCGGTGGCGTGCGGCAGGATGGACCGGATGACGAACGACGAACCGGCCGGGGGGCCGGTGGACGGGGACCCGCACCGGCTGCCCGAGTACGCGGAGCGGGTTCTGGACGTCGCCGAACTGATCCCGCCCGGCCGGGTGATGACGTACGGCGATGTCGCGGAGTGGCTCGGCGAGGGCGGACCGCGCCAGGTGGGCCGGGCCATGGCGCTGTACGGCGGGGCCGTGCCCTGGTGGCGTGTGGTGCGGTCCGACGGTGTGCTCCTGCCCGGCCACGAGCTGCGGGCCCTGGACCACTACCGGGAGGAGGCCACACCGCTGCGTGAGACGCCGCGCGCCGCACAGGGGCACCTGCCGCGCCTGGACATGAGGCGGGCGCGGTGGGACGGCACGGACGCGGGCGATATGGCTCACATATGACAGCTTCGGCCATCGGAAGGCGGGACGGGAGATCCGGTGTCCCCGCCGGGGCGGGTACGGACCCGACACCGTACGGAACACGCCAGGACAGCCCGGGGGCGTACGGCCCGGACCACGCGACGAGGCGCGCGCCGCGCCCGGCGGCGCCCGCAGCGGGCCGCCCGCCGACACGCGCGCCGCGGCGCGCACGGACCCGCGCGGTGCGCCGGGCGCTCGCCACGGTGACGAGTGGCGACGAGGCGAGTGGCGCGGGACGCGCCCCGGGCCGCGGACTGGAACGGCGACCGGAACCGGTTCCCCGCCCATGGCTGTGTGATCGGCCACGGCGCGCCGGTGCCATGAGCGCGTAGCGTCGCCGACGGCGGCCACCGGCGTTCCGCGCGCGTTGCCCCAGAACCACCCTTCCAGCCTCCAGGACCGGCGATCCACGTGAGTTCCTCCTCTTCCACCGGGTCTTCCACCGCGCGTACCCCGTACCGCCGGGGACGGCAGCGGACCCCGGGCGCGTACCGGCTGGTGCGCACGCCGCCGGTCGCGGTGGGGCCCCCTGAGCTGGACGCGACGCAGCGCGCGGTGGTTGACCACGGCGCCGGGCCGTTGCTGGTGCTGGCCGGCCCCGGCACCGGCAAGACGACGACCCTGGTCGAGTCGGTCGCGCACCGGGTCGCCCAGGGCGCCGACCCCGAGCGGATCCTGGTCATCACCTTCAGCCGCAAGGCGGCGGTGGAACTGCGCGACCGGATGGCCGTCCGGCTCGGCGGCACGCGCGGACCGCAGGCGACGACCTTCCACTCGTTCTGCTACGCCCTGGTCCGCGCGCACCAGGAGGCCGATCTCTTCGCCGAACCCCTGCGGCTGCTGTCCGGCCCCGAGCAGGACGTGGCCGTACGCGACCTCCTCGCCGGCCAGATCGACCTCCAGCGCGAGGGGCGGGGGCGCGTGCGGTGGCCGGACGAGCTGCGCGCGTGCCTCACCACGCGCGGCTTCGCCGACGAGGTACGGGCGGTGCTGGCCCGCAGCCGTGAGCTGGGCCTCGCCCCGGACGAGCTGGGCGCGTTCGCGCGGCGCACCGGGCGGCCCGACTGGTCGGCCGCCGCGTCCTTCCTCGCCGAGTACCTGGACGTCCTCGACATGCAGGGCGTGCTCGACTACGCGGAACTGGTCCACCGGGCGGTCCTGCTCGCCTCGCGGCCGACGGTCGCGGCCCGCCTGACGGACCGGTACGACGCCGTCTTCGTCGACGAGTACCAGGACACCGACCCCGCGCAGGTGCGGCTGCTCCGCGCGCTGGCGGGCCAGGGCCGCACCGTGGTCGCGTTCGGCGACCCGGACCAGTCGATCTACGCCTTCCGGGGGGCCGACGTGAACGGCATCCTCGACTTCCCGTACGCCTTCCCACGGGCCGACGGCCGCCCCGCACCGGTCCGGGTGCTCACCACGTCGCGCCGCTCCGGCGCCGCGCTGCTGGCGGCGACCCGGCTGCTCACCCGGCGGATGCCGCTGCCCAGGCTGCCCGCCGAGCGGGTACGGGAACACCGCGACCTGGCGGCGGTGTGCGAGGGCGGCCGGGTCGAGACGTACACCTTCCCGACGCCGTCGACGGAACTGGACAACATCGCGGACATCCTGCGCCGCGCGCACCTGGAGGACGGCGTTCCCTGGAGGGAGATGGCGGTCCTGGTGCGGGCCGGAGGCCGCTCGATCCCGTCGGTGCGGCGCGCCCTGACCTCGGCCGGGGTGCCACTGGACGTGGACGGCGACGACCTCCCGCTGCGGTACGAACCGGCGGTCGCGCCGCTGCTGACGGCGCTGCGGGCGGTGGCGCGGGCGGCGACGCGCCGCACGACCGCCCCGCCCCCGGGACCCGGTCCGTTGTCCGGCCGTGAGCCCGGCCCGGCGTCCGAGTCCGGTCCGGTGTCCGACCGTGAGCCCGGCCCGGCGCCCGCTCCCGGCCCGGCTGCCGACCATGAGCCCGCCCCGGGGCCCCAGCCCGGTCCGGCCGCCGGCCGTGAGCCCGCCCCGGCGTCCGGACCCGCGCCCTGGCTCGACGTCGAAACCGCCCTGGCACTCCTCGCCTCCCCCCTCGGCGGCATGGACACCGCCGACCTGCGGCGGCTCGGCCGGGCGCTGCGGGACGAGGAGCGGGCCGCCGGGAACCGGGCGCCCGCCGCCTCCGACACCCTGCTCGCCCGGGCGATCGCCGAGCCCGAGCGGCTCGTGACGCACGACCCGGCGTACGCCCGGGGCGCGCAGCGGCTCGCCGGGCTGCTGCGGACGGCACGCGAACTGCTCGAACACGGCGGCACCGCCGAACAGGCCCTCTGGGAGCTGTGGCGGGGCACCCGCTGGCCGGAACGGCTCGAACAGGCCGCCCTGCGCGGCGGCGCGGCCGGCCGTAACGCCGACCGCGACCTGGACGCCGTCTGCGCGCTGTTCGACGCGGCGGCCCGCGCCGAGGAACGCACCGGCGGCCGGGGCGCGCTGAACTTCCTGGAAGAGCTCGACGCGCAGGACATCGCCGCCGACACCCTCAGCCGCCGCGCCGTACGCCCCGACGCCGTACGGCTGATGACCGCGCACCGCGCCAAGGGGCTCGAATGGCGGCTCGTCGTCGTGGCGGGCGTCCAGGAGGGTCTCTGGCCCGACCTGCGCCGCCGCGGGTCCCTCCTGGAGGCCGACCGGATCGGCCGGGACGGACTCGCCGAGCCGCTCACCCCCGGCGCCCTGCTCACCGAGGAACGCCGCCTCTTCTACGTCGCCGCGACGCGCGCCAAGGAGCGCCTGGTGGTCACCGCCGTCAAGGCGCCCGCCGACGACGGGGACCAGCCCTCCCGCTTCCTCACCGAACTCGGCGTCGAGCCCAGGGACATCACCGGCCGCCCGCGGCGTCCGCTCGCCGTGGCCGCGCTCGTCGCCGAGCTGCGCGCCACCACGGTCGACCCGCAGGCGAGCCCGGCGCTGCGCGACGCCGCGGCCCGCCGCCTCGCCCGGCTGGCCGCGCTCAGCGACGAGGACGGCCAGGCGCTGGTGCCGGCCGCCCATCCGCACCGCTGGTGGGGGCTGTACGAGCCGACCCACAGCGCGGTCCCGCTGCGCGAGAAGGACCGGCCCGTGGCGCTCTCCGGCAGCGCCCTGGACCAGTTGGCGAACACGTGCGCCCTCCAGTGGTTCCTGGGGCGCGAGGTGAAGGCGGACGCGCCGGCCACCGCCGCCCAGGGATTCGGCAACGTGGTGCACGTCCTGGCCGACGAGGTGGCCTCCGGCCGTACGCCCGCCGACCTCGACGTCCTCATGGAACGCCTGGACTCCGTATGGGACGCGCTCGCCTTCGACGCCCCGTGGAAGTCCCGGCAGGAGAAGGACCACGCGCGCGCGGCGCTCGAACGGTTCCTGCGCTGGCACGTCACCGACCGCGGCAGCCGCTCGCCCGCCGCGACCGAGCACGCGTTCGACGTCACGTTGGCGGCGGGCCCGTACGAGGTACGGATCCGGGGCTCCATGGACCGGGTCGAGAGCGACCCGGCGGGCCGTGCGTACGTCGTCGACTTCAAGACCGGCAAGCAGGCCCCCACCAAGGACGAGGTGGCCAACCACCCCCAGCTCGCCGTCTACCAGCTCGCCGTCCGCGAGGGGGCCCTGGACGAGGTCTTCGACGGTCACCGCCCCGAGCCCGGCGGCGCGGAACTCGTCCACCTGCGGCAGTCCGCGCCCAAGAAGGAAGGCGGCGACGCGCTCCCCAAGGTCCAGGCCCAGGAACCCCTGACGGGCGAGTGGGTGACCGGCCTCCTCACCACGGCCGCCGGCCGGGTCCTGGACGAACGCTTCACCCCGACGACGGGCGGCCACTGCGCGAACTGCGCCTTCCGCGCGTCGTGCAGCGCGCAGCCGGAGGGACGCCAGGTGGTGGAGTGATACGGAAGGTACGTGCCCACCGGCGAGGACGTCCGCCTGACGCCGACCCGGGCGCGCCTGACGCCGACCCGGGCGCGCCTGACCGATCCGGACACAGGTGACACGCCCGCTCCGGTGTCGGTGACGGCCGATAGCCTCTCCAGGGTGTCCGCGCATCTCACCGATCCCGAGCAGCTCAAGGAACTCCTCGGGATCCCCTTCACCCCGGAGCAGACGGCCTGCATCACCGCGCCGCCCGCCCCGCAGGTCATCGTGGCCGGGGCCGGGTCGGGGAAGACCACGGTGATGGCCGCCCGGGTGGTGTGGCTGGTGGGCAGCGGGCAGGTCGCCCCCGAGCAGGTCCTCGGGCTCACGTTCACCAACAAGGCGGCGGGCGAGCTCGCCGAGCGGGTCCGCACGGCGCTCGTACGGGCCGGGGTCACCGACCCCGACGTCCCGCCGCCGGTTCCCCGTACCGCCCGGGCCGCCATGCCCCCCGCCGGCCGTGCCGCCGACCCCGGCGGTCACCCGAGCCCCGACGGCCAGGCACGCTCCGACGGCCGTCCGCACCCCGACGGTCAGCCAGGCTCCGGCAGCCGTCCGCATCCCGACGGTCCTTCGCACGGTCATTCGCACCCCGACGGCGACGCGCCCGGCGAGCCCAGCATCTCCACGTACCACGCCTTCGCGGGCCGGCTGCTCACCGACCACGGCCTGCGCATCGGGCTCGAACCGACCGCCAGACTCCTCGCCGACGCCACCCGCTTCCAGCTCGCCGCCCGCGTCCTGCGGGACGCCCCGGGGCCGTACCCCGCCCTCACCAAGACGCTGCCCTCCCTGGTCAGCGACCTGCTCGCGCTCGACGCCGAAATGGCCGAGCACCTCGTGCGGCCCGCCGGGCTCGCGGCGTACGACACGGACCTGCTGCGCGCCCTCGACGGCGCCCCGCTCAGCAACGCCGAGCTGCGCAAGATCCCCGAGACCGCCGCCGCGCGCCGCGAGCTGCTCGACCTCGTCGGGCGGTACCGCGCCGCCAAGAGCGCCCGCGACCTGCTCGACTTCGGCGACCAGATCGCCCTCTCCGCCGAGCTGGCCGCCACCCGGCCGGAGGTCGGAGCCCTTCTGCGCGAGCAGTTCCGGGTCGTCCTGCTCGACGAGTACCAGGACACGTCCGTCGCCCAGCGGCTCCTCCTCTCCGGCCTCTTCGGCGGCGGCACCGGCCACGCCGTCACCGCGGTCGGCGACCCCTGCCAGGCGATCTACGGCTGGCGCGGCGCTTCCGTGGCCAACCTGGACGACTTCCCCGAGCACTTCCCGCACGCCGACGGCGCCCCCGCCGCCCGCTTCGCCCTCAGCGAGAACCGCCGCAGCGGCGGCCGCCTCCTCGACCTCGCCAACGGCCTCGCCGAGCCGCTGCGCGTCATGCACGAAGGCGTCGAGGCGTTGCGCCCCGCACCCGGCGCCGAGCGCGACGGCACGGTCCGCTGCGCGCTCCTGACCACCCAGGCGGAGGAGATCGACTGGCTCGCCGACTCGATCGCCCACCTGGTCCGTACGGGCAAGGAGCCGGGCGAGATCGCCGTCCTGTGCCGCACGGCCGGGGACTTCCCGCAGATCCAGGGCGCGCTGGTGGCCCGTGACGTGCCGGTCGAGGTCGTCGGCCTGTCCGGACTGCTCCACCTTCCCGAGGTCGCCGACCTCGTCGCCATGTGCGAGGTGCTCCAGGACCCGGGGGCCAACGCCTCCCTCGTCCGGCTCCTCACCGGCCCCCGCTGGCGCATCGGCCCGCGCGACCTGGCCCTGCTGGGGCGCCGGGCGCGGCTGCTGGTCCACCGCGAGACGGGTCCGGACGCCGCCGGTGACCTCGCCGCCCGGCTCGCCGCCGCCGTCGAGGGAACCGACCCGGCCGAGGTCGTCTCGCTCGCCGACGCCCTGGACACCTTCCTGGACCCGTCGAGCGCCCCGGAGGACGGACTGCCGTTCTCCGCCGCCGCGCGCGTACGGTTCGCCCGCCTCGCGGCCGAGCTGCGCGACCTGCGCAGGTCGCTGGCCGACCCGCTGATGGACGTGCTGCACCGCGTGCTGGCCACCACCGGCCTGGAGGTCGAGCTGTCCGCCTCCCCGCACGCGCTGGCCGCCCGGCGCAGGGAGACGCTGAACAACTTCCTCGACATCGCCGCCTCCTTCGCCGCGCTCGACGGGGAGGCCGGCCTGCTCGCCTTCCTCGGCTTCCTGCGCACGGCCGCGCGGTACGAGAAGGGCCTGGACAACGCGCTGCCGGGCGGCGAGAACACGGTGAAGGTCCTCACCGCCCACAAGTCCAAGGGCCTGGAGTGGGACGTCGTCGCGGTCCCGGGCCTGGTCGCCGGGCAGTTCCCGAGCGGCCGGGCGCGCGAGGCGTGGACCTCCCAGCCGAAGGTTCTCCCGCACGCGCTGCGCGGGGACGCCCCGACGCTGCCGGAGATCACCTCCTGGGACGCGAAGGGGCTCAAGTCCTTCAAGGCCGCCATGAAGGAGCACCAGCACACCGAGGAGCTGCGCCTGGGCTACGTCACCTTCACCCGCCCGCGCACCCTGCTGCTCGGCTCGGGCCACTGGTGGGGCCCCAGCCAGAAGCGTCCCCGGGGGCCGTCGGACTTCCTGCACGCCCTGTACGCCCACTGCGCGGCCGGGTACGGAGAGATCGAGGCATGGGCGGACGCGCCGGCCGAGACGGACGAGAACCCGTCCCTGGGCGCGGACACGGCGCCCCACCCCTGGCCGCTCCCGCTCGACGAGGAGTCCTTGGAACGCCGCCGCGCGGCGGCGGACACGGTCCTGGCACACCTGGAGGCGTTCCGGACGGGCGAGGCGGACGCGGCGGCGGCCGGCCCGGAGCCCGACCCGGAGCCGGAGCCGGAACCCGTCCCGGAGCCCCACCTGGAGCCGGAGCCGGAACCCGACCCGGAGCCCCACCTGGAGCCGGAGCCGGAGCCGGAACCCGACCCGGATGCCGGCCAGCACGACCCGTCCGACCTGGCCCATCCGCCCGACCTGGCCGACTGGGACGCCTGGGACACCGCTCGCCCGGCAGCCCACCCCCGTACGACCATGGCGGCCCCGCTCCCCGGCCTCGGCCCGGGCGGCCCTCGCCCTCCTGGGGAGGAGCACCACCCCGGGGAGGAGCCGACCGCCGCGGCCGGTCCGCGCGTCCCCGGCCCCCGTGGCGCCCCGGACGCCGCTCCTGGACCGTCCGCAGTGGACCCACGCCGGACCGCTCCGGACCCACGCCGGACCGCCGCGGACCCGAGACTCACCCCCGAGGAGGCGCGCACGCTCGCTTCCTGGGACCGGGACCTCGACGCCCTCGCCGGCGAGCTGCGGCGCGCCCGCGCGACCGTACGGGACGTGCTCGTGCCGCCGTCCCTGACCGCCTCCCAGCTGCTGCGGCTGGCCGCCGACCCCGACGGCTTCGCCCAGGAGCTGGCCCGGCCCATGCCGCGCCCGCCGCACCCCGCGGCCCGCCGGGGCACCCGGTTCCACGCCTGGGTGGAGTCCCGGTTCGAGGAGCTGCCGCTGCCCATGCTCGGCCCCGACGAGCTGCCCGGCGGCGCGGAGGACGAGCCGGAGATCGCCGACGAGCGTGACCTGGCGGAGCTCAAGGCCGCCTTCGAACGGACGGCGTACGCCCGGCGCACGCCGTACCGCGTCGAGGAGCCGTTCCACCTGACCCTCGCGGGCCGGCTCGTCCGGGGGCGCATGGACGCGGTCTACCGCCGGGCGGAGACGGACCCGGACACCGGCGAGGAGACGTACACGTACGAGATCGTCGACTGGAAGACCGGTCGCCCGCACACCGCCGACCCCCTCCAGCTGGCCGTCTACCGGCTGGCCTGGGCCGAGCAGCACGGCCTCCCGCTGTCGTCGGTCACGGCCGTGTTCCTCCATGTCCGCACCGGAGAGGTCGTCCGCCCCGACCGCCTCCCGGGCCGGGCGGAGCTGGAAAGCATCCTCACGGGCGCGTCTTCCGATCACCGGGCCACCGCCGATCACCAGGCCACTCTCGGTCACCAGGCCATCCTCGATCAGCCCGCCGACGGTCCCCGGGCCGGTCAGGACGACGCCCATACCGGCAGGGACGCCCACCACGGCGCCGAGAGCGGTGATCTACCCACGGACGAGGGATCCCCGCGACCGGCGGACGAGACCGCTCGCCGACCCCGTTAGGCTCGATGTCATGAGCGACACCCCGGACAGCGTCGTCCACACGTACATCCAGGCCCACCGCGGGACCTTCCTCGACGACCTCGCGGAGTGGCTGCGCATCCCGTCCGTGTCCGCGCAGCCCGACCACGACGCTGACGTGCGGCGCAGTGCCGACTGGCTCGCCGCGAAGCTCAAGGAGACCGGCTTCCCCGTCACCGAGATCTGGGACACACCCGGCGCCCCCGCCGTCTTCGCCGAGTGGCCCTCCGCCGATCCGGACGCCCCGACGGTGCTGGTCTACGGCCACCACGACGTGCAGCCGGCCGCCCGTGCGGACGGCTGGCTCACCGACCCCTTCGAACCGGTCGTGCGCGACGGCCGGATATACGCGCGGGGCGCCGCCGACGACAAGGGACAGGTTTTCTTCCACACCCTGGGGGTACGGGCGCACCTCGCCGCGACCGGCCGCACCACCCCCGCTGTTCACCTGAAACTCCTGGTGGAGGGCGAGGAGGAGTCCGGCTCGCCGCACTTCCGCGCCCTGACCGAGCGGTACGCCCACCGGCTGGCCACCGACGCGGTGATCGTCTCCGACACCGGCATGTGGTCCGAGGACACCCCGACCGTCTGCACCGGCATGCGCGGGCTCGTCGAGTGCGAGATCGACCTCCGGGGACCCGACCGGGACATCCACTCCGGCTCCTTCGGCGGGGCCGTGCCCAACCCGGCCACCGTCGCCGCCCGCCTGGCCGCGGCCCTGCACGACGAGGACGAGCGGGTCACCGTCCCCGGCTTCTACGACGGCGTGGCCGACCTGTCCGCCGCCGAGCGCTCGCTGATCGCCGAGCTGCCGTTCGACGAGTCGGAATGGCTGCGGACCGCGAAGTCGCACGCCACTCTCGGCGAGGCGGGGTACAGCACCCTGGAGCGCGTCTGGGCCCGGCCCACCGCCGAGGTCAACGGCATCGGAGGCGGCTACCAGGGCCCCGGCGGCAAGACGGTCATTCCCTCGTCGGCCGTGCTGAAGCTCTCGTTCCGGCTGGTCGCGGGCCAGCGGCCGGAGAGCGTCGAGCGGTCCGTACGGGAATGGGCCGAGGCCCGCGTCCCGGCCGGGATCCGGCACGAGATCACCTTCGCCGGGGCCACCCGCCCCTGTCTGACCCCGCTGGACCACCCCGCGCTCCAGTCCGTCGCCCGTTCCATGGGCCGCGCGTTCGGGCGGCCGGTCGGCTTCACCCGCGAGGGCGGTTCGGGACCGGCCGCCGACCTCCAGGACGTGCTCGGGGCGCCGGTGCTCTTCCTGGGGATCTCCGTACCGTCCGACGGATGGCACGCGCCGAACGAGAAGGTCGACGTGGACCTGCTGCTCAAAGGTGTGGAGACCACCGCCTACCTCTGGGGCGACCTTGCCACCGCGCTCCGCTGACGAGCCCTTGCCCGGGGCTCCCGGGCACTGCCCCGCCGAACACCTTGCTGAACCGAATCCCGAGCACCCGGGGGAGTTGGAAGTACCTGTGACCACCATCGACAGCGACGCCACCGCACACCGTCCCATCGGCCTCACGGCCCCCAGCGGGATCGACCGTGCGGCGCACCACCGCCTCGACGAGGCGTGGCTGGCGGCGGCCTGGAGCCACCCCACCACCCGGGTCTTCGTGGTGTCGGGCGGGCAGGTGCTGGTCGACGACGCCCCCGACGGCCGTACGGAACTGGTGATGACGCCCTCCTTCGAGGCACCCCTCACCGAGACCCACCGCTACTTCCTCGGCACGGACGAGGAAGGCGTGCGCTACTTCGCGCTCCAGAAGGACTCGCTCCCCGGCCGCATGGACCAGTCGGCGCGGCCGGCCGGCCTGCGCGAGGCCGGGACGCTGCTCTCGGCGCGCGACGCGGGCCTGATGGCGCACGCCGTGGCCCTGGAGAACTGGCAGCGGCTGCACCGCTTCTGCTCGCGCTGCGGTGAGCGCACGGTGATCGCGGCAGCCGGTCACATCCGCCGCTGCCAGGCCTGCGGCGCCGAACACTACCCCCGGACCGACCCCGCGGTGATCATGCTCGTCACGGACGAGGAGGACCGCGCCCTGCTCGGCCGGCAGGTCCACTGGCCCAAGGGCAGGTTCTCCACCCTGGCGGGCTTCGTGGAGCCGGGTGAGTCGATCGAGCAGTCGGTCGTCCGCGAGGTCTTCGAGGAGGCGGGCGTGACGGTCGGCGAGGTCGAGTACATCGCCAGTCAGCCCTGGCCGTTCCCGTCCAGCCTGATGCTGGGGTTCATGGCCCGCGCCACGTCGTCCCGGATCACCGTGGACGGCGAGGAGATCGAGGAGGCGCGCTGGTTCTCGCGCGAGGACCTGCGCGCCGCGATCGAGTCGGGCGAGATCCTGCCCCCCGCGGGCATCTCGATCGCCGCACGCCTGGTGGAACTCTGGTACGGCAAACCCCTCCCGAAGCCCGCGCCCTGACCCTCGCGCCCTGACCGCCGCCCGGGCGGCGGTCGCCGGGCCCCGCACAGCACGAAGCCCCTGCCGGCCGCCGGAACTCGAGCGGCCGACAGGGGCTTCCCCCCTGCTGTCGCGCCGGGGTGCGCCCCGGCGTACCGACGCGACGGCGTCGGTCACACGCCGAGCGTCTGCTTCACCTGGGCGAGCGACGGGTTCGTCAGCGTCGTACCGTCCGGAAATAGTACGGTCGGCACGGTCTGGTTGCCGCCGTTCGCCTTCTCGACGAAGGCCGCCGACTCCGGGTCCTGCTCGATGTTGATCTCGGTGTACGCGATGCCTTCGCGGTCCATCTGGCCCTTGAGCCGACGGCAGTATCCGCACCATGTGGTGCTGTACATCGTCACAGTGCCCGGCATGGTCGTATGCGCTCCTCTGGTATCGGTCTCGCCGTGTGCGTCGGACGCCGCACCCGTTCTTCAGGTACGGCGTACGCCGCCCGCGCTCTGTCGAACGTACGTGACCCGGCGGTCATTCCCGACGGCGGGCGCATGTCGACCGGGCTCCCGGGCAGGCGTCTCGGCGGCTCCCGAGATGCTCATATGACCGATATGGCTGCCCTGTGGACAACCACCGCACGCGTCCCGAGCGACCTGGCAGCATGGCGGGGTGACAGCAGCAACGCACTCCTCACTGTTCCCGCTCGACTCCGGCGGCGGCCGGTCCGGCGGCGGCCAGATCGTGGCTCCGCCGCGCGACGCCGACGCGGTGCTCGACGGGCTCGACCCCGAGCAGCGCGAGGTGGCCACCTCGCTGCGCGGCCCGGTGTGTGTGCTGGCCGGGGCCGGCACGGGCAAGACGCGCGCCATCACCCACCGGATCGCCTACGGGGTGCGCGCGGGGATACTCCAGCCCGCGAGTGTCCTGGCCGTCACGTTCACCAACCGCGCGGCGGGGGAGATGCGCGGGCGGCTGCGGCAGCTCGGCGCGGGCGGCGTGCAGGCGCGCACGTTCCACGCGGCGGCGCTGCGCCAGCTCCAGTTCTTCTGGCCCAAGGCGGTGGGCGGTGACCTGCCCCGGCTGCTGGACCGCAAGGCGCAGCTGGTCGCCGAGGCCGCGGCCCGCTGCCGGGTCCGGCTGGACCGCAACGAGCTGCGGGACGTCACCAGCGAGATCGAGTGGGCGAAGGTCACGCAGACGGTGCCCGCCGACTATCCGGCCGTGGTGGCGAAGTCCCACCGCGACGCCCCGCGCGACCCGGCCGAGACCGCCCAGATCTACGGGACATACGAACAGCTCAAGCGCGACCGCTCCGTGATCGACTTCGAGGACGTGCTGCTGCTCACGGTCGGCATCCTCCAGGACCGGCACGACATCGCCGATCAGGTACGGCGCCAGTACCAGCACTTCGTGGTGGACGAGTACCAGGACGTCAGCCCGCTCCAGCAGCGGCTGCTCGACCTGTGGCTGGGGGAGCGGGAGAGCCTGTGCGTCGTCGGCGACGCCAGCCAGACGATCTACTCCTTCACCGGGGCGACCCCCGACCACCTGCTGAACTTCCGCACCCGCCATCCGAACGCCACGGTGGTGAAGCTGGTCCGGGACTACCGCTCCACACCGCAGGTGGTCCGGCTGGCCAACGGGCTGCTCGGCCAGGCGCGCGGCCGGGCCGCCGAGCACCGCCTGGAGCTGGTCTCCCAGCGCGACCCGGGTCCCGATCCGGTCTGTACGGAGTACGGGGACGAGCCCGCGGAGGCGGAGGGCACGGCCCGTCGGATCCGGGATCTGATCGCCGCCGGCGTGCCGGCCGGCGAGATCGCCGTGCTCTACCGCGTCAACGCCCAGTCGGAGGTCTACGAGCAGGCACTCGCGGACGCCGGAGTGCCGTATCAGCTGCGCGGTGCCGAGCGCTTCTTCGAGCGGCAGGAGGTACGGGAGGCGGGCGCGGCCCTGCGCGGGGCGGCCCGGTTCGGGGGGAACGACGCGCTGCTGGACGACGTGGAGGAGCTGCCCGCCCAGGTGCGGGCCGTGCTCTCCACGAAGGGCTGGACGCCGGAGCCCCCGGCGGGCTCCGGCGCGGTGCGGGACCGCTGGGAGTCCCTGGCCGCCCTCGTCCGTCTCGCCGAGGACTTCGTCCGGGCCAAGCCGACGGCGACGCTGGCCGATCTGGTGGCCGAGTTGGACGAACGTGCCGCCGCCCAGCACGCGCCGACCGTCCAGGGCGTCACCCTCGCTTCCCTGCACGCGGCGAAGGGGCTGGAGTGGGACGCCGTGTTCCTGGTGGGGCTCACCGACGGCATGATGCCGATCACCTACGCCAGGACCGAGGAGCAGATCGAGGAGGAGCGCCGCCTCCTCTATGTGGGGGTCACCCGTGCGCGGGTGCATCTCTCCCTCTCCTGGGCGCTCTCGCGTGCGCCGGGCGGCAGGGCCTCCCGGCGGCCCACGCCCTTCCTCAACGGGCTGCGCCAGGGGTCCACGGTTCCGGGTGCGCGGGGCGTGGCGGCGGGCCTGGGCAGTGCGGTGGAGCGCGGGGGCGGCGCCCGGCGCAGGCAGCGAGGGCCCGCGCGCTGCCGGGTGTGCGGCAAGACGCTCACCGACGCCGGCGAGATGAAGCTCATGCGCTGCGAGGACTGTCCCTCCGACATGGACGAGGCGCTGTACGAGCGGTTGCGGGACTGGCGTGCGACGCAGGCCGAGCGGCTGAGCCAGCCGGCCTATTGCGTGTTCACCGACAAGACACTGATGGCCATCGCCGAGGCGGTCCCGGCCGACGCGGGTGAGCTGGCGGGCATCTCCGGCGTGGGCCGCCGCAAGCTGGATCGCTTCGGCGCCGACGTTCTGGCCATCTGTGCAGGTGAGGAGGGGGCGGGGCAGGACGGGGACGGCTGATGCGAACTCGTCGGAAAAATAGTTTGCGCCCGCCCCGCACATCCCCATAGGTTCTTAACCGACGGAAACGACGGCTTCTCGAAAGCCTCGTTTCCGTGCTGTACTGACCGAAGCGGTACGGCAACCAGAATACGCGCGACTGGCCTTCGGGCCGGTCCCCGAGACGCCGAGAGGAGGCGATTCCAGTGATCAGCATCAACAGCAGCTTCATCAGCACCGTCAAAATGACCGATCGCTCGGTCGTCTCCGCATGCACGCTCGGCTTCTCCGGTTGCGAGCTCATCGCCAGTGGTCTGTCCGGCGTCGCCGCCGCACGTCCCGCTGTCGCCCTGTCGGGTCTGCCCGTCCGGGAGCGCGCCCTCGTGGAGCGCGGCAATGAGCGACCGACCAAGGCACTGGAAGCAGGAGTAGCGGCGGCACAGGCCCTGGCCTATGCCTTTGCGGCGACCGGTGCCGAAACGAAGCAGCAGACGCAGCACCACTCGATGTGGGCCTTCCGTGGGCTCGAACCCTGGAGTGATCCAGCCTGATCCATGATCAGGCCGGCGCCTTCAGGGCCGCGGAACCCCACCCGGGATCCGCGGCCCTTCTGTTTGTCCCGAACGGGAGAGACGGAGCGAAGGAGCCTCGGAACAAGCACCGCCCGGTACCAGCCGACAGCCGGCCAACAGGCCGGACCGAACAGACGAGGAACGACACCCGTGCAACTCGAAGCGCACGCCCCGTCCGTACCGCCTTCCGAATCGATCGACCCGCCCGGCTCCACGGAGGACTCCCCCTTGACCCCGCTCACCGCGCTCACCGCGCTCGACGACGCCATCGAGAACCTCGGCGTCCCGGTTCCCTGTCGCGCCTACGACCCGGAGGTCTTCTTCGCCGAGTCCCCGGCCGACGTCGAGTACGCGAAGTCGCTCTGCCGTACCTGCCCGCTGGTCGAGGCATGCCTCGCCGGCGCCAAGGAGCGGCGTGAGCCGTGGGGCGTCTGGGGTGGCGAGCTCTTCATCCAGGGGGTTGTCGTGGCCCGCAAGCGGCCGCGCGGCCGTCCGCGCAAGAACCCGGTCACGGCATGAGCCTCATCGCCGGAACCATCGACCGTCCCTTCACGCACGATCCCAAGAAGCAGGCTCCGATGACCTCTTCCCCGAGCGAGCCCCACGGCTCCGCCACCCCAGCAGTCACCACCACGGACGCGAACGACTCGCGTCAGAACAGGACCCGCGAAATGCAACTCATCCCAGAAGCCCTGGCTCGTGCGCATATGGAGCAGCGCATCCGAGAGGCCGACGCGGAGCGCCGGGCGGTACGTCTGGTCGCCGCGCGGCGGATGCAGCGCCGGGCCGAGCGCGTGTCGCTGCGCGCCCGCCGCGCGCTGGCCATGGCGGTCATGCAGTGATCAGGTCAGGTCCGGTCGGACCTGACCCCGTCCGAGAGCCCGCCCCTCGGGCCTTGCCCTGACGGGCGGGGCCCGGACGGGCCGTCGCTTCACCCCGCGGGGGCCGGTCCTGTTCCAGGGCCGGCCCCCGCCGCCATGGCCTCCCCGTCGTCCGGCTCTCCCGCGAAACCCGGCAGCCAGTCCTCCAGTTCGTCCCGCAGCCGGACCGTCGCGTTCAGCTGGCACAGCACCCCGATCGTGCTCAGCGTGACGCGGTGGATCAGCAGGTACGACGGCGGCAGATTCAGCTGCTTGCCCAACTGGTAGGCGGGCGACCGGGGATCGGCGATCCGGGCGGCCTGGTCGCGCATCCAGCCACGGGTGAACGTGAACTCCTCCACCGCCGCCGGTTCGATGATCGGCAGCAGGTAGTCCAGCACCGCGTCCGGGTCGAGTTCGATGGACTCCCGGACGAAGCCCTCCCCGCGCAGCCGGTCGTAGACCGCCTCGGCCTCGCCCACCAGCGACATCCGCAGCGCCTCGCCTATCGTCTCCGGCAGTCCGCCCGGCAGCCGGTCCACGGTGCCGAAGTCCAGCACACCGAGGCGGAACTCCCCCGTCGGCCCGTCCTCCTCGGCGTCCGGAGGGGGCAGCAGCCGGAAGTTCCCGGGATGGGGATCGGCGTGCAGCAGGCCCGTGCGCGCCGGGCCCGAGAAGAGGAACCTCGCCAGCAACTGCCCCGCCCGGTCCCGTTCTTCGGCCGAGCCGTCGGAGATCACCTCCGCCAGCGGCACCCCTTCCATCCATTCCGTCACGATCACCTGCTCGCCCTGGTACACGACCTCCGGCACCACGACGTCGGGGTCGTCCGCGAACTCCGCCGCGTGTGCCCGCTGCGCCTCCGCCTCCAGCCCGTAGTCCAGTTCCTCGGCGACCCGGTCCCGCAACTCCGTGATCAGCGGCTTGATGTCCATGCCGGGAATCAGCGGCCCCAGCAGCCGTGCGAACCGGCCGAGCTGGGCCAGGTCCGACAGCAGCGCCTCCCCGGCCCCCGGATACTGCACCTTGACCGCGACCTCGCGCCCGTCGTGCCACACGGCCCGGTGCACCTGCCCGATCGACGCCGCGGCCGACGGCTTGTCGTCGAACTCCAGGAACCGCTCCCGCCACTCCTCGCCCATCCGCTCCGCCAGCACGGCATGGACCGTGCGGACCGGCATCGGAGGGGCGGCCTCCTGGAGTTTGGTGAGGGCCGCCCGGTAGGGGCCGGCGATCTCCTCGGGCAGCGCGGACTCGAAGACGGACAGCGCCTGCCCGAACTTCATCGCGCCGCCCTTCAGCTCACCGAGGACCTTGAAGAGCTGATCGGCCGTGCGCTGCTGCAGCTCCCTGGCGACGATCTCCGCGGACCTTCCGCCGATCCGCTTCCCGAGGCCCCAGGTGGCCCGTCCCGCGAAGCCCAGTGGCAGCGTGGCCAGCTTCGCGGTACGAGTGACCGCCTTCCGGGGAAGATCAGACATAGTGCCCCTCCTAGAGTGCCCCTCCCGGCGAGGTCCGCCCCGTCGTGCCGCTCCTTGAGGGGCGAACCCTGCCGGTCGCGGCACCGACCTGGACAGCCGTGCCGCGTGTGCCTGACGGCATCCTCCGTCGATGCCGGTTACCCGGCCATTGTGTCCTGTGTCGCCCCCGTTGCCCCGAGGCGCTCCCGGCCCGGGCGCCCGGCCGCTCCGCACGGACAGTCCGGGTGCGGCGCGAGTCGCTCCGCGCGCCAGTCGAGCAGAGGCAGGGACGCCTCCCACCGTGCGCCCGTGCTGGCGGGCAGTTCCCCGTCCAGGAACGACAGGGCGTGCGCGGCCGCCAGCCCCGCCACCGTCGTGGCCAGCCCCAGATCGCAGGCCGGCACGGTCGCCGGACCGTGTCCCGAGCGCCACTGGGCCAGCATCCGGGGCCAGCCCGGATCGCGGTCCGCGCGCGTCCCCGCGAGGCATCCCGCGCAGGCCGTGCCGCCGGGCAGCACCAGCGGCCCCACCACACCCGTGGCCTCGATCACTCCGGCGTACAGATGGGGCGTGCCCGCGCTGACCCAGGGCTCCGCGGCCGCGGGATCGGGGACATAGGCGGCGAAGCCGTCCCGGGGCGCGAGGATCACGAGCGAGAGAGGCGGCTCGCCCTCGCCGGGTGGCTCCGCCCGCCGCGCCCGGTCCGCCGTGGTCCTCGGGGCCGGGCCCGGCGCGCTGTGCCGCACCAGCCGACGGGCCGCCGCGTCTCTGCGCTCGCCGACGGACCGCTCCGGCAGGCCGCCCGGTGACACGTCCCACGCCTGGGCGTGACCGCCGTCCAGCACGTCGACCCGGCCGACCCCCGACGCGGAGAGCACCGCGGCCAGCGCCGCCCCCACCCGGCCCGCGCCCCGGACCTGGACCCGCAGCGACCGCCGGGCCCCGAGCCGCCGCATCCCCGCCCCGGGCTCCCGGCCGAGGACCGACAGCGAGGCCAGATCGGGCCGCAGCCGCTCCAGGTCCGCCGGCCGCTCCCGCAGCGCTTCGGCCGCCGGGCCGCCGCCGCCCGGATCATCGATCAGCCCGGCCGCCGTCAGCCGCCGCACCAGCTCGTCGGCCACCGACTCCGGCAGCCCCATGGCCCTGGCCTCCTCCCGTAACAGCGGCAGCCCCCGTGTCCCGTCGAGCAACTGGAGGAAACTGCCCGTGGCCGTGTCCACCGGGCCCACCGTCACCGCGTGCGCGGGCGTGACCCCGAACTGCACGGTCTGCCGCTCCCGCCAGGCGCGCCGCAGCGCGGGCTTCACCGTCGGACGCATGTCGTCCACCCCGTTCCCCGTCGAGTTCGTCGTGCTCCGTCGAGTTCCGTCGTTGATCTCGTGTTCCGCTCTCCTCGACCAGGATGCTGGGCGACGCGCGCTCGCGCCGAAAGTTATCCACAGCGAGTGGCGTTAATCGTTCAAATACGGACCGGCAGGGAAGGGAACAAGCTCGAACCATTCCGGAGCCGGGACTTCCCCCGTGCCTACCGGGTAACGTCATGGCGTGTCCGCCGATCCTTCTCCTCGCCTGGCGGGGGAGGCCTCCTCCTCGCGCGCCGAAAACGAGCAGGGCAGCGCGGCCAGGCGCCCGGAGCGCCTCCCGCGCTCCCCGGCGACGAGTGCTGTCGAGGTGCGCCGGAGCGCGCGCCGGAGCAGAACGGTTTCCGCGTACCGCGAGGGTGACCGGACCATCGTGCTCATCCCCGCTCGGATGTCGGAGGCGGAGGAGCGGCGCTGGGTGTCGGTGATGCTCGACAAGCTCGCCGCGCAGGAGAGCAGGCGCCTGCTCGGCGACAGTGAGCTGACCGAGCGCGCCGAGCGGCTCTCCGCCCAGTACTTCGAGGGCCGGGCACGGCCCGTCTCGGTCCGCTGGGTGACCAACCAGAACACCCGCTGGGGCTCGTGCACCCCCGCGGAGGGCAGCATCCGGCTCTCCCACCGGCTCCAGGGCATGCCGGAATACGTCGTCGACTACGTACTCGTCCACGAGCTGGCGCATCTGCTCGTCCCCGGGCACGGACCGCGGTTCTGGCGGCTGCTGGAGGCGTATCCCCGTACCGAGCGGGCCCGTGGCTATCTGGAAGGTGTCGTGGCCGCCGACCGGCTGCCGCACCTGCCCGTCGCCCGCGCCGAATGACGCCGGGTGACGTCCGCCGCCGTCGAATGTGACGGAAGCGTTGATCGTGTACCGAGTGTGTACCGGCTTGGCCACCCGTCCGGCACAGCCGTTAGCCTGGCGCGACGCGAGCACAATCCGGATGGGGGACGGTCGTTACGCATGGCCAGGGAATTCCAGCGCGGCCACAAGGCCAAGGTCAGTGATCTCACGGCGGGGACGGATCTGTACGTGGGCGTGCAGATTTCCGGCCCCGGGCTGACCTTCGACATCAGTTGTTTCGGTCTCGACGCCGACGAACGGCTCTCGGACGACCGCTATTTCGTCTTCTTCAACCAGCCGAAGTCACCTGAGGAATCCATTCAGTTGCTCGGCGCGCAGGCCGGGGACACCGAATCCTTCCGGGTCACGCTGGACCGGGTTCCGGCCGCCGTTCACAAGCTCTCGTTCACCGCCGCTCTCGACGGCGCGGGGCAGATGTCCCAGATCGGCCCTGGCTACATCCGGATCGTCGCGGGCGGCGAGGAAGTCGTCCGGTACTCCTTCACCGGCTCGGAGTTCAGCACCGAGCGGGCCGTGATGCTCGGTGACTTCTACCGCAAGGACGTCTGGCGGTTCGCCGCCGTGGGCCAGGGCTTCGACGGCGGGCTGGAAGCGCTCCTGAAGAACTTCGGCGGCGAGGTCGCGGAGGAGGAGCAGCCCGCGCCGCAGCAGGCAGGGGCCCAGCCCCCGGCCTTCGCCCCGCCGGCGCAGAGCACGCCTCCGCCGGCTTTCGGTGTCCCGGCCGCGCCACAGGAACCCCAGCCTTCGCAGCCGCCCCAAGCACCACAGCGCGCGCCGTCGTTCGGTGCCCCGCCCGCACCTGCCGCGCCCGGCCCGGCACCCGCCTCGCCCGTGCCCCCGGCCCAGCCCGTGCACGCCGCGCCGACCCTCGCCGCCCCCGTGGCCCCGGCCCCGTCCGGCGGTACGGTCCCGCCGCCCGCGCCCTCGCCGTACGGGCAGCCCCCGCAGCACGGCGCGTACGGACAGCCCGCACCGGCGGCGTACGGGCAACCGGCCCCGTCGCCGTACGGGCAGCAGCCGCCGGGAGCGTACGGACAGCCCGTCCCCGCCCCCTACGGCCGGCAGCCGGCGGTCCCGCCGCACCAGGGCGCGCCGACGGGCGCCCCGATGATGGGAGTCCCGCAAGGAGCCCCGCCGGGCGGTGGCGGCCTTCAGGCGGCCCTCCAGCCGTACAAGGAACTGCCCACGGGCCAGCGCTGGACCGCGCAGAACGGCCAGCTCGTCCGGGTCGACCTCGGCACGGACGGCACCCCGGTCCTCGCCCGGCAGGGCAGCATGGTGATGTACCAGGGCAAGGTCGACTTCGGCTACAAGGGAGCGGGCTTCACCGGCAGGATCGTCGGCAACGCCACCGGCCAGGAGATGCAGCTGATGCGCTGCACCGGCCGCGGCCAGGTGTTCCTCGCCGAGGAAGGCGCCCACCTGCACCCCGTCGAACTGCAGGGCGACGGCATCTGCGTCTCCGCGGAGAACGTGCTGGCCTTCGACGAGAGCCTGACGTACGAGGTCCGCCGCATCGAGGGCCACGGCATCCCCGGCGGCGCCCTGTTCACCATGCTCTTCCAGGGCACCGGCACCGTCGTGGTCAAGACCCACGGCACCCCCGTCGTGCTGCCCGTCACGCCCACGACCTTCGCCGACAGCAACGCCGTGGTCGCCTGGTCGGCCGCGGCCCAGGTGATCATCTCCAGCCAGGTCAGGCTGCGCCGCAACGCGTACCCGGGCCACAGCGGGGAGACCGTGAACCTCCAGTTCCGGGGAGCCCCCGGCAACTTCATCGTCGTCCAGCCGTACGAGGTCTGAGGGAGCCCGGACCATGAACCAGCAGCTCGCGGGCTACGCCCCGACCCCCGTCGCGGCCCGGATGGAGAACCACGGCCGCGCCATGCTCAAGGTCGCCATGGCCTCGGGCCAGGACCTCTTCGCGCGCACCGGCTCGATGGTGGCCTACGAGGGATTCATCCAGTACGAGCCCAACCCGCCCGCCATCCGGCAACTGGCCTCCCAGTGGGTCACCGGCGAGGGCGCGCCCCTGATGAAGTGCTCCGGTGACGGCCTGCTCTACCTCGCCGACTACGGGGCCGATGTCGTCGTCGTCAACCTCGACAACGACGCGATCTCGGTCAACGGCACCAACCTGCTGGCCTTCGACGCCCACCTCCAGTTCGGCGTCGAGCGGGTGAAGGGGCTGGCCAAGTTCACCGGCCAGGGCCTGTGGAACGTGCAGATCGGCGGGACCGGCTGGGTCGCCCTGACCTCGCGCGGCACCCCGGTCGTGGTGGACTGCGGCCGGGGCGAGGACGAGACGTACGTCGACCCGGACGCGCTCGTGGCCTGGTCCCCGGCGCTCAAGGTGAAGGGGAAGCGCAGCTTCAAGGCGTCCTCGCTGATCGGCCGGGGCAGCGGGGAGGCCTACCAGATGGCCTTCTCCGGCCAGGGCATCGTCGTCGTACAGCCCAGTGAGGACAGCACCGACCGCCTGCGGGCGCGGGGCTGAGGGGGAGCGGGAACACACCATGCAGAGTCCACTTTTCGCCTACGCCGAACAGCAGTCCCAGGACCGCTACACCATCCAGAACCCGCAGCTGCTGCGGGTCGCCCTGGGCGGTCATGACGACGTCCTCGCCCGCAAGGGCGCCATGGTCGCCTACCAGGGGCTGATCGAGTTCGACGGGGAGTACGAGTCGCACGAGCGGCGCCGCGGCCGGGCGCGCACCGGCGAGGGACTGGACCTGATGCGCTGCTCCGGGCAGGGCACGGTCTACTTCGCCAACCTCGCCCAGTACATCCATGTCGTGGACGTCGACCACGAGGGCCTGACCGTCGACAGCGCCTACGTCCTGGCGCTCGACTCCGGGCTGCACACCGAAGTCATCGCCGTGGACAGCCAGTACGGCGTCTCCGGATCCGGCAAGTACCAGCTGAACATCTCCGGCCAGGGGAAGGTCGCGCTGATGACGTCGGGCCTGCCGCTGATGATGCGGGTCACGCCCGACACGTACGTCAGCGCCGACTCGGACGCCGTCGTCGCCTGGTCCGCCTCGCTGCGGGTGCAGATGCAGGCGCAGACGCACTCCGCGAACGTACGGCAGCGGCGCGGCAGCACCGGCGAGGGCTGGGAGCTGAGCTTCCTCGGGGAGGGGTTCGCGCTCGTCCAGCCCAGCGAGGTCATGCCACCGCAGCACGCGGAGATCGGACAGGGGCTGGCCGCGCAGTTCGGGGCGGGCCGGCACGGCGCGCACGGCCAGAACCGGGCCAACGACTGGAGCAGGTGACCCGGGCCCCAGGAGTTCTCCCGACCCTGGTGACGGAACGGGACGACGACACGGGACGACGACACGGTGTAAGGGGCGGTCACCCATGGCGGCCGCCCCTTGCATCCGCTCACATCCGCGTCGCCCGCGTCCGCGCCGTGTCGTTCCTCGCGCCGGGCCGCCTCACGCCTCAGCCGTCGAGCGCCGCGCGCGTACGGTCCACCAGCCGGGCCACCGAGCCGTCGGCGACCCGCGCCACGTCGTCGTAGGCGAACCAGCGCAGGTCCAGGGACTCCTCGCTGATCTCGGCCACCGCGCCGGCGGGCGCCAGCGCCGCGTACTGGACGTCCAGATGCCAGTGGCA
The DNA here is from genome assembly GCF_052983195.1 of Streptomyces hebeiensis. NCBI lineage: Bacteria > Bacillati > Actinomycetota > Actinomycetes > Kitasatosporales > Streptomycetaceae > Streptomyces > Streptomyces hebeiensis. The sequence goes on from NZ_CM129812.1 coordinate 5,372,333, forward strand.
GGGCGCCGGGATGGCATGGCGGTCCAGCTGCACGGGGCCACCGGGCAGCAACGACAGCCCGTGGATCCCGGATTCCTCGGTGGCCTCCCGCAGCGCCGCGCCCGCCACGGACGCGTCCCCGGGCTCGCAGTGGCCGCCCATCTGGAGCCATATGCCGAGCTTCCTGTGCAGGGTCAGCAGCACCCTGCCCCGCGCCGGGTCGATCACCAGCGCGCTGGCCGTCAGATGTCCGGCGCCGCACGCCTTCCACATGCCGTCGGGGTGGGTGTCGAGATGGTCGAGGTAGACCTCGCGCAGCTGGAGCTGCTCCTCCTCCCGCCGTCCCTCGTACCGCTTCAGTACGAGGACGGCGTCATCGTGCAGGCTCACCGGTCGGTGTCGCCCTTGTCGTCCTCGTCGCCCGCGCTCTCCGGGCCCCCGGTGTCGCGGGTGTCCCGCGTGCCGCGCCCGCCCGCGTCGTCCTTCGCCGGACCGGACTGCGTCGGACCGTGCTTCGCCGGTCCGGGACCGCGGTCGGCGGCCTCTCCGAGCATCTTGTCCAGCTCCGAGAAGTCCGGCTGCTCGTGATGGACGAAGCCGTCCGGGTCGTCCAGGTCCGAGGCCGTCGGCAGCATGTCGGGGTGCTCCCACAGCCGGTCGCGCCCGTCGACGCCGCGCGCGTCCGTGAGCGAGGCCCACAGCCGCGAGGCGTCCCGCAGCCTGCGCGGACGCAGCTGCAGTCCGATCAGCGTGGCGAAGGTCTGCTCGGCGGGGCCGCCGGTGGCCCGCCGCCTGCGCAGCGTCTCGCGCAGCGCGTCCGCCGCCGTGAGCCTGGACTTCGCGGCCTCGTGCACCACCGTGTCCACCCAGCCCTCGACCAGCGCCAGGGCCGTCTCCAGCCGGGCCAGCGCCGCCTTCTGCTCGGGGGTGTCCTCCGGCTGGAACATGCCCTGCTGGAGCGCCTGCTGAAGCTCCTCGGGATGGGCGGGATCGAACTGGCCGACCACGTCCTCCAGCTTGGTCGTGTCGACCTTGATGCCGCGCGCGTACCCCTCGACCGCGCCGAACATGTGGGACCTCAGCCACGGCACATGGGCGAACAGCCGCTGGTGGGCGGCCTCACGCAGCGCCAGGTACAGCCGGATCTCCTCCTTGGGCACCCCGAGGTCGCGGCTGAACCCCTCGATGTTCAGCGGCAGGAGCGCGGCCTTGCCGGCCGGCCCGAGCGGCAGTCCGACGTCGGTCGAACCGACCACCTCACCGGCCAGCACGCCCACCGCGTGACCGATCTGCTGGCCGAACATGGCGCCGCCCATGGAGCGCATCATGCCGATCAGCGGACCCGCCACGGACTGCATCTCCTCGGGCAGCACCTCGCCCATGGCCGTGCCCACGCGCTCCGCGACCGGGTCGACGAGCTGCTGCCACGCGGGCAACGTCGCCTCGACCCACTCGGCACGGCTCCACGCCACCGCCGTGTTCGCCCCGGAGGGCAGGGAGGTCACGCCGTCGAGCCAGAGGTCGGCCAGCCGTACCGCCTCGTCCACCGCGGCGCGGTCGCCGGGCCCGACGCTCGCGTCCTTCGTGCCGTCGGGCGTGCCCTGCGCGACCGTCTGCCGCGCGATCTGCTTGGCCATGTCCCAGTTCACGGGACCGCCCTCATAGCTGAGCATCTGGCCCAGCTGCTGGAAGGCCGCCCCCAGGTCGCTCGGGTTCAGCGAGCCGAACATCGCGGCGAACGGATTGTCCGCACCGCCCGCGCCGCCCGGGAGCCCGAAACCGAAGGGATTGGCGGGACCGCCCTGGCCACCGGCACCCTGACCACCTCCGGCGGGGTCCTTCTTCTTGCCGTCGCCGTCCTCCGGCTCCTCCGGCGGAAGGCCGAATCCGAATGGGGTGTCACTCACGGGGTTCCTCGGCTCGTAGGGCCACCGGCTTCCTGCCGGTGGCGGCTGCCCACTACACCACCAGCCTAGGCCCTGTGCCCCCGGTCCTCGTGGGCCCGGAACGCCTGGCGGACACACTCGCACGCGGAGCGTCGGAAGCGGCGCACGTACCTCCGTGGTACGACGCCGGCTCCGCCGCCTCGCGGGCGCACCCACCGGACGACCCGGGCCCACGAGGACCGGGGCACAGGACCCCCCGGGGCGCGCGGGCGGCGGTGGCGTCCCGGAAGCCGCCCGCGCCGACACCCGGTCGGCTTCCGGGCTCGGTGCTTCGTCGGCTGCCGGCCTGCGGCAGGATGGACGTCACCTGGTACGTACGCGTCATTCACGTACGTATGGAAGACAACCGCTGGAGACACCTGGTGAGTTCCCGAGATCCGCAGGTTCGCGCAGCGCGAAACCGCTCAACCACGCACCCGTCGCGCGGCCCCGTCGTCGCCGTCACGGGTGCCGCCACGGGCGTGGGCGACCTGCTCACCCGGCGCCTGGCCGAGTCCGAGGAGATCAAGCAGGTCATCGCCATCGACGAGCGCAGAGGGGACGTCTCCGAGGCGCAGTGGCACCTGCTGGACGTCCGGGACCCGGCCATCGCCGAGAAGCTGCGCGGCGTGGACGTCGTGGTGCACCTGGCGCTGGACCTGGACCTGGAGACGGACCCGGCGGCTCGCACCGCCTACAACGTGCGCGGCGCCCAGACCGTGCTCACGGCAGCTGCCGCGGCCGGGGTCCACCGGGTCGTGCTGTGCACCTCGGCCATGGTCTACGGCGCGCTGCCGGACAACGACATCCCGCTCTCCGAGGACGCGGAGCTGCGGGCGACCGCGGAGGCGACCGGGGTCGGCGATCTGCTGGAGATCGAACGCCTGGGCCGCCGCGCGCCCCGCGCGCACCCCGGCCTGAACGTGACGGTCGTACGGCCCGCCATCCTGGTCGGCGGCACGGACACCGCCCTCACCCGCTACTTCGAGTCGCCCCGGCTGCTCGTCGTCGCGGGGTCCCGCCCGACCTGGCAGTTCTGCCATGTCGACGACCTGGTGAGCGCCCTGGAGTACGCCGCGCTGGAAAAGACCGACGGCGAGTTCGCGGTCGGCTGCGACGGCTGGCTGGAGCAGGAGGAGGTCGAGGAGCTCAGCGGGATCCGCCGGATGGAACTGCCGTCCGCCGTCGCCCTCGGAGCCGCGGCCCGGCTGCACAGGATCGGCCTGACCCCGTCGCCGGCCGGCGACCTCGCGTACACGATGCACCCGTGGGTGGTCAGTGTCAGCAGGCTGCACGACGCAGGCTGGCGGCCGCGCTGGACGAACGAGGAGGTCCTCGCGGCGCTCCTGGAGGAGGTGGAGGGCCGGCACACGGTCGCCGGCCGCCGGCTCGGCCGCAAGGACGCCACGGCGGCGGGCGCCGCGGGCGCCACGGTCGCCCTGCTCGGCACGGCCGCGCTGGTGCGGCGGGCACGCAAGGCCAGACGAAGGCTGTAGGCCCGGGGCCCGGCAGGGCAGGGGCAGGGACAGGGCCGGCGGCGGCGACGGCGCCCGCGTGCGCCGGGTGCGCGTTCCGGTACGTCGGTGGCGTACGGCACGATGGACCGCATGGTGAACACCCATTCCGGTCCCGGCGAGCAGGTGGCGGACGACCCCATCAGGCTGCTGGCGATCCGCGACACCCCGCTGAGCGTCGACGAGGTCTTCCGTGCGGTGGGAGACGACGCGGCGGGCGGCACGGCGCTCTTCGTCGGCACGGTGCGCGACCACGACGGGGGTGCCGGGGTCGACTCCCTCGGCTACTCCTCCCACCCCTCGGCGGAGGCCGAGCTGCGCCGGGTCGCGGAGAAGGTCGCGGCGGGTTTCCCGGTGCGCGCGATGGCCGCCGTCCACCGAGTGGGCGATCTGGAGGTGGGGGACCTCGCTGTCGTCGTCGCGGTCTCCTGCCCGCACCGGGCGGAGGCGTTCGAGGCGTGCCGGCAGCTGATCGACGACCTCAAGAGCGAGGTCCCGATCTGGAAACACCAGAAATTCTCGGACGGCACAGAAGAGTGGGTGGGCGCGTAGCGCCTCGTTGTGGGGTGGTGGTCGGGTGACGGGAGGGCGGGTGGGCGCGTAGCGCCTCGTTGTGGGCGTCCCGCCTTCGTTGATTCGCCCGTGAGTTGGGGAGGAAACGGAAAGCCTTTCAGTCCCCGTTCGGCCCGATTTGCGTAACCGTCCCCCGGACCGCAGCGTTGGATCGGCAGATGGTTAATCTGCTGATCGGTCAGTTTCAGACGCTCACTGCGCTCCGGAGGTCGGTATGGCCGCACTTGTCTGGTTGCTGATTCCGTTCGTCGCCGCCGTCGGCGCGGCGATATGGGGGAGCTGGGCCGCGAGAGACCGCACGATGGGCGACATAGCCGAGCTCAACGGCTACGCCCGCTTCCGCGACGCGATGGAGAAGGCGCCCTCTGGTTCGGACGTCGGTTCGGACGTCGCCTGACCCGGCCGGTCCGTACATGGCCGCCGGGGTCCTGCCCCCGGCCCGTACGGACCGGCCCCAGGGGTGTACTGACAGACCCTTCCCGTACTGTCGTTCCATGCCACGCCGCACCGCGACGATGCTCGCCTCCACCCTCGTCCTCATCGCGCTGCTCTGCGCGGGAGTGCTCATCAAGGTGCCGTACTCGGAGATGAGCCCCGGGCCCACCGTGAACACACTGGGCGACGCGGGCGGCGAGCCGGTGCTGCGGATCTCCGGTCACAAGACCTACCCGACCTCCGGTCATCTCAATATGACAACGGTCAGGGTCACCGGCGCGGACTACAACATGAACGTCGCCGAGGCGCTCTACGGCTGGCTCGCGCACGACAGCATCGTGGTGCCGCACGAGACCCTCTATCCGGACGGCAAGACGGAAGAGCAGTCCTCGCAGGAGAACGCCGAGGAGTTCAGCCAGTCCCAGGAGAGCGCCAAGGTCGCCGCCCTGAAGGAGCTCGACATCCCGGTGACCTCGCGTGTCGTCGTGGCCTCCGTCGTCAAGGACAGCCCCGCCGAGGGCACGCTGCACGCCGGTGACGTGATCAAGGCCGTGGACGGGACGGCGGTCAAGGCGCCGCAGGACGTCGCGAAGCTCGTCACGCGGCACAAGCCGGGTCAGGAGGCCGCCTTCACCATCGTCCCGGCCAAGGAGGCGCGGGCCGCGGAGAAGGCGGGCAAGGAGCCGGAGGGCACGGAGGAGGTCACGGTCACCACGAAGAAGTCCGACGAGGGCGACCGGGCGATCGTCGGCATCCAGGCGGGGACCGATCACACCTTCCCGTTCGAGGTGGACATCAAGCTGGCCGACGTCGGAGGCCCGAGCGCGGGGCTGATGTTCGCCCTCGGCATCGTCGACAAGCTGACGCCCGGCTCGCTGACGGGCGGCGCGTTCGTCGCCGGGACGGGCACGATCGACGACGACGGAGGGGTCGGCCCGATCGGTGGCATCCAGATGAAGCTCGTCGGCGCGCGGAAAGCGGGTGCGAAGTACTTCCTCACGCCGGAGGGGAATTGCGCGACAGCCGCCTCGGACACCCCCGCGGGTCTCACTCTGATCAAGGTGAAGACGATCGACGACGCCACGAAGTCACTGGCCAAGGTCCGGGCCGGGGACACGGTCGGCCTGCCGAGCTGCTCGACGGGCTGACCGTGCGGCGCGCGTGCCGGAGGGCGGGGCGCGTGCCCGGCGGACGGACGACGGGGAAAGGTCCGGACCGCCCGGAGGGTCCGCCCCGGGCCGTCCGGCCCCCGGGTCACTCCTCGAAGGTGGCGGCGAGCGCCTCCGCCAGACCCGGGACCAGGCCGGACCCGGTCAGGACCTCGTTCGGCGAGTCCTTCTCGCGCAGCCGCAGCGCGGACTCCCGGGCGCCGTCACGCAGCACGGCGACCGTCATCCGTACCTCCTGGCGGTCCGGGTGGGCGGAGACCCACTCGGTGAGCGCGGTCTCGTCCAGGCCGTCCGGTACGGACGCCTCGGCGGACGGCGGCAGCATCAGCCGCTCCACCGTCAGCGCGCAGCCCGCCACCGCGCCCGGCCAGGCGATGGTGCCGAGGAACTCGTCCAGCGGTGTGCCGGCGGGGATCTCGTCCTGCTCGATCGGGGTGAGCGGGGCGGTGGCGCCGTCGTCGACGAGGCCCAGCTGGGCCGCCAGCTCCGGTTCGTCGGCGCGCAGCCGTTCGGTGTCGACCAGGGCGAACAGCCGGGCCGGCTGGTCCCAGCCGAGCCCCGACGCGTATTCGTCGATCTCGAGGACCGCACGGGTCAGCGGACCGGCGGCCATGGGGGTGCCTGATGAGTCTGATGAGGGGGGAGAGACATTGGACATGGTCAATATCCTGCCTCCTTCGGACCCGGATGCGGGAACTAGGTAAAGGCTCAGTAAGTTGCATCATTGGGCCCTACGATCGCGGGGCCCGCTGTACACGCTGAAAACACACGACCGCGAACTTCGAGGTGCGCACGTTGGCTTTCCAGATGCCGGACCGCGGCGGAGGCCCGACCGGGCCACGGATCAGAGTGGGCCGGCCGTCCCGTCGGGCCCGGACCCTGCTGATGACATTGGGCGTGCTGGCCGTGCTGGCCATGCTCTTCGTCATGTTCGCGGGGTTCTGGACCGACTGGCTCTGGTACCGCTCGGTGAAGTACTCATCGGTTTTCACCACCACCCTGTGGACCAAGATCGGTCTGTTCGCGGTCTTCGGACTGCTGATGGCGCTCACCGTGGGGCTGAACATCTGGCTGGCGCACCGGCTTCGGCCGCCGCTGAGCGCGATGTCGATGGAGCAGCAGAACCTCGACCGCTACCGGATGGGCATCGCCCCCTACAAGAAGTGGGTGCTGCTGGCGATCACCGCGCTCGTCGGGCTGATCGCGGGTGCCTCCGCCGCCGGCCAGTGGCGCACCTGGCTGATGTGGCTGAACGGGGTGCCCTTCGGGCAGAAGGACCCGCAGTTCAAGATGGACGTGGCCTTCTACGCGTTCGATCTGCCCTGGTACCGCTTCCTGCTCGCGTTCGGTTTCGCGGCCACGGTGCTGTCGCTGATCGCCGCCGCGCTGACCCACTACCTCTACGGCGGGCTGCGGGTCACGAGCCCGGGCGCGCGCGCCACGGGCGCCGCCACCGGCCACCTGTCGGTGCTGATCGGTGTGTTCGTGTCCCTGAAGGCCGTGGCGTACTGGCTCGACCGGTACGGCCTGGCCGTGAAGTCCAGTGACTTCAAGGCGGCGGGCAACTGGACGGGGCTGCGGTACGTCGACGCCAACGCGTACCTCCCGGCGAAGACGATCCTCTTCTGCATCGCCGTGATCTGCGCCCTGCTGTTCTTCGCGACGCTCTGGCGCCGCACCTGGCAGCTGCCGGTGATCGGCTTCGGGTTGATGGTGCTGTCCGCGATCCTGATCGGCGGGCTCTACCCGGCGATCGTGCAGAAGTTCCAGGTCGACCCCAACGAGCAGGCCAAGGAATCGCCGTACATCCAGAAGAACATCGACGCCACGCGCAGCGCGTACGGCATCGACGATGCCAGCGTGCAGGACTACGGCGGCAAGGGCGACCCGGACAAGAAGTCCGAGCAGCGCCAGGCGGCCGACACGGCGGCCAGTTACCGGCTGGTCGACCCGAATGTCGTCTCGCCGGCGTTCCAGCAGCTCCAGCAGGAGCGCAAGTACTACCAGTTCCCGTCCACGCTGGACGTCGACCGCTACAAGGACGCCGACGGCAAGCCGCAGGACACGGTCGTCGGTCTGCGTGAGCTGAACATCACCGGCATCCCGAAGCGGAACTGGATCAACGACCACTTCACGTACACCCACGGCTACGGTCTGATCACGGCCAAGGGCTCGAACACGGTGACCGACGAGAACGACGGCACGGTCGGCGCCCCGGACTTCACCGAGTCCGGACTGCCGACCTCCGGCCAGTTCAAGTCGTACGAGCAGCGCGTCTACTACGGCGAGAAGACCGAGCAGTACTCGATCGTGGGCGGGCCCCAGAAGGAGCTCGACTACGAGAAGAACGGCGAGCGGACCACCAGTTACCGGGGCAAGAGCGGGGTGGACCTGTCCAACCCGCTGAACCGCGCGGCCTACGCCGTCGCCTTCAGCGAGCCGCAGATGCTCTACTCCGGCGCCATCGGCGACGGTTCGCGGATCCTGTACAACCGCACGCCCAAGGAGCGCGTCGAGGCGGTCGCACCCTGGCTGACGATCGACGGTGACGCCTATCCGGCCGTGGTCGACGGGCGGATCAAGTGGATCGTCGACTCCTACACGACGACCAACGGCTATCCGTACGCGTCCCGTACGACCCTGGGCGACACGACGGCGGACTCGCTGACGGACAACCAGCGCGCGGTGGTCGCGCAGCAGAACCAGGTCAACTACATCCGCAACTCGGTGAAGGCGACCGTCGACGCCTATGACGGCACGGTCGAGCTGTACCAGTGGGACGAGAAGGACCCGGTCCTGAAGACCTGGATGAAGGCGTTCCCCGGTTCGGTCAAGCCGAAGTCCGACATCGCGCCCGACCTGATGGACCACCTGCGCTACCCGCAGGACATGTTCAAGGTGCAGCGCGAACTGCTCACCCGCTACCACGTCACGGATCCCGCGCAGTTCTACAGCGGCAGTGACGCGTGGCAGGTGCCGGACGACCCGACCACCAAGGACAGCAACTCGGTCCCGCCGTACTACCTCAGCCTGAAGATGCCGGGGCAGGACGATCAGAAGTTCTCGCTGACGACGACCTTCACTCCCAACGGGCGCCCCAACCTGGGCGCGTTCATGGCGGTGGACGCCGATGCCACGAGCCCTGACTACGGCAAGATCAGAGTCCTGAGGGTGACGTCCACCGTGCAGGGCCCGCAGCAGGTGCAGAGTGAGCTCAACGGTGTGCCGGAGGTCGCCGAGTTCGTGCGGAACCTGCGGGGAACCGACTCGGACATCGAGTACGGCAACCTGCTGACGGTGCCGCTCGAAGGCGGGTTCCTGTACATCGAGCCCGTGTACGCGCGCGGTGGCAGCGCCAACTACCCGCTCCTGAAGAAGGTGGCCGTGTCCTACGGCGGCAAGCCCGTCTTCAAGGACAGCCTGCCCGAGGCGCTGAACGCGGTGTTCGGGTCGGAAGGCGGGGAAACGACGCCTCCGCCGGGCGAGACGACCAAGCCGCCGGCCACCGGCGACAAGGCGCAGGCCCTCCAGCAGGCCATCGACGACGCCCAGAAGGCGTACGAGCAGGGCGAGGAGGCGCTGAAGAAGCAGGACTGGGAGGCGTACGGCAAGGCCCAGAAGGACCTCCAGGACGCCCTGGAGCGGGCCGCGCAGGCGGAGTCCGGTGCGGGGTCCGGCGGTTCGGGCCAGGGCGGTTCGGGCTCCGGCTCCGGTGCCGGTGACAAGGAGCCCGGCTCGGGCTCGGGCTCCGGTGACACGGGCTCCGGCGCCGGTTCCGGCTCGGCGTCCCAGGCGTCCGCACGGCCGTCCGAGGGAGCGCCCGAGCGGCCGTCCGAGGAGGCCGCGAGCGGCTGAACGAGCCCCACCCCGCGCCGTGATAGTGTTGCCGCACAACGACGCGGGGTGGAGCAGCTCGGTAGCTCGCTGGGCTCATAACCCAGAGGTCGCAGGTTCAAATCCTGTCCCCGCTACGGCGAGAACGAGGGCCCGGATCCATCAGGATCCGGGCCCTCGTCGTGTGTCCGCATCAAGTGCGTTTCGAGACCGCCCTCTTGGCCCCAGTCGTGTTTGACTTGTCTCTCTGTGGGCATGTCGACAAAACGCTGAAGTGATGTCGCGGGGGTGCGGTATACCAGCTGTACGTGGGTAGCAGGTGGTGCGACGATGGACAATATGGGGGATAGGGCAACTCTGTTGGAGACAGGGCGGTATGTGCGGCTGCACCTAGAAGAGCCTGCCGAGGCTGTTGAGACCACCAAGGCAACCGGGGCTGTCGGTACCCCCGGAACCGCCCCGGCCGCGAGTACCGCCGGCACCACCGATACCGCGGCCGGCCCGGATCCCGCCGGCACCGGCAGCGCCCTGCGCGCGGCCGACGCCGGGGACCCCGCGGACACCGAGGCCGAGACCGAGGCGCGCCACCGGCGCGCCGCCGACGCCGGGGACACGGCGTCGATGAGCGTGCTCGGCGCGCTCCTGCTGCGCCGGGGCGACCTGGACGCGGCCGAACCGTATCTGCGCTCCGCCACCTCCGCGGGCGAGCGTGCCGCCGCCAACAATCTCGGCGTCCTCCTGCACCAGCGCGGCTACAAGGACGAGGCGGCCGGCTGGTGGCGCGTCGCCGCCGTCGCCGGCTCCGCCGCCGCCGCGCACGCCCTCGGCCGCTACCACCGGGAGCTGGGCGACGATCCCGCCGCCGAGTACTGGCTGCGCCAGTCCGCCGAGCAGGGGCACGCGCTCGGTGCCTACGCGCTGGCCGAACTGCTGGAGCACCGCAGCGACGTCGGAGCGGAGCGGTGGCTGCGCGCCGCCGCCGAGCAGGGGCACCGTGAGGCGGCCTACCGCCTCGCCCGCTCGCTGGAGCGCCGTGCCCGCGAGGCGGCCCGCACCGGGGCCGACGCCGTCTACCGGCGAACGGCCCTCGGCGTCCGCCACGGGCACCAGGGTCCGGGCACCGCGCCGACCCGCTTCCCGGACACCGGCGCCCGACCGCGTTCCGGCCGGGTCCCGGGAAGCCGTGGCACCGCCGGCAAGGGCATCGACTGGGACACGGAGACCGGCCGGATGACCGGCGCGGGCCGCGACCAGGACACCGGTCACGGCAGCGGCACCCGTTGGCACACCGCGGCGCGCGGATCCCTCGGCGCCGGCACCGAAGCGGACACCGGCACCCGTGCGGGCACCGGCCCCGGCACCTCGTCCCCGTACCCGGGCGCGGGTACGGGGACGAGGTGGCGCGACCGTAACGGCGCGGGCCCCGACACGGGCACCGGCCGTCACACCGGCACGCGCCGGCGCCCGGACTCCGGTACGCGCTGGACCGCGGACGACACGGGCACGGACACGGGCACGAGCTGGGCGACCGGTACCGGCAGGACCGGCGGGGCCACGCCGGGCGACGTCGACTCCGGCACCAGGTGGACCACCGGCACCGGCGCGTGGTCCACCGGCACCGCCCTGCCCACCGCTTCCGCCCTCATCAGCGAGGCGGCGCAGTGGTACCGGCAGGCCGCCGCACGCGGGCACCGCCGCGCCGCGCTGCACCTCGGCGCGATCCTGGAGAAGCGCGGTGAGCTGAAGGAGGCCGGCCGCTGGTACCTCTCCTCCGCCAAGGAGGGCGAGCCCCGTGCCGCCTGCGCCCTCGGCTTCCTGCTGCGCGACGCGGGCGACGAGGAGAGCGCCGCCGTCTGGTGGCTGCGTGCCGCCCAGGAGGGCGACGGGAACGCCGCCAACGCGCTCGGGGCGCTGCACGCGGCCCGGGGCGAGCAGCAGACCGCCGAGCGCTGGTACCGCGCGGCCATGGACGCGGGCGACGTCAACGGCGCGTACAACCTGGGGCTGCTGTGCGCTGCCCAGGACCGCACGGCGCAGGCGGAGCAGTGGTACCGCCGCGCCGCCTACGCCGGGCACCGCGAGGCCGCCAACGCGCTCGCCGTCCTGCTGCTGCAGGCCGACGACCCGGTGGGCGCGGAGCCCTGGTTCTCCAAGGCCGCGGAGGCCGGCAGCGTGGACGCCGCGTTCAACCTCGGCATCCTGCACGCCGGACGCGACGACGATCGGACGGCTCTGTACTGGTACGAGCGCGCCGCGGCCGCCGGGCACACGGAGGCGGCCCTCCAGGTCGGCATCGCCTGCCTGCGGGACGGCGACGAGCAGTCGGCCGAGCGGCATCTCCGCTGCGCGGCCGGCGGCGGCAGCGCGGAGGCGGCCTTCCGGCTGGCCACCGTGCTCGACTCGCGCCGGCCGCCGCCCGGCGCGCCGGCGCTGGGTGAGCCGTACGGCGGCGTGAAGAGCGAGTGCGAGCAGTGGTACGAGCGCGCGGCCGAGCAGGGCCACCGCCGCGCCCAGGTGCGGTGCGGGATGCTCGCCGCCGAGCGCGGGGACATCGCCGACGCGGGCCGCTGGTACCGGGAGGCCGCGGAGGCGGGCAGCCGCAACGGCGCCTTCAACCTCGGCCTGCTGCTCGCGCGCGAGGGCGGCGAGCGCGAGGCCGCCCTGTGGTGGACCCGCGCCGCGCAGGCCGGGCACGGCCGGGCGGCCCTCCGCCTGGCGCTGCTCGCGGCCCGCAGGGGCGAGCTCAGCGAGGGCCAGCGCTGGTGCGCCCGGGCGGTCGAGCTGGGCCCGGCCGAGGTGGCGGAGCGCGCGGCCCGGCTGCGCGAAGCCCTCCACCAGGAGCTCACGGCATGAGGCGGCGGGGGCGGTAGGGGCCGCCGAGGGAGGTGGCAGCGGGACGGCCGCCGGTCACCGCCGCCTCGTGTCCGCCGCCTCGCGCGGAAGGAATTTGCACCGGTCGGTGGGTGTCACGTAGTGTTGCATTCACCGACGCGGGGTGGAGCAGCTCGGTAGCTCGCTGGGCTCATAACCCAGAGGTCGCAGGTTCAAATCCTGTCCCCGCTACTGAAACCGGAGGGCCGGATCTCGGAAGAGATCCGGCCCTCCGGCGTTTTTTCCGTATGTGCTCGGCTGTCGCCGCCCAGGCCCCCGGCCCCGGTGCGCGCGGGTGCCGGGGCCGGGGCGGGCGCCGGGATCAGGCCGAGGCGCACTCCGGACAGACGCCGCGGTACGTCACCTCGACGTTCGAGACCATGAACCCGAAACGCTCGCCGGCGGGCAGGTCGGACAGTGGGTCGCCCGTCGGGCGGACGTCGCGGATCGCGCCGCACCGGTCACAGACCAGGTGGTGATGCGGCCGGTGCGCGTTCGGGTCGTAGCGCTTGGCGCGGCGGTCCGTCGTCACCTCGATCACTTCGCCGAGCGTCACCATTTCGCCCAGCGTGTTGTAGACCGTCGCCCGGGAGATCTCCGGAAGCCTGGTCACGGCGCGCGCGTGCACCTCGTCGGCCGTCAGGTGTACGTGGTCCCCGTCGAGGACCTCGGCCACGACACGCCGCTGGGCGGTCATGCGCCAGCCGCGTCCGCGCAGGCGTTCCAACAGGTCACTCATGGAAACCAGCCTAGCAGTGAGGGGGCCCGGGCCCCGAACGAGTGTGACTTTGGATGTTCGCTTGACTTAGACAAAGTCCATTGTAGGATCGAGTTCGGCGCAAGCCAAGGGCACGAGCCAAGGGCCGGAACGGCCACAGACGACGCAGGAGGCGCACGTGACGCAGGGACCGCTCACCACGGAGGCCGGCGCGCCGGTCGCCGACAACCAGAACAGCGAGACGGCGGGCGTCGGTGGTCCCGTCCTGGTCCAGGACCAGGCTCTGCTGGAGAAGCTCGCGCACTTCAACCGTGAGCGCATCCCGGAGCGCGTCGTCCACGCCCGTGGGGCCGGGGCGTACGGCACCTTCACGCTGACCCGTGACGTCTCGCGGTGGACGCGTGCCGCGTTCCTCTCCGAGGTCGGCAAGCAGACCGAGACGTTCCTGCGTTTCTCCACCGTCGCGGGCAACCTCGGCGCGGCGGACGCGGTGCGCGACCCGCGCGGCTTCGCGCTGAAGTTCTACACCGAAGAGGGCAACTACGACCTCGTCGGCAACAACACCCCGGTGTTCTTCATCAAGGACGCCATCAAGTTCCCGGACTTCATCCACACCCAGAAGCGCGACCCGTACACCGGCTCGCAGGAGGCGGACAACGTCTGGGACTTCTGGGGCCTGTCGCCCGAGTCCACCCACCAGGTGACCTGGCTCTTCGGCGACCGCGGCATCCCGGCCTCGTACCGTCACATGGACGGCTTCGGCTCGCACACGTACCAGTGGAACAACGAGGCGGGCGAGGTCTTCTGGGTCAAGTACCACTTCAAGACCGACCAGGGCATCAAGAACCTGACCTCCGAGGAGGCCGCGGTCCTGGCCGGCCAGGACCCGGACTCGCACCAGCGCGACCTGCGCGAGGCCATCGAGCGCGGGGAGTTCCCGAGCTGGACGGTGCAGGTGCAGATCATGCCGGCGGAGGAGGCGGCGGCCTACCGCTTCAACCCGTTCGACCTGACCAAGGTCTGGCCGCACGCGGACTACCCGCCGATCGAGATCGGCAAGCTGGAGCTCAACCGCAACCCGGAGAACATCTTCGCCGAGGTCGAGCAGTCCATCTTCTCGCCGGCCCACTTCGTGCCGGGCATCGGCCCGTCCCCGGACAAGATGCTCCAGGGCCGCCTCTTCGCGTACGGCGACGCCCACCGCTACCGCGTGGGCGTCAACGCCGACCACCTGCCGGTGAACCGCCCGCACGCCACTTCGGCGCGCACCAACAGCCGTGACGGCTTCCTGTACGACGGCCGCCACAAGGGCGCGAAGAACTATGAGCCGAACAGCTTCGGCGGCCCCTTCCAGACGGACCGGGCGCTGTGGCAGCCGGTGCCCGTCACGGGTGGCACGGGCACCCACGAGGCCCCCCCGCACGCCGAGGACGACGACTTCGTGCAGGCGGGCAACCTGTACCGGTTGATGTCCGAGGACGAGAGGGAGCGTCTGATCGGGAACCTCGCCGGGTTCATCGCGAAGGTCTCGCGCGACGACATCGCCGAGCGCGCGGTGAACAACTTCCGCCAGGCGGACGGTGACTTCGGCAAGCGGCTGGAGACCGCGGTCCAGGCCCTGCGCGGCTGACGGCCCTCGCCGGGACGACAGGGGCCGGACCCTTCGGGGCCCGGCCCCGCGTCGTACGTCGTACGGGACTCATGCGCCCGTCCGGGGTGCTCACGGGCCTGGTGTGAGGCCCCTCAGCCGGTCAGTACCGCGGCCTCCCGCCGCGCCGGGGCCCAGCAGCGGATGATGTCGCGGACGGAGACGATGCCGACGGGCTCGTGGTCGCCCAGGACGATCAGATGCCGGAACCCGCCGTGCGACATGGCCGCCGCGGCTTCGGCCAGCGTCCACGAGGGGGCGGCGAAGACGACATCGTTCGTGGTGTGGGAGCCGGCGGTCTCGGTGTCGGGGCTCTGGCCCGCGCCGACCGAGTTGAGGATGTCCCGTTCGGTGAGGATGCCGATGCCGCAGTGGTCGGTGTCGAGGACGACGGCGGCGCCGACGCGGCGCGCCGACATCAGCCGGGCCGCCTGGCGGAGCGTGTGTGTGGGGCCGATGGTGAGGACCACCGAGCTCATGGCGTCGCGGACAAGCATGGGATGGGGCCACCTCCTGGGTGAAAGCGTCTTCCGGAACTCCTGGGGACGGGCGGGAGCGCCAGGAGAAACGTTTCACAAATTCACAAATGGGGGGACTCTCAGAGTGACACCGTTGGGGGAAGTCAACAAGGGGGCGGTAGGGGTAGCCCCGGAGCGTGCAAAAAGCCGACTAACAACCCCCGTGTTGGGGGCCTCGGTTCGCCTCGGGACCGGTGATCGGTAACCCCCGAAAGGGGCTGGGGCGTCTCGGTGACCGCCGCGGCACAGCCTCCCTTTCGACAGCGGCCGCGCCCCCTTCGGCGAACTCGCCGGCGGACGTGGGCACCCGGGGGTATCAGGCACCCCGGCGGGTGGGGACAGCCGGGACGTATCAGGTCCCTGTCCCCGTCCGCAGGTAGCCCAGCAGCTCCTCGTGCAGGATCCCGTTGGACGCCGCCGCGTTGCCGCTGTGCGGGCCCGGGGCGCCGTCGAGGCCGGTGAACGTGCCTCCCGCCTCCTGCACGACGATCGCCGGGGCCGCCATGTCCCACAGGGACAGCTCCGGCTCCGCGCACAGGTCCACCGAGCCCTCGGCGACCATCATGTACGGCCAGAAGTCGCCGTAGCCCCGGGTGCGCCAGCAGGCCCGGGTCAGGTCCAGGAAGCCGGGCAGTCGGCCCGTCTCCTCCCAGCCGCTCAGCGAGGAGTACGCGAACGAGGCGTCGCTGATCCGCGCGACCTTCGAGACGCCCAGCCGGGTCGCTGAGGACAGGCTGCGGCCCGTGTAGGCGCCCCCGCCCTTGGCGGCCCACCAGCGGCGGCCCAGCGCGGGGGCGGAGACCACGCCGACGACCGGCTCGTAGCCGCCCTCGCCCGCCACCATCAGGGAGATAAGGGTCGCCCAGACGGGCACGCCGCGGACGTAGTTCTTCGTGCCGTCGATGGGGTCGATGACCCAGCGGCGCGGGCCGGAGCCCTCGACGCCGTACTCCTCGCCCAGGATCGCGTCGCGCGGCCTGGCCCGCTGGAGGTTGCCGCGGATGAGTTCCTCGGCCGCCTTGTCGGCCTCGCTCACCGGAGTCATGTCCGGTTTCGTCTCGACCTTCAGGTCGAGGGCCTTGAACCGGTCCATCGTGGCGGCGTCGGCGGTGTCCGCCAGGACATGGGCGAGACGCAGGTCATCGTGGTAGTCGGGCATGGTCGTCACAGTATCCACCGCCGGCCGCGCGGGGCCACGGGGCCCGTTCCGGAGAGTGACCGGTTCCGGCGGGCGAGGTGTGTCCGGCTCCCCGGCCCAGGCCTCGCGCGCCATGGCTGATCCATGGCCTTGACAGTGCGCTACCGCCCGTCAACCCTGTGCCCAGGGCTCACCCGGTCCCCGAGGCGGCGACTATGTCTACTGCGTCTACTGCGCGTGAAGCTTTGCTCAGTGCTGCTCTCGCGGCGCTCACCGAGCTCCCCTGGTCCTCGGTGCGCATGGTCGACGTGGCGTCGGCGGCGGGGGTGTCCCGGCAGACCCTCTACAACGAGTTCGGCAGCAAGGACGGCCTCGCCCGCGCGCTGGTGCGCAGGGAGGCCGATCTCTATCTCCACGGGGTGGAACGGCTGCTGGACGGGGGCGAGGACCGCCCCGCTCCCGACCGGCTGGTGGCCCTGGCCGAGTGGACCGTGGGGCAGGCGAGGGCCCGGCCGCTGCTGCGGGCCCTGCTCACCGGGTGCTGGGGGGAGTGGCTGCCCGCGCCGCGCCCCGTGCGGGCCGGGGCCGCGCAGTCGCCCGTCCCGGCCCAGCGCCGGGCGGACGCCGGGGCACCCGCGACCACCGACCTGGTGGCGCTCGTACGGGACAGAACCGCGGCGGCGCTGCGTCACTCCCGTACGGGAGACCACGCACGTCCGGGAGATCGCTCGCGCACCGGCGACCGGTCCTGGGCCGCGGACGGGGTCCGGCCCACGGAGCACTCGCGGGCGGCGGACCGTACGGCGGAGCCCGCCCGCCTTCCCAGACGGCCGGTCCGGGGCCGGACGGCCCCCTCCCCGCCTCAGACACCGGCCCCGCCTCCGGCGGTTCTGGAGTCGGCCGGGAAGGACACGCCGGGTTCGTGGGGACCTCTCGGACACCAAGGGTCACAGGGGCAGCAAGGGCTACGAGGGCTGCAAGCGCTACAAGGGCAGCAAGAGGCTCAGGCGCCGCAAGGGGTTCAGGGAGCGCCAGGGACTCAGGGAGCGCCGGGGGCGGAGGGCTCGCTTTCTGGCCGGGCCGACCTGCTCCACCGCTGTGAGCTGGCCATACGGCTCGCCCTCGCTCATGTGATCGCGCCGGGCACGGAGCCGGTCGGGCCCTTCGTCCGTACGGCCGTCACCGCGCGGATCAGTGCGCCGACCCCGAGAGCTGGAGCCCGATGACGCCGACCACCACCAGGGAGATGGAGACGAGCTTGAGCGTGGACACCACGTCCCCGAGGAAGACCATCCCGTAGATCGCGGTACCCGCGGCGCCGATGCCCGTCCAGACCGCGTAGGCCGGACCCACGTCGAGCTTCTTCAACGAGAGCGTCAGCAGGCCGAAGCTGCCCAGCGCGAAGGCGGCGAAGGCGATCGTGGGCCACAGGCGGGTGAAACCGTGGGAGAGCTTGAGACAGACCGCGAAGCCCGTCTCCAGGAGACCGGCGACCACCACCAGCAGCCACGCCATTGTGCAAGACCTCCCCGTTCGTGACCGCTCGGTCCGTCCCGCCCGGTCCGATCGCCGACGTCCCGTTCGCTCCGTCCCGGCTGGGTGCGATTATGCCCTCACCAGCCCTTGGGGGCGGCGATCTCCGCGGTATTCGGTTTCAGTCGCCCTCGCGGCGCTCCCGCGTGGCGAGAAGGCGCCGCAGTGAGTAGAGCCTGGCGGGATCGGCGTGCCCCTCGGCCACCCAGTCGTCGAGCGCGCAGTCCGGTTCGTCGTGGCCGCACGCCCGCGGGCAGCCCTCCGTACCCGGTACGAGATCCGGGAAGGCGAGGATCACCCGGGACGGGTCGACGTGGTGCAGCCCGAAGGAGCGGATGCCCGGGGTGTCGATCACCCAGCCGTCACCCTTGGCCAGCGGCAGCGCGAGAGCGGAGGTGGTGGTGTGCCGACCGCGTCCCGTGACCGCGTTGACATGGCCGGTGACCCGCCGCCGGTCGTCCGGCACCAGCGCGTTGACCAGCGTGGTCTTGCCGACACCGGAGTGCCCGACGAAGGCGGTGACCCGGCCGTCGAGGTAGTCGCGCACGCGGTCCGCCGCATCCCCGCTCTCCAGCTCGTCCCGCCGGGTGACGACATAGCGGATGCCGAGGGGCCGGTACGTCTCCAGGAGGGCGTCGGGCGGGGCGAGATCGGACTTCGTCAGGACGAGCAGCGGTTCCAGCCCGCCGTCGTAGGCGGCGACCAGACAGCGGTCGATCAGCCGCGGGCGCGGTTCCGGGTCGGCGAGCGCGGTGACCACGGCGAGCTGGTCGGCGTTGGCGACGACGACGCGCTCGTAGGGGTCGTCGTCGTCCGCCGTGCGGCGCAGCACCGAGCGGCGCTTGCCGATCCGTACGATGCGCGCCAGCGTGTCCTTGCGGCCCGACAGGTCCCCGACGAGATCGACCTCGTCGCCCACCACGGCGGCCTTGCGGCCCAGTTCGCGGGCCTTCATCGCGATGACGGGCCGGTCCTCGACGAGGCAGGTGATCCGGCCGCGGTCGACGGTCAGCACCATGCCCTGGGACGCGTCCTCGTGCTTGGGCCGGATGTTCGTGCGCGGCCGGTTGCCCTTGGGGTTGGGGCGGGTGCGGATGTCGTCCTCGTCGGGGTTCTTGCCGTAGCGCCGCATGCCGTCAGGCTCCCGATCCCGCCAGCATGTCGGCCCACATCCGCGGGAAGTCGGGCAGGGTCTTGGCGGTCGTGCCGACGTTCTCGATCTCCACCCCGTCCACCACGAGCCCGATGATCGCGCCGGCCGTGGCCATGCGGTGGTCGTCGTAGGTGTGGAACACGCCTCCGCGCAGCGGGCGCGGGCGGATGTGCAGACCGTCGGCGGTCTCCGTCACATCCCCGCCCAGCCCGTTGATCTCCTTCGTCAGCGCGGCGAGGCGGTCCGTCTCGTGCAGCCGCAGATGGGCGACGCCGCGCAGGGTGGAGGGCGAGTCGGCGAGCGCGGCGACCGCCGCGACACCGGGCGTCAGCTCGCCCACCTCGCTCAGGTCCACGTCGATCCCGCGGATCCGGCCCGTCCCCGTGAAGGTGAGGCTGGAGCCGCCCGCCGTCACGCTGAACTCGCAGGAACCGCCCATCTCGGTGAAGATCTCGCGCAGCGCGTCGCCCGGCTGCGTGGTGCGCTCGGGCCAGTCCGGGACGGTGACCCGGCCGCCGGTCACCAGCGCGGCGGCGAGGAACGGCTGGGCGTTGGACAGGTCCGGCTCCACGGTCAGATCGCGCCCCAGCAGCGCGCTGGGGGAGACCCGCCAGACGTTCGGCTCGCCGCCGGTCTCGGGCTCGTCCACCTGCGCGCCGACGCCGCGCAGCATGTCGACGGTCATCCGGATGTGCGGCAGGGAGGGCAGTACGGCGCCCACGTGCCGCACCTCCACGCCCTGGTTGAAGCGCGCGCCGGAGAGCAGCAGCGCCGAGACGAACTGGGAGGACGCGGAGGCGTCGATCTCCACCGGACCGCCGTCCAGGGCGCCGCCGCCGTGCACGGTCAGGGGGAGCGCGCCCCGGTTGTCGTCGTCGATCCGCGCGCCCAGGGCGCGCAGGGCGTGGATGACGCTGTGCAGGGGGCGTTCGTACGACCGCGGGTCGCCGTCGAAGCGGACGGTGCCGTCGGCGAGCGTCGCGACCGGGGGCAGGAAGCGCATCACCGTACCGGCGTTGCCCACGTCGACCGCGGCCGGCCCGTGCAGCCCGGAGGGGATGACCCGCCATGCCTCGCCGGTGCCGGTGGGCTCGGGGCCGGAGCCCATGCCGCCGGTGGTGGCCGCGCTGGACGACGAGACGGTCTCCTCGATGCCCACTCCCATGGCCCGCAGCGCGTCGGCCATCAGGAGCGTGTCGCGGGAGCGCAGCGGGCGGCGCAGCCAGCCGGGCTCGGCGGCGAGCGCGGCGAGGACGAGGCCACGGTTGGTGACCGATTTCGATCCGGGCACGGTGACCGTCGCCTCGACGGCCCCCTTCGCGTGGGGGGCGGGCCAGAGGGCGGGCTGCACGGACCCGGCGGGCTGCACGGAGCTTTCGGTCATGGCCTTTACTTTAGTGGTTCCCGGATCGCCGCGATCGTGATCAATTGCGGGGAAACAGGGGCGTAATCAGTGAGTGGTAGAGGGTGGGCGGTGGCCGCCGGGCGTGCGGTCACAGCCCGAGCAGCCAGCGGCCGCCGCCGATCAGCGAGCAGAGCGACACCGCGTGGAAGAGGAACAGCCACAGCGCGGGCGGGACATGCGTCAGCCGGCCCAGCTGGTCGGCGTCCGAGTCCCCCGCGTGACCGTACCGGCGCTTGGACTGGAGCTCGAACGCCGGGCGCACGCCTCCCAGCAGCAGGAACCAGACACAGGCGTACGCGAACGCCGCCTGCACGTCCGGGCCGGTCAGCCAGGATATGAGCAGGAAGGCGGCGCCGGTGAGGATCACGGTGAGCGCCCCGTACGCATTCCGGATCATCACCAGCATCGCCAGCAGCAGGGCTGTCGTCACCCACAGCAGCAGCGTGATGTGGTGCGCGGCCAGCAGCCAGGCGCCGCCGAGGCCCAGCAGCGGCGGAGCGGTGTAGCCGGCCGCCGCGGTGAGGATCATGCCGAGGCCGGTCGGCTTGCCACGGCTGACGGTCAGGCCCGAGGTGTCCGAGTGCAGCCGGATGCCGTCGAGCCGGCGCCCGGTGACCAGGGCGATCAGTCCGTGGCCGCCCTCGTGGGCGATGGTGATCGCGTTACGGGAGAGCCGCCACAGCGGGCGCGGGACGACGACGAGGAGTGCGACGGCGGCGGTCACGTACACCAGCCAGGCCTCAGGGGCGGGCTGTGTTCCGAAGACGCGGGCCCACAGATCTCCGATCGGGGTGGTGTCGATACTGACCATGTGTCGGGCGTGCTCCTCACCTGTGTGCGTCACCTGTGTGCGCGTCGTGGCAGTGTGGCATCCATGTGCGGACGTTATGCGGCGAGCCGGAGACCCGAAGACCTCACCGGCCTGTTCGGGGTGGAGAAGTGGGAGCCCGAGGAGACCCTCGCCCCGGACTGGAACGTGGCCCCGACGAAGGAGGTCTTCGCGGTTCTGGAGCGTCCGTCGAAAGACGCGGCCGAGCCCCGTCCGGTTCGCCAGCTTCGGATACTCACCTGGGGCCTCGTACCGTCCTGGGCGAAGACCCCCGAGGGCGGGGCGCGGATGATCAACGCGCGGGCGGAGACCGTGCACGAGAAGCCGTCGTTCCGCAGGGCCTTCGCCTCCCGGCGCTGCATCCTGCCCGCCGACGGGTACTACGAGTGGGTCACCGGCTCCGACGAGCGGCGGCTGGAGGAGCGGGGCAAGCGGAAGCGCCCGCGCAAGCAGCCCTATTTCGTCACTCCGGCCGACGGTTCCGTCATGGCGATGGCGGGCCTGTACGAGTTCTGGCGCGACCGGACCCTGCCGGACGAGCATCCGCGGGCCTGGTGGGCGACCTGCTCGGTGATCACCACGGAGGCGGAGGCCACCCCGCTGGGCGTGGCCCCGGCCGAGGGGCCCGCGTCCCTGGCCGACATCCATCCGCGGATGCCGCTGATGCTGACGCCGGACCGCTGGGACGACTGGCTGGACCCGTCCCGTACGGACCCGGACGACCTGCGGGAACTGCTCGCGCCACCGCCGGCCGGACTGATGCGGGCCTATCCGGTGACGACCGCCGTCAGCGATGTCCGCAACAACGGCCCCGAGCTGCTGGCGGAACTGCCGGCTCCGGAGGAGGCCACGCTGTTCTGACGGCGGTGTCCGTGTGCGTGTGGTGCGTGCGGCGCTTCGTCGGCGGTACGTCGGCGGTGCTCCGACGACGGCCTCGGTGGGCGCCCTGTGGCGGCGGGGTGTGTGCGGGCGCCCCCGGGGCGCGCCACCCGGCAGGATGGCCGTGTGACGAGCGAGACAGCAGGCGAGAGCGGGAAGGCGGCCGGCGGGCGGTCGGAGCCGCAGCCCACTGACACCGACACCCCCGAGCCCGACACCCCCGAGCCCGACACCCCCGAGAGCGACACTCCCGACACCGAGACCCCTGACACCGAGACCCCTGACACCCCCGTGGGACCGGCCCGGATCACCTGGCACCGGGCGGCGCGCCCCCGGCTGGTCCTGGCCCTGGGGCACGGCGCGGGCGGCGGCATCGAGGCGCGCGACCTGGTGGCCCTCGCCGGGGCGCTGCCCCCGCTCGGGGTGACCGTGGCGCTGGTGGAACAGCCCTGGCGGGTGGCGGGGAAGAAGCTGGGGCCCGCGCCCAAGACCCTCGACAACGCCTGGCGGGCGCTGTGGCCCGCCCTGGAGCGAACGGGCCTGCCGGTGGTGGCGGGCGGGCGCAGCGCGGGGGCGCGCGTGGCCTGCCGCACGGCGCGCGAGCTGGGCGCACGGGCCGTCCTCGCGCTGAGCTTCCCGCTGCATCCCCCGGGCAGGCCCGAGAAGTCCCGGGCAGCCGAGCTGCTGGGGGCGGGCGTACGGGCCCTGGTCGTCCAGGGCGGGAACGACCCGTTCGGGAAGCCCGCCGAATTCCCCGACGAGGCCGGGTACGAGCTGGTGGAGGTGGCGTACGGCGATCACGGGTTCGCCGTACCGAAGAAGGCACCGCTCGGCCAGGACGAGGCGCTGCGGGTCATCACGGGCGCGGTGGCCGCCTGGCTCGACGGCCTGTAGAGGCGCGAGGGTCCCGAGCCGCCGGGGGCCCGACGGCCTCCAGGGTTTCGGCGGGCAGCCCGGCCCGGGCGGCCCCCGCGGTGCGGCTCGGCACCGGGAATGTTACGGGCGGGGTCCCTGTTGTGCTGATCGTCGGTACCGGAATCGGTATCGGCTTCGGCAGGCAGGAAAACGAAAGGGAGTCCGTCGTATGGGTTCGACCATGTGCCCGCGTCGTTCGGAAGCCGCTGACCTGGAATGGACGGTGCTTTCCGCGGGCAGGAGCGCTTCCGCCCGGACGTCCGGCGGGGCGAACCGAGAGGCCTCCGGACAGCAAGGTCGACTATTCTCCGACTCACGTGGGTCCGCTTTCGGCCCCGCCACAGCGTTGGAGGAGGTGGGTCAGGTCACTGGGAGCGACGGAGCGACCGACGACGGCCGCGGCGAGATCGAAGAGACGGCAGAGGCGACCGAGACGACCGCCGAGCGCAACGCGCGGTTCGAGCGGGACGCCCTGGGCTACCTCGACCAGATGTACTCGGCGGCGCTGCGCATGACGCGCAACCCGGCGGACGCCGAGGACCTGGTGCAGGAGACCTACGCCAAGGCGTACGGCTCCTTCCACCAGTTCCGCGAGGGCACGAACCTCAAGGCGTGGATGTACCGCATCCTCACGAACACCTTCATCAACTCGTACCGCAAGAAGCAGCGGGAGCCTCAGCGCAGTGCCGCCGAGGAGATCGAGGACTGGCAGCTGGCGCGCGCCGAGTCGCACATGTCGACCGGTCTGCGGTCCGCCGAGTCGCAGGCTCTCGACCACCTGCCGGACTCTGATGTGAAGGAAGCGCTCCAGGCGATTCCCGAGGAGTTCCGCATCGCCGTGTACCTCGCCGATGTCGAGGGGTTTGCCTACAAGGAGATCGCGGACATCATGGGGACACCCATCGGTACGGTCATGTCGCGACTGCACCGCGGCCGCCGTCAGTTGCGCGGCATGCTGGAGGACTACGCCCGTGACCGCGGGCTGGTTCCGGCGGGTGTCGGAGAGTCGTCGAACGACGGGAAAGGCTCGGGCTCATGAGCTGCGGAGAGCCGCACGAGACGGATTGCGCCGAGGTTCTCGACCACCTCTACGAGTTCCTCGATCATGAGATGCCCGACAGCGACTGCACCAAGTTCGAGGTGCACTTCGAGGAGTGCTCGCCGTGCCTGGAGAAGTACGGCTTGGAGCAGGCCGTGAAGAAGCTGGTCAAGCGGTGCTGCGGGCATGACGACGTGCCGGCCGACCTGAGGTCCAAGGTGATGGGCCGGATCGAACTGATCAGGGCGGGGCAGACCGTGCCCGAGCATGACGTGACCGCGACAACGGGCGTCGATTTCCCGGCGTCGCCCGGGGAACGGGGCACGGGCGCGGCGTAACGGGGGCGCGGGCACGGTGTAACGGGCCGCGGGGCGCGTGCAGCGGCGTGTGACAGGGGCGGATCGCATCGTGTGCGGTCCGCCCCTTCCGCGTGTCCGTCCCCACTCCGCCGCTGTTCGCCGGCGTGCCGTCCCGCCGCATGCCGTCTTCTGTGCGCCGTCTTCGCCGTCTTCTGTGCCCTGTCTTCTCCACGACGTTGTTGTGCTTATAGCACCGCATGTCGCGGTGTATGTCACTCGAAGGTGCTAATCACCGCTGTACACCGGTTCCTGATCGCACAACTCGCTAGCCTGACCGTCTGTTTGGGCCCGGCCGAGAGGGGCGAGGACGCGTGAGGGCCATTCCGGGCGTGGCACGGGCGTACATCCTGCTCACCGCCGTATGCGCCGCGGCCTGTGCCGGACCGGCGCTGCGCCCCGGCACACCCTGGGGGACGGTGGCCCTGCTCGCCGCCCTCTACGCGATCTGCGAGCTGCCCGTACGCCGTCGGCTCCTGGGGCGGGTGCTCGGCGGCGCGGCGCCGGTCATGACCGGCGCGTTCTTTCCCGTCCTGCTCGCGGCGGCCTTCCTGCTGCCGTCCGCCGCCGCGGCGCTCGTGGCCGTGCCCGGGGCGCTCCTCGGCCGCGTCGAGCGGCGGCCGAAGGGCGCCCGGCGTCTCTGGCGGGCCGCACAGCTCTCCGTCGCCACCTGGGCGGCCGCCCGGGCACAGGCGCTGTGCGGCGGGCCGCCTCCGCTCGGCGGAGACGGCGACGGCGCCGCGGTGCCCGACTTCCCGTACGTCCTGCTGCCCACGGCCGCCGCCGCGCTGACCTTCTGGGCGGTGCTGACCACGCTGGACCGCGGCATCCTCGTCACCGCGGAACGGATGCCCCCGGCCGCCGCCCGGCGCGGGCCGCTGTTGCACTCGCTCGTCCCGCACGGCGTGCACGCGCTCGCCGGGCTGATGATGGCGGTGCTCTGGCGCGGTCCCTACGGCCCGTTGTCCGCGTTCTTCGTGCTGCTCCCCATGTACATCTCGTGCTGGGTCCTCGCCCAGTACCACCACGAGCGCGCCGCCCACCAGGCCACCATCAGGGCGCTGGTCCAGGCGGTCGACATCAAGGACGCGTACACGCGCGGGCACAGCGAGCGCGTGGGCCACGCCTCCGTACTGATCGCCCGCGAGCTGGGCATGGGGAGGGGGCGGATCGAGATGCTCCGCTTCGCCGGGATCCTGCACGATGTCGGCAAGCTCGGCGTGCCGACCCGGGTGCTGCGCAAGGACGGCCCGCTGACGCCGGAGGAGCGGCGGGTGATCGAACTGCATCCCGAGTACGGGCACGAGATGGTGCGCGGAATCGACTTCCTGGGCGAGGCGCGGGCGGCGATCCTGCACCACCACGAACGGCTGGACGGCAGCGGCTATCCGCACGGCCTCGCGGGGCGCCGGATCCCCGAGTCCGCGCGGGTGGTCGCGGTGGCGGACGCCTTCGACGCGATGACCTCGACCCGCTCCTACCGGCGGGGGCGCCCGGTGGCCGCGGCGGTGGCGGAGCTCCAACGGTGCGCGGGGACGCAGTTCGACCCGGAAATGGTGGGGGCGCTGGCGCGGGCGCTGGACCGGCACGGCTGGCGGCCGGAGGTGACGGCGGACGAACCGCGGGGCGCGGGGCCGGTGCCGGGATCGGGCGGGGCAGTCTGGACTGTCGGGGGAGTGGGAGCCGTGGGGAGCGATCGGTACGGCGGGTCCGGACGGGCCGGGGGGCCGAGAGGAAACGTCCCGGCGGACTGTGCCGCTCCCGGGGTGGCCGAGGACCGCCGCGCCGTCCGCGGCGGCGCGGCGGTCGCGGACGACGGTCGCGCCGGGAACGGCGACGCGGCGGCGAACAGCGGTGCCGCCGGGGACAGCGGTCCGGCCGAGGACATCGGTGCCGTCCGGAACGGTGGCGCGGCCCGGAGCGACGGGGCGGCCAGGGGCGGTGACGCGGTCGCGGCCCGTCGTACGGCGGCGGGCGGACCCGCTCCCCACGGAGGACCGCGATGAGCGCCGCCCTGCTCGGGACGGTGCCCCGGCGCGGGCGCCGGCGCGCTGTCCTCACGGTCGTCACCGTCCTCACCCCGCTCGGCGTGTACTGCGCCGCCGGCGCGCTCGCCGTCGCCGCGCTCACGCACACCCTCCGGTACGGGCTCGTCGAATCCCGGGCCGCCCTCGCCTTCGGCGTACTGATCGCCCTCGGTGAGCTGGTCCGCGGCGGCGCGCTTCCCGGGGAGCGGGAGCCCGCGCCCCTCGGCGCCGCCGGGGCCCTCGCGTACACCCTGCTCGGTCAGAACGCCGGGCAGCCGACCGGGCACGGCGTGTTCCAGACCGTCGCCGTCGTCCTGGTGGGCTCCCTCGCCGGCGCCGCGCCGCACGCCGTCCGGAGCCGTGGACGTGGCCTCGACCACCTGGCGCGACGGCTGATCGCCGTCGGGTTCGCCGCGGTGTGCTGCCGGCCGCTGTACGGCGCGGCCGGTCTGCGGGAACGGTTCGGCGAGGGCCCCGGCCATGCCGCCGTGCTGCTTCTGCTGCCGGCCCTGACCGCGCTCTGCGATACCGTACTCACCGCGCTCCTGCTGCGCGCCCGCACCCGCCACCCCTACGGGCCGCTGCTCCGCGACGAGCTCAGGGCGCTGCCGCACCTCGGTTCCGCGGTCTGCGCGACGAGCGTGGTGATCGCGCTCGGCGTCGCCGTCGCCGGGCTCTGGGCGCTGCCGGTGTGCTGTGTCCCCCTGCTGGTGACCCAGCTGTCCTTCCGGCGGTACGCCGCGGTGCGCGCGACGTACCGCCAGACCATCGCGTCGCTGGCGCGGGCCACGGAGATCGCCGGCCACACCCCCGAGGGCCATGCCCGCAGGGTC
This sequence comes from Streptomyces hebeiensis, assembly GCF_052983195.1. Lineage (NCBI taxonomy): Bacteria > Bacillati > Actinomycetota > Actinomycetes > Kitasatosporales > Streptomycetaceae > Streptomyces > Streptomyces hebeiensis. Next base: position 5,399,624 of record NZ_CM129812.1, read on the forward strand.
GCCGACCTCAGTCTGGCCGTGGGCCGTGAGCTGGGACTCTCGGGGACCGAGCTGACGGTCCTGGAATACGCGGCCCTCATGCACGACATCGGCCAGCTCTCCCTGGTGGACCCCGTTCCGAAGGGCGCCACAGCCCTCCTGCCCGTCGTCGAACAGCGGCGCATCGCCCTGCTCGGCGGCGCGGTGGTCCGGCAGACGGGAGTCCCCGCCGCGGTGGCGGTGGTGGTGGAGCGGCAGGCCGACCCGTACCGGGAACAGCCGTTGCCGGCCCGGATTGTCCGCGTCGTCAATGCGTACGACGACCTGGCCGGGGAATGTGCCTCAGCGAGCGGCCCGCTCAGCGCGCTGGAGCGGCTGCGCCTCGGGACGGGGTACGACTATCAGCCCGAGGTGGTGGAATCTCTTGCGCGCGTCCTGTCCCGAGGCGGTCCGGCCCCAGGTGGGACGGGTTGACCCATGGGTAATGAGCGGGCGTCCGACCGAGCATGGTTGGATGCGAAGAAGAGGATGTCCGGGGGCACTGACCCGAGCGACCGGCAGGCGGGAATCGTGAGGATCTTCGGGAAGGTACGGCATCGGCCCTCCGCCTCGTGGCGGCAGGCCACCGACCGCGCGTTCACGCTGATCGGTGACGGCCGGTACGAGGACGCGGGGGCGTTGCTGACGCGCGCGGCGGACCTGGAGCCCTGGCTCTCCGAGTCCTGGTTCAACCTGGCGCTGCTGCACAAGTTCCGGCACGACTGGGAGCAGGCACGCGCGGCGGGTCTGCGGGCGGTGGCGCTGCTGGACCGGGAGTCCGGCGCGCCGGACTGGTGGAACGTGGGCATCGCCGCCACCGCGCTGCAGGACTGGCCGCTGGCGCGGCGCGCCTGGCAGGCGTACGGCCTGAAGGTGCCCGGCAACCCGCACAGCGAGGAGGCCAACGGCGAGCCCCTCGGCATGGAACTGGGCAGTGCGGCCGTCCGGCTGTCGCCGGAGGGCGAGGCGGAGGTCGTCTGGGGCCGCCGGCTCGATCCGGCCAGGATCGAGGTGCTGTCGATCCCGCTGCCGTCGTCCGGCCGGCGCTGGGGCGAGGTCGTCCTGCACGACGGCGTGCCCAACGGCGAGCGCACGACGGCCGCGAGCGCCGACGGGGCCACCCGCGCGTACCCGGTCTTCGACGAGATCGAGCTGTGGGCGCCCTCGCCGGTGCCGACCTGGGTGGTGCTGCTGGAGGCGGCCACGGAGGAGGACCGGGACGCGCTGGAACGGCTGGCCGCCGACGCGGGCTTCGCCGCCGAGGACTGGTCGTCGTCGGTGCGGCTGCTGTGCCGGGCCTGCTCGGAGAGCCGGATGCCCAGCGCGGAGGGCGACGGTGAGCACCTCGACCCGCACGACCACAGCGAGCCGGGCCACCCGGGCCCGCTGGGCCACCGCACGCCGGGCGAGCTGTGGGCGCCGGAGCGGGAGTGCGGGATCGCGGCGCCGCCGGGCCTGGTGCGGGGGCTGCTCGACGGATGGGTGGCGGACAGCCCGGACACCCGGGAGTGGCGGGACCTGGAGGAAGTCTGCTGAGACGGGCCGGCCGACCGGCCGTGCCGGGTCGTGAAGCCGGTACGACGGGCCGCCGCCCACCGGGGGAGAGCCGGCCGGCCCGGCGCACGCCATGACGTTCGGTGATACCGCGAACCCGCTGAGCGCCCCCGAGCGCTCCCCGTAGGCTGTACCGACACCCCACCGATCGTGCGGGTGGCAGCAGCATCGGGTACCGAGGAAGGCGTACTGCGGAGATGGCGCAGCAGGAGACGGACCAGCGGATGGACAGTGAGGCCCCAGAGGCTCCCGTGACCGGGGCGGGGGACGGGACAGCCGTGGACGAGGACGGGTTCGTCGTGGACACGGAGGACGCCGAGGCGCGTGAGCTGGCGCACCGCGAGCGCGGCACGTCACGGCCGATCACCGTCGTCGGCAACCCGGTCCTGCACCGGGAGTGCCAGGACGTCACGGAGTTCGACGACAAGCTCGCCGCGCTGATCGACGACATGTTCGCCAGCCAGCGCACGGCCGAGGGCGTGGGGCTCGCCGCCAACCAGATCGGCGTGGACCTGAAGGTCTTCGTCTACGACTGCCCCGACGACGACGGCGTACGGCACGTGGGCGCCGTCTGCAACCCGGTCCTGGAGGAACTGCCGCCCGAGGCGCGCAACCTGGACGACTCCAACGAGGGCTGCCTGTCCGTGCCGACGGCGTACGCGGCGCTGCCGCGCCCCGACTACGCGGTGGTCCGCGGCCAGGACGCCCACGGCAACGCGATCAAGGTGCGCGGCACCGGCTACTTCGCCCGCTGCCTCCAGCACGAGACGGACCACCTCTACGGGCGGCTGTACATCGACCGGCTCTCGAAGCGCGACCGCAAGGACGCGCTGCGGCAGATGGCGGAGAACGAGCCGCGGTACGAGACCGTCCCCAACGACTGATCCCTGAGCCCCGAGGACTGGGCCGGGCCCGGCGTGCGCCGGGCTCCGCGTGCGCCGCGTCCGGTACGGCGTGTGCCGGTCCGGTTCCGTGTGCGCGGTGTCCGGTGCGGCGTGCGCGGCGCGCCGCACCGGCGTCACGCGGCGTGGGACGGGCCCCGGAACGTACGCCGGTACGCGTTCGGCGTCGTCCCCAGCGTCCGCAGGAAGTGGTGGCGCAGCCCGGCCGCGGTGCCGAACCCGGCACGGCTCGCGACGCTGTCCACCGTCTCGTCCGTCGTCTCCAGCAACTCCTGTGCCAGCAGCACCCGCTGACGCAGCAGCCAGCGGTACGGAGTGGTCCCCGTCTCCTGCTGGAAGCGGCGGGCGAACGTGCGGGGCGACATATGGGCGCGGGCCGCGAGCTGCTCGACGGTCATCTCCTGGTCCAGATGCCGCTCCATCCAGCCGAGGACCGTACCGACCGTGTCGCACCGGTCGCGCGGCAGGGGGCGCTCGATGAACTGGGCCTGGCCGCCGTCGCGGTGCGGCGGGACCACCATGCGGCGGGCGACGGCGTTGGCTGTCTCGGGGCCGTACTCCTGCCGCAGGAGGTGCAGGCACGCGTCGATGCCGGCGGCCGTACCGGCCGAGGTCACGACCGGCCCCTCGTCCACGTAGAGCACGTCCGGCTCGACGATCGCGCGTGGATGGAGCCGGGAGAGCTCCGCCGCGTACCGCCAGTGGCTGGCGCAGCGGCGCCCGTCCAGCAGCCCGGCGGCGCCGAGGACGAAGACGCCGGAGCACACGCTGAGCACTCGCGAGCCCCGGTCCACGGCCCGGCGCAGGGCGTCCAGCAGCTCCGGCGGATACTCCCGCCGCCCGTAGTCGGCGCCGGCGGGCACGGCGATGAGGTCGGCCTCCTCCAGCCGGTCGAGGCCATGGAGATCGCCGATGGTGAACCCGGCGTGTGTACTCAGCACGGGCCCTTCGGCGGAGACGACCGCGAAGTCATGGACGGGCAGGCCCGCGTCGCTGCGGTCGAGCCCGAAGACCTCGCAGACCACGCCGAGTTCGAAGGGATGCACTCCGTCGAGGAGGACAGCGGTGACGTTCTGCAGCATGAACGTAGTCTGCCACCGAACTGGCAGCAATTCGAGGTTCGATGACAGTCCTGCCACTGCCCTGCGGCGCTCGCAGCGGCGACAGTAGAGCCATGGACATCCAGACGATTCCCGCCCTCGCCGCCATCTTCGCCCTCCTGACGGTGCCTTCGCTGATCTGGTACCTCAAGGAGCTGTCGATCGACCGGGCGCTGCGCGCCGCCGAGACCCCCGACCTGCCGAAGCAGCCCGTACCGGCCGCCGCACGCACACCGCGTGTGCCGTCCCCGCGGCTGCCGCACCGAGTGCGTACCACAGCAGGTCAGGCGCACTGAAAGTGGAGCCGAGGACGAGCCGGGCGACGACACTCCGCCCGGCCAGGTCCGCCGGTATCCCCGTCAGCTGGAACAGTTCGACCGCGCAACTGAAGGCCAGCGCACCCGCCGCCGCGCCCCAGGGCCGCACGCGGGGGAGGGCCAGCACGATGAGGACGTGGACCAGCACGGTGTAGAGCGCGTCGCCCCCGTACTTGGCCACGTCCCCCGCCCCGAAGGCCCGGATCCCCAGGCCCGCGGCCACCGTCAGCACCGCCGCCCCACCCGCCGCCAGGCGCGTCCGCGCGAGAGCACTCATGACGAGCACCTTAAGCGGCGGCCAGGGCAGGGTCGTTCGCGCCGGTCGGCCAGACCTAGAAGTCGTCGTCGAAGCCGACCGTTCCCTCCACCGCCACCTGATACGCGGACGGCCGGCGTTCGAAGAAGTTCGTCAGCTCCTGGACGCCCTGGAGCTCCATGAAGGAGAACGGGTTCTCCGATCCGTAGACCGCCGGGAAGCCCAGGCGCGTCAGGCGCTGGTCCGCCACGCACTGGAGGTAGGCGCGCATCGAGGACGTGTTCATGCCCGGCAGCCCGTCCCCGCACAGGTCGTGCGCGAACTGGAGCTCGGACTCGACGGCCTCCTTGAGCATGTCGGTGACCTGGTGGCGCAGGGTGTCGTCGAACAGCTCCGGCTCCTCCGCGCGGACGGTGTCCACGACGTCGAAGGCGAAGTTCATGTGCATGGTCTCGTCCCGGAACACCCAGTTGGTCCCGGTGGCCAGGCCGTGCAGCAGTCCGCGCGAGCGGAACCAGTAGACGTACGCGAAGGCGCCGTAGAAGAAGAGGCCCTCGATGCACGCCGCGAAGCAGATCAGGTTCAGCAGGAAGCGGCGGCGGTCGGCCCGGGTCTCCAGGCGGTCGATCGATTCCACCGAGTCCATCCACGTGAAGCAGAACCGCGCCTTCTCGCGGATCGACGGGATGTTCTCCACCGCCGCGAAGGCCGCCGCCCGGTCGTCGGGGTCGGGCAGATACGTGTCCAGCAGCGTCAGGTAGAACTGGACGTGCACGGCCTCCTCGAAGAGCTGCCGGGACAGGTACAGGCGTGCCTCGGGCGAGTTGATGTGCTTGTAGAGCGTCAGCACCAGGTTGTTCGACACGATCGAGTCGCCCGTCGCGAAGAACGCGACCAGCCGGCCGATCATGTGCTGCTCGGCGGGGGAGAGCTTGCCGAGGTCGGCCACGTCGGAGTGGAGATCGACCTCCTCGACGGTCCAGGTGTTCTTGATCGCGTCGCGGTAGCGCTCGTAGAAGTCCGGGTAGCGCATGGGGCGCAGGGTCAGTTCGAAGCCCGGGTCGAGCAGGTTCTTCGCTGTGGCGGGGGCCGTCGCCGTGGTGGGCGTCGGGCCGGGCGTCGTGGTGTCGGTCGTTCCGGTGGTCATCACTGGCAGGCCTCGCAGGACTCGGGGTTTTCCAGGGAACAGGCGATCGCGTCCGCCTCGGGCGCGGAAGCGGGTGCCGCCTGCTGGGCGGGTACGGGTACGGGTACGGGCACGGCGGGGGCGGAGGCCGGGGTGGCGGCCCGGGCCGCGCGGGCGATGCGCGTCGCCGGGCGCGACCGCAGGTAGTACGTCGTCTTCAGGCCCTTCTTCCAGGCGTACGCGTACATCGAGCTGAGCTTGCCGATGGTCGGGGTCTCCAGGAACAGGTTCAGCGACTGGCTCTGGTCGAGGAACGGCGTGCGGGCCGCCGCCATGTCGATCAGCCCGCGCTGCGGGATCTCCCACGCCGTGCGGTACAGGGACCGGACCTCCGCCGGGATCCAGTCGAAGCCCGCCACCGACCCGTTGGACTCGCGCAGGGCCTCGCGGGTCCGGGCGTCCCAGACCCCCAACCGCTTCAGATCCCGCACCAGGTACGCGTTGACCTGGAGGAACTCCCCGGACAGCGTCTCGCGCTTGAAGAGGTTGGAGACCTGCGGTTCGACACACTCGTACGCGCCCGCGATCGAGGCGATGGTGGCTGTCGGAGCGATCGCCAGGAGCAGCGAGTTGCGCATGCCCGTGGCGGCGACGCGCGCCCGCAGGGCCGCCCAGCGCTCGGGCCAGGCGAGTTCGACGTCGTAGTGGTCCGGGTGCAGTACGCCGCGCGCGGTGCGCGTCCGCGACCAGGCGGGCAGCGCGCCGTGGCGTTCGGCGAGATCGCAGGACGCCTCGTACGCCGCCAGCATGATCCGTTCTGCGATACGGGTGGACAGCTCGGCGGCCTCGGGCGAGTCGAAGGGCAGCCGCTTCGTGAAGAAGACGTCCTGGAGGCCCATCACGCCCAGGCCCACCGGGCGCCACCGGGCGTTCGACCGGGCCGCCTGCTCGGTCGGGTAGAAGTTGATGTCCACCACCCGGTCGAGGAAGGTCACGGCCGTGCGGACGGTGGCGTCCAGCCGGTCCCAGTCGATCTCGCCGGAATTCAGGACGAACCCGCCGAGGTTGACCGAGCCGAGGTTGCAGACGGCCGTCTCGCCGTCGTCCGTCACCTCCAGGATCTCCGTGCAGAGGTTGGACGAGTGCACGACGCTGCCGGGTTCGGCGGTCTGGTTGGCCGTGCGGTTCGACGCGTCCTTGAAGGTCATCCAGCCGTTGCCGGTCTGCGCGAGCGTCCGCATCATCCGGCCGTACAGCTCCCTGGCGGGCAGGGACTTCAGGGCCAGGCCCGCGGCCTCGGCGCGCCGGTACGCGGCGTCGAACGCGTCGCCCCACAGGTCGACCAGCTCCGGCACGTCGGACGGCGAGAACAGCGACCAGTCGGCGTCCGCCTCGACCCGGCGCATGAACTCGTCGGGGATCCAGTGCGCGAGATTGAGGTTGTGCGTGCGGCGCGCGTCCTCACCGGTGTTGTCGCGCAGCTCCAGGAACTCCTCCACGTCCGCGTGCCAGGTCTCCAGGTAGACGCAGGCCGCGCCCTTGCGTCGGCCGCCCTGGTTGACGGCGGCGACGGAGGAGTCGAGGGTGCGCAGGAAGGGGACGATGCCGCCGGAGTGCCCGTTCGTGCCCCGGATCAGCGAACCTCGCGCGCGGATACGGGAGTACGGCAGGCCGATGCCGCCGGCGTGTTTGGAGAGCCGGGCGACCTGGTGGTAGCGCTCGTAGATCGAGTCCAGCTCGTCGCGGGGGGAGTCGAGCAGATAGCAGGAGGACATCTGCGGGTGGCGCGTGCCGGAGTTGAAGAGGGTCGGCGAGGACGGGAGGTAGTCCAGCCGGCTCATCAGCCCGTAGAGGGCGGCGACGGCGTCCACGGCGCCGCTGTTTCCGGCCGTGCCCAGGCCGGCCGTGCGCCGGCCTGCCGCGTCCGCCACGCCGCCGTCGTTCCCGGACGCGGCACCGTCGTCCTCGGCGAGTCCCGAGGCCACGCGCAGCATGAAGTGCTGCGGCGTCTCGATTACCTGGCGGGTCAGCGGGTGACGGAGCAGGTAGCGGCTGTAGAGCGTGCGCAGGCCGAAGTAACCGAAGCGGTCGTCGGCCGCCGGATCGATCAGCGCGTCGAGGCGGTCCGCGTGCCGGGCCACGAAGGCGGCCGTGCGGTCCGCGATCAGGCCCTCGCGGTGGCCGGTCGCGACGGACGTGGAGAAGGACACCGCGCCCTGCCCCGTCGCCTCCTCGGCGATCGTACGGGTCAGCAGCCGCGCCGCCAGCCGGGAGTAGGCGGGGTCCTCGGAGATCAGCCCGGCGGCGGCCTCGGTGGCGAGCTCGCGCAGCTCCGCCTCGCCGGAGCGGGCGTGCCGGCCGCGCAGCGCGGCGGCGGCCACCCGGCCCGGGTCGGTGTCCGGCAGATCGGCGGTCAGGTCCGTCAGCGTCCGCAGCAACGCGGTCCCGGGCCCGTCGCCGGCCCGCGCCCCGGCAACGGGGGCCCCGGCGGCGGGGGCCCCGGCGGCCGGGGGTGTGACGGTTGTGCCCGGCACCGGACCGGCTGGCGCGATGGTCACGTGATGCTCTCCCTCGCTCGGCTCCGGAACGTCGGGAGGAGCAGCGGAGGGCACGCGCGGCCGTGCCGCCCGCGTCGGGACAGCACACCGTACGGCGTCCACCGGCCCATCCACGAGGCCCGGACGTCCACGCGCCCGGAACGGTCGGACCGGGCGCGCCGTCGGCAGGTGCTCGGACTCGCGGGTGCGCCGGAGCGCACCACTGCTCACCGTTGCGGGACAGTCCCGGACTCGCACCGGGTTCCCCTGCGTCGACAGCGGGTCGAGCATACATCTGGTGTCCGGGTGCCATGACACCCCCCAGATATTGTGTCCACGGCTGTCGCGAGGCTCGGCTGTCGGCCCCATCGGCTATGGTCGTGACCACTAGGAGGTGCCCCATGATCGCCGCCGATTACGAGTCCCAGATCCTCCCCGAAGAGTTCGACGAGGCCGCCCGCATACTGGCCCGCTCGATAGAGAGCATCCGGCTGGAACTCATCGACGGGAAGATTCGGAGCAGGGTCCTGCCGGACGGGGACCATGGGCGCGTCATCCAGTGGCTGATGCGTATCTGTATGCAGTCCCGCCCGGAGTTGTGGCTCCACCCGGACCAAGGGCTGAAAGTGCAGGCGTACCGGAAGGGACGCGCTCGGCCGGATGCCTCACTCGCGCCGATGGACTATTTCGTGGGACAGGGCGAGTGGGCGGAGCCCGGCGGGGTTCTGATGGCCGTCGAGGTCACCTCGTACGACGCGGACACCGACAGCCGGGACCGGGTGGAGAAGCCGCGTGCCTACGCGCAGACCGGTATCCCGGTCTATCTGCTGATCGACCGGGAGAACGGCGAAGTGCGGGTGCACAGCGAGCCGGACGGTGTGCGGTACGAGACCGTGCGCATCGTGCCGTTCGGCAAGGAGATCACGCTGCCCGAGCCCGTGGGCATCCACCTGGAGACCGAGGAACTCAAGAACTGGGTGCGCTGACACCGGCAGCGGGCCGCCGGATCGTCCGGCGGCCCGCTGGGGCACACGGGTGGTGCGGGGGTGGTCAGTGGACGGGGTCGCCCGCCGTGGCCGGCGGGAGTTCCGTCTGCACGCCCGGGTCCCCGGCGTCCGCCGTGTAGTCGGACGGGCTCGTCTCGTCCACGCCGTCCGGGGCCTTGACCGCCCGCAGGACCAGCGTCACCACGACGGTCACGACCAGGTTCAGCACGAACGCGGTCAGGCCGATGTAGCCGATCTCCCCGAGTCCGGGGATCTCCGCCGACGAGCCGCCGAAGTGCTTCTGCGTCGGGCTGGCCACGCCGTACGCCGCCGCCGTGCCGTACAGCATGCCCACCGCCCAGCCGGCGAGCAGCGCCCAGCGGTGGAACCAGCGGGTGAACAGACCGCCGACCAGGGCCGGCATCGTCTGGAGGATCCAGATGCCGCCCAGCAGCTGGAAGTTGATCGCGACCGTCTTGTCCATGGTCAGGACGAAGACCAGCGCCCCCACCTTCACCAGCAGCGACACCAGCTTGGAGATCTTGGTCTCCTGCTCCGGCGTCGCGTCCGGCTTGATGAAGTCCTTGTAGATGTTGCGGGTGAACAGGTTCGCCGCGGCGATCGACATGATCGCGGCGGGCACCAGCGCGCCGATGCCGATCGCCGCGAACGCCACGCCCGCGAACCAGTCGGGGAACATGTTCTCGAACAGCTGCGGGATGGCCAGCTGCCCGTTGTCCACCTTCACCCCGGCCGCGATCGCCATGAAGCCGAGCAGTGCCAGCAGGCCCAGCATCAGCGAGTACAGCGGCAGGATCGTCGTGTTGCGCCGGATCACCTCGCGGCTGCGGCTGGACAGCGTCGCGGTGATCGAGTGCGGGTACATGAAGAGCGCGAGGGCGGAGCCCAGCGCCAGCGTCGCGTACCCCCAGTGCCCGGCGTCGCCCGGCGCCAGCGCGCCGCGCGGCTGGCCGGTGGCCGGATTGGTCTCGGCGAAGGCGTCGCCCGCCTTGGCGAAGATCTCGTCGAAGCCGCCCAGCTTGATCGGGATGTAGATGATCGCCACGACGATCACGATGTAGATCAGGGTGTCCTTGACGAACGCGATCAGCGCGGGCGCCCGCAGCCCCGACGAGTAGGTGTACGCGGCGAGCACGCCGAAGGCGATCAGCAGCGGGAGGTCCTTGATGAACCAGTGCGTGTTCTCGCCGCCGCCCACGCCCATCACGTCCAGCACGGCCTGGATGCCCACGAGCTGGAGCGCGATGTACGGCATCGTGGCCAGGATGCCGGTGAGCGCGACCGCCAGCGACAGGCCCTTGGAGCCGAACCGGCCGCGTACGAAGTCCGAGGTCGTCACGTACCCGTGCCGGTGCGACACCGACCACAGCCGGGGCAGGAAGGTGAAGATCAGCGGATAGACCAGGATCGTGTACGGCACGGCGAAGAAGCCGGCCGCTCCCGCCGCGTAGATGGCCGCCGGGACCGCGACGAACGTGTACGCCGTGTACAGGTCGCCGCCGAGCAGGAACCAGGTCACCCAGGTGCCGAAGGAGCGCCCGCCGAGTCCCCACTCGTCCAGGCTGTGCTCGTTCTCGGCCTTGCGCCAGCGTGCGGCCATGAAGCCCATGGCCGTCACGGCGACGAAGAAGAAGACGAAGACGGCGAGCGCGACGCCGTTCACACCGTCGTTCATCGGCGCTCACCTCCGTGCCGGGCGCGCTGGTCGCGCTTCCAGAGCTGGTACGCGGTCATGGTCAGCGCGGTGGAGATGAGGACCCACAGCAGCTGGTACCAGTAGAAGAACGGGATGCCGATCAGGGTGGGCTCGATCCTGGCGTACGAACTCACCCAGAGCATCGCCACGAAAGGCGCGAGGAGACAGAGACCGATCACCACACGTACGGGCGTGATCGTGGGTGGCGGTTTCTCTTCTGGAGCTTCTGACACGGCGGCCCGTCCCCTCGCTGTTCTTCTGGTTGACGCGCAGGAAATCTAGGCGAGGGGTTTGATCACCGTCACCCCCCTGTCCACGTATCGGTACCGAAACGCGACAAGCGCGGGCGCGGACACGTGACGACTTCAGGTCGGGGGGCGGACGCCGGCCGCCGGGTCACGGTGCCGGCGGCCCTGTGACGGTGCCGGCCGCCGGGGCGCGGCGCGGGGTCACGGTGCCGGCCGCTTCAGCCGCGCCACGAACTTGTACCGGTCCCCCCGGTACACCGACCGCACCCACTCCACCGGCTCGCCCCGGCCGTCCAGCGAGTGCCGCGAGAGCATCAGCATCGGCAGCCCCACGTCCGTGCCGAGCAGCCCGGCCTCGCGCGGGGACGCCAGCGACGTCTCGATCGTCTCCTCGGCCTCGGCCAGTCGGACGTCGTACACCTCGGCCAAGGCCGTATACAACGACGTGTACTTCACGAGCGAGCGGCGCAGCGCCGGGAAGCGCTTCGCCGACAGGTGGGTGGTCTCTATGGCCATCGGCTCCCCGCTGGCCAGGCGCAGCCGCTCGATCCGCAGCACCCGGCCGCCCGGGGCGATGTCGAGCAGCCCGGCGAGGCGCTCGTCGGCGGTGACGTAGCCGATGTCCAGCAGCTGGGACGCCGGTTCCAGGCCCTGGGCCCGCATGTCCTCGGTGTACGAGGTGAGCTGGAGCGCCTGGGCGACCTTGGGCTTGGCGACGAAGGTGCCCTTGCCCTGGATCCGCTCCAGCCGGCCCTCGACGACGAGTTCCTGCAGCGCCTGCCGCACGGTGGTGCGCGAGGTGTCGAACTCGGCCGCGAGCGTGCGTTCCGGGGGTACCGGGGTGCCGGGCGGCAGTGTGCGCGTCATGTCGAGCAAGTGCCGCTTGAGCCGGTAGTACTTCGGTACGCGTGCCGTACGGGTGGCGGGTCCGCCCTCGGTGTCCGTACCGCTCGCTTCCGTGGCCATCGCCTGTCTCCCCGACTCCTGTGCTGCCGTCACCGGCTCCTCCGTCTGTCGCGGCTCACATGGTGGCACGCTACGGCCACGGATCGTCGCCGCCCTCCGCCGGTGTCCGGTTACCGGGCCGCCCACGGCCGTCCCACGGCTTGCTTCCGGCCCGTGTTCCGGCTCGTGTTCCGGCTCGTGTCCGGTCCGTCCTCGGTCCGTCCCGGGGCCTTGAGATGTCGGTCCGGTAACGGACCTGACGCCCCTTTCTTGTAGCCCTTGACACCCATAAAGGCCTAGGCCAAGCTCCCGTCTACTGGTCTAAACCATTATTGACCAGGTCCCGGCCCCGGCGGTACCCGGCGTTGAGTCTTCGCGGTGGCAGGGGGGTTGCATCATTCCCTGAATTGGAGGGTGGCGTGAAGCGCAAGCTCATCGCGGCGATAGGTGTCGTCGGCATGTTGGCCGGTGTCGCCGCGTGCGGTTCCGGTGACGACGGGGACGCGAAGACGGGGGCCGACGGGTTCAAGGGCCAGACGCTGACGGTCTGGGCCATGGACGGTTCCACCCCGGACGGCTGGACCAAGGATGTCACCGCCGCCTTCGAGAAGAAGACCGGTGCCACGCTGAAGTTCGAGGTCCAGCAGTGGAACGGCATCCAGCAGAAGCTGACCACGGCGCTCTCCGAGGCGAACCCGCCGGACGTCTTCGAGATAGGCAACACGCACACCCCCGCCTACGCGGAGACCGGCGGACTCGCCGACCTGACCGACCTCAAGAAGGAGATCGGCGCCGACTGGACCGAGTCCCTCAACGAGTCGTCGGTCGTGGACGGCCGGCAGTACGCCGCGCCCTGGTACTTCGCCAACCGCGTCGTCATCTACAACAAGTCGGTCTTCAAGGAGGCCGGCGTCACCGCGCCGCCCAAGACCCGCGACGAGTTCTTCGCGGCCCTCGACGCGATCAAGGCGAAGGGCAAGGCCGAGCCGGTCTACCTGCCCGGCCAGAACTGGTACTTCTTCGACGGCCTGCTCATCGGCAAGGGCGCCGACCTGGTCAAGAAGGACGGCGACAAGTGGGTCTCCAACCTGGCCGACCCCAAGGTCGGCGAGGCCATGGCCCTCTACAAGAAGTACGCCGACTACTCCAAGGCGCCCAAGGACAAGGACGAGGCCACCCCGCAGCAGGCCGACGTCTTCGCCAAGGGCAAGACCGGCGCCTTCTTCGGCATGGGCTGGGAAGCGGCCACCGCGATCAAGGCCAACCCGGCCATCGAGAAGGAGATCGGCTACTTCACCATCCCCGGTGACACCGCCGACAAGCCCGAGGGCGTCTTCCTCGGCGGCTCCAACCTCGCCGTCGCCGAGGGCAGCGAGAAGAAGGAACTCGCCAAGGAGTTCCTGAAGATCGCGCTCTCCGACACCTTCGAGGGACAGCTCGCCAAGGAAGGCGGCGTCATCCCGAACAAGGACGCGCTCCAGGACCAGCTGGCGGGCAACGCCGCCGCCGAGGCCGCCGCTCCGGCCGCCAAGGTCGGCGGCACCACGCCGCTGATCCCGGAGTGGGCCGCCGTGGAGAACGCCCCCAGCCCGATCAAGGCCTACATGACGGCCTTCCTCAACGGGAAGTCGCACGCGGAGGCCGCCGCGCAGGTCGAGGGCGAGTTCAACAAGCGCCTCGCGCAGAAGCAGTGACCCCTCCCGCCGCCGGGACGGTTCCTCACCCGGACCGGCCCGGCGGCGGGCTTTCCCCGATTCGTCAGGTACCGACACGCGTCCCGTACCGACTGGTGAAGAGATGGCGAGCATGACCGTGCAGACCGAACGGCCGCCTGCCCGGCCGACGGAGGACACGCAACGCGCCGACGGCGGCCCGCACCCGCGGGGCGCGCGGCGCAGACCCGCGGCGTTCGCGCCGTACCTCCTGCTGCTGCCCGCGGTGGTGGCGACGCTGCTGCTGCTCGGCTGGCCGCTGGTCAAGAACGGCATGCTGTCGTTCCAGAACCTCAACATGAGACAGCTGATCCAGCATCTCACCGAGTGGAACGGCGTCGACAACTACACCGAGGTCCTCGGCAGCTCCGACTTCTGGCGCGTCACCGGCCGCTCGCTGCTGTTCACCGCCACCAACGTCGTACTGATCATGGTGCTCGGCACCCTGACCGGGCTGCTGCTGGCCCGGCTCGGCCGGCGGATGCGGGTGACCCTGCTGATCGCCCTCGTCCTGGCCTGGGCCATGCCGGTCATCGCCGCCACCACCGTCTACCAGTGGCTGTTCGCGCAGCGGTACGGCGTCGTCAACTGGCTGCTCGACCGGGCCGGCTTCCACTCCATGGCGGACTACAACTGGACCGGCGACCAGTTCTCCACGTTCTTCGTGATCACGGTCCTGATCGTCTGGCAGTCGATCCCGTTCGTCGCGATCAACCTCTACGCCGCCACCACCACCATCCCCAAGGAGCTGTACGAGGCCGCCGCGCTCGACGGGGCGGGGGCCTGGCAGGGCTTCACCTCGGTCACCCTGCCCTTCCTGCGGCCCTTCCTCTACGCGACCACGTTCCTGGAAGTCATCTGGGTCTTCAAGGCGTTCGCGCAGGTCTTCGCCATCAACCAGGGCGGCCCCGACCGGCTCACCGAGATCCTGCCCGTCTACGCGTACATCGAGGGCATCGGCAACCAGCACTTCGGGATGGGATCGGCGATCGCGCTGCTCACCATCGTGATCCTGCTCGCCATGACCTCGCTCCATCTGCGGATCGTTCTCAAGCAAGGGGAGGACGAGCTGTGAACCGCTCGCTTCTCGGCCGCATCTGGCCCAACGCGACAGCCGTCGTCCTCGTCGTCCTCTGTGTCTTCCCGGTCTACTGGATGTTCGCGACGGCCTTCAAGCCGACGCCCGACATCGTGGCCGAGGACCCGGTCTTCTTCCCGACGGACATCACCTTCGAGCACTTCGAGACGGCGGTGAACGCCGAGAACTTCCTCACGCTGGTGGGCAACTCGCTCACCGTCACGGTCCTCGCCGTGCTGTTCTCCCTCGTCCTGGCGCTCGCGGGCTCGTTCGCGCTCGCCCGGATGCGGTTCAAGGGCCGCCGGGGCTTCGTCGTCGGTTTCATGATCGCGCAGATGGCGCCCTGGGAAGTCATGGTGATCGCGATCTACATGATCGTGCGCGACGCCGACATGCTCAACAGCCTGGTCCCGCTGACACTCTTCTACATGGTGATGGTGCTGCCCTTCACGATGCTCACGCTGCGCGGCTTCGTCGCCGCGGTGCCCCGTGAGCTGGAGGAGTCCGCCATGGTCGACGGCTGCACCCGGCCGCAGGCGTTCGTCCGGGTGATCCTGCCGCTGCTCGCCCCCGGTCTGATGTCGACCTCGCTGTTCGGCTTCATCACCGCCTGGAACGAGTTCCCGCTGGTGCTCGTCCTCAACAAGCAGGCCGAGGCGCAGACGCTGCCGCTGTGGCTCTCCCAGTTCCAGAGCCAGTTCGGTGACGACTGGGGTGCCACGATGGCCGCGTCCTCACTCTTCGCGATTCCGGTCCTGGTGCTCTTCGTCTTCCTCCAACGAAAAGCGGTCAGCGGTCTCACCGACGGCGCGGTGAAGGGATAGCCCGGCATGACGACTGTGGCACGCGGTACGGACACGCTCACCCGGGACGCCCTCGCCGTCCTCCAGCCCGGCTTCCGCGGCACCACGCCGCCCGACTGGCTGCTGCGGCGCATCGACGAGGGCCTGAGCTCCGTCGGCCTGTTCGGCCGTAACGTTTCCTCGCCCGAACAGGTCGCCGCGCTCACCGCGCGGCTGCGCGCCGGGCGGGCGGACGTCCTCGTCGCGATCGACGAGGAGGGCGGCGACGTGACCCGCCTGGAGACCCGGCAGGGCTCCTCGTTCCCGGGCAACTACGCGCTCGGGACGGTGGACGACCTCGCCCTGACCCGTGCCGTCGCCCAGGAGCTCGGGCGGCGGCTGGCCGCCTGCGGGGTCGATCTCAACTGGGCCCCTTCCGCGGACGTCAACTCCAACCGGGACAACCCGGTGATCGGCGTCCGGTCCTTCGGCGCGGACCCGGAGCTGGTCGCCCGGCACACCGCCGCGTACGTCGGCGGACTCCAGAGCGCCGGGGTCGCCGCCTGCACCAAGCACTTCCCGGGGCACGGCGACACCGCCACGGACTCCCATCACGCGGTGCCCCGCATCGACGTGGACCCGGCCACGGTGCACGCCCGTGACCTGCGGCCGTTCCGTTCGGCCATCGAGGCCGGCTCCAAGGCCGTCATGAGCGCGCACATCCTGCTCCCCGCGCTGGACCCGGACCGCCCGGCGACGCTGAGCCGGCGGATCCTGACCGGTCTGCTGCGCGAGGAGCTCGGGTACGACGGGCTGATCGTCACGGACGGCATGGAAATGCTGGCCATCGCCGAGACGTACGGCATCGAGCGCGGCTCCGTCCTCGCGGTCGCCGCGGGCGCCGACGCCATCTGCGTGGGCGGCGGTCTGGCGGACGAGGCGACCGTACTGCGCCTGCGGGACGCGCTGGTCGCCGCCGTGCGCGGCGGCGACCTGCCCGAGGAGCGGCTGGCCGACGCGGCCGCGCGGGTGCGCGCCCTCGCCGACTGGACGCTCCGGGCGCGGGGGGCCTCGGGGCCGGGCGCGGCCGGACCGGAGGGGAGCCCGTCCGGCCCCGGGATCGGCCTGGTCGCGGCCCGGCGCGCGCTACGCGTGACGGGCTCGGCCGGCCCCCTCACCGAGGCGCCGTACGTCGCCGTCCTCGCGCCCGTCGCGAACATCGCGGTGGGCGACGAGACCCCCTGGGGCGTCGCGGCGGAGCTGGAACGGCTGCTTCCGGGTACGGAGACGGGCTCGTACAGCGGCGGCGACGGCGCGGCCGCGGACCCGGAGCGGGAAACGGACCCGGACGCCCTGGCCGCGCGGGTCCTCGGGGCGGCCGGGGAGCGCCCGGTCGTGGCCGTCGTACGGGACCTCCACCGGCACGCCTGGATGTCCCGCGTACTGGACCGGCTGCTCGCCGGGCGCCCGGACACGGTGGTGGTCGAGATGGGGCTGAACGGGGCCGGACCGAGAGGCGCCCTGCACATCGCCACCCATGGCGCGGCACGCGTCTGCGGCCGGGCGGCGGCGGAGGTCATCGCGGGTCACGGCGGGTAGCCCCGTGCGGGCCCGGCTCCGGACGGGGAACCCGCCCCGGAGCCGGAGCCGGAGCCGGAGCCGGAGCCTGGCCGGCGTCGGCTCAGATGCCCTGCCAGTCCGGCTTCGCCGCGAACGTGGCGCGGAAGTAGTCGGCGAGCTTCAGCCGGGACGCCGCCGCCTCGTCCACCACGACCGTGGCGTGCGGGTGCAACTGGAGCGCGGAGGCCGGGACGAAGGCGGCGACCGGGCCCTCGACCGCCTGGGCGACCGCCTCGGCCTTGCCCTCGCCGGTGGCCAGCAGGACCAGGTGACGGGCCTCCAGGATCGTGCCGATGCCCTGGGTGATCACGTGGTGCGGCACGTCGTCGAGGTGGTCGAAGAAGCGTGCGTTGTCCTCGCGGGTCTGCCGGGTCAGGGTCTTGATCCGGGTGCGGGAGGCCAGCGAGGAGCAGGGCTCGTTGAAACCTATGTGTCCGTCCGTGCCGATGCCGAGCAGCTGGAGGTCCACCCCGCCGGCCTCGGCCAGTGCCCGGTCGTAACGCTCACACGCGGCCTGCACGTCGGTGACGCTGCCGTCGGGGCCCATGAAGGCGTCCGGGTCGAGGCCCAGCGGCTCGACCACCTCGCGCTCCACCACCGAGCGGTAGGACTCGGGGTGGCCGGGCGCCAGGCCCACGTACTCGTCCAGCTGGGCGATCCGCGCGCGGGACACGTCCACCGCGCCGTCCCGGACCCGCGCCGCGAGCGCCTGGTAGACGGGCAGCGGGGTGGAGCCGGTGGCCACCCCGAGCAGCGCGTCGGGCTTGCGGCGCAGCAGGTCGGCGATGCTGTCCGCGATGAGCTGGCCGCCTGCTGCGGCGTCCTGAACGATGACGACTTCCACGCTGGGCCTGCCGATCTGATCAGAGGGCTCGTACGACTCTTCCCACGATGTGGTATAGACCAATTCTACCAGAGGGGCGGCCGTCCGGCAGGGGGGTGGCGTCCCACCGCCAGGCCGCGGCCCCCGGCGGCGCACCGGGGCGGCCCGCCCCGGCCCGGTGGCGGCCCCCTTGGCTCCATGGTCGACTGGGAGGGCCCGTGCCGTCGCCCGATGTGGAGGCACTCAAGCCATGACTGCCGCCTTTCCGGCCGGAGCCAGCGAGCGGCCGGGCCGGATCCTGGCCGCCGAGGTCGCGGAGCAGCCCGACGTCCTGCGCCGGGTCCTGACGGACGGGGCGGGTCCCATCAGGCGGACGGCGGAGGCGATCGCCGCCAGGCACCCCAGGTTCGCGCTGCTCACCGCCCGGGGCACCTCCGACCACGCGGCGCTCTACGGCAAGTACCTGCTGGAGATCCGGCACGGCCTGCCGTGCGGGCTGGCCTCCATGTCCACGGTCACCGTGTACGGGGCGCGGCCGCGACTGACCGACGTACTGGTCATCGGGGTCAGTCAGTGGGGCGGTTCGCCGGACCTGGTGAGCACGGTGTGGGCCGCCCGCAACGCCGGCGCCATCACGCTGGCGCTCACCAACGACCCGGACTCGGCGCTGGCCGGGGTGGCCGAGTTCCACATCGACGTACGGGCCGGCCAGGAACGGGCGCTGCCCGCCACCAAGTCGTACATCGCCTCGCTCCTCAGCCTCTACCTGCTCAGCGAGGGACTGCGCGGCGGCGACGGGGCGGCGGCCCTCGCCCTGCCGGACATCGCCGAGCGGATCCTGGCCCGCCGGGACGAGGTGCGCGCACTCGCCAACCGCTACCGCTTCGCCGAGCGGATGGTCGTGGTCTCCCGGGGCTACGGCTACCCCACCGCCCGGGAGGCGGCGCTCAAGCTGATGGAGACCTGCTACCTGCCCGCTCTGCCCTATTCGGGCGCGGACCTGCTGCACGGCCCGCTCGCGATGATCGACCACCTCACTCCGGTGATCGCGGTCGTCCCGGATGGCAGGGCCCGCGACGCGCTGCGGCCGGTCCTGGTCCGGATCCGGGGCAGGGGAGCCGATCTCGCGGTCGTCGGGCCCGAGCCCGAGGTGAACCGGGCGGCGGCGGGGTTCGTCCTGCCGACCGAGGGGATCCCCGAGGATCTCCAGCCGGTGCTGGAGATCCTTCCGCTGCACGTCCTCGCGTACGAGCTCGCACTCATCCGGGGGCAGGACCCCGACGTGCCGCGCACGATGGCCAAGACTCCGCAGACCCGCTGACGCCCTGAACCGCTGACGGCCCGAGCCCGCCGCCGCCCGCATCCGCCGCCGCCCTGGGCCCGCCGACGTCCCGAATCCGCTGGTCACCACGCACACCCGCGGGCCGCGGCGCCGCGACGGGACCCTCAGCCCGTACGGCACCGCAGCCCGGAGTTGCTACGGCCGTCGGGTGTGCGGTCCCGTGCGGCCGTGGAGGAGGTCCCGTCGCAGTCAGGGCAGAGAGCGCCGGATCCTCGGTCCGCTCTCCTGTGCGGGGAGGGCGGAGGCTTCTGTGACCATTGTGGACTAGACCACTTCGTGGTGTCCATGCTTAGGTCGAGCTTATTTCGCCTGGCCCCGTGGAGAACAGCCCCCGGAGGGCCGTGGTTCGTACCCGTTTCGCGCCGCGGGTACGCTCGCCTGTGTGCCCTCCATGAACGACCTCGTCCGCCAGCACACGGCCCTCGGCGAATCCGACCTCGAATGGCTGCACCTGCTGGTCTCGGAGTGGCAGTTGCTCTCCGACCTCTCCTTCGCCGATCTCGTGCTCTGGGTCCCCACGCGCGACGGCACCCGCTATGTGTCCGTCGCCCAGATGCGCCCCAACACCGGGCCCACCTCCTACCAGGACGACATGGTCGGCCACCTCGTTCCGCGCGGACGCCGGCCCCTGCTGGACGCCGCGCTCGACGAGGGGCGGATCGTCCGCGAGGGCGATCCGGAGTGGCGGGAGGAAGTGCCCGTACGGGTCGAGTCCATCCCCGTGCGCCGCGAGGGCCGGGTCCTCGGCGTGATCGCCCGCAACACCAACCTGCTGACCGTCCGTACCCCCAGCCGGCTGGAGCTCACCTACCTCCAGTCGGCCTCCGACCTGGCCCAGATGATCGCCGCCGGGTCGTTCCCCTTCCCCGGGCAGCAGGTCGACATGGACGCCTCGCCCCGGGTCGGTGACGGACTGATCCGCCTCGACGCCGACGGCGTGGTGCAGTACGCGAGCCCCAACGCGCTGTCCGCGTACCACCGCCTCGGCCTCGCCTCCGACCTCGTCGGCCACCACCTGGGCCGGACCACCGCCGAACTGGCGCCCTCGCGCGGCCCGGTGGACGAGGCCCTGGTCAAACTGGCCAGCGGCTACGCGCCCCGGGAGACCGAGGTGGAGGGGAGCGGTGGCGTGATCCAGCTGCGTGCCATCCCGCTCAAGCCGAAGGGCGACCGGATCGGTTCGCTGGTGCTGCTCCGGGACGTCACGGAACTCCGCCGCCGCGAGCGGGAGTTGATCACCAAGGACGCCACCATCCGGGAGATCCATCACCGGGTCAAGAACAACCTCCAGACGGTGGCGGCGCTGCTCCGGCTCCAGGCCCGGCGCATGGACTCGCCGCAGGGCCGGGAGGCGCTCGACGAGGCGGTACGCCGCGTCGGTTCCATCGCCATCGTGCACGAGACGCTGTCTCAGAATCTGGATGAGCGGGTCGAGTTCGACGAGATCGCCGACCGGGTGCTGGCCATGGTCACCGAAATCGCGCCCGGCACCGTGGTCTGCCGCCGGACCGGGAAGTTCGGCATCCTCGACGCCGAGGTGGCCACTCCGCTCTCGATGGTGCTGACCGAGATCCTGCAGAACGCCCTGGAACACGCGTTCGCGCCGGGGGAGCAGGGCCGGGTCGACGTCATGGCGGTCCGCAGCGGGCGCACCCCGGCGAAGGCGAAGCGCCGCGCCGGTGTTCGCGAGGGGGCCCGGCTGATGGTCACGGTCCAGGACGACGGGCGCGGGCTGCCCGAGGGCTTCGACCCGAAACGGGCGGGGAACCTGGGGCTCCAGATCGTCCGCACCCTGGTGGAGGGGGAGTTGGGCGGCAGCTTCGACATGGTGGCCGCCCCGGTGAGCGGCACGCGCGTCATCCTGGAGATCCCGGTCGAATCGGAGAAATGACGTTTTCCCGGCGGCGGTCGCCGGGGCGGCCACCGAGAGCCGGCCCGCCGCTTCGAGAACGTTCCCGCCGGCGCCCGCCCTTGACACAGCAGCGAGCCCCGGACCGTGGTGACGGCCCGGGGCTCGGCTCGAAGCTCACGTTGCGATGCGCATCGGGGGGTACTGCGCGCTGCGGTTCGGGGGCGGGTCCATGCGTACACGCTGTACGCTCCGCCGGCCAGGCTCCGCCTCCTCGGTTCCTCGGGGTGAGGACCGGTGAGAGCGAGGCCCTGGGCTCGTGGCAGGGGCCTCAGGCGGTCGCGTTGCGCGCCCGGTTGCGAGCGGCGCGGCGCTTCATGGCGCGGCGCTCGTCCTCGCTGAGGCCACCCCAGACGCCGGAGTCCTGGCCGGACTCGAGCGCCCACTGCAGGCACTGCTCCATGACGGGGCAGCGACGGCAGACGGCCTTGGCTTCCTCGATCTGCAGCAGCGCAGGACCGGTGTTGCCGATGGGGAAGAACAGCTCGGGGTCTTCCTCGCGGCAAACGGCGTTGTGACGCCAGTCCATGGCTGCTACCTCTCTTGGTATGACGTGCATATGTCGTGCGGATTGCTTGTGAATGTGAACGCTTTCACGAATCCCCCGACAAGTGAAGGGCCGACCACCAGCTGAGACAGGTGTGGTCCTTGTGTTTGAGGAGGGGTTCTGGCTCTCAAGGAGGCCGGTGGTGCGGGCCGTCCCGATCGCCATGTAGAGATTCGCAAACCTCGGCGGCGGATACAACCCCTTCTGGAAAGTTTTTTTTGATTCCTCGGTGTCGACTAGGTCACAGCCGTACTTCCATGGGGTGGAGTCCAGGGTAAACGTTCGAGTGAAAGGACTTTTGCCCCTTCTACTCACACAATCACACGCAGTGCACGGCGTACGCCTGTGAACGTCACGCTCGTACGCACTCCGAGGTGGTCGCCGTCCATCTGGAACGGGAGGGGCGCCTTCGAATGCAAGGTGAAGTCCGTCAAATCGTGGAGGGAGACGGCGTGACGTCCCTGGGGGCCCCTGGTCGGGGTCGATGTGAGCAGTTGCGTCCCATATCGGGCCGCCGCGGACGTCGACATTCTGGACAGCCCGAGCACGTCGAGCGCCGAGTCGAAGGACGCCGTGGGGGAGGAGTAGAGCGGCCGGTTGCCCAGGTAGGTGTAGGGCGCGGTGTTGCAGATTATGGACAGCACCAGGTCCTCGACCGGCTCCGCGCCGGGGCGCTCCAGGGTGATCAGGCCGTGCCGGCGGTGGGGCTCCTCCAGGAACTGGCGTATGACCTGGCGCACATAGAGGGCGTGCGTCGAACGCTTGCCGCGTTCGCGGTGCTGTTCGACCCGGCCCACCACTCCCGCGTCGAAGCCGAAGCCCGCGTTGAAGGTGAACCAGCGTGCGGGGACCGCCTCGTCGTCCGAACCGGGGGTTCCGGCCGCCAGTCCCAGACCGATCGTCCGTTCGCTCCGGGTGGCCAGCGCGTCCAGGATCGCGCCGGTCGCCTCGACCGCGTCGTTGGGCAGCCCGAGCGCGCGGGCGAAGACATTGGTCGAGCCACCGGGGACCACCGCGAGACGGGGGAGGAGGCCGGGGTCGGGGCCGTTGTGCAGCAGGCCGTTGACGACCTCGTTCACCGTGCCGTCCCCGCCGAGGGCGACGACCAGGTCCATCTCCCCGGACTCGGCGGCCCGCCTGGCGAGGTCCCGCGCGTGGCCCCGGTACTCCGTCGTCACGGCCTCGAGCTTCATCTCGCTCGCGAGCGCGTGGATGAGGACGTCCCGGGTGCGGGCACTGGTGGTGGTGGCTGCCGGATTGACCACGAGAAGCGCGCGCATGCTCAGCAGGTTACCGGCAGGGCGTCGGCGGGTCGCGCCCGGTCGTGCCGCCGGCCGCGGGGCATCACCGCCGGTCGCGCGGGGTGGCGCGGCGCGCGGAGCCGCCCGGCCGTACGGGCGGGCTCGTCGCGCGGGGCGGTCCGGCCGCGGGGGTCTTGTCCGTACGGGGGCGCCGCGTCGGCCGCGCCGGCTTCGGTGGGACGCGGCCGTACGGTGACCGGGCGGGACGGGCCCCGGCCCGGGGGCGCGGTCCGGCTACCCTGCAAGGGTGAGCAGCAGCCAGCGGACCACGCAGCAGTCCACGCCCGAACCGGCCCCCCGCCCCGGCCGCCTGACCGCCGCCGCGGCCGTGTGCGGCCTGGAGGCGCTCGCCCTGGTCGTCGGCGGGGTGTACCTGCTGGTGATGGGGTTGCTCGGCCGGCCCGACAGCCCGCAGCAGGCGGAGACCGGCGGCGTGACCCTGATCGTGCTGGGTGCCTTCCCGCTGTTCGCCGCGCGCGGCCTGCTGCTGCGCCGCGGCTGGAGCCGGGGGCCCGCGCTGATCACCCAGATCATGGCCCTGCCCGTCGCCTACACCCTGCTGACCTCCGAGGGCGCGTTCGTCCCGGCGGGCATCGCCCTCGCGGTGGTCGCCGTGTCGGGGCTGGTCCTGATCCTCAACCCGGAGACCACCGAAGCCCTCGGCATCCGCGGTCCGGGCGGCGACTCCCGCCCGTAGGCCCGTACGACCCGAAGGCGCCGTACGCCCGAAGGCCTTGCGCCCCTGCCGCCCCGTACGGTCCTGTCCGCCTTGTTGCCTTGCTGGGGGAGCTTCTCGCGTCCTACTCCTCCACCAGCAGCCGCTCGCGCAGCTGCGCCAGCGTCCGCGCCAGCAGCCGCGAGACGTGCATCTGCGAGATGCCGACCTCCTGCGCGATCTGCGACTGGGTCATGTTCCCGAAGAAGCGCAGCAGCAGGATCCGCTTCTCGCGCGGCGGCAGGTCCTCCAGCAGCGGCTTGAGGGACTCGCGGTACTCGACGCCCTCCAGCGCCTCGTCCTCCGCGCCCAGCGTGTCCGCGACCGCCGGCGACTCGTCGTCCGTGTCCGGGACGTCCAGCGACAGTGTCGAGTACGCGTTGGCCGACTCCAGGCCCTCCAGGACCTCTTCCTCCGAGATGCTCAGCCGCTCCGCCAGCTCGTGCACCGTCGGCGAACGGCCGTGCAGCTGCGAGAGCTCGGCGGTGGCCGTCGTCAGGGACAGCCGCAGCTCCTGGAGGCGGCGCGGCACCCGCACCGCCCAGCCCTTGTCGCGGAAGTGCCGCTTGATCTCGCCGACGACCGTCGGCGTCGCGTACGTCGAGAACTCGACCCCGCGCTCCGGGTCGAACCGGTCCACCGACTTGATCAGGCCGATCGTCGCGACCTGGGTGAGGTCGTCCAGCGGCTCGCCGCGGTTGCGGAACCGCCGCGCGAGATGCTCGACCAGCGGAAGATGCATGCGCACCAGCTGATTGCGCAGGTCGGCGCGCTCGGGCGAGCCGTCGGGCAGCTTGCGCAGCTCGATGAACATCGCCCGCGCCCCGCTGCGATCCTGTGGATCGTGGTGTTCTTCGCTCATAAAGGCCGCCCGCTCTGCCTGCGCCTGCTCCACCGCGGCCATCCGGTCCGCCGCGGTCGTCTGGCCCTCAAACCCGTCCTCCGGGTGGGGACGGGCCTGCTGCTCCGGGAAGCCCGCGCGGGTGAGCACCGGCTCCGCCGCCGGAGCCTCGTGCCCGCCGCGCGGGTCCCGTTGGATGCGCCCCTCGTCACGCACCGGACCGCCCCCGTTCTCCATCACGTCGGCCCAGGGCCGGCGCCGCGCTGCTTGTAGAGGCTGATGGCGACCGTGTTGTCGTCGGCGACGGTCGAGTCGACCTTGCCGGCCAGTGCGGAGAGCACCGTCCAGGCGAAGGTGTCGCGCTCGGGCGCGCGCCCGTCGGTGGTGGGGGCCGAGACGGTCACCTCCAGCGAGTCCTCGACGAGCCGGAAGACGCAGCTGAGGACGGAACCCGACACGGCCTGCTGGAGCAGGATCGCGCAGGCTTCGTCCACCGCGATGCGGAGGTCCTCGATCTCGTCGAGGGTGAAGTCCAAGCGCGCCGCGAGGCCGGCCGTGGCCGTACGCAGCACGGACAGGTAGGCACCCGCAGCGGGCAGCCGGACTTCCACGAAGTCCTGGGTCCCGGGCTCGCCTGCGATCTGGGACACCCTCACCTCCAAGGTGGCACAAGCTCTTCAGGGCTCCGGGACGGGGAATGTCCCGGGCCTCGCGGTACGCGTCGGTACGTAGCCGGTCTGGACTGGCGACGCTATCGCGATCGACGGTGCCGTGTCGCCGGGACCCCCATTCGAGACCCGTCACTCATGGTAAGCATATGGGCACAGAACGTGGCTAGGGGTCGGTCGGGCCCAATTATGAAGAACTGGCGGAGGGTTGATGTACCCGCAGGGAGTTGACGTACCCAGCCATCACACGATCGAACCGTCCTCGTAGCACCAGCGCCAGCGTTCCCCCGCCTCGAAACTGCGCATCACCGCGTGCCCGGTTTCCTCGAAGTGCTGTGTCGCGTGCCGGGACGGCGAGGAGTCACAGCACCCGACGTGCCCGCACACCAGGCACAGCCGCAGCTGCACCGGGTGGCTGCCGGTCGCGAGGCACGCGGCGCAGGTCTCGCCCAGTGGTGCGGGCTCGGGGCGCGGCAGCTCCGTGACGTGGCGGCACTCACTCATGATGACCAGGTTACGACGCCTCGGGGGGCCGCGAGGACGGCTCCGGACGCTGTTCCCCGCACCCCACACGCCCGTCGCCACACCGCTCGGGACGCTGATCGACTCGGTGATCGGGCATGCTCGGGGGCCGACTCGGGTTACCGCCCGGGAGAGGGTCCGGGGTGCGGCCCACGGGATGGGCCCACGGGATGGGCCCACGGCACGGTGAGGGACGGTGTGATGGACGTATTGCCGCTGGTGGCCCTGGTGGCGGGAAGCGCGGCGACCGCCGGCGCGGCCCGCCGGACCCCGGTGCCCGCGCCGCTGCTGCTGGTGGCGGTCGGGCTCGGTGCGTCCTACGTACCGGGGGTGCCCGCCTACACACTCGACCCGCACGTCGTGCTGCCGCTGATCCTGCCGCCGCTGCTGTACACGGCCGCGGTGGACAGCTCGTACCTCGACCTGCGGGCCAACCTCCGGCCCGTCGCGCTGCTGTCGGTGGGCTACGTCCTCTTCGCCACGGTCGCGGTGGGCTGGCTGGCGTACGTCTTCGTGCCGGGCCTGCCGCTCGCCACCGCGCTGGTGCTCGGCGCGGTGATCGCGCCGCCGGACGCGGTGGCGGCGACGGCCGTCGCGCGGAGACTGGGGCTGCCGCACCGGCTGACGACCATCCTCCAGGGCGAGTCCCTGGTGAACGACGCGACCGCCATCACCGCGTTCAAGGTGGCGCTGGCGGCGGCGGTGGGCGCGGGCGCGGGCTGGGGCGCCGGGATCGGGGAGTTCGCGCTGGCCTCGCTCGGCGGTGTGGGAGTGGGGCTGGTGCTGATGGTGCCGCTGCACTGGCTGCGGACCCATCTGCGCGAGGCGCTGCTGCAGAACACACTCTCGCTGCTCATCCCGTTCGTCGCGTACGCGCTGGCGGAACAGGTGGGTGCGTCGGGGGTGCTGGCCGTGGTGGTGGTCGCGCTCTACCTCGGCCACCGTGCCTGGCAGGTGGAGTTCGACACCCGGCTCCAGGAGGCCGCGGTGTGGAAGATGATCGCCTTCGTCCTGGAGTCCGTGGTGTTCGCGCTGATCGGCCTCCAGCTGCCGGTCGTCCTGGAGGGGCTGGGCGCGTACGGCGTGGGGAAGGCGTTCCTCTACGCGGCCGGCGTGTTCGCGGCGGTGGTGGTGGTCCGGTTCGTCTGGGTCTTCCCGGCGACGTTCCTGCCGCGCGCGCTGTTCCCGCGGCTCAAGGAGCGCGAGCCGGACACCGACTGGAAAGCTCCGGTGATCATCGGATGGGCCGGCATGCGCGGGGTGGTGTCCCTGGCCATCGCGTTCTCCATCCCGCTGGTGACCGAGGACGGCAGCCCCTTCCCGGGGCGGAACCTGGTGCTGTTCCTGACCTTCACCACGGTGATCGGCACGTTGGTCGTGCAGGGGCTGACCCTGCCGTCGCTGATCCGGCTGCTGCGCCTGCCGGGCCGCGACCGGCAGGCGGAGACACTGGCCGAGGCACAGGCGCAGAACGCGGCGTCGACGGCGGCGGAGCGGCGGCTGGAGGAACTGCTGGCCGACGAGCGCAACGAGCTGCCGCCCCCGCTGGCGGACCGGCTCCGGGCGGTCATGGAGCGCCGCCGCAACGCGGTGTGGGAGCGGCTGGGGGCGGTGAACGCGGTGACGGGGGAGTCGGCGGACGCCACCTACCGGCGGCTCTCGCGGGAAATGATCGCGGCGGAGCGAGCGGTGTTCGTGGAGCTGCGGGACCAGCGCCGGATCGACGACGAGATGATGCGGACGCTGCTGCGCAGGCTGGACCAGGAGGAGGCGGTGGCGTACCGGGAGGAGGAGACGGACTGAGGCGCGGGCGAGGGTCCCGGGCGGGGAGTCTCGGGAGGGAGAGGGAGGTCCCGGACGGGGAGTCGGGGCCGGCCGTGGGCGTCGCGCCGCATGGGGGAGGGGCGCGACGGGCGGCGCCACCGGGTGAACGGGGTGGCGGCACGGGGCGGACGACATGGCGTCACGGGGCGTGCGGGCGGGTCGTCGGGCCGGTCCCGTACGGCCGTCACGCACCGTGTGCGGCGCCCGGCTCCGGCGGTCCCGTGACGACGGCGGCCACGGCGGTGCCCGGCGCGAAGGCGCCCTCCCGGGCGAGCACACCGAGGCCGTAGAGCATCTTGGCGACATAGAGACGTTCGACCGGGAGGCCGTGCCGGTCCTCGAACTCCTCGGCGAACGCGTCGAGCTCCCCGGTCGTACGCGCGAATCCACCGCAATGGAAGCGGCCGTCCAGCCGCCAGTCCCCGGCCGGGCCGCCGAAGGCGGCGCGCTGGAGGCCGCGTACCTCCCCCTCCAGGAAGTCCCCCTTGAGCACGGGGAATCCGAGCGCCCGCCGGCCCGCGCCGAGCCCGGCCGCGAGCCCGGCGAGCGTCCCGCCGGTCCCGCACGCCACGGCGACGGTGCCGGCCGCCGCGGGCAGTTCCCGCTCCAGCTCCCGCCCCAGCTCGGCGCACCCGTGGACGGCGAGCGCGTTGCTGCCGCCCTCCGGTACGACGTACACGTCCCCGGACGCCAGTCCGAGCCCGGCGAGCAGGCCGGCCACGACCCCGGGCTCGCCCTTGCGGCGGTAGGTGGCACGGTCCACGAAGGACAGCCGCATCCCGTCGGCGGCGCACCGGGCGAGCGAGGGGTTGAGCGGCCGCCCGGCCAGCTCGTGCCCCCGTACGATCCCGACGGCGCGGAGCCCCAGCAGCCGCGCGGCGGCGGCCGTGGCCCGCAGGTGGTTGGAGTAGGCGCCCCCGAAGGTGACCAGGGTGCCGCGCCCCTCCGCCGCGGCGGCCCGCAGGTTCGGCACGAGCTTGCGCCATTTGTTGCCCGGGATCTCCGGATGCGCCAGATCGTCCCGCTTGAGCAGCAGGCGTACGCCGTGCCGGTCGAAGCGCGCGTCCCTGACCTCCTGGAGCGGGGACGGCAGCCGGGGCCGGAGCGCGGCGGCGGGATCTGCGGACGGACGACTCACCCGGCCATTGTCGCCCGCCCCGGTGCCGCTCGCCCGCCCCCGTGCCGCCCGCCCTCCGGTGCCGCCCGCCCTCCGGTACGTATCGGACGGCGGGCGGCACCGGGCGTCGCGGTCGGGGGTCACTTGAGCCGGTCGCGGACGCGGCTCCTTATCTCGTCCATCGTGAAACCGCGCGGGTCGATCTTGCCGGGCTGCCATTCCAGATGACCGATCACGGAAGGGGCGCCCCAGCCGTGGAATCGGCAGATCGCCGCCGCGGCCCGTTCGACGGCTTCCCGCTGGGCCTCGGGCCACGGGTCCTTTCCGTCACCCAGGTTTTCGCATTCGAAGCCGTAGAAATGGCGATTTCCGTCGGTGTCGGCCGTGTTGTCGGGGGGAAGGGCTTTTTCCGCTATCACGGCCCGCAGGACGTCGGAATCACCGGATCCCGCGTGGTTGGCGCGGCCGTGTCCCACCAGGTGTACCGTGCCGTCCTTGGCGATCACGCCATGGCACAGTGGGCCCGGCAGGTCCGCGTGGCCGTCCCGGCACAGGCGTACGGTCGCGGCGGTGCCCCGGGTGACCGTGTGATGGATCATCACCCCGTGCACGGGGCCCCAGGCGCCCACGTGGTTCCGGTTGTGCGTACGCCAGTCGCCGACCTCGACGACGGTCAGTCCCTCCTCCTTGAGGGCCTTGAGGAACGTGCTCGCGGACATGGGTGGGGCCATGGCCGACTCCTTCTGTTCGAGTGTGCGCGCGTGCGTGTGCAAGTGCGTCGGTGGTGGGCGGACAACGCGTTCCGCCGGTGTTCCGGAGAAACGGGCAAAACCAGAGGATCCAAAGAACCCGAAGAAAACCCGCAAGGCGTCATACGTCATCCGTAACGGCGTTCGAACCGTTCCGGACAGTGTGCCGTCCGTTTGAGCCGGGCGGGCGAAAATACGTTTCTTGTGCCCCGTCACACGCGATTCAGTCCCACTCCTTCGTGTAATGGCGCCCGCACGCCACCCGCTGGAAGTGTTCTCCGAGCAGGTCAGCACAAGGATTTGAGAGGGAGACTCCATGTCGGTTGGCGACGAGGTTCGCGAGGTGCGGCTCCCCCAGCAGAGTCTGGGCACGGCCGCGGCCAGGAACCTGGCGACCACCACCAAGTCGGTACCGCAGATGCAGGAGATCAGCTCTCGGTGGCTGCTGCGGATGCTGCCGTGGGTCCAGGTCCAGGGCGGCACGTACCGGGTGAACCGCCGGCTCACCTACGCGGTCGGTGACGGGCGCGTGACATTTGTGCAGACCGGGGAGCGGGTGTCGGTCGTCCCCGCGGAGCTGGGCGAGCTGCCGCCCCTGCGGAGCTACGGTGACGAGGGCGTGCTGGCCGAGCTGGCGCGCCGCTGCGAGCAGCGGCAGTTCGCGCCCGGCCAGGTCCTGGCCACGGCGGGCGAGGTGGCGGACCGGGTGTTCCTGCTGGCGCACGGCCGGGTGGAGAAGGTCGGCGCGGGCCCGTACGGGGACGAGGCCGTGCTCGGAGTCCTCGCGGACGGGGCGTACTTCGGCGACGGGGCCCTGGTGGACGGGGAGGCCACCTGGGGGTACACCGCGCGCGCGGCCACGGCGTGCACGGTCCTGGTCCTCACCCGGGCGGACGTGCGAAACCTCGCGGAGCGCGAGGCGTCCCTGAGCGAACACCTGCGGGCGGTGGCCGCCGTGCCGCACCAGCGGACGAACAAGTACGGCGAGGCCGAGATCGACCTGTCCGCCGGCCATGTCGGCGAGGCCGTCGTACCGCACACCTTCGTGGACTACGAGGCGGCGCCCCGCGAGTACGAACTGAGCGTCGCGCAGACCGTGCTGAAGGTCCACAGCCGGGTCGCCGACCTCTACAACCAGCCGATGAACCAGACCGAGCAGCAGTTGCGGCTCACGGTCGAGGCGCTGCGCGAGCGCCAGGAGCACGAGCTGGTCAACAACCGCGAGTTCGGACTGCTGGCCAACTGCGACTACGGGCAGCGGCTCCAGCCCCACGCCGGCGTGCCGAGCCCGGACGACATGGACGAACTGCTCTCGCGGCGCCGGGGCTCGAAGCTCTTCCTGGCGCATCCGCGGGCCATCGCCGCCTTCGGCCGCGAGTGCAGCAGGCGCGGGCTGTACCCGGACACCGTGGAGGTCGGCGGCCACCACGTGCCCGCCTGGCGCGGGGTGCCGATCTTCCCGTGCGACAAGATCCCGGTCTCCGAGTCCCGGACGACCTCGATCATCTGCATGCGTACGGGCGAGGCCGAGCAGGGCGTCGTCGGGCTCCAGCAGTCCGGTATCCCCGACGAGATCGAGCCGAGCCTGTCCGTCCGTTTCATGGGCATCGACGAGCAGGCGATCATCTCGTACCTGGTCACGGCGTACTACTCGGCGGCGGTCCTCGTGCCCGACGCGCTCGGCGTGCTGGAGAACGTCGAAGTGGGCCGCTGGAGGTGACCTGACCGACCGGACGGCGCCCGGGCGGGCGGCCGAACTGAGCCCCGGCCGCCCGCCCGGGCCCGCCCTCCCTACAGCAGCCCGCCTCTCCTCCAGCCCTGCCTCCCCACGCGGGAAAGGAAGCCGAACGTGACCACGACGACCAGCACGGACACCGCCATCGAGGGGCGCGGGGCCACGGCGCTCCTGGAGCGCACCCGCGGTGTCGTCCAGCCCGAACTGCGCGCCGCCGTCGCGACGTTGCCCGGCCCCATACGCCGCGTGGCGATGTACCACTTCGGGTGGGAGCACGCCGACGGGACGCCGGCTTCCGGGCGGGAGGGCAAGGCCGTCCGGCCGGCGCTCGTCCTGGCCGCCGCGCGTGCGCTCGACGGCGGCCGGGCGGGCGACGACGCCGTACGGGACGCGATCCGGCCCGCCGTGGCCGTCGAACTGGCCCACAACTTCACCCTGCTCCACGACGACGTGATCGACGAGGACCCGACCCGGCGCCACCGGGCCACGGCGTGGACGGTCTTCGGCACCCCGGACGCCATCGTCGCGGGCGACGCCATGATGGCCCTCGCCGTGCGGCTGCTGGCCGAGGACCCGCACCCCGCGGCGGCCGCCGCCTCCGCCCGGCTCGCGGCCTGCGTCGTGGAGCTGTGCGCGGGCCAGCAGGCGGACTGCGCCTTCGAACGGCGAGACCCGCGGCAGGTCTCGGTGACCGAGTGCGTGACGATGGCGACGGCCAAGACGGGCGCCCTGCTCGGCGCGTCCTGCGCGCTCGGCGGTCTGTACGCGGGCGCGACCGCCGAACAGGTCGCCGCGCTGGACACGTTCGGCCGCGAGGCGGGGCTCGCGTTCCAGCTCATCGACGACCTGATGGGCATCTGGGGCGACCCCGCCAGGACGGGAAAGCCCGCGGGGGCCGACCTGGCCGCGCACAAGAAGTCCCTGCCGGTCGTGCACGCCCTGGCCTCCGGCACCCCGGCCGGCGCGGAGCTGGCCGAGCTGTACCGGCGGCCGATGGACGAGACGGCGGTCCGGCGCGCGGCCGACGCCGTGGAGCGGGCAGGCGGGCGCGACTGGGCGCAGGAGCAGGCCGCCGACCGGATGGCCAGGGCCGTCCACCAGCTCTCCAGGGCCGTGCCGGACCTCGCGGCCGGAGACGACCTGCTGGCGCTCGCGGAGTTCGTCACCCGCCGTACGAGTTGAGCGACGGCGCGGGCGCGAACAACCTGCCCTGGTACGACCGGAACTGACGACCCGTGCTGCGGCGGAAGCCGCGCTACCGCTACAGTCCGCGCCATGACAGCGGAGTCGACGGATTCGTGGGCGGGTTGGTATCGCGACGGCCAAGGTGCCGAAGCGATCACCCTCGTCGCGGGTGGGCGCCATGTGCGCACCCGAATAAGGGGAGTTGAGTACGAGGGGGCGGACTTCGCCGCCCTGGAGGCAGTGGGTGCGGGCGAGACCCTGGCGTCCTGTGTCCTGGAATGGGACATGCCACTGCCGTTCAGCGCGGACGGTACGACCGAACAGGCCACGCTGAGCTGCCTGCTGGCGCTCGGTGACCGTACGGACGAGGGTCCCGTGGGACGTGCCGAGCTGAGCCTGACGCTGCACTGCGGGGGAGCGGCGTACGCGTCGGGGATCGCCGGGGGCGGCTTCGAGGACGCGCTCGACCGGATCCGGCGTCAGCTTCCGCCCGGCACGGAACTGGGCGGCAAGCAGCTGGTGGGGGCGCCCTGAGCAGCGGTGTCCGTGTGCGGACGAACGGGCGCGTGCAGGTCGACGCGTATGGCTGACGCGGCTGACACGTACGGATGATGTGGTGGCGCGGGGCGGGATCCGCGGGGCGCGGGGCGGGGTGCGCGGGGGCGTGTGCCGGGGGCCGGGCGCCGGGGAGGCGGGTACTGAGGGGCGGCCCCTCAGCCCGGCCGTCCGTCCCCCGGCGGCTCCGGCGCCGTGGACTGTTCGGCCGGTTCGGCCGGCTCCACCGGTTCTTCCGACCAGCCGCTGTCCACCGCCGGGTTGTCGTCGTGGAGCACGAACTCCTCGCTGACGTCGACGGGCCGGAACCCGTCCGCGATGAGCGCGTCGATCAGCGCGTCCAGCCGGGCCCGTGCCGAAGGCCGCCCGGCCGACCGTACCCGCTGGATGACGCATCGTTCCTGGGTTCCGCCCGGCAACACCTGCCGCGCGGTGCGCGCCACGTGCGCGTGGTGCCGTTCGGCGACCGCGGCCAGCCGTCCGGTGTCGTAGGGGATGGACAGCCGGACCGTGGCGCGGTGCTCGAAGTGGAGTTGCGCGGGCAGCGCCGCGGCCTCGGCGTCGGTCCGCGGCACGTCCTCGTTCCACGGGGCCGCCTCGATCCGTGTCCGTACGACTGTGAAGCCCGCCCCGGCCAGCAGCCCGGCCCACCGCTCGGCGGCGCTCCGCTGTTCCTCGAACGTGCCCCTGGAACGCCGGGTGAGCACCGGCCCGGCAGGGGTGCGCCCGCGGTCCAGGACCGTACGGGTGAGCTCGAGGCCCTGGGCGGCGGCCCACTCGTGGAGGGGGACGGCCGTGACACCGCGCCGTCGAAGGGTCCGTACCGTCAGATGGGTCGCGAAGTCACCACGGAAGTCCACCGAGCGACGTTACCAAGGCGGACACGGCAGGGGCGCCCCGCACACGAAACCGGGGCGCCCGTGAGGCCGGTGCGGAAGCCGGAAGTCAGGAGAGCTTGGCCATGGCGGCGGCGAGGCCGTTCGCCCACAGGGAGTTGACCCGGGAGCGCTCGGCCGCGTTCGGCTGGGCGTTCTGGCAGGAGGTGCCGGGGCCGCCGCCGGACATCAGCTCGCTGCACGGACCGGAGTAGTGGTCCGGCAGGCCGAGCACGTGCCCGGTCTCGTGCGCGGTGACGCGCGTCGAGTTGTACTGCTGGTTCTGCGCGTAGTCGAGGAAGATGTAGCCGCGGCCGTGCCCGTCGGTGCTCGCGTACGAGCCGCGCGAGTCGTTGCCCTCGCGGTAGGTGAAGTCGGCGTTGCTGCCCGACTGGAGCTTCACGTTCGTGACGGCGGCGTTCCAGATCGACGTGCTGGAGGCTATCTGGCTGCGGAACGTCGGTGCGCTGGAGGCGTTGTAGACCACGGTCACGGCCTGGACGCCCGGGTTCGCGGCGCGCTTCTCGGCGACCGACTTCAGCACGGCGTCGAAGAACGCCTTGGTGTTGGCCGCCTCCGCCGCGGAACCGCTGTACGCGGCGTACGACGAGGTCGCGGCCGGCGCGGCGGGGGCCGGGCCCTCCGGGGCGGGGGCGGCGGAGGCGGGCGCGGCGCCGAAGGCCGTCGCGAAGGCGAGTCCGATGCCGAGGAGGCCGGAGAGCGCGGTCTTGGGGTGTCTCATGTGGGGGGACTCCTACTCGTCCGTGGACACGGATTGGGGATACCGCAGAGTCTCGGGGAGCCCGTCCCCGTACGGATGATGTCAACCGCCGATAACACGGGCGCATCACCGCGTGACACGCTTCGACGGGCATGGCGGCCGGTTGGCGCGGTGCCTGCTGCCGGTATGCGTGCCTGTATGCCAGCTTGTATGGGGCAGAAGGCGGCGCAAGTTGCCGGATGTCGGCCACAGTCGGTCATAACTCGTCGTCAATTGGCGTGTTTTGGCTATCTGGTGCGGCTCAGGAGGCCGCTCTACTCTCGGGTTCATGGAGCTGGAGGTGAGGCATCTGCGCGCCCTGTGCGCGATCGCCGACGCCGGCAGCCTGCACAAGGCGGCCAGGCAACTGGGCATGAGCCAGCCGGCCCTGACGACCCAGCTGCGGCGCATCGAGAACTCCCTGGGCGCGGAGCTGTTCACCCGCGAACGCAGTGGCTGCCGCCCCACCTCGCTGGGCCGCTCGGTGGTGAGCCGGGCCCGGCCACTGGTCTCCGGCATGGCCGCGCTGGTCGCGGAGGCCACCTCGGCGGCCGACCTGGTGGGCGGGGAGCGGCTGCGGATCGGCTCCACGGCGAGCCGGGCGCTGGTGGGCTGGCTGCGCAGGCTCCGCCGCCGCATGCCCGGTACGGACATCTCGCTCCACATGGACGTCTCGGCCGGCGCGCTGCTGCGGACGGTCGCCGCGGGCCGGCTCGACGTCGCCTTCGTGCACGAGGTGGAGGGCTGCCCGCTGAATGTCCCCGACGGGCTGGAGAGGCGGGTGGTGGTGGACCGCGAACCGCAGTTCATCTCCATGTCCCGGGACCACCCCGCCGCCGCCCGCCCGGTGGTGGAGCTGGCGGACCTCGCGCAGGACCGCTGGATCCTCGACCCGACGGTGGACGGCGAGTGGGACGGGGTGCGCCGGGTCCTGAGCGCGGCGGGCATCGATCCGCCCCTGGTGCACGGGGACTACCAGACGGCGGCCTCGCTGATCGCGGTGGGCGAGGCCGTGGCCCCCTGCCAGCCCACCTCCGACCCACGGGACGACCTGGCGATCCGGCCGTTGCGGGACGACCCGCTGGCCGTACGGCTGCTCTTGTTCTCACGGCCGGGCGTCGCCCCGGGGGCGCGTGTCGGCGAGGCCGAGGAGTCCGTCGGCGCCCGGGTGTTCGGGGACCTGACGGACGCGTACCGGGAGGCCGCGCTGCGGGCGGTGGACTACCGCCTGTGGCTCACGCGTAACAAGAGCCCCTTGCTCCATGCGGAGGCGGCCTGACGCTCGTCGCGCCGACGCGTGGGAGACGCCGGGCGGACCGGGACTGTGGCAGGTGCCGGGCGGGCCGGTACTACGGCGCCGCAGGGATACGCTCCTTGGACCGTCGCCCCTCTTTGATCAGTACGCCGCACGGCTGAGCGTGCGGGGGCTCGCCTCCGTACTTCCTACCGGTAAGAGGTCGCGCGGATGGGTGGGGTGGAGGAAGGAGCGGGTCGAGGGGCAAGTCCGGCAAGGCGGAGGAGGGAGGCGACGCGGAGGGGGCACCTCCCACGCCCTTGAGGCAGTGGGGGAGTCGTGGACCGACGACAACGCCGCCGGGCGCCGCCCATCGGCACGCGACGCCACCCCAGCCATCCGCGCGACCTCTAAGTGACAGGTCGAGGGCGACACAGCCTGAAGGAGCGACAGATGGCCCATCGTATGACCGTGCCCGGCTTGTTCCCGCCGCCGGACTACGCGCACACAGCGGTGGTCGAGACGGGCCGGCGCCTCGCCTTCCTGGCCGGGGCCGTACCGCTCGACCCGGACGGCAAGCTGGTCGGTCCGGAGGACTTCGTCGCCCAGAGCGAGCAGGTGCTGGCCAACCTCGGTACCGCGCTGGACGCCGTCGGGTGCGGGCTCGCCGATGTCGTGGCCACGACCGTGTACGTGGCGTCGTCCGACCCGGCGGACCTCAGCCGGGTCTGGGAGGTGGTCCGAGCGGGCGGTCTCACCCTCGGCCCGCACACCTCCACCCTGGTCGGCGTCGCCTGCCTGGGCTACTCGGGCCAACTGGTCGAGATCACCGCCGTGGCGGAGATCCCCGAGGAACCCGGGGAGCCGACCGCCCCGGAGAACGTCTCCTGACCGGCCGGCCACCCGGGCCACGGTGGGTCCGGGTGGCCGGCCGGGTCCGCACCAGGATGCGGACGCCTGGTCATCCCCGGCTTATCGGGCCGGTGAGCGGAGGGGTGTGCAGACACCGGGAGTTCTTCGCGCACCGGCTCCGCCGCGGGTGCCGTTTCCGGTGATCGACAGCGCCGGGCCGCACCCACGAGCCCGGGGACAGGCCCACGCCATGGCCGTGACCATTGACCGTACGGCATCGAGCAGACGCGCGCCGCCGCAGCCGGCTCGGCTGTCCCCGACGCCCGCGCCGGGCGGGCTGGACGGCATGTGGTGGCCTCGCTCCCGTGCCTTCATCCGTGAGCTGCCGTCCTTGACGGCCGCATTGGGCGATCTCCGGGGTCGTATCACGGGTGTCACCGTGCACCCGGCCTCCTGGCCCGTCCTGCCGCATTGGGTGTCTGACGCCGGGCGCATCGTGCGGGTGGGCTGGTCCACCGAGGAGCAGGATCCGCACAGGCTCACTCTTTTCTCCGCTGATGGCCGCCGTGACGTGCTGGTGATTCCGCCGGAAACCGGTTCGGATGCCGCCGCGCGGCTGATGGCCGGCGACGGCTTCGACGCCCCGGCCCGGGAGGCAGCAGCGGACAGGATCGATGCCCGAAACAGGGAAGAAGTGTGGGAGGCAGACGGCGGAGCGGGCCGACCGTCGTCTCTGCCCCGGCCCATCGGCTCGGCAGGGCCCTCGCCCGCCGGTCGGCGGAGGTGAGATCCCATGCTCGTCATCGCCGTGGCCGTGCCGCTCGTCCTAGTGCCCCTCCCGGCAACGCTTGCCCCGTCGCGACGCCCGGCACGCGCGCTCGCCGCGTTGGCCACAAGCCCAGGTAGCTCCGCTACATGGACTGCTGCCCGCCTTGCGATCACACGCACCGGACGCCGCTCCTTGACGGGCAAACCTTGCCGGTCGCGGCACTAGCAGGCCATGGCCGCTGCCTGTATGTACGTGGCGGGCGAAGGCCGGGCCGTCGTGGACTGGGGGAGGGGCAACACGCCTGCGATGATCACGCTGACGCACCGGGGGATCCGGCAGATGGAGGCGGAAGAGGAAGGGCGTGGCTGAGCCACCGCGTCGGCTTCTCGGACCGAAGCGAACCCCACAAGGGTTGTTCCTGTCGGATTGATCCCTTTTGTGTAATGTGGAAAGCGGGTCGGCGCACTCTCACGTGCAATGACCCGGAAGGGCGGCTCCGGCGGGTATACGCCGGAGCCGTTGCCTGTCTCCGGAACCCGCCTGCGGCGAGGCGCTCGCGCGGGCGTCGTGCGGAGTACGGTGAGGCAGCGGGGTCGTATCGCGGTCGCATGCTCTGCGGTCGCACCGATCTTTGCGGACGGGCGGACACCATGGCCGACTCACACACCCCCGACCACCTCCCCAGGCTCCTGCCGGACGCCGTCCACCGGTCGGTGAGCCCCGGCACGGCCCTGCTGAGGCTGGAGACGACACACGCACGCGAGGGAGTCCTGGACGGCGCGTGGTGGCCGCGGTCCCGGGACGTAGTTGCCGAGCTACCCTCACTGATCACCGCGTTGACCGAGCATCTCGGCCCTGTCACCCGAGTCGGGCTGGACGGCAGTGCGTGGGACGGACTGCCGACTCGGGTGATGGTCCACGGCCGAGTCGTGCACATCGATTCCTTCCCGGTCGGTGACGACACCGTCCTCATCACCCGGGGCGACCGGGACCACTTCTCGCTGTTGCTGGTCCCTCCGGACACGACACTCGACGCGGCACGGGCCGCGATGGCCAGGGCTGTACGGGCCGACAACGTCACCGAGGCCAAACAGATCCTCATCGACACGGGCAGCGACACGCCGTCTACGCCGGCCTGACACGTCCGTCGCAGAGCGACTCCTCGCTGGACAGCCCTTAGAAGCGGGCGAACTTCTGCGTTTGCTGGGCGAATTCCTGGGCCATGGCGGCGCTGACCGTGGGCGTGGTGTCGCGGATCGTGTCCAGGTAGTCGTCGGTGGTGGGGGTGGTCCGGGTTCCGGTGTCGAAGGTGCGCTCGAACTGGGCCTGGGAGACGGTTCGCGCCGCGTGGGCGATGTCGGCGGGGGTGAACCCCTCGCTGGCGGACGCGAGTACCGCGCTGTCGGCCCGCGCGCCCGCTCGGTCCAGGTAGCTCTTCCACAGCGCGGTCCTGGCGGTGTGGTCGGGAGGGCCGATCGGCAGCACGTAGTCGAAGCGGCCGTGCCGCAGGAACGCGGAGTCGAGAGTGGTCACGTTGTTCGTGGCGCAGACGAGTAGCCGTCCGTCCTGGCTTCGGAACCGGATGATCGCCTTGAGCAGTTCGTTGACGACGCCGACAGCGGTCGCGTCCGCGCCGCCGCGTTCGCCGGCGATCTCCTCGACCTCGTCGATGAAGACGAGGACGTGGTCGAGCCGGGTGATCTCGTCGAAACGTCGGTTCAGCCCGGTCGCCAGGCCGTACTCGGCGGCCAGACGGGCGGGGAACAGTTCGAGGAAGGGCCATCCCAGGCGGCTGGCGATCGCGTGCGCGAACGTGCTCTTGCCGGTCCCGGGCGGGCCGAACAGCATCACCGCACGTGGCAGGTCCACTCCGTGCTGTGCGGCCAGTTCGGGATGGGCCAGCGGCAGGACCAGGCGCCGCTCGATGAGCCGCTTCTCCCGTCGCATGCCCGCGGCCTTCTGCCACAGTCCCCCGGGCGGCAGCTCCGCTCCGAGCGAGGACAGCGTGCCGACGGACTGTGGAGTCACCGGCCCGCGCTTTTCGAAGAAGACCAGCCCGGGGCGGGCGCCGAAGTCGCAGTTGCTCAGGGCGGTGGCACCGGTCTCGCCCTCGGGCAGGGCGGCGTGCACCGCCCGGACGCCGGCGGCGAAGAGCCGTTGCTCAAGAGCGGTGATGAGGGCGCTGCCCAGTCCGCGCTGCCGCCAGGTGGGCGCCATGCAGATGCGCAGGATCCATGCCCGTTCGCCCTCCACCCTGCTCACCGCGGCGCCGATCAGTACGTCGTCGGCCGTGGCCACCACAGCCGGGTGGCGGGCCTGGAGGGCGGTGACGGCGTCCGAGAGCGGGAAGAGCGGCGGCTCCTCGGTCGTGCCGCTCTCCATGTCGACGCGGATCAGCGCTTCGAGATCGTCCTGGGTGTAGTCCCTGACGCGCCAACCCGTCATGATCAGCTCCGCGTGTTCGGCCGTACTCCCATCATCAGCCGATGTCCGGAGGGCGCGCGCGACGAGCTTCGGCCACGAGTCCGCCCTGGCGGCACGGATCGCTCGCCCGCACCACCACCCGCCGGTCGAAACCCTGCGGGTGACTGGGCCGGTTCGTGAGGCAGGGCCGAAACCCGTAGGTACGGGCCGCGCCGGTGGTCGGTGCGCGGGGCGGACATCGCCCCGTCACCCGTGGTGAGTGGTGCGGTCGCGGCGGCGGCGCGGGAGGAAGCGGCCGCGGCCCCCGTCACGGTGGTCATGTCGTTCGCCGACGGTCGGCGACTTGGACAGCGGTGGTCGCGCACGGGGACGTGCCGTGTCGGTGCCGCGACGTGGGCCGCCGGGCAGGACGCGACCGTACCGGTGCACGGCGATCCTTTCCGCGTGCTCGGTATCGAGCCGGAGGGCGCCGGGGCATGTCGTATGCCGGCTACCGGACCGGTCTCACGCACGATGGTTCGCGTGCCCTGGCCCAGCGCTCCTTGGCTGTGGGACGTGTTCCTCGTGTTCCGTTCAGCCCGCCGCTCCCCATCGGTCCGCCGGGCGTCGGCGAGGAGTATCCTGGTGATTACCGAGAGCTTCTCGTACACCGGCTTCCACGCCGGGTCGTTCTCGGCGATTCATGGCAACCGGGCCGGCCGTGACCGGCCCGGGGTTGGGTTCGCATCATGACCGCGACCATTCCGTCGACGCCCGCGGTCGAGGAGCGGACCCCGTCTTCGCTGTCGGCCCGACTCGTGCTGGCACCCGTCGACACCGCACCGGCCTTGATCGATGGTGCCTGGTGGCCCCGCTCCCGCGACCTGAAGGCGGAGCTTCCGGCGCTCATCGAGGTCCTCGACCCGCTGTGGGGGCGGATCACCCGGGTAACGGTGAACCCCACGTACTGGCCGGTCATCCCGCGAAAGGTGCCCGTTCACGGGCACGTGGTGCACGTCGGCTGGTTCGAGGCCGAGCAAGACCCGCACAAGCTTCTGCTGCTCTCCTACACCGTCGGCCGCTGGGACCTGCTGGTGATCCCACCGGAGACAGAGCCGGCCACCGCGGCCCGGCTCATGGCCACGGCCACAGACTCATCGCGGGCCCTCACGGCGACCGGCCTGATCCATGAGGCCGAACTCTTCCGGGCCGAGGCAGAGGCCGACTCGGACTCGTTCCGGGAGGCGATCTGGGATTCCGAAGGCGGGCATGACGCCCGCCACCCGGCGGTTCTCGCCATGGCGCCGCACAGAGAAGTGGACCCGCACCCGCCCCAAGGGGGATCCCCGCCCCGAGGAGGATCGCGGAGCCGGCTCCGCCGGTAGGGCGTTCGCGGGCAACGGCGGGAGTGGAAGGGTATGCGTGTCGTCGGCCCTGTCCATGGTGGTGCGGCTGTCCGCTCACTTCAGGAGGGCGAGGTGGTCGGCGGTGCCCCCGCGCCATTCGACAAGGAAGAGGGTCGCGTCGTCGCTGGTGCGGTCGCCCCGTTGCTGCTTCAGGGCGTGGGAGAGTGCGCGCACCACCGCGCGTACCCCCTTCTCCGTGTGTTCGACGCGGTTGACCCAGTGGATGAGTTGCTCCTCGCCGAACTGCTCTTCGCCGGCTTCGTGTTCCTCGATCAGGCCGTCGGTGAAGCACAGCACCCGGTCGCCGTGTTGGAGCATCTGCTCGCTGACCTGGGGCTCTTCACCGCCGAAGCCGACGGGCAGGGTGGTCGGGCCTGTCAGTTGCCGGACGACCTGGTGATTGCGGATCAGCAGCGGCGCGGGGTGGCCCGCGTTGACCCACTGCAGATGGCCCGTTGCGATGTTCAGACGCATCATCTGCGCGGTGACGAAGTGGTCGGGCCCGAACTGGTCGGCGATGGCCCGGTCCATGAACGCGTAGATCTCGGACAGGCCGATGTCGGCACGTCTGGCGTGCCGGTAGGCCCCGACGGCGACGGTCGCCATCGTGGCGGCGTCCAGGCCGTGGCCCATCGCGTCGACCATGGCCAGGTGCAGGATGTCCTCGTTGAGGGCGTAGTCGAAGCTGTCGCCTGCGACGCTGTAGGCGGGCTCCAGGATTCCGGCCACCGCTGCCTGCGGGACGGACATGGCCAGCGGCGGCAGCAGAGACCACTGGATCTCGGCGGCCACGCTCATCGGTTCGCGGCGCCGGGCGAGGAAGAACTGGTCGGTGTAGCTGTGCTTGGTGACCAGCATGTCGGCGACCAGACCGGCGAGCCTGCGCAGTAGCCGCCGGTCGTCGTCGTCGACGGCGTCCAGGGTGAGGGCGAGCACTCCCACCTGGTCGCTGCCGTCCAGCAGCGGCAGGTACATCCGGATGCCGTCGGGCCGCGGCACCTCGACAGTGGTCGCCTGCAGGAAGGCGGTGCCGGCGGGAGAGTCACCGATCGGCTCAGGCTCGCCGGCCATCAGCCGCCGACCCGGCAACGGCACCAGCACCAGCTGGCCGTAATCCTGCAGGAGGATCGAGACGTCACGGCCACCGACCCTGGCCACCTCTTCCGCGATCAGCGGGGCGATCAGCTGCGGCGGCATCTCGTGTGCCCGGTCCAGCAGCACCCCCAGCAGCCGCTCACCGAACCCTTCCGAACGGTCCGTCATGCCGTTCTCCGGCCGCCGCTCACCTTGTGCCATGGCCGCGCCCCTGCATCCTCGTCCTCAAAGTCCAGGTCACCGTGTCCCGGCTACCCAGGGCTCCTGACACGACCGTGATCAACTCTTCCAGAGTGACGCGGCCGACCAACCCAACGTGCCCATTACGCCAAACATGGCATGTCGCACCTGATCAGGACAGGTGGCTTTCAACCCCGTCATGCGTCATATCGGCCAGGAGCGGCACCGCACCTCGGGGCTGTCCGAACGGCTCCAGCGCAGGGCCGTCCTTGCGGCTGCCCCCTGCCGCCCCTCCGGAGTTGCCGACGTGACCGACCTGTCCGCCGCACACGACGCCGCCGTCACCGACCGGGGCCGCCTCGCCGGAGGCGCCTACAGCTCTGATCGGCCGCTGTCGCGGACGCCACCCGCTTGCCACTGGCCACGGGCGGCACCAGTGCCGCCTTGGCGCCGCACATGCTCCACCACGTCCCGGACATCCCTCAGGCAGTGGGGGAGTTGTCCCGCGTGGTCGCCCGTGACGGGCTGGTGATCGTCTCCGCCGCGGGCGATCGGGACAAGGTCGAACTCGACGACCTGTGGCGCCATCACGGTTTACGATCCCGAGCCGGTCATCGCGCACCACGCTGCGGACGCGCACCTGCGGCCGGGCGAAGAAGACCGCACCCGGACCGTCAGGGGCGCCGTGTTCGGCGGCCTGCGGACCGGGTGCGGACCGGAAGACCAAACGACCAAGGAAATCGCAGGTCAAACGGCGTGATCGAAGATCAAGCCTTCTTGGTCTCCCAGAAGATCTTGTCGACCTGGGCGATGTAGTCCAGAGCCTTCTGGCCCGTGGCCGGGTCCGTCGAGCCCTTCGCCGTCGACAGCGCCTTCAGGGTGTCGTTGACCAGCTGGTGCAGCTCCGGGTACTTCTCGAAGTGCGGGGGCTTGAAGTAGTCGCTCCACAGCACCGAGACGTGGTGCTTGGCGAGCTCGGCACGCTGCTCCTTGATGACGGTGGCGCGCGCCTGGTAGTGGGCGTCGTCGTTGCCCTGCATCTTCTCCTGGATGGCCTTGACCGACTCGGCCTCGATGCGGGCCTGGGCCGGGTCGTACACGCCGCAGGGGAGGTCGCAGTGGGCGCTGACCTTCACCTTGGGGGCAAACAGGCGGGAGAGCATAGAGCCGTCCTTCCTCGTGATCGTCTTCTCGGGTGCGACATTACTCCGTGAGAAGCGCGTTTTCGCGAGTGCCCCCTGGGGCTTACGTCAAAAGTCCGGGTGGATACGGGACCGGTGGCGGAACGTACGGTGGGAGCGGGACCGTGGGAGTGGAGCCCCGGGCGCGAGGCATCGGACAGCGGGCCCTGGGACGGGCCCGGGAACGGACCCGGGACGAGAACCGGCCCGGGAGCGGGGGCCGTGGGAACGGGCCGCGCGGTGGGAGGTGGCGTATGACGACGCAGGACGGGCGTCCGCAGGAGGAGCGGGTCGCGCGGGGCGGACGGGACGGCAGGGAGCCGCGAGTGCCATTGGGACTCGCCGAGGTGACGGGGCCCTCCATGTATCCGACACTGAGGCACGGGGACCAGCTCCTGGTGCACTACGGGGCGCCTGTGAAGGCCGGTGACGTGGCCGTGCTCAGGCATCCGCTCCAGCAGGACCTGCTCATCGTCAAGCGGCTGGTGGAGCGGAAGGACGGGGCCTGGTGGGTGCTCGGGGACAATCCGGGGGCCGAGGGGGACAGCCGGGTGTTCGGGCTGGTGCCCGAGGACCTGCTGCTCGCCCGGGTCAGGGCGCGCTACCGGCCGCTGGGCGATCAGCGGTCCGCACGGGCCGTGCTCTCGTGGCTGCTCTCGGCGCTGCGGCCGGTGTCGCCGGACCGCTCGGTCTCCCGGCGTTTGCGGGCGCGGTAGGCGGCGACGTTGGCACGGGTCGCGCAGCGGTCCGAGCAGTAGCGGCGGGAGCGGTTGGTCGAGGTGTCCAGGTAGGCGTTGCGGCAGGGCGCCGCCTCGCACAGGCCGAGCCGGTCGACCCCGTACTCCGTCAGGTGGAAGGCGAGGCCCATGGCCGCGGTCGCCGCGTAGCCGGCCGTCGCGTTGGAGGGGTGGTCCGCCAGGTGCATGTGCCAGCGCGGTCGGCCCGCGTCGTCCAGGAAGTCGTGCCCCGAGATCTGCGGGCTGACCGGGAACTCCAGCAGCAACGAGTTGAGCAGGTCCACCGCGTGGGTCTCCTCGCCCCCGTCGGCCGCGGTGAAGACCGCGCGCAGCCGCGCCCGCACCGAACGGAACCGGGTGACGTCCGCCTCCGTGGCGCGGCGCGCGGCCTGCGAGTTCGGGCCGAAGAGCGCGCGCACGGCCTCGACCGAGGTCAGGGTGTCGGTGCCGCGGGCCGGTTCCTCGGTGTTGACCAGGCGTACGGCGGAGTCCGAGTAAGAGGCCAGTTCCACTTGTAGTCCTTACGGCGGCGGTCTAGGGTCGGTCGTCAAGGGTGTTGGTAATGACTGACAGGCTATTCAGGGTATTACGGCAACGACGGAGGTGGCTTTCC
This sequence comes from Streptomyces hebeiensis, assembly GCF_052983195.1. Classification (NCBI taxonomy): domain Bacteria; kingdom Bacillati; phylum Actinomycetota; class Actinomycetes; order Kitasatosporales; family Streptomycetaceae; genus Streptomyces; species Streptomyces hebeiensis. The sequence goes on from NZ_CM129812.1 coordinate 5,444,460, forward strand.
GTGACGGAGACGGAGACGGGTACGCAGGCGGATACGGGCACGCGGACGGATACGGGCACGCGGACGGCGACGGAGACCGGGGTCGACTGGGCGGCCTGGCAGGAGAGCTGGGACCGCCAGCAGGAGTGGTACATGCCCGACCGCGAGGAGCGCTTCCGGGTCATGCTGGACATGGTGGAGGCGTTCGCGGGCCCCGAGCCGAGGGTGCTCGACCTCGCGTGCGGTACGGGGAGCATCACAGGGCGGCTGCTGCGCCGGTTCCCGCGCGCGACGAGTACCGGCGTCGATCTCGATCCCGCACTCCTCACCATCGCGCGCGGTACGTTCGAGGGCGACGCGCGAGTGACCTTCGTGACCGCCGACCTGGCCGCCCCGGTCTGGCCCGGGCTGCTCCCGTACGAGACGTACGACGCCGTCCTCACCGCCACCGCCCTGCACTGGCTGCACGAGGATCCGCTGGCCGCGCTGTACGGGCAGCTCGCCGCGGTGCTCGGGGACGGCGGTGTCCTCATGAACGCCGACCACATGACGGACCCGGCCACCCCTCGGATCAACGCCGCCGAGCGGACCTTCCGGCACGCCGGCATGGACCGGGCCAAGGCGGCGGGCGCGCTGGACTGGGCGCAGTGGTGGGAGCTGGCCGCCCGGGAGCCGGCGCTCGCCGAGCCCGCCGCCGAGCGCTTCCGTATCTTCGGTGAGCACGCGGACGGCGACACACCCTCCCTCGACTGGCACGTACGGACCCTGCGGGCCGCCGGGTTCGCCGAGGCGCGGGCCGTGTGGGCGTCGCCCTCGGACTCCCTCGTGCTCGCCCTGAAGTAGCCGCGCGCCGGTACGGGACCGGTACGGGGCTCCGCGCCGCTCCCGTACCGCCGTCGCCACCGCGCCGCGGCCCCCGGTGACGGGGGCCGGGTCCCGATTGCGCCGCCGTCTACAGCACCTTCGACAGGAACGACTTCGTCCGCTCGTGTTGGGGGTTGGTCAGGACGTCCCTCGGGTGGCCCGACTCGACCACCACGCCGTCGTCCATGAACACCAGCGCGTCGCCGACCTCGCGCGCGAAGCCCATCTCATGGGTGACGACGATCATCGTCATGCCGTCCTCGGCCAGGCCGCGCATCACGTCGAGGACATCGCCCACCAGCTCCGGGTCCAGCGCCGACGTCGGCTCGTCGAAGAGCATCAGCTTCGGCTCCATCGCCAGCGCGCGGGCGATCGCGACCCGCTGCTGCTGGCCGCCGGAGAGCTGCGAGGGGTAGTTGCCCGCGCGGTCCGCGAGCCCCACCCGGTCCAGCAGCCGCTCGGCGCGGGCCCGGGCGGAAGCCTTCGTCTCGCCCCGCACCTGGACCGGCGCCTCCATGACGTTCTCGAGCGCCGTCATGTGCGGGAAGAGGTTGAAGCGCTGGAAGACCATGCCGATGTCGCGGCGCTTCCTGGCCACCTCGCTGTCCTTGAGCTCGTACAGCTTGTCGCCCCGCTGCCGGTAGCCGACCAGCTCGCCGTCGACCGACAGCCGCCCCGCGTTGATCTTCTCCAGGTGGTTGATGCACCGCAGGAAGGTCGATTTCCCGGAGCCGGACGGGCCGATCAGACAGAACACCTCGCGCGGCGCGACCTCCAGGTCTATGCCCTTGAGGATGTGGGCCGTGCCGAAGGACTTGTGGACGCCCTCCGCCTGCACCATCGGCCGGCTCCCGGTGGCGGCCGGGGTCGTCATGCTCGTGGTGGTCATGCCATGCCTCCCTTGGGGCGGCCGAGGGACAGCAGATTGGCCCGGACCCGCTGGAGCGGCGTCTGCGGCAGGCTGCGGCTGGAGCCGCGCGCGTAGTACCGCTCCAGGTAGTACTGCCCGACGCTCAGGACCGAGGTCAGCAGCAGGTACCAGGCCGCCGCGAGGAAGAGCATCTCCACCGGGGAGCCCGAGGTCTGCCCGATGTCCTGGGCGTACCGCAGCAGCTCGTAGAACTGCACCGTCGCCACCAGGGAGGTCGTCTTGAGCATGTTGATGACCTCGTTGCCGGTCGGCGGCACGATCACCCGCATCGCCTGCGGGATCACCACCCGGCGCAGCGTCTTGGCGTGGCTCATGCCCAGCGCGTGCGAGGCCTCGGTCTGGCCCTCGTCGACCGAGAGCAGACCGGCCCGGCAGATCTCGGCCATGTACGCGGCCTCGTTCAGCCCGAGGCCCAGCAGCGCCGTCAGGAACGGCGTCATGAAGCTGGACCAGTAGTCCTTGTAGATCGGGCCGAGGTTGATGTACTCGAAGACCAGCCCGAGGTTGAACCAGACCATCAGCTGGACCAGGACCGGGGTGCCCCGGAAGAACCAGATGTAGAACCAGGCGACCGAGGAGGTCACCGGGTTCTTCGACAGCCGCATCACCGCGAGCAGGACGCCGCCGACCACACCGATCAGCATCGAGAGCACCGTGAGCAGCATGGTCTGGCCCACGCCACGCAGGATGCGGTCGTCGAAGAAGTACGCGGGCACGGCGGCCCAGTTGATCTTGCCTTGTGCGAAGGCGTAGACGATCGCCGCGAGCAGGCCGATGGCCACGGCCGCGGAGACGTACCGCCCGTAGTGCCGGACGGGAACGGCCTTGATGGCCTGCGGCGCGGCGGGCGCGGCGTCGCGTGGCGCGTCCGCCGGCCCGTCCGACTTGTTGATGTCAACAGACACGGAGGTTGCCTATGCCTTTCAGATGCCTTTCAGGAGCGGGCGCCGTCAGGAACCGCCGTTGATCTCGGCCTTCCTGACCGCGCCGTCCTCGACCCCCCACTTGGCCATGATCTTGTCGTACTCACCGCTCTTGATGATCGCGTCCATCGCGGCCTGGAGCGGCTTCGCCAGTGGGTCGCCCTTCGCCACGGCGATGCCGTACGGCGCGGCCTCGACCTGGGCGCCGACCAGCTGGAAGTCCTTGCCGCCGCCCGAGGTCTTCACGGCGTACGCGGCGACCGGGAAGTCGCTGGCGCCGGCGGCGGCGTCGCTGCTGCGCAGCCGGGTCTGGGCCTGCTGGTCGTTGTCGAAGGCCTCGATCGAGATCGCGCCCTTGCCGCTCCTCTCGCAGGTCTCGCTCTCGTCCTTGGCCAGGTCGTGCGAGACGGTGCCGCGCTGGACGACGATCTTCTTGCCGCACAGGTCGGACCAGCTGTTGATGCCGTCGGCCGCGCTCTTCCTGGTGTAGAGCGAGACACCCGCGGTGAAGTAGTCGACGAAGTCGACGCCCTCGCCGACCTTCTTGCCGGTGTCGGGGTCCACGCCGTCCTGGCGCTCCTTCGTGTCCGTCATGGCCGACATGGCGATGTCGTACCGCTTGGAACGCAGACCTGTGAGGAGAGTGTCGAAGGTGCCGTTCTCGAATTCGAAGCGCACGCCCAGTTCCTTGCCGAGCGCGTCCGCGAGGTCCGGGTCGATCCCGACCGTTTTTCCTGAGCTGTCCTTGAATTCCACCGGCGGGTACGCGATGTCGGAACCGACCTTGATGACGCCCTTGTCCTGGATCGGCTTCGGCAGCTGGTCGAAGAGCGGTGCCGCCGAGGCCCCGTCGGACGCGCCCTCCTTCTTGCCGCCGCCCGCCGTGCCGCCGCCCGTCTGGTCCCCGCAGCCCGCCAGCAGCAGGGCGCCCGTGACCGCGAGCGCGCCGACCGCGGCGATCCTGGACTTCGCGCCTGCCGTACGACGGGTGGTGCTAGCCGTACGACAAGTGGTGCTTGCGGTCATGATCGGGGCCTCCGGCGAAGAGATAAGGCTTATTGAAGCGGCTACCTGGCCGACGAGCACGCGTCTTCGAGTGTCGCGACCGTGTGTGACGAGTTGCATCCTCCCATTTGGACGGACCCCTCCAGGGGTCCGGGCATGTCAAAATCGGGTAACGGGACACCCCCGCAGTGGCATGGCGGCACGTCAAAGCCGGACCGTCTGCTGGAATACCTCCTTCCGGCCGGAAAATCTCCGGCCTCGCCCCACGTTCAGATGGGTTCATATACATAGCCGGATCTTTCCGAACTGTTCAGATATGACCCATCTCACCGACGGACAATGGACGCGTGAGCGTGGACCGATGAGAAGCGCGTGACCGTGGACCGATGAGGACACGTGAGCGTGGACCGGCGAGAACGGTCTCGTGGTCGACGGGGTCCGTCGGGTAGGAAGAGACGATCACACCCCTCATCCGGGGGCCAGGACGCGTGTGCGGCGCGTCCGCGCGTACGTATCACTCCGCGGGGGCGGCACACCCGCCCGGGCGGCGACCGTACGCGGTGCCCACCCACACCTGCTCGACCAGGAGCGGACACCCTCAACCGATGACTTCCTTAGGGGTTCAGAGACACATGGCAGCGGAGATCGTCAATCAGATCGGCGGCACGGACGGCACGGACGGCACGGGCGGCGACGCCGGGACCGGGGGCGCGGGAAGCGCCGGCGTCGTCCCTGAGCAAGGGGCCGAGGAGCCCTCGGACACGGGCTTCGACGCGGCTTTCGCGCTGCACCGCGGCGGCAAGATGGCCGTCCGGGCGACCGTGCCCGTCCGGGACAAGGACGACCTGTCCCTCGCGTACACGCCCGGCGTCGCCCGGGTGTGCAGCGCCATCGCGGAGCGCCCCGAGCTGGTGCACGACTACACGTGGAAGTCGCAGGTCGTGGCCGTCGTCACGGACGGTACGGCGGTCCTCGGGCTCGGCGACATCGGCCCGGAGGCGTCGCTTCCGGTGATGGAGGGCAAGGCGATCCTCTTCAAGCAGTTCGGCGGGGTCGACGCGGTGCCGCTCGCGCTCGGTACGACCGACACGGACGAGATCGTCGACACCGTCGTGCGGCTCGCGCCCTCCTTCGGCGGGGTCAACCTGGAGGACATCGCGGCGCCGCGATGCTTCGAGATCGAGCGCAGGCTCCAGGAGCGGCTGGACATCCCCGTCTTCCACGACGACCAGCACGGCACGGCCGTCGTGACCCTCGCCGCCCTGCGGAACGCGGCGAAGCTGACCGGCCGCTCGCTCGGCGACCTGCGCGCCGTCATCTCGGGCGCGGGCGCGGCGGGTGTCGCCATCGCGAAGTTCCTGCTGGCGGCCGGCATCGGGGACGTGGCCGTGGCGGACCGCAAGGGCATCGTCAGCGCGGACCGCGACGACCTGACCGACGTCAAACGCGAACTGGCCGGCCTCACCAACCGCGCCGGGCTCACCGGCTCGCTGGAGTCCGCGCTGGCGGGCGCCGACGTCTTCATCGGCGTCTCCGGCGGTACGGTCCCGGAGGCGGCGGTCGCCTCGATGGCGCCGGAGGCGTTCGTCTTCGCGATGGCCAACCCGAACCCGGAGGTGCACCCGGACGTGGCGCACCGGCACGCGGCGGTGGTGGCGACGGGGCGCAGCGACTACCCGAACCAGATCAACAACGTGCTGGCCTTCCCCGGGATCTTCGCGGGGGCGCTCCAGGTGCGGGCCTCCCGGATCACCGAGGGCATGAAGATCGCGGCGGCCGACGCGCTGGCGGACGTGGTCGGTGACGAGCTGTCGGCCGACTACGTGATCCCGTCGCCGTTCGACGAGCGGGTGGCCCCGGCCGTCACGGCGGCGGTGGCCGCGGCGGCGCGCGCGGAGGGCGTGGCGCGGCGCTGACGGCACGGCGGGCCGCGCCTTCGCGCCCTCCGGGTTTCCCGGACAGGGGCGGGGCGCGGCCCTTTCGTATGTATCGCGAAGGTGGGTCTCCCGTACGGACGCCCCCGTACGGACGCCCCCCCGTACGGACGTCTCGCCGTGCTCGCGGGCGCGTGCGTACGGAGTACGGTGACCGGCCCACGGCGACCGGCTCATGCCCCACGGCGACCGGCGTTCGGTGACCGGAGGCGGGTGGGCGGCGCACGGCGGACGGCGTGCGGAGACCGGCGTTCGGCGACCGGGGAACGGCGGGCGGCGCGGGCCGGGCGTGCGGTTCCGCCGCGACCGGCCCCGCCGTATTGTCACCGTCATGTTTGCCGCATACGCCGAAAGCCTCGACTTCGCCGAACCCCTCAAGGGTCTCGCACTGGGCGAGCGCCCGGCCCCCCAGGCCCGCCCCGGCTGGACCACGGTCACGGTGAAGGCCGCCTCCCTCAACCACCACGACCTGTGGACCCTGCGCGGGATCGGGATCACCGAGGACCGGCTGCCGATGATCCTCGGCTGCGACGCGGCCGGAATCGACGAGGACGGCAACGAGGTCGTCGTGCACTCCGTCATCGGCGCCACGGGCCACGGGGTCGGCCCGCGCGAGCCCCAGACCATCCTCACCGAGCGCTACCAGGGCACCTTCGCCGAGCAGGTCACCGTGCCCGCCTGGAACGTCCTGCCCAAGCCCGCCGAGCTGAGCTTCGAGGAGGCCGCCTGCCTGCCCACCGCCTGGCTCACCGCGTACCGGATGCTCTTCACCAACGCGGGCGTCCGGCCCGGTGATTCGGTCCTCGTCCAGGGCGCGGGCGGCGGCGTCGCGACCGCGGCGATCGTCCTCGGCAGCGCGGCCGGGCTACGGGTGTACGCCACGAGCCGCACCGAGGAGAAGCGGGCGCGGGCGGTGGAGCTCGGCGCGACGGACGCCTTCGAGCCGGGCGCGCGGCTGCCGCACCGGGTGGACGCCGTGATCGAGACGGTCGGCGCGGCGACCTGGTCCCACTCCCTCAAGTGCCTGCGGCGCGGCGGCACCCTGGTCATCTCCGGCGCCACCAGCGGCGATCGCCCGGAGCATGCCGAACTGACGCGGATCTTCTTCCTGGAGCTGAGGGTCGTCGGCTCGACCATGGGCTCGAAGGACGAGCTGGCGGACCTGCTGTCGTTCTGCGCGGCGAAGGGGGTGCGGCCGGTGATCGACGAGGTGCTGCCGCTGGACCGGGCGCGGCAGGGGTTCGAGAAGATGGCGGCGGGCGACCTCTTCGGGAAGGTCGTACTGCAGCCCTGACGGCACCGGTACCGGCACCAGCACCGGCAGTTGGCGGTGAGCGCCCGGCGGTGGGCGGCGAGCCCGGCCGGTCGGGCGAGGGGGTGTGGCCGGTCGGACATCGGGTGTGGCCGTTCGGCCGGGACGCGTGGCCGGTCGGCCGACGCGGCGGGGCGGCGCCCGCGTCTAACGTCGTGCACACAGCAGGTCACCGCACCCCGAGGCCGACCTCCGACGGAAGAGCGACTTACGCCCATGATGGACACCGACAACCCCCTCATCCCCGGCACCTCGGTTCACGCGACCGAGTTCGAGGACGACGTCATCGAACTGCTCGCGGAGACCCTGCGCCGCGCCGTCAAGCGCGAGCGGCGGACCGTGGGCACCGAGGACCTGCTGTCGGAGCTGGTCATGGGGGACTCGGAGGCCGGCGAGGCGCTGACCCCCGGCATGCGCGCGGCAGGCGCGCTCAGCGGGTTGATCGCCGGCCGGTCGGACGCCCCCTGGGCCCACGACGACGAAGGAAACCCCGACGGACCCGCGGCCGAACCGAGCGACGAGGCGGAGGCCGTCGCCGTATGGCGGGAGGCGCGGTGGCGCGTCGCCCACGGTGGCCGTGGGCTGAGCCCGGCCGATGACGGGGCATGGCCCGAGCCGACGGGGGCGCTGCGCCAGAGCCTGCTGCACGCCCTCGCGCTGGCCCGCCGGGAGGGCACGCCCAGCGTGCGGTGCCGGCACGTGGCCCGGACCCTGGTGGAGACACCCGGTACCCGCGCGGCCGAGGCGCTGGCCCTGCGGAAGATCTCCACGGCCACGGCGTCCGCCGCGCTGGACACGCTGGACGCGCGGTTGACCGACGAGCCCGCGCCCGCCTCACGCGCCCTCGCCCTGCTGGTCCACGCGGGAACGCTGGGCAAGGAAGGCCGGAGCGGCCGGCTGATGCGGGCCGTGCTGTCCTGGACGGCCGGCATGGACGGCACCGTCCTGACCGCCGTATCCCTGGAGGCCAGGCGCCGGGCGGTGCGGTGCGGACGCGCCGCGGCGGAGCCGGTGGACCTGCTGCTGGCCCTGCCGGCCCTGGACCGCGCCCTGTCGGTCGCCGGCCGGTCGCTGCCCGCGGACGTCGCCCCCGCCAACGACGCCGCCCGGCTGCTGGGCGCGTACGGGGTGCGGCCCGACTCGCTGGCCCGCCGGACCGTCATGGCCACCGCGGCGTTCGGTCCGGTTCCGGCCGACAGCGAACGGCCGCTCTCGCCGCGCACCGAACAGATCGTCGCCCGGGGACGGCTGCTGGCGGCGGAACAGGGTGACGACTCCTCGTTCGGAACGGTGCACGTCCTGGCCGCCCTCCTCGACGACGAGGCGGGAGAGGCCGCCACGCTGCTTCGCGAGGAGGGCGTGGACGTGGCCGCACTGAGGGAGCGCCTGCCCCGCCGACCGGGCGCGTGACGCGGGGACCCGCCCCGGTCCGGCCGGTGCGGCGGAGGTTACGGTCCTCCGGGGCGGCGCACGGCGCCACGCCCCGCGACGCCGCCGGGTCACGGCAGGTCGCCGGGTCACGAAGGGCCGCCGGGACCGGGGACGCCGCCGGGACCGGGCGAGGGCCGGCGGCCCGGCGGTGCGCAACGAGGGGCGAGAGCGGAGACGGCTGGTGACACGGATACTTCGGCGTGTGCGGCGGGCTGTGCAGCGTGAGGCGGTGGAGTGTCTGGCCGCGGTGCGCGCGGCTCCACCGCGCACGGTGGTGGCCGAGTCGCTGGCCTGCCTGGCCGCGGCCGTCGTCGGGCTGCTACCGCTGCTGATCGTGGAGGAGCGGGAACAGCCGGTCCTCGTGGCCCTGGCGGCGCTGTGGGTGGCACTGCTGGTACCCGCCAGGCGCCGCCGGCCGGTGGCGACGGTGCTCGGCACCGTCCCCCTGATCGCCGGGCCGAGCCTGGGGGCGATGCTGATGGTGCCGCTGATCGTGGGCTCCGCCACCCGCCGTATCCACCCGGCACGCCGCGCGTGGTACGCGGTGGGGGCGGCCTGCGCGCTGGGCGGCGCCCTGACCGTGGTCGTCGCACTGTTCGAAGCCGACGTGTCGGCGCCTGAGCTGGCGGTCGGCGCCACCGCCGCGGTACCGCTGCTGGCACTCCCGGCGCTCGCCGGGACGCTGCTGGGCCGGCGCCGGCCGCTGGTCAGCCTGTTGCGGGAGCGCAACGCCTATCTGGAACAGGCGCGTTCGCTGAGCGCCGCGGCGGCGCGGACGGAGGAACGGAACCGGATCGCGGGGGAGATGCACGATCTGCTCGGCCACCGGCTGAGCCTGATCTCCGTACACGCCGGAGCGCTGGAACTGGCGGTCCGGCGGCAGGCCGCGCCCCTCGCCGAACAGGCCGAGCTGCTCCGCACCACGGCGGGCTCGGCGATGGACGAACTGCGCGAGATCCTCGGGGTACTGCGGCACGGGGACGTCGGGGACGGCGCGGGGGAACACGACGGCGGCGAGGGCGGCCGGGGGACACGGGAGGACATCACCGCCCTGGTGGCGGAGACCCGGCGGGCGGGCGTCGAGGCCGGACTGGACTGGTCGGGGCCCGATACGGCCGATGCCGCACCGCGCACCCGCCAGGCGGTGCACCGCGTGGTGCGCGAGGCGCTGACCAACGCGCTGAAGCACGCGCCGGGGGCGCCGGTCCGGGTGGAGGTCGGCGTCGCCGACGGCCGGATCGGGGTCGTCGTGACCAACGGCGCCCCGGGCGCCAAACGCCGGCCGGGGGCGGGCAACCGCAGCGGGCTGGCCGGCCTGGAGGAGCGGATCTCCCTCCTGGACGGCTCGTTCGCCGCGGGGCCGCTCGCGGGCGGCGGCTTCCGGGTGACGGCCCTGCTGCCCGCCCGGCCCCAGGGTGCGGCGCCGTCGGTTCCGCCGGTCGCGCCGGCCTTCCCCGGTGTCCCGGCCGCCCCCGTCGCCCCGGCGGTCTCCGGCCCCCCGGCGGTCCCCGCCGCGCGGGCCGGGAAGCGGGCCGGCCCCCCGTCCGGGACGCACGACCCGCTTTCGGCCGAGGCCCTGACCTGGCCACGGGTGCTCGGCGCGGGGTGCGCGGCGGCGCTCGCCATCCTGCCCACCGTGGTTTTCCTCATCGTGCTCGTGGTGCTGGCCCTGAGCGGGCAACAGCTGTGATCGGGACGGTACGGCCGGCGGCGCACCGCGCCCGACGCCGCGCGCACCGGCCTCCGGGCGGTGCGGGGACGGCGTCTACGATGAGGCGATGATCCGAGTTCTCATCGCCGACGACGAGCGGCTGATGCGCGTCGGCATCCGACTGGTCCTGGAGAACGCGGACGACATCGAGGTGGTGGCCGAGGCGGGCGACGGACGCGAGGCGGTCGAGGCATGCCGGGGCCAGGACATCGACGTGGCGCTGCTCGACATCCAGATGCCGGGCAAGGACGGGCTAGCCGCCGCCGAGGAGATCGGTCAGGCCTCGCCCCGCACCCATGTGGTGATGCTGACGGCCTTCGGCGAGGAGCGGAGCGTGAACCGGGCGCTGCGGGCCGGCGCGACGGGGTTCCTGCTCAAGGACACCGGCCCCACGGAGCTGATCCGCTCGGTGCGCCTGGCCGCCGAGGGCGAGCCGGTCCTGGCACCCCGGATCACCCGGCAGCTGCTGGACCGTCATGTACGGTCCGGCCAGGGCACCGAGGCGGCCCTGCGCAGGACGGCGGACCTCACCGACGCCGAGCGGAACGTGCTGCGGCTGCTCGGCACGGGTCTGTCGAACGCGGAGATCGCCGATCAGCTCTACATGAGCGCGAGTACGGTCAAGGCGCACATCAGCCGCATCCTCACGCGCACGGGCTGCGCCAACCGCGTACAGGCCGCGGTGCTGGCCCACGACGCGGGAATGCTCACCGACCGCTGACGGCCGGCCGTCGGACGGCCGGCTGCCCGCCGGGGGCCGTCGGCCGGGGGCCACGCCGCCGTCGGTCGCCACCGGTCGGCCCGTAACGGCCCCGGTCGGCGTACGGTGACGACCCCATGCCCGGCCACCCGTCGTCCGGCCCCCGTCGCTCGTCGCAGGTCACCCGTCACCCGTCACCTGTGACCCGTCGTCCGGCACCGGTCAACCGCCGCCGGTCACCCGTCACCTGTGACCCGTGACCCGTCGTCCGTCACCCGTCACCTGTCACCTGTCACCGGTCGCCCGTGCGCAGCACCGCGCCGATGTGGGCCGCCGCCGTGGACAAGTGGCGCCGTACCTCGGCCAGTTGCTCGGCCGTCACCCCGTTGTCCCGGGCCGCGTCCCTGATGTCGTCGCGGAAGCGGTCCAGCAGCCGGTCCAGGTCCCGGGCCGGATCGCCGGTCTCCGGGGTGTCCTCCGCCCAGTCGGCCGCCCCCGCCGGTTCCGGCTTGACGTACGGCGGCCAGGCCGAGCCCGTCAGGCCCCCCAGCCGGCCGGCCAGTTCGGACAGGCCCTCCCGTACGCCCGACGGCCAGTCGCCGCGCGCGAAGTGGTCCTGGACCTGGTCCTGGACCTGCTTCGCTATCCGCTGCATCTCGCGGCGCGCCGTCTCCTGCGCCTCCTGTGCCTGGCGGCGGGCCTGTTGCGCGTCCTCGCGGGCCCGGCGGGACTCGTCCTTCGCCCGGCGGGCCTGTTCCTTCCACTCCTGCTTCGCGCGCCGCAGCTCCTCCTTCGCCACGCGCCAGGACTCGTTGTCGGTGAGGTTTCCCTCCCAGTCCGGCCGGCCGCCGGTCCGGGTGCCGGACGTCTTACGGGTCTCGGTGGCCGCCGCGCGCATCTCGCTGCGCAGCGCGCCCGCGGCGCCCCGGACGTCATCGCGTATCTCGGCCGCCAGTTCGGACACCGATTCGCGGATCTCCAGCTCCAGGTCGGCCAGCTCGCCGCTGCGCCCGGCCAGTTCCGCGCGGCCGGCGTCGGTGATCGAGTAGACCTTGCGGCCGCCTTCGGTGGCGTGGGTGACCAGCCCCTCCGCCTCCAGCTTGGCCAGCCGGGGGTAGACGGTGCCGGCGGACGGCGCGTACAGGCCCTGGAAGCGCTCCTCCAGCAGCCGGATCATCTCGTAGCCGTGGCGCGGTGCCTCGTCCAGGAGCTTGAGCAGGTAGAGCCGGAGTCGGCCGTGGGCGAAGACCGCCATGTCAGAGCTCCTTCGAATGGGTCGGTACGGCGTCGTCGGCCGCCGGTACGGCGTCCGTCCGCGCGGCGTCGGCGGGCACCCGCTCGCGCGGGTCCTCCTCCGACGGGGGCCGCCGCAGCAGGGCGATCGCCCCGGACACCGTCGTCGCCTTGAGCGTGCCCGTGCCCGCCCCGAGCGTGCCGGTGATCCGCTTCGCGCCCCACCGTCCGCTCACCCGCAGGTCCTCGAACGCGTTGGAGACCGTACCGCTCGCCGTGTTCGCCTCGACCCGCGCGTCGGCGGGGTGCGGCAGGCGGATCGCGACCTCCCCGGAGACCGTGTTGAGCTGGATGTCCGTGGGCCGGTCCGTCGAATGGAGATCGACGACCATGTCGCCGCTGACGGAATCGGCGTGGACGGAGGAGCCCGCGCCCTCGACGACCGTCAGATCGCCCGACACGGAGTGGAAGCGCAGGTCGCCGGTTACCGCCTGGGCCTCCAGATTGCCGGACACCGTCTCGGCGTTGACCCTGCCCGACATGCCGACGAGCGTCGTGTCACCGCTGACCCCCCGGACGTCCGTGGGCCCGCGCACCCCGGACACCACGGCCCCGGCGCCGACCACCCCGACCTCGACGGCCGTGCCGGCCGGGACGGTGAGGGTGACGACGGCGTCGCGCCGCCAGCCCTTGGGGTCGAGCCACTTGAGGAAACCCTTCCAGGGCAGGTCCTCGTACGCGACGGTCAGTGTCGAACCGGCGAGGCTCACGATCAGCGGAGGCCCCTCGACCCGGGACACCTCCAGCCGGGCGCCGTCGCTCTCCGCGCCGACGACGTTCACCGTCCCGTTGACGACGCGCACGTTGAGGGCGGTCACCGGGGTGTCGAAGGCGAGTTTCCGGGGCTCGGCGACTTCCCACGTCGACTCGGTCATGGGTGACCTCCTTGGGTGGTCATGACGCAACATATCGCGTTCCTGTGAACACGATATATCGCGCCTCCGGGAAGTCAAGGCCGGGGCGGCGGGGCGAGGGAACTCCGGCGGGCGGTGGTCCGCCGGGCCGGGGGGACCGGATTCGTCCCGCGGGTGTCGGCGGCGGTTGGTGGAAAAGCGGTGCACGGGCCGGCGCCGACCCGCCGCCGGCCACCGAACGAGCCCGGGGCGCCCACCTTGACCATCGAGCACATCACGGAACTGCACGGCCTGCCCGTCTTCGACTTCCCCCTCCCGGACGAGGGCGAGGAGCCGTTGCCGGAGGCGGAGTCGGTCGCGTGGAAAATCGCCCGGGCCGACGGCGACGAGGACTTCGACGACGCTTGGGAACGCTTCCTCGACACCGTCGATCCGGCGCGCGTTCGCGCCCTCGTCCTCGGCCAGGGGGCGTACGGCTCCGAATACGACGGCGGCGGCCCCCAGGAGACGGCCGAACGGCTCGACGCCGCGAAGGAACGCCTCACGGGTCTCGACGCCCTCTATCTCGCCGACCTGGAGTTCATGGAGTGCGAGTTGTCCTGGATCGTCCAGGGCGACGTCTCCCCGGTCCTGGCCGCGTACCCGCGCCTGAAGGAACTGGCGGTCCGCGGCTCACTCGGCGGCCACGGCGGTGTGCCCGGCCTGGAATTCCCGCCGCTGCGCCACACGGGCCTGCGCACGCTCCGCCTGGAGAACGGCGGCCCGCCGGGCGCGGTCGTCCGCGGCATCGTCTCCTCCGACCTGCCCAACCTGGAACACCTGGACCTGTGGCTGGGCGTCGAGGCCTACGGCCGCACCACCAAGGTGGAGGACCTGGCCCCCATCCTGGACGGAAGTCGCCTGCCGGCCCTGCGCCACCTCGGCCTGCGGAACGCCGATGTGCAGGACGAGATGGCCGCCGCCGTGGCCACCGCCCCCCGTCGTCGCCCGGCTCACCTCCCTGGCCCTGGGGCTGGGCACCCTGTCCGACGCGGGGGCCGAGGCGCTGCTGCACGGCCAGCCCCTCACCCACCTGCGCCGGCTCGATCTGCGCCACCACTTCCTGTCCGACGCGATGATGCGGCGCGTCCGGGACGCTCTTGAGCCGTCCGGTGTCGTGGTCGACCTCTCCGAGCAGGAATGGCCCGACGAGGACGACGAGGAGCGAGGCCGGTACGTGGCCGCCGGTGAATGACGCGGGCGCGGACGTACGGGAATGGCGGGCGGCCCGTGGCGGGCGGGCCGCCCGGTCGTCGTACTACTCGTCCTCGTCGTCGTCCAGCCGGGCCAGCCAGGTCGCCAGCCGTTCGACCGGGACCTCGAAGTCGGGGTTGAGGTCCACGAACGTACGCAGCTGTTCGGCCAGCCACTCGAAGGTGACCTCCTCCTCGCCGCGCCGCTTCTCCAGTTCCTCGATCCCGCGGTCGGTGAAATACATGGTGCTCAGCTTAATGCGGGGTGAGCGGTGTCCCGCGGCTGCTCGGCGCGGTCCGGAGCCGTTGCCGAGAACCGGGAGGGCGACATCCGTCGTCCTTCCTCAGACACCTCGCATCCGCACCGTACTGGCGCTAATCTGCGGGGAATTGGGGGAACAGGGGTTGCCATGGGTGAGGACGAGGTCCGCGTCACACGCATCGAGATGCCGGACGGCACGCCCGTATGGGCCCGGATCTCCGGTGCCGAGGAGTTGCGGCGGCCCAGCGGTGGCCTGGTCTATTCGGACACCGGGTTCGGCGACCAGGTCCAGGCCCGGGTCGAGAGCCTGTACGGCGTGGTGACCAGCGTCGCGCGGTCCCTCGCCGGACCGTTGCGCGCGGTCCGGCCCGACGAGGTGAGCGTGGAGTTCGGGGTCGAGCTGACCGCCAAGTCCGGCAAGGTCGTCGGGCTGCTCGCGGACGGCGAGGCCAAGGGCGCGATCAAGGTCACGCTCACCTGGAACGACGGCGGACCGCCCGCCGACCTCACCGCCCCGCCCCCGGTCCCGCCGCAGACCGCCGCGTCTCCGTCGGCCCCCAGCGCCCCGGCCGCCCCGGCCGCCCCGCCCGCTTCCGCCGCACCGGCGGTGCCCCCGGTCCCGGCCATGCCGCCCGCGCCGCCGTCCGCCTCTCCCGCGCCCGGGGGCGCACCACCCGGCGCAGCGGCGCATTCATACCGGCCCGAGCCTCCGGCCGGGAGTGCCCCATGATCGATGGCCTCGGCCGGGGAGCGCCCGGAGTCCCGGCCGAGACCCGGCGTGCGCTCATGGACCTCGTCATGGCGGCGACGGTGCGCATCCATGCCCCGACGCCCGGGTATGCCCCTGATGAACAGGGCGGGAAGTTTCTGGGGAGCGGCTTCTTCATCGCCCCGAGCTGGGTTCTCACATGTGCGCATGTGGCGATGCAGGGGGAGGGGCGGGACGTGACCGTGGTCTTCGAAACCGGTCCCGGCAGCGGCGAGTCCGCGGTGCCGGGCACGGTCGTCGCCGCGCTCCCCGAGCACCCCTCGGGCGTCACGGACACCGGGCGCCCCTCGTACGCCCCGGAAGCCCCGTACGGCACGACCGGCGCGTACGGCACGGCCGATCCGTACAGCACGGCCGATCCGTACAGCACGGCCGACCCCTACGGCACAGTCGGCGCGTACGCCACAGGCGACTCGTACGGCTCGTACGCCACGGGCGATCCGTACGGTGCCGCCCCGCCGCCTCCCGCCGGCGGCTGGGCCGCGCCCGACCTCGCCCTCGTCCGGCTCCGCCGGCCCACCGACCACGCCTGCGTCTACGTGACCGAGCGCCCCGCGGCCTTCTTCGGCGGCGGCGAGGTGTTCTACGCGGGCTGGACCGAGATCGGCGGGCGGCTGAAGCGGCTCAACGGGCAGTGCACGGTGCAGGGCACGGTCGGCGGCTGGGCGGACCCCGACGAGCAGATGCGGCTCGGCGGGGACGTGCTGCCGCCGGGCGTGTCCGGCGGCCCGACCGTGGACATCGCGCGCGGCGAGGTCGTCGGGGTGCTCAAGTCCCAGCTCGTCGGCGCCATGGGCGGCACCTCCATCGGCGTCGAGCGGCTGCGCTCGCTGCCCGTGCCCGCCACGATGGCCGGGGCCGAGTCCGACGACGACTACCAGGCGGTCTTCCACGCCCACGACCGCTACCACGCCTACCAGCACACGAGCCCCGTCGGCACCGGCCGCACCTGGACCGACGTACAGAGCTCCCTGGGCGCCTCCATCGACCGCGCCCTCAGCCCCCCGCAGCGCGTCACGCTGCTCGGCAAGCTCGCCCAGCTGCCGCCGCCGGTCTCCACGCGCGGGCTGCTCGACCTGCTCGTCCGGCTGCCGGGCGTCCACTCGGTCGAGCGCTACCCGGCGCCGCGCGGCTGGCGCGACGGGCTCGGCGCGCTCTACGAGACGAGGGGCGGCGAGGCCGCGCTCGAACTGCTGCTGCGCTATTGCATGAGCGTCATCGCCGCCGAGCGCCCCTATGTCACCCCCTCCACCCCGGAGGCGGAGGAGGAGCTGTGGGAGTGGGTGAAGCGGGTCGCCGACGACGGTCTCTCCCGGGAGTTCCGCAACGAGATCACCCGGCTGTGGGCCGCCGCCCGGCTGCGGACCGACCGGGAGCAGCGGCGCGCGGCGCCCGCGTACGGGGAGCGGCCCGCGGACGGCGAGGCGCCCTTCGTCCTGCTGGAGCTGGAGCCACGCGGCTGGGAGCGGGACAGCTACGACTGGCGGGTCGGCGTCGCCCGGCACACCGGTGAGGTGCAGCCCGTCGGCGAGGACAGCCGGGGCACCCCGGGCCACGCCCTGCCGGCCCGGCTCACGGCGTCGCTGACCGAGGCGTTCCGGCGCTGCGACGAGCCGGACAGCCCGGCCGTCCTCCAGGTCGCCGTGGTCCAGTCCCAGCTCGGGATGGCCGTCGACCGCTGGCAGCTGGCGCCCGACGAGCCGCCGCTCGGCGTCACCCGCCCGGTCGTCGTGCGCCGTTCCGACCACGAGCCACCGCTGACCGAGGACGACACCCGCGAGCGCATGGCGCGCTGGACGCGCGCCACCACCGCCGCCGTCCGCGCCGCCGTCGTGGACTGCGAGGACGGATTGCGGGTACCCGTCCCGACGGAGGAGGAGCTGCGGGCCCTGGCGTACGAGACGGTGCCCGTGCTCTGCCGGTACGGCGACCGGACCGACGGTGAGACATCGGCCGGACTCGCCCGCGTGGTGCGCGGCGGCTTCCACATCGCCCTGCTGCGCCGGGGCAAGGACCGCCCCGAGGCGGTGTGCGCCGATTTCCACCGGCGGGCGGCCGACACCGTCGCCGAGGCGCGGACCGCGGACCAGCTGCCGCGCAAGATCCACGAGCTGAGGCAGGGCGTGCGCTCGGGCCGTGCGGAGATGTACTGGTCCGAGGGGGTGGCGCTGTTCTACGACGATCCGCACCACCCGCTGCCCGGTTCCGGCCAGTTGCTGGAGGCACCATGACCGGCCTGCCGGGTGCCGTGAGCGGACGGCCGGGCGGTGTGACCGGTCCGTCGGGCGGCGTGGGCGGACGGCCTGCTGCCGTGGCCCCGCCGGCGGGTGCCGGCAGCGGCCTGCCGGGTGTCACGACCGGGCCGGCGGGTACGCGCGCCCGGCGCCGCGTCGTACGGCACGGTCCCTCGTACCCGCGGCAGTACCCGCGGCACGTTCCGTACTTTTCGCATCCCCCGCATCTCCCGCCCCTCCGGTACCTGATCACCGCGGACGAGACGAGGAACGCGCTATGAGCGAACCGGGCGAGTGGCTCATCTACCGAGGCGCCGGTGAACCGCACGACGGCATCACCCAGCTGCCCCCGCCGCCGCCCTGGCGGGACTTCGCGAACCGGAGCGAGGTCTGTCCGGACGGCTCGGTGCGCGGCGGTGACGGCGACGGCTCCGCCGACCGGCGGCTGGGCGGTTACCGGCACGAGGCCGAGCTGCACCGCCCCGGCGCCGAAGAGCTGGAAATGGTCAACGCCGCGCTCTACCTGCGGCGTCCGCTGCTGGTCACGGGCAGTCCGGGGGCGGGCAAGAGCACCCTCGCCCACTCGGTCGCGCACGAACTGGGGCTGGGCCGGGTGCTGCGCTGGCCCATCGTCAGCCGGTCGACCCTCCAGGACGGGCTGTACCACTACGACGCGATAGCCCGCCTCCAGGACGTGCAGATCGCCGCGCACGGTGCCGCGGCCGGCGCCGAGCCGCAGGACCCGTCGACGGGCATCGGCAGCTACATCCGGCTCGGCCCGCTCGGTACCGCGCTGCTGCCCTCTCAAGAGCCCCGGGTGCTGCTGATCGACGAGATGGACAAGAGCGACATCGATCTGCCGAACGACCTGCTGAACGTGCTGGAGGAAGGCGAGTTCGCCATTCCGGAGCTGGAACGGATCGCGGACCGGCTGCCGGACGGCGTGGCGGAGGTGCTCACGCACGACGGTACGAAGGCGCGGATCCGGGGCGGCCGGGTGCAGTGCACGGCCTTCCCCTTCGTCGTTCTGACCAGCAACGGAGAGCGCGACTTCCCCGCGCCCCTGATGCGCCGCTGCATCCACCTGGAGCTGGGCCGCCCCGACCGGCAGCGGCTGGCCGCGTTCGTACGGGCCCATCTCGGCGACGAGGCGGCCCGCGCGGGCGACGACCTCATCATCCACTTCCTGGAGCGCTCCCGCAGCGAACTGATCTCCACCGACCAGCTGTTGAACGCCATCTACCTCACCGGCGCGGCCGCCCCGGCGGGCCGCGACCGCCTCGCCGACCTGCTCATCCAGCGACTCGACCGGCCGAGGTGACGCGCGATGCCCGAGGTCACGGCACGACACGGGCCGGACGACGAAGCGCCGGAGCCTGGACGCGAAGCGCCGGAGCCTGGACGCGGGCCCTCCCCCAAGGGGTCCGCTCCCGAACCGGCCGGCCGGCCGGGCGCCGGGGCGCGCGGGCGGGAGCCGGGAGCGGACCCCGCCCGTCCGCGCGACCCACAGGCGGACCCCGCCCGCCCGCGCGACCCGCGGGAGGACCTGGCGCGCCCGCGCGATCCACGGAGGGACGGCCCGGCCCCCGCGCGCGCTCGCCAGGAGGACGGGCCCCCGGCATACGGTCCGTCTCGGCCATCCGGTGGCGCGGACCCGGGCGCCGCGGCGGGCGAGCCGATACCGTACGACCGTGCCCTGTTGAGCGCGCTCGTCGCACGGCTGCGCGAAGCCGGCCTCGACCCCGACGCCGAGCAGCTCTGCGACGCCCTCTGGCTGGCCCGGTGGACCGGCGGTGGGCGGCGGCCGGAGCAGCGGGGCGACGAGACCGGCGCACCGCCGCGCGCCGGGACGGAGCGAGGGGGCCCCGGCCGGACGGACGTCACACCGGCCGCCGGTCCCCACCGTACGGAGGAGGCCGAGCCGGTGGACAAGCCAGCGCAGCGACCGGACCCGGGCGAGGACCGCCGGGTCGCTCTCCATCCCGTACCGCGTCACCAGGCGGTTCGTACCCGCGTCGGCGGCCCCGCGCCGGTCACCGTCGGCGTGCCCGCGGCCCCCGCGCTGCCCGCCCCGCTCGAACTCCAGCGGGCCCTGCGCCCGGTCCAGCGCTACCGGCCGGCCGCCCCGCCCCTGCGCCGCAGCCTCGACGAGGTGGCGACGGTCGACCGGAGCGCCCGGGCCGGCGGGCTGATCATCCCGGTCTTCCGGGGCGCGGCGCGGGGCGAGGCGGTGCTCCAGATCGTGCTGGACGCCTCGTCCTCCATGCGTGTCTGGGAGCGGCTGTTCGACGAACTGCAGCAAGTTTTCGGCCAATTGGGCGCCTTCCGGGACATGCAGGTGCGCTATCTGCACGAGGGGCCGGACGGGGAGCCCGCCGTGAGCCGGAGCGCCGACCCGGCCGCCGCGCCGCTGATCTCCGCCGACCGGCTCAGCGACCCCACCGGACGCCGGGTCACCGTCGTCGTCAGCGACTGCGCCGGCCCGCTCTGGCACACCGGGCAGGCGCACCGGCTGCTGCACCTGCTCGGCCGCCAGGGACCGACCGCCGTGCTCCAGCCGCTGCCCCAGCGGATGTGGAACCGCACCCGGCTGCCCGTCACCTACGGGGTGCTCTCGCGCGGAGAGGGGCTCACCGGCGCGACGGTGCTCAAGGTGACCGGCGAGGGCACCGGCGCGCCCGCCCACCATCCGGGCGCGCTCGCCGTCCCCGTCCTGCCGCCCGTCGAGGGCGCGCTCGGCGCCTGGGCCCGGCTGCTCTCCGGCACGGGCGCGGGCCGGATCTCCGGAGCGGTCGGCTGGGTGCGCGCCGACCAGCCGCCGGCGCCCGCGCCGCGCGTGGGCGAGCGGATGTCCTCGCTCCAGCTCGTGAGCAGGTTCCGCTCGGCGGCCTCGCCGGTGGCCGGCCGGCTGGCCGTCTACCTCGCGGCGGCGCCGCTGTACCTGCCGGTGATGCAGCTCGTACAGCGCACGATGCTGCCCGACTCCGGCCCCTCCGAGCTGGCCGAGGTGCTGCTCAGCGGGTTGCTGACACGGAGCAAGGGCGACGGGGACGGGACGGACGACGGGCCGTGGTACGAGTTCGCGCCGGGCGTGCAGGAGGCGCTGCTCGGACCGCTCGGCCGCGACGAGGCGATGCTGGTCCTCAAGCACTGTTCGGAGTACATAGAGCAGCACTTCGGCCGGGGCGGGCCCAACTTCCCCGCCTTGGCGCTGGCGCAGCTGGGCGACGCGAGCCACGGTCCGCTCTCCTCGAACGGCTCGGCGCACGGCGGGACGTTCGGCGGCGCGGGCGGCGTCGCGCTCGGCGACGACGGTGACGGAGGGGACGACGGCGACGAGGGTGACGAGGGCGCGCACGGCGCGGCCGACGCCATCGGCGAGCGCGGGCTGTTCGGTGAGCACGGCCCGCTCGGCCGGTACGGCGCCCGGGGACCGCGGGTCCCGCACCCCTTCGCCGAGGTCGCCGCCCGCGTGCTGGAACGCTTCATGCCGCTGCCGGAGCAGTTCGCGCCGTACGGCGACCGGGGCGCGCGCGGGCTTCCCGGACCGGCCACGCACGAGGCGGTGGGCAGCGCCCGCGCCCTCGTGCGCCGGTTCGAGTCGGACGGCATGGTGCAGTATCTGATCGACGCGGTCCAGCTGCTGCGGGGTGCCACCGAGCGCGAGCGGCCGGGCGGCGGCAGCGACCCGGAGCTGTGGTCGGAGTTCGCCCGCTGCCTGTTGCGGCTGTGGGAGGTCCAGGGCGGCGGCGAGCTGCTGCTCGACGCCCGGCGCGCGGCCGAGCGCGCCACGGCCCATCCCCGGGCCGTACGGGAACGGGCGGTGCTGGCGAAGGTGCTGCACGCGGCGGCCGACGACCGGCGCGGGCACGGCGACCGGCGCGGTGCCCTGGAGCTGCTGCGCCGCGCGGACCGCGAGTACACGGTCGCCTGCGCGGCGCCCGGCCTCGACCCCGGCGAGGCGCTGCGGCTGACACTGGAGCGGGTGCGCGCGCTGGAGTCGCAGTGGCGCCTCGGCGGGGACAGCGCGCTGCTCCAGGGGGCGATCGGCATGCTGGAGGCGTTCGCCGACGTCTGGCCCGACCAGGAGAACCGGCCCGCCGGGCTGCCGCTCGCCCACGGCCGCACGCTGCTGCGGCTGTCGAGCGCCACCAGCGATCCGGAACAGGCGCAGGTGTACGCGGGCCAGGCGGCGCGTTCGCTGCGCACGGCGATGGCGCCGGGCGCCGGTGGCCACACCGTCGGCACGCAGGCCCGCATCCTGCTGGACCTCGTGGACGCGCTGCTGCGCTCGGGCGAGGGCGGCCTGGAGGAGGCGGCGACCCTGGTCGCGCAGGCGCTCGCGACCGTCCGCGACGACCGGCAGCTCGCCGCGCTGCGGATCAGGGCCGGCCGGGTCAGGCTCGCCCGGTACGAACGCTCGGGCGACACGGCGGAGTTGGAGGAGGCCGCCGAGTTCTTCGCCCAGGCGACGCGCGGCACGGCCCGCGACACCCGCGCGCACGCGGACCTGCTGGAGGAGTGGGGCCGGACGCTGCTGCGCCGGGCGACGGCGCCGGACGGCGAGCCGTTCCTCGGCTCGGCGGTCCGGGTGCTGCGCGACTGCCGTACGGAGACGCCACCCGGCCAGGTCCGGCTGGCGGGACGGCTGCTGATGCTCGGCCAGGCGCTGATGGCGCGGCACCGGCTGGCGGGGGACCGGGTCGACCTGCGCGAGGCCGAGCACCTGTTCGGGCTGGCGGCCCAGGAGGCGCGGGAGCCGCTGACGGCGGCGCGCTGCTGGCTGGAGCTGGGCCGCGCCCACCTGGAGGCGTCCCGCGCCCTGCACCGGCCGGCCCGGCTGGACGACGCGGGCGAGGCGTTCCGCGACGCGGCGGACGCGGCGCGGCAGGTGGAGGCGGACGAGGGCAGTCAGGCGAGTCCGGCGCGGCGGGTGGAAGCGGTCGCGCTGCGCGCCGCCGCGCACCACTGGCGGGGAATGACGTACGAGGACGCGGGCCGCCCCCGGGCCGCTCGCGAGGCGTACCGGGCGGCGCGTACGGAATGGAGCAGACTGCCGGACGGCGGCGGCGAGGCGGCGAGCGAGACCAGGAAGCGCCTGGCCGAGCTGGACCGCTGAGGGGCCGGACGGTGCCCGACGGAACGACACCGGGCCGTACGGGGCCGGGCGCCGTCCGACGGCACCGGCCGGGCACGGGAGCGGACAGGGACACGACGGGGAGGCGTGGGACGCGATGAGTGGCGACGTACGCGAGGGGGCCGGGGCCCCGGACAAACCGGACGCGGCCGAGGGCCCCGGCGTCCCGGCCGGCGCGCCGGTGCCGGCCGGTGACACCGGGCCGTTGCCCGACCTGCTGGAGCTGGACCTGGCGACACTGCGCACACTGGACCACCCCGTACTCGCCGAGGTGGTGGCGGAGTTGCGGGCCCGGGCCGAGCAGCCCAGGGAAATGCTCTGGGGCTTCAACAACGCGTTCTGAGCCCACCGAACGCGATCCCGAACGCGATCCCGGACGCGATCCCGGACGCGATCCCGAACACGGTCCCGAAGGCGACCTTCAACGCGACACCGGACACAAAACCCGTGTGACAACGCGCGTACGGACCCGGCCCGTACCACCTCGCGTACCGCCCACTGCCCGCCCCCGCACGCCCCCGGGCCGCTCGTAAGGATCAAGCCCAGTTCGGCCCCGGACGCCCGTCGAACCGGACAACATCCCTCCGCACGCGTTTGCCTCCCCGGCCCGACCGGGAAACACGCCGTCGGCCGGTCCGTGCGCGCATGGGGGTGCCGAGTGTCTCGACAGGCGATTCCGCCCGCGCAAGGCCCGGGTGCGGGGACGCCGGGAACAGCGGTCGTACCGCGGGTACCGGGGGCCGCCCCCGTCCCCTTCGGGCAGTTCATCGTCAAGGCGCACGGCCGCTGCAACCTCGCCTGCCGTTACTGCTACCTCTACGCGGGCCCCGACCACACCTGGCGCACCCGGCCCGCCACCGCCTCGCCGGCCGTCCTGGACCGCACGGCTGACCGGATCGCCGAACACGCCGCCGCACACGGGCTCGACGCGCTCTCCCTCGTCCTGCACGGCGGGGAGCCCCTGCTCGTGGGCGCCGAACGGCTCGGCCGGTTCGCCGCGCTCGTACGGGACCGGGTCGGCCCCGGCCGCGCCGTCCACGCCACCGTCCAGACCAACGCCACCCTGCTCACCGAGCACCGGGCCGCCGTCCTCGCCCGGTACGGCGTCCGCGTCGGCATCAGCCTCGACGGCGGCCTGCCCGCCCACAACGCCCTGCGTACCGACCACGCGGGCCGCCCCTCCTGGCCCGCCGCCGCGCGCGGCGCCCGGCTGCTCGCCGCGCGCCACCCGGAGGCGTACGCGGGGATCCTCACCGTCGTCGACCCGCGCACCGACCCCGTCGAGCTGTACGAGTCGCTGCTCGCGCTCCGCCCGCCCGCCCTCGACCTGCTGCTCCCGCACGGCAACTGGACCGCCCCGCCGCCCGGCCTGCCCGGCGGCGACCCCGGCCGCCACACTCCGGGCGCCGGGCGGACCACACCGTACGGGGACTGGCTGTGCGCCGTGTTCGACCGGTGGTGGCGGGCGGGCCGCAGGGAGGTACGGGTCCGGCTCTTCGAGGAGTGTGTCGCCCTGCTGCTGGGGCTGCCGGGCGCCACCGAATCCCTCGGACTCGACCCGGTCAACGCCGTCGTGGTGGAGACCGACGGCTCCATCGAGCAGGTGGACTCGCTGAAGTCCGCCTACGACACGGCCGCCGCGACCGGGCTCGACGTCTTCCACCACACCTTCGACGACGCCCTGCGCCACCCGGGGATAGCCGCCCGGCAGGCCGGGGCCGGGGCACTCGCCGCCACCTGCCGGGCCTGCCCGCTGCTGACCGTCTGCGGCGGCGGGCACTACGCCCACCGCTACCGCGCCGGACACGGGTTCGGCCACCCGTCCGTCTACTGCGCCGACCTCGACCGCCTGGTGCGCCATGTGGCCGCCGCGCTCGACACCGCGCTCGGCGGAGGTGCCCGGTGAGCCCCGCGCCCGCTCCCCCGGCCGACGCCGTCCCCGGGCGGATCCTGCGCGAACTGGGCCGCACCCAGGGCGGCGACGAGGCCCTCGCCCTCCTCGTACGCGACCAGCACACCCGCCGTCTCCTCCTGCTGCGCGCCCTGCTCGACGCGGCGGAGGCCGGCCCCCGGGACCCGCGCCGGCTGCCGCCCGGCGCGCTCGCGCGGCTGCGGGAGAACTGGGCGCTGCTGGAGGCCGCCGAACGCGCCGACCGGGCCGCCGTGCGCACCGTCCTGCTCTACCCGCTGGCGGGCCCCTGGGCCGAACGCTGTCTGCGCGGCCTCACCACACCGGCCGCCGGACCGGACCTGCGCCACGACCTCGACCACTTCGGCGCGCTCGCGGCGGTCGCGGCCCTCCGCGCCCGCCTGCCCTTCCACGCCCGCCTCGCCGCCCACGACGGGCTCCTGGCCCTGCCCGGCCTGGGCGCGCTGCGCACCGATCCCGGCTCGCGTGTCCCGGTCCCCGTCGACCTGTCCTTCGACGGTACGGAACTGACGTTGTGCCAGGGTGGCGCCCGCCCCGTCTCCGTACTCGTCCACGAAAGGCTCCCGCACGGGACGTGTTCCGGCGACCGGCGCTGGCAGCCCGTCCGCACCCTGCCCTCCCTGCTGCCCGGCGCCACCCCCGTGGTGCTGGACGACTTCGACCCGCACCGCACCGCGGGCACCGGCCTGGAACGGCACGGACTGTCCGCCGCCACCCGGCTGGACGACGAGGCCCTGGCCGCCTGGGAGCGGTCCTGGGCCGGCGTGGAGCCCCTCCTGCGGATCGGCGGGGCACACCGAGCCCAGGAGGCCGCCGCCCTCCTGCGCTGTCTCGTCCCGCTGTCCCCGCCGCCCGGGTCGTCCCCCACCGGCGACGGACCGGCACACTGCAGCGGCACCCGCCGGGAGGCGTTCGGCGCGGTGCTCAGCAGCCGGCCCGCCACCCCCGCCTTCCTCGCCTCCACCCTCGTGCACGAACTCCAGCACGCCAAGCTCGCCGCGCTCGCCGCCCTCACGCCCCTGCACCACGAGGACGCCACACCCCGGCACTTCGCACCCTGGCGTCCCGACCCGAGGCCGTTCGACGGGCTGCTCCAAGGCGCCTACTCCCACCTCGCGCTGGCCGACTACTGGCAGCGCTTCGCGCTCGGCGCGGACCGTCCGGCCCACCGTGACCCGGCCTGGGCCGAGCACGCCCGCTGCCGCGAACAGGTCGGCGCCGTCCTCCCGGTACTGGCCGGGTCCGGCGCGCTGACCACCGAGGGCCGGACGCTGGTGAACGAGATGATCGCGGTCTACCACCGGCTCGCCGAGAGCCCCCCGCCGCCCGGCCAGCTGGCCCGCGCGGCGGCCTACGTACGCACCGCCCGGACCATCTGGTGCCAACGCAACGGCTCCTGACGCCCCATGGGCGAAAATGGCGACCGGCACCCACCGGGCTTCGCCACGGAGCGTGACACCACACACGCGGGAAGCGGAGCGTCGCGCGGCACGGATGCGTAACAGAACGTGACGCGGGCGCGTGTGAGGGTCGATCCGTGGGGCTCACGGGTATGTTAAAAGGCGTATGACGACGCAGGGAGAACGGTCGAATGCCCGCAGAGCGCAAGCCAGTTGCCAAGACCGTGCCACAGACCGTCACCATCAGCTTCGCCGGTTTCAACCGCGCCTGGGCGGCCTGGATCGGTGACCGGCTGGAGCGGCGCGGACACACGGTCTCCTACCAGCGCTGGGACCCGCCGGTGGAGATCCCGCTGGAGGAGTCCTTCCAGGACCTGCTGCTCGCGCCGGGACCGATCCTCGTCGTCCTGAGCGACTGGTACTTCCAACTCGGGCCGCGCGGCTACGAGGAGTGGAACAGGGCCCTGCGGGGGGTGGTCGCCTCCCACGCCGGCCGGTTCGCCGCCGTCACCGTCACCACCTCCGCGCTGCCCGCGGCCACCGCCGTCTTCGCCGCCGCCGACCTCACCACGGTCGGCGAGGCCGAGGCCGAGCGGCGGGTGCTCACCCGGCTCGGCCTGCCCGTCGAGCCGCTGCCCGACACCGAGGACACGCGCCGCGGCCCGCGCTACCCGGCCGACACGCCCGACGTGTGGGGCGGTGTGCCCCGGCGCAACACCCGCTTCACCGGCCGCGAGCGGCTGCTCGACGAGGCGTACCACGCCCTCCTCCAGGCCGGCCGCGGCGCCGGGGTGGTGACCCTGCACGGCATGTCGGGCGTGGGCAAGACCCAGCTGGCCGCCGAGTACGTGTACCGCTTCGGCGCGGAGTACGACGTCGTGTGGTGGGTCTCCGCCGACAAGCGCGTCACCTGCCGGCAGCGGCTCGCCGAACTCGCCCCGGCGCTCGGCCTGTCCACCGGCGCCGAGTACGGCGAACGGCTGCGCGCCGCGCGGGACGCGCTGCGCAGGGGCGACCCGTACGCCCGCTGGCTGCTGGTCCTCGACGGCGCCGACGACCCCGAGGACATCTGGGACCTGGTGCCCACCGGACCCGGCCACGTACTGATCACCTCGCGCAACCCGGAGTGGAGCGAGCACAACAGCAGCCTGGTCGAGGTGCGGGTGTACGACCGTGACGAGTCCGTCGCGTTCGTACGCCGCCGCGCCCCGCGCCTGACCCACGACGAGGCGAACCGGCTCGCGATCGCCCTGGAGGACCTGCCACTGCTGCTGGACCAGACCGCCGGCTGGCTCAACGACTCGGACATGTCGGTCGAGGAGTACATCGACCTGCTCGCGGACGGCATCGACCAGGACGTCGTCCGGGTCTCCGCCGACTTCCCGCTCGCCTTCCAGACCGGCTGGTCGATACTCCTGAACAAACTCCGCGAGACCGTCCCCGAATCCGTCGACCTGCTCCGGCTGTGCACGTTCTTCGCGCCCGGCGCCATCCCCGTACGGCTGGTGCGGGACCTGCCGCCCGAGCGGCTCCCCGAGAAGCTGCGCGGACTGGTGGACGACCCGGTGCGCTGGGCGCGCGCCATCAACAAGCTGCGCCAGTACGCCGTCGTCCGCGCCGCCGGGGTCGGCGAGCGCGAGGTCCACGACACACTCGGGGACACGGGCGCCGCCGGGGCCGCCGGCGACACCCTCTACATGCACCGCATGGTCCACCAGATCGTGCACCAGGACATGCCGGAGCGGGACCACCGCGAGTTCATCGAGGTGGTGCGCGGGGCGCTCGTCGCCGCGGACCCGGGGCGCCCCACCGACACCCGGCTCTGGCCCCGCTACGCGGAGATCACCCCGCACCTGAAGTGGGCCGAGGTGCTGGAGTCCACCGACCCCGCGATGCACACGCTGGTCCTGAACTGCCTGCGGTACATGTACCTGTCGGGCGAGTACCAGGCGGGCATCAAGCTCGGCCGGCGCGCCCTGGCTGCGTGGCGCCGGATCCTCGGCGAGACCCACTCCCGGATCTGGGACCTGAGCTACCACTACGCCAACGTGATGCGCGCCGTCGGCGACTACGCCGGTACGGAAGCCATCGAACGCGCCGCGGTGGAGCACCTGCGCGCCGAGCGCGGGCCCAAGGACCTGGAACACCTGCGGGCCGCCGGCGGGCTCGCCGCCGACCTGCGCGGGCTCGGCCGGTACCGCGAGGCGTTCGACATCTCCGAGTGGACCCTGGCCAGTTACCGGGAACTGCTGGGCGACCAGGACTCCCGCACCCTCAACGCGCAGAACAACCTGGCCATCTCGCTGCGGCTGCTCGGCCGCTACGAGGACTCCCTGGAGCTCAACCGGCGCACCCTGGAGGCCCGGCGGCAGCTGCTGCGCCCGCGGCACAGCTGGACCCTCTTCTCGGAGCTCAACTACGCGACGGACCTGCGGCTGCTCGGCCGCTACAGCGAGGCCGAGTCCCTCCAGTCGCAGAGCGTGCGGGTGCACCGGATCGTGCTGGGCCGGGACAACCCCCAGACGCTGCGCGCCGAGCACAACCTGGCGCTGTGCCACCAACGCTCGGGCGAGCGCGGCCGGGCCGCCGCGCTGTTCACCCAGATCCTGGAGAGCTGCGAGCGGGTCCTCGGCGAGCACGACCCGCTGACCATGATGTTCGCGGCGAGCCTGAGCTGTTTCGCCCGGGAGCACGGCGATGTCGACCGGGCCCTGGAGATGAGCGACCGGGTGGTCCACGGCTATCTGGGCATGCTGGGCGAGGACCACCCGTACGTGGCGGGCACCCGCGCCAACCACGCGCTGGTCCTGCGCAACGTGGGGGAGCGGGAGCAGGCCCACGCCCTGATCGAACAGGCCCTGGGCGACATGACCGGGGCCGTGGGCCGGGACCACCCCTGGACGCTGGGCTGCGCCGTCAACGCCTCGGCCCTGCGGAACATCGTGGGCGACCCGGAGGGCGCCGCCGAGCTCACCGGTGACACCATCACCCGCGCCACCGAGTCCCTGGGCCGGACCCACCCCCTGACGCTCTCCGCGCGGATCGCCCACGCGGCGGACCTGCGGGGGCTGCGGGAGAGCCGGCGGGCGGAGAAGGTCGAGCGGGAGGCGCTGGACGACCTGGCGGCCACGCTGGGCCCGCAGCACACGCACACGGTCACGGCCCGCTCCCGCAACCGCCCGTACTGGGACTTCGAGCCCCAGATCATCTGAAAGGAGGAGGGCCCGGTGTCGCGCACAACGTGCGCGACACCGGGCCCTCCGGCCGTACGTACGGAACAGGTCCGGCCGGTCAGGCCTCGAAGACCTCGTTCACCAGCTGCTGCTGCTCCGCCTGGTGGCGCTTGGCCGAGCCGACCGCAGGCGAGGACGAGTGCGGGCGCGAGATGCGCCGCAGCCGCTCGCCGTGCGGGATGTCCGCGCCGACCGCGAGGTCCAGGTGGTCGATCAGGTTGAGCGCGATGAACGGCCAGGCACCCTGGTTCGCCGGCTCCTCCTGGGCCCACAGGTACTTCTCGGCGTTCGGGAACTTGGCGATCTCCGCCTGGAGCTCCGCGCCCGGCAGCGGGTAGAGCCGCTCCAGCCGCAGGATGGCGGTGTCCGTGGCGCCGCGCTTGGCCCGCTCGGCCGCCAGGTCGTAGTAGACCTTGCCCGAGCAGAAGACGACCTTGCGGACCGCGGCCGGGTCCACGTCGGCGTCCCCGATCACCGGGCGGAAGCCGCCGCTGGTGAACTCCTCCGCCTTGGACGCCGCGGCCTTCAGACGCAGCATCGACTTCGGGGTGAAGACGACGAGCGGCTTGTGGTGCGGGTTGTGCACCTGCCAGCGCAGCAGGTGGAAGTAGTTCGACGGCAGCGTCGGCATGGCGACCGTCATGTTGTTCTGCGCGCACATCTGGAGGAAGCGCTCCGGGCGGGCGGACGAGTGGTCCGGGCCCTGGCCCTCGTAGCCGTGCGGCAGGAGCAGTGTGACGCCGGAGGTCTGGCCCCACTTCTGCTCGGCCGAGGAGATGAACTCGTCGACGACGGTCTGCGCGCCGTTGACGAAGTCACCGAACTGGGCCTCCCACATCACCAGCGCGTTCGGCCTGGCGAGCGAGTAGCCGTACTCGAAGCCCATCGCCGCGTACTCGCTGAGCAGCGAGTCGTAGACGTTGTAGCGGGCCTGGTCCTCGCTCAGGTACTGGAGCGGGGTGTAGTCCTCGCCCTTCTCCTGGTCGACCAGGACCGCGTGGCGCTGGCCGAACGTGCCGCGGCGGGTGTCCTGGCCCGAGAGCCGGACCGGGGTGCCCTCCATCAGCAGCGAGCCGATGGCGAGGGTCTCGCCCATGCCCCAGTCGATCGAGCCGTCGTCCACCGACGCCGCGCGGCGCTGGAGCTGCGGCAGCAGCCGCGGGTGGACGGTGACCGAGTCCGGCAGGTTGACCTGGGACTCGGCGATCCGCTTGACGACCTCCTGGGAGACGGCGGTCGTGACGGCGACCGGGAACTCGGCCTGCGCGTCCGGGACGTGCGCCGGAGCGGGCTGCGAGGTGGCCTCGCGGACCTCGGCGAACACCTTCTCCAGCTGGCCCTGGAAGTCCTGGAGCGCCTGCTCCGCCTCTTCCAGCGTGATGTCGCCACGGCCGATCAGCGACTCGGTGTACAGCTTGCGCACCGAGCGCTTCTTGTCGATCAGGTTGTACATCTGCGGGTTGGTGAACTGCGGGTTGTCGCCCTCGTTGTGACCGCGGCGGCGGTAGCAGATGAGGTCGATCACGACGTCCTTGTTGAACGCCTGGCGGAACTCGAAGGCGAGCCGGCCGACCCGGACCACGGCCTCCGGGTCGTCACCGTTCACGTGGAAGACCGGCGCCTCGATCATGCGGGCCACGTCGGTCGCGTACATGGACGACCGCGAGGACTCCGGGGCGGCGGTGAAGCCGACCTGGTTGTTGATCACGACGTGGACCGTGCCGCCGGTGCGGTAGCCGCGCAGTTGCGACATGTTCAGCGTCTCGGCGACGACGCCCTGGCCGGCGAAGGCCGCGTCGCCGTGCAGCGCGAGCGGCAGGACCGTGAAGTCCGTGCCGCCCTTGTTGATGATGTCCTGCTTGGCGCGGACCACGCCCTCCAGGACCGGGTCCACCGCCTCCAGGTGCGAGGGGTTGGCGGTCAGCGAGACCTTGATCTGCTCGCCGTCCAGGCCGGTGAAGACGCCCTCGGCGCCCAGGTGGTACTTCACGTCGCCGGAGCCGTGCATCGACTTCGGGTCGAGGTTGCCCTCGAACTCGCGGAAGATCTGGGCGTACGACTTGCCCACGATGTTGGCGAGGACGTTCAGGCGGCCGCGGTGGGCCATGCCGATGACGACCTCGTCGAGACGCGACTCGGCGGCGGCGTCGATGACCGCGTCGAGCAGCGGGATGACGGACTCGCCGCCCTCCAGCGAG
Source organism: Streptomyces hebeiensis (assembly GCF_052983195.1). Classification (NCBI taxonomy): domain Bacteria; kingdom Bacillati; phylum Actinomycetota; class Actinomycetes; order Kitasatosporales; family Streptomycetaceae; genus Streptomyces; species Streptomyces hebeiensis. The sequence continues at coordinate 5,475,792 of NZ_CM129812.1, forward strand.
AACCGCTTCTGGCCGACGTACTTGGTCTGGAGGAACGTTTCGAACGCCTCGGCCGCGTTCAGCCTGCGCAGGATCCGCAGCTGCTCCTCGCGCTCCGGCTTGGCGTGGGCGCCGCGCTCGATGCGGTCCTGGATCCACTTGCGCTGCTTCGGGTCCTGGATGTGCATGAACTCGATGCCGGTGGTGCGGCAGTACGAGTCGCGCAGCACGCCGAGGATGTCGCGCAGCTTCATCATGGACTTGCCGGCGAAGCCGCCGACCGCGAACTCCCGCTCCAGGTCCCACAGCGTGAGCCCGTGCTCGGTGATGTCCAGGTCGGGGTGCTTGCGCTGGCGGTACTCCAACGGGTCGGTGTCGGCCATGACATGGCCGCGCACCCGGTAGGAGTGGATCAGCTCGAAGACCCGGGCGGGCTTGGTGACGTCCTCGTCGTGCGAGGCGTCGATGTCCTTGAGCCAGCGGACCGGCTCGTAGGGGATCCGCAGCGACTTGAAGATCTCGTCGTAGAACTCGTTCTCGCCGAGCAGCAGTTGGCTGACGATCCGCAGGAACTCGCCGGACGCGGCGCCCTGGATGACACGGTGGTCGTAGGTCGACGTCAGCGTCATGACCTTGGAGATGCCCAGCTTGTTCAGGGTGTCCTGCGAGGTGCCCTGGAACTCGGCGGGGTAGTCCATCGAACCGACGCCCATGATGACCGACTGACCGGGCATCAGCCGCGGCACCGAGTGCACGGTGCCCAGGCCGCCGGGGTTGGTCAGGGAGACCGTGACGCCGGTGAAGTCGTCCATCGTCAGCTTGTTGTTCCGGGCGCGGCGGACGACGTCCTCGTACGCCTGCCAGAACTCGAAGAAGTTGAGCGTCTCGGCCTTCTTGATGCCCGCGACGACCAGCTGGCGGTCACCGTTCGGCTTCACCAGGTCGATGGCCAGACCGAAGTTGACGTGCTCCGGCTTGACCAGGGTCGGCTTGCCGTCCTTCTCCGTGTAGGAGTAGTTCATCGACGGCATGACCTTGAGCGCCTGCACCATCGCGTACCCGATGAGGTGCGTGAAGGAGATCTTGCCGCCGCGCGCCCGCTTGAGGTGGTTGTTGATGACGATGCGGTTGTCGAAGAGCAGCTTCACCGGGACGGCGCGCACGGACGTGGCCGTGGGCAGCTCCAGCGAGGCGTTCATGTTCTTCGCGACGGCGGCGGAGGGGCCGCGCAGCGTCACGTACTCGGGGCCGACGGGGGCCTCGGCCGCCGTGCCCTCGGCGGCGGGCGCCTTGGCCTTCGCCGCGGCCGGAGCCGGCGCGGCGGCCTTCGGGGGTGCCGGGGCGGCGGCCGCCGGCTTGGCGGGCGCGGCGGGAGCCTGCTGGGCCGGCGCCGCGGGCGCGGCGGGCTTCGCCGGCGCGGCGGCCGGAGCGGTCCGGGTGGCGGTGGGCGGCGTGGGCGCCGCGGCCCCCGCGACCGCGGGCTTGTCCGCCGCGCCGGGGGTGCCCGGCTTGTAGTCGGCGAAGAAGTCCCACCAGGCGCGGTCGACGGAATTCGGGTCCTGGAGGTACTGCTGGTAGATCTCGTCCACGAGCCATTCATTGGCCCCGAAGGCCGCGGCAGGGTTCTTCCCTTGCCCGTCTTCGTCGGTGGAGATGCTCGCGTTACTGGGGGACTGAGACGACACGGCGTGAACCGCCCTCTTCCGCTTCACAAGGTGATGGACAGCGGGAATCAAGGCTACGCCTACCTGGCCGGAAGGTGCAGGCCGGGCGGGCCATCGTCGCGCACGTCACATCCGATGAGGGGTTTCACCGTACGAAATGGCGGGAAACAAGCCTGGCTCCGCTGCGGCGGGCCGCATGGCCCGCTCCTCGGGGCACACGATCCGTCCTCACCGCGATCCCTACCCGGGGATCGCGACGCCATGGCTCCGACTTCACTTCTCCCTGCTTCGAACCCTACGTCAACCGCGTGCCGGCCGCGTTGAACCCGGCGTCAATCCCGCGCCCGCGCGATCCCCGGCAGGCTGACCCGGATCAGACAGCCCCGAGCCGATTCGGCCACTCCTATGCGCCCGCCGTGCAGATCGACCGCCCAGCGGGCGATCGCCAGGCCGAGCCCCGTACCGCCGTCGCTGCCCGGCCCGTGGGGCGCGGCGACCGTGCCTCGGTTGAACCGCTCGAAAACCTTGTGCCGCTCCTGCTCCGGGATGCCCGGGCCCTCGTCCTGGACCTCCAGCAGCAGCGACTCGGGCCGGGTGCCGCGCCGGGCCCGGACCGTGACCCGGCCGTGCGGCGGGCTGTGCTTGACGGCGTTGTCGATGAGGTTGGCGACGACCTGGTGCAGCCGCTCCTGGTCCGCGTGGGCGGTCAGCTCGGGCGGGAAGACGTCCAGGTGCAGATGGACGTCCGTACGGGTGTGATGGCCGGACCCGGAGCTCAGCCGCCGCTGCGTGGCCGCCAGATTGGCCTCCTTCAGCACGCCCGAGAGGTACGGCCACACCTCGAAGCGGCTCGCCTTGAGCGGCACGACGCCGTTGTCCAGCCGGGACAGGTCCAGCAGCGTCTCCGTGAGCCGGCCGAGCCGCTCGGTCTGGCGCAGGGCCGTCAGCATCATCTCGGGGTCGGCCGCGACCACCCCGTCCACCACGTTCTCCAGCACCGCGCGCAGCGCGGCGATGGGCGTGCGCAGCTCGTGCGAGACGTTGGCGACCAGCTCCTTGCGGTGCCGGTCCACCGCCTCCAGGTCGTCCGCCATCCGGTTGATGGTGGCGGCGAGGTCGCCCAGCTCGTCGCGGCGGTCGGCGCCGCTGACGCGCCGCGTGTAGTCGCCGTGCGAGATGCCCTTGGCCACTGTGCTCATCTCGTCCAGCGGAGCCGTCAGGCCGTGCGCCACGAACTGGGTGATGAGCAGGGTGGCGATCACCGAGAAGACCGTGATGAAGCGCAGCTCGGTCTCGGTGCGCACGGCGACCAGCAGGAGGCCGGTGGTGATGAAGACGGAGACGACGACGAGGGTGCCGAGCTTGGCCTTGATGGAGATCTTGATGGCGAAGGGCCGGATGCCGGTGCCCGGGAGGACGGCGTAGCGGGGGCGCCGTTTCGGGCGGGGCCGGGGCAGGCGCGCGAGGCGGTCGTCCGGGCTTGCGTCGGCTGCGTCTCGGGCGTGGTCCTCCGCGCTCGCGCCGGCCGCGTCCCGGGCGTGGCCCCCCGCGCTCGCGCCGGCCGCGCCTCCGGAGCGGTCCTCCGCTGGTCCGTCCGATCGTCGCGGGGCCGGGGCCTTCACCTGCCCGTCGGTCCCGCCCCCGGCGCCGGGCCGCGGCCGGTCGCCGCTCCGGGGGGTCTCCTCGCGACGGCCGCCGCCCCGCTCGTCCACGCGATGCCCTTCCCGGCGGCCCGCGCCGCCGCCTCCCGTACCGTCGATCCCGCCGCCGGCGCCGTACAGCGGTGGGGTCACGGGGCGGGCGTCTCCAGCGCGTACCCGACGCCGTGCACCGTGCGGATCCGCTCCGCGCCGATCTTCCGGCGCAGCGCCTTGATGTGGCTGTCGACCGTACGGGTGCCCGAGGCGTCCGCCCAGTCCCACACCTCGGCCAGCAGCTGCTCCCGCGAGAGCACCGCGCGCGGGGTGTTCGCCAGGCAGACCAGCAGGTCGAACTCGGTGGGCGTCAGGTGCACGTCCTCGCCGCGCACCCGCACCCGGCGCTGCGCGTGGTCGACCTCCAGCTCGCCCAGGCGCAGGATGCCGCTGCGCGGGGTCACGGCGGCGAGCGCCGCCCGCTCCACCCGGCGCAGCAGCACGTGCACCCGCGCCGTCAGCTCCCGCATGGAGAACGGCTTGGTCATGTAGTCGTCGGCCCCGACCCCGAGCCCGACCAGCATGTCGGTCTCGTCGTCCCGGGCCGTCAGCATCAGCACCGGCACCGGGCGCTGCGCCTGCACCCGGCGGCACACCTCCAGCCCGTCGAAACCGGGCAGCATGATGTCGAGGACCATCAGGTCCGGCTGCCACGCCTCGGCGGCGTCCACGGCCGCCGGGCCGTCCACCGCCGTCTGTACGAGGAATCCCTCGGCCCGAAGCCGGGCGGCGATCGCTTCCACGATCGTCGCGTCGTCCTCCACGACCAGGACCCGGCGCTGGGCGCCGGGCGTGGCCGCGACGCCGTTGTGGCTGGTATGTGTCTGCTCCATGGCCCCGCCCCTGGTACGCGTTCCGCGATCCTTGCTCCGTGATCCGCATGGCGTATGCAGATCCGTGTGTCGGGAGCAGCGTAGAGGCACCGGCAGGGTATCGGCTACGCAGTGCGAACAGCGAGATGGACGACGTCGGGTACGCCTCGGGCAACCGGCACCTCTTCCTGCTTTACCCCGGTGAATCCGGCATTCCGCAATGCTTCACCAAATACGGGGGAGGGTCGCGCGGACCAAACGGCCAGTACACCGCCGGGGTTGAGGCGCGCTCGACAGGCCGCCAACCCCTCTGCCGAATAAAGGGATTCATTGCCTTCCGTCACGGTCCAGTCCGGCCCGTTGTCGATGTCCAGACAGAGGGCGTCGTAACTGTCCGTCGCGGTCCTTACGTACTCCACCAGGTCCGTGTGCAGGATCACGGTGCGGGGATCGGCGAGCGCGGCGGCGGAGATCCGGGCGAGGGGACCGTTCCGGTGCCAGTCGATGACGGCCTCCTCGCGCTCGACGACGGCGATCCGCCCCCAGCGGGGGTCGGCGGCGGCGTGCGCCAGCGAGAAGCCCACCCCCAGGCCGCCGATCAGTACGGATGGCCGTCGGCCGGCGGTGGGCGCGGGCGGTCCGCCGGCGGTGGGCGTGGTGAGCGCGGCCAGGGCGGCGTCGACGAGGAGCCGTTCGGAACGGCCGTCGGAGGTGTCCATCAGGAAGCAACCGTTGGCGATGATTTCCAGCCGTTCCCCGCGCTCGCGCAGCACGACCTCGCCGTACGGCCCCTCCCGCCGGTCGAGCGTGACGGGCCGCTCGTCCCCGGCTCCGGGCAGGCCGGCGAGGGAGGCGAGGACGCCGGGTGTGCCGGGTGTGCCGAGGGTGCCGGGTGCGCCGGGAGCGGCGTGAACGGGGCCGTCGGCGCGGGCGGTGGGGTCGGGCAGCGGGGACATCGGGGCCTCTCGTCCGGTGGCGGCTGACCGGGCCATCCTGACCGGCCGGGACGAGCCGGTGCCACTCCGTTCCGCGCGGTCCGCGCCGTTCCGTGCGCGGCGGGTCTTGCGCCTGGGGCGCGGGGCCCGGTCGTTCGGGCGCACCGTACGGGCGCTGGGCATCGCTCAGAGCGAACACCGTCCGGGGAACATCCTCGGGCTCAGAAGCATTGAGTCGGCATAGCTCAATTTGACTGCCGAAGGGGAGATCATGGCTGCCACCTCCACACCGCTCACGCTTCCCGTGCTGCCGCTCGACGACGAGGTCGTGCTGCCCGGCATGGTCGTGCCGCTGGACCTGTCCGACGCCGAGGTGCGCGCCGCCGTCGAGGCCGCACAGGCCGCCGCGCGGGACGGGTCCGGGGGCGGCGCCGGGGACGCGGGCGCGGGCAAGCCGACCGTGCTGCTCGTGCCCCGCGTCGACGGGACGTACGCCGGGACCGGCGTGCTCGGGACCGTCGAACAGGTCGGCCGGCTCTCCGACGGCGATCCCGGCGCGCTGATCCGGGGCCGCGGCCGGGTGCGGATCGGGGCCGGTACGAGCGGGCCCGGCGCGGCCCTGTGGGTCGAGGGCCTGAGCGTGGCCGAGGTCGTGCCGGACCCGCTGCCCGGCGCGGTGACCGCGCTGGTCAAGGAGTACAAGGCGCTCGCCACCGACTGGCTGAAGAGGCGCGGTGCGTGGCAGGTGGTCGACCGCGTCCAGCAGATCGACGACGTGGCCGCGCTCGCCGACAACTCCGGCTACTCGCCTTTCCTGTCCACCGCCCAGAAGCTGGAGCTGCTGGAGACCACCGACCCGGTGGCCCGGCTGAAGCTCGCCACCCAGCAGCTGCGTGAGCACCTCGCCGAGCAGGACGTCGCCGAGTCCATCGCCAAGGACGTCCAGGAGGGCGTCGACAAGCAGCAGCGCGAGTTCCTGCTGCGGCGCCAGCTCGACGCCGTGCGCAAGGAGCTGCGCGAGCTGGGCGGCGAGGGGGACGAGGACGAGGCCACGGACTACCGGACCCGGGTCGAGGCCGCCGACCTGCCGGAGAAGGTGCGGGAGGCCGCGCTGAAGGAGGTCGACAAGCTGGAGCGGGCCTCCGACCAGAGCCCGGAGGGCTCCTGGATCAGGACCTGGCTGGACACCGTGCTCGAGCTGCCCTGGAACGAGCGGACCGATGACACCGGCGCGTACGACATCCGGGGCGCCCAGGCCGTCCTCGACGCCGAGCACGCGGGCCTCCAGGACGTGAAGGAGCGCATCACCGAGTACCTGGCCGTGCGCAAGCGGCGCGCGGACCGCGGTCTCGGCGTGGTCGGCGGCCGGCGCGGCGGCGCCGTGCTGGCGCTGGTGGGCCCGCCCGGCGTCGGGAAGACCTCGCTGGGCGAGAGCGTCGCGCACGCGATGGGCCGGAAGTTCGTCCGGGTCGCCCTCGGCGGCGTACGGGACGAGGCGGAGATCCGCGGCCACCGGCGTACGTACGTCGGCGCGCTGCCGGGCCGTATCGTCCGGGCGATCAAGGAGGCCGGTTCGATGAACCCGGTCGTCCTGCTGGACGAGATCGACAAGGTGGGCTCCGACTTCCGCGGCGACCCGGCCGCGGCGCTGCTGGAGGTCCTGGACCCGGCGCAGAACCACACGTTCCGCGACCACTACCTGGAGGTCGAGCTGGACCTCTCCGACGTGGTGTTCCTCGCCACGGCGAACGTCCTGGAGGCGATCCCCGAGGCGCTGCGCGACCGGATGGAACTGGTCACGCTCGACGGCTACACCGAGGACGAGAAGGTCGTCATCGCCCGGGACCACCTGTTGCCCCGGCAGCTGGAGCGGGCGGGCCTGGAGACCGGCGAGGTCACGCTGGACGACGCGGCGCTGCGCAAGCTCGCGGGCGAGTACACCCGCGAGGCGGGCGTGCGGAACCTGGAGCGCTCGATAGCGCGGCTGCTGCGCAAGGTCGCGGCCGAGCACGAACTGGGCGACCGCGAGCTGCCGGCCGCGCTCGGCCCGGAGCACCTGCGGGCGCTGATCGGCCGGCCGCACCACGTGCCGGAGTCCGCCCAGGACCCGGCCGAGCGCCGCACGGCCGTGCCGGGCGTCGCGACGGGCCTCGCGGTCACGGGCGCGGGCGGCGACGTCCTGTTCGTCGAGGCGTCCCTGGCCGACCCGGAGACGGGCGGCTCGGGCCTGACCCTGACCGGCCAGCTCGGCGACGTGATGAAGGAGTCCGCGCAGATCGCGCTGTCCTTCCTCCGCTCGCACGGCGCGGAACTGGAGCTGCCCGTGGCCGACCTCAAGGACCGCGGGGTGCACATCCACTTCCCGGCGGGCGCGGTGCCCAAGGACGGCCCGAGCGCCGGCATCACGATGACGACGGCCCTGGCCTCGCTGCTGAGCGGCCGGCTGGTCCGTACGGACGTGGCCATGACCGGCGAGGTCTCGCTGACGGGCCGGGTGCTGCCCATCGGCGGCCTGAAGCAGAAGCTCCTGGCCGCCCACCGGGCGGGCACCACGACGGTCGTGATCCCGAAGCGCAACGAGCCCGACCTGGACGACGTCCCGGCCGAGATCCTGGACACGCTGGAGATCCACCCGGTCACGGACGTCCGCCAGGTCCTGGAGATCGCGCTCTCCCCGGCGGAGTCCCTGGTCCCGGCGGCGGCCTGACGCCCCGGGGACGGGGGCGGTCCGGCCGTTCCCGCCCCGGTGGGGACCCGTCGGCCCGAGCCGGCCTGTCGCTTCGGCGGCCCGTCGCCCCGGGGTCCCGGTGGCGAGTGGGCCACCCAGCCCGTCGAGCGGCTCCGCCCGGAACCACCGGTCCGGGCGGAGCCGCTCCGCGCGCTCACTCGATCCTGAGGTCGTAACGCAGCCGCCGGGCGTGGGCGGGCATGGTCATCAGGTCGGCCTGGATCGGCCGGTCCGCGCTGTCGAAGGTGACCCGGGCCAGCCGCAAAACCGGTTCGTCCGGCGCGGTGAGCAGGGTCTCGCGCTCGGTCGCGTCGGGCATCCGCGCGGTGACGTCCTCCCGCACGCGTACGCCGGCGTATCCCAGCTCGGCGAGCAGGGCGATGGCCCCGCCCGGGATCTTCGCGGTCCCGGCGAGGCGGGTGCCACGGGCGATCGGCGCCGGGTAGTACGTGTCGGTCAGCTCGCTCGGCCGGTCCTCCACGTACATCACCCGGCGGCGGACGACCACGACCTCGCCCTCGGCCACGCCCAGCAGCCCCGCCGCCTCCGGCGGTGCCGCGACCTCCCCGGCATGGACGATCCGCTGGCTTCCCCGCCGCCGTTGTGCGGTCAGCTCCGCGCTCCAGGCGTCGGGCTCGCCCGCGCCGCGCGGCGCCAGGTAGGGCATCGATGTGCTGACCCACTCACCGGAGCTCATGACGTCCTCCTGCCGCTGCTCTGCCGGCCGCGTCGGCCGACGCCGGCTCACACCGTACGGCCTGGGTGGCGGGCCGGGCAGACGGTAACGGCCCCGACCGGGGCGGCGGCGTGCCGGTCGGGGCCGTGGGTGGGGCGGCGGCCCGGTGCCGGGCGGGGCCGGCCGGGGGAGTCGGGGACGGAATCAGCCGTTGGCCAGGGCCTGGACGCGGTCGTAGGCTCCGTTGAACCTGTTGTGGTCGCCGACGATCGGGCCGGTGGACGTGTACTGCCAGATCGTGTGGAAGCCCCAGCCCGCGGGCAGTTCGCCGACCGTCGTGTTGTAGCGCGCGATCCACAGCGGGTTCGTGCTCGCGAAGCCCGCGTAGTTGCCCGTGCAGTCCTTCCACCAGCTCGTCGCCGTGTAGATGACGGCGTCCCGGCCGGTCCGGGACTTGTACGTGTTCAGGAAGTCGCGGATCCACGCGACCATCTCGCTCTGCGACTTGCCGTAGCACTGCGCGCCGTACGGGTTCCACTCGATGTCCAGCACGCCCGGCAGCGTCTTGCCGTCCCGCGACCAGCCGCCGCCGTTGTCCACGAAGTAGTTGGCCTGGTTCGCGCCACTGGAGTCGTTGGGGGTGCCGAAGTGGTACGCGCCCCGGATCATGCCGATGTTGTACGAGCCGTTGTACTGCTGCGCGAAGTACGGGTTCTTGTAGTAGTTCCCCTCGCTGGCCTTCACGTAGGCCCACTTCACTCCGCTGTTCCACAGGGCGGCCCAGTCCACGTTCCCCTGGTGGCTGGAGACGTCCACGCCTTCCGTCTGGGCCACGCGGTCGTCCCGCGGTGCGCCGCCCTGGCCGTCGTGCTCGATGACGCCCATGCCCATATAGGCCGAGCCCCGGGTGGGAACGGGGCCGGAGGGGGAAGCGGCGGCGGGAGTGGAGGGGGCGGTGGGTGTGGGGCCGGACGTGGCGGCCGGAGTGCCGGGGGGAGTGGGGTCGGCGGTGGGGGAGGGGGTCGGGGAGTGGGTGGCGGTGGGCGGGTCCGCCGGCGGGTCGGTGGGGGCGGCGTGCGCCGCGCCCGGCAGTGTGAGGAGGAGCGCGAGAGTCGCGAGGAGAGCGCCGGCCGCGGCGGTCAGGGAGCGGCGGCCTGTCGTTCCGGATCTGTGCACGGGCATTGCGTGCCTCCGAAGACCTCGGTGGGGGGCATTCTCTGACGGTGCGGCATGCGGTGGAATGAACATGCCAGCGCTGACGCTACGCACGTAGACCGGCGTGACGGAAGCCTGCCACGCTGCCGCCGTTGGTATAAACCTGCGAAATACTGGCAGAGCTGCGGCAACGGTCGCGGCGCAAAAGAAACTTTCAAGGGGTGGAAAAGCGCGCGATGGGTTCTGACGTGCACGGAAGTGGTATGGGGAAGGGACCGAATTCCGGCTCGGGGAATGGTGTGCACCGCGAATTCCTCGCGCTGGAGCGGGAACTGGCGGTGTTTCTGCGGCGCGCCCGCGCCAACTCGGGAGAGATGGCCCGGGAGGTCCACCCGGACCTCGAGCCCGCCGCGTACGGACTGCTCGTCCGACTGGAGGAGACGGGCCATCAGCGGGCCACCGAACTCGCCGGGTACTTCGGTGTCGGCAAGGCCACGATGAGCCGCCAGCTCCGGGCGCTGGAGGAGCTGGGCCTGGTCACCCGGGAGCCCGACCCGGCGGACGGCCGCGCATCCCTGCTCCGGATCACCGACGAGGGCCGCGTCCGCTTCCGGCGTGTCCGGGACGCACGGCGCGCGCGGTACGTACAGAAGCTCGCCGACTGGGACCGCGCGGAGATCGCGGAGCTGGCCCGGCTCCTCCACCAGCTGAACGCCAGCGCGGAGAGCTGACGGACAGGCGCCGGGCCTCCGGCCGCCGGCCGGGCGCCGGGTGAGGGTCGTGTGTCCGGCGGTGTGCCGGTCACCGGCGGGGCGTCGGTGTCGGCCTCGGCGGTGCGTCGTCCCCCGACGCGAGACCCGCACCCCGCACCCCCGCGCCTCCCACGCGGCCGTCGGGCGGCTCCGGGGGCATCGAGCCCGGCGCGCTCCCGCGCAGCCCCGCGCCGCGGCCGGGCCCTCACAGCTCCACGTACGCCACCGTCGCGTCGTCGCTCGTCTTCCCCCGCCGGAACGCCCGGCCCTCCGGGTCCGCCGACTCCGCCGCCCGCACCCGGTCGATCAGCTCCTGCGCGCCGTTCTTGCGGACCAGCGCCAGGCAGTCCGCCCAGCCGCCCTCCCGGAAGACCTCCACCCAGCGCGCCGCGCCGTCCGTCAGGGCCAGCAGGGCGCGTACCTCGGAGGCCGGGGTGCGGCCCGTGACAGCGCGCTCCGCGACCGCCGGGTCCGCGGCGGCCGTGAAGAAGCCGTTCTCCGCGTTCCGCAACGCGTCCGCCGAGGCCGCCGAGCGCAACAGGGCACGCGGGATACGGGCCAGCCGGTCATCCAGGACCGCCCGCACCGTGCCGTCCGGGGACTCCATCAGAAGGGTCGAGTCGGACAGCACCAGGTGTTCGACCACGTCGGCGTCCCAGCGCGCCAGAACCACCGTGGCCTGCGGTGTCCGCACGTGAGAAAGTTCACAGGTGCCCTGGTGAGCGGCCGCGGCGCGGCGGATCGACAGGGAAAGGATCTCCGCCAGGGACAGGTCGCGTCGTGAACCGGACAGTTCCACGAGTGCCCCGCCCAGCCGCGCGGTGAACCACGGCACACCGTGCACACAACCGTCGTCCCCGGCCGGTGGTGTCACACCGTCCAGGACGACGAGCGTCCCACCGTCGCCACCGGCGGGCAGGGCCACGCTCGTCCAGTCCTCGTTGGGCCGCGAGGCGACGCCGGGGGCAGTGTTGAGCTCGATGCGCATGAGGTTCAGTGTGCACGACGACGCAGGTCACCCCCCACGACTTCCTCACGACGCCCACACAACGCGCGGTGGGGGACGCGGTGTGGGGCGACCGGCGGCATTCGGTCAGAGTGCGGACCCCATGACGTCTCCGCGACGTCCCGGTGAGGTTCGAAGGAGGCCGGAATGAACATCTCCGGCGAGGTGCGGGCGGGCATCTTGCCAAAGCGGGCCCGGAAGGTCCACCCGGAACACCAGGTTCGAGGACCGCTTCGAGTGGGAAGAGTTGTTCGTCAACTCGTTGGTGATGTTCACTCGTTCAAGTGGCGGGGCGGCCGATGTGTGTTTCCCTCCTGGAAGCGCTGGAATGGTCGGGTGCCGTGCCAGGGGTGGGGGTTTGTCGCATGCGTGACCGGTCGTCACCTCTGCTTCATGGGCGGACGAGTCAAGAATGCGAGCACCGGTGCAGAAGAAGCGGCCTCGGGGTAACGGTGTCACGCGCGGTGAGGTCACCACGACCGGCACCTCCGACACCACTGGGACCTCTGACACCACTGGGACCCATGCGGCGGCCGCCGCGAGCGGGCACGCCGGTACGGGTACGGGCGCCACGGGTACGGCCGGTGTCGCCGGCGCGGCCGCCGACAGCCGTACGACCGTAGACCCCGGCGACACCGCCGACACCGAGACCGACGCCGGTACGAGCACGAGCACGGGCCCGAACACCGGCCCGGCCACGGACCCCGGCCCCGCCGGCCCGGGGCCCGGTGCGGGCGCCTCCGCCGCGGGAACCGGCGCCGGTGGCCCGTCCACCGTCCCCGACCAGCCCCGAGGCCGTCGCGTCCGCGTCCGCAGCCGCCTCGTCGCGGGCGTCGCCGTCCTCGGTGTCACCGTCGTCGCCGCCGGGACCCCCGCCGTCCTGGCCGCCTCGGCCGAGCTGAAGGACGCCCAGAACCTGGTCACCCTGGCCGAGCTCAACCGGCAGGCCGTGACCCTCGCCCACTCCCTCGCGGACGAGCGTGACGAGATCGTCGTCCACATCGCCGCGGGCCGCGAGGACCGGCCGTCGGGCGACGAGGGCGGCAGCGACGCGAACGACAACGATGGCGACGAGGGCGGGCTCGACGGCAGCCGCAGCGCCCGCGTCGACCGGCAGATCGACGAGATGCGGGAGACCGCGTCGGCCTCCCCGGGCCTGCGGCGCGACCTCTCCACGATCCCCTCCATCCGCCGGACCGCCCTCACCGGCAAGGGTTCGGCCATGGACGCCTACCGGGCGTACTCCGAGGTCATCGCCAAGCTCGAGGCCCTCTCCGACGAACTGGCCGAGCGGACCCCCGCCGAGGCAGCCGACGGCAGCCGCGCGCCCGCCGCGCTGGCCCGGGCCGTCGAGCAGGCGTCCGCGACGCGCGGCCTGCTGCTGGCCGCGCTCTCCGTACCCGACGCCGGCTCCGGCGGTACGCCCACGATCGACCCGATCACCGGGCTCCCCGTACCGATCACCGATCCGGCCGCCGAGAAGAACGACACGCTCCGCGACGCGCTGAGCGCCGACGCCCAGAAGTCCCGCGTACGCGAACTCGCCGCGCTCGCCGACTTCGACCAGAACGCCTCCGCCAAGGCGCGCGACTCCCTCGCGGGCACCGTCACCGGGCCCGAGGTCAAGAGCGCCGAGGACTACCTGGCCAAGCTCACGGACCGCCCGGAACTCACCTCGTCCGACCGGCAGACCGACCCGGAGAAGCTCGACGCGGCGCTGTCCGCCCGGATCGACCAGATGCGCGGCGTCGAGTCCGGCCTCGGCACGGGCCAGGTGGCACGGCTGGAGAAGCTGCGCGACGACGCCGTCACGGCCCTGGAACTGCGCGTCGCGCTGCTCGGCGGCTGTCTGCTCGTCGCGGTCGGGGTCTCCGCCGCGGTCGCCCGTACGCTGACCAGGCCGCTCGCGGTCGTACGGATCGGGGCGGCGCGGCTCGCCGAGGCACCGCTGACGCAGGAACCGGTGCGGTTCACCGGCCGCAACGACGAGTTCGCCCAGGTCGTACGGTCCGTCAACGCCCTGCACCGGCAACTGCTCGACCTCGGCGCGCGCGCCGAGCGGCTGGACGGCGACCGCACCGGCCTGATCGAGGCCAGGGAACAGGTCGCGGCCCAGCGCGCCGAGCTCCAGGAACGTACGGCCGATCTCACCGCCCAGCTCCAGCGGCTGCGCGACACCGTGCACCACGCGTTCGTGAACCTCTCGCTGCGCACCCTCGGCCTGGTGGAGCGTCAGCTGGACGTCATCGAGGACCTGGAGGAGCGCGAGCAGGACCCGGAGCGGCTCGCCACCCTCTTCAAGCTCGACCACATGGCCACGGTCATGCGCCGGCACAGCGAGAACCTGCTGGTGCTCGCGGGCCACGAGCACTCCCACGGCCCCCTGGGCCCGATCCCGCTCGTGGACGTGGTGCGCGCGGGCGTGAGCGAGATCGAGCGGTACGACCGGGTCACGATCCTGTCCCTGCCGTCCCACGCGCAGGTCGCGGGCTTCGCCGCGGACGACCTCAGCCACCTCGTCGCCGAACTGCTGGAGAACGCCACCGCCTTCTCGCCACCGGAGGCCGACGTGCGGCTCTCGGGCCGGGAGCTGGAGAACGGCGAGGTACTGCTCTCGGTCGAGGACCAGGGCATCGGCATGTCCGCCGCCCGGCTCGCCCACCTCAACGCGCGGCTGGCCGACGAGCTGACGGGCCGCGACGGCGGGAGCCACCGGACCCGCGCCGAACGCGCCACCCGCGAGATGTCCGGCGGGGGCGGCGAGGGCGACGGGCTCGGGCTGCGTGTCGCCGGGCTGCTCGCCGCCCGCCACGGCATCCGGATCGAACTGCGCGAGCACGAACAGGGCGGGGTGGCGGCCGTCGTCGTCCTGCCGAAGTCCCTGCTCCCCGAGCTGTCGCCGGCGGACCCCGCGCCCGCACAGCCCGCGGGCGCGGGCGGGGACGCCGTCGGGAGCGAGCCGGCCGGACCGGTGGGTACGGCGGGTGCGGTCGGCTCCCACGCCCTGCCCGTACGGGAACACCCCGTGGCCGGCGGCCCCGGCACCGGCGACGCGCCCGACCCGCTCGTGGCCGCGGCGGAAGCGGCCATCCGCCGGGCGGAGCAGGCCCAGGCGGCCGCCAGGGCCCAGGCGGCGGAGGCGGAGCGGTCGGCGGCCGCGGGATCCACGCCGGAGTCCGGGGCCGGGGCCGGCTCCCTGATCGCGAGCCCGGACGGTGGCGCGTACGCCATCGGCCCCGAGCGCCATGAGCGCGTGCCCGACGGTGAACCGGAGACCAACGGTCCCGATCAGGACACCTTCGCGATGCGGCTGCCCCCGCAGCCCGAGCCGCGACCGCAGCCGGGGACCATGGCGGAGCCGACGGACCCCGAAGCACCGCAGGCCACGACAGCCCCGCAGACCACGGGGACGCCTGGGGAAGCCGAGGCAGAAGCGGCACCGGGTCGTATCACCGACAAGGGGCTGCCCAAGCGCACCCCCCGGAACGTCGCGCCCGCCGCGCCCGCCGAACGCACCGGCAGTGTCGACGCCGAAGCCCTGCGCCGCCGGCTCGGCGGCTTCCACCAGGGGGCCATGGCGGGTCGGCGTGACGCCGAGGCCGAACTCTCCGCGGAAGCGTCGGCGGAGAGAGCCGCGGGGCAGACCACGGACAGGACCGCGGGACGGACCGACGTATCCACGGAAGACACGGGGGACACAGGCGAGGAGGCACGCACGTGACCACGACCGGAACATTCGGGCTGAGCAGCGAGGCCCGCAACCTGCACTGGCTGCTGGGCAACCTCGTCGAGGAGGTGCCAGGGGTGCTCTCCGTCGCCGTGGTGTCCTCCGACGGGCTCCTGCTGCTGTCCTCCGACCCGGGACGGAACGGCGCCGCGGCCGGTCCGGAGGCGGACGGCGCGCGCCCCGCCGGCCCCCGCGGTTCCAGCGCGGATCTCGCCACCATCGTCTCGGGCATCGGCAGCCTCACCATCGGCGCGGCCGGGCTCATGGACACCGGCGAGGTCAAGCAGACCATGGTCGCCATGGACCGGGGCAGCCTCTTCGTCATGGCCATCAGCGACGGCTCGCTGCTGGGCGTGCACGCCACGGCGGACTGCGACATGAGCGTGGTGGCCTACCACATGGCACTGTTCGTCGGCCGCGCCGGCCATGTCCTGACCCCGGAACTGAGGGACGAACTCCGTAAAACCAGGGAGGGCGCCTGATGGCCTCCGCGGCGGGAGCCGCAGGCAGGCTGCCCGTGCGGTCCGTACGTTCCGTGCGGTCCGCAGGGCCGGCGCGGTTCGTGGGGCACCCGGACCCCGCGGGGGCCGCGGAGCCCGCCGAGATAGTCGAACTCGCCGAGACCGCCGAACTCGCGGGAGGCGACGACGGCCGGTCGGCCCGGGTCCGGCCGTACTCGCTGACCGGTGGGCGCACCCGCTCGGGACACGTCCTCCTCGTCGAGACGTTCGTCGCCGCGCTCGACGCGGCGGACGAACGCCGGGAGCCGGCCGACGGCGGGGGCGCGCCCCGGCTCATGCCGGAGATGCGGGCCATCGTGGAGCTGTGCCGGCGCATGCGGACCGTCGCCGAGATATCGGCGCTGCTCAAAATGCCGTTGGGCGTGGTCAGGGTGCTGCTGAGCGACCTGGCCGATCAGGGAAGGATCCGTGTGTACGGGACAGGGACCGGGCACAGCACCGGCCATCCCGACCACGCTCTGCTGGAAAGGGTGCTGAGTGGACTCCGTCGTCTCTGACGTCGCTGGCGTCACAGATGTCTCTCGTGTGTCCGGTGCGTCGGGCTTCTCGGCCGCGACCGCAACCGCCGGGCCGGGGATCGCGCGCGAGAGAGCACGCGACGGGAGCAAACGCGGGGCAGGTGGCCGGGCGGCGCCTTACCTCCCCCCTGCCACCGGCCTGGCCGTCGCCCCCGTACCGGGGGACGAGCCGGACGAGTCGCTCAGGCCCTGGCAGAAGGACCGCAGCCGCGCGCCGATCGCCACCAAGATCGTGATCGCGGGTGGCTTCGGCGTCGGCAAGACCACCTTCGTCGGCGCGGTCTCGGAGATACCCCCGCTCAAGACCGAGGCGCTGATGACCCAGGCGAGCGCCGAGACCGACGATCTCAGCGCCACGCCCGACAAGACCACCACGACCGTGGCCATGGACTACGGCCGGATCACGCTGGACGACGACCTTGTCCTGTACCTGTTCGGTACGCCGGGCCAGCAGCGCTTCTGGTTCATGTGGGACGACCTCGTGCGCGGCGCGATCGGCGCGATCGTGCTGGCGGACACGCGCAGGCTGTCGGACTGCTTCCCGGCGCTCGACTACTTCGAGAGCTGCGGGCTGCCGTACGTCGTCGCCGTCAACCGGTTCGACGGGACCGAGGAGTTCGACCCCGCCGACGTGCGGGACGCGCTCTCGGTCCCGGAGAGCGTCCCCGTACTGATCATGGACGCGCGGCGCCGGATCGCCGCCGTCGAGACGCTGCTGGCGGTGGTGAGGCACGCCCTGGAGGTCTCCAAGCGGACGGGATAGTCACCGGATGGTCACCGAGTGATCCCGGCGGCGTTTCGCGGGCCCCGGACGGTCCCCGTCGACCTGTTCCCGGCGACCCGGGTCCGGCGGCCTGGGTCCGGCGGCCCGGGTCCGGCGGCCCGGGGCCGGTCACCTCGTGAGGGGACGAGCGCTACGGCGCGGTCGCCTCTCCGTAGCCCGTGTCCGCCCCGTCCGTGGCGCCCGCGGGCAGCGCCGGCGGCCGGTACCCGGCGGGATCCAGCGACTCCGCCCGCGGGTCCGGGCGTACGGCACCGAGCAGCGGGTTCGCCGCGATGGGCGAGACCTTGACCCGGGTGCCGGGTCGGGGGGCCTGGATCACCATGCCCTCGCCCAGGTAGATCGCGATGTGCGTGGCCTTCTCGAAGTAGACGACGAGATCGCCCGGCCGCAGCTCGCGCAGCGGGATCCGGCGCAGTTGGCGCCACTGCTCCTGGCTGGTACGGGGGATGGTGAGCCCGGCGTACGCCCACGACTGCATGGTCAGGCCCGAGCAGTCGAAGGTGTCAGGGCCCTCGGCTCCCCACTCGTACGGCTTGCCGATCTGCCGGACGGCGTAGCGCAGGGCGAGGTCGCCGTAGCGGGAGGGGGTACGGGCCCCCTCGCCGGAACCACCGGACTGGCCGTCGCTCCGTACGCCGGCCCCCGGGCCGGGCCGCCCCGGAGAGCCGGAGGCGCCAACGGAGCCCGGGGACCCGCCGGCACCTCGGACCCCGGAGGAGGGGACGGGGAGGTCGCCGAGGGCGCCGGACTCGAGCAGGTCACGTTGGGCCTGATCCGTGCCGGCCCGCTCCAGTTCGGCGAGGGCCGCGATCTCCTCGCGGCTGAGCGAGGCGAGCAGCTTCTCGACCGCGCGCAGCCGCGCCCGGACGGTGTCGCGCTGCTTGCGCTGTTTCGCGGCGAGCGAGCGCTGGGTGGCGAGCGCCGCACGGGAGGCGGCGGCAAGGGCGTCCGCGCGTTTCTCGCCGCCCGCGAGCCGGGCCAGGATGCCCGCCCTGCCCCGGACCGCGTGCTCCAGCAGGTAGTTCTCGTCCAGGGCGCGCTGCGGGTCGCGGGCGAACAGCAGCCGTAGGTAACCGGAGAGCTCGGTCCGCCCCTGGTACTGCTCCCGGGCCAGCCGGCCAGCGTCCACCCGGCTGAGCGCGAGCGCGCTCCTGGCCTTGGTGAGGTCGGCCGTGAGCCGCGCGACCTCGGCGCGCTGCCGCTTCAGCCGGGCCTCGGTGGCGTTGTACGCCTCGGTGGCCTCCTCGGCCTCGCGGTAGAGCCGCTGGAGCCGCATCAGCATGCCCGCGACGGTGGTGGGCGCGAACGGAGTGCCGGGGGCGGGGCCGACGGCCCCGACGCCGGGCCTGTCGGCGGGACCGGCGGCCGACGGACCGGCGGTCCCCGACGGCGGACCGGGCGTCGGCGGACCGGGCGTCGGCGGATCGGACGGAAGGGGAACGGACGCCGAGGGAACGGACGCCGCGGCCGAAGGCGTCCCCGGCGCGGACGTCGTGAGCGTGGGTGCGGGCGACGGGCGGGCGCCGGGCAGGAACACCGCGTACGGAGTCGTGTGGGCCGTCGTGTGCGCGGTGGCACGCGAGGCGGACGGCACCGCGGTGAGTACCGTCGCGGTGGCCAGGGCCGCCCCCGTACAGGCGGTCCACAGCACCCTTCCCGACATGCCATCACCTCCGCAGCTGGGCCGGACCGGAGGGTCCAGTCCTAGGCGATGGCGCGGTGATCGATGGTAGGACGAGCTGATGAGCGGTGAATCGGCCCGACGTCGTCACCCGGTCGGACCGCTGCCGGGTCAGTTGTCGGGTCGGCCGTTCGGTCAGTTGCCCGGTCGGTCGTCCGGTCGGCTGTCCAGGCCGCTGTCCGGCTTGCCCCCCGTTCCGCCGGTCCGGCCGTCCGGCTTCGACCAGGGCCACTTCAGCGCGCGGCGCTCACGGCCCTCGGCGACGTACTCGTACTTCCAGCCGCGCTGGATACCGAGGCGCTTGCTGTATCCGGCCGGCTCGCGTCGGTAGGCGTGGACGGTGGGCGGCCCGCCGTGGGGGTCGGGCACCGGGATCTCGTACCACTTGGGCGGGTTCCCGGTCGGCCCGGTCAGGACGGGCAGGACGCGCCCGTCCATCGGTCCCCCGACGAAGGGGGTGTTCTCGCTTCTCACGCCCCCCAGTCTCGGTCATGACCACCGGGGACCGAGGGGTGCGGGTGCGGGGGCCGGCGGGAGCGCGGGGCGCTGGGGCGTGGGGCGCGGCGGGTGTGGGGCGCGGCGGGTGTGGGGGGTGTGGGGGCGCGGGCCCGGTCGTCACTCAGGCCAGCAGCCCCGAGGACTTCCACAGTGCCCGCCCGGCTCCGCGCAACACCCCGATGTCGTCCAGGAAGTCCGTCAGCCGCCGCGCGCCCGACCGCATCACCTCCCGGCGGTGGCCGCTCGCCCGTACCTGGGCGACGGCCTCCTCGCGCCGCAGGCCGACGTTCTCGTACACCGCCGGGTTGATGAAGCAGAGCGAGAACACCCGCGCCGTCTGACCGCAGGTGATGCGGGTCAACTCCCTTTCCCAGCGCGGGGACGTGACCATCTGCCGTCGCAACTCCTCGCGCGCGTAGCGGACATGGCGGGCCTCCTCGACGACATGGATGCGCGTGACGCCACGGACCAGGGGCTGTACGCGCTCGTCGGGGAAGGTGAGCCGTTGCATCCAGTCGAGGATCTCCTCGCCGAGCAGGGTGGCGGCGAACGAACCGGGTGTGGTGGAGACGGTCTTCATGACGCGCGCCATGTCGTGGTAACGCCGGGGCACGGGGTACGCCGGCGTGCCGTTCCTCCCGATCAACCGCGCGAACATCATCGAGTGGCGGCACTCGTCCGCTATCTCGGTCAGCGCGTAGCGGACGTGGTTGCTGGTCACGGACTTGTCGTAGATGTGCCGGACCAGCAGCTGCATCAGGATGATCTCGAACCAGATGCCGAGCGAGGCCAGTGACGCGGCCTCGTGCCGTGCCAGGTCCATCCGCTGCTCCTCCGGCATCCTCCGCCACAGGGGCGTGTCGTAGAGGGAGACCAGCTCCGGGGGCCAGAACCATTTGCCGTCCTCGGCCGGTGCGTCCCAGTCGAGTTCCCGGTCGGGGTCGAAGGAGTGCTTGGCGGACGCTTCGAGCAGCCGCGCGGCGACCTGTTCACGCTCGCGGAGCGGCCCGAGCGCGTCGTGGAGAATCCGGGCGTCGCCTCCGGTCGCGGACGCGGTGGTGGTCGACACGGCTGAGCACCCCTCACGGCTGTACGGGTTACCGATGGTTACGCGGCGGCCTTTTGTTATGAGACAGCGTGTCAGCAAGGCCGTCAACCCCCTGCACGAAGCCGGGGAACCGAAGAGCAGGCCCTCCGGCTCCGCCGGGCCGCCTATTACGTCACGCCCGCCCGGTGGGTCGTGCCGCCCGCCAGGCCCGCTTCGACCGCGAGAGCCACGTCCAGCAGCGCGACGTCCGTGCCCCGCTGCGTCACGAGCTGGAGCCCGACCGGACAGCCGTCCGCCGTGAAGCCGGCCGGGATGCTCGCCGCGGGCTGGCCGCTCACGTTGAACGCCCAGGTCAGGGCCGTGGAGTAGCGCTCGCCCGGGCCCTCGTGGCCATGCGGGCGGTTCGGGGTGACCGGAGTGAGCAGCAGTGGCGTACGGGCGAACAGCACGTCGAGGCGCCGGTCGTTCTCCGTCCGTACGTCCTCCGCCGCGGCCCTGGCCGCCGCGTCGCCCCCGCCCCGCAGGGTCAGCCACGCCTCGCGGGGGTCGAGCAGTGTGAACGGGCGCGGTGTCGCCCCCGGCCGTTCCAGCCGTACGACCCCGGCCTCCTCGAGCCGGGCCACGGCCGCCCGGACCACCGCCACGACGTCGTCGTCCGGCGCCGCGAAGCCCAGGTCGGGGGAGAAGACGGCGGGTATGGGGAGCCGCCCCTGCGGCGGCGTCAGCACGTCAGCCGCCGCTGCCCGTGCCGCCGCCGCTGCCCGTGCCGCCGATGCCGCCGCCGACCCCGTGGTCATGGGCGCGATGCTCGTCCCCGACGCGTCAGAGGCGCCGTCCGGGCCGAGCACACACCGCAGATACGCGCGCGCGTCCGTCACCGTCCGGGCCAGGACCCCGGCCGCGGCCAGGCCGGTACGGTCCGGGGACGGCAGCAGCCCGTTGGTCGTCTTCAGCCCGAACACCCCGCACCAGGCCGCCGGTACCCGTACCGACCCCGCCCCGTCGCTCCCCGTCGCCAGCGGCACCATGTCCGCCGCCACCGCGACGGCCGACCCCGCCGAGGACCCGCCGGGCGTCCGGTCGGCGCGGTACGGGTTGACCGTACGGCCGTGGCGGCCCTGTCCCCAGGTCTGCCAGAACGTGCCCGGCCCGGGTACCGCCGTCGAGCCCACCGGTACCGCACCGGCCGCCATCAGCCGCCCCGCCGCGTACGAGCGGATGCCGGACGGCCCCTTCACCGCGAACGGCACGCCTGCGAGCGGCAGTTCGCCGTCCACCGTCCGCGCGTGTCCGGGCGTGCGCCCGCGTGCCACTGCCCGGGTCCGCGCACGCGCCCGGTCCCCCCACACGTCGATGAAGGCGCACAGCCGCGGATCGAGCCGCTCGATCCGGGCGAGTGCCCGCTCCACGTCGTCCGTCGCTGCCATGGGCCGCCCCCTTCGTGTCGTCACGCCATGACGTGGCCCCTCAGTCTCGCCGCTCCGTCGTCGGAAGGGTGGAGCGTCGGTTGGCGGGGTTCTCGTCGAGGGAGCCGGCCTGGAGGACCTGCACGCGGAGGGCGTTGAGGAGGAGGGCGACGAGGAGAAGGAAGCAGAAGAGGGACACGTGCCGGATGTGACGGGTCATCGGCGGTCCTCGGATCGGTCCACGGGCTGGTCGTCGGTCCTGTCGTTCGTGGGTCCGGGCGGATCCGGTGTGGCTCCGGGCGGCTCCGGCGTGGGGTCGAGCGGGTCCGGATGGCGGTCGAGCGGGTCCGGAGCGGGGTCGGGCGGGTCCGGAGCGGGGTCGGGCGGGTCCGGAGCGGGGTCGGGCGGGTCCGGAGTGGGGTCGGGCGGATCCGACGGGGGGCCGGGCGGGCCCTGCACGGGATCGGTGGGTCCGGGCGTGGGCCCGTGCGCAGGGCCGGGAGTGCGGCCGGGAGCGGGGTCGGGAGCGGGGTCCGGCGGTCTTCGGTCCGGACCGGCGGGAGCGATGACGCCGGGAGCCACGGCCCCCGGGTGCGGGCCACGGGCCGACGCGCTGAGCCGGACCAGCAGCGCCACCATGATCCAGTTCGTGACGACGGACGAACCGCCCTGCGCCAGAAAGGGCATCGCCATACCCGTGAGCGGGATCAGCCCCGTCACCCCGCCCGCGATGACGAAGACCTGCACGGCCAGGATCGACGCCAGCCCCACCGCGAGCAGCCGCCCGAAGGGGTCGCGCAGGGCGAGGCCCGTCCGCAGGCCCCGCGCGACCAGCAGCGCGTACAGCAGCAGGATGGCCGTCAGGCCCACCAGTCCCAGCTCCTCACCGGCCGTGGCCAGGATGAAGTCCGATTTGGCGGCGAAGCCGATCAGGATGGACCGCCCCCGGCCCAGACCCGTGCCGGACAGGCCGCCGGCGGCGAACGCGAACAGGGACTGGGCGAGCTGCCCCGGGCCGTGTCCCGCCTCGATGGACGCGAAGGGGTGCAGCCAGTCCTCCACGCGCCGGTGGACGTGCGGCTCCAGCGAACCGGCCACGAACGCGCCCACCGCGGCGAGCAGCAGCCCGACGGCGAGCCATCCCCTGCGCCCGGTTGCCACGTACAGGAGGATCACGAACAGGCCGAAGAAGAGCAGCGAGGTCCCCAGATCCCGTTCCAGGACCAGGACGACGACGCTGATCACCCAGATCGCCACCAGTGGCCCGAGAACGCGGCCGGTCGGCGGCCCGCCGGGCCGGACCGCCCGGCCGAGCCTCCGGACCGGATGTCCCCGACCTCGCCCCGGCCTCCGGACCGAACGGCCGCCGAACGTGAGGGCGTCGCGGTTGGCGGCGAGGTACGCGGCGAAGAAGACCGCCAGCAGGATCTTGGCGAACTCTCCGGGCTGGAAGGAGAAACCGCCGAACCTGATCCAGATCTTGGCCCCGTTCACGGCGGGGAAGAAGATCGGCACGATCAGCAGCACCAGGGCGGTGACGACCGAGAGGTACGCGTACCGCCGCAGCACGCGGTGGTCCCGCAGCAGCACGACGACGGCGATGAACAGCCCGACGCCGAGCGTCGACCACACGAGCTGCGCCGGTGCCGCCCGGTCGTCCGGGGTCTCCAGGTCGAGCCGGTAGATCAGGACGAGGCCCAGGCCGTTGAGGAGGACCGCGATGGGCAGCAGCAGCGGATCGGCGTACGGGGCGCGCAGCCGGACGGCGAGGTGGGCGAGGAGCGCGAGCAGGCCGAGCCCGGCTCCGTGGCGGGCGGTGTCCGGCGGCACGGAGCCGGAGTGGCCGAGGCCGACACCGACGTAACCGAAGACGGAGAGGAGGACGGCGCAGATGAGGAGCGACAGCTCAACGCCCCGGCGCTGGGGGAGGCGTAGCACGGGCCGGGAAGGGTCCGCCGTCGGTGCGGTCATGCGGGGAAGGTAACAAGGCGGGGCGCCACCGGGGCGCTTTATGTGCGCAAATGTGTGTTGATATGTGTGGCCACGGTCTTTTTATCGGCGTCGTGCTTGTCATCGGCGCTGTGAGCGCTGTAAGCGCTGTGGGTGTCGTGAGTGCCGTGCGGCGAGGGTGACGTGGGTGGCTCATGGAGCGCACGGAGCCCGGAACCTCCGTCCGTGTCCATGCCCTCTCCACCGCCCGGGAGCGTGACACGGGCGAGCGCGCCGCCGTCCGGGGCATTGCTGAACACCAGCTCGGCGCCGATCACCGCAGACTGCCCGACGGCGATGGTCAGTCCCAGCCCGTGCCCCTTGCCGCCACCCTCGGTGCGGAACCGCTGGGGCCCGTGTTCCAGCAGGTACGCCGGGTATCCCGGGCCGTGGTCGCGCACGGTCACGGTCGGCCCGTCCACGGTCAGTACGACGGGCGGGCGGCCGTGCCGATGGGCGTTGGCGACGAGATTGCCGAGCACCCGCTCCAGCCGCCGCCGGTCGGTCTCGACGCAGGCGTCCCGGACGACGCGCAGTTCGAAATGCGAGCCGGACGCCACGCCCGGCCCCGGCACGCCTGGCCCCGGGCCTGACGCCAGACCCGGCCCCTGCGCACCAGGCGTCGGCATACCCGGCCTTGGCACGTCCGGGGCCGGGCGTGCGGCTGCCGGAGTCCCCGGCCGCGGGTCGGTTCCGGACCGGGGCGGCGCGTACGAGGCGCGGGCGGCGCGCACGACTCCCTCGGCCAGGGGCGCGAGCGCGTGGACGGCCAGATCGACCTGTTCCGTACGCGCGTCCAGCCGGGAGATCTCCAGCAGATCCTCCGTCAGCGTCCGCATGGCCCGCACGCGGTCCCGTACCAGCTCGGCCGGCCGGCCCTCCGGCAGCAGCTCGGCGGCAGCGGACAGGCCGGTCAGCGGGGTACGGAGCTCGTGTGCCACGTCGGCGGTGAAGCGCTGCTCGCTCAGCAGCTTGCCCTGGAGCGTGGAAGCCATCGTGTCGAGCGCCCCGGAGACGGTGGCGACCTCGTCCTGAGGGCGCGACGGCACCTTCGTACGAGGGTCGTTGACGCGCGCGTCCAGATCTCCCGCGCTGATCCGCCGGGCCACCTGCGCGGTGAGGTGCAGCCGTCGCGTCACCCGGGTGACCGCGCACGCCCCGACGAGGAGTGTGGCGACGGTGGCGAGCACCGAGGAGCCGATGATCGAGCGGTCCAGGTTGGTGATGGTGGCCTGGCTGAGGGTGTAGTCGACCCGCGCGACCAGCGCCCGCCCGTCGGCGGGCCCGGCGGCCCACATCGTCGGCCTGCCGTGGAAGTCGGCGACCATCGTGCCGCGCCGCCCGCGGACGGCGAGCGCGCGCAGCCGCTCGGGCAGACCGGGCGCGTCCACGGCGGCGAACCGGGGGAGCGGCCGGCCCGCCTCGTACGCCCGGGTGACGGCGTCCAGCCGGGACAGCGCCTTCTCGCGCGCCGAACTGACGGTCTGACGGGTCACGGACACATGGACGAGCACGCCGAGCAGGGCGGCGAGGGCACAGCACATGACGGTGATGAAGACGGCCGCCTTCCACGTGAGGGTCGCGGTCCAGGCGGGCAGACGGGGCGTCACGACGGACTCGCCGCGGCTGGGGCCACGGCCACGGCGGTGGAGGCGGCTACGGCGGTGGAGGCGGTGCCGATCGAGGTGGCCGGTGCGGCGACGGGCGCGTGGCAGCCGACGGATCCGTGAGATCCGGAAGATTCCGAGGCCCCTGGAGCCCTCGGCGACCCTGGGGGTCCTGACGAGCGAGGACAGCCGGGGGCGCGCGGGTTCGACATGCGGACGTGCGTACGAGCGCCAGGCGGGGACGCGACGCCGTGCGGCACGGGGGACGGCCTGTTCGCGGGGCCCGGTGGCTCCGTCTTCGGCTCGGCAGGGCGGACGAGGGACGTATGCCCGGCGGACGCCACCGCGGCGGTGGCGAGTGCGGGCACCGCACCCGACGCTGAGGCACTTGTCGACGACGCTGACGCCGAGGCGAGTGCGGGCACGGCACCGGCCGATGACCTGCCCGCCGCCGACGCACCCGCCGCCGACGCACCCGCCGACAACGTGCCCGCCGACGACGTGTCTGCCGATGGCGTGCCGGCCGATACGCCGTCGGTCGGCGACGTTTCGGCAGGCACGTCCGTGGCCGGCGCGCCGGCGGACGGCGTCCCCGCCGAGGAAGTGAACGTGGCACGGGTGGCTCCGCGCGCCCACGGCCATGGCGGGACATCGCTCGCGCCAGGAGTGCCGCTCGTGGCCGTGGGGCCCGCGGGACGGGCGGTGTGCGCGGGGGACGTGGGATACGCCGTACCCGCCGACGCGCCGGTGGCCGACGTGGGGCGGCGCACGGACCCGGGCGGGGCGGCGGTCCTGGCGGGGACGATCTCGTCCCGGGCGGGCAGCATCACCCCTTGCCGGGAGTCCCAGCTCCAGGCCGTCCGGTACTCGTATCCGGGGATCCCCGCCGAGACGACCCGCACGATCAGGTCCCGGTCGGCCAGTTCGACCCCGACGACCTGGTCGGAGGTGGACATGATCCGGGTCAGGCCGTCGTTCTCGGCGCGGTAGCAGCGGACGGTCAACTGCTGGGCCGGCATGGCGATGCCGACGATCAGCTCGTCCCGGCCGTCACCGGTCAGGTCGTGGTGGTACGCGCGCAGGACCGGACAGCCCGCCTCGCCGCGGCCGGAGACCTCCGGCATGGCGGGCGCGGCCGGCGCGGCCGGCGTCGCGGTGCCCCGGCCGGCCCCGGAGCCCTCGCCCCTCGGCGGACGCTTGATGTCCGCCGGGTCCTTGACGTCTCCCGTGCCCTGCGCGTCTGCCGGGTCCTTCGCGCGCGCCGACGCCGTGGGGCCTTCGGGGCGCGGGGGGCCCTTGGAGCCGGCCGGGCCCTTGGCCTCCGCCGGGCCTTTCGCGCCTCCCGGGCCCCGGCACTCGGTGAGCCGTGCGACGACGCCCTGCGGCAGCCCTCCGGGCCCCGCGGCCTCGTTCGGACGGGCGGTCGCCTCGGCTCGCAGGACGGCGACCGGGTTCAGCTCGTGGATGTCCCCGGGGGCCACCTTGATGCCGGGGACCCGGACCGTATCGCCCTCCCCGAAGTCGAGGGGAGGCGCGGAGATGACCGGCAGCCCCGGCCACAGCCGCACCGGGCCGATGGCGGTCGGCGTGGGACCGGCGCTCTTGAGTCCGCTCTCGTCGCCACAGGCGGACAGGACCAGGGACAGCGCGGCGGTGGTGGCCGCCGCCAGGACGGGGCCGACTGCGGCACGGCGAGTGGTCACGGCGCTCCTGGGACGGTCGGTCGTTCCCTCACCTTATGGGCCCGAACGCCGCTTTCCCGGCGTTGGCCGGTCCGGCCGGGAAAGCGGTGACCCGGTCGTATGAGTGTTCGTTGCTACCCGCGCGTATTCCTGATCGCTCCTGGGCTTTCGCGTATTGCCCGCGGAGTGGGTGCCTGTTCCCATGGTCATGAGGATGGTGAGGTGTGCGATGACCCGATTACGCGTCACGCCGGTGCGCAGCCGTGGCCGGGACCGCCTGTACGTGAGTCTGCCGAACGGCACGACCGTCGCCTGGTACGACGCGGAACCGGCCGCCGACGGCCTCGGGCCCGGCGCGGGCGGGCGGAACGGCCGGGTGAGCGTGCTCCCGGGAACGGACACCGAGGCCGTGCTGGCCGCGCTGGCGCCGTACCTCACCGGTGACGTGGCCGTCGGACCACCTCCCGTGCCGACACCGGCCGAACTCGACCGGTTGTCCCTCCACCCCGACGACGACCTGGCACCCAACCGCCCGGGCGAGGCCCTGCGCGGGGAGCCGGAGGCGGGGGAGGCGAGGGAGGTGGGTGAGGCGACCGGCCGGTGGTCGCACGGGGGCGGGCCGCGCTTCGGCTTCCCGTTCGGCTTCCGGTTCGGCTTCCGGTCCGGCCGGGGTGCCGACCGGCGCGTGGAGGATCTGCGCGCCCAGCAGATCGTGGGCGGACACCTGGACCGGCTCGAAGACGCGGGCTGGCGGATCCTGCACTCCGTGCCGTTGCCGGGCGCGGCCCGTATCGACCACCTGGCGATCGGGCCGGCGGGGGTCCTGGCCGTCCGGACCCTGGCCGCCCGCGATCGGCGGGTACGGATCTCCGACCCCATGGTCCGTACGGGCCGGGCCGCCGCCGAGCCCCACCTGCGCTGGGCCCGCCGTGAGGCGGAGCGTGCCTCCCACGCCCTGGCGGTGGCGGTGGCACCGGCGCTGGCCGTGGTCGGGGCGGCGGGACACGTCGTACGGGAGCGGCCGGGCGAGCCGGAGGCATACGGCGGTGCGGGGACGGACGAGGCCGCGCGGACGGCCGCGCGCCAGGACGTACGGATCATGACGGACGCCGAGATCCCGGCGCTGGCGCCCCTCGGTGGCGTACTGAAACCGGCGGACATCGAGGCCCTGTACGCGACGGCGAGGGACCGCCGTACGTGGCTGCGCGTGTAAGGGGACGGAGAGGAGCGTCCGGCCGTCGAATCGGCACCGGGCGACGGCCGGGCGGCGGATCAGGGGGCGTCGGGGGCAGCGGGCCGGGGGCCGGCGGGTGTCAGGGCAGCCGACCGGTGTGCTCGGGGTCGAGCAGCGGGGCGAGGAGGTCGCCGTACCGTTCCAGCCGCTCGTCCATGGATTCCATACGGAACGCCAGCCGCGCCGCGTCCGCGGACTCCGCGCACTCCTCGACCTCGGCCCAGGAGACGGGCGCGGAGACCGTGGGCTCGGGGCGGGCCCGCAGGGTGTAGGGGGCGGCGGTCGTCTTCGCCGCGGCGTTCTGGCTGTGGTCGACGAACACCTTCCCCGGGCGCAGGGAACGCCGCATGCGGTGGACCACCAGGTCCGGCAGCGCGTTCTCGGCCTCGACGGCGAGGCTCTTCGCGTACGCGGAGACCTCGGACGAGGGGGCGGGTTCCAGCGCGGCCAGCAGGTGCAGCCCCTTGGCGCCGGAGGTCTTGGCGTGGGCCTCGATGCCGTCCTCCGCGAGCCGGTCCCGTAGCCAGAGCGCGACGGCGCACGCCTGCACGACGGTCGCGGGCGCCCCGGGGTCCAGATCGAGGACCAGTCGGTCGGCGCGGTTCGGGGCGGCGGCGCGCCACTGGTGCGTATGGAACTCCACGACCAGGTTCGCCGCCCACATCAGCGTCGCCAGATCCCCGACCACGACCTGCTTGCCGCTGTCGGCGGTCTTGCGGGGGACATCGGCGATCCGCACCCAGGAGGGAGTGCCGGGCGGCGGGTTCTTGGTGAAGAACAGCTGGCCGTCGGGCCCGTCCGGATAACGGAGGAAGGAGACGGGGCGGTCGGCCAGATGGGCCAGCAGGGGGTCCGCCGTACGGGCGTAGTAGTGCAGGACCTCGCCCTTGGTGGTGCCGGTGGCGGCGTAGAGGACCTTGTCCAGGTTCTTGAGCGCCAGTCGCCGCCCCTCCACCTCTGTGATCGGCGTCATACCATGAGAATCCCACGAAAAGCGGATGAAAGGGGTGGGTCGTGCGATCCATATGGAACGGCGCGATCTCCTTCGGGCTGGTCAGCATCCCGATCAAGCTGGTGAACGCCACGCAGAACCGTTCGATCTCCTTCCGCCAGATCCATATGGCCGACGGCGGCCGCATCCGCTACCGCAAGGTCTGTGAACTGGACGAGCAGGAGGTGCCGGCGTCGGACATCGGCAAGGGGTACGAGTACCCGGACGGGTCGATCATCCCGATCACCGAGGACGATCTGGCGGAGCTGCCGCTGCCGACGGCGAGGACGATCGAGATCGTGGCGTTCGTGCCGGGGGACACGATCGACCCGCTCCAGTTGGACGCCGCCTACTACCTCGCCGCGGGCGGCGCCCCCGCCGCCAAGCCGTACGTCCTGCTGCGCGAGGCGCTGAAGCGCAGCAAGCAGGTGGCCATCGCCAAGTTCGCGCTCCGGGGCCGGGAGCGGCTGGGGATGCTGCGGGTGGTGGACGACGTGATCGCCATGCACGGCCTGCTGTGGCCGGACGAGATCCGCGCCCCGGAGGGCGTGGCGCCGGAGGGCGACGTCACCGTGCGGGAGGCGGAACTGGACCTGGCGGACGCCTTGATGGACACCCTCGGCTCGGTCGACCTGGACTCGCTGCACGACGACTACCGGGAGGCGGTCGAGGAGATGATCGCGGCGAAGACGGAGGGCGAACCGGCCCCGAAGCGGGAACCGGCCGCGGGCGGGAAGGTGATCGACCTGATGGCGGCGCTGGAGAACAGCGTGCGCGAGGCGAAGGGCGCGCGCGGCGAACCGACGGAGCCGGCGGAACCCGCGGAGGTGAAGCGGCTGTCCTCCCGTACCCAGCAGGCGAAGAAGACGACGCCCCGGAAGAAGACGGCCCCGGCGCGGAAGGCGGCGTCGGCGAAGACGTCGGCGAAGAAGGCGACCGGGGCGAAGAAGGCCGCGCCGGAGAAGAAGGCGGCGTCCCCGGGCCGGAAACGCAGACCGGCGTAGCGTGCTCGCGGCGGTGCGGGGCGCCTGCCGCGACGACCGTTACGCCGACCCTGGGCCGGCGAGAACCCCGGCGAGAACCCCGGCGAGAACACCGGCGAGAACACCGGCGAGAACCGGGGCGCCGCCCGCCGCCGAGCCGCCCCCGGCCGCCCCTTCTCCCGCCCCGCCCCGGCACCCCCACACCCCACCCGGCCCCTCTGAATTACCTGTTCACGGGCACCCCGTGGAAGCTGGTAAGGTTTTCCCCGTCGCCAAGGAAAACAGACGACACGCCCCCGTAGCTCAGGGGATAGAGCAACGGCCTCCGGAGCCGTGTGCGCAGGTTCGAATCCTGCCGGGGGCACCCTGTATGAGGTGCCCAAAGACCCCGTCACCAGCGGAAACGCTGAGGCCGGGGTCTTCGCGTATGTGCAGGCGGATGCAGCCCAGAGCGGCCGTATGCCGGGGTCTGTGGACGAGGCGTGGACGGGATCTTGAAGCATCGCCGCAGGCGAAACCCAGGAAACGGCGAGGCCCGAAAAGCCGAGCAGACGCGGCCCATGGCGTCCAGGTCGTTCGTGCAGTGGCGCGCTCCATCTGGACGCCATGAACCACGCCCGCTCCACGATGTGTGGGTCGACGGCGGACGGGATGGGAGCTGGGGAAAGTGGAGGGTTGAGCAAAACGCCATCACGGCGCCGCTCAGGGAGTGAAGATGGGCCCGGAAAGGCTCGTATGCCCACAGCAACAAGCGGCAGGCTCCACGGCCGACCCCGGCGGACCGGATCGGCCCCCTCGCTCCGCAGCGCGGTGACGAGCTTGGCGCCGGTGCCGTGATCACGCCAGCGGCGACAAGATCATCTCAGTCGTGACCAGCAGTTACGGGACACCGTCTGGGCCCCGAACCTGTCACCCGTAACGGCAGGTCACCCCATCATGATCGGAACTACAGCTGCCGTGACTGTGTCGCCGGTACCCTAGGTGCGCACTTCGAAGCAACGTGATCGCGCCGTGGCGCGGAGGAGAATAGCTGCAACATGGCACCGACCACCAAAGAAGGCCAGCGGGCAGAGCTGCACAAGACGATCTGGCGTATCGCGAACGACCTGCGCGGCAGTGTCGACGGCTGGGACTTCAAGAGCTACGTGCTGGGCATGCTCTTCTACCGCTTCATCTCCGAGAACCTAACGGCGTACATCAACCGCGGCGAACATGAAGCTGGAGATGAGTCGTTCGACTACAAGGTGCTTCCCGACGCGCAGGCCGAGTTCGCTCGTGACGAGGTGGTGGCAGAGAAGGGCTTCTACATTCTGCCGTCGGAACTGTTCGCCAATGTCCGCGAACGCGCCGCGCGGGACGAGAACCTCAACGAAACGCTCGCTCGGGTCTTCAAGAACATCGAGGGCTCGGCGCTGGGAACCGCCAGCGAGGACGATCTGAAGGGGTTGTTTGACGATCTCGATGTCAACAGCAACAAGCTCGGAGGAACGGTCGCCAAGCGCAACCAGAAGCTCGTGAAGTTGCTCAACGCCATCGGCGATCTGCCGCTGGGGCGGTTTGAGGACAACTCGATTGACCTGTTCGGCGATGCCTACGAATACCTGATGCAGATGTACGCGGCCAACGCGGGCAAGTCCGGTGGCGAGTACTACACGCCGCAGGAGGTCTCGGAACTGCTGGCGCGCATCACGGTCGTCGGTAAGAAGCAGGTCAACAAGGTGTATGACCCGGCGGTCGGGTCGGGCTCGCTGCTGCTGAAATTCGACAAGGTGCTCGGCAAGAACAATGTCCGTCGTGGTTTCTACGGTCAGGAGATCAACCTGACCACGTACAACCTTGCCCGGATCAATATGTTCCTACATGACGTGAACTACTCCGACTTCAACCTCGCGCACGGCGACACTCTCATCGACCCGGCGCACTGGGACGATGAACCGTTCGAGGCGATCGTCTCCAACCCGCCGTACTCGATCAGGTGGGAAGGTGACGCGAACCCGCTGCTGATCAACGATGAGCGGTTTGCGCCGGCGGGCGTGCTGGCGCCGAAGTCGAAGGCCGACCTGGCCTTCACGATGCACATGCTCAGCTGGCTCGCGGTCAACGGCACGGCCGCGATCGTCGAGTTCCCTGGGGTGCTATACCGCGGAGGTGCGGAAAAGAAGATCCGTAAGTACCTGATCGACAACAACTACGTCGACACGGTCATCCAGTTGCCTGCCGACCTGTTCTTTGGAACCACGATCGCCACGTGCATCCTCGTGTTGAAGAAGTCGAAAAATTCCAGCGACGTACTCTTTATCGACGCCTCAGCCGAGTACAAGCGTGTCGGCAACAAGAACAAGCTGTTCGAGGAGCACCAGGCTAAAATCCTCAATGCGTTCACCACGCGTGAGCCGGAAGATTACTTCTCCACGCTCGTCAGTATCGAGGACATTGCCACGAACGACTACAACATCGCTGTGTCCTCTTATGTGGAGTCGGAGGACACGCGCACGGAGGTCGACATAGTCGAGTTGAACGCCGAGATCGCCCGCATCGTGGCGCGGCAGGCGGGGCTGCGCACGTCGATCGACGCGATCGTTTCAGAGCTGGAAGCGGGGGGAAATGCGCTTGTCTAAACTCCTCTCCGACGCTCCCGCTGTGGCAACCATGCAAGTGGATGGATTTCTCGACGGCCACGTACTGAAGTGGGGCAAGCACAAGAGGATCAAGGTAGGGAAAGTCCACCGGAATTTCCATTGCCGTGACTGTGACGCTCAGCGAACCTTCATGTCAGGAGATGAGCTGTCATGTTTGGGCCTTGGCGGCAATCAGATCAGTATCGACGCCACACTGCAGTGCATCGAGTGCCGGTCATCCGTGGAGATATGGTTCCTGATCGGCAGCAACAGCGATATTTCCAGTGTTGCGCCGGAAGTGCGTGTCGAGCGCTACACGGAAAATCTTCGTGACCGCGCTGACAGGGTCGATAGCCATCGTGGCCCATTCTCGGATCTGGTCAAGCGAGCGCAGCTCGCGTATGAGAATCAGCTCGGTGCCGGGTCGATCATCTATCTTCGTAAGATTTTCGAGCTCGTTACGTTTGAAGTGGCCGAGATTGCCAAGATCGAGACAAAGAAGGATAACGGGCGAAATGAGCCCTTCTCCGTAGTGTTGGAGAGGGTGAATCAAGTTCGCAACATCATTCCGCGACGTTTCTCAAGTGACGGCTACCAGCTATTTCGCGAGCTCAGTGAAATTATCCATGGCGAGTCAAGCGAAGAGGAAGCGCTCCAGAAATACAAACCCTGCCTCCAGCTGGTCCTAGGCGTTGTTGACGAGGTAAGCCGTGACAACGAATACGCGCGAGCGATCGAAGAGCTAGGCTGGAACGTCGAGAATATTAGTGACATCACAGGAGGAGGCGCCGCGTGAGTGGTATCAGTAAAATGTCTCAGCAGTTGTCCTCCGTCGGGGTCGAATACCGCGCGCTCGGCCAAATCGGCGAGTTTATGCGTGGGCAGGGGTTGCAGAAAGCAGATCTGCGCGATGAGGGCGTCCCCGCAGTGCACTACGGCCAGATCCACACCTCCTATGGCGTGTGGGCCACCGAGACAAAGTCATTTACCGACCAGGTCATCGCAGCCAAGCTTCGCCACGCGAAGCCGGGCGACCTCTTGATCGCGACAACCAGCGAGGACGACGACGCCGTTGCCAAGGCAACCGCTTGGCTTGGCAAGGTGGAGGCCGTGCTGAGCGGAGATGCTTACATTTTTCGGCATGGACTTGATCCGAAGTACGTCTCGTACTTCTTCCAGTCGACGTCTTTCCAGAAACAGAAGCGTCGCTTTATCTCTGGGGCGAAGGTCCGTCGTATCTCCGGCGATTCGCTCTCGAAGATCCTAATTCCCGTCGCACCCCTTGAAGTGCAGCGGGAGATCGCGGGAGTGCTGGATCATTTCAGTCAGCTGGAGGCGGAATTGGAGGCGGAATTGGAGGCGGAACTGGAGGCGCGCCACCGCCAGTATCAGTACTACCGAGATAAGCTGGTGAGCGAGGCTGTCGGGGCGGAGCATCTTCGCCTAGGTGACGTTGGTTCGTTTGTGCGTGGACGTCGTTTCACCAAGAATGATGTGGTCGATTCTGGAATCCCAAGTATCCACTACGGCGAGATTTATACCGAATACGAAACCTCTACTAATGAGGCCGTTAGGCAGGTCCGTGTTGAGCTTCGCGATCAACTCCGGTATGCAGAGCCTGGGAGCGTAGTATTCGCCGGCGTTGGCGAGACGGTTGAAGACGTGGGTAAAGCTGTTGCGTGGCTAGGAAACGAACCAGTGGCGACGCACGACGACACATTTGTGTTTACCTCTCCGTTGAATCCTAAGTATGTCGCTTATGCGGTGCAGACAAGGGATTTTCATCGCCAGAAGGAACGCCATGTGTCTCGGGCTAAGGTGAAGAGGCTCTCGGCGGCTGGGCTCGCCGATATCAGGATCCCAGTCCCGAATTTGGCAGTGCAGGAAGAGATCGTTGAGACGCTCGACAATTTTGATGCCCTCGTCAAGGACATCAGTCTCGAGCTATCTCCCGAGATCTCATTTCGCCGCAAGCAGTACCAGCACTACCGTGATCGGCTTTTCTCGTTCAAAGAGGCTGCGGCATGAGGGAAGCGCAGGCGCGCAAGTACGACCCGATCGCCGTCTCGGCTGAAAGTACCGTCGTTGCTGAGTACGTCCCCGATGCCTCTGGAGCCGCGGCATACCAATCGGAGGCGGCGCTTGAGCGGGAGATGATCCGTCTGCTGGAGTCGCAGGCATATGAGTACCTCCCGATCACATCAGAGGTGCAGCTTGTCGCTAACCTGCGGATGCAGCTTGAGGCGCTAAACCACGTGTCGTTCTCGGATTCCGAGTGGGAGTCGTTCTTCTCTACCAGGATTGCCGGACAGAACGAGGGCATCGTCGAGAAGACGTTGCGGGTCCAGGAAGACCACGTTCAGATTCTGAAGCGTGACGATGGTTCGACGAAGAACATCACTCTCATCGACAAGAAGAACGTTCACAACAATCGTCTGCAGGTCATCAACCAGTACGAGGTTGACCGGGGCGAGGGCGGTGCGAGCTTCACGAACCGGTACGACGTGACAGTGCTAGTCAACGGTCTACCGATGGTGCATGTCGAGCTCAAGCGCCGTGGGGTGGACATCCGTGAGGCGTTCAACCAGATCAACCGGTACCAGCGCGATAGCTTCTGGGCAGGCTCTGGGTTGTTCGAGTATGTGCAGTTGTTCGTGATCAGCAACGGCACGCTGACGAAGTACTACTCCAACAGCACCCGTTCGAAGCACTTGAAGGATAACCAGAAGGCTGCCGGCGCGGGCAAGGGCAAGAAGTCAAGCAACTCGTTCGAGTTCACGTCGTGGTGGGCGGACGCGCGAAACAAGCCGATCGCGGAGCTGACCGCGTTCGTCAAGACGTTCTTCGCCAAGCACTCGCTGTTGAACGTGCTGACGAAGTACTGCGTGCTGACAGCCGACCGTGACCTGCTAGTGATGCGGCCGTACCAGATCGTGGCGACGGAGCGGATCTTGCGGAAGATCGAGTGCTCGACGAACCGCAGGACGCTCGGCACCGTCGAGGCGGGCGGGTACGTCTGGCACACGACCGGGTCGGGCAAGACGCTGACGTCGTTCAAGGCTGCGCAGCTGGCATCGAAGCTACCCGATGTCGCGAAAGTGTTGTTCGTCGTCGACCGCAAGGACCTCGACTACCAGACGATGCGCGAGTACGACCGCTTCGAGAAAGGCGCCGCCAACTCGAACGCGTCCACGGCGATCTTGAAGAAGCAGCTGGAGGATCCGAATGCAAGCATCATCATCACGACGATCCAGAAGCTGTCGACGTTCATCAAGGCGAACCGGGGACACGAGGTGTTCTCGGGCCACTCCGTGATCATCTTCGACGAGTGTCACCGGTCGCAGTTCGGCGACATGCACACCGACATCACGCGAGCCTTCAAGCGGTACAACCTGTTCGGTTTCACCGGTACCCCGATCTTCCCGGTCAACTCCTCGAGCGGCGGGAACCCGCTGTTGAAGACCACTGAGCAGGCTTTCGGCGACAAGCTGCACACGTACACGATCATAGACGCGATCACGGACAGGAATGTCCTGCCGTTCCGAATCGACTACATCAACACGATCAAGGTCGGCAACCCAGACGATAAGCAGGTCTCGGCGATCGACCGGGAGCGCGCTCTGTTGGATGTGCGCCGACTCCGCGACATCGCGACGTACATCCTGGAGCACTTCGATCAGAAGACGAAGCGGCAGACGAGCTATGAGCACGCGGTTGTCGCCAATGTAGCGGAATCGACCCGGACGAGACGTCAGGTAGAGGCGCTTCGTGAGAAGAAGCGAGTCCGCGGCTTCAACGCCCTGCTCGCCACCGCCTCAATCGAGGCAGCGCAGCGCTATTACTCGCAGTTCAAGCATCAGCAGGAGGCGCTCACCCCGGATCAGCGACTGAAGGTGGGCATCATCTTCTCCTACGGCGCGAACGAGGCCACCGATGACGGGATTCTTGACGACGAGGCGTTTGACACTGACGCCCTGAGCGGAGACGCGCGCACGTTCCTGGAAGATGCGATCCGGGACTACAACGCGATGTTCGGCACCAGCTACGACACCGGCGCCGACAAGTTCCAGAACTATTACAGGGACCTGTCACAGCGAATGAAGAATCGCGAGATCGACTTGGTCATCGTGGTGAACATGTTCCTCACCGGCTTCGATGCGACCACGCTCAACACGCTGTTCGTCGACAAGCATCTGAAGATGCATGGTTTGATCCAGGCATACTCGCGCACCAATCGGATCCTCAACTCCGTCAAACGCCACGGGAATATCGTCGTCTTTCGTGACCTTGAAGAGGAGACGAACGCGGCGCTTGAGCTGTTCGGGAACAAGGACGCCAAGGGCGTCGTCATCGTGCCGTCCTACAGCGAGTACTACAGCGAGTACGTGGAGAAGGTCACCGAGCTGCTACAGACTTTCCCGCTTGGCACCCCTATCATCGGGGAGCAGGCCCAGAAGGGCTTCATCAACCTTTTCGGTGCCGTACTGCGGCTGCACAACATCCTGACCGAGTTTGACGACTTCGCCGGCCAGGACCTGTTGACAGATCGCCAGCACCAGGACTACCGCAGTGTCTACCTCAACTTGTACGCCGAGTTCCGTGCGGAGACCGCCACGGAGAAGGAACGCATAAACGAGGATGTCGTCTTCGAGATCGAGCTGGTCAAGCAGGTCGAGATCAACGTCGACTACCTCTTGATGCTCGTTGAGAAGATGCGGGCCGAGCGTGGGGACGGTGAGGACAAGGAGATTCGTGCCCAGATCTCACGTGCGGTCGACGCTAGCCCGAGCCTGCGGAGCAAGCGCGACCTTGTTGAACACTTCGTGAACTCGCTGTCTGTGCACGGCGCTGTCGATGAACAGTGGCAGGCATACGTGGAGGCGAAGCGAGATGCTGAACTCGCGGCGATCATCGAGGAGCAAAAACTCAAGCCCGAGCAGACCCGGGCGTTCATCACGGCCGCGTTCCGTGACGGGCAGATCCGTACGACTGGTACGGAGATTACAAAGATCCTGCCCCCCGTCTCTCGTTTCAGTCGCGATGGCGGCCACAGCGACAAGAAGAAGCGTGTGATCGAAACATTGACACAGTTCTTCGAGCGGTTCTATGGGCTGGGTGCTGGAGGAGACGACTACCAGTAACGGCTCTTTCGTCTTTGTCGAGCAGGGGCAGCAGAGCCGCGACAAGTTCATGTCCTCTGGCCAGAACGTCGCGATCAAGGGTCAAACCGTTGGCTTCTACCTCTTCAGGCGCTGTGAAGAGAACCGTCGCCAGCCGACCGAACGGTAGACCCAACACACGACCGCTGAGAGCTGATCTTGTCGTCAAACTCGTCCGCAGTCAGAAATCGTGGACTATTTGTGGACGAGTTCCGAACCATCGCGCTGTGGGGGAGCGCTGACCTGTGCATACGCCAGGGGCCGAAGCGGCCTCCGGAGTCGTGTGCGCAGATTCGAATCCTGCCGGGGACACTCACAGTGTGGGAATGGACATGCGGTGTTTGCCGCGTATGTCCGCCCCGAGTGCCTTGATCGGGCACCCGCACGTTGGTGTTGGTGCCCCTTTTTGCTCCTGCCGGCGGAGCTCCACCCAGGCGTCCACCGTGTCCGGTCGCTTCTTCGCCGGCAGGGCGGCGAACCCCAGGGCGGTGCCGATGCGCCGCCAGTCCGCGAGGTCCGGGCCCGTCGCATAGGCCAGAAACTCCGGGCGGCCCGCCTTCGTCTCGCGCATGGGCGGCACGGACGTACGCGCCTGCGGGACCGTGCGGTCCTTCAGGACGTCGAACAGGGTGTACACCAGCGCCGGCTGGGGGCGCCATATCTGGGCGAGGACCGGTCCGAGCGCCAGTGCCCCGGTGCGGGACCGTGCGCAGTCCTTCGTGGAGAGCCACCGCCTTCGCCTTGCGGTCGGCGAGAGCGATGAGCATGCCGGTGTCGTAGACCGGCACCCGTGCGCTCACGCGGCGTGTCCCGGACGGCGGCCTTGCCGGTCCCGGCCGTGGACGAGCCCCAGGGCCTCCTCGGCCTCGCGGCGTTCCTGCTCCGTCAGTTCCGTGCTCGGTTCCGGGGCGGGTTCAGCGGGCAGCCCATCCGCCGCTCGCTCCGCTCGGGCGATGAGTGTGTCCACCTCGGCGAACTGTTCCTCTATGGCATCGCTCTCGGCCATCTGGCGCGTTGCGGCATGCGCCAGATATGCCGAGACGTCCATGCCTGCCCGTTCCGCGTGCTGCCTGATGCGTTCGGCCTGGACTTGCTCCAAGCTGATGGTGATGCGTGCCTTTGCCATGAAGCCATCGTGATACGTGTATGACGACAGTGCGAGTGTGGTCGAGGTGAACAATCAGGCACGCCCCCGGCACTCCCGTTCGTACCGCCCGCGCCCATTGGTATCCGCCGCCCGCTCCGCGCAGCGGGCGGCGGCTCGCTGGGGGAAGCTCCACGCGGAGCTGTACCGGCATCTCGGCCCCGCCGTCGGGCGGTTCACCGAGTTGCTGGATCGCAAGGACGAGGCCGGCGACCCGGA
This sequence comes from Streptomyces hebeiensis, assembly GCF_052983195.1. Taxonomy (NCBI): domain Bacteria; kingdom Bacillati; phylum Actinomycetota; class Actinomycetes; order Kitasatosporales; family Streptomycetaceae; genus Streptomyces; species Streptomyces hebeiensis. Next base: position 5,515,002 of record NZ_CM129812.1, read on the forward strand.
CGAGGAAGCCGGCGCTGCCGCCGAGCAGTTCCGTGCAGAGCTCAACGACTACGTGCGGAAATACGGCTTCCTCTCTCAGATCGTGCCCTATCGCGACGCCGACCTCGAATGCCTCTACCTCTACGGCCGCCACCTGCTCAACCGTCTGCCGCGACGCGGAGACGGCGGCGGCGTGGACATAGGGGACGTCGACCTCAGCCACCTGCGCATTCAGAAGACAGGCGAGCACGACCTCGCGCTGACCGCCGAGGGAGCGGCGGAGCTGCGCGGCTTCGGCGAAGGCACGGGCGGTGCCAAGGAGCAGGAGAAGTCGCTGCTGTCCGAGCTGATCGAGAAGTTCAACGACAAGTTCGGCACCGACTTCGCGGAACAGGACGTGCTCACGCCGTTCGACGAGGCGAAGGCGGACCCGAAGGTCCGCGCCGCCGCCGTCAACGACGAGGAGAACTTCGGGCTCGTCTTCGACGAGGTCTTCGAGGACAAGATGGCCGAGCACATCGACACCATCGCCGACATGGGACGCCAGTACTTCAGCCACGACGACAGCTTCAAGCAGTCGCTCAACCAGAGTGCGCGCCAGGCGGCCTGGCGGATGATCCGTCGGGAGGAGAACATCGACGACGAGGCGGCCTGACCGACCCCGCCCTTCTGTGCCCGCCCCGCCCGGCTCACCGTTCCGCCTGGTCATCCTCCCTTATGGAGCGAGAGTCCCGCGATCACGGACGTTCCGCGCGCGGGGCGGGGGCGGACGGTCCAGGCGGTGGCGAGGCTGTCGACGAGGATCAGGCCCCGGCCGCTCTCGGAGTCGGTGTCCGGGTGGGCCAGTGCAGGCTTGCCCGTACCCGGGTCGGAGACAGCGAGCCAGTAGTGCCCGTCTGCGGGCCACAGGACGAGTTCGATCAGGTCCTCGTCCTCCCGGCAGACACCGTGACGGATGGCGTTGGTGACCAGCTCGGAGGTCAACAGGCCGAGGTCGTCGCCGAGGTGAGGGCGGAGGACATGTGGCAGCGATTCGGCGACGGCGTGCCGGGCCCGTCGCACGGAGGTGGGGTGGGCGGGGAAGCACCAGTGGACGGGTACGAGGGGGATCTCGGGCATGGCGAACTCCGTTGCTGTGGTGAGGGGTTCGAGGTCGCCGGTGGCCTACCGCCCTGGCCGCGAGCGCACCCGTCCAGGGCAGGCGGGCATGCTCGCGCGGTGCGCTTCCGGCATTGCGGTGTGTAACGTGCGCGTGACCCAACGCTAGCGGCTTTCTGTGGCGTGGCGCCACAACTTCGATGGCAATTTGCCACGATAGAGTTTGGACCGAGGGTGAGAAGCGCGGCAGACTGACGGGGCCGGGCAGAGAGGACAGCATGTCGATGCGAAGTGCACCCACTGAACGCCAACAACGACTTGGCGCTGAACTGCGCAAACTCCGCGTCGCGGCAGGTGCGAGCACGCAGTACGCGGCTGGCCTGCTGAGCCTGGACCGCGCGAAGATCTCCAACATGGAAGCAGGCACTCGGATCACGAGCCCGGAGCGAGTGCGGACGCTGGCCAGCAACTACGACTGCTCCGACCATATCTACGTCGACGCCTTGGCGGCCATGGCCAACGAAACGGAATCCGGCTGGTGGGAGCAGTACCGCGGCACCTTGCCGTCTGGAATGCTCGACATCGCCGAGCTTGAGTGGCACGCCAAGCGCCTGCTCACCGGGCAGATTGTCCACCTGCCCGGCCTTCTGCATACCGAGGAGTACGCCCGTGCGGTGTTCAACTCCGGGCTACCGCGCATGTCCCGTTTTGAGGTCGAGTTGCGCGTGAAGCATCGGATGGATCGACAGCAAGTGCTGGATGAGCCGATCTCGCTTCCGTACATCGGGTATATCCACGAGGCGGCCCTCCGTATGCGGTTCGGTGGGCGCAAGGTCACTCAGGCCCAACTCGATCACCTACAGGTCATGTCAGAGCGCGACAACATCACTCTGCGGATCATCCCCGTCAGCTGCGACGGCTTTCCGGGAGCGGGGCACGCCCTCCTGTATGCCGAAGGCCCCGTGCCGCAGCTCGACACAGTCCAGTTGGATTCCACGCACGGCCCCGAGTTCCTCCATGCCGACGCGCAACTCGCCAAATTCCGCGCCCACCTCGACTGGATGGACGCGCACTCTCTGAGCCCCGAAAAATCCCGTGAGCTCATCCACGCTGTCGCCCGCGAACTCTGAGGAACCCTCATGCCTGTCATCACGTGGGAAGCCCCCTACTGCGCGGAAGGCAACAACTGCTTCCGCCTCGGCACCGACGCCGACGGCAACGCCTACATAGCCGTCAACGGCCAGGAGGACCACTACCTCACCGACTCCCTCGAAGCCCTGCGCACCCTCATCACCGACATCAAGGCCGGCAAGGCCGACCACCTGCTGTAGTGCCTGCCGCGCGCGCTGTCACCAGTGGGTACCGTGTACAGCGATCGACTGACGTGGCATCCGGACGACGGGGGCGCGACGCGTGGCGCAGGCACGGAGAATCGGCGAGCAGGGCCGCTATGAGCTGATCGAGGAGATCGAGTCCGGCGGCATGGGCACGGTCTGGCGCGGGTACGACGCCGTCCTCGACCGGGAGATCGCGGTCAAGCTCATTCGGCCCGACGTCGTCGCATCGCCCGCGCAGGCGGGGGAGTTGACCCGCCGCTTCGAGCGCGAGGCGCGGGTCACCGCACGCATCGGCCACCCCACGGAGTGCCGCAGGTGTTCGACGCGGTGCTGGACGAGGCGTCGTACGACCGGCTGTACCTGGTGATGGAGTACGTGCGCGGGGTCCCTCTGCGCCGGGTGCTCACGGGTACCGAGGACGGAGCGGCGGTGGGGCTCCCGGTGAGCTGGGCCGCGTCGATCGCCGCGCAGGTCTGCACGGTCCTGTCGTACGCCCACGCCATCCCGGTCGTGCACCGCGACCTGAAGCCGGACAATGTCCTGATCGCCGCCGACGGCACGGTCAAGGTGCTGGATTTCGGCATCGCGAAGCTGCTGCGCACGGACGTCACCCGGCTCACGGCCACCGGCAGCCGGATCGGTACCAGCCGTTACATGCCGCCCGAGCAGATCGACTGCGCGCAGATCACACCGCTGAGCGACCTCTACGCGCTCGGTTGCGTGCTGCACGAGCTTCTCGCAGGTGAACCGGTCTTCAGCGGCGACAACGAGTACCAGCTCCTGCACCGCACATGAACGTGTCGCCGAAGCCGCTCCGCACCCTGCGTCCCGAGGTGCCGGAGGACCTGGAGTCGCTGACCCTGGACCTGCTGGCCAAGGCGCCCGAGCAGCGTCCGGCCGACGCGTACGTGGTGTACGAGCGCCTGTCGCCCCATCTGCCGCAACCGGGTTCAGCGGCTGTCCCCGTAGTCTTCCCCGACGGTGACTCCTCTTCCGTGGCTCCCGACCCGACGGTGATCTACCGGCAGCCGAACGCGCCCCTGCGGCGGACCACGGCGCCAGGTCCGCGGACCTCGCGGAGAGGGGGCGGTTCGCCCAGGCCGAGGACGTTCTCAAGGCGGTGATCGCCACGGCGGCCACCGCCCTCGGCGCGCACAACTCCCGAGTGCTCGGCCTTCGACGGCAGCGCGCGGCGGTCCTCATGGCCGGCAAGGACTTCCGGCGTGCCTTACCGGAGTTCGACGCGCTGGCCGCCGTATACGCCCGTACGGCGGGACCCGCCGGCGGCAGCGCACTGGAGTGCCGCCGGCACGCTACCCACTGCCGGGCCAACCTCGGCCAGGCCACGGCCGCCCTGCGGGAGTTCCAGGAAGTCCTGGAGGTCGTGGCCGACACGGATGGAGACGCCTCCGAGACCGCGCGCGACCTGCGCCGCAGCATCGGCGTCCTCTTCTTCTCCGAGGGCCGCCGCACCGAGGCCGAGGGCGTCCTCGACGCCCTCCACGAAGACATGTGCGTCCTCTTCGGCGAGGACGACGAGGAGACCCGCGAGATCGCCGACCTCCTCGCCCGGCTGCGCGGCCCGGAGGGGTCAGGCTCCTACTGACGGCCCCACCGGTACCGTCAGACCTCGTCCTCGGCCTCTTCGCTGTGGATGCGCTGTGCCAGATCCCACAGACTGCGGCCATCCGCGAGGAACCAGCGGGCTGTCCCCTGGTTGGCCACCGGCCGATCGACCCATTCGGCATCCGCCCACATCTTCAACACCAGCCCGGACGGCGAGTACTGCTGCTCGTCGTACGCCCACAGAATCGGCTTGGTCCTGTGATTGACCCAGGTCGCCTGGCGTCGCCTTTCGTCTCCGACAAGCCACTCTTCCATGGCGTCACGCTCAGGCTCGTTGAGAGCCACGTACTGAAGGGGTGCTCCGTTCTTGATGACACGGCGGTCGACCAGGAGCGGCACGGTGTTCGGGCGACGCGGCTTGCGCTCCTTCACGGGAGGTTCGGGAACGGCGACGCCATCGGTCAGGTCGCCGAGGACACGGTTCGCGAGCTCCCGGCATGTCTGTGCGGTCTGGAAGGCGGTCCTGATCTGAGGTCGCGGCCCGTAACGAGTGACGATCTGGTGGGTCAGCCGACGCACCAGGTCCGGTACGAGGGCAGGGATCTTCTCCAGGACCTCGCTGTCCCAGTCGAAGTCGGGGTCATCGATGCTCGTGGCATCGAGATGCTGGAAGAGCAGGTGGGTGACGAGAAAGCCACCGTGCTCCGCGGTCGCCGCCTCGCGGCTGTTCTGCCCACTGCCCAGTTCGTAGACCGCGCTCCGTGCCGCGCGCAGCGTGAGCACCGAGCGCCACACCTTCTGTGGCGAGGGCTCGCGTTTGAACAGCAGGGTGTGGCTGCCCGTGGGGCCCTGCTCCCAGAGGTTCTCCGTGGAACTGGCGGCCCTGGCGGCCTGTTCCGCATCCGGGTGCAGGCACGCGAGTGCGAGAGCGAGTTCGTCCAGTGAACAACCGGTCTCGGGCGCGACCGGCTCACCCCGCTTGATCACGTACTGCTTGCGCAGTTCGGCGCGCAGGTTGGCCTTGATCGCCTGGTGCACGGGTTCCAGCGCCACGTGATCGCGCTGCTCGATGGCGTTCTGCCGGTTCGCCGCCTGCGAGACCTGGACGCCGAATTCCCGGTCCTCATGCGTGTTGATGACCTTGATGCTCAGGGTGGCGTTGGCCGCAGCCTCACCATCGTCGTGCATGGCCCTGGCGACAGCCCGTACCGTCTGAGCGCCGTTCACGATGCTCGCCCCGGCGACGGTGAGGGTGGTCGGCCTGCTCTGCGGTGCCTTGGCACTGTCGTGCTTCGCCGTGAGCGAGTTGCAGATCATGGTGATGCCGTTGTTCAGGTGCCAGAATTTCGTGGGATCGGACGTAAGGGTCTGACCGATCTCCGCATTGGTGACGGTGGTGCCGAGCGGGGCCCGGAGATTCTGCTCGAACAGACCGGTACCGTGCTTCTCGTACCACCCGGCGACGCTCTCGGCGGAGACCGTGCCCTGATAGGCCTCAAGTGGTCCCTTCTGCTGATACCAGTCGTCAAGGCGTACGGCCAGACAGATCGGATCCGGCCGAAGATCCGCATGGATCTGGTCATGGAAGTCTGCGGCGTACAGCACCTTGACGCGCATGCGGGCGCCGTGCTTGTTGAACTCGTCGAGAGCGTTGTCGAGAACCTCGCGTGCGGGCGGAGACGGCTCCACAGTGCCCATCAGCGCGATGACCAGAGTGGCTCTCTCGTTGACGATGAACGGCCTGGCCTCCAGGGCGAGGGCGCCGGCCCGCTGGTTGAACTGGTCGTACAGCTCGTTCTCGATCCGGTTGAGGCCGTCCACCATCGCCTTGGCGGCGTCCACGTCGAAGGTCGCCGTGCCCTTGTCGCTCCACTTCGCCTGGACGAGCAAGGCCTGTCCGCTCTCCGGGAGGGGGGCGATGGCGTCCAATCCCTGGTCAGCGATGCCGTCCGTGACGAACCGGGCCGCCTCAGCCACACTGCACTTGGCCAGGCGCCGTACCGCGAGTGCCGCGAGAGCGCGGGAGAGAAAGCGCTGTTCGTAGTTGCCCCCGCGGAAGTGGGCGATGTCGCTGTCGTCTATCACCCCGTCGAATGTCTCGTGCAGCTGCTCGCGCACCTGCGTGACCTGGCGAGGTGTGTCCGCCCCCGAGGTGGCCATGAATGGTTTGCCTTCCCACTGGTGGTGTCATGTGATGCCCTGAGCCCGCATCCCGATCCCTGAGCCGTTGCCACGCGGCCGACCGCTGAAGTCGACGACCATCAAAGCGACACCGACCGTTTCGACAGTGGCCTCCACCCAGTCCAAGGCCACTTCGAAGGACACGTCGCGCGCACCGAACCAGCCGTCGCGCACCAAGCGGGCGAAGTCGGTCGGCACCAGGTGGCGAGTGAGCACGTCGGTGGAAAGGCCTGGGAGACCACGCGCTGTGCCGGTCGAGACCGCTGCCGCGATCTGTTCGTAGGGGTAGATCGCGCCGGCGCTCGTCCGGTGCAGAGTGGCGGTGAAGGGCACCTGTTCGTGAACGCGGAGAAAGAGAGGGTCGTTCAGCAAGCCGTAATCGTCGGCGCTGCGTGGGGCGGGTCTCGGTAGGCGGTGAACACGGCCGAGGAAATCGTCCAGACTGTGCCGGGCGTCGGACGACAAGAGCCCGTTCGGGCCAGGACTCAGGTAGCGCAGTACGACGAGCGTCCGGGTGGCGACGTGGTAGTAGTAGGCGTCGAGGGAGCCCTCCCCGCCGTCGACCACCCACCGATCGGTTATCGACGTGGCCTCGAAGTCGTAGCGTTGGCGGCCTTTGCCGTTCGCGAACGCCTGGACGACGGTCTCACCGACCCCCTTGAACCTCTCCGCCGCCTGGCCTCGGATGTCGTCGAACATCGGCTGAACCGCGGTCCCGGTGAGGCCGCTGAGGAAGCTTGCCCGGGCGGCTTTCCCGTCCCAGCCCCGTACCGACGCGAAGTCATTCGGAGTCAACCCGGCCATCTTGGCGAAGAGCAGCAGAGCGTCACGCTCATCGCGCCAGCGGAGTTCCCGGTCGCTCCAGCCCTCGCCGTCGTCGAGCAACGGCAGCAGCCTCTGGACTTCCCTCTCGACATCAGGGGAGATGCGCCGCAGTTTGGCGAACACGACGTCCGCGCCGACGGTGACAGGACCGCTTTCCGGTAACGACCTGGCGAGTGCGCCGTCCCGCTCGCCGTCGGCGCGCCAGAGGCCCGAGAACGGCACCAGGTCTCGGAGCCTCCGTACGCGGGTGACGACGACCTTCCGGTCCCGGTCGGTCTCGCGAGCAGGACGCACGATGCCCAGCCCCCAGATCCGCTCCGGTTGCTCCCGGGCACCTTCGTCACCCTGCTGGTCGGCAGGAGCAAGCAGGATCGCGAGGTGCGACTTGACCTCGGGCCAGTCACGGCAGGGTTGGGAGTAGGACCTCTCCTTGGTGAGGTCACCACCGAGCAGACGAAGGAAGCCATGGTCAGGGCGCAGAATCGCCAGCCGTGGCGACCGCGCCGAAGACGGGAAATCCCCCCGCCTTGGTTGTGCGAATGCCATCCACTCCCCCAAATCGCCTGCCACCATACCGAGCCAGGCACCGGGGATGGTAGCGCGCAAGCTCCAACCTCTGGCTCACGCGCCCCGGCTCTCACCGCTTCCGCCGGCTTACGTCAAGCTGCGCGCCGGTCGCTTCCCCCACCTGAAACGGCCAACCATGGGATCGACATTGTCCCGCAAGGTCGTCGAGCCGGTCACCCCTCGACGCGCTTTCGGACGCGGTCCTCGACAGGCGAGCCGGCTCACCGGACGGCGGACACGGCCACGAGGGCGAAGGCGGCGACGGCGAACACCGTCCGTATGCCGTGCAGGGTGTTCCATCGGGCCTCGAACGCCTTCCGCGGCCGACTCGTCGACGCTTTCGCCGTAGCCCGCCAGATCGAACGGGACAACCTCAACGAGCTCATCCAGGTTGCCGAGGCGGAACACGGCCCCGTCACGGACGAGGAAGTCCAGGCCCTGCGTGACCAGCTCCACCAGGCGCGGCGCGGGGGGACGGCGGGCGGGGCGAACGCCGCGTGACCCGCTCCACCGCCATGCCCGGCGGCACCCTCGTCCTCGACAGCGAAGGGCTGGCCAAGGCCGTCCTGCGCGACCGTACGGTCACCGGCTGGCTCGCCCTGGCCCGCGCCGACGACCTGCGCGTCATCACCTCCGCGGCGACCCTCGTGGAAGTGGTTCACCCGCGCGTCAACCGCCCGGCCCTGGAGTGGACGCTCTCCCGCCTCGTCGTCGAACCGGTCACCGAGGCCGTGGCCCGTCACGCCGCCGTGCTCCTCGCCGACAAAGGGACGCACGGTCCCAAGTACGCCATCGGCGCCGTGCTCGGAGCCACCGCCCTCGCCGCCCCCGGGCCGGTCACGATCCTCACCTCGGATCCCGAGGATCTCACCGCGCTGTGCGGCGGACGCGTCACCGTCGTCAAGATCTGACGGCGAGTCACTACGAGGGGTGTGTGGTGCCCCGCGGGCCGTCGGACGCTCGTCACCGCTCGGGTACTTGGGACGTGCGTCCGGCGAACGGGCCGGGGGAGGCGGTCGGGGCGGGTGAGATGGACGGGCCGGGGAGGCGGTCTGGGCCGGTACGAGCGCGGGGTCGTGTTCGGCCAGGTGACGTACGGTCTTACGGGTGAGCAGTCAGCGAAAGCCCCGGGGCCCGTACCGCAAGAGCGCGGAGCGGCGCGAGCAGATCCTCCAGGCTGCCTATGAGGCCGTGGACGAGCACGGGGAGCGCGCGTCCCTTCAGGACATCGCGGCCCGGGTCGGGGTGACGCAGCCGGCTCTGACGTACTACTTCCCCACGCGTGACGAACTGCTCGTCGCGGTTCTGGAGCGGCGGGACGTCGTGGGCAAGGCCCTGGCCAGTGCGGCCGGGGAGGGGGAGGGCCTGGTCAGGGCCCTGGCGGCCAGTGCGAGCCTGACCACCGACCATCCCGGGGTCGCCAAGCTGTACGTCACGCTCTCGGCGGCGGCCACCGACCCGGAGAGCCCCGCGCACGCCTACTTCGCCGAGCGCTACCGGCGCCTGGCGTCCGAGGCCGAGGAGGGCGCGGCGGTGCAGCAGCGGGTCGGCGGGATCCGGGCCGACGCGCCCGCCGACCACCTGTCCAGGGTGATCATCGCGGTGATGGACGGACTCCAGCTCCAGTGGATGCACGACCCCACGGTGGACATCGCCGCGATCGCCGAGACCTTCGCGCTGCTGCTGGTGCCTCCGGCCGACGCCGAGCCGGAGGCGAAGCCGGCCGAGTGACTGTGCGCGGGGGACGGCCCGTGGGGGAGGCGTAGGCCGTTCCCCGCGGGCCTCTTTTGTGTCGGGGTGTGCGTTGTGGGCAACGGACGGCACGGAATTCTCACCCGCGGCAGCCGCTCCGCGCGGGACCCGGACGCCGCGGGCGGGCCGGCCGGCCGTCGAGCGGACCCAGGAGGCGGGGCGGTAGGCCCCTCCGGGCATCCTCCGGGCTTCCTCCGGCGCCTTCCTTCGGGCCTCCTCCGGGCCTCCTCCGCGTGCGTGTGCGCGTCCGGCGAGAAGTCCTCGTCAGCCCTCGTCCTCGCCCTCGTCCTCGTTGACAGCGCGGCTCGCCGGACGGGCTGGCCCGTAAATTTTTTAAGTGATAGATTTTAAATCCGGAAGGGTCGCCTCGGGGCGGGCTCGCCGCGAGGCCGCCGCCGCGCCGTCGGAGAGTGGGCCCGGCGCCCGGGGAACGCCCCCTTCCTGCGAAGACCTGACGCAGACCTCACGAAGACCCCGAGGAGGCCCCCGGGACGACCCCGGGCGCGAGCCCGGCACGAGCCCGGGGCGACCCCGGTCCCTCGGGCAGCCCCCCCCCCAAGAAAGCCAGGCGACCGTCCGGCGGGATCCGGACGGGAACCGGTCAGGAAGAGGACCCACGTGATGCCCGCCCCCCAGTCCGCCCCCCAGCCCTCCAGTCCCTCCAGCCAGCCCTCCAGCACCACCCCCGGCGCCACCGATCCGCAGGACCTCGCCCAGGACCTCGCTCAGGACCTCGGCTTCGACCCCGAAGCCCTGCGCGCCCGCTACCGCGCCGAGCGCGACCGCCGGATCCGCCCCGACGGCAACGCCCAGTACCGGGGCGAGGGCGGCGAGTTCGGCTACTACGCCGACGACCCGTACGCCGACCCCGAGTTCACCCGCGAGCCCCTGCACGACCGGGTGGAGGCGCTGGTCATCGGCGGCGGATTCGGCGGCCTGCTCGCGGGCGCCCGGCTGCGCCAGGCGGGCGTGACGTCGATCCGCGTGATCGACAAGGGCGCGGACTTCGGCGGCACCTGGTACTGGAACCGCTACCCGGGCATCCACTGCGACATCGAGTCGTACATCTACATGCCGCTGCTGGAGGAAGTGGGCTACGTCCCGAAGTGGCGGTACGCGCCGGGCGAGGAGATCCGCCAGCACGCGCGGGCGATCGGCCGGCACTTCGGCCTCTACGACGACGCCTGCTTCCAGACCGCCGCGACCGAACTGCGCTGGGACGAGGATGCGTCGGAGTGGATCGTCTCCACCGACCGGGGCGACCGGATACGGGCGCGCTACGTGGTCGTCTCCACCGGAACGCTCAGCCAGGTCAAGCTCCCCGGCATCCCGGGGATCGAGACCTTCAAGGGGCACACGTTCCACACCAGCCGCTGGGACTACGCCTACACCGGCGGTGACGCGGACGGCGGCCTGACGGGGCTCGCCGGCAAGCGGGTGGCCCTCATCGGCACCGGCGCCACCGCCATCCAGGTCGTGCCCCACCTCGGCCGGGACGCCCAGCACCTGTACGTGTTCCAGCGCACGCCCTCCTCCGTCGACGTACGGGACAACCGGCCCACCGACCCGGAGTGGGCCGCGTCGCTCCGGCCGGGGTGGCAGCGGCACCGCATGGAGAACTTCCTCAAGGTCGTCACCGGCGTGCGGACGGACGAGGACCTGGTGAACGACGGCTGGACCAGCAGTGCCCGGCTCCAGGAGAAGATGATCCCGACCAACGCGTACGAGCACATCCCGGCCGAGGAACGCGAACGCGCCTACGAGATCGTCGACTTCCAGAAGATGAACGAGATCCGCGCGCGCGTGGAGAGCGTCGTCGAGGACCCGGAGACGGCCGAGAAGCTCAAGCCCTGGTACCGCTACATGTGCAAGCGGCCCACGTTCAGCGACCACTACCTCCAGACCTTCAACCGCCCCAACGTCACTCTGGTCGACACGGCCGACACCCACGGTGTCGAGCGCATGACCGAGAACGCCGTCGTGGTCGGCGGCACCGAGTACGAGGTCGACTGCGTCATCTTCGCGACCGGCTTCGAGACGGGCGTCTCGGGCGTGCTGTCCGGCGGGCTGCCGGTGTACGGGCGGGGCGGCGAGAACCTGCTGGGCTCCTGGCGGTACGGCCCGAAGACGCTGCACGGCTTCTACAGCCACGGCTTCCCCAACCTCTTCCTGCTGGGCCCGCTCCAGAACGCGGCCTCCGTGAACTTCGTGCACGTCCTGGACGAACAGGCCACCCACGTCGCCGAGGTCGTCGCCGGGGCGCGGGAGCACCGGGCCCGGTACGTCGAACCGACCCCCGAGTCCCAGGAGGACTGGGTGGCCGCGCTCCGGGAGAACGCGCCCGACCTGTACGCGTTCCACGCCGAGTGCACCCCCGGCTACTACAACAACGAGGGCAAGCCCCGGGAGAGCAACGAGAGGTACGCCGACGGGCCGGTCGCCTTCCACGAACTGCTCAGGGACTGGCGCGCGAACGGCGGCATGAGCGACGTGCTGGTGACGGCGGGGACGTCCGCGGCAGCGGAGGCGGCCGGGTCGTCCGGGTTGTCCGGGGCGCCCGGGACCGCCGTCGCGGCGAAGGCGAAGGAGGGGGAGGACGCGTGAACGCCACGTATCCCAGCCGGTTCGACGCGGCCGGGAGCCGGCCCGTGGCCACCGCCCCCGGGAAGGCCAGGCGGCTCAACCCGCCCAACCGGCTGTGGGGTTCGAACGGAGTCGCGTTCGGCCCCGACAGCCGGCTCTACGTCGCGGAGTTCCTCGCCGGGCGGATCAGCGCGGTCGACCCCGCCACGGGGGACGTCGAGGTGATCGTGCCCATGGACGGCCCGGTCGCGTCGCCGGACGACCTCGCCTTCGGCGCGGACGGCTCGATGTACATCGCGGACCTGGCCCCCGGCCGGGTGTGGCGCCGTACGCCGCGGGGCGACTACAGCCTCGTCTCGGACCAGGTGATCATGCCCAACGGGATCACCTGCGTCGGCGACCGGCTGTTCGTCAACGAGATGCGGCCGGGCGGCCGGCTCATGGAACTCTTCCCCGACGGCGGCGACCCGAAGGTGCTCACCGAAGGGCTCGCGCTCGGCAACGCGATGCAGCTCGGCCCGGACGGCCACCTGTACTACCCGCACATGATGACCGGCCAGGTCTGGCGGATCCCCCCGGACGGCGGAGTGCCCGAGGTGGTCGCCGAGGACGTGCACGAACCGGTCGCGGTCCGCTTCGACCAGGGCGGTGTCCTGCACGTCCTGTCACGGGGCGTGGAAGGCATCGTGACCCGTATCGACCTGCACGGCACCGGCTCCCGGACGCTGGTCACCAGCGGCCTGGTGGGGCTGGACAACGCGGCGTTCGACGCGGAGAACCGCATGTTCGTCTCCAGCTACGCCAGCGGTGGCATCACCGAACTGCACGCCGACGGCCGCACCCGCGAGATCGTGCCCCGCGGCCTCGACGGGCCCTTCGGCCTGACGGTCGACCTCGGCGGCACGGTGTACGCGGCCGACCACTACCGGCTGGCGAGCCCGGCGCCGACCGACGAGGGCGAGCCGGTCACCGTCTCCGCGGCGAGCGAGGAGGGCGGCGTCACCTCGCGCAACCTGCGGCCCTTCGCGCACGGCGTCGCCCACGCGGACGGGCTCGTGCACGTCACGTCGCAGTACGGCGACGTCCACACCTACGACCCCGACCGGGGGACCACGCGGGAACGGTCGTCGGGGCTGGAACAGCCCATGGGCATCACGGTCGGGCCGGACGGCTCGCTCGTCGTCGCCGAGGCGGGCGCCGGCCGGGTCGTGGCCATCGACGGGAGCGACACCGTCACCGTGCTCGCCGACGGGCTCGACCATCCGGTGGACGTGGCCTTCGACACCGAGGGGCGCTGCTACGTGAGCGACGACCGGCTCGGCGCGGTGCTGCGGCTCGACGGCGGCGAGGCGGTCGTCGTGGCCGAGGGGCTGGACGCCCCGCAGGGCCTGGTCGTCCGTGACGACGAACTGTGCACGGTGGAGGTCGGACACCGGCGGCTGCGGGCGATCTCGCTGACCACGGGGGAGAGCCGGATCGTCGCCGAGGGCCTGCCGGTCGGTCCGCCGCCCGGGTCCCGGAGTGCCGGGGACGGGCGTGCCGGGACTGTGCGTGCCGGGGCCGGTTCGGTCCTCGTCGTCCCCGACCCGCCCCTCCCGTTCGCCGGACTCGCGCTCGCCCCGGACGGTTCCCTGCTCGTCTCCGGCAACGGCGAGGGCAGCGTCTGGCAGGTGGAGGCGTGAGCGGGGGCCGGCCCCACCGCCCTCCGGCAACTCGAGCGACAGCCCCGACAGCCCGAACAGCCCGAACAGCCCGGACAGCCACGCTCCGGCACGGATGACCGACGTACACCCCAGACATCAGACACAAGGAGCGTCACATGAACAGCACGGGTCTTGAGGGCCGGGGCGTCGTCGTCACCGGCGCGGCATCGGGCATAGGCAGGGCCGCCGCCCTGAAACTCGCGAGGGAAGGCGCGAGGGTCCTGGTGGCGGACCTCGACCGGACGGGAGCCGAGGCGGCGGTCAAGGAGATCGAGGCCGCCGGGGGCGTCGCCCTGTCCGTGGTCGGGGACCTGAGCGAACAGCAGGTCGTGGCCGAGGTCGTCGAGCGGGCCGTCGACGCCTTCGGCGGCGTGGACGTCCTGGTCAACAACGCCGGGATCATGGACCGGATGTCCGCGCTCGGCGAGACCGACGACGCCGAGTGGGAGCGGGTGATCCGGATCAATCTGACGGCGCCGTTCCTGCTCACCCGCGCGGTCCTGCCGCACATGCAGGCCGCGGGGCGGGGCTCGATCGTCTTCACCGCGTCCGAGGCCGCCCTGCGCGGCAGCGCGGCGGGCGCCGCCTACACCGCTTCCAAGCACGCCGTCGTGGGCCTGGTGAAGAACCTCGCCGTGATGTACCGGGGGCAGGGCATCCGCGCCAACGCCATCGCTCCCGGTCCCACCGCGACCAACATCCAGGTGGACACGGGCCAGGACGCCCACGGCCCCGCCGTCGTGGGCCGGTTCATCGGCGCCAACATCGGCCGGATGGGTACGGCGGAGGAGCAGGCCGCCGCCATCGTCTTCCTGGCCTCCGACGCCGCCTCCTTCGTCAACGGCGCCGTCCTCCCGGTCGACGACGCCTGGGCCGCCGTCTGACGGACGGGGCCGCCGGCCGGCGGACGCCCGGGGCGCGGGCCGGAAGGCCGAGTGGCGCGCGCGGGACGGACGGCAGCGGCCTCGACGGGGCGTCGCGCATGTGCGGCGGGTCGTTGCGTACGCTTCCGTCGTTCGACCTCGCCGACTCGGCCGGGGGCTGCGGTGGCCTGTGGGACCCGGCCGTCGCGGAGGAGCGCGATGTCCCGAGGTGGTGGCGATGATGGCAGGCAGGACGAGACGGGACGAGCAGGTCAACGCGACGCGGGAGGCGCTGCTGACCGCGGCCGAGCGGCTGTTCGCCGAGCGCGGTGTGTACGCGGTGGCCAACCGCCAGATCAGCGAGGCGGCGGGGCAGGGCAACAACGCCGCCGTCACCTACCACTTCGGGACCAAGGTCGACCTGGTGCGCGCGATCGTCCGCAAGCACGCCGTGGGGATGGAGGACATCAGGGCGCGGCTGCTGGCCGAGATCGGCGACTCCACCGAGCTGCGGGACTGGGTGGCCTGCGCGGTCCGCCCCGTCACGGAGCACCTGGAGGCTCTCGGCCGGCCCAGCTGGTACGCCCGGTTCATCACCCAGGTCACGGCCGACCCCGCACTCCGCGCGATCGCGTCCGAGGAATCCGCGGACGCCGGCCCGTCGATGCGGATGATGCAGGAGGGGCTGAACCGGTGCCTGCACGAGCAACTGCCCGACCTGCCCGCCGAGGTGTACGCCGAGCGCGGCACCATGACACGTCACCTGATCTCCCAGATGGCCGTCGAACGGGAACGCGCCCTCGCAGACGGCACCCCGACCTCCCGCGCGACCTGGCGGGACACCGCCACCGGACTCATCGATGTGATCGTCGCGCTGTGGCAGGCGCCGGTCACGCGTGAGGAGTGATCGCCGTCCGGGCCGACGGGTGACGTCCGGTGGTCACCAGGACACGGGGAGGGACTTGACCCCGTAGGCGGTCCCGGTGTGGTCGAACTCCAGGTCCGCGATGTCGACGGCCGGCCGTAGCGTGGGGGTCCGGCGGCGTACCCGGGACGGCGGCGCCGGGGCCTGCCGGACGCACACGACCGCATCCCGATTTGCTTGACTTAGGCAAGTTGCGGATATGGTGGTCGCATGCCCACACCGTCACCCGCAGCAGAACCCGTTCCCGCGGCCGTGAGCGACATCGAGCGGGCCCTCTCCCGCGTCTCGTACCTCGCGGGCCGGGCCCGGCAGCACGAGCGTCTGATGGCCACGGCCGGGCTGGCGTTCGACAGGGCCGCCGTGGCGATCCTGCGGAACGTCGCCGAGGCCGAGCCGCTGCGCCCCGGGGAGCTGGCGGCCCGGTTGTCCGTGGAAGCGTCCCATGTCACCCGGCAACTGCGGCAGCTGGAGATCGGCGGCTACGTGACCCGCGTCCCGGACCCGGACGACCGCCGCGCGCAGCGCGTACGGCTCACCGAAGCGGGGCTGGCCGCGGTCGACCGCGTTCGGGAGGCGAGCCGCCGGGGGATGGAGATGGCCCTGGCGGACTGGTCGGCCCAGGACCTGCGGCAGCTCGCCGGGCTCTTCCACCGGCTGGTCGACGACTTCGTCACGCACTCCGAGAGAAATGGCGACACCCGGCTCTCCGCCCGGACGGAACCGGAACCGGGACCGGGGGCGGCACCGGGGTCGGTGCCCGGACCGGCGCGAGGACCCGGGCCGTCAGGCAGTGAGCCGAGGATGAGGCCGTAAGAGGCCGTGATCGGTCACCGGCAGGGGCGCGTTTCCGGCGCTTGAGGCGCCGGTCCGCGGCCGGGCGCCGGTCCCCGGCCGCGGACCGGTCCGGGTCCCCGGTGCGCTACGGCTCGGTTCCGACGTCTCGGTACGGCCGCCCCGGGTGCTCGACAGGTAGTGGGCGACGTCGGTCGGGGTGATGCCACCGACGGGACGTGCGGGTGAGGTGGGGGCCGGGTGCGCGCCCCGCACGCCCTCCGCGGGCCCGCCCACCGGCCGTTACGCCGCTGCGGGGCGCCGGAAACCGGGCGGGGGACGATTTCTTGGAACTCCGTTTGAACACACCGTGGTTCGGCTCCGTATGAATACCCGAAGCATTCTTCGTCTGCTGCCGGCGAGCGGACTTTCGTCCCCCACAGGAGGTCTTGAGTTGAGCCACAAACGCATACCCAAGCGGAAGCTCGTTTTCGCCGGCGGTGGCGCCGCGGCCATCGCGGCGGCTGCGATTCTGCTGCCCAACGCCAACGCCTCCCAGGACGCGCCGGACACGTCGCCGAAGGCTTTGAGTGCCGCATCCGCGAGTGACCTCGCCTCGCAGCTCGCCTCGCAATTGGGCGAGGCTTTCGCGGGCTCGTATTACGACAAGGACAAGCAGCAACTCGTCATCAATGTCGTCGGGGACAACAACAAGATCGAACTCCGGGCACAGGAGGCCGGCGCCGTCGTCAGAAACGTCAAGAACAGTACGGCGCAGCTGAAGTCCGCATCGCAGACGCTGAAGCAGCAGGCGACCATTCCCGGCACCGCCTGGTCCGTCGACCCGAAGACCAATCAGATCCAGGTCACGGCGGACCGTACGGTCACCGACGAGAACTGGACGAAGCTGGAGTCCACCGTCCAGTCGCTGGGCCAGGACGTGGCCCGGGTCAAGCGGTCGCAGGGCGAGTTCACGACGTTCGCCGAGGGCGGCGACGCGATCTTCGGCGGCGGCGCGCGCTGCTCCCTCGGCTTCAACGTCACCACGCAGGACGGCGCCCCCGGCTTCATCACGGCGGGCCACTGCGGTGTCGCCACCGAGGCATGGTCGGACGCCCAGGACGGGGAGCCGGTGGCCACGATCCAGGCCGCGACCTTCCCTGGCGAGGGTGACTTCGCGCTCGCCACGTACGACGACGCCGCGACCGAGGCCACGTCCACGGTGAACACCGGCGACCAGGTCGTGGACATCAACGCGGCGGTCGAGGCGCAGGTCGGCCAGGACGTCATCCGCATGGGCAGCACGACCGGCCTGAACGACGGTACGGTCACGGGCCTCGACGCCACCGTCAACTACGCGGAGGGCACGGTCACCGGCCTCATCCAGACCGACGTCTGCGCCGAGCCGGGCGACAGCGGCGGTCCCCTCTTCACGGCGGACGGCGGCGCCGTCGGCCTGACGTCGGGCGGCAGCGGCGACTGCACGGTCGGCGGGGAGACCTTCTTCCAGCCGGTGACGACGGCCCTGGCGGCGGTCGGCGCCCAGATCGGCGCGGGCGACGCGGGCGGCGGCGCCGGTGAGGGCGGCGCCGGTGACGAGGGCGCGAACGCGGGCGCGGGCGACGAGGGCGCCAACGCCGGTGCCGGCGACGAGGGCCTGAACGGCGGCGCGGGCGCGGGTGACCAGGGGCAGGGCCAGGGTGACGCGGGAGCGAACGCCGGCATCGGCGACCAGGGCCAGGGGCAGGGCCAGGGCGACAACGGTGAGGGAGCCGTCGGCAACAACGGCGGCGCCGCGGGCAACAACGGCGGCGCCGCGGGCAACGACAGCGGCAACGGAGTCGGCGACGCGGGCAACGGAAGCGGCAACGGCAGCGCCTCCAACAACGGTTTCTGACCCGGCGGGCACCACCCACGCCCACCGAGTGGCATCAGCACACCGATGACGGGCGAAGACCTCCGTGTGCGGGAGTCCCACGACTCCGGCACACGGAGGTCTTCGTCGTTCGCCGGCAGGACGGGCGGCAGCAGGACAAGGAGGTGGCAGCGTTGTGCCTCAGTCGGCGACGCTCCGCTCGTACGCGGTTTCATCAGCTGCCTCGAAGGCGTCGGCGAGATCGTCGGGCAGCGCGCCGAAATCGTCGGAGAAATGGACACGCCCCCGAAGGCATCCCCGGCCGGTCCGCTTCTGCGCGGGTCGGTGACGGCGCAGTGCTGACCGGTTCCGCCGATCTCGCGGGTCACCGCCCGCTGTTCTGTACGGTCAATGGCGAATCTGCGGAGACCCGAAGGCCCGGCCCGTCGTCCAGGTGGAGTACGACGTGGGCCTCGCTGTCGGCGGCGTGCTGTTCGGCATGCAGGCCGCGAACGGTGTGCCACTCGCCCCAGACCCGCACGCGCTGCCCCGCCCGGACCGCGATCGCCGCGACCTCCGTCCCCTCCGGCTCTTGCGTGATGTCCGGCGCCTTGAGTTCGGCCCAGACCGTCTTTCCGATGCCGCTCGGTCGCGGCTCGTATCCCCAGCGGTGGGCCAGTGCGTCCACCAGCAGCAGCCCGCGTCCGCCCGTCTCGTCCTCGGAGGGTGTGCGGACCTCGGGCTTGCCGCCGCCCGCGTCGCCGACCTCCAGCCGCAGGACCCCGTCCTCGGGGAGCCGGGCGATCCGTACCTCCACCAGCCGATCGCCCGGCACCGGCACGCGTAAGGCGTTCGTCACCAGCTCCGAGAGCACCAACTCGGCCTCGGCCAGTGTCTCCTGTCCGATGCTCCAGTCGCCGGCGACGGCGTGCAGGAGGTTTCGGGCCCTGCGGACGCTGCTACGGCGTCGTGCGACGCGAAAGACGACGTCACTCGGATCGGACTGCGTTGCCATGGCGCCCCCTGGGGCTCGGTAGCGGCCGGTCAAGTTCCACTGTGGCGGCGGTGGTTCGCCGCTCGCCGGGCAGCAGCGTGCCCGCGATGCGCGTACTCGTGCAACGTTGACTGGAGTTTTCAGTGCTTAATTCACTCGTTCGTGAAAGGTGGCGGCAATGCGCGGCGAGGTCCTGATAGGGAGTGACGTATGCCATCCATCAAGCCGTCCACCGTTCTGGGCCGCCAACTCGGCGACGAACTCCGCCGCTTCCGCGAGAACGCGGGCCTCTCCACCGCTGCGGCTGCCGAAGTTCTCGACTGCACCAAGGGCAAGATCAGTCGCATGGAGAATGGCCATGTGCCGGTGCGCACCCCTGATCTGACCGCCCTCATCCAGGCGTACGGGGTTGAGGAACCGGAGGCGCGTGAACGTCTGAGTGCTCTCGCGCAAAGGGCCAACCGACGTCGGCGGGAGGGCTGGTGGCACCAGTACGGGGCTGTGCTCGGCGAGGCCTATCGCGATCAGATCGCGATGGAGGCGATCTGCGACAGCATTCGTACGTATCAGGTGCAACTGGTGCCAGGGCTGCTGCAGACCGAGGAATACGGTCGCGCGGTGACTGTCGCCTCACGTGCCTGGGAGACGCCTGAAGAGATCGATCAGTTTGTCGAGGTGCGACTGACACGGCAGAAGCGCCTTGTCGGTGAATCGCCCATGGAGTTCTGGGCTGTTCTCGCAGAGGGGGTTCTTCGCCAGGAGGTGGGTGGGGCCGACGTGATGCGAGCACAGTTGGAACACATGGTCGCCATGGCGGAGGAGCCCAACGTCACCCTCCAGGTTCTGCCGTTCTCGCGCGGTGCGCACTCGGGTATGTTCGGTCCATACCTGCTGCTCAGTTTTCCGCAGGTGGCATCGCTGGACCTCGTGCTGTCGGAGACTCCGACCGGCAACGTGTGGTTGGAGCGTGAGGAGGAAGTGGCCCGCTACCGGGCGCTCTTCGACGATGCGCGTACGACAGCGCTGCCGCCGACGGAATCGCTGGCACTGATCCGTCGCGCTGCCAAGGAGTACCAGCCATGAGCCACGGAGCCCACATATCGGCCGGCGTGCACGGCGTGAAATGGCGCCCGAGTAGCTACAGCGGTGGACAGGGCGACTGCGTCGAGGTCGCCGACGGCGTTCCCGGTCTCGTTCCCGTCCGCGACAGCAAGCGTCCCGCCGGGCCCGTCATCGGTTTCGGCCGCCCCGCCTGGCGCGCGTTCGTCGCGCGGCTGCGCTGAGCCGGGCCCGTACACGACACGACGCGGCCGGTGGATGGGGCCCGCCGGGCACGGCCGGTTCATCCGGGCGGACCTGATGAACCGGCCGGCGTCCCCCGTGTTCGGTGCGCTCGCGCACGTCCGTCCGGGCGACCGGACGGGCTACGGCGTCAGGCGCTTGCCGCCGAAGGTCACGACCAGACGGCCGTCCGAGGCGAAGGACCAGGACGGGGCGCCGGGGTACGACGAGCACCGGGAGCCGTTGGAGCCGGTCCAGAACTGGTTCGAGCTGTTGACGTCGCCGACGGTCTTGTCGTTCGTCCCCTTGCCGCTGCGGCAGGAGACGTTGTCGCGGAACACCGAGGTGCCGCCGTCGAACGAGAAGTTGCGCTCCTTGTTGTTGATGCTGATGTTGTCCGAGACGGACATCGTGCCGAGGTTCCTGTTGTAGGTGAATCCGTGCTTGCCGTTGTTGTAGGCGATGTTGCGCCGGATGACGTGGTTGACCTTGATGTCCTCGCCGCCGAGCTTGTAGCCGTTGCGGTCGCCGCTCGAGTTCTGGGTCCCGTCGCTGAGGGTGCCGTTGTTGTAGGCGAAGGAGTCCTCGATGGTCACCGGGCCGATGGCGCCCGTGTCGCTCTTCGTGTAGAGGTCCCAGCCGTCGTCGATGTTGTTGTGGGAGACGGCGTAGCGGAAGACGTTCCCGGAGCCGACGGTGAGCTTCGCGGCGAAGCCGTCGGCGTCCTCGCCGTCGGAGTCGGCGTTGTCGTGCGACTCGGCGCTCAGGACGAGGTTGTTGGCCGGCCACTGGTCGCGCGGCGTGTCGGAGGCGATCCGCGAGAGCTGGAGCCCCGTGTCGCGGTTGAAGCGCGTCACGGTGCGCTCGATGACGTTGTTGCTGCCGCCGACGAAGATGCCGTTGTCGCCGGCGCGTTCGACGACGAGGCCGGAGACGCGCCAGAACGATCCGTTCACCGCGAGCCCGCGATTCGCCGTGTTCTCGCTCATCGCCGAGAAGTTCAGTACGGGGGTCTCGCCCGGGTAGGCGGACAGCTCCGTGCGGTCGGCCGAGGTGCCGTTGTTGCCGGGCGGGATGGTGACCGTTTTCGACAGGGCGTAGGTCCCGCCGCGCACGTAGATCGTTCCGCCGGGGGAGATGCGGCTGATCGCCGAGGGCAGCGTCGTCGGGGCGGACTTCGTTCCGGCCGCGCTGTCACTGCCGTTCGGTGCCACGTACAGCTCGGTGACGGCCTGGGGCGCGGCCGTCGCCGTGGCGGCCGGGAGCGCCACGGCCGCGCCGGCCATCAGGGCGGCGCAGGCCAGTAAGGACAGCGGGGTTTTCGGTTTCATGGGGGTTTCGTCCTTCCTCGTCCTTCTCGTGGTCGCCTGCCGGGTGGGCAGGCAGGGAAGTGCGGCTCTCCATGAATAGAAAGCGCTTACCAAGCTAGAAGCGCGCCATGAGCGCGTCAATAAATGAAGTGCAAAGGAAAGGTCGGGGTGGCCGTGTCGCGGTTCAGTTCCTCGGCTCGTGGTGCCCTTTGGCTCGCCCGGGCCCGACGGTCTCTCCTTGTGTGCGGAGAGTCAGGGCGCGTGGCACTTGGTGGCGCGGTGTGGCACGCCCCGCGTACGGTGGCTGTGTGACCGGACAGCCTGAGATTACTCAGCGTGACCTTCGTAACAGGTCCAAGGAGATCATGGATGCCGTTCAGCGTGGACAGTCCTTCACCGTCACACGCGACGGGCACAGTATCGGTGAGTTGATTCCTCTGCGCCGACGCAGGCGGTTCGTCCCTCGCGAGGAGTTCGCCGCGATGTCGCGCACCGCTCCCGATATTTCCCTCGACGCCTTTCGGGCCGATCAGGACAGCATTGCCGAGCAGGAGGCGGACGACCCCTATGCCCGCTGATCACCCGCAGGGGCTGCTCGACACCAACATCATGATCCTTCGGAAGTGGCTGGATCCGCAGGAGCTGCCCGCCGAGATGGCGATCAGCGCCGTAACTCTGGCGGAGTTGTCCGCGGGACCGCACGGGGTGCGCAGGAATGAGGAGCAATCCGATTACGACGAGCACGCCGAAAGGGCCAGGAGGCTGGACGTGCTCCAGAGGGCGGAGAGCGAGTTCGACCCCATCCCCTTCGGCGTGGAGGCGGGCCGCGCCTACGGCAGGGTGTGTGCGGCAGTGATCTCCATCGGCCGCAAACCTCGGCACCGGATCGCGGACTTGATGATCGCGGCGATCGCGGTGGCAGAGGATCTGCCCTTGTTCACTACGAATCCCGACGACTACAAGGGCTTGGACGACCTCCTCGCGGTGGTACCCGTAACGCGCCCGAACGTGCTGCACGACGGATGACACCTGGCACGATTTCCGGAAGCGGCCGGTTGTTGTGACGGGAGTGGCGGCAGGCGTCCCCTGTGATAGCTTGCCGGGGCCAGTCGAACCCATGTACGTGGGTCAGGGAATCCGGTGCGAATCCGGAACTGACGCGCAGCGGTGAGGGTGACGGGCGGGGCATCGGCCACTGGAGCGAATCGGCTCCGGGAAGGCGCCTCGTCCGGGGGATCCCGAGTCCGAAGACCTGCTGGCGGCCTCCGCCTCGTACGTCGTGGCGGGGGGACACCGTACGACTGGGCTCCGCGCATGAGCCCGCGACACAGAGGATCTTCCGTGCCGATCGCGCGTGCCGTCCCTTCCGCCGGCTCCCTCCGCCGCACCAACTCCAGGCGCTCCCTCCGCCGCACCAACTCCAGGCGCTCCCTCCGCTCCGTCCGTTCCGTCAGCTCCGTCCGTTCCGTCGCCCTGTTGTTCGCGGGGGCCGCCGTGTTGCTGACCGGTTGTGGCGGGGGCCCCGCCGGAGGCGAGGACAAGGGCGGGGGCGGCGGAGCGGTCGCCGGTTATCTCCGTACCGTCGACAACTGCGGCGAGAGGGTGCGCCTCACCGCGCCGCCCGAGCGGGCCGTCTCCCTCAATCAGGGCACCACCGAGATTATGCTCTCGCTCGGTCTCGCCGACCGGATGGCCGGGACCGCGACCTGGACGGATCCGCTGCCGGCGGGGCTGCGCGGGGCCGACTCCACGGTGCCCCGCCTCGCGGACAACGCCCCTTCCTTCGAGAAGGTCCTCGACACCGAGCCCGACTTCGTCGCCGCCTCCTTCGAGTCCACCCTGGGCAAGGGCGGCGTCGCCACGCGCGACCAGTTCCGCGAGCTCGGTGTGCCCACGTACGTCTCGCCCTCCGACTGCTCGAAGAACAACGAAGGGGACGGCGACGGAGCCCGTACGAAGCCGCTGACCATGGAGGACGTGTACGGCGAAGTGCGCGACCTGGCAGGGGCCTTCGGTGTGGAGAAGCGCGGTGAGAGGCTCGTCGCGGACCTCGAGGCCCGCATGGCCGGGGCCACCGAGGGGATCGACGCGTCGAAGGCGAGGACCGTCACCGTCCTGTACTGGTTCGCCAACTCCGAGTCGCCCTTCATGGGCGGCTGCTGCGGTGCTCCCGGCATCATCACCCGGGCGGTCGGCGCGAAGAACGTCTTCGACGACACCCACCAGGAGTGGCCCCAGATCAACTGGGAGACGGTCGCCGACCGCGACCCCGACGTGCTGGTGATCGGCGACCTGACCCGGAAGTCGCAGACCGCCGAGAGTGCCGCGAAGAAGATCGAGTTCCTGGAGTCCGACCCGGTCACCAGGAACATGGACGCCGTAAAGCACAAGCGGTACGTCCTGCTGAGCGGGCAGGCGATGAACCCCACCATCCGTACCGTCGAGGGCGTCGAGAAGGTGGCCGCGCTGATCCGCCGGATCGCGCCCGCGACATGAGTGCCGTTACGGGCACGGGCACGGGCACAAGCGCGGGCTCGGGTTCGGGTTCCGGCTCGCGCTCGGGTTCGGGCGGGGGAGCGCGGCGTGCCGTCGACCCGGCCGACGCCCGAGGGGGCCCGGAGCCGGTGTCGGAACCGGGGCCGGCTCCGGTGTCGGAACCGGGGTCCGTGCCGGAGCCGGAACCCGAACCCGAGCCGGAACCGGGGCCGGTGTCGGAACCGGGGCCGGCTCCGGTGTCGGAACCGGGGCCCGTCCCGGCGTCGCGCCCGCACACCTCGCGTCGCCTCCGGTGCGGCCTCCTCTGGGCCGGTGGCCTCGCCGCCCTCCTCCTCTCCGTCGCCGTGGCCATCACCATCGGCCCCGCCGACATCCGCGTCGGCGACGTCTGGTCCGTCGTCGCCGCGCACCTGGGGTGGGGCGGCTCAGGGCTGACACCCATCCGCGACGGGATCGTGTGGAACCTGCGGCTGCCCCGTACCCTCCTCGCCGCCGTCTGCGGCGCCGGGCTCGCCCTGTGCGGCGCGGTCATGCAGTCCCTCCTCCGCAACCCGCTCGCCGACCCCTTCGTCCTCGGCGTCTCCTCGGGTGCCTCGACCGGAGCCGTCCTGGTCGTCGTCCTCGGCGTGGGCGGCGGTGCGCTGTCGGTGTCCGGCGGGGCGTTCCTCGGCGCGCTGGGGTCGTTCGCGCTGGTCCTGCTGCTGAGTCACACACTCGGCGGCACGATGGACCGGGTGGTGCTCTCGGGCGTCGCCGCCATGCAGCTCTTCTCCGCCCTCACCTCCTTCGTCGTCATGACGTCCGCCGACGCGGAGAGCACGCGCGGTGTGCTCTTCTGGCTGCTCGGTTCGCTCAGCGGCGCCGGCTGGACGGACGTGTGGATCTGCCTGGCCGTGCTCGCGGTGGCGCTGCTGGTGTGCGTGGGATACGGGCGCACCCTCGACGCGTTCGCCTTCGGCCAGGACGCGGCGGCCGCCCTGGGCGTGTCCGTGACCCGCACCCGGATCGTGCTGCTGTGCGTCACGGCGCTGCTGACGGCCGCGCTGGTCAGCAGCGCCGGTGCGATCGGCTTCGTCGGGCTCGTACTGCCGCACGCGGCCCGCGCCCTGGCCGGCCCCGGCCACGCCCGGCTGCTGCCGCTCACGGCGCTGACCGGGGCGGTCTTCCTGGTCTGGGTGGACACCCTGGCCCGTACGGTGCTCGACCCGCAGGAAGTACCGGCGGGGGTCGTGACCTCGTTGATCGGCGTCCCCGCGTTCGTCCTCGTTCTCCACCGCACCCGGAGGCCCCGGTGAACGCGTCACGTGACACAAGAGAGCGGCGCCCCGCCAGGTCGGCGGAACACACGGAACACACGGAACACACGGAACAGGGGCTCAGGGCCGACCGGGTCAGCCGCGCCGCCGGCGGGCGCATCGTCGTGGACGGCGTCAGCATCGCGCCCCCGCCCGGCGCCACGGTGGGCCTGCTCGGCCCCAACGGCTCCGGCAAGTCCACCCTGCTTCGCCTGCTCTCCGGCGTCCTCGCCCCCGCGTCCGGCGTCGTCACGCTCGACGGCCGCCCGCTGCCCGGGTACGGCCGCCGGCCGCTCGCGCGCCGGATCGCCGTCGTGGAGCAGCAGGCCGACACCCAGGTCGAGCTGACCGTCCGTGACGTCGTACGCCTCGGCCGCGTCCCGCACCGCCGCGCCTGGCCGCTCGGCGCCGGCGGCGGGCTCGGAGCGTCCGGTACGTCGTCGGAGGACGAGGCCGTCCGTACGGCACTGGCGCGCACCGGCCTCGCCGACCGGGCCGACCAGTCCTGGCACACCCTCTCCGGCGGCGAGCGCCAGCGGGTGCAGATCGCCCGCGCGCTCGCCCAGGAGCCCCGCGAACTCCTCCTGGACGAGCCCACCAACCACCTCGACATCCAGCACCAGCTCGACCTGCTGACCCTGGTCGCCGAGTTGCCCGTCACCTGCGTCATCGCACTGCACGACCTCAACCTGGCGGCGATGTACTGCGATCAGCTCGTCGTCCTGAACCAGGGGCGCGTGGTGGCGGCCGGGCCCCCGGAGGACGTGATCACCGAGCGCCTGATCGCGGAGGTGTACGGGGTACGGGCCGCCGTCACGCGCCATGCACCGGACGGGCCCGACACACCACGCGGACCGGGCGACGACGCGCCGCGAACCGCGAACCGCCCGTACGTGCGCTTTCTGGGGACCCTGCCACCGTCGCCCTCGTCGTCGCCGACACCACCGACACCACCGACACCACCGTCGCCCTCGTCGTCGCCGACACCACCGACGTCCTCCGCGACCACCTGAGTCTGGGTCCGCCGTTACGCGCCCGTCCCCACCTGCCGGCTCGCGATCCTTAATGCATATGATGCGCAAGTGCCTCATGTGTCTGATTACCGCATCCGACCCGCGACCCCCGATGACGTCGACGCCGCCCGCGCGGTGATGCTCGACACCGTCTACCGCGACTTCGGTACGGGGTACGTGCCCCGGTGGCACGCGGACATCATCGACCTCTCCGCCGCCTATCTCGTACCCGACCGGCACGCCCTGCTGGTCGCGGTCGACGAGGTCACGGGCGAGGTCGCCGGGACGGCGGCGCTGGACTCCCGGGGGCCACTCCACCCGCCCAACCCGCGCTGGCTCGCCGAGCGCTATCCGTCCGGCGAGACCGCCCAGCTGCGCCGGGTGTACGTGCGTGAGGCCCACCGCCGCCGGGGGCTGGCCCGCCGGATGGTGCGCGCGCTCCTCGACTTCGCCGTGGCGGACGGCGGTTATCGCTCGGTCTACCTGCACACCGACCCCGCCGTGCCGGGCGCGGAAGGGTTCTGGCGGTCGCTGGGCAAGGTGGTGTGCGACGAGCGGGAGGAGCCCGGTGGCCCGGAACAGGGCGTCCCGCAAGGGCGCACCGTCCATTTCGAGGTCCCCATGGCGTGATCCGGCGCGACGGGCGTGAGCCTGTGGCAGGGGCGAGCCTGCGCCACGGCGTGAGCCTGTCCCCACGGCGTGAGCCCACGCGGTGCTGCGGGCCCGTGTCCCGCGTCCATCACCCCGCCACCCTTGATGGAAATGATTTTCAGGTAATCTCTCGTCCGTCTGCCCGCTCACCCGAACGCCTTGTCCACCGCGTAGAGACGAGAACGAGGATCATGCGCTCTGTCCGTCGCCGCCGGCCGGCCGCCGGCCTCCTGTCCGCTTCCCTGACCGTCCTGTCGGCGGCCCTCCTCACCGGTTGTTTCGCGTCCGGCGGCGCCGATGGCGGTTCCGGTGGCTCCGACGGCCCGCCGTCCGGCTCCTCCTCCGGAGGGCGACTGCGCGTGGCCCTCGCCTTCCCGCCGACCGAGAACTTCTCGCCGTACGGTGCCGACGCCACGCTCCTCAGCCGTCTCGGCGTCACCGAGGGCCTCACCCGGCTCGACGGCAACGGGGCGGCGACGCCCGCGCTCGCCGAGAGCTGGACCCGGGAGAACGCCCGGACCTGGCTGTTCACCCTGCGCGAGGCCCGCTTCCAGGACGGGACCGAGGTCACCCCGGCGGCCGTCGCCGCCTCCCTCACCCACGCCACGCGGGCGACGCCCCTGCCCACCGCGCTCTCCGGCGTCTCGCTCACCGCCACGCCGTCCGGCGACCACCGGGTCCGCGTCACGACCGAGGCCGCCGACCCCGCCCTGCCGCAGCGGCTGGCCGGCCCGAGCCTCGCCGTCCTCGCCCCGAAGGCGTTCAAGGCGTTCACGGCGGACGGGGCGGACGGGGCGAACGTGAAGCGGGGCGCGGCCGGCGGCGGTGCGAAGGCCGGCGAGGGCGTCCGCCCCGACCTCGTGGCCACGGCCACCGGCCCCTTCGCCCTCGCCAAGGTCAACGGCTCCGCCTCCGCCACCCTGAGCCGCTTCGACGACTACTGGGGCGGCCGGGCCCACGCCTCCGGCGTCGACGCGAAGTTCATCGCCGACGGCACCGCCCGTGCCAACGCGCTGCGCAGCGGCGACGTGGACATCGCCGAGGCGATACCCGTCTCGCAGGCCGCCTCCCTCACCGAGGGAACCGCCCGCGAGGTCCCCACCGCCCGTAACACCAGCCTCGTCCTCAACACCCGGAGCGGGGTGTTCGCCGACCCGGCGATCCGCGCCGCCGCCCGCGCCGCGATCGACACCCCCGCCCTCGCCAAGGGGGTGTACGAGGGTCACGCCGACCCCGGCCAGGGCCTCTACGGTCCCGCCCTGACCTGGGCCGAGGGCAAGCGCGTCCGGCCGGCCGGACGCGCGCGGCCGGCCTCCGCCCAGGACGTCAGGGCCGCGCTCGAGGGCAGGGCCGTCACCCTCGCCACGTACGACAACAGGCCCGAACTGCCCGAGACCGCCCAGGTGCTCCAGCAGCGGCTGGAGAAGGCCGGCTTCACCGTGAAGCTGACCGTCCGCGAGTACGGGCGGCTGGAGAGCGACGCGCTGGCCGGGAAGTTCGACGCCGTCGTCGCCGCGCGCAACAGCATGCTCGACACCGGCGACCCCGTCTCGATCCTCTCCTCGGACTTCACCTGCGACGGGAGCTACAACCTGGCGCTGCTCTGCGACAAGGCGGTGGACCGCGCCGTCGCCACGGCCGACGCCGTCGCGGACCAGGGCGAGCGGCAGGACGCGGCGATGGCGGCGGAGGCGCGGATCCTCGGCACCGACGCGGTGGTCCCGCTGGTGCACCAGCGGATCATCGTCGGTGTCGCGCCGTCCGTACGGGGTGTGGACCTCGACCCCTACGAGCGCTCGCTGGTGACCGCCGGCACCCGGCGATGACCGGCGTACCCACCGCCCG
Organism: Streptomyces hebeiensis; assembly: GCF_052983195.1. NCBI lineage: Bacteria > Bacillati > Actinomycetota > Actinomycetes > Kitasatosporales > Streptomycetaceae > Streptomyces > Streptomyces hebeiensis. The sequence goes on from NZ_CM129812.1 coordinate 5,543,892, forward strand.
TCCCGCCTCCGCCGCGCTCACCGCCCTCTGGCGCCTCACCCTCGCCGGGCTGCTGGTCTGCCTCGTCGGCCTGCTGCCCTGGCTCTCCCGTACCGACCCCGCGCTGACCGTCCTCAAGGCCCGGTCGGCCGAGCGTGACCCCACCCCGGAGGCGCTGGCGGCCGTACGGGACCAACTCGGCCTGGACGCGGGCCCCTTCCGCCTCCTCGGGGACTGGCTCGGCGCCCTGGCGCAGGGCGACGCCGGGCATTCGTGGATCTCCGGGTCGGCCGTCCTGCCCGCCGTGGGACAGGCCCTCGGCGTCTCCCTGCTGCTGATGGCCGGGGCCATGGTGGTCTCGCTCGGCACGGCCGCGGCGGTGTGTGCCCGGCCCCTGTGGCTCGGCGCGCGCCGCCGGCTCGGCAGCCCGCGCGCCGGTGGTACGGCCGCGATGCTCGCGGCGCTCCCCGAATTCCTGACCGCGTCCGTCCTGGCCACCGTGGTCGGCGTCCAGCTCGGCTGGCTGCCCGCGCTCGGCTGGTACGGGCCGCGGTGGATGGTCCTGCCCTCGCTGGCGCTCGGACTGCCCGCCGGGGCGCTGCTCGGCCGGCTGCTCGCCGACGCGCTGCCCGGCGTCCTCGCGCAGCCCTGGGCCTCGGCCGCCGCCGCGCGCGGGCTGTCGGGCGGGCGCGTCGCGCGCCAGGCGCTGCGGCACTGCGTGCCCGGCCTGCTGCCGAACCTCGGGCTGTTCGTGGTCGGCCTCACCGGCGGCGCGGTCGCGGTGGAGCAGATCTTCGACATTCCGGGGCTGGGCCGGCTCACCCTGGAGGCCGCGACCGCCCAGGACCTGCCCGTACTCCAGGCCGGCACGCTCGCGCTGGTCCTGGCCGCCGCCGTCGCGGGCGGCCTCGCGCGGGCGGCGGCGCGCCTGCTGCTGGGCCCGGCGCTGCGCGACGGCGCCGTACAGTCGCCGCCCCGGCCCGCCCCGCCGGGACGCCGGACGGCGCCGCTGGTGTACGGGGCGCTGCTGGTCGCGGTGGTGGCGTTCGGGCTGGCCCGGGATCCGCTGGGGCTGGACACGGCCGCCCGGCTGGCCGCGCCGTCCTGGGAGCATCCGTTCGGCACCGACGCGCTGGGGCGCGACGTCCTGGCGCGCGTCGCGCACGGGGCCCTCGGCACGCTCGCCGTCGCGCTGGCGGTGAGCGCCGCCGCGCTGGTGGCCGGGGTGCTGCTCGGACTCGTACCGAGGGTGTCGGGCGCCGTCGTGGACACGGTCAACGCCGTACCGCCGGTACTCGCCGGGCTCCTCGTCGCCGGGATCGCGGGCAGCGGACCGGCCACCCCCGCGCTGGCCGTGGCCGCCGTCGCCTGGGCGCCCCTTGCCGCGCACGCCGGCGCGCTGCTGGAGCGGGAGAGGGCCGCCACGCACATCACCGCCACCCGCGCGCTGGGCGCGAGCGAGGCGTACGTGCTGTGGCGCGAACTGCTGCCCGCCGTCGTCCCGCCCGTCCTCCGCCACGCGCTGCTGCGCCTGCCCGGGGTGGCCCTGGCGCTGGCGGCCCTGGGCTTCCTGGGGCTGGGCGCGCAGCCGCCCTCGCCCGAGTGGGGCCTGCTGCTCGCCGAGAACCTGCCGTACGCGGAACGCGCGCCGTGGTCCGTGCTGGCACCGGCCGCCGTGCTGGCCCTGCTGGGCGCGCTCGCGGTGACGGCGGCGGGCGGGGTGCGCCTTCCGCGGTTCGTACGGGGACGGGGACAGGGCTCGGGGTGGCGTGCGCGTATGGACGGGCCGACGCCGCGACGGCGGCGGCCCGAGCCGGGACGACCCGCGACGGAGGAGTGAGGAGGAGTGCGTACCGCGCCCACCTGGCGCACGTGGCAGAGCCTCTCCCCGCTGCTGCGCCTGCTGATCCTCACTCAGCTCGCCTTCAATCTCGCCTTCTTCGCCGTCCTGCCCTTCCTCGCCGACCACCTGGGCACGGCGATAGGCATGGCCGGCTGGCTGGTCGGGCTGGTGCTCGGCCTGCGTACGTTCAGCCAGCAGGGCCTGTTCGTGGTCGGCGGCGCGCTGACCGACCGGTACGGCGTACGGCCGGTGGTCCTCACCGGCTGCGCCCTGCGCGTCGCCGGTTTCGTCTGGCTCGGCCACGCGGAGCGGACCTGGGCGGTCATCGGCGCGGTCCTGCTGATCGGCTTCGCGGCGGCGCTCTTCTCGCCGGCCGTGGAGTCGGAGGTCGCCCGGCAGGCGGTGGCCAGGGAGGAGGCGGGCGAAGGCCCCAGGACCGAGATCCTGGCCCTGCTCACGGTGGCGGGACAGGCCGGCGCGTTCGTCGGGCCGCTGCTGGGCGGCCTGCTGCTCGCTGTGGACTTCCCGACGGTCTGCCTGGCCGGTGCCGGGGTCTTCGTGCTCGTCCTGGCCGGACACTGGCGGCTGCTGCCCCAGCGCATCCCGGGCCGTGTCCGGGTCCGGCCCGGCGGCCTGCGGCTCATGCTCGGCAACCGCCGGTTCCTCGCGCTGTGCCTGGCGTACGGCACGTACCTCCTCGCGTACAACCAGCTCTACCTCGCCCTCCCCGCCGAGGTGGGGCGCGCGGCGGGCTCCCAGGCGCCGCTGTCCTGGCTGTTCGCGCTGTCGTCGCTGCTGGTGGTCACCGCGCAGTTGCCGGTCACCCGCCGGGCCGACCGGCTCGGCCCGCGCCGCTCGATGGCCGCGGGGCTGCTGCTCATCGCCGTGGGCTTCGCCGTCGTGGCGGCGGCCCGGCCGGCCGGGTGGACGGGAGCGGCGGGCCTGCTGCCCGGGGCGGGCTTCGTCGTCCTGCTCACGCTCGGCCAGATGCTGGTCGCCCCGGCCGCCCGAGCCTGGGTCCCCGACCTCGCCGAACCCGGCCGGCTCGGCCTCTACACGGGCGCGATGTCGTCCGTCTCGGGCCTGATGGTCCTGCTCGGCAGCTCGGCGACCGGCACCCTCCTCGACGCCGGCCTCCCGGTGGCGGTGCCCTGGCTGGTCCTCGCGGCGATCACGGTGGCGGCGGTGGCGGTGCTGCCACGCCGTCCGCGCCGGGCGGGAGACGAGGACCGGGCCGCGTGACGCCCTGCCACGCAGGCCATGCGGGCAAGGGCGGGGCCGGCCGTGGAGCGGCCGCGGGCGTCCTGACGCCCGTCGGCGCACGGGTCTGTGCGCCGAGGGCCCCGCGCACCGGTCACACCGCGTCGCCCGCGCGCGACATCCGCAGCGCCAGCTCCCGGAGCAACTGCTCCGACGTGATGTCCGTCCGGCCGCTGTCGTGGGCCTCCGCGAGTTCCGCGAAGACGTAGGTGAACGCCCCGATCAGCCGCATCACCGAGGGCAGCGCCGCCTCGGTCACCGCGTGGGCGGCCTCCAGCGCGGTGGCTTCCTCCCGCACCGGGACGGACGGGAAGACCTCGGCGAGCAGCGCGGCGATCTGGCCCGTGCCCGGGTCCTCCCCGAGCGGGTCGTCGCCACCCGCGTCACCGGCCTCCACCTGCCGGCGCCACTGCGCGGACCGGGTCAGGATGCCGATGGCCCTGAGGACGACCTCGTTCTGTTCCACGGACCGAGGTTGATGCGGCCCCTCGGCCCGGCCCACGCCGTTCCCGCACCCGCGGGGCCGCTCCCGGCGCGGACCGGCCGCTCGCCGCCGGTTGTGGCCTCCGTCCCCGAGTGGGCAGCGGTGTCGCCCCGACCGTGGGGCCGTGTCGGTGGAAGTGGGGAAAACCCGGACGCGGCAAGGGAGTCGGACCTACTCTCGAGTTGTGTCCGGCGCGTCGGGGCGGGTGCTCGTTGTCGACGACAACAGAGTCATCCGACAGCTGATCAGGGTCAATCTCGAACTTGAGGGCTTCGAGGTCGTGACCGCGGCCGACGGTGCCGAATGCCTGGACGTGGTGCACCGGGTGCGGCCCGACGCCGTGACGCTCGATGTCGTGATGCCCCGCATGGACGGGCTGGCCACCGCCGCCCGGCTGCGCGCCGACCCGCGGACCAGCGCGGTGCCGCTGGCGATCGTCAGCGCGTGTACGCAGTACGAGACGGAGGCCGGCCTCGCCGCCGGGGTGGACGCCTTCCTCGCCAAGCCCTTCGAGCCGTCCGAGCTGGTCAGGCTCGTACGGCGGCTGATCCGCCGGGAGCGGCCCGAGCGGGCGGAGACGCCGGGCAGGCCGGGCGGCGGGGAGCGGCCGGGGAGCCCGGACGGGCCGGGGAATCCGGCGCGGCCGACGTCCCTGGAGGGCCGGCCGGGCGCCGGCCGGACAGCGGGCAGCGCAGGCGGCCGGCCTCTCATGTGACCGCATGGCGAAACCGGTTCGCCGGACCACCCCCCTCCTCCCATACGCTGGTCCCGTGACCCCCGCCGAGCTGTCCCGCACCGTGCTGCACGCCGTCTCCCGCGCGGTCGAGGACGAAGCCCTCCCGGGGCCCGTGCCCGAACGCGTCGTGGTCGAACGGCCGCGGCCCGGCGGCACCGGGGACTACGCCAGCAATGTCGCCCTGCGCATGGCCGGATCCGCCGGACGCACGGCCCGTGAGGTCGCCGAGATACTGCGCGCCGAGATCGTGCGCGCCGGGACCCTGCACCCCCGCATCGCGCGGGTCGAGGTGACCGGTCCCGGGTTCCTGAACTTCACCCTGGCCCACGACGGCCACGCCGACCTGGTGCGTACCGTCCTCGCGGCCGGTACGCGCTACGGGCACGGCGACGCGCTGGCGGGGACGATGGCCGTCTTCGCCCCGGCCGGCGAGCTGCGCGCCGACGTGTGGACCGAGACCGTCGTCCTGCTGCTGCGCTCGCAGGGCGCCACCGCGGTCGTCCACCCGGGCGGCGACGAGGTCACCCGGGTCGTGCCCGCGCGCCCCGGTGACGACCTGGCCGTCGGCGGACTCTTCGACCGGCTCGGGCCCGACGCCGCCCGGTGGGCACTGCTGCGGCCCGCCGCACACGACCGTCCGTACGGCGGCGACGGGAACGACGCGAGCGGCGGCCGGAGCAACGGGGGAGTGTCCGGAGGAGCGGGGAACGACGGCCTGCTCGTCCAGCGCGAGAGCAACCCCCTCTTCCGCGTGCGCTACGCCTACGCCCGCACCCGTGCCCTCGCCCGTAACGCCGACCGGCTCGGCATCGCTCCCCGGTACACGCCCCACACCACGTCCCACGACCCCGCCGCGGCCCCCCTCCTCACCGCCCTGGGCGACCACCCCGCCGTCCTGGAGGCCGCGGCCCGGCTGCGCGCACCCGACCGGCTCGCCCGCCACCTCGAACACACGGCGGACGCGTTCCTGCGCTTCCAGCAGAGCAGCCGGCCGCTGCCCCTCGGGGACGAGAAACCCTCGGCCGCCCACGGCTCCCGGCTGGCGCTCGCCGACGCCGCGGGGACCGTGCTGGCCGGCGGCCTGTCCCTGCTCGGCATCGACGCCCCCGAACACCTCTGAGCCGCACCCGGCACCTCCGGTCCGCTCCCGGCCGCCGGGGCCCGGATCCCCGTACCTCACCGGGGCCCGGGTCCCACCGGAACACGGTGGGGACACCGACGGGACACGCCGGGACCGGAACACCGCCGAGCGGCGCGGAGAAAGCACGAGAGAGTACGAGAGAGCAACGAGATGAGCCGTTCCGCACACCCCGCAGGACCCCGGCACGCCGATATCCACCCCGAGGGCCACTACACCGCCCCGGCCGAGGACCTGAACGCGCTGGACGAGAAGGTCTGGTCGCGCACGGTCCGCCGGGCCGACGACAGCGCCGGTGTCGTGTCCGTCGCCGGCATCGAGGTGACCCGGCTGGCCGAGGAGTTCGGCACCCCCGCCTACTTCCTGGACGAGGCCGACTTCCGCGCCCGCTGCCGCGCCTGGGCCGAGGCCTTCGGCCCGGACGCGGACGTGTACTACGCGGGCAAGGCGTTCCTGTCCCGCGCGATCGTGCGCTGGCTGACGGAGGAGGGGCTCAACCTCGACGTGTGTTCCGGTGGCGAGCTGACCACCGCGCTGGCCGCCGAGATGCCCGCCGAGCGCATCGCCTTCCACGGCAACAACAAGTCCGCCGCCGAGATCGAGCGGGCCGTCTCCGCCGGCGTCGGCCGGATCGTGCTGGACTCGTTCGAGGAGATCGTGCGGGTCGCGCACACCGCGCGGCGCCTCGGCCGCCGCCAGCCCGTGCAGATCCGGGTCACCGTCGGCGTCGAGGCGCACACGCACGAGTTCATCGCCACCGCCCACGAGGACCAGAAGTTCGGCATCGCGCTGGCCGGCGGCCAGGCCGCCGAGGCCGTCCGGCGGGCCCTCGGCCTGGACGGGATCGAGCTGACAGGCATCCACTCGCACATCGGCTCGCAGATCTTCGACATGGCGGGCTTCGAGGTCTCCGCCCGCCGCGTCGTCCAGCTCCTCGCCGAGGTGCGCGACGAGCACGGCGTCGAACTGCCGGAGATCGACCTGGGCGGCGGCCTCGGCATCGCGTACACCTCCGAGGACGACCCGCGCGAACCGCACGAGATCGCGAAGGCCCTCCGCGACATCGTCACCCGTGAGTGTGAGTCCGCCGGACTCGCCACCCCCCGTATCTCGGTCGAGCCCGGCCGCGCGATCGTCGGCCCCACCGCCTTCACGCTGTACGAGGTCGGCACGGTCAAGCCGCTCGAGGGGCTGCGGACGTATGTCAGTGTGGACGGCGGCATGTCCGACAACATCCGCACGGCCCTGTACGACGCCGAGTACAGCGTGGCGCTCGTCTCCCGCCGGTCCGACGCCGAGCCGATGCTCACCCGCGTCGTCGGCAAGCACTGCGAGAGCGGTGACATCGTCGTGCGGGACGCGTTCCTGCCCGCCGACCTCGCACCCGGTGACCTGGTCGCCGTGCCCGCCACCGGTGCGTACTGCCGTTCGATGGCGAGCAACTACAACCACGCGCTGCGGCCGCCCGTCGTCGCCGTGCGGGACGGTGTGGCCCGGGTGATCGTCCGGCGGGAGACGGAGGAAGATCTTCTGCGACTGGATGTCGGAGACTGAAATACACGTCTCGCAATCTGGACGGAGGGCAGAAACTCCCGTTCGGTGCGTGAGACTGGATCGCGACACGACGATCGCGACATGACGACGGCCGCGAACGACGGCCGCGAACGACGGCTGTGTGGGATGAAAGGCGTGGATCGGATGATGCGTACGCGTCCGCTGAAGGTGGCCCTGCTGGGCTGTGGCGTGGTCGGCTCCGAGGTGGCGCGCATCATGACGACGCAGGCGGACGATCTCGCCGCGCGGATAGGCGCCCCGGTCGAACTGGCCGGAGTCGCCGTCCGCCGTCCCGACAAGGTGCGCGAGGGAATCGACCCGGCGCTCGTCACCACCGACGCCACCGCCCTCGTCAAACGCGGCGACATAGACGTGGTCGTCGAGGTCATCGGCGGCATCGAGCCCGCCCGTACGCTCATCACCACCGCGTTCGAACACGGCGCGTCGGTCGTCTCCGCCAACAAGGCGCTGCTCGCCGAGGACGGCACGACCCTCTACGCGGCGGCCGAGCGGCACGGCCAGGACCTCTACTTCGAGGCCGCCGTCGCGGGCGCCATCCCGCTGGTCCGGCCGCTGCGCGAATCCCTCGCAGGCGACTCGGTCAACCGGGTCCTCGGGATCGTCAACGGCACGACCAACTTCATCCTCGACCGGATGGACACGCTCGGCTCCGGCTACTCCGAGGCGCTGGACGAGGCCACCGCGCTCGGCTACGCGGAGGCCGACCCGACCGCCGACGTCGAGGGCTTCGACGCCGCCGCCAAGGCCGCCATCCTGGCCGGGATCGCCTTCCACACCCGGGTGGGCCTGGACGACGTGCACCGCGAGGGCATCACGGAGATCACCACCGCCGACCTGGCCTCCGCGCAGCGCATGGGCTGCACCGTCAAGCTGCTGGCGATCTGCGAGCGGGCCGCGGACGGCCGGTCCGTCACCGCGCGCGTCCACCCGGCGATGATCCCCCTCGGCCACCCGCTGGCGTCCGTGCGCGAGGCGTACAACGCGGTGTTCGTGGAGGCCGCCGCGGCCGGACAGCTGATGTTCTACGGACCCGGCGCGGGCGGCGCGCCGACGGCTTCCGCCGTGCTCGGCGATCTCGTCGCCGTCTGCCGCAACAAGGTCGCCGGAGCCGTCGGGCCCGGCGAGTCCGCGTACACCCAGCTGCCCGTGAGCCCCATGGGCGAGGTGGTGACGCGGTACCACATCTCGCTCGACGTGGCCGACAAGCCGGGCGTGCTCGCCCAGGTGGCGACGGTCTTCGCCGAGCACGGCGTGTCGATCGACACGGTCCGTCAGACGGGTAAGGACGGCGAGGCGTCCCTCGTCGTCGTCACCCACCGCGCGCTGGACTCGGCCCTCTCCGGGACCGTCGAAGCGCTGCGCGGGCTCGACACCGTGCGCGGTGTCGCGAGCATCATGCGTGTTGAAGGGGAGTAAGGGACCCATGACCAGCATTGGCACCCACCAGTGGCGGGGCATCATCGAGGAGTACCGGGACCGCCTCCCGGTGACGGACACGACGCCGGTCGTCACGCTCCGCGAGGGCGGCACGCCGTTGGTGCCCGCGCAGGTGCTGTCCGAGCGCACGGGCTGTGAGGTGCATCTCAAGGTCGAGGGCGCCAACCCGACCGGCTCGTTCAAAGACCGTGGCATGACCATGGCCATCACCCGGGCCAAGGAGGAGGGCGCGCAGGCCGTCATCTGCGCCTCCACCGGCAACACCTCGGCCTCGGCGGCGGCGTACGCCGTACGGGCCGGGATGGTCTGCGCCGTCCTCGTCCCCCAGGGCAAGATCGCGCTGGGCAAGATGGGCCAGGCGCTGGTCCACGGCGCGCGGATCCTCCAGGTCGACGGCAACTTCGACGACTGCCTCACGCTGGCGCGGTCGCTGGCCGACAACTACCCGGTGGCGCTGGTGAATTCGGTCAATCCGGTCCGTATCGAGGGGCAGAAGACGGCCGCCTTCGAGATCGTGGACGCGCTGGGCGACGCGCCGGACATCCATGTCCTGCCCGTCGGGAACGCCGGCAACATCACCGCGTACTGGAAGGGTTACACCGAATACGCGGCGGACGGCGTGGCCGGCCGCACCCCGCGCATGTGGGGCTACCAGGCGTCCGGCTCGGCGCCGATCGTGCGCGGCGAGGTCGTCAAGGACCCGCGCACCGTCGCGACCGCGATCCGGATCGGCAACCCGGCGTCCTGGAGCTACGCGCTGGCGGCACGGGACGAATCGGGCGGTTTCATCGACGAGGTGACGGACCGACAGATTTTGTCCGCCTACCGGCTGTTGGCCGCGCGGGAGGGCGTCTTCGTGGAGCCGGCCTCGGCGGCATCCGTCGCGGGCCTGCTGAAGGCGGCCGAGGAGGGCAAGGTCGACCCCGGCCAGCGCATCGTCTGCACGGTCACCGGAAACGGCCTCAAGGACCCGGACTGGGCGGTCGCGGGCGCCCCGCAGCCGATCACGGTCCCGGTCGACGCGGTGGCGGCGGCGGAACGCCTCGGCCTGGGGTGACATAACTCACGACCGGCCGGCAGTGGCACGGCGTGCCCCGCGCGGCCACCGCGCCCGTTCCCCGTCGACGGCCGGCACCGGGCGGGGTCCGTCCGGCCCCGCCCGGTGCTGTCCGGATCCGCCCGCCAGTAGGGCGTACGGCCGGATCCTTGTCCTCCCGCTCCCGTCCGCGGGGGTGCTCCGGCGGCGGCCGGCGGCGGACAGGGCGTCAACAGCCGTGTCCCTGGCCCGTTCCGGGCCGGGGGCGGCGCCGGTCCGGCGGCTGTCCCCGCCAGATTCCCCCAGCCCCAGCGGGCGCGGGTGCGGGAGCGGACGGGCCGGAAGGTCGGACGACGGGACTCGGCGCACGCCAGGAGTGCGACACGCATCGTGCGCCTCCTGTGCGCCCTATGTCGCCATGCATCCATCCTTAGATAGGCTGTACCTAACCCGCCCGCCGCATATGCCGCGGTGTTGTTGCCTCCCGTGGCCCTCGGGTGTCCCGTACATCGTCGGACAACCCGCGGTTCACCACGTCTCGCAGTACGCAGTCCCCACCACGCAGCCACAAGGAGAGTCGTCGAAGCGATGGCCGGTCCCGCCTTCCGCGCCGCCGCCGTACGGGTGCGCACCCCCGCCACCAGCGCAAATCTCGGTCCGGGCTTCGACGCCTTCGGACTGTCGCTGGGGCTCTACGACGACGTGGTCGTCCGCGTCGCCGATTCCGGCCTGCACGTCGACATCGCGGGTGAGGGCGCCGACACGCTTCCCCGTGACGAGTCCCACCTGCTCGTACGTTCCCTGCGCACGGCCTTCGAGCTCCTCGGCGGCCAGCCCCGTGGCCTCGAGGTCGTGTGCGCCAACCGCATCCCGCACGGCCGCGGCCTGGGCTCCTCCTCCGCCGCGATCTGCGCCGGGATCGTCGCCGCCCGCGCCGTGACCATAGGCGGCGACGCCCGGCTGGACGACGCGGCGCTGCTGGAGCTGGCCACGGAGATCGAGGGCCATCCCGACAATGTCGCGGCCTGTCTGCTCGGTGGGTTCACGCTGGCCTGGACGGACGGCGGAGCGGCGCGCGCGATCAGGATGGATCCGGCCGAGTCCATCGTTCCGGTGGTTTTCGTGCCGGGGAGCCCGGTCCTCACGGAGACCGCCCGCGGCCTGCTGCCGCGCACGGTCCCGCACGTGGACGCGGCGGCCAACGCCGGCCGTGCCGCCCTGCTCGTCGAGGCGCTGACCAGGCGCCCCGAACTGCTGCTGCCGGCCACCGAGGACCGTATCCACCAGGACTACCGCTCCCCGGCGATGCCCGAGAGCGTCGCGCTGGTGAGCAGGCTGCGCGCGGACGGCGTACCCGCGGTGGTCTCCGGCGCCGGCCCCACGGTCCTGGCGCTGGTCGAGGACGGTGCGGCCGACAAGGTCGCACGGCTGGCGGGCGAGGGATGGGCGGCCAACCGGCTCACCCTCGACGACGCCGGTGCGAGCGTTCTGCCGCTCGGCTCGTAGCCCCAGGAGATTGCCGGTCAGGGAGAGGGGGAATGTTTGTTGGAGCCGGTAGTGTTAACCTCAAGTCTGCAACCGCCGTCATCGCGACGCGGTGCTTCGTGTCCCGATTCGGGACCACCCTTCTTCCGGGAGCCTCCTCAACTGCCTGTGCAGCCTGCCTGAGCAGTTTTGAGCACGCACCGGAACCGGCACGACACCCCCCGTTCTGTCCCAGCGGAGGGCCGAGCAGGGGGATCTCGGGCCGGAACCCATGGCACGTACGCATGTTTCTCCGCCGTACCCGGCGGGACCACCGCCCCGGCACGGTCCACAAGATGGGATCGCCGTCGGACAGCACAACCGGTCGCCGAGCCAGAAGGCCGACGTCCGCTCCAGGGAAGGACCCTTCGTGAGCGACACCACCGATCTGATGGGCGTGACTGCCGACAGCAACGTCGACAATTCCGCGCCCGCCGCAGGTGCTGCCACTGGCACCACCGCACGGCGCCGCCGCTCCGGCACCGGCCTCGAGGGCATGGTCCTGGCCGAGCTTCAGCAGGTCGCGTCCGGCCTCGGGATCAGGGGCACCGCGCGGATGCGCAAGAGCCAGCTGATCGAGGTCATCAAGGAGGCCCAGGCCGGAGCCTCCGCCGCGCCGAAGAGCGAGGCGGCCGGCGGCTCCGAGGACGGCGCCGCCAAGCCGAAGCGGCGCGCAACCTCCAAGGCCCGTACGGGTGAAGCCGCCGAGAAGAAGGCCGGCGAGCACCAGGTCGCGGAGCAGGAGCAGCAGGCCACCGCACAGCAGCAGATCGACATCCCCGGTCAGCCGGCCAGCGACGACCAGCCCACGGGCGAGCGCCGCCGCCGTCGGGCCACCGCCCAGGCGGGCAGCCCCGAGTCCAAGGCCGAGGGCCGGGCCGAGGCCGCCGGTGACGTCAAGGTCGAGGCGCAGCCCGACACCAAGGCCGAGTCCGCTGTCGCCGCACCCGAGCGGGGCGACGGCGAGGGCCGGCGCGGCGACCGCCAGGACCGCGGCCAGCGGGGCGAGCGCGACGGCCAGGGCGGCCGGGACCGCGGCGAGCGCAGGGACCGGCAGCGCGGCCGGGGCAAGGGCGACGACCAGCAGGGCGGCCAGCAGCAGGGCGGCGGCCGGCAGGGCGGTCGCGGGCAGCAGAACGCGCAGGACGACTTCGACGAGGACGGCGGCGGCCGGCGCGGCCGGCGCGGCCGTTACCGCGACCGCCGCGGGCGCCGCGGCCGTGACGAGTTCGGCCCCGAGCCGCAGGTCGCCGAGGACGATGTGCTGATCCCCGTCGCGGGCATCCTCGACATCCTCGACAACTACGCGTTCATCCGCACCTCCGGTTACCTGCCGGGCCCGAACGACGTCTACGTCTCCCTCGCCCAGGTCCGCAAGAACGGCCTGCGCAAGGGTGACCACGTCACCGGCGCCGTGCGCCAGCCCAAGGAGGGCGAGCGCCGCGAGAAGTTCAACGCGCTGGTGCGGCTGGACTCCGTCAACGGGATGGCGCCCGAAAGCGGCCGCGGCCGCCCGGAGTTCCAGAAGCTGACCCCGCTCTACCCGCAGGAACGGCTCCGGCTGGAGACCGACCCGGGCGTGCTGACCACGCGGATCATCGACCTGGTCGCCCCGATCGGCAAGGGCCAGCGCGGTCTGATCGTGGCCCCGCCCAAGACCGGCAAGACCATGATCCTGCAGTCCATCGCCAACGCGATCACGGTCAACAGCCCCGAGTGCCACCTGATGGTCGTCCTCGTCGACGAGCGGCCGGAAGAGGTCACCGACATGCAGCGGTCGGTCAAGGGCGAGGTCATCTCCTCGACCTTCGACCGCCCGGCCGAGGACCACACGACGGTCGCCGAACTGGCCATCGAGCGCGCCAAGCGCCTGGTGGAGCTGGGCCACGACGTGGTCGTCCTGCTGGACTCCATCACCCGCCTGGGCCGTGCGTACAACCTGGCGGCCCCGGCCTCCGGGCGCATCCTGTCCGGCGGTGTCGACTCGACCGCGCTGTACCCGCCCAAGCGCTTCTTCGGCGCCGCGCGCAACATCGAGGACGGCGGCTCGCTGACCATCCTGGCCACCGCGCTCGTCGAGACCGGCTCGCGCATGGACGAGGTGATCTTCGAGGAGTTCAAGGGCACCGGCAACATGGAGCTCAGGCTCGACCGGAAGCTCTCGGACAAGCGCATCTTCCCGGCGGTGGACGTGGACGCGTCCAGCACCCGCAAGGAGGAGATCCTGCTCGCCGGCGACGAGCTGGCCATCGTCTGGAAGCTGCGCAGGGTGCTGCACGCGCTCGACCAGCAGCAGGCGATCGAGCTCCTGCTGGACAAGATGAAGCAGACGAAGTCGAACGCGGAGTTCCTGCTCCAGATCCAGAAGACGACGCCCGGCGTCGGCAACGGGAACAACGGCAACGACTGAGGCGGGGCTGTCGCCGTACGGTGCGTACGGCGACAGCGGAACCCGCACCCGAACCGCCCCGGCGCAGCGCGCGCCGGGGCGGTTCGTCGTTCCCGCGTCCCTTAAGGGACCCTTATGCCCTCTACGTCATCGTTCGCCCGCCGCCGAGACCTTTGCCACAGGCCGAGGACGGCCGCGGGGGCGCCACTGAGCGGTCCGTACGGACAAAAGCGCAGGTGAGGACGGAAACGGCCGCCAGTGGCCGGACAGCGCCGCGTACGCGGACGCTCAGGAGCCGTTCAGGGTGCTGTGCCACGCTGCCTGATGCTTCACTGTCTGTACACGAGGTGACGGAGCCCGCCTCACCACCACGACAGGAGGCAGCCGGACCGGACCACGGACTGAGGGAGACCATGAGCCAGCGGATCAGCGGCCGAATAAACGGCGGCGGCAAGCGCCGCAGGACGCCCAGCAGGCGCCGACGTGTGACCACCGTCGTGGCCTGGTCGGTGGCGGGCCTGATACTCGTCGGCGGATCCGGGCTCGGTTACGTCTACGCCAAGCTCGACGGCAACCTGAAGGGCATCGACATCAACGCCCAGCTCGGCGGGGACCGCCCGGCGGACGCCGACAACGGCTCCCAGGACATCCTGGTCCTCGGCTCGGACTCACGCGCCGGCGCGAACGCCCGGTACGGCCGGGACGGCGGCGGCGCCCGCTCCGACACGGCGATGATCGTGCACGTCTACGAGGGCCACAAGAAGGCCAGCGTCGTCTCCGTACCGCGCGACACCCTGATCGACCGGCCCGCCTGCACGGACGCGGACGGCAAGACCGTGCCGGGACAGCGGGAGGCCATGTTCAACACGGCGTACGAGGTCGGCGGCCCGGCCTGCGCCGTGAAGGCCGTCGAGTCCATGTCCGGCATCCGGATGGACCACTACATCGAGGTCGACTTCACCGGCTTCAAGAAGCTCGTCACGCAGCTCGGCGGTGTGAAGATCACCACCACGCGGGCCATCGACGACCCCAACAGCCACCTGAAGCTCGCCCCCGGCACCCACACGCTCGACGGCGAGCAGGCCCTCGGGCTGGTACGGACCCGGCACGGCGTCGGCGACGGCAGCGACCTCGGCCGGATCCAGCTCCAGCAGGCGTTCGTCAAGGCCCTGATCGACCAGGTCAGAAGCGTCGGCGTATTCAGCAACCCCAAGAAGCTCTACGATCTCGCGAACACCGCCACCACCGCCGTCACCCCCGATTCCCAGCTCGACTCGGTCGACAAGCTGGTGGGCTTCGCGGGCGGCCTCAAGGACCTCGGGCCCCATGACGTCCAGATGGTCACGATGCCGGTGCGCTACGACCCGAACGACCCCAACCGCGTGCTGCCGCTCGACGCGGCGTCCCAGCGGGTCTGGTCCGCCCTGCGCGCCGACCGGCCGGTTCCGGCCTCGGCCGTCAAGAACTCGGCCGGTGACAAGGGCAGCGCGAGCCAGGTGGTGAAGGAGCACTGAGGACGGCCCGAGCCGGGTGGAATATCTCCGGGCGTCCCCCCGTTTTGGGAGATACGGCCGGTCCTGGCAGACTGGTACGTCGGTCCCGGTTCACGTACGCGCAACACGGCGCGTGCGACCCGGAGCCCTCCCGGAACTAGGAGAATCCCTTGAAGCGCGACATCCACCCCGCGTACGTCGAGACCCAGGTCAGCTGCACCTGCGGCGCGTCGTTCACCACCCGGAGCACCATCGAGAGCGGCACCATCCGCGCCGACCTGTGCTCCGAGTGCCACCCGTTCTACACGGGCAAGCAGAAGATCCTCGACACCGGTGGCCGCGTGGCCCGCTTCGAGGCCCGCTTCGGCAAGGCCGCCGGCTCCGGCAAGAAGTAGCGAGCCGCCCGCGCCGGTCCTCGGCGCCCCGTTCCCCGGGGCGCCGAGACCGGCGCTTTGGCGTGGTCGTGGGAAATACTCCCTCCGCAGCACCTTCGTACGAACCCAGGAGCCCCCGATGTTCGAGGCGGTCGAGGAACTGGTCGGTGAACACGCCGACCTGGAGCGCAGGCTCGCCGATCCGTCGGTCCACGCCGACCAGGCGCACGCGCGCAAGCTCAACAAGCGGTACGCGGAGCTGACGCCGATCGTCGCCACATACCGCGCCTGGCGGCAGGCGGGCGACGACATCGGGACGGCCCGCGAGTTCGCCGCCGCCGACCCCGACTTCGCGGCCGAGGTCAAGACGCTGGAGAAGGAGCGCGAGGAGCTGACCGAGAAGCTCCGCCTGCTGCTCGTCCCGCGCGACCCGAGCGACGACAAGGACGTGATCCTGGAGGTCAAGGCGGGCGCGGGCGGCGACGAGTCCGCCCTGTTCGCCGGCGACCTGCTGCGCATGTACCTGCGCTACGCCGAGCGCGTCGGCTGGAAGACCGAGATCATCGACGCCACGGAGTCCGAGCTGGGCGGCTACAAGGACGTCCAGGTCGCGGTGAAGACCAAGGGCGGCAACGGCGCCACGGAGCCGGGGCAGGGCGTCTGGGCGCGGCTGAAGTACGAGGGCGGGGTGCACCGTGTGCAGCGCGTGCCCGCCACCGAGTCTCAGGGCCGCATCCACACCTCCGCCGCCGGGGTCCTGGTGACCCCCGAGGCCGAGGAGATCGACGTCGAGATCAACCCGAACGACCTGCGGATCGACGTCTACCGCTCGTCGGGGCCCGGCGGCCAGTCCGTCAACACCACCGACTCCGCCGTCCGGATCACGCACCTGCCGACCGGCGTCGTCGCCTCCTGCCAGAACGAGAAGAGCCAGCTCCAGAACAAGGAGCAGGCCCTGCGCATCCTGCGCTCGCGGCTCCTCGCGGCGGCGCAGGAGGAGGCGGAGCGGTCGGCCGCCGACGCCCGGCGCAGCCAGGTCCGCACCGTCGACCGGTCCGAGAAGATCCGTACGTACAACTTCCCGGAGAACCGCATCTCGGACCACCGCGTCGGCTTCAAGTCCTACAACCTGGACCAGGTGCTCGATGGGGACCTGGACGCGGTGATCCAGGCGTGCGTCGACGCCGACTCCGCCGCGAAGCTCGCCGCGGCGCAGTGAGCGGCGGCGGTACGGTACGGAGCCGCCCGGACCACCGGCCTCACCAGGGCCACGTGCACCGCTCCGCACCCTCCCCGGTCCACCGGCACCACCCGTAGCATCCGCAGCGCAAGCAGCACCCGCACATCCCACACTCGCCGTCACTCGCAGTCCGGAGGAACCAGCGTGCAGCCACATTCCGGTGGGCACAGCGACCTTCAGCGGCTCCGCCGAGGCACCGTCCCCCGCAGCCTGCTGCTCGCCGAGGTGGCCCAGGCCACCCAGCGGCTGGCCGACGCGGGCGTGCCCTCACCGCGCTTCGACGCGGAGGAGCTCGCCGCGTACGTGCACGGCGTCAAGCGGGGCGAGCTGCACACCGTCGAGGACGGCGACTTCGACGCCCGGTACTGGGAGGCGGTCGCCCGCCGCGAGGCCCGCGAGCCGCTCCAGCACATCACCGGGCGGGCCTTCTTCCGCTACCTGGAGCTCCAGGTGGGGCCCGGCGTGTTCGTGCCGCGCCCGGAGACCGAGTCGGTCGTCGGCTGGGCCATAGACGCCGTACGGGCCATGGACGTCGTCGAGCCGCTGATCGTGGACCTGTGCGCCGGCTCGGGCGCGATCGCGCTGGCCATGGCCCAGGAGGTGCCGCGCTCGCGCGTGCACGCGGTGGAGCTGTCCGAGGACGCGCTCCGGTGGACGCGGAAGAACGCCGAGGGGTCCCGGGTCACCGTGCACCAGGGCGACGCGCTGAGCGCGCTGCCGGAGTTCGACGGCCAGGTCGACCTGGTGATCTCCAACCCGCCGTACATCCCGCTCACCGAGTGGGAGTACGTGGCGCCCGAGGCCCGTGACCACGACCCGGAGATGGCGCTCTTCTCCGGGGAGGACGGCCTGGACACGATCCGCGGCATCGAGCGCACCGCGCACCGGCTGCTCCGGCCGGGCGGACTGGTGGTGATCGAGCACGCGGACACGCAGGGCGGACAGGTGCCGTGGATCTTCAACGAGGAGTCCGGCTGGGCGGACGCGGCCGACCACCCGGACCTGAACAAGCGCCCCCGGTTCGCGACCGCGCGCAAGGCGACGCCGTGAGCGCCGCCCCCGCGGCCCCGGGCCCGCCCTTCTCCCGCCGACCCCTGTCCACCCCCGCCCCTTCCGTTTCTTCTTCCGCCTTGAGCACCCCGACCTCGACCACCTACACCGTGTACACGCACGAGGAGGCCCGTTAAATGGCACGGCGATACGACTGCAACGACGCGACCGACCGTTCCACGGGTCTGCGCGAGGCGGTGTCGGCCGTACGCCGTGGCGAGCTGGTCGTCCTGCCCACCGACACCGTGTACGGGATCGGCGCGGACGCCTTCAGCTCGGAGGCGGTCGCCGACCTGCTGGACGCGAAGGGCCGGGGCCGCAACATGCCCACGCCCGTCCTGATCGGCTCACCGAACACCCTGCACGGCCTGGTCACGGACTTCTCGGAGCAGGCGTGGGAACTCGTCGACGCGTTCTGGCCGGGCGCCCTGACGCTGGTCGCCAAGCACCAGCCGTCGCTCCAGTGGGACCTCGGCGACACCCGGGGCACGGTCGCGATCCGGATGCCGCTGCACCCCGTCGCCATCGAACTGCTCACCGAGTTCGGCCCGATGGCCGTCTCCAGCGCCAACCTCACCGGCCACCCGGCGCCGGAGAACTGCGACGCCGCCCAGGACATGCTCGGCGACGCCGTCTCCGTCTACCTCGACGGCGGCCCGACGCCCGGCAACGTGCCCTCCTCCATCGTGGACGTGACCGGCCGGGCGCCGGTACTGCTGCGCGCGGGGGCCATCGACGCGGAGGAGCTGCGCAAGGTGGTACCCGACCTCGAGGTGGCCAATTGACCGCCCCTGAGGGGCGTGGCATAGCGGAGACAGCACACACGGGCGCCGGGCACCACGGCGCCGGGGCCGACGCCTCCACCCGGACCGCCACCGGTACCGGCGCCGGCGCCGGAAACACCTTCCGCATCCTCCACGTCAGCACCGGCAACGTCTGCCGCTCGCCGATCACCGAGCGGCTGAACCGGCATGCCCTGAGCGCGCGCCTCGGCGAACGCCTCACGGGCGGCCTGATCGTGGAGAGCGCGGGCACCTGGGGGCACGAGGGCGCGCCCATGGAGGCCAACGCGGAGACCGTCCTCGGCGACTTCGGGGCGGACGCCTCCGGTTTCGTCGGCCGCGAACTGCTCGACGAGCACGTGATCCGCGCGGACCTGGTCCTGACCGCGACCCGGGACCACCGCGCGCAGGTGATCTCGATGGGGCACTCGGCGGGGCTGCGCACGTTCACGCTGAAGGAGTTCACGCGCCTGGTACGGGCCATAGACCCGGCGACGCTGCCGGACCCGCTGGACGACGGCGTGGTCGAACGCGCCCGCGCCCTGGTACGGGCGGCGGCGGCGCTGCGCGGGTGGCTGCTGGCGCCGACGCCGGAGGCGGACGAGGTGTACGACCCGTACGGGGCGCCGATCACGTTCTTCCGGTCCATCGGCGACGAGATCCACCAGGCGCTGGACCCGGTGGTGACGGCGCTGACGGGCGTCCCGGCGGCCTGACGGGCTCCCGCCGGGCAGGCGCGCGGCCCGGCCGCGTCCCACGGGGTACGGCCGCGCGGCGCGGCTCCGGCGCGCCTACATTGGATGGCAAGTACCTCCCGAGGTCCGGAGTTCGCCATGCCGGTCGTCAGCCCCGCCAGCGCCCCTCCCGACGCCCCCGCCGGCCCCCGTCCGCCGGGCGGCCCGGCCGGCGCGGACCTGTTGCTGCGGGCGGATCCGGAGATGGCCGAAATCATCCTCGGGGAGGCGCACCGGCAGGCGGAGGGCCTCCAGCTCATCGCCGCCGAGAACTTCACCTCGCCCGCCGTCCTCGCGGCCCTCGGTTCACCCCTCGCCAACAAGTACGCCGAGGGCTATCCCGGCGCCCGCCACCACGGCGGCTGCGAGCTCGTCGACGCGGCCGAGCGCGTCGCCGTGCGCCGGGCGAGCGCGCTGTTCGGGGCCGAGCACGCCAATGTGCAGCCGCACTCCGGCTCCTCCGCCGTGCTGGCCGCCTACGCCGCGCTGCTGCGGCCGGGGGACACGGTGCTGGCCATGGGGCTGCCCTACGGCGGGCACCTCACACACGGGGCGCAGGTGAACTTCTCCGGGCGGTGGTTCGACTTCGTCGGGTACGGCGTCGACCCGGTCAGCGGCCTCATCGACTACGACCGGGTCCACGCCCTGGCGCGCGCCCACCGGCCCAAGGCGCTCGTCTGCGGATCCATCTCGTACCCGCGCCACATCGACTACGCGGCGTTCCGGGCGATCGCGGACGACGTGGGCGCGTACCTGATCGCGGACGCCGCGCACCCGATCGGCCTGGTCGCCGGGGGAGCCGCGCCCAACCCCGTGCCGTACGCGGACCTGGTGTGCGCGACGACGCACAAGGTGCTGCGCGGGCCGCGGGGCGGGATGATCCTGTGCGCGGAGCAGTACGCGGCCCGGGTGGACCGCGCGGTGTTCCCGTTCACCCAGGGCGGCGCGCAGATGCACACGATCGCCGCCAAGGCCGTCGGCTTCGGTGAGGCGGCCACACCGGCGTTCACGGCGTACGCGCACCAGGTCGTGGCCAACGCCCGCGCGCTCGCCGCCGCGCTGGCGGCGGAGGGCGTACGCATCACCACCGGTGGTACGGACACCCATCTGATCGCCGCCGACCCGTCACCCCTGGGGGTGGACGCGCGGGCGGCCCGTGGCCGGCTCGCGACCGCCGGGCTGGTGCTGGACACCTGTGCGCTGCCGGAGGCGACCGGGGCGTCCGGCCGGGGCGTCCGGCTCGGCACCGCCGCCGTGACCACCCAGGGCATGACGGAGACGGAAATGGCGCGAATCGCTGCCCTCTTCGTCGCGGCGCTGCGTGCGGACGGTGAGGACGCGTATGGCGTCCGTGCCGAGGTGCGTGAGCTGGTGGGGCATTTCCCGCCGTATGGAAGGGTTCCCTGAAGGGCCGAGCGGGCCGTCGCGTCAGTACGGCCGGATGTTCCCGTATGCCAAGGGCGTGGCCGGGAAGACGTGCAACCAAGCTCTTCGGCCACTCGTCCTCTTTGATATCTCGTTCATATGGTGACTCCGAATCCGACCGGGGCTCCCGCGCGGGCTAGGGTGTGGGGCTGAGATGGCCAGCGATTCCTGTGGGGCAGCCCGTGCGTGATTACCTGCTGACGCTCTGCGTGACGGCTGCGGTGACCTATCTGCTGACCGGCCCGGTGCGTAAGTTCGCCATCGCGACCGGAGCGATGCCGGAGATCCGCGCCCGAGACGTGCACCATGAACCGACACCGCGGCTCGGTGGCATCGCCATGTTCTTCGGGCTGTGCGCCGGACTGCTGGTCGCGGACCACCTGCAGAACCTCAACGGGGTCTTCGAGCTCTCCAACGAGCCCCGCGCGCTGCTCTCGGGTGCCGCGCTGATCTGGCTGGTCGGCGTCCTGGACGACAAGTTCGAGATCGACGCCCTGATCAAGCTGGGCGCGCAGATGATCGCCGCCGGTGTGATGGTGATGCAGGGTCTGACGATCCTGTGGATCCCGGTGCCCGGCGTCGGGATGGTCTCGCTGACCGACTGGCAGGGCACCCTGCTCACGGTCGCGCTGGTGGTGATCACCATCAACGCGGTGAACTTCGTGGACGGTCTCGACGGCCTCGCCGCCGGGATGGTGTGCATCGCCGCCGCCGCGTTCTTCCTGTACACGTACCGGATCTGGTACGGCTACGGGATCGAGGCGGCCGCCCCCGCCACCCTGTTCTCGGCCATTCTGATCGGCATGTGCGTGGGCTTCCTGCCGCACAACATGCACCCCGGGCGGATCTTCATGGGCGACTCGGGGTCGATGCTGATCGGACTGGTGCTCGCCGCGGGCGCGATCTCGGTGACGGGCCAGGTCGACCTGGACGCGCTGAAGGTCTTCGAGGGGTCGAGCCGGGAGGCCACGCACGCCGCGCTGCCGGTGTTCATCCCGCTGCTGCTGCCGCTGACGATCATCGCGATCCCGTTCGCGGACCTGGTGCTGGCCGTCGTGCGCCGTACCTGGAACGGCAAGTCGCCGTTCGCCGCCGACCGCGGCCACCTGCACCACCGGCTGCTGGAGATCGGCCACTCGCACAGCAGGTCCGTGCTGATCATGTACTTCTGGTCGGCGCTGATCGCCTTCGGTGTGGTCGCGTACTCGGTGCACTCGGCGTCGATGTGGATCCTGCTGATCGTCGTCATGCTGAGCGCGGTGGGCCTGGTGCTCCTGCTGCTGCCGCGGTTCACACCGCGGGTGCCGCTCTGGGCGCAGCCCTTCGTACCGCCGCGTTACCGGCGCCGGGCACGGCCGCTGGAGGGCCAGGAAGCCCAGGAGTGCCAGGAGCCCGGTGAGGCCGGTGAGCCTGGTGCGGCCGTCGCCGCGGGCGAGGTGGCGACGGGAGCCCCCCGGGCGCCGCACGGGGAGCACACACATGTTCCAGCGGGCGTCAACGGAGCGACCGCCCTGAGCGCCCATTCGCGTTTTCCCGACCGCCGGAAGGCCGGCTCCCGCCCGTGAGTGAGGGTCATACGCCTCAGCAGGCCCCTCTACCACACAACTCTCCGTTGCGTGGCGCACACACGCGCAGGATCACCCTCATGTGTGACGGTTGGCACACCTCGATGGTAAAGTCCGCATCAAATAGTTTGTGATACTGTTCACGAAGCCCGGCATCGACGCCGAAGAACTTGTGTACGACGGTTCGTTGGCCCGGGAAACTTCCTCCCGGACCGGGCCTACGCTCGTCCATGACGACACCATCTGCCCCACCCATTCAGCGGAGCTGCCGCCATGCCGTCCAACGACGTCCGGAACCTCCTCCACACCGCCGTGCCCACTGCCGCCGTCGGCGCTGTCGCCGCCGTGATCAGCGGGGTCGTGGCGGGCGGCAAGGGAGCTCTGGGCGCGGTTGTCGGCGCGCTGGTGTGCATCGTGTTCATGGGCATTGGGATGGTGGTGCTCCAGCGGACGGCGAAGTCGCTGCCGCAGCTCTTCCAGGCGATGGGGCTGATGCTCTACACCGCCCAGCTGCTGCTGCTCTTCATCTTCGTGGCGCTGTTCAAGGACACCACGCTGTTCCACCCGAAGGCCTTCGCCTTCACCCTGATCGCGGCCACCGTCGCCTGGGTCGCCGCACAGGCGCGCGCCCACATGACGGCCAAGATCGCTTACGTCGAACCCGAGTCCTCGACGGCCAAGAGCGCCGAGAAGACCGGAACGTCGGCGTGAGAGGTAGGGCCGGGATAAGTGCCTGTTCGGGAAACTGCTATCGTCCGGTGCCAACTGCGGCATTGCGGGCGCGGGCATCCGAGCTGACGCCTGTACTCACGCGAGGCTTGGAGCCCGAGAGCCGCCGCCCCCACACCTGTAAGACCTGTCCGGTGCCGACCCGCGGCCGTGCGCCGCACCGACACAACGAGGTTGCCGTACCTATGCGCCACGCTGAAGGAGCCCGCGGTGAGTGCTGACCAGACGACGCTCGCCTTCGACTGGAGTTGCCGCATCATGGCCGATAACGGCTGCGGCTTTCCGGCTCCGGGCCTGCACTCCTTCCTATTCAAGCCGATCTTCGAGGCCGGCGGCTTCTACTTCAACAAGACGATGCTGCTGGCGCTGCTGACCTCGCTGGTCGTGGTGGGCTTCTTCTGGATGGCCTTCAGCAAGCCGAAGCTGGTGCCCGGCAAGATCCAGATGATCGGCGAGGCCGGCTTCGACTTCGTCCGCAAGGGCATCGTCTACGAGACGATGGGCAAGCGCGAGGGCGAGAAGTACGTCCCGTTCATGGTCTCCCTGTTCTTCTTCGTCTGGGTCATGAACATCTGGTCGGTCGTGCCGCTGACGCAGTTCCCGGTCGCGTCCGTCATCGCCTACCCCGCCGGCCTCGCGATCATCGTCTACCTGATGTGGATGTCGGTGACCTTCAAGCGCCACGGCTTCGTCGGCGGCCTGAAGAACGTCACCGGCTACGACAAGTCGCTCGGCCCGGTCCTGCCGCTCGTCGTGGTCATCGAGTTCTTCTCGAACGTCCTCGTCCGGCCGTTCACGCACATGGTCCGGCTCTTCGCCAACATGTTCGCCGGTCACCTGCTGCTCGTGATGTTCACCGTCGCCAGCTGGTACCTGCTGAACAGCTGGTTGATCCCGGCCGCCGGCGTCTCGTTCGTGATGACCATGGCGATGATCGGCTTCGAGCTCTTCGTCCAGGCCATCCAGGCGTACGTGTTCGTCCTCCTGGCCTGCACCTACCTCCAGGGCGCGCTCGCCGAGCACCACTGAGCCCCCTCCCACACACCTCCAGTCGTCCGGTGGCCAACCCCCACCGGTCCGTGAAAGAGAAGGAAGAACCGGCATGTCCGCTCTCTCGAACCTGGCCGCCGTCTCCGGAGACCTCAAGGCCCTCGGCTCCATCGGTTACGGCCTCTCGGCCATCGGCCCCGGCGTCGGCGTCGGCATCATCTTCGGTAACGGCACCCAGGCCCTGGCCCGTCAGCCCGAGGCCGCCGGTCTGATCCGTACCAACCAGATCCTCGGCTTCGCCTTCTGTGAGGCGCTGGCGCTGATCGGCATCGTCATGCCGTTCGTCTACGGCAGCTGACGTTCTGGGACTCATAGCCCATTACGACGAAAGGCACTGATGTGAACGCGCTGGTAACCCTGGCGGCGGAGGAGCAGCAGAACCCGCTCGTCCCGCCCGGACCGGAGCTCCTCGTCGGGCTGATCGCCTTCGCCATCGTCTTCTTCTTCCTCGCCAAGAAGCTCATCCCGAACATCAGCAAGGTTCTGGACGAGCGCCGCGAGGCCATCGAGGGCGGCATCGAGAAGGCGGAGGAGGCCCGCACCGAGGCGCAGAGCGTCCTGGAGCAGTACAAGGCCCAGCTCGCCGAGGCCCGCCACGAGGCCGCGCGGCTCCGCCAGGAGGCGACCGAGCAGGGCACCGTCATCATCCAGGAGATGAAGGCGGAAGGGCAGCGGCAGCGGGAAGAGATCATCGCCGCCGCGCACGCCCAGATCGAGGCCGACCGCAAGGCCGCGGCCAGCGCGCTGCGTCAGGACGTGGGCAGGCTCGCCACCGAACTGGCGGGCAAGCTGGTCGGTGAGTCCCTGGAGGACCACGCCCGGCAGAGCCGCACCATCGACCGCTTCCTCGACGAGCTCGAGGACGGCGCATCGAAGGCCGAGGCCACGCGATGAACGGAGCGAGCCGCGAGGCACTGGCCGCCGCGCGTGAGCGTCTCGACGCGCTGACCGACAGCACCTCGGCCGACGCCGCGAGGCTCGCCGAGGACCTGGCCGCCGTCACCGCGCTGCTCGACCGCGAGGTGTCGCTGCGCCGGGTCCTGACCGACCCGGCGCAGGCCGCCGAGCGCAAGGCCGAACTGGTGCGGCAGCTGCTGACCGGACAGGTCGGCGGCACGGCCGTCGACCTGGTCGCCGGCATGGTCCGCTCCCGCTGGTCGCAGCCGCGCGACCTGGTCGACTCGACGGAGGAGCTGTCCGCCACCGCCGAGCTGACGCAGGCCGAGCGGGTCGGCGCGCTGGACGACGTGGAGGACGAGCTCTTCCGGTTCGGCCGGATCGTCGAGTCCAGCCCCGAGCTGCGCTCCGCGCTGACCGACCGGTCGGCGACGTCGGCCGCCAAGACCGGCCTGCTGAGGGACCTCCTCGGCGGGCGCGCGAACCCGGCCACCGAACGCCTGGTCGAGCGTCTTGTGACGCGGCCGCGGGGACGTAGCCTGGAAGCGGGCCTGCAGGCCCTGTCCCGGCTCGCCGCGGCGCGCCGGAACCGGCTGGTCGCCGTCGTCACGTCGGCGGTGCCGCTCACCGACCGGCAGAAGCAGCGCCTCGGCGCCGCCCTGTCGAAGCTGTACGGCCACCCGATGCACCTGAACCTGGACGTGGACCCCGAGGTCCTCGGCGGGATCTCGGTCCGCGTCGGTGACGAGGTCATCAACGGCACGGTCGCGGAGCGCCTCGACGAGGCGACCCGGCGGCTGGCGGGCTGACGGCACACGGACGTACGGCGCCGACGGCGCACGGCACGGGATCGCGAGCGGGCCCGGACCGGCGGACACCGGCAGGCAACAGAAATACGGCAAGACAGCGGCCCGGTTGGGCCGTGCAGAGATTGCAGAAGATTCCTGGGGTCACCCCCAGACCCCCAAAGAAACT
This sequence comes from Streptomyces hebeiensis, assembly GCF_052983195.1. Classification (NCBI taxonomy): domain Bacteria; kingdom Bacillati; phylum Actinomycetota; class Actinomycetes; order Kitasatosporales; family Streptomycetaceae; genus Streptomyces; species Streptomyces hebeiensis. Next base: position 5,569,607 of record NZ_CM129812.1, read on the forward strand.
TCGGGCCCAACAAGGAGAGCAGGGAACCCAGATGGCGGAGCTCACGATCCGGCCGGAGGAGATCCGGGACGCGCTGGACACCTTCGTCCAGTCGTACAAGCCGGACGCGGCCTCGCGCGAGGAGGTCGGTACGGTCAGCGTGGCCGGCGACGGCATCGCGAAGGTCGAGGGACTGCCCTCGGCCATGGCGAACGAGCTGCTGAAGTTCGAGGACGGCACCCTGGGTCTCGCCCTCAACCTCGAGGAGCGCGAGATCGGTTCGATCGTCCTCGGTGAGTTCAACGGCATCGAGGAGGGGCAGTCGGTCACCCGTACCGGCGAGGTCCTCTCCGTCGCTGTCGGCGAGGGATACCTGGGTCGCGTCGTCGACCCGCTCGGCAACCCGATCGACGGTCTCGGCGAGATCGAGACCGAAGGCCGCCGCGCCCTCGAGCTCCAGGCTCCGGGCGTCATGGTCCGTAAGTCCGTGCACGAGCCGATGCAGACCGGCTACAAGGCCGTCGACTCCATGGTGCCGATCGGCCGTGGCCAGCGTCAGCTGATCATCGGTGACCGCCAGACCGGCAAGACCGCCCTGGCCGTCGACACGATCATCAACCAGCGCGAGAACTGGCGCTCGGGCGACCCCAAGAAGCAGGTCCGCTGCATCTACGTCGCCATCGGCCAGAAGGGCTCCACCATCGCGTCCGTACGCGGCGCCCTGGAGGAGTCCGGCGCGCTGGAGTACACGACGATCGTCGCCGCCCCCGCGTCCGACCCGGCCGGCTTCAAGTACCTCGCCCCGTACACCGGTTCGGCCATCGGCCAGCACTGGATGTACCAGGGCAAGCACGTCCTCATCATCTTCGACGACCTCTCGAAGCAGGCCGACGCCTACCGCGCCGTCTCCCTGCTGCTGCGTCGCCCGCCGGGCCGTGAGGCCTACCCGGGTGACGTCTTCTACCTGCACTCGCGTCTGCTGGAGCGCTGCGCCAAGCTCTCCGACGACCTGGGCGCCGGTTCGATGACGGGTCTGCCGATCGTCGAGACGAAGGCCAACGACGTGTCGGCGTTCATCCCGACCAACGTCATCTCCATCACCGACGGCCAGTGCTTCCTGGAGTCCGACCTGTTCAACGCCGGCCAGCGGCCCGCGCTGAACGTCGGTATCTCGGTCTCCCGCGTCGGTGGTTCCGCCCAGCACAAGGCCATGCGGCAGGTCTCCGGCCGACTGCGCGTGGACCTCGCCCAGTACCGCGAGCTGGAGGCGTTCGCGTCCTTCGGCTCCGACCTGGACGCGGCCTCCAAGGCGTCGCTGGAGCGCGGCAAGCGCATGGTCGAGCTGCTGAAGCAGCCGCAGTACTCGCCGTACCCGGTGGAGGAGCAGGTCGTCTCCATCTGGGCCGGCACCACCGGCAAGATGGACGACGTCCCCGTCGAGGACATCCGCCGCTTCGAGAGCGAACTGCTGGAGAACCTGCGCCGCGAGCGCAAGGAACTGCTCACCAGCATCGCCGAGGGCGCCAAGATGTCGGACGACACGATCACGGCCATCGGCGACGCCGTCGCCGCCTTCAAGCGTCAGTTCGAGACGTCGGACGGCAAGCTCCTGGGCGACGACGCGCCGGCCGCCAACGCCTCGAAGTGACGACGGAAGGGACCTGACTCATGGGAGCCCAGCTCCGGGTCTACAAGCGTCGCATCAAATCCGTCACCGCGACCAAGAAGATCACCAAGGCGATGGAGATGATCGCCGCCTCGCGCATCGTCAAGGCGCAGCGCCAGGTGGCGGCCTCCACCCCGTACGCCACCGAGCTGACCCGCGCGGTCACCGCGGTGGCGACGGGATCGGCGACCAAGCACCCGCTCACCACCGAGGCGGCGTCCCCGTCCCGGGCCGCGGTCCTGCTCATCACGAGCGACCGCGGTCTGGCCGGCGGCTACTCCTCGAACGCCATCAAGTCCGCGGAGCAGCTCACCGAGCGGCTGCGCGGCGAGGGCAAGGAGGTCGACACGTACATCGTCGGCCGCAAGGGTGTCGCGTACTACAGCTTCCGCGAGCGCGCGGTCGCGGACTCGTGGGGCGGGTTCACCGACAACCCGACGTACGCGGACGCCAAGCGGGTCGCGGAGCCGCTGATCGCGGCGATCGAGCGGGAGACGGCCGAGGGCGGCGTGGACGAGCTCCACATCGTCTTCACCGAGTTCATCTCGATGATGACGCAGACGCCGGTCCAGAACCGGCTGCTGCCGCTCAGCCTCGACGAGGCGGCGGAGGAGAGTGGCACGAAGGGCGAGATCCTTCCGCTGTTCGACTTCGAGCCGTCGGCGGAGGACGTCCTCGACGCCCTGCTGCCGCGCTACGTCGAGAGCCGGATCTACAACGCGCTGCTCCAGGCCGCCGCCTCCAAGCACGCGGCCACCCGCCGCGCGATGAAGTCGGCGACCGACAACGCCGGAGAGCTCATCAAGACGCTCTCCCGGCTCGCCAACGCGGCCCGCCAGGCCGAAATCACCCAGGAAATCAGCGAGATCGTCGGTGGCGCCAGCGCCCTGGCCGACGCGACCGCGGGGAGTGACAGGTAATGACGACGACAGTTGAGACGGCCGTAGCCACGGGCCGCGTCGCCCGGGTCATCGGCCCGGTCGTCGACGTGGAGTTCCCCGTCGACGCGATGCCCGACATCTACAACGCGCTGACCGTCGAGGTGGCCGACCCGGCCGAGGACGGCAAGCTCAAGACGCTGACCCTGGAGGTCGCCCAGCACCTGGGTGACGGCCTGGTCCGCGCCATCTCCATGCAGCCCACCGACGGTCTGGTCCGCCAGGCCCCGGTGACGGACACCGGCGACGGCATCACGGTCCCGGTCGGCGAGATCACCAAGGGCAAGGTGTTCAACACCCTCGGTGAGATCCTGAACAAGCCCGAGGCGACGGCCGAGGTCACCGAGCGCTGGGCGATCCACCGCTCCGCCCCGACCTTCGACCAGCTCGAGTCGAAGACCGAGATGTTCGAGACCGGCGTCAAGGTCATCGACCTGCTGACCCCGTACGTCAAGGGCGGCAAGATCGGTCTGTTCGGTGGTGCCGGTGTCGGCAAGACCGTGCTGATCCAGGAGATGATCTACCGCGTCGCCAACAACCACGACGGTGTGTCGGTGTTCGCGGGCGTCGGTGAGCGTACCCGTGAGGGCAACGACCTCATCGAGGAGATGACCGAGTCCGGCGTCATCGACAAGACGGCGCTCGTCTTCGGCCAGATGGACGAGCCGCCGGGGACCCGTCTCCGCGTCGCCCTGGCCGGTCTGACCATGGCGGAGTACTTCCGCGATGTCCAGAAGCAGGACGTGCTCTTCTTCATCGACAACATCTTCCGGTACACCCAGGCCGGCTCCGAGGTGTCCACGCTGCTCGGCCGCATGCCGTCCGCGGTGGGCTACCAGCCGAACCTGGCCGACGAGATGGGTCTGCTCCAGGAGCGCATCACCTCGACCCGCGGTCACTCGATCACCTCGATGCAGGCGATCTACGTCCCCGCGGACGACCTGACCGACCCGGCCCCGGCCACCACCTTCGCCCACCTCGACGCGACGACGGTGCTCTCCCGTCCGATCTCGGAGAAGGGCATCTACCCGGCCGTGGACCCGCTGGACTCCACGTCCCGGATCCTGGACCCGCGGTACATCGCGCAGGACCACTACGAGGCGGCCACCCGCGTCAAGGGGATCCTGCAGAAGTACAAGGACCTCCAGGACATCATCGCGATCCTCGGTATCGACGAGCTCGGCGAGGAGGACAAGCTCGTCGTCCACCGGGCCCGTCGCGTGGAGCGCTTCCTGTCGCAGAACACCCACGTCGCCAAGCAGTTCACCGGCGTGGACGGCTCGGACGTGCCGCTCGACGAGTCGATCGCCGCGTTCAACGCGATCTGCGACGGCGAGTACGACCACTTCCCCGAGCAGGCGTTCTTCATGTGCGGTGGCATTGAGGACCTCAAGGCCAACGCCAAGGAGCTCGGCGTCTCCTGACCGCCGCGTTCCGTCGCGTTCCGAGGAGGGGGGCGGGTCGCAACCCGCCCCCCTCCGACGCACCCGACGACACCCCATAGAATCAATCCCAACACCCGGCGAAACGGCCGGGTGGTGACCCGAGGAGCCACCCTTGGCTGCTGAGCTGCATGTCGAGCTGGTCGCCGCGGACCGCAGTGTGTGGTCCGGCGAGGCCACCCTGGTCGTCGCGCGCACCACGTCCGGCGACATCGGCGTCATGCCCGGTCACCAGCCGCTGCTCGGTGTGCTGGAGTCGGGCCCGGTGACCATTCGTACGAGCGACGGTGGGACGGTCGTGGCCGCGGTGCACGGCGGTTTCCTCTCGTTCGCGGACAACAAGCTGTCGCTGCTCGCGGAGATCGCCGAGCTGGCGGATGAGATCGACACCCAGCGCGCCGAGCGTGCGCTGGAGCGCGCCAAGTCGGGTGACGACGACGCCGCGGAGCGGCGCGCCGACGTCCGGCTGCGTGCGGTGGCGGTGCGTTAGCGCACGGCGCCGATAGCGTTACCGCCGTACGGCCCGGGTCCGCCCGGGGCGTGCGGCGTCCTCAGCCGCGGCTCGTTCCGGACTCGTCCGGACCGGGTCGCGGCTGAGGCGATGGAGGTGCGGTTCCTGTTCGGTACGTGGACGAGGCGAGGAGGTCGGTGGTGATGGTCCTCGCTCTGCTTGTCTGCGGACTGGTCGTCGTGGCTGTGGCGGGAGGTCTGTTCGTCTTCGGACTGCGACGGCGCCTCATCCAGCGCTCCGGCGGCACCTTCGACTGCAGCCTGCGCTGGAACGTGCCCGAGGAGCCCGACCTCTCGGGCAAGGGCTGGGTGTACGGCGTGGCCCGCTACAACTCCGACCGGATCAACTGGTTCCGCGTCTTCTCCTACGCCCCCCGCCCGCGCCGCACCCTGGAGCGCTCCGCGATCGAGGTCCTGGCCCGCCGCGCGCCGCAGGGCGAGGAGGAACTGGCGCTGCTCTCCGACGCCGTCGTCCTCAGCTGCGCGCACAATGAGGTACGGCTGGAGCTGGCGATGAGCGAGGACGCGCTGACGGGCTTCCTGGCCTGGCTGGAGGCGGCGCCCCCGGGCCAGCGGGTGAACGTGGCCTGACCCGGGCCGAACCCGGGGCGTGCGCGGCGAAGGGCGGCGCCGATGGTGCCGGCGCCGCCCCCTTGGTGTCACACGGGTGCTGTGTCGTGCCGCGCGGTTATCCGAGGCCGCCGTTGATCGCGCTCACCAGCTCGCCGTTCGCCGTGTCACCGGTGAAGTCCCAGAAGAACGCGCCGCCCAGGCCCTGCTGTTTCGCCCAGGCCATCTTCGAGGTGACCGTGGCGGGCGTGTCGTAGCTCCACCAGTTGCTGCCGCACTTGGCGTACGACGTGCCGGCCACGGTGCCGGTGGGCGGACAGGTGTTCTTCAGGACCTTGTAGTCCTCGATGCCCGGCTCGTACGTGCCCGGGGCCGGGCCGGTCGCGGTGCCGCCCGGTGCCGCCTGGCTGACGCCGGTCCAGCCGCGCCCGTAGAAGCCGATGCCGAGCAGCAGCTTGCTCGCCGGCACGCCCTGGGCCTTGAACTTGGCGATCGCCTCCGCCGAGTTGAAGCCCGCCTGCGGGATGCCCGCGTACGAGGTGAGCGGGGAGTGCGGGGCCGTCGGGCCCTGGGCGGCGAACGCGCCGAAGAAGTCGTACGTCATCACGTTGAACCAGTCCATGTACGGGGCCGCGCCCGCGTAGTCGGACTTCTCTATCTTGCCGCCGGCCGAGGCGTCGGCGGTGACGGCGGCCGTGACGAGGTTGTTCGAGCCGAACTTGGCGCGCATGGCCTGCATCATGTTCTTGAACGCGGCCGGGCCGCTGGAGTCGCAGGACAGGCCGCAGGCGTTGGGGTACTCCCAGTCCAGGTCGATGCCGTCGAAGACGTCCGCCCAGCGCGGGTCCTCCACCAGGTCGTAGCAGGACTGCGCGAAGGCCGCCGGGTTCTGCACCGCCTGGCCGAAGCCGCCGGACCAGGTCCAGCCGCCGAAGGACCACAACACCTTGATGTGCGGGTACTTGGCCTTGAGCTTGCGGAGCTGGTTGAAGTTGCCCTTCAGCGGCTGGTCCCAGGTGTCGGCGACACCGTCGACGCTCTGGTCGGCGGTGTACGCCTTCTCGATCGCGGCGAAGGAGTCGCCCATCGCGCACTTGCCGCCGGTGACATTGCCGAACGAGTAGTTGATGTGCGTGATCTTCTCGGCCGAACCGGAGCTCGCCACGTTCTTGACGTGGTAGTTCCGGTTGTAGATGCCCCACTCGGTGAAGTAGCCGAGCTTGATCTTGCTTCCGGTACCGGGGTCGGTGTTCCCGGTGGTGCGCACCGCGCGGGCGCCGCTGACGGGGCCGGTCTGGTCGGCGGTGTCGCGCGCCTGGACGGTGTACGAGTAGTCCGTGCCGGCCCGCAGGCCGGTGTCGGTGTAGGTCGTGCCGGTGACCGTGGCGACCTTCGCGCCGTCACGCAGCACGTCGTAGTTCTTGACGCCCTTGTCGTCGGTGGCGGCGCTCCAGCCCAGGGTCACCGAGGTGTTGGTGACGGCGCTCGCGGTGGGGGTGCCGGGCGCGGAGGGCGGGGCGTCACCGGGCACGCTCGGGCCGCCGTCGCAGGAGGCTCCGTTGAGCTTGCAGGACGCGGGGGAGCCCGTGCCGGTGCCGTTGAAGCCGAAGCTGATGGAGGCGCCGGGGGCGAGGGTGCCGTTCCAGGACTTGTTCTTGGCGGTCCAGTGGGTGCCGGAGCCGGTGATGTCGGCGTCCCAGCCGGAGGTGACGGCGGTACCGGAGGGGAAGTCCCACTCGACGGTCCAGGAGGCCAGGGAGGTGGTGCCGGTGTTCTTCACCGTCCACTTGCCCTCGAAACCGGTGCCCCAGTCGGAGACCTTGGTGTACGTGGCGGTCGCGGAGGCGGCGGCCTGTGCGGGCGTGGCCAGCCCCACGAGGGCGGCGAACGGCAGCAGCAGCGCGGTGAGGCCCGCGACGGTTCGGGATCTGAGACGGCGTCCGTGGGGGACTGATCGGGTGTTCACGGGTGTGCTCCTCGTGACATGAGTACAGGACAGGAGAACGGGGATGGTCCGTGCACTGCTCACACCGGGTCGGCGTACGCCGGTGTGTGCCGCGAGAGTAAAGAGGTCTGGACCACTCGTCAATAGGTCCAGACCATGTCGGGGTGGGTTCGGACCGGGCCGGAGCGTGCCGGGCGGGCCGTGGCCACACCGTCCGGCGGCCGGGGACGGCCCGCTGGACGGCCGCCGTCCGCCGTCGGTCAGGCGCCTGGCGCCGGGCCCCTCAGAGGCCCAACTCCTGGGCCAGCACCGCCGCCTGGACACGGCTGCGCAGGTTCAGCTTGCCGAGCAGCCGGCTCACATGCGTCTTCACGGTCGCCTCGGCCATCTCCAGGCGTACCGCCGTCTGCGCGTTCGACAGTCCCTCGCCCAGGCAGGCCAGCACCTCGCGCTCCCGGCGGGTCAGCGGGTCCAGCACCGACAGGTCCGGCGCGTCCTCGTCGCGCGCGGGCCGCGCCGGGGCGGCGAACTCCGCGATCAGCCGGCGCGTGACGGCGGGCGCGATCAGGCCCTCGCCGCGCGCCACCGTCCGTACCGCCGTGAGCAGGTCCGCGGCCTCGGCGTTCTTCAGCAGGAAGCCCGCCGCCCCCGCCCGCAGCGCGCCGAAGACATACTCGTCCAGGTCGAACGTCGTCAGCACCAGCACGTCCGCCAGCCCCTCCTCGACCACCCGCCGGGTCGCCGACACCCCGTCGAGACGGGGCATCTGCACGTCCATCAGCACCAGATCGGGCCGCAGCGCGCGGGCCAGCGCGACCGCCTCCTCGCCGTCCGCCGCCTCCCCGACGACCTCGATGTCCCGCGCGCTGCGCAGGATGAGCACCAGCCCCGCCCGTACCGCCGACTGGTCCTCCGCGACCAGCACCCGGATCGTCATGCCGTCTCCCACGCCTCGTCGACGGGCAGTTCGGCCCGCACCCGCCAGATCTTCCCGCCGTCGCCCCCGGTGACGGCACCCGCCTCGAACGCCCCGTGCAGCAGTTCGACCCGTTCGCGCATCCCCACCATCCCGGACCCGGAGCCGGGTGCGCGCGGTCCGGGCCGGTCGCCGAACGGGCTGTCGACGCGTACGGTCAGGGCCCGCCGGGACCGCGTCAGCGCGACGGTCACCGTGCCCGGCACCGCGTGCTTGAGCGCGTTGGTCAGGGACTCCTGAACGATCCGGTACGCGGCGAGCTCGACCGGCGCGGGCAGGGGGGCGGCCGTGTCGCGCCGGTCGTCCAGGGTGAAGCTGAGCCCGCTGGACGCGCCGTTGGCACCGGCCTGCTCCAGCAGCGAGTCCACCGCCGCCAGTGTCGGGGCGGCCGACGGCTCCGCCTCGTCGCCGGGGTCCCGCAGCAGCCCGATCAGCCGGCGCATCTCCGCCAGTCCCTCCACACTGTTCGTCCGGATCACCCCGAGCGCGTCCCGCGTGGTCCGCTCGTCGTCCAGGGACAGCGCTGCCGTGGCGTGGATGGCGATCGCCGAGAGGTGGTTGGCGACCATGTCGTGCAGCTCCCGGGCCATCCGAGCGCGCTCCGCCGTCACCGCCTGGGCCCGGTCCGTCTCCGCCAGCAGCGCGGTCTGCTCGGCCCGCAGCCGCGCGGTCTCGGCGGCGTCCCGGTGGCCGCGGACGGCGGAGCCGGTGATGGCGGGCAGAAAGCTCACCACGCCGGTGGCCACGCCGATCAGCAGGCTCTCCGGCTTCTGGAGCCAGCCGAGGAAGCCGATCGTCATCGCGATCGTGATCAGCCCCGTGGTCCACGGGATGCGGCGGGCGGCGGCGGGTGTCCCGTACACCACCGCCGCGTACATCAGATCCGTGAACATCAGTACCGTCGCCACGCTGCCGGTCGTGAACAGATCCGCGACGAGCGCGACCGTGCCCACGAGCAGCGCGGGCGACGGCATGCTCCGGCGCAGCAGCTCCAGACAGGCGACGACGACGAGCGGTACCAGGACCCAGGGCCCGGGGAGCAGCGTGCCCCCCTGGGTGTGCAGGCCGAGGGTCCACAGGGCGAGGCCGCCGAGCAGTCCGAGCACGGCGATGGCGATGTCGTCGCGGTGCGGCCTGACCGGTCGGAGCGGCCGGAAGAAGGCGATCACCCGTCCATCAAACACGTCCCGCCGCGCGGGGGCCTCCTCAGTGGGGGTGAGGGCGCGCTGCATCGAAGGGTGCAGTCCCGCGCCGTCACGTTTCGGCACCGCCGACGACGACAGGCGGCCGGGCGGGCGGGAGCCTGGAGGCGTTGTACGGGGAGACGGGGGAGAGGGAGGGAGCACAGCCGTGATCGTCACGCTGATCGTGATCTGCGAGGTCGGCTTCTGGGTGCTGCTGGCGCTGGGGCTGGCCCTGCGCTACGTCGCACGGATGCCCCGGCTCGGCGCGGGGGTGCTCCTGCTGGAGCCGCTGCTGGAGGTCGTCCTGCTGATCGTGACGGCGATCGACCTGAAGAACGGCGCGGAGCCCGACATGAAGCACGGTCTCGCGGCGCTCTACATCGGCTTCACCGTCGCCTACGGCCACTACACCGTCAGCTGGGCCGACGCCCGGGTCGCCCACCGCTTCTTCGGCGGACCGCCACCGGTGCCGGCCCCGGCGTACGGCAGGGCCCGCGCCGTGCACGAGGGCAAGCTGTGGCTGCGCACGGTCCTGGCCGCGGCCGTCGCGACCGCCCTGCTCCAGCTCGCGGCGTGGTACGTGGGTGACGCGGGCCGGACGGGTTCGCTGACGAGCTGGCAGCTCACCGCGGCCCGTGCGGCCGGGATCCACGGCCTGATCGCCCTGACGTACGCGGTCTTCCCGAAGAAGGCCCCGAAGGAGCCCGGGGAGCCGGTACGGGTGGAACGGCCACCGTCGGGAACGAAGCGCTGAGCGGCGGTCGCGGCGCTCGTCGCGGTGTCAGCGTTCGCCGCCCGGGACCCAGAGGACGTCCCCGACCTCCTTGTTCGCCGCGCGCGCCAGAATGAACAGCAGGTCGGAGAGCCGGTTGAGATACGTCGCCGTCAGCTCGTTCATGGTCTCGCCGTGCGACTCCAGCGCCGCCCAGGTGGAGCGCTCGGCGCGGCGCACGACCGTGCACGCCTGGTGCAGCAGGGCGGCGCCCGGCGTGCCACCGGGGAGGATGAAGCTGCGCAGCTTGTCCAGGTCCGCCAGATAGCGGTCGCAGTCCGCCTCCAGCTTGTCGATGTACGACTGCTCGACGCGCAGCGGCGGGAACTCGGGGTTCTCGGCCACCGGCGTGGACAGGTCCGCGCCCACGTCGAAGAGGTCGTTCTGGACGCGGACCAGCACCTTCACGATGTCCTCCGGGAGGTTCCCGAGGGCGATCGCCGTGCCGATCACCGCGTTGGCCTCGTTCGCGTCGGCGTACGCGGCGATGCGCGGGTCGGTCTTGGCCGTACGGCTCATGTCGCCGAGCGCCGTCGTGCCCTTGTCCCCGGTCCGGGTGTAGATGCGCGTCAGATTGACCATGGGGCCAGCCTAGTCGGGGGAGGAGCGCCAGCCAGGCGCCCGCCCGTGGGAAGACCTTCGGCAGATGGTGCGGGGACGCGAGCCCGAGGCGGTGTCGCGGGAAGCCCTCGTGCTGCTCGACGGCATCGAGGACGTCCTGGGCGAGCCGGTTCGTACGTACGGAGTGCGCGAGGGCTGACCGGCGTCCCGGCGGCCGGACCGGTGTGACGTCCGTCATGTGAGACGTGACGCGCATCTCTACACCGTTACAGCAAGCACTTGCTGACGCTAATCTCCGCTCTGGAGGGCAGAAGTGAACAGGCGTTACGACCTGTGCCGGACCGTGCGCGCCCGCACGCGGCCCGCGCGTGGCGTGACGTCCGTCGCGCGGCTCCCCGCCGAGTGACCCGCGCGCGGGGGCCGTTCGCGCCACTCGTCCTCCGTGCCGGCCGGGCTCCGCTTTCCCTCCCGCTCGATCGCTCGCTCAGCCGCAGTCCGAGAAGAACCGAAAACGAAACGTGGGGTGCGTCGTGGCCAGGAAACTCGCCGTCATCGGGGCCGGACTGATGGGATCCGGGATCGCCCAGGTCGCCGCGGTGGCGGGCTGGGAGGTCGTCCTGCGCGATGTCACCGACGCGGCCCTGACCAAGGGGACGGACGCCATTCGGGACTCGCTCGCCCGGTTCGTGGGCAAGGGCAAGCTGGAGGAGGCCGACGCCGACGCCGCGCTCGCCCGCGTCAGCGGGACCACCGACCTGGACGCCGCCGCCGACGTGGACATCGTGGTCGAGGCGGTCTTCGAGCAGCTCGACGTGAAACACGAGATCTTCCGTGCGCTCGACAAGATCGTGGGGGAGCGGACCGTGCTCGCCTCGAACACCTCCGCCATCCCGATCACCAAGATCGCGGCGGTGACCGGGCGCCCGGAGCGGGTCGTCGGTACGCACTTCTTCTCGCCCGTGCCCATGATGCGGCTGTGCGAACTCGTGCGCGGCTACAAGACGAGCGACGAAACGCTCGCCACCGCACGGGAGTTCGCCGAGTCCCTGGGCAAGACATGCGTCGTCGTCAACCGCGACGTGGCGGGCTTCGTGACCACCCGGCTGATCTCGGCGCTGGTGGTCGAGGCCGTCAGACTCCACGAGTCGGGGGTCGCGTCCGCCGAGGACATCGACACCGCATGCCGACTGGGGTTCGGCCATGCGATGGGGCCGCTCGCCACCGCCGATCTGACCGGCGTCGACATCCTGCTGCACGCGACCGGCAACATCTACGCGGAGACCCAGGACGAGAAGTTCGCGCCGCCGGAGCTGATGCGGCGCATGGTGGACGCCGGTGACATCGGGCGCAAGAGCGGACAGGGGTTCTACACGCACTGAGCCCGCGAGGAACACTCGCTGACCCGTCACGCGCCGGCCCGGCCGCGCTGCCGCGCCGCCCTTCGCCCCTCTGGGTGAATTCGGTATCGGTTCGCTCACGGACGGCAACTTCTTCGGTCGCGTGACAGTCAGTTGTTGAAAGACAGAACAGACTACGGAGAACAGCAGCACTCTCGGGGAGCGCATATGCACATCAGGGGCGACCACGCCGAGCTGGTCGTCGGGGGCCGCCTCGACGTACGCAGCGCGGCGGACGCCCGTACGGTCCTGCACTCGGCCGTCGACGACGGCGCCGGCGACCTGGTGCTCGACCTGACCGAACTGGACTCCTGGGACGCCACGGGACTCGGCGTCATCATGGGAGCCCACCGACGAGCGGGGCGGTGCGGCCGGAGGCTTGTGCTGCGCGGCGTTCCGCCGCAGATGCAGCGTTTGCTGGTGGCCACCCGGCTGCACCGCATCCTCGCCATCGAGGGCGGGATCGCCGCGGAGTCCCTGCCGTGGGTCTGACCGGCCCGCTCAGGGAAGGACGGCTGGTGACCGGGCCGCTCGACACGATCCTCACGGGACCGTGACCTTCAGGACCCCGCGGGCCCCCCGCTGTTCATGGATACTGGGCGCACGTCTAGTGCCGCGACCGGCAGGGTTTGCCCGTCAAGGAGCGGCGTCCGGTGCGTGTGATCGCAAGGCGGCCACAAGCCCAGGTAGCTCCGCTACCTGGGCTTGTGGCCAACGCGGCGAACGCGCGTGCCGGGCGTCGCGACGGGGCAAACGTTGCCGGGAGGGGCACTAGGGTCGGCGTGTCCGCAGACCGACGGACCGACCGACAGAGCAGGCACCGGACCAGAAGCGACAGATGGGCGTGCGCGGCCGGGGGGCGACCGTATGCCACGATCTGGGGGGCTTTCACCATGGACCCGATAAGCCGGGGACCTGAAGAGTACGGCCATGACGGCGGTCACGGCGACGAGCGCCCCGGGGGCGAACGTCGCGATGGCGAACGCCTCGTGGGGAGCGAGAGCGGGACATCGGCCGCGGACACCGGCACCGGCCCGGCGGCGGGTTCACGTGCGGACGCCGCCGGGCACGACGACTCCGCGGCGCGGGAGCGACACGGCGCGAGCGACCCGTACGGCACGAACGCTCCGCACGGCGCGGACGGCAAGAACGCCTCGTACGGCGCGGACGCCTCGTACGGTACGGGCTCCGCGTTCGACGCGGGCGACTCGCACGGTACGGGCGTCCCGAACGACGTTCTCCGCGAGGGCGGTTCGGGCGCGGAGGCCGACGCGGACACCGACCCGGAGCGACCGCCGCGCGCGCTGATCATCCCCGGTGTGACGCCCCTGGCGCCGCCCGCCGCGCCCGCCGTCCCCGCCGGGAGCGGACTGACCCACCTCGCGGGAGCCGTGCCCCCGCCCGTCCGCACCCTCCAATTGGTCTCCGGCGACTTCCTGCTGACCGTCAATCCCGTCGACGGCAGCGAGATCGAACTCTGCCCGCCCGGCCGCCGGCCCGGCGCGCCCGCCCGGCGCACCGCGGAGGAGCGCGCCGACCACCAGCGGGCCGGCCGGCCGCCGGTGCCCGCGGGGCCCGTCGCCCCGCCGCTGCCCCTGCTGGAGCGCGCCGAGGAGCGGGAGCGGCTGGTCGGCCTGGTCTCGCGCGGCCGTTCCGTCCGGCTGGTCGGCCCCGCCGGTTCCGGACGTACGGCGCTGCTCGACGCCGTCGCCGCGGACTGCGCGGATCTCGCCCCCGACGGGGTCGTACGCCTCTCCGGCCACCACCGCACCGCCACCGAGCTGCTGTACGAGCTGTACGCGGCCGTCTTCGACTCGGCGCTGCGCCGACCCGACCGCGCCGTACTGCTCGAACTGGTCGGCCGGATCGGCGCGGTGGTCGTCCTCGACGACCTGGAGCTGGGCGGCGAGGCGCTGGACGAACTGCTCGCCGCCACGCCCGAGTGCGCCTACCTGCTGGCGCCCGCCCCCGACGCCGATCCGCCCTCCGCCGACGCGGGCCTCGACGAGGTCGCCCTCGGCGGGCTGGGCCGCGGGGCCTCGCTGGAACTGCTGGAGCGCGCCGTGGACCGGCCGCTCACCGACGAGGAGGCGAACTGGGCGGGCGACCTCTGGTTCGAGTCCGAGGGGCTGCCGCTGCGCTTCGTCCAGGCGGGCGCGCTGCTGCGCCAGCGCGACCAGCTGCGCGGCGCGGCCGACGCCGCGGACGAGTTCGAACCGTTCGAACGCCCCGCCGACGACGCGAAGTTCGGCGCGCCCGAGTCCTACGACACACCGCTGCCGAGTGTCGGCGAGGGCGCCGCGCCCGCCGCTCTGCTCGCGTCCCGGCTGAGCGAGTCCGCCAGGGCCACCCTGCGTTTCGCCGTCGCGCTCGGCGGCGAGGTCCCGCACCAGGCGCACCTGCCGGCCCTGACGGGCGACACCCACGCGGACGCCGCCGTCGGCGAACTGATGAGCTGTGGGCTGCTGACGCCGGTCGGCCCGCGCTACCGGCTCGCCCCCGGGGTCGCGGGACAGCTGGAGCGGGACGGGTACGGCGACGACGCCGTGGCGCACGCGCTGACCGCCGCGCAGCACTACACCTGGTGGGCCGGGCACCCCTCGGTCACGGCCGAGCGGGTGTGCGCGGAGGCGGACGCGGTGCTCGCCACACTGGCCCCACTGATCGCCGGGCAGGAGCCGGGGCGGGCGAGCGCGGCCGTACTGCTGGTCCGCAGCGCCGCGCCCGCGTTCCTCGCCGGGCTGCACTGGGGCGCCTGGGAGCGGGCGCTGCGTTCCGGCTGCGAGGCGGCGCGACTGGCCGGTGAGGTGGCCGAGGAGGCGTACCTCCACCATGAACTGGGCGTCCTGGCACTGTGCGTGGGCAACCCCGAGCGGGCGCGCGCGGAGCTGGAGGCGTCCATCGGCATGCGCGGTGCCGTCGCCGACAAGAGCGGTACGGTCGCCGGCCGGCGGGCGCTGGCCCTGGTCACGGACCGCGAGAACGCGGCGGCCGGTCCAGGCGGTACGGGCGCCCGGTCGCCGGCGGTACGGCTCGACGAGCGGGCCGCACCGGCCGTGGCGGCCCTGCCGGGGCCGCCCGCCTCCCTCGGCCCGGCCGGCGCGCCGGGGACGGGAGCGACCGGGGCGGACGACACCGGTTCCGGCGCGGACGTGACCCTCGTGACCAGGCGCGACATCCCGGTGGTTGCTCCGGCTGCCGCCGCGACCTCCGCCATGAGGTCCGGCCCGGTGCCGCACACCCCGGCCGGGCGGCGGCCCGGTGCGTCCCGGCGCGGCGCGGCGTTCACCGGAGCCCGCCGCAACCTGGTGGCGGCCGGCGCGGGAGCGGTCCTCGCGGCCGTCCTGGGCACGGTCGTCACCCTGGGCGCGACCTCCGGCAACGACAACGCGAAGAACGACAAGGTCCGTACGGAACAGTCCACCGGCACCGACGAGGGCGAGGGCGGCCTGCCGGCCGAACAGCCCGTGGACGACACGACGTCGGGCCCCGGCGACCTCCTGCCCGAGCCGGGCGCCACCGGTGTGGCGAGCCCGAGCGGTGGCACCCCCTCCGGCTCGCCGTCGCCGTCGGACAGCCCCGCGCCGAGCGGTTCCTCCGAGGACGGCGACCCGACGACGCCGGACACCCCGGCGGACCCGCCCGAGGACCCCGCGTCGCCGTCCGGCCCGGCGGAGCCCTCGGACCCGAAGCCGACCTCGGAGGACCCGCCGCCGTCGGGGGAGCCGTCGGACCCGGAGCCCACCCAGTCCGAGGAACCGCCCCCGTCCTCCCCGGAGACCACGGCGAGCGGTACGTCCCCGAGCCTCACCGCGGGGGCGACGGAGACGGCGACGGAGACGGCACCGTCCGAGCAGGTCGTCTGAGCCAGTTCGTCCGAGCCGGGGCGTCCGAGCCACGGCTCCGGAGCGACATGACACGGCGACAGGCCCCCTGCCGGTGTTTCCACCATCGGCAGGGGGCCCGTCGCTTTCTGGCGCCGGGAGGGGCACCAGCTCCCGTAGGACTACAACGTGAAGGACCGCTCGGAACTCTAGAACAGCTTCAGCTTGTCGTCCTCGATGCCCCGCAGCCCGTCATAGTCCAGCACCACACACCCGATTCCCCGGTCCGTGGCCAGCACCCGGGCCTGTGGCTTGATCTCCTGGGCCGCGAACACCCCCCTCACCGGGGCCAGATGAGGGTCCCGGTTCAGCAGCTCCAGATAGCGTGTGAGCTGCTCGACACCGTCGATCTCGCCGCGTCGCTTGATCTCCACGGCGACCGTCGCGCCGGCGGCGTCCCGGCACAGGATGTCCACCGGGCCGATGGCCGTGGGGTACTCGCGGCGGATGAGGGTGTAGCCGTCCCCGAGTGTCTCGATCCGGTCCGCCAGAAGCTCCTGAAGGTGCGCTTCTACGCCGTCCTTGATGAGACCCGGATCGACGCCCAACTCGTGCGAGGAATCGTGGAGAACTTCCTCCATCGTGATGATCAATTTCTCGCCCGCTTTGTTCACGACCGTCCAAACGCCGTCATTCTCGCCCGCACCTTCTTTGAGCGTGCACGGCGGTGACATCCAGTTGAGGGGTTTGTACGCCCGGTCATCGGCGTGGATGGACACACTGCCGTCGGCCTTGACCAGGATGAGGCGGGGGGCGGAGGGCAGGTGGGCGGTGAGACGACCCGCGTAGTCGACGGAGCAGCGGGCAATGACGAGGCGCATGGGCGGCACGCTACTCGACCTCCGCCCCGGCGCGCGATTCGCCCCGGAAGCCCCGTTCGTTAATGGCCGGTTGTGTTCCCAATCTCCTGGTGCGGTCCGGACAGCGCGCATAACGTGGCAGCTGCAGGTCGCCGCCCGTGCACGCTGCGTGTCGGTGCCTTCTTCCCTGCCCGTAAGGCCCCGCCCCCGGGGTCGCGAGAGGAGAACCCATGTCGCTCGACGTCTCACCGGCACTGTTGGAGCAGGCCGAGCGAGGCGAGGTCGACGAAGCGGACTTCGTCGACTGCGTCCGGACCTCCCTGCCCTATGCATGGGAGATGATCAGTTCTCTGGTGGCACAGCTGAAGGTGGACGGTGGACAGTTCGCCGACAACCAGACGCCCCCGCCGGACGAGCAGGCACGTGGTCAACTGCTGCGCGCGCTCGCCAGCGACGCGATCCGCGGCGCGCTGCAACGGCACTTCGGAGTGCGTCTGGCGTTCCAGAACTGCCACCGTGTCGCGGTGTTCCCGCTGGACACCTCGGTCGACGAGCGGCTGGGCCGCTTCACCTCCGTCCGGGCCCAGCTGCTCAACCAGTCGCCGGAACTGCGGGACTGCTGACGCGCGGGCTCGCCGGCGCGTGTGACGTATCGTGCTGCCGCTCCGCATCGCCGAGGCACCCGGGTGCTGGAGCGGCAGCGTCCCGGAGACGGACATCCGGGCGGGACACACTTCGGCCGGCACTCTCGGCCGGGACACTTCGGCAGGGAACTCGCGGGGCCGAGCCCTGAGCGGGACTCCGGCACCGCGCCGTCCGCCGGCCAGGAGGCATTTCGCGACGCACTCCGCGCGCCGGTCCAGGGACGGCCGCCGCTCAGCCGAGCAGGGGCAGGACCTCGGCTCCCAGCCGCCGTACGTTCTCCTCCGTGGCCGCCAGGTCCCCCGAGCCCTCCACGAGCAGCGCGAAGCGCCGGATGCCGGTGCGTTCGGCCGTCGTCGTGAGGCGGTCGGCGGCCAGCCGGGGCGTCCCCACCGGATGCAGGCCGCACAGCAACTCCGTGTAGGCCATCGGGTCCCGCATGGTCCGCGCCCGGCCGTCGACCGTGACATGGGCGCCGAGGCCCTGCCGCAGCCAGCCGGGCATCGACTTGGCGAGTGCCTCCACCGCCGCGCCCCGGCAGTCCGCGATCTGCGCGACACCGGCCGAGACGTGCGGCGCGTCCGCGATCTCCCCCGGCGAGCGGCCCGCGGCACGGGCGTGCCTGCGCCACAGGGCGACCATGTCCGCCTTCTCCTCGTCGCCACAGTGCATTCCGAGCAGCATCGGCAGGCCGCGCTCGGCGGCCAGCTTCACCGTCCTCGGCGAGGTGCAGGCGATCAAGGTCTCGGGGCCGGAACCGGCGTCGGACCGTGCACCGGCGTCGGACCGTGCGCCGGGGCCAGGGCCGGGTCCGGAGCCCGGGGCACCGCCGGCGCGGGCGACGGCCGGGCGCGCTCCCGTCCCGTCCGCCCACAGCGCGTCCAACTCGTCCGGGCGCGGTACGACCGGTACCTCACGGAAGCTGAATCGTTCTCCCGAAGCCGACACGCGCGGTTCCCGCAGCCAGCGGATCAATAGATCGAGCGATTCGGGGAAGTCGTGTTCGTACGCCCGCAGGCCCGTGCCGAACACCTCCAGATCGACCCAGGGGCCGCCCCGGCCCACGCCGAGCGTGAACCGTCCGCCGGACAGGAGGTGCAGCAGCGCCGCCTGCTCGCCGAGCGCCACCGGGTGCACGTTGGGCAGCACGCTGACCGCCGTGCCGACCCGGATCCGGCGCGTACGGCCGAGGAGCACCCCGGCCAGGGTCACGGCCGACGGGCAGACGCCGTACGGCACGAAGTGGTGCTCCGCCAGCCAGACCGAGTCCAGCCCGGACGCCTCGGCGACCTCCGTGGTGCGCACCGCCCGGTGCAGCGCCTCCCCCTGTCCCTGGCCCGGGAACTGGGCGGCCAGTACAAAAGCTCCAACGCGCATCGCCTCTTGCCTCCTCGCGGCCGACGCGGCTCCCCCTACGGGCAACAACGTCTGACACGTGCCAAAGGCACGGCCAGGCCCTGAAGTTCTTGCGATTGTCCGGTAAGTGCCTTCTGCGTGCTGCGGTATCCCCCGATCCGGGCGGCGCCTGCCCCCGCGATCGCGCCGTACGCTGGAGTGGAACCGTGCCGTCTGCCCCGTGAGGTGTCCTGTGTCCCCGCGCCGCAACCGCCCCCGAGGCGGCGACAAGACGCCCGGCCGAGCCCCGGAGCCGGGGGACCGGTACGGGGGGTTCCAGCGGACGGAGTCCTGGCAGGGCGAGGAGTGGGCCGTTCGCCATGTCGCCGGCGCGAGCGCGGCGGGCAAGCGCTACCGCTGCCCCGGGTGCGACCAGGAGATCCCGTCCGCCGTACCGCACGTGGTGGCGTGGCCGGAGTACGGCGGCGTGGACGACCGGCGCCACTGGCACCAGGCGTGCTGGAACGCGAAGGACCGCCGCACCACCCGGGTGCAGCGGTCCAGGAGCGCGCCCCGGTACTGAGCGGCGGCCGCTGAGGATCCCTTACGGGAGCCGTGGCCGTGTCGGACGCTCACGTGGTCAACGGCCCGTACCCTCACGCGTCGCGTCGGTGGAGCGACCACAGCGCGCCGGCCATGGCGGCAGCCGTCGCCGCGATCATGAGCCACAGCGACCACCAGCCGGACGGGCTCGGCAGACCGGTGGGGTTCTCGTACAGGGACACGAGCAGCATCGGGATCGAGTACTGGTACAGGAAGTCGCGCACCGCGACGAGCGAGGGACTGCTCGCCATGAACAGTGCCAGCACGGGCGGCAGCAGGACGAGACCGATCATGATCGTGACGGCCCCCGCGGAGTGCCGGATCAGCGTGCCGATCGCCAGGGCGAACAGGCCGAGGGTGGCCAGGAACAGGCTGACCCCGACCGTCGCCTGGAGCCATTCGCCCCCGGTGGGCGGCGGCCCGTTCAGGATCGAGGTCTGGAGCGCGCCCGTCAGCGTCGTGGTCATCAGCGAGATCACGAACACGAGCACGAAGTAGACCACCGACTTGGCGCCCAGCACCCTGGCCCGGCTGGGGCACGCGGTCAGGGTCGTGCGGACCAGGCCCGTGCCGAACTCCGACGTCATGGTGATCACACCGAGCGTGATCACACAGATCGAGCTCAGCATCACCCCGAAGAACCCCAGGGGGAGCACGGTCTGCTCCGGATACCCGCTATCCGTCCAGGCGAGCGACAGCGCGATGAACAAGCCGAGGCCGAGCATCAGGGCGACCATGACGCCCAGGGTCCAGAGAGTGGACCGGACAGAACGGATTTTGGTCCACTCGGCGAGCAGCGCATCGCCGAAATGGGCCCGGCGGACGGGGATCGGCGAGGTGTAACCGTCGGCGGGAGCGCCCTCCGCCCGCTGCCGGTATGGGGGCGACGGGGTCGACGGGACGGACGGGATCGGCGGGGTGGTCATCGGGGGTCCTCGTCGCTGTCGCGGCCATCGTGTCGCGTCGGGTCTCCGCCGGCGGGCGCGGCCGTGCCGTTCGAGTACGGCCGCGGCACAACCGCTCCGGGCGGCGGCGGGGCGTAGAAGCCCTCGTGCGGTACGTCGGGCACGGGGGTGGGACCGTACCCCTGGGGCACCCCGCCGTACGGGCCGAGGTCCGGCGGTTCGAACCCCGCCAGTTCGTCGGCCGTCGAGCGGTAGTCCACGGCGCTCTGCGTCAGCCGCATGTACGCCTCCTCCAGGGACGCCTGGTGCGGGGAGAGCTCCCACAGCCGTACGTCCGCCGCGTGCGCGAGATCGCTGATCCGGGGCAGCGGCAGCCCCGTGACGCGCAACGCCCCGTCCGGCTCGGACAGCACCCGGCCGCCCGCCTCCGTGAGCGACGACGTCAGCTTCTCCCGCTCCCGCGGGTCGGTCCCCGGCGTGCGCACCCGCGCGAAGTCCGCGGAGTTGGCAGATATGAAGTCCTTGACGCTCATGTCGGCCAGCAGCCGCCCCCGTCCGATCACGATCAGATGGTCGGCGGTGAGCGCCATCTCGCTCATCAGGTGCGAGGAGACGAGGACCGTACGGCCCTCGGCGGCCAGCTGTTTCATCAGGTTGCGGACCCAGAGGATGCCCTCGGGGTCGAGGCCGTTGACCGGTTCGTCGAACAGCAGCACCTGCGGGTCGCCCAGCAGCGCGGCGGCGATGCCGAGCCGCTGGCCCATGCCCAGCGAGAAACCCTTCGTACGCTTCTTGGCGACGTCCCTCAGACCGACCACGCCGAGCACCTCGTCGACCCTGGTGGCGGGGATGCCGGAGAGCTGGGCCAGCGAGAGCAGGTGGTTGCGCGCGCTGCGTCCGCCGTGCACGGCCTTGGCGTCGAGCAGGGCGCCGACCTGGCGCGGCGCGTTGGGCAGCAGGCGGAACGGGTGCCCGCCGACCGTCACCCGGCCGGACGTCGGATTGTCGAGACCGACGATCATCCGCATCGTGGTGGACTTGCCGGAGCCGTTGGGGCCGAGGAACCCGGTCACGTGCCCGGGCCTCACCTGGAAGGAAAGGTTGTCCACGGCCGTCTGGGCGCCGTAGCGCTTCGTCAGGCCGACTGCCTCGATCATTCTCCAGCCCCATCGACAGGTCAGGTCGTCCGGGACCGTGGCCGGAACCGACCGGGCGGGCCCCCGTAAGAGTTACGAGGATATCCACGCGCCGACGGTTCCGGCCACGTCGCTCCGTTCCGGCCGGGCCGGAGCCGTCCGGACCCGCTCAGGCGTCGCGCTTCTTCAGCACCACGTAGCCGCCCACCAGGGCCGCGACCACCCACAGCGCCATGATGCCCAGGCCGCCCCACGGACCGTACGGCGCCTTGGCCGAGTCCATGGCGTCGGGCAGCACCTGCATGATCTTGGATCCGGCCTGGTCGGGGAAGTACCGCGCCACCTTCTTCGCGACCGGGACCGCCGACAGGATCTGCGAGACCAGGAAGAAGAACGGCATGAGGATGCCGAGCGAGAGCATGGAACTGCGCAGCATCGCCGCGACGCCCATCGAGAAGACGGCGATCAGCGCCATGTAGAGCCCGCTGCCCACGACCGCGCGCAGCACGTTCGGCTCGCCGAGGGTCGTGCCGTGGTCACCGAGCAGCGCCTGGCCGAGGAAGAACGCCAGGAACCCGGTGACCAGCCCGGTGACCAGGGCCAGCACGCCCGCCACCAGGATCTTGGAGAAGAGGAAGGTGGCGCGTTGCGGGACGGCGGCCAGCGAGTTGCGGATCATGCCCGAGCCGTACTCGGAGCCGATCACCAGGACGCCGAAGACCACCATGGCCAGCTGTCCGAGGGCCATCCCGGAGAAGCTGGTGAACGTGGGGTCGAAGGTCGCCTGCTGGGTGGGCGGCAGCTCGTCGAAGCTCGAACGCAGCAGTGCCGAGAGCGCCGCGCCCAGGGCCACGGTCACCACCAGGGCGCTGATCAGGGTCCAGGTGGTGGAGGAGACGGTACGGATCTTGGTCCATTCCGAGCGGAGGACCGCGGGTATCGATGCCATGTCAGGCCCCCTCGTCCGGTCGCCGCTCGCCCCACCGGGGGCCGGCCGCCGGCTGAGGCTGTCCCCAGCCCTGTACCGGTCCCGGACCCGGCCCGTGGGCCCCGTTCGAATGCGCGTGGTACTCGACCGACTGCGCCGTCATCCGCATGAACGCCTCTTCGAGGGACGCGCGCTGCGCGCTCAGCTCGTGCAGCACGATCCCTTCGCGCGCCGCCAGTTCCCCCAGCTCCTCCGTGGTCGCTCCGTCGATCTCCAGCACCCCGTCGGCCGCCTCGACCGCGGTGAATCCCGCCGCGTGCAGGACGTCCCTCAGCCGTTCCCGGTCCGGCGAGCGCAGCCGCGCGAAGCTGCGGGAGTTCTCGTGGATGAAGTCCGCCATCGAGGTGTCCGCCAGCAGCCGGCCCTGACCGATCACGATCAAATGGTCCGCGGTCAGCGCCATTTCACTCATCAGATGACTGGAGACGAAGACCGTGCGGCCCTCGTGTGCGAGCGCCTTCATAAGATTGCGGATCCAGTGAATTCCCTCGGGGTCCAGCCCGTTCACCGGCTCGTCGAACATCAGGATCTCGGGATCACCGAGCAGCGCGGACGCGATTCCGAGCCGCTGGCCCATACCGAGTGAGAAGCCCTTCGTCTTCTTCTTCGCCACCGCGGTCAGCCCGACCATCTCCAGGACCTCGGAGACCCGGCTCGCCGGGATGCGGTTGCTCTGGGCCAGACAGAGGAGGTTGTTGTACGCGGTGCGCCCGCCGTGCATGGACTTGGCCTCCAGCAGGGCACCGATGTGTTTCAGCGGCTCGGCGAGCTCCCGGTAGTGCCTGCCGTCGATGCGTACCGAGCCGCCCGTCGGGTTGTCGAGATCGAGCATCATCCGCATCGTGGTCGACTTGCCCGCCCCGTTGGGGCCGAGGAAGCCGGTCACCACCCCCGGTCTGACCTGGAACGAAAGATCGTCGACCGCCAGCTTGCGGCCATAGCGCTTGGTCAGCCTCTCTATCTCGATCATGCCGCCAACCTAAAGCGGCACAAAGCCCCCCGCCACCGGAGTGACGGGGGGCCCGTACGATCGTTATTCAATCGAACTTTTCCGGCTGGAATCGTTCAGCTCCGGCCGGATCCGCTCAGCGGTTTCCGAACCCGGACGACCCGCTCGGCGGACTCCCGGCCGGACAACCGGCTCAGCGGGACTGCTGCGCCGGCACGCCGCGCGAGATCGGCTCGTCCTCGGGGGAGCCGGCGGCGGCCACCGCGGCACCCGTCAGCGTGGCCAGCATCTCGCGGACGTTGGTCAGCTGCGCGTTGATCGAGTCGCGGCGGTTGGTGAGCGCCGCCAGCTCGCGCTCCGACTCGCTGCGGATCCGGTCGGCCTTGGCGTTGGCGTCGGCCACGATGTCCTCGGCCTGGCGCTGTGCCGTCTCCACCGTCTGCCGGGCGCGGCGCTCCGCGTCCGTCCGCAGCTTCTCCGCCTCCAGACGCAGCTGCTCGGCACGGTGCTCGATCTCCGCCAGCCGCTTCTCCGCCTTCGCCTGACGCGCCGCCAGATCGCGCTCGGACTGCTCACGCCGCTTCGCGAGGTTCGTCTCGAAGTCCGCGGCCGCCTGGGCGGCCTTGGCGCGGGTCTCCTCGAACAGCGCGTCCGCTTCCTCGCGCTTGGACTGCGCGTCCTTCTGCGCCTCCGACCGCAGGTTCTGGGCGTCGCCCTTCGCCTTCTCGACGATGCGAAGGCCCTCGTCCTCGGCCTTGGCCTTGCGCTCCGAGGCGAACTCCTCCGCGTCGTGCCGCACCTGCTGGGCGGCCGACTCGGCCAGCTCGCGGTGCTGTTCGGCGGCGTGGCGGGCTTCGTCGCGGAGCTCCTTGGCCTCCTCCTCGGCGAGGCGGAGGATCTTCTCGACACGGGCACCGAGGCCGGCGTACGACGGCTCCGCGTCGGCCACCTGTGCCTGGGCGTTCTGCGTTTCGAGGTGCAGTTCCTCGATGCGCTTCTCAAGAGCGGTGATACGGGTCAGAGCGCTGTCACGGTCGGCGACGAGTTTGGTAATGCGGTCGTCCACCTGACCGCGGTCGTACCCACGCCGCACGAGCTCGAAGCCGAATGGGGAGGAAGTGTCGCTCATGGGGTTCCTGTCGAATGAGACCGGTGAGGTGATAGGGGGAATCCTAGGGGCCTGAGCGGCGTGTAATCGAGTGGATGCGGGTTTGATCTGAGGCTGTTCTGTAGTTGATATGCAGTCGGGGGAGCGTCGATCTGCGCCGACCACGCGTCAACTGGGTGACGCCCAGAGGAAATACCCTCACTCTTTCGGGTGAACAGATGTCATCCGGCCGCCTCGCGGCGGACCACACCGCCGGATCGCCGGAGGCGGACAAAGACCGGAAGGGGCCCCGGACGGGATCCGGAGTCGACGCGAAGTCGATCCGACGCCGGGAGGGGCACTAGTTCCCCGAACTCTTGCCACTCGGACGGGCGTTGCCCGCCGCCGCGCCCGCCTTGACGGGGTTCTCCTTCGTGGAGGCTCCGGGTGTCTCAAATGACTCCAAGGCTTCGAGTACGTCCTGGACACGGGAGATCTCGGCCTGGATGTCCTCGCGCCTGCGGACCAGGACGTCGAGTTCGCGCTGCCCCTCGTCCACCGTCCGTTTCGCCTCCCGATCGGCTGCGGAGCGCAGCTTCTCGCCCTCCCGGATCAGCTCGGCCTTCTTCTGCTCGGCTTCCTTGAGCAGCCCCTCGGCCTTCTTCACCGCGGCGATACGGACCTTGCTCGCCTCCGAATTGGCCTCCGCCAGCAGCTCCTTGGCCTTCGCCTCGGCCTCGGCGCGCTGCTCGTCGGCGGCCTTCATCAGCTTGTCCACGCGCTCGCCGGCCGTCCTCAGCTGCTCGGACGTCTCCCGGCGGGCCCGCTCGTGCAGTTGCTCGATCTCCCGCTCGGCACGCTCCCGCAGCTCCTCCGCCCGGCTCCGGGTGGCCGTCGCGTCGCGTCGAGCGCCCACCAGCAGCTCGTCCGCGTCCGTACGGGCCTTCTCCACGAGGGAGTTGCCCTCCACGGTCGCCTCGGAAGTGATCCGGCCGGCCTCCTTGCGGGCCGCCGCCACCATCGTATCGGCCCGCTTCTCGGACTCGGTGGCGACCCTCAGCGCTTCCTCCCGCGCCTTGTTGATGAGCTGGTCGGCCTGCTCGGCGGCGTCGGCACGGCGCTTGGCCGCGTCCTTGCGCGCCTCGTCCAGGAGCCAGTCCGTCTCCTCCTGGGCCTCGGCCCGCAACCGCTCCGCCGCGGCCTCGGTGTCCCGCTTGAACTGCTCCGACTCGGCCCGCAGCCGCTCCGCGGCCTGCTGCGCGGCAGCCACCGTCTCGGCGGCCTCGGCGCGCATCCGCTCGGACTCGCCGCCGGCCTCCGCGATCAGCCGGTCCGCCTGGGCCGCCGCGTCCCCGCGCATACGGTTGGCGTCCTCGCGGGCCTCGCCCCGGGCCCGGGACGCGTCCCGCTCCGCCGCCGCGAGCGCATCCGAGGCCTCGGTCCGCACCCGCTGCGCGTACTCGGAGGTGTCCGCGCGCAGCCGCTCCGCCTCCGCCAGCGCGTCGGCCACGGTCCGTTCGGCCAGCTCGCGCGCGGCCTCGGCCTCCTCGCGGGACCTGGCCAGCACACGACTGGCGTCCTGCGCGGCGCGCTCCCGCTCCGCGTAGGCGTCCGCGCGGAGCCGCTCCGCCTCCTCCCGCGCCTGCGACGTCGTGCGGTCGGCGGCGGCCTCGGCCGTGGCGCGCCGCTCGGCGATCTCCTGCTCGGCCTGCTCGTGCAGCCCGGCGACGGCGTCCCGTACCTGCTGCGCCGTCTGCTCGGCCGCGGCGACCAGCTCCGTGGCCCGCCGGTCGGCCTCCTCGACCAGCCGTACCGCCTCGGCCTGCGCCTCCTCGACCCGCTTGCGGGCGGAGGCCAGCAGCTCCTCGCTCTGCTCGCGGGCGCGCTCGCGCTCCTGGTCCGCCTCCGTACGGGCGGACCTCAGCGTCTCGTCGGCCTCGCGGCGGCGGCGGGTCGCCTCCTCCTGTGCGGCGGTCAGCGCCTCGGCGGCCTCCGCGGCCACGCGCTCGGCGGCGGACGCGGCCTCCGCGCGGACCCGGTCGGCGGTCTCCTGCGCCTCGGTCTTGAGCCGCTCGGCCTCGTTGGCGGCGTCCGAGCGCAGCCGTACGGCCACGTTCTCCGCCTCGGCGCGATACTGCGAGGCGTCCGCCGCGGCCTCCGTGCGCAGCCGTTCGGCCTCCTCCGCGGCCTGCTGCTGGAGCGTACGGACCCGCTCCGCCGCCTCCGTACGGAGCCGGTCGCCCTCCTCCGCCGCCTCGCGGCGGATCCGCTCCCCCTCGGCGCGTGCGTCGGTCAGCGCCTCCTCGGCGCTCGCGAGACGCTGCTCGGCCTCCGTGTGGAGACGGGCCAGCTCCTCGGCCGCCTCCGACTTGCGGGCCGCGACGCCGCGTTCGGTCTCCTCGCGCAGCTCGGCCGCGGCCTGCTCGGCGGCGGCCTTGGTGGCCTCCGCCTGCTCCTCGCTCTCCGCCCGCAGCCGCTCGGCCTCGGCGCGGGTGCGCTCCAGGGTCTCCTCGGCCTGCCGGCGCAGCGTCGTGGCCCGCTCGATGGCGTCGGTCCGTACCCGCTCGCTCTCGGTGGTGGCCCCCGAGCGCAGCTCGTCGGCGTCCGCCTTGGCCTTCGTCAGCAGCTCCTCGGCGGACCTGGCCGCCTCCTCGATCTGCTGGACGGCCTCCCGGCGCGCCTCGCCCCGGATCCGCTCGCCCTCGGCGACCGCGTCGGCGCGCAGCTGCTCGGCCTCGCCGCGCAGCCGGCGCGCCTCCTCCTGGAGCTCGACCGTCTTGGCGCGGTACTCCTTGGTGTCGTCCTTGGCCGCGCCCTTGAGCTGGTCGGCCTGCTCGGCGGCCTCGCCGCGCAGCCGGTCCGCCTCCGCCTCCGCCTCGCGGCGGATCCGCTCGGCCTCCTCGCTCGCCGCCTTGATGGTGTCCTTGGCGTCGTCGGACGCCTTGGTCAGCACCTCCTCGGCGGTACGGGCCGCCTTGGCCAGCTGGGCGGCCGAGTCCTCGGCCGCGACCGTACGGGCCCGCTCCGCGGCCTCCGCGACCAGCTTCTCGCCCTCGGCGCGGGCGTCCGCGAGTACTTGCTCGGCCTCGGCCTTGGCGGCCTCCGCCTCCTTGGTCGCCTCGCCCACCAGCCGGGCGATCTCCGACTTGGCGGTCCGCGTGCGCTGTTCGGTCTGCGACTCCACCCCGGCCAGCCGCTTGGCGGCGGTCTCCTTGGCCTCGGTGACGACCTTCTCGGCCTCGGCGCGCGCCTCGCGCAGCCGCTCGTCCGCCTCCTGCATCCGCTGCTCGGCGGCGCGGGCGAGCTCCGTGGCCTGCTGGCGGGACTGGTCGGCCTCGGCGGCCGTGGACGTACGGAGCTGTTCGGCGTGGTCGGTGGCCTCGCGGGCCTGCGTGGAGGCCGCGTTCAGCATGCGTTCGGCGTCCCGGCGGGCCCGCAGCAGGATCGCCTCGGCCTCGGAACGAGCCGTCTCCGCCTCCGCGCCGAGCCGCCGGCGCGCCTCCTCGGCGACCCGCGCCGCCTCCGCGCGGGCGGCTGCCAGGGCCTGTTCCGCCTCGGCGCGCGACTCGTCCAGCAGCCGCCTGGCCTGGGCCTCCGTACGGGCCCTGAGCTGCTCGGCCCAGGCTACGTTCTCGTTGACATGCGACTCGACGGTCTGCCGGCGCTCCGCCAGTTCCTGGTCCAGCCGCTGGCGCCGCTGTACGGCCTCGGCGTGCAGCTCCGCCTGGAGCCTGGCCTGGTGCTCGGCGTGCTCCTGGAGGATGCGCTGCGTCTGCGCCCGGGCCTCGCGCAGCTCGCGCTCGGCGTCCGCGCGCATCTGCTCGGCCTGCATCTGGGCGTTACGGAGGTGCTGTTCGGCCTGGTATCCGAGATCGCCGGCGTCGTACGACGACGACGGCCGGGTGGCCAGGGCGCGGCGTGCCTCGTGCAGCTTGGCACGCAAGACCTCGACCTGGTAACCGAGGTCCTCGGCGTGCTGGACGGCCTTCTCCCGAGCGGTCTTCAGCCGGTCCATCTCGGCTTCGAACCGCGAGAGGTGGTCGTCGTCAGCTCGGTGGCTCTCCTGGCGTTCGTAGCCCCGCACTGCGCGGTCCCATCCGTCCCCTGGTCGCAACTGCCCAACTGAGCACCGTTCCTGGCGAACGGCCCCCCGGGGAATGGTGACAGATCGACGACGGGGGCGCGGCCCCGGCCCGGCCCCGGCCCGGAGCGCCCCACTCTACCGGGCCGGGAATCCTTCGGGCGGAAACCTTCAGTCACTGCTCGGGGGCGGAGGTGACCAGTTCCGTGAGGACGCCGTGGCAGTCCTTGGGGTGGAGGAAGGTGATGCGGGACCCCATGGAGCCGGTGCGCGGCTCGTCGTAGAGCACCCGGACGCCCTTGTCCCGTACCGCCCGCGCGGCACCGTCGACGTCCGGCGTCCCGAAGGCGATGTGATGGACGCCCTCACCGTGCCTGGCCAGCCATTTGCCCACGGGTGAGTCGTCCCGTACCGGCTCCAGGAGCTGGAGGTACGAGGCACCGCCGTCGGACGTCTCGTTGATCTTGAGCATGGCCTCGCGGACGCCCTGCTCCTCGTTGACCTCGACGTGGAACACCTCGAAGCCGTACGTGGCCCGGTAGAACTCGACCGTCGCGTCGAGGTCGAAACAGGCGATTCCGATGTGGTCGATTCGCGTCAGCATGAGGACAGTGCAGCGCTCGCGGATCGGTTACGCAACGTGCGCGCCGTCACACGCACTGCCTGGTGACCCCCGCGATACTGCTCAGTACGCTGAAAAGTAAACCGTCGTTCACTCCCGCACGCCGCTCGCAAAGGGGATCGCGTCTCATGTCGGACCCGAACACCACCACCTCCGTCATCGTCGCCGGGGCCCGCACCCCCATGGGACGGCTCCTCGGCTCGCTCAAGTCCTTCTCCGGCGCGGAGCTCGGCGGCTTCGCCATCAAGGCGGCGCTGGAGCGGGCGGGCATCGCCGGGGAGCAGGCGCAGTACGTGATCATGGGACAGGTGCTCCAGGCCGGGGCCGGCCAGATCCCGGCGCGCCAGGCCGCGGTCCTGGCGGGCGTCCCGATGAACGTGCCCGCGCTGACCGTCAACAAGGTCTGTCTCTCCGGCCTCGACGCCATCGCGCTGGCCGACCAGCTCATCCGCGCGGGCGAGTTCGACGTGATCGTCGCCGGTGGCCAGGAATCGATGACCAACGCACCGCACCTGCTGCCCAAGTCCCGCGAGGGGAACAAGTACGGCGCGATCGAGATGCTCGACTCCATGGCGTACGACGGCCTCACCGACTCCTTCGAGCACATCGCGATGGGCGCGTCCACCGAGAGGCACAACACCCGGCTGAAGATCGCCCGTGCGCCGCAGGACGAGTTCGCCGCGCTCTCTCACCAGCGGGCCGCCGCCGCCCGGAAGAACGGTGTCTTCGAGGCCGAGATCACCCCCGTCGAGATCCCGCAGCGCAAGGGCGACCCCGTGCTCTTCGCCCAGGACGAGGGCATCCGCCCGGAGACGACGGTCGAGTCCCTGAGCCGGCTGCGCCCCGCCTTCGACCGGGACGGCACGATCACGGCGGGTACGTCCTCGCAGATCTCGGACGGCGCGGCGGCGGTCGTCGTGATGAGCCGGGCCAAGGCCGAGGAACTGGGCCTCACCTGGATCGCGGAGATCGGCGCGCACGGCAATGTGGCGGGCCCGGACAACTCGCTCCAGTCCCAGCCGTCGAACGCGATCCGGCACGCGCTGAAGAAGGAGGGGATCGAGGTCGAGGACCTCGACCTGATCGAGATCAACGAGGCGTTCGCGGCGGTCGCCGTCCAGTCAATGAAGGACCTCGGGGTCACCCCCGAAAAGGTGAACGTGAACGGCGGGGCCATCGCCCTCGGCCACCCGATCGGCATGTCGGGCGCCCGGCTCGTCCTGCACCTGGCACTGGAGCTGGGCCGACGCGGGGGCGGGACGGGCGTGGCGGCGCTGTGCGGGGGCGGCGGGCAGGGGGACGCGCTGATCCTGCGCGTGGCGGGGTAACGGGGTAACGGGTCGGAGCGGGTGGCCCGGCCGGCGGGGTCGCCGGTCGGAGCGGGTGGCCGGTCGGCGGGGTTGCCCGGTCGGCCGGAACCGGATGACTACAGGAGTGTCTATGCAGGACGTCCCCCAGCTCGTGGCCCAGGCACGGGCCGGCCGGCCGCGCGCCGTGGCCAGGCTGATCTCCCTGGTCGAGGGGGCGTCCCCGCAACTGCGCGAGGTGATGGCGGCGCTGGCCCCGCTCGCGGGCCGGGCGTACGTGGTCGGGCTCACCGGATCGCCCGGCGTCGGCAAGTCGACGGCGACGTCGGCGCTGGTCACCGCGTACCGGAAGGCGGGCAAACGGGTCGGCGTCCTCGCCGTCGACCCCTCGTCCCCCTTCTCGGGCGGCGCGCTGCTGGGCGACCGCGTCCGGATGTCCGAACACGCCTCCGACCCGGGCGTCTACATCCGTTCGATGGCCTCCCGCGGCCACCTCGGCGGCCTCGCCTGGGCGGCGCCCCAGGCGATCCGGGTGCTGGACGCGGCGGGCTGCGACGTCGTCCTCGTGGAGACGGTCGGCGTCGGCCAGTCGGAGGTCGAGATCGCGGCCCAGGCCGACACCTGCGTGGTGCTGCTGGCGCCCGGCATGGGCGACGGCATCCAGGCGGCGAAGGCGGGCATCCTGGAGATCGGCGACGTCTACGTGGTCAACAAGGCGGACCGGGAGGGCGCCGACGCGACGGCCCGGGAGCTGAACCACATGCTGGGCCTGGGCGAGGCCCGTGCGCCGGGCGACTGGCGGCCCCCCATCGTCAGGACGGTCGCGGCGCGGGGCGAGGGCGTGGACGAGGTCGTGGCGGCGCTGGACAAGCACCGGGCCTGGCTGGAGGAACACGACGAGCTGACGGCCCGCCGGACCCGGCGGGCGGCCCGCGAGGTCGAGACGATCGCGGTCACGGCCCTGCGCGAGCGGATCGGGGACCTGCACGGGGACCGGCGGCTGGGGTCGCTGGCGGAGCGGGTGGTGGCGGGGGAACTGGACGTGTACGCGGCGGCGGACACGCTGGTGGCGGGGGTGACGGGCGTCTCGCGACGGGGCGGGTAGGTGGGGGCGTCGCGCCTGCGGGGTCCGCCGCGCGGGGCGGGTGCGTGGTCTGCTTGGTGGGTGGTGCCGGGGGCCGCGGTCTTCGGAGGCGCGTGTCCGGACGGCATGATGTACGGCGCTGTGCGGCTTTGTTGTTCGGCTGCGGGTCGGCTGTGCGCCACACATCACGCTTCAGTGTCCGGACACGCACCTCCTACGGCCCCGGCCCCCTCCCGCCGGTGGTCACCTGCGGGCCCACGGTGGCCCCGCCGGCGGGGGGCGTTCGCGCACCGCTCAGTCGTCGTCACCGTCGTCGTCGCGGTCCGCCGTCACCTTCGCCGTCCTCGCGTCCACGTGCAGTTCGTGCGACCGGCCGTCCTTGCCGCGTACGTCGACCTCCCAGCGGTTGTCGCCGTCGTCGTCCAGTTCCGCGGACGTCACCGTCCCGGGTACGGAGCCCAGGGCCGTGGACGCCGCTTGCTGTGCGGTCACCGTGGCGGACCGCAGGGCGGCGCGGTCGTCGTCATCGGAGTCGTCGCCGTCGTCGTCGGAGTGTGCGCGGACGGAGCCGGTGGTGGCGTTCACGTCCAGTTCGTACCAGCGGTTGTCCTTGCCGAGGAGGTCGACCTCCCAGCGGTCCTTCCGGTCGTCGTCCAGGTCGACGGACGTCACGGCGCCCGGGTGCTGCCGGAGCGCCGCCGCGGCGGCGTCGCTCGCGGTGAGCTTCGTACCGCGCTCTCCGGGCGTGCTCCGGTCCCGGGAGTCGTCGGACGGGTCGTCGGACGGGGGCGCGGACGCGGTCCGCGTGGGTGTCGCCGTCAGGGTCGCCACCGGCGGCGCCGCCACTCCGTTCCCCGCCGAGCCCCGGTCCATCGAGACCGCGGTGTACGTGCCGCCGCCGATCAGCGCCGCCGAAGTGATGGCCGCGATGACGAGGTTGCGCTTCATGTGGGGTCCTCCCGAGTCGGTCGAGCCGGTTCCTTGCCAACGCCCTCACTGTGGCCGCCGGGAGCTGAAGCCGGGCTGAAGCCACCTGAAGAGACTTTCAGGTTCCGTTTGGGAGGGTGGGGACATGCGCCTGTTGATCGTGGAGGACGAGAAGCGGCTCGCGGTGTCGCTCGCCAAGGGGCTGACGGCCGAGGGCTTCGCCGTGGACGTCGTCCACGACGGCCTGGAGGGGCTGCACCGGGCGGGGGAGGGCGTCTACGACCTGGTCGTTCTCGACATCATGCTCCCCGGCATGAACGGCTACCGGGTCTGCGCGGCGTTGCGCGCCGCCGGCAACGAGGTGCCGATCCTGATGCTCACCGCCAAGGACGGCGAGTACGACGAGGCGGAAGGGCTCGACACCGGGGCGGACGACTACCTGACCAAGCCGTTCTCTTACGTCGTGCTCGTCGCGCGCGTCAAGGCGCTGCTGCGTCGCCGTGGTTCCGCCGGTGCCTCGCCCGTGCTGCGGGTGGGCAGGCTCAGCGTGGACACGGCGGCCCGCCGGGTCTTCCGGGACGGCGCCGAAGTGGCGCTGACCACGAAGGAGTTCGCGGTGCTGGAGCAACTGGCGGTGCGCGCGGGCGAGGTGGTCGGGAAGCTGGAGATCATGGAGCACGTCTGGGACTTCGCGTACGACGGCGACCCCAACATCATCGAGGTCTACGTCTCCACCCTGCGGCGCAAGCTCGGCGCCGGGCTCATCCAGACCGTGCGGGGCGCGGGCTACCGGCTGGTGGCGTCGTGATGCGGTGGCTGTCGTCCGTACGGGCGAAGGCGGCGCTCGGCGCGACGGCCGTGGTGGTGGTGGCGCTGGTGGCCGCCGGGACCGCCGTCCTGCTGTCGCTGCGCGCGAACCTCACCGACCAGGCGGACCGGCAGGCCGACTCCGTGGCGCGCGAGGTGGCGCTGGACATCGCCGCCGGGGTCCGGGGCCCGGCCGCGTACGCCGGTCTGGACCTGCCGGACGAGGAGGACCACCCGGTGCAGGTGGCCGACGAGGACGGGCGGCTCCTCGCGGCGAGCGAGAAGCTGGAGCGCATCAGCGGTACGGGGGTGAGCGCCGTGACTCCGGGGCGGCCGGGTGCCGTACGGGGCGGCGAAGACCGCGAGGACGACGACGGGGAGGATGACAAAGGGGGTGACAGGGACGACGACGAACCCGGTGTCGGGGAGATCGGGGACGTCCTCGGGCACACGACCGGTACCGCGACGGTGGACGGTGCGGCAGGGGACTACCGCTTCGCAGCCTCGGAGGTGACCGACCGCTCGGGCCGTACGGTCGTCGTCCACGCGGGCGCGTCGCTGACGGCCCGGGACGACGCGGTCGGCACGGCCGCCGTCGCGATGCTGATCGGCCTGCCCGTTCTGCTGGTGGTGGTCGGCGGGGTGACCTGGCTGGTGACCCGGCGCGCGCTGCGGCCGGTGGAGGGGATCCGGAGCGAGATGGCGGCGATCACCGCCTCCGCCGACCTGTCCCGGCGGGTGCCGGAGCCCGCGACGCACGACGAGGTGGCCCGGCTGGCCCGAACGACCAACGAGACGCTCGCCGCGCTGGAGGCCGCCGTCGAGCGCCAGCGCCGGTTCGTCGCGGACGCCTCGCACGAACTGCGCAGCCCCATCGCCTCCCTGCGCACCCAGCTCGAGGTCGGCGACGCGCATCCGGAGCTGCTGGACGTCCCGGGCGCGGTCGCGGACACCGTACGGCTCCAGCGGCTGGCCGCCGATCTGCTGCTGCTGGCCCGGCTGGACGCGGGGGAGACCCCCGGGGCCGGCCGGCTGGATCTCGCGGCGCTGGTCCGCGAGGAGGTCTCCCAGCGGGCCACGGACCGGGTGCCCGTGGCATCTGAGCTGCCGGACCCGGCGGACGCGGCGGCCGAAGTCACCGGTTCGCGCGGGCAGTTGGCGCGAGTGCTGGGCAATCTGCTGGACAACGCCCAGCGCCATGCCCACGCGTCGGTACGGGTGTCCGTGACGCGTGGGGCGGACGGCCGGGTGGTGCTGGGCGTCGCGGACGACGGCTCCGGGGTGCCGGATGCGGAACGGGAGCGGATCTTCGCTCGGTTCGTGCGGCTGGACGACGCCCGCAGCCGGGACGACGGCGGCGCCGGCCTGGGCCTGGCCATCGCCCGCGACGTGGCCGAACGGCACGGCGGCACGCTGACGGTGGGGACGTCCCCGGCCGGCGGCGCCCTGTTCGAACTGCGCCTGCCGTCGGCGGGCGCGGCCACAGGCTGATCCGCTCCACGACAACCGGCCGGCCATGACCCGGCCGGTGTGTCTCAGCCCTTGCCGCGCCGCCCGCGCAGGTGCTCCGCCACCGGGGTCAGCGAGGCCCGCAGGTCCGCCAGCGCCTGTGGAGTGAGAAGGTTGATGAAGTGTTTGCGCACCGATTCGACATGGTGCGGTGCTACCTTCTGCATTGTCTCCATCCCCTGGTCCGTGAGCACCGCGTACAACCCGCGCCGGTCGGACTCGCAGTTCTCCCGGCGCACCAGGCCCGCCGTTTCCATCCGCGTGATCTGGTGGGAGAGACGGCTCTTGGACTGGAGCGTGGTGGCCGCCAGGTCGCTCATCCGCATGCGCCGCTCCGCGGACTCGGAGAGGTTCACCAGGATCTCGTAGTCGTTCATGGTCAGCCCGAACGGCTGGAGGTCCTTCTCCAGTTGATGCGTCAACAGCTTGTTGACATCCAGGTGGGTGCGCCAGGCGCGCTGCTCCGTGTCGCTCAGCCAGCGCGTGGCCGTCTCGGTCTCCATGTATGGATTCTACCTAAGATGTTGAATTCTGGACGAAGTAGGGGTGTGAAGCCCGCCGCACCCGGCCGCTCGCGCGGGCGCAAGCGTTCGACGTCACACTCCGCAGGGTACCGCTCACAGACCGAAGCGACGCTGGAGGTCCCCGAACTGACCGGGCATCCGGGGCAGCGCCCCCTGCTGGCCCGGCCCCGAGCCTCCCGGTGCCGGTCCACCGCCGGGCACCCCCGGCTCCGGTGTCACCGCTCCTGTCGGCTGCTCGGCCATGAGCATCTCCGTGGACTGCAACAGCACCGTCCCGGCCCCCACGAACTCGAACTGATGCTCCTCGCCCGAGGTGCCCCCGAGGCCCGTCAGCGAACGGACGCCGCCCAGCACGCCGGTCATATAGCCGTGATCGTAGTGGTGGCAGGGTGACGGGCAGTCCGCCCAGCCCACCAGCGCCTGAGGATCCACCCGGATCGGTGGTTCCATGAACACCACGGGGCCGTTGGACGCCGCCACGAACTTCCCGGTACCGATCAGGGTCAGGAAGCCCGGCACGATCGACTGCTTCAGCGCCAGGGAAGGCTGGTACGCGAGCAGGTTCCCCGAGCGGATCGTCAGATTGCCGTCCTGAAGGTCGTAGGAGTTGACGTCGAAGGCCCGGTCGGCGAGCAGCATCTTGCCGCTGCCCTCCGCCACCACCCAGTCCGCCGCGTGCAGCGGCGAGTGGAAGCTGGTGCGCAGCAGCCGCTCGAACCGGCCGTGGCCTATTCCGTCGAATTCGATCTGCCCGTAATAGGCGATCATCTTCCCCTTCTGGAGGAACCACTGGCTCCCCGCCAGCTCCACGCAGAAGGTGTACGGGTTGACGTTGTCGTCGCTCGGCAGCGTCAACGGGTCATGAATGACGGGCGCGCTCACAGCTTCTCCTCCGACGCCTGGACGTACACCGCACCGCTGCCGCTCAGCTCCAGCTGGAACGCCTCGCCCGAGCCCCGGCCCACCATGTCGCGCCAGCCCAGCGCCGTGGAGAGCTTGTTGCGCACGTCACCGTGGTGGGCGACATACGCCTGCGGGTCCACGTGGACCGCCCGCCCCGGGGTGACGGGCAGCTCGATCACCCCGCCGTGCGCCATCACCGCGACCGAGCCGTGGCCCGTCAGCGTCGTGGTGAACAGGCCCTGGCCGGTGGCCTGGCCCCGCACCATCCCCATCACCCCGCCCTGCGAGCCCATGAACATCGTCCCCTGCTGGAGCGTCCCGTCGAAGGCGAGCAGCCGGTCCGCCTCCACGTACAGGGTGTCCCCGGCGAGGTTGACGACCTGGATGTGGTGGCCGCCGTGGCCGAACATCACCGTGCCACTGCCCTCCACCGTCATCAGCGGCGTCGCCTCGTTCGCCACGCGCCGGCCGATCATCGACATCAGCCCGCCCCGGCCGCCCTGGATGTTCGGCGTGAAGGTGACGTCGCCCCGGTAGGCGAGCATCGC
Source organism: Streptomyces hebeiensis (assembly GCF_052983195.1). Taxonomy (NCBI): domain Bacteria; kingdom Bacillati; phylum Actinomycetota; class Actinomycetes; order Kitasatosporales; family Streptomycetaceae; genus Streptomyces; species Streptomyces hebeiensis. Next base: position 5,606,188 of record NZ_CM129812.1, read on the forward strand.
TCCCCGCTGGCTGAACATCTTCTGGCCGGGCGCCACCGTCGCCTCGACCATCTTCGAGTTGATCTCCCGGAACGGCATCAGACATCGCCCCCGATCGTGTTCCGCTCGCTCGGCTGTACGTAGACGAGCCCGTCACCCTCGAAACGGATCTGGAACGCCTCGCCCGAGCCCTCGCCCATGAGCGTGCGGAAGTTCACCCCCGCCTGGAAGTGCTGCCGCACCTGGCCCTGGTGCGCGATGTAGGCGCCGGGGTCCACGTGCAGCGGGTACTGGGGCGACACGCGCAGCACCACCGCCGGGCCGTCCGACATGAGGGCGGCCTGGCCGGTGCCCTCGACCGTGGTCGTGAACAGGCCGTTCCCGCTCGCCCCGCCGCGCAGGCCGGTGAAGCTCGTGCCCGTCCGCAGACCCGCGTCCGCGCAGAGCAGATTGCTCGCCTCGGCCCAGAGCTTGTCGCCGTGCAGCGAGACCAGGTTGATCTCGCTCGCGCGGTCGGCGAAATAGCAGGTGCCCTCCCCCTTCACCTCCATGACCTCCATCTGTTCGCCCGTGAGGCGGCGGGTCACCATCCCGCGCAGGCCCTCACCGCCGCCGGACATCTTCTTGAAGGTCATCCGGCCGTCGTACGCGACCATCGAGCCGTTCTTCGCCTTGACGGCGTCGCCGGACATGTCGACGGCGAGCACCTTGCTGCCTTGCAGTCGGAACTGAGCCACGGATCGAAGGTAACCGGCACCACTGACAGCGAACAGGGGCGGGCGCGCGTACCGGCCGTACCGGGCCGCGCTCCGCGCTCCGCCGGTTCGTCCCGCCGTCCCGCCGTCGCGCCGGGGCGCCCGTCCGGCGGCTGAAGACCCCCCGGATCACGGTCCGGCAAAGTCCGGCTGTCACAATGGGGCAACGCTTGTGCGCGCATTCACAAGATCGCGTCCCCCCGATGACGAAGGTGTTGCCTCGTGGACATCAAGACCGCCTCCTCCCTCCACCGCCTCCGCCTGGTCTCCGCACCGGAGGCCGTCTCGTTCCTGCTGCTCCTCGTCTGCTCGGTGCTCAAGCGCACGACGGACTTCAACGCGGTCCCGGTGATGGGTGCGATCCACGGCGTGCTCTTCATCCTCTACGTGGTCTTCTGGCTGGACGCCTGGAACCGCACGAAGTGGTCCTTCGGCACCGCCGCCCTCTACTTCGTCCTCTCCGTCCTGCCGGCCGGCGGTTTCTTCGCCGAGCGCAAGCTCAAGCGCGCCGCCGAGGCCGAGATCATCGCGGCCCGCGCCCGTCGCGAGGGGACGGTCAACGCGTGATCGTCGCCTTCTCCGTGACTCCCCTCGGTGTGGGGGAGGACGTCGGCGAGTACGTCGCCGACGCCGTCCGGGTGGTCCGCGAGTCCGGGCTGCCGAACCGTACGGACGCCATGTTCACCTCCGTCGAAGGTGACTGGGACGAGGTGATGGACGTGGTCAAGCGGGCCGTCGCCGCCGTGGAGGCCCGGGCGCCGCGCGTCTCGCTCGTCCTCAAGGCCGATGTCCGGCCGGGCGTGACGGACGCCCTCACCTCGAAGGTCGAGACGGTGGAGCGGCATCTGTCGGCCTGACCGCCACACGTCCGTCCCCGGCCCCGTGCCGTGCTCCCGGCACGGGGCCGGGGGCTGTCGGGCGGCCTGAGTGCCCGGGGGCCGGGGTCGGCCGCGCGGACCGGAGTGCGAGACGGGTGCTGACCCCGTTGTGACCAGTGGGTAAGGTCGATGCCGTGTCCAAGCCGCTCAGCCTTCCCTTCGACCCCATCGCCCGCGCCGACGAACTCTGGACGCGGCGCTGGGGGTCCACGCCGTCCATGGGCGCGATCACCTCGATCATGCGCGCGCACCAGATCCTGCTCGCCGAGGTCGACGCGGTGGTCAAACCGTACGGGCTGACCTTCGCGCGGTACGAGGCGCTCGTACTGCTCACCTTCTCCAAGGAGGGCGAGCTGCCGATGTCCAAGATCGGTGAGCGGCTGATGGTCCACCCGACGTCCGTCACCAACACCGTCGACCGGCTCGTCACCTCCGGTCTGGTCGACAAGCGGCCCAACCCCAACGACGGCCGGGGCATCCTCGCCTCCATCACGGACAAGGGCCGTGAGGTGGTGGAGGCGGCCACCGAGGACCTGATGAAGATGGACTTCGGGCTCGGCGCGTACGACACGGACCAGTGCGCGGAGATCTTCTCGATGCTGCGGCCCCTGCGGGTGGCGGCCCAGGACTTCGAGGACGCGGACCGAGGGAGCGCGGACCGAGGGAGCGCGGACTGAGCGAGCGCGGACCGACCGGTGCCGGGGGCCGGGATCCGTCGGCCGCGCGGGGCCTGGATCGCACGGCGAACGGGACCTGGACCGGTTGGCGGACGGCGCACCCGTCCCGGGTGGCCTCGGAGCGCTTTTCTCCGCGTCGCCGGGCCCTCGACCGCACCCGCCCGGCCGGCCGACGGCACGCTCCCCGGCGTCCTGCCGCGAATTCCGGACGGTTACGCTCGTAGCCATGAAACAAACCGTGCTGTCCCGTTATCGGGTGATGGCCTACGTCACCGCCGTCTGGCTGCTCGTCTTCACCGTGGCGATCATCCTGAAGTACGGGTTCGACACCGGCGACACGATGCTGATCTCCCAGATCCACGGGGTGCTCTTCATCATCTACGTGATCTTCGCCTTCGATCTGGGCTCCAAGGCGAAGTGGCCGTTCGGGAAGCTGCTCTGGGTTCTGGCCGCCGGCTGTATCCCGGCCGCCTCGTTCTTCGTCGAACCGAAGATCACCCGGGAGACGCGCGCGCTGATCGCGGACGCCGACGCCGACCCGGAGACCGCCAAGGCCTGACGGCCGTCCCCTTCCGCCCGCACAGTCGTGCGGGCGGTCCGCTGTCCGCTGTCGACAGGTAGTAGGACGTCCAAGTAAATTTGGCGCATGGACGCTGACGCCATCGAAGAGGGTCGCCGCCGCTGGCAGGCGCGGTACGACAAGGCCCGCAAGCGCGACGCGGATTTCACCACACTTTCGGGTGATTCCGTCGAGCCCGTCTACGGGCCCCGGCCCGGTGACACGTACGAGGGGTTCGAGCGCATCGGCTGGCCCGGTGAGTACCCCTTCACCCGGGGCCTCCACCCGACCGGCTACCGCGGCCGCGCCTGGACCATCCGGCAGTTCGCGGGCTTCGGCAACGCCCGGCAGACGAACGAGCGCTACAAGATGATCCTCGCCGCGGGCGGCGGCGGCCTGTCCGTCGCGTTCGACATGCCGACGCTGATGGGCCGGGACTCCGACGATCCGCGCTCGCTCGGCGAGGTCGGCCACTGCGGTGTCGCCATCGACTCGGCGGCCGACATGGAGATCCTCTTCGGGGACATCCCGCTCGGTGACGTCACGACCTCCATGACGATCAGCGGTCCCGCGGTCCCCGTCTTCTGCATGTACCTGGTCGCGGCGGAGCGCCAGGGGGTCGACCCGGCCGTCCTCAACGGCACGCTCCAGACCGACATCTTCAAGGAGTACATCGCGCAGAAGGAGTGGCTCTTCCAGCCCGAGCCGCATCTGCGCCTGATCGGCGACCTGATGGAGCACTGCGCGCGCGAGATCCCCGCGTACAAGCCGCTCTCCGTCTCCGGCTACCACATCCGCGAGGCCGGCTCGACGGCCGCGCAGGAGCTGGCGTACACGCTGGCGGACGGCTTCGGCTACGTGGAGCTCGGGCTCAGCCGCGGCCTGGACGTGGACGCCTTCGCGCCCGGCCTGTCCTTCTTCTTCGACGCCCACCTCGATTTCTTCGAGGAGATCGCGAAGTTCCGCGCCGCGCGCCGGATCTGGGCGCGCTGGATGAAGGAGGTGTACGGGGCGCGCACGGACAAGGCGCAGTGGCTGCGTTTCCACACTCAGACCGCCGGCGTCTCGCTCACCGCGCAGCAGCCGTACAACAACGTCGTACGGACGGCGGTCGAGGCGCTGGCCGCGGTCCTCGGCGGGACGAACTCCCTGCACACCAACGCGCTGGACGAGACACTCGCGCTGCCGAGCGAGCGGGCCGCCGAGATCGCGCTCCGCACCCAGCAGGTGCTCATGGAGGAGACCGGCGTGGCCAATGTGGCGGACCCGCTCGGCGGCTCCTGGTACGTGGAGCAGCTGACGGACCGTATCGAGGCGGACGCCGAGAAGATCTTCGAGCGGATCAAGGAGCGCGGCCTGCGGGCCCACCCCGACGGCAGGCACCCGATCGGCCCGGTCACCTCCGGCATCCTGCGCGGCATCGAGGACGGCTGGTTCACCGGTGAGATCGCCGAGTCGGCCTTCCGGTATCAGCGCTCACTGGAGAAGGGCGACAAGCGGGTCGTCGGCGTCAACGTCCACCAGGGTTCGGTCACCGGCGACCTGGAGATCCTCCGGGTCAGCCACGAGGTCGAGCGTGAGCAGGTGGGCGTCCTGGCGGCCCGCAGGGGCGCCCGGGACGACGCCCGGGTGCGGGCAGGGGTGGCCGCCATGCTGAAGGCGGCCCGGGACGGCTCGAACATGATCGGGCCGATGCTGGAGGCCGTACGGGCGGAGGCGACCCTGGGCGAGATCTGCGGCGCGCTGCGCGACGAGTGGGGAACGTACACGGAGCCGCCCGGGTTCTAGGGCCTCCCGGCAACGTTTTGCCCTGACCCGTGCGGGAGCGAGACAGATTGGCCGTATCTCGTCTGCCGTCCCACGACGCCACACGGGCTTAATGAGGCTCCCGCGCCGCGCATTGCGCGCCGCGCGAATGGTCGTGACGGCAGTACGGGGGGACCATGGATCACACAGGCGGCATTGGCGTACCTCCTCCCGGGCCTCCTCCCGGGCCTCCTCCCGGGCCTCCTCCCGGGCCTCCGTCACAGCTTCCGCCCCGGGCCCCGTCCGAGCCGCCGCAGCCGCCTCCTCGGATACCGCCGATGCCGCCGCCTCCCCGCAGGGGAAAGCCGCTGGAACTCCGGGTCCAGCGGCAGATCCTGTGGGTGGGTTCGGCGGCGGTTCCGTTGCGCAATGTCACCTGGGTCGAAGCGTTCAGGCTGAAGCCCGCCTGGGGCAAGGCCGGCGCCTACTTCCTGCTGTTGGTGGTCTTCGCCTCCTTGGTCTCCGCCCGGCTCGACTCCACGGACGGGGGCGGCGGGGAGGGCGGGGGCGGCGGCTATGCCGCGGGCGTCCTGACCCTGTTCATCCTGGTCTTTGTCTGCATCGTCCTGCTCTGGTCGAGGAAGCCGGTGCTGGTCGTCGAGATGAACAGCGGTTCCAGGGTGGTCCTGACCCTGCCGACCATGGACGAACTGCGGGCGATCGCCGGGCAGATCGTGTACGCGATCGACGACCCGGAGTACGAGTTCTCCGCCGTCCTCGAGCAGCACAACACGACGAACAACTTCGGTTCCGTCGTCAACATGAACGGCGGCAGGGGAAACACGGGGATCACACTATGAGCGACACATCGAACTACTACGGAGACGTCGTCAACGTGAACAACGGCGAAAAGGTCATCGGCATCAACCACGGCACCGTCGTCCACAACGACGGCACCGCTCAGGACGCCGATCTCCAAGCCGCCGTGACGGACCTCACACGCCTCCTCAAGGATTTGCGCCCGGAACTCACCCCGGAACAGGCCCGGACCGTGGAGAACGCGCTGCCCGAGCTCACCCCCGACCGGGCCGCCCTGCGGGAGCGCGGTATGACCCTGGCGTCCGTCTCGCAGATCGCGGCGACCGTGGGCGAGGTGGGCAGGCCCGTCATGGAGGCGCTGGGGCGACTGCTCGCGCTGCTGGGCTGACGGGCCGGGCCATCACCATGCCGCTGTTCTTCGCCTCAACGCCCTCTGGCCGGTGGCGATCAGGCCGGCCTGGCTCCTGGCGGTCAGCAGGGCGAACCCGCTGAGCTACCAGGTGGACGCCCCGCGCGGACTGTTGCTCGGCACGCCGTCCCATCTGCTGCTGGACTACGGCGTGTTGCCGGCGGCGGCGGTCACGGGCATGGTGGCGGCTTCGTCGTTGCTGGGCCGACGGGCCGGATGACGACGCGCGCCGAGGTGCGAGGACCGGGGGAACGGGGGCGTATGACAGGGCGTATCGCACGGGCACGCTACGACCAGCGGGTGCTGGCGCTGGTCGAGGTGCGGGGCGGGGACCGCGACTGGGCCGAGGCCGAGCAGGTCTTCGAGGCCCACGGCTGGCTCGTCCTCGACCACTCCCCGCCCGGCGGCGCGAGCGGTCCCGGCGCGGCCCTGCGCCCGGACCCCGCCGCCCGGCTCTACCGCGTCGAGGTACGGCTGTACGGCTCGGCCCGCCGCGCCGAGCGGGGGGCCGCCTGGCACGTGCGCCGCGCCGCGCGCGCCGCGCAGCTGGAGATGTACGTACGGCGGGCCGACCGGCTGGAGCGCGACGTCGACCTGCTGCCGGAGTGGCTGGCCCACTCGGCGCCCCGGCGCACCGCGCGCCCCCCGGGCTCGCCCGCCAGGGGCCCGCTCGTCACCCGTGTGAGGCGCCGGCTCGGACGCTGGGCCGCCCGGACGGGCGCGTACGACGCGGGCACGATGGTCTCCGGCGCCCCGCTGGAGGCGTTGCGGCTGGCCCGCGCGGATCTCCCGGGCGGCGCGGGCGCCCGCGGCGACGTCTCCGTACGGCCCATGGACGGGCGCAGGCGGCGGCCCCCCTCGTCCCGGCGTCCCGAGGGCCAGCTCGACCGGCGCCTCGCCCGGCTGGCGCTGTCGTTCTTCGTGATGGCGATGGCCGCGGTCATCGCGGTCCACAGCACCGGCGCCACCCGCTACGGCTGGGCGGGCGTGGCCCTGACCGCTCTCGGTGTCGGCACGTGGGCCGGGCTCACGATGGACCGGGTCGGCGAGCGCGCCACCAATCTGCTGCTCACCGTGTTCCTCGGTGTCGTGTTCCTCGGCATCTCCTTCTCCGACGGCGGCCTGTCCACCTCACAGGCCGCGACCAACCTCTACGGACTGGTCCTGGCCGCCGGGCTGTGGCTGCTGGTGCGGCAGTGGAGCTGGGGCGAGTGGGCGACCTGGGTGGTGCCGCTGGTGGTGACGCTGGTGTTCTCCTCCTTCGTCGGGGCCGGTTCGGTGCTGCACGCGCTCTACGCGGACGCGCTCTCGCTCTCGCCCGGGGACCTCGACGTACCGCCGATCTGGCAGTTCGCCTCGGCGCTCAGACTGGTCTCCTTCCTGCTGCCCGTCCTGCTGTTGCCCGCGGTCTGGGGGATCGCGAAGCACTTCCACTACGTGAAGCCGGACGAGCGTATGAACGGGCTGATGTACCTCGCGCTGCTCGCCGTCTTCCTGGTCACCGCGGGCGGGATCGCCGTCGACGACGCGACCGGGGCCGCGCGCCGGACGGCGGAGGCCGCGCGGAAGGGCGACCCGGCTCCCTCGTACTTCGGTGTCGAGCCGGAGTGGGCGTGCGTGGAGCCGACCGTCCCGCTCGCCTCGCTGCCCGGTGAGGGCGGGCGGCTCGATCCCACGCGCCCTTATCTGTCGTTCGGGGTCGCGGGCGGCGACGCGGTGTTCCGGGACCGGGAATCCGGTGACACGGTCAAGGTCCCGGCGGGCAAGGTGCGGATCGTGCCGGTGGACACGGGACGGGGGCGCTGCGCGGGCGGCGGCCCCACCATCGACTCCGGCTCCGACACCACCGTCGACTCTGCCACCGATTCAGCCGATTCAGCCGATTCAGCCGATTCCGCCGGCTCCGGTGTCAGCCCCGCGCCCCCGTCGGCGACAGGCCGTCCAGCAGCAGCGCGGTGAAGGCGCGCGTCCAGCTCTCGTCCACCGGCCGCGCGCTGACCAGCGCGCGGTGCAGCACCGCCCCGGCGATCACGTCGAAGACCAGGTCCGCGGTGCGGCCGGCTGCCTCCGGGTCCGGCTCGTACGGCAGCTCACCGCGCAGCCGGGCGCGTTCCCGGCCCAGCAGTACCAGGCGCTTCTGGCGGTCCACGATCGAGTGACGGATCCGCTGCCGCAGTGCCTGGTCGCGCGTGGACTCCGCGACCAGCGCGAGCAGCGAGGCCCCGGCCTCCGGCCGCGCCAGCAGCGCGGCGAACTGGAGCACCACTCCTTCGACATCGGCCGCGAGACTGCCCCGGTCGGGGAGTTCGAGATCGTCGAAGAGGACCGCGACCGCGTCCACCACCAGGTCGCACCGGCCGGACCAGCGCCGGTAGAGCGTGGTCTTGGCGACTCCGGCGCGTTTCGCCACGTCGCTCATCGTCAGCTTGGACCAGCCCAGCTCCACCAGCGCGGCCCGGGTCGCCGCCAGGATCGCGGAATCCGTCTCCGGCCTGCGCGGGCGGCCGGGGCGGCCCACGGGGGACGGCTTTGCCGCGGGTGCGCGCGCGTCGTCTGCGGGATGGGTACGGCGGGGCATGACGACCGACGATAGCGGGCGGCGGCCGATGTGTTGTGAGCCAGGTCACCGGGTGCCCCGTGTCCCGGCCCGGGGCGGCACGTTACGCTACGAGCCGTAGCGTATGCGTGTGGGGACGCGCACCGTGCGGAAGCCGTGTGGCGGAAGCCGTCGGCCGACTCGCGAAACGTCGGTGAACGCACCGCTTTTCTCAAGTGTGCGCGGAAGGGGGAGGATGTACTCATGCAGCCTAGGAACATGTCCATGAGCGGCGTCGTCGACCTCGCCGCGGTGAAAGCGGCCGGTGAGGCCAAGGCGAAGGCGGAGCAGGCCCGCGCGGAGGCGGCCCGCCAGGGCGGGACCGCCGCCGTGTCCCCGTCGAACCTGGTGATCGACGTCGACGAGGCGGGCTTCGAGCGCGATGTCCTCCAGCGCTCCACCGAGGCCCCGGTCGTCGTCGACTTCTGGGCCGAGTGGTGCGAGCCGTGCAAGCAGCTGAGCCCGGTGCTGGAGCGGCTGGCGCGGGAGTACAACGGCCGGTTCGTGCTCGCCAAGGTCGACGTCGACGCCAACCAGATGCTGATGCAGCAGTTCGGGATCCAGGGCATCCCGGCCGTCTTCGCGGTGGTGGCGGGCCAGGCGCTGCCGCTCTTCCAGGGCGCGGCGCCGGAGGCCCAGATCCGGCAGACCCTGGACCAGCTCATCCAGGTCGCCGAGGAGCGCTTCGGGCTGACCGGCATCGCGGTGGACGCGGACGCGGACGCGGCGGCCGGCGCGGAACCGCAGGCGGCGCCGCCCGGACCGTACGACGCCCTGCTGGAGGCGGCCGTGCGCGCGCTGGACGCCGACGACTTCGCCGGCGCGGCCCAGGCGTACCGCAACGTCCTGTCCGACGACCCCGGCAACACGGAGGCCAAGCTGGGCCTCGCGCAGGCCGAACTGCTCGGCCGGGTCCGGGACATGGACGCGCAGAAGGTGCGCGACGACGCGGCGCGGCGGCCGGGCGACGTCCAGGCGCAGATCGCCGCCGCCGACCTCGACCTGGTCGGCGGGCATGTGGAGGACGCCTTCGGACGGCTGGTGGAGGCGGTGCGCCGGACGGCCGGCGAGGACAGGGAGGCGGCCCGGGTGCGGCTGCTGGAGCTGTTCGAGGTGATCGGCCCGGACGACGTACGGGTGACCGCCGCCCGCTCGGCGCTGGCGAGGGTCCTCTTCTGACGGCCCGGCGACAGCCCCGGCGACGACCCGGGCGACAGCTCTGGCCCGCTTTTCCGACAGCCCCGGCGGGGCCGGGACCGGTGGTGGGGGCGGCGTGGCGGCGGTGCGGAGGGCCTGACATAGTGTCGGGCGCCGACGTTTTCGCCCCGTAGCGCCGTCACCACCGTGACACCGCCATGGATTTGGCGACAATGTGACATCGGCGTCCGCACTTTACCGAAACTTGGTAAAGTGCGGCACTGTTACTCGCAGTAAATCAACCCACTTCCTCTGTCCTGCTGTGGGGGACCTTGCCGCTTTTGTCGCCGCGAGGGGAGGCACCGTGCGTGCTTGCCCGATATCACGGGGTCGTGCCCCGGTTGTCAGGCCGTTACTAGCCAGTAACGAACCCCCTTGTGTCCTGGGCGCGAATGCACCACGATCGGCGACGCTCGGTTCCATCACCGCGCCGGCGCGGCAGCCAGCCGCGGTCGCGGTCCTGGGGTCCCCACCGGGCGGACCGGTGGCACGTCCGCCGGCCCGGACAGGGGGGTCCTTGCCCATGGGGCAGGGCCTGTCCAGAGGTTGCGCGAAGGCGTGGCCAGTGGTTGTCGCTCGGGGGTGATCGCCGGTGCTTTCGGACGCAGTCGCGCCTGAGGGGAACGGGCGCTCTCCTTACCGAGGACGTAGCACTTCTCCCATCCCAGGACGGGCTCCGGCCCGACCGGAGATGTACGTCCGAGAAGGAGGACATTCATGGAGTCCCAAGTTCGTGGCGGGACCAGATGGCGGCGGTTCGCCGTCGTCATGGTGCCAAGTGTCGCCGCCACGGCAGCGATAGGTGTCGCGCTCGCGCAGGGGGCGCTGGCGGCGTCGTTCAGTGTGTCGGGCCAGAGCTTCAAGGTGCGGGCCGACAAGCTCGTCGGTCACGACTTCGTCCAGTACGGCGGGGTCGCCGAGGGCACGGACATGGAGGGCAAGAAGGCCATCCACCCGGTCGCCGTCTCCGGTTTCAAGACCGCCGAGATCACGAGCATGTGCCAGTCCGTGGTCACCCCGCTGCCGGTTCTCAACACGAGTGTGACACTCGTGCTGAACGCCGGTGACAAGGGCCGGGACATCGAGGCGCAGAACCTGTACCTCGACGTCGAGTCCCTCGACGCCGACGCGGAGTTCAGGAACATCAACATCGGCGTGGCCGCCGGTCAGAACAAGTCGCCGGGCATTCAGCCGGGGACGAGGGCCAACCCGAACGGTTTCAGCCAGGAGTCCGAGACCGCCACTCTGACCGATGTGAAGCAGACCGCCTGGGCCACCACCGCGGGCACGTTCAAACTGCCTGACCTGAGCCTGCGGCTCAAGGTCGGCGATCCCAAGAAATACGAGTGCTACTAGGCACCCTCCGGGCGGGGCGGGCGACCCGGACGAGTGGCTCGCCCGGCCCGCCCGGCCCTGTCTCTCACCGCAACACCGCTTTCCAGGGAGCTGTTTTCCATGAGCGCCGAGTCCACAGGTTCCCGCGGATTCACGTACTGGCGGCTTCGGTTCCGCGCCTGGCGAGGCACCCGGCCGTTCTGGGCGGGCCTGTTCACCCTGCTCGGCGGACTGCCGATCGCCTACTTCCCCTACGCGCAGCTCCATCTCGGCAACCTGACCCTGGCCATGTCCACCACGGCGGGCGCGGGATCGCTGATCATCGGCGTCCTGCTGGTGACACTGGGGCTGACGATGTGGTTCCAGAGCATCGTCCGCGTCTTCGCCGGTGTCGCCGCGATCCTGCTCGCGCTGGTGTCGATCCCGGTGTCCAACATCGGCGGTTTCCTGCTCGGCTTCCTGTTCTCCCTGATCGGCGGCGCGCTCTCCATCTCCTGGGCCCCCGGCGAACCCGTCAGACCGGCGGCCGGGCCGGACACCCCCCGCGGAGCGCCGGTCCCCGACGACGACCCCTTCTTCCCCGAGCCGCGCGACGGGGAGGCCCCGAACGTCCCGGATATGACTGCCCAAGCGAACGGCGGGAGGAAAAGTGCGGGGTGACGGCGCGCCGCGCGACGCGGCCGGGGGCGAGACGCCCCGTACGAGAAAGGGGCCGCGTCACGCGGCACCGAGAAAGTCGCTCCTGACCAAGCTCCAGATACCCGCGGGCAAGGCGATGGCCCTGGCCGCGATGCCGACGGCGGTCTTCGTGGGGATGGGGCTCACCCCCCGGCTCGCGCTGGCCGAGGACAGCAAGGACATCCCCTTCGCGCCGGGCCCGTGCGTGACGCGCTCGGACGGGCCGGACGCTTCCGGGTCGCCCTCGCCCTCGCCGTCCGCTTCCGGCAGTTCGAAGCCGGACGGGTCCCCGTCCGGGAGCCCGGCCCCGTCGGGCAGCGGGCAGGACGAGCGGCCGGACGGGGAGCGGAGTCCCTCGGGTGACGGCGGTACGGGGGGCACGGGGGGCGCGGCCGACACGGGCGCGTCGCGGCCGGGGACCGCGCCGTCGCCGTCACCCTCGGGGAGTCCCGCACCGACGCCCACGCCGACACCGGCACCCACCCCGACGAAGACCAGGAATCCGCTCGATCCGCTGGGCCTGGGTGACGCGCTGGGCGGCCTGTTCGGCGGTGACGGCGCGAAGGAGACGGCCGACCCGGAGCCGAGCGCCACGGCGGACCGGCCCGCGGACACGGACCCGGGCACGTCATCGGGTGAGGCTGCCGACAAGGCCGGAGCCGAGGACGCCGACAAGGCCGCGGACAACGGCGCCGACAAAGCCGCCGACAAAGCCGCCGACAAGGGCGTCGGCAAGGCCGCGGGCAAGGGCGTCGGCAAGAAGAAGGACGGCTCGGACCGGGCCTCCGACGACACGGCCTCCGACGATACGGACGACGCCGCCGACGACGCGGCGGACGAGACCAGGAAGTCCATCGAGGAAGCGGCCCGGAAGGCCGGCGTCTCCGTCGAGGAACTGGACGACGCCGCCAAGGGCCTCGAAGCCCGCAAGGACGACGACATCCCCTCCGCGGCGAGCGGCAAGGAACCCTTCCCCTGCCCCACCCCGGACCCCGAAGCCCTCGCCGCGGCCGAGGAGGAGCCGGGCATCCCGCTGCTGCCCGACGACCCCTGGACGCTGCACAGCACGCTGCTGACGCTGCGCGGGCTCGACTACAAGGGGATCGTGGAGGTGCGGACGGCCGGCGGAGAGGTCAAGAAGGCGCTGAAGTTCACGTCCACCTCCATCGACATCAAGGACCTGCACCAGACCGTCGTCTACCCCGAGGGAAAAACGGGGAACGTGAAGGCGGCCGAGGGCTCGACGTCCACCTTCCGCGACGGCGAGGTGACGATGTACACGGAGAAGCTGACGGGCAACCTCTTCGGCATCGTCCCGATCACCTTCAGCCCGGAGACCCCGCCGCCGCTGAACGTCCCGTACGCCTTCTTCACGGACGTGGAGGTCATCCAGGCGGGCCAGTTCGGCGGCACCCTGACCATCCCCGGCCTGCGGAACTACCTCACGGACTGACGTCCGGCCGGCTCGGCCCGGGCGGACGCGCGGGCCCGCGCCCGGTGCTCTGCCGGAACCGGCGACATGGTTGTGGTCCACACCGACCGGTCGGTGTGGACCACAACCACGTCGCCAACTCGCCTGCCCGAGCGGGAGGTTCGGGCGCCTTTTGCGTCCCGCGTCGCGTTCGGCGGGCCCCAGGGCGCATCAGAGCCTGGGGGGCCCTTTCCTCGTGCCCCGTCCCGGGGTGCCGCCACCAGTACGTCGATCTCCGCGTAGACCGTTTTGCCGACATGCCGCGGTTCGACGCCCCAGCGATCCGCGAGCTGCGCGACGATCAACAGCCCCCGGCCGAAGCATTCGTCGTCGTCCGCGACGCGCGGGGCGGGCAGGCGTTCCCCGCGCGGGTCGCTGACTTCGATGCGGAGGGCGCGGGGGTGGAGGGCGACGCGCACCTGGAACAGGCGGTCGCGCAGGCAGCCGTGCAGGAGCGCGTTGCTGCCGAGTTCGCTGACCAGCAAGGCGGTGGTCCAGGCGAGTTCGGGAAATCCCCACTCGGTGACGAGGCGTTCGGCGCGGCGGCGGGCGAGACGGACGCTGCCGGCGGTGGGGGTGTAGTTCAGCCGGTCCTCCCGGAGGACGGGCGGACTTTCCTGTTTCGGCCGGGAATCGGGCGCCTCTGGGGAAGAGGTCATGACGCGCACCTCCGTGTGCGGTCGGGGGTTGCCCGTACGGGGTGCGCCCGGCGGTGGCGGTGCCGCGCCCACGGCTGCGGCGGTTCCGACGCAGGGCAGGGCGGTGCACTTCCGCCGTTTGGCGCCGCTGTGCGAGCGGTTGGATGCTGAACGTAGCCATCGCATTGGCGGGTAAGCACCCTCACGGGGAGAAATATCCCCGCGAGGGTGATTGCCCCTGCTGGGTGGCTCTTGCAGACTGACCCCGGCACCAGGAGGAGATGGGCGATGGCACAGCTGCGAGCGAACATGGGGAACCGCGTAACGACGGTTCTGGCACGGCAGTTGGGCAACCAGTTGTTGGCCTTCAGAGTGGCCGCGGGGCTCAACCAGTCGCATGCGGCGGAGGCGCTCAGCTCGCAGACCGCGAAGGTCGGCAAGATGGAGCAGGGATGGGTGCCATTTCGTGATCCCGACGTCATCGCGCTGTGCAAGCTGTACGGCGTCGCGGACGAGCAGGTTGTGGAGGGCCTGCTCGGACTGGCCAAGCTGGACCGGGAACGCAGGAAGGCGAAGGGCTGGTGGGCGAGCCTCGACCCGGGAAACCTGCGGGAGTACATCGCGATGGAGGACACGGCACTCAAGGTGCGACTGTGGCAGCTCGCGCTCATCCCGGGGCTGTTCCAGACGGCTGACTACATCCGTGCCCAGAGCGTTTCCGCCGTCTCGCCCGACAACATCGACCACATTGAGCGGATCGTCGAGGTGCGGCTCAGGCGTCAGGCACGCCTGCTCGCTGACTGTCCGCTCCAGGTGCACGCGGTGATCTGGGAAGCGGCGCTACGACAGCTCGTAGGTGGTCCACACGTGATGGGAGAGCAGTTGGCCCATCTGCGTGAGGTGGCCGAACTGCCGAACGTCCGAATCCAGGTTCTGCCGTTTCGCGCGGGTGGCTACCCTGGCAACGGAGGCCCCTTCAACATTCTCTCGTTTGCCGAGGAGGGTGCGGTGGACGTGGTACACATGGATGGCCTCGGGTCCACGGCCTGGGTCGAGGGTCTGGAAGAGAGTGCCGAATACGCAAACCTCTTTGGACGTCTGTGCGCTGTCAGTCTCTCGCCTTTCGACTCGGCGCAGCTCATCGAGAGCATCGGCAAGGGAATGAGTGACTGACTGGCATGTTCCGGTTCGAGAAGTCCAGTTACAGCAACCCGACGGGCGAGTGTGTCGAAGTCGCTCTCAACCTGCCGGGCGTCGTCGCCATAAGGGACTCGAAGAATTCGGCGGGCGCGGTCCTGCGTCTCGCCCCCGCCGCCTGGGCCGCGTACATCGCGACCGCCCGAGGCGGCACGGCCCTGGCGCCGTCGCCACAGGACTGAGAACGCGCTCGGCCCCGTCGGCGCCGGGGGCGCAGGCGGGGCCGACGGGAGCCTGAAGGAGCGTCAGGCGGACGTCAGGCGGTCGCGCTGTCGGATCCGCCGCCCAGGTGGTGCACGCGCACCATGTTCGTCGTGCCGGGGACCCCGGGGGGCGAGCCCGCTGTGATGATCATGATGTCGCCCTCGCCGTACCGCTGGAGCTTGAGCACTTCCTCGTCCACGAGGTCGACCATCTCGTCCGTGCTGGCCACCCACGGCACGATGAAGGACTCCACGCCCCAGCTCAGCGCGAGCTGGTTGCGCGTCGCATGGTCCGTGGTGAAGGCCAGGATCGGCTGCGTCGCGCGGTAGCGGGACAGCCGGCGGGCCGTGTCACCGGACTGTGTGAAGGCGACCAGCGCCCTGCCGCCCAGGAAGTCCGCGATCTCGCAGGCGGCGCGGGCCACGGAACCGCCCTGCGTGCGCGGCTTCTTGCCCGGGACCAGCGGCTGGAGGCCCTTGGCGAGCAGCTCCTCCTCGGCGGCGACGACGATCTTCGACATCGTCTTGACCGTCTCGATCGGATACGCGCCGACCGACGACTCCGCCGAGAGCATGACCGCGTCCGCGCCGTCCAGGATCGCGTTCGCGACGTCGGACGCCTCGGCGCGGGTGGGGCGGGAGTTGGTGATCATCGACTCCATCATCTGGGTCGCCACGATCACCGGCTTGGCGTTGCGGCGGCACAGCTCGATGAGCCGCTTCTGCACCATCGGGACCTTTTCGAGCGGGTACTCGACGGCCAGGTCGCCGCGCGCCACCATCACCCCGTCGAAGGCCGCGACGACGGCCTCCATGTTGGCGACCGCCTGCGGCTTCTCCACCTTGGCGATGACGGGGACCCGGCGGCCCTCCTCGTCCATGATCTTGTGGACGTCCGCCACGTCGTGGGCGTCCCGGACGAACGACAGGGCGACCATGTCGCAGCCCATCCGCAGCCCGAAGCGGAGGTCCTCGACGTCCTTGTCGGAGAGCGCGGGCACGTTGACGGCCGCGCCGGGCAGGTTGATGCCCTTGTGGTCGGAGACGACCCCGCCCTCGATGACCATCGTCCTGACCCGGGGGCCCTCGACCTCGACCACCCGCAGCTCGACGTTGCCGTCGTTGATCAGTACCTGGTCGCCCTTGGAGACGTCACCGGGCAGGCCCTTGTAGGTGGTGCCGCAGATCGACTTGTCGCCGGCGACGTCCTCGGTGGTGATGGTGAACTCGTCGCCCCGCACCAGCTCGACGGGACCCTCGGCGAAGGTCTCCAGACGGATCTTGGGCCCCTGGAGGTCCACGAGGACGCCCACGGCGCGGCCGGTGTCCTGCGCCGCCTCCCGCACGCGGCGGTAACGGTCCTCGTGCTCCGGGTGGCTTCCGTGGCTCATGTTCAGACGGGCCACGTTCATACCGGCCTCGATGAGCGACTTCAGCTGCTCGTACGAGTCGACGGCGGGGCCCAGCGTGCAGACGATTTTGGAACGGCGCATGAGGCGGATCCTATCGGTTTGTTTCGACTCGGAATATTCCGTCTGGCGGAAGATACAAATGGGCGGGGGGCCGCTCAGGCGTCGTCCGCCCGGCCCGTGCGGGCCCGGTCCGCACCGCCCGCGCGGTCCCCGCCGACCAGTGCGAAGGTCTGCGCGGCGATCTCCAGCTCCTCGTCGGTCGGGACCACGGCCACCACGGTCCCGGCGGAGTCCGGCGAGACGATCCGGGGCTCGTCGGACCGTACGGCGTTGCGCTCGGCGTCCACTGCCAGGCCCAATGCCTCCAGACCCGCGACGGCGGCCTCCCGTACGGCAGCCGCGTTCTCCCCGACGCCCGCCGTGAACGCCACCGCGTCGACCCGGCCGAGCACCGCCGTGTAGGCGCCGATGTACTTCCTCAGCCGGTGGATGTAGATGTCGAAGGCGAGCGCGGCCCGCGGGTCGCCCTCGTCGATCCTGCGGCGTATCTCGCGCATGTCGTTGTCCCCGCAGAGACCGACCAGACCGCTTTTCTTGTTGAGAAGTTCATCGATCTCGTCCGTGGACATCCCCGCCACGCGCTCCAGGTGGAAGGTCACCGCGGGATCGATGTCCCCGGAGCGCGTACCCATCACCAGCCCCTCCAAGGGGGTCAGTCCCATCGAGGTGTCCACGCACCGGCCGCCCGCGACCGCCGACGCCGACGCCCCGTTGCCCAGGTGCAGCACGATCACGTTGACGTCGGCTGGGTCCTTGCCCAGCAGTTCGGCGGTCCTGCGGGAGACGTACGCGTGCGAGGTGCCGTGGAAGCCGTAGCGCCGGATGCGATGGGCGTCGGCCGTCTCGACGTCGATCGCGTAGCGGGCCGCGTGCTCGGGCATCGTCGTGTGGAAGGCGGTGTCGAAGACGGCGACCTGGGGCAGGTCCGGCCGCAGCTCGCGCGCGGTACGGATGCCGGTCAGGTTCGCCGGGTTGTGCAGCGGCGCCACCGGCACCAGCCGCTCGATCTCCGCGCACACGGCGTCGTCCACGACGGTCGGCTCGCTGAACTTGAGCCCGCCGTGCACCACCCGGTGGCCGATGGCCGCCAGCTCGGGGGAGTCGAGCCCCAGCCCGTCCCGGGCCAGCTCGTCCGCGACCGCCTTCAGCGCGGCGGTGTGATCCGCGATCGGGCCCGTGCGCTCGCGCCTGCCCGCCCCGTCGGGACCGCCGGTCAGCGGGGTGTGCACCAGCCGGGAGGTCTTCTCGCCGATGCGCTCGACCAGCCCGACCGCGAGGCGCGAGCTGTCCGCCATGTCCAGGAGCTGGTACTTGACGGAGGAGGAGCCGGAGTTGAGGACGAGGACTCGGGTGGGTCGGGAACGCTCGGTCACGGAGGTGGCGCCTTCTGTGCTGGTGCTGGAACGGGTGTGGCTGGTGGTACGGGTACCCACGGAGCGGGCGGCAATGGCGCCCCCGGCCGAGGCGGTGGTGTCGCCCCTGCCGGCCGTGCGGGCGCCCGAGGGCCGGGCAGAGGTGAGGGCGGGGCCCACGGTGTCGTCGGCCGACGCGCTCACGCCGGCTCGCCCTGCGCCTGGATCGCCGTGATCGCGACCGTGTTGACGATGTCCTGCACCAGCGCGCCGCGCGAGAGGTCGTTGACCGGCTTGCGCAGCCCCTGGAGCACCGGGCCGACCGCGACCGCGCCCGCCGAGCGCTGGACGGCCTTGTAGGTGTTGTTGCCGGTGTTCAGGTCCGGGAAGACCAGTACGGTCGCCTGCCCCGCCACCTCCGAGTCGGGCAGCTTCGTGGCGGCCACGGACGGCTCCACGGCCGCGTCGTACTGGATCGGGCCCTCGATCCGCAGATCGGGCCGGGCGGAGCGGACCAGCTTGGTCGCCTCGCGCACCTTGTCGACGTCCGCGCCGGAGCCCGAGGTGCCGGTGGAGTACGAGAGCATCGCGATGCGCGGTTCGACACCGAAGCGGGCGGCGGTCGCGGCGGACTGGACGGCGATGTCCGCGAGCTGTTCCGCGTCCGGGTCCGGGTTCACCGCGCAGTCGCCGTACACCAGCACCTTGTCCGCCAGGCACATGAAGAACACGGACGAGACGATCGACGCGTCGGGGCGCGTCTTTATGATCTCGAAGGCCGGCCGGATCGTCGCGGCCGTCGAGTGCACCGAGCCGGACACCATGCCGTCGGCCAGGCCCTCCGCCACCATCAGCGTGCCGAAGTAGTTCGGGTCCGAGACCACGTCGTACGCCAGCTCCACCGAGACGCCCTTGTGCGCGCGCAGCGCCGCGTACCGCTCGGCGAAGCCCTGGCGCAGCTCGGAGGCGACCGGGTCGGTCAGCTGGGTGTCGCCCAGGTCGATACCGAAGTCCGCCGCCTTCTTCCGGATGACGTCGGTGTCGCCGAGCAGGGTCAGGTCGCACACGCCCCGGCGGATCAGCACGTCCGCCGCGCGGAGCACGCGCTCCTCGGCCCCCTCGGGCAGGACGACCCGGCGGCGGTTCGACCGGGCCTGTTCCAGCAGGTCGTGCTCGAACATCATCGGCGTCACCCGGCCGCTGCGCGCCACCGACGTCCTGGCCACCAGATCCGCGGTGTCGACATGGCGCTCGAACAGGCCGAGGGCGGTCTCGGCCTTGCGCGGCGTGGCCGCGTTCAGCTTGCCCTCCAGGCCGAACAGCTCGGCGGCGGTGGGGAAGGAGCCGCCCGGCACCGAGATCACGGGCGTGCCGGGCGCGAGTCGCGCGGCCAGGGCCAGGACGGACTCGTCGGGCCGCTCGTCCAGGGTGAGGACGACCCCCGCGATGGGCGGGGTGCTCGCCGAGTGCGCGGCGAGGGCGCCGACCACCAGGTCGGCCCGGTCGCCGGGGGTGATCACCATGCAGCCGGGGGTCAGAGCGGCGAGGAAGGTGGGCAGCATCGCGCCGCCGAAGACGAAGTCGAGCGCGTCGCGGGCGAGCCCGGAGTCGTCGCCCAGCAGCACCTTTCCGCCCAGCGCGTGGGTGACCTGCGCGACGGTCGGCGCGGACAGCGCCGGCTCGTCCGGCAGGACGTAGGTGGGGACGGGCGGCTGGTCGGTCAGGGCCTCGGCGATCGCCGACCGGTCGCCCGGGGCCACCCGGTTGACCACCATGGTCAGGACGTGGCAGCCCAGGGCCTCGTAGGCGCGGTAGGCGTTGCGGGCCTCGGCCGCGACGGACTCCGCGCTCTGGCCCTTGCCGCCGACCACGGCTATCACCGAGGCGCCGAACTCGTTGGCGAGCCGCGCGTTGAGCGACAGCTCGTCGGGCAGCTGAGTGGCGGCGAAGTCCGTGCCGAGGACGAGCACCACCTCGTAGTTCCGCGCCACCCGGTGGAACCGCTCGACCAGCCGGGACACCAGCGCGTCCGTGCCCTCCTCGGCCTGGAGGGCGGACGCCTCGTGGTAGTCGAGTCCGTACACGTCCGCCGGGTCCTGCGAAAGCCGGTAGCGGGCGCGCAGCAGCTCGTAGAGCCGGTCGGGCCCGTCGTGGACGAGGGGCCGGAACACCCCCACCCGGTCCACCTGCCGTGTCAGGAGTTCCATGACTCCCAGCTCCACGACCTGGCGGCCGTCCCCCCGGTCGATCCCGGTCACGTACACGCTCCGCGTCACGCGCGCTCTCCCGTCCGTACTCGTGGGACGGCTCGGCGAGCCGTACGGGGGCGCGCCCCGAGGCCCGGGCGAGGTCCCGGTATATGCGAACTCATGTCTGGACAAAAATTTCCATTAGGGTGGCGATGCCCCCTTGACAATACCTCTGGGGGTGATAAGGCACCTTGTGGTGTATACCCCGCGCGGTACGGGGGTACGAGCCGGGCCCGGGCCTTCGCGCCGGTACGTGGTGCGCATCACCCGTGGGAGGATCGGAAAGCGGCTCATGCGCGGGGACGGTTCATACGCGAGGCCGGCTCATGCGCGGGGCCGGACCCTGTGCGGGGGCCGCGGCCCCGCCCCCGGGAATCCACAGCACTAGCGAGCAGGAGATACAGCACGATGCGTATCGGAGTTCTCACCGCAGGCGGCGACTGCCCCGGCCTGAACGCAGTGATCCGGTCGGTCGTGCACCGGGCCATGACCGGGCACGGAGACGAAGTCATCGGCTTCGAGGACGGGTTCAAGGGCCTGCTCGACGGCCACTTCCGCCCCCTCGACCTCAACGCCGTCAGCGGCATCCTCGCCCGTGGCGGCACGATCCTGGGCTCGGCCCGGCTGGAGCGCGGGCGGCTGCGCGAGGCCGCGGAGAACTGCGCCCAGCTCGCCCGCCGTTACGGCATCGACGCGCTCATCCCGATCGGCGGCGAGGGCACGCTGACCGCGGCGCGACTGCTGTCGGACGCGGGGATGCCCGTCGTGGGCGTGCCGAAGACCATCGACAACGACATCTCCTCCACCGATCGCACCTTCGGTTTCGACACCGCGGTCACGGTCGCCACCGAGGCCATAGACCGCCTCAAGACCACGGCCGAGTCCCACCAGCGGGTGATGGTGGTCGAGGTCATGGGCCGGCACGCGGGCTGGATCGCGCTGGAGTCGGGCATGGCGGGCGGCGCGCACGGCATCTGCCTGCCGGAGCGGCCGTTCGAGGTGGACAGCCTGGTGAAGATGGTCGAGGAGCGCTTCTCCCGGGGCAAGAAGTTCGCGGTGATCTGCGTGGCCGAGGGCGCGCACCCGGCGCAGGGGGCCATGGAGTACGGCAAGGGCGAGATCGACCAGTTCGGCCACGAGCGCTTCCAGGGCATCGGCAACCGCCTGGCCGCCGAGCTGGAACGCCGGCTGGGCAAGGAGGCCCGCCCCGTGATCCTCGGCCACGTCCAGCGCGGCGGCACCCCGACGGCGTACGACCGCGTCCTGGCCACCCGCTTCGGCTGGCACGCGGTGGAGGCGGTGC
Source organism: Streptomyces hebeiensis (assembly GCF_052983195.1). Lineage (NCBI taxonomy): Bacteria > Bacillati > Actinomycetota > Actinomycetes > Kitasatosporales > Streptomycetaceae > Streptomyces > Streptomyces hebeiensis. The sequence goes on from NZ_CM129812.1 coordinate 5,627,701, forward strand.
ACCGGGGCGAGTTCGGGAAGATGACGGCGCTGAAGGGCACGGCGGTGGAGATGGTGCCGCTGGCGGAGGCGGTGACGCAGCTCAAGACGGTGCCGGAGGACCGGATGTTCGAGGCGGAGTCCGTCTTCTGACGGTTCGGCGCGCCTGTTGAACCGTCGCGTCGTCATGTGCCGGTTCCGTGCTCCTGCTGAACGGTCGGTTCGTCTTGTGGCGGTTCGGTGCACCTGTTGAACGGTCGGTTCGTCTTCCGGCGCGGTGGTCGAGGGTGCTCCCGGGGAGTGTGCGCCCGAACGGATCATCGGGTTACGGTGCATGGGTATGCGTGCATCCGCCACGCAGCTGTGCTGTTCGAGGCGGACGCACCGTAGCCGGACGAACGGGGGACTGATGTCTTTTGACGAGGAATGGGCCCGGCACAAGGCCGACGCCCAGGCGGAGCAGGACGTGGGAACGCGGCTCAACTCGGCCGGTGGCGGCGACCGGGGAACGAAGAAGAAGCTGCATGTGACACCTTCCGTGCTGCGCGGTCGCGCGGGCAAGGCCGAGAACAAGGCGGCCAAGGAGTTCCGGGACGCCCACAAGAGCGCCGTGACGACGACGTCCGAGGTGCCGGGCTCCATGAGGGGATTCTCGTGTGACGAGGCCTTCGCGGACTTCATCGCCTCCTGGAAGAAGGGCGCCGCGTACGTGGCCGGCCAGATCGGCAAGGACGGGCTGGCGACGGCCCTGCGGTCGGCGGCGGACTCCTTCGACGACGAGGAGGACGAGCGCAAGAAGTCCTTCAAGAAGGAGTACACGTACAAGCCCGGCGACGTCATCTAGGGGGAAGCGTGACGCTGACGTACAAGGACGTGAGGGGCGTCGACCTCGCGACGTTCTCGACGGCGGTCGACGCCTGGGGCAAGCTGCCCGGGCAGATCGGAGAGGCCGGCAGCACGTTCCGCACCGAGGTGGCCAAGGGGCTGCGGGAGTCCGACTGGAAGGGGGACACGGCGGAAGCGGCGTGCACCGAACTCGAGGCCCTCGAGTACGAGATCGACCACGCGGCATCCGAAGCGAAGAGCATCCACACCTTCCTCCATGCCTGCCTCAAGGAGTTCCGCAGGACGAAGAAGGCGCTGGACGACATCGCGGACGAGGTCGCGGGCCACGAACATCTCTCGCTCAACGCGGCCGACGGTTCGGTGTACGTGGACGCCGACAAGGTGGAGCCCGAGCAGCTGGGGACGCTGAACAAGTCGTACCAGCCCACGGTCGAGTCCTACCGGACCAGGACCCGGCAGGCCGTCGACGACGCCGAGGAGGCCGATACGACCCTCCGCTGGTCCCTGCGCGAGCTGAGCGAGTGTTACGGCACGGGATTCTTCCCGGCGGCTCCGACGGGTCTCGCGGAGGCGCGGCGGATCCGTGAACAGAGCGCGCGCCAGACGGGTGAGAAGATCTCGCTGAAGGAGATCTCCGACCAGGAGATCCAGACCAGGCTGGACAACGCCTCCAAGGGCAAGTTCGGCAGCGGCACCCTCAAACCGGCGGCCGAGTTCCTCGGCTACCGGTCCTGGCTGAACAGCGCGGACAGCCTCCAGAAAGGCAAGTGGGCCGACGCCAAGACGTACTTCCTCGGCGGTATGCCGGCGTACCTGGCGGGCATGGAGGCCGAGTTGTTGGCGACCTCCGGCGGCGGCGGACGGCACCGCAAACCGACCCTGATGAACAAGGTGGGCAACGTCGGAGGGAAGGTCTTCGGCTTTCCGGCCGCCGTGGTCGCGACCGGGCTCGACTTCTACTACACGCCTGCCCAGCACGCGTCCGAGGGGCCCGACGCGAAGATCATGGCCCCCAAGGATCCGGGCAAGGTGCATTGGAAGTGAGCGAACACATGGGACCCCGAGGCGACCGGCCGGACGCCGGGCCGGCGAACAGAACGTTTTTCGAGGCCTTCCTCAGCAATCACCGGACCCTCGTCCTGGGCATCCTCGCGTCCGTCGCGGGCATCACGGGCGCCGTGGGCGGCGCGGGCGCGGGGGCGGACACGCGCGACGTCCTCGCGGGCGCGGGGATCGGGGCGCTGGGGCTGATCCTCACCGTCGCCTCCGTGACCGCCCTGGCGAGGAAGCCGCGCCGGGGGGCACCGAAACGTCCCCGCTGAGGGGCGAGGGCCGAGGGCCGGTGGCCGGCCGGGATGCCGTTTCCCGGCTCTCAGCCCTTCACCGCGCCGCCCAGGGCGAAGCCCCCGCCCAGGCGGCGCGAGATCAGTACGTACAGCACCAGCACCGGCGCCGAGTACAGGACCGAGAACGCCGCGAGCTGCCCGTAGATCACCGACCCGTAGTTGCCGAAGAACGTGAAGACCGAGACGGACGCGGGCAGTTGCTCCGGCGTGAGCAGCAGCATGAACGGGACGAAGAAGTTGCCCCAGAGCTGGATGAACGTATAGATCGTCACCACCGCGAGGCCCGGCCCCATGAGCGGCAGCACCACCCGGGTCAGCGTCTGGAGGCCGGACGCGCCGTCCGTCCTGGCCGCCTCCTCCAGGACCGTGGGCACGCCGTCCATGAAGTTCTTCATCAGCCAGATGGAGAACGGGAGCTGGGAGGTGGCCAGGAACAGCGCCGTGCCGTGGAGTGTGTCGACCAGATCGACCTGGACGAACAGTCCGTACACCGGGACCATGACCGCCGTGATCGGCAGGCAGGTGGTGAACAGGATCGTCAGCAGGTACGGCCGGGTCAGGCGCGAACGGTAGCGGGAGAGCGGATAGGCCGCGAGGGCCGCGCAGACCACCGTCAGCAGGGTCGCGCCGCCGCACAGGATCAGGCTGTTGAGCATCGGCGTGAACGTGATCTCGTCGGTGAGGACGGCCGCGTAGTTGTCCGTGGTGGGGGAGGCGGGCGCCCGTACGCGCAGGTCCGCTTCGCCGTCCACGGAGGCGAGCACCAGCCAGAGGAGCGGCAGGGCGAACGCCGCCGCGGTCAGCAGCAGGGCCCCGTCGGCGGCGAGGCGGCCGCGGCGGTGCCGGTTCGGCAAGCGTCCGCCCCCGGCGCGTGGGCCCGGCACGTCACACCTCCACCTTCATCAGCCGCAGGTAGACCAGCGAGAACAGCGCGCCGACGAGCAGCAGGAGCAGCGCCACCGCCGTCCCGTAACCGATCAGGCTCTTGAGGAACGCCTGGTCGTACATGAACACCGGCAGCGTCTGGCTGCGGTTGCCGGGGCCGCCGCGCGTCATCGCCCAGATCAGGCCGAAGACGGAGAGCGTCGAGAGGGTGTTGAGCATCAGGTTCGTGCCGATGGAGCGGCGGATCAACGGCAGGGTGATGTGCCAGACCCGCCGCACCCCGCCCGCTCCGTCCACCTGCGCCGCCTCGGTGACGTCCCGGGGGATCTCGGCGAGCGCGGCGGAGTAGATCAGCATCGAGAACGCCGTGCCGCGCCAGACGTTGGCGAAGGACACCGCCAGGATCGGCAGGGTGAACAGCCAGTTCTGGGAGGGGAGATGGAGCTGGTCCAGGATCGCGTTCAGGGTGCCTTCCCGGCGGAAGAACGCGTAGAGGAGGAACGCCGCGACGATCTCCGGCAGCACCCACGCGGCGATCACCAGCGCGCCGGTGAGCGTACGGACCGGGCGCGAGGCGGCGCGCATCAGCCCGGCCAGGGCCAGGCCGAGCGTGTTCTGGCCGAGGATCGAGGAGACGACGGTGAACACGAGGGTGAGCAGGACCGCGTTACGGAAGTCCGCGTCGGCGAAGGCGCGCCGGAAGTTGGCCAGGCCCACGAAGCCGGCACCGGCGGAGCCGGTCAGCTGGGCGTCGGTGAAGGCGATCCAGACGCAGTAGACGATGGGGCCCGCGAGGAAGAGCAGCAGCAGGACGGTGGCGGGCGCGAGGGGCAGCCAGCGCAGGAACCGCCACCGTGCGCGCCGGGCCCCGGCGGGTCCGGTGGTCAGCGCGCCGGCGTCGCGCGCCGGGGCGGCGGCCCCCGTCACGCGCGTCCCACCGCGGCGTCCCCCCGCCTCACCGCACCACCGCGACGTCCTCCCGCCTCACCACCGTGGATGGCGCCCTGCCGCCTCACCGTTTCACCACCGCGCCATCCACCAGCGTCGTCAACTGGGCGTCGTACTCCTTCGCCGCCTGCTCCGGCGAGCCGTCGCCCGTCGTCACCGTCTCCATCGCCTCGCCGATCGCCGCCGAGACCTGCGGATACACCGGAAGCGCCGGGCGGTAGTGCGTGTGCCGCACCAGGCCGGTGAAGAACTCGATGCCCGGCATCGACGTCTGGTAGCGGCGGTCGGCGGCCACGTCCTCGCGCACCGCGACCTGCGCGTCGACGATGTCCCACCGGACCGCGTTGTCCTTCGTCTGCATCGTCTTCAGGAACTCCCACGCCAGATCCGGGTTGTTCGCCCGCCGCGGGATCGCCCACGCCCAGCCGCCCGACATCGACACCTTCCCCGGCGGCCGGCCGGTGCGCGTGGGCATCGCCGCCTGCCCCAGCTCCTCCGCCCAGTCGGGCCAGCCCTTGGATCCCCCCTCCAGCCAGAACTGGCCCAGCCAGGAACCGTCCAGCGAGATCGCCAGCTTCCCCTCCGGGAACCACTCCGTGCCCACGCGCGTACCGACATTGGGGTCCAGCGCGTCGGAGACCTCGGGGCCGAGCTTCTCCGCGTACACGGTGCGGACGAACCCGAGCGCGTCACGGAAGCCCTTGCCGCCCACCACCCACTTCTTGGCCTTCGCGTCGTACAGCGGGTCCTCGCCCCGCTCCCCGGTGCCGTACAGCAGCATCTCGAAGCCCTGCATGACGGCCGCCTCGCCCGCCGCCTTGCCGGTGTAGACGTTCAGCGGGATGACGCCCGGAACCTTCCGCTTGACCGTGCGCGCCGCGTCCAGGACCTCCGCCCAGGTCCTGGGCCGCCAGTCGGCCGGCAGGCCCGCCCGCGCGAAGATCTTCTTGTTGAACCACAGGCCCCGCGTGTCCGTGCCGTCCGGCACGGCGTACGTCTTGCCGTCCCGCGCCCGCGCCGCCGCCTTAGCCGTGTCGACGAACTGCCCCCAGGCGGGCCACTTCGCCAGGTAGTCGTCCAACGGCCGCAGGTAGCCCGCCTCGATGTCGGCGTTGACGCGGAACGTGTCCTCGTAGACCAGATCCGGCGCGGTCTTCGGCGACCGCATCATCTGCTGCGCCTTGGTCGCGTAGTCGTTGTCCGGCGCCTGGATGGGGACGAGCCGGACCTTCTTGCCCGGGTGCGCCCGCTCGAACTGCTTCTTCACGGACTCCAGAAACGCGTCCTTGAACCGGACCTTGTTGTCGGTGGAGCGGTTGTACGCGACCTTCACCGTGTCCGGATCGCCGCCCGACCCGCCACCGCACCCGGTGGCGAGGGAACAGGCGGCGAGCACGCCGGCGAGGAACAGTGGGGCGGTGGGGCGCACGGGCACGACGTCCTCCTGAGCCGCTGGGAGCCGCCCGCCGAGCCGCTGAGCCGCCACGGGCCGCTCGGCGACCGTAGGACCGGGCCGGGAGGAAGGTCAATCCCCTTGCAGGGGAGAGGAGTTGCCGCCCCCTGGCGCACCGGTCCCGCCGTGCGCCGCACGGGTGCACGCGGCACGCACCCGTGCGTATACCGCGCCGTCCGGGCCGGGGGAGGTCAGTCAGGTCCGCGCGGATCCGGTCGGCGCGCGCGTCGGCTCAGCGCCTCGGTTCAGCGCGTCGTCGAGACCCACCGGTACTGCAACTCGGGCCGCCCCACGTGCCCGTACTGCGGACTCCGCTCCGCCCGGCCGCTCGCGACCAGGTGCTCCAGATACCGGCGTGCCGTGATCCGTGAGATCCCCGCCAGGGCGCCCGCCTCGGCCGCCGTCAGTCCCTCGACCGACGAGCGCAGCGTCCGGGTCACCGCCTCGAGCGTCGGCGCGCTCAGGCCCTTGGGCAGCGAGGACGGCTGCGGCGCGCGCAGGGCGCCCAGGGCCCGGTCCACTTCCTCCTGACCGCTCGCCTCCCCGGCCGCCGCGCGGAATTCGGCGTACCGCGTGAGCCGGTCCCGCAGGGTGGCGAAGGTGAAGGGCTTGAGGACGTACTGCACCACGCCCAGCGAGACCCCCTCCCGTACGACCGTGAGGTCCCGCGCCGAGGTCACGGCGATGACGTCCGCGTGGTGCCCCGCCGCGCGCAGGCTGCGCAGCAGCTGGAGGCCGTGGCCGTCGGGGAGGTAGAGGTCGAGCAGGATCAGGTCGATGTCGGTACGGTCCAGCAGCCGGCCGGCCGCCACGCGCGAGTGGGCGACGCCCTCGACGCTGAACCCGGGTACGCGGCCCACGTACAGCTGATGGGCGTCGGCCGCGACCGGGTCGTCCTCGACCACCAGCACCCTGATGGGGCTGCCGGAGGGCCCCGAGGGCCCGGGGCGGCCGGGCGCGTTCGACGCGCCCGACGGTCCGGCGGCACCCTGCGCACCGCTCGACGGTCCGGCGGCACCCTGCGCACCGCTCGACGGTCCGGCGGCACCCTGCGCACCGCTCGACGGTACCGACGAGCCCGACGGACCCTGCGCGTCCATGCTCATGGCCGCACCTCCGTACCCGCGCCGTCCACCTGCGCGCCGTCCGACCCGTCCGTGCCGTCCGACCCGTCCGTGCCGTCCACGTGCGCGCCGCCTGTTTCCGTCATGCCGGCCGCGGCCGCGGCCGCGGTTGTCACGGTCGCGGGCGTCGCCGCGCCGGACGGAACGGTCGCCGCCGGTCCCCGGCGGCCGTCCAGCGGCAGCCGTACGGTGAACTCCGCACCGCCCTCCGCGCCCCGCGCCAGCGTCACCGTCCCCCGCGCCCTGTGCACGGCCTGCCGGACGAGCGCCAGGCCCAGCCCGCGCCCGGGTCCCCTCGTCGACCAGCCGCGCCGGAAGACGTCGTCCATCGCGGCCGGTTCCACCCCCGCGCCCGTGTCCCGCACGCCCAGCAGCAGCTCCCCGTCGTCGGCCAGCGCGGTCACCGTGACCCGCGCGCCCTCGCTGCCCTGCGCCGCGTCCACCGCGTTGTCGATCAGATTGCCGAGGATGGTCACCAGGTCGCGGTCCGGCAGCGACGCCGGCAGCACTCCGTCGTCGATCCGGCTCTCGTCCGTCAGCACCAGCTCCACCCCGCGCTCGTTGGCCTGGGCCGCCTTGCCCAGCAGCAGCGCCGCGAGGACGGGTTCGCCGACCGCCGCGACCACCCGGTCCGTGAGCGCCTGCGCCAGCTCCAGCTCCGCCGTGGCGAAGTCCACCGCCTGCTCCACCCGGCCCAGTTCGATCAACGAGACGACCGTGTGCAGGCGGTTGGCCGCCTCGTGCGCCTGTGAACGCAGTGCCTGGGTGAAACCGCGCTCGGAGTCCAGCTCGCCGGAGAGCGCCTGGAGCTCGGTGTGGTCGCGCAGGGTGACCACCGTGCCGTGCCGCTCGCCGCCCACCACCGGACGCGTACTGACCACCACGACCCGGTCGGCGGTCAGGTGCACCTCGTCCGTACGCGGCTCGGAGGCCAGCAGCGCGCCGGTCAGCGACGCGGGCAGGCCCAGCTCCGCGACCGGGCGGCCCACGGCGGACTCGTCCAGCCCCAGCAGCTCCCGGCCCCCGTCGTTCATCAGCGCGATTCTCCGTCCGCCGTCGAGCATCAGCAGTCCCTCGCTGACGGCGTGCAGCGCGGCCTCGTGGTAGTCGTGCATCCGGCTCAGCTCGGTCGCGTTCATGCCGTGGGTGTGCCGGCGCAGCCTCGCGTTGATCACGTACGTACCCGCGCCGCCGAGGACGAGCGCCCCGCCCGCCATCAGCGACACCATCTTGACCTGCCGCGTCACCTGCGAGGACACCCGGTCCACCGTGATGCCGACGCTGACCAGGCCGGTGATCCTGCCGCCGTCCCTGACCGGTGTCACGGCCCGTATGGAGGGGCCGAGCGTGCCGGTGTAGGTCTCGGTGAAGGTCTTGCCGCGCAGCGCCTGCTCCGTACGGCCCAGGAAGCGCATCCCGATCTCGTCCGGGTCGGGATGAGTCCAGCGGATCCCCTTCGGGTTCATGATCGTGATGAAGTCGATGCCGGTGTCGTGCCGCACCCGCTCCGCGTACGGCTGGAGGCGGGCGGTCGGATCGGGCTCGCGGATGGCCTCCCGTACAGAGGGGGAATCGGCCAGCGAGTGCGCCGCGGCGAGCACCTCCTTGCGCGCCGAGTCCTCCGCCTGGTCGCGGCCCGTGAGGTAGGCGAACAGAGCGCATCCGGCCACCACGGCCGCGACGAGCACGACCTGCATGGCGAACAGCTGACCGGCGAGGCTGCGCGGTCGGGGCAGGTGCATGCAACAAGAATGCCTGGCCGGATTCATATGAACGAAATGAACGTAAGGGTGACCGGCGTCACAACTGTGGTGGATAGTCCTCGGGACCCCCTTCGGGACAGGGAATCCGGGACAGGGACCGGGGGTCACGCCAGGGACGAGTCAAGGAGGACCCGTGGCCGCTGCAAAACGGGACCGTACCCACTACCTGTACATCGCGGTGATCGCCGCTGTACTGCTCGGCATTCTCGTGGGCTTCACGGCTCCCGGTGTGGCTGTCGAGCTGAAGCCGCTCGGTACCGGCTTCGTCGACCTCATCAAGATGATGATCTCCCCGGTCATCTTCTGCACCATCGTGCTGGGCGTCGGATCGGTCAGGAAGGCCGCGAAGGTCGGCGCCGTGGGCGGGCTCGCCCTCGGCTACTTCATGATCATGTCGACCGTGGCGCTCGCCATCGGCCTGGTCGTCGGCAACATCCTGGAGCCGGGCTCCGGCCTGCACATCACGGAGGCCGCCCGGAGTGCGGGCGCCGCCCAGGCGGGCGGCGCGAGCGAGTCCACCGCGGACTTCCTGCTCGGCATCATCCCGACGACGATGGTCTCGGCCTTCACCGAGGGCTCCGTCCTCCAGACGCTGCTGATCGCGCTGCTCGCGGGCTTCGCCATCCAGGCCATGGGCTCGTCGGGCGAGCCCATCCTGCGCGGCATCGGGCACATCCAGCGGCTGGTCTTCCGGATCCTCGCCATGATCATGTGGGCCGCGCCGGTGGGTGCCTTCGGCGCCATCGCGGCGGTCGTCGGCGAGACGGGCCTCGACGCGCTGAAGTCGCTGGCCATGATCATGATCGGCTTCTACGTCACCTGTGCCCTCTTCGTCTTCCTCGTGCTGGGCGCGCTGCTCCGGGTGGTCTCGGGCATCAACATCCTCTCGCTGCTGAAGTACCTGGGCCGCGAGTTCCTGCTGATCCTCTCCACCTCCTCCTCCGAGTCGGCGCTGCCGCGTCTGATCGCGAAGATGGAGCACGTCGGCGTGAGCAAGCCCGTCGTCGGTATCACCGTGCCGACCGGCTACTCGTTCAACCTGGACGGCACCGCCATCTACCTGACGATGTCCTCCCTCTTCATCGCCGAGGCCATGGGCGACCCGCTCTCCATCGGCGAGCAGCTCTCGCTCCTGCTGTTCATGATCATCGCGTCCAAGGGTGCGGCGGGCGTCACCGGCGCCGGCCTGGCCACGCTGGCCGGCGGCCTCCAGTCGCACCGGCCGGAGCTGGTCGACGGCGTGGGCCTGATCGTCGGCATCGACCGTTTCATGAGCGAGGCGCGCGCCATGACGAACTTCGCGGGCAACGCGGTCGCCACGGTCCTGATCGGCACGTGGACGAAGGAGTTCGACAAGGAGCGGGCGGAGCAGGTGCTGGCCGGGAAGATCCCGTTCGACGAGAAGACCCTGGTGGACGACGGTCACGGCGGGCCCGCCGAGGCCGACGCCCCCGCCCCGGTGGAGCCTGCCGGCGCCGACCTGGACAAGGGCAGGGGCAGGGACAAGGCCGGGGTCTGAGGCCCCGGGTCCCGGACACACCAGTCCCGGACAACCGCATGAACCTTCGCGAATGAGCGGGGTCGGGTGCTTTCCCCACACCCGTGGCCCCGCCAAGGACCGGCCCGCACGGAGACGCTTCCGTGCGGGCCGGTCCGCGTGATGGCCTGCGCGCGGTCGTCCGCTCCGTCCAGCCGTGACGTCCACCGCCGCCGCGGCCCCGGGCCCCGCCGTCCCCCGCGCTGCCGTCCCCCGCCCTGCCGTCCCGTGCGCGGGCGGATACGTGACCGAGAGCCCCGACAGCCGTTCGGCCGGGGCCCGGTGCATGCGTGACCTCTCTTGGTCGGTGACCAATGATGGCTGTGACAGTAGACTAGGTCAGTGACCAAAAGGCAGTCGACCGCCTCCTCGGGCGCCTCGGCCAAGGCGCGGCTCGACACCGCCACCGTGGTGCGGGCGGCGCTGGAGCTGCTCGACGAGAAGGGGATGGACGCGGTCTCGATGCGCGCCATCGCCGAGCGTCTCGGTGTGCGGATGAACACGGTGCTCTGGCACGCCAAGTCGAAGGCACGCCTGCTGGACCTGATGGCGGACGCGATCGTGGCAGGCGTCTCGCTGGACGACCTGCCCGAGCCGTGCGAGGCGCGGGTGCGCGAACTCGCCCACCGCTACCGGCGTGCCCTGCTGGCCCACCGCGACGGTGCGGCGGTCGTGGCCGGTACGTACGTCGCCGAGCCCGCCACGCTGGGCGCGGCCGAGGAGGTCGTACGGGCGCTGCTCGACGGCGGACTCTCCGAGCGGGAGGCGGCGTGGGCCTGCTTCACCGTCATCTACTTCGTCCTGGGCCTGGTCCAGGAGGAGCAGGCCGCGCCGGAGGCGGGCGGCCACCGGCTGGGCGGGGCGGTGGGGCCGGTGAGCTATCCCGCGCTGAACCGGGTGGTGGGCCACTTCGAGAGCGGAACGTTCGACGAGCGTTTCGACTACGGTCTCTCGCTCATCCTCCGCTCGCTGTTGATGCGGGGCGCCTGACGGCACCGTCGGGCGACGGACCGGCTCCCGCGCCCGGTGTGCCGGCCTTCTAGTGCCCCTCCCGGCACTAGGGCGCGTTTCGAAAGTCCCGCCTGGCTCGCGACGCCTGGCACGCACGCTCGCTGCGTTGTCGGAGTCGTCCAAGTACGTCCGGTCCATCGACGACGCCGATCCTCCGCCTCGCGATCGCACGCACCAGACGCCGCGAGCCCGCCCTACGGGCGGACGGCGCTACTTTCGAAACACGCCCTAGTGCCGCGACGGGGCAAACGTTGCCGGGAGGGGCACTAGAGTCCGCCGGAGACCCGCATGACCGTACCCGTGGTGTACGAGGCGTCCGGCGAGAGCAGCCAGGCCACGGCCCCGGCGATCTCGGTCGGTTCGCCCGCCCGGCCGAGCGGGATGCGGGACGCGACCCGTGCGGGACGGTCCGGGTCACCCATCGCGGCGTGAATCCCGGTGTCGATGACGCCGGGAGCCACCCCGTTGACCCGGACGCCCGCCGGGCCGAGTTCCTTCGCCAGACCGACCGTCAGCGCGTCCGTCGCCGCCTTGGTCGCCGCGTAGTGGACGTACTCCCCGGGGCTGCCCAGCGTCGCGGCGGCCGAGGAGACGTTGACGATCGCGCCCATGCCGAGCGCCGTCATGTCCCGGGCGGCCCGGCGGCAGCAGAACAGATAGCCCAGCAGGTTCACCTCCACGACCCGGCGCAGGTTCTCCGTGGTGGCCTCCGCGAGCCCGCCGAGCGGGCCGGTCACGCCCGCGTTGTTCACCAGCCCCGTCACCGGCCCGAGTTCGGCCGCGGCGGTGGCGAAGAGCCGTTCCACGTCCGCCTCGTCGGAGGTGTCCGCCCGCACCGTGACACAACGCGCCCCCGCCGCCCGTACGGCCGTCGCCGTCTCCTCCGCCGCCGCGCTGTTCGCGATGTGGGCGAGAACGATGTCGTGCCCGTCCGCCGCCAGCCGGCGGCAGGTCGCGGCGCCGATACCCCGGCTGCCGCCCGTGACGACGGTGATGGGCCGTGACATGTGGTTCGTTCCCTTCGACGCCGGGTGCTCGGCGGCCCCGCCCCGCGGGATCTCCGGAATCGCCTGCCGGACCGCGGTGCCGGACCTGCCCAGATCGTAGTCGGCCCGCTGTCCGGCGGGACCATCGGGCCGATCACCCGTACGAGCCCCCGGCCCCGCCCCCGGCCGGCTGCCTGCCGGCTCCCGGCCGGCGTCCTACCAGGCGACCGGCAGCTCGTGCGGGAAGCGCCGGATCGTCTCCGTGTCCCAGCGCACCTCCTCGGCGGGCACCGCGAGCCGCAGCGCGGGGAAGCGGGCCACCAGCCGTCCGATGGTCGTCTCCAGCTCCGCCATGGCGAGGGGGGCGGCGATGCAGCGGTGTCCGCCCCAGCCGAACGTCATGTGCGGGCTCGGCGGCCGGTCCACGTCGATCACGTCCGGGTCGGCGTACCGCTCCGGGTCTCGGTTGGCCGTCAGGTACGAGACGTGCACGAAGTCGCCGGCCTTGATCCGCGCGCCCAGCAGCTCCAGGTCCTCCAGGGCCACCCGCGGGATCCCCACCCCCTTGCGGAAGGGGATGTAACGCAGCAGCTCGTCCAGGACCTGTGTCAGCGTCTCGGGCCTCTCCCGCAGCCGGGCCATCAGCTCGGGGCGGGTCAGCAGCAGGTACGAGATGTTGCTGATCTCGCAGGTCGCCGTGTCGTGCCCGCTCAGCATGAGCGTGAGCGCCATGACGGCCAGCTCCTGGTCGTCGAAGACGTCGTCCCCGTCCTTGGCGGCGGCCAGCGCGCTGAGCAGGTCCTCACCCGGGGCGCGCCGGCGCTCGAGCACCAGCTCGCCGAAGTACTCCCGCAGACTCGCCTTGGCGCCCGCCGCGGCCTTGCGTGCCTCGGGGGCCGTGGCCAGCAGGCGGTGCGCGTAATCCTGCATCAGGGGCCGGTCCTGGGCCGGGATGCCGAGCAGTTCGCAGATCGTGTGCTGGGGCAGCCGGTCCGACAGGTGGTGCACGAGGTCGGCCGGTGCGCCCCGCTCGGCCATCTCGTCGAGGAGCGAGTCCGCGATGGACTCGATGGCGGGCCGCATCCGGTCCACATGCCGCTTGGTGAACGCCTGCGAGGCCAGTCGGCGCAGCCGGGCGCTGCGCGGCGGGTCCATCACGTTGACCGACTCGGGGGAGACGATCGGCTCCGGCGTCAGCCGCGGATAGTCGTGTCCCATGATCCCGGCCCGGCTGAGCCGGTGGTCGGTCGTCACCTGCCGGACCCCCTCGAACCCGGTGACCAGCCAGGCGTCGGCCGTTCCGTAGGGCAGCCGGATGCGAGTGATGGGGCGCTGGGCGAGGTCGGCGAGCACCGGATCGAAGTCCAGCCCCTCGCTGAAATCGAACGGACAGGTCGGGGCGGGTGTTTCGGTGACTTCGGTCATCGCGTACTCCAGGGCGGGCGGGTGAGCGCGCACGTCGACGAGGGGCAGATGCTGAGGGGACAGGTACCCGGGCATACGTACCGCCCTCGATTCCCGTATATGCCGGTCCGTGCGCGAATGGCTACGACTCGTCGGAGATGACGTGGTCGAACCATATGGCCGCCTGGTGGCCCCGCACCGGATCGTCACCCATATGGGCGAATTGAGGCAGAGTCGGCGCGAGCCGCACCGGCACGACTCGGCATCGTGCTGGTTCCGGCCGGAGCGGGACCGGACGGACACGCGTGTGTCCGATCAGCCCCCTGACGCAACACACCACACCAAAGGCACGGGCGGCGACACCCGGCCGGGCGCCGCCGCGACGTTCCGACGGGCTGTCCGCGCTCAGACCTTGACGTACAGGCTGACGTAGTCGCCGACCTTGCCCGCTTCGACCTCGCAGGTGTAACTGCGCCACTTCTTCGCCTTGACGCCGTTCGCTCCGAAGTCCTGGCACAGGCTGTATGCCTTCTTGACGGCCGCGGAGTCGGTGAACGGGCCCCAGGACCTCGCGGGCCCGGCGGCGAAGGCGGCGGGCGCGGCGGCGGCGATGCCCGCCGTGCCGATCGCGGCGAGCGCGGTGATGCTTGTGGCTGTCCGCTTCCAACGTGTCATGCTTCCCCCTGCGGTTGGCGTGTGACAGCGGAGACGCGGTACCGGGCCGGAGCAGTTCCGGACGACGGCGCGTGATTCGCGCGAGTTCTCCGGCTCCGGGCCGTACGTGTCGAAAGCCGCGCCGCCGCGCACCTCGCCGACGCCATGGCCGTGCCCGCACCGAGCTTCGGTAGGCTCAGCGACCTAAGCGGCGAATAAAGAAAAACTCGGGGGAGACCATGACGGAACATCAGCGGGAACCGCTGCGCGCCGACGGAGGGGGCGCCTCGGCCGGGGATTCGGAGGTGTTCCAGCCACTGGGCGAGGACGATCCCCGTACCGTGGCCGGGTACGTGCTCAGTGCCCGGCTCGGCGCCGGTGGCATGGGGAAGGTGTATCTCTCCTACACGCCCGGCGGGCGCCCGGTGGCGATCAAGGTGATCCGCCCGGAGTTCGCCGAGGACGCGGAATTCCGCCGCCGGTTCCAGCGGGAGGTGCGGGCCGCCCAGCGCGTGCAGGGCCTCTACACCGCGCCCGTGATCGACAGCGACACCGAGGGCCCGCACCCCTGGCTGGCCACCGCCTACGTACCGGGGCCCTCCCTGCACGCGGCGGTCGAGGCGCACGGCGCGATGCCGGTGGCGAGCGTTCTCCTGCTCGTGGCCGGGATCGCCGAGGCGTTGCAGGTCATCCATGGCGCGGGCATCGTCCACCGTGACCTCAAGCCCTCCAACGTGCTGCTCGCGGCCGACGGCCCGCGCGTCATCGACTTCGGTATCGCACGGGCCGCCGACACCACCGCGCTCACCGGTACGGGCGCCAGTATCGGTACCCCGTCCTTCATGTCGCCCGAGCAGGCGACGGGCGCGAACTGCACCGAGGCGACCGATGTGTTCGCGCTCGGCCAGATCGCGGTCTTCGCCGCGACGGGCGCCGCCGCCTTCGGCGACGGGCCCTCGCACGGGGTGCTCTACCGGATCGTGCACGAGGACCCGGACCTGTCCCGGCTGCCGGACGAACTGCGCGAGATCGTCACCGGGTGCCTCAGCAAGGACGTGACGCTGCGGCCGTCCCCCGCCAGGATCATCGAATGGTGCGGCCGGGCGTCCCAGGATCCGGCGCTGCGCCGTCCGGACGGCTGGCTGCCGTCCTCCTACGCCGCCGACCTCACCCAGGCCGCGGCCCCGACCCCGCCGCCGCAGCCGGTTCATCCGCCGACGCGGGCGGCGGCCCCGACCCCGCCGCCCGCTTATCCCCAGACGCAGACGGCCGGGCCGGCGAACACCCCCCGCCCACCGGCGGTTCATCCGCCGACCCAGCCCGTACCCGCGCAGCCGGTAGCTCCCCGGCCAGCACATCCGCAGTCCGCGCGTCCCGCTGTGGCGGGCGGTCACACCTACCCGTCGGCCGCCGGGTATCCGGCGCCCGGTGCCTTCCCGGGGTACCCGGGGACGGTGCCGCCCCAGCCCTCCCGCAAGCGGAACCGTGCCGGGCTGATCGTCGCGGCGGTGGCCGTCGGCGCGCTCATCGGCGGCGGCGCCTACGCAGCCGGGCAGTACGGTGCCGACAACGGCTCGGAGAGCGCGAAGGACAGTGGGCGGGGCGGCGCGTCGCAGCCCGGCGGGACGGCTTCCGGGGAGGCTTCGGGAGCGGCTTCGGACGCTGGTGACTCCGGCGGAAAGCCCAAGGCTCCGGCGGATCCGAAGGGGGCCGTGTACAAGAACCTCAGCATTCCCGAGGGCTACTCGGTGACCTTCGCGGACGAGCCGCCGCGCCCGGAGGACGTTGACGTGAACTACGAAGGGGACTTCGGGTACTCGATCGACCTCTTCGAGGATGAGACGGTCGCCACCAACAGGTCCGACAACACCATGGCGCTGCTGGACTCCGGTGAGCCGGGTTCCCTGGCCGGCTGCCGCGCCAACACCCGGTACACCACGGCCATCCCGCGGGAAACCCTCAGCAAGGGGTCCCGGATCTGCGTGAAAACCGGCTCGGGGCACTACGGCCTGGTCACCGTGCGCGAGTTCGCGCCGAAGGAGTCACCGAGCCGGTTCGTCAGCGTGGACCTCACCGTATGGCGCAACGCCGCCGCCTCCTGAGCGGCCGAGTGGCGGCGGGCGTTCCCACGGGCCCGGCCGGCTCCGTCCGGCCGGTGCCCGCGGGGCGGCTGCTACCCGGCGGCCGCCGGCCGGTAGATGCACACGTTCGCGCCCGTGTCACTGGTGGTCGTGGAGACCAGCTCCAGCGTGCGCAGCGTGGCGTCGTCGGGCCAGATCGTCTTGCCGCCGCCGAGCAGCACCGGCATGACCACGAGCCGGAGCTCGTCCACCAGACCCTCGCGCAGGAGGGTGCGGACGAGCGTGGGACTGCCCATGACCACCAGGTCGCCGCCTTGGGTCCCGCGCAGTTCCCGGATACGGGCGACGGCTTCGGCGCCGGGGACGCGCGTGGTGTTGTTCCACGTCAGCTCGTCGTCGCCGAGGGTGGTGGACACCACGTACTTCGGGATCGCGTTCATCCGGTCGGCGAACGGGTCACCGGCCCGCTCCGGCCAGGCGGCGGCCATCGTCTGCCAGGTGCGGCGCCCGAACAGCAACGCCTCGGCGTCGGCGAGCGCGCCGTCGAACGCGCCGCCCACCACCTCCGGTTCGAAGAAGGCGTGAGACCAGCCACCGTGCGCGAATCCGCCGTCGGTGTCCTCGTCGGGCCCGCCGGGTGCCTGCACGGCACCGTCCAGGCTGATGAACTCGGTGATCAGGATGCGCATGGGAACGGCTCCTCTTGCTCGCGCTGCTCGCGCTGCTCGGCGGTTACGGCAAGGGAGACTGTCATACGGGTCGGACATCATCGGTCAAGCCGCGGCCGCCTCGATCCGGTGCGGGCGCGGGGCGGCGGCCCGGCCGGTGATCGGGCCGGTGGCGGGCGCCGCCATCACCCCATGACCTCATGGTGCGGACGCGCGAAACCCGCCACCGGAAACGGCGCCGCCGACGCGCGGTCGCGCCGACGACGCCGCCGTTCAGGCAGGCCCGATGGGAGCAATCGAGCCCGGATCCTTCCCGCGTCGCCGGATTGTCGTCACTAGTGCCGCGACGGGGCAAACGTTGCCGGGAGGGGCACTAGCACCGCGGAGTTACCGGGTCGTCCTTGACGAGCGAGGCGCGAATGTACCTGTCCGGCCCCTGACCGGAGATACGGAACCACTTGATCTTGTCCCGGATCACATGGCAGTCCAGGTTGACGAACTCCTGGTCGAAGATGATTCCCCACTGCTCGCCGTCGCGGGTGGGGGTCTTGCGGACGATCGCGTTCGGCCCCTTCTTGATCTGGGCCCTGACCGCTGCCGTGTGCTCGTCCGGCTGTGGCGCCGAGACGGTACGGGGGGCGTCGGAGGCCGGTTCGGCCGTGGCCGAGGTGGCCGCCACGACTCCGCCGCTCGCGACCGCGAATGCCGTGACGACGGCGAATGCCCTGGCCTTGTTCCGCAGTTCGTACATTGTTCCCTCTCTCTTCTGGGCGGGGAAAATGTTCTTCTCCTTTATCCCGGGTCGAGTGGTGCGAAATCCAGAGAGATCGGGTGTTCTCACCCGTGCGGGTACTCAATGGCGCCTTCATGTCAGGGCGTTGTCGCTTGGCGGACGTTCACGCTCGAATTAAAAAATGGTGGCGGCAATGTAAATAGGATTGGGGAACGTTCAGTTCAATGGTGGAGGCCGTGGTCCTGTGCCCCGTCGCGTCGCCTGTAGAGAGCGCCGCCCCGGCCCCCTGCCCCCGGCACTCCCGGGGCGGTAGGGTCACGGGCGGAAAAGGGCATGTTCACAGCTCAATCGACGCTCTGGGGGGAGACGCGGTGTTCTCGCGCGTACGTGCTCGTATGACCGCTTTGGGATCGGCTCTGGTGCTTGCCGCCGTCGGGCTCGGGGCCACCGGCCCGGTGGCCCGGGCCTCGGCCGCTGATGTACCGCCGATGGGGACCGTCTTCAACGATCCGACCTCGGCGGACGCGGCCCGGCAGAACGCGATCCGTGACCGGGTCCGCGATCTGATCGCCGCCGCCGACGAAGGGTCCACCATCCGCATGGGGCTGTACCACCTGTGGGACAACACGGTCGCCCAGGACCTCGTGGCCGCGCACCGGGACCGCTCCGTCAAGGTGCAGGTGGTCCTGGACGAGTCGACGGTCAGCGCCGACGTCGCGAACCCGGCCGTCTCGTACAACACCCTCAAGGCCGCGCTCGGCACCGACATCTCGGCGTCGTCGTACGTGAGGCTGTGCGCCGCCGGACGGTCCTGTCTCGGTTCGGCGGGCGGCGGCATCAACCACAACAAGTTCCTGCTCTTCAGCAGCGTCGGCGGCGGCGCGGCCCGGCAGGTCGTCCTCCAGACGTCCTCCAACCTCACCCCGTCCAACTACGCGCGCTACTGGAACAGCGCCGTCGTCGTCGCCGGGAACGCCGCGCTCCACTCCGCGTACAGCGACTACTTCGTCAAGCTCGGCAGGCAGGACCGGGCCAACTGGTCGTACACGTACGCCAACGCCGGCGACTACAAGGTCTACTTCTTCCCGCGCGCCGGTACGACGGACGCCAGCGACACGGTCGTGAACACGCTGGACAACGTGGGCTGTACGTGGACGGACTCGGCCGGCTCGCACCGTACGGTGATCCGCGCCGCCATGCTCAAGGTCACCCGGCAGGGCGTGGCCGACGCGCTGCGCGCCAAGGCGGCCGAGGGGTGCGCGGTCGATCTCGTCTACAGCGAGACCGACAGCGGGACCTGGAACGCCCTGCACGGGCAGAGCCGCCTGACCGTCCGCTGCTACCAGCACGACCACGACGCGGACAAGGACACGCCCAACCGGATCGTCCACTCCAAGAACATGATGATCGACGGCATGTACGCGGGGGAGCGGTCGAAGCTCGTGTTCACCGGCAGCCACAACTGGAGCGGGCCCGCACTGCGCGACAACGACGAGGCGATGCTGCGCGTGACCACACCGTCCGTGTACGACGCGTTCCTGGCGAACTTCACCCAGGTGCGGGCGGCGGCCAGTCCCGGCACGGCGGACGACGTCGCCGCGTGCCGCTGACCGGCGCTCCCGACGGCGGCGGGCCCGAGCCGCCGCACCGGGCGAGGGCCGGTACGGCCAGTACGGGCGGAGACGTCCCGTACCGGCCGGACCGGCCCGTCGGTCCGGCCGTCAGCCGAACGGGATGCGCACCACCGACTGGTTGCCGATGCCCAGTGTGCTCGCGCCGTTGCCGATCGCGTTCCACACCTCCACCCGCACCTTGCCGTTCACCAGGTCACCCTGCGACCCGGTGGCCGACGCCTGCCCGCTCGCCTGCGTGTAGTGCTCGTATCCGGGTTCGGGGTCGGTGGCGAAGTACCGGTACGTCTCCGTGCGGTCCCACGTGCCGTCGCCCGTACGGTCGTAACTCACCCGGACCTGCTGTCCGTTGCCCACGGTCCTGCCCGCGTCCACGAAGAGGTCGAACTGCGTCGCGCCGCCGTTGTACTTCCGGGTGATCGGGCCCGAGGTGAAGACCTGCGGGTTGTGCGCCGTACCGTCGTAGTTCCCGCCGCCCGCCGAGGCCAGGGAGGCCGTCGACGCCGAGCCGGTGGAGTCGCCCAGGCCGCCTCCGGCGCGCGCGTACAGCTGCGAGGACCCGGACGGCGGCGGGTCGGTCGGCGGGGGCTCGGACGTGCCGCCGCGCGACCACACGGCCACGTAGTCGACCAGCATCGGACGGCCGGGCACGGTCTCGGCCGTCGGGGTCTGGCCGCCCAGCGCGTTGGGGAAGGCACCGCCGACCGCCACGTTGAGGATGATGAAGTAGCCGGCGTGGTCCGTCATGTTCGCCCAGCTCGCGGCGTCCATCTGGTTCTGCCGTACGGTGTGGAAGAGCTGGTCGTCCACGTACCAGCGCAGCTCGTTCGGGGTGGCCGCGCGGTCCCACTCGAAGCGGTAGGTGTGGAACGCGGACTGGCAGCTCGCCCCCGGGCAGGCGCGGCTGGCGCCGAGGCCGGTGGACTCGTTGCAGGGGCCGCCCGGGCTCACCCCGCAGTGCAGGACGCCCCATACGGAATTGATGCCGTTGACATTCTCCATGATGTCGAATTCACCGATGCCGGGCCAGTTCCAGTAATTGCCCCGGTACGGTGAGCCGAGCGCCCAGAAAGCGGGCCAGTAGCCGAGCGCGGCGTTCCCCGTCACATTCGGCATCTGGATACGGCTCTCGATGCGCAGGGTGCCGCCGGCCGGGGGCTTGAAGTTCGAGCGCTGCGTCTCGATCCGGCCCGAGGTCCAATTGCCCGCGCCGTCCCTGAGCGGGGTGATACGGAGATTCCCGTTGCCGTCGAGGCTCAGGTTGTCGGGGTTGGCGGTGTAGCTCTGGACCTCGCCGGTGCCCCAGTTCGCGGGACCGCCGGGGTAGCTGTGGCCGGTGTCCGTGATCCAGTTGGCGGCGGAGGGCGGGGTGCGGTCCGCGCCGTTGAAGTCGTCGCTCCATTGCAGGGTCCAGCCGGGAGCCGGCGGTACGGCGCCGCGCGCGGTTCCCGCGCCCGTCACGCCGACGAAGCCGGCCAGGGCCACGGTCAGGGCGAGCAGGGTGGCGAGGACCGGTGTGCGCGCGGTACGGCGGGACGGCCGGACGGGCCAGGTGGGGGTCGATCTCAAGGAAACACCTCCGGTGCGGTGCGGATGGTGCCGAGGGGACGAGAGGTCTCGTGTCCGAGGCCCCACGTCTCTGAGAGCGCTCTCAGAGCGCGTCAGTACGTCTTGTAGCGGGGGCCGGTGCCGCCCGTCAATGGCGCCGTGCCGCAGAGGGGACCCTCGCGCGCCCACGGCCCGCCCGGGTGCACGGTTTCACGCGGCGCCGATCACACAAAACAACCCCGGTCCGAATTGACGGCCGGGGTTCTTCCCTGCGTATATTGGATGGTTGCCGCACGCCTTTCGCGTGAAACCAGGACCAAATCGCTCTGAGCAGCGTATCGAACAGGGGCTGAATTGTCAAACGAGGAATTGCGGGAAGCGCGGGAATTGCGACACGAACAGCAATTCGTCTCGGTCCTCTACGAGCGCCTCGACGCACTCCGCGAGCAGGCCGAGGCCGCGGTCGAGGTGTCGGCCGGCCAGGTCAGTACCGTGCGGCAGGCACGCGTCGAGCGGGACATCAGCGTCGCCGAGCACTCCGGACGGCTGGCCACGCTCAACGCCGTGGAATCCGGGCTCTGTTTCGGCCGGATCGTGTCCGCGGACGGCGTCAGCCACCACATCGGGCGCCTCGGAATGCGCCGCGACGACCAGGAGCGCACCCCGCTGCTGATCGACTGGCGGGCCCCCGTGGCACGCCCCTTCTACCTCGCCACCGGCTACACCCCGATGGGGCTGCGCAGGCGTCGCCACATCACCACCCGGGGGCGCGAGGTCACCGCGCTGCACGACGAGATCATGGATCTCGCCGACACCACCCGCACCGGCTTCGAGGACCCCGACGGCGACGCGGTGCTGCTCTCCGCCCTGAACTCCGCGCGTACGGGCCGGATGAGCGACATCGTGCAGACCATCCAGGCGGAACAGGACCGCGTCATCCGGGCCCCGTACCGCGGCGTCCTGGTCGTGGAGGGCGGCCCCGGCACCGGCAAGACCGCCGTCGCGCTGCACCGGGCGGCCTACCTGCTCTACGCGCACCGCGAGCAACTCGCCCGCCGCGCCGTGCTGATCGTCGGGCCGAACCCCGCCTTCCTCGGCTACATCGGCGAGGTGCTGCCCTCGCTCGGCGAGACCGGGGTGCTGCTGGCGACGGTGGGCGAGCTGTTCCCCGGCGTACGGGCCACCGGTACGGACACCCCGCGCGCCGCCGAGATCAAGGGCCGCGCCGAGATGGCGCGGGTGCTGGCCGGGGAACTGGCCGACCGGCAGACCCTGCCCGATCCCGTCCTGGAGATCGCGCACGAGGACCACGGCACGCTCGTGCTCGACCGCGCCACGGCCGAGGAGGCCCGGCGGCGCGCCCGGGACACCGGACTGCCGCACAACCTCGCCCGCCCCGCCTTCGCCTTCCGGATCATCGACGCCCTCACCGAGCAGCTCGCGGACCGGATCGGCGCCGACCCGCTCGGCGGGCCCAATCTCCTCGACCCCACGGACATCGCCCAGCTCGGCAAGGAGATCGCGGGCAGCCCCGAGGTGCAGGCCGCGATCGACGCGCTGTGGCCGAGCCTGACCGCACAGGAACTCGTGGCCGGCTTCCTCGAGGACCCGGCCCGGCTGGACCCGGAGGACGCCGCCGCCGTACGCCGTCCCGCGCCCCGCACCGGGGCGGACGCCAGGGTCGACTGGACCCCCGCCGACGTGCCGCTGCTGGACGAGGCGGCCGAACTGCTCGGCGAGGACGACAGTGCCGCCCGGGCCGCGGCCGCCCGGGAGCGGCAGGAGCGGATCGAGTACGCCCAGGGCGTGCTGGAGCTGTCCTACGGCTCCCGCACCCAGGAGTTCGAGGACAGGGAGGACGAGGACTCGGAGGTCCTGGCCGCGCACGACATCATCGACGCCGAGCGGTTCGCGGACCGGCACGAGGAGATCGACACCCGCAGCGCCGCCGAACGCGCCGCCGCCGACCGCACCTGGGCCTTCGGCCATATCGTCGTGGACGAGGCACAGGAGTTGTCCGCGATGGCCTGGCGGCTGCTGATGCGCCGCTCGCCGAGCCGGTCCATGACCCTCGTCGGGGACCCGGCGCAGACCGGCGACGCGGCCGGCTGCGACACCTGGGAGGAGATCCTCCGGCCGTACGCGGGGGAGCGCTGGGAGCTGACCAAGCTGGGCGTCAACTACCGTACGCCCGCCGAGATCATGGCGGTCGCGGCCGAGGTGCGGCGACTGGCCGAGCCGGGCTTCGAGCCGCCCCGGTCCGTGCGCTCGACCGGCGCGCACCCGGTGGTCCGCGCCGTCCCCCGGTCCGAACTCGTCCACGCGGCAGCGGAGCTGACCTCTGATCAGGTGAAGGAACAGGCGGCCGAGGGGCGCGAGGGCCGGCTCGCGGTGATCGCGCCGGAGGGCCTGCTGCCCGCGCTGGCGGCCGAACTGCCCGACGCCTCCTGGGGCCGCACGCCCGACCTCACCCGGCGGGTCGTCCTGCTGGACGCGCGGCAGGCGAAGGGCCTGGAGTTCGACACCGTCGTGGTCGTGGACCCGGAAGGCATCCTGGACGGCTCGCCCCGCGGGATCAACGACCTGTACGTGGCACTGACCCGGGCCACCCAGCGGCTGGGGATCGTCCGGGACCGCGACGTGCCGCCCCGGCCGGCGTCCCTGGCGCCGTAGACCGTGTGTGAGAACGCCGCCCCGCCCCGGCGCACCGGTCGACGGAAATTCCGCTTTCGGGACATTCCGCTCGCGGGGAGGAGCGGGGGCCGATTCCGCACCTGGGCCCGTCGGCGAGCGGAACCGACGGGGCCCAAGTGCGGACTGATGGTACGTCAGTGCGGACGCGGGGGGTCGCCGGCGGGCCGGCGCCGGCGCCGACGGGCCGGCGCCGTCAGGACACCGGCCGCAGCCACACCGTCGCCAGCGGCGGCAGCGTCAGCCGGATGCTCGCCGGCCGGCCGTGCGCGCCCACCGACTCCGGCTTCAGCGCCTCGTCGTTGAGCACGTCGCCGCCGCCGTACCGCGCCGCGTCCGTGTTGAGGACCTCCGCCCACGCCGCGAACTCCTCCGGCACCCCGAGCCGGTACTGGTGGCGCACCACCGGCGAGAAGTGCGAGACCGCCAGCAGGGGCGCGCCCTCGGCGTCGTAGCGCAGGAACGCGAAGACGTTGTCCTCGCTCGCGTCGCCGGCCACCCACGCGAAGCCCTCCGGCGCGGTGTCCCGCTGCCACAGCGCGGGCGTGGCCGCGTAGGCCGCGTTCAGGTCGCGGACCAGGTCGCGCACGCCCCGGTGGTCGGCCTCGGCCTCGTACGACGGGTCCAGCAGCCACCAGTCGGGGCCGTGCCCCTCGGACCACTCCGCCCCCTGGGCGAACTCCTGCCCCATGAAGAGCAGTTGCTTGCCGGGGTGGGCCCACATGAAGCCCAGATAGGCCCGCTCGTTGGCGCGCTGCTGCCACCAGTCGCCGGGCATCTTGGAGACGAGCGAGCGCTTGCCGTGCACGACCTCGTCGTGCGAGATGGGCAGGACGTAGTTCTCGCTGTAGGCGTAGACCATGGAGAAGGTCATCTCGCCGTGGTGGTACTTGCGGTGCACCGGCTCCTTGGAGACGTACTCCAGAGAGTCGTGCATCCAGCCCATGTTCCACTTGAGCCCGAAGCCGAGGCCGCCGAAGCCGTCGGGGCCCACGTGGTGGGTGGCGCGGGTGACCCCGTTCCAGGCGGTGGACTCCTCCGCGATGGTGACCACACCGGGGCAGCGGCGGTAGACGGTCGCGTTCATCTCCTGGAGGAAGGCCACGGCGTCCAGGTTCTCCCGGCCGCCGCGCTCGTTGGGCACCCACTGGCCCTCCTGGCGCGAGTAGTCCAGGTAGAGCATCGAGGCGACCGCGTCCACCCGGAGCCCGTCCACATGGAACTCCTCGCACCAGTACACGGCGTTGGCCACCAGGAAGTTGCGCACCTCGGGGCGGCCGTAGTCGAACTCCAGCGTGCCCCAGTCCGGGTGCTCCGCCCGCCGGGGGTCGCTGTGCTCGTACAGCGGCGGCCCGTCGAACCGCGCCAGCGCCCACTCGTCCTTCGGGAAGTGCGCGGGGACCCAGTCGACCAGCACGCCGATGCCCGCCCGGTGCAGCGCGTCCACCAGGTACCGGAAGTCGTCCGGGGTGCCCATCCGGGAGGTCGGCGCGTAGAAGCCGGTGACCTGGTATCCCCATGAGCCGCCGAACGGGTGCTCCGCGACCGGCATCAGCTCCACATGGGTGAAGCCCAGGTCCTTGACGTACGCGGGAAGCTGGGCGGCGAGCTGGCGGTAGGTCAGGCCGGGCCGCCAGGACCCGAGGTGGACCTCGTACACGGAGAACGGCGCCTCGTGCGCGGGCCGCCGGGTCCGCCCGGCCATCCACTCGTCGTCGTGCCAGACGTGGTGGGACTCCGTGACGACGGACGCGGTCGCGGGCGGCACCTCCGTGTGCCGGGCCATCGGGTCGGCGCGCAGCGTGTGGCTGCCGTCGGGACGGGTGATGTCGTACTTGTAGAGCGCGCCCTCACCGACCCCCGGGACGAACAGCTCCCACACCCCGGTCGAACCCAGCGAGCGCATCGGCAGGGCGGTGCTGTCCCAGTACGTGAAGTCCCCGGCGATCCGCACGCCCAGCGCGTTGGGCGCCCACACCGTGAACCGGGTGCCCGTGACGCCCTGGTGGGCCATCGGCCGGGCGCCGAGCGCCTTCCACAGCTCCTCGTGCCGGCCCTCCCCGATCAGGTGCAGGTCCAGCTCGCCGAGTGCGGGCAGGAAGCGGTAGGGGTCGTGCACCTCCAGCTCGTCCCGTTCCCCGGCGGGCGCGTCGTCGTCGCCGTAGCGGACGAGGAGGGTGTAGTCCGGCACGTCGCGCAACGGCAGGACCCCGGAGAAGAAGCCGTCCCCCTCGTCGTTGAGCAGGGCCCGCGTGTGCGGCTGCCGGACGACGACGGTCACGGCCCGCGCGTACGGCCGCAGCGTCCGGACGAGCACACCGCCCGGCACGGGGCGCGCCCCCAGCAGCGCGTGCGGGTCGTGGTGTGCTCCGGACAGCAGGCGCCGCCGGTCGCCGTCGGCCAGCGGGGCCGCCGCTCGTACCGCTCGTACGGGGCGGCCGGCCGAAGCGGAGGCGGACGCCGGTGCCGGCGTCGCCGCCGCGGGTGCCGGTGCGGCGACCGGTGCCGGTGCCTTGCGGGGCCCGGGCGTGCCGGAGGCCGCTCTCGTGCCGGTCGCGGCGGTCGTAGCGGAGGCGGCGGTGGCCGGGCCCGTGCCCGAGGCGGCGCGGACGGGCGCGGGCGCGGACGCCTTCGTGCTCTTCGAGCGGGCCCGGGCCGGGGCCTTGTCGGGGGTGTTGGGAGCCTTCTTCGACGCCCTGGACGCGCTCTTCGTGGCGCTCTTCGGCATGGTTTTCGGCGTGGTCTTCTTCGGCGGCTTCGGCGGCTTGGCCGCGGGCTTGCTCTCGGCGGCCGGTGCGGGCATCGGTCCCGGGACGGAGTCACGGGGTGTGCCGGGCTCGGACGGGCGGTCCGACGGCTGGTCGGACGGCGGGCGGGCGGTCACGGGGTGCTGCCTCCTCGGCGGGCTTCACTGCGGGGCGGTCGGAGCGGGGCCGGTGAGGGCCGGACGGTACGGGGGGCGGGGGCGGTGCGGTCGGGCTGACGGGCGGGGCCGGTTACGGGCCGGGCGTGGGCCCGGCGTACGTCCCGGTCGTGCCCGTCCGCCGGGGGCACGGCGGGACGGTTGCGGCGGACGGAACCCGGCCGCCGGTCCCCGGGTTCCGCCACCGGGGCCCGTCGCTCCGGGACGGGCCCCAGGGCGTAACGCACGTACCGCCCGACGGTGGCGGTCCGACCGGCCAACCGTGGTGATCCGTCCCTCCGACGGTGGGGGAGCGGCACGGTCGCGTCGCGCCGGAGCACACGCCGGGCGGACCGCCCGCGTACGCGACCGCGGTGGGCCCCGACGTCCGTCGTGTGCACGACCACCGTGGCCGCCGCCGCGACTCCCGGACACCGGATCAGGCACCACCGGCCAGCCGGCTGATCGCCGCCATCGGCACCGGCAGCCAGTCGGGCCGGTGCCGCGCCTCGTACAGCACCTCGTACACCGCCTTGTCCGTCTCGTAGGCCCGCAGCAGCTCCGGTTCGGCGCGCGGATCGGTGCCC
The DNA here is from genome assembly GCF_052983195.1 of Streptomyces hebeiensis. Lineage (NCBI taxonomy): Bacteria > Bacillati > Actinomycetota > Actinomycetes > Kitasatosporales > Streptomycetaceae > Streptomyces > Streptomyces hebeiensis. Next base: position 5,654,477 of record NZ_CM129812.1, read on the forward strand.
GAGGCCGCCGCGTACCCCTCGCAGTACGCCGCCCGGCAGCGCGCCGCCCACTCCGGGCGCCACGGCTGGTGCGAACGCGCCGCGTAGTCGAACGACCGGAGCATGCCCGCCACATCGCGGACCGGCGGCTGCGGGCGCCGTCGCTCGGCGAGCGGTCTGGCCGGTTCGCCCTCGAAGTCGATGACCGACCACTCGCCGTCCGGGGTGCGCAGGGCCTGGCCGAGGTGCAGATCGCCGTGCACGCGCTGGGCCGGCCTGCCGCGGCCCGCCTCGTCGAGCCCGGCGACCGCGGTGAACGCGGTGCGCAGCCCGGGGACGTACGGTTTGAGCGCGGGCACCGCGCGGGCCACCGCGTCCAGGCGCTCGGCCATGCCGCCCGCCAGTTGCGCGGTCTGCCGGCGGCCCAGGGTGACGGTGGGCAGGGCGGTGGCGAGCGCGGTGTGCACCTCGGCGGTGGCCCGCCCCAGCGCGTACGCCTCGTCGGTGAACTCCCGGCCCAGCGCCAGCGCCGCCAGGGCCAGTCGCCAGCCGTCCTGGGACCCGCGCAGGAACGGCTGGAGGACCCCGAGCGTGAGGGTGTCCCCGCTGCCCGAGGGGGCGGCCGCCTCGAACCAGCCGACCGGGGCCGGTACCCGCCCGCAGCCCTCGGCGGCCAGCGCCAGCGGCAGCTCCAGGTCCGGGTGCGGGCCGGGGAGGACCCGGCGGAGGATCTTGAGGATGTACTCCTCCCCGTACACCAGCGAGGAGTTGGACTGCTCGGCGCCCAGCGGTCGGCCGGGGAGTCCCGCGGACACGGTGCCCGAGCCCTCGAAGCGCAGCGGACCCAGTGTGCCGGGTGTGCGCAATCGTTCCAGCAGGAGGTCCGCGAGGCGTGGGTCGTACAGCGCCTCGTACAGCGTGCGGCCGGTCAGCGGGCCCTGGGTGACGTGTCCGATCAGCGCGGGCGCGAGCCGGGGCGGGAGCGCCTTGCGCACGCCCAACAGGAGTTGGTAGCAGTCGCCCGCGGGATCGGGGGCGGGGGTGGAGGAGGGGATCGGGGGCGGGACGGCGGGCGGCGGCCCGGCGGGCCCGCGCTGTTCGACGCGCACGAGCAGATGCAGCAGCCCCGGACCGCCCGTGTCCGACGGCAGCAGCTCGGTGACCGCCACCGGGGCGAATCCGGTGACGGGGCGGCCCTTGCCCGCGAACCAGCGCCGGCCGGGCAGCCAGTCACGCAGTAACGGGGCGATCGAGCCGACCAGCACCCTCGCGTCGTGGGGCGGGAGGGAGGCGGGTACGGCGGGTGAGGCGGTGACGGGACGCGGCGTGATCCGGGTGGATGCAGCCTTCGACATGGCCTCGCGTCCTTTCCCCGGGCACACCACAGGATGCGCAGAGTGTCCCGGATTGCGGCAATGGCTGTCCGGCTGTGCGGGACGTGTCGGGTGAGGATGATCCGTACGGATCTTTTTCGTACGAATGAGTGCGCGGGTGATCGAGCAGATCCGTGTGAATCGAACCGATGTCGGGGAGAGTGCCCCGTTCGAGGCATGGAAAACGCCTCGAACAGGGCCCACAGGTCAACTCCGTGTAACGCCCGTCATCCGAGAGGGGTCATGTCTCTCCTGAGCCGGAACCAGTAGAAGCCGTGTCCCGCGAGCGTCAGCAGATACGGCCACTCCCCGATGGCCGGGAAGCGCACGCCGCCGATCAGCTCCACCGGATGGCGTCCGCTGAACTCCCGCAGGTCCAGCTCCGTCGGCTGCGCGAAGCGCGAGAAGTTGTGCACGCACAGCACCACGTCGTCACCGTCGCCCTGCGGGGAGGGCGCCTCGCGCAGGAAGGCGAGCACGGCCGGGTTGGACGAGGGCAGTTCGGTGTACGAGCCGAGTCCGAAGGCCGGGTTCTGTTTGCGGATCTCGATCATCCGCCGGGTCCAGTGCAGCAGCGAGGACGGCGAGGCCATCGCCGCTTCCACGTTGGTGACCTGGTAGCCGTAGACCGGGTCCATGATGGTCGGCAGGTAGAGCCGGCCGGGGTCGCTGGAGGAGAAGCCCGCGTTCCGGTCCGGCGTCCACTGCATGGGCGTGCGCACGGCGTCCCGGTCGCCCAGCCAGATGTTGTCGCCCATCCCGATCTCGTCCCCGTAGTACAGGATCGGGGAGCCGGGCAGCGACAGCAGCAGGGCGGTGAACAGCTCGATCTGGTTGCGGTCGTTGTCCAGCAGCGGGGCGAGCCGGCGCCGGATGCCGATGTTGGCGCGCATGCGCGGGTCCTTGGCGTACTCCGCGTACATGTAGTCGCGCTCTTCGTCCGTGACCATCTCCAGCGTCAACTCGTCGTGGTTGCGCAGGAAGATGCCCCATTGGCAGCCCGTGGGGATGGCCGGGGTCTTGGCCAGGATCTCCGAGACCGGGTAGCGGGACTCGCGCCGCACCGCCATGAAGATGCGCGGCATGACGGGGAAGTGGAACGCCATGTGGCACTCGTCGCCGCCCGAGGCGTAGTCGCCGAAGTAGTCGACCACGTCCTCCGGCCACTGGTTGGCCTCGGCGAGGATCACCGTGTCGGGGTAGTTGGCGTCGATCTCCTTGCGTACCCGCTTGAGGAACTCGTGGGTGGCGGGCAGGTTCTCGCAGTTGGTGTTCTCCTGCTGGTACAGGTACGGCACGGCGTCCAGCCGGAAGCCGTCGATGCCGAGGTCCAGCCAGAAGCGGAGCGCGGAGACGATCTCCTCCTGCACCGCCGGGTTCTCGTAGTTGAGGTCCGGCTGGTGGGAGAAGAAGCGGTGCCAGAAGTACTGCTTGCGGACCGGGTCGAAGGTCCAGTTCGAGCTCTCCGTGTCGACGAAGATGACGCGCGCGTCCTGGTACTGCTTGTCGTCGTCGGCCCAGACGTAGTAGTCGCCGTACGGTCCGTCGGGGTCCTCGCGGGACGCCTGGAACCACTCGTGCTGGTCGCTCGTGTGGTTCATGACGAAGTCGATGATGACGCGCATACCGCGCTGGTGCGCGGCGTCGACGAACTCGACGAAGTCGGCGAGGTCCCCGAACTCGGGCAGCACCGCCGTGTAGTCGGACACGTCGTAACCGCCGTCGCGCAGGGGCGACTTGAAGAACGGGGGGAGCCAGAGGCAGTCGACCCCCAGCCACTGGAGGTAGTCGAGCTTGGCCGTCAGACCCTTGAGGTCGCCGACGCCGTCTCCGTTGCTGTCCTGGAACGAGCGCACCAGGACCTCGTAGAAGACGGCCCGCTTGAACCAGTCGGGATCGCGGTCCTTGGCCGGGGTGTCCTCGAACGTGTCGTGGACGGGCTCATTGACGATCATGATGTGGGTGACCCTCCGATCGGCGGGGACGGTCGCAGCACCAGGATGTGCGCGGGCGTGACACCCGGCTCGAGGCGCACATAGTTGGCACTGCCCCAGTGATAGGTCTCGCCGGTGAGCTCATCGCGCACCGTGACGGTCTCGTCCGGTCCGAGGCCGAGCCGTTGCATGTCCAACGAGAGCGTCGTCTCCTGGGTGTGGTGGGGGTCGAGGTTCACGACCGCCAGAACGATGTCCGTGCCCGACCGTTTGCTGTACGCGATGACCGCGTCGTTGTCGGCGTGGTGGAAATGGATGTCGCGCAGCTGCTGCAGGGCGGGGTGCCGTCGTCTGATCCGGTTGAGCGTGGTGATCAACGGGGCGATCGAGCGGCCTTCACGCTCGGCCGCCGCCCAGTCCCGGGGGCGCAGCTGGTATTTCTCGGAGTCAACGTACTCCTCGCTCCCGGCTTTCGCGGGTACGTTCTCGCAGAGTTCGTATCCCGCGTACACTCCCCACGCCGGTGACATCGTGGCGGCCAGTACGGCCCTCACCTCGAATGCGGGGCGCCCTCCTTCCTGGAGATAGGCGTGCAGGATGTCCGGCGTGTTCACGAAGAAGTTCGGCCGCACGCAGGCCGCCGACTCGCCGGCCAGTTCCGTCAGGTACTCGGTCAGTTCGTGTTTGGTGTTCCGCCAGGTGAAGTACGTGTACGACTGCTGGAAGCCGATCGCGCCGAGCGTGTGCATCATGGCCGGCCGGGTGAATGCCTCGGCCAGGAAGACGACATCGGGATCGGTTCGGTTGATGTGCGCGATGACCTTCTCCCAGAAGACCACCGGCTTGGTGTGCGGATTGTCGACGCGGAAGATCCGTACCCCGTGGGACATCCAGTAACGAAGAATTCTTGTCGTCTCGCGAACGATTCCGCGCATATCGCGATCGAAAGCGATCGGATAGATGTCCTGGTATTTCTTCGGGGGATTCTCCGCGTACGCGATGGAGCCGTCGGCCCGATGATGGAACCAGTCGGGACGCCGGGTGACCCAGGGGTGGTCGGGTGAGCACTGGAGCGCGAAGTCGAGGGCGACCTCCATGCGCAGGGTGCGCGCCGTCGCCACGAAGTGGTCGAAGTCCTCGATGGTGCCGAGGTCCGGGTGGATCGCGTCGTGGCCGCCGTCGGTCGAACCGATCGCCCAGGGCACGCCGACGTCGTGCGGACCCGGTGTCAGCGAGTTGTTGGGGCCTTTGCGATGGGTGGTGCCGATGGGGTGGATCGGTGGCAGATACACGACGTCGAAACCCATGGCGGCCACGGCGGGCAGCCGCTTGGCCGCCGTCCGGAACGTGCCGCTGACCGGCGGTTCGCCCTGCCTGACCACGGCGCCCTCGGAGCGCGGGAACAGCTCGTACCAGGAGCCGTACAGCGCGCGCCGGCGCTCGACCAGCAGGGGAGCGGGGCGCGAGGCGGTCACCAGCTCGCGCAGCGGGTGCCGGGCGAGCGCCGCGTCGGCGTCGGGGGCGAACGCGGCCGCCAGCCGGTCCGCGGCGGTCAGCGAGGTGTCGCGCAGCCGGTCGGCGGCGGCCAGCACGGCCTCCCGCCCGTCGTTCTTGGGGACGCCCGCCGCGGCCCGTTCGTACAGCTCGGCTCCCTCGGTGAGCACCAGCTCCGGTTCGATGTCCGCGGGGATCTTGACGCGGGCGGCGCGCCGCCAGGTGGTGACCGGATCGCTCCATGCCTCGACGGTGAAGCTCCAACGGCCCTCCTCGGTGGGGGTGACCTCGGCGCCCCAGCGGTCCGTGCCGGGAGCCAGTTCGCGCATGGGGGTCCGGGGGCCGGGTCGGCCGGCCGGGTCCACAAGGACGACGTCGGCCGCGACGGCGTCGTGGCCCTCACGGAAGACGGTCGCGGTGACCTGGAAGGTCTCACCGCTCACCGCCTTCGCGGGGCGTCTGCCGCCGTCGACCGACGGGCGTACGTCCAGGACGGGAATGCGACCAATCAGTGGTTTCACTGGATCACCTGACGAGGGTGGTACGGGCATGACAGATGGGCCGGGCGAGGCAGACGTGGCAGATGTGGCAGGCCCGCCGGGGGAAGCGGAGGCGGCAGGCGTGAGGGGTGTTGCGGTGATGGCAGGCGTGGCAGGCGTGGCGAGCAGAGCGGGGCCGGTGGGGGATCGGGCTGGGCACGGGTGGCAGGCCGAGCGGAATCGGCCCGCGGACCGGCTCCGGTGTGATGGCCGGGTGTTCTTTGTAGCTGCTCGGTAGACGACTGGGAGGCTGCGGGCATGGCCGCTCCTGTCCGCGTTCACTCGAATAGCGGTGGAATTGTGTGGTGACGCGCTCGTATGCCGTACACACGAATCGCGTCGTCGTGTCGCGTGCTCTCGTGCGCTGTCGCCGTGCGGGGCGTTGTCGTGCGTCGTGCGGGGCGTTGCCGTGCGTCGTGCCGTCGCGCGAGGGGTCGCGCGTGGTGTGTTCGCGCGCCGGTCCGGTGCCGTGTGCGCCGTGCATATGAGCCCTGGGCGTGCCGTGCGGCAGTGCCGTGCGGGTGTGCGGCACGAGCCGTGCGTGTGCGCCTGAGCGTGCTGTGCGCCGTGCGTACCGGAGGAGCCTTCCCACTCTGTTCGGGTGGGCAATCCGGCGGTTTGTTAACTACTAGGACGTAATGATGATCACCCGGTAACTGCTCCGGGGGACCGTGGGCCGAGCCGTGGGCACGGGGCCGAACGCGACCCACTGCTGTGTCGGTTGCCCCGGAAGGGCGCGAAGACCCGGGGGTGAGTGCGCGAATGCGCCGTGTTTGCGCAGGGCGGGGTGAGGCTAACGTCGGACAGACGGCGGGCGCACAACGGGGTGCGCTCCCGCGCTCGTATGCGTGCCCGTGCCCGCACCCGCACCCGTGCCCGCGCTTGTGCTTGTGCTCGTGTCCGGGGCGCGTCCGTGTGGCCCCGCTCGATTCATATGTCCCGCTCATATGTCCGCTGCGACTCGTATGTCCTTGCGAAGGTGGAACACGTGAAGGCAATTCGTCGGTTCACCGTCCGCCCCGTCCTGCCGGCACCCCTCCAACCGCTCAGCGACCTCGCCCGTAACCTGCGCTGGTCCTGGCACACGGAGACCCGTGACCTGTTCGAGTCGGTCGACCCGGCCGGCTGGCGGGCGGCCGACGGGGATCCGGTGCGGTTGCTCGGCGGTGTGTCCGCCGCCCGGCTCGCCGAACTGGCCGCGGACCGCCGTTTCCTGGAGAGACTGGCCACGGCGGCGGCCGGGCTCGACACCTACCTGCGCGGCGACCGCTGGTACCAGCGGCGCGACGGCGAGGGCGGGGAGCTGCCGGCGGCGGTCGCCTACTTCTCTCCCGAGTTCGGGGTCACGGCGGCCCTGCCGCAGTACTCCGGCGGGCTCGGCATCCTCGCCGGTGACCATCTCAAGGCCGCCAGCGACCTCGGCGTTCCGCTCATCGGCGTCGGACTGCTCTACCGGCACGGATACTTCCGCCAGTCCCTTTCGCGCGACGGCTGGCAGCAGGAGCAGTACCCGGTCCTCGATCCGGACGAACTGCCGCTGACGCTGCTGCGCGAACACGGCGGCGCTCCGGCGCAGGTGGTGCTGGCCCTGCCCGGCGGCCGGTCGCTGCGCGCGTGCGTCTGGCAGGCGCGGGTCGGACGGGTGCCGCTGCTGATGCTCGACTCGGACGTCGAGGAGAACGGGCCGGGTGAGCGGGACGTGACCGACCGGCTCTACGGCGGCGCCAGTGAACACCGGCTGCTCCAGGAGATGCTGCTGGGCATCGGCGGGGTGCGGGCGGTACGGGCGTACTGCCGGCTGACCGGCCACCCGGCGCCCGAGGTGTTCCACACCAACGAGGGGCACGCGGGGTTCCTGGGCCTCGAGCGCATCCGGGAGCTGGTGACCGGCGGAACCGCCGGGGGCGGCGCGGGTGCCGGAGGTGGTACGGGGACTACCCGGGCTACGACGCCCACCGGGGCGGAGGACGGGCGCGGCGGTTCCGGTACGGCCCCGGCCGCCGGACTGGGCTTCGATGCCGCGCTGGAGGCGGTCAGGGCCGGGACGGTCTTCACCACGCACACGCCCGTGCCCGCCGGGATCGACCGCTTCGACCGCGCGCTGGTGGCCCGGCACTTCGGGGACGACGGCGAACTGCCCGGCGTGGACGTGGACCGGGTGCTCGGCCTCGGCCTGGAGACCCAGCCCGGCGGCGACCCGAGGCTGTTCAACATGGCCGTGATGGGAATGCGGCTCGCCCAGCGGGCCAACGGTGTCTCCACGCTGCACGGCGCGGTGAGCCGGCGGATGTTCGCCGGGCTCTGGCCGGGCTTCGACCCGGAGGAGGTGCCCATCACCTCCGTGACCAACGGGGTGCACGCGCCGACGTGGGTGGCACCGGAGATCGCGGCACTGGGCACGCGTGGTGACGGGACGGCGCTGGGCAGGCACGGCGACGGGGCGGCCGGGGCGCCTCGGGCGGCGGAGGGCGGACCCGCGGACGCCCCGGAAGCGCCGGGCCCCGGGCCGACGGACGCGCTCGCCCGGGTCCCCGACGCCGAGATCTGGAACGTACGCCGCGAGCTGCGGGCCCGACTGGTCGCCGAGGTACGGGAGCGCCTGCGCGCGTCCTGGCGGCTGCGCGGCGCACAGGACGCCGAACTGGGCTGGATCGACGGCGTACTGGACCCCGACGTCCTCACCATCGGCTTCGCCCGCCGGGTCCCCTCGTACAAACGGCTCACGCTGATGCTGCGCGACCGGAGCCGCCTGATGGACCTGCTGCTGCACCCCGACCGGCCGGTCCAGATCGTCGTCGCCGGCAAGGCGCACCCGGCGGACGACGGCGGCAAACGGCTGGTCCAGGAACTGGTGCGGTTCGCCGACGACGCCCGGGTGCGGCACCGCATCGTCTTCCTCCCCGACTACGGCATGGGCATGGCGCAGAAGCTCTACCCGGGGTGTGACGTGTGGCTGAACAACCCGCTGCGCCCCCTGGAGGCGTGCGGCACGAGCGGCATGAAGGCCGCGCTCAACGGGTGTCTCAACCTGTCGGTGCTGGACGGCTGGTGGGACGAGTGGTTCGAGCCGGACTTCGGCTGGGCCATCCCCACCGCCGAGGGCCTCTCCACCGACGAGAACCGCCGGGACGACCTGGAGGCCGGCGCGCTCTACGAGTTGATCGAGGACCGGGTCGCACCCCGCTTCTATGACCGCGACGAGACGGGACTGCCCGGCCGCTGGATCGAGATGGTGCGCCGTACCCTCACCACTCTGGGGCCGAAGGTCCTGGCGGGACGCATGGTGCGCGAGTATGTGGAGCGGCTGTACACTCCCGCCGCCCGCGCCCACCGGGCGCTGGACGCCGGCACGGCCGCGGAGCTGGCCGCCTGGAAGTACCGTACGCGCACGCTCTGGCCGCGTGTCTCGGTCGACCACGTCGAGGCGGTGGCGGCCGGCACACCCGGTGGCGGGCCCGGCGGCTGCGGTGGTTCGTCCGGTGGCGCGGCGGGCGGGGCCGAGCTGGGCTCCACGCTCTCGCTGCGGGTCAGCGTGGGCCTCGGTGAACTGCGCCCGGAGGACGTGGAGGTGCAGGCCGTCGCGGGCCGGGTGGGCTCGGACGACGCGCTCGCGGAGGCCCGCACGTTCCCCCTCAAACCGGCCGCCGGGCCCGACATGGAGGGTCGCTGGGTGTACGAGGGCCCGCTCGCGCTGGACCGCACGGGCCCGTACGGCTACACGGTCCGGGTGCTGCCCACGCACCCCCTGCTCGCGACGGGGGCGGATCTGGGCCTGGTGACACTGCCGACGGAGGCGACGGGGGAGGGCGCGGGCGTCCTGCTGAGGTGAGGGGGCGCGGCCTCGAAGCCGTGCCGTGAGCGCCGGCGGCCGCCGGGCCCGTGGTGAGCGCGCGGTGCGGCGCGCTCGACCACGGGGCTTCCGTCAGGGACGGGGAGACGGCGCGACCGCGTGTCGCCGCGCCGTCCCCGAGTTCACACGAAGGCGGAGCTGGGTCGGAACTCGTGTGAACCGGCCGGGAGTTGTCCGCAGTAGTCCGACGCCACGCTCCCGGTCAGCAGGACGCCTTCCAGGAACTCCCCGCACGCCATCTCGTGGGTCTCCCATTCGGGGCCGTGCGCACCGTTGAGGATGACGGTCCACTCGTCCGGCTTCTGCCCGGGGCGCACGAGCCAGTACAGATACGACCCGGCCTCCGTCAGCGCCCAGGCGATGACACGGGTGCCGTCCTCTTCGAGTTCGGGAGGCTTCGGCTCGCCGAACGACCAGAGGCGCTCCAGGACGTGCGGGCGTTCCTTGTTCTCGGTCACCAGGTCGTAGTACTTGTTGGCGCACCACGGTTCCAGGAGCCACACCGTGCCGTCGAACACCCCGCCGCCATAGGCGTCGACCAGCTCCTTGTAGTCGTTCGGCAGCGAGGCGCCGATCTGGGTCTCGACCTGCTGCCAGTCCTTCGGCTGCGGGGCGGCGGATGGGGGAATGGCCTTGACCAGGCGGGAGACGGGTGAGTTCATCAGGTGCTCCTTTCAGCCCGGCCACGCTACGTGACACGTGTCCTGACAAGCCAAGTGGCCGGAAGCCGCCTGCGGAGCCGTTCGCGCGGGGCGGCCCTCACGCCGTCGGTCAGGCCTGGTGCGCCACTTGTCGCGTCTCTCGCGTCTCTCGCGTCTCTCGCATCTCTCACATCTTTCGCGTCTCTCAGGTCTCTCACGCCTCTCGCGCCAGCGAGGTCACATCCGTATTCGCGCCGCACAGCACCACGCACACCCGCTCCCCGGGCTCCGGCCGGTACGCGCCGCTCGTGAGGGCCGCCAGGGCGGTGGCCGCCGCGTGTTCCACCGCCAGCCGACGGTCGTCCCACAGGGCGCGGCGGACCGCGGTGATCTCCGGGTCCCGTACGAGGACGGAGCGCACGTCTCCGTGGAGCGCGGCGGCCAGCGCCGTGGGGGAGGCGTGCGAGGCGCCCAGCGAGTCCGCGGCGACCGAGTCGACGGGCACCTCCACCACCCGGCCCGCCTCGACCGCGGCGTTCAGGGCGCGGCAGTTCTCCGGCTCGGCCGCCACCACCCGTACGCCGTGCTCGCGCGCCGCCGTGGCCACGCCCGCGAACAGGCCGCCCCCGCCGACCGCGACCACGACCGTGTCCAGGTCCGGCAGCCGTTCGTGGATCTCCTCCAGCAGGGTGCCCGCCCCTGCCGCGATCAGCGGGTGGTCGTACGCGTGCGAGCGCAGCGCGCCCGCCGTCGCGGCGAAGTCCTCGCACGCGGCCAGCGCCTGGGCGTAGGTGTTCCCGGCGAGCCGTACGTCCGCGCCGTACGCGCGCAGGCGCCCGACCTTCACCGCGGGAGCCGTCTCGGGCAGGAACACCGTCGCGGGTACGCCCTGCTGCCGCGCGGCCCAGGCGCAGGCGAGCCCCGCGTTGCCGCCCGAGGCGATCGTCACCCCGGCGTCCGGCAGGGCACCGGCCTCGCGGTGGGCGCGCAGGAAGTTCTGCGCGCCGCGCGCCTTGAAACTGCCGGTGTGCTGGAGGTGCTCCAGGGCCAGCCAGAGCCGGGCCGGGGCCCCGGGCCCGTCTTCTGCCTCCCCCGTCGCGTTCCCCCGGCCGACGGACGCGACAGGCGAGCCGCCGCCGGACGCGCCCCCGGCCCCGCCTCCGGCATTCGGATCGCCGGACCGGCGCCCCGTCCCGTAGGCCCCCGTCCCGTAGGCCCCCGGCTCCACTGGCGCGACGGTCACCGGCCGCACCTGTCCGGCGATGCGCCCGACGGCCCTCCTGACCTCGTCGTAGGTGAGTTCCCAGCCCTGCATGAGACCGCTCCGTTCCGTCTGCGATACGGTGTACCGTACGCTGGCTCGCATGACCGGGCAAATGGCTTCCACCGACCCTGCCGCCCCCGAGCGCATCGCCGCCGCGGCCCTCGCCCTCCTCGACCGGGACGGCCCGGGAGCGCTCAGCTTCCGTACGGTGGCCGCGCGGCTCGGCGTCGCGCACGCCACCGTCCAGCGCCGGTGCGTCGACCTCGCCGGCCTGCTCGACCTGTGCGCCGACCAGCTCGCGGCCGAGCTGCCCGACATCCCGCCGGGCACGGGCTGGGCGGAGGCCACCGAGGAGCGGTTCCGCAGCCTGTACGAGGTGCTGGTCGCCCACCCCGGCCTGCTCGCCCTGCGGGGCGCCCGGCCCTGGCTCGGCCCGCGGCTGCTGGGCCGGCTGGTGGAGCCGCAGCTCGCCGACAGCCTCGCCGCGGGCATGACGGCCGGGGAGGCGATCGCCGCCTACCGGCGGATGTACCTGCTCACGCTGGGGAGCGCGACCTTCGTCGACCACCGCGACCCGAAGGGATCGATGGCCCTGACCCGGACGGCGCTGGCCTCGCTCGATCCCGAGGAGTTCCCCGTACTGACCGGGCACCTCGCCGCGATCGTGCCCGCCGTGACCGACCACGAGGTCTTCCACGGCGCGCTGCGTCAGCTCGTCCGGGCCGCGGACCCCGGCCGCTGACCGTGGTATCGCGTAAGAGAAATCGTGCGGGAAGCGGAATGCCGCACACGCGATTTCCCGGCCATGGACGCGAGGCCGCCCGGGGTGTCCGTACACCCCGGGCGGTTCCTCGCGAGAGGGAGATCCGGCAGAGGGCCAGAAGGCCGGAAGGCCGGAAGGCCGGAAGCTCCGAGCGTCAGAACGTCTGAGCGTCCGAGCGTCAGAAGGTCAGCTTGAACCCGTTGATCCGGCCGGTGTCCTGCGACGCCACATCCTGGACCTTCAGCTGCCAGGTGCCGTTGGCGACCTCGGACGAGGCGTTGACCAGGTAGGTCTCCACCACGTCGTCCGCCGAGTCGCTGCCGCTGTTGGTCTTCAGACGGTACGTGGCGCCGCTCGGCCCGACCAGGTCGATGACCAGGTCACCGCGCCAGGTGTGGGTGATGTCGACGTCGACCTGGAGGGAGGACGGGGCGTTGCCGGTGACACCGCTGACCGTGAGGGACGAGGTGACCGCCGCGCCGTTGTCCGGGATGGCGACCTGCGTGGTGCTCTCGAAGGTCTGGCCCGTGCCGGTGCCCCCGCCCGGGCGGGCGCCCACGGCGATACCGGCCCAGGCGTCCTGGACGGACTTGTACTCGGCGCTGGTGGTGCCGTACAGCTCGGCCGCGACCGCGAGCGTGCCCGTACGGGCCGCCGCGTAGTTCGTGGTGGAGGTGAACTTCGTGGCGAGCGCCTTGAACCAGATCTGCTCGGCCTTCGCCCGGCCGATGCCGGTCACCGGCAGCCCGTCGGAGGTCGAGGAGTTGTAGGAGACTCCGTTGATGGTCTTCGCGCCGCTGCCCTCGGACAGCAGGTAGAAGAAGTGGTTGGCCGGGCCGGACGAGTAGTGCACGTCCACGCCGCCGATGCCGGAGTACCAGGAGTCCTTGGACGCGCCGTCCTTGCTCGGCTTGTCCATGTAGCGCAGCGGCGTGCCGTTGCCGTTGATGTCGATCTTCTCGCCGACGAGGTAGTCACCCGGGTCGCTGGGGTTGGCGGCCCAGAATTCCACGGCCGCGGCGAAGATGTCGCTCGTCGCCTCGTTCAGGCCGCCGGACTCGCCGCTGTAGACCAGCTTGGCGGTGTTGGCGGTGACACCGTGGGACATCTCGTGGGCGGCCACGTCGATGGACGTGAGCGGCTTGGCGTTGCCGGAGCCGTCGCCGTACGTCATGCAGAAGCAGCTGTCCTGCCAGAAGGCGTTGACGTAACCGCTGCTGTAGTGGACGCGGGAGTACGCGCCGACGCCGTCGCCGCGGATGCCGGTCCTGCCGTGCACGTTCTTGAAGTAGTCCCAGGTCAGACCCGCGCCGTAGGCGGCGTCGGCGCCCGCGGTCTCCAGGTTGGAGGCGGCGCCGTTGCCCCAGGTGTCGGTGGACTTCGAGAAGAGGGTGCCGGTGCCCGACGTTCCGCGGTTCAGGTTGTAGGTCTTGTGGTTGCCGCGGCCGCCGTCGGTGAGGTTGTACGTCGAGCCGGACAGCGTGGAGCCGAGCGTGACCTGGCCGCTGTACTGGGTGTTGCCCACGCCGTTCTGGACGGCCTGGTACTCGTAGAGCTTCTCGCCGGTGGCGGCGTCGGTGACGACGTGCAGCTCGTTCGGGGTGCCGTCGTGCTGGAGGCCGCCGACGACGGTCTCGTACGCGAGGGTGGGGGAGCCCTGCGCCATCCAGACGACCTTGCGCGGCGCGCGGTCGGCCTCGGTCCTGGTCGAACCCTCCGCCTTGGCGGCGCCCAGCGCCTGCTTCTCGGCGGCGGCCGGGGCGATGTCCGCCGTGGTGTCGACGTCTCTGAGGACGGCCGTGGACGCCTTGCTCACGGACTCGGGGGCGCCCGCCTCGGAGGAGGCGACGACGAGGTCGCCGCCGAGGACCGGCAGCCCCTGGTACGTGCGCTCGTACCGGGTGTGGGTGGTGCCGTCGACGTCCTGGACGACGTCGCGTACGACGAGCTTCTCCTGCGCGCCGAGGCCGAGCTTCCTGGCGGTCTCGGCCTTGGCGGTGTCGGCCTCGCGGATCAGCGCGGCGCGCTGCGCGGGCGACAGGTCGCGCGGCAGGGCCCCGGGGTCGGCCTTGCCCGCGACCGGCGCGGTGGGCGCGCGGTCCGGCTGCGCGGTGGCGGTGCCGGCCTGCACGCCGACGGAGAGCAGGGCCGCTGCGGCGATCAGAGCGCCGGTCGCGGTGGCGCGACGGCTGGGCGTGGGTCTCACGCGGACTCCTTCTGCGAGGGGGGGGACCGGGCGGCTCGGTGGGCCGCCCGGACGGTGCACGCGGTGCCGGTGGAGCGGGGCGGAGCGAAGGACGGGGGAAGAGTCGCAGCAGGAACGCACTCATGTCAGGGGCGCGTCAATAAGTTGGCCGGAAATGGTTCGCTGCCCGAAATTGCCTGTTCGTTAAGCGGACGTTTCGTCGATCATCACGTGTGCGCCGACGGGCGTTCATCGCGGGCCGAAGAGGCGAGGGTGCGGCAAGTGGGCTTGCCGTGGCGTGGGTTGACGATTGTGAACGGGGCGTTGAGCGGGGCGGCGGCGCGGTACGGGTCGGCCGCTCGGCTTTGTGGCGCGTTTCGTCCGGTGGTTCGTCGCGCACTCGACCGGGCGGTGTGCCGTGTGTTCCGTGGCCACGCGCCGGCCCGCGCGGGCCGGTGTTCAGGGGTGCCGGGGCGGCAGACGGTGCAGCGTGACCTCGGTGAGCCGCCCATCGGCCACTTCGGCCGTCATGTAGGTGCGGAACGGCTGACTGCGCCTGTCCGTCGGCGAACCGGGATTGAGCAGCCGTAGCCCGCCCGGCGCGGTCGTGTCCCAGGGGATGTGGCTGTGGCCGAACACCAGGACATCGAGGCCGGGGAACCGCTCGGCGCACCGCCGCTCGCGGCCCTGGGCGGGCCCCGTCTCGTGTACGACACCGAAGCGCAGCCCGCCCAGCTCGACGCGCGCCACTTCGGGCAGCCTGGCCCGCAGCTCCGGGCCGTCGTTGTTGCCCCACACCCCGACCAGCCGCCGGGCCCGTGCCTCGAGCAGGTCCAGGGTCGCCACGTCCACCCAGTCGCCCGCGTGCAGGACGACGTCGGCGCGCTCGGCCCGTGCGAGCAGTTCGTCGGGCAGGCGCCCCGCGCGCCGGGGCAGATGGGTGTCGGACATCAGCAGCAGGAGCACGGGAACGCGCCTTTCCTCGTACCGCACCGCCCGGCGAAGCCTCTCACCACGTCGTCACGCCAGGCTCTCGCGCCAGGCGCGGTGGAGGCCCGCGAAGCGGCCCGTGCCCGCGATCAGTTCCCGCGGCGGGCCGTCCTCCACGATCCGGCCGTGCTCCATCACCAGCACCCGGTCCGCGATCTCGACCGTCGAGAGGCGGTGCGCGATCACCACCGCCGTGCGGCCGCGCAGAACCGTGTCCATCGCGCGCTGCACCGCGCGCTCGCCCGGGATGTCGAGCGAACTGGTCGCCTCGTCGAGGATCAGGACCGCCGGATCCGCGAGCAGCGCCCGGGCGAACGCGACGAGCTGGCGCTGACCGGCGGAGATCCGGCCCCCGCGCTTGCGCACGTCCGTGTCGTACCCGTCGGGCAGACCGCTGATGAAGTCGTGGGCGCCGATCGCGCTGGCGGCCCGCTCGATCTCCTCCCGGGTGGCGTCCGGGCTGCCGATCGCGATGTTCTCGGCCACCGTCCCGGAGAACAGGAACGCCTCCTGTGTCACCATCACCACCCCGCGCCGCAGCTCGGGCGTCGACAGCGCCCGCAGGTCGACACCGTCGAGCAGGATCCGGCCCGCCGACGGGTCGTAGAAGCGGGCCAGCAGCTTGGCCAGCGTCGACTTGCCGGCGCCCGTCGAACCGACCACGGCCACGGTCTGCCCGGCCGGGATCGTCAGGTCGAACCGGGGCAGGACCTCGCCGCCCGTGCGGTACGCGAAGCTCACGCCGTCGAAGACGGCCGTGCGGCCGGGCAGGTCCCCGGCGCGCGGGGGCAGCGGCCGGGGCTCCTTCGCCTCCGGGACCGAGGGCCGCTGGGCCAGCAGTCCCGCGATCTTCTCCAGGGACGCGGCGGCGGACTGGTACGAGTTCAGGAACATCCCCAGCCGGTCTATCGGGTCGTACAGCCGCCGCAGGTACAGCACGGCGGCGGCCAGCACGCCGAGGGCGAGCGTGCCCGTCGCGACCCGGTACGCGCCCCAGAGCACGATGGCGGCGACGGCGGTGTTGGCGACGAGGCGCGAGCCGACCACGTAGCGGGCCATCTCCAGCAGCGCCCCGCCGTTGGCGCGTTCGTGCGTGTGGTTGAGCGCCCGGAAGTCCTTGTCGTTGGCGCTCTCGCGGCGGAAGGCCCGTACGGGCCTGATGCCGTTGACGGTCTCCGCGAACTTCACGATCACCGCCGCGATGGCGGTGGAACGCAGGGTGTACATCCGGCCCGCCCGCCGCTGGTAGAGCCGTACGAGCAGGTACAGCGGCACGAACGAGAGCACCGCGGGGGCGCCGAGTCCGACGTCCAGGTAGAGCAGCATCGCCGAGATGTACACGAACGCCAGGACAACGCCGATGAGTTCCTGCAGCCCCTCGCTGAGCAGCTCGCGCAGTGACTCGACGTCGGTGGTCGAGCGGGAGATCAGCCGTCCGGAGGTGTAACGCTCGTGGAAGTCCACGCTCAGGGCCTGCGCGTGACGGAAGATCCGGCCGCGCAGATCGAGCAGCACGTCCTGGTTGAGCCGGGCCGAGGCCCGGATGAACGCGTACTGGAAGACGCCGGAGCCCACCGCGCAGATCAGGTATCCCGTGCCGACGGCGATCAGCGGACCGTGGTCGCCGTGGCGGAAGGCGGGTACGCCCCGGTCGATGGCGTACGCGACGAGGAGCGGGCCCGCCTGGGCGGCGGCCTGCTGGAACAGCAGGAGGACGGCGGCGACGATCACCTTCGCCCGTCGTGCGCGCAGCAGCGACCGGAGGAGGGCGCCGGTGGCGCCCGGGGGAGTGGGCAGATCGTCCCGGTCGAACGGGTCGCCGGACGCGGCCGGGGCGGTGGCCCCGGTGGCACCGGTTGTCCCGGTCGTCCCGGCGGCTTCGGCCGTCTCGGTGGCCTCGGCGGCCCCGGTGTCGGCGGCCGCCGCGGACGTCGCCCGCCCGGCGGGGGCGGAGCCCGGGCCCGAGCCGGGGCCCGGCCCGGTGGTGGCCGGTGTCGTCATCGCACGCTCTCCTCTACCGCCGAGTCGTCCGCGGAGCGGTCCGCCATGTCATCGGCGTCCGGGGCGGTGACGGCGGCCGGGGCACGGTCCGCCGCGGTCGCGGCCCCGGGCCCCGCCTCCCCGTCGTGGCGCGCGCCGGACATCAGCCACGCGTACTCCTCGCTGCTCCGCAGCAGCTCCTGGTGGGTGCCCACCGCCGCGATCCGGCCGCCCGAGAGCAGCGCGACCCGGTCCGCGAGCAGCACGGTCGACGGCCGGTGGGCCACGACCAGGGCCGTCGTCTCCTGGAGCACCTCGCGCAGCGCCGCCTCGACCAGGGCCTCCGTGTGCACGTCCAGCGCCGACAGCGGATCGTCCAGGACCAGGTAGCGCGGCCGTCCCACCACCGCCCTGGCCAGGGCGAGCCGTTGGCGCTGGCCGCCCGACAGACTCAGCCCCTGTTCACCCACCTGGGTGGCGGTCCCCTGGGGCAGGTCGTGCACGAACCCCGCCTGCGCCACCCGCAGCGCCCGCGCCAACGCGTCGTCGCCGGCGTCCGCCGCACCCATCAGCACGTTGTCCGCGACGCTCGCGGAGAACAGCGTCGGTTCCTCGAACGCCACCGAGACCAGCTTCCGCAGCCGCGAGCGCTCCATCGCGGCGATGTCCTCGCCGTCCAGGGTGATCCGGCCCTCGGTCGCGTCGTACATCCGGGGTACGAGCGCGGTCAGCGTGGTCTTGCCCGAACCCGTCGCGCCCACCAGGGCCATCGTCTCGCCGGGCCGGACGTGCAGATCGACGCGGGCCAGGACGGGCGCCGTGGCCGCGTCGGCGTCCGGGTAGCGGAACGTGACGCCCTCGAACCGCATTCCGTCCCGCTCCGGGCGCGCGCCCTCCTCCCGCCCGGGGGGCCGTTCACGTGGCCGCTGGTCCGGCCGCTGGTCCGGCAGTTCGTCCGGCCATGTCCCCGGCCGTTCGTCCGACTCCTCCGCCACGTCCATCACCTCGAAGAACCGCTCGGTCGCCGTCGCCGAGTCCTGGCTCATCGCCACCAGGAAGCCGATCGACTCCACCGGCCACCGCAGCGCCAGCGCCGTCGACAGGAACGCGACGAGCGTGCCCGCCGAGAGGTCGCCGTCCGCGACCTGGATCGTGCCCAGCACCAGCGCCGCGCCGATCGCCAGCTCCGGGATGGTCATGATCAGCGCCCAGATGCCCGCCAGCAGCCGGGCCTTGACCAGCTCGGTGGCGCGCAGCCGCTCGGCCAGCGCGTGGAAGGCGAGGGACTGGCTGCGGTGGCGGCCGAACCCCTTGACGACCCGGATGCCGAGAACGCCCTCCTCGACCACCGTGGTCAGATCACCGACCTGGTCCTGCGCCCGGCGCGCGACCAGGGAGTACCGCGCCTCGAACAGCGACAGCAGAACCACCAGGGGGACGGCCGGCGCCAGGAGGACCAGCCCGAGCGACCAGTCCTGCATCAAGAGGATGACGAATCCGACGACAATGGTCGTCCCGTTGACCAGCAGGAAGGTCAGCGGGAAGGCCAGGAACATCCGCAGCAGCATCAGGTCGGTCGTCCCGCGCGACAGCAGCTGCCCCGATGGCCAGCGGTCGTGGAAG
This sequence comes from Streptomyces hebeiensis, assembly GCF_052983195.1. NCBI lineage: Bacteria > Bacillati > Actinomycetota > Actinomycetes > Kitasatosporales > Streptomycetaceae > Streptomyces > Streptomyces hebeiensis. The sequence goes on from NZ_CM129812.1 coordinate 5,673,092, forward strand.
GACACCGGGAGCCGCTGCAGATGGCGGTAGAGATCGGCTCGCATCGCCGCCTCCACACCGGCCAGCGGCCGGGCCACCAGCCACCGCCGAAGGCCGAACAGCAGCGCCTCGGCGATGCCGAGCAGCAGCAGGATCAGCGCGCCGAACCACACACCACGCAGGTCCCGGTCCGTGACCGGCCCGTCCACCATCCACTTCAGGACGATCGGGATCACGAGCCCCAGGCAGGACGCGACGATGGCGACGAACGCCGCGCCGAACAGCCGTACCCGCACAGGGCGTACGTACGGCCACAGCCGCAGCAGGGAGCGGAAGGAGGACCGACGAGGGGCCTGCTCGCCGGGCGGCGCGCCGGGCCCGTCCGGCCGCTGGGCCGGGCGTCCGTCCGCAGGCCCGTCGGGCCCGCCCGGACATCCGTCCGGACATCTTCGGGCCTGGTCGTGGTCGTGGTCCTGGCCCGGGGCTCGGTCCCGGCCTGTCGGGCCTCTCTCGTTCGTCTCCGCGTCTGTGGTCGTCATCACCCGCGAGCCTACGGTTCGCCACTGACATCGCCCACGCGTTTTTCCCGGCCGGCGCTCGTGGCCGTACCGCCATATCAACCGATCGGCTGAGCGGGGTGAGGCATTCGCCGTGCTCGGCCCGGCCCGGCCCGGCCCGGCTCGGCCCGGCCCGGCTCGGCCCGGCTCGGCCCGGTCCGGCTCGGCCCGGTCCGGCCGGCCTACCGCCGCACCCGGAACAGTCGTACCGACCGTTCCGGTACCGTCACCGTCGTACCCGCCGGGCACACCGTCCCCGGTGCCTCCTCCTGCTCCTCCCGCGCCGTGTCCACCACCAGTTCGTACGTCTCCGCCCAGGGCGGCCCCGGCAGCGTGAACTCCACCGGTTCCGCCCCCGCGTGCAGCACCGTCAGGAAGCTGTCGTCCACGATCCGCCGTCCGCGCGCGTCCCGTCCCGGGATGTCCCGTCCGGACAGGAAGAACGCGATGGTCGAGGTCGGCGCGTACCAGTCCCGCTCCGTCAGCTCCGTGCCGCGCGGGGTGAACCAGGCCAGGTCCCGCAGCCCGTCCGGTGCCTGCGGCCGGCCGGAGAAGAACGCGCTGCGCCGCAGCACGGGGTGGGCCCGCCGCAGGGCCAGCAGCCGCGCGGTGAGCCCGTACAGGCCCCGTCCGCCGCCCTCCTCGTCCGGCCGGTCCAGCAGCGACCAGTCGAGCCAGCTCACCTCGTTGTCCTGGCAGTACGCGTTGTTGTTGCCGTGCTGCGTACGGCCCATCTCGTCGCCCGCGACGAGCATCGGCACCCCGGTCGACACCAGCAGGGTGGTGAGCAGGTTGCGCAGCTGCCGGCGGCGCAGCGCGGCGACGCCCGGATCGTCCGTCCCGCCCTCCGCGCCGCAGTTCCAGGAGCGGTTGTCGTCCGTGCCGTCCCGGTTGCCCTCGCCGTTCGCCTCGTTGTGCTTGCGCTCGTACGACACCAGGTCGCGCAGCGTGAAGCCGTCGTGCGCGGTGATGAAGTTGACGGAGGCGTACGGCCGCCGGCCGCCCCACGCGTACAGGTCGCTCGACCCGGACAGCCGGTAGCCGAGGTCCCGTACGTCCGGCAGCGCGCCGCGCCAGAAGTCCCGCACGGCGTCGCGGTAGCGGTCGTTCCACTCCGTCCACAGCGGGGGGAACGCGCCCGCCTGGTAGCCGCCGGCCCCCACGTCCCACGGCTCCGCGATCAGCTTCACCCGGCGCAGCACCGGGTCCTGGGCGATCACGGCGAGGAACGGCGAGAGCATGTCGACGCCCTGCCCGGACCGGGCCAGGGCCGCCGCCAGGTCGAAGCGGAAACCGTCCACGCCCATCTCCGTGACCCAGTAGCGCAGTGAGTCGGTGATCAGCCGCAGCACCTGCGGCCGGCCCACGTCCAGCGTGTTCCCGCAGCCGGTGTAGTCCGCGTAGCGCCGGGCGTCGGCCGGCAGCCGGTAGTAGGCGCGGTTGTCGATCCCGCGCAGGGAGAGCGTCGGCCCCCGCTCGCCCGCCTCCGCCGAATGGTTGTAGACCACGTCGAGGATGACCTCGATCCCGGCCGCGTGCAGCGACCGGACCATGCCCTTGAACTCCTCGACCTGCTGCCCGCGCGTGCCGCTCGCCGCGTAGGCCGCGTGCGGGGCGAAGTAGCCGATGGAGTTGTAGCCCCAGTAGTTGCGCAGGCCGCGCCGGAGCAGATGGTCCTCGTGCGCGAACTGGTGGACGGGCAGCAGTTCCACCGCCGTCACCCCGAGCCGCCGCAGATGGCCGACGGCGGCGGGGTGGCCGAGGCCCGCGTACGTGCCGCGCAGCTCCTCCGGCACGCCCGGGTGGCGCCTGGTGAAGCCCCGCACGTGCAGCTCGTAGATGACGGTGTCCGCCCACGGCGTCTTGGGCCGCCGGTCGTCGGCCCAGGCGTCTCCGGGCACGCCGTCGTGCACGACGACCCCCTTGGGCACGTACGGGGCGGAGTCGCGCTCGTCGCGCACGGTGTCCGCGACGTGCTGCTGCGGCCAGTCGCGCACATGGCCGTAGACCTCCGGCGGCAGGGCGCCGTAGTCATTGCCCCCGGCGGCGTCGACCGCGCGGGCGTACGGGTCGAGGAGCAGCTTCGCGGGGTTCCAGCGGGCGCCCGTCCAGGGGTCCCAGCGGCCGTGCACCCGGAAGCCGTACCGCCGGCCCGGCCGGACGCCGGGGACGAAGCCGTGCCAGATCTCGTCGGTCAGTTCGGTCAGCGGCAGACGCGTCTCGACGTCCTCGCCGCCCGCCGGCCCGTCGCGTTCGGTGAACAAGCACAGCTCGACGGCCTCGGCGCCGCCCGCCCAGAGCGCGAAGTTGGTGCCCGCCACGCCGTCGGGGCCCACGCGGTAGCGCGCGCCCAGGGGAGTGGGCGAGCCGGGCCGGACCACGGGCGGGGCCGGCCTCTGCCGGATCACCCGGGGCGCTTCCCCTTCCTCCCTCGGCTTCCCGATGTCCACGGCGTGGCCCCCGACGACCCCACCGGCCGATTCCCGTACCGCCCCTCGCAGTGCCTCCGGCACTGACCGACGCTCGGCTGCGCTCGCCACCTTCCGGCCTCCCGCGGCTCGCGGACCCCGCGGATCGGTGCCTACGGCGTCCCGGCCGTCGCCCCCTCGCGCGGTCCTCCTCCCTGTTCTGCCCGCAAGGAGCGCCCCGCTCACGTTTCCCCGGGAGGGGGGTGGTCGTTGGGCGGGGCGTGAGACACGTACTGAAGCGGGCCGGCGCCCGCATGGCCGTCGTTCTGACATGGGCAGGACTGATGACCGGGGTGGTCGCCTGCCTGGCGGGCTGCTCCCAGGGGCAGACCCTCAGCGAGGGCAAGGCAAGCGCTCCCGGTGACACGATCCGGGTCGTTCCCGAGGACGGCGCCCGGGGCGTAGGCCGCACCGACCGGATCGAGGTCAGGGTGGCGGACGGCCGGCTGGAGCGGGTGGAGGTCCGGCAGATCGAGAACGCCACCCCCGAGGACCTGCCCGGGCGGCTCTCCGCGGACGGCCGGTCCTGGACCCCGGAGCCCGGCGCGAGGGTCGCGCTGGCCGCCAAGTACAGCGTCGACGCGGTCGCCGTGGACCGGCAGGGCCGTCGCTCGGCCCGCCACACGACCTTCACCACGCTCGTGCCCACCGACCGGTTCATCGGCTACTTCGCGCCGGAGAACCGGTCCACGGTCGGTACCGGCATGATCGTCTCGTTCGACTTCAACCGCAGGATCCAGGACCGCGCGGCCGTCGAACGGGCCGTCAGCGTCACCTCGGAGCCCCCCGTGGAGATCGTCGGCCACTGGTTCGGCGACGACCGTCTCGACTTCCGGCCCCGTACGTACTGGCGGCCCGGCACCCGGGTGACCGTCGAGCTGCGCCTGCGCGACGTCGAGGCGGCGCCCGGCGTGTTCGGGATCCAGCGCAAGACCGTCGGCTTCACGATCGGCCGCTCCCAGGTGTCGCTCGTGGACGCGGCGGAGCACACCATGCGGGTGTGGCGCGACGGGACGCTGACCTCGACGCTGCCGATCACGGCGGGCGCGCCCGGAACCACCACGTACAACGGGAAGATGGTGGTCTCCGAGCTGTTCGACGTCACGCGCATGGACGGCAGGACGGTCGGTTTCGGCGGCGAGTACGACATCAAGGACGTGCCCCACGCGGTACGGCTGACCACGTCCGGGACGTTCCTGCACGGCAACTACTGGGCGTCGGCCGAGACCTTCGGGACCAAGAACGTCAGCCACGGCTGTGTCGGTCTGCGCGACAGCAAGGGCGGCGGAACGGACACCCCGGCGGGATGGTTCTTCGAAAGGACTCTGATCGGAGACGTGGTGGAAGTGGTCAATTCCCAGGACAGTACGGTCGCTCCGGATAACGGGCTGGGTGGCTGGAACATGAACTGGGAGGAGTGGACAGCGGGTTCGGCGCTCCGCTGAGCGGACGCCTGTCGCACCTCTTCCGCACGACGCCCCCGGCCCTCGAACCCCACGCGCAACGCCCGCCGTTCTCGTCCTCCCGCCCGGTTCCGTCCTCGCCCCATAGCTGACCTGCGCCGTCCCGGACGCGACCACCGGGGCGGTACGGGGCGTCACGGGACGGGAGGAGACGGGTGTTGGGACCGAACGGTGACATTCCGGAGCACTCACCCCTGCTCGCGGTGTGATTATCTTGCGCCATACGCGCGCACTCGACGCGCGGGAGTACGGGCCGTGGCGGGGCCAGGCCGTGCGAGGGGAGAAGAACATAGTGAACGGGCTGCCGATACCGGGAACACCGGGAATACCTGGGACAGCGGAGACGGCGGATACGGCGGGGACGGCGGAGGCGGCAGGCGCCGAGCCGGGCACACGGGGCACACGGGGCACACGGGGCGTACGGGGGATACGGCCGGGACCGCGGGGGCGGCAGGACGAGCGGGGACGGGGAGAAGAGCAGGGACGGCGCGCGCGGGCGCCCCGTACCCTCGCCGCACTGGCGACCGGAGCTCTGCTCCTGGTGGTGACCGCCTGTGGCGGCGGCGGGTCCTCCGAGGAGGGCGGCACGCCCGGCAAGAACGGCGACAAGGGGGCGTCCGAGGTCAGGAACGCGGCGTCGGCGGCCGTCGTGACCATCGCCCCCGACGACAAGGAGAAGGGCGTCGCCACCACCGGCGCCCTCAAGGTCACCGCGGACAAGGGCAGGCTCACCACGGTCACCGTCCAGGACGACAAGGGCAACCCGGTCGACGGCAGGCTGTCCGCCGGGGGCGCGAGCTGGGAGCCGCTCCAGCATCTCGCCGGCGCCACCCGGTACAAGGTGCACGCGGTCGCCAAGGACTCCGAAGGGCGGGAGTCCGCCAAGGACACGAGCTTCACCACCCTCGTCCCGAAGAACACCTTCATAGGCCAGTACACGCCGGAGAACGGCGCGACGGTCGGCGTCGGCATGCCGGTCTCCATCAACTTCACCCGGGGCATCACCGAGCCCGACGCGGTGGAGAAGGCCATCAAGGTGACGGCCGAGCCGTCCGTACCGGTCGAGGGGCACTGGTTCGGCAACGACCGGCTCGACTTCCGGCCCGAGAAGTACTGGGCGCCCGGCACGAAGGTCACCGTCGAACTCGACCTCGACGGTGTCGAGGGCCGTCCGGGGGTGTACGGCGAGCAGGCCAAGAGCTTCTCCTTCACCATCGGCCGCAGCCAGGTCTCCACCGTCGACGCGAGCGCCCACACGATGAAGGTCGTGCGGGACGGCAAGCAGATCAAGAACATCCCGATCACCGCCGGGGCCCCGTCGACCACCACGTACAACGGCCAGATGGTGATCAGCGAGAAGTACTCCGTGACCCGGATGAACGGCGCGACCGTCGGCTTCGGCGGCGAGTACGACATCAAGGACGTGCCGCACGCCATGCGCCTGTCCACCTCGGGCACCTTCATCCACGGCAACTACTGGGCGTCCTCCGGCACCTTCGGCTCCGCGAACGTCAGCCACGGGTGTGTGGGACTGCGGGACCTGCGCGGCGGCGGGAACAACGGCACCCCGTCGGCGTGGTTCTACAACTCCTCGCTGATCGGTGACGTCGTCATCGTGAAGAACTCGAAGGACAAGCAGATCGCCCCGGACAACGGCCTGAACGGCTGGAACATGTCCTGGTCGGAGTGGACCGAGTAGGAGCACCCGCCCCGGCCGGGGCGTACACCGGCCGGGAACGGACCGGGACGGGAACGGATCCGGACGGGCCCGGCGCACGGCGGCACGCCGCGCCGGGCCCGTTGTCGTGAGCGGCCGTTAACCTGCTGTGTATGGCTCAGGCATACGTGACCCTCGAAGTCTCCGGCGGTGTCGGCACGATCCGGCTCGACCGCCCTCCGATGAACGCGCTGGACACCGCGGTCCAGGACCGGCTGCGCGAGCTCGCCGAGGAGGCGGGGCGGCGCGAGGACGTGCGCGCCGTGATCCTGTACGGCGGTGAGAAGGTCTTCGCGGCGGGCGCCGACATCAAGGAGATGCGCGCGCTGGACCACGCCGCGATGGTCGTGCGCTCCCGGGCGCTCCAGGAGTCCTTCACCGCCGTCGCCCGGATCCCCAAGCCCGTCGTCGCGGCGGTCACCGGCTACGCGCTGGGCGGCGGCTGTGAGCTGGCGCTCTGCGCGGACATCAGGATCGCCGGGGCCGGTGCGAAGCTCGGTCAGCCCGAGATCCTGCTGGGGCTGATCCCCGGCGCCGGCGGCACCCAGCGGCTGGCCCGGCTGGTCGGCCCCTCGCGCGCCAAGGACCTCATCTTCACGGGTCGTCAGGTGAAGGCCGCGGAGGCGCTGGCGATCGGCCTGGTCGACCGGGTGGTCCCGGACGGGGAGGTGTACGAGCAGGCGCACGCCTGGGCCGCCAAGCTCGCCCAGGGGCCCGCGCTCGCGCTGCGCGCGGCCAAGGAATCGGTCGACGCGGGGCTCGGGACGGACCTGGAGACGGGGCTCGCCATCGAACGCAATTGGTTCGCCGGCCTGTTCGCGACCGAGGACCGCGAGCGCGGAATGCGGTCGTTCGTCGAGGACGGTCCTGGGAAGGCGAAGTTCCTTTGACCCGCGACCAGTTGTGACCTCTCGGAATGTCTCGCGGGCACACCGGGGCGCCCTCCGTCGTCCGCGGACACCCGTGCGTCAACCAGGTGCACGGCTCGGTATGGCCTTAAGGGAGCATTAAAGAAATCGGATCCGATCGGCATCGGTGATCATTGAATCAGAGGGCGTCGACGCAGCTCAGTGTCATCACCGGGGGCATCCAGTGCCTTGGGCATATGCCTTCGCGCCCCTTGGAATGATTCATTCCGCAGGGGCGATTCCCATGGAACGGCCACGGGGGAGGCGCTGGGCGGCCATGATGGTGCACATGGCGGGCCTGGAGGGTAGGGAGCAGCCGCGGCAGTGCGGTGATGCGGCCACTGTGCGGTGGATACCGTCCGTCGAAGACGAACTGGGCCGTAAGGCCCTGGAATTGTACGGAAATCCGACAGACGCCGAAGTCCAGCTCCCGTCCCGCCCGGAATCCGCCGCCGCCGCTCGTCGCATCACCCACAGTGTTGTTCTGCGTCAGTGGGCACTCTCCCCGCAGACGGCGGAATCCGCTGTGCTGCTCGTCTCGGAACTCGTCGGCAATGCCGTGCGGCACACCGGCGCCCGGGTATTCGGGCTGCGGATGCTGCGCCGCCGCGGCTGGATCAGGATCGAGGTCCGGGACCCGTCCCGCGGACTGCCGTGTCTGATGCCCGTACAGGAACTGGACACGAGCGGGCGAGGGCTTTTCCTGGTGGACCGGCTGTCCGACCGCTGGGGCGTGGATCTGCTGCCGCGCGGCAAGACCACCTGGTTCGAGATGAGGGTCGCCGCGGACCGCCAGTCCACCTGACGACCCGCAGGATCCCCTATCGGGTCAATCATCACCTTTTGACATGATCCGCCCTTAAATGGGGGCGTGATCGACGACGACCGCCACCGTGCCGAACGCGCAGACCCCCCGGACCGCCGCCGCGCGCTGCGCGGTGCGGCCGGAGCGGCTCTCGCGGGCGCCTTCGCCACCGGCGGCACGGGAGCCGTCGTCGCCGGCTGTACGGGCGGCGGCCGTACGGCCACCGGCCACGAGCACACCGGCCCAGCCGCCACCGGCCACGCGGACACCGGTGGCACGGGCGGCGGCAGTGGTGGCACGGGCAGCGGGCGCGGTACGGACACGCCCGGCCGTGCGGACACCGGCCGCCCCGCCGCCCGGTCCGCCCCGTCCCCCCGCCGCTTCCCCGGACAGCCCGTCGAGATCGCGCACGGCCCCCGCGACCGCGGCCAGGTCGCCCTCACCTTCCACGGCCAGGGCGACCCGGCCACCGCCACCGCCGTTCTGAAGGAGGCGGAGCGGGCCGGGGCCGGGATCACCGTGCTCGCCGTGGGCACCTGGCTCGACGAACATCCCTCACTCGCCCGCCGGATCCTGGACGGCGGCCACGACCTGGGCAACCACACCCTGCACCACACCGACATCTCCGCGATGGACGAGGACGAGGCGTTCGCGGAGATCACCGGGTGCGCCACGCGGCTGCGGCGGCTGACCGGCTCGATCGGCAGCTGGTTCCGCCCCTCGCGCACCCGGTACGCCACCCCGCTCGTCCAGCGGCTGGCCCGGCGGGCCGGTTACCCGCACGTCCTGTCCTACGACGTCGACTCGCTCGACTTCACCTCGCCGGGCGCCGCGGCCGTCACACGTACCGTCACCGGCCGTGTCCGCGACGGCTCGATCGTGAGCCTGCACTTCGGCTACGCCGACACGGTCGCCGCGCTGCCCGCCCTCCTCGACGCACTCGAACGCCGCGACCTGCGCGCGGTGACGACCACGGAGCTGCTGACCTGATGCACCGGATGTCTCCCCCCACGCGCCGCACCACCGTCCCGGCCGCCGCCCTGCTCGCCGGTGTGGCGCTGCTGTCCCCGCTCGCCGGCTGCGCCGGTTCGGACGGGCCGCGACCGGACCGTACGGCGACGGACGCCGCCACCCGGGCGGCCGCCCGGCCCGTCACCCCGGAGCGGTCCGAGCCGTCCAGGTCCGCCGCCCTCCCGGGCATGCCACCGGTGCGCGACCCCAAGGACATCTACGCGGCGGACCGGCCGGGCATGCTCTCGCCCGTCGTGCGCAAGTTCCCGTCCCGGGTGTACGTCCCCAACACCAACTCCGACACGGTCTCGGTCATCGACCCGAAGACGTACAAGGTCATCGAGACCATCCCGGTCGGCCGCCAGCCGCAGCACGTGGTGCCCTCCTGGGACCTGAAGACCCTGTGGGTGAACAACAACCGCGGGCACACCCTCACACCGATCGACCCCGCCACCGGAAAGGCGGGCGAGCCGGTCGAGGTGCACGACCCGTACAACCTCTACTTCACGCCGGACGGCAAGTACGCCGTGGTCATGGCCTCGCTGGACCGCGAGCTGGTCTTCCGGGACCCGCACACGATGAAGGTGAGAAAGACGGAGCCCGTCGACTGCGCGGGCGTCAACCACGCCGATTTCTCCGCCGACGGCCGCTACTTCATCGTCTCGTGCGAGTTCTCCGGCGAACTGCTGAAGGTGGACACGGCGAAGATGAAGGTCCTCGGGAAGCTCAAACTGCCCTTCGAGGGGGCGATGCCGCAGGACGTGAAGCTCTCGCCCGACGGCAAGAGGTACTACATCGCCGACATGATGGCGCACGGGGTATGGGTGCTGGACGGCGCGAAGTTCACCGTCCCCAAGCTGCTGCCGACGGGCGAGGGCGCCCACGGCGTCTACGTGAGCCGCGATTCCAAGGTCATGTACATCTCCAACCGGGGCGAGGGGACGATCTCCGTCTTCGACTTCGCACGCGACCGCCTGGTGAAGAAGTGGCGGCTGCCGGACGGCGGCAGCCCGGACATGGGCGGGGTCTCGGCGGACGGAAAGGTGCTGTGGCTGTCCGGCCGGTACGACTCCGAGGTGTACGCGATCGACACCAAGGACGGGAAGGAACTGGCCCGTATCCCGGTCGGCGGAGGCCCGCACGGGCTGGCGGTGTACCCCCAGCCCGGCCGTTACTCGCTCGGGCACACGGGGGTCTTCCGCTGAGGCCCGGGGCCCGGGGCCCGCGCCCCGGAACGGGCCCAGAGGGCCAGGCCTTTCGGGCGTTCGGGCGTGCGGGGCGCTGCGGGGGCGCCATCCACGCGCAGGACACCCCCGGCGGCCACGAGCGGCGGAACGGCGGTCTGACACGCCCCCATTCGGGTGACGGTCCACCGCCCGTCGCCGTGCGGCGTGAAAGGTGCTCCTCATGACCATCTCTCGCTCTCGACGCCGGGCCGCTGCCGTCACCCTGTCCGTCGCCGCCCTGCTGGTGCCCGCCGCCGCCACCGAGGCCGCGCCCGCGCCGCCCTCCGGAGCCACCGCCCCCGCCCCGGCCCCCGCCCACGCCTCCGTCCCCGGCAAGAAGAGCGAGCGCTGCCCCGCGGTCGCCGACCCCATGTTCGCCGCGGCCGACCACGGTGTCGAAGTGGCCCGGATCAGCCCGAAGCCCGCCTGGCGCACCGACTGCAAGCAGCTCTACCGTGCCGACAGCCGCGGCCCCGAGGTCGTCTTCGAGCAGGGCTTCCACCCCAAGGCGCCGATGGACGGGCAGTACGACCTGGAGAAGTACGTCCTGGTCAACCAGCCGTCGCCGTACGTCTCGACCTCGTACGACCACGACCTCTACAAGCAGTTCTCGAAGAGCGGTTTCAACTACTACATCGACGCCCCCGGCGGGATCGACGTCAACAAGACGATCGGGACCACCCACAAGTACGCGTCCCAGGAGGAGGTCGCCTTCCCGGGGGGCGTCTCGCGGGAGCGCATCGTCGGGGTCTGCCCGGTGGACCGGCACAAGAAGATCGAGATCATGGCGCAGTGCCTCGACAATCCGCACTACGACCCCTGGCGCGGCTGACGTTCGCGCGCATACGGCGGTGGCCCGGCATCCCCCTGGTGCCGGACCACCGCCGTACGAGTGAACGCGAGCGGATAATCTGACCCCATCGGAACAGCACCACGAAGGGGCGGGACAGTGGCGGACATCGACGAGGCGCGCAAGGCGTTCGAGCGGTTCGACGTGAACGGCGACGGGCTCATCACGGCCACCGAGTACAAGAGCGCGATGGCGCAGCTCGGGGACTTCCACGTGACCGAGACCGTGGCGCAGGCCGTCATCAACGCCCATGACGCCAACGGCGACGGGCTGCTGACGTTCGACGAGTTCTGGGCCGCTCGCAACAAGGAGCAGTGAACGGGGGAGCCGGGAGATCCGGGGGCCGCGGCGCCCGCCCCCGCGGCCCTGGCGACGGCGGTGGCTTTCGCGTTGGCGAGGGTGGTGGCGCCGGGCTCCGCACGACGGCCGTGACACGGGCCGTACTCGTGGTCGGCGGTACGGCGACCGCCCTCCTCGTCGCGCTGTTCGGCGCGGGGATCGCCGCCCGGGGCACGGGCGAGCTGCGGATCCCGGCATCGGGTGCCACCACCGCACTGCGCACGGTGGTCTTCGTGGCCCTCGCCCTCCACCTGGGCGAGTTGGCCGGACGGCGGTTCGCCGGGGCGGGGCCGCTACCGCGTGGCCGGTCCGTCGCCGCCGCGGGCGTCGGGGCCCTCGCCTCGGCCGGGCAGATCGGGCTGCTGGCGCGGGTCAGCGCACTCGATCTCACATCGGTGTACGGCACGGCCGAGGGCCGTCTCCTGCTGGTCATGGCCAACGGCTTCCTGCTGGCCGCCGCGTGCGCCGCGACCCGCCGGCCCTGGACGGCCGCCGTCCCGCTGGCCGTGGTCGTGGGCGCGGAGGCGCTGCGCGCACACCCCGAGGCGTACACCCCGTTGCTCGGCGCGGCGCTCACCGTCGTACACCTGACGGCGGCGTCGCTGTGGACGGGCGGGCTGCTGTACGTGCTGCGCACCCTGTGGCTGCGCCGGGGCGATCCGGCCGGTGCCAGGGAGGTGCTGCACCGTTACGCCCGGCCGGCCGGGTGGCTCTTCGTCGCCCTGGCCGCCACGGGAACGCTCTCCACGCTGCGCAGACTCCCCGCGGACGTCGTGTTCACGACGGCGTACGGGCGGGTGCTCATCGCGAAGCTGCTGCTGGTGGCGGTGGCGAGCGCGCTGGCCCTGAGGGCCGGGGCCCGGCTGCGCGGAGCGGCCGGGGCGCGTACGGCGACAGCGGGCGCCGGGGAGGCGGGTGCCGGCGCGGCGGGCAGCGCGGGCGTGGCGATCCCGGGCGTGGGCACGGGGACGGCGGAAGCGCGGCCGGACGGGACGGGCGTCGCCGGGGCGGCCCGGCTCGCGCGGGCGGAACTGGTCGTGCTGGGGATGGTCGTCGTGGTCTCCGCGGTCCTGACGGTGGTCCCCGACCCGCACTGGCTCAGCACGCGCTGAGGCCGCGACGGACGCGAGCGGCGTACGTCCGCACACGGACCTGCTGGTGTGCGGACGCGCCCGCACACACGCGCCCGGTGTGCCGTGCCGTGCCGTGCCGTCCGTTCCGGGGCGGGCGGGACGGGGCCGGCCCAAGTTTCCGCCGGCGTGCTGAACGCCCGGCGGGCGGACGCCGTAATACACGGCAGGCTGCCGGGTCCGAGGCCGCCCGGGTCGCCGAGGAGGTCTGTCACGGATGTTCCGCCACCGCACCGCCGCAGCTGTTCCCGCGACCGCTGGCGGCCCCAGGGCTCGGGACGGTGGGCCGGCCGCTCTCAGCACCGTCGGGACTGTCAGGGGTGTCAGGGCCGTTACGGCTGCCAGTGCGGTCCGGGTCGTCCGCGCCGTCCGGGCTGTCCGGGCCGCCTCCGCGGTCCTGGCGGTGACGGTGCCGGCGGCGACCGCTCTGGTGGCGCTGACCGCCAGCCCGGCGTACGCTCACGGCGCGCCCACCGACCCGGTCAGCCGGGTGGCCGCCTGCGGTTCCCAGGGACAGCTCGCGCGCACGGACGCCTGCCGGGCGGCCGTCGCCGCCAACGGCGGGCGGGGCTTCGAGGAGTTCGACAACCTGCGCGTCGCCGGTGTGAACGGCCGGGACCGCGAGGTCATCCCCGACGGCAGGCTGTGCAGTGGCGGCCTCGACGCGTACAAGGGGCTCGACGTCGCCCGCGCCGACTGGCCCGCCACGCGGCTGCGCGCCGGGGACGCGTTCACGCTGACGTACGTGTCCACCATTCCCCACGAGGGCACCTTCAGCCTCTACCTCACCACGGAGGGCTACGCCCCGACCGCCCCGCTGACCTGGGCCGACCTGGCCCCGCAGCCGTTCCTCACGGTCGACAACCCGCCCCTGGACGACGGCGCCTACCGCGTCTCCGGCACGCTTCCCACCGGCCTGACGGGCCGCCACATGCTCTACACGATCTGGCGCAACACCAGTACGCCGGACACGTACTACTCCTGTTCCGACGTCGTCTTCGACGGTGCCGGCGACGACGGCGCCGCGTCCGCGGGGGGCGACGGTACCGGGAACGGAGCCGGCACCGGAGCGGGCACCGGCACCGAGGGCGCGGGGAACGGTATCGGCGGCGTCGGCAACAGCGCCGCCGTCACCGGTACGGTGTCGCCGCCGCCCGACGCCTCCGTCACGCCCTCGTCCGCCGCCTCCGCCCCGCCGTCCGTCCCCGAGGCGGACGGACCCGGGAACACCGCCTCCGGATCGTCCGCCGAGGCCGCCGCTCCCCAGGCCGACGCCACTCCCACCTCTCCCCAGCAGGCCACGCCATCCTTCCCCGTAGCCGCCGGTACCCAGCTCGACTACGTGGTGATCGCGGCGGGCGGTGCGCTGGTGGCCGCGGGCATCGCGGTGTTCGCCTCGCGTCGGCGGCGCGCGTCGGCGGCCGTGGGCCCGTCCCGTAAGCACCGACCGTAAGGAGACTTCGCCGTGTCCCAGTCCCCCGAAGCGGGCATCCTGCGCAGTGCCGCGCACAGCCCGTCCTGGGCCATGCTGAGCCGCCTCACGCCGAGCGCTCCGAGCATCCCGGCCGAGGTTTCCGAACCGCAGGCGGGGCGCGAGCTCCGGGCTCACACTCCCCAGCCGCCGCGCGAGCGGGTCGACTTCTGCATTCCGTGCAACCCGTACTTCCCGACGCCGGACATGTTCGCCCGCATGCGCGGCTCTCTGGAGACGATCCTCAAGTACTACCCGAGCGACGCCGACACGGTCACCGCCGAACTCTGCTCGGTGCTCGGCCTCAACCCGCAGACGGTGGTCATGGGCAACGGCTCCACCGAGCTGATCACCTGGATCGACCACCTGCTCGTACGGGAGAGCCTGGCCATCCCGATCCCCACCTTCGGGCGCTGGACCGACCAGCCGCTGGAGACCGGCAAGCGGGTGGACATGTTCCCCCTGCACGAGGACCAGGACTTCACGCTCGACCTCCAGGAGTACGTCCGCTTCATCCGGCGCCGCGGCTCCCGCGTCGCCGTGATCTGCAACCCCAACAACCCGGACGGCGGCTACCTGCGCCGGCACCAGGTGGTGTGGCTGCTGGACGAGCTGTCGGACCTGGACCTGGTCGTGGTGGACGAGTCGTTCATCGACTTCGTGGACGCCGAACGCGCGCCGTCCGTCGCGGACGAGGCGGCGATCCGGTCAAATGTGATCGTTCTGAAGAGCCTCGGCAAGAACTTCGGTCTGCACGGCATCAGATTCGGCTATATGGTCGCCAACCCCGCCCTGGCGGCGACCGTGCGCAAGGTACTGCCGAAGTGGAACCTCAACTCCTTCGCGGAGTACGTCGTCTTCATGCTCAGGGAGTACGGCGTCGAGTACCACCAGAGCCTCGCGCTGCTCTCCCGCGACCGCGCCAACATGGCCCAGGCGCTGGCCGCGATCCCCGAACTCGTCGTCTTCCTCTCGCAGGGAAACTTCCTGCTGGTCAAGCTGCCCGACGGCATCGACGGCGCGGTCCTGCGCGACCGGCTGCTCACCGAGCACGGTGTCTTCATCCGCGAGTGCGGCAACAAGCTGGGCAGCAGCAGCCAGTTCCTGCGCCTGGTGGTCCGCCCGCACGAGGACGTCCAGCGCCTGCTCACCGCGCTGCAGGCATGCATGCCGACGGGCCCGACCGGTCTGGCCCGCCGGTCCGAGCCCAGACACGTCGCGGCGGCGCCGGCCCCGTCCCCGTCCCCCCAGGTCCCGGCGCTGATCCCGGCGCGGTGACGCCGTACGACCGGCTCCGCCGGTGCCGTACGACCGGTGGCCGGTCGCCCTTGGTCAGGGAGTGAGGATGACCTTGAGCGCTTCCCGCTGGTCCATGGCCCGGTAGCCCTCGGGGGTCTGCTCCAGGGGGAGGGTGCGGTCGAAGACGCGGCCCGGTTCGACGGTGCCGTCCAGGACGCCGGGCAGCAGGGGCTCGATGTAGGCGCGGGCGGGCGCCGGGCCGCCGGTGAGGGTGACATTGGGGCCGAAGAGGCTGCCGAAGCCAATGGGCGCGTCCTCGTACTGGGGCACACCGACGCGGCTGATGACGCCGCCGGGCCGGACGGCGCCGACAGCCATCTCGTAGGCGGGCATGTGGCCGACGGCCTCCAGGACGGCGCGGGTGCCGTGGCCGCCGGTCAGCTCACGGACCCTGGCGATGCCTTCCTCGCCGCGTTCGGCGACGACGTCGGTGGCCCCGAAGTAGCGTCCGAGGTCGGTGCGGTCCTTGTGCCGGCCCATGAGGATGATGCGCTCGGCCCCGAGCTGCTTGGCCGACAGGACGGCGAGCAGGCCGACGGCGCCGTCGCCGATGACGGTGACCGAGTCGCCCGGCTCGACGCGGGCCCGGTGGGCGGCGTGGTGGCCGGTGGCGTACACGTCGGCGAGGGTCAGCAGGGACGGCAGCAGCCTCTCGTCGACGTCCTTGGGGAGCCGGACCAGGGTGCCCTGGGCCTGGGGGACGCGTACGGCCTCGGCCTGGGCGCCGCCGACACCGGCGGCGAAGAAACCGCCCTGGGGGCAGGAGGTGTGCAGGCCCTCGCGGCAGAACTCGCAGGTGTTGTCGGCGAACGCGAACGGCGCCACCACGAGGTCGCCGCGCCTGAAGCCGGAGACCTCGGAGCCGACGTCCTCGACCGTGCCGAGGAACTCGTGTCCCATGGGCACGGGCCCGTCGGCGGCGGACATGGTGTGGTACGGATGCAGGTCGCTGCCGCACACGCAGGAGCGCACGACGCGCACGATCGCGTCGGTGGGCCGCTCGATGACCGGGTCGGGCGCGTCCTGGACGCGTACGTCGCCGGCTTTGTACAAGAAGGTGGCTCGCATGGGGACGACTCGCTTTCTTCTCGTGTGGGTTCTCGGCGCTCGGCCGTCGGGACGAGCACGTACGGGCGGCGGTGCCGGGCGGCGGACCGCCAATGATCTCTGACGTGCCCCGTATTCCTCGCAGTTGGCGCTCGAGTCGCAGTCGACGCCCGAGCGGAACCGGACCGGCCGGAACCGGACCGGGCGGGGCGTGGTGGCTCAGTGGTCGCGGGTGCGCGCGGCGCGGTACTGCTCGTCGGTGACCTTCTCCAGCCAGGTGGTCTCCGGCCGGTCGTCGCCGGGCGCCGGGGCCTCCCACAGCGCCAGGTGCTCCATGAAGCGGTCCGCGACGGCGCCGTGCCAGTGATCCTCGCCGGGCGGACAGGTCACCGTCTCGCCGGGACGGGCCTCGAACACGGTGCCGTCGCGGGTCCCGATCAGGGCGGTGCCCGCGACGACGTGCAGGGTCTGGCCGACGGCGTGCCGGTGCCAGGCGGTGCGGGCGCCGGGGGAGAAGCGGACCATGTTGGCCCGCAACCGGGACGGCTCGGTCCCGGCGTGGAGGACGTCGAACCACACGTCCCCGGTGAACCAGTCCTCCGGGCCCTTCCCGGTGGCCTGCCGTTTCACGAATTCCATCGCGCACCGTTCCTTTCCGGCGTCACATCACCCAGCGCCTTCCGCGCCCTCCGCGCCTTCCGGGCGGGGGATTCCCTTTCCGTCACGGCTGTTTTTCCTGACGGTCGCTGTTCCAGGATCACACTCGGGCGGGCGGGCTGCCGTGCAGGGGACGGTCCCCTCCCGGGCGACCTCGTCCCTGCGCAGCCCGACCACCCGGCGCCGACCAGCATCTTCCGGCCGCCCCCTCGGAGGGACGGGCGCGTGGAGAGACAAATTCCGCCATCCTCTTGATCGCTATTGACAACTCTGTGCTACCCCGCGATAACTCCGCGAAGTTGTGTGATTTGCGTGAAGGCTGGGGCGGGGTTCGTGGGTGAGGTGGGGGAGATTCGTGCTGTCCGGGTGCGGAGACGTCAGGGCGGTCGGTCGAGGTGGGGAGCGGTGGCGTGTGGTGTGGTGATGGCACTGTCGGCAGCGCTCGTGCCGGCTACCGCCCTTCCGGCCGTGGCGGCGCCGCAGCCGGAGCGTTCCGAGAGTTCCGCTCGCAGCGCTGGGGGGAGCGGTGAGGGGAGCACGGAGCCGGCCCTGACCACCGACGAGGCACTCGCCGAGGCGAAGCGTTCCGGAAAGCCTGTCGAGGTCGGCTCGGCCAGGGGCGAGCGCCGAGACCTGTTCGCCCAGCCGGACGGCTCGCTGGAGGCGCGGGAGTACCTGCGTCCGGTGCGCGCCCGGGTCGGCGGCGAGTGGAAAACGGTCGACACCGAGCTGGCGAAGAGCGTGGACGGAGCGGTCGCCCCGCAGGCGAGCACGGTGGGGCTGCGGTTCTCCGGGGGCGGTGACGGGCCCCTGGTACGGATGGAGAAGGCCGGACGCGAAGTGGCACTGTCCTGGCCGGACGCACTGCCGGCACCGGAACTGGACGGTGCGACGGCCACGTACCGCGAGGTGCTGCCGGGAGTGGACCTGCGGATGGGGGCGCAGGAGGACGGCTTCACGCAACTGCTCGTGGTGAAGTCGGCCGAGGCGGCGGCCAGTGAGAAGCTCGCGGCTCTCCGTCTGGGACTCGCAGCCGAGGGTGTGGACGTGCGGGAGACGGCGGAGGCCGGTCTGGAGGCGGTCGACCAGGGCGCGAAGGGCGCGGTGTTCGAGGCGCCGAAGCCGATGATGTGGGACTCCAGCGCCCCTGCCGACGAGGACGCCCGGTCCGCCCGGACGGCCACGTCCGAGAATGCCACCGCCACGGATGCGGGCACGGGAGCGAGTGGGGCGGACAGTGCGACGGAACCTGGGGCGGGCGAGACGGGCAAGCTCGCCGCCGTCGACGTGGACGTTCCCGCCACCGGCGACGCGCTGGTCCTGACCCCGGACGCGGATGTGCTGACCGGTGAGGACACGGTGTATCCGGTGTTCATCGACCCACAGTGGTACTCGCCCAGGGCCTCGGCCTGGACGATGGCGTCGGAGTACTGGGCGTCGTCCCCGCAGTGGAAGTTCAACGGCGAGTCGACCGCCGGCATGGGCTTCTGCAACTGGTCCTACTGCAAGCCGAACGACACCAAGCGGCTCTTCTACCGGATCCCGACATCGCAGTTCGCGGGGAAGTCCGTCCTGAGTGCCGAGTTCGTGGTCCGGAACACCTGGTCCGCCTCGTGCGACGCGCGCTCCGTGGAGCTGTGGCGGACGAAGGACATCTCGTCGTCCACGACATGGAACTCGCAGAAGGCCGCGGGCTTCTGGATCAAGGAACTGTCGTCGCGGTCGTTCGCCCACGGCTACGAGGGCTGCTCGGCCAAAGATGCCGAGTTCGACGTGAAGTCCGCCGTGCAGGAGGCCGCGAACGGCAAGTGGTCGACCATGACGTTCGGGCTGCGGGCGGCGAGCGAGTCCGACGCCTACGGCTGGAAGCGGTTCTCGGACAAGGCGTTCCTGCGGGTGAAGTACAACCGGCCGCCGCCGCAGATCAAGATGGACCAGCTGGCGATGGAGTACGGCGGTACCTGCAAGAAGCCGGCGAGCGCCGCCCGGGTGCGCACCCTCGGCAAGATCTACGCGAACAACGTCACCGACCCCGACGGGGACAACGTCTCCGTGCAGTTCCAGGCGTCGTGGGACACCGGGGACGGCAAGGGCATGGTCGCCCGCTGGAGTCCGTCCCGTACCTCGGCCAAGAAGTCCGGTTCGAGCTTCGTGGTGAGCCTGCCGTCCTCGATACCGAAGAACAAGCAGGTCGCGTGGTACGCGCGCTCCTACGACGGTGCCCAGTACTCACCCTGGTCGACCGCCGGTGACCCGACAGGCTGCTACTTCACCTACGACACCAGCGTTCCGAAGGCCCCCACGATCAACTCCGGTGACTATCCGGCCTCCGACCCGGAGAACCCGGAGGATCCCTGGCTGGACGGAGTCGGCAAGTACGGTGCGTTCGAGCTGAAGGGCGCCGACGGTGACGTAACGAAGTACTGGTACGGCGTCAACGGCGACCCGACGTCGAAGAACACCGTGACCACCACCGGCGGCGCGGCGAAGACCGTGCGGGTCCTGCCGTCCGAGCCGGGCCTGAACTTCCTCACGGCCCAGGCCTTTGACACGGCCGGCAACGGCAGTGAGATCCGCACGTACCAGTACCGGGTCAAGGCGGGTCAGCCGGAGAAGGCCACCTGGGCGCTGGACGATCCGCCCGGCGCGGCAGAGGCCCAGGGCGTGGGCGGTACGCGTGTCGCCGAGTTGCGCGGCGGCGCGACCCCGGGTGTCCCGGGCCAGATCGGAACGGCGGTGTCGTTCGACGGTGTCGACGACTACGCGCAGACCGACATTCCCACCGTGGCCACGGAGACCGGATTCTCCGCCGCGGCGTGGGTGAAACTGTCGAAGATGCCGGACGCCGCCGCGATCGTCGCCGCGCAGCCCGGTAACCACAGCCCCAGCTTCGAGCTCTACTACTCCAAGTCCTACGACCGGTGGGTGTTCAACCAGTACACCTCCGACTCACCGACCGCGGGCGCCGTACGAGCCATGAGCGCGACCCCGGGCGACGCGAAGGCCGGGGAGTGGACGCACCTGGCGGGCACCTACAGCTCGGCCTCGAAGGAGCTGAAGCTGTACGTCCAGGGCAAGCTGGTCGGCACCACCACACACTCCACTCCATGGGACGCGCGACGGGGCCTGCAGATCGGGTCCGGTTCCTACAGTGGGAAGCCCGACTCGTTCTTCCCCGGAACCATCGACGACGTACGGATCTACGACAAGCCGATCTCCGAGACCGAAGTCGCCAACCTGCACCAGAAGCAGCCCATCGGCGCGGGCCGTCCGGCCCGCGCGGTCTTCCCGATGGACGAGCCTGCCGACGCCACCCGGATCACCGGCCGCGCCGATGTGTATCCGGCGGTCCTCAAGGGCGGTGCCACTCCGGGACAGCCCGGTGTGGCCGGTAAGGCACTCACTCTCGACGGCAAGGACGATCACGCCGTCGCCGGCGCGCCGCACCTGAACAACCAGCGCAGTTTCACCGTCTCGGCCTGGGCGAAGCTCCCCAAGGCCAAGCCCGACCACGCCGCGATCATCGCGACGCAGGCAGGAGTGCACAAGTCGGGGTTCGAGCTGTACTACTCCAGCGCCTACGACCGGTGGGTCTTCAACCAGTTCATCTCCGACACCTCGGACTCGGGCGCGATCCGGGCCATGCAGGCCGAGGGCAAGACCGCGTACGGCGGTGAGTGGACCCACCTGGTGGGCGTGCACGACACGGTCGCCGACCAGCTGACCCTGTACGTCAACGGGGTCGAAGCGGGGCGGGCAGACGTCTCCCAAACCTGGTACGCCGGGGGCCCGGTCCAGATCGGCGCGGGCTCCTACGAGGGCAAGCCCGGCTCGTTCTTCCCCGGTCAGATCGACGACGTACGGCTCTTCGACCGGCCGGTCTCGGCGGACGAGGTACGGCAGCTGTTCAAGCGCAGTGCGGTGCTCAAGGGGCGGTGGAGCTTCGAGGAAGCCACCAGCGGTACGTCGCCCACCACGCCCGACCTGTCCGAGGAGAAGAACCCCATGACGCTCTCCGGAGGAGCGGCGCTCGGGGCGGGAATGATCGGCGACGGGGGGCTCCAACTGGACGGGGTGAACGCCTCAGCGGCGACAGGCCTCGTGCCCGTCGACACCAGCGCCAGTTTCACGGTCACCGCGTGGGCGCAGGCCGCGGCACTGCCCGAGCGCCCCACCGTGGTGGTGAGCGGCGAAGGCACGAGCCGCAGCGCGTTCTCGGTGCGTTATGTCCCGGACGGGAAAAACACGGAAGGGCAGGGACGCTGGGAGCTGGAACTGCCGGACGAGGACAGCTCCAAGGCTTCCGTGAAGCGCGTGGGCAACAGCGAGTTCTTCGACCTGCGGGACTGGAACCACCTGGCCGTGGTGTACGACGGATTCGCCAAAGAGGCCCGCCTGTATGTCAACGGCCGGCTCCAGGAGAGCGCGTGCGGCGACCAGGACGGCGACGGCCAGGCAGACGACGTCGCATGCGAGGACCTGATCGCGTGGGCCGATGACGTGCTGACGTTCAAGGCCGGCAAGTCCCTCCAGGTGGGCAGGGCCAAGACGGACGGCGCCTGGGGCGAGTACTTCTCGGGCTCGGTCGACGACGTCTGGGCGTTCCAGGGTGCCCTTGAGGAGCGCCAGATCGAGCAGCTGGCCAGGACATGGTTCGAGCTGCCGACCGAGGTGCCCTCCGGCGACTGACCTCAAGTGGCCGCGCCCGGCAGGTTTCCGGGCGCGGCCAGTTCAACATCCCGTTCCTTTTCATTGACGGTCCGCGTCGGGCCTGCCCCATGGGCTTCCGGCGCCCGGCAGCGATGGATACCACACATGAGAAGAACTCGCTTCGCCCAGTTCCCTCGATCCAGATCCGGCTCTCTGCTCCGACGCACGTCCATGGCGCTGTCCGTGGTCATGATCGGCACCATCCTGCAGAACGCCGCGATACCCGCCCCGGCGGTGGCGGACAGCAACCTCCCCGGCCCGCCCGCGTCGGAGAAACCGGTGCCCGGGACGTACGGCGGCAAGAGCGTCCCTCGTGAGACTCCGCAGGAGCCCAAGGGACCCAAGGCGCCTCCTCGCGCGGAGTGGCCGGGAGCCGTCACCCGGACGGTCACGGTGACGCCGGCGGAGAACGGCGGCGCCGCACGGTTCACCGAGGTCAAGAACACGCCTCTGGGTATCGCGGCGGCCATGCGATCCGGTGCGGCAGCGCCGAGCTCGGCACGAGGCACCCGCGAACAGACCGAGCCTGCCGCTGTCGAAGCGCGCGTCCACGATCGCGGGGAGGCTGAGAAGGCCGGTGTGAAGGGCCTGCTGTTCTCCCTTCAACTCAAGCCGGCTACGGCGGCCACGGCGGAGAAACGAAGCGCGACCGCCCCCGCCCCCGACTCCACGCCGACGCCCACCTCCGTGGCACTCACCGTTGACTACGGGGACTTCGCCGGCGCCTTCGGCGGCTCGTACGCCTCCCGGATGCGGCTGGTACAGCTGCCCGCCTGCGCGCTGACCTCCCCGGCCAAGGACGCCTGCCGTACCGCGACACCCGTCGCCGCCACCAACGACACCGTCAAGCGGACACTCACGGCGAAGTCGCTCAGCCTCCCGGCCGGTACGCCGACGGTTCTCGCGGCGGCGGCCGACACGGACGGCGACAAGGGGGACTACAAGGCCACCTCGCTCGCGCCCTCGGCCTCGTGGAGCACGAACCTCAACACCGGTGACTTCAGCTGGTCGTACGACATGCCGACGCCGGACGTGCCCGGCGGCCTGGCGCCGACGGTCGGTCTCTCCTACTCGTCGGCCACGATCGACGGCCGCGCGGGCGGCACCAACAACCAGGCGTCCTGGGCCGGTGACGGCTTCGACCTCTGGCCCGGTTTCATAGAGCGCCGGTACAAGCCGTGCGCGGACGACGGGCAGAAGAACGCCGACGGCAACAAGCCGGGTGACCTGTGCTGGGCGTACGACAACGCCTTCCTCACCTTCAACGGCAAGGGCGGTGAACTGGTGCCGCTCGGCGGTGACGAGTTCAAGCTGAAGCAGGACGACGGCACCAAGATCACGCGCCTGAAGTCCACTGACCGTGGCAACGGGGACAACGACGGCGAGTACTGGCGGCTGACCGTGCCCGACGGTACCCGCTACTACTTCGGCTACCACCGGCTCCCGGGCTGGACCGAGGGCAAGGAGGCCACGGACTCCACCTGGACGGTCCCCGTCTACGGCAACAATTCGGGCGAGCCCTGCCACGCTTCCGACTTCGCCGGCTCCTGGTGCCAGCAGGCCTGGCGCTGGAACCTCGACTACGTCGTCGACCCGCACGGCAACGCGATCGGCTACCACTACACCAAGGAGTCCAACTCCTACGGCCGTAATCTGAAGAAGGACGACGACACCCCGTACACCCGTGGCGGCCACCTCGACCGCATCGACTACGGCGTGAAATCCGACCGGATGTACGCGGACAAGCCGCAGGCCCAGGTCGTCTTCGGCAACGCCGAACGCTGCCTCCCCGTGTCGGGTGTCACCTGCGCCGAGTCCACCATCGACGACAAAGCGCCGTATTGGTACGACACTCCCTGGGACCTGAACTGCAAGGCGGGTACGGCCTGCGACGACGGCCGGCTGTCGCCCTCCTTCTGGACCCGGAAGCGCCTGACCGACGTCATCACGCAGACCCTCAAGGCCGACGGCACCTACGCGCAGGTGGACTCCTGGAAGCTCGGTCACAAGTGGGGCATGGCGGACACCGACTACCAGCTGCTGCTCGACTCCGTCCAGCACACCGGCCAGTCCGCGACCCCGGCCATCACCCTTCCGAAGACCACCTTCGCCTACACCCAGCTGGAGAACCGGCTGGACAAGACCGGCGACGGATTCGCGCCGTTCATCAAGGACCGCCTGTCCACGGTCGCCGACGAAATGGGCGGTCAGGTCGACGTCAACTACTCGGCTCCGACCTGCGACTGGAACGCGCTGCCGACACCGCAGACGAACACGACCCGCTGTTTCCCGCAGTACATCGGTGGCGACAGCTCGGACGACCCCGAGCGGCAGTGGTTCAACAAGTACGTCGTCACCTCCACGACCACCACGGACCGCATGGGCGGCGCACCCGACGCGGTGACCACGTACCAGTACCTGGGCAGCGCGGCCTGGCACTTCGACGACGACGACGGCCTGACCAAGGAGAAGCACCGCACCTGGTCCCAGTGGCGCGGATACGGTCAGGTCCGCGTCCAGACCGGCGGCCAGGGCGGCGCGTCGGCTCTGAAGTCCCAGCAGGACACGTATTTCCTGCGGGGCATGGACGGCGACCGCAAGGACACGAGCGGTGGCACCAAGGCCGTGACGGTTTCCCTCGCCGAAGGGGAAGGCGACCCGATCACCGATCACTCATCGGCGGCAGGCTTCAGCTACAAGACGGTCACCTTCGACAAGCCCGGCGGCAAGGTCCTCGCCAAGTCGGTCAGCCGCCCCTGGCACCACGAGACGGCGAAGAAGGTACGCGACTGGGGCACGGTGACCGCCAACTTCACCGGCTCCTCCAGCACCAAGGAGTGGACGTCCCTCGACAAGGGGGCGGGCAGTGCGTGGCGCACCACCTCCACTGCGACCAAGCAGGACACCGTCGCGGGACGCGTGATCCAGGTCGACGACTTCGGTGACACGACCACGTCGGACGACAACCAGTGCACCCGCACCACCTACGCCACGAGCGCCGACGACACCATTCTCACCCTGCCCTCCCGTGTCGAGACCGTCGCGAAGGCGTGTGACGCCACGGTCGACCGATCCAAGGACGTGATCTCCGACGTCCGTACCGCCTACGACGGCGGTGCCTACGGGGCCGTACCGGCCAAGGGCGACGTGACGGCGACGGCGACGCTGAAGAACCACGACGGGACCAAGGCCACCTACCTGGAGTCCGGCGCCACCTACGACGGATACGGGCGTGGGCTGACGAGCACCGACCTGACCGCCGACGTCACCGTCAGCGGCGACGGCGCGCCCGTACGCACCGCACGCGCCGACGGCCGTACCACGACCACCGCCTACACACCGGCCACCGGTCTGCCCACCCAGGTCAAGACCACCACCCCGCCCGCGAAGGCCGGTGACGCGTCAACCGCGCTGACCACCACTCAGGACCTGGGACCTCGTAACCTTGTGCTGACGGAGACCGACGCCAACGGTCGTGTCACCAAGTCCTCGTACGACGCGCTCGGCCGCACCACCAAGGTCTGGCTCGCGGACCGGCGCAGTGACCAGACTCCCAGCCGCGAATTCGTCTACCGCGTCGAGGAGGGCAAACCCGCGGCGGTCGCGACCAAAGTTCTGAACAATAACGGTGGTCAGGTCACCTCGTGGACCATCTACGACGGTTTCTTGAGGGAACGCCAGACTCAGACTCCGGGGCCGGACGGTGGAAGCGTTCTGACGGACGTCTTCTACGACGAGCGTGGCCTGGCCGCCAAGACATTCGCTCCGTACTACGCGACCGGTAAACCGACCTTCACCCTGTTCAAACCCGAGAACGCGCTGTCGGTCGAGACCCAGACCCGCACCAGCTTCGACGGCCTGGGCCGTCCGACGGAAACCCGTCAGATCGCCGGCAACGGCGACGGCGGCACCGTACTCGCCACCACCACGACCAGCTACGGCGGCGATCGCACGACTGTCATCCCGCCGGTCGGCGGGATCGCCACCACCACGCTGACGGACGTCAGAGGCCGCACCACCGAACTCCGCCAGCACCATGAGCGCAGCGCGAGCGCGCCGTACGACACCACGTCCTACGCGTACACAGCCCGCGGCGAGACGGAGAAGGTGACCGGCCCGGCCGGCAGCACCTGGAGCTACACGTACGATCAGCTCGGCCGGAAGATCAAGGACGTCGACCCCGACAAGGGCACCACGACGAGCGCGTACGACGACCGTGGACAGCTGACGTCCACGACCGATGCTCGTGGCACGACGCTGGTCAACCTCTACGACAACCTCGGTCGTAAGACAGCGCTCCGCGAGGGCACGTCGACCGGCACTCTGCGCGCCGCATGGGTGTACGACACCGTCAGCAACGCCAAGGGACAGCTCGCCGAAGCCACGCGGTATGTGGGAGGCGAGGCGTACACGTCCCGGGTCACCGAATACGACAGGCTCTACCGGCCCAAGAAGACCGCGGTGGTCATTCCGGCCGCTGAAGGAAAGCTGCAGGGCACCTACCAGACGGGGATGGCGATTGAGCCTTCCGGCCTGCTCGTTGCCACCAGTTACTCGTCGGCCGGGTCGCTCCCCGGTGGCTCGATCCTCTACGACTACGACGACGCGACACTGCGGCTGAACGCCGTCCGCGGCGACGGGTCGGTGGGTGCCATCAATTACAGCCTGACCGGCAAGCCGTTGCAGTACTCCATGTACCAGTCCGGTGGCGGCAAGAAGACACAGGTCACCAACACGTACGAGTGGGGGACGCAACGTCTGGCCACGTCACGGGTGGACCGTGAGGAGCAGAACGGCGTCGATCGTTTCCTCACTTACCGGTACGACGAGGTCGGCAACGTCCTGTCCCTGTCGGACGTGTCGCGCACCGGAACCGACAATCAGTGCTTCACCTACGACTACCTCGCCCGCCTGACCGAAGCCTGGACCCAGAACACCACATCCTGTTCGCCGACGCCGGCAGGGGGTGCGATCGGCGGCCCGGCTCCGTACTGGCACAGCTACACCTACGACAAGGCGAGCAACCGCGCCACCGAGACACAGCACAGCACGACCGGTGACAGCACCAAGGACGTCAAGCGGGCCTACACCTACCCGGGCCAGGGCAAGCCGCAGGCCCACTCCCTGACCTCGGTCACCACCACCGGCGCTTCGGGCACCACCACCGACGCGTACGCCTACGACAAGGCCGGCAACACCACCGCCCGGCCCGGCCAGCAGCTCGACTGGGACGCGGAAGGCCACCTGGCCAAGGTCACGGAGGGCACCAAGACCACCGAATACCTCTACGACGCCGACGGCAACCGCCTCATCGGCCGTACCCCGACCGAGACCACGCTCTACCTCGGCCACACCGAAATCACCCTCACCAAGGGCGCCGACAAGCCCAAGGCCACCCGCTACGCCGACATCAGCGGCGGACACACGGCCGTCCTCAACGACGACCGCACCACCACCTTCACCATCGGCGACCACCACGGCACCGGCCAACTCGCCGTCAAAGCCGCCGACCTGAGCATCACCCAGCGCCGCACACTCCCCTTCGGCGCTATCCGAGGCGACGCGCCCACATCCTGGCCCGGCACGAAGGGCTTCGTCGGCGGCACCGACGACACCAAGGCCACCGGCCTCACCCACCTCGGCGCCCGCGAGTACGACCCCACCACCGGCCGCTTCATCAGCGTCGACCCGCTCCTCCAGACCGACATCCCGCAAACCCTCAACGGCTACACCTACGCGGCCCAGAACCCCCACACCAACACCGACCCCAGCGGCCTCGGCCTTGCCTGCGGTGGTGCCGGCGGATCGACCGAGGCCTGCCCCACGACCGCAGAGGGAAAGCCCGGCAACGGACGTCCCGGCGAAGCTGTCAAGTGCAAATGGGAATGTGGAAGCTGGCAGTCGGAAGGTAATTCGGCGGCGGACCTCAACAATGACGGATATGTGAATGTGTTTCCGGGGGTCACAATCCCCAAGAAGTGGGAGTGGTCCCCGAAGATCACGCGAGCTTTCATCGCGGATTTTTACTCCCGTATTGAAAACGTGTGCAGCGGATTCGGTGGCGGGGTAAACTGCATGGTCGAATATCCGGACGGATATCAAATTGCTATTAACGCGTTTTTCGCGTGCGGCGCCGCTCATTGTGCCAACAGGCGAGAGTTGTGGGCGAACGCTAAGCGTGCTGTGACGCCGGAGATGGCGGCGATGGGGCCGGGGGCTGGCGTAAGGGGAATCGGAAGGAAACTCGGGTCCAGGGCGGGCTGCACTCAGTGCTTCCTGGCCGGTACCGACGTCCTCATGGCCGACGGAAAAACCAAGGACATTGAGGACGTCGAAATCGGGGACAAGGTCCTCGCGACGGACCCTGAAACCGGCGAGTCGGGTTCCCGTACGGTAACCCGGTTGATCGTCACCGAGGATGACAAGCACTTCAACAAGCTGTCGATCGCCACAGGCGACGGAATCGAAACCCTGACGGCTACGCACGAGCATCCCTTCTGGTCCCCCTCGGAGCAAGATTGGGTCGAGGCATCTGACCTCACACCTGGCATGACCCTGCTCGCCGATGACGGCACAACCGTCATCGTCACCGCCAACCGCGCCTTCACCAAGCACGCCCGCACTTACAACCTCACCGTGGAAGACCTCCACACGTACTATGTGCTGGCGGGCTCGACGCCGGTCCTGGTTCACAACAGCAACTGCGATGTTCCCTCAGGTTCTCTTCAGGGGCAGAAGCTCGCCGACCAGTTGCGTAAGGAGTCGGCCAGCTCTCCCTTCACCCCAGGTGGGTTCTTGGAGCCTGAAGCCATCGCGAACTCCAGGATGATCATGCGTGGGAGTGAGATGAATAATAAGGCCCTGAGGGCGAGATTCGAGGAGCGTGGCGGTATTTCGCAGTGGGGCAAGTACAGTACCGACACCCACCAGAGCCCCTACGGCGACTATCAGGTGCATTACTACATGAATCGCACATCGGGTGAGGTCATGTACGGGTTCGACTACAAGGTCGTCATGAATCGCCGCTAGGAGGCCGCGTGAAGGTGAGATTCGTCGGTGCTGAAGGGGCTGACCGCAGCATTCGCCAAGGCTCGCACGTCCTGCGTCCTGGTCGTGAGTACGTAGTTCTGGGCGTTGAATGCCAAGCAGATGGTCCGAATTATTTCCGGATTGAGTCCAGGCCGGACGAATTGCCTCCGCTACTCGACTCTCGCCTCTTCGAGGTGGTCGATGCGCAAATTAGCACGCTCTGGACCGTTCGAATCGGATGGGACGGCTCGGTGTCGATGGAGCCGGACGAGTGGCAAGGAGAGGGCTTCTGGGAAGACTTCACCAATCATGATTCGCGCGCTATAGAGATTTACGAGCGCTGCAGAGATCACCTGCTGGCAAGTGGGGGAAAATAGCCCAATCCCCTGTCGGGTTCACGCCGAACCTTGGGTAGGTCGATGAAACCGATGGCGATTCGCATATGCGAATCGCCATCGGTTTGGCTTGGGTGTTTTAGGTTAGTTCGTTCCTGCCTGACGGCAGTAGTTGACGGCAACGTCAGCGGACAAGGGCCGCGCAGGGCGGCCGTTCGTCACCGTCGGCGCTGACCGTTTCGGCGATCGCCGGGCTGCCGAGGGTGGTGCTGAGGGTGTCGATGGCGTCTCGCTGGAGGCGGAGCCGGACGTGGGCGTAGACGGTGGCTGTGACGCCGATGTGGGCGTGGCCGAGGAGTTCCTTGATGACGACGAGTTCGACTCCCTGTTCCAGGAGCAGGGTGGCGGTCGAGTGGCGGAGGTCGTGGAAGCGGATGCGGCGGAGGCCGGCCTTGCGGAGGAGCGTCGTGAAGGTCCGGGTGAGGTTGGTCGGGTCGATCGCCCTTCCCTGCGGCGTGGTGAACACGTACCCGTTGTGCTGCCACTCGGCGCCTGCCGTGTCACGGTCGCGCTGCTGCTCTTCGTGGTGGCGTTTCAGCGAGCGGAGGCAGCGGGCGGGGAGGGCGATGCGGCGTTCGGAGGCCCGCGTCTTGGTGGGCAGCGTGGTGAGTCCGCCGGTGCCGGTGCGCTGAAGGGTGCGGCGGATGGCGGCGGTGCCCGTGTCGAGGTCGAGGTCCTCCCAGCGCAGGCCGAGGAGTTCGCCCTTGCGGAGTCCGGTGTGGAGAGCGAGTTCGAACAGCGCGTGCAAGCGGTGTTCGTGCGCGGAGGTGAGGAACTGGCGGGCTTCGTCGGCGGTGAGGGGTTCGAAGCGGCGGGGGCGAGGTGTGCCGGTACGGACGTTGCGGGCGACGTTGCGCGGGATCTCCTCCTCACGTACCGCGTGCTCCAGGGCGGACTTGAGGACGGAGTGCACGTAGGCCAGGGTCAGCGGTGAGAGCCGCCTTGCGCAGCATCTTCCGGCGGCGCAGCAGAGGGGCTCATCGCGGTCGGTGTCGAGGCCACGCGTGCAGCACTGGCAGGTGGTGCGGAGCTGGTTGAGCCAGGTGCGCACGTCCTTGGCGGTGAGCTTGGCGAGCTTCTTCCGCCCGGGGCCGGGGATGAGGTAGAGCCGGGCGACGGCGGTGTAGCGGGTGTGGGTGTTCTCGCGGAGCTGGTGAACGGCGACAGCGTCGAGCCAGTACGTCAGGTACGCGGCCACGCTGCCCTGCGCGGAGGGCACGGGGAGGCCGCGGTTGCTGGCGGCGATCTTCTCCGTGAGCTTCGCCAGGGCCTCCTTTCTGGTGGTGCCGTAGACACGGACGCGCTTGCGGGTGTTGCCGGGGGCGAGGACGTATCCGGCGGCTTCCCAGCGGCGGTCCTTGCGCTGGTAGACGGTTCCGTCGCCGTTGGCGCGGACGCGGCGGGAGGCGGGGGTATCGCGGGGTGTGGCCATCAGGCGGCGGCTTCCTGGTCGAGGCGGGTGTGGATGAAGTCGGTGAGGGCGTGGGCGGGGATGCGGCGGGCGCGGCCGAGGGTGATGGAGGGGAGTTGGCGGGTGCGGATGAGGTCGTAGACGGCGGTGCGGCCGAGTTGGAGGCGTTGCATGACCTGGGGGACGGTGAGGAGTTCCGTGCCGGCGGTCACGTGACGGCGCCCGTCAGGTCGGCACCGGTCGGCCGGTCAGTGGAGTGACCGACCGGGTGACCGGCGGAGTGACCGACGCGGTCACCGGAACGCGCCGAGCGCCGAGTTCGGAGCGGTTGCCGGGGCCGGGTTTGTCGCGTCGCGGTCAGGAGGTTGGCGAGGTGTTCGAGTTCGGGCAGGAGGCCGGTTCCGGCGTACTGCCAGTGGGAGACAACCAGGGTCGTGTCCGAGTCCACGTGCTGACCGGCGATGTTGCGGTGACCGGGGGGCAGGTCAGTGGGGTGTCCGGCGCGTTCACCGACCGGCCTGCCGTCCGTCTGACCGGCCTGCGGCTCAGCCGACGCCGGGGCTGGGGTCTGGGTGTCGGGTCGGCGGGTTCGCCAGGCGGTGCGTTCGGCTCGGAGGTGGGCGAGGGTGGTGGAGTAGTGGCGGGTGCGGGTGGAGAAGTGGCCTCGGAAGCCGAGCATGTGGGCCCATTGGCGCAGGCGGAGGTGGGCGTGCCGGCGGTTGGTGGCGAGGTGCCAGGCTGTGTGGATCATGCGGCGGGCGTGGTCGGTGATGTCGTACTTGGCGAGTTCGGCGAGGAGGCGGAGGCGGCGGTCGAGGGTGCCGGTGGTGGTCTCGGCGCCCTTGGTGGCGTACTTGGCGATGTAGGCGGCGACGTGTCGGTCGGTGACCGGGCCGTCTCCGGTGAAGTCCGTGCCGCGGATCGCGCGGACGTCGATCTGCCGCCCGAACCGGAACACCAACCGCCCCGCCGAATTGGAACCTTGAGGCGAGGAGGCGGGGATGTGTCCGACGGGTTCCGGGTGCTTCGGCGGTTCGCCCTCGTGGTGGACGCGGGTGCGTGTGGCGGCGGCGCGGACGGCGTGGTCGAGGAGCTGGACGGTGGCCCAGGCGGGCGGGGTGCTGCCGGGGCCGGTGGGTCCGTCGAGTCGGATGACGGCGTGGAAGTGGACTTGGCCGCGTTTTTGGTATTCGGCGACCTTGGCGTAGGAGAGTGTGGCGTGGTGACGCAGCGTGCGCTGGGTGAGGCCGGCGGCCTTGGCGATCTCCCGGCGCAGGTGGGTGGTGAAGCGGGCCCACAGGGCCGGGGCGTGCGCGTTCCACAGCACCGCGCCCGTGTAGTCGTACCGCTCGGGGTCGAGCGGGGTGCCCAGCAGCCGGTCGTCGTCGGAGTGGACCTGGGCGCAGTGGCAGCGGTCGGTGTCGGGCTGGTTGTGGACGGGCCCGAAGCCGGGCGCGGTAAGGGTCGCGAACACGCGGGGGTGCGCGGCCACGCTGGTGGGGACGGTTTTTCCGCCGCGCAGTCCGGCGGCGATGAGTTGGTAGGTGTCGTAGCGGTAGACAGTGGAGCAGGCGGGGCAGCGGGTGGCGCGGCGGTTGCCGCAGCGGACCAGCAGTTCGCCCGCCGGAAGTTGACCGGAGTCGAGGTGGTCGAGGATCTCGCCAGTCGCGCTGTCCAGACGGGTGCGGTGCCCGGCGAGGCGGATCGGGAGCGCGCACCCGCCGAGCGTGCTGATTTGTCGTGCGAGGGGTGCGAGGTGGCCGGTGGCGGCGAGCTTCGCCAGCTTGGCGGTGAGCCTGGCGCGGCGCTCCAGTGCCGAATGCCGACTGGCGGACGCGTCGGTGGTGCCGTGTGGTGGGGTGGGCGGCGCGGTTGGTGCGGCGTACCTCCAGGCGGCAGACAGTGTGCTTGCGGGGGGCGGGAGTTGGAGCTGTGCGGGCATGGGTGGATAGCCTTTCGGCGGAAGGCGGAACGTGAGAGGGGCGGCGCGGGGTGCGTGGGCAGGCCGAAGCGTTCGGCTCACAGGGAAACGGGCGCCTCGTGGGTGGGCGCGGACGCCGACCGGCGGGGTCTGGGCGGCGTGGGCGCGGTGGTGATCACCGGCGGGTGCGTGACGTTAACATCGGCCCCCGGGCGCATTTAAGTGCATCCCTCCTCATTCCTTTCTGTGGGCGGCGGGACGCGGGTAGTGTGGGGCCGGTTTCCCGGTTGGGACGGGCCGGAAATAGCTGATAGTGGGCACGGAAGGCGGCGGGGTGGCGGGCGTAATGGCGACGCGGCGCGGGCGCAGGCCGGCGGTCGGTGGGGTGCAGTTGACGTTCGAGGTCATCGCCGAGACCCTGCGGGAGCAGATCCACTCCGGGCGGCTGAAGCCGGGCGACGCGCTGCCGACGCAGACTGCGTTGATGCGGAAGTTCGGGGCCTCCAGCCTGACCGTGCAGAAGGCCATGGCCCTGCTGAAGCAGGACGGCTGGGCGGTATCGCGCCCCGGCAAGGGCGCCTTCGTCGCCCATTACGACCAGGCCGACGCGCATGACCTCGATCACGAGGAAGTGACCGCCCCCGCCGCCGGGACGGCGGCCCGCATCGAGACGTTGGAGCTGGCGCTGGCCGAGGCTGTTCAGCAGATTGCCGACCTTCGTGGCCGCGTTGAGGCCCTGGAGTCGGGTGGCGGCGGGCGGGGCCGCTGACCTGCCACATCGGCGGGCCGGGGGGCCGGGGGCGTGCGTTCAGATTTTCTCTACGAGGTTCAAGGCGGGCCCCGCCCGCCGAGGCTGGCCGCTGTCGCCGACGAGCTCGCCGTTCAATCGGGAGGCCAGCTACGCCGCAGGTGGCGAGCCGCCCCAGCAGCCGGGTGTGATCCAGAACTGCCGGAGCGGCAATCTGCTTGGTGGCCGGACTGACCGACGCACCAGCCCCGCCGCACGTCGACCGAGGGCCGCCCCGGAAGTCGAGCGCCGAGCCGCTGAAAGCCCCCGGGCCGCCCACTTGCCCGCGGCGGGGCCCTCGATCGGGCAGGCCACCGGCCCAAGGCCGCGCCAACACCCGCGCGGATCGTGGCTGCGGCAGGTGGACAGGAGGTGAAGGGCGATCAGTCGGTGGCTTTGGGGTGTCCGGTGCCTGCGTAGGTGATCCAGGCAGTGCGGTTGGCGTCGTCGACCAGGTACCAGATGCGGCCGCCGCCGGTGACCTCGTACTGCCATCGCTCCAACGTCTGTCCCTTCCAGGCCGTAGCGCCGAGCTTGCCCTTGAGGCGGTGGTGGCGCTCGGGGTCGTCGGCGGCCCGCGGGGCGGATCGGATCTTGTCGAAGGCGCGGCGGAGGTTGCCTGCGGCGTGGCGGGAGAGGTGGTCCCAGCCGTTGGCCGCCTCGGTGTTGGCGAAGCGGAGGTCGAATTCGTCGCCGTTCGGGGGTGGGGCCGCGCGGTCACCGCGCTTGGGGCTCACTCGGTGGTCTCGCCTTCGGGGACGGGGACAGGGCCGAGGTCGCCGTCGGGCTCGCGGGTGAGGAAGGCGTGCAGGGCCGGGTCGGCGTAGATCTCGGCACTGTGCCGCCACTGGGCCAGCAGCAGCGCGATGGGAGCCAAGTTCTCCAGCGCAGCAGCCCCGCGGGCAGTATCCACGAGTTCGCCGAGCATCGCCTCGACGTCGTCCTCCGGGAGGAAGACCGACCAGGGCAGGGCATCAGGCAGGGCCTGTCGCAGTGCGGCGAGGTTCTCGGTGCGGACCAGCCCGGCGAGCAGGCGGGCGGTGAAGTCGACCACGGTGGAGTCCTGCGCCAGCTGGTCGGCGTGAATGAGCGCTAGGTCGCCCGCGTCGCGTCGGCGCAGGCGTAGTGCGCGGACCGCGTCCAGGCGCCGGGCGGTGGCAGCGGGGTGGTGGAGCAGCTCGCTGAAGGGTACGTCCTCGTAGGCCGTCGTCATGACATCCACAGTAGCTCGGATGTCCTGGCTCGGGTAGCGGGTAGCGGGTAGCGGGTAGCGGTCCGGGCGCTGCTCTACAGATGACCAGAAACGGGCTGTCGGTGCGTCGCCTCCGACGGGGAGCGAAGCCTGCCCCTCCGGGCGGCGCACCCTTCCCACCCCGCCCCGGCCCGCACTGCCGAACCGGCGGACGGCCGAGCCGCCGCGGGGCCCCAACCCTGCCTGATTGGTCAAGACCCTTGACGGCAGTAGTGACGGCAACAACCACGAACAAACCCGGCCGAACCGCACCTCAGCGGACCGCCGAATATCACTTGACCTGCGAAAACGCAGGTAGAGAGAGGTCGCGCAGCACACGTACTATGTGCTGGCGGGGGCTACACCGGTCTTGGTTCACAATTCAAATTGTGGCCCGGCGTTGAAGGATTTGCAGAAGGACTACCCTCGGCGCACAGTGGGAATCCTTGATGTCGGAAACGATCAGCTTCCGATGATCAGTGGTCCAGGCGGGCAGTCAGGGCTCCTCAAGAATCTTCCGGGCAGGGCGAAGGCCAACGGAGAGCATGTGGAGACGCGCGCGGCAGCGTTCTTGCGCATGAACCCAGGCATCAGAAAGGCCGTGCTCTACATCGACTATCCGACGGGGGTGTGTCCAACATGCAAAAGTACCTTGCCTGGCATGTTGCCCAAGGGTGCTCAACTGTGGGTGATATCGCCACGGAGGACTGAGAAATTCACCGGACTTCCTGACTGAGTCAAGGGAATTAATTGGCGGCCGATCCGGTTGGACCGGCCGCCAATTAATGTTCTGGTTACCTACCAGGGGAGTGGCTCATCGGTTGTGTAGTCCTGAACCCCAGAGTAGGAGCGCCACTTGACTCCTGCTAGGTTCTCTGCCCAAGCAAGATCCCCTGGCGCAATCGCTGCCAGGGTGATGTCCTGACCCGCCTCAGGGTCGTCGCTCGGGTGGACGAGAGCAAGCCAGCTCTCGCCGATGAGGATCCGTGAACCGGGGGCTGGCCAGTTCCATGCAGGGAAGGGGAATTCACGAACCCCTTCCTGGGACCAGAGCCAATACGCTTGTACTCCTTGCGTGATCTTCGTTGCAGGAGCACCCAGGATGGCTTCCAAGACTGTGGCGTGAATCAAGAATTCTGAGAGCCGCTCGCCGGTCCGCTTCCAAGGGGCCGGTTCGTCGGACGGTTCTCGCTCGTACACGGAGTGATCTTCGTCGTTCGGGTCGAATGCCCAAACCCGAGTTCCTTGGTTCTCAACCCAGAACGGAACCTTTCCGTCTTCTACTGCTAGTTCCGTCAGAGGGATGGCGTAGTTGTATGATGCGATCGCCCCGTTCCACTGGGCGGAGATTTCATGCCACTCGACAAGCTCTCTAGGTGTTTCAGGTGATTCCTCTAATCTAGGATTGGGTGATTTAGGAGCGCCGTACCATCTCCGCAGAAAACGCAGTAGGCCCTGATTGTCTGTGGGGGCGAGAGAGGTCATGTGAGACATTATGCGCTACACGCCAGACGGGGCTGGCAATTCAGCCCTCTGAGATGAGCGGCCTGCTCGTCGCCACCAGTTACTCGGCGGCCGGCTCGCTGCCTGGCGGGGCCGTCAGATGGGTCAGTCGATTGGGGCATGCGTAGCTATTCGGCTGCTGCGGCGCGGGGGCTCAGCATTCGATGATGTTGACCGCCAGGCCGCCGCGGGCCGTTTCCTTGTACTTGACGGACATGTCCGCGCCCGTGTCCTTCATCGTCTTGATGACCTTGTCGAGGGACACCTTGTGGCTGCCGTCGCCGCGCAGGGCCATCTTCGCCGCCGTCACGGCCTTCACCGCGGCCATGCCGTTGCGTTCGATGCAGGGGATCTGGACCAGGCCGCCGACCGGGTCGCAGGTGAGGCCGAGGTTGTGTTCCATGCCGATCTCGGCGGCGTTCTCGACCTGTTCCGGGGTGCCGCCGAGGACCTCGGCCAGGGCGCCGGCGGCCATGGAGCAGGCCGAGCCGACCTCGCCCTGGCAGCCGACCTCCGCGCCCGAGATGGAGGCGTTCTCCTTGAAGAGCATGCCGATGGCGCCGGCCGCGAGGAGGAAGCGGATCACGCCCTCTTCCTTCTCCTCCTCCGTGGCACCGCCCGCCGCGAAGTTCATGTAGTAGTGCAGGACCGCCGGGATGATGCCCGCCGCGCCGTTGGTGGGGGCGGTCACGACGCGGCCGCCCGCCGCGTTCTCCTCGTTGACGGCCATCGCGTAGAGCGTGATCCACTCCATCGCGTGGGTGCTCGGGGCGCCCTCCGCGCGGAGCTGGCGGGCCGAGTGGGCGGCGCGGCGGCGGACCTTCAGACCGCCGGGGAGGATGCCCTCGCGGGACATGCCGCGCGAGACACAGGCGCGCATCACCTGCCAGATCTCCAGCAGCCCGGCCCGGATCTCGTCCTCCGTGCGCCACGCCTTCTCGTTCTCCAGCATCAGCGCGGGGATCGACAGGCCCGTCTCCCGCGCCAGCCGCAGCAGCTCGTCGCCGGTGCGGAACGGGTACTTGAGGACGGTGTCGTCCAGCTTGATCCGGTCCTCGCCCACGGCATCCTCGTCCACGACGAAGCCGCCGCCCACCGAGTAGTACGTCTTCTCCAGCAGCGTGCCGCCCTCGGCGTCGTGGGCGCGGACCGTCATGCCGTTCGCGTGGTACGGCAGGGCCTTGCGCCGGTGCAGGACCACGTCCTCGTCGGCGTCGAAGGCGATCTCGTGCACGCCGAGCAGGTTCAGCCGGCCGCCGGCGCGGATGGCCTCGATCCGCTCGTCGGCGCCCTCCACGTCCACCGTCCTCGGCGACTCGCCCTCCAGGCCGAGCAGGACCGCCTTCGGGGTGCCGTGGCCGTGGCCGGTCGCGCCGAGCGAGCCGTACAGCTCGGCCCGTACGGACGCGGTGTGCGCGATCAGGCCCTCGTTCTTGAGCCTGGCGGCGAACAGCCGAGCCGCGCGCATCGGGCCGACCGTGTGCGAGCTGGACGGGCCGATGCCGACCGAGAACAGGTCGAAGACCGAGATGGCCACGGGATGACTCCTTGCTGGTGGGTGGAACGCCGCCGGCCGCGGGGGTGGAGCGGCCCGGCGGGTGCCGGTCGGTGCGTGGTGCCGCGCGGACCGGGTGTGCCGCGCGGACCGGGTGTGGTGCCGCGCGGACCGGGGTACGGTCCGCGCGGCGCGCGGCTGCCGCTACCGCCCGCCGGTCACAGGTTCGGGTACAGCGGGTGCTTCTCGGCGAGCGCGGTGACCCGGGCCGCCAGCGCCTCGCGGTCGAACGACGGCTTCAGCGCCGCCGCGATGATCTCCGCGACCTCGGTGAAGTCCCCGGCCGTGAAACCGCGGGTGGCCAGCGCCGGCGTGCCGATGCGCAGACCGGAGGTGACCATCGGGGGGCGCGGGTCGTTCGGGACGGCGTTGCGGTTGACCGTGATCCCGACCTCGTGCAGCCGGTCCTCGGCCTGCTGCCCGTCCAGCTCCGAGTTCCGCAGGTCCACGAGGACCAGGTGGACGTCCGTACCACCGGACAGGACGGACACGCCCGCCTCGGTGACGTCCGGCCGGCCCAGGCGCTCGGCGAGGATCCGGGCGCCCTCCAGCGTGCGCTGCTGGCGCTCCTTGAACTCCTCCGAGGCCGCCACCTTGAACGAGACCGCCTTGCCCGCGATGACATGCTCCAGCGGGCCACCCTGCTGACCGGGGAAGACGGCAGAGTTGATCTTCTTCGCCAGCTCCTTCGTGGAGAGGATCACACCGCCGCGCGGGCCGCCGAGCGTCTTGTGCGTCGTGGTGGTGACGACATGGGCGTGCGGCACCGGGTTGGGGTGCAGACCGGCCGCGACCAGCCCGGCGAAGTGCGCCATGTCGACCATCAGGTACGCGCCGACCTCGTCCGCGATCCGGCGGAAGGCCGCGAAGTCCAGCTGGCGCGGGTACGCGGACCAGCCGGCGACGATCAGCTTCGGCCGGGACTCCTTGGCGAGGCGCTCGACCTCGGCCATGTCGACCTGGCCGGTCTCGTCGTCCACGTGGTAGGCGACCACGTTGTAGAGCTTGCCGGAGAAGTTGATCTTCATGCCATGGGTCAGATGGCCGCCGTGCGCCAGGTTCAGGCCCATGATCGTGTCACCGGGGGACAGCAGCGCGAACATCGCGGCGGCGTTCGCCTGGGCGCCCGAGTGCGGCTGTACGTTCGCGGCCTCGGCGCCGAAGAGCGCCTTGACGCGGTCGATCGCGATCTTCTCGACGACGTCGACGTGCTCACAGCCACCGTAGTAGCGGCGGCCCGGGTAGCCCTCGGCGTACTTGTTGGTCAGCACGGAGCCCTGCGCCTCCATGACCGCGACCGGAGCGAAGTTCTCCGAGGCGATCATTTCGAGGGTGGACTGCTGACGGTGGAGCTCGGCGTCGACGGCGGCGGCGACGTCGGGGTCGACCTCGTGGAGCGAGGCGGTGAGAAGCGGCTTCGAAGACATCTCAGTCCCTGGGTGTCTGAATGCTGATGCTGATGGGTACCGGGGGCGGTCGCTGCCGCGCCGGGGGCGGTGGGCTGCCGCGGTGGGCTGCCGCGGTCGGCTCTCGTGGCCGGCCGCCGCAGCCCCCTCGCGGTCAGCCGTTGGAGAAGGCCGTGTACTCGTCGGCGGAGAGCAGGTCCTTCGGCTCGTCCGCGACGCGCACCTTGAACAGCCAGCCGCCCTCGAAGGGAGCGGTGTTCACCAGCGACGGATCGTCCACGACGTCCTGGTTCGCCGCGGTGACCTCGCCGGTCACCGGGGAGTACAGGTCGCTGACGGACTTGGTCGACTCCAGCTCGCCGCAGGTCTCACCCGCGGTCACCGTGTCGCCGACCTCCGGGAGCTGGGCGAACACGACATCGCCGAGGGCGTTCGCCGCGAACTCCGTGATACCGACCGTCGCCACGCCGTCCTCGGCGGTCGACAGCCACTCGTGCTCCTTGCTGTAACGCAGCTGCTGGGGGTTGCTCATGACCTGAATTCTCCTGTACGCGGGGGTGTGGTGCGGAATTACGGAACGGCTGTCTCACGAACCGAGACGACGACCGACCTCTCGGCCGGCATCGGCGGCCACGAGGGACACGGCGCCGGCCGCGGGCGTCGTGCGCGTGCACGGCCGCGGTGTCAGCGGTGTCATCGGCCGCGGTGTCATCGGTCGCAGTGTCATGTGCGGCGCTTGTAGAACGGCAGTGCCACGACCTCGTACGGCTCGTGCGAGCCGCGGATGTCGACCGTGACGCCCGCCGTGCCGGGGGCGGCGTGCGCGGCGTCCACGTACGCCATGGCGATCGGCCGGCCCAGCGTGGGGGAGGGGGCGCCGGAGGTGACCACGCCGACGGTCGCGCTGCCGGACATCACGTGGTACCCGGAGCGCGGCACCCGGCGCCCCTCGGCGACCAGGCCGACCAGCTTGCGCGGCGGGGAGACCGCCGCGAGCTCGGCCGCGGTCGCGAGGGCCATCCGGCCGACGAACTCGCCACCGTTCGTCGTCTTCTCGAACTTGACCACCCGGCCGAGGCCCGCGTCGAAGGGGGTGAGGTGGGTGCCCAGCTCGTTCCCGTACAGCGGCATGCCGGCCTCCAGCCGCAGCGTGTCCCGGCAGGAGAGGCCGCAGGGGACCAGGCCCACGCCCTCGCCGGCCTCGGTCAGCGCCCGCCACAGCCGCTCGGCGTGCTCGGGCGCGACGAACAGCTCGAAGCCGTCCTCGCCCGTGTAGCCGGTGCGCGCGATCAGCGCGGGGACGTCCGCGACGGTGCCGGGCAGGCCCGCGTAGTACTTCAGACCGTCCAGGTCGGCGTCGGTGAGCGAGGCCAGGATGCCGGGGGACTCGGGGCCCTGGACGGCCAGCAGCGCGTACGCGTCACGGTCGTCGCGGACCTCGGCGTCGAAGCCGGCCGCGCGCTCGGTCAGCGCGTCGAGCACGGTCTGCGCGTTGGAGGCGTTGGCGACGACCAGGTACCTCTCGTCGCCGAGGCGGTAGACGATCAGGTCGTCCAGGATGCCGCCGTCCTCCTGGCAGATCATGGTGTAGCGGGCCCGGCCGACGGCGAGGGCGCCGATGTTGCCGACCAGCGCGTAGTCGAGGAGCGTGGCGGCGGCGGGGCCGGTGACGGTGATCTCGCCCATGTGGGAGAGGTCGAACAGGCCGGCCCTCGTACGGACCGCCTGGTGCTCGTCCCGCTCGCTGCCGTACCGCAGGGGCATGTCCCAGCCCGCGAAGTCGGTCATGGTCGCGCCCAGCGCGCGGTGCACGGCGTCGAGCGCCGTCCTGCGGGGGGTACGGGGGGTCGGGCTCGGGGGGACAGTGCTCATCGGTGGGGCTCCCAGGGCGTGAGGCGAGAGTCGGGATGACGGGCGACGGGGCGACAGGCTGCGATCGGCCCTCCCCATCTGTCATCGGAACCTGAGAGGTTCGTCACGACCACGGGGACACACGTGGTGTACGCCGGACACGTACACCGTCGCGGGGCGGCGTGACTTGCACCTTGGGTGGGGCCACGAGAGCGCGGCCCGCTTTTCAGATCTGCCTCATCCACGCGGTACGGGGCCTGAGAGATTCAAGGGAGGTACTTGCTCCTTCGGCGCCCGGCGCACACGGCGACCGGGACTCTCCCGCGTGGATTCAAACGGCCGGTATGCAGTTGGCGGGCACATCATCGCATGTGCGGGGACGGAGTGGTGAGGCCGGTGGGAAACGGGCGGAATCCGCCGGTCGGTGAGGGCGGCGCGAGGCGGCGGGCCGCCGGGAACCCGGCGGGAACCACGGA
Organism: Streptomyces hebeiensis; assembly: GCF_052983195.1. NCBI lineage: Bacteria > Bacillati > Actinomycetota > Actinomycetes > Kitasatosporales > Streptomycetaceae > Streptomyces > Streptomyces hebeiensis. The sequence continues at coordinate 5,714,294 of NZ_CM129812.1, forward strand.
CGGCGGGCCGGCGTGTGGAACGGTGCGAGGTGTTCGTGGCGTAGGGGCGCCACGGCCGGAAAGGGTTGTGGCGCATTGCCATTTCTTTACACTTCGGGGGAAGGGTTCTGGGGACCAGGTCGACTGAGCTGACAGGGGGACGGCGATGATGTCGCAGGGGTCCGGCGCGTATGTGACGGAGGCGGGGGCCGGGGAGGGGGCCGAGGCGGAGACGGACGCGGGGGACACAGCGGGCGGGGCGCCGGCGGGTGGCGTCGGTGTGCCGGTGGCCTCCGGGGGATCGGCCGCGCAGGGCGCGAAGGCCGTGCTGTCCGCGCCGCTGCCCGCGCCGTCCGCTGCCGCCTCGTCCGGCGCGGTCCCGTCCGCTGCCCCGGTGTCGTCCGCTGCCGCCTCGTCCGGCGCGGTCCCGTCCGCTGCCCCGGTGTCGTCCGCTGCCGCCTCGTCCGCCGCGGTGCCGTCCGCTGTCGCCTCACCCGCTGCCGTGCCGGGCGGCGCCGGGCGGCCCGAGGGCGTGCCGGCCGTGGTCCGGGACCTGCGCGGAAGCGGGAGCGGACGCGGCGGACGGAACGGACGGGGCGGACGGAGCGGACCGCCCAAGGGACTGGCGTTCGCGCAGGGGGACCTGGTCGTGGTCTCCGGTCTGCCGGGCAGCGGGAAATCGACGCTGATCCGGCGGGCGGCCGAGGGACGTGCCATCGATTCCCAGGACACCAGGGACCGCTGGGAGCGGCGCCTGCCGGCCGTGCTGCCGTACGCGGTCTACCGCCCCCTGGTCCGGATCGCCCACTACGCGAGGCTGTGGCGCGCGCTGCGCTCGGGCGGGAGCGTCGTCGTGCACGACTGCGGCACGCAGTCGTGGGTACGGCGCTGGCTCGCCCGCGAGGCCCGTGCGCGCGGGTCCCGCCTGCACCTCGTCCTGCTGGACGTCCCCGCGGAGGTGGCCCGAGCGGGGCAGCGGGAGCGCGGCAGAGGTGTCTCCGGTTACGCCTTCGCCCGCCATCGCGGAGCGGTCGGCCGTCTCCTGGCGGACGCGGAGGAGGGCCGCCTGCCGCCCGGCTGCGCCTCGGCCGTGCTCCTGGACCGGGCCTCGGCGACGGCCTTGGCGCGCATCATGTTCCCGGCCCCGGGCACGCGGCGGTGAACGAGGCGGACAGTGGGGCGGTCAGCGGGGCGGTGTGGTGCGGACGCCCGGGCGCCCGCCGGGTGGCTGCACCGCTCGCACGCGCGGCGTTAGGGTGCTCCGGCAGGTTTCGGCGCGGAGGGGTAAACAGTGAACACAGCGTGGCCGGGCAACGAGTTGGAAGAGGTACTGGTCGCCTCGCTCGGCAGTGACGCGGCGGGCGGACGGCTCGTCGAAGTGCTCGGACGGAGTCGGATCTGGGTGCCGCTGCCCAACGGCGGTGGTCCCGACAGCCGCAGTCTCGACCTGCCGACGGTCGACATCGACGGCGCCGCGTACGTGCCGGTGTTCAGCTCGGAGGAGCAGTTCCGCCAGTGCGTGGGCCCCCACATGTCCTTCACCGTGGCCCCGGCCCGGGACTTCGCCCGCGGCCTGCCCCCGCAGCTCGGAATCGCGGTCAATCCCGGCGGCGCCGTCGGCGTGCCGCTGCCTCCCGGGGCCGTCGCCGAGCTGTGCCGGGTCGGGCGGACGCCGCTCGACGGTCCGGCCAGCGGCGGCCGGGTGCGGCTCTTCGAGCCGGACTGGCAGGAGGACCCGGTCGACTTCCTCTCCGCCGCCGCGGCCGAGTTCGAGGCGACCGGGATGGTGGTCAGCGCCCGCCGCGCCCTCGCCAGCGTCGAGGGGGAGACGCCGGTCCTGGTCGTCGGCGTCCAGCTCTCGTCCTGGGAGGCGGGCGACCGCAACGCCCCGATGGACGCGCTCGGCCGCGCGCTCGGCCGCGCGCAGGTCGCCTGGCCGGTCAACCTGGTCCTGCTGGACCTGGCCCAGGACCCGGTCGCCGACTGGCTGCTGGCGAAGGTGCGGCCCTTCTACCAGCGTTAGCCTCGGACAAGGCGGTCGTACGGTGAGGGGGCGTACGGCGAGGGTACCTACGGCGCTGAGGTGGCCGTCTCGGGGAGGAACCGCGTAGATCCTGCGAAGGTATGGACCACTTCCGGCCTCCGTCACGGATACCGTCACGCGTCGCGGGTACGTCTGCGGCGGACCGTCCGTCCCGTTCCGCCTACGCGGCGGGCGCATCCGGCGTCAAGTCGGTGCCGTGAGGGCCGCCTAAGCTGGTTTCATGACGGGGGCGTGCCGCGAAAGCGGTGCCGCCGCGCCGTACACCTTGGGGACTCCTGCCGTCGTGCGGGCCGGCGGAGGCCCCCGCGGGGGCGGACATGGTGGAACGAAGAGGGGCGGGACCCAGAGTGAGCGCGTCAGGCACCGCGGCGGCCGGGCAGGTCGAGCACATGCTGCGCCAGGTGACCCCAGGCCGCTACGACGCGTACGAGGCGCTCCTGCACGCCCTCGCCGACGGCGGCGTCTGGATGCTGCTCTGGCACGGCCAGGCCGGCTCCCCCGACGCCCAGTACGGGAACATGGAGGTCGACGGGCTGGGTTACGCCCCCTGCGTCACCTCCGGGCAGGAGCTCGCCGCCAGTGGCTGGACCCGGGCGCACGAGATCGTCTCCGGCCGGGACATCGCCCGGATCCTCTATCCCGACCGGTGGGGGATCTGGCTCAATCCGCACGCCGCCGGCGGTGGCGTCGGCATCCCGTGGCTCGATCTGCGCCGTATCGCCACCGGCCTGGACCGGATGCCCGCCGGGCCGCTGCGGCTGTCCGAGCCGGCCATCCAGCTGCCGCAGTTCTACGCCCTGCTCACCCAGAACGCGCACCGCACGCCCGCCGTCCGCTCGTTGCGCCGCGCCTGGGTGCAGCCGTCGCTCGGCGCCCCGTACCTGGCGATCGGCCTCGACCTGTACGACACGAGCCCGGCGTCCGTCGACTCCGTGCGCTCGATGATGAGCCAGTCCGTCTCGGCGGTGCCGGACGGACTGCCCGTCTCCACCGTCGCGATGTCCGACGAGTACGACCCGGTCACGATGTGGCTGCGGGCCAACTCCCGGCCGTTCTACGACCGCGAGGCGCATGTCGCGCCCGCCGCCGCGCCCGCCCCGGGCTATGGCTACCCGCCGCCCGCGTCCCACGCGTTCTGAGCCGGGGCCGCGGGCGCCCGGGGCCGTCTCGCTCGTGCCCTCGCCCGGTCTTGACCCCGCCGGGGCCTTGGAGCGTCCCGCTCTCGGCCGTCCGCCCCTCGGCGTTCCGTCGCTCCTCGGCGTGCGGCCTCTCGACGTCCCGCCCTCGGCGCCGCGGCCACCGGCATCGCGACCTTCGACGCCTCGGCCCGTGGTTCCCGGGCCCCGGCAGCCCGCCCTTGATGTCCGCTCCTCGCGCCGGAGGGTTCCCGCCGCGCGATACGGGTCCGCTCCGGCGTGGCGAGGACGCCGTCGCGGCCCCTCGGCCCCTCCACCCGTACCGCTCCCGCAGCGCACATTTTGAGCCGCGTCCCGACCCGCACACCGCACCCGTGCGCCGATGGTCCGGACCACATGCCTCGGGCACTCACGGCGGCGACGCGATGGCTGGGCGTCACGTAAAAGGTCGTCAGGTGCGGTAATTCGCCCCTTTTTCAGGCTCTCTGGAAGTATCTGCGCCCGATGTTTGATGTGGGGGAATAGTGGCCGGGTTGGTCCGCTGACGTGATTTCCACGTCCGCATAACGGTAATCCTCTGATCGCATCACGGTTGGGCAACCATTCCCCGTGAGGGCTGGCGGGTGATCGCGCCGTGGCAGAAGACTCCGTCAAGCAAGTTGTCCCGGCCTTGTGTGCGACGCGCTGACAGAACACAGTTCCCGCCGTGGTGGGGTCACTTGCTCCACACGGACAGCGAACGAGCCGCTACAGCGGCGGTCATGGGCCGGCCACCGTCGGCCGAGAGGGGTCTCCAGCGTAATGACGGCACCTATCGAGACCACCGGGTCGGCGGCCACGGCGCAGCCGGAAGCGGTCCTGGAGGGCGCCGGGAGCAAGCAGATCGAGGGCCGCTCGCTCGGCCGGATCGCGTGGACGCGGTTCAAGCGGGACAAGGTCGCCATGGCCGGCGGCGTGGTCGTGGTCCTGCTGATTCTCGTCGCCGCGCTCTCCAAGCCGATCCAGGCGGTCTTCGGGCTCGACCCCAACGCCTTCAACCAGGATCTGGTCGATCCCACCCTCCTGGCCCCCAAGGGCAGCTTCGGCGGCATGAGCTGGGACCACCCGCTCGGCGTCGAGCCGCAGACCGGCCGCGACATCCTGGCCCGCATCATCGAGGGCTCCTGGGTCTCGCTCGTGGTCGCCGCCGGCTCCACGCTGCTGTCGGTGGTGATCGGCGTGATCATGGGCGTCGTGGCCGGCTTCTACGGCGGCTGGGTGGACAGCGCGATCAGCCGGATGATGGACACCTTCCTGGCGTTCCCGCTCCTCCTCTTCGCGATCTCCATCTCGGCCTCCCTCCAGGGCAACGCGTTCGGCCTGGAGGGCCTGCCGCTGCGGATCGCCGTGCTGATCTTCGTCATCGGCTTCTTCAACTGGCCGTACATGGGGCGGATCGTGCGGGCGCAGACGATGAGCCTGCGGGAGCGGGAGTTCGTGGAGGCGGCCAGGTCGCTGGGCGCGCGCGGCCCGTTCATCCTCTTCCGCGAGCTGCTGCCCAACCTGATCGCGCCGATCCTCGTCTACTCGACACTGCTGATCCCCACCAACATCCTCTTCGAGGCGTCCCTGAGCTTCCTCGGCGTCGGCATCGCGCCGCCGCAGGCGTCCTGGGGCGGCATGCTCTCCACCGCGGTGGACCTGTACCAGGTCGACCCGATGTTCATGATCATCCCCGGCATGGCGATCTTCGTCACCGTGCTGGCCTTCAATCTGCTGGGGGACGGGCTGCGTGACGCGCTCGACCCGCGTGGCAAGTAATCGCGGCCCTGCCGCAACCGGTCAACCGAGGGGGCTTTCCTCAGAGATGAACAACAGAAAGACGGCATCGGCCATCGCCGTGACGCTCGCGTTGGCCCTGGGTGCCACCGCCTGCGGGAGCAGCGACAAGGACAGTGACGGCAAGGGGGGCGGCTCCGCCAAGGCCGACGCCGGGCTGACCGGCATCGTCAACGCGTCGGACAAGAAGGGGGGCACGGTCACCTACGAGCACTCCAGTGGCCCCGACTCCCTGGACCCGGGCAACACGTACTACGGCTGGGTGCAGAACTTCTCCCGGCTCTACGCGCGTACCCTGGTCACCTTCAAGCCCGCCCCGGGCAAGGAGGGCCTGCAGGTCGTCCCCGACCTCGCGACCTCGCTCGGCAAGGCCAGCCCCGACGCCAAGACCTGGACGTACACGATCCGCAAGGGCGTGAAGTTCGAGGACGGCACGGAGATCACGGCGAAGGACGTCAAGTACGCCGTCGAGCGCTCCAACTTCGCGCCCGAGGCCCTGTCCAACGGCCCCACGTACTTCAAGGCCTACCTGGAGGGCGGCGACAAGTACAAGGGTCCCTACAAGGACAAGTCCGAGGCGGGCATCAAGTCCATCGAGACCCCGGACAAGTACACGGTCGTCTTCAAGCTGGCCAAGCCGTTCGCGGACATGGACTACCTCGCGGCCTTCTCCCAGACGGCCCCGGTGCCGCGGGCGGCCGACAAGGGCGCCGAGTACGTCCAGAAGATCGTCTCCTCGGGCCCGTACAAGTTCGACTCGTACAGCGAGAGCCGGGGCGCGACCCTGTCGCGCAACCCGCAGTGGGACCCGAAGTCGGACCCGATCCGCAAGGCGCTGCCCGACAAGATCGAGCTGAAGTTCAACGTCAACGCCACCACGGTCGACGAGCACCTGCTGGCCGACACGAGCACGGCGGACATCGCGGGCACCGGCCTCCAGTCGAAGACGCAGCCGAAGGTGCTCGTCAAGCCCGCCGAGAAGGCCAAGACGGACAACCCGTACGCGGGTGCCACGCAGTACCTGGCGCTGAACGTCAACGTCGAGCCGTTCAACAACGCGGACTGCCGCAAGGCCGTGCAGTACGCCGCGGACAAGGCCGGCATGGTCAACGCCATCGGCGGCGAGGTCAAGGGCGAGGTGGCGACCACGCTGATCCCGCCGTCCGTGAGCGGGTACACGAAGTTCGACACGTACCCGACCGCGGGTGGCAAGGGCGACGCGGCCAAGGCCAAGGAGCACCTGACCAAGTGCGGTAAGCCGAACGGCTTCAAGACCGTGCTGACCGCGCGCTCCGACCGTCCCGACGAGGTCACCGCCGCCACCCAGCTCCAGGAGAGCCTGAAGAAGGTCGGCATCACCGCCGAGATCAAGACCTTCCCGGCGGACAAGTACTTCACCGACTTCGCGGGCTCGCCCAAGTGGGTGCACGACAACAAGGCCGGCATGATGATGATGGCCTGGGGCGCCGACTGGCCGTCGGGCTTCGGCTACCTCGACCAGATCGTCAACGGTTCGGCGATCAAGCCCTCGGGTGGCACCAACCTGATGGAGCTGGACGACCCGAAGATCAACAAGGCGCTGCAGGACGGCATCGGCACCATCGACGACGCCCAGCGCCAGGCCAAGTGGGGCGAGGTCGACAAGCTGGTCGCCGAGAACGCCTCCGTCGTGCCGCTCTTCTACAAGAAGAACCTGCTCTACCGTCCCGAGTCCGCCACCAATGTGACGGTCGCCGAGGCGTACCTGGGCATGTACGACTACGTGCTGATGGGCTCGGCCAAGTAAGGGCCGGCTCGGCCGGTAACGGCCGTCCCGTCATCACGTACCTCTCGTAACACGCACCTGTACATCAATCAGCACCCCCCGAAAGGCAGGTGAAGGTGTCGGGTCGCGCGGGCGTATCCCGCCCGCGCGACCCGACACCGCACGGCTGTGGCTGCGTACATCATCCGACGCGTCTTCGCCGCGGTGTTGCTGCTGCTGGTGGTCAGCGCAGTCACGTTCGCGATCTTCTTCCTGGTCCCCCGCCTCGGCGGGCAGACCGTCGACTCGCTGGCCGCCCAGTACGTGGGCAAGGGCGCCGATCCCGACGCCATCGCCGCGATCAAGAAGAACCTGGGGCTCGACCAGCCCGTCTACCTCCAGTACTGGCACTTCGTCAAGGGCATCGTGGTCGGCGCCGAGTACAACTTCGGCCCCAACCCCTCGGTGTGCAACGCACCGTGCTTCGGCTACTCGTTCAAGACGCACGTCGAGGTCTGGCCGGAGATCCTCCAGCGCGTCCCGGTCACGCTCTCGCTGGCCATCGGCGCGGCGGTCGTCTGGGTCCTGTCCGGTGTCGCCATCGGCGTGCTCTCCGCGCTGAAGCGGGGATCGATCTTCGACCGCATCGCCATGGGTGTCGCCCTGGCCGGTGTCTCGCTGCCGATGTTCTTCACCGGCATGGTCTCCATGGCCCTGTTCGCCTTCCACTGGACGATCTGGGAGGAGCTGACGTTCGTCCCGTTCACCGAGAACCCCGGTGAGTGGGCCTGGAACCTGATCCTCCCCTGGTGCACGCTCGCCTTCCTGTACTCCGCGCTCTACGCCCGGCTCACCCGGGCCGGAATGCTGGAGACGATGGGCGAGGACTACATCAGAACCGCGCGGGCGAAGGGCCTCAGGGAGCGCCAGGTGGTCGTCAAGCACGGCCTGCGCGCCGCGCTCACGCCTCTCGTCACCATCTTCGGCATGGACTTCGCGCTGCTGCTGGGCGGCGCGGTCATCACCGAGACGGTCTTCTCCTTCCAGGGCATGGGGCAGTACGCCATCCAGGGCGTGACCCGCAGCGACCTGCCCATCGTCATGGGCGTGACCCTGGTCGCCGCCTTCTTCATCGTTGTCTGCAATCTGCTGGTGGACCTCGTGTACGCCGCGATCGACCCCCGGGTGAGGCTCTCATGAGCGACGTGCGCAAGACGGACACGGACACCGGCGAGGGAACGGACACCGGTACGGGCGCGGGCGCGGGCTCGGAGACGGCCGCCGCGAAGCCCGCGGGCGCCCCCTCCGACGCGTTCCTGTCCGTACGGGACCTGCGGATCCACTTCGACACCGACGACGGCCTGGTGAAGTCCGTCGACGGCGTCAGCTTCGACCTCAAGGCCGGCCAGACCCTCGGCGTCGTCGGCGAGTCCGGCTCCGGCAAGTCCGTGACCTCCCTCGGGATCATGGGCCTGCACAACTCCCAGCGTGCCCGGATCTCCGGCCAGATCTGGCTGGACGGCGAGGACCTGGTCGAGGCCGGCCCGGACCGGGTGCGCGAGCTGCGCGGCCACAAGATGGCGATGATCTTCCAGGATCCGCTGTCGGCCCTGCACCCGTACTACAGCGTCGGCGCGCAGATCGTGGAGGCGTACCGCGTCCACAACGCCGTCGACAAGAAGACAGCGAAGAAGCGGGCGATCGAGATGCTCGACCGGGTCGGGATCCCCGAGCCGGCCCGGCGCTTCAACGACTACCCGCACCAGTTCTCCGGCGGCATGCGCCAGCGCGCGATGATCGCGATGGCGCTGGTGAACAACCCCGAACTGCTGATCGCGGACGAGCCGACGACCGCGCTGGACGTGACCGTCCAGGCGCAGATCCTCGACCTGATCCGGGACCTCCAGAAGGAGTTCCACTCGGCGGTCGTCATCATCACCCACGACCTGGGCGTCGTCGCCGAGATCGCGGACGAACTGCTGGTGATGTACGCGGGCCGGTGCATCGAGCGCGGCTCCGCCGAGAAGGTCTTCTACCAGCCCCAGCACCCCTACACCTGGGGTCTGCTGGGCTCCATGCCCCGGATCGACCGGGAGCAGACCGACCGGCTCGTCCCCGTCAAGGGCACCCCGCCCAGCCTGATCAACGTCCCGTCCGGCTGCGCCTTCCACCCGCGCTGCCCGTACGCCGACGTCCCCAAGGACAACATCACCCGCACCGAGCGTCCGGAGCTGCGGCTGGTCACGGACGGACACCACTCCGCGTGCCACATGTCGCCCGCGGAGCGGGAACGGATCTGGACCGAAGAGATTGCGCCGAAGCTGTGACTGAGCCGAAGAAGACGATTCCGCAGCAGGGGGCCCGGGGCGGCGACCAGGACGGCGGCCGGGACACGGTCGAACCGCTGCTCAAGGTCACCGGCCTGGTCAAGCACTTCCCGATCACCAAGGGCGTCCTCAAGCGCAAGGTGGGGGCGGTCCAGGCGGTCGACGGGCTCAGCTTCGACGTACGCCCCGGGGAGACGCTGGGCGTCGTGGGCGAGTCGGGCTGCGGCAAGTCGACCATGGGCCGGCTGATCACCCGGCTGCTCGAACCGACCGGCGGCAAGGTCGAGTTCGAGGGCCGGGACATCACGCACCTGTCCGCGGGGGCGATGCGGCCCATGCGCCGCGACGTCCAGATGATCTTCCAGGACCCGTACGGTTCGCTGAACCCGCGCCACACCATCGGCGGGATCGTCGGCACCCCCTTCAAGCTCCAGGGCATCGAGCCCGAGGGCGGGGTGAAGAAGGAGGTCCAGCGGCTGCTGGAGCTGGTGGGCCTGAGCCCGGAGCACTACAACCGCTACCCGCACGAGTTCTCCGGCGGCCAGCGCCAGCGCATCGGCATCGCCCGCGCCCTGGCGCTCAACCCGAAGCTGGTGGTCGCGGACGAGCCGGTCTCGGCGCTGGACGTGTCGATCCAGGCGCAGGTCGTGAACCTGCTGGACGACCTGCAGGACGAGCTGGGCCTGACGTACGTGATCATCGCGCACGACCTCTCGGTCATCCGGCACGTCTCGGACCGGATCGCGGTGATGTACCTCGGCAAGATCGTCGAACTGGCGGACCGCACCTCGCTGTACGAGTCGCCCAAGCACCCGTACACGAAGGCGCTGCTGTCGGCCGTGCCGGTGCCGGACCCGAGCCGGCGCGGGGGCAAGAGCGACCGGATCCTGCTCAAGGGTGACGTGCCGTCGCCGATCTCGCCGCCGAGCGGCTGCCGGTTCCACACCCGGTGCTGGAAGGCGACGGAGGTCTGCCGGACGACCGAGCCGCCGCTGATCCAGCTGGCACCGGGCCACCAGGCGGCCTGCCACCACCCGGAGAACGCGCCCGAGCAGGCGCCCGGGGCGGGCGGCGCGGGCGCGCGGGAGACGGTGGAACTGGCGGAGGCCAAGGAGTCCCCGAAGGCCGAGAAGTCCACGAAGGCCGAGAAGTCCACGAAGGCCGAGGGGGACACGAAGGCCGAGGAGACCGAGGCGTCCGACGGCGGGAGTGGTGGCGAGTAGTCGCCAGTCGGGCGGGCGCGCGGTCGCTGCGAAGATCGAGGGCCCGTGGGTCCGGTGTTCACACACCGGACCCACGGGCCCTCGCCGTATGCGTCACATGATGTTCATCAGCCTAAGCTACCGCTCAGTAAAGCCGTGTTGTAGCGTGTTCTGCCATGGCACAGACATCCAGCGCCCCGACGTCGGTCACCCACGCACCGGTCGGTGAAGGCGAGTTCGACCGGAGCACGGTCGTCACCCGTCGTGAGACCGTGGAGAACGCGGCGGGAGAGAACACGGCGAGGGAAGGCGTGTACGACACCGACCTCTCGCCGGGCTGGACGGTGGCGAACGTCCTGAACGGCGGTTACCTGCTGGCCGTCCTGGGGCGCGCGCTGGCGGACGCGCTGCCGCATCCCGACCCGTTCGCGCTCTCCGCGCATTACCTGTCGCCGTCCGTACCGGGGCCCGCCGTCATACGGACGCAGACGGTCCGTGCCGGGCGCACACTCGCCACCGGCCAGGCGTCGCTGTTCCAGACGGGCGAGGACGGCCGGGAGGTCGAGCGGATCCGGGTGCTCGGCTCGTACGGGGATCTGGCCGCCCTGCCCGACGACGTACGGACATCGGCGACCCCGCCCGTGATGCCGCCGCCGGAGCGGTGTGTCTCGCCCGACGACGGTCCGCCGCTGCCCGGCGACTTCGCGTTGGCCGGCCGGCTCTCGCTGCGGCTCGACCCGGCCACCGTCGGCTGGGCGCTCGGCGAGCCGTCGGGCCGGGGGGAGGTACGGGCCTGGTTCGACTTCGCGGACGGGCGCGCCCCGGACCCGGTCTCGCTGCTGCTCGCGGTGGACGCGCTGCCGCCGACCGCGTTCGACCTCGGCCTGCTGGGCTGGGCCCCGACGGTCGAGCTGACCGTGCACATCCGCTGCCGCCCGGCACCCGGCCCGCTCCGGGTGGCGATCACGACGCGCAACCTCGCGGGTGGCTTCCTGGAGGAGGACGCGGAGGTCTGGGACAGCGCGGACCGGCTGGTGTGCCAGTCCCGCCAGTTGGCGCGGGCACCGCGCGCCTGAGCCGACGGGGCGGCGAGGGCGGCGGCCGGGGGCCGGGCGGGCCCGGTCCGGGGTCCCGGCCACCGGCGGCGTCACCGTGCGCGTACGGCTCGTAGAATCGGGATCACCATGGCTTACCTCGACCACGCAGCGACCACTCCGATGCTGCCGGAGGCGATCGAGGCGATGACCGCCCAGTTCGCCCGCGCCGGCAACGCGTCCTCGCTCCACGCCGCCGGGCGCCGGGCCCGCCGCACCGTCGAGGAGGCCCGCGAGACGCTCGCGGCGGCTCTCGGCGCCCGGCCCAGCGAGGTGGTCTTCACCTCCGGCGGCACGGAGGCCGACAACCTCGCGGTGAAGGGCCTGTACTGGTCGCGCCGCGCCGCCGACCCCGCCAGGACACGAGTGCTGGCCAGCCCCGTCGAGCACCACGCCGTCCTCGACGCCGTCGACTGGCTCGGCGAGCACGAGGGCGCGACCGTCGAGTACCTGCCCGTGGACGCGTACGGCAGGGTACGGCCCGAGGCCCTGCGCGAGGCGATCGAGCGCGACCCGGACAGTGTCGCCCTCGCCACCGTCATGTGGGCCAACAACGAGATCGGCACCATCCTGCCCGTGCCCGAACTCACAGCGGTGGCAGCCGAGTTCGGGGTGCCGACGCACTCGGACGCGGTCCAGGCGTTCGGCCAGACCGAGCTGGACTTCGGCGCCTCGGGGCTCGCCGCCATGACCGTGTCGGGCCACAAGATCGGCGGGCCGTACGGCATCGGCGCGCTGCTGCTCGGCCGTGAGCACAGCCCCGTACCCGTACTGCACGGCGGCGGCCAGGAGCGGCACGTGCGCTCCGGGACCCTCGACGTCCCCGCGATCGCCGCCTTCGCCGTCGCGGGCGAACTCGCCGCACGGCGGCGCGCGGACTTCGCCCGGGACATCGGGGCGCTGCGGGACGAACTGGTCGAGGCCGTCCGGGCCGCCGTGCCGGACGCGGTCCTCGGCGGCGACCCCGAGCACCGGCTGCCCGCCAACGCGCACTTCAGCTTCCCCGGCTGCGAGGGCGACTCCCTGCTGCTCCTGCTCGACGCGCAGGGCATCGAGTGCTCGACGGGCTCCGCCTGTACGGCCGGGGTCGCCCAGCCGAGCCATGTCCTGCTGGCGACCGGCAGCGATCCCGAACTGGCCAGGGGCACCCTGCGCTTCTCGCTCGGCCACACCACCACCAGGGCCGACATCGAGGCCGTGGCGAAGGCCATCGGCCCGGCGGTGGACCGCGCCAGGAACGCCGGGCTGAGCTGAGTACGCGGGTCGAGCCAGTAAGAGGTCGCGCGGACAGGCGGGGCGGGCCTACGTCGCCCCGGGGGCCGTCGCACCGTCCCGGGGGAGTCGCACCTCCCGTACGAGCTTCAAATACCGGCCCCAGTCCCAGTGCGGCCCCGGGTCGGTGTGGTCCGTGCCCGGCACCTCCACATGGCCGACGATGTGCTCCCGGTCCACCGGTATCCCGTACCGCGCGCAGATCCCGGCCGTCAGCTCGGCCGAGGCGCGGTACATCGCGTCCGTGAAGGATTCCGGCCGGTCCACCCAGCCTTCGTGCTCGATGCCGATCGACCGCTCGTTGTACGGGCGGTTCCCCGCGTGGTACGCCACGTCCAGCTCGCGGATCATCTGCGCCACCTGGCCGCGCTTGCCGACCACGTAGTGCGTGGCGGCGCCGTGCGTGGGGTTGCGGAAGACCTGCTGCGCCACCTCGTAGCTGCCCTGGACGACATGGACCACCACGCGGTCGATCGTGTAGTCCTCCGGGCGGTCCGCCCGGCGGTAGTTGGCCCGGGAGGCCGCGACCCACTGGGCGCCCGCGTGGTCCAGCTCGCCCTCCTTGCGCGGCTTCTCCACGCCCGGTATCAGGTACCAGTACCGCTCCAGCTCGTCACGGGCCGCCACACCGCCGCCGACCACCGCGGCGGCGCCGCCGATCAGCACCGCCCGGCGCCCGATCCGCCGCCGGCCGTCCGCGGGCGCACGCCGCCGGCCGCCCCGGCCGCCGCCACCGGAGCGGCTCCCGCCGGGGCCGCTGTCGCCCGGGCCGCCGACGGTGCCCCCGAGGCCGTGACCACCGGCGAATCCGCCGTCGGCGCGGCCGCCGGCAGCGCTGTCGGGCCCGGCGGCCGGGCCGCCGGCAGCCGTCGCGCGGGTGGCCGGGTTCATCCCGGCGCGCTCGTCCACGTGCTCGTCCATATGGACGACAACGCATACTCACACGCATGTGGTTCCCTCCGGGCCGTACCCTGGTGGAGCTATGACTGAGAACTCCCAGCGCCCCCTCCGTGTCCTGGCCGCCATGTCCGGCGGCGTGGACTCCGCCGTCGCCGCCGCCCGCGCCGCCGAGGCGGGACACGACGTCACCGGAGTGCACCTGGCGCTCTCCGCGAACCCCCAGTCCTTCCGCACGGGCGCGCGGGGCTGCTGCACGATCGAGGACTCCCGCGACGCACGCCGGGCGGCCGATGTCATCGGCATCCCCTTCTACGTGTGGGACCTCGCCGAGCGCTTCCGCGAGGACGTCGTCGAGGACTTCGTCGCGGAGTACGAGGCGGGCCGCACCCCGAATCCCTGCCTGCGCTGCAACGAGAAGATCAAGTTCGCCGCGCTCCTCGACAAGGCGCTCGCGCTCGGCTTCGACGCCGTGTGCACGGGCCACTACGCGACGATCGTCACCGGCCCGGACGGCGCCCGGGAGCTGCACCGCGCCAGCGACATGGCCAAGGACCAGTCGTACGTCCTCGGGGTGCTGGACGAGCGGCAGCTCGCGCACGCGATGTTCCCGCTCGGGGACACGCTCACCACCAAGGACGAGATCCGCGCGGAGGCGGAGCGGCGGGGCCTGGCCGTGGCGAAGAAGCCCGACAGCCACGACATCTGCTTCATCGCCGACGGCGACACCCAGGGCTTCCTGGCGAACCGGCTGGGGAAGGCCGAGGGCGACATCGTCGACGAGTCCGGTACGAAGGTGGGCAGCCACGACGGCGCGTACGGCTTCACCGTCGGCCAGCGCAAGGGCCTGCGCATCGGCCACCCGGCCGCCGACGGCAAGCCGCGCTACGTGCTGGACATCTCGCCCGTCGACAACACGGTCACGGTCGGCCCGGCCGCCTCGCTGGACGTCACGGCGCTGACGGCCGTCAAGCCCCGCTGGTGCGGCACCGCCCCCACGGGCCCCGGCGCCTACACGGCCCAGCTGCGCGCCCACGGCGGTGAGACCGCGGTCACCGCGGAGCTGCGGGACGGCACGCTCCACGTCCGCTTCGCGGAGCCGGTACGGGGAGTGGCCCCGGGCCAGGCGATCGTGCTGTACGACGGGACGCGCGTGGTCGGCTCGGCGACGATCGCGACGACGGAGCGGAGGACGCGGGCGCGGGCACTGGCGGGGTGAGGCGGGGGCGCGGTGGGTGAACCCAGGGGAGCCGCGTGACGGCGCGGTGGCGTCGAGTGCGACGTCACGCTCCCTCGGAGAGCCAATGAGCGCGCACACAGTCGCACTCGACGCCTTGCCCTTCACCGGCCGGGGCGGCCCCGTGCACCAGCGCCGCCGTCCCACCGGGGTGGTACCGGTCTTCTTGGGCCCGAGCCCCTCGGGACCGGTCTCGCGGCACCGGCCCTACTCCACCGCGTCCCCGGCGTCCGGCGCCACCGGCCGTCCTCGCCGCGCCCGGCCCCCGGCCCCGGCCCGGATCAACAGGGGTGCGGCGACGGCGACCAGTACCACGACCACCAGCACCGGTACGGAGTCGAACGTCTCGACGACCGAGACGGCGATGTCCCGTCCCGGCGAGCCGGACAGACAGAGGGGCACGGCCCGGTTCTCCTCGGCAGCGCAGCCGAGACGAACCCCCTGGAGCCGCGCGGCCCACGTCCACAGCAGGGCGAACAGCCAGCCGCCCACCACGGACACCGCCGGTACCGTCAGGGTCAGGAACGCCGGCATACGGGTCGCGCCCGGATCGGTGCGGTGGTGGAGCGCGCCGAGCGCGGTGGTCCAGGCGCAGAGCAGCAGCAGACCGCAGAACAGGCCCGCCAGGAGCAGCGGGTCCAGCGGGTACCCGGCCTCGCTGAAGCCGGACACCTGTGTGAACAGCGCCAGATGACTGCCCCCGACCACGCCTACGGTCAGCACGCCGGCGGTCGCCACGAGCCGTCCCGGGCCGGTGCGCCCGGCGTACCAGTGGTGCCGCCACAGGGCGAACGCCAGGAAGAGCGTCAGCGGCAGTCCGACGGCCACCCCGGTCATCAGCGTGGTGGCCGGTTTCCCCGCGGCGTCCGCGGTGCGCCGGAGCATGTCCTGGAGGGTCTCGAAGAGCACCCCGGCGACCGTCGCCCCGAGAAACAGCCGGCCGGGCGACGACGCCAGGATCCGATCCGGTGCCAGCGCCACACCGAGCCGCTCCGCGCCGAGGGGATGATGCCGCAGCCAGGCCCCGAGCCGGGCGGTGCCCTGCCCGGCCACACCGCCCCGCACCGCGGCGATCAGCGCCTCGCGGTCCGCCGCGCCGCCGCGCAGATCGGCCTCGTGCTCGCGCAGCCGCAGGAACGCGCGGGCGATCAGCTCGCCGAGCAGGGTGAGCAGGACGACGCGTGAGACGGCGGCCAGCAGGTCGGACGCGGTGGCGCCGTTGCCGTAGCCGAGGTCGAGGATCACGGTGAAGAGGGCGAAGGCGCCGGCGTACACGTTCGACCAACGCAGCACGGTCACCATGAAGTGCAGCCACAGGTCCCGCGCCTGGAGATGCGCGAGTTCGTGCCGGACCACCACGTCGAACACCCGGCGCGCGGACCCGCCCTTGTCGTGCATCGCCAGCAGTTCGGGGCCGAGGACCAGATGGGGCCGGCCGGGCGGCCCGGCGACGTGGGCGCCCGCCCGCAGCCGCTGTCCCACCAGCAGCGTGGGCGACGCGGGCAGCGCGGCGGCGGCGACCAGCGCGCGTACGGTCTCCGCCGCTCCCCGGAAAGGGCTCGTCTCCAACGGCACGTGCCGCCGGATCCGCAGCCGGGAGGCGAACGCGAATCCCGCGATGCCGGGGAGCAGTACCTGGACGAGGACGGTGAGCGTGCCGGTGAAGACGGCTCCCGCGTCCTTCGGACAGGAGGCGACCAGATTGCCCGCCGCGTAGGAGGCCCCTGAGCAGTCCACCGGGGCCCGCGATTCGGCCAGCCAGCGGGCGAAGAAGAAGTCGCCTGCCAGCACGCTCGCCGCGAGCAGCAGGAGGAGCAGAGTGAGGTCGGAGGGGAAGGCGCGGACGTCGACCCGCCCGTCCGCGTCGTGGCGCGTCACCGAGGTGACCCCGGTAACGCCCCGGGGTTGGGGTCCGCCGCGTTCCGGCCGTCGCGCGCCGTGCGCTCGTGGTCCCTGTTCTCCCCCCGCTCCCCGCTCTCCTCGCGCAGCAGGGCCAGTTCTCCCACCACGGCGTCGGCGAGCACCGCCGCCCGGTCCGGGCCCACGCCCAGCGCCTCGGCCTTGGCCCGTACGGCGTCGCGTACGGCGCCGAGCCGGCCGGGGGCCAGCTCCGCCACGGGGACACTGACCGCGGCGCCGCCGGTCCGGGACCCGCGCCGGAACCGGTCCAGGAGGGAGCCGGTGAGCCGGGCGCCCTGGTTGGTCAGCTCGGCGGCGGCCCCCTGCGCGAGCGCCCCGAGAGCCCATCCGGTGACCACCACGACGGTCGGTGTGAGCGCACCGGCCAGGTCGAGCCCCGACGCCAGCGGGGGCCCGCCACGCCCCCGGCCAGGCGCCGCCCGGCCGCCGAACGACGGATCGTCCAGATACGGCTGGGCGATCAGCTCGAACGAGGCCGTCTCGTCGGGGGCGAGCCGCTCCACGACACTGCGGGCGAGTTGAGCGTGCGAGATGGCGACGGCTGCGTCACGCATCGGCGACTCCTCGGGGTACGGATGGCCGGTCGCCGCGGTGGGCGCGACACGGGTACGTTCCGGAGCGTATCGCCGAGGAGCTGTCCGTAACCGGTGGTTCGTGGCATGTGCTCCGGCAGGGCGAAGCCCGGATCAGGAGTGGAGCGCGGCGTCGGCCGGCCCGACGACGAGTCTGTCGCTTTCGCCGCACTCGCCGGTGGAGGTGATCCGGAGTTTGACGACACCCGTCACGTCCACGGCCACGGCGCGCGGCCGGTTGATCTCCGCGTTCACGGCCTTCCGGTTCACGCCGTCGCCCTGGATCGTCACGTTGATCACTTCGGCCACACCGTTGTCGTCCAGTCCGACGGTGAACGTGAGTGACGTGTACCGCTCGTTGATGCTGTAGTCGATGGGGGCTCCGGAGCAGGGCAGGGCCAAGACCATGGCACTCTCGTAGGAATTGGACCCCATGGTCACCGATCGGAGGGTGAACGCGTCGCCGCCGCCCACCGGGGAGAGATCGGTCAGCGGCACGGAGCCCGAGGGCAGCGGCGCCGGAGCAGGCGGCTTCGCCGTGCCGTCGTTGTCGGAGCCGGACGCGGGCGGGGCGGGCGCTGTCACCGTGACCGTCGCTGTCGCCGTTGCCGTCGTGGCGGGTGGCGCGGTCTGCGCGGTGGGCGAGTCGACCACCGCCGGCAGGCCGAAGAAACCGAGCAGCACACCGGCCACGGCCGCCAAGGAGGAGATCAGCGCCGCGACGTCACCCAGCTTGCGGCCGGGGGACGGCGGTGCCGGATCCGGCACCGGTGCCGGGGGAACCGGCGGGACCGGCACGGGGCCGGTCGAGGGGGCGGGGGGATCCACGGGAACCGGCGGTATCCCGCTCGGTGGTAATGCCTCGCTCACGTTCTGCCCCCTTCAGACGCGGCCGGATCGCTCCATAGTGAACCCGATCGCACCCCGGAGAAACAGGGCATCGCAGGGAAATGCTCGCGTCTCGGGCGGTGCGTCGTAACCGGCGGTTCGTGGCATGTGCTCGGGGCGGGACCCGGCCCGCCGGCCGGTCGTCGCCGCGGCTCGAGCCCGCCGAGATGATCAGCGGGCTGGCAACGGATCACCGCTCGTCATAGGCTGCGGGTGCGGAACGTCCGCATGTACGGCACGAGGGACGAGACGTTCGGTCCCATCAGGAGGTCGAAGTGCTCCTGCGATTTCGGGTGGCCAACCACCGCTCGATTCGCGACGAGCGCGAGCTGTCGCTGATCGGCACCGCGCTGGGCGACGGCGCGGCTCGTGACAGCGGTCTGCGACACGACGGCGCCGAGGTAGCGGCTCTTCCCGTGATCGGTGTCTTCGGCCCGAACGCCTCCGGCAAGACGAACCTCATGAGCGCGCTGCGCGACATGCGCGCGGCGGTGCGGACCTCTTTCGCCGACTGGACGAAGACGCCCGGAGTCCCCAGGAAGCCCTTCAAACTCGACCCCGACAGCGCGGACGAGACCAGCCTCTACGAGGTCGACCTCACTCTCGGGCGCACACCCGTCCGTTTCACCTATGGCTTCGAGCTCTCCGACGACCGGGTGGAGGCCGAGTGGCTGCACGCCTATCCACGGGGCGAACGTGAAGTCTGGTTCGACCGGGAGGCCGACAGGCCGGAGGAGGAGGGGGGCGAGTTCGTCTTCGAGAGTGACGGGTTCACCGGCCAGCGCGAGGTCCTGACCAAGCTGACCCGGCCCGACGCGCTGTTCCTCTCCACCGCGGCCACGCTCAACGACCCGCAACTGTCCGCCCTGCACCGCTGGTTCATGGACAACCTGTGGCTGGTGACCCCGGGCGAGGACGTCGTCCACCGGACCAAATGGACCCAGGATCTCCTGACGGACGCCGGCTCCAGGAACGAATACGCCGATCGGATTCTGCGGCTGCTGTCCGTGGCGGACCTGGGCGTCACCGGCATCGAGGTCGACCGTGAGACGGGCGCGATCCGGCTGCGGCACCGCACCACGGACGGCGCGGATGTGCCGCTGGAGTTCCTCACCGAGGAGTCGTTCGGCACGCATGCCTGGTTCGCCTTCCTCGGACCGATGCTCACCGTGCTCGATCGGGGAGCCGTACTGCTGGTGGACGAGCTGGATTCGAGCCTGCACCCCACACTCGCGGCGGAAGTCGTGCGCATCTTCCAGGACCCACGGGCCAATCCGAAGAACGCCCAGCTGATCTTCACGACCCATGACGCGACCCTGCTGGGCAGCGAGGTGCTGGACCGGCCTCTCGGCCGCGACCAAGTGTGGATCACGGTGAAGGGCCGGTCGGGTGCCACCGACCTCTACCCGCTGACAGCGGCGCACCCGGCGGACGGCGAGAACCTGGAACGCGGCTATCTGCGCGGCCGGTACGGGGGCGTGCCGCGCGTGAGTGCGGGCGAGATCGCCCGCGAAGTGTCCTGGCAGGAGGCGAAGGCGACAGCGTGAGCGGGCAGCAGGAACAGCGCCACGGCGGTCAGCCGCAGGGAACCGGGAAACGGAAGGGCAAGCGCCGGAGCAACAAGGACGAGGCGCAAACACTTCTCCCGCCCCCGCCGCCACCGCCGGACGAATCCCGCGCGGAGCGCGTGCTCTACGTGGGCTGCGAGGGGGAGTCCACAGAACCGGACTATCTCAACCACCTCAAGGCCCAGTTCGGGGACGGCAGCGGTTACGAGGGGCAGCGGTTCCGTATCCAGCCCGTCTATGTCAAGAACGGCATGACACCCGCCGAGGTGGTCGCCTCCGTGCGTGGTACGGCGAAGGAGGACGAGGCCTGGGCGCTCTTCGACCGCGATCAGCACCATGACATTCCGAAGGCACTTGCGGAGGCCGCCGAGGAGTCCACGGAGGTCTGCTTCTCCCATCCCTCCTTCGACCTCTGGCTGCTGTTGCACTTCCAGGCATACGGCGGACGGCAGAGCGGCGATAGCAAGGACATCGTGGACAAGCTGCGCAAAGCCCACCCGGCGTTCAAAAGGTTCGACAAGCGGAACGACAAGAGCATCAAGGACGACCGATGGGCCGCTCTGAGCGACAAGGACGCCCTGAAGGCCGCCGTGGCCCATGCCAAGAGTCTCGTCACGCAGTGCGAGCACGGTTCGTGCAGCGGGAACAACGGCAAGACGTACGCGTACGACCGGGACAAGCCGGCGAAGTCCACCGAAGCCTGGGCCGCCCGCTCCGGACACGCTCTCGACTGCCCGGTGCTCGGGCGTGATCCGTCGACCGATGTGTGGCGGCTGGTGGTGAGTCTCGGTATCGTTCCCGACTCCACACGCTCGGTGACGGGACGGGGACACGGTTACCGTCACCAGACCTCGGGCGTCTAGGCTGCCGTAGCACTCCGGTCCCCGTCGTACAAAGGAATCGCGTGGCCAGAATCACCCTGCCCGAGCTCGAACGGCACCTCTTCTCGGCCGCCGACATCCTGCGCGGGCGGATGGACGCCTCGGAGTACCGCGACTACATCTTCGGGATGCTGTTCCTGAAGCGGGCGTCCGACGAGTTCGAACCGGAGTGGGAGCGGGAGTACGCGGCGGCACTGGAGAAGACGGGCGATCCGGTCAAGGCCCTGAAGCGGGCGGACAACCCCGAACGCTACACCCGGGTCTTCTACGTGCCGCCCAGGGCGCGTTGGTGGAAGCGCGCGCACGTCCTCGACCCTGAGAGCCCCGACGTCACCGTGCCCGGTGTCGGGCAGCTCACCAGCCAGGTGGGAGAGGCGCTGGACAAGGCGCTCGTGGCCCTTCAGGACGGCAACACACGGCTGGCCGGCGTCACCTCACACATCACGTTCAACGAGGTCGTCGGCACCAAGCCCCGGTTCACCAACTCCGAACTCCGCTCGCTGATCCGGCACTTCAGCCTCTACCGGCTGCGGAACGAGGACTTCGAGTTCCCCGACATGCTGGGTGCGGCATACGAGTACCTGCTCGGCCGGTTCGCCGACTCCGCCGGCCAGAAGGGCGGCGAGTTCTACACGCCGCGCTCGGTCGTCCGCATGATGGTACGACTGGTCGATCCCCAGCCGGAGGAGTCCGTCTACGACCCGTGCGCCGGATCCGGGGGCATGTTGATCGCCGCGCGGGAGCACGTCGAGGAACACGGCCACGACCCGGAACAGCTCGGGGTGTACGGGCAGGACAAAAGCGGGCCGTCCTGGGCGATGGCCAGCATGAACATGGTCCTGCACGGCATTCGTATCTTCGAACTGGAGCATGGCGACACCCTGACGGAACCGCTTCACCTGACCGGGGACAACCGGCTGCGGAAATTCACCAAGGTCCTCTCGAACCCGCCGTTCTCGCTCAACTACGACGCGGGACTGGTGGCCAAGGCCGACCAGGACCACGGCACCCGGATGCGGTGGGGCTGGGCCCCGGAGAGCAACAAGAAGGCCGACCTGATGTTCGTCCAGCACATGGTGTCGGTGCTGGAGGAGGACGGTGTGGCGGCGATCGTGATGCCGCACGGAATCCTGTTCCGGGGCGGCAAGGAGCGGGACATCCGCGAGGGCCTGCTGCGGGACGACTGCATCGAAGCCGTGATCGGTCTGGGCCCGAACCTCTTCTACGGGACCGGTATCCCTGCGTGTGTCCTGGTCCTGCGACCGCCGCACCGCAAGACCGGGGACCGAAAGAGGAAGGTCCTCTTCATCAACGCGGACCGTGACTACACGGCGGGCAGAAACCAGAACGAGCTGGGTCCCGAGCACGTGGAGAAGATCGTCACGGTCTACCACGGCCGGCGTCAGATCCCGGGCTACTCACGTGAGGTGGAGACGGCGGACCTGCTCGGGGCGGAGGCCAACCTCAACATCCGCCGCTGGGTGGACAACTCGCCACCGGCCGAGACGCAGGACGTACGCGCGCACCTGTACGGCGGGGTGCCGGTGGCCGAGGTCGAGACCAAGCGGAAGCTGTTCACGGCGTATGGCCTTGAGGCGTCGGCGTTGTTCGCCGAGCGGGACGACGACCCGGAGTACTACGACTTCTTGGAGGAGGGGCCGGAAGCTACGGCGAACCGCATCCCGGCTCTCACTCTGGAGCGGGAGACGCGGCTCTGGGACGCGTACGGGACGTGGTGGGCGGAGCAGGAGCCACGATTCGCGGAACTGGTGGCGAACCGGCGGCTGATGGAGTTGCGCGGTTCGCTGGTGAGCGGTTTCACCGGTGCGGTGGGAGGGGCCGGTGTCCTGGACGAGTACCGCACGGCCGGAATCATGGCCGACTGGTGGACGGCCAACAGGTACGACCTGAAGGCTCTGGCGGCCGGCGGTTACAGCCGGGTACTGGAGGGCTGGGTCGACTCGGTCGAGGCGATCGTCGATCCCGCGTTGCCACCGACGGAGGAGGGCGACGCTCCCGCGAAGAAGCCCTCGGTGTCCGGAGCGGACCGCCGCCGTGCGATGGACCACCCGGTGGTACGCGCGCTGATCCCGGAGTTCCTGGACGAGGTGGCCGCCGCCGACAAGGCGGTGACGGAGGCGGACGCGGCGCAGCGGACGGCGGCGGAGGAACTGGCAGAGGCGAAGCCGGCGCCGGTGTCCGAGGACGCTGACGACGCGGCAGGCGCCGACGGCGCGGAGGAGCCGGGCGAGGGCGGTGAAACGGCGGAACCGGCGTCGCCGGAGGAAATCACCCGCCTGGAGGTGGCTCTCGCCCGCCGGAAGCGGGAACTGACGGCGGCCAAGAAGAAGCGCAAGGCGCTGGACGACCGTTTCCTCAAAGACCTGCGCGCGGCGGCGGACGTCACGAACGCGGCGGATGGCGAGGCGAAGCAGGTGGTCCTGACGGTCCTGGACGGCGACCTGTCCGGCCGCCTGGTCGCGGCGGTCGCGGCGGGGCGGCGAGAGCTGGTGGCCGTCTTCCGTCGGTGGGCGGAGAAGTACGAGGTGTCGCTGGCGGCGCTCGAGGCGGAGAGCGAGGGGGCGGCGGGGGAGCTGACGGGGTGGCTGAAGGAGCTGGGTTATGCGCGGTGAGGCGGTCGAGGTGGGCGGGGAGCGCTCTTGGCCGACCGGGTGGCAGCGGCTCAAGCTCGCCGACGTAGGGCGGTGGCTGTCCGGCGGCACGCCGAGCACGTCGAATGAGGCCTACTGGGGTGGTGACATTCCCTGGATCAGCGGCGCGAGTATGAAGGACTTCCATATCAAGGAGTCCGACCGTCGGCTGACACCACTTGGCGCGAAGAACGGCTCTCGCCTCGTAGGTAAGGGCACCACGCTTTTTGTGGTGCGAGGGATGAGCCTCAAGTCAGAATTTCGAATCGGTGTGACGCAGCGGGAGGTGGCGTTCGGGCAGGATTGCAAGGCGGTGATTCCGAAGGACGGGATTGACCCGCATTTCCTGGCGTACGCCATCCGGGTCCGCACACCTGAGATCCTTCGTATGGTGGAGGAAACCAGTCACGGTACGGGGCGGCTCGATACGTCGCGGCTTCAGGAGCTGGAGATCGGTGTCCCCGCGATGGCGGAGCAACGCCGGATCGTCGCCGCGCACGCCGCCTTCGAGCGGCGTATCGCCGCGCTGCAAGGGGTCCTGGGCAAGCTGACTGCAACCGAAAGTGCGCTGGCTAGAGCAGCGTTGGCACAAGAGGACATTGACCGTTGGGAGCAGGTCCTTTTGCAAGCGGTTGCATCTGTCGCAGCCGGCGTCACTCTGGGGTCTGAACCAGTTGGGGACGGCACCGTCGAACTGCCGTATCTGCGCGTGGCCAATGTGTTGGATGGGCGAATCGACACCACTGACGTCAAGAAAGTGCGGATTCTTCGCTCACGTTATGAGCGGTTTGCTCTGTGCAAAGGTGATCTACTTCTGACTGAAGGTGGCGACCTCGACAAGCTCGGTCGTGGCGCGGTTTGGGACGGTCGCCTCGACTCATGTCTTCATCAGAACCATGTCTTTCGGGTTCGATGCGGGGAGCGTATTTTGCCGGACTTTCTCGCCTTGTGCACGGCATCGGCTGAAGGGCGGGCTTATTTCCAGCGCGTCGGCAAGCAGACAACGAACCTTGCGTCGATCAATTCGACGCAAGTGAAACAGATGCCGGTCCCCTTGCCCGGTGTTGAGGAGCAGAAGCGCATCATCGCGCCGATCCAGGCGATTCGTTCGCGTCGGACGGCACTGGAGCGACAGATCGCGAAGCTGCGGACCGTGCAACAAGGCGTGGTCGAAGACCTTCTCCGCGGGGCGGTGCGCCTTCCGGCGGCGTGAGCCGGAAGGCGGCTGCAAGTGAGCCAAGACGTCAGACGGACGGATGGGTCAGCCGAGTCTTGAGTTCCTGTATGAAGGTGCTGAAGGCCGTCCGGCTGGTGGATACGGTCCGATTCGGCCGCGTGCTGTCCCGAAGCGCTACGAAGCCCTGCCCCCTCGTGGTCACCTCTACACAGTTGTTACCCGAAGCCTCGGAGTATGAGGACTTCTGCCACTTCGAGTCAGCCAACGCGGTCTACCTCTTACAGATCTCCGGCGATTCCAAGGATAAGGTCCCTCGACTGGCTTGGAGTCAACGCCACTTGTTCCACCGCGTCCAGTCGTGCGCCGAAGTTGACCAGTTGCGTGGGGGAGTCGAAGTAGACGGCGCCGATCGGTGAGTCCACCTGAACCGTGTCGAGATGGTGACTCGCTCCTGCGGCGTACATGACGGAGTCGCCGGCCATGGGGAAGCCGCCGGATGCGAACGGGATCACCAGAAGCGTCACGTTGGGACGCTCGCTCTCTTCCAGCAACTGGTGCAGCTGCGTCTTCGCCACCTTTCGGCCGCCCACCTGCATCCGCAGCGCGGACTCATGGATCAGACCTTTGTACGGCACGGACCTGGGAGCGGCGATGACCGCGCGGCGGGCCATGCGCTGTGCGATGCGCAGTTCGATCTCAAGCCGGGGGAGCGCCGGCATGAACAGGTCGAAGAGCGCTCGCGCGTGATCTTCGGTCTGGAAGATGCCTGGTAGATGCGCCGTTTGTAGCGTCCGAAGCCCCGAGGCGTAGTGCTCCAGTTCGGATACGTCGAGAAAATCCGGCGGAATCTTTCCGCGATACTCGTCCCACCAGCCGGCCTTCCGGCCGCCGGTCATGGACGCCAGCGCATCGACGAGCGTGGGGTCGCCGCATTCGTAGATGCTCGCCAATCGGCGTAGTCGCTCCTCGCTGATTCCGAAACGGCCGGCCTCCACGTTGGAAATCGTTGTGCGGTCGGTGCCCAGCAGGTCAGCTGCCTTCGGGGCCGACAGGCCGGCAGCCTCTCGAAGCCGACGAAGCTCGGTGCCGAAGCGGCGCTGCCGGATCGTCGGTGCTTGACGTGGTGCCATGCTCCCTCTCTTCATGCGTGGTCAGGGCCCGGCAGAGCCCGACGACTTCTGTCCACTCAGGGGCAGCGATTCAACCCGTTGATGTCACCCAGGTCTCACGGGTTGAAATATACGCTACAGTCTGAAGCGATCCAATTGCTGTGTGTCACTGGAAGCGCACCGGTTCCCCCTGCCCGCCCGGGACGGCAGGGCCCGTACCGGCATTGCCACCGTCGACGCCGGGTCGTACCCGCGCACCGCGCGACTCCCGCACCCGCCCCGCTCAACTCCACCCACCCATCTCACGTCACGTACTCGCACCCCAGGAGGTGCCTCGTGAGCAAGAACAGGCAACAGCGACAGGAAGCCGGTCCGGTGCCCTCACCGAGCCCCGCCCCCGCCACCGCCGCCACTCGCACCGAATTCCAGGCCGCACCCGTCCCCGGCCCCGACACCGACGGGCACACCCCTCGCCCTCACCCCACCCCCATCCCCTTCGCCGACCCCTGGCACTACGAACTCCGCTTTCCCTGCGACCCGCGCGGGCCCCGCATCGCCCGTGCCACCCTGCGGGCCGCCCTTGCCGCGCATGGTCTGACCGAGCTGACGTACCGCGCCGAGCTGTTGGCGTCGGAGCTCACCACCAATTCCGTTCGTCACACCATGGGGCCGGCTTCCATCCGGCTGCACTGGCTGTTCCCCGTGCTCCGCGTCAGCGTCTGGGACATGAGCCCCGACCTGCCCCAGCCCCTCCGCGCCACACCGGACGCCGACTCCGGCCGAGGGCTGGCGATCCTCGACCTCGTCGCGGACCGATGGGGCGGGTGCGCCATAAGGGAAGGACCGTACGGCCCCGGCGGTAAGACCATCTGGTTCGAACTCGCCCTCACCGTGGACCCTTCGCCGCCGCTCGGTGACGGGCCCGAGCCCGGGGCCGACCTCGTCGGCGCCGCCGCTCCGCATCCCTGCCCCTGCCATACGCCTGACATCGGTCCGAGTGGGGGAGCGGCACTCGTCGCCTGAACCGTGGACCGGCCCTCGCCTTTTGGCCTTGCCCCACTCCCGACCGCTCCCGGCCGCCGCCACTTGGCCGTGCTGTGCCCTCCGCCCGCGCCCAACTCGCCCCGCTCGTACGAAGGTAAAGTTTCGTACACGTCCTTGCGGGGCGCGGGGAACGTACGGTGACAGCGGGCGGGGAGACCAGCGATGGGGCAGCCGGAGTACGACAGGACCGAGAAGCCGCTGATCGACCAGTTGGTCGCCATGGGGTGGGAGCACCTTCAGGGCGCGCCGCCGGACGAACCCGCCACCAGCCCCGCCGCCTCCGGCCGCTCGTCCTTCACCCAGGTCGTCTACGAGGACCGGTTCCGTGCCGCCGTCGCCCGTATCAACCCCGGTCCGGACGGCCGTACCTGGCTGTCCGACGCCCAGGTGAACCGCCTGCTCGCGCGCGTTCGGGGCACGGCGCCCGGTCAGGGACTCAGCGCGCGGGGAGCGGCGGGCAACGACGAGGTCACACAGCTGCTGCGCAACGGGATCAACGCCCGTACCGTCCCCGGCCGGCGCAGGGGGGACCCGGAGCACATCCGGCTGGTCGACTGGGACGGCGAGTTCGGTCCGGCCCCGGGCCAGGCACACGGGCAGGGCGGGAACGACCTGCTCGTCGTCTCGCAGTTCCGCGTCGAACGCAAGGGCCTCGAGCCCGTCACCCCCGATCTCGTGCTGTTCGTCAACGGCTTGCCCTGGGGTGTGATCGAGTGCAAGGCACCCCTGTTGACCGGAACGGACAGCCGCGCGGCCCTGGACGCGGCGGTGGATCAGGTCATCGGCTACGCCGGCGTCGGGTCGAAGAAAGCCGTCGCCGAGTTCACCCGGTACGCGCAGGTGCTCGTCGCGACCGACCGTGACCACGCCGAGCTGGGTACCGTCACCGCCCAGCCCGAGCACTTCGCCCCCTGGCGGACCGTACGCCCCGCTCCCGACACCCAGGTGCTGAGGGAAGCCGGCAAGGGCCCGGACGTGCCCCTCACGGCGCAGGACGTACTCGTCGGCGGCGTACTGCGCCCCGCCCATCTGCTCAGCCTCGTGCGGGACTTCACCACCTGGACCGGGCAGGGCGGTGGCACCGTCAAGGTCATCGGCCGTTACCAGCAATTCAAGGCCGTCCACGCGCTGTCCCGGCGGCTGCGCGAGCGGAGCCGGGCGGTGGCCGCCGGTGAGCACACCGATCAGCGGGGCGGTGTCGTCTGGCACACCCAGGGCTCCGGCAAGAGTCTCACCATGGCGTTCCTCGTCCGTCACCTGCGCAGCGATCCGGAACTGGCCGGACACAAGGTCGTCGTCGTCACCGACCGGCTCGATCTGGAGAAGCAGATCAGGACCAGCCTGGCCGCCAGTGAGGAGAAGGCGCACCGGGCGGGCTCGGTCAAGGCGGCGCGGAGATACCTCGCCGTCGACGTGCCCGACCTGGTGCTGGTCATGCTCCAGAAGGCACAGCGGGACGACACGGCGTATGACGGGACGGAGGAGTCCCTGGGCGACGACTCGGACGAGGGCGATCCGGGCAACGACGCCCAAGCCGGTGGCGAGGGGGGTGGCGAGGCCGAGGAGGCGACCGCACGGCGGGGGGCCACTCCGCACCTCCACAATCGCGTGGCCAACCCGGGGCACGACGTGGTCGTCCTGATCGACGAGGCCCACCGAGGCCACGCCGCGTGGCAGCACGCCCGGCTGCGCGCCATGCTGCCGAACGCCGTGCTGATCGGCTTCACCGGCACCCCGATCATCGACAAGAACAAGAAGACGACCGAAGAGATCTTCGGCCCGTTCGCCGACATCTACACCTTGCGGGACGCCGAGCGGGACGGATCGGTGGTCCCTGTGCGCTACGAGGCGTACAGCGTGCCTCTGGAAGTGATCGAGAAGGCGGCGCTGGACGCGAAGTTCGACGAGAAGGTGCCCAGCGATCCGGAGCGGCGGCAGCGGGTGCTCAACAAGTTCGCCCAGAGGAAGGAGATCCTCGAAGCGCCGTCCGTGATCGCGGAGAAGGCGGACTACATGCTCCGCCACTGGGCGGGTTCGGCCCTGCCGGACCGTTTCGGCGCACAGCTGGTCGCCGTGTCCAGGCTGGCGGCGGTCCGCTACCGCACCGCACTTCTCGAAGCACGGGACCGACTGGTGGCGCGCCTGGACGCGCTGGATCCCGGTCTGGTCCACGATCCGCTCGGCGCGTCGAACGCCACCCCGGAGGAAAGGGAACTGCTGCGCCTGCTCCCGCATCGGCATGTCCTGGTGTCCATGGACGCCGCTGTGGTGATCTCGCAGGCCGCGCAGGGCAGGGCGAAGGATCCCGAGGACTGGAAGCGGTGGATCACCAAGAGCGACCAGGACGCGCACATCGAGCGGTTCAAGCAGGGCCTCGGTGACCCGCACGACGCCGCCGTGGACCCGTCCTGGGAGGTGGACCCGCACGGCACGGTATCTCCAGGGTGGGCAACCGCGGCGGAGGGAGGCGAGGTCTGGCACGACGCCACGCCGGCACGGTCCGCCGGGGACGAGGAACTGGACGAACAGGGCGAGCACGCCGGCCCGATGGCCTTCCTTGTCGTTCAGTCCATGCTGCTCACGGGCTTCGACGCGCCCGTGGAGCAGGTTCTCTACCTGGACCGGAAACTCGCCGGCGCCGGACTGCTCCAGGCCGTGGCCCGTACCAACCGGCCGCACCGTGCCAAGGAGTGGGGCCAGGTCGTCGACTTCTTCGGCGTCGGCCCGGCACTGGCCACCTCCCTCGCGTCGTACGACCAGGAGCACCTGCGGCAGGTGTACGGCTACGACGACGTGTCGGTCGAGCATCTGAGCCGTAGGAGCACGCCTGCCCACGCGGACACCTCCGGGGCGACGACGGCCCCGGGCGAACCCGTTCGGGAGGGGCTGCTGCTTCAGGCCGACGTGGCCGCCACGACGCTGCTGGGCGATCTGCGGCAGAAGCTCGACGTGTTTCTGTTCGCGCACGGAATCACCGATGCCGGTGCTCTCGCCGACGAAAGCCGGCGCGAGGACCTGCTCGCGGACCTCGCCGACCCTTTCCTGCGGAGCCGGTTCGACGAACTCGTGCGGGACTACCTCACCGCGCTCAACGCCGTGCTGCCGCGTCCGGAGGCCCTGGCGCACGAACGGGACGCGATGCTGCTCGGCGAGACGCAGATTCTGGCCAGGCGCCGCTACCTGGACGGCCGCGACCAGTTCAGCCCGCGCCGGTACGGGGCCAAGGTGCGGCAGCTGATCTCCCAGCATCTCAAGGTCACCGGAATTCTCCAGCGCGTGCCGCCCATGAGGATGACCGACCCCGACTTCATGGCGCGCGTCGACGCCAACAGCGACGTGCGGGCTCGGACCGCCTACATGTCGAACTCCCTGCGGCTGCACATCTCCGCCGAGATCGCCTCGGACCGGGGCCGGTACACGAAGTTCAGCGAGAAGCTCGAAGAGATCACCCGCCGCATGGAGCGGGATTTCGAACAAGCCGCGGCGGATCTGGCCGGTCTCGTCCGGGACGTGAACGCGGCCGGGGACGAACCGGGCGACGCCGACGGGCTCGCTCCTCTCACGGAGCAGCCTGTCTACCGGCTGCTCAGGCAGCAACTCACGGAGGCCGGTGCCGTCGAGATGCCGCCCGGCGTCGACCTTTACCACGCGGCACGGGGACTGGCGGCCGACATCGCGGCGCGCGTTCGTGGGCCGCAGTTCCTGACCGCCGACGACGCACAGGACCAGGTGCGCAGGGAACTGCGCATGCGACTGGAGGTCCGCCTCGACATGGACTGGGACGACCTGGGGCCGTTGGCGAACCTCCTGCTGGAACTGGCCGTCGAGCGGAGGGACGACTTCCTCCGCCATCGGGCCGAGTAGTGCCACGGCCGAGTCACTGACGCGGGCGCCCCGGTGGACTGTCCGGGGCGAGTGGTAGGAATGCCGGGTGAGCACTTCCGTCGAGCAGGCCATCGCGGCCCTCCCCGTTCCCGGGGACTGGCTCTGGGAGGTCGTCGTACGGCCTCGCAGACGCACTCTGGGCATCGAGGTGACGCCCGACGGCGGTGTGCTGTTCGCCGTACCGGCGGATGCCGACCCGGCGGCAGTCGCCGGGGCCGTACGGTCGAGGCTGCCGAGGCTGGCCAGGGAAGTCCGGTCGCGCCGGGAACGTCCGGCCGAGCCGGTGAAAGAACTCGTGGGCGGGACCGGGTTCGCCTATCTGGGGCGGCGTCACCGTCTGCGCCTCGTGCCGGCCGACGACGTGCGGCGCGTGCGCCTGTACCGAGGATGGCTGGAGCTGCCCAGTCCGAGCACCCCGGGCGAGGGCGCGCGCCGTATCGTCGAGTGGTACACGGCGTGCGGCAGCCGCTGGCTGTCCGCTCGGGCGCCTTCCCTCGCGTCCCGCATCGGGGTGACGCCGGGTGTTGTTGGAGTTGGCGATCTCGGAGGTCGTTGGGGAGCCCGCGGGCGGGACTCCTCCATCCACGTGCACTGGGCGCTCATGCAGTTGCCACCGTCCTTGGTGGAGTTGGTTCTCGTGCATGAGCTGTGTCACCTGCGGGTGGCCGGGCACGGGTCCGCCTTCCGAAGGCAGGTGCGTCTCGCTCTGCCGGACGCCGACGCGCGTGAGCGCAGGTTCGCCGACGCGGAACCCGGTGTGTGGCGCGGGGGCGTCCGCGCGTGAACGCGCGAGCGCGGCCCGCGACGCGGGGCTGCGCGGTGTGCCGCCCCCGCTGCCGTTCTCGGCTTTCCCGGCCCGTGCCTCACGCCGCGAAGAAATCCTCCAGCACCGGCGCCAGCACCTGCGGTGCCACCTCGTGCGTCTGGCCCGTCAGGGTGCGGTGACGGCCACGCGGGAGTGCCTCCGCCACCGCCTTCGCCGCCGAGCGCAGGGGCGCGGGGCTGCATCCGCCCTCGATGACCATCGCCCGGGTACGGGTCACCCGTAACCGTTCCGTGGGGACCAGGCCCGTCCCCATCACCGCGTCGTCGTACGCGAGGGTGTGTGCCAGGGCCGTCATGGCGTGCCACACCGGCGCCTGCTGCATCGCGGCGATCGTCCCGGGCGGGGTGCCCGCCCGGGACAGGAACAGTTCGACCGCGTCCCCCCTGCGGCCCGCCGCCAGCAACGCTGCCAGGCGCTCCCTGTACGCCCCGGCCGCCCTCAGGTCCGCGGCGTCGGACCCGTACGGCGGTTCGTACACGGCGAGCTGGCTGATCGGGAGGCCCGCGGCCGCCGCCTCCAGGGCCAGGGCCGCGCCCGACGAGACGCCGCACACCGACGCCGCGCCGCCCGCCTCGGCGATCAGCGCCGCCAGGTCCTCGATCTCCCGCTCCACCGCGTACGGCGCGGTGTCACCGCTGGCGCCGCGCCCGCGCCGGTCGTACGTGATGACGTCGAAGCGCCGGCCGAGCAGCCCGGCCAGGGTGGCCGACGACTCGGCGGTGCTGAACGCACCGCCCACCACGATCACCGGGCGCCCCCGGCCCGACCGCCGGTAGGCGATCGGCGTGCCGTCCCGTGATGTCACCTTCGACGACTTCGACTGCGACTCCGACCGCACCGCGCACATGTTGTCCATACAGAGACGGACCGGCGCGGGCGCCTCAACTCATCGCTCCGGCGGGGAAGTCTTCCGGATCGCCGTGGCGTCCCCCGGACATCACCGCTGTCAGTCGTCGACGACCTCCGTGTCGTAGAAACAGAAGTGCCCCTTGATCTCGGCGACTTCCGTCCTCGGCTCGGTGTAGGCCCACACGAGATCCGGGGCGTCGGGCAGCGACCAGTAGGAGGCGTCGCCCTTGAAGGGGCAGTGGGTGCTCGTGTCGGAGGGGATCAGCAGCTCGGTACGTACGTCCTCGGGCGGGAGGTAGTAGCGCACGGGGCAGCCCGTCTCGCGCAGGAGCAGCGGGCCGCGGCTGTCCGCCAGCACCTGGCCGTCGCGTACGACGCGTACGTGCTCGGTGCCCTGCTCGACCGTGATGCGGTGTCCTTCGGTCATCGTCGCTCGTCCCTTTCCGGTTTCCGGGGGAGGTGGGGTGGCTTTCGGGCCCTGTCTCCCGGGCCACGGGCCCACACTCTTCAGCACCGACGGGCCGTGTCCTCTTCCCGGCACGCGGCCACACCTACCGAACGTACCGCCCCACGCCGACAGGCCGCCCCGCCGGCGCCTGCTGCCCGCGCCCGCGCGGTGCGTACCGTTGCCCCATGAATATCTGCGTCTTCCTCTCCGCCGCCGACCTCGACGAGCGCTACACCCGCCCCGCCCGCGAATTCGCCGAGCTCATCGGCAAGGGCGGCCACACCCTCGTCTGGGGCGGCTCCGACAGCGGCCTGATGAAAGTCGTCGCCGACGAGGTCCAGAAGGCCGGCGGGCGGCTGGTCGGGGTGTCGGTGGACTTCCTCCGGGACGTGGCGCGGCCGGACGCCGACGAGATGCTGGTCGCCAAGGACCTCGCCGAGCGCAAGGCGCTGCTGCTCTCCCGGGCCGACGCCGTCGTGGTCATGGTCGGTGGCACGGGCACGCTGGACGAGGCCACCGAGATCCTGGAGCTGAAGAAGCACTCCCTGCACACCAAGCCCGTCGTCCTGCTCAACACGGCCGGTTTCTACGACGGGCTCAAGGAACAGTTCCTGCGGATGGAGGAGGAGGGGTTCCTGCCGATGCCCGTCACCGACCTGGTCTTCTTCGCCGAGGACGGGGTCGGCGTCCTCGCCTACCTCGAAGAGTCGGTGGGTGTTCGGTGACCACGCCGGGGTGATGCGACCATGACCGCATGGCTACCCCTACCCACCTCATCACCGGAGCCGGTTCGGGCATCGGCGCCGCCGTCGCGCGCCGGCTGCACGCGCGCGGCGACGGCCTGTTGCTGCTCGCGCGCGACGCCGGCCGCGCGAAGGAACTCGCCGCCGTCTTCCCCAGCGCCCGTACCCTCGTCGGCGACCTCGCCAACCCCGACCGGCTCTCCTGGGCGCTGTCCCACCAGTCGCTGCCCGACCGGCTCGACTCGGTCCTGCACATCGCGGGCGTGGTCGACCTGGGGGCGGTCGGGGAGCTGACCACCAGGACCTGGCGCGCCCAGCTCGACGTGAACCTGATCGCCCCGGCCGAGCTGACCCGGCTCGTCCTGCCGCAGTTGAGGGTCTCCCAGGGCCAGGTGGTGTTCGTCAACTCCGGCGCCGGGCTGTACGCGCACTCCGGATGGAGCGCCTACGCGGCGTCCAAGCACGGCCTGAAGGCCCTGGCGGACGCGCTGCGCCAGGAGGAGAAGCCCAACGGCGTGCGCGTGACCTCCGTCTATCCCGGCCGTACGGCGAGCCCGATGCAGGCCAAGGTGCACCAGCAGGAGGGCAAGGAGTACGACGCGTCCCGGTGGATCGACCCCGAATCGGTGGCGACGGCCGTGCTCGCGGCGCTCGATCTGCCGCGCGACGCGCAGATCGACGACCTGACCGTACGGCCGGGCCGATGAGCGGCCCCCGTACTCCGGCCGGCACCCGCGCCGGCTCCGCCGGAGCCCCCGAGACCTCCGTCGCCCCCGCGGTCTCCGCGGCTGGTCCCCGCACCGTGCCCTGGGGTTCCGCCACCGGCGTCGGCTCGATGCCGGGCGGCGACGCGCGCGAGAGCGCCAAGACCGTCACCGGCACCTTCGAGCGCTTCCCCTACCTGGCGGAACTGCCCGCGCGCGGCCCCGGCGCCGACATGATCGGGCGTACCGCGGGCCTCCTCGTCGAGGTCTACGCGCACGTCGAGCCCAGTGGCTGGCGGATCAGTGACCGGCCCGGCCGGGACACCCGGCGGGCGCGGTCCTGGCTGGGGGAGGACCTCGACGCGCTGGAGGAGTTCACGCAAGGCTACGAGGGTCCGCTGAAGGTGCAGGTCACCGGCCCGTGGACGCTGGCGGCCGCGCTGGAGCTGAAGAACGGCGAGGCGGCGCTGAGCGACCCCGGGGCGTGTCGGGATCTGACCGCCTCGCTGGTGGAGGGCGTGGGC
Organism: Streptomyces hebeiensis; assembly: GCF_052983195.1. Classification (NCBI taxonomy): domain Bacteria; kingdom Bacillati; phylum Actinomycetota; class Actinomycetes; order Kitasatosporales; family Streptomycetaceae; genus Streptomyces; species Streptomyces hebeiensis. Next base: position 5,748,833 of record NZ_CM129812.1, read on the forward strand.
GCGCACCTCGCGGAGGTGCGGCGGCGGGTGCCCGGGGCGGTACCGGTGCTCCAGCTGGACGAGCCGTCCCTGACCGCCGTCCTGCGCGGACAGGTCAGGACCGCCAGCGGCTACCGCACCCACCGGGCGGTGGACCGGCAGGTGGTGGAGGGGGCGCTGCGCGAGGTGCTGGCGGTCGTCGGCGCCGGCATGGACGTCGGCGTCACGGGCCGAGCGGCCGGGATCGCTCGCACCGGTGCGACCGTGGTGCACTCCTGCGCGCCCGACGTGCCGTTCGCCCTGTTGCGCCGGGCGGGCGCGGCGGCCGTTTCGTTCGATGCGGGGCTGCTCACGGAACGTGACGACGAGGCGATCGGTGAGGCGGTTGAAGGCGGTACGAAACTGTTCGCCGGAATCGTGCCCGGCACGGACGGCCCGTTGTCCGACCCTGCCGGTAGCGTCATGGGTGTCAGGACGCTGTGGCGCAGGCTGGGGCTGAATCCGGGGACTCTGGCGGAGTCCGTGGTGCTCACCCCGGTGTGCGGGCTGGCGGGGGCCTCCCCCGCGTACGCCCGTGCCGCGCAGGCGCACTGCGTCAGGGCCGCGAGATCCCTCGCGGACAACCCTGAGTGACCGGCCCCGGGCGACCGGCGGCCGGACGAGGCGGCAGTGGACCGGTGACGGTCCCTGGTGGAGCGGAAGGACGTGGACGGTGGCCGGCGAACAGCGGACAGCGGTGCCCTCGGAGGCGCGCGAGCGGCATACCCAGCTCGCCGAGCAGATCGAGGAGCACCGCTTCAGGTACTACGTGAAGGACCAGCCCGTCATCAGTGACGGCGAGTTCGACCGGCTGCTGCGGTCGTTGGAGGCGCTGGAGGAGGAGTATCCGGAGCTGCGCACGCCGGATTCACCGACCCAGCAGGTGGCGCGGGCGTACGAGACGGAGTTCACGGCGGTCCAGCACCGTGAGCGGATGCTGTCGCTCGACAACGCGTTCGACGACGAGGAGCTGGCGGCCTGGGCCGACCGGGTCGCCAGGGAGGTGGGCACGCCCGGGTACCACTTCCTGTGCGAGCTGAAGGTCGACGGACTCGCCGTCAACCTCACCTACGAGCACGGCAGGCTGACCCGCGCCGCCACCCGCGGGGACGGCCGCACCGGCGAGGACATCACGCCCAACGTGCGGACGATCGCGGACATCCCGAACCGGCTGAAGGGCGACCGGGTCCCGGACCTGGTGGAGATCCGGGGGGAGGTCTACTTCCCGATGGAGGGCTTCCAGGAGCTGAACGCCCGGCTGGTGGAGGCGGGCGACAAGCCGTTCGCCAATCCGCGCAACGCGGCGGCGGGTTCCCTGCGCCAGAAGGACCCCAAGGTCACGGCCACCCGCCCGCTCCACATGGTGGTGCACGGCATCGGGGCGCGCGAGGGCCTTGACATCGACTGCCTCTCGCACGCGTACGATCTGCTGCGCGAATGGGGCCTGCCCACCGCCCGGCACAACAGGGTGGTCGAAGGCATCGACGGTGTGCGTGAGTTCATCGCGTACTACGGCGAGAACCGCCACTCCGTCGAGCACGAGATCGACGGTGTGGTCGTCAAGCTCGACGAGATCCCGCTCCAGGGCCGACTGGGCTCCACCTCCCGGGCCCCGCGCTGGGCGATCGCCTGGAAGTACGCGCCGGAGGAGGTCAACACGAAGCTGGTGAACATCCGGGTGGGCGTGGGCCGTACGGGGCGTGTGACGCCGTACGCCCAGGTCGAGCCGGTCGTGGTGGCCGGCTCCGAGGTCGAGTTCGCCACGCTCCACAACCAGGACGTGGTGAAGGCCAAGGGTGTGTGGATCGGTGACACCGTCGTGCTGCGCAAGGCGGGCGATGTGATCCCGGAGATCCTCGGCCCGGTCGTCGACCTGCGGCCCGAGGACGCGTACGAGTTCGAGATGCCGGCCGAGTGCCCCGAGTGCGGCACGCCACTGCGCGCGATGAAGGAGGGCGATGTCGACCTCCGCTGCCCCAACGCGCGCACGTGTCCGGCGCAGTTGCGGGAGCGGCTGTTCTACCTGGCGGGCCGCAAGTGCCTGGACATCGAGAATTTCGGCTATGTGGCCGCCGCCGCCCTGACCAAGCCCCTGGAGCCGAAGACACCGCCGCTGGTGGACGAGGGGGATCTGTTCGACCTGACCATCGAGCGGCTGCTGCCCATCAGGGCGTATGTCCTGGACTCCGACAGCGGGCTGCCCAAGCGGGACCCGGAGACCGGCGAGGAGAAGATCGCCACGGTCTTCGCCAACCAGGAGGGCGAGCCGCGGAAGAACGCGCTGGCGATGCTGGAACACATCGCGGAGGCCAAACAGCGCCCGCTGGCCCGGATCATCGCAGGGCTCTCCATCCGTCATGTGGGCCCGGTCGCGGCCGAGGCGCTCGCCAGGGAATTCCGCTCGGTCGACCGGATCGAGCAGGCCACGGAGGAGGAACTGGCCGCGGTCGACGGGGTGGGCGGCATCATCGCCGCCTCGGTCAAGCAGTGGTTCGAAGTGGACTGGCACCGCGAGATCCTGCGCAAGTGGCGGGCGGCCGGGGTCCGTATGGAGGACGAGGGCGCGGGTGAGGACGTCGGAGACCGGCCACTCGCGGGACTGACCGTGGTGGTCACCGGCACCCTCGAGCGGTACACGAGAGATGGCGCGAAAGAGGCGCTCCAGGCACAGGGCGCCAAGGTGACCGGGTCCGTCTCCAAGAAGACCGCCTTCGTGGTGGTCGGGGAGAACCCGGGTTCGAAGCACGACAAGGCGATGCAGTTGAAGGTGCCTGTGCTGGACGAACAGGGCTTCACCACACTGCTCGAACAAGGCATCGACGCGGCGCGCGAGGTCGCACTGACGCCCGAGGAATAGGGGAGGGGATCGTCGAATTCGCGCCGCACAGCTCACCCGTTCGGCGCATACCAGATGGTTGAGGATGGGCAGGGCGCATTCGGGCAACAGCTGTAGAGCGCTGCCCGTCGACGCGTTCGGCAGCCTACTGTGGGGATGTGCGTCTGTCGTGCACGGCTGCATGGTCCGCGATCGGTCGTCATGCTCGGCCGTCAGGACATGACGACGTGCCATCACATGGCAACGACCGCCGTCGCATGGCAACGAACGCCATCGCGCGGTGACGACGTGCCATCACCTGGCATCGGCTACGCCGGCTGTGAGAGGGACGGGAATGAAACCGACCGAGAGCGCTGCCCCGGTCTCACCCCCGCGCGGCTTCGCGGGGATCGCGGCCGCGGTGACCAGGCCCCCCGTACTGGTGGTGGGACTCGCCGCGGTCCTGCTGGTGACCGGGCTCGTCCGTACGGTCCAGGAGGGCCGCCCGTTCTTCCCCGGCGGCACGGCGGGCTGGGCCCTGGCGGTGCTGGCCGGTGTCATCGTCGGCCATCTGGTCGCCACCGGGCGCGACCGCTGGTGGGGCGGCACGGGGTCGGGCGCGGCCCTCACCCTCGCCGTGCTGCTGCTGTACGGCTGGGTGCCGGCCCTGCTGGTCAGCCTGGCCGTCCTGGGGGTGGTCGGCGCCGCCCGCCGCAACCGCTGGTGGCAGGGCGTGGTGAACGGCGCCGCCGACATGCTGGGCATCGGCGCCGCCGCGCTCGTCCTCGCGGCGTTCGGGGAGACGCCCAGTGTCGAGCGGCCGTGGCAGCCGCTCGACTGGGGCATCGCGAGCGTCCCGGACATCGTCCTGGCGGCCGGCGGCCATCTCGCCGTCTCCCGGCTGCTGCTGTGGTACGCGCTGACACCGCAGGGCGGCGGGCTGCCCAAGGTCGCCCGCACGGCCCTGTACCGGCAGGGGCTCGTGGCGGTCGCCTTACTCGGCATCGCACCGCTGATCTGCGTGGTCGCCATGTCCGTACCGGTCCTGCTGCCCCTGTTCGCCATTCCGCTGATCGCCCTCGACTCGACCCTGCGGATCGCCCGCGCACGCGCCGAGGAGCAGCTGCGCGATCCGCTGACCAAACTGCCCAACCGGCAGTGGCTGCTGGAGCGCACCTGGTCGGCGCTGGAGGACGCGGAGGGCCTCGGCGCCCGGTCCGCCCTGGTCCTGATCGACCTCGACCGCTTCCGCTCGGTCAATGACACGCTGGGCCACCTCGCGGGGGACCGGCTGCTGTTGCAGATAGCCGAGCGGCTGCGGCTGGCCCTGCCGCGCGGGGCGGAGGCGGCCCGGCTCGGCGGCGACGAGTTCGCCGTACTGCTCCCGACGTGTGACTCGGCGACCAGCGCCCAGCGGGTGGCCCGCCATTTGGTGGGCCAGCTCTCCTCGCCGCTGGACCTGGACGGCCTCACGCTCGTCCTGGAGGCGAGCGCCGGTGTCGCCGTCTACCCGGAGCACGCGCTGGACGCCGAGGGGCTGCTGCGGCGCGCGGACGTCGCGATGTACCAGGCCAAGCGGGACCGGACGGGCGTCGAGGTCTACGAGTCCAAGCGGGACTCCAACACCCCGGACCGCCTCGGCCTGCTGGGCGACCTGCGGCGCGCCCTGGACGCGGGCGAGGTGGAACTGCACTACCAGCCGAAGGTCCGCTTCGACGGTCAGGTGGCCGGTCTGGAGGCGCTGGTGCGCTGGGTGCACCCCGAGCGCGGCCGGGTCCCGCCCGACGAGTTCATCGCGATCGCCGAGTCCTCGGGCCTGATGCCCCACCTGACGGAGTACGTGCTGGAGACGGCGCTGGCCCAGGTGGCCCGCTGGCGGGCCCAGCAGCTGATGGTGCCCGTCGCGGTCAACGTCTCGCCGCGCGACGTCCACACCCCCGGGTTCGCGGGCGCGGTCGCCGCCCGGCTGGCACGTCACGGTGTGCCGGCCGGCTCGCTGCAGCTGGAGATAACGGAACACGTCCTGCTGGAGGACCCGCAGCGGGCCGCCGACACCCTCGCGGGCCTGACCGGCCACGGGGTGAAGATGTCCCTGGACGACTTCGGTACGGGCTACTCCTCGCTGGTGCACCTGCGCCGCCTGCCGGTCAGCGAGCTGAAGATCGACCGCTCGTTCGTCGCCCGGCTCGCGGTGGACACCGAGGACGCGGAGATCGTCCGCTGCACCGTCGACCTGGCGCACTCGCTCGGTCTGCTGGTGGTCGCGGAGGGTGTCGAGGACGACGAGACGTGGGAGCGGCTGCGGGCCCTGGGCTGCGACGCGGTGCAGGGCTGGCTGGTCGCCGCCGCGATGCCGCCGAACGAGACGACGGCCTGGCTGCGCGCCAGGGGGGAGCACGGCTGGCAGCGCCCGGCGGAGCTGGAAGCGGCCCGTGAGGCCCGTGCCGCCCGCGCGGCGCGGGAACAGAGGGAGCAGCGGGAACAGTCGGGCCAGGTCGTGCAGTAGCCGGCGGTCGCGGGGCGTACGGCTCGCGCCGGGTGCGGCCGGGCGGCCGGACGCCCGGGGCGAGCGTCGGCCGCTCCGTGACCGCGACCCGTCGCCCACACGCCCCGCGACCCGGCCCGGACCGCCCGGCCGAGCGCTCCGATCCCCGCGCGAGCGGGAGGCCGGGGCAACCGTTTCGTGAGGAGGGGGTCCGGCCCCATAGGATTGGGCCAAAACCAACACACTCACCCCTGAGGATCGCTGCATGCCTGGCATCACGCGCGAGGAGGTCGCCCACCTCGCCCGGCTGGCGCGTCTGGAGCTGAAGGACGAAGAGCTCGATCACTTCGCCGGTCAGCTCGACGACATCATCGGCGCGGTCGCCCGCGTATCCGAGGTCGCCGACCAAGACGTCCCGCCGACCTCCCACCCGCTGCCGCTGACCAATGTCATGCGCGCGGACGAGGTCCGTCCGTCGCTCACCCCGGAGCAGGCGCTCTCCGGTGCCCCTGCCCAGGAGCAGCAGCGTTTCAAGGTGCCGCAGATCCTGGGGGAGGACTGACCGTCATGACGGACATCAACACCATCGAGAGCTGCGTCAGGCTCACCGCCGCCGAGATCGCCGAGAAGATCGCCTCGGGCGAGCTCACGGCCGTCCAGGTCACCGAGGCCCACCTCGCCCGGATCGAGGCCGTGGACGAGAAGGTCCACGCCTTCCTCCACGTCGACCGCGAGGGCGCGCTCGCGCAGGCCCGCGCCGTGGACGCCAAGCGCGCGGCGGGCGAGAAGCTCGGCCCGCTGGCCGGTGTGCCGCTCGCGCTCAAGGACATCTTCACCACCGAGGGCGTACCGACGACCGTCGGTTCCAAGATCCTCGAAGGCTGGCTGCCGCCCTATGACGCGACGCTCACCAAGAGGCTCAAGGACGCGGGCGTCGTCATCCTCGGCAAGACCAACATGGACGAGTTCGCCATGGGCTCCTCCACGGAGAACAGCGCGTACGGCCCCACCGGCAACCCCTGGGACCTGACCCGGATCCCCGGCGGCTCCGGCGGTGGCTCGTCCGCCTCCCTCGCCTCGTACCAGGCGCCCCTGGCCATCGGCACGGACACCGGCGGCTCCATCCGCCAGCCCGCCGCCGTCACCGGCACGGTCGGCGTCAAGCCGACGTACGGCGGGGTGTCCCGGTACGGCATGGTGGCCTTCTCCTCCTCCCTCGACCAGGGCGGCCCCTGCGCCCGTACGGTCCTGGACGCGGCCCTGCTGCACGAGGTGATCGCCGGACACGACCCGCTCGACTCGACGTCCATCGACGCCCCGGTCCCGCCGGTGGTCGAGGCCGCCCGCAACGGCTCGGTGGCCGGGATGCGCGTCGGCGTCGTGAGGCAGTTCCGCGGCGAGGGCTACCAGGCCGGCGTCGTCCAGCGCTTCGACGAGTCCGTGGAGCTCCTCAAGGAGCTCGGCGCCGAGGTGGTCGAGCTGGACTGCCCGTCCTTCGACCTGGCCCTCGCGGCGTACTACCTGATCGCGCCGTCCGAGTGCTCCTCGAACCTGGCCCGCTTCGACGCCATGCGCTACGGACTGCGCGTCGGCGACGACGGTTCGCACTCCGCCGAGGACGTCACGGCCCTGACCCGCGAGGCGGGATTCGGCGACGAGGTCAAGCGCCGCGTGATGCTCGGGACGTACGCGCTCAGCTCCGGCTACTACGACGCGTACTACGGCTCGGCGCAGAAGGTCCGCACGCTCATCAAGCGGGATTTCGAGAAGTCCTTCGAGCAGGTCGACGTGATCGTCTCCCCGACGACCCCGACCACCGCCTTCCCCATCGGCGAGCGCGCCGACGACCCGATGGCGATGTACCTCGCGGACCTGTGCACCATCCCGACCAACCTGGCCGGCAACGCCGCCATGTCGCTGCCCTGCGGCCTCGCGCCGGAGGACGGCCTGCCGGTCGGACTCCAGATCATCGCCCCGGCCATGAAGGACGACCGCCTGTACAAGGTCGGTGCCGCCGTCGAAGCGGCCTTCGTGGAAAGGTGGGGGCACCCGCTTTTGGAGGAGGCACCGTCACTGTGAGCGCTATGGAGAAGGCGAAGGGCTTCAAGAAGTCCAAGGCCGGCACGTACCTGTCGATCGGCACCACCGCGTTCGGCGCGTTCGGAGTCGCCAAGCAACTCAAGACCGCCCGCAAGGAGAACGACACCCTGCGGCTGGTGGACGCCGCGGTCTCCGCCGTCGCCGTCGTCACGTCGCTGGCACTGCTCGTACGCGAGCTGAAGCGGCTGGGCGACGACGACGTGCTGCTGGGCTGAGCGGAGCCCGCCGGGAGACCGCCCTCGTCGGCGGTCTCCCGGCGGCCCCGGCGACCGGGCGCGTCAGCGCGTCCGCGCATCACCGCACCGCGTCACGGAAGGAGGTGACACAGTGATCACCCGCATCGAGATCGACGGCTTCAAGTCGTTCGTGGGCTTCGCCATGGACGTACGGCCCTGCACCGTCCTCATGGGGGTCAACGGGGCGGGCAAGTCGAACCTCCTGGACGCTCTGGACTTCGTCCGGCGCACGGTCACCATGGGCCTCCAGGGTGCCCTCAGTGGTGCCAACCCCCGGCTCGCCGCGCGCGATCTGTTCCACCACGCAGACGGGCACGGTGACGCCTGCACGGCATCCGAGCTGACGATCAAGATCGGTATGCTCGTGCCCTCGACACACGGACCACTACCGCTGGTCGTACGACTGGGGATCGGGCGCGATGGCACGCCGCCGGACCCGGTGCGGGTCGCTTGGCGCGGTGGACGGGTATGGGTGAGCAGCCTCGTACATACGGAGTGGATGGACCGGCTGGGGCTCCCGGTGCAGTTGCGTGCGGCTGTCGCTGCCGCCCGGAAGGCGTTCCTGGACCGTAACGGAACCGACTGGGCGCAGCTTCGCGGCAGTGATGCGGCACCGGGCGGACCCAGGTCGGAGGGCGCCCGGGAACTCCTCGGGGTTCTGGCGAGCGAGACCGCGACCTGGGAGCGGATCGCCCTTGACCCCGCCGCCATGCGCAGGCCGTTCGGCGGCAGTGACGAATTGACGCTCTTGGCCGATGGCAGCAACCTGTCAGCCGTGCTCCAGCGGCTCGGTTCCGGGGAACTGCGCGACATGGAGGCCGATCTGGCCGCCCTCATCCCCGAGGCGTCAGCGATCAGACCGGTCTTCGACCACCGCCGTGGCGAGTACGACTTCGATGTACGGTTTCGGCACACCGGCTGGACGTCCCCGCCCATGCTGTCCGACGGCACGATGCGCGTACTTGCCCTGCTGGCTGCCTGGTACGACGACCGACGGGCAGGCCTGCTGGCGGTGGAAGAAATCGAGAACGGACTGCATCCGACCCGGATCGCCGAACTGGTGAGGCGGCTACGCAGAGACGTCGATGACTTTCCGGACCTTGTCGACCGGGCTCGTCAGGTGCCGGGTTTCCGCCAGTTGATCGCGACCACGCACTCTCCCGTCCTGCTCTCCGCCCTGTACGACGATCCGACGGGCAGTCTGGTCTTCCTGGAACAGGCGTCCCGCGTGGATCCGGCGAGAGCCGGGATCTCCACGGTCACCCGGGCCCGCCCCGTCCGTGAGCCCCGGGCCGACGAAGAGCCGGGCGAGACGGTCACGGCCGAGCAGGTGAAGCGACTGCTGGAGTCCATGGGGCAGGTGATCGCGTGAGCCGCGTACGACTGCTCAGGGCCGGGCTCCTGGTCGAAGGCCCCAGCGACCTGCTCTTCCTGGAGCGACTGATCATCCGCCAGTTGGAGGAGACGTTGCGTGCCCGGGCGCTGAAGACCACCGAGGTGCTCGCCCCGTGCGAGACCGGCACCGCCTACAGCACGGCGGAGCCGAAGTCCCTGCTGGCGGCGGCCACGGAGCTGGCGGCCCGCTGCGACGTCCTGTTCGTCCACCGGGACCACAAGGAAGTCCCCGACGCACTCGTCCTGCTGGACGCGCTGGCCGGTCTGCCGAAGCAGGCGGCCGTGCCCGTGGTCCTCGGGCCGAAGGCGATGACGGAGTCCTGGGTACTGGCGGACCGGGACGCCCTGGTGCGGGTGCAGCCCGCGGCCGACCTGACGGAGCATCCGCATCTCCAGCCGGCCGACTGCGAACAGGGAAACCCCACTCCCGGCCACCCGACCCACCCCAAGCGCGTACTGGCGAACGTGCTCAAGAAGGCCCGGCGGTCCGACCCCGGCGACTACTTCACCCGCCTCGCCGACGAAGTGGATCTCTCCGTACTCGGAAAGCTGTCGTCCTACCAGCGTTGGCTGGCCGACACCGATGAAGCATTGAAGAGGAAGAAGTACCTGTGACCGTCATTGACCTGGTGTCGTACGAGGACGCGCTGGCCACCTACGACCCCGTCATGGGCCTGGAGGTCCATGTCGAGCTCGGCACCAAGACCAAGATGTTCTGCGGCTGCTCGACCGAGCTGGGCGCCGCGCCCAACTCGCAGACGTGCCCGACCTGCCTGGGCCTGCCCGGCTCGCTGCCGGTGGTCAACGCGACGGGTGTCGAGTCCGCCGTCAAGATCGGCCTCGCGCTCAACTGCGAGATCGCCGACTGGTGCCGCTTCGCCCGGAAGAACTACTTCTATCCGGACATGCCGAAGAACTTCCAGACCTCGCAGTACGACGAGCCGATCGCCTACAACGGCTACCTGGACGTACAGCTGGCGGACGGCGAGATCTTCCGGGTCGAGATCGAGCGCGCGCACATGGAGGAGGACACCGGCAAGTCGACCCACGTCGGCGGGGCCACGGGGCGCATCCACGGCGCGTCCCACTCACTGCTGGACTACAACCGCGCCGGTATCCCGCTGATCGAGATCGTCACCAAGCCCATCGTGGGCGCGGGCGGGCGCGCTCCCGAGGTCGCGAAGGCGTACGTCGCCGAGCTGCGCGAGCTGATCAAGGCGCTCCAGGTCTCCGAGGCCCGCATGGAGATGGGCCAGATGCGGTGTGACGTCAACCTCTCGCTGCGCCCGCACGGCCGGGAGGAGTTCGGCACCCGCTCCGAGACGAAGAACGTCAACTCGCTGCGCAGTGTCGAGCGCGCCGTGCGTTTCGAGGTCCAGCGCCACGCCGCGGTGCTGAACTCGGGCGGCACGATCGTGCAGGAGACCCGGCACTTCCACGAGGAGGACGGGTCCACCACCTCCGGGCGGGTCAAGGAGGAGGCCGAGGACTACCGGTACTTCCCCGAGCCCGACCTCGTGCCCGTCGCTCCTTCCCGGCAGTGGGTCGAGGAGCTGCGGGCCGCGCTGCCCGAGCTGCCCCGCGTCCGCCGCAACCGGCTGCGCGAGGAGTGGGGGCTGTCCGAGCACGACATGCAGTCCATCCTGAACGCGGGCGCGATCGGCGCGATCGTCGCCACGATCGACGCGGGCGCCCCGGCCGACCAGGCCCGTAAGTGGTGGATGGGCGAGCTGGCCCGGCACGCCAACGAGTCGGCGACCCCGCTGGAGGAGCTGCCGATCACTCCCGAGCAGGTCGCCCGGGTAGCCGAGCTCGTCGCGGCCGGCGACCTCAACGACAAGCTGGCCCGGCAGGTCATCGAGGGCGTCCTGGCCGGCGAGGGCGGGCCCGACGCGGTCGTGGAGCAGCGCGGGCTCAAGGTGGTCTCCGACGAGGGCGCGCTCGGCGCGGCCGTGGACGAGGCGATCGCCTCGAACGCCGCCATCGCGGACAAGATCCGCGGCGGCAAGGTCGCGGCCGCGGGCGCGCTGGTCGGCGCCGTCATGAAGGCCACGCGCGGGCAGGCGGACGCGGCGCGGGTACGGGAGCTGATCCTGGAGAAGCTCGGCGTCGGGTGAACCGTTCCACGCGTACGGGTGAGGCCGCGGTGAGCGCTGTCGTCCGGTGAGTACCGCCGTGGCCGAGGCCGTCTCCGTCGTCCTGCTGCTGGGCGTCCTCGTGTTCGCCGTCGTACGCCCGCGGCGGCTGCCCGAGGCCGTCGCGGCCGTGCCCGCCGCTGCGCTGGTCGTCGGCCTCGGCGCGGTCTCGCCCGCCGAGGCATGGCGGCAGACGCACAGCCTGCTGCCGGTGGTCGGCTTCCTCGCGGCGGTTCTCGTCCTGGCCCAGCTCTGCGACGAGGACGGGCTGTTCACCGCGGCGGGCGACCTGGTGGCGCGGGCCTGCGGGGGCAGTCCGCGCCGGCTGCTCGGCGGGGTGTTCGCCGTCGCGGCCGTGATCACCGCCGTTCTCAGCCTGGACGCGACGGTCGTCCTGCTCACGCCCGTGGTGTTCGCGACCGCCGCCCGGGTGGGCGCGCGCCCCCGGCCGCACGTCTACGCCACCACCCACCTGGCGAACTCCGCGTCCCTGCTGCTGCCGGTCTCCAACCTCACCAACCTGCTGGCGTTCACCGCCAGCGGGCTCTCCTTCACCCGCTTCGCCGCGCTGATGGCGCTGCCGTGGGTGGCGGCGATCGCGGTCGAGTACGCGGTCTTCCGCCGGTGGTTCGCCGCCGATCTGGCCGCCGGGGCCCACGTTCCGGGGACGGACGAGCGGCGCCCGATGCCCGTGTTCACGGTGGTGGTGCTGGGGCTGACCCTGGCCGGGTTCGTGGTCACCTCGTTCGCCGGGGTGGAACCGCTGTGGGCGGCGCTCGGCGGCGCGGCGGTCCTCGCCGTACGGGCCCTGTTCCGGCGGCGCACGACGGTCGGCGGGCTGGTGCGCGCCGCGTCCCCGCTGTTCTGCCTGTTCGTCCTGGCGCTCGGTGTGGTGGTCAAGGCGGTCGTCGACAACGGTCTGGGCGCCGGCATCGGCAGCCTGCTGCCGGACGGCTCCTCGTTGCCCGCGCTGCTGGCGGTCGCCGTCGTGGCGGCCGTACTGGCCAACCTGATCAACAACCTGCCCGCGATCCTCGCCCTGCTGCCGGTGGTGGCGCCCGCCGGCCCCGGCCCGGTGCTCGCCGCGCTGATCGGCGTGAACCTGGGGCCGAACCTGACGTACGTGGGCTCGCTCGCCACCCTGCTGTGGCGACGCATCCTGCACGAACACGACACCGAGCCGGGACTCGGCCACTTCACCCGGCTCGGCCTGCTGACCGTGCCTGCCACACTGGTCGCCTCTACCGTGGCGCTGTGGGGTACGTTGCGGCTGATCGGCGGCTGATCGGCAGCTGATGATCGGAGGGTGAGTCCGGTGCCCGGACCGACACCTGACCCGCCGTCCGGACCGACACCCGGCCCGGCCGCGAAGGTCGTCGTGTGGATCACCGAATCGGCCTGGCCGGCCTGCGTCGACGCGGCGCGCGTCTGGGCCCCGCACGACGACATCGTGCTGCTGCACGTCAGCGACGACGAGGTGGCCGCCGCCGCGCACCACGCCTACGCGGGGCTCCTCGGGCGCGGCCACCGGCCGGAGCGCGATCCGGGCGCCCGGCTCGAAGCGCTGTCCGGCACGGCCGCCGCCGATCTGCTGGAGGCCGCCGCGCACCGGCTGGGCCGCCCCTGCGAACTGCTGGACCACTACGGCCGCGTGGAGCGCCGGGTCGTCCGGGCGGCGGCCGGCGCGAAGCTGCTGATCTGCGCGCGGGACGGCGACCGTACCCGGCCCGGTCCGCACAGTCTGGGCCGGGCGACGCGCTTCGTGGTCGACCACGCGCGATGCCCGGTGCTGCTGGTCTGGCCGCAAGGACCGGAGTGGGCGGACGCCACGGAGATCCCCGAGCCGGCCGATCTCCCCGAGCCGGCCGATCTCTCTGAGCCGCATGGGCCGCATGAGCCGTTCGAGCCGCTTGAGGGCGAGGGGTCTGAACCGCCCGCCCCACCTCGGCCCCACCCTCCGGGAGCCGTCTGACCCGCGGCGCGGGCTCCGGCGGCTCCGGGGACGTTCACCTCTTGGACGGCCCGGGGCCTTTCCCGTGCCACCCACCCTCGCTACCGTCCCCGCCATGTCACCGGAAGTTTCGCGCAGAAGAATGCTCGCCCTCGGCGCGGGCACCCTCGGTACGGCCGCCGCCGGATCGTTCCTGCCGCCGTCGTTGCGGACCGCGCTGGCCGCCGAGCCGGCCGCCGGTGGGATGCGGGCGATCAAGCACGTGGTCGTCCTGATGCAGGAGAACCGTTCCTTCGACCACTACTTCGGCACATTGCGCGGAGTCCGGGGCTTCGGAGACCGCAACGCCGTCGAACTTCCCTCCGGGACCTCCGTCTTCGAACAGCCGTGTGACGAGGCGACGCGCACCGGCGGGACGGACGGGACGGACGGCGCGGACGGCACCGTCCTGCCCTTCTCCGTACGGGACGCCGCCACGACGCAGAAGAAGGACGCGCAGTACATCGGAGCGCTCGACCACTCCTGGGACGGCGGGGCCCGGGCCTGGCACGACGGCTGGATGGACCGCTGGATACCCGCCAAGTCCGCCGCCACGATGGCGTACTACGACCGGCGGGACATCCCGCTGCACTACGAGCTGGCGGACACGTTCACGGTCTGCGACGCGTACCACTCCTCGGTCCACACCTCGACCAGCCCGAACCGGAACCACCTGTGGAGCGGCTGGACCGGTTTCGAGGCCGACGGTCGGCGGGCCGTCGGCAACGACGCGTACGACGAGGCCACCCACCCCGGCTACGCCTGGCCGACCTACGCCGAGCGGCTCCAGGACGCGGGCCGCAGCTGGCGCACGTACACCGAGTGGGAGAACTTCACCGACAACAACATCGAGTTCTTCACGGTCTTCAAGGACATCGCGCGCAAGGCGCTCGCGAAGGCGCGCGCCCTGCCCGGCGTGCCCGGCGCCGACGGCTTCACCTACATGGAGCGCTTCTACGCCGCCGTACGGGACACCCGGGACGCCGCCCTGCGCGCACGGCTGCTCGGCGCCCTGGAGGAGGGCGTCGCCGCGCTGCCGGCCCGCGAGCGCTCGCTGTTCGAGCGCGGGCTGCGGCGGGTCGAGACGGGCACGCTGGCCGAGCGGTTCCGGGCCGACGTCGCCGCCGGAACGCTGCCCGAAGTCTCGTACCTGGTGCCCTCCGCTGCCGACTCCGAGCACCCCAGCGCCTCGTCGCCGGTCGCCAGCGCCACCCTCGTCTACCAGGTGCTGGACGCGCTCGGTGCCCATCCGGACGTCTGGCGGCACACCGTCCTGCTGATCAACTACGACGAGAACGACGGCTTCTTCGACCACGTACCGCCGCCGGTGCCGCCCGTCGACGGCCCCGGCGCCGACGAGGAGCGCTGGCAGGGGCGGCCCACGGGCCTCGGCATCCGGGTCCCGCTGCTGGTCGTCTCGCCCTGGAGCGTCGGCGGCCACGTCTGTTCGCAGGTCTTCGACCACACGTCGGTCGTCCGCTTCCTGGAGAAGTGGACCGGAGTGGCCGAGCCCAACATCACCCCATGGCGGCGGGCCGTGGTCGGCGATCTGACGTCCGCCTTCGACTTCGAGCGGACCACCCGGCAGCCCGAGGTGACGCGGCCGGCCGCCGTACCGCCGTTCACCGGCCGCTGGCAGCCCGCACCGCCCGCCGAGCAGCGGATGCCTGTCCAGGAGAAGGGCACCCGTCCGGCCAGGCCGCTGCCGTACCAGACCGACGCGTACGGGCACGTGGCCGCGGACGGGCGGAACTTCCAGGTCACGCTGCGCAATACGGGGCGGGCGAGCGCGCACTTCGCGCTCTATCCGTACGCCGGGGAGTTCGAGATACCGCAGCACCGCGATGTAAAGGGCAGCGCGCAATGGAGCGTGCCCCTTACCGGCGTCACCGGTGACGGCTACCGCTTCACGATCACCGGACCGAACGGCTTCCGCCGGGAGTTCGCCGGACCCGTCTCCGGACTCGGCGCCGAGGTCTCCTCGAGGGTCGACCACCACGATCGCGATCTGCACCTCACCCTGCGCAACGGCGGGGACCGGCCCGTCACCTTCACCGTACGGCCGCTGGGCTACGTGGACGAGGCCGACCTGGACGGCTGGAGCCGGCGGATCACGGTGAAGCCGGGCCGCGGCCGGACCGTCGTGCACTCCGCCGCCGACGCGCACGGCTGGTACGACATCGAGGTCACCGCGGAGGCCGGCACCGAGCCCGGTGACCGGCCCGGCTACCGGCCCGACGGGGGGACGCGGGAGCCCGGAACCCGCTTCCGCCGTCGGCTCATGGGGCACATCGAGAACGGGCGGGTGAGCGTCTCCGGCTGACCGGGCGGGGCCATGACGTGCGAAAAGACGTGCGAAAATCCGTCCGAAACGCACATCTGTACGGAAGGGCCGCGCATGTTCGCGACATCGCTGGGGGACGGGGCCGAACTGCGCCCTCTGGAGCCGTGGCGGAGCGAGGAGTTCCTCGCTCACCTGGACCGGGCTCGGGAGTTCGTCGACGAATTCATCCAGCTGGCCCGGGCCGCCACCGATCTGCCGTCCGCGCGGACGCTGCTCACGTCGTACGCGGAGAAGCAGGCCGCGGACACCGGGCGGATCTACGGGATCTGGGTGGACGGGACGCTCGTCGGCGGAGTCCTCTTCCGCGTCTTCGACACGGCGACGGAGACCTGCGAGGTGGGCTGCTGGCTGGAGCCGGCGGCGACGGGGCGCGGGCTGGTCACGCGCGCCGCGCGGACGCTGATCGACTGGGCGGTGGAGGAGCGTGGGATGCACCGGGTGGAGTGGCGGGTCGCCGCCACGAACGCCGCGAGCGTCCGGGTCGCGCGGCGGCTCGGCATGACGCGGGACGGCGTCCTGCGGGAGTCCTTTCCGTACCGGGGCGTCCGGCACGACATCGAGGTCTGGTCGGTGCTGGCATCCGAGTGGCGCCGGGACCGGGGCCCGGGACCCGGCCCCCGTCACTGACCGGGCCCGGAGGCCGGGACCCAGGGGCGTAGAGCCCTTGTCCCACCGGGTCCGTACCGCTGTACGAGAGTGACCGAGGCTCTCAGGGAGTTCTCATCCGGGGCCCCTAGCGTGCGCCGCATGACACCCACTCCCAAGACCCGGACCACCGAGCCGGAGACGACCGAGGCCACGGCGGACACCACGAAGGCCGGCACCGAGGCGACCGCGCCCGGGACCGGGTCCGCAGAGGCGAAGGAGACCACGAGCGAGGAATCGGAGGACACGGCGGCCGCGCGTCCCGCGGTGAAGGACGCGACCACCGGCGACCCGGCGGCGGGGGACTCGGCCACCGCCGACGACGCGGCCACGGAACACCCGGACCAGGACGACGAGGACGACGACGTGTCCGCCGGGCACCGCCCGTCCGGCGTCGCCGCCGCCGCGGCGGCCGTCATCTCGGCCGCCCTCGGTATCGTCGCCCTCACGGGCACCTGGACCAGCCGGGTCATCGGCGAGCGGACCACTCTCGTGGGCCAGCTCACGACCGGTCAGACGGCCGGCCCGGAAGAGCAGATCTCCGCCCTGTACGGGGACGCCTGGCACGCCACGGCGGCCGTGAACGGCGTCGTGGCGCTGATCGCGCTCCTCGTCGGCGTGGTGGTGGTGACCCTGCCGCGGCGTACGGACTGGGCCCGCCCGGTCGCCGTCGCCGGGGCGGTCCTCGGCCTGCTGGGCCTGCTGGTCTCCTTCGGCATGTACTTCGACCTGCTGGTCCCCCTGCCGACCCCGGCGACCTGAGCCCCACCGACCGGCCCGCATGAGCGTGCGTCCCTGATGTTCCCGGCCCTCCGGCCCGGGAACTCAGGGGCGCACTTACGTCGGTCCCCTGCTTCCCCAGGACCTCTAAGGCCCCGAGGACGGCGAAGATGCGGCACTCTCCCGATGCGGCGGCACCTTCCGAGAACGGAAGGTGAAGGCGTCAGAACAGGCTGAACGCCGCACGCGCGGTCAGTCCTCGCGTGGCCGCCCGACGTCGTCCCCGGGCTCCGCGGCCTCGCCGCACCCACCGGGCTCCCCGGCCCGCCCGCCGGAGTTCTGGGTGGGTTCTGCGGACTCTGCGGACTCTGCGGACTCCGCGAACTTGGCGGGCTCCGCGGGCTCCGTCGGCTCCTCCGGCACCCGTATCGTCACCTTCCCCGACGCGAGGTCTATCGGCCCCCGCCCCGGGTCGTTGTCGCTGACGTCGTACCGGCTCAGCTCCAGCCTCTTGCGTTCGTCATGGGTGTGTTTGCGGC
Source organism: Streptomyces hebeiensis (assembly GCF_052983195.1). Taxonomy (NCBI): domain Bacteria; kingdom Bacillati; phylum Actinomycetota; class Actinomycetes; order Kitasatosporales; family Streptomycetaceae; genus Streptomyces; species Streptomyces hebeiensis. The sequence continues at coordinate 5,766,255 of NZ_CM129812.1, forward strand.
CCGGTGAGAAAAGCTCCTCGAACATGTTGAACACAGACAGCCCACCTCTTCGTGCGCGTCGCCGCGGCCCCTGCGCGCGGCGCTACGAGATCTCCAGCTGAAGGATCCTGTCGTCCCCCGGCTTCGGCGTGCCCCGGCCGTCCGTGTTGCTGGTCACGAGCCACACCTTGGCGCCGCCGGCCGGCAGCACCGTCCGCAGGCGGCCGTACTTCTCCGTGAAGAACGCCTGCGGCTCCGCGGCGGATTCCCGGCCCGCCAGCGGAATCCGCCAGAGCCGTTCACCGCGCAGCGCCGCCATCCACAGGGAACCCTCCGCGAAGGCGAGGCCACTCGGCGAGGCGTCCTTCGGCCGCCACTCCTCCACCGGATTCACGAACCCCGGCTTGTCACTCCTGCCCTCCGCCTCCGGCCAGCCGTAGTTCCCGCCCGGCTCGATCAGATTCAGCTCGTCCCACTTGTCCTGACCGAACTCCGACGCCCACAGCTGTTTGCGGGAGTCCCAGGCGAGTCCCTGCACATCACGGTGCCCCAGGGAATAGACCACCGAATCCGCCCACGGGTTGCCGTGCACGGGCTGTCCGTCCGGGGTCATCCGAAGGATCTTGCCGCCCAGCGACTTCTCGTCCTGGGCGAGTTCCTTGTTCCCGGCCTCGCCCGTGCCCGCGTACAGCATCCCGTCCGGCCCGAAGGCGATGCGCCCGCCGTTGTGGATCGTGCCCTTCGGGATGCCGCGCAGCACCGTGTCCGGGGCGCCCAGCCGCTGCCCGGCCGGCTTCTTCTCGTCGTAGATCATGCGCGCGATGCGGTTGTCCGACTCGGTGGTGAAGTACGCGTACACCAGGTGGTCCGAGCCGTAGGAGGGGGACAGCGCGATCCCCAGCAGCCCGCCCTCGCCCGCCGCCGCCACCCCGGGCACCGAGCCGACGACGGTCTTCTTCCCGGTCCTGGGGTCCACCCGGGTGATCGTGCCCTCGTCGCGGGAGGAGACCAGCAGGCCGCCGTCCGGCAGTTCGGCCAGCCCCCAGGGCGAGTTCAGCCCCTCCGCGGCCGTGGACAGCACCGTGGCCGATCCCTTGGCGGGCGGCGCGGACGGGCTCGGAGAGGGCGCGGCGGCCGAGGAGCCGGGGGAGGAGGCGGCGGGGGAGGAGGCGGCGCGCGCGCCGCCCGGCAGGTCCGCGCCGTCGTCGGACGAGCAACCCGTGACCACGAGAAGCGCGGCGGCGGCCAGTACAGCGGTCACGTTCGAGCGTTGCACGGTCTTCGATCCCTTCGACGGCGGCATTCCTGATCGATTCCCCGGCGGGGTCTCCTCATCGTTCCCCGCTTCCCCCGCTGATTTCTCCCGGCCTCGCCACTTCCCTCACGCTGATTTCCCCCGTTCCCCGGCTTCCCGGTTCCCCTCAGGGTCTTCCCCGCGCCGTCTTCTCCCCTCTTCCCCCACACCCTCCCCGATTCCCCCGCCGGATCCGGAAGCGAGGGGACCGGTAACGGTCACCCGGAGTGGTCAGTACCAGGAGTCCCGGGCCGGTGGGAGGGAGGCTATTTCGGCCAGATCTCGCGCCGTCAGCCGCAGTTCCGCGGCGCGCGCGTTCTCCACCGCCCACTGTTCGCGTTTGGTCCCCGGCAGCGGCACCACATGGCGCCCGCGGCTCAGCGCCCAGGCCAGCGCCACCTGCGCCGGGGTCGCGCGGTGCCGGTCCGCTATCCGGCGCAACCCGGCCACCAGCGGCTGGTTCGCCGCCATGATCTCCGCCGTGAACCGCGGATGCCGTGCCCGTACGTCATCGGGCTCGAAGCCCTGCCCGGGGGTCAGCGTGCCGGTCAGGAAGCCGCTGCCCAGCGGCATCGCCGCCAGGAACCCGATCCCGCGCGCCTCGCACCAGGGCAGCAGCCGCCCCGTCGCCTCCGGTGACCAGACCGACAGCTCCGCCTCCACCGCGCTCACCGGGAAGACCTGCTGCACGCGCTCCAACTGCCGGATCGTCGCGTCGTGCGGATCGGCGCCGGGCTTGCGCCGGAGGGTTCGCGTCCCGCGTGCGCCCAGCGCGCACAGTCCCAGCGCCCGGACCTTCCCCGCCCGTACCAGCTCCGCCATCGCGCCCCACGTCTCCTCGACGGGTATCTCCGGGTCCGCGCGGTGCAACTGGTAGAGGTCGATCACGTCGGTCTGGAGCCGGCGCAGCGAGGCGTCGCAGGCCCGGCGCACATAGCCGGGTCTGCCGTTGGCGACGACATGCTGGTCACCGACCAGCAGTCCGCACTTGGTGGCGACGAAGGCGTCCTTCCGCCGCCGCCCGAGGGCCCGGCCGAGCAGCAGCTCATTGGTGAAGGGGCCGTACATGTCGGCCGTGTCGAGCAGGGTCACCCCGGCGTCGAGTGCGGCGTGCACCGTCCGGAGCGAGCGGTCGCCGCGCTGCTCGGAGCTGGTGTAGGCCCAGTGCATCGGCATGCAGCCGAGCCCGATCGCACCCACGTCGAGTGCCGCCGCACCGATGGTCCTCCGCTCCAACTGCCGTACCCCTCCTCGTGCCGTCCACAAGCTAACCCCATGGGCCCCGAACGCTTCGCATAGCCTCGTGACCATGACTTCAGACATCTGGCTGCCGTACCGCGCCGACGAGATCGAGGGGCTCCCCGAGGGGCTCGACTACCGGTACTGGGACGGACAGGACGACTTCCCCGCGGACCCGGCCGACTGCGCCTTCTACGTCGTCCCGTACCTGAAGGGGCCGAAGATCTCGGTCCGTCCGCTCGCCGGGATGACCTCCGTACGCGTCGTCCAGACCCTCTCCGCCGGGACCGACCACGTCGCGCCCGCGCTCGGCGGGCTGCCCGGCGGGGTGCGGCTGTGCAACGCCAAGGGGGTCCACGAGGCCAGCACGGCCGAGCTGGCCCTCACCCTGGTCCTGGCCTCCCTGCGCGGCATACCCGGCTTCGTCCGGGGCCAGGAGCGGGAGGAGTGGCGCTCCGGCTTCTATCCGGCGCTCGCCGACAAGTCCGTCCTGATCGTCGGCCACGGCTCGATCGGCGCCGCCATCGAGGACCGGCTCGCGCCCTTCGAGTGCGCGCGGGTGGCACGCGTCGCGCGCTCCGCCCGTACCACCGAGCGCGGGCCGGTGCACGCGCTCGCCGATCTCCCCGAACTGCTTCCCGAGGCCGATGTCGTCATCCTCTCCACCCCGCTCACCCCGGAGACGAAGGGCCTGGCGGGAGCCGATTTCCTGGCCCGGATGAAGGACGGGGCGCTGCTGGTGAACGTCGCGCGCGGCGCCGTCGTGGACACCAAGGCCCTGCTCGCCGAGGTGGAAAGCGGAAGGATCACGGCCGCCCTGGATGTCACCGACCCGGAACCGCTGCCGGCGGGGCATCCGCTCTGGCATGCTCCGGGTGTCCTCATCAGCCCTCATGTCGGCGGATCGACATCGGCCTTCCTGCCGCGCGCCAAGCGGCTGCTGGCCCGTCAGCTCACCCGGTTCGCCGCCGGGGACGAGCTGGACAATGTCGTACTCACGACCGAAGGGGGTACCCGCCCGGCAGGAGCGGGGGACTAGTGCCGCGACCGGCAGGGTTTGCCCGTCGAGGAGCGGCGTCCGGTGCGTGTGATCGCAAGGCGGCCGGAAGTCCATGTAGCGGAGCTACCTGGGCTTGTGGCGAACGCGGCGAGCGCGCGTGCCGGGCGTCGCGACGGGGCAAACGTTGCCGGGAGGGGCACTAGACGCGGAGCAGCACGGACCCGTACGGAGCGGGATACGTACGAAGCAGACGCCGAACGGGGCGCGCGGCGGGCGCCCGGAGCCGGTCGTACGCCGTAGCTGGGCCGGTCGTACGCCGTGGCCGGGAGCCGGTGGCGCCACCAGGGCGCCCTCGCGGCTGGGAAAGCGCCTGCGGAAGGCGCCTTCGGAAGGTGCCGGCGGTGATCCGCGGAAGGGCGGCCCACGGCCCACCGGTGGACACGCTCCGCAGTCGTCCGGATACGCGCGCGGCGTCGCCGTCAGCAGTCACGGAGAGTAGAAGAACTATGTCCCTGAGTGACGAGTCTGGTGTATCGTCCCGATCTGGGGGCTGCGCCACGTGTGGGGCGGCGCGGCGGAAAGATCAGAATCCGAGGGGGGCGACGGGCGATGCACGGCCAATGGACGAACGATCCGACGCGGCAGGTACGCCGACGTCGGCCTCCGGACACCCCGGCGCGCAGGCGGGGCCCGGCGGCGGTGACAGGGACCGGCAGCGGAGCGGTCCGGTGAGCGCGGACGGCCTGCTGGCGGGCAGGCGTCCGTTCGCCGGCGGGAGTACGGGCCTGCCGGCCCAGCTCCTCCTCGCCCTGATCTGCGGAGGCTACGCGGCGGGCGCGGCGCTCGGCTGGGGGTCGACCGAACTGGCCCTGTTCATGGGCGACTTCGGGCTCAGTCTCGCCGCCGCGATCGCCGCCGTCTCCTGCTACTTCTACGGACGGGGCCACGGCCGCCCCTGCCGGCCCGCCTGGCTGCTGTTCTCGTTCTCCTCGGCCATGGCCTCGGCCGGGAACGCGGTGTGGGGGTGGTACGAGGTCGTGCTCGGCCGCCCCGTGCCCACCTTCTCCCTCGCCGACCTCTTCTTCCTCTGCTTCGCCCCGCCCGCCATCGTGGGCCTGCTGGTCCTCGCCAAGCGCCCGGTCAGCCGGGCCGGCTGGGTCTGTCTCGCGCTGGACTCCTGGCTGATCGGCGGTTCGCTGCTGACGCTCTCCTGGAGCCTGGCCCTCACGCGCACCACCCGGTTCGAGGGGGAGAGCGTCACACAGTCCGCGCTCTCGCTCGCCTACCCACTGCTGGACATCGTGCTGGTCAGCATGGTGCTGGCGCTGCACTTCCGGCGCGGTACGGGCAGCCGTTCGGCGGTGAACACGGCGATCGCCGCGCTCGCCCTGACCGTGCTGTGCGACGCCCTGTTCACCTCGCCGCTGCTGCGCGACAGCTACCGCTCGGGACAGCTGCTGGACGCGGGCTGGTTCGCGGGCTCGCTGCTCCTCGCGTACGCGCCCTGGGGCGTGCGCCGTCTCCCCGAGAGCGTTCCCGCCGTGCGCCAGAACCGTCCCCCGGGCCGACCGCTCGTCAGCTCGCTCGCGGCGATCACGCCGTACCTCGCCGCCGCCGTGTGCACGCTCGGGATCCTCTACAACGTCATCGAGGGCCGCCGGGTCGACCGCGTGGTCGTCCTCACCGGCTGTACGGTCGTGCTCGCCCTGGTCGTCCGGCAGGGCATCATGCTCGTCGACAACATCGCGCTCACCCATGAACTGGCCCAGAAGGAGAACCACTTCCGGTCCCTGGTCCAGGGCTCCAGCGATGTCATCATGATCGCCGCGCCCTCCGGCATACTCCGCTACGTCAGCCCCGCCGCCTCCGGCGTCTACGGGCGGGAGGCCGAGGACCTCGTCGGCGCCGAACTGGCCTCGATCATCCACCCCGACGACCTCGGCAGGGTCGTCCACGAGGTGCGGCGCTTCCTCGCCGCGCCCCCTTCCGAGGAGCCCACCACCCGCATCGAGTGCCGGTTCAGGTCCGGCACGGGCGACTGGCTGAACGTGGAGTCCACGGTCAACCGCCACCAGGGCGGCCTGATCTTCAACAGCCGGGACGTCACCGAACGGGTCAGGCTCCAGGCGCAGCTCCAGCACAACGCCGAGCACGACCCGCTGACCGACCTGCCCAACCGCGCCCTGTTCACCGAGCGGGTCCGCCAGGCGCTCTCCGGGCGCCGTACGACCGACCCGGGCACCGCGGTGCTCTTCATCGACCTCGACGGCTTCAAGGCCGTCAACGACCGCCTCGGCCACCAGGTCGGGGACGAACTGCTGATCCTGGCCGCCCAGCGGCTCCAGGAGTCGGTCCGCGCCGGGGACACCGCCGCCCGGCTCGGCGGTGACGAGTTCGCGGCGATCGTCCTCGGCGACGGAGGCACGGACCGCGGGGCCCGCGAGCGCCAGGTCCACGAGATCGCCGACCGGCTGCGGCTCAGGCTCTCCCAGCCGTACCGCATCGACGGCCACGACGTCCGGGTGGCCGCCTCCATCGGCGTCGCCTTCGCCGAGCCCGGCACCAGCCCCGCCACCCTGATGCGCAACGCCGACCTCGCCATGTACCGCGCCAAGGCGGGCGGCAAGAACCGGGTCGAGATGTACGCGCCCCAGATGCAGATGCAGGCCGACGCCGTCCGGCGGACCGAACGGGCGGCCCGGCCGCGCACGGCACCGTGCGACGGCGAGTTCGCGCTGCTCCACCAGCCGGTGGTCCAGCTGTCCACCGGCCGGATCACCGCTGTCTCCGCCCAGGCCCGCCGCCGCTCCGCGCCGGGCCTGCTGCTCACCCAGGCGGAGCTCCTGCGCGGCTCCGGCCGCGGGGCCGACGAGGGTGAGCGCGCCGCCGGACTCGGCCGCCGGCTGCTGGAGGAAGCCGTCGCCCAGGCCGCCGAGCGGTCCAGGAGCGGCCATCACGTGCCCGTGACCGTGCGGCTCCCGGCCCGTGGGCTGCTCGCCGCCTCCCCGCCCGTCGGCTCCCTCGGCCCCGTCGGCCCCGTAGAAGGGGTGCTGGCCCGCCATGGCCTGCCGCCGGGGGCCCTGACGATCGAGCTGGCCGACAGCGACGCACGCGGCTCCCTGGACGAGCTGGAGCACCGCCTCGTCGCGCTGCGCCGGCTCGGCGTACGGATCGCGCTCGACGGCTTCGGCAGCGGCCACGCGTCGATCAACGCGCTGCGCCGGCTCCCCGTGGACGTGGTGAAGCTCGACCGCTGCCTGGTGGAGGGCGTCGTGGAGTCCGCCAGGCTGCACAAGATCACCGCCGGACTGCTGCGGATCGCCGGCGACCTCGGCATGCAGTCCGTCGCCGAGGGGGTGGACCTTCCCGAACAGGTCCTGGCCCTGCGCGCCATGGGCTGCACGCACGGCCAGGGAATGGCGTTCGCCGGGCCGCTCGACGAGTACCGGCTGCGCCGTGCCCTGGTGCGCGGCTCGTATCCACTGCCCACGTCGACAACGCCGGGCCGGGCGGGGACGCCGCCGGCGCTGCCGGCGGGCGCGCGCTCCGGCGCATCAGCGGGCGTCCACACGGGCCTCCACGGCGTCCACGGGGGGCTGGCCGGAAGTCTGCACGGCGGCGCCCACAGCGGCGCCCACGCCTCCGTGCACGGCGGCGCGCACGGAGCCCCGGGAACGGGCCACGGCGGGGGCCGTGGCGGAGTTCCCGGGGAACGGGCCGTGCCCGTCCTCACGGCGAGCGCGACCGGCTCCCCCCGGGGCGGCGGCGGGGCCCTGCCCGGGCGCCCCGCCCGGAGCGGCGTCGCCGACCTGTCCTACGTACCCGCCGACTTCCCGCCCGCCGACCCGCTCACATAGTGAGACCCCCGTCCCACCCACTTGACATGCGGGGTGCGCCGGGAGGATGGTCAGTTCCATGCGCACCGAAATTCTCGTACTTGGACAGCGCGTCGGCTGAAGCAGAGCCCATGCCCGCTCTGTGGACCGTACCGACGCGCTCCCCTCGCTTGCCACTTGGCACGAGGGGTTTTTTGTTGCACCAGCACCGCCCAAACCCTCGCAAAACTCAGCTTCGAGAAGAGAATGCCGATGACCGAGCAGGCCACCGGGGCCCACCATCCGCAGCCGCGGCCCCGCACCGGCGGATCGTCCACCGCGCCCGTCGAGCACGTCACGGGTGCGCAGTCCCTCATCCGTTCGCTCGAGGAAGTGGGGGCCGACACGGTATTCGGCATCCCAGGGGGCGCCATCCTCCCCGCCTACGACCCGATGATGGACTCCACCCGGGTGCGCCACGTCCTCGTCCGGCACGAGCAGGGCGCGGGCCACGCGGCCACCGGTTACGCCCAGGCCACCGGCAAGGTCGGGGTCTGCATGGCCACCTCGGGCCCCGGCGCCACCAACCTGGTCACCCCGATCGCCGACGCGAACATGGACTCCGTGCCCCTGGTCGCGATCACCGGCCAGGTGGCGAGCGCGGCGATCGGCACGGACGCCTTCCAGGAGGCGGACATCTGCGGCATCACCATGCCGATCACGAAGCACAACTTCCTGGTCACCGACGCCAAGGACATCCCGCGGACCATCGCGGAGGCCTTCCACATCGCCTCCACCGGCCGCCCGGGGCCTGTCCTGGTCGACATCCCCAAGGACGTCCTCCAGGCCCGTACGACCTTCTCCTGGCCGCCCGTCCAGGACCTGCCCGGCTACCGGCCGGTGACCAAGCCGCATGCCAAGCAGATCCGTGAGGCCGCCAAGCTGATCACCCAGTCCCGGCGGCCGGTGCTCTACGTCGGCGGCGGCGTCCTCAAGGCCGGGGCCACCGCGGAGCTGAAGGTGCTCGCGGAGCTGACCGGGGCGCCGGTCACCACCACGCTGATGGCGCTGGGCGCGTTCCCCGACAGCCATCCGCTGCACGTGGGCATGCCCGGCATGCACGGCTCGGTCACGGCCGTCACCGCGCTCCAGAAGGCCGACCTGATCGTCGCCCTGGGCGCCCGGTTCGACGACCGTGTCACCGGCAAGCTGGACAGTTTCGCGCCGTACGCGAAGATCGTCCACGCCGACATCGACCCGGCGGAGATCGGCAAGAACCGTGCCGCCGACGTGCCGATCGTCGGCGACGCCCGCGAGGTGCTCGCCGACCTCGTCCAGGCCGTGCAGGCCGAGCACACCGACGGCCACGTGGGCGACTACACCGCCTGGTGGAAGGACCTCAACCGGTGGCGCGAGACCTACCCGCTCGGCTACGACCAGCCGGCGGACGGCAGCCTCGCCCCGCAGCACGTCATCCAGCGCATCGGTGAGCTGGCACCGGAGGGCACCGTCTTCGCGGCGGGCGTCGGCCAGCACCAGATGTGGGCGGCGCACTTCATCACCTACGACAAGCCCGCCACCTGGCTGAACTCGGGCGGCGCCGGGACCATGGGGTACGCCGTCCCCGCCGCCATGGGGGCCAAGGCCGGGCAGCCGGACCGTACCGTCTGGGCGATCGACGGCGACGGCTGCTTCCAGATGACCAACCAGGAACTGACCACCTGCGCGCTCAACAACATCCCGATCAAGGTCGCGGTCATCAACAACGGCGCGCTCGGGATGGTCCGCCAGTGGCAGACCCTGTTCTACAACCAGCGCTACTCCAACACGGTGCTGCACGCCGGCCAGGAGCAGGCCGGCGCGGCGGGCAACGGCACCCGCGTCCCCGACTTCGTCAAGCTCGCCGAGGCCATGGGCTGTGTCGCCATGCGCTGCGAGTCCCCGGACGAACTGGACGCGGTGATCGCCAAGGCCAACGCCATCAACGACCGCCCCGTCGTGGTCGACTTCATCGTGCACGAGGACGCCCAGGTGTGGCCGATGGTCGCCGCCGGCACCTCCAACGACACGGTGATGGCCGCACGGGGCGTCCGCCCCGACTTCGGCGACAGCGAAGACGACTGAGCCGGCCGACGAAGGACCCAGGAAGCACAGAGAGAAGAGACCGAGGCACCCGACCCATGTCCAAGCACACGCTCTCCGTCCTGGTGGAGAACACGCCCGGCATCCTCGCCAGGATCGCCGCGCTGTTCTCCCGGCGCGGCTTCAACATCGACTCACTCGCCGTCGGTGTCACCGAACACCCCGACATCTCCCGCATCACCATTGTGGTCAATGTCGAGGAACTGCCTCTGGAGCAGGTGACGAAGCAGCTCAACAAGCTGGTGAACGTCCTGAAGATCGTCGAACTCGAGCCCGGCGCTGCGATCCAGCGCGAGCTCGTCCTGGTGAAGGTCCGGGCCGACAACGAGACCCGCTCCCAGATCGTCGAGATCGTCCAGCTGTTCCGCGCCAAGACCGTGGACGTCTCGCCCGAGGCGGTCACGATCGAGGCCACCGGTTCGAGCGACAAGCTCGAGGCGATGCTCCGGATGCTGGAGCCGTTCGGCATCAAGGAGCTCGTGCAGTCCGGGACGATCGCCATAGGGCGCGGCGCGCGGTCCATCACGGACCGCAGCCTGCGGGCGCTCGACCGCAGCGCGTGAGCGAAGCGGTCCGCGCGGCCCCCGGGCCGTCCCGTGGCCCCGTGGCATTTCCCACGGCCCCGTGACCACGGGAAAGCCCGCCCGACTCGAGCGAGCTCATCGGCTGAATCGAATGTGACAACCGTCCGGCTCGGATACCGAGACCGGCACACCACCTTCGCCCGCCCCGCCGTACGGTGGGACGCGAGCTGCGACATTTCGAAGCGCACCTTCGAAGTACATCAAGGAGAAAAATCCAGTGGCCGAGCTGTTCTACGACGCCGACGCCGACCTGTCCATCATCCAGAACCGCAAGGTCGCGGTCCTCGGCTACGGCAGCCAGGGCCACGCCCACGCGCTGTCGCTGCGTGACTCGGGTGTCGACGTCCGGGTCGGTCTGCACGAGGGCTCGAAGTCCAAGGCCAAGGCCGAGGAGCAGGGCCTGCGGGTGGTGACGCCGGCGGAGGCCGCCGCCGAGGCCGACGTCATCATGATCCTGGTGCCGGACCCGATCCAGGCCAAGGTCTACGAGGAGTCCGTCAAGGACAACCTCAAGGACGGCGACGCGCTGTTCTTCGGGCACGGCCTCAACATCCGCTACGGGTTCATCAAGCCGCCGGCCAACGTCGACGTCGCGATGGTCGCCCCCAAGGGCCCGGGCCACCTGGTCCGCCGCCAGTACGAGGAGGGCCGCGGCGTGCCGTGCATCGCGGCAGTCGAGCAGAACCCCTCGGGCAAGGCGTTCGAGCTGGCCCTGTCCTACGCGAAGGGCATCGGCGGCACCCGCGCCGGCGTCATCAAGACGACCTTCACCGAGGAGACCGAGACCGACCTGTTCGGTGAGCAGGCCGTGCTCTGCGGCGGTACCGCCGCGCTGGTCAAGGCGGGCTTCGAGACCCTGACCGAGGCCGGCTACCAGCCGGAGATCGCCTACTTCGAGTGCCTGCACGAGCTGAAGCTGATCGTGGACCTCATGTACGAGGGCGGCCTGGAGAAGATGCGCTGGTCGATCTCCGAGACCGCCGAGTGGGGCGACTACGTCAGCGGCCCGCGGGTGATCACCGACCAGACCAAGGTCGAGATGAAGAAGATCCTGGCCGAGATCCAGGACGGCACGTTCGCCAAGAACTGGATGGACGAGTACCACGGCGGTCTGAAGAAGTACAACGAGTACAAGAAGGCCGACAGCGAGCACCTGCTGGAGACCACGGGCCGTGAGCTGCGCAAGCTCATGAGCTGGGTCGACAACGAGGACGCGTAACGCCCGTGCGCGGCCGGTCCCGCCCCCGCCCCCGTACCCCGGGAGGCCCGGGCCGGGACCGGCCGCGCGGTGCGCCCGCACCCGTCCGTACGACGACGCGTGAGCGCCTCTCCACGTGCGGGTACGCGCACGCACGGACGACGCGGGCGCGGCGGATACGGAAACGTGAACGCCAGATGGACCGCACGGAAGAGTGATCCCGCTGTTGGGCGCATCGAAGCGCGATGACAGCACTACACTGCACAGCACATACGCGTCAGGCCCACAGTGTCGTGCGTCTTCCACGCGGCCAGAACCCTCCACCGCATGCGGCCGTCGGGACGGCCGTCCGCAATGGGATTAGTGAGGACCCACGTGAGCTCGAAACCTGTCGTACTGATCGCTGAAGAGCTTTCCCCCGCCACCGTCGACGCGCTCGGTCCGGACTTCGAGATCCGGCACTGCAACGGGGCCGACCGCGGTGAGCTGCTGCCGGCCATCGCCGACGTGGACGCGATCCTGATTCGCTCCGCGACCAAGGTCGACGCCGAGGCCGTCGCGGCCGCGTCCAGGCTGAAGGTCGTCGCCCGGGCGGGCGTCGGTCTCGACAATGTCGACGTCTCCGCCGCCACCAAGGCCGGTGTGATGGTCGTGAACGCGCCGACCTCCAACATCGTCACCGCCGCCGAGCTGGCGTGCGGCCTGCTGGTGGCCACCGCGCGCAACATTCCGCAGGCGAACGCGGCGCTGAAGAACGGTGAGTGGAAGCGCTCGAAGTACACGGGTGTCGAGCTGAGCGAGAAGACCCTGGGCGTCGTCGGCCTCGGCCGTATCGGCGTCCTGGTCGCCCAGCGCATGTCCGCCTTCGGGATGAAGGTCGTCGCGTACGACCCGTACGTGCAGCCAGCCCGCGCCGCCCAGATGGGCGTCAAGCTGCTGACGCTGGACGAGCTGCTGGAGGTGTCGGACTTCATCACCGTGCACCTGCCCAAGACCCCCGAGACGATCGGCCTGATCGGCGACGAGGCCCTGCACAAGGTCAAGCCGTCGGTACGGATCGTCAACGCCGCGCGCGGCGGGATCGTGGACGAGGAGGCGCTGGCCGCCGCCCTCAAGGAGGGCCGTGTCGCCGGCGCGGGCCTGGACGTGTACGCGAAGGAGCCCTGCACGGACTCCCCGCTGTTCGAGTTCGACCAGGTCGTCTGCACCCCGCACCTCGGCGCGTCCACCGACGAGGCGCAGGAGAAGGCGGGCATCGCGGTCGCCCGGTCCGTCCGCCTCGCGCTCGCCGGTGAGCTGGTCCCGGACGCGGTCAACGTCCAGGGCGGGGTCATCGCCGAGGAGGTCCGCCCCGGCCTGCCGCTCGCCGAGAAGCTCGGCCGGATCTTCACCGCGCTCGCGGGCGAGGTCGCGGTCCGGCTGGACGTCGAGGTGTACGGCGAGATCACCCGCCACGACGTGAAGGTGCTCGAACTGTCCGCGCTCAAGGGCGTGTTCGAGGATGTCGTCGCGGAGACCGTCAGCTACGTCAACGCGCCGCTGTTCGCGCAGGAGCGCGGTGTCGAGGTCCGCCTGACCACGTCGAGCGAGTCCCCGAACCACCGGAACGTGGTCACGGTGCGCGGCACGCTCGCCGACGGCGAGGAGGTCTCGGTCTCCGGCACGCTGGCGGGCCCCAAGCACCTTCAGAAGATCGTCGCGATCGGCGACTACGACACCGACCTGGCGCTGGCCGACCACATGATCGTGCTGCGCTACGAGGACCGCCCCGGCGTGGTCGGCACGGTCGGCCGGATCCTCGGCGAGGCCGGGCTGAACATCGCGGGCATGCAGGTCTCCCGCGCGGAGGAGGGCGGCGAGGCGCTGGTCGTGCTCACCGTCGACGACACGGTCCCGACGCCGGTGCTCGCCGAGATCGCGGCGGAGATCGGCGCGGCGTCGGCACGCTCGGTGAACCTGACCGACTGATTCGGCCATATTCGGCCGCGAGCGCGGAAGAAGGGCCCGGTGGACATACCGGGCCCTTTACGCGTATACGGCACGCATCGGGGCCGGATCAGCCCTGTGGTCAACGCACCGTAGTCGGCCCGGGGCCGGTCAGAGTCTGGCCGCCTTCAGTGCCATGTGGAGCAGCAGCCGGTCCTCGCCCTCGTCCAGGTCCAGGCCCGTGAGCTGTTCGATCCGGGAGAGGCGGTAGTAGAGGGTCTGGCGGTGGATCCCCAGCGCCGACGCCGTACGCCCGGCCTGGCCCGCGCGGTCGAGGAACACCTCGGCCGTGTGCGCCAGTTCCGCGTGGGCCGGGGTGAGCAGCGGGCGTACCGCGGGGTCCGGTCCGGGCGGCAGAGCCGTCAGCAGGCGGTACGGGCCGATCCCCGACCAGCGCGCGACCGGTCCGAGGCGGGGCTGGGCCACGGACGCCCGGGCCGCCGCGACCGCCTCCCGCCAGGCGGCGGGCAGCTCGGCCAGGCCGCGGCGCGGGGCACCCGTACCGGCCGCCGCCCCGGGCCCCGCGTGCTCCCGCAGCCGGGTCACCGAGGCGAGCACCGGCTCCGGCACGTCCGCCGAGCGGAGCCGGACGAGCAGGGCCAGGGCCCGGGCGCCGCCCGACGCCTCGGCGCGGCCCGGGCGACCGGCGCCGTCGGTGTCCGCCGGGCGCCCGGCGTCCGTGGAGGGCGGGTACCGGGGCTCCGGCCCGGGACCGTACGGCCAGGACTCCCGCGGTCCGGCCTGGTACGGCTCGGACCCGTCCGGGAGGGACTCGTACGGGACGGTGCACAGCGCCGCCGTTCCCGGTACCGCCCGCAGGCCCGGTTCCTCGTCGGTCCACGGTGACACGCACACCACCACGTGCGGTCCGTCCGCGCCCGGCCCCAGGGCCGTACGGAGCGTGGCCACCGCCATGTCCCGCCGCCAGCCCGGCTCCGCCGTCAGGACGGCGCGCAGCTCGCGGGAGAGGTCCGCGCCCGCCTTCACGTCCTCGGCGAGCAGATCGCCGATCCGGGACGTCACCTCCATGGCGGCCGCGAGGCGCGCCCCGCTCGGTCCGGCGAACGGGGTCCCCGGCTCGAACCCCGGTTCCGCCGTTCCCTCGCCCGGCGCGGTGGCCTCCGGCATGCCGCCCCGCTCCGTGCCGCCGTCCCTCTCCGTGTCGTCCAGCAGCCAGACGTATCCGAGCACCATGCCCCGGTGCCGTACCGGCAGACAGATCCGCGCCCGGTGGACCCCCGCCTCCGGGGCCGCCGGGATCCGGACCGGTCCCGTGGCGCGCGTGATGCCGAACGCCTCGAACCACGCGCGCACGGACGGCGTGGACCTCCGTGTCAGGATCGTGCGCGTCCTGACCGGGTCCGTCGCCGAGGCGTCCTCGCTGTCGTGCGCGCCGAAGGCGATCAGGCCGAAGTCCCGGTTCTCCAGCGTCGCGGGCACGCCGAGCAGCGCCGAGATCTCGTCCACCAGGTCCTGGTAATCGCCGTATTCGCCCTTCACCCGGACATTCTCCCACCCCCTTCAGACATATGTCTGAGATCTGGGCCACGGATGCGTGACAGCTGTCGATGGCACCCCCGCGCGGCCGTCCATAGATTTCACAGTGAACCGCCGCCACGACCCGTGGTCCGCCCGCGCCGCCGGCCGGCCCCGCTCGTCGCACGAAACAGACGATGGAGGTACCCCGTGCTGGGTCCCGTGATCCTTGCCGCGTCCCGCAGCGACGCCCTGCGCCGGACCGTTTCCGCGGCCCCCGTCACCAAGCCCGTCGTGGACCGTTTCATCGCGGGGGAATCGATCACGGAGACGACGCCCGTCGTCCGGGCCGCGGCCGACCGCGGCCTGGAGGTGACGCTCGACGTCCTCGGCGAGGACGTCACCGACCCGGCCGAGGCGCTGCTCGCCCGCGACGCGTACCTGCGGCTGGTCGACGCCCTCGCGCCGCTGGGACTCGGGCCGCGCGCCGAGATGTCCGTGAAGCTCTCCTCGTTCGGGCAGGCCCTCCCCGGCGGGCACGACCTCGCGCTGAAGAACGCGACCGCCGTCGTCGAGGCGGCCGCCGCCATCGGCACCACCGTCACGCTCGACGCCGAGGACCACACCACCCTCGACTCGACCCTCGCCATCCACGGGGAGCTGCGGGAACGTTTCCCCGGGACGGGCGCCGTCGTCCAGTCGTACCTCTTCCGTACGGAGGAGGACTGCCGGGCCCTCGCCGCCGCCGGATCGCGCGTGCGCCTGGTCAAGGGCGCGTACAAGGAGCCCGCCTCCGTCGCGTACCAGGACAAGGCCGAGGTCGACAGGGCGTACATCCGCTGTCTGAAGATCCTCATGGCGGGAACGGGTTATCCGATGGTCGGAACGCACGATCCGCGCATCATCGCGATCGCCCAGGACCTCGCAAGCCGTGCCGGACGTAAAATCGACGCATACGAGTTCCAGATGCTGTACGGCATCCGGGCGGCCGAGCAGGACCGGCTGGCGGCGGAAGGCCACCGGATGCGCGTCTACATCGCCTACGGAACCGACTGGTACGGATACTTCATGCGGCGGCTCGCCGAGCGCCCCGCCAACCTGGCGTTCTTCCTGCGTTCGCTGGTCACCCGTGGCTGAACCGCCGCCGGTCCGCCCGACAGGCCGCACAGAGCACAGCGCACCCGGCCCGATCGCCGAACGGATCACCGAGCCGGTCGACGAGTGAAACGTCGCACAGTTCAAGCAGAGCAACCAGGTCAAGCAGATCAAGGAGATTCGCCACCATGGACGCCGTGACCCAGGTCCCCGCGCCGGTCAACGAGCCGGTACACGGCTACGCCCCCGGTTCGCCCGAGCGCGCCCGGCTCGAGGCCAAGCTCAAGGAGCTCGCCGGGAACCCGACCGACCTGCCCATGACCATCGGCGGCGAGAAGCGCATGGGGGGCGGCGAGCGCGTCGACGTCGTCCAGCCGCACAACCACAAGGCCGTGCTCGGTACGTTCGCCGGCGCCACCGAGCAGGACGCGCGCGACGCCGTCGACGCCGCCCTGGCGGCGGCCCCCGGCTGGCGCGCGACGTCCTTCGACGACCGCGCCGCGATCCTGCTGCGCGCCGCCGAACTGCTGGCGGGGCCCTGGCGCGAGACGCTGGCCGCCGCCACCATGCTCGGCCAGTCCAAGACCGCCCAGCAGGCCGAGATCGACACGCCCTGCGAGCTGGTCGACTTCTGGCGCTTCAACGTCAAGTACGCCCGTGACCTGCTGGCCGAGCAGCCGCCGGCCAACTCGCCCGGCGTCTGGAACCGCCTCGACCACCGCCCGCTGGAAGGTTTCGTCTACGCGATCACGCCGTTCAACTTCACGGCCATCGCGGGCAACCTGCCGACCGCGCCCGCGCTCATGGGCAACGTCGTGGTGTGGAAGCCGTCGCCGACACAGACCCTCGCCGCCGTACTGCTGATGGAGCTGCTGGAGGAGGCCGGACTGCCCAAGGGCGTCATCAACCTGGTGACGGGCGACGGCATCGCGGTCTCCGAGGTGGCGCTGAACCACCCCGAGCTGGCCGGCATCCACTTCACCGGCTCGACCAGGACCTTCCAGCACCTGTGGAAGACGGTCGGCAACAACATCGAGAGGTACCGCTCCTACCCGCGCATCGTCGGCGAGACCGGCGGCAAGGACTTCGTCGTCGCCCACCCGAGCGCCGACCGCGCGGTCCTCAAGACGGCGCTGACCCGCGGCTCCTTCGAGTACCAGGGCCAGAAGTGTTCGGCGTCCTCGCGCGCGTACGTTCCCGCCTCCATCTGGAACGACGGCTTCGAGGCGGAGTTCGCCGCCGAGGTCGACGGGATCGCCATGGGCGACGTCACCGACCTGTCGAACTTCATCGGCGCCGTCATCGACGAGCGCGCCTTCGCCAAGAACAAGGCCGCGATCGACCGCGCCGCCGCCGACCCGGCCTGCCGGATCATCGCGGGCGGTACGTACGACGACTCCGTCGGCTACTTCGTCCGGCCGACCGTCATCGTCTGCACGGACCCCGCGAACGAGGTCTTCACGACCGAGTACTTCGGCCCGATCCTGGCGGTCCACGTGTACGACGACGCGGACTACGAGGCGGTGCTGACCCAGATGGAGTCCGTCGCGCCGTACGCCCTGACCGGCTCCGTCATCGCGCGCGACCGCGCGGCCGTGGCCCGGACGATGGAGAGGCTGCGCTACGCGGCCGGCAACTTCTACATCAACGACAAGTCGACCGGCGCGGTCGTCGGCCAGCAGCCGTTCGGCGGCGGCCGCGCGTCCGGCACGAACGACAAGGCGGGCGCGCCGCAGAACCTGATGCGCTGGACGCTGACCCGCGCGATCAAGGAGGCGCTGGTGCCGCCGACCGACTACCGCTACCCGCACATGGGCTGACGCCCGGAGCCGGGGTTCCGGCTCGTTCGCACCCGTCCCCTGGGTCCGCCCCCGTACCGGCTCTGCCAGCCGGTACGGGGGCGGACCCAGGGGCAGTTCACACTCTGCGCCAGCGCGCCATGGCGAACGAGAACACGCCGAAGAGCGCCAGCCCCGCGGCCACGGCCGCCAGGAGCCACGGCCCTGCCGGGGTGCCGGCGAACGAGCGCAGCGTGTCGTCGAAGCCCTTGGCCCTGTCGGGTTCGTACGCGAGCGCCGCCTGTACGACGAACACACCGACGGCCGCGAAGAGCGCCCCGCGCGCGGCACCGCCGCCGACACCGGTCACATCGACCAGCCGCCGGGCGCCGGGGGACATGTGGCCCGGTTTCAGGTGCTTGCGATACTTCCGCAGCACCGCGCGGACGCCGATCCACAGCCCGGCCACGGCGATGCCCGTGCCGGCGATCCCGACGACCCAGCGCCCGCCGGGCAGTTCCAGCGCCCGTGCCGTGATGTCCTGCGAATCGCGGTCGCCGGACCCGCTGCCACTGCCCCGCTCCCCGGCGGCGAAGGCCAGGACGGAGTAGGCGACGAAGCCGTAGAAGACGCAGCGGCCGGCCGACAGCAGGCGCTTGCCCGGTTCCGATCCTCCCGGACCTGCCGCGCCGAACAGCGCCTCGGACAGCCGCCATAGGGCCATCCCGGCCAACCCGGCCCCCAGCACCCACAGCAGGACGGCGCCCATCGGCTGCTTCGCGATCTCCGCGAGCGCGCCGCCCCGGTCGGCCTGGCGTCCGCCGCCGTTCCCGAAGGCGACCTGGAGCGCCAGTACCCCGATGAGCAGGTAGATCACTCCACGCGCGGTGAAACCCCAGCGCGCCGCCGCGTCCACGACCGGGCTGTGCGCCGCGCGGCGAGCCGCGCCCCGTCCTTTCACGGACATCGATGGTGCGTGCATGGTGCCCTCCCGCCGTGATCCCCGCCCTGGCCTTCGCCGTGCTTCCCGTCCTCTGCTGGCCGAGTGCCCGGGCACCCGCCGGGGAAACGGGGAAACGGGACCGGGGGCCGTCGCGCGGGCCGGCCGGGCTCCCCGCCGGACACGGCACGTCCGGCCGTACCCGGGTGACACAGTGGTCCCATGACGGAACGTCCGCACACCGCGCACACATGCGAACTCGGCCCGGCCGCCCTCGCGGAGATCCGTGCCTTCCTGGACGAGGTCTTCGAGGGGGACTTCTCGGACGACGACTGGGACCACAGCCTCGGCGGGGTGCACGCGCTCGTACGGGACGAGGCGGGCGCGATCGTGGCGCACGGCAGTGTGGCGCAGCGGCGCGTCCTGCTCGGGGGCCGGTCCTACCGCGTCGGATACGTCGAGGCCGTCGCCGTACGGCCGGACCGCAGGCGGCAGGGGCTCGGCGGGCAGGTGATGGCGGCGCTGGAGGCGGTGATCGACGGGGCGTACGCGGCCGGCGCCCTGTCCGCCTCCGACGAGGGCGAGTCGCTGTACCGGGCGCGCGGCTGGCGGCCCTGGCCGGGCCGGATCGAGGTGCTGGCCCCCGGCGGGGTGCGGCGGCTGCCGGACGAGGAGGGGAGCACGTATCTGCGCCCGGTGGCCGGCCATGTCCTGCCCGGGCCCGAGGCGGGACCGCTGGTCTTCGACTGGCGGGACGGCGACGTGGTGTGAGCCCGGGCGCGCTCGGGGTACGCCCAGGTGCCTCGCGCCCCGCGTGCCCTGCGCGCTCGTGCGGGCGTGTCGGCGCGGGTCGGAGTGATCGTCGTCTCAGATAGTAGGAAGTCCGAGTAAATGGAGGACAGGAAGCCGCCACTCGCTTAGCGTGGAAATCGCCGAACGTATCGCTCCATCCCGCGAACGGCGGACGTGGGCCCGCGCCCCCACGCAGGCGATCCCTGCCGCGCACGCCCCCCGCCCCTTTCCGGCGCCTCGTGCACGTGTTCCGCGGTTCCGCCGCCGGGCTCACGATCCCAAGGAGTCGATCACCCATGGCCGAGACGACCATCCGCCGCGTCCGTCACACCACCGCACGTACGAACGAGTCCGAGCGCAAGAACGCCGCCGCGGCGCTTCAGCGCGCGCTCGACCGCAGGGACAACGGCGGCGCCACCGGCCACTGAGCCGGAGCAGGAGTTCGCCGGCCCGGTCGCGCCGGCCCGGTCGCGCCGGTTCGGAGCCGTCGGTCCGGATCCGCGGGCCCGGATCGACCGGCCCGGAGCCGGGCGCCCGCCGGCGTCAGCGCGTCACCGTGAAGTGGTCCACCCGCTCGCCCGTCTCGGCGAGCGCGGTGACCCGCAGCTCCGGGCGGTTCCCCGTCGTGACCTCGACGGCCAGGAACGAGAAGCCGGTGTAGCGCACCCGCGACCACTCCACCTCCTCCGCGGCCTTCGCGCCGTCCTTCTCCCAGTGGTACGACGACACGCTCTCCAGGTCCGCGACGTGCCCCTCGTGACTGTCCGGCACGGGGAAGTCGTACAGCGCCTTGCCGGCGCCGCCCGCCGTGACGTAGACGATGCCGTCATGCACGGAGCTGACCGACTCGCCGGCCGGTACCCGCCGTCGCACCGCGCCGGCGCGCAGCGCGTCCGTGCGCTCGTAGACGTGGTTGTGGCCGTTCACCACCAGATCGACCCGGTGCTTGTCGAAGAGCGGCACCCACGCGTCCCGCACCCCGCCGTCCGACGCGTGCGCCTTCGTCGTCGAGAAGGCGCAGTGGTGGAAGAAGACCACGACGAAGTCGATGTCCTTCTCCGCCCGCAGCGCGCCCAGCCGACGGTCCAGCCAGCGGGTCTGGGCGCCGCCGGTGTAACCGGTGTTGGCGCGGATCTCGTAGGAGACGTCATTGGCGTCCAGGGCCACCACACCGACGTTGCCGTACCGGAAGGAGTACACCCCGGGCGCCTTCTCCGGGTCGATCCCGTTGTCCGGCAGGGTCCAGCGCGCGCTCTGCCCGCCGTAGCCGTGCGGCGAGTACCACGCCTCCATGTCGTGGTTGCCGGTGGTCACCATCCACGGCACCCGCGAGGCCACCGTCTCGGTCTGGGCCAGGAACTGGTCCCACACCCGCGCGTCGTATGTGTCCGAGGACGACCCGTGGCCGCTGCTGTCCGCGTAGCAGATGTCGCCCGCGTGCAGGTGGAACGCCGGGTTCTGACCGAGGATCAGCTGGTCGTTGGCGAGCGCGTCGTACGAGACGCCCTGGTCGCCGAAGGCGGTGAAGACGAACCGCTCGGCGCCCGCCGGTGCCGTACGGAAGGTGCCGACCGTGCCCAGGTTGCGGGCGTCCGCCGGGTCGAAGCCGTCGTGCCCGACGCCGTAGTAGTACGTCGTCCCCGGGCGCAGCCGCTCCAGCGGGGCGTGCAGGTAGTACTGGTCGACCGCGGGCAGCTTCGCGGTCAGCGACGGCGTGTGCAGGGGCCGTACCTCCGCCCCCACCTTCCGGCCGAGGTCCCACGGCTTCAGCCCCACCCGCAGGTACGGGTTCCGCACCGGCAGCGGCACCTGCCAGGAGACCGTCATCCGGGTCCTGGGGTCCGAGCCGAACGCCAGATGGCGCCCGAAGGGTGCCACCAGCGATCCGTTCACCCGGGTGGCGGAGGGGGACGGCAGGAATCCGGGTGCGGCGCCGCCCGTCCCGGCGGGGCTCGTCGTGGTGTCCGCGGTGGCGCCCCCGGAGCTGAGCAGTCCGGCGCCCGCCACGGTGCCGGCGGCGAGCGCGCCCACCCGCAGCAGCCGCCGCCGGCCGATCCGGTCACGCAGGTACTCGTGCTGCTCCGCCATGGTCATACGGGAGGCGAGGTGGTCGGGGATCCCGACGCGCGGAGTATCCATGGCCCGACGGTCGCACCGCCGGGTGGCGCAGGCGTGGAGGCTGGGCGTACAACGGACGACCGAATGGCAATGTGTCCACAGAATGGACGCGCCATGTCAGGCAATGGGACGAGGAGTAGGGTACCGGCATGTCTCGCAGCATCAATCTCGCAGTGATCCCCGGTGACGGCATCGGCAAGGAAGTCGTGGCGCAGGGCCTGAAGGTCCTGAGCGCGGTCCTGCCGCAGGATGTGAAGCTGGAGACGAAGAACTACGACCTCGGCGCCGCCCGCTGGCACCGTACCGGGGAGACCCTCCCGGACGCGGAGCTGGAGGCGCTCAAGGGGCACGACGCGATCCTGCTGGGCGCCATCGGCGACCCGAGCGTGCCCTCCGGGGTGCTGGAGCGCGGGCTCCTGCTGAAGCTGCGGTTCGCCTTCGACCACTACGTGAACCTGCGTCCGTCGAAGCTCTTCCCGAACACGGACACCCCGCTGGCCGGCCGCCCCGACATCGACTTCGTCGTCGTGCGCGAGGGCACCGAGGGCCCGTACACGGGCAACGGCGGTTCGCTGCGCACCGGCACGCCCGCCGAGGTGGCCACGGAGGTCAGCCTCAACACGGCGTACGGCGTGGAGCGTGTCGTGCGTGACGCGTACGAGCGGGCCGACTCCCGCCCGCGCAAGAAGCTGACGCTGGTCCACAAGAACAACGTCCTGGTCTACGCCGGTCACATGTGGAAGAACATCTTCGACCGGGTCGGCCGGGAGTACCCCGAGGTCACCACCGACTACCTGCACGTCGACGCCGCGACGATCTTCTTCGTCACCCAGCCCGAGCGCTTCGACGTGATCGTCACCGACAACCTCTTCGGTGACATCCTCACCGACCTGGCCGCTGCCGTGACCGGCGGCATCGGCCTCGCCGCGTCCGCGAACATCAATCCGGACCGCACCTTCCCGTCCATGTTCGAGCCGGTCCACGGATCCGCGCCGGACATCGCGGGCCAGGGGAAGGCCGACCCCACGGCCACCATCCTCTCCGTCGCCCTGCTGCTGCGGCACCTCGGCTTCGACGCCGAGGCCGGCCGTGTCGAGGAGGCCGTCGCGGCCGACCTCGCCGGGCGGAGCACCACGACGCGTACGACCGACGAGATCGGCGACGCGCTCGCGGTACGAGTAGCGGGCTGACCCGTCGGACTCCTGTGAGCAGCCGCCGGGTCTGGAGCCCGGCGGCTGCGCTGTGCGCGGCCACCGGGCGCCTCACCCCCAGTACCGACAGCCCCTGACCGCGTTCATCCCGTTCACCCCGCTTCCTCCTGCCGTCCCCGCCGGGCGATAATCGGCGTGGGCCGCGCCATGCGGGAATGCTCGGACGTCCTAGTAATGACGTGAACGCGGTCCGTCACACTCCAGACGTGAAGGACGAGTATTCATGACCACGACGACGCCCACGGCCACGCCCGCCACGGCGGCCGCCTCGCCCGGCTCGCCCGGCTCGCCCGCGGCGACGACGCCCGCGACGGCCCCCGCGATCGAGCTGAAGCCCTCCGCGCACCCGCTGTCCGCCGCGGAGCGGGAGGCGATCCTGGCCGATCCGGGCTTCGGCCGGTACTTCACCGACCACATGGTGACGATCCGGTGGACGGAGGGGCGCGGCTGGCACGACGCCGAACTCGTCCCCTACGGTCCGCTGTCGATCGACCCGGCCAACATGACCCTGCACTACGCGCAGGAGATCTTCGAGGGCCTCAAGGCCTACCGCCGCCCCGACGGCTCGGTCGCCACCTTCCGCCCGGACGCGAACGCGCGCCGGTTCCGGAGCTCCGCCCGCCGGCTCGCCATGCCGGAGCTGCCCGAGGAACTGTTCATCGCGGCCTGTGACGCGCTGGTCCAGCAGGACAAGGACTGGGTGCCGCCGCACGGCGGCGAGGAGTCGCTCTACCTGCGCCCGTTCATGTTCGCGACCGAGGTCGGCCTCGGGGTCCGCCCGGCGAACGAGTACCTGTTCATGGTCATCGCCTCGCCCGCCGGCGCCTACTTCCCCGGCGGGGTCAAGCCGGTCTCGGTCTGGCTCTCGGAGAACTACGTCCGCGCCGTCCCCGGCGGCATGGGCTTCGCCAAGACCGGCGGCAACTACGCGGCGTCCCTGCTCGCCCAGGCCGAGGCGGCGGAGAAGGGCTGCGACCAGGTGGTCTGGCTGGACGCGCTGGAGCACCGCTGGGTCGAGGAGATGGGCGGGATGAACCTGTACTTCGTGTACGGGGACCGCATCGTCACCCCCGAGCTGACCGGCTCCCTGCTGGCGGGGGTCACACGTGACTCCCTGCTGAAGCTGGCGGGCGACCTGGGCTACACCTCGGAGGAGAGCCGCGTCTCCACCGAACAGTGGCGCCGCGACACGGAGAACGGCACGCTCACCGAGGTCTTCGCCTGCGGCACGGCGGCGGTGATCACTCCGGTCGGGCTGGTCAAGACGGCGAACGGCGAGTGGACCCAGTCGGGCGGGCGGCCGGGCGAGGTCACGATGAAGCTGCGCAAGGCCCTGCTGGACATCCAGACGGGCGCGGTGGCGGACGAGCACGGCTGGATGCACGAACTGGGCTGAGGCGCGGGGCCTCGCGGGCGTCCTGGTTTCCGGACCGGGCCCCCCGGGCTCGGTGGGGTGGGGCAACCGGGCCCGGGGGGCCACTGGGCCCGCGACCCGCCGGGGCGCGGGTCCCGGGCCCCGGGCCGGGACTCCCGGTGAGGGGCCGGGGCGGTCGAGCGCTCCCCGCGGGTCCCGTAGCGGGACGTCCCGGGTGCCGTCCGCCCGGCGCTCCACCTGACCTGCGGGCCCTCGTCCCACGTCACCACCGGAGGGGCCCGTTCCGCTCGTATCGTGAGACGCCTCTCCCTCCTCGCGCCGGGCATGCGAAAATCGGCCCGTGCTCTCGCTCGCCATGATTATCGGCAGCAAGCGCGCCGGTCCGCAGTGACCGCCCCGTACCACCCGTACGGCGCGGCCACCGTGCCCCAGACCCGCGCGCAGACCTCTCGCACCCGCGAGGGGTTTTTTCGTTTTCCGGCCCCCATCCCGGGCGGAACGCGGCGGCGCGCGATGATGGGGGCAAGTGGAGCCAGACATTCCACTCGACAGGAGCAGGACGGACACCATGACCACTGAGTCCACCGAGTCCACGGGAACCGACGACCGGTTCCGTGTCGACGACAGCTTCCACGTCTTCGACACGACCCTGCGCGACGGCGCGCAGCGCGAGGGCATCAACCTGACGGTCGCCGACAAGCTGGCCATCGCGCGGCACCTGGACGGCTTCGGCGTGGGCTTCATCGAGGGCGGCTGGCCCGGTGCCAATCCGCGGGACACCGAGTTCTTCGCCCGCGCCCGGCAGGAGATCGACTTCCGGCACGCCCAGCTCGTCGCCTTCGGCTCCACCCGTCGCCCCGGCGCCAAGGCGTCGGAGGACCCGCAGGTCAAGGCGCTGGTCGAGTCCGGCGCGCCGGTGGTGACGCTGGTCGCCAAGTCCCATGACCGCCATGTCGAGCTGGCGCTGCGCACCACCCTCGACGAGAACGTGGCGATGGTCCGCGACACCGTCTCCTACCTCCGCGAGCAGGGCAGACGCGTTTTCGTCGACTGCGAGCACTTCTTCGACGGCTACCGCGCCAATCCGGAGTACGCCAAGTCCGTCGTACGGGCCGCCACCGAGGCCGGCGCCGATGTGGTGGTCCTCTGTGACACCAACGGCGGCATGCTGCCCGCGCAGATCCAGGCCGTCGTCTCCACCGTGCTCGCCGACACCGGCGCCCGGCTCGGTGTCCACGCCCAGGACGACACCGGCTGCGCCGTCGCCAACACCCTCGCCGCCGTGGACGCGGGCGCCACCCACGTCCAGTGCACCGCCAACGGCTACGGCGAGCGCGTCGGCAACGCCAACCTCTTCCCGGTCGTCGCCGCGCTGGAGCTGAAGTACGGCAAGCGGGTCCTGCCGCCCGGCGCGCTCGCCGAGATGACCAGGATCTCGCACGCGATCGCCGAGATCGTCAATCTGGCGCCCTCCACGCATCAGCCGTACGTGGGAGTTTCCGCCTTCGCCCACAAGGGCGGTCTGCACGCCTCCGCGATCAAGGTCGACCCGGACCTGTACCAGCACATCGAGCCCGAGCTGGTCGGCAACAGCATGCGGATGCTCGTCTCCGACATGGCCGGCCGCGCCTCCGTCGAACTCAAGGGCAAGGAGCTGGGCATCGACCTGGGCGGCGACCGCGACCTGGTCGGCCGGGTCGTCAGCCGGGTCAAGGAGCGTGAGCTCGAGGGGTACTCGTACGAGGCCGCCGACGCGTCCTTCGAGCTGATGCTGCGCGAGGAGGTGGAGGGCCGGCCGCGCGGCTACTTCCGTACGGAGTCCTGGCGCGCGATCGTCGAGGACCGTCCGGACGGCTCGCACGCCAACGAGGCGACCGTGAAGCTGTGGGCCAAGGGCGAGCGCATCGTCGCCACGGCCGAGGGCAACGGCCCGGTCAACGCGCTGGACCGGGCCATGCGGTCCGGACTGGAGCGGATCTACCCGCAGCTGGCCAAGCTGGAGCTGGTCGACTACAAGGTCCGCATCCTGGAGGGCCGGCACGGCACCGGATCCACCACCCGGGTGCTGATCACCACGGCGGACGGGGCGGGCGACTGGGCCACGGTGGGGGTGGCGGACAACGTCATCGCGGCGTCCTGGCAGGCGCTTCAGGACGCGTACACCTACGGCCTGCTGAGGGCCGGCGTGGAACCGGCAGAGTAGCTCCCCGCGCATCCCCGCGCATCCCCGCGCATCCGCGCGCACCGGCCCCGGACGGCCCCGCTCCTCGCGGCGGCCGGCCCGGGGCCGGCCCGTATCGGCGTCAAGATCGAGTACCGCACTCCCGTTCGCACGGGATTGCCCCCGTTCGGGTAGCGTCAAGAGGTATGAGAACGAGGCGTTCGAAGCTGACGGCGCGGTCGCTCCGGTCAGGGCGGTCGGGGTGGCCGGGGCTTTCCTCCCTCCTGGCCGCGCTGCTGTTCGTCGTCGCCGCGGCCTTCTCGGTCACCGGGTTCGCGGCGCCGGACGCTCATGCGGCGGTCGGCCCCGCCACCGGTCCCGCGGCCGTCGGCGAGGCGCTGAAGAAGAGTCCCGTCTACGTGGATCCCCGGGCCTCGGACCAGTTGTCGTCGTCCGACGCGCGGGCGCTGGCGAAGAAGATCAAGGACGCCGACAAGCCGCTGTTCGTGGCGGTGCTGCCGAACTCGACGGACTTCCCCGCGTCCAGTGTGCTGCGCACGGTACGGGCCGACACCGGCGTGACCGGGCTGTACGCGATACGCCTCGGTGACGGGTTCAACGCCGGGGCCGACTCCGCGGCGATGTCGCGCCAGGCCGTCCGCAACCTGGTCGACGCGGTCAAGGCGGGCGGTCCCGTCGACGCCTCGACCGAGCTGAACAACTTCGTCGACCAGGCCCTCCCGCAGGTGCGCGGCCATGCTCCGGCCTCCTGGGGCGACGGGCGGGGCTCCAACTCGGGGGACACGGGCGGCACGGGTGGCACGGGCGGCGTGGGCAGCTCCTCGACCGGCCTGATCGTGCTCGGCTCGGTGGTCGTGCTGGGCGGCGCGGGCGCCTACGCGGCGATCCACCGCGGCCGTCGCGTCCAGGCGCGGCGCGAGCGCGAGGCCCTCGGCAAGCTGCGGGTCGTCGTGGACGAGGACA
The DNA here is from genome assembly GCF_052983195.1 of Streptomyces hebeiensis. Classification (NCBI taxonomy): domain Bacteria; kingdom Bacillati; phylum Actinomycetota; class Actinomycetes; order Kitasatosporales; family Streptomycetaceae; genus Streptomyces; species Streptomyces hebeiensis. The sequence goes on from NZ_CM129812.1 coordinate 5,793,422, forward strand.
TCACCGCCTTCGGCGAGGAACTGGACCGGCTGGACTTCCACCCCGCCGAAGCCGGGGCCGACGCCGCGATGCGCCAGGACTACGAGCACGCGCTGGACGCGTACGAACGGGCGAAGTCCCTGATGGCGGTGGCCGAGCGGCCCGCCGACGTGCGGCCGGTGACACAGACGCTCCAGGACGGGCGGTTCTCGCTGGCCGTGCTCGACGCGCGCCGCCGGGGCGCCCCGCTGCCGGAGCGGCGCGCGCCGTGCTTCTTCGACCCGCGCCACGGCCCGTCGGTGGCGGACGCGGAATGGGCCCCGCCGGCCGGTGCTCCGCGCACCGTTCCGGTCTGCGCCGCCGACGCCGCCCGGCTGGCGGACGGCGACGACCCGATGGTCCGCACGGTCCGGACGGAGCAGGGCCCGCGTCCGTACTGGGAGGCGGGACCGGCGTACGGGCCCTGGGCGGGCGGCTACTTCGGCGGCGGGCTGCTGCCGGGCCTGCTGGTGGGCACGGTGCTCGGTTCGACGCTGTCCTCACCGGCGTACGGCGCGGGCTTCGGCTACGGGGACGGCTTCGGGTACGGCGACGGGGGCGGCGGCCTGGACGGGGGCCTCGGCGGAGGCGACTACTCGGGTTCCGACTTCGACCCGGGCGACTTCGGGGGCGGGGGCTTCGGAGGCGGCGGAGGGTTCGACGGCGGGGGCGGCTTCTGACAGCCGGCGGGGCTTTCCGGCACCTGGCGGGTAATTCAATGCTCAACAATGTCATCCGATTGAGTTCGAGGGGCCCTGGCGGACGCGCGTAGACGTCGGGCACGATCGCGGCGTCGTGTCCCAACGGTTTCGTCCAACGGTTTCCACCAGGAGGCAACGCCCCATGAGAATCCGCTCGGCTCTCACCGCTCTCGCCCTCACCGTCGGCGGGCTCTTCGCTCCCGGCTTCGGTGTCGTCGCCACGGCCACCGCCGCCGAGGCCGCCACGCAGGCCCCGTCCGTCGCCCGGGCCCCGTCCGCCGTTGCGGTCACCAAGATCAGCCACGCCACGGCGACCTCGATGTTCCGCTCGTCCGGGATCACCTGGTCCTCGTCCGGCGGCTGCTCGGACCGCAACACGCCGACCTGCACGTCGTTCGACCAGCTCAACCTGGACACGGCCAAGGGCGCGCAGACCCTCAGGAGCGCCAGCGGCTGCGCCATCAACATCACCGGGGGTACGGAGACCGGCCACGCGGGCGGTACGTACTCGCACTGGAACGGCTACAAGCTCGACTTCGGCAAGGCGACCTGCCTGACCAACTACGTCAAGAACACCTTCACCTACATCGGCGTGCGCGGTGACGGAGCCCCGCAGTGGCAGTCCGGCGCCGGCAACGTCTACGCGGACGAGGGCAACCACTGGGACGTGACCTTCTACAACTGCGGCGGCTGCTGAGCCCTGCCCCGCCGGGCCTGTCCGCCCGCGCCCACGCGTGCCGTACGACGGTGCCCCGCCCTCCCGTTCCGATCGCCGGGAGAGCGGGGCACCGCGCCGGGGCGTCCCGGGCCGGGCGGGGTCAGGACCCGACCGACACCGTCCACCGTCGCGGGTTGCCGTCGTGCGCCGCCCCGGAGACGTCGGGCTGGCCGTCCGGCTGCACGTCGTCGTACGGGAACGCGTATCCGATGGGCGTGTGGGCGTGCAGGGCCCGCGCGTAGTGGTTGGTGACCGGGTCCTTGTAGTAGTCCGCCGCCGTGGCGCCGTTCGGCTGCTCGGGGTGGCTCAGGACGGTCGACCGGTTGAACGCCGCGGCCAGCCGCGCGAGCAGCCCCTTCTTGTCGTCGGAGTCGTTCGGGTTGTTGGCGAACGGCCCGCTGTTGCAGGTGAAGATGTCCATCGAGGTCGGCTTGGCGAACGTGTGGCCGCCGTTGAAGGTCAGCGTGTCCCCGCTGACCCGTCCGGTGAACACGCCCCGGCCGCCCTGGAGGTCGATGGTCAGGTCCGTCGTGCGGTACTTCTCCCAGACCTGGTCGACGTAGCTGTCGAAGACACTGCCGAAGGGTGTCTGGCCCGCCAGGTTCTGCGGCGAGATGATCCGCAGCACCTTGCCGTCCGGGGCTCGCAGGACCAGCTTGTCCCAGGGGTGACCGTCTACGGCGGCCTGCGCCGTCAGCTCCTCGGCGATCTTGTCCAGCGCGCCCTCGGGCAGCGGCGCCACCGTGTGCGTGGCGTCGCCCTCCAGCTTGATGCCGATCGGCAGGGCCGTCACCAGGTCGACATAGCTGATGTTGGAGTAGAGCTGGTCCGTGTTGAAGGTGAACTCGGCGAACGACCAGGTGCGGCCGTAATTGGGGTCCGCCTCGGTCGCGAAGGCGGGCTCCACGAGGGCGGGCCCCGGGTTGAGGAAGAAGTCGAGCTTGTCGTCCCGTACGAAGTAGACCCGCGCCCCGAACATCTGAGGCAGCGTCAGGACGACGGGTGCCGCTCCCGCCGCGTTCAGCGGGATCGCGCAGTCGACCGGCAGCGGCGTCTGCGGTGCTCCGGGCGACTCGGGCCGGTAGACGCTCCCGTCGGCGCGCAGCAGCACCCAGCTGTTGGTGGCGGCGTCATGACCGGTGACGTACGCGTTCACCGATCCGGGCAGCGAGGTGTTCTGGAGGGCGATCTCACAGGTCTCCGGCGCGGCCGACGCCTTGGGGCTGAGCGCGCTGCCCCAGAAGGGATACGAGACCGCCGTCGCGGCAGCGGCCGTTCCGGTCAGAAACAGTCTGCGGGATATCACGAAGGATCTCCTGTTGTGTGGGGGTACGCAGAGGTGCGCGATGTGTGGGGGTCGCGCCTGCGATGGCCAACACTCTTGCGATCTGTGCCGGACGCGTCAAGAGTTGAGGCTGAGAGCGCTCTCTGATGCGGGTGATGTTCACAACATGGCGTCATGCGGGGGAGTTTGGGCCGACGCTCCACCCTGGGGTGCCGGGGCCGCCACCCGGCGGTGGCCGGTCAGGAGAGCCAGTCGGTGTAGCGGGTGGGGGCGAGGTGGGCGTTCTCGTCGGTGAGGACGTCGCCCTTGACCGCGGCGAACATGCCGGCGGTGGGGTCGGTGACGACCGTACGGGCGTCGCCCTTGTGGGACAGGGTGATCCGGCCCAGCTCGTCCAGCGGGAGGACCTCGGGACCGGCGATGTTGCGGATGCCGTTCAGCGGGGTGCCCGCGGCGACCTCCGCCACCGCGGCGGCCACGTCCTTGGCGGCGATCGGCTGGACCGGCGTGGCGGGCAGCCGGACGGTGTCACCGTCCGCGGTCCACGACAGGGCCGCGTCCATGAACTCCATGAACTGCGTGGCCCGGACGATCGAGTAGGGGATCGGCCCGGCGGCGAGGATCTTCTCCTGGAGAGCCTTGGCGCGGTAGTAGTCCAGCTCCGGAACGCGGTCCGTGCCGACGATCGAAAGGATGACGAAGTGGCCGACACCGCCCGCCCGGGCCGCGGCCAGGAGGTTGTCCATCGAGGTCCGGAAGAAGGTGAGGGAGGCTTCGTCGAACGTCGGGGAGTTCGTCAGGTTGACGACGACGTCGGCTCCCGCCGCCGCCTCGTCCAGTCCCTGGCCGCTGATGACGTCGACTCCGGTGGACTTCGAGTGCGGTACCGCCTCGTGCCCGGCCGCGTTCAGATTCCTGACGACCTGCGACCCGATCAGACCGGTACCACCGATGACTGCGCACTTCATGACATGCCTTCCGCTGAAAGTATGTTCGTGAAAATGGCGTATGCCCCACTATATGAGCGGCCTGTGCACCGCGCTCGGTGCTCGGCCCGTCGCTGCCCGGCACCTAAGTCGCCGGGAGTGGTGTACGCGATTCCGCGTCGGGTCGGACCGCCTGTCGCGCGTGCCCGGCCACCGTTCGGTGGTACCTCTGGGCGCGGATCGAATTCGACAGGCATCCACCCGTATGTCCGGCCCGGGAGTGCACCATGAATCTGCCCGGCGGCGCGCTTCTCGCCGCGTCCGCGTCCGCGTCCGCGCACGACGCCTCGGCCTCGGCCGCATCGGTCCTGGCCGCCGTCTCCCCGGGGGACCTGGCCGCCGCACGGGCCCAGATGGGTTTCTCGCTCGCGTGGCACATCGTGGTGGCGTGCCTGGGAGTCGGCCTGCCGCTGCTCACCCTGATGGCCGAGTGGTACGGCATCCGCACCGGCAACCCCGCCTTCCGGCTGCTGGCCCGCCGCTGGGCCCGCGCCATGGGCGTGCTGTTCGCGGTGGGGGCGGTCTCCGGCACGATCCTGAGCTTCGAGATGGGGCTGCTGTGGCCGGGACTGATGGGCACGTTCGGGCAGGTCATCGGCCTGCCGTTCGCCCTGGAGGGATTCGCGTTCTTCATCGAGGCGATCTTCCTCGGGATCTACCTGTACGCCTGGGACCGGATGCCGCCCCGGCGCCACTTGCTGATGGGGGTCCCGATCGTCGTCGCCGGGATCGCCTCGGCGTTCTTCGTCGTGTGCGCCAACGCGTGGATGAACCAGCCGCGCGGCTACACACTGCGCGACGGCAAGGTGGTGGACGTCGACCCGTGGGCGGCCATGATGAACCCGGCCAGCCCGCCGCAGACGGTCCATATGATCCTCGCCGCGCTGATGGTGGCGTCGTTCCTGACCGCGTCCGTGTACGCCGTGGCGCTGCTGCGCGGCCGTGACGACCCCTACCACCGGGCCGGTTTCGCCCTCCCCTTCGTCCTGGGAGCCGTCGTCACACCGTTCCAGATCGTCGTGGGGGACTGGGCGGCGCGCTTCCTGGCCACGTACCAGCCGGCCAAACTCGCCGCCATGGAAGGTGTGTTCCACACCGGTTCCCACGTCCCGCTCACCATCGGGGGCATCGCGACGAGCGACGACCGACTGCGGTACGGGCTGGAGATCCCCGACGGCCTGTCGCTGCTCGTCGGTTACAGCCCCGACACCGTCATCAAGGGCCTCGACCAGGTGCCACGGGGCGACTGGCCCGCCGTGACCGGTGTCCACCTGTCCTTCGACATCATGGTCGCCGTCGGGTTCTTCCTCCTCGCGATGGGGATCTGGCTGCTGGCCGCCTGGTGGCACGCCCGCCGCACGGCACGCCCGCTGACGGCCGCGCGCTCCCCCTGGACCAGGCTCTTCCTGCTGCTGGCGGCGATCGCCGGGCCCGCCGCCGTCGTCGCCCTCGAATGCGGCTGGTGCGTCACGGAACTGGGCCGGCAGCCATGGGTCGTCTGGGGTGTGATGCGCGTGCGCGAGGCCGTGAACCCGGCGCCCGGCCTGATGGCGGGGCTCTGGCTGGTACTGATCGTCTACGCGGCGATGACGGCGGCCACGGTGTACGTGCTCAGGCGACTGGTCCGCGCCACGCCGGTCCCGGTCGCGCCGCAGGAGAGCGATGTCGAGCGCTATCCGGTGGTGTGAGCGTTCCGCCCCCCGCGTCACCCGCGCCGCCGGGCCTTACCGGGATCGCCGGGTCCCGCCGTGCCTGCCGCGCCGACCGTACGCCGTAACGCGACCACCGACCCGAAAGGTGACCGACTGTGCTCGCCGACGTGATGCTGGCCGTGATGTGGGCCGGCCTGACCTGCTACGCGCTGTTCGGCGGGGCCGACTTCGGAGCCGGACTGTGGGACCTGCTCGCCGGACGGTCGCGGCGGGGGCTCCCGCAGCGGCGGCTGATCGAGCACAGTATCGGCCCGGTGTGGGAGGCCAACCACGTCTGGCTCATCTTCGTGCTCGTGCTGCTGTGGTCGGGTTTCTCGCCCGTCTTCGCCGCCGTACTGTCCACGCTCTACATCCCGTTGACGCTCACGGCACTCGGCATCATCGCGCGCGGCGCGGCGTTCGCGTTCCGCAAGGCCAGTACGGAGCTGTGGCAGCAGCGGCTGTTCGGCGCGTGCTTCGCGGTGTCGTCGGTGGTCACGCCGTTCTTCCTGGGGACGGTGGCCGGGGGTGTCGCCTCCGGCCGGGTGCCGTCGGGCATCGCCAAGGGTGACATCGTCACCGGCTGGGTCAACCCGACGTCCCTGCTGGGCGGTGTCCTCGCCGTGCTGACCTGCGCGCATCTGGCGGCGGTCTACCTGTGCGCCGACGCCGCGCGGGAGGGCGACCACGAACTGGTAGGCGGCTTCCGCCGCCGTGCGGTGACCAGCGGCCTGCTGAGCGGCCTGGTCGCCCTCGCCGGCATCGGCATCCTCCACCAGGACGCGCCCGTCCTCTTCCACGGCCTCACCCACCGTGCCCTCGGCGTGGTGATCGTCAGCGCCGTGGCGGGCGTGGTGGGCCTGGGCCTGCTGCTGCGACACCGCTACGTCCTCGCCCGCGCGGCGGCGGCGCTCGCGGTGGCCGCCATCATCTGGGCGTGGGGCGTGGCCCAGTACCCGTACATGCTGGTCCCCGGCACCACGGTCGCGGCCTCGGCGTCGGTCGACTCGGTGCTGGCGGCGTGCCTGATCGCCACGGCCGTGGGCGCGGTGCTCCTGATCCCCTCGCTCTGGCTCCTCTACACCACCTTCCAGCGCCCGGCGGACCAGGCGGCCCGGGACGGCCGTGCGTAAGAGGTCGCGCGGACAGGTGGGGCGGCCCGGGGGGCGCGGTGGGCGCGGGGAAGGAGCCGGCCGGAGGGGGCGTCCGGGCCCGTTGCCCGGTCCTGGGGGCCGTGCTAAACAAGCGTCAGCCGATCGACGCCCCGCCCGTGGAGGCCCCGTGTCGCCGTCGCCCGACTGGTCCCGCCGTCTGTTCCTCCTCACCGGCGCGGCCGGGGGGCTCGCGTTCCCGGGGCGTGCGGCGCGTGGCGGCGGGGCGGAGGACGTCCACGACGCGTTACGGGCGCGCTGGGTGGAGCTCCTGCTCGGCACCGGATACGACCCGGAGGCGGAACCGTACGCCTCCCGCCTCGCCGAGACCGGTGCGCTCGCTTCCCGGTTCCGGACGTCGATGGCCCCCGCCGCCTCTCACCTCTGGCCCGACCTGCCGTACGACCCGCCCAGCGGGATCACCCGCGGCTACGGCCGGCTGTGGACCATGGCCCGGGCGTACGCGCAGCCCGGCACCGGGCTCACCGGGGACACCGGTCTCCTCGCCGACGTCACGCGCGGCCTCGACCATCTCGCCGCGACCGTCTACCGGCCCGGCACCACCCCCTACGGCAACTGGTGGGAGTGGCAGATCGGCAGCCCCCGCCTGCTGATGGACCTCGTCGCCGTCCTGTACGACCACCTCACCGACGCGCAGCGCGCCGCGGCCTGCGCGGCGGTCGACCACTTCCTGCCCGACTCCCTGCTCACCGACTACTCGGGGGTGAGCACCGGCGCCAACCGCGTCGACCTCTGCCGTTCGGTCGCCCTGCGCGGCATCCTCGGCCGGGCGCCCGCGAAGACCGCCCTCGCGCGGGACGGCCTGTCGCCCGTCTTCCCGTACGTCACGAAGGGCGACGGGCTCTACGCCGACGGTTCGTACGTGCAGCACACCTGGGTCGCGTACTCCGGTACCTACGGCCAGGTCCTGCTGGACGGCCTCGGCCGGTTGTTCAGCCTGCTCGCCGGGTCGGATTGGGAGGTCACGGACCCGGCGCGGCAGAACATCCTCGACAGTGTCGAGCACGCCTACGCGCCGCTCATCCACAACGGGCTGATGATGGACAGCGTCAACGGCCGAGCCGTCAGCCGCGGTCATCTCCTCGGCGACGAGCGGCAGATCATGCGCGGCGACCACTTCCACGGTCAGGGGGTCATCGCCGCCCTGCCGTTGCTGATGGGCGTGGCCTCGGCCGCCGAGCGCGAGCGCTGGACGGGGCTGGTCAAGGGCTGGATCGAGCGGAACACCGTCTCCCCGGTCCTCGGCGCCCGGCAGTTCGACACCGCGGAACTGGCCCGGCTGCACGCCGTCGTCGCCGCCGACGTGCCCGCCGCCCCCGAGCCGGCCGGGCACCGGCTGTTCCCCGCGATGGGCCGGGCCGTGCACCGGGGGCCGGGGGGCTGGGCCGCGAACATCGCCATGGCCTCCGACCGGATCGCGCACTACGAGTGCGGCAACGGCGAGAACCCGCGCGGCTGGCACACCGGCGCCGGAATGCTCTACTGGTGGGCCGCGCCGGAGCGGGACGACCAGTACACCGACTGGTTCTGGCCCACCGTCGACCCGTACCGGCTGCCCGGCACGACCGTCTCCACCCGTCGGCTCGCGGACGGGGCCGGTGGCGAGTGGGGGGAGCCCAAACCGGACGTACGGTGGGTCGGCGGCACCACGGACGGCCGGTTCGCCGCCGTGGGCCAGCACCTCGAGGGACTCGGCTCCGGCCTGCGGGCCCGCAAGTCCTGGTTCTGCGTGGACGACGCCGTGATCTGCCTGGGCGCCGGGATCTCCGCGACCGACGGCGTACCGGTGGAGACCGTCGTGGACAACCGCAACCTGGGGGAGCCGGCAGAGGGCGAGCGGGGACCGGGCGGCTTCACGCTCGACTCCCGGGCCGGGAACGGCCCCGGGACCGGAGCCGTTCCCGGCCCCGACCTCGACCCCGGAGCCGAGGACGGCTCCGGGGGCGGCCCCGGAGGCCTGCCGCTGCCTCGCTGGGCCCACCTGGCCGGGCACGGCGGCTGGGTCTTCCCCGGTGGCGCACCCGTAAGGACCCGCACCGAGGACCGCACCGGCTCCTGGTCGGACATCAACACCGGCGGCACCCCCGAACGCCGCACCCGCCGCTACCGCACCCTCTGGCTCGACCACGGCACCGACCCGGTGGACGCCTCCTACCTCTACCTCCTGATGCCCGGAGCCACCCGCGCCCGGGTCGCCGCCCGGGCCGCCGACCGCCACTGGCTCTCCGTCCTCGCCAACACCCCCGCCGTCCAGGCCGTGGCCGTGCCCTCCCTCGGCTGCGTCGCCGCCAACTTCTGGGAGCCCGGTACGGCCGGTCCGCTCACCGCGACCGCCCCCGCGAGCGTGCTCGCCGTCGTCCACGGCCGGACGGCCACACTCCGGGTGAGCGAGCCCACCCGTACTGGCCGGCCGCTGGAGATCGGCTGGGACCGCGCCGTGACCCGGGTGACCGGCCACGACCCGGGGGTCGAGGTGCTGACGGAGGGGCGTACCGTACGGCTACGGATCACCCCGGGCACGGCCGGCGCCACCCGCGGCTGCGCCATGACACTCCGCTGAGCCGGCCTCCACCAGCCCCACGGCCGACGCCCGCGCGCCACCCCATCTGGGGGAACCCCACAAGTACCAGGGGTACGTTCCTGTGCGGGCAGCCGGTGTACACCCCGGTTCTGTCAAGGCCCACCAGGAATACCGTCGGGAGACTGTGTGGAGTCGACGGCGTGTTTTCCTTCGTGTTGTTCGTAGGGTTGGCACATGACCGTAGTGGACGAGACGACCGGCGAGCCCGCAGACACCAGGGGCCGCGTGGCCGAACTGCACGCCCTGCGCCAGCAGGCCCACCAAGGCCCCAGCGAGCGCGCGACCGAGGCCCAGCGCGCCAAGGGCAAGCTGACGGCCCGCGAGCGCGTGGAGCTGCTGCTCGACGAGGGGTCGTTCCGGGAGGTCGAGCAGCTCCGCAGGCACCGCGCCAGCGGCTTCGGCCTCGAGGCGAAGAAGCCGTACACCGACGGAGTCGTCACCGGCTGGGGCACGGTCGAGGGCCGCACGGTCTTCGTGTACGCGCACGACTTCCGGATCTTCGGCGGCGCCCTCGGCGAGGCGCACGCCACCAAGATCCACAAGATCATGGACATGGCCATCTCGGCCGGTGCACCGCTGGTCTCGCTGAACGACGGCGCGGGCGCCCGCATCCAGGAGGGCGTCTCCGCGCTGGCCGGCTACGGCGGGATCTTCCAGCGCAACACCCGCGCCTCCGGTGTCATTCCGCAGATCAGCGTGATGCTCGGCCCGTGCGCGGGCGGCGCCGCCTACAGCCCGGCGCTCACGGACTTCGTCTTCATGGTCCGGGACACCTCGCAGATGTTCATCACGGGCCCCGACGTGGTGAAGGCCGTCACGGGTGAGGAGATCACCCAGAACGGTCTCGGCGGCGCCGATGTGCACGCGGAGACCTCCGGTGTCGCGCACTTCGCGTACGACGACGAGGAGACGTGCATCGCCGAGGTGCGCTACCTGCTCTCGCTGCTCCCGCAGAACAACCGGGAGAACCCGCCCTCGGTCCCCTCCGACGACCCCGCGGACCGCCGCTCCGAGGCGCTGCTCGACCTCGTCCCGGCGGACGGCAACCGCCCGTACGACATGCACAAGGTGATCGAGGAGATCGTCGACGACGGCGACTACCTGGAGATCCACGAGCGCTGGGCCCGCAACATCATCTGTGCCCTGTCCCGGATCGACGGGCAGGTCGTCGGCATCGTCGCCAACCAGCCGCAGTCGCTGGCCGGGGTGCTGGACATCGAGGCGTCCGAGAAGGCCGCGCGCTTCGTCCAGATGTGCGACGCGTTCAACATCCCCATCGTCACCCTGCTGGACGTCCCGGGCTTCCTGCCGGGCGTCGACCAGGAGCACGGCGGCATCATCCGCCACGGCGCCAAGCTGCTGTACGCGTACTGCAACGCCACCGTGCCGCGGATCTCCCTGATCCTCCGCAAGGCCTACGGAGGCGCGTACATCGTCATGGACTCCCAGTCCATCGGCGCCGACCTCACCTACGCCTGGCCCACCAACGAGATCGCGGTGATGGGCGCCGAGGGCGCCGCCAACGTCATCTTCCGTAAGCAGATCGCCGAGGCCGAGGACTCCGACGCCATGCGGGCCCGCATGGTCAAGGAGTACAAGGCCGAGCTGATGCATCCCTACTACGCGGCGGAGCGCGGTCTGGTCGACGATGTGATCGACCCCACCGAGACCCGGGAAATCCTCGCGGGCGCGCTCGCGATGCTCCGTACGAAGCACGCGGACCTGCCGTCCCGCAAGCACGGCAACCCGCCCCAGTAAACCCCTCGACGGCTCGTGTTCCCGGGGTCGCGCCGCGACTGCCCGCCTCGCCCGCCCCGGGGCCCGTGCCGCCCGCCTTCAGCCTTCCGCCGACCATACGGAGAAACACCGCCATGAGTGACACCACCGACACGTCCCTGCTGCGCGTCGAGAAGGGGCAGGCCGGCCCCGAGGAACTCGCCGCCATCACCGCCGTCCTGATGGCGCGCGCCGCCGCCGTTCCCGCCACCGCCCCCGGCGCCGTCCACCGGGCCCGTTCCACGGCCGGCTGGCGCCGCCTGGAGCGCACGCCCGGCTTCCGCGCCCCGCACAGCTGGCAGGGCTGACCCCGGCGGCACGGCCCCACACGCACGCGTACGCCGAACGGCCCCGCACTCACCAGGAGTGCGGGGCCGTTCGGCGTACGCGTGGGACCTACCGGAGTCGTGCCATGAGGGCGTGTTCGACGAGGGTGATCAGGCCGCTTTTGGCGTCGGCGCGGTGGCGGGCGTCGGTGGTGATGATGGGGGTGTCGGGGCCGATCTGGAGTGCTTCGCGTACTTCGTCGGGGGTGTAGGGCTGGTGTCCGTCGAAGCCGTTGAGGGCGATGACGAAGGGGAGTCCTGAGTTCTCGAAGTAGTCGACGGCGGGGAAGCAGTCGGCGAGGCGGCGGGTGTCGACGAGGACGACGGCGCCGATGGCGCCGCGTACGAGGTCGTCCCACATGAACCAGAAGCGGTCCTGTCCGGGGGTGCCGAAGAGGTAGAGGATGAGGTCTTGGTCGAGGGTGATGCGTCCGAAGTCCATGGCCACGGTGGTGGTGGTCTTGTCTCCGGTGTGGGTGAGGTCGTCGATGCCTGCGGAGGCGCTGGTCATGACGGCTTCGGTACGCAGCGGGTTGATCTCCGAGACGGCGCCGACGAACGTGGTTTTGCCCACGCCGAAGCCGCCCGCCACCACGATCTTCGCGCTGGTGGTAGATCGGCCCGCACCGCCGCTAGAGCTTGCGAAGTCCACTGAGCACCCTTTCGAGCAGTGTCACATCTGGCTGACCACCGACGGACTCGTCGCCGCCGGGCTGGTGAATGGCGACGAGGCCGGCCTCCGCCAGGTCGGCTACGAGGATCCGGGCCACGCCGAGGGGAATGGAGAGGAGCGCCGAAATCTCGGCGACCGATTTGATCTCGATACACAAGCGGCAGATCCGCTGGTGCTCGGGCAACTGCCCGTGCAATTGCGACGGATCGGCGGTCGTACTGACCAGCGCCTCGATGGCGAGCTGGTAACGCGGCCGGGTCCGGCCGCCGGTCATGGCGTACGGGCGCACCAACGGGTTGTGCGTGCCCATGGAGGGTTCCGGGGAGCGGCGCGGCTCCTCCGCCGGCCGGCTCCGGTTCTGCTCGAACGGCCGCTGCCCGGCGGGCCGTTCCTCGGACTGCGGCTGCTGCTGCCGCGCCGGCTGCGGGGCCTGCCGCTCGTAGGGCTGGGACTCGTACGGCTGTGACGCGGACTGCTCGTACGACTGCCCCTGCGGGGCGGGCTGTTCGTACGGCTCGTGTCCGCTGTACTCCTGCTGCCCGTGGTCCCCGTACGACTGCCGCGGCGCGGGCTCCTCGTAAGGCTGTCCCAAGTGCGGGGACACGGGCGGGCCTTGGGGCGGCTGTTCGTACGGTTGTCGCTCGGGCGGCTGTTGATACACGGGGTGGCGCCGGGGCATGCCTCCGGTGCCGTCCTGACCCGCTCCGCCGTCCGTGCCGCCCTGCCCGCTCTGCCGACTCGGCGTGGAGGGAAAGTTGAAACGGTTCCGGGCCTGTTCGCCCGGGGACCGGAGGCCACCGTCATAGGGGTGTCCGCCTGGGGGTGTAGCCACGTGTCCTCCTCCGACTGCCGGTCGCCGGTTCCTGTCCCTCTGGAGCCGCGCCACCGCACCTTAATGGTGCGGTGGCCGGGCGCGCACTGTCTGTCAGTTCAGCAGACTCCCCTGGAGCTCGGCGCGCAGGTCCGGAGTGAGAACGGTACCGGCGCGGTCGACCAGGAGCGCCATCTCGTACCCCACCAGCCCGATGTCCGCCTCGGGGTGGGCGAGTACGGCCAGCGAGGAGCCGTCGGAGATGGACATGATGAAGAGGAAGCCACGCTCCATCTCGACGACGGTCTGGTTGACGGCACCGCCTTCGAAGATCCGGGAGGCCCCGGACGTCAGCGAGGTCAGACCGGACGCCACAGCCGCGAGCTGATCGGCGCGGTCGCGCGGGAATCCTTCGGACATGGCCAGCAGGAGTCCGTCGGCGGAGACCACCACCGTGTGGGACACCCCGGGGGTGTTGTCCACAAAGTTGGTGATCAACCAGTTCAAGTTCTGCGCCGCCTGGCTCATCGGGCTCACACTAACGCTCCTGGTTGTAGGTACTGCCCGGGCCCTGGCCCGGTCCGTTCGTGTCCGCTCCCGCGTTGCGTCCCCGCTGGACGCCGCTCAGCAGGTTGCTCAACCTGCCGCGCACGTCCTCCGGGGAGCGGGAAACCTGCGGGCCGCTCTTCGTGGACTGCTCCGCCGCACCCTCGACCAGGTTGGCCTTGGGCACGCGGCGGGGGAGGCCGGAGGAGGTGACCCCGCCGGCCTTCGGTTCGCGCAGCTGCTCGGCCCGCTGCCAGCGGGCGTCGTTGCGCTGCTGCCAGTCCTCGGTACCGGCCGTCTCGGTCCGCCCGTCGTCCGCCGGCCCGATGTCCTCGGTGGCTGCCCCGCCGCCGGTCCGGCCCCCGCCGTCGAGCAGGCCAGTGCCGCCGGCCGGGCCGCCGCCGAACAGCGACGCGCCGCCCCGGGCCTCGTCGCCCAGGGGGTCCAGGGGCGCCCCCACGGGCCCGCCGGACTGCCCGTCGGACCCGCTGTCCTGACCGGCGGGGGTGGCATCCCATGGCTGTGACTGCGGGCGGCCGGCGCCACGGCGCGGCAGACCGGCGTCCGTGAGTGAGTGACTGGAACTCGGGGAGGGCCCCGGACGGGCAAAGCCTACGTGGTCCTGGCCGTTCCCGGGAGCGTCCTCGGCTGATTCCGCTTCCGTTCGCTGCCCGGTCCCGTACGGGTCCTGGAAAGCGTTCCGGCCGTTCCAGCCGCCCTGTTGGGGCTGGGCGGCGAAGTCGTCGCCGTACGGCTGCTCAGCGCCCTGCGGACCGTCGTAGGGGGCTTCCGCATAGCCGCCGGCCGGGTAGCCCGCCCCGGTCGCCGGTGCGGGCGGGAAGCCGGCGGGGGACTCCGGGGGGAATCCCGCGTCGAACGAGGTGTCCTGCGGCTGATACGAGCCGACCTGGCCCACCGGGCCGGCCGGGCCGTCACCGTAGGGCCCGGCACCGGTGGGAGCCGCCGGTCCGCTCGCGGCGCCGAAACCGCCCTGGTCGCCGGCCGGGGCGTACGGGCCCTCGGCCGGCGCGCGGTAGCCGCCGTCCACCTGGTCGCCGAAGAGCGGCCCGCCGGTCTGCCGCGGTGTCGCCGGCGCGGCCCGCTCCTCGTCCCCGCCGGGGACGGGCCGCACGTCGTCGACGATCGCGGGCTGCTCGGCGGTCCGCTCCACGGGCTGCTCGTACCGGGAGTCGTCGAAGCCCAGGTCCGCCGCCGTCAGCATCGGCGCGTCGGGCCGGAAGCCCAGCTCGGCCGCGGGCCCGGCCGGCTCGTCCCGGGTGATCTGCGAGACCGTGAAGTCGGTCTCCTGCGCGGCCGGTTCGCCACCGCCGCCGTGCGTGATCGCGTCCGGGAGCATGACCAGCGAGGTCGTGCCCGCCTGCTCGCCCGAGGGGCGCAGCTGGACCCGGATGCCGTGCCGGTCGGCGAGCCGGCCCACCACGAACAGACCCATGCGCTGCGAGACGGACGCGTCCACCGTCGGAGGGTTGGCCAGCTTGTGGTTGATGTCCGCGAAGTCCTCGGCGGTCAGGCCGATGCCCTTGTCGTGGATCTCGATCATCACCCGGCCGTCGGGCAGCCGGGTCGCGGTGACGCGCACCTTGGTCTGCGGCGAGGAGAACGTCGTGGCGTTCTCCAGCAGCTCCGCCAGCAGGTGCACCAGGTCGGTCACCGCCTGGCCGTGGATCTCGGTCTCCGGGACACCCGACAGTTCGATGCGCTCGTAGGACTCCACCTCGGAGGAGGCGGCACGCAGGACGTCCACCAGCGGCACCGGCTCGTTCCACCGGCGGCCGGGTTCCTCACCCGCGAGGACCAGCAGGTTCTCCCCGTTGCGGCGCATACGGGTCGCCAGGTGGTCCAGCCTGAAGAGGTTCTCCAGCTGGTCCGGGTCGGCCTCGTGGTTCTCCAGGTCGGAGATCAGGGTCAACTGGCCCTCGATCAGCGACTGGTTGCGCCGTGAGAGGTTGGTGAAGATCGCGTTCACGTTACCGCGCAGCATGGCCTGCTCGGCGGCCAGCCGGACGGCCTCGCGGTGCACCTGGTCGAAGGCGCGGGCCACCTCGCCGATCTCGTCGCGCGAATCGATCGGGATCGGCTGGACACGGGTGTCCACCAGGCCCGGTTCGGTGCGCGAGAGCTGGTCGACGAGCATCGGCAGCCGCTGCTCGGCGACGCCGAAGGCGGCCGTGCGCAGCGAGCGCATGGAGTTGCTCATCTGCCGCGCCATCATCCCGGCCAGGATGAACGCGGCCAGCAGCGCGACCACCGTGACGGCACCGTTGGTGATGGCGTCGTTCCTGGCCTCGTCGGCGATCTGCGCCGCGTCGGCCACCGCCCGGTCGACCAGGTCCTTCTCGATGACCGAGTAACCGTCGAACTTCGCGGTGGAGGCGGCCATCCAGGTCTCCGGGGTGACCCCGCGCCGCGCGAGCTGCTCCGGGCTGTCCCCGCTCGCGATCGCGGCGACCATCCCGTCGTAGACCGAACCCTCCTGGGTCGGCGGGGCCTTGAAGTCCTGGCCGGCCGCCGCGGCCTGCTGCTCGGCGGCGGTGATCTTCTTCGCCCCCTCGGCGGCCTGCCGCTTCATCACGTCCTGGAGCTTGACGGTGTCCGCCTCGGTGCCCGCGGAGAGGTACTCGCCGATGGCGATGTCCTCCAGATAGGCGTACGAGGAGAAGGCGATCGCCTGGCCGTTCCTGACGTCGTCCTTCTGGCTCGGCCGGACCAGCAGGTGCATCCCGATGGAGCGCTGGAGCGACTCGGCGGCCTTGGCCAGCTGGACCGCGTAGACGGTACGGCCGTAGCTGGTGATGTTGCCCGTGCCCAGTTGCAGCTCGTTGGCGAACTCCATCAGGGAGTGCTGCACCAGCACGTACCCCTCTTCGGTCGCCACCGGGCCCCCGTTGTCACCGGTCTTGTCGGGCGTCTCGACACCCGCCGTGTACGCGGTCTTCCTGATGGCCTCCAGCTTGGGCTCTTCGCCGCGGAACAGGCTGAGCCGGCGTTCCAGACCCTCGTCCGCGGGCATGTCCCGCACCACCAGGTCGAACTGCTTCTTGGCGGCGTCCGTGGCCGAACGGGCCTGGGCGACGACCGGCGCGTCCCGCTTGTTGGTCAGCAGCGGCTGCGCCGTGAGGTCGCGCTCGTTGAGCACCGCCTGGGCGTATTCGGAGGCGGCCCGGACGACGAGCGCCGTGCTCTCGGCGTCCTGCGCCTGCTGCCAGGTGTCGACCGAGGACTTGACCTGGAAGCCGCCCATGATGAGGCCGACCAGGACGGGTATGAGGAGAATGGCGTTCAGCCGGGTGGGCACCCGCCAGTTGCGCGGGGAGAGGCGGCTGGAGCTGCCGGGCGCCGGAGGGCCGGCGTCGCCGGCGCGAGGGCCGGAGGCGGGACGGGCACCGGACGGGCGGCCTCCGGTCGCACCGCCCTCGGCGGCCTTGCCGCCCGCGGGCGCGGTGCCGTCGGAGGCACCCCCTCGACCGGCCCGCCCGGGAGGGCCGGATCCGGCCGCAGGCGGCGCCGCTGCGCGCGGCGGCGGGGTGAAGTTGCCCCGCGCCTGCTGCTCCGCGGAGCTCGTCTTGCTTCGCCTCACTCGACCAACAACCTCTCGGCGTCGGCACCTACGCTGTGCCGTGTGTGTTCTCGGGCCGTCTCAGGGCCGTCTCGTACGAGCCGCACTCCTCGGGAGTCTCCGGAATTCCAGCATGGGGAAGGGTTCCAATCCAAACAGCGGGAACCGGCCATTCCAAGTGGTCCAAGCCTCACATGAAACGGGCATAAAGAGCGAGCCCCGTCAAAAGACGGGGCTGGTGTGCGCGCAGCGGCACCGGACGAGTGCGTGGGGTGTCCGGGGGGCGTGAATTCTCTGTCGAAATGTTATGAACACGGAGGTGGGCTGTGTCAAAGGACATAGCCCACCTCCGTAGCACGCTACGGCAACTTCCGTAGGCGCACGTCTACTTGAGTCGTGCCATGAGGGCGTGTTCGACGAGGGTGATCAGCGCGCTTTTGGCGTCGGCGCGGTGGCGGGCGTCGGTGGTGATGATGGGGGTGTCGGGGCCGATCTGGAGTGCTTCGCGTACTTCGTCGGGGGTGTAGGGCTGGTGTCCGTCGAAGCCGTTGAGGGCGATGACGAAGGGGAGTCCTGAGTTCTCGAAGTAGTCGACGGCGGGGAAGCAGTCGGCGAGGCGGCGGGTGTCGACGAGGACGACGGCGCCGATGGCGCCGCGTACGAGGTCGTCCCACATGAACCAGAAGCGGTCCTGTCCGGGGGTGCCGAAGAGGTAGAGGATGAGGTCTTGGTCGAGGGTGATGCGTCCGAAGTCCATGGCCACGGTGGTGGTGGTCTTGTCTCCGGTGTGGGTGAGGTCGTCGATGCCTGCGGAGGCGCTGGTCATGACGGCTTCGGTACGCAGCGGGTTGATCTCCGAGACGGCGCCGACGAACGTGGTTTTGCCCACGCCGAAGCCGCCCGCCACCACGATCTTCGCGCTGGTGGTAGATCGGCCCGCACCGCCGCTAGAGCTTGCGAAGTCCACTGAGCACCCTTTCGAGCAGTGTCACATCCGGCGTACCGCCGGCGTCTCCGTTGCCTGGCTGATGAATGGCCACCATGCCCGCTTCCGCCAGGTCGGCCACGAGAATGCGCGCCACCCCGAGCGGCATCGTCAGCAGGGCCGACACCTCCGCCACGGACTTGACCTCCCGGCACAGGTGGCAGATCCGCTGGTGCTCGGGGAGCAGGGTGGCGAGATGCGCGGGGTCGGCGGTCGTGCTGACCAGTGCCTCGATGGCGAGCTGGTAGCGCGGCCGGGTCCGGCCGCCGGTCATGGCGTACGGGCGGACCAGCGGCTGGTCGCCCTCAGCTCCGTACGACGCGTCGATCGAGGCGCCGTACGGATCGTGAGGGGCGGGTGGCGGGGTCATGAATCCTCCGGGCGTGACAGCAAGATGTCTGCGTGCCGTCTGACTGGGCCGGTGGGGGGCCGGTGGGCGGCCTGACGGTTGATGAGCTGGGGTCGTTCCTTCGAGGCCTCAGTGCAGCAGACTTCCCTGGAGCTCGGCGCGCAGGTCCGGGGTGAGTACCGTACCGGCGCGGTCGACCAGGAGGGCCATTTCGTACCCCACGAGGCCGATGTCGCACTCGGGGTGTGCGAGCACGGCCAGCGACGAACCGTCGGAGACGGACATGATGAAGAGGAAGCCGCGCTCCATCTCCACCACCGTCTGGTTGACCGGGCCGCCTTCGAATATCCGGGACGCCCCCGCGGTCAGCGAGGTCAGACCGGACGCCACGGCCGCGAGCTGGTCGGCGCGGTCGCGGGGGAAGCCCTCGGACATGGCCAGGAGAAGTCCGTCCGCGGAGACCACCACCGTGTGCGACACCCCGGGGGTGTTGTCCACGAAATTGGTGATCAACCAGTTCAGATTCTGCGCGGCCTGACTCATCGGACTCAACTAACGCTCCTGCTGGTGAGAGTTGCCGAGGTTGAAGCCATTGTTCGTCGGGCCGGTGTTGCCCGCCTGACGCCCCTGCTGGATACCCCGACGGAGGTTGGTCAGCCGGCCGCGTACGTCAGCGGGCGCACGCGAGACCTGCGGACCGGCCGTCTGATTGTTCTGCTCCTGGGCGGTGCCGGGTACCAGATTGGCACGCGGAACGCGGCGGGGCAGGCCGGAGGTGGTGATTCCGCCCGACTGGGGCTTCTTGGCCCGCTCGGCCTGGCGCACCAGCTCGTCGTTGGGCGACGTGCGCCAGGAGGAGTTGGCGCCGACGCCCTGGGCACCCGGGGCGCTGATGCCCGAGCCGCCCGTCCCCTGGCCGCCCGTCCCCGGGCCGTCGCCGAAGCCGTTGCGGCCCGAGCCGTTCGTACCGAAACCGCCGCGCGGCGTACCGGAGGAACCCGGCGAACCGGCGGGGCCGGTGGAGCTGATGGAACTCGCGACGCCGAAGCTGTCGGTGGAGGTGTCACGGGAGCCGAAGCCGCCGGAGCGGTTCGTGCCGCCCGGGCCGAAGCTTCCCGTGTCACCTGTGCCGAAGCTTCCCGAGCCGAAGCTTCCGGTGTCACCCGGGCCGTAGCTTCCCGAGCCGTTCGTGCCACCGCCCGTGCGGTCGGTCGGGGAAGAGCCCTGGGTGCCGGACGCGCCGGGCTCGCGGCGCGGCATGGGCGGCAGGTCGGAGCCGCCGTGCCGACCCGGATCCCGGTCCTGGCCCGTGTCCTGGCCCCGGCCCTGGTCGTACGCCGTCGTCTCCGGCGGCCGCGGGGCCTCCTCCTGCCGCGACCCGTGGAACCAGTTGGTCTCCAGCGTGTCGTACAGGGGCGTACGGCCGTCCCCCGGCCCGGCGGCCGGCGGCAGCGCCTCGGGCTGCGGCTGCGGCGGCAGGCTCGGCGGCCGGTAACCGCCCTCGGAACCGGGCACCGGGGCGGGCGCCGGGGGCCGCGGGGCGGCGAAACCCTGCTGCCCGGAGGCCATGTCCCGGCGAGGGGCGTCGTAGTCCTGCTGGACACGGCCGTCGGAACGGTCGCCGTATCCCTGGCGGTCGCCGTATCCCTGCCGGTTGCCCTGGTCGCCCTGGTCCGCCTGGTAGCCGCCGCCCTGATAACCGGTCGGCGCGGGGGCGTTGAAGTCGGGCCGCGGGAACTGGGCGGTGGCGGCCGGGTCCTGGTCGCCGCGGGGCTGGTCCGCGCCGGGCCGGGGCCCCTGGAAGTCGGGGCGGGGGAACTCCGCCGTGGCGCCGGGGCCCTGGCGGTCGTCCGCCTGCGGGAACCGGCCGGTGGCGTCGTGCTCCTCGTGGCCGCGCGGGGCGTCCACCGGGGGGCGCTGGAAGGGGGAGTTCCGGTCGTCGCCCCAGCCGGCGCCCTGGGAGCGTGGCTGCGGCGTGCCGCCGGGCAGTTCGGCCCGCGGTCCGCCGGGCGGCGGGAGCTGCCGGCCGCGGTCGGGCGCGTCGCCCGGCTGGAAGACGTTCCGGTTGTCGCCGGGGCGGCCCGCCTGGCCGGTGCCGGCGGTACGGTCGTCATGGCCCGGGCCCTGCCGGCCGGGACCGGACTGCCCCGGTCCGTGCTGGCCGCCCCGGCCGCCGCCCTGCCCCTGCGAGGAGGGACCGAAGGCGTTCTGGCTGAAGAAGTCGGAGTGACCCGAGTCCTGGCCCTGCCGCGGCCGTCCCTGGCCACCGCCCGGAGTGCCGTCGCGGGGCGGCAGCGCGACCCGCGGGCCCGCGCCGGCACCCACCTGCCCGCGCTGCGGGGCGCCGCCGAGCTGGCCGCCGGGCGCGGCGGACGGGCCGTCGGCACCGGGGCGGGGTCCCTGGGCCGCACCGGCCCCGGCTCCCTGGCCGCCGGGACCGCCCTGGCCCCCTGGCCGCCCCAGCGGGCTCTTCTTGTTCCCGTGCGCGACATCGACCGGCAGCATGACCAGCGCGGTCGTGCCGCCGGAGTCGGAGGGGCGCAGCTGGATCCGGATGCCGTGCCGCAGGGACAGCCGGCCGACGACGAACAGACCCATGCGGCGCGAGACCGAGACGTCCACGGTCGGCGGCGAGGCGAGGCGCTCGTTGATCGCCGCGAGGTCCTCGGGCGACAGGCCGATACCGGTGTCGTGGATCTCGACGAGCACCCGCCCGTCGGGCAGGGCGTGACCGGTGACGCGGACCTTCGTCTGCGGCGACGAGAACGACGTCGCGTTCTCCAGCAGCTCGGCGAGGAGGTGCACGAGGTCGTTGACGACGCGGCCGGCGACCTCGGTGGTGGGCACGGAGGCCAGTTCGATGCGCTCGTACTGCTCCACCTCGGAGGCGGCGGCACGGAGCACGTCGACCAGCGGCACCGGACGGGTCCACCGGCGGCCGGGCTCCTCACCGGCGAGGACCAGCAGGTTCTCACCGTTACGGCGCATACGCGTGGCGAGGTGGTCCAGCTTGAACAGCGAGGAGAGCTGGTCCGGGTCGGCCTCGCGCGACTCCAGTTCGGAGATCAGCGACAGCTGACGCTGGATCAGGCCCTGGCTGCGGCGCGAGAGGTTGGTGAACATCGCGTTGACGTTGCCCCGCAGCAGCGCCTGTTCGGCGGCCAGCCGGACCGCCTCGCGGTGCACGTCGTCGAAGGCCGTGGCGACCTGACCGATCTCGTCCCGGGAGTGCACACCGACCGATTCGACGGAGGTGTCGACGTCCTGCGGGTCCGCCTCGGAGAGCTGCTTGACCAGCTCGGGCAGCCGGTCCTGGGCGACCTTCGTCGCCGTGTCCTGGAGCCGGCGCAGCGAGCGGATCATGGACCGGGCCACCACGAACGCGCCGACGAGCGAGACCCCGAGGACGACGACGATCAGCGCCGCGTTGAAGATCGCCTCTTGCTGCGACTCGGAGCGCAGCTCGCGGGCCTTGCTCTCCATCTCGCCCAGCAGCGTGGCCTCGATGGTCTTCATCGCGTTGATCCGCGTGGACGCCTGGTCGGTCCAGTCCAGGTACGAGCGGTTGGGCTGGTTCGCGAGGCCGTCCTGCCGGTCGAGCACCCGGTCGGCGTACTTCTCGGACGCCTGGATCTCGGGGTTGCCCTGGCCGTTGAGCGGAGCCATCAGCTCCTCGGCGTCGCCGCCCATCGACTCGTACAGCTGGGTGAAGGAGGTGAGGGCGTTCTTCTCCTTGCTGGCCGCGGCCAGACCGTAGAGCCGGTCGTTCTCGGTGAGGTCGCCCTTCTTCGAGGGCGTGGCCGGCAGCGAGGCGGCGATGATCGCCCGCTGGATGGAGGCGTACTCCTTGGCGGAGGAGAACGCCGCCAGCGCGCGGGTCCGCTTGATCATGTCCGGGTTGCTGGTCGCCTGCGCCATGTCCTGCGAGAGGCTCAGCAGCGACTCGATCAGCTGGCTGTAGGCGTCGACCGTCAGCGAGTTCGCCTCGGCGTTGGTGTACGCGTCCCGGCGGATCTCGTTGATCTTGTTGACCTGGGTGGCGATCTGGTTGGCGTTGGCGCGGATGCTCTCCAGCGCCTGATCGTTGTCCGTGTTGCCGATCTGCCGCGTGGCGTCGAGGAACGCCAGCTTCGCCCGGTCGGTCTTCGTGCGGCGGTCGCCCACCTTGAAGTCGTCGGCGCCCGCGCCGTTGCGCAGCGGCCCGGCCGACTCGTCGCGCTCCGCCTGGAGCGCGATGGAGAGGTCGGTCGCCTCCTTGGTCAGCTTCGTCAGCAGCTGCATGTGCTCCAGCTGCTGGATGTCGTCGAGCGACTGGTTGATCCGCAGACCGCCCAGCGTGGTCGCCGCGACGACCGGCAGGGTGAGCAGCGCCACGAGGCGGGTGCTGATGCGCCAGTTGCGCAGCGCTATCCGGGAGCCGGGGTCGCCGGTCGTGATGGTCTCCGGGGCCGGCTGCGGGGCGGACTTGGGCGCCACCGAGGGCTTGCCGCCACCGGCGCCCGCACCGGGACGCGTGCCGCGGCCGCCGCTCTCGCCCGAGGGAGCCGACGGCCCGGAGGGCGCCGTACCCGGGTTCGGGGTGTGCTGGGGCGAGGAGCCGCGATCGGACCCGCCGCGGGGCTCCTGCTCCGCCGCAGCACTGCCATCCCTCTTGAAACGTCCCTGCACTAGTGTCGCAACCTCTGGACCAGGCGCCCCTCCGCGTGGCGGAGGGGCGGTGTCGGCTTTGTGGGGCGCCGAGAAGCTCCCCATGGTGGTCGTGAGTGACCGGCGCTGCTCCCCTTCTCCACCGCCACTCGGCGCTGCGTCGCGCCCTCGCGCCGGCTGTTCAAACCCGCGGCGGTGGTGGGAATTCCAGCACAGTGGCGGATCTCCAACAAGGGCCGCAGGTGGGACTGTCACCTGAATGACAGCGTGTGAGCGTCGCGTCACGAGCCGTAGAAAGTGTTCGCGGAGGAATCGGACTTTTATTGACGAGACCCGCGGGGGTGGGGGGTGTCCCAGTCCGCATGATCGACAGCGGAATGCCTCGTTCGGCTACGCAATGTCCGTTTCGGTGATCACTCGCCTGCGTCCGCTATGGCCGAAATGCCGGACGATTGGTGAGCAAACTCACAGAGAGATCGCCGAAAGGTCCCGGTGTTCGTGGGGAATTGGATGTTTAGCCTGACCCTTTACAGGGATGGCACATCCGACAAGCAGCGCCCCGGGCGCCCTCACACGCGACAAGGTCTGACGCCACAGATGAAGACGACGATGACGTTCCGCAGCACCGCCAATCCGCGCCGCACCACGCTGGCGCACCTGAAGGACACCGAGGCCCTGCTGTCCGCGGAGCGTCCGGAGCACTCCGTCGCGCTGCCGAACCGGACCGCCAACCCTCGCCGTACGATCCTGATGGACGTCCCGGCCGACCGATAAGTTCCCGGCCGGCCGCGACCGGTCCCCCTTGAGTACGCGCACCGGACGGCCGGCGTTCACCGCGCACGGATCGCCCCGTCCGCGCGCGGCGTCCGCGCGAGCGCCGGGCGCCGGCCACGCGCCCGCCCGAAGCCCCGTGTCCCCCCGGCGCCCGCCTCCGGCCGTGTCCCTCACCCGGGGGCAGACGGCCCCTGAAGCGCCGGGCCGCCCCTTCACATCGCGTTAGCCTGGAGCGTCAGTCTCCAGACCAGCGAGCAAGTGAGGGGCGACAGCATCCCGTGCGCATCGCCAGATTCTCCATCGACGGCAATGTCGCCTTCGGCGCGGTCGAGGGCGAAGGCACCGGCGACCCCGCCGGCCTCGTCCTCGACATCATCAAGGGCATTCCGTACGCCGACTTCGAGCTGTCGGGCACCAAGGTCCCGCTGAGCAAGGTCAGGCTCCTGCCGCCCGTGCTGCCCAACAAGGTCGTCGGCATCGGCCGCAACTACGCGGAGCACGCGGCGGAACTCGGCAACGAGGTCCCCGAGGTCCCGGTCGCCTTCCTCAAGCCGACCACCTCGGTGATCGGCTCGGGCGACGCGATCGAGTACCCCTCCTTCTCGACCGAGGTGCACTACGAGGCCGAACTGGCCGTCGTCATCGGCCGCATGTGCCGGGAGGTCCCGCGCGAGCGCGTCCGGGACGTGATCCTCGGCTACACCTGCGCCAACGACGTCACCGCCCGCGACACGCAGCGCCGCGAGAAGCAGTGGAGCCGCGCCAAGGGCTTCGACACCTCCTGCCCGCTCGGCCCCTGGGTGGAGACCGACCTCGACCCCTCCGACCTCGCGATCCAGTGCACGGTCAACGGGGAGCAGCGCCAGCTCGGCCGGACGAGCGAGATGATCCGCTCGATCGAGGACCTGGTCGTCCACATCACCGAGGCCATGACGCTGCTCCCGGGCGACGTCATCCTCACGGGCACCCCCGCGGGGGTCGGCCCGCTCACCGTCGGCGACGAGGTCGCCGTCACCATCGAAGGCATCGGCACTCTCACCAACAAGGTGATCAAGCGTGGCTAACGCACCCGTGCGTGTTCGTTTCTGTCCCTCCCCGACCGGCAACCCCCATGTGGGCCTGGTCCGCACCGCCCTGTTCAACTGGGCGTTCGCCCGCCACAGCGGCGGCACCATGGTCTTCCGCATCGAGGACACCGACGCGGCGCGCGACTCGGAGGAGTCGTACGAGCAGCTGCTCGACGCGATGCGCTGGCTCGGGCTCGACTGGGACGAGGGCCCGGAGGTGGGCGGCCCGCACGCGCCGTACCGCCAGTCCCAGCGGATGGACGTCTACCGCGACACCGCCGCCAAGCTGCTGGCGGCCGGGCACGCGTACCACTGCTACTGCACCACCGAGGAGCTGGACGCCCGCCGCGAGGCCGCCCGTGCGGCCGGCCGGCCCTCCGGCTACGACGGCCACTGCCGGGACCTCACCGCCGAGCAGAAGGACGCGTACGAGGCCGAGGGGCGGGCGTCCATCGTGCGCTTCCGGATGCCCGACGAGCCGATCACCTTCACCGACCTCGTCCGCGGCGAGCTGACGTTCGCGCCGGAGAACGTCACGGACTACGGCATCGTCCGCGCCAACGGCGCCCCGCTCTACACGCTCGTCAACCCCGTCGACGACGCCCTGATGGAGATCACCCACGTCCTGCGCGGCGAGGACCTGCTCTCCTCCACCCCGCGCCAGATCGCGCTGTACAAGGCGCTGATCGAGCTGGGCCTGGCCAAGGACGTGCCGGCCTTCGGCCACCTGCCGTACGTGATGGGCGAGGGCAACAAGAAGCTCTCCAAGCGCGATCCGCAGTCGTCCCTCAACCTCTACCGCGAGCGCGGGTTCCTGCCCGAGGGCCTGCTCAACTACCTGTCGCTGCTCGGCTGGTCGCTCGCCGCCGACCGCGACATCTTCTCCGTACCGGAGATGGTCGCCGCCTTCGACATCGCCGACGTGAACGCGAACCCGGCGCGCTTCGACCTGAAGAAGGCCGAGGCGATCAACGCCGACCACATCCGAGGGCTGGACGTGAAGACGTTCATCGAGGCGTGCGGACCCTGGCTGAAGGCGCCGCACGCGCCCTGGGCCCCGGAGGCCTTCGACCCGGCGGCCTTCGAGGCCCTGGCCCCGCTGGCCCAGACCCGGCTGACCGTCCTGTCGGACATCACCGCCAATGTCGACTTCCTCTTCCTCGACGAGCCGGTGGCGGACGAGGCGTCCTGGGCGAAGGCCATGAAGCCGGGCGCGGACGCCCTGCTGGCCACCGCCCGCGCGAAGCTCGCCGAGGCGGAGTGGGCGGCGGAGTCCCTCAAGAACGCGGTCCTCGCGGCCGGCGAGGAGCACGGCCTGAAGCTGGGCAAGGCCCAGGCCCCGGTCCGCGTCGCCACCACGGGCCGCACGGTCGGGCTGCCGCTCTTCGAGTCCCTGGAAGTCCTGGGCCGCGAGCGCGCACTGGCCCGGATCGACGCCGCGCTCGCGAAGCTCGCGGGCTGAGCGTCGCCCGCGCGTGCCCCGCTGACGTGCTCGAGGGCGGCCACTGTGACCCGGTGGCCGCCCTTCGGCGTCCCGCGGCGCGTATGCGCGTACGGCGGTCCTCGGCGTTCGGTCGGGCCTACGGCGATACAGGGCCCGGGCGGTCGACACCGGCGCGCCCTGACCACGCGGATAGCCGTTTTGGAGCGGTGTCCGCGATCGGGTAATGTTCTTCCTGCGCCGCCCGAGAGGGCCGAAGGGCCCGGCGGGAAGCGCAAACCAAACAAAACCCCCCACCGGGGGTTGAGTTTTGGTGGGCTATGGTGTAATTGGCAGCACGACTGATTCTGGTTCAGTTAGTCTAGGTTCGAGTCCTGGTAGCCCAGCGCAGATCTCTCTGCGGAGCCCCCGTTGTGTAGCGGCCTAGCACGCTGCCCTCTCAAGGCAGTAGCGCCGGTTCGAATCCGGTCGGGGGTACAGATCCTTCTCTCCGATGTCTTCGGGTCGCTCCCGGATGCGTCGATGCAGGATCGCTAGGGCCCCCGTTGTGTAGCGGCCTAGCACGCCGCCCTCTCAAGGCGGTAGCGCCGGTTCGAATCCGGTCGGGGGTACTGGTCTGAACCACCATGGGCTATGGTGTAATTGGCAGCACGAGTGATTCTGGTTCATTTAGTCTAGGTTCGAGTCCTGGTAGCCCAGCGCAGATTCCCTCTGCGGAGCCCCCGTTGTGTAGCGGCCTAGCACGCCGCCCTCTCAAGGCGGTAGCGCCGGTTCGAATCCGGTCGGGGGTACATGGAGAAACGAAGAGGCCCTTCCCAGTCGGGAGGGGCCTCTTCGCCGTGTACGGGAGGGCATGACGCGGCTCAGCCGCCTGATACGGCTCGTCGGCCGATCATCAGGTGTTCCGTACCGGCCCCGGACCTCTTCGTACCGGCCGGACCGCTGCGACGCTGGAGCGGCCTGCCGGTGGTGCCGACGGGGGAGTGGGGAGCGGGGGACCGGGATCTCAGCCCGCGCGGCGCAGGGCCTCGCTGAGCCGCCCCGCCGCGTCTATCACGGCCTGCGCGTGCATCCGGCCCGGATGGCGCGTGAGCCGTTCGATCGGTCCGGATACCGAGACGGCCGCGACCACCCGGTTCGAGGGCCCGCGCACCGGCGCCGAGACCGAGGCCACGCCCGGCTCGCGCTCGCCGATCGACTGGGCCCAGCCCCTGCGCCGTACGCCCGAGAGCGCCGTCGCCGTGAAGCGCGCGCCCTGGAGGCCGCGGTGCAGCCGCTCCGGCTCCTCCCAGGCCATCAGGATCTGGGCCGAGGAGCCCGCCTTCATGGTCAGCGTGGAGCCGACCGGGACCGTGTCCCGCAGTCCGGAGAGCCGCTCCGCCGCGGCCACACATATCCGCATGTCGCCCTGGCGGCGGTAGAGCTGCGCGCTCTCGCCGGTCAGGTCCCGGAGATGGGTGAGTACGGGTCCGGCCGTCGCCAGCAGGCGGTCCTCGCCCGCCGCGGCGGCCAGCTCGGCCAGCCGCGGACCGAGGATGAACCGGCCCTGCATGTCCCTCGCCACCATCCGGTGGTGTTCCAGTGCCACGGCCAGACGGTGGGCCGTGGGTCGTGCGAGCCCGGTCGCCGCGACCAGCCCGGCGAGGGTGGCCGGACCGGACTCCAGGGCGCTCAATACCAGAGCAGCCTTGTCGAGAACGCCGACGCCGCTAGAGTTGTCCATGAAACGATACTCGCGTCTCACTCTGTGAAACGCAAGTTCAATATCGCCGGGAACTTGCCAATCTGTAGGTACGAGCCCGCGGACCAACGGGTCTTCGGCCGGCGTCCGGCGCGGGGGATACGGACGCGGGCCCACATGTCTCTAGGAGCGCCGGCCGCACCAGGCCGGTCGGAGGGAAAGCGATGGGTAGGACACTCGCGGAGAAGGTCTGGGACGACCATGTCGTCCGGCGCGCAGAGGGCGAGCCCGACCTCCTCTTCATCGATCTGCACCTGCTGCACGAGGTGACCAGCCCCCAGGCCTTCGACGGCCTGCGCAAGAACGGGCGGCGGGTCCGGCGGACCGACCTCACCCTCGCCACCGAGGACCACAACACCCCCACCCTCGACATCGACAAGCCCATCGCGGACCCCGTCTCCCGCGTCCAGCTGGAGACGCTGCGCAAGAACTGCGCGGACTTCGGCGTCCGGCTGCACCCGCTGGGCGACGTCGAGCAGGGCGTCGTCCATGTCGTCGGCCCGCAGCTGGGCCTGACCCAGCCCGGCACGACCGTGGTCTGCGGTGACAGCCACACCTCCACCCACGGCGCGTTCGGCGCGCTGGCGTTCGGCATCGGGACCAGCCAGGTCGAGCACGTCCTGGCCACCCAGACGCTGCCGATGAGCCGCCCCAAAACCATGGCCATCACCATCGAGGGTGAGCCGGCCGACGACGTCACCGCGAAGGACCTGATCCTCGCCGTGATCGCCAAGATCGGTACCGGCGGCGGCCAGGGCTACATCCTCGAATACCGCGGCTCCGCCATCGAGAAGCTCTCGATGGAGGCCCGGATGACCATCTGCAACATGTCCATCGAGGCCGGCGCCCGCGCGGGCATGATCGCTCCGGACGAGACCACCTTCGCCTATCTCCAGGGCCGGGACCACGCCCCCACCGGTGCGGACTGGGACGCGGCGGTCGCGTACTGGAAGACGCTGCGCACCGACGACGACGCGGTCTTCGACGCCGAGGTCTTCATCGACGCCGCCGAACTGGCCCCGTTCGTCACCTGGGGCACCAACCCCGGCCAGGGCGCGCCGCTGTCCGCGCGCGTCCCCGACCCGGCCTCGTACGAGGACGCCTCGGAGCGGTACGCCGCCGAAAAGGCCCTGGAGTACATGGGGTTGACCGCGGGGCAGGCGCTGCGCGACATCACCGTGGACACCGTCTTCGTAGGCTCGTGCACCAACGGCCGCATCGAGGACCTGCGCTCGGCCGCCGGGGTCCTCGACGGCCGCAAAGTCGCCGACGGGGTACGGATGCTGGTCGTTCCCGGCTCGGTACGGGTCGCCCTCCAGGCCGTCGAGGAGGGCCTGGACAAGGTGTTCACCGCCGCGGGAGCGGAGTGGCGGCACGCCGGCTGTTCGATGTGCCTGGGCATGAACCCCGACCAACTCGCGCCCGGCGAGCGCTCGGCGTCCACCTCCAACCGCAACTTCGAGGGCAGGCAGGGCAAGGGCGGCCGTACGCACCTGGTCTCCCCCCAGGTCGCCGCCGCCACCGCCGTGCTGGGCCACCTGGCCTCGCCCGCCGATCTGTCCGGTGCCGACGCCGGTGCCCGTACGCCCGCTGGAGCGCGATAACCATGGAAGCCTTCACCACCCACACCGGCCGTGCCGTCCCGCTGCGCCGCAGCAACGTCGACACGGACCAGATCATCCCGGCCCACTGGCTGAAGAAGGTCACCCGCGACGGTTTCGAGGACGGCCTCTTCGAAGCCTGGCGCAAGGACTCGTCCTTCGTCCTCAACCAGCCCGCGTACCAGGGCGCCACGGTGCTGGTGGCCGGTCCGGACTTCGGTACCGGCTCCTCCCGTGAACACGCTGTGTGGGCTTTGCAGAACTTCGGCTTCAAGGCCGTCATCTCGTCCCGGTTCGCCGATATCTTCCGGGGCAACTCCCTCAAGAACGGCCTGCTGACGGTCGTCCTGGAGCAGCCGGTCGTGGACGCTCTCTGGGAGATCGCGGAGAGCGACCCGACGGCCGAGATCACCGTGGACCTGGAGCAGCGCCAGGTGCGGGCGACCATGCCCGACGGGGCCGCACTTACGGCCGATTTTGAGCTTGACGAGAACTCCCGTTGGCGTCTGCTCAACGGGCTCGACGACATCAGTCTCACCCTCCAGAACGAAGCCGACATCGCCTCGTACGAGGCCACCAGGCCGGCCTTCAAACCGCGTACGATCACTGCCTGATCTGCGTCTTTCCCCTCCTGCACCCCTCACCTTCCGGTGGGGGGTGCAGTTGCTTGTTGAGACCCCGCCGGGCGACAACTCGCCCTAGATGGCACAATCGGCGCATGGACCGTGACG
This sequence comes from Streptomyces hebeiensis, assembly GCF_052983195.1. Taxonomy (NCBI): domain Bacteria; kingdom Bacillati; phylum Actinomycetota; class Actinomycetes; order Kitasatosporales; family Streptomycetaceae; genus Streptomyces; species Streptomyces hebeiensis. Next base: position 5,823,619 of record NZ_CM129812.1, read on the forward strand.
ACCAACTCGAGCTCTACGGGTTAGTCGCGGAACAACTCAAAGAAGCGCACGCGAGGGTGCGCGGTCTGCGCGTCACGGACGAGGCGCGGGCAGCGCTGACCCGAAAGCTGCTGGTCATCACGGCAGCGGCGAAACATGATCTGCCCGGCGCGGCAAGGCGGCTGGACCGCTTGATGAAGGACCTGGACGAGGGTCGATTTCCAGAAGGTGACTGACCCGCCGGATCTCGGCCAGGTCGACTTCGTTGCGGCACTAGGGTGATTAGCCCGTTTCGTGTTTGATTTGCGGTATATATCTGCCTAACGTGCGAAAAAGCTTGAACACTTTCGTTCCGGCAATGTCTCCGAAGGGGAAGACGTGAACAAGGCACAGCTCGTAGAAGCGATTGCCGACAAGGTCGGCGGCCGTCAGCAGGCCGCCGACGCGGTGGACGCGGTACTCGACGCGATCGTCCGAGCAGTGGTCGCGGGCGACCGGATCTCGGTCACCGGGTTCGGTTCCTTCGAGAAGGTCGACCGCCCCGCCCGGTACGCGCGCAACCCGCAGACGGGGGAGCGCGTCAGGGTCAAGAAGACCTCGGTGCCGCGCTTCCGCGCCGGCCAGGGCTTCAAGGACCTGGTCAGCGGTTCGAAGAAGCTCCCGAAGAACGACGTCGCGGTGAAGAAGGCGCCCAAGGGCAGCCTCTCGGGCGGTGCTTCCACCCGTACGACCGCCAAGGCCGCGGCGAAGAAGGCGACGGCGAAGAAGGCCACGGCGGCCAAGAAGACCACCGCCAAGAAGGCCACGGCGGCCAAGAAGACCGCCGCCAAGAAGGCGGCGGGGGCCAAGAAGGCCACCGCCAAGCAGGCGGCGGCCGCGAAGAAGGCCACGGGCGCGGCGAAGAAGACCACCGCCAAGAAAACCGCCCCGGCGAAGAAGGCGACGGCCAAGAAGGCGCCCGCTCGAAAGGCGACCGCGCGGACCACGACCGCGAAGAAGACCACCGCAAGGAAGAAGTGAGGCAGAACGCCACACGGCCGTAACGCGCCGGGCCGGGCTCCCCTCGGGGAGCCCGGCCCGCGGCGTTTGGGGGTGCCCGTCGAGACAGTCGGTCCGTGCGACGGCCCTTGACGCGGTCTGTGGGGCGTGCGGTGCGGTCTGTGGGGCGTGTGGGGCGTGAGCGTCACACACGCCGTACGAGGCCGTACGAGAGCCGTACGCACAGCCGTACGCGTCGCAGGGCGGCGCCGCCGACGGCCACGGAGGGTTCGGAACGTTCAGAGAGTCTGGAGCGTCACCAGCGTGATCCGCAGGGTCGGGCCCTCGCCCTCCGTCTCGATCCGTACCCGCTGGCCCACCCGCAGCAGCCGCAGACCGCCCGCGTCGAAGGCCGCCGCGTCGAACTCCACGGGTGTGCCGTCGTCGAGCAGCACACTGCCCGTGCGGGTGGTGGCGTCGAAGGTGTACGAGGTCGCCTGCATCGTCGCAGCGTAACGCCTCCCCGCGAGCGGCCGGGAGGGGCACTGGGCACGGGCGACGGCGCCCCACGCCCCCGGCACGCGCCTCCCGGCCGGGACCGCCGTCGCGCCTCCGCCGCATCGACTCTCCGGACACCGGACGCGCGGCCCGGCCGAAGCGTTCCGCGGCGGCCCGGCGGGTTCAGGCGGCCCCCGGCCGAGGGGCGCCCAGGCCGTCCAGTTCCGCGTAACGCGCCGCCGTGTACGGGCCGAGCCCCAGCTCCGCCGCCGCCAGCAGATCGTTCCCCGTATCGACGTCCCGCCGCACGGAATCCACCCCGGTCAGCGCGATTTCCACGGCGCCGGAGGACAAATGCCGGAGCCGGGAGGGGCCGCCGAAAGCCGGATTCAATTCCGCGTCCGGGGCGGCGGTGAGCAATGTCGTGCCGATTTCGGCGGCGTCCGTGAGAAATGCCCGCGGAAAGGACCGGGCGGCCCGCAGTACCCGCGCCAGCTCGTCGGGGCGGAGCGCCGGAAGATCCGCGTTGAGCGCGGCCACCGCCGCCCCCGGCCGGCCCGCCCGTACGGTCCGCGCGCCGTGCGCCAGCGCCGCGTTGAGACCGCCGCCCGGAGCGTCCGGCACGACACGCGCCCCCAGCGCGGCGAGTTCCACCGCGGCCGTCGGATCGTCCGTGACGACCACCACGTCCCGTACGACGGGGCAGGCCAGGACCGCCGCCACGGTGTCCTGCGCGAAGGCCAGGGCGAGGCGCGGACGCAGCTCGTCGCCCGCCGGCCCCGCGAGTCTGCTCTTGGCCAGCGGCAGCGGCTTGAGAGGGACGACCAGTGACCAGCGGGCCGTCGGGTCGGTGTCCGTGGCGAACTCCCCGTCTCTCTCGTCGTCTCTCTTGTCCGTGCGTGGCCGGCCTCCCATTGTGGCCCGGCGGGCTCCCGGCCCACAGAGGCGGCCCGGAAAGCGAGGCGTACGGTGTTCTCGACAGAGCAGGGGCCCGGGGCCAGACTTGACCCCCGGCAGCCGGGCAGTGGGCCGGGCGAGAAGAGGAAGGTGTCCGAGTGTCCCGCCGTAGGATCGGCTTCTGGTATCGCCTGGCGGCGGTCATCGCGAAACCGCCGTTGCTCGTTCTGCTCAAGCGGGACTGGCAAGGGGCGGAGAACATCCCGGCCGACGGCGGATTCATCACCGCGGTGAACCACAATTCCCATCTCGACCCGTTCGCCTATGCCCACTTCCAGTACAACACCGGCCGCGTCCCGCGCTTCCTCGCCAAGCACGGCCTGTTCACCAAGGGATTCATCGGCGCCGTGATGCGCGGCACCGGCCAGATCCCCGTGTACCGCGAGACCAGCGACGCGCTGAGCGCGTTCCGCGCCGCCATCGACGCGGTGGAGCGCGGCGAGTGCGTGGCCTTCTACCCGGAGGGCACCCTCACCCGCGACCCCGGCCTGTGGCCCATGACCGCGAAGACCGGGGTCGCCCGGGTCGCCCTCCAGACCCGCTGCCCGGTGATCCCCGTCGCCCAGTGGGGCGCCAACCTCGTCCTGCCGCCGTACGCGAAGAAGCCCGATCTCTTCCCGCGCAAGACGCACCGCGTGCTCGTCGGCAAGCCCGTCGACCTCTCCCGCTTCTACGACCGGGAGATCACCCCCGAATTGCTGCGGGAGGCGACCGAGGTCATCATGGCGGCCATCACCGAACTGCTCGCCGAACTGCGCGGCGAGCCGGTGCCCACCGCCCTGTACGACCATCGCCAGGTACGGGCAGAACAGCGGCGCAAGGCCGCGGAAGAGGGGTCCAAGTGACGCGCGTCGCCGTCTTCGGAGCGGGTTCGTGGGGCACGGCGTTCGCCATGATCCTCGCCGACGCGGGGTGCGAGGTGACCGTCTGGGGCCGCCGCCAGGAGGTCGCCGACGCCATCAACACCACCCGTACCAACCCGGACTACCTGCCCGGGTTCGAACTGCCCGACGGGGTACGGGCGACGACCGACCCGGCCGAGGCCGCCCGCGACGCCGAGTTCACCGTGCTCACGGTGCCCTCCCAGACGCTGCGGGAGAACCTCGCGGACTGGGCGCCCGTGCTGCCCTCCGACACCGTGCTCGTCTCGCTCATGAAGGGCGTCGAACTCGGCACCGCCAAGCGGATGAGCGAGGTGATCGAGGAGGTCGCCAAGGCACCCGCCGAGCGGGTCGCGGTGGTCACGGGTCCCAACCTGGCCAAGGAGATCGCCGGGCGGATGCCGGCCGCGGCCGTCGTCGCCTGCCGGGACGAGGAAGTCGCGCGACGGCTCCAGGCCGCCTGCCACACCCCGTACTACCGCCCGTACACCAACACCGACGTCATCGGCTGCGAACTCGGCGGCGCGGTCAAGAACGTGATCGGGCTCGCGGTGGGCATCGCCGACGGCATGGGTCTCGGCGACAACACCAAGGCGTCGCTGATGACCCGGGGCCTGGCCGAGACCACCCGGCTCGGCCTGGCCATGGGCGCCGACCCGCACACCTTCTCCGGGCTGGCCGGCATGGGCGACCTGATCGCCACCTGCTCCTCGCCGCTCTCCCGCAACCACACGTTCGGCACCAACCTCGGCCGGGGCATGACCCTCCAGGAGACCATCGCGGTCACCAAGCAGACCGCGGAGGGCGTCAAGTCCTGTGAGTCGGTGCTGGATCTGGCGCGGCGCCATGACGTCGACATGCCGATCACGGAGACCGTCGTGGACATCGTGCACAGCGGGAAGCCGCCGCTGGTCGCGCTGCGGGAACTGATGTCGCGCAGCGCCAAGCCCGAACGCCGCTGAAGGGGCCCCCTTTTTTCCAGGGCTCGGTTCGCCTCCGGGGCGCTTGCTGCATCCATCAGCGGCCTCCGGCCGCGGCCACTGTCGACGGTCGACCGTGCTCGGTTTGCCCACGCGGCGGAGCCGCACATCGACGCTGCCTCACAAACCTCCGCCACGCGGCGGAGCCGCACATCGAGCACAGCCTCCCTTTCGACAGCGGCGCGCCCCTTCGGCTCACTCGCCGGCGGACGTGGCTACCCCGGACGTACCGTCCACCCCCGGCGGGCGTGCCGCGAGTCCGCGGTCCGCGCCCCGGAGGTGGACCGCGCACTCAGAAAACCCACCCCGCGCCGTCAACGCTGACGCGGGCCCTACCAACAGGTACCCTCAACGCGATATGAGCAGCGAGAACTCCTCCCAGAGCCCTGAGCAGCCGCTCCGCAAGCCGCGCGTGGCCGTCGTCTTCGGCGGACGCAGCTCCGAGCACGCCATCTCGGTGGTCACGGCGGGTGCCGTCCTCGGCGCCATCGACCGTACGAAGTACGACGTCCTGCCGATCGGCATCACCACCGACGGCCGCTGGGCGCTCACCGCCGACGACCCCGGGCGGATGGCCATCGCGGACCGCGCTCTGCCCAGCGTCGAGCAGATCGCCGAGTCCACGGAGGGCGGGGTCCTCCTGCCCCTCGACCCCGGGAGCCGGGAGGTCGTCTACAGTGAGCCCGGCTCGGTGCCCAAGGTGCTCGGTGACGTCGATGTCGTCTTCCCCGTGCTGCACGGGCCCTACGGTGAGGACGGCACCCTCCAGGGCCTGCTGGAGCTCTCCGGCATTCCCTACGTCGGCGCGGGCGTCCTCGCCTCGGCCGTCGGGCAGGACAAGGAGTACATGAAGCGGGTGTTCACCTCCTTCGGGCTGTCTGTCGGCCCGTACCTGGTGATCAGGCCGCGGGAGTGGGAGCGGGGTCCCGCGGGCGCGGAGGGAGCGGATGCCCGCAAGAAGATCGTCGACTTCGCCGCCGAGCACGGCTGGCCGCTGTTCGTGAAGCCCGCCCGCGCCGGTTCGTCCATGGGCATCAGCAAGGTCGACGGCCCCGCGGACCTGGACGACGCGATCGCCGAGGCCCAGCGCCACGACCCCAAGATCGTGATCGAGGCGCTGCTGCGCGGCCGGGAGATCGAGTGCGGGGTGCTGGAGTTCGAGGACGGGCCGCGGGCCAGCCTCCCGGCCGAGATCCCGCCCGTCAGCGCCCATGACTTCTACGACTTCGAGGCCAAGTACATCGACTCGGCGGCCGGCCTGGTGCCCGCGCCGCTCACCGAGGCGCAGACGGCCGAGGTCCAGCGGCTCGCGGTCGAGGCGTTCGACGCGGCCTCCTGCGAGGGGCTGGTGCGGGCCGACTTCTTCCTCACCGAGGAAGGCGAGTTCGTCATCAACGAGATCAACACCATGCCCGGGTTCACGCCGATCTCCATGTATCCGCGGATGTGGCAGGAGAGCGGAGTGAGCTACCCGGAGCTGGTGGACCGGCTGATCCAGGCGGCGTTGCGCCGGCCGACGGGGCTGCGCTGAGCGGTCCGGGAAGCGTACGGGGCGGTATCGGTGCCGGGCCCGGCGGCTGCGCCGGGCCCGGCACCGGATCGTCCGTACGGGCCGTCCGGCCGCGCCCCGGCTGACGGACCGGCCCGTGTGCCGCGGAGTCGCCGGTGGCCCGGACTCGCCGGTCCCCAGCGGCTCGTCAGGGTCGGTCCGCGCCGTTCCGTTCCGTACGGGCATGTGTGTACGCGCGCGGCCGGGCCCGGGTTCGTCAGACGCTCGGTGGGATGGTCTCGCGGACCGGTGCCGCCAGTGCCGCGAGCGGTGTGGAGTCATGGGTGAACCGCTCGTCCATCGTCACCTCCACATACGTCTTGCGGTACGTGGAGGTGAAACGCGGCCCCGACTCCCGCTCTTCGAGCATCCAGTTGACGCCGTCCGCCTCCACCGCGTCCGCCTGGGGGTCGCTCATCCTCTCGGGCCGGGGAACGCCACACCGCAGCACGATGGCCCCGCCGCCCCATTGGGCGGTCAGATCGGACGCGGGGTCGGTGTCGCCGCGTTCCAGGCCCGCGATCTCCCCCGGCAGTTCCTCGTGCAGGGCACGGCAGAGGGCCGCCTCCCCGGCCGACGGACCGGGAACCGTCACCGGTGCCGGGGCGTCCGTGGAGGAACAGCCCGCCACGGCCACGAACAGGACGACGGCGGGCAGGCGGCGGAGCGGACGGCCGGATAGCCTGCGCGGGGACGGGCGGCGGGAGGAAGTCACCGGCCCAGCCTAGACGGGGGCTACAGATGCACGACGGGGCAGGTCAGGGTGCGGGTGATGCCTTCCACTTGCTGGACTTTGGCGACGACCATGCGGCCCAGTCCGTCCACGGTGTCGGACTGTGCGCGCACGATCACGTCATAGGGGCCTGTGACGTCCTCGGCCTGGATCACTCCCGGGATCTTGGAGATGGTCTCGGCGACCGTCGTCGCCTTGCCCACCTCGGTCTGGATGAGGATGTACGCCTGTACCACGGAACCTCCAGGGCGGCCACGAGGATCATGTGGGAGAAGAGACGCCACGGTATCGCGTCGCCGACGGCCGAGGGGAGACCCGTACGCCCGGTGGCGTCGGCGGTGTGGCAGACGGAAGAGGAAGTCGACGTCCGGTACGGACGTCGCACCCGGACGTTCCGGCAGGGACGTCCGACATGACGCTACCGACAGCAGTCAGGGCCCGCGACCGCAGGTGCGGCCCGGTGAAGAGAGGGGAGACTCGGTGAAGGGAACCGTGGGCGAGTTGGGGGAGTTCGGGCTCATCAGGGAGCTCACCTCCCGGCTCACCACCACCCCGGCGGTGCGGCTGGGGCCGGGCGACGACGCCGCGGTCGTGGCGGCACCGGACCGGCGGGTCGTGGCGAGTACGGACCTGCTCCTGGAGGGACGGCACTTCCGCCGCGACTGGTCGACGGCCTACGACGTCGGCCGCAAGGCCGCCGCGCAGAACCTGGCGGACATCGCGGCCATGGGCGCGGTGCCCACCGCGCTGCTGCTCGGGCTGGTCGTCCCGGCCGAACTCCCGGTCACCTGGCCCACCGAGCTGATGGACGGCCTCAGGGACGAGTGCCAGGTCGCCGGCGCGGCCGTGGTCGGCGGCGATGTCGTGGGCGGGGACACCATCACCATCTCCATCACGGCGCTCGGCGATCTGCGCAACCACGACCCGGTGACCCGGGCGGGCGCGCAGCCGGGCGACGTCGTCGCGTACACCGGCTGGCTGGGCTGGTCGGCGGCGGGGCACGCCGTGCTCTCCCGCGGCTTCCGCTCGCCCCGCGCGTTCGTGGAGGCCCACCGCAGGCCGGAGCCGCCGTACCACGCGGGCCCTGCGGCGGCCGGACTCGGCGCCACGGCGATGACGGACGTCAGCGACGGGCTGGTCGCAGACCTCGGGCACATCGCGGAGGCCAGCAAGGTCCGGATCGATCTGCGGTCAGGTCTGATCGACATCCCGACGCAGATGAACGACATCGGTCAGGCGGTGGGCATCGACCCGATCCAGTGGGTGCTGACCGGGGGCGAGGACCACGCGATCGTCGCCACGTTCCCGCCGGACGTGAAGCTGCCTGCCCGGTGGAAGGTGATCGGCGAGGTGCTCAACCCCTCGGCGCTGCCGCAGGTGACGGTGGACGGGGCACCGTGGACGAGGAAGGGCGGCTGGGACCACTTCGGGGACGTCGAGGACGACCTGGACGACCTGTAGGCCCGCGGGGACCGGGACGGAACAAGGGCCGCGGGGCCCGGAGCGGGCCGGTCCGCGCGATCCGGACGGTGCCGGGTGGAGCCGGACGGCGCCGGGTGGAGCCGGACGGCGCCGAGTAGATTCGGGTCCATGCCGATATCCGCGCCCGTGCCGCCCTCCTCGCCCGTGCCGCCTCGTGTCCTCACCGTCGCCGGTTCGGACTCCGGCGGCGGCGCGGGCATCCAGGCCGACCTGAAGACGATGCTGGCGTTCGGGGTGCACGGGATGAGCGTGCTCACCGCCGTCACCGCGCAGAACTCCCAAGGGGTACAGGGCGTCTGGGAGCTGCCCGTCGAGGCCGTACGGGCCCAGTACCGCAGTGTCGTCGACGACATCGGGGTCCAGGCCGTGAAGACCGGCATGCTCTCCTCCGCCGAGGTGGTCCAGGCCGTCGCCGAACTGCTCGCCGGGACCGACGCCCCGGTGGTCGTCGACCCCGTCGGTGTCTCCAAGCACGGCGATCCGCTGCTGGCCGCGTCCGCCCTGGACACCGTACGGACCCGGCTGCTGCCCGCCGCGACCGTCGCCACCCCCAACCTGGACGAGGTGGCCCAGCTCACCGGCGTACGGGTGGAGGACGAGAAGGGACTGCGGCGCGCGGCCGACGCCGTGCTCGCGTTCGGGCCGCGCTGGGCGCTGATCAAGGGCGGGCACCTGCGGGGAGACGCCGTGGACCTGTTGTGCGACGGCTCGGAGGAGCACTGGCTGCGCGCTCCGCGCCTGGACAACCGGCATACGCACGGCACGGGCTGCACCTACGCGTCGGCCGTCGCCGCGGGACTCGCGAGCGGCCAGGGGGTCGTCGAGGCGGTACGGGCGGCCAAGGAATATGTGACCGGTGCCATCGCGCGGGGGTTCGCGCTGGGTGCCGGCATCGGTCCGGTGGACCACGCGTGGCGCTCACGCTGACACGGAGCGTGCGCGCCCCGAGCGCGGCAAAAAGCCGGTCCACCGAGGTGGACCGGCCCTTCAAGGCAACCGCAGGGGCTGCGCCACGACGCAGGCGTCAGCGCGAGACCTTGCCGGCCTTGATGCAGGAAGTGCAGACGTTGAGCCGCTTCGGCGTCCGACCGACCACGGCACGCACACGCTGGATGTTCGGGTTCCAGCGACGAGACGTACGGCGGTGCGAGTGCGAAATGTTGTTGCCGAAGCCCGGCCCCTTGCCGCATACGTCGCAGTTGGCAGCCACGGGTCACTCCAAAGACTTCAGATGCACGTACAGAGAAATCCGGCTGGCCGGAATCAGTGACTGATGTGGCGTGGCCGGGGGATTGGCCCGATTGGTGTCGGGCAACCGCAGCAGCATACAACGGCTGCCGCAGCAGGAGAAAACTATACCCTCCATGCATCGGGCATCCCGGCCGCTCAAGGAGGATCATCAGGTGCCGCAGACCCTCGACGCCGCAGCCGTACGGAACTGGTGCGCGCTGGCGCTGGAGGCCCTCGGCCGGGAACGCGAGGAGATCGACGCGATCAATGTCTATCCGGTCGCGGACGGTGACACCGGCACCAATCTCTACCTGACCGTGGAGTCGGCGGCCCAGGCGGTCGAGGCGGTGTTCGCCGCGCACGAGACCGGGGGGACGGAGCCGGCCGCCGCCGACGTCGTGCGGGCCATGGCGCACGGCGCGCTGATCGGGGCCCGGGGGAACTCGGGGACGATCCTGGCGCAGCTGCTGCGCGGGATGGCGGACGGACCGGCGGAGGCGGCCGCGGGCCCGGCCGCCGAGTACGGCAGCCGGCTCGGTCCCGCGCTGCGGCGGGCGGCCGAGCTGGCCCGTGAGGCCGTCGCGCATCCGGTCGAGGGAACGATTCTGAGCGTGGCCGAGGCGGCGGCGGAGGCGGCGTGCGCCACCGACCCGGAAACCGGCGCCGGGGGCCCGCCGGACGACGGGACCGCCGTGCGCGCGGCCTACGCGGGCGCGCGCACCGCGCTCGACGCCACCCCGGACCAGCTCGCCGTCCTGGACCGGGCGGGCGTGGTGGACGCGGGGGGACGCGGACTGCTCACGGTGTTCGGTGCCCTGGTGCGGGCGGTGACGGGCGAGGTGCCCACGCCCCCGCCGACGGCCTTCCGCCGGCGCCGGAAGGACGCTGTCGACGAGAAGGGCGGCCGACCGGACGGACCCGGTGGATCCGGGGACCACGGGCGGCACGGCACGCACGTGGGGTGCGAGGACACGGAGGGGGCCGATCCGCACGCCGCGGCGGACGGGCCGGCCTTCGAGGTGATCTATCTGCTGGAGGCGGAGGACGACGCCGTGGCCCGGCTGCGTCGGCGCCTCGACGCTCTCGGGGACTCCCTGGTCGTCGTGGGCGGCGACGGGCTGTGGAACGTCCATGTGCACGTGGACGACGCGGGGGCCGCCGTGGAGGCGGGGGTCGAGGCGGGCCGGCCGTACCGCATCCGCATCACCCACTTCGGTGCCGCCCCGGCCGGGCCGGCACCGCGTCCCCAGGAGCGGGCGCAGCGCGCCGTGGTCGCCGTGGTGCCCGGTGAAGGGCTCGCGAAGCTGTGCGCGCGGGCCGGCGCCACGACGGTGCTCGCGCGCCCGGGGGAGGCGCCGGCCAGCGGAGAGCTGGTCGAGGCGATCCGGCGCGCGCACGCCCACGAGGTGGTGCTGCTGCCGAACGACACCGAACTGCGGCACACCGCCGCCGCGGCCGCGGAGCAGGCGCGCGCGGAAGGCGTACGGGTCGCCCTCGTGCCGAGCCGGGCCGCAGTCCAGGGCATCGCCGCGCTCGCGGTGCACCAGCCCGACCGCCGCTTCGACGAGGACGTGGTGGCGATGACCGCCGCCGCGGGTGCCACGCGGTACGCCGAACTCGCCGTCGCGGAACGGCAGTCGTGGACCTCGGCCGGGGTCTGCCAGGCGGGGGACGTGCTCGGACTGATCGACGGCGACGTGGCGGTGATCGGCGTGGACCTCGCCGCCACGTCGGAGGCGGTCCTGGGCCGGATGCTGGCCGCGGGTGGCGAGCTGGTGACGCTGGTCCTCGCCGACGGGGTGCCGCAGTCGCTGGCCGACCGCCTGGAGGCGTACGTACGGGAGCGGCACCTGGCGGTCGACACGGTCGTCTACCGCGGCGGACCGCAGTCGCCACCGCTGCTCGTCGGGGTGGAGTAGCGGGCGGGGGAGCGGCCGGTGCCCGCGGCACGGCTGTGAGCTGCCGTGCCGCCGGGGTGCGCGACGTTTGTCAGTGCGGTGGTGTGCAATGGATCCCGTGTCCGCGCTGGATGAACCTCTCAAGAAGACGCTCGGCCCCGCCACCGCGAAGGTGATGGCCGAGCACCTGGACCTGCACACGGTCGGCGATCTGCTGCACCACTACCCCCGGCGCTACGAGGAGCGCGGCAGGCTGACCCCGCTGTCCGACCTGCCGCTGGACGAGGACGTCACGGTGGTCGCCCAGGTCGCCGACTCCCGGATCCACACGTTCAACCAGGGCCGGGGACAGCGCCTGGAGATCACCCTGACCGACGGCAGCGGCCGGCTCCAGCTGGTCTTCTTCGGCCGGGGCCTGCACAAGCCGCACAAGGAGCTGCCGCCGGGCAGCCGGGGCATGTTCGCGGGCAAGGTGTCCGTCTTCAACCGCAAGCTCCAGCTCGCGCACCCCACGTACGTCCCGCTCGGCAGGAGCGGCGACGCGGAGGACACCGAGGAGGCCGTGGACGCGTTCGCGGGCAAGCTGATCCCGATCTACCCGGCCTGCAAGGGCATGGAGTCCTGGAAGATCACCAAGGCGGTGGACGCGGTGCTGCCGAGGGCGGGCGAGGCGGTCGATCCGCTGCCGGAGGCGCTGCGCGCGGGGCGCGGCTTCGTGCCGCTGCCGGAGGCGCTGCTCAAGGTGCACCGGCCGGAGAACCGGGCGGACATCGAGGACGCGAGGACGCGCCTGAAGTGGGACGAGGCGTTCGTGCTCCAGGTCGCGCTGGCCCGGCGGCGGTTCGCGGACAGCCAGTTGCCGGCCGTGCCGCGCGAGCCGGTGGCGGGCGGGGTGCTGGACGCGTTCGACGCCCGGCTCCCGTTCACGCTGACGGAGGGACAGCGCAAGGTCACGGCGGAGATCTTCGCGGACCTCGCGACCGAGCACCCGATGCACCGGCTGCTCCAGGGAGAGGTCGGCTCGGGCAAGACGCTGGTCGCGCTGCGGGCGATGCTCGCGACGGTCGACGCGGGCGGTCAGGCCGCGATGCTGGCGCCCACCGAGGTCCTCGCCCAGCAGCACCACCGTTCGATCACGGAGATGATGGGGGAACTGGCCCAAGGCGGGATGCTCGGCGGGGCGGAGCAGGCCACGAAGGTGGTGCTGCTCACCGGCTCCATGGGCGCGGCGGCACGGCGGCAGGCGCTGCTGGACCTGGTCACCGGCGAGGCGGGGATCGTGATCGGCACACACGCCCTGATCGAGGACAAGGTGCGCTTCCACGACCTGGGCCTGGTGGTGGTGGACGAGCAGCACCGCTTCGGTGTGGAGCAGCGCGACGCGCTCCGTTCCAAGGGCAAGCAGCCGCCGCACCTGCTGGTCATGACCGCCACGCCCATTCCCCGCACGGTCGCGATGACCGTCTTCGGGGACCTGGAGACCTCCGTACTGGACCAGCTCCCGGCCGGCCGCTCGCCGATCGCCAGCCATGTGGTCCCGGCGCTGGACAAGCCGCACTTCCTGGCGCGGGCCTGGGAGCGGGTGCGGGAGGAGGTCGCCAAGGGGCACCAGGCGTACGTCGTCTGCCCGCGCATCGGCGACGCCGAGGACGAGAAGGCCGAGAGCGGCGGGAAGGGCGGAAAGGCCGAGAAGGCGGGGAAGAAGGCCGGCCAGTCGGCCGAGGACGAGGCGGAGAAGCGGCCCCCGCTCGCGGTTCTGGAGGTCACCGGGCAACTGAGGGCGGGACCGCTGGCGGGCCTGGCGGTGGAGGTCCTGCACGGGCGGATGCAGCCCGACGACAAGGACGCGGTGATGCGCCGGTTCGCGGCGGGCGAGGTGGACGTGCTCGTGGCGACGACGGTCATCGAGGTCGGGGTGAACGTGCCCAACGCCACGGCGATGGTGATCATGGACGCGGACCGGTTCGGGGTCTCGCAGCTGCACCAGCTGCGCGGCCGGGTGGGCCGCGGCTCGGCGCCCGGCCTGTGTCTGCTGGTCACGGACATGCCGGAGGCGAGCCCCGCCCGGGCCCGGCTCGGCGCGGTCGCCGCCACGCTGGACGGCTTCGAGCTGTCCCGGATCGACCTCGAACAGCGCCGCGAGGGCGACGTCCTCGGTCAGGCCCAGTCCGGTGTGCGGTCCTCGCTGCGGATGCTGGCGGTGATCGACGACGAGGAGGTCATCGCGGCGGCCCGGGAGGAGGCCGTGGCGGTGGTGACCAAGGACCCGGACCTGACGCACTCCCCGGAGCTGCGCACGGCCCTGGACGCCCTCTTGGACGCGGAACGGGAGCAGTACCTTGACAAGGGGTGACAAAGGGTGACAGGGGATGACGAGCGCTGACAAGGGCCTGAAGGGCCGAGAAGGGTCGACAAGGGCCGTGCCCGCGGTGTGACGCACGGGACGGCCGGGCCTTCCGTGACGGGCGGCGATGTCACGGCGCTCTCAGGTGCGCGCGAACGGCCCGCCGACGGACGGGTCGCGGCGCGCGGGCCTGGGTGGCGCCGGCGTGCCCGCGGCGAAAGGAGTGAGGGACAGTGGCCGAGTCGATTCCCGCCGATCCCGACGAGGACGACGCCGTCCGGCGCGTCCGGGAACGGAACGCGGCGTTCGCCGAACTGGACCGTAGGCCGGCGGCGTACGAGGTCCACGGGCCGGTCACCGTGACCGTGTGCGGCGAGCGCTTCGAGGTGCCCCTGACGGTCCCGGACGTGCGGGCCGCGCTGCCCGAGCGGCTGCGCGGGGAGTTCGACGCGGAGTTCGCCGCCGCGCCGCCCAACGCTCTTGGAGCGCTCGTCCGCAAGTGGGCCCTGGAGGTCATCCCCGGCGACGCGATCGACCGGGTGGACGTCCTCCTGCGCGCCGGGCAACAGGCCGCCGGCGGTTCGGGGACGGCCGCCGCGTGGGGTACCGCGTCGCCTGCGCCCCGGCCGTCGAACAGGCCCTGGGAAAGCTCGCCGGCCCCGACGCCTTCCGGGCCGCCGTCGCACGCACGATCGGCGCCCAGCCGTACGGACACGGCTCCACGCGGGTCGACGGCGACAGGGACCGGCGGGAGGCCGTCGTCTCCGGCGCGATCATCCGCTACGTCGTCTCCTCCGGAATCCTGACCGTCACCGTGGTCCGCCTCATCCCGGCCCCCCCTGGCCGCCTTGCGATCACACGCACCGGACGCCGCTCCTTGACGGGCAAACCTTGCCGGTTGCCCGTCCCGGCACTGGAAGACTCCTCTCGCGTGCGCTCCGGCCTGCTCACCCCGCGTACGCCATATCGTGGAGGGGTACCCGTGGCCCACCGGCCACCGGCCACCGGCCCACCAGCCCACAAGAACGAGGACCCACGCCCATGACCCGCGTGATCGCCGGGACCGCCGGCGGACGCCGACTGGCCGTGCCGCCCGGCAACGGCACCCGTCCCACCTCCGACCGGGCGCGCGAGGGCCTCTTCTCCAGCTGGGAATCGCTCCTCGGTGGCTTCGACGGCATCCGGGTCGCCGACCTGTACGCCGGGTCCGGCGCCGTCGGCCTCGAAGCCCTCTCGCGCGGGGCCGCCCACGCGCTGCTCGTCGAGGCCGACGCGCGCGCCGCGCGCACCGTACGGGCGAACGTGGCCGCGCTCGCGCTGCCCGGCGCCGAGGTGCGGGCCGGCAAGGCCGAACAGGTCGTCCAGGGCCCACCGCCGAGCCTCCCCTACGACCTCGTCTTCCTCGATCCGCCGTACGCCGTCGCCGATGACGATCTCCGGGAGATCCTGCTCACACTCCGCACCGGGGGCTGGCTCGCCGCCGCCGCCGTCGCCACCGTTGAACGCAGCACCAGGGGCGGGGAGTTCGGCTGGCCGGAGGGGTTCGAACCCGTGCGTTCGCGCCGCTACGGCGAGGGAACGCTTTGGTACGGTCGCGCCGCCTCTCGTAGTGAAGCAGCACGATGACCGGACCGGAGAGCGAGGGAATTCAGGTGCGCCGCGCCGTCTGTCCGGGGTCCTTCGACCCCATCACCAATGGCCATCTCGACATCATCGCCCGCGCCTCCAAGCTGTACGACGTCGTACACGTCGCGGTGATGATCAACAAGTCCAAGAAGGGCCTGTTCACGATCGACGAGCGGATCGCCCTGATCCGTGAGGCCACCGCCGAGTTCGGCAATGTCCAGGTCGAGTCCTTCCACGGGCTGCTCGTCGACTTCTGCAAGGAGCGCGACATCCCCGCCATCGTCAAGGGGCTGCGAGCGGTCAGCGACTTCGACTACGAACTCCAGATGGCGCAGATGAACAACGGGCTCTCGGGCGTCGAGACCCTGTTCGTCCCCACCAACCCCACCTACAGCTTCCTCTCCTCCTCCCTGGTCAAGGAGGTGGCGACCTGGGGCGGTGACGTCTCCCACCTGCTGCCTCCGGCCGTGCACAGCGCGCTGCTCGAACGCCTGCGCGCGCGTTGACGACCGGCGCGGCGGGCTGACGGCCCGTCATCCGGTGTCCGAGGGGCCGCCGCTGGCCGTACAGTCGTTGCGTCCGTCTCCCAACCAGCTGTAGAGAGTGGCGAGCACACGGTGGACGTGCAGAAGAAGCTCGACGAGATCGTCGACACGGTGGGCAGTGCCCGCTCGATGCCCATGTCGGCCTCCTGCGTGGTGAACCGCGCCGAACTGCTCGCGATGCTCGAAGAGGTGCGGGAGGCGCTCCCCGGCTCGCTGGCGCAGGCCCAGGAGCTGATCGGCGGCCGTGAACAGATGGCCGAGCAGGCCCGGCAGGAGGCCGGGCGGATCCTCGAGGCGGCGCGCGCCGAGCGCGCCACGCTGCTGGCCGGGACCGCGATCGCCCGCCAGTCCCAGGAGGAGGCCGACCGGATCCTCGCCGAGGCCCGCAGGGAGGCCGAGGAGATCCGGGCGGAGGCCGACGACTACGTCGACTCCAAGCTCGCCAACTTCGAGGTCGTCCTCACCAAGACCATCGGCTCGGTCGACCGGGGCCGCGAGAAGCTGCTCGGCCGCTCGCCCGGCACCGGCGGCGAGGACGACGACGCCCCCGAGTACAGCTCGGACCCGGCGACCCTGGTCGGCCGTGCCGACGAGTACGTCGACGCCAAGCTCGGCGCCTTCGAGGCCGTGCTGTCCAAGACCCTCGAGGCGGTCGGCCGCGGCAGGCAGAAGCTGCACGGCCGGATCGCCACCGACGAACTCGGCGCGCACATGGCGGCCCAGGACGCGGCCGGCCCGCAGGGCCGCACCAGCGACGCCGACTACCTCGCGGGCCTCGCCGGGACGCCCGGGGACGCCGCGGCGGACCTCGGGGCCGGCGCCCGGGCACCGGGGGCCCCCGCGCCCGTACCGGCGCCCCCGCAGCCGCCGGCCGCCCCAGTGGTTCCCGAGGCCCCGCCCGCCGTCCCCGACCCCTACATGGACCCCGCCTACGCCCAGTCGGACGCCGGATACCAGGACCCCGGGCAGGGCTATCCGGGCATGGCCCAGGGCACGGGCTACCAGGACCCCGGTTACGCCGGGTCCGGCTACGCCGCGTACCAGCAGCAGGACGCCGCGTACGGTGGCTATCAGCAGCAGCCCTACGGCTACGAGCAGCAGGGCTACGGCCCGGACTACGGCTGGCAGCAGCCCGCCGGCCAGTCCCAGCAGCCCGCCCTGCCCGCGGGGACCGGCCGGCCGGAGCAGTCGGCCCTCGACGAGACCAGCTTCTTCGACACCAGCATGATCGACATGGACCAGCTGCGCCGGTACGAGCAGGGGCGCTGAGCCCACCGTCGACGGACGGCGGAACACGGCGGACACCGCCGGTCAGGGAGGACCGGATTGGGCCTACGGCGACCGGTCCAGTACCCTGGCTCTTCGGTCGCGTGTACACCCGCGGCCCCGGCTGCCCGCTTCGCCTCCGCGACGACGGCGGCCCCCGACCCCACGATCCGAAAGCGGGAAAAGCCCTGAACGCGCGCCTCGACCACCGCAATCCCCTCGTGTTCGACACACACGAGCTGGGGCGGCGGCCCGGTGCGCTCCAGAAGCTGAAGCGCTCGGTCCCCGCGCCCCTCGACCTCGGGATCGCCGGGGTGATCGAGGTGCCCCGGGGCGGACCCGTGGAGCTGGACCTCCGTCTCGAGTCCGTCATGGAGGGGGTGCTCGTCACGGGCACCGCCCGCGCGACGGCCGAGGGGGAGTGCGTAAGGTGTCTGGAGCCGCTGGGCCACGAGGTGACGGCGGACTTCCAGGAGCTGTTCTCGTACCACGAAGTCGACGACCGGGGCCGCGTCCGCGCGGAGCCGGAGGACGACGAGGACGAGGACACGCTGTTCGTCGAGGACGGCCTGTTCGACCTCGAACCCGTGCTGCGTGATGCGGTGGTGCTCACACTGCCGATGCAGCCGGTGTGCCGGGAGGACTGCGCCGGCCTGTGTTCCGAATGCGGGATCAGGCTGGACGAGAATCCGGGCCACCACCACGATGCCGTCGACATCCGTTGGGCGGCATTGCAAGAACTCGCCGAGACCGTCACGGACGGCGAGAAGGACGACATGGGCGGCGCCGAAGCGGGCGTCGACAAGAAGCAGGAGAAGTAGCCGTGGCTGTTCCGAAGCGGAAGATGTCGCGCAGCAACACGCGCCACCGCCGGTCGCAGTGGAAGGCTGCGGTCCCCACCCTGGTGGCGTGCGAGCGCTGCCAGGAGCCGAAGCTCCAGCACATCGCGTGCCCGAGCTGCGGCACGTACAACAAGCGCCAGGTCCTCGAGGTCTGAGCGGCTGGTGAGAGGCTCGATGTCTGAACTGTCCCCTGCCAAGAAGCAGCCAGACAACCTCAGTACGGCCTCGCCTCACACGCTTCTGGAAGGGCGGCTCGGGTATCGGCTCGACACCGCCCTTCTGGTGCGTGCGCTGACGCACCGCAGTTACGCGTACGAGAACGGCGGCCTGCCCACCAACGAGCGGCTGGAGTTCCTCGGGGACTCGGTGCTCGGCCTGGTGGTCACGGACACGCTGTACCGCACCCACCCGGATCTGCCCGAGGGCCAGCTCGCGAAGTTGCGGGCCGCGGTGGTCAACTCACGTGCGCTGGCGGGGGTGGGCCGGGGCCTGGAACTGGGCTCCTTCATCCGGCTCGGCCGGGGCGAGGAGGGCACGGGAGGCCGGGACAAGGCGTCCATCCTCGCCGACACACTCGAAGCGGTGATCGGCGCGGTCTACATCGACCAGGGCCTCGACGCGGCGTCCGAGCTGGTGCACCGGCTCTTCGACCCGCTGATCGAGAAGTCCTCGAACCTCGGGGCCGGCCTGGACTGGAAGACCAGTCTCCAGGAGCTGACCGCGGCGGAGGGACTCGGGGTTCCCGAGTACGTCGTCACGGAGACGGGACCGGACCACGAGAAGACCTTCACTGCTGCCGCCCGCGTCGGTGGTGTCTCGTACGGCACCGGCACCGGCCGCAGCAAGAAGGAAGCGGAACAGCAGGCGGCGGAGTCCGCGTGGCGGGCCATCCGGGCCGCGGCGGACGAGCGGGAGGCGGCGAAGGCCACGGAGGGCGCCGGTGTCGACGCCGCTGCCGGGGCCGACGGCGCACAGGCTCCCGAGGCCCCCGCCGCCACGCCGCAGCGCAGCTCCGCGGACCGGGCCGCCTCGGTCACGGCGGCGCCGGATGCGGCGGCCGCCGGCCCGGAGACCACGGACCCGGACACCACGGACCCGGACACCACGGACGCGGACACCATGTGCCCGGAGACCACGGACCCTGACACCACTGGTCCGGTCGCGGGGCCGGGTGCCACGGGCCGGCAGGCGCCCGCCTGACGGCTCCCGCGCAAGTCCTTTGTGCGCGCCCCTCGTGTCGTGGTACGGCATGAGGGGCGGGCCTTTGTCTCCCGCCGTCCGTCAAGGAGCCCGTCGTGCCCGAGCTGCCCGAGGTCGAAGTCGTCCGGCGTGGACTCGAACGCTGGGTGAGCGGCCGTACCATCGCCGCGGTCGAGGTGCTGCACCCCCGTGCGGTACGGCGGCACCTCGCGGGCGGCGCGGACTTCGCGGCCCGTCTGACCGGCCGGACCATCGGCACGGCGCGTCGACGCGGCAAATACCTCTGGCTGCCGCTCGCCGACACCGGTCTCTCGGTGCTCGGCCACCTCGGGATGAGCGGTCAGCTGCTCGTACGCCCCGAGGACGCGCCCGACGAGAAGCACCTGCGGATCCGTGTCCGGTTCACCGACACCGGGACCACCGGCACGACCGGGACCCCCGTCCTCTCCGGCTCGGTCCCCACCGAGCTCCGCTTCGTCGACCAGCGCACCTTCGGCGGGCTCTCGCTCCACGACACCACCCCCGACGGACTGCCGGACGTCATCGCGCACATCGCGCGCGACCCGCTCGACCCGGCGTTCGACGACGCCGCGTTCCACACCGCGCTACGGCTGCGCCGTACGACGGTCAAGCGCGCCCTGCTCGACCAGTCGCTGATCAGCGGCGTGGGCAACATCTACGCGGACGAGGCGCTCTGGCGTTCCCGGCTGCACTACGACCGTCCGACCCCGACCCTCACCCGGCCGCGCTCGGTGGAACTGCTCGGTCACGTACGGGACGTGATGAACGCGGCGCTGGCGGTGGGCGGCACCAGCTTCGACAGCCTGTACGTCAACGTGAACGGGGAATCCGGCTACTTCGACCGGTCGCTCGACGCGTACGGGCGCGAGGACGAGCCCTGCCGCCGGTGCGGGACGCCCATGCGGCGGCGGCCCTGGATGAACCGGTCCAGCTATTTCTGCCCGCGTTGTCAGCGCCCGCCGCGCGCCGTCGTGACCGTGCCGCCGTCCCGTTCCCGTACACCGCCGTCCCGTTCCCGCCCGGCGTCGTAACCCCGCTCCGCGGCTTCGTGGCGTTCCCGCGTGGCGTCGTAGCGCTCCCGCGCCGCCAGCACCTCGGACATCCGGCCCTCCACCAGCTCGATCAGCGCGAGGAGCTGTCCGGCGACCGCGCGGCCCAGCGGGGTCAGCGCGTAGTCCACGCGCGGCGGATTGACCGGCTTCGCGTCGCGGTGCACCAGGCCGTCCCGCTCCAGCGCGTGCAGGGTCCGGGAGAGCATCTTCTCGCTCACACCGTCCACCCGCCGCCGCAGTTCGTTGAAGCGGCAGCCGCTCTCGTACAGCGCGCCGAGCGTGAGACTGCCCCAGCGGCCCGTCGCGTGCTCCAGGGTGGCGCGCGAGGGGCAGCACCGGGAGAACACGTCGAAGACCAGGGCCTCGTCCGGGCCACGGGTCTCGCCCGGGGCGGCCACGACGGTGGGATCGTCCATATCGTCACCTTACAACTCGAAAGCGCCACCCGGATGGATGGCGCTTTCGAAAGGTGAGCGGCAGGTGAGTACGGCTCAGAAGCCGAAGTCCTGCGTCCACCACGGGCCGCCCGGCCCGTGGTGCACACCCACACCGAGCCGGGTGTAGTCGCAGTTCAGTATGTTCGCGCGGTGTCCGTCGCTGTTCATCCAGGACTCCATCACCGCGTCGGCGCTCGACTGGCCACGCGCTATGTTCTCCCCGCCCAGGCCCTTGACGCCCGCCTTGTCGGCGCGGTCCCAGGGGGTCTTCCCGTCCGGGTCCGTGTGGTCGAAGAATCCGCGTGCCGCCATGTCGTCGCTGAACTTCTGCGCCAGCCTGGCCAGGCCGGAGTCCGCCCGCAGGGGCTTGCAGCCGGCCTTGGCCCGTTCGTCGTTGACCATCGCGAGCACCGCGGCCTCGTCCGGGGCGGTGGTGTCGCCGCCGCCGGAGGAGCCGGAACCCGCGCCGGGTGCCACGGCGGAGCGGTCCTCCGTGGGCTGCTCGGACGCCGGGGCCTTGCTGTCGGAGGGCGCGGAACTCCGGGTTTGCTCGGGCTCGGAGGACGTCTCGCTCTTCTCCGGCGCCGGCTTGTCCCGCTCCGGGGCGGCGGCCGGCTTCGACTTCTGCGACGGCGTGGCGGACTGCTTCTCCGCGGCGGGCGACGAGGACTTGGCGGGGGCCTCGCCCCGCTCGGCGCTCCGGCTGGGGGAGACCGAGGCCTCGCGGGTCGGCTCGTCGGAGGAGCCGCCCTGCTGGTGGAGTTCGGGGGCGCCCTCGGTCCTGACCGGACCGCCGCCCGCGCTGCCGACGGTGTACTCGTTGCCGCCACCGGGCAGCAGCCCCGAGGCGACCGCCACGGCCCCCACGGCCATGGCCGCGGAGGCGCCGAGCAGTCCCGTGCGCACGGGGGCGGCGACCCGTCTCCTCCGGCCGGTCTCGTCCGCGCGGTCATCGGGGGCGGGCGGGGCTGCGGCGGAGCGTCGGTGGCGTCCCATCTGCTGTGTGCCTTCCTCATGCTCTCGACGACAACATGGCTCACCCGTACGAGTGAGGCTCATTGCGAGGGGACTGTACGGCATGGCGTGCGGGGGCGACGGGATCCACGGGCAATTGGCCGGTTAGTTTGCGTCCATGAATACCGGGACAGCGGAAGACGTACGGCTGACCGTGTGGGTACGCGGCCGAGTACAGGGAGTGGGTTTTCGATGGTTCACCAGGGCCAATGCCTTGTCGATCGGCGGACTCACCGGATTCGCGCTCAACCTGGACGACGGAAGGGTGCAGGTGGTCGCGGAAGGCCCGGGTGAGAATTGCCACCGTCTGCTGGACTGGCTGCGCTCCGGCGACACACCCGGGCGCGTCGACGGAGTCACTGAGATCTGGGACACCCCGCGGGGCGGATACGACGGCTTCGCGGTCCGCTGACCGATCGGCCGCCACGGCGGCCCCGCCGGACCCGGGGAATGCCGTTGTCACATGCGTGTATCCACGGTGACCTGGTGGTTGCCAAGAACGGTCGGCCGTGCAAAGCTGCCGAATTGACGACGATCTCCCCGCCCCCAGGGCCCTGTGGATGAGCCGGTGCCGCGCGCGACGCGGCTCCGCGCCCCCGGCCGCCCGGCGCCCCCGGCTGTGATCGTGTTGACCGTCAAACTTTTTGGTGAGACTCTGGAATCCCCGCGCACCTCAGCTGTTTGGCAGTAAAGAACCGCAGTGATGAACAACCCACTGCCAGGCACCGCGGGTGCGATTTCCCTCACGACCCACACCGCAATCGGTCGGTCACTCAGTGTGGAGGACCATCCATCATGGCAAAGGCGCTTCTCGGTTATGTCGGCGGTTCCGACCCGCGACTCCTCGCCGAGATGCGACGGCTCCAGCAGCGCGTCCAGGATCTCGAATCCGAACTCGTACGCATCCAGTCCGAGAACGACGCGCTGAACGCGGCCGCCGCACAGCACCCTGGAGAGTCGATGCTCAACCGCATCGACATTGACGTACACCAGGCGGAGCCTGCGCTCACCTGATCCCGGCCTCCTGCCGGGCCATCCGTCGGTCCAGGTGAGTATCAGTCTGGCGAGATATGCAAGGGACGCTTCGGCGTCCCTTCTTTCTTTCCATCTCCCGTTGTGACAAACACTGTTGGCGTCGTAAGCCCTTTCTCAACACCTGATGTGCCCAGCGCGTCCGGTGGTGAAACCGACGGGTGCGAAGCGGTGCCGGGTAGAGTCCGACGGCGTGCACCTCAAGGCCATGACCCTGCGTGGGTTCAAATCCTTCGCCTCCGCCACGACGCTGCGCTTCGAGCCCGGAATCACCTGCGTCGTCGGCCCGAACGGTTCGGGCAAGTCCAATGTGGTGGACGCGCTCTCCTGGGTCATGGGCGAGCAGGGGGCCAAATCGCTGCGCGGCGGCAAGATGGAAGACGTGATCTTCGCCGGGACGACCGGGCGGCCCCCACTCGGCCGGGCCGAGGTGTCGCTCACGATCGACAACTCCGACGGCGCTCTTCCCATCGACTACGCGGAAGTCACCATTACGCGGATCATGTTCCGCAACGGCGGCAGCGAATACCAGCTCAATGGCGACACCTGCCGGCTGCTCGACATTCAGGAACTGCTCTCCGACTCCGGCATCGGCCGCGAGATGCACGTGATCGTCGGCCAGGGGCAGCTCGATTCCGTACTGCACGCGGATCCGATGGGCCGCCGGGCATTCATCGAGGAGGCCGCGGGGGTCCTCAAGCACCGCAAGCGCAAGGAGAAGGCGCTGCGGAAGCTGGACGCCATGCAGGCCAACCTCGCCCGGGTACAGGACCTCACCGACGAACTGCGCCGTCAGCTCAAGCCCCTCGGACGGCAGGCGGCCGTCGCCCGCAGAGCCGCCGTCATCCAGGCCGACCTGCGGGACGCCCGGCTGCGGCTGCTCGCGGACGATCTGGTGCGGATGCGGGAGGCACTGCGCGCGGAGATCGCCGACGAGGCCGAGCTCAAGCGGGCGAAGGAGGACGCGGAACAGCGGCTGCGGGCCGCGCAGGCGCGGGAGTCGGCGCTGGAGGAGGAGGTGCGGCGGCTGGCTCCCCGCCTGAAGCGGGCGCAGCAGACCTGGTACGAGCTGTCCCAGCTGGCCGAGCGGGTACGGGGCACGATCTCGCTGGCGGACGAGCGGGTGCGCAGCGCGACCGCCGCGCCCGTGGAGGAGCGGCGCGGCCGCGACCCGGAGGACATGGAGCGCGAGGCGGCCCGGATCCGCGAGCAGGAGGCGGAGCTGGAAGCCGCCCTGGAGGCGGCCGAGCACGCGCGTGAGGACGCCGTCTCCTACCGCGCGGAGCTGGAGCGGGCGCTGGCCGTGGAGGAGCGCCGGCTCAAGGACACGGCCCGGGCCATCGCCGACCGCAGGGAGGGGCTGGCCCGGCTGCACGGCCAGGTCACGGCGGCGCGCGGCCGGGCGGCCTCGGCGCAGGCGGAGATCGGCCGGCTGGCGGCGGCCCGTGACGAGGCGGGGGAGCGGGCGGCCGCCGCGCGTGAGGAGTACGAACAGCTCAAGGCCGAGGTGGCGGAGCTGGACGCGGCGGACGAGGAACTCGCGCGGCGCCATGACAGCGCTCGGCAGGCGCTGGCCGAGGCGGAGACCGCGCTGACCAGGGCCCGCGAGGAGGCCACCGAGGCGGAACGGAGCCGCGCGGCGCTGGCGGCCCGCCACGAGACCCTGGCGCTCGGCCTGCGCCGCGAGGACGGCTCAGGCGCGCTGCTGGCCGCGCGGGACGGTCTCCCGGGCCTGCTCGGCCCGGCCGCCGAACTGCTGGACGTCGCCCCCGGCTACGAGGTCCCGGTGGCGGCGGCCCTGGGCACGGCGGCCGACGCGCTCGCCGCCGCGGACCCGGCCACGGCGGCGGAGGCGATCCGCCTCTTGCGCGACCAGGACGCGGGGCGGGCGGCGCTGCTGGTGGGGGAGTGGGAGGGAGCGGGCGACCGGGCCGACGAGGGGCACCGGGACCGTGCGGCGGACCCGGACGCGTCCGGCGGGGGAGCGGTCACCGGGTCCGGTACGGACGGCACGCTGCCCCGGCAGCCGGGGCAGCGCGTCCCGCTCCCCGCCCGGGCCGGCGGAACCGGAGCCGACCCCGGACCCGAACCCGGGACCTGGTCCCGGGCGGGGGTGTCTCCGGCCGGCGAGCCCGCCGCGACAGGCCTCGGGACACCCGAGGGGCGGTACGTCGGGCAGCTCGTGCGCGGGCCGGCGGCGCTGGTGCGGGCCGTGCGGTGGCTCGTACGGGACGCCGTGGTCGTCGGAACGCTCCAGGACGCCGAGGAACTGGTCGCGGACCGGCCCGAACTCGTCGCCGTCACGGCCGACGGCGACGTGCTCGGGGCGCACTTCGCGTACGGCGGGTCCGCCGGGGCACCGAGCCGGTTGGAGGTGCGCGCGGCCGTCGACGAGGCCGCCGCCGAGCTGGCGGAGCTGGCCGTGCGGTGCGAGGAACTGGACGGGGTGCGGCGCCGGGCGGCGGCGCGGCGCGAGGAGTGCGCCGTGCTCGTGGAGGAGTGGGGGGAGCGCCGCCGGGCCGCCGACCGGGAGAAGTCCGCAGTCTCCGGCCGGCTCGGCCGCCTTGCCGGCCAGGCCAGGGGCGCCGAGGGCGAGGCGGAGCGGACCACCGCGGCCGCCGCCAGGGCCGAGGAAGCCCTGGAGCGGGCCACCGCCGAGGCCGAGGAACTCGCCGAACGGCTGCGGGTCGTCGAGGAGGCCCCGGCCGAGGAGGAGCCGGACACCTCCGTACGCGACCGGCTCGCCGCCGACGGCGCCAACGCCCGCCAGACCGAGATGGAAGCGCGGCTCCAAGTCCGTACCCACGAGGAGCGCGTGAAGGGGCTCGCGGGACGGGCCGACGCACTTGACCGGGGCGCGCGCGCCGAGCGCGAAGCGCGGGCGCGCGCCGAACAGCGGCGCGCCCGGCTGCGCCACGAGGCCGAGGTCGCCCGGGCCGTGGCGGCCGGTGCGAGGCTGCTGCTCGCCCATGTGGAGGTCTCGGTCGTGCGGGCGGAGGCGGAGCGGGCCGCCGCCGAGACGGCCAGGGCCGCCCGCGAGCGCGACCTGACGGCCGAGCGTGACCAGGGCCGGGGGCTGAAGGCCGAACTGGACAAGCTCACCGACTCCGTGCACCGCGGTGAAGTCCTCGGCGCGGAGAAGCGGCTGCGCATCGAGCAGCTGGAGACGAGGGCCCTGGAGGAGCTGGGCGTGGAGCCGGCCGGGCTGATCGCGGACTACGGCCCCGACCAGCCCGTACCGCCGTCTCCGCCCGCCGCGGGCGAGCCCCCGGCCGGCGGACTTCCCGCCGGTGGGGACGGCGAGGGCAGGGACGGCGCCGACGGCGAGGGGCCGGGCCCGACGCCGAAGCCCTTCGTCCGGGCCGAACAGGAGAAGCGGCTCAGGGCCGCCGAACGGGCGTACCAGCAGCTCGGAAAGGTCAATCCGCTCGCCCTGGAGGAGTTCGCGGCGCTGGAGGAGCGGCACCAGTTCCTCTCCGAGCAGCTGGCGGACCTGAAGAAGACCCGGGCCGACCTGCTCCAGGTCGTCAAGGAGGTCGACGAGCGCGTCGAGCAGGTGTTCACCGAGGCGTACCGGGACACCGCCGAGCAGTTCGAGGGGGTCTTCTCCCGGCTCTTCCCCGGCGGCGAGGGACGGCTGATCCTCACCGACCCCGAGCACATGCTGACCACCGGTGTGGAGGTCGAGGCCCGGCCGCCGGGCAAGAAGGTCAAGCGGCTGTCGCTGCTCTCCGGCGGCGAGCGGTCGCTGACGGCCGTCGCGCTGCTGGTGTCGATCTTCAAGGCGAGGCCGAGCCCGTTCTACGTGATGGACGAGGTCGAGGCGGCGCTCGACGACACCAATCTGCAGCGGCTGATCCGCATCATGCAGGAGCTCCAGGAGAGCTCCCAGCTGATCGTGATCACGCATCAGAAACGCACGATGGAGGTCGCGGACGCCCTCTACGGGGTGTCCATGCAGGGGGACGGGGTATCCAAGGTCATCAGCCAAAGGCTCCGCTGACCCCCGGGAGGGAGTTCTCGTGTCCCAAGCGCAGGCACCGTCGCCCGGAGGGCGGACGGCGCATCCGGAACACATCGGTCATGTCATCTTCATCACCGCGTCCGCCGCCATGGGCGGCTTCCTCTTCGGCTACGACAGCTCGGTGATCAACGGCGCGGTGGAGGCCATCCGGGACCGGTACGACATCGGATCGGCGGCCCTCGCCCAGGTCATCGCCATCGCGCTGATCGGCTGCGCGATCGGCGCCGCCACGGCGGGCCGGATCGCCGACCGCATCGGCCGGATCCGCTGCATGCAGA
Organism: Streptomyces hebeiensis; assembly: GCF_052983195.1. Classification (NCBI taxonomy): domain Bacteria; kingdom Bacillati; phylum Actinomycetota; class Actinomycetes; order Kitasatosporales; family Streptomycetaceae; genus Streptomyces; species Streptomyces hebeiensis. The sequence goes on from NZ_CM129812.1 coordinate 5,850,465, forward strand.
TCGCGGCCGTCCTGTTCACCATCAGCGCCGTCGGCTCCGCCCTGCCGTTCGACATCTACGACCTGGCGGCCTGGCGGATCGTCGGCGGCTTCGCGATCGGCATGGCCTCGGTGATCGGACCGGCCTACATCGCGGAGGTCTCCCCGGCGGCGTACCGCGGTCGGCTCGGCTCCTTCCAGCAGGCGGCCATCGTCGTCGGCATCGCGGTCTCACAGCTGGTGAACTACGGCATCCTCCAGCTCGCCGACGGCGACCAGCGCGGCAAGCTGCTGGGGCTGGAGGCGTGGCAGTGGATGCTCGGGGTGATGGTCGTCCCGGCCGTGCTGTACGGGCTGCTCTCCTTCGCCATCCCCGAGTCGCCGCGCTTCCTGATCTCCGTCGGGCGGCGGGAGCGGGCCAAGGCGGTGCTGGCGGACGTCGAGAGCAAGGACGTCGACCTCGACGCCCGGATCGCGGAGATCGAGCACGCCATGCGCCGGGAGCACAAGTCGAGCTTCAAGGACCTTCTCGGCGGGCGCTTCGCCTTCCTGCCCATCGTCTGGGTCGGCATCGGGCTCTCGGTCTTCCAGCAGCTGGTCGGCATCAACGTCGCCTTCTACTACTCGGCGACGCTCTGGCAGTCGGTCGGCATCGACCCGTCCAGCTCGTTCTTCTACTCCTTCACGACCTCGATCGTGAACATCATCGGCACCGTGATCGCGATGGTCCTGGTGGACCGGGTCGGCCGCAAGCCGCTCGCGCTCGTGGGATCCAGCGGTATGGCGATCGCGCTGGCCTTCGAGGCGTGGGCGTTCTCCGCGAAGCTCGTGGACGGCAAGCTGCCCGGCACCGAGGGCACCGTGGCGCTGATCGCCGCCCATGTCTTCGTGCTGTTCTTCGCGCTCTCCTGGGGCGTCGTCGTCTGGGTCTTCCTCGGCGAGATGTTCCCCAACCGGATCCGCGCGGCGGCGCTCGGGGTCGCGGCCTCCGCCCAGTGGATCGCCAACTGGGCGATCACGGCGAGCTTCCCGAGCCTGGCCGACTGGAACCTCTCGGGCACGTACGTGATCTACACCTTCTTCGCGCTGCTCTCCATCCCGTTCGTGGTGTTCTTCGTGCGGGAGACGAAGGGCAAGACGCTGGAGGAGATGGGCTGACGGCGGGCCTCGCCCGGCGGGCCTCCCGGCGTCGTGGGCGGGAGCGCCGGGGTTCCCGGTGCCTCCGTCGCCCTCTTCCGTGCCGCCGGTGTGTCCGGTGCTCCCGTCGCCGTCGCCGTCGCCGTCGGCGCTCCGGGCTTCGCCGTCGTCCGCTCACGCGGCAGCACGGCGTACAGCACCGCCGCGACCAGCGTGGTCGCCACCCAGCCCAGGTTGTTCCGGCCGGGCCAGGTCCCGGCGAACGGCCCCGCGAACCACTCGACGCGGGTGAAGAGCAGGCCCACCACCAGTGCCGTGGCCCAGGCGGCCAGGGCGGAGCGGGCGAACCCGCCCCGGTACCAGTACGCGCTGGTGCGCGTGGTGTCCATCAGCGCGGGCCCGTCATAGGCGGCCCGGCGCAGCATGTCCACCCCGAACACGCCGATCCACGCCGAGAACGCCACCGCGAGCAGGGTGAGGAAGGAGATGAAGGAGCCGATGAAGCTGGTGGCCACCACCATCAGCAGGAAGCCGAGAACCAGGCTGATCACCGCGTTGACGCTGACGGCCCAGGCGCGCGGCAGCCTGATCCCCAGCGTCTGCGCGGTGAAGCCCGCGGAGTACATCGACATCGAGTTGATCAGCACCATGCCGATCAGGGCGATCAGCAGGTACGGCACCGAGAGCCAGGCGGGCAGCAGCTTCCCGATGAACGACACCGGGTCGCCCGCCCCGGCCAGGTCCGGAGTACCGACCGCCATCACCGCGCCCATCAGCACCATCGGCAGCACCACGATGCCGGCGCCGGCCACCGTCGTGCCCGTCATCGCCCGGCCGGACGCGGAACGCGGCAGGTAGCGGGTGAAGTCGGGGGCCGAGGGGACCCAGCTGATGCCGCCCGCCGCGACGGTGCCGATCCCCGCGATCATCATCGCCGTGGATCCGGCGGGTTCGCCGAGGACGGCCGCCCAGTCGGTCTCGGCGACCAGATACACCAGCACGAGCACACTGAACGCGCCGAACAGGTACGTCGACCAGGTGCCGCACCGGCGCAGCGCGGTGATGCCGAGACCGGACACCGCGAACGTCGCGGCCACGAAGAGCACCAGTGTCAGCACGATCAGCGGCGTGCTCCGCCGGACGCCGAAGAGCAGGTCGAGGACCGTCAGGACGGCGTACGCCCCGGTGACGGCGTTGATGGTCTCCCAGCCCCAGCGGGCCACCCAGATCAGGGTGCCGGGGAAGAGGTTCCCGCGCTGTCCGAACACCGCCCGCGACAGCGCCATGCCGGGGGAGCCGCCGCGCTTGCCGGCCACGGAGACCAGCCCCACCAGGCCGTACGAGACGACGGGCGCCGCCACGGCGACGACGAGGACCTGCCAGAAGTTCAGCCCGTTGAAGACGACCAGACCGGCGCCCATGGTGAGCAGCAGCACGCTGATGTTGGCCGCGACCCAGGTGGGGAAGAGCTGCCGGACGCGGCCGGTGCGCTCGGAGTCGGGGACGGGCTCGAGGCCGCGGGTCTCGACCGGGCCCCGCGAGGGGGCACCCGCGGGCGTCGCGCCTTCGGAAGCGGAAGCGGCGGCGCGAGCGGAGTCGTGGGGCATGGACAGGCTCCGAAACAGAGGTGGGGGCTCCGGGGAGCGGCGGTGCTCCGCGACGACGGCCCGGGCGGACCCGGACCGTCCAGCATCGTACGAACGCCGCAAAAGGACCAAATCGCGGCCCGAAACCGCCCGGTACTCTGTGCGATCCTCCAATTCCGGGTCCCGCCGGGGCCGTGGCCGATACTGGGGAGCGTTATGGAACTCGTCATCCTTGTTGTAGTCATCGCCCTGGTCGCGGTCGGCGCGATCAGCGGTCTCGTGGTCGGCAGCCGCAAGAAGAAGAAGCTGCCGCCCTCGGCGCCGTCGAGCACGCCGACCATCACAGCCCCGCCCGCCGAACCCCATGTCGGTGACGAGGCGGAGACGCCGCGCGACGAACCGCGGCGCACCATCGAAGAGGTCGGTCTGCCGGACGCCGCCGAGGCCACCGGCACGCCCGTCGCGGTCGAGGATCCGGTGGTGGCCGAGCCGGCCCCGCCGGTCATCGAGATCCCCGAACCGACCGCGGGCCGGCTGGTCCGGCTGCGCGCGCGGCTGGCCCGCTCGCAGAACTCCCTCGGCAAGGGACTCCTCACCCTGCTCTCCCGGGAGCACCTGGACGAGGAGACCTGGGAGGAGATCGAGGACACGCTGCTGACCGCGGACGTCGGTGTCACGCCCACCCAGGAACTGGTCGAGCGGCTGCGCGAGCGGGTACGCGTGCTCGGCACCCGTACCCCCGAGGAACTGCGCGCCCTGCTGCGCGAGGAACTGGTCACGCTCCTCGGCACCGACTTCGACCGTGCCGTGCGGACCGAGAGCACCACCGACACTCCGGCCGTGGTGATGGTCGTCGGGGTCAATGGCACCGGCAAGACCACCACGACCGGAAAGCTGGCCCGGGTCCTGGTGGCGGACGGCCGCTCCGTGGTGCTGGGCGCGGCGGACACGTTCCGCGCGGCGGCCGCGGACCAGCTCCAGACGTGGGGCGAACGCGTGGGGGCCCGTACGGTGCGCGGTCCCGAGGGCGGCGACCCGGCGTCCATCGCCTTCGACGCGGTCAAGGAGGGCATCGCGGAGAGCGCGGACGTCGTCCTGATCGACACGGCGGGACGGCTGCACACCAAGACCGGCCTGATGGACGAGCTGGGCAAGGTCAAGCGGGTGGTGGAGAAGCACGGCCCGCTGGACGAGGTCCTGCTGGTCCTGGACGCCACCACCGGGCAGAACGGCCTGGTGCAGGCGCGTGTCTTCGCCGAGGTCGTGGACATCACGGGCATCGTCCTGACCAAGCTGGACGGTACGGCGAAGGGCGGCATCGTGGTGGCGGTGCAGCGCGAGCTGGGCGTGCCGGTGAAGCTGGTGGGTCTGGGCGAGGGCGCGGACGATCTGGCGCCGTTCGAGCCGGGTGCGTTCGTGGACGCGCTGCTGGGTGAGTAGGGCCTCGGGGCCGGTCCGCGCCCGTCCGCGCCGGTTTTGTGGGGGCGCCGGTCCGGGCCGGTCCGGCCGGTTCGTGTTGACCTCCGTCCGTGCGCCGCGGCGGGCCGGCGGGCGGAGTCCGGTGGCCGGGGTGTCCCAGCCACCCCGCCCGACGGGGGTTCGTACCGCCGGTTCGCCGGGCCGACGGGGCGGCCCTCCGGGCATGTCGTCGGGCAGGGTCGTCAGCGCGGCTCGCAGGCCGTCCGCGCGCCTGGCACCCGGTGACACAAATATGCCAGCGTTCCCAGCAGCAACCGCGCGGGCGGCGGATCCGCCGATTCCAGGGACGGCGGACGCAGCCAGCGCACCGGGCCCAGGCCCCCCAGGTCCGAGGGCGGGGCCGTGATGTGGGCGCCGGGCCCCAGGGCGTGGAGGTCCAGGTCGGCGTCGTCCCAGCCCATCCGGTAGAGCAGGGCCGGCATCTCGTCGGCCGCCCCCGGCGCCACGAAGAACTGCGCGCGGCCCGTCGGGGTCACGGCGACCGGTCCCAGCGGCAGGCCCATGCGCTCCAGGCGGACCAGTGCCCGGCTGCCGGCCGGCTCCGCGACGTCCAGGACGTCGAAGCCCCGTCCCACCGGCAGCAGCACCGCCGCGCCCGGCATCCGCGACCACGCCGCCGTGGCGTCGTCCAGCGCCGCCCCGGCCGGTACGCGCAGGCCCACGGCCAGCGGATGGGCACCCGGTGCCGCGCAGTCGGCCGCGCCGCAGGAACACCGTCCGCCCGCGACTCGTGCGCCGGGGACGACGTCCCAGCCCCAGAGCCCCGTGTACTCGGCAACCGCGGTGCACTCAGTGGTGCGCACGCGGCGGCGCGCGCCGGTCCGTAGCTCGCGCATGCCGCCGATCGTGAAGCCCATACCCCCTCCAACGGGTCGAACTCGCCGGTGGTTACGTATCGCAGTGTCCCCGTGACCGTCCGTCGCTTCCGAGGGTGGGCTCGACGGTGTGTGGAAGCATTCGGGGTCGCGCGACTCGGCGCGTGCGCTCCGGCGCGCAACGCCCTCCCCACCTCGTGCTGTCGCGTGTCAAGTGAATCGCGCCCGGGTGCGAGGGGGTTGAGGTGGAGGGGTGGCGAATGGTGGCGATTGCGAAATCGACCTCGCTGGAGGGGTGATCGTAGGATTACTTTGAGTGCGCGAATCCCGGGGTAGGGCACACTCGCGGGTATGCCAAGGGCAACTCGGTTTCCCGTTCGAAGGGGTGGGATCCTCGACGTGGCGGGCCGGAAGGCCAGCAGGCCCGGCATCCTGATGGCGGTTCGCGACAGGGCATCGGCGAATGGGGGCGTGTGGCGTGGGTGGCAGTGACGCGGGCGGTAGGACTACCGGCAGGCGTCCGAACGGGCAACTCGGCTCGTGGTTCTTACGCAGCGGTTGGTCCAAGGGCGAGCTGGCCCGTCAGGTCAACCGCAGGGCGCGCCGGATCGGCGCGCACCACATCAGCACCGACACCTCGCGCGTGCGCCGCTGGCTCGACGGCGAGCAGCCGCGCGAACCGATTCCCCGCATCCTGTCCGAGCTGTTCTCCGAACGCTTCGGATCCGTCGTCACCGTCGAGGACCTCGGGCTGCGCGCCGCCCCGCAGGCCCCCGCCGTCTCCGGTGTCGACCTGCCCTGGGCCGGCCCCCAGACCGTCTCCCTGATCAGTGACTTCTCCCGCAGCGACCTGATGCTCGGGCGGCGTGGCTTCCTCGGCTCCTCACTGGCCCTGGCCGCCGGGCCCGCGCTGGTCGAGCCGATGCAGCGCTGGCTCGTGCCCACCCCGGCCGGCGACCGCCCCAAGGCCGCCCCGGAGCCGGTCACCGGGCTGTCCGTGCCGGAGCTGGAGCTGCTGGAGTCCACCACCGCGATGTTCCGCACCTGGGACGCGCAGTGCGGCGGCGGGCTGCGCCGCAAGGCGGTCGTGGGCCAGCTCCACGAGGTCACCGACCTGCTCCAGGAGCCCCACCCCGAGGCCACCACCAGACGGCTCTTCCGGTGCGCGGCCGAACTGGCCGAGCTGGCCGGGTGGATGAGCTACGACATCGGCCTCCAGCCGGGCGCCCAGAAGTACTTCGTGCTCGCCCTGCACGCCGCCAAGGAGGCCGGGGACCGGCCGCTCGGCTCGTACGTCCTCTCCTCCATGAGCCGCCAGATGATCCACCTGGGCCGGCCCGACGACGCGCTCGAGCTGATCCACCTCGCGCAGTACGGCAGCCGGGACTGCGCCACCCCCAGGACCCAGGCCATGCTGTATGCGATGGAGGCCCGCGCCTACGCCAACATGGGACAGCCCGGCAAGTGCAAACGGGCCGTGCGGATGGCCGAGGACACCTTCTCCGACATCGGTCTGGAGGGCGGGCCCGAACCCGACTGGATCCGCTTCTTCTCCGAGGCCGAGCTCAACGGGGAGAACGCCCACTCCTACCGGGACCTGGCCTATGTCGCGGGCCGCAGCCCCACCTACGCCTCCCTCGCCGAGCCCGCGATGCGCCGCGCCGTGGAACTGTTCGCCGAGGACGAGGAACACCAGCGGTCGTATGCGCTCAACCTGATCGGCCTGGCCACCGTCCACCTGCTGAAGAAGGAGCCGGAGGAGGCCACGGCCCTGGCGCAGAAGGCCTTGGAAGTGGCCCAGCGGGTGCGCTCAGAGCGGGTCAACACCCGGCTCCGCAAGACCGTGGACACCGCGGCCAGGGAGTTCGCCGACGTCGGCGAGATCATCGACCTCACGGACCTGCTCACCGCCCAGCTGCCCGAGTCGGCCGAGGCCGTCTAGTGCCGCGACGGGGCAAACGTTGCCGGGAGGGGCACTAGCGGCCGGGGGAGCGGCTCCACGCGCACCCGGGCCCGCTCCCGCGGACCCGCCCGTACCGGCCCGCGCGGACCCGCGGACCCGCGGGCCCGTCGGCGTCCGTCCGCCCGGCCCCGCGGCCCCCGGAGACCCCGGCCGCGACCGCACCCCGTACAGCCCGACACGGCTCCCCCGCCGCACGGACAGCAGGGTGACGGTCGCGGCCGGTTCCGCGGCGCCGCCGTGGCCGGTTCCCGACTCCTCGCGGACGGTCTCCCGGCCCACCGTGCCGCGTCGGCGGTTCACCGGCCCGTAACACGCCGGACCTCTTCGTCACTGGGGCGAAACATCGATCTGCACTGGCCGAAACGGCGTTGCGTCAGTGTCCTGAAGCACAGTCGGCCCGCATCCCCACCGCATGAGCATCCGCACGGGCCGTTCCGACCCACGAGGAGACGCTGGCCTTGAATGGCGCAGATACCGCATTCGTATTGATCAGTGCCGCGCTCGTCATGCTGATGACGCCCGGCCTGGCATTCTTCTACGGCGGCATGGTGCGGGTGAAGAGCGCCCTCAACATGCTCATGATGTCCTTGATCTCGCTCGGCATCGTCAGCGTGCTGTGGGTGCTCTACGGGTACTCGCTGGCCTTCGGCGACGACATCGGCGGCGGTCTGCTGGGCAACTTCGACCACATCGGCTTCCAGGGCATCGGCATCGACACGCTGACCGGGGGCAAGGAAGGCATCCCTGTCTTCGCCTTCGCGCTCTTCCAGCTGATGTTCGCCGTCCTGACGCCCGCGCTGATGAGCGGCGCGCTCGCCGACCGCGTCAAGTTCAGCGCCTGGGCGCTGTTCATCACGCTCTGGGTCACCGTGGTGTACTTCCCCGTCGCCCACTGGGTCTGGCAGTCCGGCGGCTGGCTCTTCAAGCTCGGTGTGATCGACTTCGCCGGCGGTACGGCGGTCCACATCAACGCCGGTGTCGGCGCCCTCGCCGCGGTCCTCGTCGTCGGCAAGCGGATCGGATTCAAGAAGGACCCGATGCGCCCGCACAGCCTGCCGCTCGTCGTGCTCGGCATGGCGCTGCTGTGGTTCGGCTGGTTCGGCTTCAACGCCGGCTCCGCGCTCGCCGCCAACGGCACCGCCGCCATCATGGCCTTCAACACGCAGATCGCCACCGGTGCCGCGATGCTCGGCTGGCTCGTCTACGAGCGGATCCGGCACGGCGCGTTCACCACGCTGGGCGCCGCCTCCGGCGCCGTCGCGGGCCTGGTCGCCATCACCCCCTCCGGCGCCTCCGTCAACCCCTTCGGGGCCCTGCTCATCGGTGTCGTCGCCGGAGCCGTCTGCTCCTGGGCCGTCAGCCTCAAGTTCAAGCTGGGCTACGACGACTCCCTCGACGTGGTCGGTGTCCACCTGGTCGGCGGTGTGATCGGCACCCTGCTCGTCGGTCTGCTCGCGGTCGACGGGGTCGGCGGGCTCTCGCAGCTCGGCAAGCAGGCCATCGGCGCCTTCGCGGTGATGGCGTACTCCTTCGTCGTCTCCTGGATCCTCGCCAAGTTCGTGGACGCCACCGTCGGCTTCCGGGCCTCCGAGGACGACGAGACCAGCGGTGTCGACATGGCCTACCACGCGGAATCCGCCTACGACTACAGCGCGGTCGGCGGCTCGCCGGCGGGCCGTAGTAGCGTCTCCGCCTCGACCCAGACCGCTACCGCCGCCCCGGCGAACAAGAAGGTGGACGCATGAAGCTCATCACCGCAGTCGTGAAGCCCCACCGCCTGGACGAGATCAAGGAGGCCCTCCAGGCCTTCGGCGTCCAGGGGCTCACGGTCACGGAGGCCAGCGGATACGGCCGCCAGCGCGGCCACACCGAGGTCTACCGGGGTGCGGAGTACACCGTCGACCTCGTGCCGAAGATCCGCATCGAGGTGCTGACCGACGACGCGGACGCCGACGAGCTCATGGAAGTCGTGGTGAAGGCCGCCCGCACCGGCAAGATCGGTGACGGGAAGGTGTGGAGCGTTCCGGTCGACGCGGCCGTCCGGGTCCGGACCGGCGAGCGCGGCCCGGACGCTCTGTGAACCAGGGCGCTCCGCACCGGCGGAGCGCCCGCCGAGAGACGGGAACGAGCGGGTGACGAGCCTCGAAGAGACCACAGGACAGACGGACTCGGGACCCAGCGGCTACGCGGCGGCCCGGCTGCGCCTCCTCCAGGAGAAGGCGCGGTCCGGGCCGCCGCGCCGTTCCGCCCTCGCCTCGCTCACGGACGACTGGTTGAACGCGCTGTTCACCGCCGCCGTCCGGCAGAGCGGGGTCCGGGGCGCGGCCCTCGTCGCCGTCGGCGGCTACGGCCGGGGAGAGCTCTCCCCGCGCAGCGACCTCGACCTGCTGCTCCTGCACGACGGCAGCGCCCGCGCGGACGCGATCGCCGCCCTCGCCGACCGCCTCTGGTACCCGGTGTGGGACCTCGGGCTCGCCCTCGACCACTCCGTCCGCACGCCCGCCGAGGCCCGCAGAACCGCCGCCGAGGACCTCAAGGCGCAGCTCGGGCTGCTGGACGCCCGCCATGTCGCCGGTGACCTGGGGCTGGTCACCGGCGTACGCGCCCAGATCCTCGCCGACTGGCGCAACACCGCGGCCAAACGCCTGCCCGCCCTGCACGAGCTGTGCCGGGAGCGCGCCGAACGCCAGGGCGAGCTGCGCTTCCTGCTGGAGCCCGACCTCAAGGAGGCCAGGGGCGGCCTGCGCGACGCCACCGCCCTGCGCGCCGTGGCCGCCTCCTGGCTCGCCGACGCGCCCCGCGCCGGACTCGCCGAGGCCCGCCGCAGGCTGCTCGACGTACGCGACGCGCTGCACCTGGTCACCGGGCGCGCCACCGACCGGCTCGCCCTCCAGGAGCAGGATCCCGTCGCAGCCGAACTCGGCCTGCTGGACGCCGACGTCCTGCTGCGCGAGGTGTACGAGGCCGCGCGCACCGTCTCGTACGCCTCCGACATCACCTGGCGCGAGGTGGGCCGGGTGCTGCGCGCCCGGTCGGTACGGCCCCGGCTGCGGGCCATGCTGGGCGGCAGGGCGGCCCCCGAGCGCCGCCCGCTCGCCGAGGGCGTCGTCGAACAGGACGGCGAGGCCGTCCTCGCCCGCGCCGCGCGGCCCGAACGCGACCCCGTGCTGCCCCTGCGGGCCGCGGCCGCCGCCGCGCAGGCCGCGCTGCCGCTCTCGCCGCACGCCGTACGGCGGCTGGCCGCCGTCGCCGCGCCCCTGCCGGTGCCCTGGCCCGCCGAGGCCCGCGACGAACTGATCACCCTGCTCGGCGCGGGCGAATCCACCGTGGCCGTCTGGGAGGCCCTGGACGCCGAGGGGATCGTCGGCCGGCTCCTGCCGGACTGGGAGCGGGTGCGCTGCCGCCCCCAGCGCAACGCCGTGCACACCTGGACCGTCGACCGCCACCTCGTCCAGACCGCTGTCCAGGCCGCCGCGCTGACCCGCCGGGTCGGTCGCCCCGACCTGTTGCTGGTCAGCGCCCTGCTGCACGACATCGGCAAGGGCTGGCCCGGGGACCACGCCGTCGCCGGGGAGGTCATCGCCCGGGACGTGGCCGCCCGGATCGGCTTCGACCGGGAGGACGCGGCCGTCGTCGCCGCGGTCGTACGCCACCACCTGCTGCTGATCGACACCGCGACCCGGCGGGACCTGGACGACCCGGCCACCGTGGACGCCGTGGCCGCCCGGGTCGGCTCGCTCGCCACCCTGGAGTTGCTGCACGCCCTCACCGAGGCCGACGCGCTCGCGACCGGCCCGGCCGCCTGGTCGGCCTGGCGCGCCTCGCTGGTGGACGACCTCGTCGCCAGGGTCGCGGCCGTCCTCACGGGCGAGGACCCCGCCGAGCCCGAGCCGGCCGAGACCAGTGCCGAACAGGAGCGGCTGGCCGTCGAGGCGCACCGCACCGGCGGCCCCGTCCTCGCGCTGCGCGCCCAGGCCGGGACGGGACGCGAGGGCGGGAGCGTGCGTGAGGGTGCGACGGCGCGCGAGGACGGGGCCGCGGGCGGGGACGGGGCCGCGCGTGGCGCCGGCGACCCGGAGCCCGTCGGCGTCGAACTGCTCATCGCCCTGCCCGACCAGCCCGGCGTCCTGCCCGCCGCGGCCGGGGTGCTGGCCCTGCACCGGCTCACCGTACGGGCGGCCGACCTGCGTGCCGTGGAACTCCCCGCCGAGCTGCGCGCCGATCCGGTCGGCGGTGCGGCCGGAGGCGCGCGAGGAGGCGAGGGCGGGGGCGAGGGCGGTCGCACGGACGTGCTGCTGCTGAGCTGGCGCGTGGCCGCCGAGTACGGCTCGCTGCCCCAGGCCGCACGGCTGCGCGCCGACCTCGTACGTGCCCTGGACGGCTCGCTGGACATCGCCGCCCGGCTCGCCGAGCGCGAGGCCGCCTACCCGCGCCGCCGGGGCGTCACGGCGCCCCCGCCCCGGGTGACCGCCGCGCCCGCCACCGCCTCGCGCCGAGCGACAGTGATCGAGGTCCGCGCCCAGGACGCCCCCGGGCTGCTGCACCGCATCGGGCGCGCACTGGAGGACGCGGCGGTACGGGTGCGCAGCGCGCACGTGTCGACGCTGGGCGCGAACGCGGTGGACACGGTGTACGTCACCCGCGAGGACGGTTCCCCGTTGCCGGAGGAGGAGGCGGCGGCCCTGGCGAAGGGGCTGGAGGAGGCGCTGGCCTGACGCGGCCGCCCCCCGCTGCGCGGGGCCGCGTGCCGGACGCCGTACAGGATCGGGGAGGGCCGGGGGCAGACCGCACCGCGCGCGGCCCGATACCCTGGGGGACGGCTCTGCCGTGCACCACGCAGGACAGCCCCTCATCCGCTCCCGACCCGAGGATCCGCGACCGCCGTGTTCGACACTCTCTCCGACCGCCTCGCAGCCACGTTCAAGAGCCTCCGGGGCAAAGGGCGCCTCAGCCCGGAGGACATCGACGCCACGGCCCGCGAGATCCGGATCGCCCTGCTCGAGGCGGACGTGGCGCTGCCCGTCGTCCGCGCCTTCATCGCCAAGGTCAAGGAGCGCGCCGCCGGCGCCGAGGTCTCCAAGGCGCTGAACCCCGCCCAGCAGGTCGTCAAGATCGTCAACGAGGAGCTCATCAGCATCCTCGGCGGCGAGACGCGGGTCCTGCGCTTCGCCAAGCAGCCCCCGACCGTGATCATGCTCGCGGGTCTCCAGGGCGCCGGTAAGACCACCCTCGCCGGCAAGCTCGGGCGCTGGCTCAAGGCGCAGGGGCACACCCCCCTGCTCGTCGCCTGTGACCTCCAGCGCCCCAACGCCGTCAACCAGCTCTCCGTCGTCGCCGAGCGCGCGGGCGTCGCGGTGTTCGCGCCGGAGCCGGGCAACGGCGTCGGCGACCCGGTCGCGGTGGCCAAGGACTCGATCGACCACGCGCGGACCAAACAGTACGACGTGGTCGTCGTGGACACGGCGGGCCGTCTCGGTATCGACCAGGAACTGATGAAGCAGGCCGCGGACATCCGCGACGCGGTCAGCCCGGACGAGATCCTGTTCGTCGTCGACGCGATGATCGGTCAGGACGCGGTCAACACGGCCGAGGCGTTCCGCGACGGCGTGGGCTTCGACGGCGTGGTGCTCTCCAAGCTGGACGGCGACGCCCGGGGCGGCGCGGCCCTGTCCGTCGCGCACGTCACCGGCAAGCAGATCATGTTCGCCTCCAACGGCGAGAAGCTGGAAGACTTCGACGCCTTCCACCCGGACCGCATGGCGTCGCGCATCCTCGACATGGGTGACCTGCTCACCCTGATCGAGCAGGCGGAGCGGACGTTCAGCCAGGCCGAGGCCGAGAAGATGGCCTCCAAGCTGGCGAGCAGCAAGGGTGGCAAGGACTTCACGCTCGATGACTTCCTGGCGCAGATGGAGCAGGTCAGGAAGATGGGCTCCATCTCCAAGCTGCTCGGCATGCTGCCCGGGATGGGGCAGATCAAGGACCAGATCAACAACATCGACGAGCGGGACGTGGACCGTACCGCCGCGATCATCAAGTCCATGACGCCGGGCGAGCGCACCGACCCGACGATCATCAACGGCTCACGCCGGGCCCGTATCGCCCGTGGTTCGGGTGTTGAGGTGAGCGCGGTGAAGAACCTGGTGGAGCGGTTCTTCGAGGCCCGGAAGATGATGTCCAAGATGGCGCAGGGCGGCGGCATGCCGGGCATGCCGGGGGTCCCGGGCATGGGCGGCGGCCCCGGTCGGCAGAAGAAGAAGCAGAAGCAGGCCAAGGGCAAGCAGCGCTCCGGAAACCCGATGAAGCGCAAGGCGGAGGAACAGGCCGCGGCGGAGCGCCGGGCGGCGGCCCAGTCGGGTCAGGACCAGCCCCAGCCGGGCGGGGCGTTCGGACTGCCCGGTGCGGGCCAGGGCAAGGACTTCGAGCTGCCCGACGAGTTCAAGAAGTTCATGGGCTGAGCCTCGCCCGGCCCAGGACGGGACCGGGCCGGACGAGCCCCGAACGTCCCGCGACCGGGCGGGGACGGGCGGCGGGTCATGGGGTGCGCGCGATCAGGTAGCGGAAGATGTTCGGCATCCAGACCGTGCCGTCGTGCCGCAGGTACGGGTGCAGCGCCTCGCCGATCTCCTTCTCCACCTGCCGTCGGTCGGTCGCCCGGACCGCCCCGTCGTACACGCCGGTCGACAGCAGCCCCCGGACCGCGCTGCCCATGTCCGCGTAGCCGAAGGGGCAGGCGACCCGCCCCGAGCCGTCCGGCCGCAGTCCGGACCGCGCGGCGATGTTCTCCAAGTCGTCGCGGCGCGCCGGTCGCCGGCCGTCCTTGCGCAGCCGGTCGGTGAGGCGGTCGGCGATCCGGAGCACGGCGTCCGTGGCACAGCGTTCCGGCGGGCCCCAGCCGGCCAGGACGACGGGGGTACCGTGCCGCGCCGCCGCTATGGCGGTGCCGAGTGCGCTGTCGAGCACGGGATCCGGCGCCGAGTCGCCGTCACCGCCGGGACCGGCCGGGTGGAAAGCCGTGATCAGGTCGTACGCCGGCCGGCCGGGCCCGGCGACGGCCTCGGCCGTCCGGTCGGCGGGGAAGAGCTCCTCGGCGGCGCGGTCCCGGTGCCCGCGTCCACGGCTGTGCGGCCCCTCCCCGTACAGCCGCTCCCGGGCCAGCGCGAGCCGTCCCCGGTCGGCGTCGACGCCGGTCACCCGTGCGCCCCTGGCCGCCGCGAGCACCAGGGCGAGCCCCGAGCCGCAGCCGAGACCGAGCAGCCGGGTCCCGGCGCGGACCTCCAGGCGCTCGTACACCGCTTCGTAGAGCGGTGCCAGCATCCGTTCCTGTATCTCGGCCCAGTCCCGGGCGCGGGCGCGCGGGTCGTCGGCGGAATCCGCCGGCGTCGGTGGCGTCTCCGAACGGTGCTGGTGGTCGGCGAGCGTACGTGTCATGGATAGCGCCCCAATCCGCCGAGAGGTTCAGATCGTGCCCTGCGTGACAGCCAGGCCCCCCTTGTGTGCGTGTGCGCACGTGTCCCCGTATGCCAGGGAACTCCCCATCCGGGTACGCGTCCAGTGGGTGGGAGAGGCCGGCGTCCGTGCTCCGGGCGTGCGCCCCGGCGTAATTGGCCGGTTCCCTGTGCCTGCCTCGGTGCCGGCGCGGTTCCCGCGGCGGCCGCACCACCGGCCGCCGCGCCGACGGAGCCTCAACACCGGTGCGTTTCAGGCCATTCGGGAGAGCTCGGGAGCGCCGGAAGGCGCCTCTTGTCCCCCTTCGGGGGACGGGGCGGTACCGGAAACGGATCACGGGCCCGGTACTGTCACCCAGGTGACCCCGCCGCGGTCATCTGGGCCCCGACCGGGGACCTGACGGGCCGCCCGGCGCCTTGGCGGGGCCGCGGCCCGTACCCGTGGGGCCGTCACCGCGCCACTCCGGAGGCGATACCGGACCACCGCCGGACGTGGTCGGCCGCCGCCGGTTTCGAGGGCCCGTTCCCGGGGTCCAGGGGTCCGAGGCCGAGACCCGGACCCCCGAGACGCGGGCTCCATGGAGCCACCGTCCACAGACCGGGCCGCGCGGTGCCGTCGGTCCCCCGCGTCCGACGTGACCGGCCCGACCGGCCCGTACGTAGATCGTCTACGCGGCGGTGTGTACGTGCTGCTACGTACGGCATTGAGGTGAGCTGCGAGGCTCCTCCATACATCGACGCACCCGCCCTCGTCAGGACGCATCAACGGCAACTGACGGGTACGTGCAAATTATTTGTGATGCCCCGTAATGGAACCCGGGAGGCTTCCGGCTCGTTGTTCACGACGTGAGCACGACACCACCTGTCCTCGCCGCGGAGCTGGCGCAGGCGTGGGCCGACATTCAGCGGTCCCACCCCGAGCTGCCGGATCTCGCCGCGCCAGAGTCCCTGATCGGAGAGTCCTCGTCCGCCTGTGGCGCGGAGCTCTCCTTCGAACGACTGCTTCACGAAGCGGTCCATGGCATCGCCGCCGCCCGGGGTGTCCGCGACACCTCGCGCGCCGGCCGCTATCACAACCGCAGATTCCTCGCGATCGCCGAGGAGATGGGGCTGGACCACCCCGAGGAGCCGCATCCCAGCAGCGGCTTCTCGCTGGTCTCGCTCAGTCCCGAGGCGAAGCGGCGCTACCGCCCCACCATCGAACGCCTTCAGCGCGCGCTGAAGGCGCACACGGTCGCGACGGCCGCCGACACCAAGCGCAGCTTCCGCGGTCCGGCCGCCCGGCACGGCTCGTCCGGCGGCGGGGTGCGCGTCAAGGCGGTCTGCGACTGCGGGCGGAACGTGCGGGTCGTCCCCTCGGTCCTCGCCCAGGCGCCGATCGTCTGCGGCGGCTGCGGCAAACCGTTCCGCATCCCCGACGTGGTGGCCGCCGCGAGCTGACCGCGTGCCCGACGGCGATGGGTGCGGCCGGGGGCCGTCACCGGCCGTGCCGCCGCACCGCCGTCCCGCGCGGCCGTCCACACCGTCCACACCGCCCGAGCCGTTCTCGCGACCGCGACCGCCACCTCCTCGTGGCCGCCGTCACCGCACGCCCGCGCGGCCGAGCCGTACCCCCTGTGGTGCACGGAGCCCCGGGGAGGACCGGCCGCGGGGGTGTGGCACAATGGCCAGCTGTACTCGACAGTCGCACAGGACCCCTCTCTCCTTCGGCTGACGCGTCCATCGGGCGGGTCGGGTACCGCAACCCCACGCGGCACATCGCCTCGCTCAACCACGTCAAGACCAGGAGACACCACTCCAGTGGCAGTCAAGATCAAGCTGAAGCGTCTGGGCAAGATCCGTTCGCCTCACTACCGCATCATCGTCGCCGACTCCCGTACCCGCCGTGACGGCCGGGCCATCGAGGAGATCGGCCTGTACCACCCGGTGCAGAACCCCTCGCGCATCGAGGTCGACTCGGAGCGCGCGCGTTACTGGCTGTCCGTCGGCGCCCAGCCGACCGAGCCGGTTCTCGCGATCCTCAAGCTCACCGGCGACTGGCAGGCGCACAAGGGCCTGCCGGCCCCCGAGCCGCTGCTCCAGCCGGAGCCGAAGGCCGACAAGCGCGCCCTCTTCGAGGCCGCGCTCAGCGACTCCGGTGACGAGCCCAAGGGCGAGGCCATCACGCAGAAGGCGAAGAAGTCCGACAAGAAGGCTGACGAAGCCGGGACCGAGTCCTCGGCCGCCGACGAGTCGACCGGAGCCTGAGCATGCTCGAGGAGGCTCTTGAGCACCTCGTGAAGGGCATCGTCGACAATCCGGACGATGTACGGGTCGCCTCGCGCAATCTGCGCCGTGGCCGTGTGCTGGAGGTCCGGGTGCACCCCGACGACCTCGGCAAGGTGATCGGCCGCAACGGCCGCACCGCGCGTGCGCTGCGTACGGTCGTGGGCGCCATCGGCGGCCGGGGCATCCGCGTCGACCTCGTCGACGTGGACCAGGTCCGCTGACACAGCAGAACACCGGCACGGGCCGGGGAGGGCGCCGCCTTCCCCGGCCCGTTCCGCATTGTCCGTGCGGCGGACCGTCGGCACGGACAATTCCGGAGGGACGGAGCAGGCGGAGCCCTGCGGGAGGAAGAGGTGTGCGTCAGTGCAGTTGGTGGTCGCGCGGATCGGCCGCGCCCATGGCATCAGGGGTGAGGTCACCGTGGAGGTGCGCACGGACGAGCCCGAGCTTCGGCTCGGACCCGGCGCGGTCCTCGCCACGGACCCGGCCTCGGCCGGACCGCTCACGATCGAGACCGGCCGGGTGCACAGCGGACGGCTGCTGCTGCGCTTCGAGGGCGTGCGGACTCGCTCCGGCGCCGAGTCGCTGCGCAACGTCCTGCTCATCGCCGAGGTCGACCCGGAGGAACTTCCCGAGGACCCGGAGGAGTTCTACGACCACCAGCTGATGGACCTCGACGTCGTCCTGGCCGACGGCACGGAGGTCGGCCGGATCACCGAGATCTCGCACCTGCCCTCCCAGGACCTGTTCATCGTGGAACGGCCGGACGGCAGCGAGGTGATGATCCCCTTCGTGGAGGAGATCGTGACCGAGATCGACCTGGCGGAACAGCGGGCCGTGATCACTCCGCCGCCGGGCCTGATCGACGACCGGGCCGAGGTGGCGTCCGCCCGCGAGGGCGCCGCGGGCACGGATCCCGCGGCCGCCGGAGAGGCCGGGGCCGGGGCCGACGGCGGCCCGGACCACGCGTCTGCCGCCGACGAACCGGCCGCCGGTGAATCGCCCGTCGGCGAGGACCCGGAACCGGCCGTCGGCGAAGACCCGGAATCGACGGGCGGCGCGGCCGGTGGCGCCGGCCGCGGGGACGGGGCGGCGCGCTGATGCGGCTCGACGTCGTCACGATCTTCCCCGAGTACCTGGACCCGCTGAACGTCTCGCTCGTCGGCAAGGCCCGCGCCCGCGGCCGGCTCGACGTCCACGTGCACGACCTGCGGCGGTGGACGTACGACCGGCACCACACCGTGGACGACACCCCCTACGGCGGCGGCCCCGGCATGGTCATGAAGACCGAGCCCTGGGGCGAGGCCCTGGACGAGGTACTGGCGAGCGGCTACGAGGCGGGCGCGCACGGGCCGGTCCTGGTCGTCCCCACGCCCAGCGGGCGTCCCTTCACCCAGGAACTGGCCGTCGAACTCTCCGGGCGGCCCTGGCTGGTCTTCACCCCCGCGCGGTACGAGGGCATCGACCGCCGGGTCGTGGACGAGTACGCGACCCGGATACCGGTGATCGAGGTGTCCATCGGCGACTACGTGCTCGCCGGCGGCGAGGCGGCGGTCCTGGTGATCACGGAGGCGGTGGCCCGGCTGCTGCCCGGCGTCCTCGGCAACGCCGAGTCGCACCGGGACGACTCCTTCGCGCCCGGCGCGATGGCCGATCTGCTGGAAGGGCCCGTCTACACCAAGCCCCCCGAGTGGCGCGGCCGGGGGATCCCGGACGTCCTGCTCAGCGGGCACCACGGCAGAATCGCGCGCTGGCGCAGGGACGAGGCGTTCCGCAGGACGGCCCGTAACCGGCCCGACCTGATCGAGCGCTGCGACCCCGCCGCCTTCGACAAGAAGGACCGCGAGATCCTCTCGATCCTGGGCTGGGCGCCCGAGCCGGGTGGCCGATTTTGGCGCAGGCCGGACAGCGTGGAAGAATGAGCCGCTGCCGTACGTCCGGTGGGCGCCCCTGCCACAGGGGGAAAGACGCCGCCCGATGTGAACGGCACCACCCGGAACCTCATCGACATCCGCTGATGACCTGTGGCATCAGCGAGGAAGCAGACCCCTCATGTCCAGCCTGCTCGACTCCGTCGACGCGACGTCGCTGCGCAGCGACCTCCCCGCCTTCCGCCCCGGTGACACCGTGAACGTCCACGTACGGGTCATCGAGGGCAACCGCTCCCGTATCCAGCAGTTCAAGGGCGTGGTCATCCGCCGCCAGGGCTCGGGCGTGCGCGAGACCTTCACGGTGCGCAAGGTCTCCTTCTCCGTCGGCGTCGAGCGGACCTTCCCGGTGCACAGCCCGATCTTCGAGAAGATCGAGCTGGTCAGCCGTGGCGACGTCCGCCGCGCGAAGCTGTACTACCTGCGTGAGCTGCGCGGCAAGGCCGCGAAGATCAAGGAGAAGCGCGACTAGTGCCCCTCCCGGCAACGTTTGCCCCGTCGCGACGCCCGGCACGCGCGCTCGCCGCGTTGGCCAAAAGCCCAGGTAGCTCCGCTACATGGACTTCTGACCGCCTTGCGATCACACGCACCGGACGCCGCTCCTTGACGGGCAAACCTTGCCGGTCGCGGCACCAGTGGTCGCGCGGGCGGCCGTGACGCCGCCCACCGGGACCGTCCAACGGGCCCGGGTCCACAGGAGCGCCGGATAAGCTCTGGCTCCGATGGACACCCAAGCACAGCAGACGGAGCGCGGCCGCCCGTCCGAATCCCCCGCCGGATCGGACGAGCGGCCGCGCTCCGCGCGTCTGTCCGGCCTCCTGGACACCGTCCGGCTCTCCTGGTACCGGGTGGGGCTCCTGAGCGCGGTCTGCGCGGCCTTCGTCCTGCTGGTGAGCACCTTCCTCGTGCAGCCCTTCCTGATCCCCAGTGGCTCGATGGAACCCACGCTTCAGGTCGGAGACCGGGTACTCGTCAACAAGTTGGCGTACCGTTTCGGTGGCGCGCCCGAGCGCGGTGACGTGATCGTCTTTGACGGCACCGGATCCTTCGTCCAGGAGCCGCCGCGGGAGAACCCCGTCACCGGCCTGCTGTACGGGGCGGCCGCGGCCCTTGGCCTCGTCGAGCCCGCCGAGACCGACTTCGTCAAGCGCGTGGTCGGTGTGGGGGGTGATCGTGTGGTCTGTTGCGACGGAGGGGGCAGGGTCGAAGTGAACGGCCGGGCGGTGAGCGAGCCGTATCTGCGTCCGGGGGACGCGCCGTCACGCGTCCCCTTCGACATCGTCGTGCCCCAGGGCAGCCTGTGGGTGATGGGCGACCACCGCGCCGCCTCGCGGGACTCCCGGGACCACCTCGGTGATCCCGGCGGCGGCATGGTCCCCGTCGGCAAGGTCGTCGGACGGGTGGACTGGATCGGCTGGCCGCCGGCGCGCTGGACCACGGTGCGGCAACCGGACGCCTTCCGGGACGTGCGGAGCCCGGGAGGCGCCCATGGGTAAGCGAGGCCGGCCGGCCGCCCACGGCGGCGACACCAGACTGCCCACCGGCACCCGGCCCACCACGGGCCGGGTCCTGCCGGGCCGGGCCGAGCGGCGCAAGCTCGCGCGCCGGGTCAAGCGGCGGCGGCGCCGCAACGCGGCGAAGGAGATCCCGCTGCTCATCACCGTGGCGGTGCTGATCGCGCTGGTCCTCAAGACCTTCCTGGTCCAGGCGTTCGTGATCCCGTCGGGTTCGATGGAGCAGACGATCCGGATCAGCGACCGGGTCCTGGTGGACAAGCTCACCCCCTGGTTCGGCTCGCAGCCGCAACGCGGTGACGTGGTGGTCTTCAAGGACCCCGGGGGCTGGCTGGCGGACGAGCGGCCCGTGCCGGACGACTCGTCGTTCATCGTCCGCCAGATCAAGACCGGACTGACGAACATCGGTCTGCTGCCGTCCGAGGACGAGCAGGACCTGATCAAGAGGGTCGTCGCCGTCGGGGGCGACACGGTCAAGTGCTGTGACGCCCAGGGCAAAGTCTCCGTCAACGGCATGCCCGTGAACGAGCCGTATCTGCACCCCGGCAACGCGCCGTCGACGATCACCTTCGAGGTCAAGGTGCCCGCCGGACGGTTGTTCGTCATGGGGGACCACCGGGAGAACTCGGCCGACTCCCGCTTCCACCTCAGGGAGGCTGACCAGGGCACGGTCTCCCAGGAGGGCGTCGTGGGCCGCGCCGTCGTGATCGCGTGGCCCTTCGACCACTGGACCACGCTGGAACAGAGGGGTGCGTACGCGTCGATCCCCGACGCGCCCGGCGTGCCCGCCGCACCGGCGACGGCGCGTGCACCGTCGCATAGTGTGTCCTCCCAGGATCAGGACTCGGTGCCCGCTCGGGACCGGGATCCGGATGGATTGATCCAGCTCCCGACCCCTGCGGAACTCCCGCTCGTTATGGGAGTGGTGGGCCTGTCCCGGCTCCGGGGCAGGCGGACACACGGAGTAATCGCACGAGTGAGGAGTGGCTGTGGGGGACGTGGCGGTCGGCGCACGATCCGGACACGATGATCCCGAGGAGGGACGCGAGCAGCTCGCCGAGTCGCCCCAGAACATGAGGGACGGTCGGCGGAGCGCCGGGAACACGGGCCCCGGCGGCGGGCCGGTGCCCGGGGACTCCGGCGGCGGACCGGGGCACCCCGAGGGGCCCGGACCCGGCGCGGACGGTGGATCCGACGCGGAGAAGGGGGCGAAGCCGCCGCGTTCCTTCTGGAAGGAGCTGCCGCTCCTGATCGGGATCGCGCTGGTGCTCGCCTTCCTGATCAAGGCGTTCCTCGTCCAGGCGTTCTCGATTCCCTCGGACTCCATGCAGGACACCCTGCAGCGGGGCGACCGGGTGCTGGTGGACAAGCTCACCCCCTGGTTCGGGGCCGAGCCCCAGCGCGGCGAGGTCGTGGTCTTCAGGGACCCGGGCGGCTGGCTGGAAGGCACCCCGACGCCCGAGCCGAACCTGCTCCAGACGGTCCTCAGCAACATCGGGCTGATGCCCTCGGCCGAGGACAAGGACCTGATCAAGCGGGTCATCGCGGTGGGCGGCGACACGGTGGAGTGCAAGAAGGGCGGAAAGGTCGAGGTCAACGGGCACGCGTTGAACGAGACGGACTACATCTACCCCGGGAACACCCCGTGTGACGACGAGCCCTTCGGACCGATCACCGTCCCCACGGGCAACCTCTGGGTGATGGGCGACCACCGGCAGAACTCGCTGGACTCGCGCTACCACCAGGAGCTGCCCGGCCACGGAACGTTCCCCGCGGACCAGGTGGTGGGCCGGGCGATCGTGGTGGCGTGGCCGGTCAACCGCTGGGCCACGCTCCCGGTACCGGACACCTTCGACCAGCCGGGCCTGAACACCGCGGCCTCGGCGGCGGTGGGAGCGGCCCCGGGTGCGCTCGGACTCGCCGGTGCGGTGCCCGTCGTACTGTGGCGCAGGAAGAGGCTGACCCGCGCGCGTACCGCCCGGTAGGGTGCGGTCCCGGATCGTCGGCCTCCGACGGTCGTCTTCCGGACCGGAGGTGCGCTGGGATGAGCGGTACTGGACCTGCGAACGGCGGCCGCGGCCGCCTCGGCGATGTGGTGTCGGGGCTGGTGGTGGCCGTCGGCTGCGTCCTCTTCCTGGGCGGTTTCGTCTGGGGCGCCGTGGTGTACCGGCCGTACACCGTGCCCACGAACTCGATGTCCCCGACGGTGCGGGCCGGCGACCGGGTGCTCGCCGAGCGGATATCGGCCGACGAGGTCCGGCGTGGGGACGTGGTGGTCTTCAGCGACGCCCAGTGGGCCGACATGCCGCTGCTCAAGCGGGTGGTCGGGGTGGGCGGCGACAAGGTCGCCTGCTGCGACGAGGACGGCCTGCTGACCGTGAACGGCACCGCGGTCGCCGAGCCGTACGTGGGCGGGGCGGTGGGCGGACGCGCGTCCACGGAGGACTTCGACGCGACGGTGCCCAAGGGCCAGTTGTTCCTGCTCGGTGACGAGCGGGGTGGGTCGCTGGACTCACGGGTGCACCTGGAGGACGCCGCGCAGGGGTCGGTGCCGCGCACCACGGTGGACGCGCGCGTGGACGCCGTGGCGTGGCCGTCGGCCGCCGTGCTGGACCGCCCGGAGGGCTTCGCGGCCCTGCCCGGCGGGGTGTCCGAGCCGGGGCCCGTGCGGCTGCTGACCGGCGCCGTGGTGCTCGGCGCACTGCTGATCCTCGGCGGCGCGGCCTACGGGCCGGTCGCGAAGCGGCTGGCGGCTTCCCGGCGGACCGGCCGGACCGGCCGGACGCGGAGGACCGGCGAAGGAGCGACGACACATGCGGGATGAGGCGTGCGAGGCGGTCGCCCGGGCTGCCGGGGACGACCTGGCCGACGCGGCCGGGGCGGACGACCGGGCCGGGGCGGAGACGGCGGGGCCGGCGGGGAGCGGCGGGGAACCGCGCAAGGTCGCCCGGGTGGTCCTGCTGGACCCCGACGACCGGATCCTGCTGATCCACGGCTTCGAACCGGCGGATCCGGACGACACCTGGTGGTTCACCCCCGGTGGTGGCCTGGAGGGCGACGAGACCCGAGAGGCCGCCGCACTGCGCGAACTGGCGGAGGAGACGGGAATCACAGAGGTCGAGCTGGGGCCCGTTCTGTGGCGGCGGATCTGTTCCTTCCCGTTCGACGGCCGGCGCTGGGACCAGGACGAGTGGTACTTCCTGGCACGTACCCGCCAGACGAAGACCTCTCCCGGTGGGCTGACCGAACTGGAGCTGCGCAGCGTCGCGGGTATGCGGTGGTGGACCTCCGCCGAACTCTCCGCGGCGCGTGAGACGGTGTACCCGACCAGGCTCGCCGAGCTGCTGCGCACGTTGCTCGACGAGGGTCCCCCGGACGCCCCGGTGGTCCTCGCTCCCGAAAACGTCCAGGGGTGAGGGAGCCGGGAGCACAATGGGGGGACGTACGGCTGAAGGGGAACATGCCATGAGCGCCGAGGACCTCGAGAAGTACGAGACCGAGATGGAGCTGAAGCTCTACCGGGAGTACCGAGACGTCGTCGGGCTGTTCAAATACGTGATCGAGACCGAGCGTCGCTTCTACCTCACCAATGATTACGAGATGCAGGTGCACTCGGTGCAGGGTGAGGTTTTCTTCGAGGTCACGATGGCGGACGCATGGGTCTGGGACATGTACAGGCCGGCCAGGTTCGTGAAGCAGGTCCGGGTCCTCACGTTCAAGGACGTGAATATCGAGGAGCTGAACAAGAGCGATCTCGAACTGCCCGGCGGCTGAGGCGCGTCAGCGACGAGTCCGTGATCTCCTCCGGGAGGGTGGCCGACTTATCCACATCGCGTGAGTTGTCCACCAAGATCCACTCATGACGGCCGGTCGCGTCAGAGTCGGTGCCGGAGGTGGTGCCGAGATGAACGCGACGGGGGCACTGGGGCGGTACGGCGAGGAGCTGGCGGCCCGACGGCTGGCGGGGGCGGGAATGACCGTCCTGGCCCGCAACTGGCGGTGCGGCAGGACCGGCGAGATCGACATCGTGGCCCGGGACCGGGACGCCCGGGGCCTGGAGGTGCTGGTCGTCTGCGAGGTGAAGACCCGCAGGGCCGGTTCGTTCGAACATCCCATGGCCGCCGTGACCCGGCGGAAGGCGGACCGGCTCAGACGGCTCGCCGAGTGCTGGCTGGACCGGCGCGGCGGCCCGCCGCCCGGCGGCGTGCGCATCGATCTGGTCGGGGTCCTGCTGCCCCGGCACGGCGCGCCGGTGATCGAGCACGCGCGGGGGGTGGCCTGAAATGGGATTCGCGCGCGCGTGCTCCGTGGCGCTGGTGGGCGTCGAGGGGGTGGTCGTCGAGGTCCAGGCGGATCTGGAGCCGGGAGTGGCCGCGTTCACCCTGGTGGGCCTGCCGGACAAGAGTCTGGTGGAGAGCCGGGACCGGGTCAGGGCGGCGGTGGTGAACTCCGGCGCGGAATGGCCGCAGAAGAAGCTCACGGTCGGGCTGAGCCCGGCGTCCGTGCCCAAGGGCGGCAGCGGCTTCGACCTCGCCGTCGCCTGCGCCGTGCTGGGCGCCGCCGAGCGGGTCGCCCCCGAGGCGATCGCCGATCTGGTGCTGATCGGGGAACTGGGGCTGGACGGGCGGGTCCGGCCGGTGCGCGGGGTGCTGCCGGCGGTGCTCGCGGCGGCGGAGGCGGGCTACCGCCGGGTGGTGGTCCCCGAGCGGACCGCGGGGGAGGCGTCGCTGGTCCCCGGGGTGTCCGTCCTCGGAGTACGGAGCCTGCGCCAGCTCATCGCCGTCCTGACCGACGAACCGGTGCCCGAGGAGCCCCCCGACGCGGCCGCGGGACGACCGGACCCGATGCCACCGGGGCTGATGGTCGCCGGCGCCGGGGTGGGCACCGGCCCGGCGACCGGCGCCGGGGCGGGGCCGGGCCATCGCCCCGACCTGGCGGACGTGGCCGGTCAGGCGGCGGCCCGGACGGCCCTGGAGGTGTCCGCCGCGGGCGGACACCACCTCCTGCTCCACGGGCCGCCCGGCGCCGGCAAGACGATGCTGGCGGAGCGGCTGCCCGCGGTCCTGCCACCGCTGACTCGCCAGGAGTCCCTCGAGGTCACCGCCGTGCACTCGGTGGCGGGCATCCTGCCCCCGGGGCAGCCGCTCGTGGACACCGCGCCCTACTGCGCCCCGCACCACTCGGCGACCATGCAGTCCCTGGTGGGTGGCGGGAACGGACTGCCGAGACCGGGGGCCGTCTCGCTGGCTCACCGCGGAATCCTCTTTCTGGACGAGGCGCCCGAGTTCTCCGCCCGGGCACTGGATGCCCTGCGGCAGCCGCTGGAGTCGGGCCACGTGGTGGTGGCGCGCAGCGCCGGCGTGGTGCGGCTGCCCGCCCGCTTCCTGATGGTGCTGGCCGCCAACCCCTGTCCGTGCGGGCGGCACACGCTGCACGGGGCGGGATGCGAGTGCCCGCCCTCGGTGATCCGCCGGTATCAGGCGCGGCTGTCCGGTCCGCTGCTCGACCGGGTGGATCTCAGGGTCGACGTGCGGCCGGTCGACCGGGCGGACCTGCTGAGGAGGGGCGGGCGGGGCGAGTCCACGGAGACGGTCGCCGCACGGGTCCGCGGGGCGCGTGAACGGTCGGCGGCACGCCTGGACGGCACGCCCTGGTCCGTCAACAGCGAGGTACCCGGGCACGAGCTGCGCACGCGCTGGCCGCTGGGCCCCGGCGCGCTGGCGGCGGCCGAGCGGGACCTGGAACGGGGGCTGCTCACCGCCCGGGGGGTGGACCGGGTGCTCCGGGTGGCCTGGACGGTCGCGGATCTCGCCGGGCACGACCGGCCGACCGCCCGTGACGTGGCGCTGGCCCTGGAGCTGCGGACGGGGATCGCCCGGGGCGCGACGGCCCTGGCGGGGGTGGCGTCATGACGTCCGCCGCGGGCCGGGCGGAGTGGCTCGCCCGAGCCGCGCTCACCCGCGTCTTCGAGCCGGGTGACGAGCACGGCGGGCGATGGCTGCGCCGGTTCGGCGCCGTCCGGCTGCTCGCTCTGCTCACCGCGTCCGGCGAGGGCGGGGGCCGCCCGCGGGACGGCGCCGGCGACCGGCTCACCGGAGTCGGCGAGCGGCGGCTGCTCGGCTATCGCGCCCGGGCCGCGACCGTCGCTCCGGAGCGCGACCTGGCGGCGGTGGCCGCGGTCGGCGGCCGGTTCGTGTGCCCCGGCGACCGGGAGTGGCCCAGTCAGCTCGACGACCTGGGCGAGGCCGCGCCCATCGGGCTCTGGGTGCGGGGCGGGCCGGACCTTCGGATCTGGTCCCTGCGGTCCGTCGCCGTCGTCGGGGCCCGGGCGTGTACCTCGTACGGGGCACATATGGCGGCGAGCCTCGGTACCGGGCTGGCCGAGCGGGGCTGGGTCGTCACCTCCGGCGCGGCGTTCGGTGTGGACGGCGCGGCGCACCGTGGGGCGCTCGCGGCGGGCGGTGCCACGGTGGCGGTCCTGGCCTGCGGGGTCGATGTGGTCTATCCGCGTGGTCACGCCGAGTTGATCGGACGCATCGCCGAACAGGGCCTCGTCGTCGCCGAACTGCCGCCGGGCGCCCATCCCACCCGCAGCAGGTTCGTCCTGCGCAACCGGGTGATCGCCGCCCTCACCCGGGGGACCGTCGTGGTGGAGGCGGAGTACCGCAGCGGGTCACTGGTGACGGCACGCGGCGCACAGCGGCTGGGGCGCTTCACGATGGGCGTGCCCGGCCCGGCAACCAGTGGTCTCTCGGCCGGCGTGCACGAACTGCTGCGCGGGGAAGGAGTGCTGGTCACGGACGCCGCGGAGGTGGTCGAGCTGGTGGGTGACATCGGTGATCTCGCGCCGGTCAGGCGCGGGCCCCTGCTGCCCAGGGATCTGCTCGACCCGGCCGCCGCGCGGGTGCTGGAGGCGCTGCCGGCCGGGGCCCCGGGCGGGGTGGCGGACATCGCGCGCGACGCCGGGACGACACCGGACGAGGCACTCGCCAAGTTGTACGAACTCCACTCGTTGGGGTTCGTCGAGCGGCGCGGCGAAGGGTGGCGGGTCACCGCGCCGACGGCAGTGCCCGACACGGCACGGCGAGGCGGTACTTGACCTGGAGCATTCGGGTGAAAGGGTGATGCGGGTGCCCCGCGTGCCCGGGCCGGTGATCCCCGGGGGCCCGCGCGAGCGGTGCCGCCCCCGGTCACGCGGTGCGGACGGTGGTGCCGGCGCGGGCGGGCGCGGTCGGATCTCCGTCGCGTACCGCGACCGTGCAGTCACGCTACGCTCACCTGCATTCCGGCCCAGACAGACAGCTTCCCGCAGTTTCCCGCACTTCACGGCAGAACGGCTCAAGGCAACGCATGCCCCAGCACACCTCCGGGTCCGACCGCGCGGCAGTGCCCCCCGCCGCCCGGGGCACCGTGCGACCGCCCGCGCCCTCGTCGCTCGACGAGCTGTGGCGGTCCTACAAGGCAACGGGCGACGAGCGGCTGCGCGAGCAGCTGATCCTGCACTACTCACCGCTGGTGAAGTACGTCGCGGGCCGGGTGAGCGTGGGGCTGCCGTCCAATGTCGAGCAGGCGGACTTCGTCTCCTCCGGCGTCTTCGGGCTGATCGACGCGATCGAGAAGTTCGACATCGACAGGTCGATCAAGTTCGAGACCTACGCGATCACCCGGATCCGGGGCGCGATGATCGACGAACTGAGGGCGTTGGACTGGATCCCCCGCTCGGTGCGGCAGAAGGCGCGCGCGGTCGAGCGCGCCTACGCCACGCTGGAGGCCCAGCTGCGGCGCACGCCCACCGAGGCCGAGGTCGCCGCGGAGATGGGGATCACGCTGGAGGAGCTGCACGCGGTTTTCAGCCAGCTCTCGCTGGCGAACGTGGTGGCGCTGGAGGACCTGCTGCACGTCGGCGGCGAGGGCGGCGACCGGCTCAGCCTGATGGACACCCTGGAGGACACCGCGGCCGACGACCCCGTGGAGGTCGCGGAGGACCGTGAGCTGAGACGGCTGCTGGCGGGCGCGATCAACACGCTGCCCGACCGTGAGAAGACCGTCGTCACGCTCTACTACTACGAGGGACTGACCCTCGCCGAGATCGGCCATGTCCTCGGGGTGACCGAGAGCCGGGTCAGCCAGATCCACACCAAGTCCGTGCTCCAGCTCCGGGCCAAACTGGCCGACGTCGGCCACTGACGCTCTGCCACGGATCCCTCACCGTAGAGTGGAGGGCGTGCCAAGGATTCGAGCGGCCTCGGTGGCCGAGCACCGGACGATGCAGCGCGGCGCCCTGCTGGACGCCGCACGCTCCCTCCTCTCCGAAGGCGGCACGGAAGCGCTGACCTTCCCCGCGCTCGCCGAGCGCACAGGACTCGCCAGATCCTCGGTGTACGAGTACTTCCGCTCGCGCGCCGCCGTGGTCGAGGAGCTGTGTGCCGTCGACTTCCCGGTCTGGGCCGCGGAGGTCGAGGCCGCGATGGCGCGCGTGGACTCCCCCGAGGCGAAGATCGAGGCGTATGTGCGCCGCCAGCTGGCGCTGGTCGGTGACCGCCGGCACCGCGCGGTCGTCGCCATCTCCGCGAGCGAGCTGGACGCCGCCGCCCGGGAGAAGATCCGGGCGGCGCACGGCGGGCTGATCGCGCTGATCGTGGAGGCACTCGGCCACCTGGGCCACGAGCAGCCCCGGCTCACGGCGATGTTGCTCCAGGGCGTGGTGGACGCCGCTGTCCGGCGCACGGAACTCGGCGTGGCGGAGACCCCCCAGGAGATCGCCGACGCGGCGGTCGCGATGGCCCTGCGGGGCGTCCGGGGCTGACCCCGCGCGGGCTGCCGCGCGGACACGGCCGGGCCGTGCGGCACTCCCGCCCCCGGTGCGCCGCCGTACGCGGCCGCCGCGTACGGCACCACTCCGTACGGCACTATTCCGTACGGTGCCGGCGCGCAAAGCAGCGCGACGTACGTCGCCCCCGCGCACGGTGTCCCGCCGAACCCCCGCGCTCCCACGGCGAGGGACGGGCTTCCGTGCAGTGGCAGCAGTCGGGACGGGGGCCTGCGGAGCAGCCCGGGCGGGAGCAGGGACAGCGGGTTCAGGTACGTCTCGCCCCGCCGCAGGCCCCAGTGCAGACACCCCGTCGGGCAGTGGGCGCGCGGGCCCGGCGCCAGCGTGGCCACGACCTGACCCGCGCTCACCTCCTCGCCCTCCGCCACGAGCGGCTCCACCGGCTCGTACGTGATCCGCAGCGGACCGCCGCGCACGCCGGGCATGCCTCGTGAGCCCTGTGGGCCCGGCGCGGACAGAGCGATGGACAGCACCCCCCGCCCCGCGACCCGGCCCGCGTGGAACACCCGGCCCGGCGCCGCGGCCCGTACCGGATCGCCCGGGGCGGCGGCCAGGTCCACACCGCGGTGGCCCGCCCCGTACGCCGACAGCGGTGGCTCCCAGCCGCGCAGCACCGTCGGCCGGGAGCCCACCGGCCATGCCCGGCCCTCGGCCGTCCCGGCCGCCGCCCCGGTCACCGAGGCCCGCGCCCGGGCCGGGGCCGGCAGCGCCAGTACGAGGATCGGCACCAGTACGAGGATCGGCAGGAGAACCAGCACGAGCGTCGGCGCGAGCCGGCGGACCGTGCCCGGGAAACGGCGCGGCGGGTGGCGGCGGGCGGGGCGGGCAGCGGCGGTACGGTCGGTCGTCATGCGCTCACCGTGCCGCGTGACGCCCGGACCGCACTGATCATGGTCCGGATCTGTGGACTACTGACGGGTTGTGGACATCGCCGTCACCCGTGGGTGCGAAGGTCCCGTACACTTCATGTGGCGATCCGGGTCACCGGGTCGACTTCGCACGCCCCGCCATCGGCCCCTTCGAGCCGATGCTCGCGCCTCTCGGTCCTCCGTGGCACGGCGCACCGGGGCGTCAGGCGCGACTGCCGTCCGGCGGACGCGACAACCGAGTACCTCAAGGAGTACGGCCATGGCCGTCGTCACGATGCGGGAGCTGCTGGAGAGCGGCGTCCACTTCGGTCACCAGACCCGTCGCTGGAACCCGAAGATGAAGCGCTTCATCTTCACCGAGCGCAACGGCATCTACATCATCGACCTGCTCCAGTCGCTGTCGTACATCGACCGCGCCTACGAGTTCGTCAAGGAGACCGTCGCCCACGGCGGCTCCATCATGTTCGTCGGCACGAAGAAGCAGGCCCAGGAGGCCATCGCCGAGCAGGCGACGCGCGTCGGCATGCCCTACGTCAACCAGCGCTGGCTGGGCGGCATGCTCACCAACTTCTCCACCGTCTACAAGCGCCTCCAGCGCCTGAAGGAACTCGAGCAGATCGACTTCGAGGACGTGGCCGCCTCCGGCCTCACCAAGAAGGAGCTGCTGGTTCTCTCCCGCGAGAAGGCCAAGCTGGAGAAGACCCTCGGTGGTATCCGCGAAATGCAGAAGGTGCCCAGCGCCGTCTGGATCGTCGACACCAAGAAGGAGCACATCGCCGTCGGTGAGGCGCGCAAGCTCCACATCCCGGTCGTCGCGATCCTCGACACCAACTGCGACCCCGACGAGGTCGACTACAAGATCCCGGGCAACGACGACGCGATCCGCTCCGTGACCCTGCTCACCCGCGTGATCGCCGACGCCGTCGCCGAGGGCCTCATCGCCCGTTCCGGCGTCGCCACCGGTGACTCGAAGCCGGGCGAGAAGGCGGCCGGCGAGCCCCTCGCCGAGTGGGAGCGCGACCTGCTCGAGGGTGAGAAGAAGGACGGCGCCGACAAGCCCGCCGAGGCCCAGGCCGATGTCCAGACCTCCGCCGAGACGGAGAAGGCCGCCGACGCCGAACAGGCCGCCGCCCCGGCCGCTGCGGCGGACGCCGAGCAGGGCTGACCTTCCCGGATTCCGTGGTCGACGGCGGGGGCCTCGGCGGCCCCCGCCGTCCACCCGTATCTTTCAGACTTCGAGAGAGAATTACAGATCATGGCGAACTACACCGCCGCCGACGTCAAGAAGCTCCGTGAGCTCACCGGCGCCGGCATGATGGACTGCAAGAAGGCGCTGGACGAGGCCGAGGGCAACGTCGACAAGGCCGTCGAGCTGCTGCGCGTCAAGGGCCAGAAGGGCGTCGCCAAGCGCGAGGGCCGCTCGGCCGAGAACGGCGCCGTCGTCTCCCTCATCGCCGACGACAACTCCTCCGGCGTGCTGCTGGAGCTGAAGTGCGAGACGGACTTCGTCGCCAAGGGTGAGAAGTTCCAGGCCGTGGCGAACAAGCTCGCCGCCCACGTCGCCGAGACCTCCCCGGCCGACCTCCAGACGCTGCTCGCGTCGGAGATCGAGGGCGGCAAGACCGTCCAGGCGTACGTGGACGAGGCCAACGCCAACCTGGGCGAGAAGATCGTCCTGGACCGCTTCACGCAGTTCACCGGCGGTTACGTGGCCGCCTACATGCACCGCACGATGCCCGACCTCCCGCCGCAGGTCGGCGTTCTCGTCCAGCTGGACAAGGAGAACGCCGAGGTCGCCAAGGACGTCGCGCAGCACATCGCCGCCTTCGCGCCCAAGTACCTCAGCCGCGACGAGGTCCCGGCCGAGACGGTGGAGAACGAGCGCCGGGTCGCCGAGGCGACCTCCCGCGAGGAGGGCAAGCCCGAGGCGGCCCTGCCCAAGATCGTCGAGGGTCGGGTCAACGGCTTCTTCAAGGACGTCGTCGTCACCGAGCAGCCCTTCGCCAAGGACAACAAGAAGTCCGTCCAGAAGATCCTGGACGAGGCCGGTGTCGCCCTGACCGGCTTCTCCCGGATCAAGGTCGGCGTCTGAGGCTGTACGCGATCAACCGAAGACCCCGATAGGGTCTGACGCAGCCGCCCGCGTGTGCCCGCCGGCACACCTTCGCCGACGCGGCCGGGCGGCCGCAGATCTGACGAGGAGGCCATTGCCGCGAGAGGGAACCGCAAGGACCCGGGCAATGGCCTTCTTCGTATGCGCACGAGGAGATCTCCATGGAACAGGCCGACACGAGCGGCGACGGCAACAACAGCGACCAGGGCACGCCGGGCCACGAGGACGCGGCGCGTGGCGGCCGCAAGAAGCCCCGCCGCTTCATGCTGAAGCTGTCCGGTGAGGCGTTCGCCGGCCGGGGCGCGCTCGGCGTCGACCCCGACGTCGTCCACGCCATCGCCCGCGAGATCGCCGCCGTCGTCCGGGACGGCGCCCAGATCGCGGTCGTCATCGGCGGCGGCAACTTCTTCCGCGGTGCGGAACTCCAGCAGCGCGGTATGGACCGGGCCCGCTCCGACTACATGGGCATGCTCGGTACGGTCATGAACTGTCTGGCGCTCCAGGACTTCCTGGAGAAGGAGGGCGTCGACTGCCGGGTGCAGACCGCCATCACGATGGGCCAGGTCGCCGAGCCCTACATTCCGCTGCGCGCCGTGCGCCACCTGGAGAAGGGGCGCGTCGTCATTTTCGGCGCGGGCATGGGCATGCCGTACTTCTCCACCGACACCACCGCCGCCCAGCGTGCCCTGGAGATCGATGCCCAGGCCCTGCTGATGGGTAAGAACGGGGTGGACGGGGTGTACGACTCCGACCCCAAGACGAACCCGGGAGCGGTCAAGTTCGACGCCCTGGAGTACAGCGAGGTGATCGCCGGTGATCTGCGCGTCGCCGACATGACCGCGATCACCCTGTGCCAGGACAACAAACTGCCGATCCTCGTCTTCGAATTGCTGACCGAAGGCAATATCGCGCGTGCGGTCAATGGTGAGAAGATCGGCACGCTCGTGAGCGACCAGGGCACCCGGGACTGAGCCGGAGCGGCCCCGCACGGGGATGGACAAAGCCCTGCCGGTCGGACACCGTGCAGGAAAGACGCCAGGAAAGACGCGACGCAGGATCCGTCGGCCTATGAGCACGCCGGGCCCACTCAAGACACGCAGGAGCAAGTGGTGATCGAAGAGACCCTCCTCGAAGCCGAGGAGAAGATGGAGAAGGCCGTCCTGGTCGCCAAGGACGACTTCGCCGCGATCCGCACCGGGCGTGCGCACCCGGCCATGTTCAACAAGATCGTGGCGGACTACTACGGCGCCCTGACCCCGATCAACCAGCTGGCCTCGTTCTCCGTGCCGGAGGCGCGGATGGCCGTGGTCACCCCGTTCGACAAGAGCGCGCTGCGCAACATCGAGCAGGCGATCCGGGACTCCGACCTCGGGGTCAACCCGAGCAACGACGGCAATATCATCCGGGTGGTGTTCCCCGAGCTCACGCAGGACCGCCGCAAGGAGTTCATCAAGGTCGCCAAGACCAAGGCCGAGGACTCGAAGATCTCGATCCGAGCCGTCCGCCGCAAGGCCAAGGAGACCATCGACAAGCTCATCAAGGACGGCGAGGTCGGCGAGGACGAGGGCCGGCGCGCGGAGAAGGAGCTCGACGACACCACGGCGAAGTACGTCGCCCAGGTGGACGAGCTGCTGAAGCACAAGGAAGCCGAGCTGCTCGAAGTCTGATGAACGACTCTTCCCGGGGAGCCCCGCCGACAGCCGGCTATTGGGGCGCGTACGAGCAGGGGGCCGGCCCGGCGGTGGACGCCGCCCGCGAAGGGCGTCCGGCGGACCCCGCCCATGAGGGGTATCCCGCCGCCGCGGCCCATGACGGGTACGCGGCGGGCCCGGGTCACGACGGGCGGCCGGTGGGCACCGCCTTCGACGGGTACCCGGCGGGTCCCGCCCATGACGGGCGGGACGCCCAGCAGACTCGCCCCATGCCCATCGTGCCCGACGGACCCGCAGGCGGCGGGGACCAGGACGACGACCGGGGGGCTGCCCGGCAGGACGGCCCGGCCCCCCGCGCGCGCCGTGACGACACCCCGCAGGAGCCCGTGGCCGTGCCCCAGCCCGCCCCGCCGGAAAGTCCGGAACAGCCGCGATCGGCGGAACCGCCGAAGAAGCGGGCCGGCCGTGACCTCCCGGCGGCCATAGGGGTCGGCGTCGGTCTCGGCGCGGTGGTCGCGGCATCGCTGTTCATCGTCAAAGCCGTGTTCGTCGGCGTGATAGCGGTCGCCGTGGTGATCGGGCTCTGGGAGCTGACCACCCGGCTCTCCGAGCAGAAGGGCATCAAGCCGCCCCTCGTCCCGCTGGCCGTGGGCGGCGCGGCCATGGTCGTCGCGGGGTACGCGCGCGGCCCGGAGGGCGCCTGGGTCGCCATGGCCCTCACCGCGCTCGCGGTGCTGATCTGGCGGATGACGGAGCCGCCCGAGGGCTATCTGAAGGACGTCACCGCGGGGCTCTTCGCCGCGTTCTACGTCCCCTTCCTCGCCACGTTCGTCGCGCTGATACTGACCGCCGACGACGGCCCGTGGCGCGTGCTGATGTTCCTGGTGCTCACCGTCGTCAGCGACACCGGCGCGTACGCGGTGGGCTGGCGCTTCGGCAGGCACAAGCTGGCCCCCCGCATCAGTCCCGGCAAGACGCGCGAGGGCCTGGCCGGAGCGGTCGTCTTCGCCATGGTGGCCGGCGCGCTCTGCATGCAGTTCATGATCGACAACGGGGTCTGGTGGCAGGGCCTGCTGCTCGGCCTGGCGGTCGCGGCCAGCGCCACGCTCGGTGACCTCGGCGAGTCCATGATCAAGCGGGACCTCGGCATCAAGGACATGGGCACGCTGCTGCCCGGGCACGGCGGCATCATGGACCGGCTCGACTCCCTGCTGCCCACGGCCCCCGTGATGTGGCTGCTCCTGGTGCTGTTCGTAGGCTCCTGACCAGCTCCTACGCCGCCCCGGGGCCCGCTGTCCACAGGACGGCGGGCCCTTCGTCGTACGTCTGCGACACTGGATCCACCATGCCTGTACCCGGAGAACTGACTTTCGTCGCGCCCCGCGGAGCCAAGAAGCCCCCGCGGCACCTCGCCGACCTCACCCCCGCCGAGCGCCGTGAGGCGGTCGCCGCGGTCGGCGAGAAGGCCTTCCGCGCCAAGCAGCTGTCACAGCACTACTTCGCGCGCTACGCCCATGACCCCGAGCAGTGGACGGACATCCCGGCCACCGCGCGCCGGAAGCTCGCGACGGAGCTGCTGCCCGACCTGATGTCGGTGGTACGGCACGTCTCCTGCGACGACGACGCCACGCGTAAGACGCTCTGGCGGCTGCACGACGGCACGCTCGTCGAGTCCGTCCTGATGCGGTACCCGGACCGGGTCACGATGTGCGTCTCCTCGCAGGCGGGCTGCGGGATGAACTGCCCGTTCTGCGCCACCGGACAGGCGGGCCTGGACCGCAACCTCTCGACCGCCGAGATCGTGCACCAGATCGTCGAGGGCATGCGCGCCCTGCGCGACGGTGAGGTGCCCGGCGGGCCGTCCCGGCTGTCCAACATCGTCTTCATGGGCATGGGCGAGCCGCTGGCCAACTACAACCGGGTGGTCGGCGCGATCCGCCGGCTGACCGACCCGGCGCCGGACGGGCTCGGCCTCTCCCAGCGCGGGATCACCGTCTCCACGGTCGGCCTGGTGCCCGCGATGCTGCGCTTCGCCGACGAGGGGTTCAGCTGCCGGCTCGCGGTCTCGCTGCACGCGCCGGACGACGAACTGCGCGACACCCTCGTCCCCGTCAACACGCGCTGGAAGGTGCGGGAGGTGCTGGACGCCGCCTGGGAGTACGCGGCGAAGTCCGGCCGCCGGGTCTCCATCGAGTACGCGCTGATCCGCGACATCAACGACCAGGCGTGGCGCGGCGACCGGCTGGGCCGGCTGCTCAAGGGCAAGCGGGTGCACGTCAATCTGATCCCGTTGAACCCCACCCCGGGCTCGAAGTGGACGGCGTCGCGCCCCGAGGACGAGCGGGCGTTCGTGGACGCGATCGCGGCGCACGGCGTGCCGGTGACCGTACGGGACACGCGTGGCCAGGAGATCGACGGGGCATGCGGTCAGTTGGCGGCCTCGGAACGGTAGAGCGCCGCCGGGCGCGGAGCGGCCGGCCGCGCGTGTGTGAGGCCGCCCCGGGTGTGCGGAGACCACCCTCGGGTAATCTTGGCTCGAACCAATTGCATATTTTCCGACAGGGGAGCGCCACAGCGCTGAGAGTGCGGTACGGACGCGTCAGATCCGGTCCGGTCCGCAGACCCTCTGAACCTCGCCCAGGTCATTCTGGGTAGGGAGTTCGGACATCACTCAAGCTGTTGCGCCCTGCCCGTCGCCGGTCCCCGGCCGCGGGCGGGGCCGCGTCTTCTCCTGGCATTCCCAGGAGGAAAACCAGTGGGCATCACCAGCATCACCAGGACGGCGTGCGCCGCACTCGCCACTGCGCTCGGCGTCTCGGCGCTGGCCGCGTGCGGTGGGTCCGGTTCCGGTACCGGGGCGTCCGACGGGGCGGGCGGGTCCGGGTCGAAGACCGTGACCCTCGTCAGCCACGACTCGTTCGCCGCCTCGCCGGGTGTCCTGAAGGAGTTCACCAAGGAGACCGGCTACACGGTCAAGGTGCTCAAGAGCGGTGACGCCGGGGCAGCCCTCAACAAGGAGATCCTCACCAAGGGCTCGCCCCAGGGCGACGTCTTCTTCGGCGTCGACAACACCCTGCTCTCCCGAGCCCTCGACAACGGCCTGTTCACGCCGTACCGGGCCAAGGGGCTCGACCGGGTCGACGCCGGCACACAACTCGACAAGGACAAGAACCGAGTCACCCCGATCGACACCGGTGACATCTGCGTCAACTACGACAAGAAATACTTCGCCGACAAGAAGCTGGCGCCCCCGTCCTCCTTCGACGACCTCCTCGAGCCCGCCTACAAGAACCTGCTCGTCACGGAGAACGCGAGCACGTCCTCGCCGGGGCTCGGCTTCCTCCTGGGCACGGTCGCCCGGTACGGCGACGACGGCTGGCAGGACTACTGGAAGAAGCTGAAGGCCAACGGCGTCCGGGTCGTCGACAGCTGGGAGCAGGCGTACAACGAGAACTTCTCCGGTTCGGCGGGCGGGAAGAAGGCCCACGGCGACCGGCCGCTCGTCGTCTCATACGCCTCCAGCCCGCCCGTCGAGGTGCTGTACGCCGACCCGCGTCCCGGCGAGGCCCCGACCGGCGTGGCCACCGGGACCTGCTTCCGGCAGACCGAGTTCGCCGGGCTTCTCCAGGGCGCACGGAACGAGGCCGGCGGAAAGGCCCTGCTGGACTTCCTGATCAGCGAGAGGTTCCAGGCCGACATGCCGCTGAACATGTTCGTGAACCCGGTGGTCGAGGGAGTGCGTCCGCCCGAGCTGTTCACGAAGTTCGGCGCCCGGGTCGACCGCTCCGAGACCGTGGCACCCGACCGGATCGCCGCCCATCGAGAGCAGTGGATCCAGTCGTGGTCCTCACTCGTCGTGAAGTGACCGCGAAGTCCGCGAAGACCGTGAAGACCGTGAAGTCCGCGACGGTGGCGAAGACCGCCGAGGCCGCCGCCCCGTCGCGACGCGCGGGCGGGAAGGCCGGGCGGCGCGGCGGCCTGGTGCGGCTCGCCCTGATGGCCGTCCCCGTGACGTTCTTCGCGGTCTTCTTCGCCTACCCCGTGGCCTCGATCGTCGGTCGCGGCCTCGCACCGGACGGCGCCTGGCGGCCCGGCCGGATCGTGGACGTACTCGGCCGGCCCGACCTCCTCGGCGTCCTGTGGTTCACCACCTGGCAGGCGCTCGCCTCGACCGCGCTCACCCTGCTGCTCGCCCTGCCCGGCGCGTACGTCTTCGCACGCTTCGAGTTCCCCGGCAAGCGGCTGCTGCGCGCGGTCGTCACCGTGCCGTTCGTGCTGCCGACCGTCGTCGCCGGCACGGCCTTCCTGGCGCTGCTCGGGCGCGGCGGACTGCTGGAGCAGCTGTGGGGCGTCCGGCTCGACACCACCGTCTGGGCGATCCTGCTGGCCCACGTGTTCTTCAACTACGCGGTGGTCGTACGGACCGTGGGCGGCCTGTGGGCACAACTCGACCCGCGGCAGGAGGAAGCCGCCCGGATGCTGGGCGCGGGCCGCCTCGCCGCCTGGTGGCGCGTCACGCTGCCCGCCCTCGGCCCGGCCGTGGCGGCCGCGGCCCTGATGGTCTTCCTGTTCACGTTCACGTCCTTCGGCGTGGTCCAGATCCTGGGCGGCCCGGCCTTCGCCACGGTGGAGGTGGAGGTCTACCGGCAGACCGCCCAGCTCCTCGACCTGTCCACGGCGGCCGTGCTCACGCTGGTGCAGTTCGCGGCCGTGGGGACCGTCCTGGCGGTGCACGCGTGGACTGTAGGGCGCCGGGAGGGCGCGCTGCGGCTGGTCGACCCGGCGCTCACCGCGCGCCGGCCGCGCGGGGCCGGACAGTGGGCGCTGCTCGGCGGGGTGCTGGGCAGTGTGGCGCTGTTGCTCCTGCTGCCGCTCGGGGTGCTGGTGGAGCGCTCCCTGAACGGCCCCGCCGGTTACGGCTTCGCCTACTACCGGGCGCTCGCGTCGGCGGACGCGAGCGGCGGCACCTTCCTCGTACCGCCGCTGGAAGCGGTCGCCAACTCGTTGCGGTACGCCTTCGTCGCGGCCCTGATCGCCCTGGTGGTGGGCGGGCTGGCGGCGGCGGCGCTGAGCCGGCGAGCCGGCCGGCTCGTCCGGGGTTTCGACGCGCTGCTGATGCTGCCGCTCGGGGTGTCGGCGGTGACCGTCGGCTTCGGCTTTCTGATCGCGCTGGACGAGCCGCCGCTGGACCTGCGGGCCTCCTGGATCCTGGTCCCGCTCGCCCAGGCGCTGGTGGGCGTGCCGTTCGTCGTACGCACCATGCTGCCCGTCCTGCGGGCGGTGGACACCCGGCTGCGGGAAGCCGCGGCGGTCCTCGGGGCGTCGCCGCTGCGCGCCTGGCGCGAGGTCGACCTCCCGCTGGTGCGGCGGGCGCTGCTGGTCGCGGCGGGGTTCGCGTTCGCCGTCTCGCTCGGTGAGTTCGGCGCGACGGTCTTCATCGCGCGCCCGGACCGGCCGACGCTGCCGGTGGCCGTGGCGCGGCTGCTGGGCCGCCCCGGCGAGCTCAACTACGGGCAGGCCATGGCCCTGTCCACCGTGCTGATGGTGGTGTGCGCGGTCGCCCTGCTCGCGCTGGAACGGATCCGTGACCACCACTCGGGGGAGTTCTGATGGCGGAGGTGTGCTGATGGGTCTGCTGACCCTGTCGGGCGTGACCGTACGGTTCGGCTCCCGCACCGCGCTCGACGCGGTGGATCTGGAGATCGCCGAAGGGGAGATCGTCTGTCTGCTCGGACCGAGCGGCAGCGGCAAGTCGACACTGCTGCGCGTGGTCGCGGGCCTCCAGCCGCCCGACGGCGGACGGGTCGCCCTCGACGGTGCCGACCAGGCACGGGTGCCGGCACACCGGCGCGGGGTCGGGCTGATGTTCCAGGACCACCAGCTCTTCCCGCAGCGCGACGTGGCCGGCAACGTCGCCTTCGGGCTGCGGATGCGGGGTGTGCCCCGGGCCGAACGCGCGCCGCGCGTGGCGGAGTTGCTGGACCTCGTCGGGCTGCCGGGCGCGGGGAGCCGGTCCGTCGCCGCCCTCTCCGGCGGCGAGCAGCAGCGGGTCGCCCTGGCCCGGGCGCTGGCCCCGAGCCCCCGGCTGCTGATGCTGGACGAGCCGCTCGGTCAGCTGGACCGCGGCCTGCGGGAGCGGCTCGTGGTCGAACTGCGCGGCCTGTTCGGTCGGTTGGGTACGACCGTGCTCGCGGTCACCCACGACCAGGGCGAGGCGTTCGCGCTTGCCGACCGGGTCGTGGTCATGCGCGAGGGGCGGGTGGCCCAGACCGGCACGCCGCTCGCGGTGTGGCAGCGCCCGGCCTCGGCGTTCGTGGCCCGGTTCCTCGGCTTCGACAACGTCGTGCCCGGCACCGTCAGCGGATCGGCCGCCGACACGGTCTGGGGCAAGGTCCCGGTGCCGGCCGGCTCGGCGCAGGGCGCGCGTACGGTGCTGATCCGCCCCGCGGGGGTGCGCACGGCCGACCCGGCCGAGGGCCTGCGCTGCACGGTCGAGGCCCGTACGTTCCGGGGCAGCCGGGTCGCCGTCCTGCTGCGCCCCGAGAGCGGCCCGCTCCTGGAAGCCGAGTGCGGCCCGCGGGACGCGCCGCGCGAGGGCGCGACGGTGGGCGCGGTCTTCGCCGAGGAGGACGTGGTCGTGCTCCCCGACGGCCCGGGGGAGTCCTGACGCGTGTTCCCGCGGGCGACCCGATCAGGGTCCCGACGGGCCGGGGCGCACGAGCCCCAGTTCGTAGGCCAGGATCACCGCCCGCGGGCTACGGTCGTCGCGGCCGCGCTGCTGGCGCTCGGTGCCCTCGCGCTGGCCGCCTCGCTGCTGATACGCCCGCCCGCCACCGGCCCGGAGGCGGCGCGGCGGCTCGCGCTCGGGCTCACCGTGGCCATCGCGCTCATGCCGGCGAGCCGCTTCGGCTATCTCGTCTGCCCCCTGGTGCTGTGGGCGTGCTTCCCCGGGGCCGGGTCACCTGGTCAGCGGGACCGCCGCGAGCGCGGCCACCGCCCAGGTCAGCGGGGCGAACAGGGCGAGCAACGCGACCGTCCGCACCACCGCCGCGGTACGCAGGACCGCGGCGGGCGCGCCCAGCCGGTACAGGGAGTCGATCAGCGCGGCCCGGGTCTGCCGGGACTCCAGCGCCGCCATCAGAGCCGTGGCCGCCGTACAGCCGACGACCAGCGTCGCGCCGAGGGCCGTGAGGGGGCCGAAGGGACGCTCGTCGCCGGGGCCGTACAGCGTCGCGGCGGCGAAGACGCCCGACAGCACCGCGCACAGCACGCCCAGCGGGCGGCCGACGCGGTGGGCCTCGGTCATCAGCATGCGGCCCGCGAGCAGCCGGACGGCGCCGGGACGCACCGTCTGGAGCAGCAGTCCGCACAGGTGGGTGAGGCCCGGGCCGGCGAGTGCCAGGCCCACGGCGGTCAGTGACCAGCCCGCCAGGACTCCGGCCGGGCTGCCGTCGAACCGCCCCGGCAGCGGCAGCGCCGTGCCGCCGCCCCGGCTCGCGTACGTCTCGATCGCGAAGCCCGCCGCCGTCAGAGCGATGCCCCAGGGCAGTCCGGCGGGGGCCGTCGGAGCGGCCGACGGCGGGGGAGGGGGTGCGGCCGTGCGGGGCCGTTCCGTGTCGGTCTCGTCCTCGTCGGCCGATGCCGATGCCGATGCCGATGCCGATGGCGCGGTCGTTGCCGATGACGACGCCCGTCCCGGGGCCGTGCCGGGAGCGGCTGCCCGGGAACGGGCGGCGCCCGCGCCGTCCGGGCCCGCGGCCCGTACGGCGTACCACGTGGTGACGCCGGCCAGCACCGGCACCACCGCCAGCAGCATCAGCGCCGCGCCGAGCGGCAGCGGCCGGCCCGGGGCCAGCAGCTCCGCCCCCTCGCCCGTGTACGGCGCCCCGGCCAGGTCCCCGCGCAGATGCAGGAAGGA
Source organism: Streptomyces hebeiensis (assembly GCF_052983195.1). Classification (NCBI taxonomy): domain Bacteria; kingdom Bacillati; phylum Actinomycetota; class Actinomycetes; order Kitasatosporales; family Streptomycetaceae; genus Streptomyces; species Streptomyces hebeiensis. The sequence continues at coordinate 5,891,963 of NZ_CM129812.1, forward strand.
GAGCAGCGCCACCGCGCTGCCCAGCGCGCAGGTCACGGCCGCCGAGGCGGCCGCCAGCACCGACAGCCGCGCGGGGCCGAGCCCCACCGCCGACAGCCCGGAGCGGGCCCGCGCGCCCGGGTCCGTACGTCCCACGGCGGCCGCGAACTGCGCCGCCGCCACCACCGGGACCAGCGACCACAGCAGTCGCACCGCGGACCCGGCCGGATGGTCCACCGCCCACCCCAGGGTGCACAACAGCAGGAAACCGACACCGGCCGAGGCCGCCGCGACCAGCAGCCGGCGTGCCTGAACGAGCGCGTGGCCGCCGCGGCCTAGACGGAGAGCGAGCACGCCGCCCGGCCTTCCGCCTCGGACGGCCGCTGCGAGCCGACGCGGCGCCCGTCCACCAGCCGGACCACGCGGTCGGCGACCGTCGCCACCTCCGCGTCCAGCGTGGCCAGCACCACCGTGATCCCGTGCGAGCGCGCCGCCGTGGTCAGCGTACGCAGCACCTGGGCCCGGTCCGGGCCGTGCAGCGGCGCCGTGGGCTCGTCCGCGAAGAGCACGGCGGGCGCGGCGACCAGGGCACGTGCCACGGCGACCCGCTGGCGCTGCGCCTGGAGCAGGGCGTAGGGACGGTTGGCGGCGCAACGGCCGATGTCGAGCCGCTCCAGCCACTCCAGCGCCTTCGTCCTGGCCGCCCGGTGGGACACGCCGGACATCAGCAGGGGCAGTGCCGCGTTCTCCCACGCGGTCAGCTCCGGTACGAGTTCGGGCTCGGGCCCGATCCAGCCGAAGCGGTCGCGGCGCAGCCGTTCGCGCTGGACGGCGTTCATGGTGTGCACCGGCGCGCTGTTGAACCAGACCTCGCCCCGCTGTGGCACCAACTGTCCCGACAGGCAGCGCAGCAGGGTCGTCTTGCCGCTGCCGCGCGGGCCGTCGACGGCCAGGATCTCGCCGTCCCGCACGCCGAGCGAGACCTCCTCGAGGGCCGGCGAGCCGCCCAGGAAGCAGTGCAGGGAGCGCGCCCACAGCACGTCGTTGTCGGGTGGGGCCACCATGGCGTACACCTCGGTTCTGATCGACAGGTCTCAGGGCAAGGTCTCGGGGCAAGGTCTCGGGGAAACCTCGGGGCAGGACGTCGGGCACGGCGTCAAGGCACGGCCTGAGGGCACGGTAGGGACGCGGGCCCGGGCGGGCGGACAGCACACGGCCCGGTGGCCGTCCTTCTCACTCGAAAGAGGCACCGGCGCCTCCGCGTGCGTACCCGCCCGCGTACCGCGGCGGTGCCGGCCGCCGCGTACGCGGGCCGGGTCCGGGCGCCGCGTACGTGGCCCTCCGCCCGAGCGCCACGTACGAGTGCGGGTGCCGGTGACCGACGGCGGTCCCGTCCCCGTCCCGGAGTCATAAGGTGGGGGTTGTCTCACCCACCGGACATCGGGCCACCGCACCGCTGCCGGCAACCGAACCGCTACGTCCGACAGGAGGGGTGGCAGTGACCACCGAGCCGCGTCGTCTGCGCAACTACATCAACGGGGAGTTCCGGGATGCCGCCGAGGGCGGGACCACCGAGGTGATCAACCCGGCCACCGGCGAGGCGTACGCCACCGCCCCGCTCTCCCGGCAGGCCGATGTCGACGCCGCCATGGCGGCCGCCGAGGCCGCCTTCCCCGCTTGGCGCGACACCGTTCCGGCCGAACGCCAGAAGGTGCTGCTCAAGATCGCGGATGCCTTCGAGGAGCGCGCGGAGGAGCTGATCGCGGCCGAGTCCGAGAACACCGGCAAGCCGCTGGAGCTGACCCGCACCGAAGAGATCCCGCCGATGGTGGACCAGATCCGCTTCTTCGCGGGCGCCGCGCGGATGCTGGACGGCCGCTCGGCCGGCGAGTACATGGACGGTCTGACGTCCATGGTGCGCCGGGAGCCGATCGGCGTCTGTGCGCAGGTCACACCGTGGAACTACCCGATGATGATGGCGGTGTGGAAGTTCGCGCCCGCCCTCGCCGCGGGCAACACCGTGGTCCTCAAGCCGTCGGACACCACCCCGGCCTCGACGGTGCTGATGGCCGAGATCATCGGAGCGATCGTTCCCAAGGGCGTCTTCAACGTGATCTGCGGCGACCGGGAGACCGGCCGGGCGATGGTCGAACACCCGACGCCCGCGATGGCCTCCATCACCGGGTCCGTACGCGCCGGCACCCAGGTCGCCGAATCGGCGGCCAAGGACCTCAAGCGGGTGCATCTGGAGCTCGGCGGCAAGGCGCCCGTCGTCGTCTTCGAGGACGTCGACATCGCCAAGGCCGTCGGCGCCATCGCCGAGGCGGGGTACTTCAACGCGGGCCAGGACTGTACGGCCGCGACCCGGGTCCTCGTCCACGAGTCCATCCACGACGAGTTCGTGACGGCGCTCGCCAAGGTCGCCGAGGGGACCAGGACGGGCACGCCCGAGGACGAGGACGTGCTCTACGGACCGCTGAACAACGCGAACCAGCTGGAGCGGGTCTCCGGCTTCATCGAGCGGCTGCCCGCGCACGCCCGGGTCGAGACGGGCGGACACCGAGTCGGTGACAAGGGCTACTTCTTCGCGCCCACCGTCGTCTCCGGGCTCCGGCAGGACGACGAGATCATCCAGAACGAGGTCTTCGGTCCGGTCATCACCGTCCAGTCCTTCACGGACGAGGCGCAGGCACTCGCGTACGCGAACGGCGTGGAGTACGCCCTCGCCTCCTCGGTGTGGACCAAGGACCACGCGCGGGCCATGCGGATGTCGAAGGCGCTGGACTTCGGCTGCGTCTGGATCAACACGCACATCCCGCTGGTCGCGGAGATGCCGCACGGCGGCTTCAAGAAGTCCGGGTACGGCAAGGACCTGTCGGCGTACGGCTTCGACGACTACACGCGCATCAAGCACGTGATGACGTCGCTCGACGGCTGAACCGGCCGCCGGTCCGGGCCGGCCGCTGGCCCGGACCGCGACGGTACCGGTGGCACGAGGCGGGAGGCGGATACGGGTCCGCCGCCCGCCTGCCTCCTTCTCGCCCGCCGCTTCTCGCGCTCTGCCTTCCTCCGCCGGTCGTTTCGCCCTTTCCTGTTCCGTCGCCCGGATCCATCACCCGAACGGTCCACTCGGTTTCGTGACCGCGCCTCAGTTCGGGCGCGCTTCGAGCCGTTCTCGCCGGGCGCGTTCCGGCGGGCGGTCCTACAGTCCTGTAACAGGCCCTGCCTACAGGAGGAGCGATGGCGGAAACCAGTGCAACGGGTGCGGGGGCGCACACCACTGCCAGACGCCGTGGATATCCGAACGGCCTCGGCGGTGAACTGCTGGCCGAATTCCTGGGCACATTCGTACTGATCCTGCTGGGCTGCGGATCGGTCGCGGTGGCGGTCGCCGGGCTCCCCGGGTCGGGGCGGCAGGCGGTCGCGTTCGGGCCGGCGAACTGGCTGATCATCTCGTGGGGATGGGGACTCGCCGTGGTCTTCGGGGTGTACGTCGCCGGAGGCGTCACCGGCGGCCACATCAACCCCGCCGTCACCCTCGCGTTCGCCGCGCGCCGGGGATTTCCCTGGAAGAAGGTCGTCCCGTACTGGGCCGCCCAATTCCTGGGCGCTTTCATCGGCGCCGCCGTCGTATTCTCCGCCTACAGCTGGGCCATCGACGACTTCAACAACAAGGCCGGGGTGGCGCGCGACAAATCACTCGCCACCTTTTCGATTTTCGCCACCTTCCCGGCCCAGTACTTCGGGAATTCCTGGTGGGGGCCGCTGCTCGACCAGATCATCGGCACCGCCGTACTCCTGGTGCTGGTCTGCGCGCTCATCGACAAGCGGAACACGGGCCCGGCGGCCAATCTCGCTCCCTATCTGATCGGCCTGGTCGTCGTGGCCATCGGCCTGAGCGTCGGGACGAACGCGGGCTACGCGATCAACCCCGCCCGGGACTTCGGCCCGCGGCTGTGGACGTACGCCGTCGGGTGGGGCGACATCGCGCTGCCGGGCACCTTCCAGTGGTTCAGCGACTACATGTGGATCCCCATCGTCGGCCCGCTCATCGGCGGCCTCGTCGGCGTCGTCGTCTACGACCTGTTCGTCGGGAAGGTGCTCCAGTCCCGGAGCGAGGTGATGGCACCGGTGGAGGCGCGCAAGGGCGCCGAGCCGGGCCCGGCCGACGAGGAACCGGGCGCCGACCGGTAGACACCGGTCGAGCCGGGGCCCCGTCGCGCCGGACGGCCACACCCGCCCCGGAGACGACCCGTGGGGCGGCGGCGTGACACGCGGGACGCCCGGTCCCGCCGCCCGGTCACCGAGTCCCGCCACCGTGTCGGGTCCTGCCGCCCTGTCACGCCTCCCGGCCGGAGGCCAGCAGCGCGGACAGTACGTCGATCCGGTTCGTCGTGATCGAGTCCACGCCCCGCGCGGCCAGCCGTCGCATGACACGCCGGGTGTCCGCGGTCCAGGCGGAGACCAGCAGCCCGGCCCGGTGATCACGCGCCACCGACTCCGCGCTGATGAGCCCGAAGCGGTAGTTGAGCCAGCGCGGGCGGACGGCCGCGAGCAGGGCCGGGCGCGGTGGCGCGAGCGTCGTCCAGGTCATGGCGATCTCGGCGGTTCCGTCGGCGGCGCGGACGGCCAGCATCGTGCCGGGGCCCGCGCAGTAGCGGACGCGCTCCGCCGCGCCGCCCTCGCGCACGACGCCGACGACCGTACGCACCGACTCCTCGGTGGCGCCCGGGAGGTCGATCATCAGCGGGTCCCCGTCGGTCGCGCGGAGCGCCTCCCGCAGCGTCGGCACACCGCCGTCGGTCAGCTCCCTTACCTGACGACAAGTCAGTTCCGTGAGCCGCCGGTCATGGCCCCACAGTCGCTTCAGCGAGGAGTCGTGCAGCAGGACGGGCACACCGTCCCGGGTGGTCCGGACATCGATCTCGACCACGTCCGCGCCGTGTTCGCGCGCCGACCGGACCGACGCGATCGTGTTCTCCCGGACCCGGTAGGGGTCACCGCGGTGGCCGACGGCCACGACGGGCCGTCGGCCACCGGTCCGTCGACCGGCGGATCCTTGGCAGGCGGATCCTTGACCGCCGGGCGGGCCGCCGGCCGCCGTCACCGCGCGAGCCACTTGTCGGTGTACGCGTCGATCTCCTCGCTGATCGCCCGCTTGCCCGCCTGATCGAGGAAGGACGCCTCGACCGCGTTCTTCGCCAGGGACGCCAGCCCCCGCTCGTCCAGGTCCAGCAACCGGGCGGCGATCGCGTACTCCTGGTTGAGGTCCGTGCCGAACATCGGCGGGTCGTCGCTGTTGATCGTCACCAGCACCCCGGCCGCCGCCATCGCCTTGACGGGGTGCGCGTCGAGGTCCGTGACGGCGCGGGTGGCGATGTTGGAGGTGGGGCACACCTCCAGCGGAATCCGGTGCTCCGCCAGATGCGCCAGCAGCGCCGGGTCCTGGACGGCGCTGGTGCCGTGGCCGACGCGCTCCGCGCCCAGCTCGCGCAGCGCGTCCCAGATGGTCTCCGGGCCGGTGGTCTCACCGGCGTGCGGCACGGACCGCAGCCCCGCGGCGACGGCACGGTCGAAGTACGGCTTGAACTGGGGCCGGGGAACGCCGATCTCCGGGCCGCCCAGACCGAACGAGACCAGTCCCTCGGGCCGCAGGTCCAGCGCGAGCCGGGTGGTCTCCTCGGCCGCCGCCAGCCCGGCCTCGCCCGGGATGTCGAAGCACCAGCGCAGGACGACCCCCAGCTCCCGTTCGGCGGACCTCCGCGCGTCCTCGATCGCCTCCATGAACCCCTGCTCGGGGATGCCCCGGCTGGTGGAGCTGAACGGGGTCACCGTCAGCTCGGCGTAGCGGATGTTCTGCCGGGCCATGTCCCGGGCGATCTCGAACGTGAGCAGCCGTATGTCCTCGGGCGTGCGGATCAGGTCGACCACGGACAGGTAGACGTCGATGAAGTGCGCGAAGTCGGTGAAGGTGAAGTACTCGGCGATGGCCCCGGGATCGGACGGCACCCGCGAGTCGGGGTGCCGGGCGGCGAGGGCGGCCACCGTACGCGGTGAGGCCGAGCCGACGTGGTGGACGTGCAGCTCTGCCTTGGGCAGCCCCGCGATGAACGCGGTGAAGGACTGCGGATCGGCCATCGGGACCTCCGGATGCTGGAAGCGGACACCCCGCCGGTACGGCTCCGGCGGTGCGGGACGTCCGAGCGGCCGCGGTGAGCCCGCAGGCGGTGCGAGGCGGCGCGCGGGGCCGGCTACGGCGACGGAACACACCGCCGTCACCGGGCGTCCGCTCGGGCAGAGGTCATCGTAGGCCGGGCCGGATCGGTGTCGGACCGAGGCCGTAGCATGACGGGACGACGATGGGGAGGCCCACTTGCCAGACAACACAGAACAGCCGTCGGGCCGCTACGAGCCCCAGGATCCCTGGGCGCCGCCGGGGAGCGCGGCCCAGCCGGCCAAGCCGGACCCGGGGGCGGCCTCCGGACCGGGAGCGGGGTCCATACCCGGGCCGGGGTCGGGTTCGGGATCCGGGGCGGCCTCCGGATCAGGGTCCGTGCACGACATGCCGACCGTGGTGGAAATACCGGGCGCGGCACCGCAGTCCGGCTCCTCCGTCCCCCCGCCGCCGACCGCCCCCGGCGGACCGGCTTCGCCCGCCCCGGGCCCGTACGGCTACCCGGCCGCGCCGCCCGTGCAGTCGGCGCCCGGCGCCCAGCAGTCCGCGACCCCGTACGGCGCCGGCCCGGGCGGCCCGGCCTACGGCTACCCCGCCACCGGCTACCCCGCCTACGGCGGCCCCGGCTGGCAGGCGAACTCGGGCAACAACGGTATGGGGATCGCCGCGATGGTCCTCGGCATCATCGGCGTGGTCGGGTTCTGCATGTGGGGCCTCGGTGTCGTCCTCGGTGTCCTCGCGCTGATCTTCGGCGTCATCGGCCGCCGCCGCGCCCAGCGGGGCGAGGCGACGAACGGCGGGATGGCGCTCGCGGGCATCGTCCTGGGGTCCATCGCCACACTCATCGGTGCCGCGTTCCTCGCCTTCCTGATCTGGGCCATCGCGTCGGGCGAGGGCGACTACGACACCACGGACGAAGACCCCTTCGCCACCTCGCTCGTGGTCGGTCCCGCCCGCTGAACCGGACCGGGACGGGAGCACCGACCGATGCCCGGCCCGAGCCGGAGCGGAGCGAGGCCCAGGCGCGGGGAGTTCGCGTCGTGTGCGGGTCACCCGCCGGGGGCCGGGGCTCGGGGCCTCGGCTCGTTCGGCTCCCTCGGCGCAGGCGGGCGGGCACGGCCCTCGGCCGCGGGGCTCCCCGGCTCCGGACCCGGATCTCGTGGGCCGCCCGGCATCGCCTCTCCACCGTCCGTGCCCAGGGCTCAGCCTTCGGAGCGGAGCCGTTCCCGCGCCTCCATCAGCGCGAAGCCCAGCAGGTTGAGGCCGCGCCAGCGCGCCGGGTCCCGCGCCCGTTCGTCGTCCGCCGCCAGGCCGATGCCCCAGACACGGTCCGTCGGGCTGGCCTCCACGAGTATCCGGTCGCCCGTCGCCAGCAGGAACGACCGCAGCTCCGGATGGTGGCCGAACTTGTGGACGCTGCCCGCCACGACGATCCCGTACCGCTCGCGCTCCCAGACGCTCTCGTCGAAACCGCGCACCAGCCGCCCCGCACGCTTCGCGAGGGCAGGGTTGCCCGCCTTGATCGCGGACCGCTCGGCCCCCTCGTCCTTGAAGAGCCGGGCCTTGGCCGCCATCATCCAGTGCTCGGCCGTCGGATAGGTCACCCCGTCGACGGTGAAGGGCGAGGGCCACCACTGGCTGAGGCAGCCCGGGCCCGGCGTCCCGTCCGGGCGGGGCCTGTGGCCCCAGAAATACACGTACTTGATCCGCTTGCCGCGCGCGGCCGCCTCGACCAGTGCGGCGGTGGTGCGCACGGCCCCCGCCGTACCGTCCTCCGTGTCCGGCACGGAGTCCCCCGTGTTCTCGCTCATGCCCCCCAGTCTGCCAACGCCCACTGACACTCGCCCCGCCACCGTCCCCGGAGCGCCCCATGTATGACGGATCCCGTCGTGTGACCGAACCGGCCGGGTCCGCACGGACCGCCGCCGTCCTCACCCGGCGTTCGCTGCTGCGCGCCACCGGCGCCGGCGCGCTCGCCATCGGCCCCCTCGGCACGCTGGCCGGCTGCGGCATCCCGCCGGCCCGGCGCGGCGGCGACGGCCCCACCGCCCCCGACCACTCGGCCGACGAGAAGCGGGTCGTCTTCTCCAACTGGACCGAGTACATGGACGTCAGCGAGGACGGCGGACGCCACCCGACCCTCCAGGACTTCACCAGGCGCACGGGCATCAAGGTCGCCTACACCACCGACATCAACGACAACGTCGAGTTCTTCGGCAAGATCCGGCCCCAGCTCGCCGCCGGGCAGGACACCGGACGCGACCTCGTCTGTGTCACCGACTGGCTGGCCGCCCGCATGATCCGGCTCGGCTGGGCCCGGCCGCTGAACCCCGCGAACCTGCCGCACGCCTACGCGAACCTGGCCGCGCGGTTCCGCTCGCCCGACTGGGACCCGGGGCGCGCGCACAGCTACCCGTGGACCGGTACCGCGACCGTCATCGCCTACAACACCAGGGCCACCGGCGGCCGTACGGTCGACTCCGTCTCCCAGCTGCTGGACGATCCCCGGCTCGCCGGCCGGGTGGCCCTGCTCGCCGAGATGCGCGACACGGTCGGCATGACCCTGCTCGACCTCGGCAAGGACCCGGCGGTGTGCACCGACGAGGACTTCGACGCGGCGCTCGCCCGGCTGCGGGGCGCCGTCGACCGCGGTCAGATCCGCCGGTTCACCGGCAACGACTACACGGCCGACCTCGACAGCGGCGACATCGCGGCCTGCCTCGCCTGGGCGGGGGACGTCGTCCAGCTCCGCGCCGACAATCCGGACATCAAGTACGCCATACCCGCGAGCGGTTACCTCAGTTCCACCGACAACCTGCTCGTCCCCGCCGGCGCACGGCACCAGACGAACGCCGAGAAGCTCATCGACCACTACTACCGGCCGCCCGTCGCGGCCCGGCTCGCCGCGTACATCAAATACGTCTGCCCGGTCGACGGCGTACGCGCCGAACTCGCCCGTATCGACCCGTCGATGGCCGACGACCCCCTGATCACCCCGGACGCGGCGACGGCCGCCGCCTCGCACGCCTTCCGCTCGCTCGGCGGCGCGGAGGAGGCCGCGTACGAGGAGAAGTTCGCCACGCTCATCGGCGCCTAGTGCCGCGACCGGCAGGGTTTGCCCGTCAAGGAGCGGCGTCCGGTGCGTGTGATCGCAAGGCGGGCAGAAGTCCATGTAGCGGAGCTACCTGGGCTTGTGGCCAACGCGGCGAGCGCGCGTGCCGGGCGTCGCGACGGGGCAAACCTTGCCGGTCGCGGCACTAGGTGCGGTGGGTATCCTGGCCCTGGTCGCCGGCCAGGCCGTCGAGTTCCTCGTGCCGATGTGGGCACGAGGGGCGCCCGACTGGTGCTGACCTCTCCCGAGCCCGGATCACTTGCGAAGTCGAGAACGGTACTCGCCCGGGGCAGTGCCTCGGGCACGTCTGAAGGCCCGGCTGAAAGCGTGCGGAGAACCGTATCCGACCGCGCCGGAGATCGACTCGACCGGCTCATCGGTATCGCGGAGCCGGACGGACGCCAGGTCGATGCGCCACTGCGTCAGGTACGCGCCCGGCGTCTGTCCGAGGGCGGACCGGAAACGCCTGGACAGCGTCGCCCGGGAGACGCTCGTCGCGGCGGCCAGGGTCTCCGTGGTCCAGGGGTGTCCCGGTTGGGCGTGGACACATGCCAGAGCGTCGCGCACGACCGGATCACGCATCGCTCCCAGCCATGAGCCGGACTGCTCCTGCGGGTGGCGGGCCAGCCAGGCGCGTACGAACTGGACGAGCAGAAGGTCGACGATGCTGTTGATGGCGGCGGTGGTGCCGATCCGCGGCTGTGCGAGCTCGGCAGCGAGAAGTTCGACGGTCCTTCCGAGCTGCGCGTTCTCCCGGGCTGTGACGTGCATCGGCCGAGCGAGGGAGGTAAGCACCGGTGTGCGCACCTCCGGGTCCTGCTCATAGTGCAGGAGGATCACTTCCGTCTGCACCGGCGCCGAGCCCAGACGCAGGGCCCGGCCATCGCCAATGGCTCGGGCCGCCTCTTCCCGGTCGCAGGAACCCATCGTCACGTCGGCGCCGCCGGCTATCCCGTGTGCGGTGCCCGGCGACACCAGGACGGCGTCTCCGGCCTGCACCTGAAGAGGTTTCTCGCCTGTGACGTGGAGCCACATGGTGCCGCGGGACACCACGTGCAGTGCCGCTCCTGGAAAGGAGTCCAGCCACAGGCCCCAGGTTCCTCCGGCCTTCAGCATGACCCCGAGCGCCCCACGCGCACCCGAAACATGTAAGACCTCCGCCAGCACATCCATGGGTCCATTCTCGTCCACCGCCGCGAACCGCCGCCGACGGCCGACGACGCATGTCTCCTCGTCCGCAGCTTCAGGCCACGTCAAGAACAATTTTTCCGTGCACCTTCCGCGTGAACAGCGCCTGGACGGCGTCGCGCACGTCCTGCCAGTCGCCTCGAAGTCCGACCGGTGCCGAGAGCCTCCCGGCGGCCATGAGGCCCAGCAGGTCCGTCAGCTCCCCGCCGGTCGGCGTCATGTCGCCGTAGGTGGCGATGCTGCGGGGCTCACCGAAGCCGAACAAGGCCCCTGACGGGAACGTGGTTTCCTGCCCCGAGGAGTAACCGACCAGGTGGATGGTGCCGCCCTCGGCGAGGGAACTCCACGCCTGGGCCACCAGCGGGCCGCCGACCGTGTCCAGGACGAGGTCGAACCGGTCCCCGGTCTCGGCCAAGTCCGTCAGGACCCTGTCGGCGCCGAGTTCACGGAGCCCGGCGGCCCGCTCCGGCGAACCGACGAGTGCCGTCACCCGGGCACCCGCCAGCGCCGCCAGCTGGACGGCGAAGTGCCCCACACCCCCGCTGGCGCCGGTGATCAGCACGTCGCGCGCCAGCAGGGAACGCTTGCGCAGCACCCGGAATGCGGAGACTCCGGCTATCCCCAGCGCGGCGGCGTCGGCCAGGTCCACGCCCTCGGGGACGGTGCCGAGCGAGGCGGGGCTGACTGCCACCCGCTCCGCCCACGCGTGGGGAGCCATTCCCACTGCGACGCGCGTACCTTCGGGCGGCCCCGAGCCGTCGGATGCGGCGCGCACCACGACGCCGGCCGCGTCGTGACCGTGCACAGCGCCGGCCGGCCACTTGTGCACGTAATTCAGCTCTCCGAAGTTGAGACTGATGTGCTGTATCTCCACCAACGCCTCACCGGTGGACGGTACGGGCTCATCGACATCGGCGAACCGGACGGGTCCGGCCTCGCTGTGATCGACCACAAGGGCGCGCATAGGGGTGTGTTTCCTTCTCTCGTGGATGTGCCTGAACATTCGGCGCGGCGACAGATCGGGTCCGCACATGCCGCCCTGTCGTCTTCTTGGAACCCTACGCAGGACCGGGACGGTGACCAGACCCGTGAGAATCAATCAGTTGACGATCTGTGTCAGTGCGTCCCACGTCGGCGCTTCCGCTTCCTCAACTTCCTCAACATGCGAGCCCACCAGTCTCACGGCCGGTGCAGCGGAAGCAGGGTGCCGGCGGCCGGAGTAGGGGGCGGTAAAGCTGCCGTGCGTGGCGACCGGCCCCGCACGACGGTGCTTGCCTCGGCGCCGCTCCATCCACTGCGCTGACTGACGCAGCCCGTTCACCCCGGGTGCGCCTGAGGGGCCGATGACCATGACCGGGCCGGGCCGGGCCGGCGCAGCCGCTCGGACAAGCGGATCATCAGGTCGGCTGTTGCGCGCTCACGGCCGAAGAAGCACAGGGCGTCCTTGGGCCCGAAGGCCGCGAGGCCCGGGTAAGCGCACTGCTCGCGGTCGGCGCCGGCAGGGACCGATCGTAGCCTTCTAGTGTCGCGTCAGCCCAGGCTTGCCCCGCTCGCCGCCCCGGCGCGGCCGTCCGCGGCGTTGCCGAACCGACCGAGCAGTCCCCCTACGAGGCCGATTCAGCGCCTTGCGGCCGACCGCACCAGGACGCCTCGCCACTGGGCAGACCTTGACCGACCCGGCACCTAGGAACCGTGAACCCATGACACAGCCCGTATCCCCCCGGGCCGGAGCCGGCACCGGACCCGCCGCCGGTGATCTCCGCCTCGCCGGGATCAGCAAGACGTACGGTACGGTCCGGGCCGTCCGGCCCCTCGACCTCACCGTGGAGCAAGGATCCTTCTTCGCCCTTCTCGGCGCCTCCGGCTGCGGCAAGACCACCACCCTGCGGATGATCGCCGGACTGGAGGAGCCCACCACCGGCGCGGTCCTCCTCGGCGGCCACGACGTCACGGACCTGCCCGCGCACAAGCGCCCGGTCAACACCGTCTTCCAGAGCTACGCGCTCTTCCCGCACCTCGACGTCCACGAGAACGTCGCCTTCGGCCTGCGCAGGCGCGGCATCAGGTCCGTACGCGCCAAGGTCGGCGAGATGCTCGACCTCGTCCAGCTCGGGGACCACGCCCGGCGCAGGCCGCACCAGCTCTCCGGCGGTCAGCAGCAGCGCGTCGCCCTGGCCCGCGCGCTGATCAACCGGCCGCGCGTGCTGCTGCTGGACGAGCCGCTCGCCGCCCTGGACCTCGCGCTGCGCCGCCGGATGCGACTGGAGCTCAAGCGCGTCCAGACCGAGGTCGGCATCACCTTCGTCCATGTCACGCACGACCAGGAGGAGGCTATGGCCCTGGCCGACACCGTCGCCGTGATGAACGCGGGCCGGGTCGAGCAAGTGGGCCCTCCCGCCGAGCTCTACGACCGTCCCGGGACCCCCTTCGTCGCCGGCTTCCTCGGTAACTCAAACCTGGTCGAGGCCACGGTCGCCACCACAGGCGGCGACGAGATCACGGTCACCGCGGGCGGGACGGCACTCCGCGTGCCCGCCGGGCGCTGTCCACGCGACGTCGCGCGCGGCGACACCCTCCTGATCGGTGTCCGCCCCGAGAAGATCTCCCTCACGCACGCCGACGACACCGGCAGTGGCAACGGCAGTGGCAGCGTCGGCGGAGCCGCTGACGGCGGCGGCGGTTCGGTGGCCGACGGACGCAATCGCGTCACCGGCCGGATCGTCGACGCCGCGTTCCTGGGTGTCTCCACGCAGTACGTGATCGACAGCCCCGTCCGGGCCGGACTGGAGGTGTACGTACAGAACGCGGGCCACGACCGAGGGCCGCGGCCCGGCGCCGCGGTGGTCCTGCACTGGGACCCCGCGCACACCTTCGGCCTGCGCGACGAGCCCTCCGCCGCGACCGTGGGAGCGATATGAGCGCGACAGAAGTTTCCGGGAGTGAGGTGAGGGCGCCGGAGGTCCCCGGGGGCGACGGAAGCGTGCCGGAGGTCTCCACCGACCGCGCTCGGCCGGGAGGACCCGCCCGCCGCGGGGTGCTGCCTTACGCGCTGCTCCTGCCCGCCGTCCTGTGGCTGCTCGTCCTCTTCCTCGTGCCGATGGTCTACCAGGCGTCGACGTCCCTCCAGACCGGTTCCCTGGAGGAGGGCTTCGAGGTCACCTGGCACGTACGCACCTACGCGGACGCGTTCGGCGCGTACTGGCCGCAGTTCGCGCGCTCCCTGCTGTACGCGGGCTCCGCCACGCTCCTGTGCCTGGTGCTCGGATACCCGCTCGCCTACCTCATCGCCGTCAAGGCGGGCCGCTGGCGCCACACACTGCTGGTCCTCGTCGTCGCGCCGTTCTTCACGAGCTTCCTGATCCGTACGCTCGCCTGGAAGGCGATCCTCGCGGACGGCGGTACGGTCGTCGCCCTGCTGGACCGGCTCCATGTCCTCGACGTCACCCGCGCGCTCGGCTGGACCGAGGGGAACCGGGTGCTGGCCACGCCCCTGGCGGTCGTGTGCGGGCTGACGTACAGCTTCCTGCCGTTCATGATCCTGCCGTTGTACGCGTCCCTGGACCGCGTGGACGTCCGGCTCCACGAGGCCGCGCGCGACCTCTACGCGTCCGCGCCGGCCGTCTTCCGCAGGGTCACGCTCCCGCTCTCCCTCCCCGGCGTCGTCTCCGGCACCCTCCTCACCTTCATTCCGGCCAGCGGCGACTACATCAACGCCGAACTACTGGGCTCCACCGGCACCAGGATGGCCGGCAACGTGATCCAGTCGCAGTTCCTGCGCGTGCTGGACTACCCGACGGCCGCCGCGCTCTCCTTCCTGCTCATGGCGGTCGTCCTGCTGCTGGTCACGGTGTACATCCGCCGGGCCGGAACGGAGGACCTCGTCCGATGAGCGGCACGCCCACGTCCTCACCCGCGCCCACGTCCTCACCCGCGCCCACGTACGAACAAACACCGGCGCGGAGGCCCACCGCGACGCCCGCGGCAACGACCGCCCCGCGCAGGGCGCCACGCCGACGCCGCCGACGGGCGAGGCCCCCCCTCGTGACCCTCGTGGGCCTGCTGACGCTGTGCTACCTGGTCCTGCCCAACCTCGTCGTCCTCCTGTTCTCCTTCAACAAGCCGGACGGGCGCTTCAACTACACCTGGCGGCGCTTCTCCGCCGACGCCTGGACCGACCCCTGCTCGGTCGCCGGCCTGTGCGACTCCCTGGTGCTCTCGCTCCGGATCGCCGCCTGGGCGACGCTCGGCGCCACCGTCCTGGGCACCGCCGCCGCCTTCGCGCTCGCACGTCACCGTTTCAGGGGACGGCCGGGCGTCAACGCGCTGGTCTTCCTGCCGATGGCGATGCCCGAGGTCGTCATGGCGGCCTCGCTGCTCACACTCTTCCTCAACCTGGGCGTGCGCCTGGGCTTTTGGACCGTCCTCCTGGCGCACATCACCTTCTGCCTCAGCTTCGTGGTGACGGCCGTCAAGGCACGGATCCTGTCCATGGACCCGAGACTGGAGGAAGCCGCACGCGATCTCTACGCGGGGCCGGTCCGGACGTTCCTGCGCGTCACCCTGCCGATCGCCGCACCCGGGATCGCGGCGGGCGCGCTGCTGGCCTTCGCGCTCTCCTTCGACGACTTCGTCATCACGAACTTCACCGCGGGCTCGGCCGTGACCTTCCCCATGTACGTCTGGGGCTCGGTGCAGCGCGGCACCCCGGTGCAGGTCAATGTGATCGGTACGGCGATGTTCGCCGTGGCCGTGGCGGCGGTGGCCGCCGGGCAGCTGGTGGGCCGCCACCGCCGGGCGAGGGCGGACCGCCGTGCCGGCACGCGAAAGTCATGGCACGAAGTCGCGTCATGAGCCGCCGCCCCCGCGCTCTCCCCCGTGGACGCACATGTCAGCGACGCGGAACAGTGACACAGAAGGGAGGCCAGGCGGATGACTGGCGCGGGGGCGGGGCCGGGGACGAGGAGCGCGGTGGAGTGGCTGGTGTCGGCGGCCCCGGATCCCGAGGCGTGCCGGTCGGAGTGGGAGCGCGGCCCGGCGGGGGTGACGCTCCTGCCGGCCGGACGCCGCTGGGACGTCCTGATCCTGCCGGGCGCGCTCGGCCGTCCGGCTCTGGACGTGCTCACCCGGCTCGTCGACCGGCCCGGCCCGGTGCTCGCCGGCCCCGGGGACACCCGCCTGGGATTCTTCGTACCGCCGGGAACGGTCGCGCGCTGGGTCGGCACGGGGGTGCGGGGCGTGGGCCGGGGCGCCTGGATCGCCGTCCCGTACCCGGGCCGCACATGCGGCGGGACGCGCTGGCTGATCCCGCCGGACGGCTCGGGCACGCTCACCGATCTGTCGGTCCTGGAGCGGGCGATGCATGAGGCGGCGGCCGGCCTGGCGGCTCGGAGCCCGAGCCGAGGGCCGGGCCGGGGGCCGGGTCCGGCCCCGGTGCCGGGTCGGAGGCCGGGCTCGGGTCCTGGCCCCGTTCCGGACCGGGGGAGCGGCGCGGGGTACGACGGCTGAGCGAGGCGCGGGGTCGGCCGGGGCGGACATACGAGCCCGCCACGGCCGCGAGGACCAGCAGCATCCCGCACAGGGCCACGCTCGCGAGCACGTCGACCGGCCAGTGGTAGCCGCGCAGCAGCAGACCGGTGCCCGTCGCCAGCGTGAGGAGGACGGCGACGGGCACCGTGCGGCGCCACCCCGCGTACGGAGCGAGCAGCAGCGCCGCGCCGCCGTACGCGATCATCGCCGTGGCCGTGTGGCCCGAGGGGTAGTAGCCCGTCGCGTCGGTGAGCGGTCCCGGCCGGTCCGTCCAGACCTTCAGCGGGACCACGACGAGCGGCACCGCGACCGCCGCCAGCGCGACCGCCAGGGCCGGACCGCGCCGCCCCCGCCACAGCGCGTACGCCACCGCGAGGACGAGGACGGGCAGCGCGACGAGCGGGCCCCCGAGGTCGGCGCAGAACTGTGCCAGCGGCTGTGGTCCCCGGCCGGCGAGCCGGAGCTCCACCCGCTCGTCCGGGAGCAGCAGCGGACCGCGCACGGCGACCTGCCAGGTGAGCACCGCGAAGAGGACCGCGCACACCGCGAACGTACCGAACGCGCGGGCGAGACAGGTGCGGGAAGGAGAGCGGGAGAAAGAAGGCGGCCGCCCGGGAACAGGGGGGACAGTTCCGGGGCGGCCGTCAGGACCGGTGTGCCGCGCGCCCCGGGGGGTGTGGGACGGGCGGCCATCCGATCGGTGAGGAGTTCTGGAGCCCGAAGCTCCAGTGGTGTGCGCGAAGGCACGACCGAAGCGGAGCTGGGGATGCTCCACGCCGGTGTCGCTCGCAGTCCCCTGCGAGCGGGGTGTTTCTCTCATCTGCGGAAACCGTACGCGAGGCGAGAGGGTCCCGACAGCCGCGAACGCCACCCGCCATCGCCCTCGCACACCTTCTTCACACGCCCTGACAGGTGTGGAGCGGGCGGTGTGCCACGGCAGGGCGTTGTGTCACAGCGAGGTGGTGGGGCGTGGTGAGGCGGGGACCGGTCAGAGGTCGGCCAGCGCGTTCTCCAGGATGTCCAGGCCCTCCTCCAGCAGGTCCTCACCGATCACCAGGGGCGGCAGGAAGCGCAGCACGTTGCCGTACGTGCCGCAGGTGAGCACCAGCAGGCCCGCCGCGTGGCACGCGGCGGCGAGCGCGGCCGTCGCCTCGGGCGCGGGCTCCTTGGTCCGCCGGTCCTTCACCAGTTCGATGGCGATCATGGCGCCGCGGCCACGGACGTCGCCGATGAGGTCGTACTTCTCCCGCAGCGCCGACAGCCGCCCCTTCATGACCGTCTCGATGCGCCGGGCCTTCGCGGGGAGGTCCAGTTCCCTCATCGTCTCGATGGCGCCGAGCGCGGCGGCGCAGGCCACCGGGTTGCCGCCGTAGGTGCCGCCCAGTCCGCCCGGGTGCGCCGCGTCCATGATCTCGGCGCGGCCGGTGACGGCGGCCAGCGGCAGGCCGCCCGCGATGCCCTTCGCGGTGGTGATCAGGTCGGGGACGACCCCCTCGTCCTCGCACGCGAACCACCGGCCGGTGCGGCAGAACCCGGACTGGATCTCGTCGGCCACGAAGACGATCCCGTTGTCCCTGGCGAACGCCGCGAGCGCAGGCAGGAAGCCCTTCGCGGGCTCGATGAAGCCGCCCTCGCCGAGCAGCGGCTCGATGACGATCGCGGCGACGTTCTCGGCGCCGATCTGCTTGCTGATCTGGTCGATGGCCTGGGCGGACGCCTCGGGACCACAGTTCTCGGGCCCGGTCGGCCAGCGGTAGCCGTAGGCGACCGGCACCCGGTAGATCTCCGGGGCGAACGGCCCGAAGCCGTTCTTGTACGGCATGTTCTTCGCGGTCAGCGCCATGGTGAGGTTCGTACGGCCGTGGTAGCCGTGGTCGAAGACGACGACGGCCTGGCGCCCGGTGTACGACCGGGCGATCTTCACGGCGTTCTCGACGGCCTCGGCACCGGAGTTGAACAGCGCGCTCTTCTTGGCGTGGTCGCCCGGTGTCAGCTCCGCGAGCCGCTCGCACACCTCCACGTACCCCTCGTAGGGCGTGACCATGAAACAGGTGTGGGTGAAGTCGGCGAGCTGGGCGGCCGCCCGGCGCACGACGGCCTCGGCGCTCGCGCCGACCGAGGTCACGGCGATGCCGGAGCCGAAGTCGATCAGCCGGTTGCCGTCCACGTCCTCGACGATGCCGCCGCCCGCGCGGGCGGCGAAGACGGGCATCACGGACCCCACGCCGCGGGCGACCGCGGCGGTCCTGCGCGCCTGCAACTCCTGGGACGTGGGGCCGGGGAGGGCGGTGACGACACGGCGCTCCTGCGGGACTGCGTTCATGAGGGGCTCCTGGGGTGTGTCCGGGGCGGGCCCGGGTGCGTCTTTCCTCGCAGGCTAGGGGCGGGGACGGGGTACGGGCACGCGCCGTTCAGGAGTGTTCGGGGGTGTGTCGTTGTCCGCCATGGACATGGCCCGGCGGGTACGCGGCGGGCCGGGGACGGTCGGGAAGGGCCCCGAGCGGGCAACGCCCGTACGGGCGGGGGGCGATGACCTGCCGCCCGACGGGTGGCCATGGTCATACATTGAACGGGTACGACCACGCGGACCGACTGCGCAGGGGGCAGGGCTACATGGGAACCGACGGCACGCACGACGCACGGGACACTCGCGCCACTTCCCTGCCGCGTCAGGCAGGACCGCCGCAGCCACCGACCCCGCCGCCCATGCCATCCGTGCCGCCACCCGCCGTGCCGCCTTCGGCCGTGCCGCCACCCGCCGTGCCGCCTTCGGCCGTACCGTCCGCGGCCGCGCCGCCTCCGGCCGTGCCATTCGGCGCCGGCGCGTTGCCGCCCGCGCCGGGGCACGCCCCCGGCGCGACCGCCGGCCCCACGCTGCGCGAGTGGCTCCATGTGCCGCGGACCGCGGACGCGCCGGGCGTCTGGGCGTACGGGCATCGCGTGCGCCCCCCGGAGGAGCCGGAGCGCACGCCGACGCGGCAGCTCGTCAGCGGCGCGCTGATCTCGCTCCTCGCCGGACTGCTGCTCTGGTCGCTGCTGTGGAACAACTACCTCGGCGGCTTCTGGCTCTGGCCGCTCTACATGTTCACGCCCGACTCCTGGCGCGGGACGATGGCCTCGGTCGTCGCCGCGTACGTCTACTACGCGCTGGTCGCCGGCGGCCTGCTGGTCCTGTTCGGGCGGCTCGGCCGGTGGGCCGAGCTGGGGCGGCGCGTGCTGGGTCACCGGCCGGCCCGGGCGGCGAAGGAGGCGGTCCCGCCGCCCCCCGAGCCCGAGGACGATCCGGCCGAGTGGCCCGACCTGCGGGCCGCCGGCCAGAGCGAGACCGCCGGCCGGCTCGCCGCCGAGGTGCGCGACGGGCGCATGAACGACGTCGACTACGCGAGGATCCGGCGTGCCTGGCTCTCCGTGCGCGCCGACCCCACCCGGCTCACGGCCTTCACCGAGGCCGTGCGCGGCACGGGCGCCGCCGCCTGTGTCCACCCCTCCGGCAAGCGGGACCTGCCCGTGCGCGCGGCCCGGCACGACCTGCTCGCACGCCAGGTCAGGCTCGGCACGGTCCAGGACGGGGAGCGCAATCCGTACTCCAGGCGCGGCACCGGACTCGCGCTGGACCCGGCCGTGCTGGGCACGTCGCTGCTGGCCGTCGGGCCGCCCGGGGCCGGCAAGACCGGCTCCCTGGTCCGGCCGGTGGTGGAGTCGCTGGCGCTCCAGGCGCTCGCCGGGCAGGCCGCGGTCGTCGCCGTCTGCGCCGCCGGCACCCCGCTCGGACCCGACGACGCCTATGACGTCGTCGTCCGGGTCGGCGATCCGGACTCGGTGCACGACCTCGACCTGTACGGCGGGACGAACGATCCGGACGAGGCCGCCGCCCTCCTCGCCGAAGGGCTCGTCGGGGACCTCGCGGACCAGGACGGCAGGCGGGCCACGACGGCACTCGCCCAGCTGCTCGGGCCGTTCGGAGTGGCGCACGGGCGGCTGCCCGGCGTCCCGGAGCTGCGGGAACTGCTCGACGGCGAGTCGGCCGCGCTGGCCGCGCTGCGCGAGGCGCTGGACGCCGGGGGACACGGCGCGATGCGGCGGGAACTCGACGCGCGCGAGCGGCAGTCGGGCACGCCCGGCGATCCGGGCCGGGCGCTCGCGGACCGGTTGGCGTTGCTGGACCGGCCCGCGTTCGCGGGGTTCTTCGACACGCGCGGGCGCACCAGGCCGTTCTCCCCGCGTGCCCTGCAACACCCGCTGCGGGTCCGGATCGACCTGCCGGAGCGCGGCCACGCCGAGGCGTCCCGGACGCTGGCGCGGCTGGTGCTGGCGCAGTTCACGGCGCACGCCGCGGCGCGCGCGGACCGGTCCCTCTTCGTCTGTCTGGTCCTGGACGACGCGACCCGCACGCTCACCGCTCAGACACTGCGCGGAGTGCAGCGGCTGCGCTCGGCGAACGCGGGCGCGGTGCTGACGCTGCGTACGCTCGACGACGTACCCGAGACACTGCATACGGCGCTGCTCGGGGCCGTCGGATGCAGGATGGCGTTCTCCGGCATCACCACCTGGGACGGCAAGCGGTTCGCGGAGGCCTGGGGCACCGAGTGGGTGCAGACCCGGGACGTCACCCAGCGCACGGTCTTCGCCGACCAGCCGCTGACGCGCGCCATCCACGCTTTCCGCAAGCTCGTCACGGGCAAGGCCGTGACCACGGACGCGGTGACCGTACGGACCGTGGAACGGGAGCGCTGGTCCGCGTCCGACCTGGCACATTCCGTGCCGGCGGGCCACGCGGTGCTGTCGCTGCGGACGGTGGGGGGCGAGCACGCGCCGCCGCTGCTGGTGGACCTGCGGAGCTGAGCCCGGCCGGGCGAGCAGGCGTACGGGGGCGTACGGGGCCGGCGCGGGGGCCGCCATGTGCGGGTGGCATAACCGGCACCCCTACGCCTTGTCGTACAACCTGGCAGAATGAGGGGATGCCGTTCATACGGGACGGCGTACGGGGCCGTGGAGCCGCCCGCGGCCCTGCCCCTCCGCTGCCGAAGGCCCTACGGTTCCCCCCATGCCGCCCACCCTCGCCTCCCTCGTCCAGCATTCGGCGCTCCAACTCACCGTGCGCGCGGGGGAGGACGGGCTCATGGCCCCGGTGCGCTGGGTGCACGCGAGCGAGCTGGCGGACCCCGTCCCGTACATGGAGGGCGGCGAACTGCTCCTGATCACCGCGGCGGCGCTGGACGCCGAGGACCCGGAGCAGATGGAGCGCTACGTGCGGCGGCTGGTGGACGCCGGAGTGGTGGGCCTCGGCTTCGCCGTCGGTGTGAACTACCCGGACATCCCGGACGCGCTGCTCGGGGCGGCCCGGTCGGCCGGCCTGCCGCTGCTGGGCGTACCCCGGCGCACCCCGTTCCTCGCGATCAGCAAGGCCGTGTCGGCGGAGATCGCGGCGGACCAGTACCGCGCGGTGACGGCCGGGTTCGAGGCACAGCGGGAACTGACCCGCGCCGCGCTCACCGACGGGCCGTCCGAACTGCTGGCCCGGCTGGCGGCGCACGTGGACGGCTGGGCGGCCCTGTACGACGCGTCCGGCGCGGTCGTCGCCGCGGCGCCCGAGTGGGCGGCCCGACGGGCGGCCCGGCTGTCGCCGGACATCGAGCGGCTGCGGGAGCGGAGGATGCCGGCGAGCACGGTGGCCGGCGAGCCCGGGGGGTGCGGGGAGGAGACCGGCGAGGAGCCCGCGGGGGAGGCCGGGGGCGACCGGGTGGAACTCCACTCCCTGGGCACCGGCCGCCGGATGCGCGGCGCCCTGGCCGTCGGCACGGCGTCGGCGCTGGGCACGGCGGAGCGCTACGCGGTGCACTCGGCGGTGGCGCTGCTCACCCTCACCACCGAGCGCTCCCGCTCCCTCCAGGCGGCGGAACAGCGCCTCGGCGCGGCGGTGCTGCGGATGCTGCTGTCCGGGCAGCCGGACCACGCGCGGGCCGTGGCGGGCGACCTGTACGGAGAACTGCTCGACGCGCCGTTCCGGCTGCTGGTCGCGGAGGTGACCGACGCCGTGCCGGACTCCGGGGACATCCATCCGCTCCATGTCCTCGCCGAGTCCCTGGAGACGGCGGCCGCGCGGGCGGGCGAGGCGACGCTGACCGTGCCGGACGGCGGGAAGCGGCTGGCTGTCCTGGCCGCGGACAGGGGAGCGGTGGTCACGGCCGCCGGCGAGTACGCGGGATGGGAGGCGGAGGACGTCGGCGTGGTCATCGGTCTCTCCGCGCCGACGGGCCCGATCGCGGCGGCGGGCGCGTACAAACAGGCCGAACAGGCGCTGTCGGTGGCCAGGCGGCGCGGTCGCGCGCTGGTCGAGCACGAGGACCTGGCGGCGGGCTCGATCCTGCCGCTCCTCGCGGACGACGCGGTACGGGCGTTCGCGGACGGCATGCTGCGCGCGCTGCGCGAACACGACGCGAAGGGCCGCGGCGACCTGGTCGCCTCCCTGCGCGCCTGGCTCTCGCGCCACGGCCAGTGGGACGCGGCGGCGGCGGACCTGGGCGTCCACCGCCACACGCTGCGCTACCGGATGCGCCGGGTGGAGGAGATCCTGGGCCGCTCGCTGGACGATCCGGACGTGCGGATGGAGCTGTGGCTGGCGCTGAAGACGACCGCGCCGGTGCGGCTGCCGCCGACGGGCTGAGGCGGGGCCCCTCGCTGGGCCCCCGGCGGCGCCCCGCCACCGCGCCGACGCGGCACCGGGGAACAAGCAGCCGCGCGGTGCCGGACGCCCGCGCGGGGCGGCGGGGCGGCGGGGCCGCCGAAGTCCCGTGACGCTACGAAATGGCGCACGACGCCACCTCACCGCTCCACCATGCACAAGCCGTTCCCCGCGGCTCCGCCCCTACCGTGGGAGCAGGCACCCAGCCATCACCACCCGCCTACTGGGAAGGGCCCGGACTCGCCATGACTTCCACCCACGCTTTCTGGCTCGCCGGCCGCCAGGCCACCGGCGAGGAGACGCTCGACGTGACGTCCCCCTGGGACGGCCGGGTCGTCGGTACGGTCTCCGTGCCGACCGAGCGGCAGGTCGAGGAGGCCGTCGCCGCCGCGCACTCCGTGCTCGACGAGTTCGCCGCGACCCCCGCGCACGTCCGCGCCGCCGCCCTCGACCACGTCTCGCGCCGGCTCGTCGAGCGCACCGAGGAGATCGCCCGGCTGATCTCCGCCGAGAACGGCAAGCCCCTCAAGTGGGCCCGGGGCGAGGTCGGCCGTGCCGTGTCCGTGTTCCGGTTCGCGGCCGAGGAGGCCCGCCGGTTCAACAGTGGGGACTCCCAGCGCCTCGACACCGACGCGGGCGGCACCGGCCGGCTCGCGTTCACCCGGCGCTTCCCCCGGGGCGTCGTCCTCGGGATCGCGCCGTTCAACTTCCCCCTCAACCTCTGCGCGCACAAGATCGCCCCGGCCATCGCCGTCGGCGCCCCGATCATCCTCAAGCCCGCCCCGGCCACCCCGCTCTCCGGGCTCCTCCTCGGCGAGCTGCTGGCCGAGACCGAGCTGCCCGAGGGCGCCTGGTCCGTACTGCCGGTGCCGAACGACCGGATGCCCGCCCTCGTCCAGGACGAGCGGCTGCCCGTGATCTCCTTCACCGGTTCGGACAAGGTCGGCTTCGCGATCATGGACTCGGTGCCGCGCAAGCACTGCACGCTCGAACTCGGCGGGAACGGCGCCGCCGTCGTCCTCGCCGACTACGCGAGCGAGGAGGACCTGGACTGGGCGGCGAGCCGGATCGCCACCTTCTCGAACTACCAGGGCGGCCAGTCCTGCATCTCCGTCCAGCGCGTGATCGCCGACGCCTCACTGTACGAACGGCTCGTGCCCAAGATTGTCGCCGCCGTCGAGGCCCAGGTCACCGGGGACCCCGCCGACGACGCCACCGACGTGGGGCCGCTCGTCAGCGAGGACGCCGCCAAGCGCGTCGAGTCCTGGGTCGACGAGGCCGTACGGGAGGGCGCCCAGCTGCTCACCGGAGGGAAGCGCGACGGCGCGAGCTACGCGCCCACCGTGCTCGCCGACGTGCCCGACCACACCACGCTCGCCCGCGAGGAGGTCTTCGGGCCGGTCCTCACCCTGCGCCGGGTGGAGGGCGAGAGCGAGGCGTACCAGCGGGTCAACGACTCCAAGTACGGCCTGCAGGCCGGGGTCTTCACCCATGACCTCCAGACCGCCTTCCGGGCCCACCGCGCCCTGGAGGTCGGCGGGGTGATCGTCGGCGACGTCCCCTCGTACCGCGCCGACCAGATGCCGTACGGCGGTGCCAAGCAGTCCGGCGTCGGCCGCGAGGGCGTGCGCTTCGCGATGGACGACTACACCTACGAGCGGGTCATGGTGTTCACCGGCCTGGAGCTGTAGGACCACCGGCGCGCGGGCGGCCCCGGCCCCCGCGCGCCCGGGTGGACGACTGGTGGGGTGCGCCGGAATCGGGTAGATACGGACGAGTGGTACCAGTTGGCGCGTCCACCGTCCGGACCCCACTCCCCGGCGAGGTGAGTTCCCCATGTCCGCACCCTCCGTCCCCTCAGAAGCGTCCGTACCGCAGGAGCCGCACGGCACGCCCAAGGTCACCGAGCGGGAGGCGCGCCAGGTCGCCGAGGCCGCCCGGGAACAGCGCTGGAGCAGGCCGAGCTTCGCCAAGGAGCTGTTCCTCGGCCGGTTCCGGCTCGACCTGATCCACCCCCACCCGCTGCCCGCGCCCGACGACGTCAGGCGGGGCGAGGAGTTCCTGGCGAAGCTGCGCGCCTTCTGCGAGACGGAGATCGACGGGGCGTTGATCGAGCGCGAGGCGCGGATCCCCGACGAGGTGGTGCGCGGCCTGAAGGAGTTGGGCGCGCTCGGCATGAAGATCGACCCCGGCCACGGCGGTCTCGGTCTCACCCAGGTGTACTACAACCGGGCGCTGGCCCTGGTCGGCTCCGCCAGCCCGGCGGTCGGGGCGCTGCTCTCCGCGCATCAGTCCATCGGCGTACCGCAGCCGCTCAAGCTCTTCGGCACCCGGGAGCAGAAGGACGCGTTCCTGCCGCGCCTGGCCCGTACCGACATCTCGGCGTTCCTGCTCACCGAGCCGGACGTGGGCTCCGACCCGGCCCGGCTGGCGACCACGGCCGTGCGGGACGGGGACGCGTACGTGCTCGACGGCGTGAAGCTCTGGACGACCAACGGGGTCGTCGCCGATCTGCTGGTGGTCATGGCGCGGGTGCCCGCCTACCAGGCCGACACGCAGGGGGAAGGCCGGGGCGGGATCACCGCGTTCGTCGTCGAGGCCGACTCCCCGGGCATCACGGTCGAGAACCGCAACGCGTTCATGGGCCTGCGCGGCCTGGAGAACGGTGTGACCCGGTTCCACCGGGTGCGGGTCCCGGTGGCGAACCGCATCGGCCCCGAGGGCGCCGGTCTCAAGATCGCCCTCACCACCCTCAACACGGGCCGGCTCTCGCTGCCCGCCATGTGCGTGGGCGCGGGCAAGTGGTGCCTGAAGACCGCACGCGAGTGGTCCGCGGCCCGTGAGCAGTGGGGCAAACCGGTCGCCCGGCACGAGGCGGTCGGCGCGAAGATCTCCTTCATCGCGGCGACGACGTTCGCGCTGGAGGCGGTCGTGGAACTGGCGTCCCAGATGGCGGACGAGGATCGCACCGACATCCGGATCGAGGCGGCCCTGGCCAAGCTGTACGGCTCGGAGATGGGCTGGCTGATGGCCGACGAACTGGTCCAGATCCGGGGCGGACGCGGTTTCGAGACGGCGGATTCGCTGGCGGCCCGCGGCGAACGCGCCGTGCCGGCCGAGCAGATGCTCCGCGACATGCGCATCAACCGCATCTTCGAGGGCTCCACGGAGATCATGCACCTGCTGATCGCCCGCGAGGCCGTCGACGCCCACCTCGCCGTGGCGGGGGACATCATCGACCCTGAGGCGTCCCCGCGGGACAAGGCGAAGGCCGGCGCGCGGGCCGGCGCGTTCTACGCCCGCTGGCTGCCGAAACTGGTCGCGGGCCCGGGCCAACTGCCGGGCGCGTACGGCGCCTTCCACCACCCGGGCCACCCGGACCTGTCGGCGCGGCTGCGCTACGTCGAGCGGACGTCGCGCAGGCTGGCCCGGTCCACCTTCTACGCCATGTCGCGCTGGCAGGGGCGGATGGAGACCAAACAGGGCTTCCTGGGGCGCGTGGTGGACATCGGCGCGGAGCTGTTCGCCATGAGCGCCGCCTGTGTGCGCGCCGAACTGCTGCGCTCGCGCGGGGAACACGGCCGTGAGGCGTACCAGCTGGCCGACGCCTTCTGCCGGCAGGCGCGGATCCGGGTGGAGGAGCTGTTCGACCGGCTGTGGTCCAACACGGACGAGCTGGACCGCAGGGTCGTCGGCGGGGTCCTGACGGGCCGGTACGCCTGGCTGGAGGAGGGCATCGCCGACCCGAGCGGCGAGGGCCCCTGGATCGCGGACGCCACCCCGGGCCCGTCGCGGCGGGAGAACGTGCACCGCCCGATCCGGTGACGACGGAGGCCTGGCGGAGCGCGGCGGGCGGTCACCCGCCGCGCTCCGCACGGCTCAGCTGAACGGGCGGCTCAGCTGAACGGGTCGAGCGTGATGAACGCCGCCTGCGGGTTGCCGTCGGTCACCAGCGACTCGTGGTTGCCGACGTCGTCGAAGGCGAAGGCGTACGCCTTGCCGTCGGCCATCTGGGCGTGGATGGCACGCGCGTAGTGGTTGGTGACCGCGTCCTTGTAGAAGTTCGCGTTGTCGGCGTCCGGCTGGTTGGGGTTGGACAGGAGCGTGGAACGGTTGTAGCCGGCGCACAGGGTGCGGGAGATCGGCCCGCGCACGGCGTCGTTGGGCGCGTCCAGCAGCTTGTGGCAGCCGAAGACCGAGTCGGCGTCGGGCTTCTGGAACGAGGTGACGACCGCGCCCGCGCCGTTGGTGAAGTTCATGACGTTGCCGGAGACGCGGCCGAAGTACTTGGTGTTCGGCTGGTCCTTGAACGGCGTCACCGTCAGCGTCGAGGACGCGTACTTGGTCCAGACCCGGTTGATGTAGTCGTTCATCACGGACGCGGGCAGCACCCCGGTCCCCACGGCGTGACCGGGCGAGAGCGCGCGCAGGATCGTGCCGTCGGAGCGGGTCTGGATCAGGTTGGCCCAGCCGCCGGACTGCGACTTGAGCGCGTTGTAGAACGCGTTGTAGCCGCCGGGCTTGAGGTGGCCGGTGTTCTTCGTGGTGCCGTTCGCGAGCTTGACGCCGACCGCGTACGGCGCGGAGACCATGTCCACCTGCGTGCTGTTGATCCACAGCCCGCCGTCGTTGAGCGTGTACTCGGTCCAGTTGAACAGGATGTTCCGGTTCGGGTCGCTCGGGTTCTGCACGGCGGGCTGCACCAGGCCGCCGGTGGTGAGCCGGAAGTCGAGCTTCTGTCCGTACGAGAAGTACACCCGGCCCGAGAACTTCGGCAGGCGGATGGTGAGGGACTGCCCGTTGGCGGGCCCGGCGATCGACGCGTCGGGCGCGGGCGTGGGCGGATTGCCGCCGGCGGGCCAGGGGTGGAACGTGCCGTTCGCGTCGGCCCAGCCCTGTCTTCCCGTCGCGAGATCGGTGCCGAGGTTGTAGAGGTAGACGCGATCGTTGCGGCCGGACTTGTTGGTGATCGTGATCGGGATGGTCGCGGGCACGGCGGCGGTGTTCCCGGCCTCCGGCGCGGCCTTGCCGGGCGCCGCGGTGGCGGGTCCGGCGGCCACGAGGCCGGTGGTGAGGAGCGCGGCGGCGGTCAGTGAGACCAGCGGTTTGCGTATGGGGGGCACGGCTCTGCCTCCTGGGTGTGGGGGTTCTGAGAGCGCTCTCAGAATCAGGCCGCGAGAAGGATGTGTCAACGAACTGTGCGGTTGTGCACACCTTGTGACGGCGCGTCGGGCAGGTGCCGCCGAGCACGGGTGGAGGGACGCCACCCCGGTGCTCGACAACCCGCCGCTGTCTCGACGGGGCGCCTCCGCCCGTGCCGCGTGACGTGCCTCGCCGTCCGGGGCGCGGCTCCACGGCGCGGACGGCCCGTTGGGCGCCGGCCCCGCTCCGGGTGGATGACCTGGGACTCTCGAGGCCGTCGTGACGGCGGTCAGCGGCCCCGCACGCCGCGGCGCGCAGCGCACAGGCGTACGCCCGGGGCCACGCATTCCGCCGCGGTGCGACGCGCACCACACCGTGCGGCGACGCGCACCACGATCCGCGAGACGACGCGCACCACGCCGAGCACCGCCCCACACCCCCACACACCGCCCCGCGCACCACACCCCGCGCACTCCGCGGCGCGCACCGCGCCCGGACACCGGCCGCGCTCTCCGCCCGGGCCGCGTGTCCGGGGCCCTCGCGGATGAGGCGAGAATGGGGGCATGAGCGACAGCCCATCCCCTCTCGCCGATCCGCACACCACCTTCGACCCGGTCGAAGGCCACCGGGACGTCGTCGTCCTCGGCTCCACCGGCTCCATCGGCACGCAGGCCATCGACCTGGTCCTGCGCAACCCCGACCGCTTCCGCGTCACCGCGCTGTCCGCCGCCGGCGGCCGGGTCGACCTGCTCGCCGAGCAGGCCCGGCGGCTGCGGGTGCGCACCGTCGCGGTCGCGCGCGAGGACGCCGTCCCCGCGCTCCGGGAGGCGCTCGGGGAGCGGTACGGGACGGGCGAACCGCTCCCCGAGATCCTCGCCGGACCCGACGCGGCCACGGACCTCGCGGCCTCCGACTGCCACACCGTGCTCAACGGCATCACCGGTTCCATCGGCCTCGCCCCGACCCTCGCCGCGCTCACGGCCGGCCGCACGCTGGCGCTCGCCAACAAGGAGTCGCTGATCGTCGGCGGCCCGCTGGTCACGGCGGTGGCCCGGCCCGGCCAGATCATCCCCGTCGACTCCGAGCACGCCGCCCTCTTCCAGGCGCTGGCCTCCGGGACCCGGGCCGATGTCCGCAAGCTGGTGGTGACGGCCTCGGGCGGTCCCTTCCGCGGCCGTACGAGGGCCGAACTGGCGCACGTCACCCCCCAGGACGCCCTCGCCCACCCCACCTGGGCCATGGGCCCGGTGATCACGGTCAATTCCGCGACCCTGGTCAACAAGGGCCTCGAGGTGATCGAGGCACATCTTCTTTACGACATTCCCTTCGACCGGATTGAGGTGGTCGTCCACCCCCAGTCGTATGTTCACTCGATGGTGGAATTCAGCGACGGCTCGACCCTGGCCCAGGCGACCCCGCCCGACATGCGCGGGCCGATCGCCATCGGTCTGGGCTGGCCCCAGCGGGTACCCGACGCCGCTCCGGCGTTCGACTGGAGCAAGGCGTCGAGCTGGGAGTTCTTCCCGCTCGACACCGAGGCGTTCCCCGCCGTGGGTCTCGCCCGCAGGGTGGGCGAACTCGGCGGTACGGCCCCCGCGGTGTTCAACGCCGCGAACGAGGAGTGCGTCGACGCGTTCCTGGCGGGCCGGCTGCCGTTCAACGGCATCATGGATACGGTCACCGAGGTCGTGGAGGAACACGGCGGGGCGCACGGCCACCCCCGCGAAGGGACCTCGCTCACGGTGGCGGACGTCCTCGAGGCAGAGACCTGGGCCCGGGCCCGGGCCCGGGAGAAGGCGGCGACATTGGCAGCGACATCGGGCGAACAGCAGCCGGCGGAGGCTCGCGCATGACGATTCTGTTGACGGTCCTCGGCATCCTGGTGTTCATGGCCGGACTGCTCTTCTCCATCGGCCTGCACGAACTCGGCCATCTCTCCACGGCCAAGATGTTCGGGATCCGGGTGCCGCAGTACATGGTGGGCTTCGGACCCACCATCTTCTCCCGGCGCAAGGGGGAGACGGAGTACGGGATCAAGGCCATTCCGTTCGGCGGCTACATCCGCATGATCGGCATGTTCCCGCCGGGCCCCGACGGCCGGATCGAGGCGCGTTCCACCTCGCCGTGGCGCGGGATGATAGAGGACGCGCGTGCCGCGTCCTTCGAGGAGCTGCAACCGGGCGACGAGAAGCGCCTGTTCTACACGCGCAAGCCCTGGAAGCGCGTGATCGTGATGTTCGCGGGTCCGTTCATGAACCTCGTCCTCGCCGCCGTGATCTTCATCGGCGTGGCGATGAGCTTCGGCTTCCAGACCCAGACCACCGAAGTGGCCGGTGTGCAGAAGTGCGTGATCGCGCAGAGCGAGAAGCGCGACACCTGCGCCAAGGGCGACCCGGTCTCGCCCGCCCAGGCGGCCGGGCTCAAGGAGGGCGACAAGATCGTCGCCTTCAACGGCGAGCACGTCGAGGACTGGGCCACGCTCTCCGACCTGATCCGCCGGACGATCGGCCCCGCCAGCATCACCGTCGAGCGCGACGGTACGGAGCGGGTGCTGCACGCCACGCTCGCCAAGAACATGGTGGCGAAGAAGGACTCCGACGGAGAGGTGGTCCCGGACCAGTACGTGCCGGCCGGCTACCTCGGCTTCGCCGCCTCCACGGAGATCATCCCGCTGTCCTTCGGCCAGTCCGTCGAGCGGATGGGCACGATGATGGAGGACGGCGTCCACTCGATCATCGCCCTGCCGTCCAAGATCCCCGACCTGTGGAGCGCCGCCTTCGGGGACGGCCCGCGCAAGGACGACTCGCCGGTCGGCGTGGTCGGCGCGGCACGGATCGGCGGCGAGGTGATGACGCTGGACATCCCGGCCCAGAACCAGATCGCGATGATGCTGTTCCTGCTGGCCGGATTCAACCTCTCCCTCTTCCTCTTCAACATGCTGCCGCTGCTGCCGCTGGACGGCGGCCACATGGCGGGCGCGCTCTGGGAGTCCCTGCGGCGTTCGCTGGCACGCCTGTTCAGGCGGCCCGACCCCGGCCCGTTCGACGTCGCCAAGCTGATGCCGGTCGCGTATGTCGTCGCCGGCATCTTCATCTGCTTCACGCTGCTCGTCCTGGTCGCCGACGTCTTCAATCCCGTCAAGATCAGCTGACCGGGGAGCACGGCGCGGGCCCGGCGTCCGGGTCGGTTTCCCACCCCTCCGCGCGGCCGGACACGAGGTGTGTCCGGCCGCGTGTTTTCGCGGTGGACCGGGGCCGGGATGTGCTCCGCGGACGGGCGGTGGCGTAATCTCGGGTGACGGAGCCCGCCGATCTCGGGACCTTGATCCACAGCTTGGGGTTGCACAGCAGATGACTGCTATTTCTCTCGGAATGCCGTCCGTTCCGACGAAGCTCGCCGACCGAAGGGTCAGCCGTCAGATCCAGGTCGGGAACGTGGCCGTCGGCGGGGACGCGCCCATCTCGGTGCAGTCGATGACGACGACCCGGACCTCCGACATCGGCGCGACGCTCCAGCAGATCGCCGAGCTGACCGCCTCCGGCTGCCAGATCGTCCGGGTGGCGTGCCCCACCCAGGACGACGCCGACGCACTCGCGACCATCGCCCGCAAGTCGCAGATCCCCGTCATCGCGGACATCCATTTCCAGCCGAAGTACGTGTTCGCGGCGATCGACGCGGGCTGCGCGGCGGTCCGGGTCAACCCGGGGAACATCAAGCAGTTCGACGACAAGGTCAAGGAGATCGCGAAGGCCGCCGGCGAGACGCGCACCCCGATCCGTATCGGTGTGAACGCCGGCTCGCTCGACGCCCGGCTGCTGGCGAAGTACGGCAAGGCCACGCCCGAGGCGCTCGTGGAGTCGGCGCTGTGGGAGGCGTCGCTCTTCGAGGAGCACGGCTTCCGGGACATCAAGATCTCCGTGAAGCACAACGACCCGGTCGTCATGGTCAACGCCTACCGGCAGCTGGCCGCGCAGTGCGACTACCCGCTGCACCTCGGCGTCACGGAGGCCGGCCCCGCCTTCCAGGGCACGATCAAGTCCGCGGTCGCCTTCGGCGCGCTGCTCAGCGAGGGCATCGGGGACACCATCCGCGTCTCGCTGTCGGCGCCGCCCGCCGAGGAGGTCAAGGTCGGCATCCAGATCCTGGAGTCGCTGAACCTGAAGCCGCGCCGCCTGGAGATCGTCTCCTGCCCCTCCTGCGGGCGCGCCCAGGTCGACGTCTACAAGCTGGCCGACGAGGTCACGGCGGGCCTCGAGGGCATGGAGGTCCCGCTGCGCGTGGCCGTCATGGGCTGCGTCGTGAACGGGCCGGGCGAGGCCCGGGAGGCCGACCTCGGCGTCGCGTCCGGCAACGGCAAGGGGCAGATCTTCGTCAAGGGCGAAGTGATCAAGACCGTACCCGAGTCGAAGATCGTGGAGACGCTCATCGACGAGGCCATGAAGATCGCCGAGCAGATGGAGAAGGACGGCGTCGCCTCGGGCGAGCCGCAGATCTCGGTCAGCTGAACCGGACAGGACCCGGGGGCCGGCCGGACCGGCTCCCGCACCGCGGCGTCCCGCGGCCGTGAACCGGGTACACGGGTCATCGGCAGCGGGACTCCGCCGGGTGCGGCGGGGGCCCAACACGCCAGGTACAGTGCGGAGAATCAGCAGACCGTATGGTGAGGCCCCTCGTGTTGACGCAGACCACCACTCGGGTCCTCGAACCCGGCGATCTCGGCGCCGCGCTCGCCGTACTGGAGAGCGAGCCCGTCGCCAACGCCTTCGTGACCTCCCGTGTCCAGGTCGCCGGGCTCGACCCCTGGCGCCTCGGCGGCGAGATGTGGGGCTGGTACGACGGCGGGCGGCTGCGCTCGCTGTGCTACTCCGGCGCCAACCTCGTCCCCATCTGCGCCACCCCCGACGCCGTGCGCGGCTTCGCCGAACGGGCCCGCAGGGCGGGCCGCCGCTGTTCCTCGATCGTCGGCCCGGCCGAAGCCACCGCGTATCTGTGGCGTCTGCTGGAACCGAGTTGGGGCCCCGCCCGCGAGGTCCGCGCCCATCAGCCGCTGATGGTCACCGAACAGGCCCCCGCCACCGTGCGGCCCGATCCCTACGTCCGCAGGATCCGCAAGGACGAGATGGACGTGATCATGCCCGCCTGTGTGGCCATGTTCACCGAGGAGGTCGGCGTCTCGCCGCTCGCCGGTGACGGGGGACTGCTCTACCAGGCGCGCGTCGCCGAACTCGTCGGATCCGGGCGGTCGTTCGCCCGCATCGAGGACGGACGGGTGCTGTTCAAGGCCGAGATCGGCGCGGCCACCTCGCACGCGTGCCAGATCCAGGGCGTCTGGGTCCACCCCGAGTACCGCGGTCACGGACTGTCGGCACCGGGCATGGCGGCGGTCATACGCTACGCGCTGGCCGATGTCGCGCCGGTGGTCAGCCTGTACGTGAACGACTACAACACCCCGGCCAGGGCCGCCTACCGGCGCGTCGGCTTCCGTGAAGTGGGCGCCTTCATGAGCGTGCTGTTCTGAAAGTAGGGTTCGGCCCATGCCGATCATCCCCGGGGCCGCCCCCCGGACCCCCGACGTCCAGGTAGGGCCGGTCAATCTCGCCGCACGGGTGAACGAGGCACTCGCCGTGCAGGCCCTCGCGTTCGGGCTCGGCGAGGACGAGATCGAGGTACGGCGCCACATCGTCCTCCGACACACCATGTACCCGGGCTGCCGCGCCCTCGCCGCGACCACCGGCACGGGGCGCCTGGTCGGATTCGTCTACGGAATGCCCAACGAACGGTCCCACTGGTGGTCCACGGTCGTCGAACCGTATCTGCGCGCCACCGGCACCGACGGCTGGCTCGACGACTCCTTCGCGATCACCGAACTGCACGTCCACCCCGAATTCCAGGCCCGGGGCATCGGCCGTGCCCTGATCACCGCCCTCACGGACGGCGCCGCACAGCCCCGGTCCATCCTGTCCGCGATCGACACGGAGAGCCCGGCCCGCCGGCTCTACCGCTCACTCGGGTACGTGGACCTCGCCCGCCAGGTCCACTTCCCGAGCGCGCCCCGGCCGTACGCGGTGATGGGCGCCCCGCTGCCGCTGCGCCGGGCCGAGTGAGACGGGGCGGGGGCGACCGGGTCCGGAGCGTTACTGATTTCCGCCTGCCGCCATGCCCCGGCTAACCTCCAGGGCATCAGCCGAGAGAACGCAGGAGAGCACCCCATGTCCCAGGTCCAGCGCATGTCCCGTTTGATGGCCAAGACATTGCGCGACAACCCGGCGGACGCCGAGACGCTCAGCCACCAGCTGCTCGTCCGCGCCGGATACGTCCGCCGCACGTCAGCGGGCATCTGGAGCTGGCTGCCGCTGGGCAAGAAGGTGCTCGACAACATCTCGCGCGTCGTACGCGAGGAGATGGACGCGATCGGCGCGCAGGAGGTGCTGCTCCCCGCGCTGCTGCCCCGGGAGCCGTACGACGCGAGCGGGCGCTGGGACGAGTACGGCGACCTGCTGTTCCGCCTGAAGGACCGCAAGGGCGCGGACTACCTCCTGGGCCCGACCCACGAGGAGATCTTCACCCAGGTCGTCAAGGACCAGTGCACGTCCTACAAGGACCTGCCGGTCATGCTCTACCAGATCCAGACGAAGTACCGCGACGAGGCCCGGCCGCGTTCGGGCGTGCTGCGCGGGCGCGAGTTCCAGATGAAGGACTCGTACTCCTTCGACACCACGGACGAGGGCCTCGCCGAGTCGTACGCGCTGCACCGCGAGGCGTACCGCAAGATCTTCGCCCGGCTCGGCCTCGACTACCGCATCGTGTCGGCGGTGTCCGGCGCGATGGGCGGCTCGGCGTCCGAGGAGTTCCTGGCCCCCGCCGCCGCCGGCGAGGACACGTTCGTGGACTGCCCGAACTGCGACTACGCGGCCAACACCGAGGCCGTCACCTTCGCCGCGCCGGCCCCCGGGACCACCGAGCACGGCCCCGTCGAGGAGCTGGACACCCCCGACACCCCGACCATCGAGACGCTCGCCGAGCACCTCGGCGTGCCGGCCTCCGCGACCCTGAAGAACCTCCTCGTCAAGGTCGACGGCGAGATCGTCGCGGTCGGCGTGCCCGGCGACCGCGAGGTGGACCTGGGCAAGCTCGGCGAGCACCTGGCGCCCGCGGTGGTCGAGCTGGTCTCGGCGGAGGACTTCGAGGACCGGCCCGACCTGGTCCGCGGCTACGTCGGTCCGCAGGGCCTGAAGATCCGCTACATCGCCGACCCGCGGGTCGCGCCCGGCACCGCCTGGATCACCGGCGCGAACAAGCCCGACACCCACGCGCGCGATGTCGTGTGCGGGCGGGACTTCGAGGTGGACGACTACCTCGACGTCGTCGTGGTCGAGGAGGGCGACCCCTGCCCGGTGTGCGGTACGGGCCTCAAGCTCGACCGCGCGATCGAGATCGGCCACATCTTCCAGCTCGGCCGCAAGTACGCGGACACCTTCCAGCTGGACGTCCTCGGTCAGCAGGGCAAGCCGGTGCGGGTGACCATGGGCTCGTACGGCATCGGCGTCTCGCGCGCAGTGGCGGCGCTGGCCGAGCAGACGGCGGACGAGCAGGGCCTGTGCTGGCCCCAGGAGATCGCCCCGGCGGACGTCCACGTGGTGGCGGCGGGCAAGGCCCTCCAGACCGAGCTGGCCCTGGAGATCTCGGACCAGCTCGCCGCGGCGGGTCTGCGGGTGCTGGTGGACGAGCGGCAGGGTGTCTCGCCGGGTGTGAAGTTCACCGACGCGGAACTGATCGGTGTGCCGCACATCGTCGTGGCGGGGCGGCGCGCGGGCGAGGGCGTGGTGGAGCTGAAGGACCGGCGGACGGGGGAGCGGGAGGAACTGCCGGTGGCGGAGGCGGTGTCGCGTCTGACGGCGCGGTAGCCGCCGGGTCCGCTGGCGCGGTGCGGGTGCGGGGGGCGGTGCCGTCCGGCGGTGGGTGGTGCGGGGGCCGGGGCCTCCGGAGGTACATGTCCGGACGGCATGATTTACGACGCGCATGAGGCGGACGTGTGATGCCGGGCGGTCGTCGCGCGTCACACATCACGCTTTAGTGTCCGGACACGCACCTCCTGCGACCCCGGCCCCCTCCCGCCGGTGGTCACCTGCGGGCCGCCGGGTGGTTTCGGTCTGGCCGGTGGGACGCGAGCCCCGGAACGGCCTCCGGCGACAACCCGCACACGACCACCGGCCCCCACCGGCCACGCACCCCGCAGGGTCAGAGCCAGCTCGCGAACTCCAGCAGCACCTCGCCCGCCTGCCGCCGCCCCGCCCGCAGCGCGCGCATCGCCGACTCCACCGAGCGGTACCGCGTCCAGCCCCGTACTCGCTCGGCGTCCAGGTCAAGGGAGTCCGCCAGCCTGGTGATCCGGCGGCGGGCCGAGGAGGGGCCCGAGGCGGCGGCGACCAGGTCCTCCGCGCGGTCGCGGGCCAGGCGGGCGAGGTCGTAGGCGCGTTCGCCGACCAGCGGGTCGGGGCCGACGGCCAGCCACGGGGCGCGGTCGCCCGCCAGGACCTTGCCCTGGCGGAACGCGCCGTGCAGCAGCAGCGTCTCCGTCGCGGTGGCGCACAGTTCCTCGCGCGTCTCCAGCGCCGCCGGGACCAGCTGGGCCACCGACTCGTCCGCCGCCGCGGCGGCCCGCAGCTCCGCCGCCTGCCGCGCCGTCCGGTCGGCCACCGTCTCGAAGCGGTGGCCCTCCGGCGGCTCCACCCACAGCCGCCGCGCCGTCCCCGCCGCCTCCAGCAGCGCCTTCGCCTCGGGCAGGGAGCGCAGCGACAGCTCCGGGTGCAGCCGCTCCAGCAGGAGCGCGTCGTCCGCGGTGCCGGCGGGGTCGAGCAGTTCCTCCGCGCCCCAGCCCTTCCAGTGCGCCAGCGCCGCGCGCTGGAGTTCGGGCGCCGCGAACGGCGGGGCGATCTTGAGCGTCGCGGGGCTGCCGTCGGGCCTGCGGACGAGCACCATCAGACTGCTCATGCCGCCCGGCGCCACCACCCGCTCGACCTCCAGCCCGCGCCGGGCCGCCGCCTGGCCGGCCAGCGTCGGCAGCCGCCCGATCCACTCGGCCACGGCGCCGTCCCCGTACCTCTCGCCGAGGGTGCGCGCCAGTCGCTGGGGCGGTTCGAAACCCATACGCGCGGTGATCCCTTTCCAAGATGGTTCGGCGAGCCCTCGGGGCGGGCTCACGCACGCTCGGCGAGCCCAGGAAAGGCTACGCCGGTGCCGCGCCAGCGCGCCGCGCGGACCGCCGCGTCCCGGAGCGCGCCCGCCGCCTCCCGGCGCAGCGCCCCCCGCGAGGCCCGCACGAGGTCGGCGTAGACGGCCGCGATCCGGTCCTCCAGCACGGTGGCCAGCCGCACGGCCGAGGCCGAGTCGGGCACCGCGAACGGCAGGGCGTACGCGGCCTCGGCCGCGCGAGGCTTCCCGCCGAGGTCGCGGACCGTGCGCGCCAGCGCGTCACGGCGCGCACGGTGCGCGTCATGGGCGGCCGCGGCCTCCGCGCGGCGCGCGGCGTCGATCCGGCCGCCGACGACCCCGTATCCGTACACCGCCGCGTGCTCCGCGGCGAGCGCGGCCGTGGCCGCCTGGAGGGCACCGGTGCTCAACTGCCGAATCCTTCCGTCAGCAGGTACGCGTGGGCGGCGCCGGCGGCCGCCACGGAGGCCAGCAGCCGGGCCAGTTCGGGCGGCGCGTCCACGAGCGCCGCCGTGTGCCGGTCCGCCGTGCCGCGCTCGGCCGCGGCCAGGGCCCGCAGCGCCCGCCCGGGGTCCGCGGCGACGGCGGCGGTGCCGGCGCTCGCCGAGGGGGACGGGGCCGTCGAGTGCGGCGGCGTCAGCGCGGTCACCTGCCGGGCCACCGCCGTCCGCAGGGGCGTGAGCCGGGCGCGCTCGCCGGGGTGCCGGGCCAGCACCGCGTCGTACTGACGCAGCAGCTCCCGACTGGTGTTCGCGGAACGTCGGCGCAGTGCCTCCTCGGCCCGCGCGGCCTCGGCCGTTCCGTCCCGTCCCGATGTGTCGGCGGAGGAGCAGGCGGTCAACAGGCCCGCGCCCAGGGCGATGAGCGCCCCTCGGCGGGTCGCCGCCCCGCGTGATGTCCCCCGTGCCGGCCCCGTGCGCCCCACGCGTCTCTCCTCAGGGACTAGAGATGATCATCATAGGGAGCGTACCCGCGGTCACTCGAAGGTGGACGGCAACACCCCTGGGAACCGGATACCCTTTGATCTGACACACGACGATCCCACAACAGCACACGCGGCCGAGGAGTCACCCGGATGAGCACCACCCAGAGCGAAAGGCTGCGCGGACTGCTGGAACCGCTCGTCAGCGCGAAGGACCTGGATCTGGAGGAGATCGAGGTGTCCCGGGCGGGCAGGCGACGTGTGCTGAGAGTCGTGGTCGATTCGGACGAGGGCGTGGACCTCGACGCGTGTGCCGAGCTGAGCCGCACCATCTCCGACACGCTCGACGCGTCGGACGCGATGGGCGAGGACGAGTACCAGCTCGAAGTGACCTCCCCCGGCGCCGAGCGCCCGCTGACCGAGCGCCGCCACTACCTGCGCGCCACCGGCCGGCTGGCCCGGTTCCACCTGCACGAGGGCGGCGAGCTCGTGGCGCGGATCCTGGACGTGGACGACGCGGGTCTCGATCTCGAAGTGCCGGGCGTGAAGGGCCGCAAGCCCACCGCCCGCCGGGTGGAGTTCGGGCAGATCGCCAAGGCGCGGGTCGAGGTCGAGTTCAGCCGCAAGGACAAGAAGGAAGAGGAGGCGTAGCCGTGGACATCGACGTGAAGCTCCTGAAGGGGCTGGCACAAGAGAAGGAGATCCCCTTCGATCTGCTGGTCGAGGCGATCGAATCGGCCCTCCTCATCGCCTACCACCGGACCGAGGGCAGCTACCGCCGGGCCCGGGTCGTGCTCAGCCGCGACACCGGCCACGTCACGGTCTGGGCCACGGAGGACCCGGCGGACCTGGAGGAGGGCCAGGAGCCCAAGGAGTTCGACGACACGCCGTCGGACTTCGGCCGGATCGCGGCCACCACCGCGCGCCAGGTCATCCAGCAGCGGCTGCGGGACGCCGAGAACGACGTCACCTTCGGGGAGTACGCGCGCCGCGAGGGCGATGTGGTGGCCGGACTGGTGCAGCAGGGCAAGGACCCCAAGAACGTCCTGGTGAAGCTGGACGACAAGCTGGAAGCCATCCTTCCGGTGCAGGAGCAGGTGCCGGGTGAGGAGTACACGCACGGCCTGCGGCTGCGGACGTACGTGGTCCGCGTCGCCAAGGGCGTGCGGGGCCCGTCGGTGACCCTGTCCCGTACGCACCCCAACCTCGTGAAGAAGCTCTTCGCGCTGGAGGTCCCCGAGATCGCGGACGGTTCCGTCGAGATCGCGGCGATCGCCCGCGAGGCCGGCCACCGCACCAAGATCGCCGTGCGGTCCACCCGCTCCGGGCTCAACGCCAAGGGCGCCTGCATCGGCCCGATGGGCGGGCGTGTGCGCAATGTCATGGCCGAGCTGCTCGGCGAGAAGATCGACATCGTGGACTGGTCCGACGACCCGGCCGAGATGGTGGCGAACGCGCTGTCGCCGGCCCGGGTCAGCAAGGTCGAGGTGGTGGACCTCGCGGCCCGTTCCGCGCGGGTGACCGTGCCGGACTACCAGCTCTCGCTGGCCATCGGCAAGGAGGGCCAGAACGCCCGACTCGCCGCCCGGCTCACCGGCTGGCGCATCGACATCCGCCCGGACACGGAGCGCACGGACGACGACGGCGAGCGCTCCGGAGCGCGCTCCGGCGGCGACCCGGCGTGATCTTCTGATACGGAGCGTGTTCGGCCTCTACCCCACAGGAGCGGGGCCGGTGCGGGGAGGTAGACTTGATTGCGTCTGGCCGGACGAGCGACCGTGCCTGCCCTGAGCGAACCTGCGTGGGCTGCCGGAAGCGAGCGGCCAAGAACGATCTGCTGCGCATCGTGGTGATCGAAGAGCACTGTGTTCCCGATCAACGCGGTACGCTGCCCGGCCGGGGTGCTTATCTGCACCCCGCCTTGATCTGTCTCGATCTGGCGGTCCGCCGCCGGGCGTTCCCACGGGCCTTCCGGGTCCAGGGACCGCTCGACAGCGCGGAGGTACGCCGGGCCGTCGAGGAGGTCTCGGAGCGGGCCGCACCGTGAGAAGCGGGCACTGCAAGAAGAAGTACGGCACGGGACCCCGTGCGGTTCAGGTACCTCGCGAGTTGGAAGTAGGTCGAGATTGCGATGAGCACTCGATGAGTACGCGATGAGTACGCCCATGAAGTAGCGACGGTCCGGCGGTAACCGGACCTCAAAGGAGCGAAGTGGCTAAGGTCCGGGTATACGAACTCGCCAAGGAGTTCGGTGTGGAGAGCAAGGTCGTCATGGCCAAGCTCCAGGAACTCGGTGAATTCGTCCGTTCGGCGTCGTCGACGATCGAGGCGCCGGTCGTACGCAAACTTACTGACGCTTTGCAGGGGCCCGGCGGCAACGCCGGCCGGCCCGCTGCCAAGCCAGGGGCGCCCCGCAAGGCCGCCCCCAAGCCCGCCGCGCCCTCCCCGGCGCAGGTGGCGCGTCCCGCAGCCCCCAAGCCCGGTGTCCCGGCCCCCAAGCCGCCGGCCGCCGAGGCCCCGAAGAGCACCCCTTCCGCCGGTGCGCCCGCCCCCGGTCCGCGGCCGGGTCCGCGCCCCGGTCCGGCGGCGCCCAAGCCGGCTCCGGCCGCGCCCGCGGCCCCCGAGTTCACCGCGCCCCCGTCGGCCCCGGCCGGCCCCCGGCCCGGTGCCACCCCCGGCCCGCGCCCGTCCGCCCGTCCGGGCGACCCGCGCCAGGGCGGCGGCCAGGGCGACACCCGTCAGGGCGGTGGTCACGGTGACCAGCGTCAGGGCGGCCGTTCCGGCGGTGCGCGTCCCGGCCAGGCCCCGCGTCCCGGCGCCCGTCCCGCGGGCCCGCGTCCGGGCAACAACCCCTTCACCTCCGGCGGTTCCACCGGCATGGCGCGCCCGCAGGCGCCCCGTCCCGGCGGCGCGCCGCGGCCGGGCGGCCCCGGTGCTCCCGGCGGGCCGCGCCCGCAGGGCTCCGGCCAGGCCGGCGGCGGCCCCCGTCCGCAGGGCGGCGCCGGCGCGCAGTCCGGCCGGCCCAGCCCCGGCAACATGCCGCGCCCGCAGGCGCCCCGCCCGGCGGGTCCCGGTGGCAACCGGCCCAACCCGGGCATGATGCCGCAGCGTCCCGCGGCGGGCCCCCGTCCCGGTGGCGGCCCCGGCGGCCGTGGTCCCGGTGGCGCCGGCCGGCCCGGTGGCGGCGGCGGTCGTCCCGGTGGCGGCGGCGGTTTCGCCGGTCGTCCCGGTGGCGGTGGCGGCGGTGGCTTCGCCGGTCGTCCGGGTGGCGGCGGCGGTGCCCCGGGCCGTCCCGGCGGCGGTGGCTTCGGCGGCGGCGGTGGCCGTCCCGGCTTCGGCGGCCGTCCGGGTGGTCCCGGTGGCCGTGGTGGCACGCAGGGCGCGTTCGGCCGTCCCGGCGGGCCCGCCCGCCGTGGCCGCAAGTCGAAGCGGCAGCGCCGTCAGGAGTACGAGGCCATGCAGGCCCCGTCGGTCGGCGGTGTGATGCTGCCCCGCGGCAACGGGCAGAGCGTCCGGCTGTCGCGCGGTGCCTCGCTCACCGACTTCGCGGAGAAGATCAACGCCAACCCGGCGTCGCTCGTCGCCGTGATGATGAACCTCGGTGAGATGGTCACCGCCACGCAGTCGGTCTCGGACGAGACGCTCGAGCTGCTGGCCACCGAGATGAACTACGTGCTGGAGATCGTCAGCCCGGAGGAGGAGGACCGCGAGCTTCTCGAGTCCTTCGACATCGAGTTCGGCAACGACGAGGGCGGCGAGGAGAACCTCGTCGCGCGTCCGCCGGTCGTGACCGTCATGGGTCACGTCGACCACGGCAAGACCCGGCTGCTGGACGCGATCCGCAAGACGAACGTCATCGCGG
Source organism: Streptomyces hebeiensis (assembly GCF_052983195.1). Classification (NCBI taxonomy): domain Bacteria; kingdom Bacillati; phylum Actinomycetota; class Actinomycetes; order Kitasatosporales; family Streptomycetaceae; genus Streptomyces; species Streptomyces hebeiensis. Next base: position 5,933,761 of record NZ_CM129812.1, read on the forward strand.
GCGAGGCCGGCGGCATCACCCAGCACATCGGTGCCTACCAGGTCGCCACCGAGGTCAACGGCGAAGACCGCAAGATCACCTTCATCGACACCCCGGGTCACGAGGCGTTCACCGCCATGCGTGCCCGTGGTGCCAAGTCCACCGACATCGCGATCCTGGTGGTCGCGGCCAACGACGGTGTCATGCCGCAGACGGTCGAGGCGCTCAACCACGCCAAGGCAGCGGACGTGCCGATCGTGGTCGCCGTCAACAAGATCGACGTCGAGGGCGCGGACCCGACGAAGGTGCGCGGTCAGCTGACCGAGTACGGCCTGGTGGCCGAGGAGTACGGCGGCGACACGATGTTCGTCGACATCTCCGCCAAGCAGGGCCTGCACATCGACAGCCTGCTGGAGGCCGTGGTCCTCACCGCGGACGCCTCGCTCGACCTGCGGGCCAACCCGGAGCAGGACGCGCAGGGCATCGCGATCGAGGCCCACCTCGACCGGGGCCGCGGCGCCGTCGCCACCGTGCTCGTCCAGCGCGGCACGCTCCGCGTCGGTGACACGATGGTCGCCGGTGACGCGTACGGCCGGGTCCGGGCGATGCTCGACGACAACGGCAACAACGTCGAGGAAGCCTCCCCGGCGACGCCCGTCCTGGTGCTCGGCCTCACCAACGTCCCCGGTGCCGGTGACAACTTCCTGGTGGTCGACGAGGACCGGACGGCCCGGCAGATCGCCGAGAAGCGCGCCGCCCGCGAGCGGAACGCGGCGTTCGCCCGCCGGGGCCGCAGGTTCTCCCTGGAGAACCTGGACGAGGCCCTCAAGGCCGGCCTGGTGCAGGAACTCAACCTCATCATCAAGGGCGACGCGTCCGGTTCGGTCGAGGCCCTGGAGTCCTCGCTGCTCCAGCTCGACGTCGGCGAAGAGGTGGACATCCGTGTCCTGCACCGCGGTGTGGGTGCGGTCACCGAGTCGGACATCGACCTGGCCATGGGCTCCGACGCCATCGTGATCGGCTTCAACGTGCGCGCCGCCGGGCGTGCCGCGCAGATGGCCGAGCGCGAGGGCGTGGACGTCCGCTACTACTCGGTCATCTACCAGGCGATCGAGGAGATCGAGTCGGCCCTCAAGGGCATGCTCAAGCCGGAGTACGAAGAGGTCGAGCTCGGTACGGCGGAGATCCGCGAGGTCTTCCGCTCGTCCAAGCTGGGCAACATCGCGGGTGTGCTCATCCGCTCCGGCGAGGTCAGGCGGAACACGAAGGCCCGGCTCGTCCGCGACGGCAAGGTCATCGCGGAGGACCTCACGATCCAGGGTCTGCGCCGCTTCAAGGACGACGTCACCGAGATTCGCGAAGGTTTCGAGGGCGGTATCAACCTCGGCAACTACAACGACATCAAGATCGACGACGTCATCGCGACGTACGAGATGCGCGAGAAGCCGCGCGGCTGACGCGCGGCGGTCCCGCCCGGTGGGTCTTCCGAGGATCGAACCTCGGAAGACCCACCGGGCGGACCGACGGTCCGGGGCCGGTCGACGGACGTGAATTTCCGTCGATCGGCCCCGGCCGTTGCGTGTACGGTTCCCTGTGTTCCTGCCAACGCCGGCAGGTCTCGAACCCGTACCGGCGGGACATCCGGACAGTCATGTATGTGGGGACCCTGTCCTTCGATCTGCTCCTCGGCGACGTACGGTCGTTGAAGGAGAAACGCTCCGTCGTCCGGCCGATCGTCGCCGAGCTCCAGCGCAAGTACGCGGTGAGCGCGGCCGAGACCGGCGACCAGGAGCTCTACCGCAGGGCCGAGATCGGCCTGGCGGTGGTCTCCGGTGACTGGGCGCATCTCCGGGACGTTCTGGACCGGTGCGAGCGGATGGTCGCCGGCCGGCCCGAGGTGGAACTGCTGTCCGTACGGCGCAGACTCCACGGCGACGACGACTGACCGTCGTGAGCGCGCGCGGGCGGCCGTCCGGGGCCCCGGGGCTCCGAGGACACCGCGCCGTCCCGCGCGAGAGAAGCATCCACCCACAAGACAAGAAACCCAGAAGGAAGAGTGACGGACCGGTGACCGACAACGCGCGGGCCCGCAAGCTGGCCGATCGCATCCAGGTCGTGGTCGCGGAGACCCTGGACCGGCGTATCAAGGATCCGCGACTGGGCTTCGTGACCATCACGGACGCCCGCGTCACCGGAGACCTGCGGGAGGCCACGGTCTTCTACACGGTCTACGGTGACGACGAGGAGCGCGCCGCCTCCGCGGCGGCCCTGGAGAGCGCCAAGGGTGTACTCCGCTCCGAGGTGGGCCGGCAGACCGGGGTGCGGTTCACGCCGACGCTGGCGTTCGTCCCCGACGCCCTCCCGGACAACGCCCGGACGATCGAGGACCTGCTCGACCAGGCTCGCGCCAAGGACGCGCAGGTGCGGCAGGAGTCGACCGGCAAGACGTACGCGGCCGGGGCCGACCCGTACCGCAAGGACGCCGACGACGCCTCCGACGACGAGAACACCCATCGCCACGACGACACGGACGGCACCGCCTCGGCATGACGGATCAGCACCGGACGCCCGACGGGCTTGTCATCGTGGACAAGCCGTCGGGCTTCACTTCGCACGACGTGGTCGCCAAGATGCGCGGGATCGCACGGACCCGGCGCGTCGGCCACGCGGGCACCCTCGACCCCATGGCGACGGGCGTGCTCGTCCTGGGCGTGGAGCGCGCCACCAAGCTCCTCGGCCATCTCGCGCTGACGGAGAAGGAGTACCTCGGCACGATCAGGCTCGGACAGAACACCGTCACCGACGACGCCGAGGGGGAGATCACCTCCGCCACCGACGCCTCGGGGGCGGGCCGCGAGGCGATCGAGGCGGGGATCGCGGACCTGACCGGCGACCTCATGCAGGTGCCGTCCAAGGTCAGCGCCATCAAGATCGACGGCAAACGGTCCTACGCCCGGGTGCGCGGCGGCGAGGAGTTCGACATCCCGGCCCGGCCGGTGACCGTTTCCTCGTTCCGGCTGTACGACGTCCGGGAGGCGGTGGCCGAGGACGGTACGCCGGTGAAGGACCTGGTCGTCTCCGTCGTCTGCTCCTCCGGCACGTACATCCGCGCCCTCGCCCGCGACCTGGGCGCCGGGCTCGGGGTCGGCGGACACCTGACGGCCCTGCGCAGGACCCGGGTGGGCCCGTACGCGCTGGACGCGGCACGGACGCTCGACCAGATCCAGCAGGAGCTGACGGTGATGCCGGTCGCCGAGGCCGCGGCGGCGGCGTTCACCCGCTGGGACGTGGACGACAGGCGCGCCCGGCTGCTGCTCAACGGTGTGCGGCTGGACATGCCGGCCCTCGGGAAGGGGCCGGTGGCCGTCTTCGGCCCGGGCGGCCGCCTCCTGGCGCTGGTCGAGGAGCAGCGCGGCAAGGCCAAGAGTCTCGCGGTCTTCGGGTAGCGCGCCCGCGCGACGGGCCCGGGGCCGGCCGGCCGGCCCCGGTGGCCGATGCGGGGCGGATGCCACGGACATGGCAGTCTTAGAGCTGCGTCATCGGCGATGACGGACAGGGTTTCGGGCAGAGTTTCGGGCGAGGAGCGGTCACAGTGCAGCGCTGGCGTGGCTTGGAGGACATCCCCCAGGACTGGGGGCGCAGCGTCGTCACCATCGGCTCCTACGACGGGGTGCACCGCGGACACCAGCTGATCATCGGCCGGACCGTGGAGCGGGCGCGGGAGCTGGGCGTGCCCTCCGTCGTGGTGACGTTCGACCCGCACCCCAGCGAGGTCGTGCGCCCCGGCAGCCACCCGCCGCTGCTCGCCCCGCACCACCGGCGCGCCGAGCTGATGGGCGAGCTCGGCGTGGACGCGCTCCTGATCCTGCCGTTCACGCTCGAGTTCTCCAGGCTCTCGCCCGCGGACTTCATCGTGAAGGTCCTGGTCGACAAGTTGCACGCCCGCGCCGTGATCGAGGGCCCGAACTTCCGCTTCGGCCACAAGGCCGCCGGTGACGTCACGGTCCTGGCCGACCTGGGCGTCACGTACGACTACGAGGTCGAGGTCGTGGACCTGTACGTGACCGGCGAGGCGGGCGGTGGCGCCCCCTTCTCGTCCACCCTGACCCGCCGCCTGGTCGCCGAGGGCGATGTCGCGGGCGCGGCGGAGATCCTGGGCCGGCCGCACCGCGTCGAGGGCGTGGTGGTGCGCGGCGCGCAGCGCGGGCGCGAGCTGGGCTTCCCCACGGCCAACGTGGAGACGCTGCCGCACACCGCGATCCCGGCGGACGGGGTGTACGCGGGCTGGCTCACCGCCGCGGGCGAGCGGATGCCGGCGGCGATCTCGGTCGGTACGAACCCGCAGTTCGACGGCACGGAGCGGACCGTGGAGGCCTACGCGATCGACCGGGTGGGGCTGGACCTGTACGGCCTGCACGTGATGGTCGACTTCCTGGTGTACGTGCGCGGGCAGCGCACGTTCGAGTCCATCGAGGCGCTGCTCGAGGCGATCGGGGACGACGTGAAGCGCTCGCGGGCGCTGACCGAGGAGTACGACGCGTAGACCGGGCGCGGAGCGCTCCGGAGGGCGTGCGGACGCGTGTGACGGCCGGACGGGCGCGATTTCGGTCCGGTTAATTCGCGATTGCCGGCGTTCAATCTCTTGCGGGCCTCGACGTATCCACTGTATACACGGCGTATGAATCGAGTCGATCGAGGAGTCCACGGTGTGCCGTCGGCCGGCGCCAAAGGCGCGGACGCGCTCACCCGTGAGCTGCGCAGCCTCATTGTCAGCGGAGTTTATCCGCCGGGTCACCGGCTGATTCAGGATGAACTCGCCGACCGGTTCGGCGTGAGCCGCATTCCGCTCAGGGAGGCCATGCGCACGCTGAGCAGCGAGGGGCTGCTGACCACGAAGCCGGGCAGCGGTACGTTCGTGACACTGCTGGACCTGGACGAGATCGACGAGATCTACAATCTCCGTCGGCTGATCGAGCCGAGTTTCGCCGAGCATGTCACCGAGCGGATCTCCCGCCGGGACATCAGCCGGTTCGAGGCGATGGTCGGTGAAATGGACCGGGTCGGTGAAGTCGGCGCGGATTCCTGGTCGCGGACCAATCTCGCTTTTCACCTCGACATGTACCGGCTTTCCCGGCTGCCGCTGCGCTACGAAATCATCGCGCAGATGTACCACCGGCTGGAGCCGTACTCCCGCTTCTACGTGCACGGCACATCGGCCTACGAACGCGTCCAGCACGAACACGCCGCCATGGTGCGGGCGTTGGCCGAGGGGGACGCGGAGGAGCTGGCCCGCCAGATCGTCGCGCACATCGACGGCGGCCAGCAGGGACTGCACGGCGCGTGGGAGAAGAGCAGCGCCGCCCTGCACGCCTACTGGGCGGAGTCGGCGCGGTGACGGGCGCGGCGGGTGTGGCGGATACGGCGGAAGCGGCGGGGACGACGAGGACGACGGGGACGGCTGATATGGCGGGCATAGCGATCAACTCGGACGTCGGCGAGGGATTCGGGGCCTGGGGCCCGGCGGACGAGGGACCGCTTCTCGACCAGGTGACGGCCGCGAACGTCGCCTGCGGCTTCCACGCCGGTGACCCCGACATCCTGCGGCGCACCTGCGCGGCGAGCGCGGCCAGGGGCGTGGCGATCGGCGCTCAGGTCTCCTACCGGGACCTCGCGGGCTTCGGCCGGCGCTTCGTCGACGTGCCCGCCCCCACCCTGATCAACGAACTCCTCTACCAGATGGGCGCGTTGGACGTCTTCGCCCGTCTCGCGGGGAGCCGGATCAGCTATGTGAAGGCCCATGGCGCCCTCTACAACGTGGCGGCGCGCCATGGTGGACACGCGGCCGCGATCGTCGAGGCGGTGTCCCTGTTCGACCGGCGCCTGCCCCTGCTCTGCCAGCCGCGCACGGAGGTCTGGACCCGGGCGGTCGAGGCGGGACTGCGCCCGCTGGCCGAGGGGTTCGTGGACCGCGGCTACACCGACGAGGGCCTGCTGGTGCCGAGGTCCGAGCCGGGTGCGCTGATCACCGACCCGGACGAGGCGGCCCGGCGCGCGGTGCTGATGGCGCGGACGGGGACGGTGGTCTCGGTGTCCGGCCGGACGGTGGACATCGCGCCGCAGGGCGGAGCGCTGGCGGCGCTGTGCGTGCACAGCGACACCCCGGGCGCGGTCGCCATCGCCGCCGCCGTACGGGCAGGGCTGGCCGCCGCCGGGATCGAGAGCCGTACGCCCGCCGATGTGGCGTCCCCGGTCGCCGTCGAGAGCACGGCGAGTGCGGCGAGTGCGGGGAGCACGGTCGGCGCGAGTGGCGCGGGTGCCGTGGGTGGCACGGAGGCCGGGCGATGAGCGTGACGGTGAGCGAACCGGTGCTGCGCCGGGCGGGCGACCGCGGCTGGCTGATCGAGTGCGCCGGGCGGCGCCCGGCGCGGGTGGCCACCGCGATCAGGGAACGGCCCTGGGCCCGGGAGCTTCGGGAGATCGTGCCGGCGGCCGGGACCGTCCTGGTCGTGGCGGACGGACGGGGCGGCATGGAGCCGCTGGCCACCCGGCTGCGCGCGCTGCTGGCCGAACTGGACGAACTCGACGCGGCCGGGCGTTCCGGCGCGACGGGTACCGAGGGGGAGGGGCCGGACGCCCCGAACCGTACGGTCGTGATCCCCGTCCGCTACGACGGGCCCGATCTGCCGGCCGTGGCCGAGCGCACCGGAGTGTCCCCGGAAGAGGTCGCCCGGCTGCACGCGAGCGGCGAACACGCGGTCGCCTTCTTCGGTTTCGCGCCCGGATTCGCCTACCTGGACGGCGTACCGGAGCCGCTGCGGCTGCCCCGGCTGCCCAGCCCCCGGGCGCGGGTGCCGGCCGGGGTGGTGGCCATCGCCGGGAACCAGACCGTCGTCTACCCCGGCGGGACCCCCGGCGGCTGGCACCAGATAGGCACCACCACGATCCGGCTGTGGGACGTGACCGCCGACCCGCCCAACCGGCTGGCGGTGGGGGACCGGGTCGTCTTCCAGGCGGTGACGCCATGACGGGCGCCGCGGACTCCGGCGCCCGGCGGACCACGACGGCGGGGGCCACGACGGCGGCCTCGGCTCCGGCCGTACCCGCAGTGCCCGCGGCCCGTACGGACCGCGAGGCTCCCGCCCGTACGGACCGCGAGGCTCCCGCCCGTACGGACCGCGAGGCTCCCGCCTGTTCGGACGGTACGGCCGGTGCGGCAGCCGCCGGTACGGCCCGTACCGCGCCCCGGTCCGCCGCCGTGCTGTCCGTGGTCGCACCGGGCGTCGCGACCAGCGTCCAGGACCTGGGCCGGCCGGGCCTCGCCCACCTCGGCGTGCCGGCCTCGGGCCCCACCGACCGGCGCAGCTTCACCCTCGCCAACCGGCTCGTCGGCAACCCCGAGAACACCCCCGCCCTGGAGGTGACGATCGGCGGGCTCGCCGTCACGCTGTCCGAGGACCGGTACGTATCGGTCACCGGCGCGCCCGCCCCCGTCACCGTGGACGGGGTGCCCGTCGACCGTCCGGCGCTCGTGCGGCTGCCCGCGGGGTGCCTGCTGGAGATCGGGCGGCCCTGGGCCGGCTGCCGCAGTTACCTCGCCGTGTCCGGCGGCATCGAGGTGGACCGGGTCCTCGGCTCGGCCTCCCGTGACTGGCTCACTGGACTGGGGCCCGAGCCGGTCCGCGCCGGGACGGGCTTGCGCGTCGGAGCCGCCCGCCCGGTCCCCGCGGTGCCGCTGGAGCTGGCGTTCAGCGTCGTACCGGCCGGTGGCGCGCTGACCGCGCGGTTCCGCTGGGGGCCGCGGCACGACCTGTTCGGTGCCGCCGACCGGCGCCGTCTGACCTCGACGGCCTGGCGGCTGTCCGGGCAGTGCGACCGGGTCGGCGCCCGGCTCACCGGGCCCGCGCTGGCGATCGGCTCGGTCGATCTCGCCAGTGAGGGCATGGTGCGCGGCGCCATCCAGGTGCCGCCGTCCGGCGAGCCGATCATCTTCCTGTCCGACCACCCGGTCACGGGTGGCTATCCCGTCATCGGCGTTCTCACGGACGCCGACACCGACCTCGTCGGCCAGGCCAAGCCCGGGGACGAGCTAAGGCTCGCGCCCACGGGATGAACGGGCCGGTGAACCCACCGGTCGAACCGCATGGAACCGGTCACAACCCCTTGAGGAGATACTCGCCATGACCGCACAGCCCACCGCCCTCCCGCCCTTCCACCTGGCCATCCCGGTCGACGACATCGCCAAGGCCCGGGAGTTCTACGGCAAGGTCCTCGGCTTCTCCGAGGGCCGCTCGGACACCAAGTGGATCGACTGGAACTTCGGCGGCCACCAGGTCGTCACCCACCAGGTCGGTGACGGCCCGTCGGACACGCCGCGCGACGGCATCGCCGGCACCAACCCCGTCGACGGCCACCAGGTGCCGGTGCCCCACTTCGGACTGGTCCTGCCGGTACCGGAGTTCAAGGAACTCGCCGAGCGGCTCACGGCCGTGGGCACCGAGTTCGTGATCGAGCCGTACGTCCGCTTCCAGGGGGAGCCGGGCGAGCAGTGGACGATGTTCTTCCTGGACCCGGCGGGCAACGCGCTGGAGTTCAAGGCGTTCGCCGACATCAGCAGGCTCTTCGCCGTCTGAATCCCGGCCGAGCCGACAACGATGACGGTCATCCATGGGAGGACTGGTCCCGCGGATGACCGTCGTACGGCCCCCGATGCGATACCCGCACGCGTCTGCCATCACATCCCGCCACAGGACATGCCAGACCGGAGGACTTCATGACGAGCGTACCAACGACCGTGCCGCCACCGGCGGCCACCGCGTCGGACCGGGCCACGGCCCCGCACGGCCCCCGCAGAGCGGCGCTCGCCGCGGCGGCCGGAACCGCGATCGAGTACTACGAGTTCGGCGTTTATGGCTATCTGGCCGTCGTGCTCGGCCCCCACTTCTTCCCCGGCGACGACCCCACCGCCGCCCTGCTGTCCACCCTCGCGGTGTTCGGCAGCGCCTTCCTGATGCGTCCGCTCGGCGGCATCGTCCTCGGCAGGCTGGGGGACCGCGTCGGCCGCAAGCCGGTGCTGGTCCTCACGGTCGTGGGCATGGGCACGGCCACCATGACCGTCGGGCTGCTGCCCACCGCCGCCTCCGTCGGCGTCGCCGCACCGCTCGCGCTGCTGCTGGTCCGGCTGGCGCAGGGGTTCTTCGCCGGCGGCGAGGTGACCGGCGCGGCCACCTATCTGGCCGAGGCCGCGCCACGCGGCAGGCGCGGTTTCTTCGGCTCCTTCACCCCGGTCGGGGTGGCCATCGGCGGCGGCACCGCCGCACTGGTCGCGGGCATCGTCTCGACCGTACTGAGCGAGGCCCAACTGGAGGCGTACGGCTGGCGGATCCCGTTCCTGCTCTCGCTGCCACTGGTCGTCGTGGCGCTGATCGCCCGCAAACACCTGGAGGACTCCGAGGCGTTCCTGGCCACGAAGGAGAATCGCGCCACGGCCAAGGCCCCGTTGTCCGAGGTGCTGACGCGGCACCGCGCGCCGCTGATCAAGGTGACCCTGCTGGCCACCGGTTCCAACTGCGGCTACTGGGTCGGCCTGATCTTCATGAACATCTACCTGACCACCGACCTCGGCTACGCCAAGGACTCCACGTTCTGGATCATGGGCGGGATCGGGCTGTTCGTGGCCTGTCTGATGCCCGTCTTCGGCGCGCTGTCCGACCGGTGGGGGCGCAAGAAGGTCATCACCCTCGGCTTCGCCGGATACGGGGTCCTGGTCGTCCCGGCCATGCTGGTCATGGGTCTCGGCAGCTTCCCGCTCGCGGTCGTCGCGATGGTCGTGCTCGCCCTGCCGATGCCCATCGTGCAGTCGGTCACGTACCCGACGTACGCCGAACTCTTCCCGACCCGCGTGCGCTACACCGGACTGTCCTTCAGCTTCAACATCGGCACGATCCTCGGCGGCGGACTCAGCCCCTACCTGGCCACCTGGCTGATCTCCCGCACGGGCAATCTGCTCGCCCCCGGATTCCTGCTGATGGCGGCCGTGGTGATGGCCCTGCTGACGCTGCTCACCGTCAAGGAGACCGGCCGAGAGGAGCTGGCGTGACCGACACGGTACGGACGGACGAGGACACGGTACGGGCGGACGGCGGCACAGCACGGGCCGACGGCGGCACGGTACGCACAGGGCGGGGAGAGACCGTGCCCGCCACGCCCGGAGAGCTGCGGCGCCTGGTGGCGAGCGGCGCGTGGACCGGGCCCACGGCCGGCATCCTGGACGGCTACCAGCAGGCCAACCTGGTCGTCGTCCCGTACGACCTGGCCTTCGACTTCCTGCTCTACTGCACCCGCAACCCCGCGCCCTGCCCCGTCATCGCCGTCACCGAGCCCGGCGACCCCGTGGTGCGCCTCGGCGGGACGGAGGCCGATCTCAGGACCGCCCTGCCCCGCTACCGCGTGTGGCGCCGGGGACGGCTGGTCGAGGAGCCGCACGACATCACGGAGCACTGGCGCGACGACGCCGTCGGCTTCCTGCTGGGGTGCAGCCACACCTTCGAGGGGCCGCTGCGCCGGGCCGGGGTGCCCGTACGGTACGCGGCGGACTCGTCGGCGCCCGCCGTCTACGTCACCGATGTGGCGACCCGCCCCGCCGGGCGTCTCTCAGGACCGCTGGTGGTCAGCGGGCGGGCGATCCCCGCCGGGCTTGTCGCGCGGGCCGTCGAGGTCACCGCCCGCTACCCGACCGGGCACGGCGCCCCCGTGCACATCGGCGATCCGGCGGCGATCGGCATCGCGGACCTGGCGCGGCCGGACTTCGGGCCGCCGCCGGTGGTCGAGGAGGGGGACACCATGGTGTTCTGGGCCTGCGGGGTGACACCTCAGCTGGTGCTCCCGGCGGCGGCCGCCGACTACACGATCACCCACTTCCCCGGCCACATGTTCGTGTTCGACCACACCGTGGACCTCGCCGACGCCGTCTGAACCCGGGAGTCCGGGCCCGGGGCGCGGCACCCGTACGCGTCCGGCACCCGTACGCGTCCGGCCGTCCGGCGTCCGGCGTCCGGCGTCCGGCCGTCCGGCCCGTCCTCGGTCCCGTGGCCCTGTACGGCCCGTACAGGGCCGGTGTTGTTCCCGGCCTGTCGTCGGAGTGGGCGGCTCGTCAGCTCTCCACGCGCGCCGCCGCCCAGTGGCAGGCCACCTGCGGGGCCGCCCCGCCCGTCAGGACCGGCGGGTCGGCCGTACGGCAGCGGTGCGCCACCCCCGCCCTCTCCGCGTCGCCCGAGGCCAGCACCTGGCACCGGGCGTGGAAGCGGCAGCCGCCCGGGATCCGGGCCGGGTCCGGCGGCTCGCCCGTCAGCACCACCGGCGGCGCCCCGGACTCCGGCAGGACGGACAACAGGGCCTGGGTGTAAGGGTGCCGGGGCGCGGTCAGGACCTCCTCGACCGGGCCCGTCTCCACGATCCTGCCCAGGTACATGACCGCCACCCGGTCCGCGATGTTCCAGGCCAGGCCCAGGTCGTGCGTCACCACCAGCGCGGACAGGCCCAGTTCGGCCCGCAGCGACAGCAGCAGCGCCAGGATCTCGCCGCGTACGGAGGCGTCCAGGGAGGCCACCGGCTCGTCCGCGACGATCAGTTCGGGTTCCAGGACGAGCGCCCCCGCGATCACGACGCGCTGCCGCTGGCCGCCCGAGAGTTCGTGCGGATAGCGCAGGAAGAACCGCTCGGGCGGCCGGAGCCCGGTCCGGGACAGCGCCGCGGCGACGGCCGCCCGCTCGTCGCCCGCGTACCCGTGGACGCGCAGGCCCTCCGCGACCGCGTCGTACACCGTGTGCCGCGGATTGAGCGAGCCGCTCGGGTCCTGGAGGACCAGCTGCACGCGCTTGCGGTACGCCTTGAGGGCGCGTGAGCCGTACGTCAGGGGCCGCCCGGCGAACCGCACCGCGCCGGCCGTGGGCTCCACCAGCCCGAGCAGCGCCCGGGCCAGGGTGGACTTGCCGCAGCCGGACTCGCCGACCAGGGCCACGATCTCGCCGGCACCGATGTCGAGGTCCACCCCGTCGACCGCCCGCGCGGCCGGGGCGCCGCGCCGGCCGGGGAACGTGACGCGCAGTTCGGCGGCCGAGAGCAGCGGAGCCGTCGTGGCGGGAGCGGACGGCCCGGGGGCGGTGGTGGTCATGGCTGACTCCTGAGACTGCCGGGGCTGCTGTAACTGCCGGGACTGCCAAGGCTGTTGTGACCGCAGAGGGGCGACCGTACGGTGGCGGCGCCGGCTTCGGTCCCGGCCCCGGTCCTGGTCCCGGCCCCGGTCGTGGTGGGCGTCATGACCGCGGCTCCGCCGACGGCTGCGCCGGCACGGCCGTGCCCACCCGCACACAGGCCGCCCGGTGGCCCGGCGCCGCCTCGCGCAGTTCCTGGTCCTCGTGGGCGCACCCCTCCAGCGCGACCGGGCAGCGCGGGTGGAACGTACAGCCCGACGGCAGCGCCGACGGGTCGGGCGGGTCGCCGGGCAGCCCGCGCGGGGCCCGCCGCGAGGCCGGGTCCCCGATGCGCGGGAAGGCGGCGGACAGCGCCCGGCCGTACGGATGCTCCGCCGCCCCGTACACCGCGCGCGCCGGGCCCTCCTCGACGATCCGGCCCGCGTACATCACGGCCAGCCGGTCACAGGTGTCCGCGAGCACCGCCAGGTCATGACTGATCATCAGCAGACTGATGCCCTGGTCCGCGACCAGCCGCTCGATCAGCCGCAGGATCTGCGCCTGGATCATCACGTCCAGCGCGGTCGTCGGCTCGTCCGCGACGATCAGCCGGGGATCGCACGCGAGGGCCATCGCGATCATCACGCGCTGCCGCTGGCCGCCGGAGAGTTCATGCGGATACGCGTCCGCGCGGGCGGCCGGCAGCCCGACCTGCTCCAACAACTCGGCCACGCGCGTCCGCGCGGCGGCCGGGGTGGTGGCGCGTCGGTGCAGCAGCAGCGGTTCGGCGATCTGGTCCCCGATCCGGTGCACCGCGTTCAGCGAGTGCATCGCCCCCTGGAAGACGATCGAGGCGCCCGCCCACCGCACGGCCCGCAGCCGCCCCCACCGCATGGTGAGGACGTCCTCGCCGTCGAGCAGGATCTCGCCCGTCAGCCGCGCGGTGGCGGGCAGCAGCCGCAGCAGGGCCAGCGCCAGCGTGGACTTCCCGCAGCCGGACTCCCCGGCGATGCCCAGCTTGCTGCCGGAGCCGACGGACAGGCTGACGCCCCGGACGGCGGGCACGGCGTCGGCGCCGGTCCCGTACGTCACGCGCAGGTCCCTGATCTCCAGCAGGCCGGAACCGGCCGCGTCGGCCGACGGGACACCCCCGGCCGACGGGACGGCTCCGGTGGTCGGGTCACCTCCGGTCCTCGGGCCACCTCCGGTCAACGGGACACCCCCAGCTTCGGGTTGAGCACGGTCTCGATCGCCCGGCCGCACAGGGTGAACGCGAGCGCGACGAACGCGATCGCCAGACCGGGCGGTGCCAGGTACCACCAGTGCCCGGACGACACGGCGCCCGCCTCCCGCGCGTCCTGGAGCATGCCGCCCCAGGACACGACGGTCGGGTCGCCGAGGCCGAGGAAGGCCAGCGTGGCCTCCGTCAGGATCGCGGTGGAGATGCCGAGGGTCGTCTGTGCCAGCACGAGAGGCAGCACATTGGGCAGCACATGGCGGGTCATGACATGGCCGTGCCCGCCGCCGAGCGCCCGCGCCCGCTCGATGTACGGGCGGGACTCGACGGCGATGGTCTGCGCGCGCACGAGGCGTGCGGTCGTCGGCCAGCTGGTGACGCCGATCGCCAGGATCACCGTCCACACCGACCGGGACATCACCGTGGCCAGCACGATCGCCAGGACCAGCGTCGGCATCACCAGGAACCAGTCGGTGATCCGCATGACGACCGTGGCGAACCAGCCGCCGTAGTGTCCGGCCAGGATCCCGGCCAGGGCGCCGATGGCCACCGACAGCGCCGCCGCCAGCAGCCCCACCGCCAGGGAGATCCGGGCGCCCCAGACCAGCAGGCCCAGCAACGGGCGTCCGAACTGGTCGGTGCCGAGCGGGAATTCGGCGCTGGGCGCCTGGAGTGCCGTGCCCGGGGCATCGGTCACGCTCTGTACGTCCGCTCCGACGAGCAGGGGTGCGCCGAGGGCCAGGAGCGCGACGAGCGCCAGCCCCGCCAGACCGAAGAGCCCGGCGCGCTGCTCGCGGTACCGCCGCCAGAAGCGCGCGGCGGAGGCCCGCCTGCGGGCCCGGGCGAGTGACGCCGCGCTCGCACCCGCGGACCCGGGCGGCACGGGAGCCGACGGCGGTTGCGCGGAGGTCATCGGCCCACCCGGGGGTCGAGCAGCGGATAGAGCAGGTCGGCGATCAGATTCATCACGATCATGGCTCCGGCGAAGACGAGGAACAGCCCTTGGACGAGCGGCAGATCGGGCACGCTCAGCGCCTGGTAGAACAGCCCGCCCAGGCCCGGCCAGGAGAAGACCGTCTCCACGAGGATCGAGCCGGCCGCCACGTGCCCCAGGTTGATGAAGACCATCGTGACCGTGGGCAGCAGGGCGTTGGGCACCGCGTGCCGGCGCCGTACGACCGCGTCCCGCAGCCCCTTCGCCCGCGCCGTCGTGAGGTAGTCGCCGCCCATCTCGTCCAGCAGCGAGGACCGCATGACGAGCAGGGTCTGCGCGTACCCCACCGCGACCAGGGTGAGCACGGGCAGCACCATGTGGTGCGCCACGTCGAGGACCTGGCCGGCACCCGTGGCGTCCCCGGACTGCATCCCGCCGGTGGGGAACATGCCGGGGACGGGTCCGATGCCCACGGCGAAGACGATGATCAGCAGCAGCCCCAGCCAGAAGGACGGCACGGACCACAGCGTCAGTGCCACTCCCGTGCCGATCCGGTCGCCGAGCCCGCCCCGGTGCCAGGCGGAGCGGGTGCCGAGCCAGAGGCCGAGGGCCGAGTAGATCACCACGGCGACGCCGGTCAGCAACAGGGTCGCGGGCACCTTCTGGGCGATCAGTTCACCGACCGGCGCGTGGAACTGGTAGGACGTGCCCAGGTCACCGGTCAGCGCCTTGCCGCAGTAGTCCGTGAACTGCTGCCACAGGGGCAGGTCGAGCCCGAACTGTTGGCGCATCGTGGCCAGTTGCTCGGGCGATGTCGGTCTGCCGTGTGTCATGGCCCGGACGGGGTCGCCGGGGATGATCCGGAACAGGAAGAAGCTGGTGACCAGCACGGCGAACAGCGAGATCACCGCGCCCCCCAGCTTGCCCGCCACATACGCCGCGTAGGCGGCCGCCGGGCCCGTGCGGGCGCCGGCGCCGGTCGGCCCGGTCCGCGCCGGGCCGCCGGCGGCGTCGGCCACCACTCCTGGAGTGCTCGCGGTGCTCATCGGTCATTCACGGTCTTCCGCGGTGGAACGGCGCCGCATCGCGACGAGTAGCCCCGCCGCGGCGGCGGCCACCACGACCGCCCCGATCCCGATGACCACACCGGTGGAGGAGGAGCTGTCGGAGCCGCCGTCGCCGTCGGCCGGTACCGCGGACCACCAGCTCCAGTAGCCGTCCTGGCCCCAGAGGTTGCCCGCGGCCTCCGGCATCGTCGTGATCGACTTGATCTGGTCGGTACGGTACGCCTCGACCGCGTTCGGGTACGCCATGACGTTCATGTACCCGGTGTCGTACAGCCGCGACTCCATCCGTTTGACGAGGTCCGCCCGCGCGGCCGGGTCGTACTCCGCCGCCTGTCGCACGTAGAGCCGGTCGTACTCCTTGTCGCAGATGAAGTTGTCGGTGGCGCCGGTGTCCTTGGGCGTGGCGGGCAGTGCGTCGCACGTGTGAATGGAGAGGACGAAGTCCGGATCCGGGTTGACGGACCAGCCGTCGAAGGCGAGGTCGTACTCCCCCGCGAGCCAGGGATCCGAGACGTTGTCGAGGCACTCGACCTTCAGCCCGATGCCCAGCTCGCCCCACCACTCCTGGAGGTACTTGCCGACGGCCTTGTCGTTCGGGTCGGTGGCGTGGCACAGGATCCGCAGGGAGAGCGGTCTGCCGTTCTTGTCGAGCCGCCGGCCGCCGCCGTCCTTCCGGTAGCCGGCCCGGTCGAGCGTGCGGGCCGCGGCGGCCGGGTCGTACGCGATCCGCTGCCCGTCCGACGGCTGCCAGAAGTACGTCTCGAAGCGCGGCGGGATGTACCCCTGGCCCTCGACCGCGTGGCCCTGGAACACCTTGTCGATGATCGTCTCACGGTCCACGGCCTGGAAGAGCGCCTTGCGGACGGCGGGGTCGCGCAGCGCCGGATGGCCGTCGCCGAACGTCCTGCCGTCCCTGGACCGGGCGCCGGGATTGGTGGCGAGGGCGTAAAAGCGGCGGCCGGGCGCGTCGTTGACCTTGATGTCGTCGGCGTTCTTCAGCGCGGCGGCCTGGGCCGGTGTGAGGTTGGGGACGAAGGACACCTCGCCCTTCTGGAGCGCGGCCACCGCCGCGTCGCCGTCCTTGTAGTACTTGAGGACCAGCTCGTCGAACTTGGGCGCCCCGCGCCAGAAGTCCTTGTTCGGCTTCAGCTTGACGTACTGGTCGACCTTGAAGTCGGTGATGACGAACGGACCGTTGCCCACGACGGGGAACGTCTTGTCGTTGTTGAACTTCGAGAAGTCGCCGACCTTCTCCCAGATGTGCTTGGGCACGATCGGCACGTCCAGGGCGGCCATCGTGGCCTGCGGCTTCTTCAGCTCGACGACCAGCGTCCGGGGATCGGGCGCGGTGACCTTCTTGAAGTTGGCGGTGAAGTTGCCGTTGGCGGTGGCCGCGTTCTCGTCGGTCATCATCTTGTTGAAGGTCCACGCGGCGTCCTCGGCGGTCGCCTGCTTCCCGTCGGACCACTTCGAGTCGTCGCGGATCGTGAAGGTCCAGGTCAGCTTGTCCTCAGAGGGCTTCCAGGCGGTGGCGAACCCCGGAATCGCGTGCGCGTCCCCGGGGTCGTAGTTCGTCAGGTACTCGTAGGTGAGCCGGAGGAGGCTGGTGCTGACCAGCCGCTGCGCCAGGAACGGGCTGAGCGAGTCCATGCTCTGGCTGACCGCGACGGTGAGCACCTTCCCGCCGTCGTCGGCCCGGGCCGACGCGGGCGCGGGAAGCAGCGGGTCCAGGGGGAGCACACTCCCGGCGACGAGCGCGGTGGACGCGGCACCCGAGGCCAGGAGGAGCCGGAGGTGCGAACGGCGCCGTGCCGGCCGCCGTGGGGCGGGCGACGGCGAGGCGCCGTGCGGTGAGGTGTACTGCGGCGGGGCGGGCTGCTGCGGAGGGCGCGGGGAGGAGCTTTCGACCATGGACGGTGACCTCGTGTTATCACTCGCGCGGAGAAGCCGGGTTGATACTGATTCGCCATCTTGTGAAGCGAAGGTTTATCAGCGTGTGTCAGGCCACGTCAACGGCTCCTGAAACCCCGTGTGGTCTGCGGTAATACGCCAAGGGGCCGCACCGTGAGGACGGTGCGGCCCCTTATTGGTCCAGACCTCTGATGCCCTACTGCTGAGGCGCTGGCGGCGGCCCCGGAGGCTGCTGCCGAGGCCATCCGGGCGGCGTGGTCCCGCTCTGCGCGTCGCCCTGTTCGGCGGGCTGCTGGTGCGGTGGCTGCCGGCCGTACGGACCCGGCGGGCCGGCCTGGCCCGGCTGGCCGCCGGGCTGGGACTGCGGCTGACCGGCCGGGCTCGCCGGGGACTGTGCCTGCGACGGCGACGACTGCTGCCACCCCTGCTGCTGGGGCGGGTACGGGTACGGAGGCTGCTGGTGCTGCGGCGGATAGGGCTGGGGCGGCTGTGCCTGCTGGGGCGGTTGCGGCTGCGGGTGCTGCGGGTGCTGCTGGGGAGCGTACGGCCGGCCCTGCGCGGGCGGACCGTACGGCGGCTGCCCGTGCGGCGGCTGGCCCTGTGCCGGCCCCGGGAACGGCCCGCCCTGCTGCGGATGCTGCCCCGGACCCGGCATCGGCGGAGCCAGGTGCGGCGGCGGCTGGCCGTCGGACGTCCACAGCCCTTGTGCCTGCTGCGCCCTGGCGAAGTCCTCGGCCACCAGGGCCGAGAGGTTGAAGTACGCCTCGCGGGTCTTGGGCCGCATCATGTCGAGGTCCACCTCGGCGCCGGCCGCGAGGTGTTCGTCGAACGGGACGACGACGACCCCCCGGCAACGCGTCTCGAAGTGCTGGACGATGTCGTCCACCTTGATCATCTTCCCGGTCTCCCGGACCCCGGAGATGACCGTGAGGGACCGCTGCACCAGATCGGCGTAGCCGTGCGCGGAGAGCCAGTCCAGCGTGGTCGACGCGCTGCTCGCACCGTCCACGGACGGCGTCGAGATGATGATCAGCTGATCGGCGAGGTCCAGGACCCCGCGCATCGCGCTGTAGAGCAGGCCGGTTCCCGAGTCCGTGAGGATGATCGGGTACTGCTTGCCCAGGATGTCGATCGCACGCCGGTAGTCGTCGTCGTTGAACGTGGTCGAGACGGCCGGGTCCACGTCGTTGGCGATGATCTCCAGACCGGAGGGCGCCTGCGAGGTGAACCGCCGGATGTCCATGTAGCTGTGCAGGTACGGGATCGCCTGGACCAGGTCCCGGATGGTCGCCCCGGTCTCGCGCCGCACACGGCGGCCGAGCGTACCGGCGTCCGGGTTGGCGTCGATCGCCAGGATCTTGTCCTGCCGCTCGGTGGCCAGGGTGGAGCCCAGCGCGGTGGTCGTCGTGGTCTTGCCGACGCCGCCCTTGAGACTGATGACCGCGATCCGGTAACAGGAGAGCACCGGCGTTCGGATCAGATCGAGCTTGCGCCGGCGCTCGGCCTCCGCCGCCTTGCCGCCGATCTTGAACCGCGAACCGGCCGGATTCCGGCTGCTCTTGGCCTTCTGCTTGTTGTTGCGCAGCAGCCGGTCGGACGACAGCTCGACGGCGGCCGTGTACCCCAGCGGCGCGCCCGGCACGGAACGCTCGCGCTGGTCGTGCGAGACGGCGGAGGGCCAGGCGGCGCCGGTACGGGGATCGACGGGCCCGCCCTGCCCGGGCTGCGGGACCTGCCCGGGCACCTGCCCCGGGCCTTGGCCCTGCTGGGCGGGGGCCTGGGGCGGCAGCCCGCCGTACGGCCCGTGCTGGGGCGGGACCTGCGGCGTCCCGGGTCCGGGCTGCGGCACCTGCGGGGGCAGCGGTCCGGTGCCCTGCGCGCCGGGCTGCGGGCCGTGCGGACCCTGCTGGTGCGGGAAGCCGTATCCGCCCTGCTCGGCGGGGGGCTGCGAGCCCGGCCCGCCTTGCTGGGGAAAGCCGTATCCGCCGTGCGCGGCGGGGGGCAGGCCGGGGCCGCCTTGCTGGGGGAAGCCGTATCCGCCGTGTGCGGCGGGCGGCTGCTGGTCGGGCCCGCTCTGCTGGGGGAAGCCGTATCCGCCCTGCGCCGCCGAGGGCTGCTGCCCCGGCTGTCCCTGCTGGTGGGGGAAGCCGTACCCGGGGGGCGGACCGGCCTGGGGGCCCGGCGCCGGGACGGCGGGGCCCGGCTGGCCGGGCCGCGACTGCTGAGGGAATCCGTAACCGGCGTGCGGCGGCTGATGGGCCGACGCCTCCGGTGTCTGCGGTGTTTGTGGGGTCTGTGGAGTCTGCGGTGTCTGTGGGCTCGCCTGCTCCGGTGCCTGGGGGGTCTGTGCGTCCTGCGGGCTCGGCCGGTCCTGTGGCTGCTGCGCCGCCGGGGGCTGGGCCCGGTCCTCCTCTCGCGGAGCGTCCTGTTCGGCGCCGCCGGCCTGTACGGGCCACTGCGGCGCGGGGGCGGGGGCGGCCGGCTGGTAGGCGGGCGGCAGCGGGGGCAGCCCCGGCACCGGGGCCGCGGGCGGCTGCGCGGACCAGGGCTGCGCGGGGCCGGGGGCCGGAGTGGTGTCCCGCGCGTCCGTGGGAACGGCCGCGTCGGCGGGAGCGGGCGCGTCGGCGGGCACGGCGGGCATGGCGTCCGCCGGTGCCCCGCCCTCGGAGGCCTCCGGCTCCGGGGCGGCCGGCTTCTCCCGCCGGTCCGGGACCGCGTCCGCGTCCGCGGGCGCGGAGAGCGGGAAGTCCGTCGGCTCGGCGGCGTCGGCGGTCTCCGTGGCGCCACCGTCCGAGGTGGGCGCGGTGCCGGTGCCCTCCTCCGCCTCGACCAACTCGGCCGCCTCGGACGCGCTGGACGACTCGGATGCGTCTGCCGCATCGGACGGGATGTCAGAAACCGGGGCCGGTGTGCCGCCTCCCGCGGGGTCCGGTGTGGAGGCCGCCGTCGTGGCCGTCTCGCCGGCCTTCGTACCGTCGGCCGCGTCCGGGGCGTCGCCGGCGGTGTCCCCGGAGGCGCTCCCGGCCTCGGGTGGCGTCGGACCGGCGGCGGCCGGGGCCGGGGGCGTGCCCTCGGTGCCGGCCGGACGGCCGGCGCCGGAAGCGCCGGGTCCGGTCACCTCGGCGGGCTCTGCCGGCCCGGTCGCCTCGGCGGCCTCGCTGCGCGCGGCCGTCTCCTGCTCCGCCCGCTGCTTCTCGGCCGCGGCCTCGCGCTCCGCGAACTCCCGCTTGAGCGCGGCGGGGGAGAAGCGCATGGTGGCCCCGCTCTCCACGTCGCCGCCGCCGAACGGCTGAGCCGCTGACGAGGATGGGTCCGATGGATCGGCGACGGGGGCAGGCGGCCCGGGCGGCACGGGGCCGGGCGCGGCCGGTCCCGGTGCGGCCGGGGGGGTCGGCGCCGCCGTCGAGGCGTCCGCCGGGGCCCGGCCCGACGGCGGTGTGTCCGCGGCCGGGGCGGGCGGCGGGGGCGCGGGCGCCCAGTTCGGTTCGAAGCCACTGCCCAAGGGAAGGCCCGGCACGGCGACGGGCGCGCCGTTCGGCGGGGGCGGCGACGGCGCGTACGCCGACGCCCCCGGCGCGCCGCCGGACGTGTCCCCCGGCGCGTTCTGCGTGTACCAGGCCGGCGGGGTGTAGTCGATGGTGAACTCACCCGTCATCTCGGGCTGCTCCGCGTCGGACTGATCCTCCGCGGGCGGCCGGTTCCAGCCGCCGCGGATCTCGTCCCGATCGCCGGTCACTTTGCCTCCTGGTGTGGTCGAGCACCCTTGTGCCGTGGTGGGTTGGAGCGACCGGATCTGTGCGTCCGGTTCGCCCGGCTCTTCCCGTTACGACGCGGTCGGCCCGCCCGAAGGTTCTGTGCTGCCGCGCCCACACACCACCCTAATCGCCAACGGCGCCGGGACGGCAGGCCGGGCGGGCCGCGAACGGGCGAGCCGTACGGTCATGTCCCGGGGTCCGTGACACCGGTGTGTGCCGGTGTGTGCAGGGCCCCACCCGCAGGGACCTGGCCGGACGGCGTGTTCCCCCTCGCCGGTCGCGTGGCCCGGGTTGGGCACGCGGAACCGGTGCGTGTCCGCCCCCGAGCGGATCCGGCCGCCGCGCGTCCGGCTGCCGTCGCCGCGGCCGGCACCGGCCCACGGCCCGGCACCAGCCCCGCCCGGCGAAGGACCCCTCAGTCCATCCGGCGCGCGCTGCCCAGCAGGCCGGTCTCGGCGTCCGTCGCCTGCGTCATCACGAACTGCCGGTCGCGCGCCGTGCACCAGAGCGTCACACCGTCGGCCAGGGTGGACAGCGCCTCCGTCTCGGCCCGGGGAAGCCGCATCACCCGGCCGATCTGCGCCGCCTCGTCCGGCGACACCCGCTGGACACCGACCAGCCCCGACTTCTCCATCAGCCGCGGCGCCACCGGGGAGAGATACGGAAGCAGGGTCAGCACCGCCTGCCAGGGCGCCGACACCACACGCCCGCGCGGGGGACGCATTCCGCAGTCCCGCACCACGACCACCGGGCTGCCGGCCGAGGCGCCCTGTGGCGGCACCCGCCCCACGTCGTGCAGGGTGACACACGGCTGACCGCCGCCCGCCGCCTGCGCCAGCGCCGTCCACGCGTGCGCCCGGCCGGTCTCGACGGCGATCCGGGCCCCGGTCGCGGCGGCGCGCAGCGTCAGCACCTGTGCCGTCCACAACCCGCCGATCAGCGTGATGTCGTACGCGGTGGGCCGGTTGAGGCCCAGCACAGCGGGGCG
The DNA here is from genome assembly GCF_052983195.1 of Streptomyces hebeiensis. Taxonomy (NCBI): domain Bacteria; kingdom Bacillati; phylum Actinomycetota; class Actinomycetes; order Kitasatosporales; family Streptomycetaceae; genus Streptomyces; species Streptomyces hebeiensis. The sequence continues at coordinate 5,955,820 of NZ_CM129812.1, forward strand.
GTTGTGCGCGTCCACGCCGATCACCATGCCGTCGTCACCGACCGGCAGGGCCAGCGCCTGGAGGTCGTCCACGGACAGGGCGTGGCGTTCCCGGCGCGGCCCGAGCAGGCCGAAGCCGATCCGCGGCCTGCCGCCGCTGCCGAGCGGAACCGCGCTCCTGGACGACACCGGCGCGGGCGCCGGAGCGGACGAGGGGACGGGCCGGCCCGCGGACACCGCGGCCGACGGCGGCGCGGCGGATCCGGGCGGTACGGACGAGGCCGGTGGTACGGACGAGGCGGGCACGGACATCAGCGGGTCCCCCCGAGCGGCAGAGTGGCGAGCATCGCGGGCACCTGCTCGCGGTCCAGTCGTACGAGTCCGGTCTTCACGCCGCGGGCGGCGCGCTCGAGTTCGTGGCGGGCCGTCACCAACTCGCTGTCGCTGCGCCCCGTGATGCGTACGTGGCCGGTGACCGTGACGCCCTGTCGCTCACCGCGTCCCAGCGTCAGGCTGAAGGTCGTCGCCAGCGCCGGTATCGAGGTCAGCAGCGCGATCAGCTGCGGCATCGAGGCCCCGCCGGCGCCGAGCTGCGGCCAGCGGCCCACCCAGTACGTCGTGTGCCTGCGGTCGTCGCAGCGCCAGGTGCGCGAGGTCTCCTTCGTGCGCCGGTGCAAGGTCTCCGCCCGGCCCGCCTGGGCTATGGCCATCGGGTTGGCGCAGGTGGAGGTCGCGATCGCCGCCGTCAGCTCCTGCTCGGTGAGCACCGTCGTACGGAACCCGGCACCGGTCAGCCGGCTCGCCAGCTGGTCCGCCGCGCGCACCAGGCACTTCTGAGCGCCCGTCAGCCCGTCGCCGCGCGCGGCGACGGCCTCCGGACAGAGTTCGGGGTCCAGTTTGAGCGCGATCCAGGTGATCCGCACGGCCGGGGAGCCGGTCTGCGCCTGGAGCGGCGCGTAGTTGCGCGCGGCCACCGACTGCTCCGGCAGGTGCGGGGCCGGCGCGGGCTGGGTGTGCTGCACGATCTGCGCCGACTCCAGCCGGATGCCGTCCACGTCGAGCGCGTCCCGGACGAGCGCCACCGGCAGCGGACGCTCGGCGCGGTCGGCCCGCAGCGCGGTGGCGTCCGCCTCGACCTGGAGCACCGCCGTCAGGAACGTACCGTCCCCGATCATCCCGACCGGGCGCCGGTCGCGGTCGCTGTACGAGTACGTGCGCAGCGCCGGATCGCACTCCACCGCGGGCGCCAGTCCCGGTTCCGTACCGGGCGGGATCGTCAGCGAGGCGGCCCGGCGCGTGCGCGCCCGCAGGGCGGCGACGGTCGAGAGCCACTCGGGGAGCGACCGCCGGTGCCTGCGCACCAGCGCCAGCAGCACCAGCAGCACCGCGATCACCCCGGCCGGCACCAGCAGCAGCGCGTCGATCACCCACGCCGTCAGCAGCAGGGCCGCCGCGACCTCGATGAGTACGAGCTGTTGCATGCGGAACGGGCCGAAATGGCCTGGGCGCGCGCTGAGTCCGGGTGTCGCGGAGGCCGGGGAGGCGGTGGACGGCGGCGTGGCCGCCGCGGGCCGCGTCCGGCGCCGCGTCTGCGTCGCGGATGCCATGTTGGAGAACCCCCGTTTTGTCCCTGTCGCCCTGGCCGGGCAGGGCATTGGCAAAGCGGCATCACCCTACCCGCCCCACACGCGGGCGCGGTCTCCAGGCATAGTAGGGGGCCGGTCCGACAGTCAGGCAGGACCCGGGGGACACACTGACAGCGCCGCGACCGGCACGGTTTGCCGGGAGGGGCACTGGCCTGCCCCCGGGGGAAGACCGCGCCTTTTTCACCGATGGGGACTCATGGCATCACGGCGGGACGAGCTCAACGCGTACACCTTCGCGAAGAAGCGCATGGTGGCATCATTCCTCCAACCTTCGCCCACCGGCACGGAGGAGGGCGCGCCCAGACCGCTGCGCGCGGTCGTGCCGGGTCTGATCCTCGGCGCGGTGATCCTGGCCGGTTTCGGCGCGTGGGGCATGTTCAAGCCCACCGCGCCCAAGGACTGGGCCAGGCCCGAGACCAATGTGATCGTCGCCAAGGACTCGACGACCCGGTACGTCGTGCTCAACACGGGCACGGGCAAGGACAAGGAGACGCTGCTCCACCCGGTCCTCAACCTCGCCTCTGCCAGGCTGCTGCTCAGCCCCCAGCAGGGCAAGGTCATCCAGGTCCCCGACAAGATCCTGGACGCGGGCAAGCCGGCCCGCGGCCCGATCCTCGGCATCCCTTACGCTCCCGACCGGCTGCCCGGCGACAAGGACGCCGGCAAGGCCAAGCGCTGGGCCGTGTGCGAGCAGCCCGGCGGCGGGCGCGGCGCGAGCGTGCAGAAGGCCGCCTTCGTGCTCGCCGACCGCGACTCCTCCCGGACCGAGGGCAAGAACAGGCTGACCGGCGGCCAGGTGCTCTACGTCCAGGGCCAGAAGGGCAGCACGCGCTACCTGGTCGACGCCTCCGGTACGAAGTACCAACTGCCCGGCGAGCCGGGCGACGCCCTGTCCCTCGCGGTCGTCGGCACGAAGCCCCCGCAGCAGGTCACCGACGACTGGCTGGCGACCCTGCACACGGGCAGCCCGGTCGAGTTCCCCGGGATTCCCGGTGAGGTCACCGCCGACGCGGGGGTCGGCGGTGGACTCACTCCCGAACAGGACCGGGTCGGCATGGTCCTGCTGGCGCAGACCGGTTCGGGCCCGCAGCACTACGTCGTCCTGCCCGGCAGGATCGAGCCGGTGTCCGCCTTCACCGCCTGGCTGCTGATCAGTTCGCCGCAGACGGACGCCCTGAACATGGTCGGCGGCGCCTCGAACGTCGACCTCTCGTCGTTCTCACCCTCCGCCGACGCCTTCGACGAGAAGTACGACTGGCCCGAGGAGAAGGCCGTCCAGGTCAACGCGACCGAGGGCGAGGGCGCCCGCGACACGGTGTGCAGCGTGCTGCGCAAGGTCGACGACAACGGCCGTACGACGCTGTCCACCTGGGCCGGCACGTCCTACCCCGCGGACATCACCGCCGGTGGCACCAGCACCTACGTCACCCCGGGCTCCGGACTGCTCTACACCCAGGTCCAGGGCAACCAGACCCGTCCCGACGGATCGCTCTTCCTGGTCACCGACACCGGACTGCGCTACGCGGTCCAGGCGAACGGCGACAGCGACGCGGAACGGTCCGAGATCGGCACCGGCGACCAGGAGAAGCAGCAGGACGGCCGCCCGGAGCCCAGCCAGGCGCAGATCCGGCTCGGCTACGAGAAGGTCACGCCCGTACTGGTACCGATCGCCTGGTCGGAGTTCCTGTCCAAGGGACCGCGGCTCGACACCAACGGCGCCCGCCAGCCCCAGGGTTCTTGAGGAGGGCGGGAGCGTGAAGACGTCGATTCCCACGATCCGCGCGCCCCGTACGGCCCGTACGGACTCCCGCGCGCCCCGTACGACCCGTACGGGAGTGGCCGCACGGCTGGCCGGGGCGACGGCCCTGGTCTGTGTCACGGTGCTGTCCCCGGCCGCGTACGCCCAGGGGCGCCACGACCGGCCGGGCCCCACCGGCCCCGCCTCCCCGGCCCTGAACGGCAGCGGCGAGTGCACCTTCCCCATGAAGAAGCAGATCGAGGGCACCCCCTGGGCCCTCCAGCGGGTGCTGCTGGACGAACTGTGGCAGGACACCAAGGGCAAGGGGGTGCGCGTCGCCGTCATCGACACCGGTGTCGACAACGCCAACCCACAGCTCAAGTCGGCCGTCGACACATCCGCCGGGACCGAGATCCTGACCAAGAAGATGGAGAAGGGCAAGCCCGCCGACGGCACGGACGACAAGGTGGGCCACGGCACCAAGGTCGCCGGGCTGATCGCCGCGCGGCCCGTCAAGGGCACCGGCTTCGTGGGGATCGCCCCCGAGGCGACCATCATCCCGATCCGTCAGAACGACCAGAACAACAGTGGTAATGACAAGACGATGGCACAGGGCATCGATCACGCGATAGCCAAAAACGCCGACGTCATCAACATCTCCCAGGACACCACCAAACCGCTTGACGAACAGTCGGACCTCGGCCGGGCCGTCCGGCGCGCCCTCGACAAGGAGATCGTCGTCGTCGCCTCCGCCGGCAACGACGGCATGGACGGCAAGCTGAAGAACACCTACCCGGCGGCCTTCGACGGCGTCCTCGCCGTGGCCTCCTCCGACCGCAACAACGAGCGCGCGGTCTTCTCCCAGGCGGGCAGGTTCGTCGGGGTCGCGGCCCCGGGCGTGGACATCGTCTCGACCGTGCCCGGTTTCGGCCAGTGCTCCGACAGCGGCACCAGCTTCTCCGCCCCGTACGTCGCCGGTGTCGCCGCGCTGCTGCGCGCCAAACACCCCGACTGGAAGGCGCGCAACATCGTCGCCCAGATCGAGCAGACCGCCGAGCGCAGCATCAACGGCCATGACAGCTTCGTCGGCTGGGGAGTCGTCGACCCGGTCCGCGCGCTCACCGAGGACGACACGCCGCCCGAGTCACCGCGCCCCGACCCGGGCCCGCCGAAGGCTCCCGCACCCGAGCCCGCGCACCTGGCGATGTCCGAGACCCCCCAGGAGCGGACGGAGCGCTACGCCACCTACGCGCTGGGCATCGGCGCCGTGCTGGTCGCGGTCGTCGCGGGCACGGCCACGGTGGTCAGGGACACCCGGGCGAAAGCCGCCCGACGGGGCAGAAGCGAATCAAATATCCATGTCTGACTTTGCAGTTGGAACTGTCGTACCGACTGGTTAAAGTTACCGACGGGGCCACGGGAGTGGGCCCACACGGGGGCGGCATCCAGATGCTTCCCGTCCACTGCGCTCCTTCAAGGAGCGCGAGAGCGGCAAGACAGGAAGAAGGGGAAAGATGTCGAAAGACCTGAACGTAACCAGCGAGGAACAGATCGGCCTCGCCGGCAAGATCCAGAACTTCCATGACGAGCTGCAGTCTCGTATCACCTCCCTGAACGGGGTCGTGGACCGCATCCAGGCGGGCTGGCAGGGTGCGGCCAGCAAGGAGTACGACATCGTCCAGGACCGCCTCAACAAGCGGCTGAGGGACATGCGCGTGAAGCTGATCGAGCTCGAGGAGATCATGCGCATGAGTGCCGACGGCTTCACGCAGCAGGAGCAGGAGCGCATCCAGTCCTTCCGGCGGATGGACGACACCGCCGGTGGCCAGAGCGCCATCCTCGGCATGGCCTGAGCGGCCGTCCGCCACCTCCCGCCGAACACCCTTCTGAGGAGACCGACATGACGACTGCCGTCAATTACGACACCGTGACCCAGGCGGCCAGCGACACCCGGCTGACCGCCTCCCAGCTGAGCACCGAGCTCGGCACGCTGATGGGCCAGGTCAACCGGGTCGCCGAGAACTGGGACGGTGAGGCCAAGACCGCCTACCGCGAGGCCCAGGACGTGCTCACCCGGCAGATGGAGGGCATGAACCAGGACCTCCAGCGCATCGCGCAGCTCCTGGACGAGTCCGTCATCGGCTACCAGGACACCGACAAGGGCAACGCGGCCCGTTTCCGTATGAGCATGGGCTGATCCAGGCCCCGTACGGCGCTCCTGGGGCGCACCCACACCAAGGAAGGGGGTGTCCGCTTCGGCGGACACCCCCTTCTGCCGTCTTTCGCCCGGGCCGCCACGCGCGTCGCGCCGCGTGAACCGGGGGCCCTACTTGATGTCGAACTCGCCGTCCCGCGCGCCCAGGACGAACGCGTCCCACTCGGCCTTCGTGTACCGCAGGACCGTGTCATGGTCCAGTGACGACCGCATCGCGACGCCGCCGCCCGGCAAATAGGCGATCTCGACCCGCTCCTCGTCCGGCGTCGTGCCGGGCGCGCCCTGCCACTCCACCCCGCTGATGTCCAGCGCGTACAGCTCTTCCTTCTGCCGTTCCTTGTCGACTGCGTCGGCCATCGGTGCGTTCCCTCCCGGGCATTGCGTACGGGCTACGGTGGTCAGCCTACTGGCGCTCCCACCTGCCGGAAGGCGTGTCAGCGATAACGGATGAAGCGGAAGCCCGCCGCCCCGACGGACTGGAGATCCGTGACCGGATCGGCACTGCTGTCGACCAGTCCGCTGCCCTCTTCCGACCGGAAACCGGTCAGGAGCAGTCCCACACTCTCGCGTCCCCGCGCGTCCTTCCGGCGCACCCACACCAGCGCCCGGCCACCGACGGGCAGTTCGGCCAGCTCCGCCAGCACGCCGTCCCAGTCGGCGTGCTCCGCCACCGCCACCGGCTTGCCCAACTGCCGGAGGGTCGGTGTCAGCCAGGAGGCGGTGCCCGGACGCGGCGGGAGCGAGAGCGTGCCGTCGCCGGGCTCCGCACCGCCGTTCCACGCGTCGAGCCACGACCAGGGGGAGGAGTTGGGCAGGCAGAACGGCTCACCCCGGTCCTTGGGCACGACCACCGCCGCGTCCAGCATGGCCCGCGACCAGTCGCCGCCCCGGCGGTACTCCCCGCTCTCGCAGGCGAACAGCCAGCCCCGCGCCATCTCGTCGGACGCGTCCGGCTCCACCAGTTCCACCGGCTCGTCGTAGGTGCGCAGCAGCCACGCCTCCGCCTTCTCCACCGCCGTACGCAGGTCGCCCGCCGCCTGCCGTACGGGGTCGGGGGCCGGGGCGGGAACCCCGTCGGCCGGGCGCAGCCGTGCGAAGGTCAGGGTCCGCAGGCCCGCGACGTCCAGCCGCGCGAGCCCGCCCGTCATCCCGTCCAGGAGGACGACCCGGCCGTTGTCGTTGTGCGCGTACACCAGATGGCCGCTGACCTCCTCACCGGCCATCTCCCGCCGCACCCACACCACACCTCCGGTGCCGGGCCCGGGCTCCCGGGCCGCGACGATCACCTCGTCCCAGCTCGCGCACGAGATCTTCTCGGCGCCGGGGAAGTACCGCTTCAGCAGCAGCTCCCACCAGCCCGGCGCCTCGTGCGCGGGGGACCAGGGCAGCGGGCTCGCCGGAGCCCCGCCCATGGTCGCCGACACGGTCACCACGCATCCGCGCGCGTTCAGCCGCCGCGCCTGCGCGGCGGGCTCGCGCGCCACCGGCGCCCGGGCGAACGCGTTCAGATCGCCCCAGGGGTCGTCCGCGGCCGGATGGAACGGAGGCATGCCGTTCTTGGGCACGGCCACCGACGCGGCGAGCATGGGGGTCCGGGGATAGCCGGGCTGCGGCTTCGTGCGGCACGCGAAGAGCCAGGTGTGCGCGTCCTGGGCGACCGGACCGGGGGTGGCCAGCTCCACGAGGCCGTGGTAGGTGGCGTCGAGCCAGCGCTGTGCCTGCTGCTGAGGGTCGTACATCGTTCACCTGTTCCGTGCGGGGGGCCACTCGCCGCGCTCGACCATGTCCAGGTACCTGTCCAGGGGCAGCGGGGAGGGCGGGTAGTGGACGTCCGAGCCGTCCTTCGGTACGACCACGACACGCGTGAGCGGCCCCTTCCACGGATCACCGCTGTCGATGCTCTCCTGCGTGTCGAAGCGGACCACCCAGCACAGACGTCGCTCGTAACTCTCCTCCGGCAGCATCACGATCGTGTACTGCTGGTCGCCGAGCGATGCGGTGACGAAGGAGCGGGCCGCCACCAGGGCGTCGTTCTTGCTGATCATGACTGGGTCCTCGGAGTCCTATCCATAGGGTACGTAGCCGACATATTGGACACCCGAGGTCTCCAACGTCGCGAGCGAGCCGGTCTGACCGTCCAGGAACACCGTTCCATGCGGTGTCTGCACGGCGTTGAAGACATGTCCGGTGCCGTCGAGCCGGCGGATGGCGACGACACTCCGCGCGCCGTCCCCGCGGCCGTTCAGGTCGCGGATGATGTCGTCGTAGCTGACCCCCCGGACATGCGCCTCGGGCTTCACGCCCAGCTGCTCGTACGGCACGCCGCCGGCCTCTCCCTTGCGCGCCGCCGAGACCTCCACGCCGTCCAGCCTGCGGTCCAGAGTGACCACGTTGTTCGTGCAGTTGTGGGTGTAGCCGGGGTTCGGGTAGTTGTTCATCTCCCTGATCCACGGGTACTGGTCGTCCAGGAACTCCCGCGCCCGGTGCGAGGGCACGGAATCCGCGTGGATCGCCCTCTCCGTCACCTGCTCCGTCGGGCGCGCCAGGTCGCTCCAGTCCTTGGGCGCGTGCTTGGCCCCCTGCTCGGCCGCTTCCTCCGCGCCCTCCCGCGCCGCCTTCCTGACCCCCTGCTCCACCGCCTCCTCCGCGCCCTCCCTGGCCGCGACCCGCACGCCCGTGCGTACGCTCCCGAGCCCCTTCGTGCCGATCAGCTCGGGCAGCAGCCGGCCGAACCCCTCGCTCGGGTCGCCCTTGAAGCTGTCGATCAGCGCGCCCGGGATGCGCTCCGGGTGCGCCGCCGTCGAGACCAGCCCGGCCAGGGTCATGTTGACGTTCTGCGTGTACTCGGCCGGGTGCGTGAGGTTGTAGACGTCCAGCGGGTTGAGGCCCCGGGCGAAGTTGAGCAGGCCGGCCGTGCCCTTGACGACACCGCCCACCACATGGGTCGTCTCCACGGCCAGCGCGCCCATGCCGTCCACGTACGCGGACGCGGCCCGGCTGAGCGGAGGCGGCTCCTCGGGCGCGTGCGCCATCGCCGCGTCTATCGCGTTCCGCGCGGTCTCCGCGGCCTCGTCGCGCTGCCTGCGGGCCTCTGCCAGGAGGGCGTGCGCGTCCTCCCGGTCCTTCCTCCCCGGGTCGTGGAACGGCTCCGGCTTCGGTCCGGGGTCCCGGTCGGCCCTGATGTCCGCGTTGTACGCGTCGACCTTGCTGTTGTAGGCCTCGACGGCCCGCCGCGACGCCTGCTCGCCCTTCTTGTAGAGGTCGATCGCGTCCTGTGCCTGCCCCTGCGCCCAGGTGACCGTGGAGGCGTAGGCCGTCAGCGCCTTGCCCGCCGCCTCGCAGGCGTCGGCCGCGCGCAGCCACTTGGCGGGGTGCATCGCGAACTCGGCGCGGAAGGCGTTCGCCGCCTCGCCCTTCCAGTGCGCGGAGTCGAGCCTCCTCATGCCCTGCCCGACGTTGTCGAGCGCGGTGAAGAAATCGCTCATGTGGCCCGCGCTCTCGCGGATCCTGTCGGGCTTGCCGTGGACGAGCTCGTCGGCCTCCTCGGTCTCGCCGAGCTGCTGCTCCCCGACCGAGGCGCCGAGGCCGGAGGCCGTGTCGTCGCCCCAGTCCTCGACGGCGTCCGCCCAGTCGTCGGCACCGACGTACTCCAGCCCGTCGCCGATCCGGTCGGTCGTCCAGTCGACGCCCTCCCCGAGCGCCCTCTTCCCCGCGTCGAAGCCTTCTTCCAGCTTCCCCAGGCCCTTGTTGGCCAGCTCCTTGCCGCCGTCGATGAGGTCCCCGACACCCATCAGCCCCGGCCCTCCTGACCGGCGGCCCGCCGCTGCTCCTCGGGAGGCGGCCCGAGGGTGTCGCGCATCGCGTCGTCCACGTCGTCACGCAGACCGGCCGCGTCGATGATCTGGTTCGCCGGCGAGATGGAGGACGTACTGGCGTCCCAGGCGGCGCCCTTCCACGCCTGCTTGCTGTTCTCGTACGCCTCGTCGAACGACTCCCGGCTGTAATCCGCGTCGCGGACCTGGGTGTACGCGTTGTTCGACAGGACCTCGCCCCAGTCCTTCTCGAGGATCTCGTCCTCCGTCGCGTACGGATTGCCCATCGCGGAGTTCGTCAGGATCTTGAAGCTGCCCTGGAGGTACTGCTCCTGCTCGTGGAAGACACCCGCCGACAGGCCGACCTCCGCCGCGAACACATTGCCTTCCTGGACGAGCGAGCGCACCCCCCACTCCCAGCGCTCGCAGAAGTTCTTGAGCGTGGCCGTCAGCCCGTCGTGGCCGGTCTCCATCCCCGTCAGCGCGAGGTCGGAGAAGCCCCGGCCCATGGCGGCCTCACCGACCATGCCGAGCTCCTCGAGCTCGCCCAGCGTGCCGTTGATGCCCTGCGTGATCAGGCCGAGCGCTTCGCCGGACGCCGCGAGGTCCGGATCCCGCCCCGTCACAGCGCGCCCCCGCCGTACGCCCCGGTCGCGCCCGTACCGCCGTCCGGCGCCGCGTCCAGCGCCGCCGAGTCCGGCACGATGCCCCGGACCGGCGGGAAGGTCGCGCCGTCCGGCCCCGCGGCGTTCAGCGCCACCCCGCAGGGGAACGCCAGCGCCGGAACGACCTCGTCGAACAGCCGGGAGCCCAGCACCGTACGGTACGGCCACTGCCGCTCCGTCTCGCCCCTGGCCTCGGCGAACCGCGCCAGCGCCGCCTCGTCGGTGAACGCGCAGATCCAGTCGAGCCCGCCCAACGGCGCCGTCCACAGCCCGCCTTCGGCGTCCAGCGGCACCAGCACCGCCGTACTGCGGAAGTCGGCCAGCCGCTCCAGCACCGCCTCGCGGGCCTCCTGGACGGCGTCCGCGTCCGGACCCGGCTCCGGTGGTGCGGCCCCGGTGGCGCCGGGGGCGGTGCCCCGGGCCGTCCGCTCGGTGGCATCGGCGCGCAGCCGGCCCCACTCCTCGTTGAAACTCACGTGCTTCCCCCGTACTCGACGAACCGCCTCCACGGCGTGCGTGCGGTCCCGGTTCCCCGGGACCGCACGCCTCACCGGTCCGGCAGCCAGCCCACCTGCACCAGCGGCGCGCCCCGCTTGCGCGAGACGAAGGTGCCACGGCCCGGAGGCATCGGGCGGGCCCGGACACCACCCAGGATGTCGCCCTCACCGGGATCTCCGGACAGGAGCACACCTTGTGCGCCGAGTTCTTTCATCCTCTGCATGAACGGTTCATACATCGCACGCGAGGCGCCCGCCGCGCTGCGCGCCACGATGAAGCGGACGCCGACGTCCCGGGCGAACGGCAGGTGCTCCACCAGCGGCGCGAGCGGATTGCCCGAGTTGGTCGCGACCAGTTCGTAGTCGTCGATGAACACGAACAGCTGCGGCCCGTTCCACCAGCTGCGGTCGCGCAGCTGCTGGGGGGTGATGTCCGGCTTCGGGGCGCGCTTGGTCATCACCGTCCCGATGGCGTCCATGTGCATCTGCATGGCCGACGCCATCGGCGCGTACTCCAGCAGGTGCGAGGATGGTACGGCCTCCAGCATCGAGCGCCGGTAGTCGCCGACCACGATCCGCGCCTGGTCCGGGGTGTAGCGCTCGGAGATCTGCTTGGCGATGAGCCGCAGCAGGGCCGTCTTCCCCGACTCGCTCTCGCCGAAGACCATGAAGAACGGGTCGGTCTCGAAGTCGATGAAGACCGGCTCCAGGTTGGTCTCGTCGATACCGATCGCGATCCCGTGGCGCGGGTGTTCGAAGCCCTTCGGCAACTGCTCGGCCGGCAGCTTGCGCGGCAAAAGCCGTACGGTCGGGGCGGCCGGGCCCGTCCAGCTCTCCCGCACGGCCCGGACGAACGCCGCCGTGCCCTCGGAGAGATCACCGGCCCCGCTCACCGAGTCGATCCGCGGCAGACCGGCCATGAAGTGCAGCTTCTCCGGCACCTGGCCGCGGCCCGGCACCCCGGCCGGGACGTTCGCCGCGACCTTGCGGTCGAACTCGGAGTCCATGACGTCACCGAGCCGCAGTTCGAGCCGGCTGAGCATCTGGTCCTTGAGCGCGGCGCGCACCTCCATGTAGCGGGCGGCGGTGACGACGACGTGCACGCCGTAGCCGAGACCGCGCGCCGCGAGGTCGGAGATGACCGGCTCGAGCATGTCGTAGTCGTTCTTGAACTGGCCCCAGCCGTCGATGACGAGGAAGACGTCCCCCCACGCCTCGCCGGGCAGTTCACCGGCCGCGCGCTTGCGCCGATAGGTCGCGATGGAGTCGATGCTGTTCGCGCGGAAGAACTCCTCGCGCCGGTTGAGCACCCCCAGCACCTCCGCGACAGCGCGCCGCACCCGCTCCGGGTCCAGCCGGGACGCCACCCCGCCGACATGCGGCAGGTCGGCCAGCGAGACCAGCCCGCCACCGCCGAAGTCCAGTGCGTAGAACTGCACTTCGTGCGGGGTGTGGGTGAGCGCGAAGGACGAGATCAGCGTTCGCATCAGCGTCGACTTGCCGGACTGCGGACCGCCCACCACGAGCATATGGCCGGCCGCCGCCGAGAAGTCCCGGTACAGCACCTCGCGGCGCTGCTCGAAGGGCTTGTCGATGAGACCGAGCGGCACGGTCAGACCGCCCAGGCGGCTGTAATCGGCCGCGTGCAGGCCGCGCTCCGGGGTCGGCGCGATCCCGGGCAGCAACTGGTCCAGCGTCGGCGCCTGGTCCAGCGGCGGCAGCCACACCTGGTGCGCGGGCACGCCCTGGCCGTCGAGCCGGCGCACGATGACGTCCAGCACCGTGTCCGCCAGCGCGTCGTCCTCCGGCGCCGGCGCCGCGGCACTCGCCACCGGGTCCGGCGCCCGGTACACCACCGGCACCGGAACCGCCGTGAACAGCGCGGGCCGCCGCTCGATCGGTAGCTGCCCCACCGCCAGGTCGGGACCGCCGGTGCGGTACGTGCCCGAGACGTACGCCGCCTTGAACCGGGTCATCTCGTCCGTACCGAACTTGAGGTAGCCCGAGCCCGGCACCGACGGCAGGTGGTACGCGTCCGGCACGCCCAGCGCCGTGCGCGACTCCGCCGCGGAGAAGGTCCGCAGACCGATCCGGTACGACAGGTAGGTGTCCAGGCCGCGCAGCTTGCCCTCCTCCAGGCGCTGCGAGGCGAGCAGCAGATGCACGCCCAGCGACCGGCCGATCCGGCCGATCTGGATGAACATGTCGATGAAGTCGGGCTTGGCGGTGAGCAGCTCGGAGAACTCGTCGATGACGAGGACGAGCGAGGCCAGCGGCTCCAGCGGGGCGCCCGCGGCCCGCGCCTTCTCGTAGTCGTGGATGTTGGCGTAGTTGCCCGCCGAGCGCAGCAGCTCCTGCCGCCGCTGGAGCTCACCGCGGATCGCGTCCCCCATGCGGTCGACCAGCGTCAGGTCGTCCGCCAGGTTGGTGATGACCGCCGCCACGTGCGGCATCTGGGACATCCCCGCGAACGTCGCACCGCCCTTGAAGTCGGCGAGGACGAAGTTCAGCGTCTCCGAGGAGTGGGTGACCGCGAGCCCGAGCACCAGCGTGCGCAGCAGCTCCGACTTGCCGGAACCGGTCGCGCCGACACACAGCCCGTGCGGGCCCATGCCCTCCTGCGCGGCCTCCTTCAGGTCCAGCATCACCGGCTGGCCGTCCTCGCCGACCCCGATCGGCACCCGCAGCCGCTCGGCCGTCGACCGGGGCCGCCAGGTGCGGGCCACGTCGACCGACGCCGCGTCGCCCAGGTTCAGCAGATCCGTGAAGTCGAGGTTGGCGAGCAGCGGTTCGTCGTCGTCGCCCCCGCCCGTGCGCAGCGGGGCCAGCTGCCGCGCCAGCGCCTCGGCGGCCGGCAGCGAGATGCCGTCCGGCACGCCCTCGTACGCCAGACCGGCGCCGGACTCCAGCCACAGCCGGCCCGGCCGCACCACCACGGACAGACCGCCCCGCGGCTCGTCCAGCTCACCGCCCACGACCTCGACGATCGTGACGCCCTGAAGGCCCTCGGCCGCCGCGAACAGCGAGTCCGGCGGCACCATCCCGCCGTCCAGCACCACCACGATGTGCGGCTGGTCCAGCACCGGCTGGCTGTCCCGGCCGAACCGGGGCCGCCCGTCGAGCCTGCCGCGCAGCAACTGCTCCAGCTCCCCGAGGTCGTCCCCGAACAGCCGCTTCGTACCGGCTCCGTCGACCTGGCCCGGCACCTGCGTGTGCGGCAGCCACTTCGTCCAGTCCCAGCGCGCCACCGCGCCCGGCGCCGCCACCATGGCGAGCATCAGGTCCTCAGGGGAGTGCAGCGTCACGAGCTGGGAGACCATCGCCCGCGCCGCGGACCGCGCCGACTCCGGCTCACCGGAGACCGTCACGTGGTAGAAGGCGCGCATCGACACGGCCATCGGCAGCCCGTCCAGCGAGCCGTGCACCGCGAGGAACCGCTGCATCGCGCCCGCGCACAACGGTTCCAGCTCGTCCACCGGCGCGGTGTCGGGAGCGATCAGCGGGGTCGACAGCTGCTGGGCGCCGAGTCCGACCCGTACCTGCCCGAAGTCCTTGTCCCCGACGCGGCGTTCCCAGACCCGCGCCCCCTCCGCGACCAGCGACCACAGCTGCTCCGGCGCCGGGTGCAGGTACAACTGGGCGTCGCGCTGCGCGCGGGCCGTCCTGCGCACCGTACGCCGCGTCTGCGCCAGGTACTTGAGGTAGTCGCGGCGCACGTCCGCGATCTGTCCCTGCGTTCCGCGCCGGAACCGGACGATCTGCGCGACGACCATCGCCACCGTCGAGACGAGCATCAGCACGCCCATGATCCGCATGAACGGAGGCGCCTGCGGCGAGAAGAAGAAGACCACCGACGAGCCCATGCCGAGGACCGGCAGGATCTGCATCAGCATGCCCTCCTGCTGACCGCGCGGGAGCTCCGGAGGAGACTCCAGGGTCAGCTCGGCACTGGGCACTTCCGGCGGAAGGGACCGTGGTGGGCGTTTGACGACGATCTGGCTCACCGGAGCATCAATCCCTCAACTCGGACGGGGAATCCGTACCGGCGCCCCCGTGGCGACGGTCTCCCTCCGCGCGACGGCGATCCTACTTGCAGCCCGCACCGGAGGGTCCCGGTAGGGTGGCGCGCGCATCGTGCGCAACCGCGAATCCACATGAGCGGCATCGGATCGAACATCGTGCGCAACCGCGAACCAGGGGGTCAACAGACGTGAGTACGACCGCAGCGACGGGCTTCTGCCGCGTCACTGTCGTGGCGCCTGACAGCAGGATCGACGTCGCTCTGCCGGAGGACATCGCGGTCGCCGACGTGCACCCGGAGATCCTCCGGCTCACCGGCCAGACCCAGGCGCCCGGCACCCCCACCGGCTACCACCTGGTCCGCCGCGACGGCACCGTCCTCGACGGCTCCCGCACCCTCGCGGCCCAGCAGGTCCTGGACGGCGAGGTGCTCAGCCTGCGCCCGTTCGCCGAGTCGCTTCCCCCGGCCGTCTTCGACGACGTCTCCGACGCCGTCGCCTCCGCCGTCAAGCGCGACCGCCACTTGTGGAACGACGAACTGCTGCGCGGCGCCGGGCTCGTCGGCGGGGTGCTGCTGCTCGTGCTGATGGGCTTCGTCCTGTGGTTCGCCGACCCGGTCCGGCACGACATGCACAGCCTGCCCGGCATCATCGCGGGCGCCGCCGGCCTGCTGCTCACGGCCTTCGCCGGGGTACGGGCACGGGTCTACACGGACCGCGCCACCGCCGTCGCGCTCGGCCTCGGCGCGCTGCCGCTGCTGATGATCGGCGGGTCCGGGATCATCGGCCCTGGCGCGGGCGCCGGACCCGGCCGGCTCCAGTTCCTGCTGGGCTGCGTCACGGTCCTGGTCGCCTCCGTCGCGCTGGTCGCCCTCACCCCGAGCGGTGACGCGCCCTTCGTCGCCGCCACCTTCCTGGCCACCGTCGGCACGCTCGCCACGTTCGTGATGATCCTGACCGAGGCGTCGGCCACCGCCACCGCCGCCGTCTGCGCACCGGTCGCCATCGGGCTCGTCGCCTTCCTGCCCGGCCTGTCCGCACGCTTCGCGCGGCTGCCCATCGGCTACGCCTCCCCGCGCTCGGCCGCCGCCGGCGAGTTCGGCGACGACACCTACACCGACCCGAACGCCGCTCCCGAGGGCGAGCCCGTCGACGCCGACCGCATCGCCGCGCAGGCCCGCCGCGGCCACGAGATGCTGCTCGGCCTGGCCGCCGGCTGCTCGGCCGTCGTGGTGGCCGCCGCCGCGGTCCTCGGCTTCTCCGACAACGTCTGGGGACAGTTCCTCGCGCTGGCCGCCGGTCTGGCCATGCTGATGCGCGCCCGCCTCTTCCGCTACACCTCGCAGGTCACCTGTGTGCTGGTGGCCGGGATCGCCGCGATCGCCCTGCTGGTCCTCGGGCTCTCCCTGAACCCGCCGGTCGACCTCGTGAAGGACCTGCTGATCTACGGCGACCGCGGCGGCCTCGACATCCGTACGATCTGGCTCGCCGCGAGCGTCGCGGCCGGCGCCGCCCTGCTCACCGCCATCGGCCTGGTCATCCCGCGCAAGGGCCTGTCCCCCTTCTGGGGACGGCTCCTCGACATCGCCGAGGGCGCGGTACTGCTCTCGCTGGTGCCGCTCTGCCTCGCCGCGCTGGACGTCTTCAGCGCGGCGAGGGCGATGACCAGCTAGTTGTCCTGCCTCGGGAGGCCGGGGACGGGGCCGTCCGACCGTGTGGTCGGACGGTCACGCTCGAGCTGGTAGCCTGTACGACGGCCGTTTGCGTACGTGACCGGCGGAGCCAGGTGCTCTGCGGTGCACGCTCAGCGGATCCCCGCCTCCCGAGTAACGGAAGCTCCCCAGCGAATTCGACCTGGGGCACTCGGTGGCCACGAAGACCACGAGGAGTACGCGTGTCGCTCGACGCCGCTACGAAGAAGCAGATCATGACCGAGTTCGGCACCAAGGAGGGTGACACCGGCTCCCCCGAGGTCCAGGTCGCCCTGCTGTCGCGCCGGATCTCGGACCTGACCGAGCACCTCAAGACCCACAAGCACGACCACCACTCCCGCCGGGGCCTGCTGATCCTGGTCGGCCAGCGCCGCCGCCTGCTGCAGTACCTGGCCAAGAAGGACATCCAGCGCTTCCGCGCGCTGGTCGACCGCCTGGGCATCCGCCGCGGCGCGGCCGGTGCCAAGTAAGACTCCGTGAAGGGAGCGGTTCCCACCACCAGGGGGCCGCTCCTTTCGCGTACGCGGGGGGCCTGCTCCCGTGTACCCGCGCAGGACCGGTCCCGCGAGCGACCCGCCCCGTACCGGTCCCGCCGTGAACACCCCGCCCGGGACGACCGGAATGTCATCCTGGCGCGAAGCTCAGTAACCTGGTCGCAACGAGCACAACCGAATCAGGAGGAGCGACCTCCGCCGCCGCCGGTCCTCGGTAGTGGCCCCCGGATCGGCCCGGCCCATGCCGCGTCACCGGGTGCTTCGATCGAAGACCGGCCCGCACCAAGGAGCGCTTCTCCGACACGTCCCCTGCCACCCGGGCACCGGACGAAGACGAGGAGAATTCACTAGTGGAGAACGAGACCCACTACGCCGAGGCCGTTATCGACAACGGCGCCTTCGGCACCCGCACCATCCGCTTCGAGACGGGCCGCCTGGCCCGCCAGGCCGCCGGCTCCGCCGTCGCCTACCTGGACGACGACACGATGGTGCTGTCGGCCACCACGGCCTCCAAGAAGCCCAAGGACCAGCTCGACTTCTTCCCCCTCACGGTGGACGTCGAGGAGCGGATGTACGCGGCCGGCAAGATCCCCGGCTCCTTCTTCCGCCGGGAGGGCCGCCCCTCCGAGGACGCCATCCTCACCTGCCGCCTGATCGACCGCCCGCTGCGCCCGTCCTTCCGCAAGGGCCTGCGCAACGAGATCCAGATCGTCGAGACGATCATGGCGCTCAACCCCGACCACCTCTACGACGTGGTCGCCATCAACGCCGCCTCCTGCTCCACGCAGCTGGCCGGCCTGCCCTTCTCCGGCCCGATCGGCGGTACCCGTGTCGCCCTGATCAAGGGCCAGTGGGTCGCCTTCCCGACCCACACCGAGCTCGAGGACGCCGTCTTCGACATGGTCGTCGCCGGCCGCGTCCTGGACGACGGCGATGTCGCGATCATGATGGTCGAGGCCGAGGCCACCGAGAAGACCATCCAGCTCGTCAAGGACGGCGCCGAGGCCCCCACCGAGGAGGTCGTCGCCGCCGGTCTCGAGGCCGCGAAGCCCTTCATCAAGGTCCTCTGCAAGGCCCAGTCGGACCTCGCCGCCAAGGCCGCCAAGCCGGTCGGCGAGTTCCCGATCTTCCTGGACTACGAGGACGACGTCCTCCAAGCGCTCACCGAGGCCGTCCGCTCCGAGCTGGCCCAGGCCCTCACCATCGCCGGCAAGCAGGAGCGCGAGGCCGAGCTGGACCGCGTCAAGGCGCTGGCCGGCGAGAAGCTGCTGCCGCAGTTCGAGGGGCGCGAGAAGGAGATCTCCGCCGCGTACCGCTCGCTGACCAAGACCCTGGTCCGTGAGCGCGTCATCAAGGACAAGGTCCGCATCGACGGGCGTGGCGTCACGGACATCCGTACGCTCGCCGCCGAGGTCGAGGCCATCCCGCGGGTGCACGGCTCGGCGCTGTTCGAGCGCGGCGAGACCCAGATCCTGGGTGTCACCACCCTCAACATGCTCCGCATGGAGCAGCAGCTGGACACCCTCTCCCCGGTGACCCGCAAGCGCTACATGCACAACTACAACTTCCCGCCGTACTCCACCGGCGAGACCGGCCGCGTCGGCTCCCCCAAGCGCCGCGAGATCGGCCACGGCGCCCTCGCCGAGCGCGCGCTCACGCCGGTGCTGCCGACGCGCGAGGAGTTCCCGTACGCGATCCGCCAGGTCTCCGAGGCGCTGGGCTCCAACGGCTCGACGTCCATGGGCTCCGTCTGCGCCTCCACCATGTCGCTGCTGAACGCCGGTGTGCCGCTCAAGGCCCCCGTCGCCGGTATCGCCATGGGCCTGATCTCGCAGGAGATCGACGGCGAGACCCACTACGTCACCCTCACCGACATCCTCGGTGCGGAGGACGCCTTCGGCGACATGGACTTCAAGGTCGCCGGCACGAAGACCTTCGTCACCGCGCTCCAGCTCGACACCAAGCTCGACGGCATCCCCGCCTCCGTGCTGGCCGCCGCGCTGAAGCAGGCCCGCGACGCGCGCCTGCACATCCTCGACGTGATGAACGAGGCCATCGACGTCCCGGACGAGATGTCCCCCAACGCCCCGCGGATCATCACCGTCAAGATCCCCGTGGACAAGATCGGCGAGGTCATCGGCCCCAAGGGCAAGATGATCAACCAGATCCAGGAGGACACCGGCGCCGACATCACGATCGAGGACGACGGCACGATCTACATCGGTGCCGCCGACGGACCGGCCGCCGAGGCCGCCCGCGCCACGATCAACGGCATCGCCAACCCGACCATGCCGGAGGTCGGCGAGCGCTACCTGGGCACGGTCGTCAAGACGACCACCTTCGGCGCGTTCGTCTCGCTGCTCCCGGGCAAGGACGGACTGCTGCACATCTCGCAGATCCGCAAGCTCGCCGGCGGCAAGCGCGTGGAGAACGTCGAGGACGTCCTCGGCGTCGGCCAGAAGGTCCAGGTCGAGATCGCCGAGATCGACCAGCGCGGCAAGCTCTCCCTCATCCCCGTCGTCGAGGGCGAAGAGGGCGAGGACGGCGTGGACACCAAGAAGGACGACGCTGCCTCGTGACGTGCAGCGCCAAGGCGACGGCCCGCCCCTCCTCGGAGGCGCGGGCCGTCGCCCGTACCCAAACCCTGATCGAGGGCGAGAACGGGAGCCGCGGCTCCGAGGGGGAATCATGAGCAAAGGCGGAGCCCAGCGGAACGGGACGGTCCGCCGTACGACGCTCCCCGGCGGCCTGCGCGTCGTCACCGAGACCGTGCCGTCGGTCCGCTCCGCGACCTTCGGCATCTGGGTCCAGGTGGGCTCGCGCGACGAGACGCCCGCCCTCAACGGCGCCACCCACTACCTGGAACACCTCCTGTTCAAGGGCACGCGCAAGCGCAGCGCCCTCGACATCTCGGCCGCCGTCGACGCGGTCGGCGGCGAGATGAACGCCTTCACGGCGAAGGAGTACACCTGCTACTACGCGCGGGTGCTCGACACCGACCTGCCGCTCGCCATCGACATCGTCTGCGACATGCTCACCGGGTCGCTGATCGAGGCCGCGGACGTCGACGCCGAGCGCGGAGTCATCCTCGAAGAGATCGCCATGACCGAGGACGACCCCGGCGACTGCGTGCACGACCTGTTCGCCGAGACCATGTTCGGCGACAGCCCGCTCGGCCGTCCCGTCCTCGGCACCGTCGACACGATCAACGGCCTGGACCGCGACCGGATCGTCCGCTTCTACAAGAAGCACTACGACCCCACCCACCTGATCGTGGCCGCGGCCGGCAACGTGGACCACGCCAGCGTCGTACGGCAGGTCCGCCGCGCCTTCGAGAAGGCCGGGGCCCTCTCCCGTACGGAGGCCACCCCGCTGCCGCCACGCGCCGGCCGGCGCGCCGTGCGCGCCGCGGGCCGGGTCGGTCTGCTGAACCGCAAGACCGAGCAGGCCCACGTCGTCCTCGGCATGCCGGGCCTCGCCCGTACCGACGAGCGCCGCTGGGCGCTCGGCGTGCTGAACACCGCGCTCGGCGGCGGTATGAGCTCGCGGCTGTTCCAGGAGGTACGGGAGAAGCGCGGCCTCGCCTACAGCGTCTACTCGTACACCTCCGGCTTCGCCGACTGCGGCCTCTTCGGCGTCTACGCGGGCTGTCGGCCCAGCCAGGTCCATGACGTCCTGAAGATCTGCCGCGACGAACTCGACCGCGCCGCGGCCGAGGGGCTCAGCGACGAGGAGATCGGCCGCGCCGTGGGACAGCTCGCCGGCTCCACCGTCCTCGGCCTGGAGGACACCGGTGCGCTGATGAACCGCATCGGCAAGAGTGAGCTGTGCTGGGGCGCCCAGATGTCCGTCGACGAGATGCTGGCGCGGATATCCGCCGTCACCCCCGACGACGTGCGCGCGGTCGCCCGCGATGTCCTGGGGCAGCGTCCCTCGCTGTCGGTCATCGGGCCGCTGAAGGACAAGCAGGCGGCCCGGCTGGACGAGGCGGTCGCCCGCTGACCGGTGCGCGAGCCCGGCCCGCGTGACGACCACCGGCGCCTGGCACCAGCACCCCTACCGATGCCGACCACACCGACGTCCATCACCGACGCTGAAGGAAACAGAGCAATGAGCAAGCTGCGCGTGGCCGTCCTCGGAGCGAGGGGCCGGATCGGCTCCGAGGCCGTACGGGCCGTCGAGGCCGCCGACGACCTGGAGCTGGTCGCCGCCCTCGGCCGGGGCGACAAGCTGGAGACCCTCGTGGAAGCCGGTGCCGAGGTCGTGGTGGAGCTGACCACGCCGGCCTCGGTGATGGGCAATCTGGACTTCTGCGTCCGCCACGGCATCCACGCCGTCGTCGGCACCACCGGCTGGACCGACGAGCGGCTGGCGCAGCTGCACACCTCGCTGGCCGCCTCCCCGCGCACCGGAGTGCTGATCGCGCCCAACTTCTCCATCGGCGCGGTCCTCACCATGAAGTTCTCCGAGGCCGCCGCGCGCTGGTTCGAGTCCGTCGAGGTCATCGAGTTGCACCACCCCGGCAAGGCGGACGCCCCCTCCGGCACCGCCCACCGCACCGCGCAGCTGATCGCCGCCGCCCGGGCGGCGGCCGGCAGCGGACCGCAGCCCGACGCCACGGTCACGGCGCTGGACGGCGCGCGCGGCGCGGACGTCGACGGCGTGCCCGTGCACTCCGTACGCCTCCGCGGCCTCCTCGCCCACCAGGAGGTCATCCTCGGCGCCGAGGGCGAGACCCTCACCATCCGCCACGACTCCCTGCACCACAGCAGCTTCATGCCGGGCATCCTGCTCGGCGTGCGCCGCGTGGTCTCCGCCCCCGGCCTCACCTTCGGCCTGGAACACTTCCTCGACCTGGGCTGAGCGGACCGGACGATGCGCGCGAAGATCACCTACGCTGTCACGGCGGCCGTCCTGGTCGTCTACTTCGTCCTGGTCGGCAGCCGGGGTGTCCTGCTGATCGAACAGGGCACGCTGCTGACCGTCGCCCTCGGCCTGGCCGTGCTGGTCCTGCCGCTCATCGGCATCTGGTTCCTCTGGATGAACACCCGCTTCGTCCAGCGCGCCAACCGGCTCGCGGCGGAACTGGACGCCGAGGGCGGCCTCCCCGAGGACGAACTGGTCCGTACGCCCGGCGGCCGCGTCGACCGGGACTCGGCCGACGCCGTCTTCGCCCGGCGGCGGGCCGAGACGGAGCGTTCGCCCGACGACTGGCGCTGCTGGTTCCGGCTGGCGATCGCGTACCACGACGCCCGGGACACCCCGCGCGCCAGGAAGGCGATGCAGCGGGCCATCGCGCTCCACGACGGTAAACCCGTGACGACGGCCTGAGCGCCGTCCGGCGTGCGTGGAGCCCGTCACGACGGGGCGCCCGCGCGCGGGGAGCGGTCCGGGGGGCAGAGGGGGCCCGGACGCACGAGAGAGGCCCGGCCGTGGTGGCCGGGCCTCTCCCTCTTTGTGCTCTCTTGTGCTCTTTGAGGCGTTACCGTACGGGGCCCGACGAACGAAGTCGGCCGACCGGTCGGCTGTCAGGCGCCGGAGTACTCCTCGTTCCAGACCTCGACGCTGTCCGCCGCCCGCTCGAACGCCCCGGGACGCGACAGGAAGTCCGCGTTGTGGTCGGTGAGCAGCGTCAACGGCTCACCCTGCCGTCGCTCGAGCAGGAGCGCCTGCCCCTGAACGGTGCGCGGCAGCCCGAGCCAGCGCACCGGCTGCTGAACCGTACGGACGGCGGTGACCTGCTCCCACGTGGTTGTCGTGGTACTCAGCAGGGTCACCCGGCGGGCTCCGTGCCGGCTCACCCAGACCCCGGCGCGCAGGATCCGCAGCGCGACCGCGATCACCACCAAGGCGATGCCCAGGCAGACCATGGCCGCCGACAGAGCTCCCGCGAAGGCGATCACCATCGCGGAGAGCAGGATGAACGAGGCGAGCAGCAGAAGCAGCGCGGCCGCCGCGACCCGCCAGGGGCCAGGGCGGTACGGACGCCGCCAGTTGTCGTGATCGTCGAACGGCAACGCGACGTCGTCGGCCGCGTCGAAAGCCCGCTCGGCCGTCAGGAAGGGCAGGGGCACGACTGATCCTCACTCACAAGCACGCTCGATTGCTGTGCCCGGTGAGGCTACCGATCACGCCCCTGCCCCGACCACTCGAGGGGGCCGGACGGGTCAGCGGCCTTGTGACGCCTCGGACTGCTGGGTGTGTTCGGACGGCTGGCTGGTATCCAACGCCGGCAGCCCGAAGAGCAGCGAGCCGACGAACCCGGCGGTGATGACGAGTCCGATGAGTGTGCGGCTGGCCATGTCGGACACGCTCGCGCGCGGCCTCGGAGGGGGAGTGACATTGCTGCGGAAGCGGTCGGCCTCGGCGACGAACGCGAAGGGAACGGCCTCTCGCCGGCGGAACATGGAGGGAACTCCTTGTGATCTCGTGATGGAACGGCGAACTCGTTGTGGAACGCTGCTGACGTGTCAGCTGCTACAGAGTGAGACGTGCAACACCGCGATTAGGTGCCCGCATTCCCGGAATTGGCCGACGAATGCACGCTCCCTGGCCCGGCCCGCCCGGTGCACGGCGGGGCTGCGGCCCGGATGCGGCCCCGCCGCCCCTCCCCCCGAGCGGGATGCCGCCCTGTCGGTGCCGCGCCGTAGAGTGGGCGCCGCCCGAGCGACGCGATGGGAAGGACCCCAGGTGAGCGACACCCCCGAGACCCCGGACGCCCCCGACACCAAACCGAGCTTCCGCGGCGATGTCACCGTCGAGCTGGTGAAGCACGCGGCGGCGGACTCCGACGTCCTGTGGGCGGCACGGGTCTCCACCGCGGGCGAGCAGTCCCTGGAAGAGCTGTCGAAGGACCCCGAGCGGTCGAAGGGCCTGATCAATTTCCTGATGCGGGACCGCCACGGCAGCCCCTTCGAGCATAATTCGATGACCTTCTTCATCAGCGCCCCGATCTTCGTTTTCCGCGAATTCATGCGGCACCGGGTGGGCTGGTCGTACAACGAGGAATCGGGCCGTTACCGCGAGTTGCAGCCCGTCTTCTACGTGCCGGGCCCCGAGCGCAAACTCGTCCAGCGGGGCCGCCCGGGGAAGTACGTGTTCGTCGAGGGGACCTCGGAGCAGCAGGAGCTGGTCGGCCGGACGATGGAGCGCTCCTACCTCCAGGCCTACGAGGCGTACCAGGACATGCTCGCGGCCGGAGTGGCCCGGGAGGTGGCCCGCTCGGTCCTCCCGGTCGGCCTGTTCTCGTCCATGTACGCCACGTGCAACGCGCGCTCGCTGATGCACTTCCTCGGCCTGCGTACCCAGCACGAGCAGGCGAAGGTGGCGTCCTTCCCGCAGCGCGAGATCGAGATGGTGGGGGAGCGGATGGAGGAGCACTGGGCCCGGCTGATGCCGCTCACTCACGCGGCCTTCAACGCCAACGGCCGGATCGCGCCCTGAGACACGGGCGGCGGGGCCGATCGAGCCAGCTGTCCGGATTGCGGCGTTTGGATAAGTTCATCTAGGCTGATCAAACGGACCCGGCACTGCTTGAACCCCCGAGCAGGCAGTGCCGGGCTCCTTCTGTCCCGTGCCCCAAGGGGGCGCCGCGAGCTGAGCAGCGAGTAGCGTGTTACCCATGGCTCCGATCTCCACTCCGCAGACTCCCTTCGGGCGGGTCCTCACCGCCATGGTCACGCCCTTCACGGCGGACGGCGCGCTCGATCTCGACGGCGCGCAGCGGCTCGCTGTCCATCTGGTGGACGCAGGCAACGACGGCCTCGTCCTGAACGGCACCACCGGTGAGTCGCCGACCACCAGCGACGCGGAGAAAGAGCAGCTCGTCCGGGCGGTCCTGGAGGCCGTCGGGGACCGGGCCCACATCGTGACCGGCGTCGGCACGAACGACACGGAGCACAGCGTCGGACTGGCCCGCGCGGCGGAGCGCGCCGGCGCGCACGGCCTCCTCGCCGTGACGCCGTACTACAACAAGCCCCCCCAGGAGGGCCTCTTCCGGCACTTCACCGCGATCGCCGACGCGACCGGCCTCCCGGTGATGCTGTACGACATCCCCGGACGCAGCGGTGTCCCCATCGACACCGAGACCATCGTCCGGCTCGCCCAGCACCCGCGCATTGTCGCCAACAAGGACGCCAAGGGCGACCTCGGCCGCGCCAGCTGGGCCATCGCCCAGTCCGGCCTCGCCTGGTACTCGGGCGACGACATGCTCAACCTCCCGCTGCTCTCGGTGGGCGCGGTCGGCTTCGTGTCCGTCGTCGGCCACGTGGTCACCCCGGAGCTGCGCCAGCTCCTCGACGCGCACCTCACCGGCGACGTCCACAAGGCCACCGAGATCCACCAGAAGCTGCTGCCGGTCTTCACGGGCATGTTCCGCACGCAGGGCGTCATCACGTCCAAGAGCGCGCTCGCGCTCCAGAACCTGCCGGCCGGTCCGCTCCGCCTCCCGCTCGTCGAGCTCACGGAACACGAGACCGCGCAGCTCAGGATCGACCTGGCGGCCGGCGGAGTGCAGCTCTGACCACAGACTTCACAACTGAATATCCGGTAACCGAATACGCCGAAGCAGACAACAGCAAGTGCACGAATGTCATGCGCGCCACGTGCCTCAGCGGTACGTGGCGCGTGTGGTGAGGAGAGTCTTTTGAGTCATCCGCATCCCGAACTCGGTGCCCCGCCGAAGCTCCCCCCGAACGGCCTGCGCGTCACCCCGCTCGGCGGCCTGGGGGAGATCGGCCGCAACATGACGGTCTTCGAGTACGGCGGTCGCCTGCTGATCGTCGACTGCGGTGTCCTCTTCCCGGAGGAGGAGCAGCCCGGCATCGACCTGATCCTCCCGGACTTCACGACCATCCGGGACCGGCTGGACGACGTCGAGGGCATCGTGCTCACGCACGGCCACGAGGACCACATCGGCGGCGTCCCCTTCCTGCTCCGGCTGAAGCCGGACATCCCGCTGATCGGCTCCAAGCTCACCCTCGCGCTGATCGAGGCCAAGCTCCAGGAGCACCGCATCCGCCCCTACACCCTCGAGGTCAACGAGGGCCACCGGGAGCGCATCGGACCGTTCGACTGCGAGTTCGTCGCCGTCAACCACTCCATCCCGGACGCCCTCGCCGTCGCCATCCGGACCCCCGCGGGCATGGCGGTCCACACCGGCGACTTCAAGATGGACCAGCTCCCGCTGGACCGCAGGCTCACCGACCTGCCCACCTTCGCCAAGCTCGGCGAGGAGGGCATCGACCTGCTGCTCTCGGACTCGACCAACGCCGAGGTCCCGGGCTTCGTCCCGCCCGAGCGGGACATCTCGGGCGTCCTGCGCCAGGTCTTCGCGAACGCCCAGAAGCGGATCATCGTGGCCAGCTTCGCCAGCCACGTCCACCGCATCCAGCAGATCCTCGACGCCGCGCACGAGTACGGCCGCCGCGTGGCCTTCGTCGGGCGCTCCATGGTCCGCAACATGGGCATCGCCCGTGACCTCGGCTATCTCCGGGTCCCCGCCGGACTGGTCGTGGACGTCCGGACCCTCGACGACCTTCCGGACCACGAGGTGGTCCTCGTCTGTACAGGGTCCCAGGGCGAACCGATGGCCGCGCTCTCGCGCATGGCCAACCGCGACCACCAGATCAGGATCGTGCAGGGCGACACGGTGATCCTCGCGTCGTCCCTCATCCCGGGCAACGAGAACGCGGTCTACCGCGTGATCAACGGTCTGACGCGATGGGGCGCGAACGTCGTCCACAAGGGCAACGCCAAGGTCCATGTCTCGGGTCACGCCTCGGCCGGCGAGCTGCTGTACTTCTACAACATCTGCAAGCCGAAGAACCTGATGCCGGTGCACGGGGAATGGCGCCACCTGCGCGCCAACGCCGAACTCGGCGCGCTGACCGGGGTGCCCAAGGACCACATCGTCATCGCGGAGGACGGCGTGGTGGTCGACCTGGTCGACGGCAGGGCCAGGATCGTGGGCAAGGTCCAGGCCGGCTACGTCTACGTCGACGGCCTCTCGGTCGGCGACGTCACCGAGACCTCCCTCAAGGACCGCCGGATCCTCGGCGACGAGGGCTTCGTCTCGGTCTTCGTGGTGGTCGACTCCACGACGGGGAAGGTCGTCGGGGGCCCGCACTTCCAGGCCCGTGGCTCCGGCATCGAGGACGCGGCGTTCGCGGCGGTCCTGCCCAGGATCGTGGACGCCATCGCCAAATCGGCCGCGGACGGCGTCGCGGAACCGCACCAGCTCCAGCAGCTCGTGCGCCGCCAGGTGGGCAAGTGGGTCTCGGACACCTACCGCAGGCGTCCCATGATCCTCCCGGTCGTCGTCGAGGTCTGAGGACGACAACTGCCTTACCCGGACGCGCCGCTGACGGCGCGTCCGGGAGCGGTGGGCTTCGATTTGCTTCGAAGCCCACCGCTCCAGTACGTTTACGGCTCCACCTCACGGGGCACGCGAGTCGTCCAGACGGCATACGGACCCCGAGTGAGAGTGGGGGAATCCGACTCGGACAACTCTGATAAAGTCGGAATCAGTCGAAAGGCAAAAGGCCCCTCCGAAGGCCATTGGATATCTGGAAGCGGGAGAAACACCGCCGAAAGAGTCTGATAGAGTCGGAGACACGAAATACCGAAGGGAAGCGCCCGGAGGAAAGCCCGAGAGGGTGAGTACGAAGGAAGCGTCCGTTCCTTGAGAACTCAACAGCGTGCCAAAAGTCAACGCCAGATATGTTGATACCCCGACCTTCCCCCAGCTTTGGGGTTGGGTTGAGGTTCCTTTGAAACACAACACAGCGAGGATGCTGTGGACCGTCCGGTCTTATTCCGGCCGACGGTTCCGCTCTCGTGTGTGTGAACCGGATGACCGGTGAAGCATTCACGGAGAGTTTGATCCTGGCTCAGGACGAACGCTGGCGGCGTGCTTAACACATGCAAGTCGAACGATGAAGCCTTTCGGGGTGGATTAGTGGCGAACGGGTGAGTAACACGTGGGCAATCTGCCCTGCACTCTGGGACAAGCCCTGGAAACGGGGTCTAATACCGGATATCACTTTTCCTCGCATGGGGGAGGGTTGAAAGCTCCGGCGGTGCAGGATGAGCCCGCGGCCTATCAGCTTGTTGGTGGGGTGATGGCCTACCAAGGCGACGACGGGTAGCCGGCCTGAGAGGGCGACCGGCCACACTGGGACTGAGACACGGCCCAGACTCCTACGGGAGGCAGCAGTGGGGAATATTGCACAATGGGCGGAAGCCTGATGCAGCGACGCCGCGTGAGGGATGACGGCCTTCGGGTTGTAAACCTCTTTCAGCAGGGAAGAAGCGTGAGTGACGGTACCTGCAGAAGAAGCGCCGGCTAACTACGTGCCAGCAGCCGCGGTAATACGTAGGGCGCAAGCGTTGTCCGGAATTATTGGGCGTAAAGAGCTCGTAGGCGGCTTGTCGCGTCGGTTGTGAAAGCCCGGGGCTTAACCCCGGGTCTGCAGTCGATACGGGCAGGCTAGAGTTCGGTAGGGGAGATCGGAATTCCTGGTGTAGCGGTGAAATGCGCAGATATCAGGAGGAACACCGGTGGCGAAGGCGGATCTCTGGGCCGATACTGACGCTGAGGAGCGAAAGCGTGGGGAGCGAACAGGATTAGATACCCTGGTAGTCCACGCCGTAAACGTTGGGAACTAGGTGTGGGCGACATTCCACGTCGTCCGTGCCGCAGCTAACGCATTAAGTTCCCCGCCTGGGGAGTACGGCCGCAAGGCTAAAACTCAAAGGAATTGACGGGGGCCCGCACAAGCGGCGGAGCATGTGGCTTAATTCGACGCAACGCGAAGAACCTTACCAAGGCTTGACATACGCCGGAAAACCCTGGAGACAGGGTCCCCCTTGTGGTCGGTGTACAGGTGGTGCATGGCTGTCGTCAGCTCGTGTCGTGAGATGTTGGGTTAAGTCCCGCAACGAGCGCAACCCTTGTCCCGTGTTGCCAGCAGGCCCTTGTGGTGCTGGGGACTCACGGGAGACCGCCGGGGTCAACTCGGAGGAAGGTGGGGACGACGTCAAGTCATCATGCCCCTTATGTCTTGGGCTGCACACGTGCTACAATGGCCGGTACAATGAGCTGCGATGCCGTGAGGTGGAGCGAATCTCAAAAAGCCGGTCTCAGTTCGGATTGGGGTCTGCAACTCGACCCCATGAAGTCGGAGTCGCTAGTAATCGCAGATCAGCATTGCTGCGGTGAATACGTTCCCGGGCCTTGTACACACCGCCCGTCACGTCACGAAAGTCGGTAACACCCGAAGCCGGTGGCCCAACCTCCTTGTGGGGAGGGAGCTGTCGAAGGTGGGACTGGCGATTGGGACGAAGTCGTAACAAGGTAGCCGTACCGGAAGGTGCGGCTGGATCACCTCCTTTCTAAGGAGCATCTCGGTTCCTCTTCGGGGGAATCCAGGGCCACTACGTCGGCGAGTGTTCGACGGTGGTTTGCTCATGGGTGGAACGTTGACTATTCGGCATGGTCGGTTGGGATGTTCACTAGTACTGCTTCGGCGTGGAACGTGGGGATCGTGGCTGGTTGTGTCGGGCGCGCTGTTGGGTGTCTGAGGGTGCGGCCGTTGTGGTTGTCCTTCAGTTTGCCGGTCCCGGTGAAGCATCGCTTGTGGGTGGTGTGTGACGGGTGGCTGGTCGTTGTTTGAGAACTGCACAGTGGACGCGAGCATCTGTGGCCAAGTTTTTAAGGGCGCACGGTGGATGCCTTGGCACCAGGAACCGATGAAGGACGTGGGAGGCCGCGATAGGCCCCGGGGAGCTGTCAACCGAGCTGTGATCCGGGGGTGTCCGAATGGGGAAACCCGGCAGTCGTCATGGGCTGTCACCCGCTGCTGAACTCATAGGCAGTGTGGAGGGAACGAGGGGAAGTGAAACATCTCAGTACCCTCAGGAAGAGAAAACAACCGTGATTCCGGGAGTAGTGGCGAGCGAAACTGGATGAGGCTAAACCGTATACGTGTGAGACCCGGCAGGGGTTGCGTATGTGGGGTTGTGGGAGCGTGCTTGATCGGTCTGCCGGCCGGTCGGTGAGTCAGAAACCGTATGGGTAGGCGAAGGGCATGCGAAAGGCCCGGCGTAGAGGGTAAGACCCCCGTAGCTGAAATCTGTACGGCTTGCTTGTGCGTTTCCCAAGTAGCATAGGGCCCGAGAAATCCTGTGTGAATCTGGCGGGACCACCCGCTAAGCCTAAATATTCCCTGGTGACCGATAGCGGATAGTACCGTGAGGGAATGGTGAAAAGTACCGCGGGAGCGGAGTGAAATAGTACCTGAAACCGTGTGCCTACAAGCCGTGGGAGCGTCGCGCATCGAGCTTGCTTGGTGCGTCGTGACTGCGTGCCTTTTGAAGAATGAGCCTGCGAGTTTGCGGTGTGTTGCGAGGTTAACCCGTGTGGGGGAGCCGTAGCGAAAGCGAGTCCGAATAGGGCGATTTTAGTAGCGCGCTCAAGACCCGAAGCGGAGTGATCTAGCCATGGGCAGGTTGAAGCGGAGGTAAGACTTCGTGGAGGACCGAACCCACCAGGGTTGAAAACCTGGGGGATGACCTGTGGTTAGGGGTGAAAGGCCAATCAAACTCCGTGATAGCTGGTTCTCCCCGAAATGCATTTAGGTGCAGCGTCGTGTGTTTCTTGCCGGAGGTAGAGCACTGGATAGGCGATGGGCCCTACCGGGTTACTGACCTTAGCCAAACTCCGAATGCCGGTAAGTGAGAGCGCGGCAGTGAGACTGTGGGGGATAAGCTCCATGGTCGAGAGGGAAACAGCCCAGAGCATCGACTAAGGCCCCTAAGCGTACGCTAAGTGGGAAAGGATGTGGAGTCGCAGAGACAACCAGGAGGTTGGCTTAGAAGCAGCCATCCTTGAAAGAGTGCGTAATAGCTCACTGGTCAAGTGATTCCGCGCCGACAATGTAGCGGGGCTCAAGCGTACCGCCGAAGTCGTGTCATTGCAGCATGAGGGCTAACGCCTGTTGTGATGGGTAGGGGAGCGTCGTGTGCCGGGTGAAGCCATGCTGGAAGGTAGTGGTGGATGGTTCACGAGTGAGAATGCAGGCATGAGTAGCGATTCACACGTGGGAAACGTGTGCGCCGATTGACTAAGGGTTCCTGGGTCAAGCTGATCTGCCCAGGGTAAGTCGGGACCTAAGGCGAGGCCGACAGGCGTAGTCGATGGATAACCGGTTGATATTCCGGTACCCGCTTTGAAGCGCCCAGTATCGAATCCATTAATGCTAAGGCCGTGAAGCCGCCCTGATCTCTTCGGAGTTGAGGGGAGTGGTGGAGCCGTCGAACCAAGGTGGTAGTAGGTAAGTGATGGGGTGACGCAGGAAGGTAGTCCAGCCCGGGCGGTGGTTGTCCCGGGGTAAGGGTGTAGGACGTTGTGCAGGTAAATCCGTGCAACTTGTGTCTGAGACCTGATGCCGAGCCGATTGTGGTGAAGTGGATGATCCTATGCTGTCGAGAAAAGCCTCTAGCGAGTTTCATGGCGGCCCGTACCCGAAACCGACTCAGGTGGTCTGGTAGAGAATACCGAGGCGTTCGGGTGAACTATGGTTAAGGAACTCGGCAAAATGCCCCCGTAACTTCGGGAGAAGGGGGGCCATTCTGGGTGATCATCTTTACGGTGTGAGCTTGGGGTGGCCGCAGAGACCAGCGAGAAGCGACTGTTTACTAAAAACACAGGTCCGTGCGAAGCCGTAAGGCGATGTATACGGACTGACGCCTGCCCGGTGCTGGAACGTTAAGGGGACCGGTTAGCTGACTTTCGGGTTGGCGAAGCTGAGAACTTAAGCGCCAGTAAACGGCGGTGGTAACTATAACCATCCTAAGGTAGCGAAATTCCTTGTCGGGTAAGTTCCGACCTGCACGAATGGCGTAACGACTTCTCGGCTGTCTCAACCATAGGCCCGGTGAAATTGCAGTACGAGTAAAGATGCTCGTTTCGCGCAGCAGGACGGAAAGACCCCGGGACCTTTACTACAGTTTGATATTGGTGTTCGGTTCGGCTTGTGTAGGATAGGTGGGAGACTGTGAAGCCCGTACGCCAGTATGGGTGGAGTCGTTGTTGAAATACCACTCTGGTCGTGCTGGATGTCTAACCTGGGTCCGTGATCCGGATCAGGGACAGTGTCTGATGGGTAGTTTAACTGGGGCGGTTGCCTCCTAAAGGGTAACGGAGGCGCCCAAAGGTTCCCTCAGCCTGGTTGGTAATCAGGTGTTGAGTGTAAGTGCACAAGGGAGCTTGACTGTGAGACTGACGGGTCGAGCAGGGACGAAAGTCGGGACTAGTGATCCGGCGGTGGCTTGTGGAAGCGCCGTCGCTCAACGGATAAAAGGTACCCCGGGGATAACAGGCTGATCTTCCCCAAGAGTCCATATCGACGGGATGGTTTGGCACCTCGATGTCGGCTCGTCGCATCCTGGGGCTGGAGTCGGTCCCAAGGGTTGGGCTGTTCGCCCATTAAAGCGGTACGCGAGCTGGGTTTAGAACGTCGTGAGACAGTTCGGTCCCTATCCGCTGTGCGCGTAGGAGTCTTGAGAAGGGCTGTCCCTAGTACGAGAGGACCGGGACGGACGAACCTCTGGTGTGCCAGTTGTTCTGCCAAGGGCATGGCTGGTTGGCTACGTTCGGGAGGGATAACCGCTGAAAGCATCTAAGCGGGAAGCCTGCTTCGAGATGAGGACTCCCACCTCCTTGAGGGGGTAAGGCTCCCAGTAGACGACTGGGTTGATAGGCCGGATATGGAAGCCAGGTGACTGGTGGAGTTGACCGGTACTAATAGGCCGAGGGCTTGTCCTCAGTTGCTCGCGTCCACTGTGTTAGTTCTGAAGTAACGAACGGCCGTGTTGTTTTCCGGTGGTTGTTATCTTCATAGTGTTTCGGTGGTTATTGCGTGAGGGAAACGCCCGGTTACATTCCGAACCCGGAAGCTAAGCCTTTCAGCGCCGATGGTACTGCAGGGGGGACCCTGTGGGAGAGTAGGACGCCGCCGAACAATTGTTGTGGGTATGCCCCGTGTTGAAGGAACCAGGTTTCTTCGGTGCGGGGCATACCTGCGTTCATGTGGGGTCGGCCGGATACTCCTGCTGGGCCGGACGGTTCGGATGGTTTCGAGCACCCCCGGTCATCGGGTAGGCTTTATCCCGTTGCTCGCCCCAATAGCTCAGTCGGCAGAGCGTCTCCATGGTAAGGAGAAGGTCTACGGTTCGATTCCGTATTGGGGCTCGGAAGAAAAAGAAGAAGGCTCCCGCCGATCCGGCGGGAGCCTTCTTCTCATGTGCGGCGGCGTGCGTGCGGGGCCTCAGCCGGCGTGGTGCGGCTCCGGGACGCGCATCGCGAGGATGGCCATGTCATCCGAGGCCGGTTCCGCCGCGAAGCGCTCCACGGCGCGCAGGATCCGGGCCGCGACCGCTCCGGCCGTGAGGCCCGTACAGGTCGTCAGAACATCCGTCAGGCCGTCGTCGCCCAGCATGCGCGTGCCCTCGCGGCGTTCCGTGACGCCGTCCGTGACGCAGAGCAGGACGTCGCCCGGGTCCAGGGTGATCGTCTGCTCGTACAGCTCCAGGTCTTCGAGGACGCCCAGCAGCGGCTGGGGTTCGGCGGCCGGCTCCACCGTGCCGTCCTGGCGCAGGCGCAGTGGCAGCGGATGGCCGGCGCACACGACTTTCAGGAGTGCGCCGCCGCCTTCCTGTGGCCACAACTCGCCATAAAGAAGCGTGAGGAAGCGGCTGCGTGCCCCCTCGTCGAGAATCGCGGCGTTGAGGCGTTCGAGGACGGCCGGGCCGCCGAATCCCTCGCGAGCCAGCAGACGCAGCGCGTGCCGGGCCAGGCCGGTGACGGCGGCGGCCTCCGGGCCCGTGCCGCAGACATCGCCGATGGCGAAGCCGTAGGCGCCGTCGCGGATGGGGAAGACGTCGTAGAAGTCGCCGCCGACCTCATTGCCCTCGCCCGCCGCGCGGTAGATGACCTCGACCTCCACGCCCGGTACCTGAGGGAGCCCCGGGGGCAGCAGGTTGCGCTGGAGGGCCTGGCTGATGGCCGTACGCTCCGAGTACAGGCGGGCGTTGTCCAGGGCCAGTGCCGCCCGGCGGGAGAGGTCGTCGGCGAGTTCCAGGATCTCCTGGCGGAAGTGGTCGTCGG
Source organism: Streptomyces hebeiensis (assembly GCF_052983195.1). Lineage (NCBI taxonomy): Bacteria > Bacillati > Actinomycetota > Actinomycetes > Kitasatosporales > Streptomycetaceae > Streptomyces > Streptomyces hebeiensis. Next base: position 5,989,764 of record NZ_CM129812.1, read on the forward strand.
ACGGCTTGCCGAGCGTCAGCATGCCGATCACGCGGTTGCGGGCCACCAGCGGGAGCACCACGGTCTCGCCGCCGACCGTCGCGGCCGTCGCCAGGGTCGTACCGATCCCGGAGGACACCGGGGTGGAGCTGCCGCCCAGTTCGCGCATGGACGTCCGCAGGGCCGCGCGGTGGGCGGCCTCGGCGGGAGCGGCCCAGACGCGGGCGCCGGGGGTCGGGACCGGGTCCGGTGGGCTGATCTTGGAGAGCAGGGCCTTGAGGCCGTCGATGCGGTCCTCGTCCTCGTGCAGGACGTAGGAGAGGTACGGCTCGGAGGACTGGTCCGCGATCGTGTAGACGGCGCACCAGGTGGCCAGCGTGGGGACCGTCATCTGCGCCATCAGGGCCAGCGTCTGGTCGCGGTCCAGAGTCCCGGCGAGCAGATCGGAGGCTTCGACCAGGAAGGAGAGCGATCCGCGCCGGAGCCGTTCCAGCTCGCCGAGGCGAGCCGACTCGACGGCCAGGGCGATGCGGTCGGCCGCGAACTGGAGGCGCAGCGCTTCCTCGTTCGAGTAGCGGCCCGCTCCTTCGGCGGCGACGCCCAGGGAGCCGGTGAGTCTGCCCTCGACCTTCAGGGGGACGGTCACGACGGAGCGCATGCCCGTGCCGTTCAGCAGCGGCACAGCGCCCGGAACGGCCGTCAGGTCCTCGTGGACCGCGGGCATGCGCGCCGAGCCGTAGCGGCCCGTGCCGGCCTCCACGGGGACCCGGGCGAAGCGCTGGCGGGCGGAGGGCAGGCCGGTGGAGGCCCGTACCTCAAGCTCCGTCTCGTCGTCCGTGGCCAGCAGGAGGAAGGCGGAGTCGCCGTCGAGCATGTCGCGGGCGCGCTCCACGGTGCGCTGGAGGAGGCCGTCGAGGTCGTCGGGGGCGGGGGAGCCGATGAAGACCTCGAAGGGATCGGCCGAACGGTTCTCGGAGCCGCCGTCGGTGGCGGGGGCGCGCAGCGGGGTCTGGATGACGGCGCGTTCGTAGTCGCGCACGAGGAGGCAGACCGTGGAGGGCTCGCCGTGCGTGTCGCGGACCCGTAGGTGGGAGGCGTACACGGGGATGACTCGGCCGTCGGCCGCTCGGATGCCGTAACTGCCCTCCCAGCGGGAGAGCTGGAGGGCTTCGGCGACACCCGTGCCGATGCCGGGGGTGTGCGGCCACGCCGTGATGTCGGTGAGCGGCTTGCCGATGACCTGCTCGTCCGCGTATCCGAAAATGTGCTCGGCGTCCTCGTTCCAGCCGGTGATGGCTCCGGACTGGTCGATCTGTACGACGGCCACCCGGACGCGTTCGTCGGCGACGGGGAGCAGGCCGACGGGCAGGACGGGACCGGCAGATCGTGTGCCGACCGGGCGTTCGGGCAGATCGAGCTGGAACCACACCTTCTTGTGGGTCGGCGTGTACTCGACACCCCAGCGGGACGCGAGGGCCGCGCACAGCAGCAGGCCCCGGCCGTTCTCCCGGTCCGGGCTCGCGAACGAGGCGCCGGCGCCCTGGATGGGAACCTCTCGTTCGGGATAGCGGTCGGCCACTTCGACCCGTACGCCGTCCTCCGTGCGGAGGCAGAGCACATCGGCGGAGGTGCCCGCGTGGATGACGGCATTGGTCACGAGTTCGCTGGTCAGGACGGTGGCGTCGTCCACTACGTCCGAGTAGCCCCAGCCCTGGAGGGTGTCCCGGACGAAGGCGCGGGCAGTCGCGACGGACCGCCCGACGGGGTCGAAGCTGGCAGCCGCCCGCGCGGTGATCACAGAACTCCTCATACGCGTTGTGACGCCCGGCTCCGGCATGATCGGCCCCGCCCCTCCAGGTGCCCGGTGGTAGTACCCTCGCCCGGTCCGCCCCTGCCGGGCGGACCGGGGCGGTTGGACAGCCGGATGCCAGGTTACTTACCTTCGCTGTCCGAGCGGATGCCGGTCACCACTGTTTCCGCCCTCCGGGTGGGGGGACGCTAGATCGTGCGGGGTGATCTTTCGCGGGTTCGCGAACGAACACCCCCGACCGGACCCGAGCGAAGCTGCCGAACTGTTATCGCCCGGTTCGGGCATGGTGAAACACTGGGCAGACATTCGGAGACGACCCGGGCAGTACGTTCAAACCCTGCGGGAGGGACACGGTGGAGTCTGGCACGCCGGCGCGTGGCACGAGCACACGCGCGAAAGGCGGACGGTCCCGGAACAATGGGACGACCGAGGTGGACTCGGCAGAGCTGAACAGACTGCTGTCCGCTCTGGTGGCGATGCGGGACGGCAACTTCCGCAGGCGTCTGACCGTCTCCGGCGATGACGTGATGGCGGAGATCGCCGCGGTCTTCAACGAGGTCGCCGACCGCAACCTGCACCTGACGGGTGAGCTGGCCCGTGTCCGGCGCATGGTCGGACGGGAGGGGAAACTCACCGAGCGGCTGGAGACCGGTGTCTGTGAAGGGTCCTGGTCCGCCGCCATCGACGCGTCGAACGCGCTGGTGGACGATCTGGCACGGCCGGTCTCCGAGGTGGGCCGGGTGCTCTCCGCCGTGGCGGAGGGTGATCTGGAGCAGCGCATGGAGTTGCGTTCGCACGCGGAGGAGGGCGCCGAGCGGCCGCTGCGGGGCGAGTTCCTGAAGGTGGCCCGTACGGTCAACAACCTGGTCGACCAGCTGTCGGCGTTCACCGACGAGGTGACCCGGGTGGCGCTGGAGGTCGGCACCGAGGGCAAGCTGGGCGGCCAGGCCAAGGTGCGCGGGATGTCCGGTTCGTGGAAGGACCTCACGGACTCCGTCAACACGATGGCGTACCGGCTGACCGCGCAGGTGCGGGACATCGCGCTCGTCACGACGGCCGTCGCCAAGGGCGATCTGTCACGGAAGGTCACCGTCCATGTGGCCGGTGAGATGCTCCAGCTGAAGAACACCGTGAACACGATGGTGGACCAGCTCTCGTCGTTCTCCTCCGAGGTGACCCGGGTGGCCCGGGAGGTCGGTACGGAGGGCGAGCTGGGCGGCCAGGCGACCGTGCCGGGCGTGGCCGGTGTGTGGAAGGACCTCACCGATTCGGTGAACACGATGGCGGGCAACCTGACCAGCCAGGTGCGGGGCATCGCCGAGGTCACGACGGCCGTCGCCAATGGAGACCTCTCGCAGAAGGTCACGGTGAGCGCGCGCGGCGAGGTGGCCCAGCTCGCCGAGACGATCAACCAGATGACCGAGACCCTGCGGACGTTCGCGGACGAAGTGACGCGGGTGGCGAGTGAGGTCGGTGCCGAGGGCCGGCTGGGCGGTCAGGCGCAGGTGCCGGGGGCGGCCGGTACGTGGAAGGACCTCACCGATTCCGTCAATACGGCGTTCCGTAATCTCACCGGTCAGGTGAGGGACATCGCGCAGGTGACGACCGCGGTCGCCAACGGTGACCTCTCGCAGCAGGTGACGGTCGATGTCGCGGGCGAGATGCTGGAGCTCAAGAACACCGTCAACACGATGGTGGCTCAACTCCAGTCCTTCGGAGCCGAGGTGACCCGGGTGGCCCGGGAGGTCGGCGTCGAGGGCCGGCTGGGCGGTCAGGCGGAGGTGCCCGGCGCCGCCGGTACGTGGAAGGACCTCACGGACTCCGTCAATACGGCGTTCCGTAATCTCACCGGTCAGGTGAGGGACATCGCGCAGGTGACGACCGCGGTCGCCAACGGCGATCTGACCCAGAAGGTCACGGTCGATGTCGCGGGCGAGATGCTGGAGCTCAAGAACACCGTCAACACCATGGTGGCGCAGCTGTCGTCGTTCGCGGACCAGGTGACGCGGATGGCGCGGGAAGTGGGCACGGAGGGGCGGCTCGGCGGCCAGGCGCGGGTGGACGGCGTCAGCGGTACGTGGAAGGAGCTGACCGACTCCGTCAACTCGATGGCCGGGAACCTGACCTCGCAGGTGCGCCAGATCGCCCAGGTGACCACGGCGGTGGCCCGGGGCGATCTCTCCCAGAAGATCGACGTGGACGCGCGGGGCGAGATCCTGGAGCTGAAGAACACCATCAACACGATGGTCGACCAGCTCTCCGCGTTCGCCGACCAGGTGACCCGGGTGGCCCGCGAGGTGGGTACGGACGGGCGGCTCGGCGGGCAGGCGCAGGTGCCGGGTGTCGCCGGCGTCTGGCGCGATCTGACGGACTCCGTGAACGGCATGGCGTCCAACCTGACCGCGCAGGTCCGCAACATCGCGGGTGTCGCCACGGCGGTGGCGCGCGGCGACCTGTCGCAGAAGATCGACGTGGATGCCCGGGGCGAGATCCTGGAGCTGAAGAACACCCTCAACACGATGGTGGACCAGCTGTCGAACTTCGCCGAGCAGGTGACCCGGGTGGCGCGCGAGGTGGGCACCGAAGGGATCCTCGGCGGCCAGGCAGAGGTCCAGGGCGTGTCCGGCACGTGGAAGGACCTCACCCAGTCCGTCAACTTCATGGCGAACAACCTGACTTCGCAGGTCCGGAACATCGCCGAGGTCACCACGGCGGTCGCCAAGGGCGATCTGTCGAAGAAGATCACGGTCGACGCGCGCGGCGAGATCCTCGATCTGGTCACGACCGTCAACACCATGGTCGACCAGCTGCTGAACTTCGCGGACGAGGTCACCCGGGTCGCCCGTGAGGTGGGTACGGAGGGCATCCTGGGGGGCCAGGCCCGCGTCCGCGGGGTCACCGGCATCTGGAAGGACCTCAGCGACAACGTCAACACCATGGCCAACAACCTGACGAGCCAGGTGCGCAACATCTCCCGGGTCTCGGCGGCGGTCGCCAACGGCGATCTGACCAAGAAGGTGACGGTGGAGGCGCGCGGCGAGGTCGCCGAGCTGGCCGACACCGTCAACACGATGGTGACGACGCTGTCCTCGTTCGCGGACGAGGTCACCCGGGTGGCGCGCGAGGTGGGCACCGAGGGCGAACTGGGCGGGCAGGCCCGGGTGCCGGGCGTCTCGGGCACCTGGAAGGACCTCACCGAGTCCGTGAACTCGATGGCGTCCAACCTGACCGGACAGGTGCGCCAGATCGCGACCGTGACCACCGCCATCGCCAAGGGCGACCTCACCAGGAAGATCGACATCGACGCGCGCGGTGAGATCCAGGAGCTGAAGAACACGATCAACACGATGGTCGACCAGCTCTCCTCCTTCGCCGAGGAGGTGACCCGGGTGGCCCGCGAGGTGGGTACGGACGGCCAACTGGGCGGTCAGGCGCGGGTCCGGGACGTGGACGGCACCTGGCGCGACCTCACCGAGTCGGTGAACGAGATGGCCGGCAACCTGACCCGTCAGGTGCGGGCCATCGCCGCGGTGGCCACCGCGGTGACGCGTGGCGATCTCAACCTCAAGATCGACGTCGACGCGCGCGGTGAGATCCAGGTTCTTCAGGACAACATCAACACGATGATCGCCAATCTCCGGGACACCACCCTCGCCAACGAGGAGCAGGACTGGCTCAAGGGCAACCTGGCCCGTATCTCCGGTCTGATGCAGGGCCGCCGCGACCTCGACGACGTGGCCTCGCTCATCATGAGCGAGCTGACCCCGGTGGTCTCGGCCCAGCACGGCGCGTTCTTCCTCGCGATGCAGACCGGATCGGATCCGCAGGTCGGTACGGACGGCGGCAAGGACGCCTCGTACGAGCTGCGCATGCGGGGCAGTTACGGCTACTCGGCCGGCGCGATGCCGACGTCCTTCCGGCCCGGGGAGACGCTCATCGGCACGGCCGCCGAGGAGAAGCGCACCATCCAGGTGAATGTGCCGCCGGGGTACCTGAAGATCTCGTCCGGTCTCGGGGAGGCAGCACCCGCACATGTGATCGTGCTGCCGGTGCTCTTCGAGGGGAAGGTCCTCGGGGTGATCGAGCTGGCGTCGTTCCAGCCCTTCACCCACATCCAGCGGGACTTCCTCAACCAGATCGCCGAGATGATCGCGACGAGCGTCAACACCATCAGCGTGAACTCCAAGACGGAGGTGCTGCTGAAGCAGTCGCAGGAGCTGACCGAGCAGCTGCGGGAGCGTTCGGCGGAGCTGGAGAACCGGCAGAAGGCCCTCCAGGAGTCCAACGAGGAGCTGGAGGACAAGGCGGAACTGCTCGCGCGCCAGAACCGCGACATCGAGGTGAAGAACACCGAGATCGAAGAGGCCCGGCAGGTGCTGGAGGAGCGGGCCGAGCAGCTCGCGGTCTCGATGCGCTACAAGTCCGAGTTCCTGGCGAACATGTCGCACGAACTGCGGACGCCGCTGAACTCGCTGCTGATCCTGGCCAAGCTGCTGGCGGACAACGCCGAGTCCAACCTCTCCCCGAAGCAGGTGGAGTTCGCCGAGACCATCCACGGCGCGGGCACGGATCTGCTCCAGCTGATCAACGACATCCTCGACCTGTCGAAGGTGGAGGCCGGGAAGATGGACGTCAGTCCGACCCGGATCGCCCTGGTGCAGCTGGTGGACTACGTGGAGGCGACGTTCCGGCCGCTGACGGCGGAGAAGGGGCTCGACTTCTCCGTACGGGTGTCGCCGGAGCTGCCCGCCACGCTGCACACCGACGAGCAGCGGCTGTTGCAGGTGCTGCGCAACCTGTTGTCGAACGCGGTGAAGTTCACCGACAGCGGCGCGGTGGAGCTGGTGATCCGGCCGGCGGGCATGGACGTGCCGGACGCCATCCGGGAGCAGTTGCTGGAGGCCGGTTCGCTGCGGGACCCGGACGGCGAGCTGATCGCCTTCTCGGTCACCGACACCGGGATCGGCATCGCGGCGAGCAAGATGCGGGTCATCTTCGAAGCGTTCAAGCAGGCGGACGGCACGACCAGCCGGAAGTACGGCGGTACGGGGCTCGGGCTGTCCATCAGCAGGGAGATCGCGCGGTTGCTGGGCGGTGAGATCCACGCGGCGAGCGAGCCGGGACGCGGTTCGACGTTCACGCTCTTCCTGCCGTTGCAGCCGAGCGAGCTGCCGCCGCAGGGCTATCCGCAGCTGACGCCGGCCGGTATGCAGCCGCTGGTGCGGGTCACGGACGAGGCCACGAGCGGCGCGGGTACGGCGGAGCTGTCCGCGCCGGGCGCGCAGGGGTCGGCCGAAGCGCCGGTGGCGCCCGCCCTGTTCCGGCGCCGGCGCAGGAGCGCGGGCGCCGGGGAGCGGGAGACCGAGGCGAACGGACAGGGGCAGGGGCAGGGGCAGGGCCCGGCCGCGGCACCGCAGGGCGCGCTGCCGCGCGCGAGCGGTGCACCGGGCGGGGCGGCGCGGCCCTCGGTCCCGGCCTCCGCGGCCGGCCCGGCGGGCGTGCCGGACTCCTGGGCTGAGGGAACGGCCGCCCAGGGGGAGCAGGAAGCGTCGGGGCCCTCACGCACGTTCGTGTTCAACGGCGAAAAAGTGCTGATCGTGGACGACGACATCCGCAATGTGTTCGCGCTCACCAGCGTGCTGGAGCAGCACGGTCTGACGGTGCTGTACGCGGAGAACGGCCGTGAAGGCATCGAAGTCCTGGAGCAACACGACGATGTGACGGTCGTTCTGATGGACATCATGATGCCGGAGATGGACGGTTACGCCACGACGACGGCGATCCGCAGGATGCCGCAGTTCGCCGGTCTGCCCATCGTCGCGCTCACCGCCAAGGCGATGAAGGGCGACCGGGAGAAGGCCATCGAGTCCGGGGCTTCCGACTATGTCACGAAGCCTGTTGATCCCGATCACTTGCTGTCAGTAATGGAGCAGTGGATGCATGGCAAGTGATCGACTGTTGCTCGAATCACCGCGACGTGCCGACTGACTATGGCCAGAGGCGTGTGAGACGGCGAAAATCGGGGAACCTTCCGGTCTCCTGCCACGTTTCCGGTTCGGGGGCAGTGACATCACGGTGACAGGGTGTGGCGACAGGCGGGGTGCGGCTACCATGACCGGCACAAGGACTGACGGCGCAAGGGAGTCGTCCCCCGGGGCGCTGCCCGGCGCATCACCGGGGCACAAGCACGGGGGACACCCCATGCCGGGGCGAGGAGGGCGGGCGGCCATGGTGCAGAAGGCCAAGATCCTCCTGGTCGATGACCGGCCGGAGAATCTGCTGGCGCTGGAGGCGATCCTCTCCGCGCTCGATCAGACGCTGGTGCGGGCATCGTCAGGGGAGGAAGCGCTCAAAGCGCTGCTGACGGACGATTTCGCGGTCATTCTGCTGGATGTCCAGATGCCGGGGATGGACGGTTTCGAGACAGCCGCGCACATCAAGCGGCGCGAGCGGACCAGGGACATCCCGATCATCTTCCTCACCGCCATCAACCACGGTCCGCACCACACCTTCCGGGGGTACGCGGCGGGAGCGGTGGACTACATCTCGAAGCCGTTCGACCCGTGGGTGCTGCGTGCCAAGGTGTCGGTCTTCGTCGACCTCTACATGAAGAACTGCCAGCTGAAGGAGCAGGCCGAGCTGCTCAGACTCCAGCTGGCCGGCGCCGACGAGGCGGGGGCGGACCGGACCAAGGAGCCCGCGGGCCTGCTGGCCGAACTGTCGGCGCGGCTCGCGGCAGTTGAGGAACAGGCCGAAGCGCTGTCCAAACAGTTGGACGACGACTCGGCGGACGCGTCCGCCGTGGCCACCGCCGCACACCTGGAGCGCAAACTCACCGGGCTGCGGCGGGCGCTCGACGCCCTGGAACCGGGCGCGGGCGGCGCCGCGGCCTTCCCCTCGCAGAACTGACGGCGCCGGGGCGGTGTGACGGCGGGCCAGGTGACGACACGGACGGGTGAAGCGGTGGGCACACGTGTCCGCGGCCGTTCACACCGGTAACCTCACCCCCATGGCCTCACGTACGTCCGGCAAGGGTTCCCAGGGCACGGCGGGCACCGCGAAGCCGCGGGCCGGCCGTACGACCGGCGCCGCCAAGGCGGCACCCGCCAAGAAGGCGGCGGCCAAGAAACCCGCGCCCGCGAAGAGGGCCCCGGCGAAAAAGGCACCCGCCAAGAAGGCGGCGCCCAAGCCGGCGCCGAAACCCGCTCCCTCTCCCACGGGAGGCGTGTACCGGCTCGTACGGGCCCTCTGGCTGGGCGTGGCGCACGGCGTGGGCGCGATGCTCCGGGGCATAGGGCGCGGAGCCAAGGGACTCGACCCGGCGCACCGCAAGGACGGCCTGGCGCTCCTGCTGCTCGGCCTCGCCCTCGTCGTCGCGGCCGGCACCTGGTCGAATCTGCGGGGGCCGGTCGGCGACCTGATCGAGATGCTCGTCACCGGCGCCTTCGGCCGGCTCGACCTCCTGGTGCCGATACTGCTGGGGGTCATCGCCGTACGGCTGATCCGGTATCCCGAGAAGCCCGAGGCCAACGGGCGGATCGTGATCGGACTGTCCGCCCTGGTCGTCGGTGTGCTGGGGCTGGTGCACATCGCCTGCGGCGCCCCGGGGCGCGGCGAGAGCGCCGCCGCGATGCGGGACGCGGGCGGGCTCATCGGCTGGGCCGCGTCGAAACCGTTGATCTTCACCATGGGCGACGTACTGGCCGTGCCGCTGCTCCTGCTGCTCACCGTCTTCGGCCTGCTGGTCGTCACCGCCACCCCGGTCAACGCCATCCCGCAGCGGCTCCGGCTGCTCGGCATCAGGCTGGGCGTCGTCCGTCCCCACGAGGACGCCTACGGTGACGACGACGAACGCTACGACGAGCAGTGGCGCGAGGCGCTGCCCGCCGCGAAGCGCCGTGCGTCCGCGCGCCCGGGCGAGCGGCGGGGCGAGAACGGTCCGGACGACGCCGAGGCACAGGCGCTCGCGCGGCGACGCGGGCCGCGCCGGTCCTCCGTACAGCCGTCGGCGGAACGGCCCCTGGACGCCGTCGACGTGGCCGCCGCCGCGGCGGCCGCCCTGGACGGTGCCGTGCTCAACGGGATGCCGCCCTCGCCACTGGTCGCGGACCTGACGCAGCGCGTCTCCGCCGACCGTCGGCGCACGCCCGGGGAGAGCCAGGAGGGGGCCCGGCCGGGAGCCGAGGGGCCCCGGCCGGGCGAGTCGTCCGGTACGGCGGCGGAGGAGCCGTCCCGCGCGGCCTCGGGCGGGCGCTCGGCGGCGGCCGTGCCGTCCGCGCGCGAGGCCGGGAAGCAGTCCGGGGGGCCGGGCGCCGTGGCGGACCTGACCAAGCCGCCGCCGCGCGAGGACAAGCCGCTGCCGCCGCGCGCCGAGCAGCTTCAGCTGCGGGGTGACATCACCTACGCGCTGCCCGCGCTGGACCTGCTGGAGCGGGGCGGCCCCGGCAAGACGCGCAGCGCCGCGAACGACGCCGTCGTCGAGTCGCTCAGCCGGGTCTTCACCGAGTTCAAGGTCGACGCGGCCGTCACCGGCTTCACCCGGGGCCCCACGGTCACCCGGTACGAGGTCGAGCTCGGGCCGGCCGTGAAGGTCGAGCGCATCACCGCGCTCACCAAGAACATCGCCTACGCCGTGGCCAGCCCCGACGTGCGGATCATCTCGCCGATCCCCGGCAAATCCGCCGTCGGCATCGAGATTCCCAACACCGACCGGGAGATGGTGAACCTCGGGGACGTGCTACGGCTCGCCGACGCGGCCGAGGACGACCACCCGATGCTGGTCGCGCTCGGCAAGGACGTCGAGGGCGGCTATGTGATGGCCAACCTCGCGACCATGCCGCACGTGCTGGTCGCGGGGGCGACCGGCTCCGGCAAGTCCTCCTGCATCAACTGCCTGATCACTTCGATCATGGTGCGGGCGACCCCGGAGGACGTGCGGATGGTCCTGGTCGACCCCAAGCGGGTCGAGCTGACCGCGTACGAGGGCATCCCGCATCTGATCACCCCGATCATCACCAACCCCAAGCGGGCCGCCGAGGCGCTGCAGTGGGTCGTACGGGAGATGGACCTGCGCTACGACGACCTCGCCGCGTACGGCTACCGCCACATCGACGACTTCAACAAGGCGGTCCGCGCGGGCAAGGTCACGGCGCCGGAGGGCAGCGAGCGCGAGCTCGCGCCGTACCCGTACCTGCTGGTGATCGTGGACGAGCTGGCCGACCTGATGATGGTCGCGCCGCGTGACGTCGAGGACGCCATCGTCCGGATCACCCAGCTGGCGCGGGCCGCCGGCATCCACCTGGTGCTCGCCACCCAGCGGCCCTCGGTCGACGTCGTCACCGGTCTGATCAAGGCGAACGTTCCCTCGCGGCTGGCCTTCGCGACCTCCTCGCTGGCCGACAGCCGGGTCATCCTGGACCAGCCGGGAGCGGAGAAGCTGATCGGCAAGGGCGACGGGCTGTTCCTGCCGATGGGCGCGAACAAGCCGACGCGGATGCAGGGCGCCTTCGTCACCGAGGAGGAGGTCGCGGCCGTCGTACGGCACTGCAAGGAGCAGATGACGCCCGTCTTCCGCGACGACGTCGTGGTCGGTTCGTCCAAGAAGAAGGAGATCGACGAGGACATCGGGGACGATCTGGATCTGCTCTGCCAGGCCGCGGAGCTCGTGGTCTCCACGCAGTTCGGCTCGACGTCGATGCTCCAGCGCAAGCTGCGCGTCGGCTTCGCCAAGGCCGGCCGGCTGATGGACCTGATGGAGTCGAGGAACATCGTCGGGCCCAGCGAGGGGTCCAAAGCCCGCGACGTACTGGTGAAGGCGGACGAGATCGACGGTGTGCTCGCGACGATCCGCGGGGAGTCCGCGCCGTAGGGGTCGGTCGGTCGTGGGGGTCGGTCGTGGGGCGGCCGGGCGCGGTGGTGATCACCGGGGCGGGCGGACGGGCCTTCGGCCGCACAACAGTTGTGTGACGGACGGGTTTTCCGGGACGGATTCCGGGAATGCGAGAGCAACCGTTTCCCTTGGCCGGGCGTCAAGTTGGGGGGAGGACGAGAAGAACGTCCTCCTCGGCGTCGTCCGCCATTCGGATGGCGTACAAAGTGCGTCCGCCCGGTTGCCCCACCCTTTCGTACCACCCATAGACTGATCCTCCAGCAGGTGGCTACACGCTCGAAAGGCGCCCCCGTGTCCATCGGCAACTCCCCCGAGAGCAGTGCCCCCGACGACGACAACTCTCCCGGCGCGGACAACTCCCCCGCCGAGGACAACTCCCCCGAGGACGACCGGCCTTCGATCGGCCAGGCGCTCCAGGAAGCCCGTATCGCGGCGCGACTGACCGTGGACGAGGTCAGCGCCTCCACACGGGTGCGTGTGCCCATCGTGCAGGCGATCGAGCAGGACGATTTCTCGCGCTGCGGTGGCGATGTGTACGCCCGCGGGCACATCCGCATGCTCGCCGGAAAGGTCGGGCTCGATCCCGACCCGCTCATCGCCCGGTTCGATGCCGAACACGGCGGACGTCCGGCGCCCACACCGGCGGCGCCGCTGTTCGAGGCCGAGCGCATCAGGCCCGAACGCCGCCGGCCCAACTGGACCGCCGCCATGGTCGCGGCGATCGTCGCCGTGATCGGTTTTGTCGGTTTCACCATGTTCAGTGGTGGCGATGGCGATACGAAGACCAAACAGGTCGCGGAAGGTTCCGAACCCGACCAGAACGGTGCCAAGCCCACTCCGACCAAGTCGGGTGGGGCCAAGCCCGCGGAGTCCGAGAGCGCCATCGCGGCCGTGCCGCACGACAAGGTCACCGTCAAGCTGTCCGCCACGGACGGCAAGAGCTGGATCTCGGCCAAGGCCTACGACGGCAAGCTGTTGTACGACGGCATCCTGGACGAGGGCGACTCCAAGACCTTCCAGGACGACAAGCGCATCGATCTCGTCCTCGGCAACGCCGGGGCGATCGAGCTCTTCGTGAACGGCAAGAAGGTCACGGACGAGTTCGAAGCGGGGCAGGTCGAGCGGCTGTCCTACACGCAGGGTGACCCGGAAGCGGGCTGAGCAACCCTGCGCGGCGAGGGCGGGGCCAGGACAAAGTAGTCTTGAGCCCATGCCCGAACGCCGTACCGTCGCCCTTGTCACTCTTGGCTGCGCCCGTAACGAGGTGGACTCGGAGGAGCTCGCAGGCCGCCTGGCGGCGGACGGCTGGGATCTCGTCCAGGACGCCGCCGGAGCGGATGTCGCCGTCGTCAACACCTGCGGATTCGTCGAAGCCGCCAAGAAGGACTCCGTCGACGCCCTGCTGGAGGCCAACGACCTCAAGGAGCACGGCAGAACGCAGGCCGTTGTCGCCGTCGGCTGCATGGCCGAGCGGTACGGCAAGGATCTGGCGGAGGCCCTGCCGGAGGCCGACGGGGTCCTCGGCTTCGACGACTACGCGGATATCTCCGACCGGCTGCGCACGATTCTCAGCGGTGGCGTCCACGCCTCGCACACCCCCCGTGACCGCCGCAAGCTGCTGCCCCTCAGTCCCGTCGAGCGGCAGAACGCCACAGGAGTGGCCCTGCCGGGCCACGGGGACTCCGGCGGGACCGCGGGCGGCACGGTGGCCGGCGGGGCCCCCACGGCCGCCGAGGGGCTCTCCTCGGCCCCCGCGGACCTGCCGGCGGGGCTGGCACCCGCCTCGGGGCCCCGGGCGCCGCTTCGGCGGCGTCTGGACAGCAGCCCCGTCGCCTCCGTGAAGCTCGCCTCCGGCTGCGACCGGCGGTGCTCCTTCTGCGCCATCCCGTCCTTCCGCGGCTCCTTCATCTCCCGCCGTCCCTCCGACGTGCTGGGCGAGACGCGCTGGCTGGCCGAGCAGGGCGTCAAGGAGGTCATGCTCGTCTCCGAGAACAACACCTCCTACGGCAAGGACCTCGGCGACATCCGCCTGCTGGAGACGCTGCTGCCCGAGCTGGCGGCAGTCGACGGGATCGAGCGGGTCCGGGTCAGTTACCTCCAGCCGGCCGAGATGCGGCCCGGGCTGATCGACGTCCTGACCTCGACGCCCAAGGTCGCCCCGTACTTCGATCTGTCCTTCCAGCACTCGGCGCCCGGTGTGCTGCGCGCGATGCGGCGGTTCGGGGACACCGACCGGTTCCTGGAGCTGCTGGAGACGATCCGCGGCAAGGCGCCGCAGGCCGGTGTGCGGTCCAACTTCATCGTCGGATTCCCCGGTGAGTCCGAAGCCGACTTCGCGGAGCTGGAGCGTTTCCTGGGCGGCGCGCGGCTCGACGCCATCGGTGTGTTCGGGTACTCGGACGAGGACGGCACCGAGGCCGCCGGTTACGACGGGAAGCTGGACCGGGACGTCATCTCCGAGCGGCTGGAACACCTGTCGCGGCTGGCCGAGGAGCTGACCGCCCAGCGGGCCGAGGAACGCCTCGGCGAGAGCCTGCGCGTGCTGGTCGAGTCGGTCGGCGGGGCGGACCCGGACAGCGCCGGGGGAGCGGCCTTCGAGGGTGCGGACGAGCCGGCGGCGGTGGGCCGGGCGGCACACCAGGCGCCCGAGACCGACGGCCAGGTGATCCTCACGTCGGGCGAGGGTCTGCGTCCGGGCCGTATGGTCGAGGCGAAGGTGGTCGGCACCGAGGGCGTGGATCTGGTGGCCGATGTCGTAGCCGTGTACGACGACCTGCCGGCGGCCGGTTCGAGGGCCCCGGGCGAGGAGGCGGGCACATGACCGGAATCCCGGCGTCCGCGGCCGGTGGAGCCGGCGCGAAACCGGCCCGTGGCCCCAAGCCGGCCTTGGCGGCCCCGGGGCCTTCGGGGGCCTCACGGGTCAAGGGGACCGGGGACGGCCAGGCGGGCCTGTGGAACATCGCCAACATCCTCACGATGATGCGCCTGGTGCTGGTGCCCGGATTCGTGGCCCTGATGTTGCAGGACGGCGGTTACGACCCGGTCTGGCGCGCCTGGGCCTGGGCCGCGTTCGCCGTCGCCATGATCACGGACGTGTTCGACGGACATCTGGCCCGCAGGTACAACCTGGTCACCGACTTTGGGAAGATCGCCGACCCGATCGCGGACAAGGCGATCATGGGTGCGGCCCTGGTGTGCCTGTCCGCGCTCGGTGATCTGCCGTGGTGGGTGACGGGTGTGATCCTCTTCCGCGAACTCGGCATCACGCTCATGCGCTTCTGGGTGATCAGGCACGGGGTCATCCCGGCCAGCCGGGGCGGCAAGGCGAAGACGCTCGCGCAGGGGACGGCCGTGGGGATGTACGTCCTCGCGCTGACCGGGCCGCTGGCGACGCTGCGGTTCTGGGTGATGGCGGTGGCCGTCGCCCTGACCGTGCTCACGGGCCTCGACTACGTGCGCCAGGCGGTCGTGCTGCGGCGGCGAGGCCTGGCGGCGGAGCGGGCGGCGCGGGAGGGCTGCGTGACGGAGTCGCCCAGGTGAGGAGCGAGGACCGCACCACGGTGAGTGAGGACGCGGCGCGGGTACTGGCCGCCTTGCGGGCGCGCGGTGCGACACTGGCGGTGGCGGAGTCCCTGACCGGTGGCCTGGTGGCCGCGGAGCTGACGGCCGTCCCCGGCGCCTCCCGGGCCTTCCGGGGGTCGGTGACCGCCTACGCGACGGATCTCAAGCGGGAGATCCTGGGGGTCGACGGGGCGCTGCTGGACGAACGCGGGGCGGTGGACGCCGAGGTCGCGCGGCAGATGGCCGCCGGGGTGCGCCGGGCGCTCGGTGCCACGTGGGGAGTGGCGACCACCGGCGTCGCCGGGCCCGAACCGCAGGACGGGCGGCCCGTGGGGACGGTGTACGTGGCCGTCGCGGGACCGGAGGGCAGGGAGAAAGTGAACGCTCTGCGATTGAACGGCGGGCGTACGGACATCCGTAAAGAGAGTGTGCGCAGTGTGCTCGCGCTGCTCCTCGGCGAACTCCCGGGGAACGGGCGGGCACAGGATACGGAAGAGAACGGGGGGACTTGATGTTTGCAGCCCTGAGTGAACACGACATCGCTCCCCGCACGGCCGCGGCGCAAGGCGGTACGGTGGGGCGTGAAGGATGCGGCTACGCGGTCCGAGGAGGGAGCCACCGATGATTCTGCTCCGTCGCCTGCTGGGTGACGTGCTGCGTCGGCAGCGCCAGCGCCAGGGCCGTACTCTGCGCGAAGTCTCCTCGTCCGCCCGAGTCTCGCTCGGCTATCTCTCCGAGGTGGAGCGGGGGCAGAAGGAGGCTTCCTCCGAGCTGCTCTCCGCGATCTGCGACGCGCTTGACGTACGGATGTCCGAGCTCATGCGGGAAGTGAGCGACGAGTTGTCGCTGGCCGAACTGGCGGCGTCGGCGGCGGCCGACGCACCGGTGCCCGCGCCGGTGCGGCCGATGCTCAACTCCGTCTCTGTGACGTCGGTGGCAGGTGTACCGACGGAGCGCGTGACGATCAAGGCGCCCGCGGAGGCGGTGGACGTCGTCGCGGCCTGACAACCGCTGCCGTCCGACGAGCGTGATCGGCACGAATTCTCTGCACAGCGTGTGGCAGTTTGATGGGAGCCCCGGCGGGTACTCGAACCCGACCGGGGCTCTTGTCTTGCGGTGAATGAGAGGTTATGGCGGCTTGTTCTCCTGGATGACCGTTTCATGGCTTTTATGTCATGGTGGAGAGAGCCTGGGAAACAGCAGCAGGAGAGCCGCGTCGCGAACGGAACTGGAGGTTTCGCATGTCTGTCGTGAAGAGTGCTCTGCCGGAGGAAGACCTGAAGATTGTCGGTGAGGCGCTCCAGGGAGCCCTCGTGGACCTGGTTGATCTTTCTCTGGTCGGCAAGCAGGTCCACTGGAACATCATCGGGCCACGCTTCAGGTCCGTGCATCTCCAGCTCGACGATGTCGTGGCGACCGCGCGCAAGCACTCGGACACCGTTGCCGAGCGGGCCGCCGCGATCGGGGTGACACCCGACGGCCGGGCCGCGACGGTGGCGGCGACCAGCGGGATCGATACGGTGCACAACGGCTGGATCAAGGACGCCGACGTCGTAGGGTTCCTGGTGGACGCGCTCAACTCCGTGGTGGAACGGATGCGGGAACGCGTCCGGGCGACGGACGAGCCGGACCCGGTGACCCAGGACATCCTGATCCAGGTGACGGCCGATCTCGAGAAGCACGCCTGGATGTTCCAGGCCGAGAACGTGTAGGGCGAGCCATGTCGGGCCGAGCGGACCGCACCGTGTGACGGGGCGGTCCGCTCCCGCGTCCGTGGTGCACAGGCACATGCGTGGTCCGCCGCTTGGGGTGCGCCTCTTCGCGTACGCGGGCCGTCGGCCGCGGAAAGCTCTCGGGGCCCGGTGTCGGCGGGACCAGGGTGACCGGGTCCCGAGGCGATGTGGAGGCGCGCCGGCGGGCGATCGGCGGCGCGCGCCGGTGACACTGCGCCACGGAGGCATGACGCGCTCTGGATGCGGCGCGGGCGCCGCCGGGGCACACTGCGAGGAAGAGGCATCGCCCGGACAGGGCCTGGCGGACAACCGGTTCCCGGCGCGGAGGACCGGTTCCCCGGCCGGGACCGGGTGGTCGGCCGGCCGGCGGGCGGAGCGGGCGGTCGGCCCGCGGTCCCCGGTGACGTGCGCGTCACCGTATCGGCTTTTCGTATCCCCCTGGCTCCGCGCGCCGGGGCGTGCATCCGATGCGCCCTCGCGCCGGATGATCGTGCAGGTCTAGCGTCGGCCGGAGGAGGCAGCCATGGCAAGGCGATGGACCCTTCTGCCGGCGCTCGCCGTGGGCGGGTTGTGGTGGTGGGCCGTACTGCGGATCGCGCTGGCGCCCGCGCACACCGGCCTGACGGAGGCCGCGGTGGCGGCGGGGGGCTGGGGACTGAGCCTGGTGCCGGTGCATGTCGCGTCCTCGCGGCACCGGCGCCGTTCCGGCGCGATATCCGGGCCGCGAGACGGCGCACGGGGCTGACACTACGTCAACTGGACGGTTCCGGCTGGCATACGGGACACCAGTAGACCGGGCGCTCGTCCTGGTCCGTCTTGCGGATGGGGGCACCACAGCGTGGGCAGGGGTGGCCCGCGCGGCCGTACACGTACAGACGCCGACTGCCGGCAGGGCGGGCACGGTTGGCTTCGAGAAGCTTCTTGGCGGCGGTCACCAGGCGCTCGGGTGCCGGGAGTTCGCCGATGGGAAGCCAGGGGACCGCCCGCACGAGGAAACAGGCCTCGGACCGGAAGATGTTGCCGACGCCGGCGAGGTTGCGCTGATCGAGCAGCGCGTCCCCCACGGGGCGGGCGGGGTCGGCGAGGAGATTGCGCAGCGCGGTGCCCGGGTCCCAGTCGGGGCCGAGGAGATCCGGGCCGAGATGACCGACCACCCGCTCTTCGTCGCCGGTGCGCAGCAGCTCCAGCACGGGCAGACGGTAGCCGACCGCGGTGTGCCGCTCCGTGGCGAGTACCGCGCGGATCTGATGAGCCGGCCCGCCGCGCCAGCGCTCGCCGGGGCCGTACACCTGCCAGGCGCCGTCCATGCGCAGATGCGAGTGGAGCGTGAGGCCGCCCTCGATCCGGGTGAGGAGATGCTTTCCGCGCGGGGTGACGTCGAGGACGGTACGGCCCGTGAGGTCGGCGGTGGCGAACCGGGGCACCCGCAGGTCGAACCGGGTGAGGCGCTGCCCGGCCAGCGCGGTGTGCAGTCGCCGTGCGGTCTGCCAGACGGTGTCTCCTTCGGGCATGACTCCATGATGCGCGACGCGGCCGCTCAGACGCGCAGCCGCAGGCCCCGGGGGGTGGCGTGGAAGCCCGCCGCTTCCAGCACCCGGCCCAGGGGGGACGTGAGCGCCGGTATCCCGTTGGCCCGCTCCACCGTGACCGTGCCCAGCGCGCCCGCGCGAGCCGCCTCGGCCAGCGCCCGGGCGGCGGCCTCCAGCGCCGGGTCCTCCGGATCCGCCGGCCAGGCCAGCAGCGTCTTGCCGCCGCGCTCCATGTAGAGCGTCAGCTCGCCGTCCACCAGGACGACCAGGGAGCCCGCCTTGCGGCCCGGTTTGTGGGTGGCGCCCTCCGGCGGCTCGGGCCAGGGCAGCGCCGCCCCGTAGGCGTTGGCCGGGTCGGCCGCGGCCAGGACCACGGCACGGCCGGCGCAACCGCCCTCGGCGCGGTCGCGGGCGGTCGCCGCCGCGCGCAGCCGGTCCACCGCGCCGTCCATCGCGAACTGGGCCGCGCCCAGACCCTCGACCACATAGCCGCGGCGCGCCTGGCCGCTGTCCTCGAAGGCGGACAGCACCCGGTACATGGCGGAGAAGCCGCCCTCGACGCCCTCGGCCGCGACCGCCCCTCGGGTCACCACGCCGTGCCGGTCCAGGAGCGTCCGGGCCAGGGCGTGCGCGCGATGGGTGGGATCCTGGGCCCGGTCGGGGAGCAGTGACCAGCGGCCGCTGACGGTGGGCGGGCCCGTACGGGAGGCCGGCCGTGCGGCGGCCGTCAGCGTCCCGTACCGGCCACGGGGCACCGGGCGGCGCGCGCGGTGGGCCGTGGACCCCGCGGTCCGCCCCGAGCCGAGCAGGGCGCGCAGCGGGGCGAGTGTGTCGTTGGTGAGCCGGCCCGACCAGGCCAGGTCCCACACGGCGTCGGCGAGTTGGGGATCCGTCACGTCGGGATGGGTGGTGGCGCGGATCTGCTCCGCGATCTGCCGGAAGAACAGGCCGTAGCCCCCCGACAGAGCGGTCATGACCGACTCGTGAAGCGCCGTCAGCTCCAGCGGGTGCGGCGGTGGCAACAACAGCGGTGCGCTGTCCGCGGGATGGAGCGAGACCCAGCCGTCCTTGCCGGGCAGCGCGCCCGCACCGGCCCACAGCACCTCACCGGTCGTGGTCAGCTCGTCCAGGAGCGCCGGCGCGTAGCCCCGCACCCGGGACGGGAGGATCAGCTTCTCCAGGGCGGAGGCCGGCACGGGAGCGCCCTGCAACTGCTCGACGGCGCGCGCGAGTCCGTCGATGCCGCGCAGGCTGTCGCCGCTCAGATGCTGCCACTGCGGGAGGAACGTGGCGAGCGCGGCGGGTGCCACCGGCTCCAGCTCCTGGCGCAGCGCGGCCAGCGAGCGGCGGCGCAGCCTGCGCAGCACCGTGGCGTCGCACCATTCCTGACCGATGCCGGAGGGGTGGAACTCGCCCTGGACGATCCGGGAGGCCGCCGCGAGCCGTTGCAGCGCGCCGTCCGTGACGGCGACCCCGAGACCGAACCGCGCTGCGGCCGTGGCCGAGGTGAACGGGCCGTGCGTACGGGCGAAGCGGGCGAGGAGGTCGCCGAGCGGGTCCTTGACCGGTTCCGTGAACGCCTCGGGCACGCCGACGGGCAGGGCCGTGCCGAGCGCGTCCCGCAGGCGCCCCGCGTCCTCGACGGCCGCCCAGTGGTCGGCCCCGCCGATCCGGACCCTGATCGCGCGGCGGGCCGCGGCCAGCTCCTCCGCCCAGTCGGCCCGCGCTCCCCGCTCGGCCAGTTCCGCGCCGGTGAGCGGCCCGAGGACGCGCAGCAGATCGGCGACGCCTTCCACGTCCTTGACGCGCCGGTCGTCCGTGAGCCACTGGAGCTCCCGCTCCAGATCGGTGAGCACCTCCGGGTCGAGCAGCTCCCGCAGCTCGGCCTGGCCCAGCAGCTCCGCCAGCAGCCGGGAGTCCAGGGACAGGGCCGCGGCCCGCCGCTCGGCCAGGGGCGAGTCGCCCTCGTACAGGAACTGGGCGACATAGCCGAAGAGCAGGGAGCGGGCGAAGGGGGACGGCTCGGTGGTGGTGACCTCGACCAGCCGGACGCGGCGCGCCTCGATGTCCCCCATGAGCTCCGTGAGGCCGGGGACGTCGAAGACGTCCTGGAGGCACTCCCGCACCGCCTCCAGCACGATCGGGAACGATCCGAACTCGCTCGCCACCTGGAGCAGTTGTGCCGCGCGCTGGCGCTGCTGCCACAGCGGTGTGCGCTTGCCGGGACTGCGCCGCGGCAGCAGCAGCGCCCGTGCGGCGCACTCCCGGAACCGTGCGGCGAACAGCGCCGAGGAGCCCACCTGGTCGGTGACGATCCCGCGGACCTCGCCCGCGTCGAAGGCGACGTCCGCGGCTCCCACGGGCGCCTGCTCACTGTCGAAGGCCGTCCCCGCACCGCTGCCCGGCTCGTCGTCGAGCAGGTCCATCCCCAGCAGGTCGGCGTCCGGCAGGCGCAGCACCAGGCCGTCGTCGGCGTGCATGACCTGCGCGTCCAGCCCGTAGCGCTCGGCGAGCCGGGCGCCCAGGGCCAGGGCCCACGGGGCGTGCACCTGTGCCCCGAAGGGGGAGTGGATCACCACCCGCCAGTCGCCCAGCTCGTCGCGGAACCGCTCGACCAGGATGGTCCGGTCGTCGGGGACATGGCCGCAGGCGCGGCGCTGCTCATCCAGGTACGAGAGCACATTGCCGGCGGCCCAGCCGTCCAGCCCGGCGGTCAGCAGCCGCAGCCGGGCGTCCTCCTCGGAGAGGGAACCGATCTCCCGCAGGAACGCGCCCACCGCGCGGCCCAGCTCCAGGGGGCGGCCCAGCTGGTCGCCCTTCCAGAACGGCAGCCGGCCCGGGGCGCCGGGAGCGGGCGTGACCAGGACCCGGTCGCGGGTGATGTCCTCGATGCGCCAGGAGGTCGTGCCGAGGGTGAACACATCCCCCACGCGGGACTCGTAGACCATCTCCTCGTCCAGCTCGCCGACCCGGCCACCGCCCTTCTTCGGGTCGGCGCCGGCGAGGAAGACGCCGAAGAGCCCCCGGTCGGGGATCGTGCCTCCGGAGGTGACGGCGAGGCGCTGCGCGCCCGGGCGGCCCGTGACCGTACCGGTGACGCGGTCCCACACCAGGCGCGGGCGCAGCTCCGCGAAGGCGTCGGAGGGATAACGCCCGGCGAGCATGTCCAGCACGGACATGAACGCCGACTCGGGCAGGGAGGCGAACGGCGCGGCACGGCGGACCAGCGCGAGCAGGTCGTCCACCTGCCGGGTGTCCAGGGCGACCATGGCGACCAGCTGCTGCGCCAGCACGTCCAGCGGATTCGCGGGCACGCGCAGCGACTCGATCGCGCCGTCCCGCATCCGCTCGGTGACGACGGCGGCCTGCACCAGATCACCGCGGTACTTGGGGAAGACGACGCCGGTGGACACCGCGCCCACCTGGTGGCCCGCGCGGCCGACCCGCTGGAGGCCGGAGGCCACCGAGGGCGGCGACTCCACCTGCACGACCAGATCGACCGCGCCCATGTCGATGCCCAGCTCCAGGCTGGAGGTGGCCACGACGGCGGGCAGCCGGCCCGCCTTCAGGTCCTCCTCCACCTGGGCACGCTGCTCCTTGGAGACCGAGCCGTGGTGCGCCCTGGCCAGCACGGCGGGAGCGCCCCTGGCCGCGCCGGACTGGGCCATCAGCTCGGCGGGGGATTGCTCCTCGGGCAGGGGCTCACCCGTGGCGCGTTCATAGGCGATCTCGTTCAGCCGGTTGCACAGGCGCTCGGCCAGCCGACGGGAATTGGCGAAGACGATCGTGGAGCGGTGGGCCTGGACGAGATCGGCGATCCGCTCCTCCACGTGCGGCCAGATCGAGGGCTTGTCCCCGCCGTCCGACTCGGGCGCCGACGCGGGGGAGCCGCCCAGCTCGCCCAGGTCCTCCACCGGGACGACCACGGAGAGGTCGAACTCCTTGCCGGAGGGCGGCTGGACGATCTCGACCCTCCGCCGCGGCGAGAGGTAGCGGGCGACCTCCTCCACCGGCCGTACCGTCGCAGACAGCCCGATCCTGCGCGCGGGCCCCGGCAGCAGGTCGTCCAGCCGCTCCAGGGACAGCGCGAGATGGGCCCCGCGTTTCGTCCCGGCCACGGCGTGCACCTCGTCCAGGATCACCGTCTCCACCCCGGCGAGCGAGTCCCGCGCGGAGGACGTGAGCATCAGGAACAGCGACTCGGGCGTCGTGATCAAGATGTCCGGCGGCCGGCTGGCCATCGACCGGCGCTCGGCGGCCGGGGTGTCGCCCGAGCGGATACCGACCCGGATGTCGGGCTCCGGCAGCCCGCGCCGCACGGACTCCTGCCGGATGCCGGTGAGAGGGCTGCGCAGATTGCGCTCCACGTCGACCGCGAGGGCCTTCAGCGGTGAGACGTACAGCACACGGCAGCGCTTCCTCGCCTCCGGGGGCGGGGGCACCGACGCCAGCCGGTCCAGCGCGGCCAGGAACGCGGCCAGTGTCTTGCCGGAGCCGGTGGGGGCCACGACCAGCACGTCCGAGCCCTCGCCGATCGCGCGCCAGGCACCCTCCTGCGCGGCCGTGGGCGCGGAGAAGGCACCCGTGAACCAGCCGCGGGTGGCGGGGGAGAAGGAGTCGAGCGCGGTTCCTGCCATGCACCCCATCGTGCACCCGCCCACTGACAATCGCCCGGACCCGGGCGCCGGCCGCGGTGGCCGCGGGAGCCGCGATGGTCACAGCGGTCACAGCAGTCATGGCGGGCGGGATACTTGAGGCCATGCGGTTGACGATTTTCTGGGAACGGATGGCGGACCACTTCGGCCCTGCCTACGCCGACTCCTTCGCGCGTGACCATGTGATGTCCGAGCTGGGCGGCCGTACGGTCAACGAGGCGCTCGACGCCGGCTGGGAGGCGAAGGACGTGTGGCGCGCCGTCTGCGCCGCCATGGACGTCCCGGCCGAGAAGCGGTGAGGCGATGACCGGAGCCCCGCGGGCTTGTGTTCGGCTGTCACATCCGTAGGCGACACTTGCTCCGTGGCCGCGACTGACAACCCCGTATCGGACGTACACCCCCCCGTCCCTCCGCCGGACGCGCCGGACGACTCGCCATCGGCGGCGCGGGAAGCGCGCCGGGCCCCGGCCGACGCGCCGCCGCCGTCGGACGCCGGGGGCACCGGGGGCCGAGGCGGGGGCGGGGGCGCCGGTGGCTCCGCCCGCATGCCCCGCTGGCTGCCGCGCGCCATGGTCCTGGCGCTGGTGCTCGTCGCCTGCTTCCAGCTCGGCAGCTGGGCGTTCCACCAGCTCATCGGTCTGTTGATCAATGTGCTCATCGCGTTCTTCCTGGCGCTCGCGGTGGAACCCGCCGTCAGCGCCATGGCGGCGCGCGGTGTCCGGCGCGGACTTGCCACGTTCCTGGTCTTCTTCGGCGTGCTGTGCGCGAGCGTCGGGTTCGTGGTGATGCTCGGCTCGATGCTGGCGACCCAGATCATCGACATGGTCGAGTCCTTCCCGGAGTACCTCGATTCGGTGATCAGCTGGGTGAACACGACGTTCCACACGGAGCTGTCGCGCGTCGAGGTCCAGGACAGCCTGCTCCACTCCGACTGGCTCCAGAGATACGTGCAGAACAGCGCGACCGGGGTCCTCGACATCTCCACCACCGTGCTGGGCATGTTCTTCCGGCTGCTGACGATCTTCCTGTTCTCGTTCTACTTCGCGGCCGACGGGCCCCGGCTGCGGCGCGCGCTGTGCTCCGTGCTGCCGCCCGCCCGCCAGGCCGAAGTGCTTCGCGCCTGGGAGATCGCGGTCGACAAGACCGGCGGCTACATCTACTCGCGCGGCCTGATGGCGCTGATCTCCGGGACGGCGCACTACGTGCTGCTGGAGTTCCTGAACGTCTCGTACGCGCCGGCGCTCGCCGTCTGGGTGGGGCTCGTCTCCCAGTTCGTCCCCACGATCGGCACCTATCTGGCGGGGGCGCTGCCGATGCTGATCGCCTTCACCGAGGACCCGTGGTACGCGCTGTGGGTGCTCTGCTTCGTGGTGATCTACCAGCAGTTCGAGAACTACATGCTCCAGCCCAAGCTCACCGCCAAGAGCGTCGACATCCATCCGGCGGTGGCCTTCGGTTCGGTCATCGCCGGCACCGCCCTGCTGGGCGCGGTCGGCGCGTTGATCGCGATTCCGGCGGTCGCCACGCTCCAGGCGTTCCTCGGTGCGTATGTGAAGCGGTACGACGTGATGGACGACGCGCGGGTACGTGGCGGGGTGCCGCGCACTGGCGGCGGCCGGGTGCTGCGGCAGATGCGGCGCGCGCTGCACGCGGGCAACGGGCCCCGGCGGCGTTGACATGACCGGCTCGTACGAGGGCGACGGTCGGTGCGCAGCGCCTCCGAGGTGCCTCGGCGGAACACGTCAGATGTACGACGGGTGGCTCACCCGGCGCCGGAAGGTGCGCCACAGCCACGCCTGAACAGCGACCAGCAAGGGTGCGGTCACCAGCACCACGGGCACCAGCAGCGCGAGCGTCGCCCCGTCCGCGGCCGACTCGTACAGCGGCAGGCCACGCCCGGCCAGTACGACAACGGCACCCATCAGGACGGAGGTCAGCGCCAGGGACTGCCGGGCACCGGTACGGCCCACCCCACGGCGCGCCCGCTCGAAGGGCGCGCCGGTCAGCCGGAGCGCGGCGAACCCGAGGCCGTGCGCGAGGAAGAGCGTGGTCACGGCGGCCGAGGTGAGCGCGGCGGCCGGGCCCGAGGCGGGTTCGGTCACCGAGCCGTTGAACAGCGCTGTCAGCAGCCATGCCCAGCCCAACGCGACCGTCCAGCTCCCGCATACGACGGCGCCGTCGCACGCCGCGCGCCAGAGCGGTGCGCGGGTACGGGCGCCACGACGTCCGGCACCACCGTCGTCCATCGCCCCGGTGGCCGGGCGGCCGCGCAGCCACAGGCCCATGTCCCGTACGATCCAGCCGACGATCAGGGGGACGACGACCGCGAACTGGCCGCTCAGCAACTCCCCTTCCAGCTCCGGGAAACAGCCGACGAACAGCCCCGCCGCCGCGACCAGCCAGACCTCGTTGCCCAGGAAGAAGGGGGCGAAGGACGTCAGGACGAGCCGGCGCTCGCTCTCGTCGCGGCCGAGGTACGGCAGGAGCATTCCCGTGCCGATGTCCGCGCCGCCGAGGACGAGATATCCGGTGACGAAGAAGCCGAGCAGGGCGATGGCGAGGGTCTCCACGACAACTCCTCAGTAGCGCGGGACGGGCAGGTGGCCGGCCGGATCCGAGCCCGGACCGGGGCCCGGCCCGGGCCCCGGTCCGGGAGGCGCCGCCTCCCCGCGCTCGTCGTGGCCGAGCCCGGACTCCACGGGCCCGAGCCGGGCATGGCGCCAGAGCAGCAGCGCGTTGCCGACGGCCAGCAGGAAGAACAGCGTGGTGAAGGTGATCAGCGAGGCGCGCATGGCGGCGGGGGACAGGTCCGAGACGGCGTCCCGCGTCCTGAGGAACCCGTACACCACCCAGGGCTGCCGCCCGGCCTCCCGGAAGACCCAGCCGCTGGTCATCGCGAGGTATGGCAGCGGCACGGACGCCATCAGCGCCACATGCCAGAGCCGGAATCGGAAGACCGCGGGACGGATGCACGCGAGGACGGTCCCGGCCAGGCAGAGATACATCATCAGCGCGAACACGAGCAGCATCACGAGCGCCCCGCCGCGCGTCCACGCCATCGACGGCACATAGTCGCCAGGACCGAACCGGCTGGTCATTTCCGCCTGTAGCTGCGCGATCTCGTCCGTTTTCTGTTGGAACACGGCCATTTTCATGGGCTGTAGGTCGGTAAGTGATGACAGCTGCATGCCACCGAAGGCGGCGGTCACCATCAGCGCGGGGAGCGAGACGAACACTCCGATCCGCAGGGAGCGCCCGAAGAACTCCGACTCCGGCGTGCGCCGGAAGAGGTGGTACGCGCTGACACCGGCCATGAAGAAACCGGCCGTCAGCAGCGAACCGGCCACGACGTGCCCGAAGGCGAGCAGGGCGCTGGGATTGGTCAGCAGCGCGCCGACATCGTCGAGGACGACCTGGCCTCCGACGGCGCGGTGCCCCACCGGGTGGTTGAGGAAGCCGTTGGAGACGAGGATCCAGTAGGCCGACAGATACGCCGTGAGCGTGACGACCCAGATCAGCGCCAGATGGACGCGTGGCCCGAACCGGTGCCAGCCGAAGATCCACAGTCCCAGGAAGGTGGACTCCACGAAGAACGCGGTGATCGTCTCCACGGCGAGCGTGGCCCCGAGGACATTGCCCGCGTCATGGGTGAGCCCCTTCCAGCTCAGTCCGAACTGGAACTCCATCACGATGCCGGTGACGATTCCGACGGCGTAGTTGATGACGTACAGCTGCCCCCAGAAGCGCACCATCCGTGTGTGCGCGGGCTTTCCACTGATCGTCGCGTACGTCTGGACGCAGGCGACGATCGTCGCCAGCCCCAGCGTCAGCGTGACGAACAGGAAATGACCGCCCGCGGTGAGAGCGAACTGCAGCCGCGCGAGGTCGAGCGTCTCCGCGTCCACGGGACCGCTCGCGGCGGTGAGGAAATCTGCCACACCGACAGCCTGGGCGTCCGGTACGGGGCGCCGCGTCGGCCCTCGGATGACACCCGGCGTACGCCCGGGGTTGCGGTCGCGGGCGTACGCCTACCACGGAAGTCGCGGCCGTGGACGTACGCCTACAACGGAAGTCGCGGCCTTGGGCGCCGGTCGCGATGGTGAGCGGCGGCCTTGGGCGCCGGTCGCGATGGTGAGCAGGGGTGTTGGGGACGGTACTCAGCCCAGCCAGCCCGGGGTGATCATGCCCGATTCGTACGCGAGGATCACCAGTTGCGCCCGGTCCCGGACGTCCAGCTTGGTCATGATCCGGCTGACATGGGTCTTCGCGGTGGCCGGGGAGAGCACCAGCCGCTGCGCGATCTCCTGGTTGGACAGCCCGGCTCCCACCAGGCCCAGCACGTCACGCTCCCGTTCGGTCAGCGCGTTGAGCCGTGGGCCGGGGGCCGGCCGCCTGCCGCGCCTGGCGAACTCGGCGATGAGCCGACGCGTGACCGCCGGGGCGATCAGCGCGTCGCCGCGCGCCACGACCCGTACCGCGTGCAGCAGTTCCATCGGCTCGGTGTCCTTGACCAGGAAGCCGGAGGCGCCGGCGCGCAGCGCCCCGTAGACGTAGTCGTCGATGTCGAAGGTGGTGAGGATGACGACGCGCACTCCGTCCAGGCGGGGATCGCCGAGGATGCGACGGCCGGCCTCCAAGCCGTCGGTGCCGGGCATCCGGATGTCCATCAGGACCACATCGGGCCGCAGCTCACGGGCCAGGGCGACGGCCTGTTCACCGTCGGCCGCCTCGCCCACGACCTCGATGTCGTCCTCGTCGGAGAGGATGGAGCGGAAGCCGGCGCGTACGAGCGTCTGGTCGTCGGCGAGCAGCACACGGATCATGGTGTCCCCCTTTTTTCGTTCTTTTCCGTTGTCAGAAACGGTCCAGGGGCAGCCGGGCGTCGACCCGGAAGCCGTTCCGTGCGTGGCGCGCGGTCAGCTCCCCGCCGAGCGACTGTGCCCGTTCGGCCATGCCTCGTATTCCGCTCCCCGTTCGGCTCCCCGTCGGCCCGGTGCCCGGGCCCTCGCCCTGCCGTCGGCCCTCGTCGCTGGCGCGTCCGTCGTCGTCGATCCGTACCCGTAGGTCGGTGTCGCCGTAGACGACGGTCACCAGCGCGGTACGGGCGCCCGCGTGCCGTGTCACGTTCGTGAGCGACTCCTGCACGATCCGGTACGCGGCGAGGTCGACGGGCGGCGGCAGGGGCCGTCTCGAGCCCTCGGTACGGAGGCGCACCTCAAGGCCCGTGGACCGGGCGCCCTCGATCAGCGCCCCGAGCCGGCCGAGGCCGGGAGCGGGGGCGGTCGGTGCCGCCTCGTCCGCCTGACGCAGCACGCCGAGGGCACCGCGCAGCTCACGCAGGGCCTCCTTGCTGGTCGACTTGACCGTGCGCAGCGCCTCCTCGGCGATGCCGAGGGCGACCGGCGGCTCCGGCCGCTTGCCCAGCCGGTGCAGGGCCGCGCCGCTCTGGACATTGATCAGCGAGATGCTGTGCCCGAGCACGTCGTGCAGGTCGCGGGCGAGGCGCAGCCGCTCCTCGGTGGCGCTCTGCCGCGCCCTGGCCTCCTGTTCGCGCTCGGCGGCCAGGGCCCGCTGTTCGACCTCACGGAGGTAGGCGAGCCGAGTGCGCTGGGCGCGGCCGACGGCGACCAGGCTGACCAGCCAGCCGGCGAGCATGACGAGCGAGGTGTCGTCGATCTGGCGTCGGCCCGACCCCTGACGGAGCTCTCCGAAGCCGACGGCGAGCAGAGTGACGGCGGCCAGGGCGGCCGAGGCCGTGAAGTGGCCCTCGGCTGCCAGCGTGTAGAGCGCGAGCGCGAACGTGAGGATCAGCGGTCCGTCGGACATGCTCAGCGGGTAGTAGAGCCCGCTGGCCAGCAGGGTGATCACGGCCACGGGCAACGGCCGCACCCGCCGGAAGTACAGGGCCCCGCAGCCGACGGCGACCAGGGCCCAGCCGCCCGCCGCGCGGGCCGGTGGCTCATGGACGGAGCGTGCGAGGAGCAGAGTCCAGGCCACGACGAGGGCGGTGACGGCGAGCGTCACGGCGATGTCCGTCCGGCGACCGGCCGGCGGCGTGACGCCCCCGGGGAGGCCGTCACGCCCGGGAAGACCGCCGTGCCCGGCGAGTGGGAGCACCATGCGAGCGAGGATAAGCGCGGCCGGGTGCGAGCGACGGCGGGGAGGCCGACGACGGCGGGCGGCGGGGCCGTCCGCCGGGTGCCGGGACGGCGTGTACGGCGCGGGGGCGATGGGCAGGTTGCTCGCGGAAATGTGGCGGGAGACCGCCTTTGAGGCATGTGTGGTGGAGGCGCAGTGACGGAGCAAGATTTACGGGACAAGGTCGTGCTGGTGACCGGGGCGGGGTCGGGCATCGGTGCCGCGACCGCCGCCCGGTTCGGAGCGGCCGGCGCGACGGTCGTCGTGGCGGACATCGACGAGGAGTCGGCCGCCGGCGTCGCCGGGACGATTCGGGCGGCGGGAGGCACGGCGTGGCACACACGGGTGGACATCTCCGATCCCGAGGCCGTCGACGCGCTCGTCGAGTCGGTCATGGAGCGCTACGGGGCGCTGCACGTCGCCGTCAACAACGCGGGAATCATCAACAGGTTCGCGCCCCTGGCCGAGTTGTCGACGGAGGAGTTCCGCCGTGTCCTGGACGTCAACCTGGTGGGGGTCTTCGCCTGTATGAGGGCCGAGATACGGGCCATGCTCACCTTAGGGGGAGGCGTGATCGTCAACCTCACGTCCACGTCGGGCCTGAAGGGTGCCCCGGCCCTGGCCGCGCACACCGCGACCAAGCACGGCATCATCGGGCTGACCAGGGTCGCGGCCCTGGAGTACGGCGAGGCGGGCATCCGCGTGGTGGCCGTCGCACCGAACGGTGTGGACACCCCGGCTCTACGGTCGGGCCCGGACGGCTGGGAGCAGGCGGTCATCGGCGCCCAGGCCGTGAAGCGACTCGGACGGCCCGAGGAGATAGCCGAGTTGATCCACTTCCTCTCCGGCGACTCCGCAGGGTTCATCACGGGCAGCACGCACGTCATAGACGGTGGCTATCTGGCGTGATGACGCCACGGTACGACGGGCGGTCGTCCCCGTAGTGCTGACCCCTCGTGGCCCGTGGTGGGGCCCAGAAGACGGGCGGCGCCCGGCCCGGTCCTCGCCGCGAGGCGTGCGGGGACCGGGCCGGGATCGTTCCCCGGTTCAGAGCAGGTCGGCGTACTGGCTCCAGCCGCCCGATCCGATCTTCACGCGCTCCTTGAAGGGCGTGGCCGCCTTTCCGGTGCCGGCGTAGAAGTACAGCTCACCCGCGGAATTGGCGGCCAACAGGTCGGCGGTTCCGTCACCGTTGATGTCGCCGGGTGCGGCCAGCTGCGTGTACTGGCCCCAGCCCGCCCCGCCGACCTGTGCCTTCGCGGCGAAGGGGGTGGCCGCCTTGCCGGTGCCCGCGTACAGGAACAGGCCCTCGGAGCTGCGGGCGATCAGGTCGGCGCGGCCGTCGCCGGTGAGGTCGCCGGCGCCCACGAGGGTGTTGAACTGCATCCAGCCGCTGCCCCCGACCGCGACCCGGCCCTTCACCGACAGGCCGTTGCCGTTGCCACCGTAGAAGTAGAGGGTGTCGGAGTTACGGGCCAGCAGGTCGCTCTTGCCGTCGCCGTCGAGGTCGCCGGGGCCCACGACCAGGTTGTACGAGGTCGAACCGCCCGCGAGTTCGGGATCGGCCTCGGCGTAGAGCATGAAGTTGTAGAGGTGACCGTCGTAGGTGTTGTGCCCGAGCAGGTCGGAGTCGCCGTTCGCCCGCAGGGACACGGTGTGGATCAGCCGCACCGCCGACCGGTCCCAGCCGTCGCCGATCAGGTACTTCTCCGAGAGACGGCCTGTGCCGGTGCCCTCGTAGTAGTAGAGGGTCCCGTCAGGGGTGCGGGTGTAGATCCCGTGTTTGCCGAAGAACGGCCGGCTGCCGGCGCCGGCGAACTGGGTGATCCCGTTCCAGTTCGTGCCGACCTCCACCCGGGCGTCGAGCGTGCCGTCGCCGTTGCCCCGGTAGAAGTAGAGGGTGCCGTCGTACGAGCGGGTGACGAGGTCCGCGGTGCCGTTGCCGTCGTAGTCCGTGCCCCCGATCAGCTGGTTGTACTGGAGCCAGCCGGTACCGCCGATCTGGACCCGCTCCTTGAACGGGTACCCCGTGGCGTTGCCGTTGCCCGGGTAGACGTACAGCCCCGTGTCGTTGCGGGCGACGAGGTCGGCGAGGCCGTCGCCGTCGAGGTCGTCCGCCCCGACCAGCTGGTCGAACTGAGCCCAGCCCGCGCCGCCCACCTGGATCCCGGAGCCGAAGTTCTTTCCGGTGCCGGGGAAGAGGAACAGCCCCCGTGAGTCGCGGGCCAGCAGGTCGGGGGCGCCGTCGCCGGTGAGGTCGCCGGGAACGACCAGCTTGTCGTACGTCTGCCAGCCGGTGCTGAGCGTGGTGTATGAGGTCATGCCGCCCGGAACCGTGGCGTCCACGCCACTGTGCAGTCGCAGGGCGCCGGTCGGCGACAGGGTGAGCGCGTCGGCCCTGCCGTCACCGGTGAGGTCGCCGGGCAGCATCAGGTCCTTGACCTCGGAGTCGTCCGGCGAGATCACCTCCGCGCCGTCGCTGCCCCAGTCGGCCCAGACGTCGCCGTAGAGGCCGCGGTACATGAAATCGCCCAGGCCGTCGCCGTCCAGGTCGGCCCGGGCGGCGGCGGTGCCGGCCGCGGCCCGCGGGGCGCGCGCACCGTGGGTGCCCCGGGCGGGGGCGTCCCGTCCCGGGATGTCGAAGACGGGCCGCTCGGGGGCCGGCGGGGCGGTGAGGGCCACGGTGCCGGGCGCCCCGTTGCCGAGCGGGCCACTGCCCGGCCCGTCGACCGCCGAGGCCGTGGTGACCATGAGGGAGCCGCTCACCAGCAGTCCGGCGCAGCCGAGCGCGGCGGAGCGGGCGATCGTGCGGGGCCATCCGACCCCGGGTCTTGTGAGCATGGACATATTGCCTCCAACGGGTGGGGTGCGAGAAATCGGGAACATCGGGGAATCCTGAGCGCGTCCGGAACCGCAAAGGGGTACGTGCGTTCGAGAATCGTCGAGGTGCAGGTAGGTGTATCCGGCCCCGCCTTCTGATGGCAAGTCAGTTATGAAGCTCCGGTGGAGATTCGGCCGGGCGATGTGGCGGGGTGGAACGGGGTGGACGGGGCGGGGTGTGGTGTGCGCCCGTCGGGCGGGTGGGCCGGTCGCTGTTCCGTGCGCTCCGCCCGTGTGGTCCGCTTGACATCAAAATCGAACGTCTATTCTTATGGATGGGTGACCGATGCTCCCGGGTCCGGTCCGCCCGGGCGTCGGCAGGGATTTCGGCGGAGTTGTCCACAGGCGGGAGGACGTCGGGGCGCGTTGTCAGTGGCAGGGGATAGCGTCTTTGACGTGAAGAGAACGACTCAAGCAAATCGGGTGGAACCCATGGCAGGAACCGACCGCGAGAAGGCGCTGGACGCCGCGCTCGCACAGATTGAACGGCAATTCGGCAAGGGCGCGGTGATGCGCCTGGGCGAGCGGCCGAACGAGCCCGTCGAGGTCATCCCCACCGGCTCGACCGCGCTCGACGTCGCCCTCGGCGTCGGTGGCCTGCCGCGTGGCCGCGTGGTGGAGGTGTACGGGCCGGAGTCCTCCGGTAAGACGACCCTGACGCTGCACGCCGTGGCGAACGCGCAGAAGGCCGGCGGTGCCGTGGCCTTCGTGGACGCCGAGCACGCCCTCGACCCCGAGTACGCGAAGAAGCTCGGTGTCGACATCGACAACCTCATCCTCTCCCAGCCGGACAACGGCGAGCAGGCGCTCGAGATCACGGACATGCTGGTCCGCTCGGGCGCGCTCGACCTCATCGTCATCGACTCCGTCGCCGCGCTGGTGCCGCGCGCGGAGATCGAGGGCGAGATGGGCGACTCACATGTCGGTCTCCAGGCGCGGCTGATGAGCCAGGCGCTCCGGAAGATCACCAGCGCGCTCAACCAGTCCAAGACCACCGCGATCTTCATCAACCAGCTCCGCGAGAAGATCGGTGTGATGTTCGGCTCGCCGGAGACCACGACCGGTGGCCGGGCGCTCAAGTTCTACGCGTCGGTCCGGCTCGACATCCGCCGTATCGAGACGCTGAAGGACGGCACGGAAGCGGTCGGTAACCGGACGCGTGTCAAGGTCGTCAAGAACAAGGTTTCGCCCCCGTTCAAGCAGGCCGAGTTCGACATCCTCTACGGCCAGGGCATCAGCCGCGAGGGCGGGTTGATCGACATGGGCGTGGAGCACGGCTTCGTCCGGAAGGCCGGCGCCTGGTACACGTACGAGGGCGACCAGCTCGGCCAGGGCAAGGAGAACGCGCGCAACTTCCTCAAGGACAACCCCGATCTCGCCAACGAGATCGAGAAGAAGATCCTGGAGAAGCTGGGGGTCGGGGTCAGGCCGGACGCCGCCAAGGGCGAGCCCGTCCCGGCCGCGGCCGGGACGCCGCCCGCCGATGATCCGGTGAAGCCCGCCGGCGCCGCCGCCTCCAAGGCCAAGGCGGCCAAGGCGGCCACGGCCAAGAGTTAGTGCGTGCCGTGCCTGACGCGCAGGCGATGGACACGTGGCAGCGGGCGGCGCGAGAGCAGGGTGCGGGTTTCCGGTCGTCGAGGGCCGAGCGGGAACCCGCACCCCAGGACCCGGCGGAGCGGGCGCGGGCGATCTGTCTGCGCCTGCTCACCGGCACTCCCCGCACCCGGCGACAGCTGGCGGACGCGCTGGCCAAGCGGGAGATTCCGGACGAGATCGCGGAGGAGGTGCTCGCCCGCTTCGAGGACGTGGGGCTGATCAATGACGCGGCGTTCGCGGACGCCTGGGTGGAGTCCCGCCACCACGGCCGGGGCCTCGCCCGCCGGGCCCTGGCGCGTGAGCTGCGGACGAAGGGGGTGGACGCGGCCGTGATCGACGAGGCGGTCGGGCAGCTGGACTCCGATCAGGAGGAGGCGACCGCGCGCGAGCTGGTGGCCCGGAAACTCACGTCCACCCGTGGCCTGGACCGGGACAGAAGGCTTCGCCGCCTCGCGGGCATGCTGGCCCGCAAGGGCTACGCGGAGGGCCTGGCGCTGCGAGTGGTCAGACAGGCGCTGGAGGAAGAGGGCGAGGACACCGAGGGTCTGGACGAGGGCTTCGCGTAGGCCCGCCCGGCCCACGGAGACCGGCCGGACGGGCCTGGCCGGAGCCTGGCCGCCCGTCCCCTTGTCCTCCGAGCCCTCACCGGGTGACAGGCAGTCCCTCGGCCTTCCATGCCTGGAAGCCGCCGATGAGGTCGGTCGCCCGGTGCAGGCCCAGGTGGCGCAGAGAGACCGCCGCCAGACTCGACGCGTATCCCTCGTTGCAGATCACCACGATGCGCAGATCGTGGTCCGTGGCCTCGGGGGCACGGTGGCTGCCCTGGGGGTCGAGCCGCCACTCCAGTTCGTTGCGCTCGATCACCAGAGCCCCGGGGATCAGGCCGTCACGGTCGCGCAGCGCCGCGTAGCGGATGTCGACCAGCAGCGCGCCGTCCCGGGCGGCCTCGAACGCCTCGCGCGGGCCGATCCGGTCCAGGTCCGCGCGGACCCGGTCCAGCAGCTCGTCTATCCCCGTCGGCCCCGGACCGGGCCGCTGCGCGCCGGTGCTCATTCCCATTCCTCCGGATGCTCCACCTGCTCCAGCCGGAGCACCGCGCCCGTGCGGCTGTAGCGGCGCATCAGGGGCAGCGGCGGGTAGTAGGCGTGGACCGAGACGGCGTGCCCGTCCTCGGACTCGTTGCGTACCTCGTGCACATGGTGCCTGCCGAACGCGCGGCCCTCGCCCGCGGCCAGCTGCCGCTCGCGGTCGACGCCCTCGGCCAGCTCCAGCGTCTTCCAGCCCTCGGTGGGCAGCCGGGCCGCCAGGGAGTCCTCCTTCAACGTGCCCGAGGCGGTGGCGAACGCGCCGTGCGAGCCGCCGTGGTCGTGCCAGCCGGTGCCCGTACCGGGCGGCCAGCCGATCAGCCATGCCTCACTGCCCCCGGGCCCGTCGAGCCGCAGCCAGGTACGGCCCTCGGGGTCGAGCGGAAGCGACGAGATCAGCTCGGCGTCGGAGGCCACCGAGCGGACGAAACCGAGCAGTTCGGCGGGGCTGGGCCCGGCGCCCGTACTCGGGGGCGAGGACGCGGCCGCTGCCGGGGGAACGGTCTCGGAAGCGGCCGGTGAAACCGGGTCCGAGGCGGCACCGGCACCGGCGGCGGGCAGCGACGTCGTGACGGGAACAGACATGGTGGGAGCCGTCCTGAGGTGATCGCGAGGAAGCGCCGCCGTGGCGGAGCACGGGGAGCGCGGGACATCGAGGCGAATCAGCAGGACGGGCGACACACGCAGCCCGCATAGCGGAGCAGGTCCATATGGACCCTCCGCCACAGGCGCACATCGGTGTCGGTCACGATCCGGAGTACACCACGCACGCCTGCGACGGTCAATTGATGTTCACAGTATGGTCGTCGGACGTCTGTTCGGATGTTTGCGTGCGAGGGCCGCCGCGCACCGCGTCCGCCGCCGCGTACAGCTCCGCCGGGCGCACCCCGGCGAAGGCCGTGACCAGGTGCCCGTCCGGCCGCACCAGCAGCACCGTATGGGCCGACGCGCCCGGATACGCCTCCGTGACCAGCAGCTCCGCCCGCAGGGGCAGCTTCTTCACGGCGGCCGCCAGCCGGGGCATCACCCCCGCCGTCATCCAGTGCCGCCGGTCCCACACGCCGGTGCCGGGCGCGACCAGGACCACCAGCAGCCGGCCCTGTCCGAGCCGTTCCCGCAGGTGACCGGTCGTGCCGTCGGGCGCCGTCAGCCACACGTCCGCGGCCTGCGCGCCCGAGGGCGTGCCCACCGACGTCTGCCCCTCGGCGCGCGGAGGCGCGAGGGGGGAGCGCGGATAGGACGGCGGTGCTCCCAATGCCCCGTGCCCCAGGTGACCGTCGGCGAGCAGCGCGTCCTGGCCGCGCGCGGACCCCGGCATGTACGTGCGCAGCCCGCCACCGCCCCGTACGACCGCCAGCGACTGGTCGGCGGCGCGCAGCCGGGCGGCGACGGCCGTGCGCCGTTCCGCCTGGTAGCTGTCCAGCAGCGTCTCCGACGCCCCGTGATGCCAGTCCTCGGCCAGCTTCCAGGCCAGGTTGCCGACGTCCCGCAGGCCCTCGTCCAGCCCCTGGGTGCCCACCGCGCCCAGCAGGTGCGCGGCGTCCCCCGCGAGGAAGGCCCGTCCCACCCGCCACCGCCTGGCCAGCCGGTGGTGCAGCGTGTAGACGCCCGTGTCCAGCAGGTCGTACGGCGGGGTGTCGCCGCACCAGCCGGCCAGGGTGTCCCGTAACCGCGCCACGAGGGCGTCGGGCGTGACCAGCTCGCCGCGCGCGGGCAGCAGCCAGTCGAGTCGCCAGGCCCCGTGCCGCAGCGGCCGGGCGGAGACCTCGGCGCCCCCGCCACGCCATGGCGGGGACCGGTGCAGCATCGCCTCGCCGGGCCAGGGCAGCTCGGCGCGGAGCGCGGCGACCGCGTGGCGCTCCACGGCCGTACGCCCCGGGAAGCGGATGTCGAGCAGCTTGCGGACCGTGGACCTGGCGCCGTCGCAGCCCACCAGGTGACTGCCGCGCCACCAGGTGGTCTCGGTGCCCTTGGTGTGGACGGTCACCCCGCGCGCGTCCTGCTCCAGCGAGTCGAGCCGGCAGCCGGGGACCATCCGCACCAGATCCTGGCCGGCGATGGCCGCGCGCAGCCCGCGGGCCAGCTCGTGCTGCGGGAGGTGCGTGGGCGAGGAGCGGTCGGCACCGTCCAGCGGGATCTGCCGCATCAGCTGCTTGCGCCGCATCGAACGCCAGCCGGTCCAGCGGGCGCCCTCCTCGCGGAGGGTGGTGCAGCCGAGCGCGGCCACCAGGGCGGCGGTGTCGGGCCGCAGGACGGCCGTGCGCGCCGGGCGCGGCTCCTCGGCCCCCGATCCCTCGTCCAGGATCACGGAGGGGACCTTCTGCGCGGCGAGGGCCAGCGAGAGCGCGAGCCCGACCGGGCCCGCGCCGACAACGATCACCGGGTCCACGGCGCGGCTCCAGCGGCTCCTGTTCCTGCGGCCTCCGCGGTCCGTGCGGTCGAACGGTCGGCGGCGTCGGCCGCCCGGTGTGTGATCACAGAACGTATGCAACCGACTGGGGGTGCTCGCGTCAAGCGAGGCCCCTGCCCACTGGGGGCAGCGGGTCTCACCTGCGCGGGCACCCCCGTCGCACGCGTCCCGGGAACCGCTCGGGTCAGGCCTTTCCGCCCGGGGCGTTGGCCTGTTGTACGTCATCGGCGCTGAGCACCGCGCCCGAGCTCTTCTTGCCCTGCCGCAGCCGCTTCTCCAGCCAGCCGGCGAAGCTGGTGAGCAGGGAGTTCAGCGCGATGAAGATGAGACCGATGACGACGAGTGTCGCGATGGTGTTCGCGCCGTAGTTCGCCGTGATCGGGCGGAGCTGGTAGAGCAGTTCGTTCAGGCCGAGCAGGGCACCGCCGAGCGCGGTGTCCTTCACGATCACCACGAGCTGGCTGACCAGGGCCGGGAGCATCGCCGTGACCGCCTGCGGGACCAGCACGTAGACCATGGTCTGGCCCTTGCGCATGCCGATCGCCTTCGCGGCGTCGGTCTGGCCGCGCGGCAGCGAGAGGATACCGGCCCGTACGATCTCGGCCATCACCGAGGCGTTGTAGAGCACGAGGCCCGTCACCACGGCGTACATCGGGCGAAGGTCCGAGGAGACATTGCTGAACTGCACGTACAGCTGAGCGGCGAAGACCATCATCAGCAGGACCGGGATGGCACGGAAGAACTCCACCACCGCGCCGACCGGGACCCGCACCCAGGCGTGGTCGGAGAGCCGGCCGATGCCCAGCAACGCGCCCAGTGGCAGGGCGATCACGATGGCCAGAGCCGCCGCCTGGAGCGTCACTCCGAGCCCGGGCAGCAGATAGGTGGTCCACACCTCCGCGTCCGTGACGAACGGATTCCACTTGTTGGCCGCCAGCTGGTCCTTGTCGGCCATCACGGACAGGATCCACCAGGCGGCCAGCAC
Organism: Streptomyces hebeiensis; assembly: GCF_052983195.1. NCBI lineage: Bacteria > Bacillati > Actinomycetota > Actinomycetes > Kitasatosporales > Streptomycetaceae > Streptomyces > Streptomyces hebeiensis. The sequence goes on from NZ_CM129812.1 coordinate 6,028,014, forward strand.
GAAGGCGACCACGAAGAGGACCGTGTAGATGATGTTGCGCCGCTTGGCACGGGCACCGGGGGCGTCGTAGAGAACGGACGTGGAACTCATCGCTTCACCGCCACTCGCTTGCTGACCCAGCCGAGGATCAGGCCCATCGGGAGGGTGAGAACGATGAATCCGAAGGCGAACAACGCGAAGACCGCGAAGAGCGCGCTGGTTTCGTTCTCGATCATTTCCTTCATCAGCAGTGACGCCTCGGCGACACCGATCGCCGCCGCCACGGTGGTGTTCTTGGTCAGTGCGATCAGCACGTTGGCGAGCGGCGCGACGACGGCGCGGAACGCCTGGGGCAGCACCACCAGCGTGAGCACCTGGACGAAGCTCAGCCCCAGGGCACGGGCCGCCTCCGCCTGCCCGACGGGCACGGTGTTGATGCCGGAGCGCAGCGCCTCGCAGACGAAGGTGCTGGTGTAGGCGATGAAGCCCAGGACCGCGAGCCGGAAGCCCATGGTCTTGAAGTCCTCGCCGCCGAGGGTGAACTGGAGGGTCTGGCCGAGCCCCACCGAACAGCCGACGATGACCACCGTCAGCGGGGTGTTGCGGACCACGTTGACGTACGCGGTGCCGAAGGTGCGCATCACCGGGACGGGACCGACCCGCATGCCGGCCAGCAGCGTGCCCCATATCAGGGACCCGATCGCTGAGTAGAGGGTGAGCTGCACCGTCACCCAGAAGGCGCCGAGCAGGTCATACCGCCCGGAATCAAGAAAGTCGAACACGATGCCCCGCGCTCTCCCCTGGTTGGCTGGTGGGGACGTGCCGCCGCCGGACGGACCGGCCGCGGCACGTCCCCATGGACTCGACTGCGGTCAGCTGCCTTCGGTGATCTTCGGCGCGGGGTCGTTCTTGTAGTTGGCCGGGCCGAAGTTGGCCTTCACGGCCTTCTCCCAGGAACCGTCCGACTCCATCTTCTCCAGCGCCTTGTTGATCTTGGACTGGAGGTCGGTGTCGCCCTTCTTCAGGCCGATGCCGTAGTTCTCGTCGCTCAGCTTGAGGCCGGTGAGCTTGAACTTGCCCTGGTGCTCCTTCTGCGAGGCGTAGCCGGCGAGGATGGAGTCGTCCGTGGTGATGGCGTCCACGGCCTTGTTCTCCAGACCGGTCAGGCACTCGGAGTAGCCGCCGAACTCCTGGAGGTCGGCCTTCGGGGCGAGCTTCTCCTTGACGTTCTGCGCCGGGGTGGAGCCCGTGACCGAACACAGCTTCTTCGAGTTCAGGTCCTCGGCCTTGGTGATGGAGTTCTCGTCCGCGCGGACCAGCAGGTCCTGGTGGGCGACGAAGTACGGGCCGGCGAAGTCGACCTTCTGCTTGCGCTCGTCGTTGATCGAGTAGCTGGCGACGACGAACTTCACATCACCGTTGGCGATCATGTTCTCGCGCTCGGCGCTGGGCGTCTGCTTCCACTCGATGTCCTTGGCCTCGTAGCCCAGTTCCTTGGCCACGTACGTCGCCACGTCGACGTCGAAGCCCGCGAAGGTGCCGTCCGGCTTCTTCAGCCCGAGGCCCGGCTGGTCGAACTTGATGCCGATGGTGATCTTGCCGTCGTCGTCGCCGCTGCCGCTGCCCCCGCCGCAGGCGGTCGCGGTCAGGGAGAGAACGAGAGCGGCGGCGGCGGCCGCGCTTGCCTTGCGAAGCTTCATTGCGTGAACTTCCCTCGGGTGAGACGTGAACGGAGAAACAGGTGCCGCCGGCCCCGGACGCACCAGGAACTGGAGTTGTTCGCAGCCGCGGGGGCCGCGTAGCCGTGGAACCGGGGGGTCGTGTAGCCGTCGGAACCGTAAAGCCGTGAAAAGCCGGGCCGACCCGGGCCGCGGGCCCGGTGCGGTGGAGTGCGGGTGACGCGGGATCGGTGGCGTGGGATCAGTGGCGCGGACCTGGTGCGGGCCCTGCGCGGTCGGTGACGCGAGAGCCCGCCGGGGCCGGTGACCCCACCGGGGTCAGTGATGCAGGATCTTCGACAGGAAGTCCTTGGCGCGGTCGCTGCGGGGATTGCTGAAGAACTCGTCGGGCCCGGCCTCTTCGACGATCCGGCCGTCCGCCATGAAGACGACCCGGTTCGCCGCGGAGCGTGCGAAGCCCATCTCGTGCGTGACGACGACCATGGTCATGCCGTCCCGCGCCAACTGCTGCATGACTTCCAGGACTTCGTTGATCATCTCCGGGTCGAGCGCCGAGGTCGGCTCGTCGAAGAGCATGACCTTCGGGCCCATGGCCAGCGCCCGGGCGATGGCGACGCGCTGCTGCTGGCCGCCGGAGAGCTGAGCCGGGTACTTGTCGGCCTGCGTGCCGACGCCCACCCGGTCCAGCAGCGCCCGCGCCTTCTCCTCGGCCGCCGCCTTCTCCGTCTTGCGGACCTTGAGCTGGCCCAGCATGACGTTCTCCAGCACCGTCTTGTGCGCGAAGAGATTGAACGACTGGAAGACCATCCCGACGTCCGAGCGGAGCCGGGCCAGTTCCCTGCCCTCCTCCGGCAGCGGCTTGCCGTCGATCGTGATCGAACCCGAGTCGATCGTCTCCAGGCGGTTGATGGTGCGGCACAGTGTGGACTTGCCGGACCCGGAGGGTCCGATGACGACCACGACCTCGCCACGGGCGATGGTCAGGTCGATGTCCTGGAGCACATGCAGCGCGCCGAAGTGCTTGTTGACGTTGCTCAGTACGACCAGGTCGCCAGTCGCCGGCCCGGCGTCCTCGGTGCCCTTGGTCACTGACACTCCGCTCATCGGCTTTTTGCTCCGTCCTCCTCGATTGGAAGGACCCTAGTCACGCGCTGCGATCAGCGTCATTACATCTGAGCGGAAATTGAGCATAACGATCCGGCCGCAACCGGACACTCCCCGTGAAGAGGGACGGTGGGGGGAGTACCGGGTGGGTAACGGAAACCCGGGTGTAATGAGAAGACTCTTGACTGGCACGGCGCCATGGGCGTGGATGCCTTTGGTACGTACCGCCGTCCCGCCGTGCCGGATCGCGACCCCGACCAGTCGGGACCGGCCGGACGCGACCGATCGACGCAACGGTTGGACGTGACCGACGGACGCGGCCGACGGACACGACGTGACGGACATGACCGACGGACACGACCGATAGAGGGGGCCCGTGAGACTGCTGCTCGTAGAGGACGACGACCATGTCGCCGCCGCCCTGTCCGCCGTGCTGGCCAAACACGGCGTCGAGGTCGTCCACGCCCGCAGCGGCGAGGAGGCGCTCCACGCGCTGCTGCCGGCCGTCAACAAGGGGAAGGAGCCGTTCTCGGTGGTCCTCCTCGACCTCGGGCTGCCGGACCAGGACGGCTACCAGGTCTGCGGCAAGATCCGGAGAATCACCTCGACTCCGGTGATCATGGTGACCGCGCGCGCCGACGTCCGCTCCCGGATCCACGGCCTCAACCTGGGTGCCGACGACTATGTGGTCAAGCCGTACGACACCGGCGAACTGCTCGCCCGCATCCACGCGGTCAGCCGGCGCGCCACCGGCGACGAGCAGTCACCGGCCGCCGAACCGGCCCAGCGGCTCGGGCGCCTCACCCTGGAACTGCCCACCCGCCGCGTCAGCGTGGACGGTACGGCGGTCCAGCTGACCCGCAAGGAGTTCGACCTGCTGGCGCTGCTGGCCCAGCGGCCCGGGGTCGTCTTCGGCCGGGAGCAGATCATCAGCGAGGTCTGGCGCACCAGTTGGGAAGGGACGGGCCGCACGCTCGAGGTCCATGTCGCGTCCCTGCGGGGCAAGCTCGGACTGCCCGCCCTGATCGAGACGGTCCGGGGGGTCGGCTACAAGCTGGTCGTCCCGGCCGCGCACCAGGGGCCGTAACGCCCGGTGACCTCTCGACTCCTTCCGCTGCTGATCGTCCTGATGGCGGGCGTCCTGGTGGCGCTCGGCTTCCCGCTCGCCGCCCTCCAGGCGTCCGCCGAGCAGCAGCGCGTCGTCGTGGACCGCATCGACGACGCGGCGCGGGTCGCGGCCCTCGCCCAGTTCGTCACCGACGGCCGGGCCGGCGGGACGGAGCGGCGGCGCGCGCTGGAGGACGAGCTCAAGCGCTACCACGACGTGTACGGGATCAAGGCGGGCGTCTTCGACCGGGACGGGAAAGCCATGGCCCGCGCACCCGAGGACTGGGGCGTGCCCCTGGTCGGGGCGGGCCGCCAGGCCTTCGACGAGGCGCTGCTCGGGCGCCGCAGCGACGACCCCGAGCAGGTCTGGCCCTGGCAGGACGGCCGGCTCATCGTGGACTCCCCGGTGGTACGGGACGGAGACGTCGTCGCGGTCGTGGTGACGGACTCGCCCACCGAGCAGATGCGCCTGCGCATCCTCAAGGGCTGGCTGGTGATCGTGGCGGGCGAGGCGGCGGCCATGCTGCTCGCCGTGGGCGCCGCGATCCGGCTCACCGGCTGGGTGCTGCGTCCGGTGCGGGTGCTGGACGCGGCGACGCACGACATCGCCACCGGGCGGATGAAGTCCCGGGTCGCGGTGGCGGGCGGCCCGCCCGAACTGCGCCGGCTGGCCAGCTCGTTCAACGAGATGGCCGACAACGTGGAGGACGTGCTCGAACAGCAGCGTGCCTTCGTCGCCGACGCCTCCCACCAGCTGCGCAACCCGCTGGCCGCGCTGCTCCTGCGGATCGAGCTGCTCGCCCTCGAACTGCCCGAGGGCAACGCGGAGATCGCGTCCGTACGGACCGAGGGCAGGCGCCTCGCGCAGGTCCTGGACGATCTGCTGGACCTCGCGCTGGCCGAGCACACGGCACCCGACCTGCGGCTCACCGACATCGGGGAGCTCGCCGCCGAACGGGTCGCCGCGTGGCGTGCCGTGGCCGAGGAGAAGGGCGTACGGCTGACCGAACGCCGGGCGGCGGTCACCGCCTGGGCGGACCCGACAGCCCTCTCCAGCGCGCTCGACGCCGTCATCGACAACGCGCTCAAGTTCACTCCCGAGGGGGAGGAGGTCACGGTCTCGGTCAGCAGCGGCGGCGACACCTCCACCATCGTCGTGGAGGACGGCGGGCCGGGCCTCGACGACGAGGAACTCGACCGGATCGGCGACCGGTTCTGGCGCAGCAACCGGCACCAGAACGTCAAGGGCTCCGGGCTCGGGCTGTCCATCACCCGGGCCCTGCTGGCGGCCGGCGGCGGCTCCCTCACGTACGCGCACAGCGAGCCGCACGGGCTGCGTGCCACGCTCAGCGTGCCGAGGACGTCGCCGACGGCATGAGGCCCGTCCGGTCCGGGCGGCCGGTGTCGGGCCGGGCTGGGCCGGGCTGGGCCGGATCCTACGGTTTGACCGACCGGTAGTAGTGCTTGGCGCCCTCGTGCAGCGGCAGCGGATCGGTGTAGATCGCCGTCCGCAGGTCCACCAGCTGCGCGGGATGCACCTGCTTGCCGATGCCGTCCCGGCTGTCGATCACCCGGCGGGTGAAGCCCTCGGTCAGCGCCGCGTCCGTCTCGTCGGTGGTGATCAGCAGGTTCGCCACGGCGAACGTGGGTACGGCCGTGCCCTCCTGCGCGGCCGGGTAGGCGTCGGCGGGCATCTCGGCCGAGCGGTAGTACCGCAACGCCGTCTCGTCCGAGGAGTGCAGCGCGGTGATCAGTGCGGCGTCCAGGGGCACCAGCCGGACGGCGAAGCGCTCGGACAGCTGGCGGATCGCCTCCGTGGGCAGCCCGCCGGACCAGAAGAACGCGTCGAGTTCATCCCGTTCGAGCAGGTCCGGAACGGTGTCGATGCCCGCGGGGACCGGAGTGATCCCGGTCTGCGGATCGATCCCGGCGGCCGTCAGGATCCGGTCCGCTATCAGCCGCACGCCCGACCTCTCCTGGCCCACGCCCACCCTCTTGCCCTTCAGGTCGGCGGTGGACCGGATGCCCGAGGTCTTCGGCGTGATCAGCTGGACGTAGTCGTCGTACAGCCGCGCGCAGCCACGCAGCCGGTCCGCGCCCGGCCGGCCGTCCTGGATGTACTTGGCGACGGCGTCGGCGGTGGCGACGGTGAAGTCGGCGTCGCCGGTGGCCACCCGCGTGATGTTCTCCTGCGAGCCCTCGCTGGTCCTCAGGCGTATCGACACGTTCGGCATGCCACGCGCGAGGTCCTCCTTGAGCAGCACGCCGTAGCGCTGGTAGACGCCGTTCTTCACGCCCGTGCTGAAGATGATCGAACCGCTCGGTGACGACGGCCGCATGGACATCAGCCACCACACCAGCACCCCGAGCACCAGGAGCAGGGCGGCGGAGCCTTGCAGCGCGCGACGACGGCTGATGCGGTACGGAAGGGGGACCATGCCCGCGATCCTGCCAGTTCGCCCCGGCGACAGCCAGGCCCGGCAAGGGTCCGGTGCGGGTCCGGTGCGGCCGGGCCCGCGCACGGCGGGGGCCGGAGCCCCCGGACGCCCCGGCCGCAGCCGCGCGGTCGGCGCTGCACGCGGAGCGGGAGTTGTCGAGGTCACGCCGGCGGCACCGACAGGCCCGGGGCAGGGCGCACATCTTCGCTCTGTCCTTGGAGAAGTCCCTGGGGTAGCGCTTCGGGGCACCAGGTCCGGGGCACCGGGGGAGACGGGCCGAGCGGCGGGCGGTACCGAACGGCAGGTGGTGCAGACATCAACTTCAGGTGTACGAGGGGTGGTTGGTTCAAGAGTGAGTCAACATTGCGTCTGGCTCGGGTAATGGCCGAATTTACCTGGATAGTCTCCGGCCGTGATTTCGACCAGATATGCGAATACACGTGCCAACGCCAGTGGCGCTCCGCGCCGTAACCTGCTGCGAGCGGCGGTCGCGGGGGCCGCCGCCACGGCAGGAGTGGCCCTCACCGTCCCGTCCGCCCCCACCGCGCGAGCGGCCGGCGTCCGCGCCCAGGAGCGTCCGCGCCCGGCCACCCCCGACGAGGCTCTCAGAGAACTCGCCGCGGGCAACCGGCGCTGGCGCACCTACCGCGAACAGCATCCCCACGAGACCCGCACCGTCCGCGAGGCCCTGGTGTCGGGGCAGCACCCCTTCGCCCTCATCCTCGGCTGCATCGACTCCCGGGTCCCCCCGGAGCTGGTCTTCGACCAGGGCCTCGGCGACCTGATGACCGTCCGGTCGGCCGGCGAGGTCCTGGACGAGGCCGTCCTCGGCTCCATCGCCTACGGCGTCCTGGAGCTGAACATCCCGCTGGTGATGGTGCTGGGACACCAGTCGTGCGGCGCGGTCGCGGCTGCCGTCCACGCGGAGGAGACCGGCGAGCGGCTCCCGGACCACATCCAGTACCTGGCCGACCAGATACGCCCGGCGATCGATCACTCCAAGGAAGGCGACGCGCGCGTGGACGCCACGGTCGGTGCCCATGTCGACCGTGTCCGCGGCCGGCTGGCCGGCGAACCCGACCTGGCCGCCAAGGTGGCCGAGGGCAAGCTGGCCATAGTCGGCGCTCGTTACGAGCTGACCACGCACCTCGTGCACGGGGTCGGCTGACCCTGGAGACCACGACCGACCGCACTCGGCGACGCACACCGCCGGCGTACGGATGACGCACCGGCCGACCGGCCCCGCCGCCGGTCGGCCGGCGCACGTCGCGGGACACGTCCGACCATCTCCCGGCACCCCCTTACCCTTGAGGGATGACCAGCAGCAGTGACCGGACCGGAGCAGTGGACGACGTGGGCGTAACTCGAAGCTACGAGATCCGCACCTACGGGTGCCAGATGAACGTCCACGACTCCGAACGGCTGTCGGGCCTGCTGGAGGACGCTGGATACGTCCGGGCCCCGGAGGGCTCCGACGGGGACGCCGACGTCGTCGTCTTCAACACCTGCGCGGTACGGGAGAACGCCGACAACAAGCTGTACGGCAACCTGGGCCGGCTCGCCCCGGTCAAGGCCCGCCGGCCGGGCATGCAGATCGCGGTCGGCGGCTGCCTGGCCCAGAAGGACCGCTCGACCATCGTCGACCGGGCCCCCTGGGTCGACGTCGTATTCGGCACGCACAACATCGGCAAGCTCCCGGTCCTCCTCGAACGCGCCCGCGTCCAGGAGGAGGCCCAGGTCGAGATCGCCGAATCGCTGGAGGCGTTCCCCTCCACGCTGCCGACGCGCCGCGAGTCCGCCTACGCCGCCTGGGTCTCGATCTCGGTCGGCTGCAACAACACCTGCACCTTCTGCATCGTCCCCGCGCTGCGGGGCAAGGAGAAGGACCGCCGCCCCGGCGACATCCTGGCCGAGATCGAGGCCCTGGTCGCCGAGGGCGTCTCCGAGATCACCCTGCTCGGCCAGAACGTGAACGCGTACGGCTCCGACATCGGCGACCGCGAGGCGTTCTCCAAGCTGCTGCGGGCCTGCGGGGCCGTCGAGGGCCTGGAGCGCGTCCGCTTCACCTCGCCGCACCCGCGCGACTTCACCGACGACGTGATCGCGGCCATGGCCGAGACGCCGAACGTGATGCCCCAGCTGCACATGCCGCTCCAGTCCGGTTCGGACCCCGTTCTGAAGGCGATGCGCCGCTCGTACCGGCAGGACCGATACCTCGGCATCATCGAGAAGGTGCGCGCCGCCATCCCGCACGCGGCCATCTCCACCGACATCATCGTGGGCTTCCCGGGCGAGACCGAGGAGGACTTCGAGCAGACCCTGAAGGTGGTGCGCGAGGCGCGCTTCGCGCAGGCCTTCACCTTCCAGTACTCCAAGCGCCCCGGGACGCCCGCCGCCGAGATGCCCGGGCAGATCCCCAAGGAGGTCGTGCAGGACCGATACCTGCGGCTGACCGCCCTCCAGGAGGAGATCTCCTGGGAGGAGAACAAGAAGCAGGTCGGCCGCACCCTGGAGGTGATGGTCGCCGAGGGCGAGGGCCGCAAGGACGGTGCCACCCACCGCCTCTCGGGCCGCGCCCCCGACAACCGGCTCGTCCACTTCGCCAAGCCGGAGCAGGAGGTGCGGCCGGGCGACGTGGTGACCGTCGAGATCACCTACGCCGCCCCGCACCACCTGCTCGCCGAGGGCCCGGCCCGCGGCGTCCGCAGGACCCGTGCGGGGGACGCCTGGGAGCGGCGGAACGCGGCCGGGGCGGCGAAGCCCGCGGGCGTGATGCTCGGCCTGCCCACGGTCGGCGTGCCCGCGCCGCTGCCGGCGGTGACGGCCGGCTGCGCCGTCGACTGAGCGAACGCCGCCGGGAGACGGAGAAGGGGCCGGGGCCCACCGGCCTTCGGCGTGCTCGTCCGGTGCCGCGCGAGGGGCACTACGCTGCTGGGCATGCTTGTCGCCGCTGCCGTGTGTCCCTGTCCTCCGCTGCTGGTGCCCGCGGTGGCCGCCGGTGCCGCACCGGAGCTCGACGCCGCCCGCACGGCCTGCGACGGCGCGCTGGGGGTGCTCGCCGCGGCGCGCCCCGACCGGCTGATCGTGGTCGGCCCGGCCGAGCAGGAGAGCCTCGGCCCGGATCCGTACCCCGAGGGGACACGCGGGTCCTTCCGCGGCTTCGGAGTACCGGTCGACGTTGTTCTGGGCGGCCCGGACGGCCCGGACGGCCCGAACGGCGCCACGGGGGAGGCGCGGCCCGCCGGGCGCCCGCTGCCCGACTCGCTGGCCGTCGCGGCATGGCTGCTGGAGCGCGTCCACTGGTCCGCCGCCCCGGTGAGCGGGCTCGGCGTGGGTACCTCGCTCGGCGCCGAGGACTGCGTACGGGCCGGGGCCCGGCTGGTGGCCGGGCCCGAGCGGGTGGCCCTGCTGGTGATGGGGGACGCGAGCGCGTGCCGCTCGGTGAAGGCGCCCGGATACCTGGACGAGCGCGCGGCTCCGTTCGACGCGACGGTGGCCCGCGCACTGGGCGCGGCCGACGTGGCGGCCCTGAAGGCGCTGGATGTGCGGCGGGCCGCCGAACTCAAGGCGGCCGGCCGGGCGCCCTGGCAGGTGCTGGCGGGTGCCGCCGAGGGCGCGGGCCTGGACGGGCAGCTCCTCCATGAGGACGCGCCCTACGGCGTCGGCTACCTCGTGGCCGCCTGGACCTGACCCCGTACCCCGTCCCGCGCACCGCGCCGATCCGGGGCGGGGCTCAGGAAGAGGCCGGCGGCGGGGGAGTGCCGTCGTCCTTGTGGGTCAGCTTGCCCAAGGCGTCCTTGGCCTTGCCCGTGCCGCTGCCGATCTTGTCGCTGTACTTGCCCTTGGTCTTCTCGTCGACCGTCCTGGCGGCCTTGTCCAGCCCCTGCTCGATCTTGCCCCCGTGCTGCTGCGCGAAGTCCGAGACCTTCTCCTTGGCCGGACCGATCTTGGCTTTCAACGAATCCAGGAACCCCATGGGCCACCTTCCCTCGGACGGAACAACAGCCTGTGCGCAGGCGCTGTTCTTGGTCTCGCCGTCCACCGCGCCCCCGGGGACAGCCGCTGCTTTGTGCCCAAACAGCGAAAAAACACCCATGTCTTCTCCATAGCGTACTCGTGGGGGCGGCGTTCCGCGCTGCCGAGCGCCGCGCGCACCCGACGGTCCGCACCGGTGGACCGGGGGCCGGCGCGCGGGGGGCGAACCCGTCGGTAGGGTCGTCACGTAACTCGTTCGGGGAGGCGGTCCGCGTTTGCGAGACTGGGGCCGTGAGAAGCGCAGCTACCCCACCGCGAGTCATTGCCGTCGTCGGGCCCACCGCGGCCGGCAAGTCCGATCTGGGCGTGCACCTCGCCCGGGAACTGGACGGTGAGGTCGTCAACGCCGACTCCATGCAGCTCTACCGGGGGATGGACATCGGCACCGCGAAGTTGACGGCCGAGGAGCGCGCCGGGGTCCCCCACCACCTGCTGGACATCTGGGAGGTCACCGAGGCCGCCAGCGTGGCCGAGTACCAGAGGCTCGCCAGGGCGGAGATCGACCGCCTCCTGGCCGCCGGGCGCACGCCCGTTCTGGTGGGCGGCTCCGGCCTGTACGTACGGGGCGCCATCGACGCCCTCGACTTCCCCGGGACGGACCCCGAGGTGCGGGCCCGGCTGGAGGCCGAGCTCACTCTGCGCGGGTCCGGCGCGCTGCACGCCCGGCTCTCGGCGGCCGACCCGCGGGCGGGCCGCGCGATCCTGCCCAGCAACGGGCGCCGGATCGTCCGTGCCCTGGAAGTGATCGAGATCACCGGTAAGCCGTTCACCGCCCATCTGCCCGGCCACGACTCGGTTTACGACACCGTCCAGATCGGCGTGGACGTCGCACGCCCCGAACTGGACGCCCGGATCGCGCGGCGCGTGGACCGCATGTGGGAGGAGGGGCTGGTGGCCGAGGTGCGCGGCCTGGAGGTGAAGGGCCTGCGCGAGGGCCGGACCGCCTCCCGCGCCCTGGGGTACCAGCAGGTCCTGGCGGCGCTCGCGGGGGAGTGCACCGACGACGAGGCCCGCGCCGAGACCGTGCGCGCCACGAAACGCTTCGCCCGCAGGCAGGACTCGTGGTTCCGCCGCGACGCGCGCGTGCACTGGCTGCCCGGCGGTGTCGAGCAGCGGGCGGAACTTCCGCACCGGGCGCTCTCGTTGGTCGAACGAGCGGTCACAGCCTGATCACGTGATGGCATCGGGACGCTCCGTCCGTCAATCCGGTCCTCACGGGCGTGCCATCATCGAGCATCGGCCGACCGTCGGGCGCGGGCCGGTCCAGTGGAGTCCAAATGGGGAGGGCGCGTGGCGATGGAGGCCGGCCCTCGCGACAGAGAACCGACAGCGGCCCCGGACGCCCGGGCAGAGCTGTCGGAAGATCTCCAGGCGGACACCCCCGGGCTGAGCCCCGACGGGCCGGAGGAGCAGACCGCGATTCCGGAGGTGGAGGTCGAGCTGCGTCCGCCGCGCCGGCTGCGGATCTGGCAGCTGGCCCCGATCGTGATCCTGGCCGCCGTGGGCTCCCTGATGTTCGCGTTCCCCCTGGCCTTCGGCACGGCAGAGGTCGGCGCGGTCGTGGCGATGTTGGGTCTGCTCCTCAGCTCCTGCGCGGCCGGCTGGGGCATGATGGCCGCCCGTCGGGTCGGCCACACCTGGCCGGGCCTGGTCGGCCGGGCCTCCGGCGAGCGCCAGGACTGGCGGGTCGTCGCGCTGTACGCGGTCGTGGCCGTCGCCGTCGTGGGCCTGGCGATCTGGCGGGTCGCCCGGCTGCGCTGACGCGCGCGACCGGCCGGTGCGGCGGGACGCCGGCGGGGCGGTGCTGACGCAGGCGCGTAACGGCCCGGCGACGAGTCCCGGCGGGAGCCGACGGAGACCGCCGACGGGCGTTGTCGGCGGCTGCTCGTACGATGGATCCCGTGAGCACCGACCGGACCATGCGGAACACCCCGAACGCCCCGATCGCCTTTCTCAAGGGCCACGGGACGGAGAACGACTTCGTGATCGTCCCCGACCCGGACAACGGCCTCGACCTGCCCGCGCGCGCCGTCGCCGCCCTGTGCGACCGCCGGGCCGGCATCGGCGGCGACGGGCTGCTGCGCGTCGTACGGTCGGCGGCGCACCCCGAGGCCCGGGCCATGGCCGGCGAGGCCGAGTGGTTCATGGACTACCGCAACAGCGACGGATCGGTCGCCGAGATGTGCGGCAACGGGGTCCGCGTCTTCGCCCGCTACCTCCAGCGCGCCGGTCACGTGGAGTCCGGTGACCTGGCCGTGGCCACCCGGGCCGGAGTGAAGCGGGTGCACCTCGCCAAGGGCACCGGCCCCGAGGGCGCGGCCACGGAGGACGGTGACATCACGGTCCACATGGGCCGCGCCGCACTCCCCGACGACGAGGTGACGGTCACCGTCGACGGCCGGGACAGGCCCGCACGGCACGTCAGCATGGGCAACCCGCACGCGGTCACCTTCGTCGACGACCTCGCGCAGGCGGGCGACCTGCTCTCCGCGCCGCCGGTCGCCCCCGCGTCCGTCTACCCGGACGGGGTGAACGTGGAGTTCGTCGTCGACCGGGGACCGCGCCACGTCGCGATGCGCGTCCACGAGCGTGGCTCCGGAGAGACCCGGTCCTGCGGTACGGGCGCCTGCGCCGTGGCCGTCGCCACGGCCCGCCGTGACGGGCAGGACCCCGCCCGCACCGGCCTGCCCGTCACGTACACGGTGGACCTCCCCGGTGGGCGGCTGCTGATCACCGAGCGGCCCGACGGCGGAATCGAGATGACGGGCCCCGCCGTGATCGTCGCGGAGGGGCACATCGACCCGGCCTGGCTCGTCGCGGCCCGGTGACAAGTGCCGTGTCGGCCGGATTGCCCGGTGGCGAGGCGTCCTGGCACGGCCATCCGGGCGGCGCTGGTGCCGCCCCGCTCGCCCACCGGCGGTGACCACGCGGCCCGGCGGACGCCGCGGGCACGCGGATCCCGCGCGGCGCGCGCCGTGGCCGATCGCTCGAATGGGTGATCCGTTTCACGCCGGACGATACCGGGGCCGCTCGCCGCGACCGGGTGGATAGCATCAAGCACCGGCCCGGAGGGCGCTCCCGCTCGTCCGCCGCCGGTCGAAGATGCCGGAGGTGCCCATGAGCGCAGAGGCCACCAACCCAGGTGCCCACAGCCGCAGACGCGGAATTCCCAGGATCGACCTGCGCAGGCTCGGCCGGGCGGCGTTACTGGGACCCGCCTCCCGGCACCGGCTGCCCGACGCCATGGCGCACGTCGCGGACGCCCACCGCGCGCACCATCCCGACGCGGACCTCGCCGTGCTGCGCAAGGCGTATGTGCTCGCGGAGAGTTCGCACCGCGGCCAGTTCCGCAAGAGCGGCGAGCCGTACATCACCCACCCGCTGGCCGTCACCCTGATCCTCGCCGAACTCGGCGCCGAGACGACCACGTTGACCGCCTCGCTCCTCCACGACACCGTCGAGGACACGGACGTGACTCTCGATCAGGTGGGGGCCGAGTTCGGCGCGGAGGTCCGCTACCTGGTCGACGGCGTGACCAAGCTGGAGAAGGTCGACTACGGCGCCGCCGCCGAGCCGGAGACGTTCCGGAAGATGCTCGTCGCCACCGGCAACGACGTACGGGTGATGTCGATCAAACTGGCTGACCGGCTGCACAACATGCGCACGCTCGGCGTGATGCGGCCGGAGAAGCAGGCCCGCATCGCCAAGGTCACCAGGGACGTCCTCATCCCGCTCGCCGAACGGCTGGGCGTCCAGGCGCTCAAGACCGAGCTGGAGGACCTGGTCTTCGCGATCCTGCACCCCGACGACTACGCGTACACCCGTGCCCTGATCGCCGACAACGCCACCGCGGGGGACGCGCTGGCCGCCATCTCCGAGGACGTCAGACGCGTGCTGCGGGAGGCGGGCATCGCGGCCGAAGTCCTGGTACGGCCCCGGCACTTCGTCTCCGTCCACCGCTCCCGGCTCAAACGCGGCGAGCTGCGCGGCACGGATTTCGGCAGGCTGCTCGTCCTCGTGGGCGAGGACGCCGACTGCTACGCAGTCCTGGGCGAGCTGCACACCTGCTTCACGCCGGTGATCTCCGAGTTCAAGGACTTCATCGCGGCGCCCAAGTTCAACCTGTACCAGTCGCTGCACACGGCGGTGGCCGGTCCGGACGGCGCGGTCGCCGAGGTCCTCATCCGGACGCACCGGATGCACAAGGTCGCCGAGGCCGGGGTCGTCGCGCTCGGCAATCCGTACGCCCACAGCGTGGGACCGCCCTACGGCACGCAGCCGGAACCGGCCGCCGGGGAAGGGCGGGACGGAGCCGCCGAACCGCAGGACGGCGAGCGGGCCGACCCGACCCGGCCCGGCTGGCTCTCCCGGCTCCTGGAATGGCAGCGGTCCGCCCCCGACCCCGACACGTTCTGGACGACGCTCCGTGCCGACCTCGCCCAGGACCGGGAGATCACCGTCTTCCGCGCCGAGGGCGGCATGCTCGGCCTGCCGGCCGGGGCGACCTGCGTGGACGCGGCCTACGCGCAGTACGGGCAAGCCGCGCACGCCTGCCTCGGGGCCCGGGTCAACGGCCGCCTGGCGACGCTGAGCACGGTCCTGAGCGACGGGGACACCGTGCAACTCCTGCTGGCTCACGACGGGGCGACGGGCCCCTCGCCCGAGTGGTTGGAACACGCCCGTACCCCCGCCGCCCGGATCGCGATCGAGGGCTGGCTGGCGGCCCACCCGGACCCCGCGGGGCCGCCGGACGACGCGCCCCGCGCGCCTCTGGCGGCCCCCGCGGAGCGAGCCGAGGCCAGTGACGTCGTGGTGGATCCGCCCGGAGCCACCGTGCGGCTGGCGGGCTGCTGTACGCCCGAGGCACCCGATCCGGTCACCGGGTTCGCCGTGCGCGGCGGTGTCGTCACGGTCCACCGCGAGGCGTGTCCCGCCGTGGCCAGGATGCGCGCGCTCGGCCGGGTCCCGGTCGGGGTCGGCTGGAGCCGGGTGCCCGGGTGCCGGGTCACCCTGCGCGCGGAGTCCTTCGGCCGCCCCCGGCTGCTGGCCGAGCTGACGGACGCCATCGCCACGGCGGGCGCCGCGATCGTCTCGGCCACCGTGGAACCGCCGAGCGAGCAGCGCGTGCGGCACACGTACACGCTGGAACTACCCGGGGCGGACGGGCTGCCCGGCCTGATGCGCGCCATGCGCGAGGTACCGGGCGTGTACGACGTCAGCCGCGCCTAGAGGTCGCGCGACCTCTTAGGCCCTGTCCGGCCGGGATCGCTCAGCGGCCCCGGGCACCGTCCCGGCACCGGCCGCGCGGGGCCGTGACGGGTGTCGCGTACGAGGGCCGTGCGTCAACCCGGCGACGCGCGGCATCCGGCGGGCTCCCACGCGCTGACCTGCCCCTTTCGGGTGGGCGCGGAGCGCGCCGTCGCTTCGCGCCGCCCGGGCGCTGATAGCCGTGGTCCATGCGCCTCACTTCCCGCCGACTGCGTGCCGCCCTGCTCGCCGCCGCCTCGGCCACGCTCGTCGCCGCCACCCTGCCCGCGCCCCAGCCGCTCGGGATCGGCGACCCGCTCTTCCCCCACCTGGGCAACCCCGGTTACGACGTCCTCTCCTACGACCTCGACTTCACCTATGGAGGCGACAACAGCAAGCCGCTGGACGCCGTCACCACGATCGACGCGCGGGCGACCCAGCGGCTGGACCGGATCAACCTCGACTTCACGCACGGCAAGGTCGCCTCGGTCGCCGTGGACGGGCGTCCCGCGCGGTTCGCGACGGCCGACGAGGACCTGGTCGTCACTCCGGCCGTCCCGGTCGCGGAGGGCGCCCGGACGCGGATCACCGTCCACCACACCAGCGACCCCGGCGGTACCGGCGGCGGCTGGCTGCGCACCGCCGACGGGCTGGCGATGGCCAACCAGGCGGACGCCGGCCACCGTGTCTTCCCGGGCAACGACCACCCGGCGGACAAGGCGTACTTCACCTTCCGCGTCACGGCACCGGCCCGGCTGACGGTCGTCGCCAACGGGACGCGGGTGGCGAAGTCCCGCGCCGGGGACCTCGCGCGGTGGACGTACCGCACCCGCCATCCCATGGCCACGGAGCTGGCCCAGGTCTCCATCGGCGACTCGGCCGTGGTGCACCGCGAGGGGCCCGGCGGACTGCCGCTGCGGGACGTCGTGCCCGCCGCCGACCGCACGAAGCTGGAGCCCTGGCTGAAGAAGACGCCCGACCAGATCCGCTGGATGGAACGGCACGTGGGCCCGTACCCCCTGGAGACCTACGGTGTGCTGATCGCCGGTGCCGAGACGGGTTTCGAGCTGGAGACGCAGACGCTCTCGCTGTTCGAGCGACGGCTGTTCACCCGCACGGAGTTCCCGGAGTGGTACGTGGACTCCGTGATGGTCCACGAGCTGGCCCACCAGTGGTTCGGCGACAGCGTCACGCCGCACCGGTGGTCCGACCTCTGGCTCAACGAGGGGCACGCCACCTGGTACGAGGCCCTCTACGCGCAGGACCACGCCAAGAAGTCGTTGGAGACGCGGATGCGCGAGGCCTACCGGCGCTCCGACGAGTGGCGCGCGGCGGGCGGGCCACCGGCGGCGCCGGAGCCACCGGCACCCGGTGAACAGATCAGCCTGTTCCGGCCGGTGGTCTACGACGGCAGCGCGCTGGTGCTGTACGCGCTGCGGCAGGAGATCGGGAAGGACGCCTTCGAACGACTGGAGCGGTCGTGGGTGCGCGACCACCGGGACGCCACGGCGAGCACGGCGGACTTCGTCGCGCTGGCGTCGAGGACGGCGGGGCGTGATCTGTCCGCCTTCTTCCAGGCGTGGCTGTACGCGAAGAAGACCCCTCCGATGCCCGGTCACGCGAACTGGAGCAGCGGCACGGCGGCCGGCACGGCGAAGCCGCCGAAGGCACCGCGGCCCGCCGGGCAGGCGAAGCCCTCCCCGCAGGTCAAGCCCGCCAAGCCCGCCACCAGGCCCGTTCCGGAGGTGAAGCCCGTCAAGCCTGTCAAGCCGGCGAAGGGCGGCAAGGCCGGCAGCCCGCCGCGTACGCACCGGTCGGTCGGCGGTCTGTAAGGGTCCCTAAACCGGAGTGACGGCCGCGCCGAACCGTGCCACCATCGACGGGTCGGCGCGGCCCCGGGAATCTTTCCCGCTCAGCACGCGTTGTGACAGTCGTGACGGGACTCCCGGCGAGCACCCGTGACGCAAGCCCACCGGAGTCTTCGACGTAAGGATCCAATGACCTCCTCTTCTTCCTTTTCCCAGGCCGCACAGAATCTCGCGGATCCCCGCACGGCGGATCCCCGCACCGAGAGCCTCCGGGCCGATGCCCTGATGGAAGAGGACGTCGCCTGGAGCCACGAGATCGACGGAGAGCGGGACGGGGACCAGTTCGACCGCTCCGACCGCGCCGCCCTGCGACGGGTGGCGGGCCTGTCCACCGAGCTTGAGGACGTCACCGAGGTCGAGTACCGGCAGCTGCGCCTGGAGCGCGTCGTGCTGGTCGGCGTATGGACCTCGGGCACCGTGTACGACGCGGAGAACTCGCTGGCCGAGCTGGCCGCCCTGGCCGAGACGGCGGGCGCGCTCGTGCTCGACGGGGTGATCCAGCGCCGCGACAAGCCCGATCCCGCCACGTACATCGGCTCCGGCAAGGCCGCGGAGCTGCGCGACATCGTCCTGGACAGCGGCGCCGACACCGTCGTCTGCGACGGTGAGCTCAGCCCCGGCCAGCTGATCCACCTGGAGGACGTCGTCAAGGTCAAGGTCGTCGACCGTACGGCGCTGATCCTGGACATCTTCGCCCAGCACGCCAAGTCCCGGGAGGGCAAGGCGCAGGTCGCGCTCGCACAGATGCAGTACATGCTGCCGAGGCTGCGCGGCTGGGGTCAGTCGCTGTCCCGGCAGATGGGTGGCGGCGGCGGTGGCGGCATGGCCACCCGGGGCCCCGGTGAGACCAAGATCGAGACGGACCGGCGGCGGATCCGCGAGAAGATGGCGAAGATGCGCCGGGAGATCGCGGAGATGAAGACCGGCCGCGAGATCAAGCGCCAGGAGCGGCGACGGCGCAAGGTGCCGTCGGTCGCGATCGCCGGCTACACCAACGCGGGCAAGTCGTCGCTGCTCAACCGCCTCACGGGCGCGGGCGTCCTGGTGGAGAACGCGCTGTTCGCCACCCTCGACCCGACCGTACGCCGGGCCGAGACCCCGGGCGGCAGGCTGTACACCCTGGCCGACACGGTCGGATTCGTCCGGCACCTGCCCCACCACCTGGTCGAGGCGTTCCGCTCCACGATGGAGGAGGTCGGCGACTCCGACCTGATCCTGCACGTGGTGGACGGCTCGCACCCCGCGCCCGACGAGCAGCTCGCCGCCGTGCGCGAGGTGATCCGCGAGGTGGGCGGGGACGTGCGCGAGATCGTGGTGATCAACAAGGCCGACGCGGCGGACCCCCTGGTCCTCCAGCGCCTGCTGCGCGCCGAGCGGGACGCGGTCGCCGTCTCGGCCCGCACGGGCGCCGGCATCGCGGAACTGCTGGAGCTGATCGATGCCGAGCTGCCCCGTCCCGAGGTCGAGGTCGAGGTCCTCGTGCCGTACACGCAGGGCGCGCTGGTCTCGCGGACACACGCCGAGGGCGAGGTGATCTCCGAGGAGCACACCCCGGAGGGCACGGTGCTGAAGGCCCGCGTCCACGAGGAGCTGGCGGCGGCGCTCGCCCCGTACGTACCGGTGGCCCGCTGACGCGGTGACGAACAGGAGGCCCGCCACCCTCGCGACGAGGGTGGCGGGCCTCCTGCCGTACCGCCTCCCGCCCCACCGCGTGTCCGGCGGAGCACCGCCGGACACGCGGTGGGCCAGGCGACTGACCAGTCCTACATGTCTACTTGTTCGCGAACTTCTTGCTGACGCCGTCGTAGACGCCCTCGGCCACCTCGCCGAGCCGCGGGCCCGCCAGCCAGCCGGCCTTCACCGGGCCGATGGAGGTGTTGGACACGAGGGCGGGCTCACCGTTCTGTCCGGTGGCCACCCAGCCGCCTCCGGACGAACCGCCGGTCATGGTGCAGCCCACCCGGTACATCGACGGGTCGTCGGCCTTCACCGAGAGCCGGCCGGGCTTGTCCTGGCACTGGTACATCTTCTGCCCGTCGAACGGCGGAGCCGCCGGGTAACCGGTCGCCGTCATGCTCGCGATCCTCGGGGTCTCCGGGGCGTTGAACTCCACCGGCAGTGCCCCGCCGACCGTCTCCTCAAGCGACGTGCCGTCACCGCCCTTCTCCGGGGTGACGTGGATGACCGCGAAGTCGTACGGGGCGCCCTGTCCGCCGGTCGAGGCCCCCTGGCTGATCCACTGCTGCGAGGTCTGCCCCCAGTCGGCCCACCACACGCCGTGCGGGGCGACCTGCTCCTTGGCGGCGGTCTCCAGCCCGGCCGTCGACAGGCCCTCGTTGTTGTAGGAGGGGACGAAGGCGAGGTTCCGGTACCAGCCGCCCTTCTTGCCCGCGTGCACACAGTGACCGGCCGTCCAGACCAGGTTGGACTTGCCGGGGTGGGCGGGGTCCTGGACCACGGTCGCCGAGCAGACCATCGAGCCCTCGGGCCCGTCGAAGAACAACTTGCCCGACGTGGGAGCGTTGTCGCCGTACGGGGTGTTCACCGCCCGCGCCTCGACCGGGGCCGGGGTCGGGTCGCTGACACCCGCGTCGTCCCAGTTCTGCTCGTCGTCGACGGGCTTCTCCGGCGGCTCCTCGGCGTCGCGCATGCGGTCCTGGTCCCACAGGCCCTCGATGACCGGGTTGACGAAGTCCTTCGCCTCACGCAGCCACTTGTCCCGGTCCCAGTTCTTCCACTCACCGCCCCGCCACTTGTCCAGGTCGAACCCGCGCTCCTTGAGCTTGTCCTTGAGCTCGTCGGGAATGACGATCTTCCCGTCCGACCCCGCGCCGCCGGAGCCGCCGATGTCCGCCGACTCGCTCGCCCGCGCGTCGGCGTCACCGTCGTCGGGACCGCAGGCGGTGGCCGTCAGCGCGAGGGCCGTGGCTATGGAGGCCGCCGCGAGGACGGGGGAAAGTCTGCGCCGCGCGCTCCTTCCCCGGCGGGCGGCGAGAGTGGGGCGAATGGGTCGCATGGCGTGATCCCCCTGGGATGTGGCAGCGGTGCGCCGTTCGACGTCCGGCGCGGAGCCGGGACGACGGGCTGTGGAATCGGAACAAAGGTGATGGAGTCGGGGTAATGGACGTCAACAGCGGCAACCCGGTCGCGGTGCGGGACCGGAGTGCGGCCCCCCACTATGCCCGGTGCCGAAGGGGACGGTGTGCGGCAGGGGCACGGTTCCGGCCCGCCCAGGGCCTTTCGTTCGGACCAGGCCGGACGACGCCCGCGACGATCTTGCCACTGCCCGTGATCCCGGGCCACTCGCGTCGTTGCTCTGTAGGAGGGCGTGCGCGGGGGGACCGGACCGGCGTCCACTGTCGAACGATCGGCGCCCCTGGACCGTACTGACATGGGACCGAACCGTGACAACGGGAGGACGACAAGCCGTGGCCGTGACCGAGAAAGCACCGGCGGCGCCGACCGTCGCGCACGAAGGCATCCTCCGGCGCCAGTCCCTGCGCGAGTCCGCCGCCCGTACGTACGCGCGCTCACTGCCGATCGTGCCCGTCCGTGCCCGGGGGCTGACGATCGAAGGGGCGGACGGACGGCGCTATCTGGACTGTCTGTCGGGCGCGGGCACGCTGGCCCTCGGCCACAACCACCCCGTGGTCCTGGAAGCGATCAGGAAGGTCCTCGACTCCGGGGCCCCGCTGCACGTGCTCGACCTCGCCACGCCCGTCAAGGACGCCTTCACCACGGAGCTGTTCGCGACGCTGCCGCCGCGGTTCGCGCGGACGGCCCGGGCGCAGTTCTGCGGCCCCGCCGGGACGGACGCGGTCGAGGCCGCCCTGAAGCTGGTCCGTACCGCCACCGGCCGCGGTGGTCTCCTCGCCTTCACCGGGGCTTACCACGGCATGACGGAAGGGGCCCTCGCCGTCTCCGGCGGCGCCCCGGACGTACGGGTGACCCGGCTGCCGTACCCGTACGACTACCGCTGCCCGTTCGGCACCGGCGGGGCGCGCGGCGCCGAACTGGCCGCGCGCTGGACGGAGAACCTGCTGGACGACGCCAAGGGCGGCGCGCCCGCCCCCGCCGGGATGATCGTCGAACCGGTCCAGGGCGAGGGCGGGGTGATTCCCGCCCCGGACGACTGGCTGCGTGCCATGCGCCGGATCACGGCCGACCGGTCCGTCCCGCTCATCGCCGACGAGGTACAGACAGGAGTGGGGCGGACGGGTACGTTCTGGGCCGTGGAGCACAGCGGGATCACACCGGACGTGATGGTGCTCTCCAAGGCGATCGGCGGTTCGCTGCCGCTCGCCGTGATCGTCTACCACGAGGACCTCGACTGCTGGCGCCCCGGCGCCCACGCGGGCACCTTCCGGGGGAACCAGCTCGCGATGGCGGCCGGTGCGGCGACCCTCGCGTACGTCCGGGAGAACGGGCTCGCCGAGCGCGCGGCGGTGCTCGGCGCGCGCATGCTCGGGCAGTTGGAGGGACTGGCCGCGAACCACCCGTGCGTCGGCGACGTGCGCGGACGTGGTCTCATGATCGGTGTGGAACTTGTCGCCCAGGCCGCCGGCGATCCGCCGCCGCCCGCACCGGAACTCGCCGCCGCCGTCCGGCGCGAGTGCCTGAGCCGCGGCCTGATCGTCGAACTGGGCGGGCGCCACGCGTCCGTCGTGCGACTGCTCCCGCCGCTGACCATCACCGACGAACAGGCCGTCGCGGTCCTCGACCGGTTCGCCGACGCCCTGGCCGCCGCCGAGCGCGCCGCGCTCCGGCACGGAGAAACCAGCCCGCCGTGCGGGAAGGAAACCGACCGGCCGTACCGATGACGGACGGCCCCGTCGCAACCGCCCCGGACGCTCTCCCAAGGAAGCCCTCGTGAATCCCACTCCTTCACCCGATGTTCCCGAGGCCGACGGCCGTCCCACCGCGAACGCGCCGACGCGCGACGCCGGAAGCGGCCGACGGGACGCGTCGGGTAACGGCCACGCACCGCAGGCGGCGGTACCGCTGACCGTGCCGCGCCAGGCGACGGGCGGCCACCAGCCCTCACCGGCCGCGGCAGGCGCCCCTGTTCCGGCGGCCAGCGCGGCCTCGGCCGGCGGTACGGTCCCGGTCGACGGCCCGGCCCCGGGCGGCGGTACGGTCCCGGGCCTCTCGCGGGCCGACGCCGGGTCTCCGGCGGATCCGCCGAGTGGCGTCGATCCCGTCGACACCGCCGGCCCCGGCCAGGCCGACACGGCCGGGTCGGGCGACAGCGCCGAGCGGGCCGAGGCGACCGGCGTCGAGCGGGCCGACAGCGCCGAACGCGTCGTTTCCGGTGAGCGTGCCGAGCGCGTCGGACATGACGAACTCGTCGGACGGCCGAGCCACTTCGGCGACCCGGGCCGGCTCGGCCACCCCGACCACCTCGACCACCCGGATCCGGAGAAGGCCGCCGACGCGGCCGCCACCGAGAACCTGCTGCGCTGCTGGGTCCGGGAGACCGACCTGCACCGTCCGGAGGGCGACCTGCTGCGGATCCCGCTCGCCGCCAGCGGCACCGCCCTCCTCGTGCCCGTCCGGTACTGGTCGGCCACCGGCTGGCACCGCTTCGGCATGCCGTTCCTGGAGAGCGCCCCGCAGGACGCGCCGGCCGCCGACGCCGTCACGGTCGCGGCCCTCCTCGGCCGTGAGTCGGGCCACTGCCAGGGCGCCGATCTGGTCGGCCGCGTCGCCGGCTCCGTCGCCCACACGGCCGCCTTCATCACCGACCGGCGGGCGCGTCCCGAAGCCGCCGCAGGCGCCGACCCGTTCCTCACCGCCGAGCAGTCGCTGCTGCTCGGCCACCCGCTGCACCCCACGCCCAAGAGCAGGGAGGGCCTGTCCGAGGCCGAGGCCCGGCGGTACTCACCGGAGGTGCGCGGTTCCTTCCCGCTGCACTGGATGGCAGTCGACCGGTCCGTCCTCGCGAGCGACTCGGCCTGGACCGAGCAGGGCCGTGTCGTCCCGGCCGAACGGCTCACGGCCCGCCTCCTGGGCGACGTGTCACTGCCCGACGGCACCGTCGCGCTGCCCCTGCACCCCTGGCAGGCGCGTGACGTGCTCCACCGTCCCGCCGTCGCCGCGCTCCTCGACGCCGGCCTGCTGCACGACCTCGGGCCGCACGGCGCCCCCTGGCACCCCACCTCCTCGATCCGTACCGTCCACCGGCCCGGCGCCCCCGCCATGCTCAAGCTCTCGCTCGGCGTACGGATCACCAACTCCCGCCGGGAGAACCTGCGCAAGGAACTGCACCGGGGCGTGGAGGTCCAGCGCCTGCTGCGCAGCGGTCTCACCAGGGAGTGGCAGGCCGCGCACCCCGGCTTCGACATCGTCCGCGACCCGGCCTGGCTCGCCGTCGACACGCCGGCGGGCGAACCCGTCGCCGGGCTGGACGTGATGGTGCGCCACAACCCCTTCCGGGCGGACGACGACGCCGTCTGCATCGCCGGGCTCACCGCGCCGCGCCCGTACCCCGGACGTATCGGCATGTACTCACGGCTGGCCGCGATCGTCTCGGACCTGGCCGCCCGCACCGGCCGGGCCACGGGCGCCGTGTCGGCCGAGTGGTTCCTGCGCTACCTCGACCAGGTCGTACGCCCCGTGCTCTGGCTGGACGGCGCGGCCGGCATCGCGCTGGAGGCGCACCAGCAGAACACGCTGGTGCTGCTGGACTCCGACGGCTGGCCGGCCGGCGGCCGGTACCGCGACAACCAGGGGTACTACTTCCGTGAGTCCCACCGGGCCGCGCTGGACCGGCGGCTGCCCGGGATCGGTTCGGTCAGTGACACCTTCGTCTCCGACGAGGTCACCGACGAGCGCTTCGCCTACTACCTCGGGATCAACAACGTGCTCGGTCTGATCGGGGCGTTCGGGTCGCAGGGGCTGGCCGACGAGCGGCTGCTGATCGCGGCCTTCCGCCGGTTCCTCGCCGGGGCGACCGGGCTCGGCTCGCCGCTGCCGGAACAGCTCCTGGCGACCCCCACCCTGCGCTGCAAGGGCAACCTGCTCACGCGACTGCACGGTCTGGACGAGCTGGTCGGCCCCGTCGACACCCAGTCGGTGTACGTGACCATCGCCAACCCCCTCCACGCCTGAACTCCCGGGCCCCGCACCGGCGGACCGGCCCGGGGCTGGCGGGGCCGAGCGGGGCCAGGATCCGGATTTCAACGCAGCTTCGGGGGAGGACGAACCGATGACCGTGTCCGCAGCGATGGGCAAGGAACCGGCCGACGCGAGGGCGCCCGGGGACGTGAGGAGCGGCGAGGAGGCGCCGGGTGAGCGACCGGCGGCCGGGCGGCCGGCCGGTGATCTGCTCGACGCCCTTCCCGGCTGGGGCGCGGCCACCACCCCCGTGGGCGTGTTCCGGCTCGTCCCCGTCGTGCTGGCACGCGATCTGGCACGGATCGGCCGCTGGATGAACGACCCGGCGGTGGCCGCCTTCTGGAACCTCGCCGGGCCGGACGACGTCACCGCCGGCCATCTGCGCCCCCAGCTCGACGGCGACGGGCGCAGCGTCCCCTGCCTGGGGGTGCTGGACGGCACCCCGATGAGTTACTGGGAGATCTACCGGGCGGACCTGGACCCGCTCGCGCGCCACTATCCCGCCCGGCCCCACGACACCGGGATACACCTCTTGGTCGGAGGCGTCGCCAACAGGGGCCGCGGCGTGGGCACCACGCTCCTGCGGGCGGTGGCCGACCTGATCCTCGACCACCGCCCCCGGTGCGGGCGCGTCGTCGCGGAGCCCGACCTGCGCAACACACCGTCCGTGTCCGCGTTCCTCGGCGCCGGGTTCCGCTTCGGCGCCGAGATCGACCTGCCCGACAAACGGGCCGCTCTGATGGTCCGCGACCGCGCGTACCGCGAACTCCTCTGAGCGGCCCGTTCAGCCCGTCCCTGCCCACCGCGACCGTCGATTCCCTCGTGCTCACCCCGCGTCCACCACGCCACCGCGACTCCGCTTCCACCGCGACACCGCGTCAACCCCGCCAGTCGAATCAACCCAACCGCTCGATCGTCATCGGTTCCCTCCCCGAGGAGTCCCTCGTGCCGAAGCACGTTCCGAAGTCCGCCCCCGCGCCCGACTCCACCGCCGGGTCCATAGCCGGGTCCGTCACCGAATCCATAGCCGGTGCCAGTGCCGGTGCCGGGGCCACAACCGAACCCGGGTCACCCGCGCCGGGCGTGCCGGACGCGCCGGGCGTGCCGGACGCGCCGGGCGTATCGCGCGTGCCGGACGATCCCACCGTTCTGTTCTCCCCGCCCGAGTTGAACCCCCTCGCCTGGCGTCGGGCCGGCAGCCGCCTCCTCGCCAAGCTGCTCGCGGAGTTCGCGTACGAGGAGATCGTCCGGCCCGTCCCGGGCCCCGCCGACGACGCCGACCGCCCGGGCACCGCCCCGGGGACCGCCGCGTACTCCCGCTACACCCTCCTGCTCGACGCGGGCGAGACGCTCACCTTCCTGGCCGCCCGCGGCTCGTACGACAGCTGGCGGGTCGACCCCGACTCGCTCCTCTGCGACGGCCGTCCCCTCACCGACCCGCTGCGCTTCCTCGTCCTGTCCCGCCGGCAACTGGGTCTGGACGGCGAGACCCTGGGGCACCTCGTACGGGAGCTCACCACGACGCTCGCCGCCGACGCCCGGCTCGACCACACCGCCCTCCCGGCCGCGCGCCTCGCCGACCTCGGCTACGCCGAACTGGAAGGCCACCAGACCGGGCACCCGTGGATCGTCCTCAACAAGGGCCGGGTCGGCTTCTCCGCCACCGACACCGCCCGCTGGGCACCCGAGGGCCGCACGCCCGCCAGGCTGCCCTGGATCGCGGTCAGCACCTCGCTCGCCGCCTACCGGGGTGTCGAGGCGCTGGCCACCCCCGATCGGCTGTACGAGGGGGAACTCGACGCCGGGACGCGCGAGCGCTTCGACGCGGTCCTGCGCGACCGGGGGCTCGACCCCGCCGCGTACCTCTACCTCCCCGTCCACCCATGGCAGTGGGACGACGTGCTGGTGCACCTGTACGCGCCGGCCCTGGCCGAAGGGGCGATCGTCCCGCTCCCCACCGACGGCGACCTCCGCCTGCCGCAGCAGTCCATCCGTACCTTCCTGAACGTGAGCCGGCCCGAGCGGCACACGGTCAAGCTGCCCCTGTCGATTCTCAACACCCTGGTCTGGCGCGGTCTGCCCACCGAGCGCACGCTGGCGGCGCCCGCCGTCACCGCGTGGGTCCACTCCCTGCGGGACGCCGATCCGTTCCTGCGCGAGCGGTGCCGGGTGATCCTGCTGGGCGAGGTCGCCTCCGTCACCGTCGAGCACCCGCTGTACGACCACCTCCCCGAAGTCCCGTACCAGTACAAGGAACTGCTCGGAGCCATC
The DNA here is from genome assembly GCF_052983195.1 of Streptomyces hebeiensis. Classification (NCBI taxonomy): domain Bacteria; kingdom Bacillati; phylum Actinomycetota; class Actinomycetes; order Kitasatosporales; family Streptomycetaceae; genus Streptomyces; species Streptomyces hebeiensis. Next base: position 6,054,858 of record NZ_CM129812.1, read on the forward strand.
TGGCGCGAGCCCCTCCAGGCCCGGCTGGCCCCCGGCGAGCGAGCCCGGACGCTCGCGTCGCTCATCCATACGGATCCGCGGGGGCGCGCGTTCACCGCGGAACTGGTCGAGCGCTCCGGGCTGGCCGCCGCCGACTGGCTCCAGCGGCTCTTCGCGGCGATGCTGCCGCCCCTGCTGCACTTCCTCTACCGATACGGGACGGTCTTCTCCCCGCACGGCGAGAACGCCATCGTCGTCTTCGACGAGCGGGACGTGCCCGTGCGGCTGGCGGTGAAGGACTTCGTCGACGACGTCAACGTCAGCGCCCGGCCGCTGCCGGAGCACGAGTCGATGCCCGCGGACGTGAAGGACGTCCTCCTCACGGAGGAGCCCGGCTTCCTCACCCAGTTCATCCATTCCGGGCTCTTCGTGGGGGTGTTCCGCTATCTGGCCCCGCTGTGCGAGGAGCAACTGGGCGTTCCCGAGGCGGAGTTCTGGGCCCTCGTGCGGGCCGAGATACTGCGCTACCAGGCCGGTTTCCCGGAGCTGAAGGAGCGCTTCGAGCTGTTCGACCTGCTCACGCCCCGGATCGAGCGGCTCTGTCTGAACCGGAACCGGCTCCACCTGGACGGTTACCGGGACCGGTCGGAGCGGCCGCACGCCGCCGTGCACGGCACGGTCCCCAACCCGCTGGCCGCCGTGGCGCACGGTGCCCCGGCCGCGCGGTTGCCCTCGAACGAGTGACGCCCGTTGTCGGTGGCGCCCCGTAGTCTGGTCGGGCTATGACGAAGCCATCACTCCCCGAGCTCCTCCATGCCGCCGTCACCTCGGTCGGCGGCATGGAAAGGCCAGGCCAGGTCGCCATGGCCGAGGCCGTCGCCGAGGCCATCGACGCCCCGTCCCACCTGCTCGTCCAGGCCGGGACCGGCACCGGAAAGTCCCTGGGCTACCTGGTGCCGGCCCTGGCGCACGGAGAGCGGGTCGTGGTGGCCACCGCGACCCTGGCGCTGCAGCGCCAGCTCGTGGAGCGGGACCTGCCGCGCACGGTCGACGCACTGCACCCGCTGCTGCGCCGGCGCCCGGAGTTCGCCATGCTCAAGGGCCGGTCGAACTACCTCTGTCTGCACCGCCTGCACGAAGGCATGCCGCAGGACGAGGACGAAGGGCTCTTCGACCAGTTCGAGGCGGCCGCGCCCAGCAGCAAACTGGGCCAGGACCTGCTGCGGATGCGGGACTGGGCGGACGACACGGAGACCGGTGACCGCGACGACCTCACGCCCGGCGTGTCCGACCGCGCCTGGTCCCAGGTCTCCGTCACCTCCCGGGAGTGCCTCGGCGCGTCGAAGTGCGCCTACGGAGCCGAGTGCTTCGCGGAGATGGCCCGGGAGCGCGCCAAGCTCGCCGATGTCGTCGTCACCAATCACGCGCTGCTGGCGATCGACGCGATCGAGGGGGCCCCGGTCCTCCCGCAGCACGAGGTGCTGATCGTGGACGAGGCGCACGAGCTGGTCTCCCGGGTCACCGGCGTGGCCACGGGCGAGCTCACGCCCGGCCAGGTCCAGCGAGCCGTCCGGCGGGCGGCGAAGCTGGTCGACGAGAAGGTGGCGGACGCGCTCCAGACGGCGGCCGAGGGCTTCGAGCGCGTCATGGAGCTGGCTCTGCCCGGGCGGCTGGAGGAGATCCCCGAGGACCTGGGCTACGCCCTGACGGCGCTGCGGGACGCCTCCCGTACGGTCATCTCGGCGCTGGGCTCGACACGCGACGCGTCCGTGCAGGACGAGGACGTCGTACGGAAGCAGGCCCTCGGCTCCGTCGAGTCCGTCCACGGCGTCGCGGAGCGGATCGTGGCCGGTTCCGAGTACGACGTGGTCTGGTTCGAGCGGCACGACCGCTTCGGCGCGTCCCTGCGGGTCGCCCCGCTGTCCGTCTCGGGGCTGCTGCGGGAGAAGCTCTTCGCGGACCGCTCGGTCGTGCTCACCTCCGCCACCCTCAAGCTGGGTGGCGACTTCAACGGAGTGGGCGCCTCGCTCGGGCTGGCGCCGGAGGGCACGGAGGGCGACGACCTGCCCCAGTGGAAGGGCATCGACGTCGGTTCCCCCTTCGACTACCGCAAGCAGGGCATCCTGTACGTGGCCCGCCATCTGAACACCCCGGGCCGGGAGGGCTCGCGCGGCGACATGATGGACGAGCTGGCGGAGCTGGTGGAGGCGGCCGGTGGCCGCACGCTCGGCCTCTTCTCCTCGATGCGGGCCGCCCAGGCCGCGGCGGAGGAGCTGCGCGGCCGGCTGGACCTGCCGGTCCTGCTCCAGGGCGAGGACACCCTCGGCGAGCTGATCAAGACCTTCGCCGCCGATCCGAAGACCTGTCTGTTCGGCACGCTCTCGCTGTGGCAGGGCGTCGATGTGCCGGGGCCCAGCTCCCAGCTGGTGGTGATGGACCGCATCCCGTTCCCCCGCCCGGACGACCCCTTGATGAGCGCGCGGCAGAAGGCGGTGGAGGAGGCCGGCGGCAATGGCTTCATGTCGGTGGCCGCGACGCACGCGGCGCTGCTGATGGCCCAGGGGGCGGGCCGCCTGGTGCGGGCGAGCGGCGACCGGGGGGTCGTGGCCGTCCTGGACCCGAGGCTCGCCACCGCGCGCTACGGCAGCTTCCTGCGGGCGTCGCTGCCCGAGTTCTGGTACACGACGGACCGCAACCAGGTCCGCCGGTCCCTGGCCGCGATCGACGAGGCCGCCCGTGCGGCCGGTACGTAGTCCGACCTGCGCCTATGCCTGGCCGATGCCTGCGCCTATGCCCGTGCCCGGTCCGGCCGCATGCCGTGTCGATCCGGCCGCGTGCCGTGTCGGGCCGGGGGCGTGGAGCACGGTCCGAACGCGTCCGCATACGCCGGGACACGACGTCCAACGGGATGCGGGCGACACGACAGGGCCGCGAACACGACGTTGCGGTACCCGCCGTCATCCGGTGAGTACCGCAACGGTTCGACTTCGCCAGGGAAACCGGCCCACGGGCCGGAGACCGTCGGCGTCCGCGTGCTCTCAGCGCGGTCAGACGCGGCGGAGGACCGCCACCACCTTGCCGAGGATCGTCGCCTCGTCACCGGGGATCGGCTGGTACGCCGCGTTGTGGGGGAGGAGCCATACGTGCCCGTCCTCGCGCCGGAAGCGCTTGACGGTCGCCTCGCCGTCCAGCATCGCGGCCACGATGTCCCCGTTCTCCGCGACGGGCTGGCGGCGGACCGTCACCCAGTCACCGTCGCAGATCGCGGCCTCGATCATCGAGTCGCCGACGACCTTCAGGACGAACAGCTCGCCGTCGCCCACCAGCTGGCGGGGGAGCGGGAAGACGTCCTCGACGGACTCCTCCGCGAGGATCGGCCCGCCGGCGGCGATCCGGCCGACCAGCGGCACGTACGAGGCGGCGGGCTTGCCGGTCGTGTCCGTCGCCTGCGTGCTCGGCTGGTCGGAGCCCCGGACCTCGTACGCCCGCGGCCGGTGCGGGTCACGGCGGAGGAAGCCCTTGCGCTCCAGGGCCATCAGCTGATGGGCGACCGACGACGTGCTGGACAGCCCCACGGCCTGGCCGATCTCCCGCATCGACGGCGGGTAGCCGCGGCGCTGGACGGAGTCGCGGATGACCTCGATGACCCTCCGCTGCCGGTCCGTGAGCCCGGAGCTGTCGGCCCTGATGCCTGGAGGCCGGCCGGGCAGCGAACGGCCGGGCTTGGGCCCCTCCGGGGTCGTGGCGGCGTCATTCATGGTGTGTACCGGCTCGAGTCGGCTCGGGGAGCGGTCCTGCGCGGTGATGGTGGCACTGTCTGCGGTGGTGGTCACGTCGGCCCCTCTCGATGTGTTCTCCCTAGCTCGACAACGGTAGTAGCTTTCGAAAGGTTGCGCCAAACACACGTTCGAGTGAAAAATCGCAGAGTAACCGCCGTAAGGGACCTCCCGGGTGTATAGGCCGTATCGGGCCTCGAGGTGAGGGCCTCGTGGCGGGGCGGCGCGGAGCCGTACGGTGCCGCGCGTGGGCCGCTCCCGGCCGGCCCTCCCGGTGGCCGCGCGGTCGGCCGTCGGCGGCCCCCGGGCGTCCGCCCGGAGCGCCCCTCCCGTACGCTCGACGCCGGTCCGCGCGCCCGGGAAACGCCCGGGGAGATGCCGCCCGCCCGCCCGACACGCATACGGGCACGGTGCGGCAAACCCCCAGATCTAGTGGTTGGATTGTCGCCGCCGCCCAGAAGTTGTGGTCCCCCGTCGTTGAACGCGGTGGCGATCGCCTATGCTGGGGATCGCTTCGAGGGGCTCTTCGCGGGTCTCGACGGGGCTGTTTCGTCGCGCTGTGAAGGAGGGATCGGGAGCCATGCACTGTCCCTTCTGCAGGCACCCCGACAGTCGTGTGGTCGACAGTCGCACCACCGACGACGGGACGTCGATCCGCCGCCGTCGCCAGTGCCCCGACTGCTCCCGTCGCTTCACGACGGTCGAGACGGCGTCACTGATGGTGATCAAGCGCAGCGGCGTGACCGAGCCCTTCAGCCGCACCAAGGTCATCTCCGGTGTCCGCAAGGCATGCCAGGGGCGGCCCGTCACCGAGGACGCCCTCGCCCAGCTCGGCCAGCGGGTCGAGGAGGCGGTGCGCGCCACCGGGAGTGCCGAGCTGACCACCCACGACGTGGGGCTGGCCATACTCGGTCCGCTGCGGGAACTCGACCTCGTCGCGTACCTGCGTTTCGCGTCCGTGTACCGGGCGTTCGACTCGCTCGAAGATTTCGAGGCCGCCATCGCGGAACTCCGCGAGCGGCCTCCCTCGGAAGAAGGCGGCGCCGCCGGCGACCGGGAGGTCCCCGCGTCCGTCACCGCCGCGGACTGACCGGCCGGGCCGGCCCCGGCCGCTTCGCGGCGATCAAGACCTGTCACGGGTGTGCTCACGCGCCCCGGGCATCACACACATCCCCCGTGTCATGGGAAGAAGACGGCACGGCAGGGCGTTTTTGTACGTATATGGGAGGCGGCATGACAGAGACGGCGAGTGGTCCGGCGCGGAGTTCCCGAGCCAAGGGGGCGAAGGCTGCCAAGGGACTGCGTGTCGAGCGGATCCACACCACACCCGGCGTGCACCCGTACGACGAGGTGTCGTGGGAGAGCCGTGACGTCGTCATGACCAACTGGCGCGACGGCTCGGTCAACTTCGAGCAGCGTGGCGTCGAGTTCCCCGACTTCTGGTCGATGAACGCGGTCAACATCGTCACCAGCAAGTACTTCCGCGGGGCCGTCGGCACCCCGCAGCGCGAGACCGGCCTCAAGCAGCTCATCGACCGGATCGTGAAGACGTACCGGAAGGCCGGCGAGGACTACCACTACTTCGCCTCCCCCGCCGAGGCCGAGATCTTCGAGCACGAGCTGGCCTACGCCCTGCTGCACCAGATCTTCAGCTTCAACTCGCCGGTGTGGTTCAACGTCGGCACGCCGCAGCCGCAGCAGGTCTCGGCCTGCTTCATCCTGTCCGTCGAGGACTCCATGGACTCGATCCTCGACTGGTACAAGGAAGAGGGGATGATCTTCAAGGGGGGCTCCGGCGCCGGCCTGAACCTCTCCCGCATCCGTTCCTCCAAGGAACTCCTCTCATCCGGCGGCAACGCCTCGGGTCCGGTCTCCTTCATGCGCGGCGCGGACGCGTCCGCGGGAACGATCAAGTCCGGCGGCGCCACCCGCCGGGCGGCCAAAATGGTCATCCTGGACGTCGACCACCCCGACATCGAGGACTTCATCGAGACCAAGGTCAAGGAGGAGGAGAAGATCCGCGCCCTGCGCGACGCGGGCTTCGACATGGACCTGGGCGGCGACGACATCACGTCCGTCCAGTACCAGAACGCCAACAACTCGGTCCGCGTGAACGACGAGTTCATGCGGGCCGTCGAGAACGGCGGCACGTTCGGCCTGCGCGCCCGGATGACCGGCGAGGTCATCGAAGAGGTCGAGGCCAAGGCGCTCTTCCGCAAGATGGCCGAGGCCGCGTGGGCCTGCGCCGACCCCGGCATCCAGTACGACGACACGATCAACCACTGGCACACCTGCCCCGAGTCGGGCCGGATCAACGGCTCGAACCCGTGCAGCGAGTACATGCACCTGGACAACACCTCGTGCAACCTGGCCTCGTTGAACCTGATGAAGTTCCTGAAGGACGACGGGCAGGGCAACCAGGCCTTCGAGGCCGAGCGCTTCGCCAAGGTGGTGGAGCTGGTCATCACCGCGATGGACATCTCCATCTGCTTCGCGGACTTCCCCACGCAGAAGATCGGCGAGAACACCCGCGCCTACCGCCAGCTCGGCATCGGCTACGCCAACCTCGGCGCCCTGCTGATGGCCACGGGCCACGCGTACGACTCCGACGGCGGCCGCAGCCTCGCCGGCGCCATCACCTCCCTGATGACGGGCACCTCCTACCGCCGCTCCGCCGAGCTGGCCGCGGTCGTCGGCGCGTACGACGGCTACGCCCGCAACGCCACGCCGCACAAGCGCGTCATGAAGCAGCACGCCGACGCCAACGCCGCCGCAGTCCGCGTGGACGACCTGGACACCCCCGTCTGGGCCGCCGCCACGGAGGCATGGCAGGACGTGCTCCGCCTCGGCGAGAAGAACGGATTCCGCAACGCGCAGGCGTCGGTCATCGCGCCCACCGGCACGATCGGCCTCGCGATGTCCTGTGACACCACCGGCCTGGAGCCCGACCTCGCCCTGGTCAAGTTCAAGAAGCTGGTCGGCGGCGGCTCGATGCAGATCGTCAACGGCACGGTCCCGCAGGCGCTGCGCCGCCTCGGCTACCAGTCCGAGCAGGTCGAGGCGATCGTCGCCCACATCGCCGAGCACGGCAATGTGATCGACGCCCCCGGCCTGAAGGCCGAGCACTACGAGGTCTTCGACTGCGCGATGGGCGAGCGCTCCATCTCCGCCATGGGTCACGTCCGCATGATGGCGGCCATCCAGCCCTGGATCAGCGGTGCGCTGTCCAAGACGGTGAACCTCCCCGAGAGCGCCACCGTCGAGGACGTCGAGGAGGTCTACTTCGAGGCGTGGAAGATGGGCGTCAAGGCGCTCGCCATCTACCGCGACAACTGCAAGGTCGGCCAGCCCCTCTCCGCCAAGAAGAAGGAGGAGGAGAAGGTCGCCGAGAAGGCCGAGGAAGTACTGCGCGAGGCCGTCGAGAAGGTCATCGAGTACCGGCCCGTCCGCAAGCGCCTCCCCAAGGGCCGTCCCGGGCTGACCACCTCCTTCACGGTGGGTGGCGCCGAGGGCTACATGACCGCCAACTCCTACCCGGACGACGGCCTCGGCGAGGTGTTCCTCAAGATGTCCAAGCAGGGCTCCACCCTGGCGGGCATGATGGACGCCTTCTCCATCGCCGTCTCCGTCGGCCTCCAGTACGGCGTGCCGCTGGAGACCTACGTCTCCAAGTTCACCAACATGCGCTTCGAGCCGGCCGGTATGACGGACGACCCGGACGTGCGGATGGCCCAGTCCATCGTCGACTACATCTTCCGCCGTCTCGCGCTGGACTTCCTGCCCTTCGAGACCCGCTCCGCCCTGGGGATCCACTCCGCGGAGGAGCGCCAGCGCCACCTGGACACCGGCTCGTACGAACCGGTCGAGGAGGACCTGGAGGACCCGGCCGACGAGGCGCCGGCCCGGCCCGCCAACCTGCGCCCCGAGGCGTCCGCCCCAGCGGCCGCGGCCACGGTCCCGGCACCCAAGGAGGCCCACACCTCGGCCGAACTGGTCGAGATGCAGCTCGGTATCAGCGCCGACGCCCCGCTCTGCTTCTCCTGCGGTACGAAGATGCAGCGCGCCGGCTCCTGCTACATCTGCGAGGGCTGCGGCTCCACGAGCGGCTGCAGCTGACCGTCCGCCCGCCGCCGGTACGCCCGGTGGGGCCCGGTGGTGAGGGACGCTGTCCGAGGGGCGGTGAGCCGGTGGGCTCGCCGCCCCTCGGGGCGTGCCGCCCGAAGGGCCCGGGTGGTACGGGGGGCCGGGCGGCCCCGGTCAGGCGAGGTCGCCCATCACGGAACCGAAGGACTGCGGGTCGGTGTCGAAACCGCGCACGACCGTGCGGAACCGCCAGGCTCCCGAGGCGTCGCGGGTGAACTCGGCGAAGGTCGCGGCCGTGGCACCGGCGACGGCGGAGAAGTCGTGCTCCGCCAGCTCCGTGTAGCCCTCCAGCACGCGGACCGCCGGACCGGTTATGTCGGCGAACGTCCGCCGCCCGTCGCGCTGCTGGATGACCACGCCCACCACCACGCGGGTGTACCTGGGCGCGAGCCGCTCCAGCTCCAGCGTCATCTCCTCGTCGGAGCCGAAGCCCTGCCCCGTCCGGCTCTGCCGGTCGAGGGTGATCGTCCCGTCCGGCGAACGACTGTCGAAGTGCACCAGGTAGTCCGGAGCGGCGCCCGCGCCCTCCGACGTGTAGGTCGCGGCGACCAGATCCAGGTCGTGCGGGGCCGCGCCCAGCGGACTGGGATCCCACTTGAGCGTGACCTCGACCTTGGCCACTCCTCTGTTGAGGTTGCTCACGACTTTTCCCTCCTCGGAACCGGGGCCGGATCCCCGAGCCTCGTACGCAAGGCTAGACGGCTCCACCGACAACGCGCTTGCCGGCCGGGGCGGTTGGCCGGAGACGGCCGGACACCCGTCTGGTCGGGGGCGGCGATCCGGACGTACGAGCGTGACGGACGCCGGCCGCACGCGCGTGACGCACGTCGGCGTACGAGCGTGACGGACGCCACCTCGCGCCCCGTACGATGGCGCGGTGCTGGTCAAGTGGATTCGCTGCACCGTGATCGACCGACGAGGGTTCGAGCGCGGGCAGCGGAAATGGGCGGGGTTGCTCGGTGAACCGGGGTTCCGGGGGCAGAGCGGGGGCTGGAGCAGGACCCGGCCGGATGTCGCGCACATCTTCTCCTTCTGGGAGAGCCGAGCGTTCTACGACTCCTTCATGGCGCGCTCGCACGACCGCCTCGCCGCGGCGCAGTCCGGCACGCACAAGGACACGCAGGCCAGGCTGTTCGACTACCGCTTCGACGTGAAGACGGGCTTCGAGCCGCGGTTCACCGACGCGGACGTGGTCCGGGTCGCGCACTGCAAGGTGCACGAGGACCGGGTGGAGCACTTCGCCCTGATGCAGGAGAAGGTCTGGAACCCCGCGATGGCGGGATCGCCGGGGATGGTGCGCGGACTGTTCGGAGAGGCGCCCGGCAACGAGTTCATCGTGCTGTCGATGTGGCAGTCGGCCGCCGAGCACGGGAAGTACCGGGTCGAACGGGTGGAGCGGCTGACGCTGCGCGCGCAGACGGCCGCGGACGTGGCGGCCCTGGCGGGTGACATCGTCGATCTTGAGCCGTCCTGGACGGTCTGACGCGTGTCATCCGGCTGTCCCGGTGCCGGGGGACGGGGCCGTAGGCTCTGAGGCATGGCACGACCGCGACGCATCGTTCTCGTCCGGCACGGCGAGTCGGAGGGCAACGCAGACGACTCGGTGTACGAACGCGAGCCCGACCACGCCCTGCGACTGACCGGGAAGGGCTGCCGGCAGGCGGAGCACACCGGTACGCGGCTGCGGGAGCTGTTCGGACGGGAGCGCGTGAGCGTGTACGTGTCCCCCTACCGCCGCGCCCACGAGACGCTGCGGGCGTTCGCCCTCGATCCGGAGCTCGTACGGGTGCGGGAGGAGCCGCGGCTCCGGGAACAGGACTGGGGGAACTGGCAGGACCGGGAGGACGTACGGCTCCAGAAGGCGTACCGCGACGCCTACGGGCACTTCTTCTACCGCTTCGCCCAAGGGGAGTCGGGCGCCGACGTGTACGACCGGGTCAGCGCCTTCCTGGAGTCCCTCCACCGGAGCTTCGGGGAGCCCGGCGCGCCCGAGAACGTCCTCCTGGTGACGCACGGCCTGACCATGCGGCTGTTCTGCATGCGGTGGTTCCACTGGACGGTGGCGGAGTTCGAGTCGCTGTCCAACCCCGGCAACGGGGAGACCCGGGTCCTGGAGCTCGGCCCGGACGACAGGTACACCTTGGACAGGCCGTTCGAGCGCTGGCGCGTTCCCGAACCGTACGGTCCCACTGGATAGGGTGACATCGCGATGACCGTTGACCACACACCTGACCGGAGCCCGCGGGAAGACCTCCCCACATCCGACCCCACCGATACGGCGGGAGTGCCCGGCCGGCGCCTGGGCCGGGCCCTGGCCAGTCTGCGGGGGCTTTCCGTCGGAGACGCCCTGGGCTCCCAGTTCTTCGTCCCGTCGAACCTTCCGTACCTCAAGCGGCGGGAGCTCCCGCCCGGGCCCTGGCAGTGGACCGACGACACCGAGATGGCCGCCTCGGTCGTGGCGGTCCTGGCCGCGCACGGCCGGATCGACCAGGACGCGCTGGCGCGGTCCTTCGCCGAGCGCCACGACTTCGACCGCGGTTACGGGCCCGCCGTGAACCGGATGCTCCGGCTGGTCCGGGAGGGCGGTGACTGGCGGGAACTGGCCGCCGGACTCTTCAACGGGCAGGGCTCCTGGGGCAACGGGGCCGCGATGCGGATCGCCCCGCTCGGCGCCTGGTACGCCGGCGAACCGGAGCAGGCCGCGCACCAGGCCGAGATCTCCGCGTACACCACGCACCAGCACCCCGAGGCCGTGGCGGGCGCCATGGCCGTGGCGGCGGCCGCGGCGCTCGTGGCGGCCGGACCGGACACGCCGGGGCCGACGGACCCGGGCGGCGGCGCCGAGGCACTGCTGGACGCGGTGGTGGCACTGCTGCCGCGCACCGCCGTCGGCGCGGGACTGCGCCGGGCGCGGGACATGCTGGACTACGACGACGCGGCCACCGTGGCGGCCGTCCTCGGCTGCGGGCGGCGCACCGCGGCGCACGACACCGTTCCCTTCGCACTCTGGTCCGCGGCGCGTGCGCTGGGCGACTTCGAGCGTGCTTTCTGGACGACGGCCCAGGTGGGCGGTGACGTGGACACCACCTGCGCCATCGTCGGGGGAGTGCTCGCGGCGGCGGACGCGGGGGCGCCTCCGGCGCTCTGGCGGGAACGAACGGAAGAGCCGCCGGACTGGGTGCCCACCGTGCCGTCCCACTGACACGGCCGCCGGCACGCCTACCGGCGCGTCGCGGGATTTCCGCCGGCCCGCCGCGCCGCGAGACGGCGCGGCGGGATGTCACGGTCCTGCCACACTCCCCGGCGGGCGAACTGATGTCCGGATCCCCATGGTTAGTCTTTCGGCCCACGCCCTGATGATCTTGACGGGCATGCGTCACCGAGATGTCCGGACCCGGCGTGCCGCGTCGCCGCCGTACGGGACCGGGCCGGGGAGGGGACCCATGACAGGCAGACCGACCGAGCCCGCGCCGGGACAGGAGCCGGAACCGGCGCAGGAGACGAAACCGGACCCGGGCCCGGACCCGAGGCCGGAGCCCTCACCCGGACCGTCCCCCGGAGGGACGCCTCCGGCCCGCCCGAACCCCACCGCGGCGCCCGACTGGCGGCAGTGGCAGCCCGCGCCGCCCGGACCCCCCGCCTGGGCCGTCGCGGTCCGCGCCGCCGCCCCGGCCCGGATCCGCCCCGCCACGCTCTGGTCGGTCCTGGCGACCGCCCTGCTCGGTGCCCTGATGCTGACCGACGGCGCGGGGCTGAACCTGCTGATCGTGGCGGCCCCGGCCGCCCTCGCCGCCTGCTTCGCGGCCCGAGCGGCCGCCCGTCGCCCGCGCCCCTGGACCTTGGTGTGGGCCGTGGGCGGACCGGCCCTCCTCACAGTGCCCGCCCTGCGGGACGGCGGACTGCCCACCTTCCTCGCGGTCGTCTCCGCCCTCGCGCTCGGAGCGCTGGCCCTGCACGGCAGCCGCACCTGGGCGGGGCTCGTGTTCGCCCCGCTGGGCCTGATCGGGGCGGTCGGCCCGGGCGTCGCCTGGGGCTGGCACGGTCTGCGCGCCCGCATGGCAGGATCGCGGGGCCGCTGGATGCCCGTTCTGCGTACGATCGCCGTCGCCGCGGTCCTGCTGACCGTCTTCGGCGCGCTCTTCTCGGCGGCCGACGCCGCGTTCGCCGATCTGCTCGGCGCCCTGACCCCCGTTGTCCCGGTCGTGGAGGGGCCCTGGCGCTTCCTGATGTTCGCGGTCGGGCTCGGCGGCGCACTCGCCGCCGCGCGCACGGCGGCGGCCCCCCTGCGCTGGGACCGTCTCGCCCTGGCGCCGGGACGGGCGCGCGGGAGAGTCGAGTGGGCGCTGCCGCTGATCGTCCTCAACCTCCTCTTCGCCGCCTTCATCGCCGTGCAGCTCGCCGTGCTCCTGGGCGGGTACGACGAGGTCCTGGCCCGGACCGGTCTCAGCCGCGCCGAGTACGCGCGCCAGGGTTTCTGGCAGTTGCTGTGGGTCACGTTCCTCGTTCTCGTCGTCATCGCTCTCGCCGGGCGCTGGGCGCCGCGCGGCGGCCCCCGCGACCGCACCCTGGTCCGTACCGTGCTGGGCGTCCTGTGCGCGCTGGCGCTCGTCGTGGTCGCCTCCGCCCTGCGCCGCATGGATCTGTACGTCGACGCCTACGGGCTGACCCGGCTGCGGATCTCGGTGGCGGCGGTGGAGCTCTGGCTCGGCGTGGTGATCATCCTGGTGCTGGTCGCCGGGGCCGTCGGCGGACGGTGGCTGCCGCGTGCCGTCGCGGCGAGCGCCGCCGCCTCCGTTCTCGCGTACGGGCTGCTCTCGCCGGACGCGCTCGTCGCGGAGCGCAACGTCCGCCTCTACGAACAGCAGCGGAAGATCGACGTCGGTTACTTCCAGCAGCTGTCCGCCGACGCGGTGCCCGCGCTGGACCGGCTGCCCGAGCCGCTGCGCTCGTGCGCCCTGCTCGGCATCGAGCGGAACCTGGGCGGCGAGGACGAGCCGTGGTACGCGACGAGCTGGTCCGAACACCGGGCACGGGAGATACTCGCGCTGCGCGAACCCGACGCCACGGCGTCCTGCGCCGACCGGGGCAGGAGCATGCCGTACGAGGGCGAACCCGGCCCGGCCGACTGACCGGCACCCCGTCGGCGGGCCTCGGTCGGCCGACGGGGTGCGTGCCCGGACCGAGGGCGGTCCGAAACCGGGCTTCGCGCGCGTAAGACGCCGATATCCCGTCACCGAACCACGTTCCCGAGCCGCGTGCGGTACCCGGTCTGTCGCGCCGGGTTCGGGCGGCGTAACCTTGCTGGTGCCATGCCGTACGAACCACCCACGCACACTGTTGAGCGCTCGCTCCGCGCCACAACGGATGCCAGAATCATCGCCGGCGTCGACGAAGTCGGACGGGGGGCGTGGGCGGGGCCGGTCACGGTGTGCGCGGCCGTCACCGGACTGCGCAGACCTCCGGTCGGTCTCACCGACTCCAAACTGCTCACCATGAAGCGCCGCACGGAGCTGGCCGGTGAGCTGGCGGGATGGGTCACCTCCCACGCCTTCGGGCACGCCTCCCCGGAGGAGATCGACGACTTCGGGATGACCGCGGCGCTCAGGCTGGCCGCCGTACGTGCCCTCGAGGCGCTGCCGGTACGGCCCGACGCGGTGATCCTGGACGGCAAGCACGACTATCTCGGAGGTCCCTGGCGGGTGCGTACGGTCATCAAGGGCGACCAGTCCTGTGTCTCGGTGGCGGCCGCCTCGGTGCTCGCCAAGGTGCGCAGGGACGCGATGATGGCCGAACTGGGCGCGGGAGCCGCCGCCTACGCCCCCTTCGCCTTCGAGGCCAACGCCGGCTATCCCTCGCCGGTGCACAAGGCGGCCTTGAGGGAATGGGGTCCTACGGCGCACCACCGGCTGTCGTGGGCGTACATGGACGCGCTGCCCCAGTGGCGGCACCTGAGGAAGGTCCGGATCTCCGACGCGGCCGCCGAGCTGGAAAGCGGGGGCCAACTCGGCTTCGATTTCTGACCCTTCGAGCGCGGCGGTCCCCCGTACGGGGGCGCCGGTGAAACGTACGGCCTGCGTGCCTTCCCGGTGCGGCAGGCACGTGGGTGTGAATACGCCCACGAACCGAACCCAACCGATGCTTTTCGCACCGGTGTTTGATAGACAACCAGCCATGCCTCTCATCCCTCAGGAGCCTCAGATTCACGAGAGAGCCCAGGGTTCCAGCGCCACGCCGGCCAGCGGCCGTACGGCGCCGACCCCTCGACCTGTCCCCGGTCCGCGACCCGTCCCCGGGCCGCGCTCCGCGGCCGCACCGCGCCCCGGCCGTCCGGGGCCCGGTCCCGCGAGGCCCGCGCCGCCGGCGCAGCGCTCGCACAACTCCGCCGGGAAGCCCCAGGCTCCCGGATCCGCCGCTCACTCCTCCTCGGCGTCCTCCGCCTCCTCGGCGCCCGGGTCGTCCGGTCCGCAGATCCAGCTGATCCCCACCTCCGCCGACGCTGCTCTCGGCGCGGCCGAGGAGGCCGTCGACCTGCTGCTCGACTCCGGTCGCGCGCCGGGCGACATCCTCGTTCTCACCACCGGGGAACAGCACCCGTGGGCCACGCACGAGCTGTCGTTCGGCGAGGCCTCCTACTGGGCCCAGCACGACGCCGGGGACGACGTGTTCTTCGCCGGCGCGGCCGCGGTCGCCCGTGCGCGGCCGCGTCCCGTCGTGGTGGTCGCGGTCAACGGCGGCGCCGACACCCTTTCCCAGGTACTGCGCCTGGCCCGGGAACGAGCGGGCGCGCTGCTCGTCGTGTGTGGCGGTGACGCCCAGCGTGTGCGGGACGTGCTCGGCGCGGGCGGCTGAGGCGACGCCCGGCCGTGTCCCGGCCGCCCCTTCCGGGTGGCCGGGGCCGCCGCGCGTTCGCCGGGCGACCGGTCGTCGCCGGACTCGGTGCGCGGCTCCGTCGTCCGGGCGCTCAGCGGGCGGCCGTGCGGCGCAGCATCTCCACGGCGGTGCCACCGCCGCCCGGTGGAGCGGGGCCGGGTTCGGCCACCGACTCCGCCAGCGCGGCGGGCGGGGAGGCGGAGTGAGGGCGACGGCCCCCACGGCCCTCGCCCAGCACCTGCCAGCCGCCCCCGGTGAGGACGAGGTACGCGCCGCAGCGCAGACCGTGCAGGGTGCAGGCGTCCCGCAGCCCCCACATCCAGGCGCCGTCCTGGGGCGTCCACCGTTCGTCGCCGTCGCGGCAGAAGAGCAGGACGGCGGTGCGTATCGGCGTGCGACGGCGCAGATCGTGCGGGATGACCCGGCGCAGGTGGGCCAGCAGCGCGTTGCGATAGTCCCAACCGTCCACTTGGGCGGCGCGCGGCACGAACGAGGCGCTGGCCGCGAGCCGTTCCTCGTGATCGAGGACGGCCACGACGGCGGTACCCACGAGGGGCTCGTGCCGGCTGTGCAGGCCACTGACGACCTCACGCGGGTTGCGCAGCAGGGGAATTCCCGCGGCTGCCCATTCGGCGGGTTCCAGCATCCTGGTGGGGTGGCTGACGGAACGTGCCCCCGCGCTGATCGACGTGGACGCGGACGGAGCGGATCCGAAGGTCAATGGTCCTCCCTTCGCATACGCGCCCACCGGGTGGGCAGAGGCGGTAGTGGGCGCGCCGCGGCCCGGCGCCAACGGGCGCTGCCGGACCGTACGGGGACGCTTCCAATTCTCGCTGTCGCACGGGCGTGCGGCAACGAGCAATTGGCGCGGGCGCCTGGAATGCCCGCCGATGCCGTGTATATCCCCGCACGTCGTGTCCCTGCCGTCCACTCCTGTCACCCCTGAACGGCGAGGACCAGCGGAAACACCCCCTGCGCGCCGGCCCTGCGCAGCAGCCGGGCGGCCACCGCCAGGGTCCACCCGCTGTCGGCGAGGTCGTCGACGAGCAGGACGGGGCCACCGGCCGACGCGACCGCGTCCGCCAGCTCCGCCGGCACGGTCAGTGTTTCGTGCAGGGCCCGCACCCGCTGGGCGCTGTTCGTACGGGACGGCCGGGTGCCCTCCGCCCCCGGGGCGTACGTGACCGTGCCCAGCAGGGGCATCCGGCCGACCTCGGCGATCCTCCCGCCGAGCGAGGCCACCAGCCGAGGCCTGCCGCGTGAGGCCATCGTGACCACACCGGCCGGCCGGAGCGGTGCGTCGGGCGCCCCCGACGCCCAGCCGCCGGGGCCCTTCGCCCAGTCCGCGAGCACTCGCACCACGGCATCGGCGACATCGTCGGGCACCGGACCCGCATCGGCCGGGGGCACCTGCTCCGTCAGCAGCGGGCGGAGCCGGTTCCCCCAGCCGATGTCGGACAGGCGCCCCAGCGCCCGGCCCGCGAAGGACCGTTCCCCCTCCGGGATGCGCCCCTTGAGACCGACACCGACCGAGGCGAGCCCGGTCGGCCACATCGTGCGCGGCGCCACCTCCACACCGGGCCTGCCCAGCTCCCCGCGCGCCGCGTCCAGAGCGGCGTCGGTCACCTTCGTCTCGAACCGCGGCCCCGCGCAGTTGTCACACCGTCCGCACGGGGCGGCCTCCTCGTCGTCCAGTTGCCGGCGCAGGAACTCCATCCGGCAGCCGGTGGCCCCGGCGTAGTCGCGCATCGACTGCTGTTCGGCCTCCCGCTGCCGCGCCACCCAGGCGTACCGCTCCGCGTCGTACACCCACGGCGCCCCCGTGGCCGTCCAGCCGCCCTTCACGCGGCGCACCGCGCCGTCCACGTCGAGCACCTTGAGCATGGTCTCCAGGCGGGTGCGCCGCAGCTCGACCAGCGGTTCCAGGGCGGGCAAGGACAGCGGCCGGTCGCTGTTCCCCAGCACGTCGAGGGTGCGGCGGACCAGCTCCTCGGGCGGGAACGCCACCGAGGCGAAGTACCGCCAGATGGCCTCGTCCTCCGTGCCGGGCAGCAACAGCACCTCCGCGTGCTCCACCCCGCGCCCGGCGCGGCCCACCTGCTGGTAATAGGCGATGGGGGAGGAGGGCGACCCGAGATGGACCACGAAACCGAGGTCGGGCTTGTCGAATCCCATGCCGAGCGCGGAGGTGGCCACCAGGGCCTTGACCCTGTTGGCCAGCAGATCGTCCTCGGCCTGCTGGCGGTCCGCGTTCTCCGTACGGCCCGTGTACGGGGCGACGGTGTGCCCGCACTGGCGCAGGTACGCGGTGACCTCCTCCGCCGCCGCGACCGTCAGGGTGTAGATGATGCCGGAGCCGGGCAGCTCGCCGAGGTGATCGGCCAGCCAGGCCAGCCGGTGTGCCGCGTCGGGCAGCCGGAGCACATGGAGACTGAGGCTCTCCCGGTCCAGCGGCCCGCGCAGCACCAGCGCGTCCGTGCCCGCGCCCGTCCCGAGCTGCTCGGCGACGTCCGCCGTCACCCGCGCGTTCGCCGTCGCCGTGGTGGCGAGGACCGGGACGCCCGCCGGCAGCTCCGCGAGCATGGTGCGCAGCCGCCGGTAGTCGGGCCGGAAGTCATGGCCCCAGTCCGAGATGCAGTGCGCCTCGTCGACCACCAGCAATCCGGTCGCCGCCGCGAGCCGGGGCAGGACCTGGTCGCGGAAGTCCGGGTTGTTCAGCCGCTCCGGGCTGACCAGCAGGACGTCGACCTCGCCCGCCGCGATCTCGTCCTGGACCGTTCCCCACTCCTCCGCGTTGGACGAGTTGATGGTCCGCGCGCGGATCCCGGCCCGCGCCGCGGCCTCCACCTGATTGCGCATCAGCGCGAGCAGCGGGGAGACGATCACGGTCGGGCCCGCGCCGCGCTGCCGCAGCAGCGAGGTCGCCACGAAATACACCGCCGACTTGCCCCAGCCGGTCCGCTGGACGACCAGTGCCCTGCGCTTGTCCGCGACGAGTGCCTCGATGGCCCGCCACTGGTCCTCGCGCAGGCGGGCGGTGCCGGTGGTGTCACCGACGAGTCGGGCGAGGACGGAGTCGGCCGAGGCGCGGAGGTCCGAGCGGTCTGAGTTGGTCATGCCCCCATGCAACCCGATGGCTCCGACACCGCGCCAACGCGACCCCGAGCCTGTGGACAACAGTTATCCACAGGGGTCGCGGGAGCGCGTCCGATGCGGGACGGTCGTGCCATGAACCAGCACCGTGAATCCCACGAACCGACCGGATCCGCCGACGGGCAGCAGATCACGCTGCGCAGCCCGGCGGAACTCGCCGACGCGCTGCCGTACCTGCTCGGCTTCCACCCCACCGACTCCATCGTCATGGTCGCGCTGCACGGCGAGCGGGGCCGCTTCGGCGGGCGGCTCAGGCTCGGCATCCCGCGGGCGCCGCAGGAATGGGCGCCGGTGGCCGAGCAGCTCGCCGAGTGCCTGATCGAGGGGAGCGAGCGGCGTGGCTCCCGGCCCGACGGCATCGTGGCCTTCCTCTGCCAGGACCCCGCGGGAGGAGAGACGGGCCGGCGGGTGATGGAGCGCCTGCGTCCCCTGGCGCAGCGGCTGCGCACCGCCTGCGGAAGCCTCGACGTCCCCGTCTACGAGGTGCTGTGCATCTCGGAGGGCCGCTTCTGGTCCTACTGCTGTCCGGACGTCCGCTGCTGCCCGCCCGAAGGGACGGGCCTCGCCCTGCCGGGCACATCGGTGATGGCCGCGGCCGCCGCCTACGCCGGGGTGCGGGTGCGCGGCTCGCTGCGGGAGATGGAGGCACGGCTGGCGCCGTGGCCCGCCGCGGAGGCGGAGGACCAGGCGCGGGCCCTGGACGACGCGGGGGCGGCGCTCGTGCCCAGGATCCTGGCCGGAGCCGGCCGGAAACAGGTCGCGGAGGAAACCCTGAAGCTGGCGGAATCGCTGATGGAGCGGTTGGCGCAGGCACCGGTGCCCGCCACGGGCCGCACCGACCAGGACGCCGAGGACGACCGGCTCATCGGCCATGACGAGGCCGCGGCCGTCATCGTCGGCCTTCAGGACCGGGAGACCCGGGACCGCGCGGCCGAGTGGATGGAAGGCCCCGAGGCGGCACCCGCGTTACGTCTCTGGCGCACGTTGGCCCGCCGCTGCGCCGGCCCGTACGGCGAGTACGCCACGGCGCCGCTGACCCTCGCGGCGTGGGTCTCCTGGTCCACCGGCGACGAGCCGGCCGCCCGGGTCGCTCTCGCGCTCGCCCTGCGGACCGACCCCCGGTACGTCTTCGCCCAACTGCTCCACCAGGCGTGCAACGAAGGGCTCGATCCGGAAGCGCTGCGCCGTTGCCTGCGCTCGGAGCGGCAGGAGCGTGCCCGCCACGGACAGCGCGCGGCGCTCCCGAAGTCCGGACGGCCGGGGCCGCGCCCGGCCCACCCGGGCTCCGTACGCAAGGCCCTCCCGGCCGCGGGGTCACGTCCCGGCGCGACGACGGCCCCGGAGCGGGCGCGGGGGCGGACCGGCAGGCGCGGCACCAGGAGCGGCAGGTGAGCGCCCAGCGCCCGGCTGTCCGCCGACGGGACGGCGCCCGGACCTGAGCCATGCCGCGAGGGGGCGCGGGGACGGCGAAGAAGTGCTCGGTGCCTTGCACGGAAGGAGTGTTTATCGTCAGGCAGACGACTATGATCGCCGCATGTCGCCCTACGACCCATCGGCCTTCCCGCCCTTCGCCGTCACCGTCGATCTGGTCGTGCTCACCGTGCGCCGCCACGCGCTGTGCGCGCTCGTCGTCCGGCGCGGGGAGCCGCCGTTCCAGGGGCGGTGGGCGTTGCCCGGCGGGTTCGTCCGCGGTGACGAGGACCTGGCAGCGGCGGCGGCGCGGGAACTGACCGAGGAGACGGGCCTGTGCGCTCACGACGAGGCATCCTCGGCACCGGGGAGCGCCGCCCATCTCGAACAGCTCGCCACCTACGGTGACCCGGAGCGCGATCCGAGGATGCGGGTCGTCAGCGTGGCCCATCTGGCGCTCTCGCCCGACCTGCCCGCGCCACGCGCGGGGGGCGACGCGAACAGCGCCCGCTGGGCCCCGGTCGAGGACCTGCTCAGTGCGGAGGGCGGGTACGCGAGGGAGGGCGAGCAGACGGCGCAGCTCGCGTTCGACCACGCGCGGATCCTCGCGGACGGGGTGGAGCGGGCCCGCTCGAAGATCGAGTACTCCTCCCTCGCCACGGCGTTCTGCCCGCCCGAGTTCACCGTCGGCGAGTTGCGGCGCGTGTACGAGGCCGTGTGGGGTGTGGCGCTCGATCCGCGTAACTTCCACCGCAAGGTCACGGGCACACCGGGGTTCCTGGTCCCGTCGGGCGGGACCACGACCCGGCAGGGCGGCCGGCCCGCGCAGTTGTTCCGGGCGGGCGGGGCGACCGTCCTCAACCCGCCCATGCTGCGTCCCGAGGTCTGACACCGGCACCCGTTCCCGGCCGCCGCTGCCGCCGGGAACGGCCCGGTGCGGGGACACTCCACACCCGGGACACCGCTATTGCGCTGAAAGTCTGACATATAGCGTTATCTTGCTGCGGTGTCCACTCAGCGTCCGAGTGGTCCCATCTCCCGCGAGAGAAGCGATGCTCCAGGCGATCGGACTGACCAGCGAATCCCGTCGAGACCTCCCGCCCGCCGTCGACAATCTGAGCTTCGAGGCGCCACCGGGCTCCCTGACGGCCCTTCTCGGCGCCCCCGGCGCGGGCAAGACGACCGCGCTGCGGCTCATGCTCGACCTCGAACCGGGGCGTGGGACGACCCTGTTCCGCGGTCGTCCGCTCCACCGTCTCGGCCGTCCCTGCCGCGAGATCGGAGTACTCCTCGGCGACGTGCCGGGCCATCCGGCGCGAACGGCCCGTGGTCAGCTGCGGATGTTGGCCGCGGCTGTCGGTGTCCCCGCGGCGCGTGCCGACGAACTCCTCGACATCATGGGCCTCGGTGCGCTGCGGGGTGAACGCCTGGGCACCCTTTCCCTCGGCATGGACCGCCGACTCGGGCTCGCCTGTGCCCTGTTGGGCGATCCGCACACACTGCTGCTCGACGCTCCCTCGGCGGGTCTCTCACCGCGCGAGAGCGGCTGGCTGTTCGGGCTGTTGCGGGCGCATGCCGGTCGGGGCGGCACGGTTCTGTACACGACCGCCGACCCCAAGGAGGCCGCCCGCACCGCCGATCACGTGGTCACCCTGGACGCGGGGCGTCTCGTCGCCGCCCAGGACGTCGCCTCCTTCGCGCGCACCAGACTGCGCCCGCGCGTCGCGGTCAGGACGCCGCACGCGGCCCGCCTCGCGGACGCTCTCAGCCGCGAGGCCCGGGCCCGTAGGCGCTCCGTCGAGGTCGTCACGGAGGCGGGCAGCCGGATCACCGTCTACGGCAGCAGCTGCCCGGAGATCGGCGAGACCGCGTTCCGGCACGGCGTGCTGGTCCACCAGCTCGCCGACGAGATCGGGGACACCGGCGTCCCCGCGCCGGGTCCCCTCCCCGCGCCGGGTTCCGTCCTCGCGCCGGCCCTCGTCCCCGCGCCGGCCCCCGGTACGGACGACCGGGCGGTGCGCGTGCCGCGCCCCGACCCCGGCCGTGCGGACGGTTCCCCGTACGGGCACCCGCGCGGTGGCACGCCCGGCGACGCCCGGCGCGAAAGGGGTGACCGCCGACCGAGGTCCACGGACGGCCGTGACGACCGCACCGGCGGCGGTCGGTGCACGCCGCGAGGGCTCGGCCGCCCGGTCCGCGGTCCGCTCCGGCCGGTGCGGTACGAGCTCCGTCGGATGTTCGGTACTCCCGCCGCCCTTCTCACCGTTGCCGCCGTCCTCGTCTTGTCCGTCCTGATCGCCGTCCCGCTCGCCCGCGCCGGCCGCACGTCGCTTCCGGACCTGTTCGCCGCCTGGCCGGCGCTCCTGCCGCTGCCGCCCGCCGCCTTGGGGGCCGGACTGCTCGGCGCGCTCTCGTTCGGCGAGGAGTTCCGCTATCCCGCCCTGGCCGAAGCGCGCGGCTGCGTGCCGCGCCGACTGGGCCTGCTGCTCGCCAAACTCGCCGTCACGGCGGGCGCGGCCTTGCTCCTCGCGCTCGTCACGGCGGCGGCCGACCTCGGCGCGCTGCGGCTGGTGTACGGCGCGGACGCCATCCCCGTTCCTGGCAACTGGCCCGAACTCGCCGTGGATTGGGCGGTGCTGGCCGTCGGCTGCGGCTGGGTGGGGCTGTTGGGCGCGGGGGTGTTCCGGATCACGACGGCCGGCGTGGCCTCGGTCGTCGTCGTACCGACGGTGGTCGTTCCCCTCCTCCGGACGGTGCTCGACGGTCCGTCCGTGCGTACCGCCGCCGGGTTCACGCGCAGGTTGCATGAGAGCGGCTGGGCGGCCTGGCTGGACTGGTCGCACCAGGTCGACCGGTGGCTGCCGGTCCTGTCCGGGCTCCTCGCCCAACCGTTCGCCCTGGCGCTGGCGTTGTCGCTGACGGCCCTGCTGTGCGCGTATCTGTTCATCGGCCTTTCCCGCAGAGTCCGTTGGTGACTAAAAATCAGCCATATCGTGCCTTCCTGCCCATAACTCCCCTGAAAAAGCCCGCTTCTTTCCGATAAGGCGTCAATTGAAGGGCGGGCGCCGATCACCCTTTCGTGTGCTTTTCACCAAAGACCTCAAGGGTGGTGGGAGCAACGCCGACAAAGGATGCGTGAGTACCCTTGCGCACACCATGATGACCGCCGCCCGCTCCGTCGACACCGGCCTCGCCGACTCGGGTGAACTCGACCGCTACCCCTACGCGGAGACATCCGTCGGCGACCGCGTGGCCACCCCCGTCTGGGAGGGTGCCGGCACTGATCTGGGCCGGGTGGGGCGGCGGGCGACGACCAGCCGAGGCCGCGGCCTGCACGGCCAACTCGTCCAGCAGCTCGGCCAGATGATCGTCTCCGGCGATCTGGGCGCCGACCGGCCGCTCGTGCCGGAGGAGATCGGCCAGCGCTTCGAGGTCTCCCGCACGGTGGTGCGGGAGTCGCTGCGCGTCCTCGAGGCCAAGGGCCTCGTCAGCGCCCGCCCCAATGTCGGCACCCGGGTCCGGCCGGTGAGCGACTGGAACCTGCTGGACCCCGACATCATCGAGTGGCGCGCGTTCGGGCCGCAGCGGGACGACCAGCGGCGGGAGCTGAGCGAGCTGCGCTGGACGATCGAGCCGCTCGCCGCACGCCTGGCGGCCGGGCACGGCCGGACGGACGCCCAGCAGCGCCTCTCCGACATGGTGGGGATCATGAGGCACGCCCACACCCAGGGTGATGCCATCACCTTCGCCCGTGCGGACGCCGAGTTCCACTCCCTGCTGATCCAGCTCGCCGGGAACCGGATGCTGGAGCACCTTTCGGGGATCGTCTCCGCCGCGCTCCAGGTCTCCGGCGGCCCGGTCACCGGATGTGACCGTCCCACCGATGCCTCGCTCGCCCACCACGCGCGGATCGTCGACGCCCTCGCCGGGGGTGACGCGTCTGCCGCCGAATCGGCCATGCGTCAACTGCTCACCGTCCAGCCCGAGGTGGAGCGCGTCGTTCCGGCGCCCCGCGAGCACTGATCACGGGCCCGGTCAGGGGCGTACGGGGCGTACGCATCGTGTGTCGCCGGACCCGGGGGGTCCGGCGACGCGATTGTGGGGCCTTAAACGCACCCCTGGATGGTTTGTCGCATATGGGGTGTGACTCGGGCCACGTGGATTGGGCGTAACACTCCTCGAACCAGCGCGATGACCTAAGAGGTGACAGCCGAGGAGGGAATACGGCCGCCGCGTATGGCGCTGTACTCACCCCCGAGGTCCAAGCCCGCGCCGTCGGCCCATCCCCAGTCGACGGTCGTCGGCTCCGACCCGAACCTGGGCGGGGCCGGAAGCCGTTCCCATCGTTCCGAGAGGTTGTTCGTGTCGGCCAGCACATCCCGTACGCTCCCGCCGGAGATCGCCGAGTCCGAGTCTGTGATGGCGCTCATCGAGCGGGGAAAGGCTGATGGGCAGATCGCCGGCGATGACGTGCGTCGCGCCTTCGAGGCCGACCAGATTCCGCCAACCCAGTGGAAAAATGTTCTGCGCAGCCTCAACCAGATTCTGGAGGAAGAGGGTGTGACGCTGATGGTCAGTGCCGCGGAGTCGCCGAAGCGCACCCGCAAGAGCGTCGCAGCGAAGAGCCCGGTCAAGCGCACCGCCACCAAGACCGTCGCCGCCAAGACGGCCGCGGCGAAGACCGTCGCCGCCACGGCGGCCCCCGCCGCGGGGACCGTGGACGCCGCGGCCGGAGAGCCGGCCGCGCCCGCCAAGAAGGCCGCGGCCAAGAAGTCCGCCGCCAAGAAGGCCACGGTCAAGAAGGCCGCGGCCAAGAAGACGACCGCGAAGAAGACCGTCGCCAAGAAGGACGTCGACGACCTCATCGACGGCGAGGAGCCGACCGACGAGGTGCCCGTCGTCAAGGGCGAGGACGAGGAGCCCGAGGGCGAGAACAAGGGCTTCGTCCTCTCCGACGACGACGAGGACGACGCGCCGGCCCAGCAGGTGGCCGTCGCCGGTGCCACCGCCGACCCGGTCAAGGACTACCTGAAGCAGATCGGCAAGGTCCCGCTGCTCAACGCCGAGCAGGAGGTCGAGCTGGCCAAGCGCATCGAGGCCGGCCTGTTCGCCGAGGACAAGCTGTCGAACTCCGACAAGCTCGCACCCAAACTCAAGCGCGAGCTGGAGATCATCGCCGAGGACGGCCGCCGCGCCAAGAACCACCTGCTGGAGGCCAACCTCCGGCTGGTGGTCTCGCTGGCCAAGCGCTACACCGGCCGCGGCATGCTCTTCCTGGACCTGATCCAGGAGGGCAACCTGGGCCTGATCCGCGCGGTCGAGAAGTTCGACTACACCAAGGGCTACAAGTTCTCCACGTACGCCACCTGGTGGATCCGGCAGGCGATCACCCGCGCCATGGCGGACCAGGCGCGCACCATCCGTATCCCGGTGCACATGGTCGAGGTCATCAACAAGCTCGCCCGCGTGCAGCGCCAGATGCTCCAGGACCTGGGCCGCGAGCCCACCCCGGAGGAGCTGGCCAAGGAACTCGACATGACCCCCGAGAAGGTCATCGAGGTCCAGAAGTACGGCCGGGAGCCGATCTCGCTGCACACGCCGCTGGGCGAGGACGGCGACAGCGAGTTCGGAGACCTCATCGAGGACTCCGAGGCGGTCGTGCCCGCCGACGCCGTGAGCTTCACACTCCTCCAGGAGCAGCTCCACTCCGTGCTCGACACGCTCTCCGAGCGTGAGGCGGGTGTGGTCTCCATGCGCTTCGGCCTCACCGACGGTCAGCCCAAGACGCTGGACGAGATCGGCAAGGTCTACGGCGTGACGCGTGAGCGCATCCGTCAGATCGAGTCGAAGACCATGTCGAAGCTGCGCCACCCGTCGCGTTCGCAGGTGCTCCGGGACTACCTGGACTGACCCGACCCGGCCGGCCACTCCGCGCCGCACCACAGGTTCGCCCGTGGTGCGGCGGCGCGCCCTGAGGGTGGTCCCGGGGGGCGCGCGGAAGCGCATGTGAGGGCCCGGATGCCACCGAGCATCCGGGCCCGCGCTGTGCGCGGGGGTGCGAGCCCCGACTGAGTGGGTGACTCTGGGTATATCAAGGTAAACCGGAGAGTCAGGAGCCCGAATGCGCCGTTCCCTTGCCCGAAAGCTGACCGGCGGGCTGGCCGTGGTCGCCACCGGGGTCGCGCTCCCGCTCGTCGCGCCCACGCCCGCCACGGCCGATCGGGTGATTGTCGGCGGCCAGCCGGTGCGGACCGCCGACAGTCCTTGGGCCGTGGCCCTCTCCAGTGTCGGCCGGTTCGGCACCAAGCGGGCGGGCCAGTTCTGCGGAGGAGTGGTGGTGGCGCCGACGAAGGTCCTGACGGCGGCCCATTGCATGAGCTCCGACGTTCTCGGCGCCGCTCCGGAGGAGGTCGGCGACCTCAGGGTCATCGCGGGCCGCGAGCGGCTGCGGGGCGGCGGCGGGCGGGAGGTCGCGGTGCGCTCCGTGCGCACGGACCCCGCCTACGACCGGGACACCAACAGGTCGGACCTCGCCGTCGTGACACTGGCCCGTGCGCTGCCGAGGGGGTATGTGATCCGGTCGGCGGAGCCTGGGAACCCGGTCACCGAGCCTGGGACCGAGGCCCACGTCTACGGCTGGGGCGACACCACCGGTAGCGGTACGTACGCCGACGCGCTGCGTGCGGCGCGCGTGACCGTCCTGGACGACGCCGAGTGCCGGAAGGCCTACCCGGGCGGCTCAGGGGGCCGCTACGAGCCCTCCACGATGCTCTGCGCGGGCGATCCCGCGGGCAGGCATGACGCGTGCCAGGGAGACAGCGGCGGGCCGCTGGTGGCCCAGGGACGGCTCATCGGCCTCGTCTCCTGGGGCAGCGGCTGCGGGCGCCCCGAGAGCCCAGGGGTGTACACGCGGATCACGGTCGACGTACCGCTGGTGGCCGAGGCCGTCGGGGCCCATGGAGGCTGACCGGGCGGGGAGAGGCGCGCCGGACGCCGACGAGAACGGGCGGCTCGAGACCGGCCCCTGGCTCGTCGTGGGATGCGAGGTGTCAGCGTTCCTCTTCACCGCCGCCGGCCGGTACGGCCGTCAGTCGGTCGGTCTCATCCTGTATTTCCGCGGCGATCTTCTTGAGTTCCGGCTCGAACTTGCGCCCGTGGTGGGCACAGAAGAGCAGCTCACCACCGCTGGACAGAAGGACGCGCAGATATGCCTGGGCGCCGCAGCGGTCGCAGCGGTCAGCCGCCGTCAGCGGGCTCGCGGGGGTCAGAACAGTAGTCACGTCGCCTCTTCTCTAGCTCGACGAGCTGTCGTACCAGGGTCAACATCCAACCAGGCCGAAAACGTTCCCGCTCGCGGCTTCTCCTTGAAAATTCTTTCTGGTGATGGCTGGATACTGACGGTTGGCGGCGAATGGGCCGTATTGCTTGGTGGAGCTTCGCGCTACGGGTTTCGCTTGCTTGGGGTTCGCTCGGGGTCGCTTGTCGGGGGTGCCCTCCCCGGCTGGCTTGCCGGTTGTTGAGGAGGACGTGCCCGGAGCCTAAATGGTTCATGCCTGGAAGGGAACGTGATGTGTGCTTCACTCCCTTGCGGGATCGAACACGTATACGACCTTGGACTAGCATAAGAATCGGCGAGGGTGGCGTGACAACGGCTCTACCTGGCCTCTGTACGCTCTGACCGGTGACAGAAGCCGGGCCTTTACCCCACCGGGCCCCCATCCAAATTCAGCGAGGAGCGAACCGCGTGACCGCCGATACGTCCGTGCCGTCCACTGCGCTGCTGACCGCAGACCGTGACGGCTCCAACTACACCGCGCGGCACCTGCTCGTCCTTGAGGGGCTCGAAGCGGTCCGCAAGCGCCCCGGAATGTACATCGGCTCGACGGACAGCCGCGGCCTGATGCACTGCCTCTGGGAGATCATCGACAACTCGGTCGACGAGGCCCTCGGCGGCTACTGCGACCACATCGAGGTGATCCTGCACGACGACGGCTCGGTCGAGGTCAAGGACAACGGCCGGGGCATCCCGGTCGACGTCGAGCCCAAGACCGGCCTGTCCGGCGTCGAGGTCGTGATGACCAAGCTGCACGCGGGAGGCAAGTTCGGCGGCGGTTCGTACGCCGCCTCGGGCGGGCTCCACGGCGTGGGCGCCTCGGTCGTCAACGCCCTGTCCGCCCGGCTGGACGTCGAGGTGGACCGCAACAGCGCCACGCACGCGATCAGCTTCCGCCGGGGGGTTCCCGGCATCTTCACCGAGCAGGGGCCCGACGCCCCGTTCGACCCCTCGAACGGCCTGGTCAAGGGCAAGCGGGTGCCCAAGACCCGCACCGGCACGCGCGTGCGGTACTGGGCCGACCGGCAGATCTTCCTCAAGGACGCCCGGCTCTCGCTGGAGACGCTGCACCAGCGCGCCCGCCAGACCGCCTTCCTCGTCCCCGGTCTGACCATCGTCGTCAGGGACGAGCGGTCGGGCGGCAA
Source organism: Streptomyces hebeiensis (assembly GCF_052983195.1). Classification (NCBI taxonomy): domain Bacteria; kingdom Bacillati; phylum Actinomycetota; class Actinomycetes; order Kitasatosporales; family Streptomycetaceae; genus Streptomyces; species Streptomyces hebeiensis. Next base: position 6,082,667 of record NZ_CM129812.1, read on the forward strand.
CGGCGAGGACAGCGGCGCCTCCGTGGAGACCTTCCGCTTCGACGGCGGAATCAGCGAGTTCTGCGAGTACCTCGCCCAGGACAAGGCCGTGTGCGACGTGCTCCGGCTGACCGGTCAGGGGACGTTCAAGGAGACCGTTCCGGTCCTGGACGACCGCGGGCACATGACCCCCACCGAGGTCACCCGTGAGCTGGGCGTCGACATCGCGCTGCGCTGGGGCACCGGCTACGACTCCACGATCAGGTCGTTCGTCAACATCATTGCCACCCCCAAGGGGGGCACGCATGTGACCGGGTTCGAACGTTCGGTGACCAGGACGGTCAACGAGGCGCTGCGTTCGGCCAAGCTCCTGCGTGTCGCGGAGGACGATGTCGTCAAGGACGACGCCTTGGAGGGCCTCACCGCCGTGGTGACGGTCCGGCTCGCGGAGCCGCAGTTCGAGGGCCAGACCAAGGAGATCCTCGGCACGTCGGCCGCCAACCGGATCGTCGCCAATGTCGTCGCCAAGGAGCTCAAGGACTTCCTGACGTCGACGAAGCGCGACGCCAAGGCGCAGGCGCGGGCCGTGCTGGACAAGGTCGTGGCCGCCGCTCGCACGCGTATCGCTGCCCGTCAGCACAAGGAGGCGCAGCGCAGGAAGACCGCGCTCGAGTCCTCCTCGCTGCCCGCCAAGCTCGCCGACTGCCGCAGCGACGACGTCGAGCGCAGCGAGCTGTTCATCGTGGAGGGTGATTCCGCGCTCGGCACGGCCAAGCTCGCCCGGAACAGTGAGTTCCAGGCCCTGCTGCCCATCCGCGGCAAGATCCTCAACGTGCAGAAGTCGTCCGTCTCCGACATGCTCAAGAACGCCGAGTGCGGGGCGATCATCCAGGTCATAGGAGCGGGGTCAGGGCGGACCTTCGACATCGACGCCGCCCGCTACGGCAAGATCGTGCTCCTGGTGGACGCCGATGTCGACGGAGCCCACATCCGGTGCCTGCTGCTCACGCTCTTCCAGCGCTACATGCGGCCGATGGTGGAGGCGGGCCGGGTCTTCGCCGCCGTACCGCCGCTGCACCGCATCGAGCTGGTGCAGCCCAAGAAGGGCCAGAACAAGTACGTGTACACGTACTCGGACAACGAGCTGCGCCAGACGCTGCTGGAGTTCCAGCGCAAGAACATCCGGTTCAAGGACTCGATCCAGCGCTACAAGGGCCTCGGTGAGATGGACGCCGACCAGCTGGCCGAGACCACGATGGACCCGCGTCACCGCACCTTGCGGCGGATCAACATCGGGGACCTGGAGTCGGCCGAGCAGATCTTCGACCTGCTGATGGGCAACGAGGTGGCGCCCCGCAAGGAGTTCATCACCAGCTCCGCGGCGACCCTGGACCGCTCGCGCATCGACACCTGAGCCGCCACGGTCGGCTCCGGGCCCCTTCGCGGCCCGCGTCGGCTCGTCTCTCGGCCGGCGTCGGGCGGCGTCGGGCCGTCTCCCGGTAGGCCGGCTGTCGAGGGCGTCGCGGCAGGGCGGGCCGGGCAGGCGCCCGCCGTCCAGCGGCGACTGCCGGAACGGGTGACGGCGTCGCCCGCGCCATCCGTCCCGGCCGCGCCGCCCGACGGGCTGACCGGACGGGAGGCCGAGGTGCTCACCCTGGTCGGCCATTGCTCGCCGACCGGTCAGGCGCTCGCCGCCCACGTGTAGCGGTGCTCGGGGCGCCCCGTCTCTCCGTACCGGAGGCTGAGCCGTACCCGTCCGGTCTGCTCCAGCAGTTTCAGATAGCGCTGTGCGGTCTGCCGGCTCATGCCCGCGTGCTCCGCGATCTCCTGGGCCGAGAGGGGGCCCTCGGCGCTCAGCAGCACCTGGCGGACCAGCTCGGCCGTGGTGGGGGAGTGGCCCTTGGGCAGGGCGGGCGCGGTCGCGACGGACAGGGCGCCGAACATCCGGTCGACTTCCGACTGTTCCGCCTCGCCGCCGCCCTCCACGGTCCTGCGGAGTCCGGCGTACGCCTCCAGCTTGGCCCGCAGTCCGGCGAAGGTGAACGGTTTCACCAGGTACTGGAGCGCGCCATGGCGCATCGCCGCCTGGACGGTGGCCACGTCACGGGCCGCCGTCACCATGATCACGTCGGTCTGGTGGCCGTGTCGGCGCAGTTCCTGGACCACCGAGAGTCCGTTCCGGTCCGGCAGATAGTGGTCGAGCAGGACGAGATCGACGGAGTGCTCCGCCATCCGGGCGAGCGCCTCGGCGGCGGAGTGGGCCTCGGCCACCACGCGGAAGCCCGCCATCTTGGTCACATAGGCCGCGTTGATCCCCGCGACCCGGACATCGTCGTCCACGACCAGTACGTCGATCACCGTTTCTCCCTCGCGGTGGCCCGCTCGTGCGGTGTCGGTGCCGGCTTCGGTGACGGTCCTGATGACGGTGGCGCGACAGCCGGGGCCAGGCCCGTCGTGGACATGTCGCGCGCCATGCCGTGATCCGCCCGGTCCGCGAGGTCCGCCCGGTCCGCTGCGGCCGCCTGGTCCGCCCCTGTCAGTGCCTCCGGGAGGACGACCGTGAACTCCGCTCCGCCGTCCGCCGCCGCGTCGACCCGCGCGCTGCCGCCCTGCCGCTCGGCGAGCCTGCGCACCATCGCCAGCCCGAGTCCGCGCTTGCCGTGGGCCGGCAGCTCCTTGGTCGACCAGCCCTCGGCGAACACGAGATCGCGCTCGGTCTCCGCGATGCCGGGGCCGCTGTCGGAGACCACGACGACGACCGTACGGCCCTCGGCGCGCAGTTCCACCTCGATCCCCGGATTCTCGGAACCGGCCGCGGCGTCCAGCGCGTTGTCGACCAGATTGCCCACGACCGTCACCAGCCCCTGTGGGTCCACCAGCCGGTCGGGCAGCAGCGAGTCCGGGGAGAGCCGCAGCGGAACGCCCCGCTCCGCGGCGACCGTGGCCTTGCCGACCAGCAGCGCGGCGGGCAGCGGGTCGTGGACGCGCTCGGTGATCTGCTCGGCGGTGGTCCGGTGCACACCGACGACCTCGGTCACGAACTCCACCGCCTCCTCGTGCATCTCCAGTTCCAGCAGTCCCAGCAGGGTATGCATATGGTTCGCGTGCTCGTGGTCCTGGGCCCGCAGAGCGTCGATGAGGCCACGGGTGGCGTCCAGTTCCCGGCCGAGCCGCTCCAGCTCCGTACGGTCGCGCAGGGTGACCACGGCCCCGCCGTCGTCGGTGGGCATCCGGTTGACGACCAGCACCCGACTGCCCCGTACGGTCAGCAGGTCCTCGCCCACCACCCGGCCGCCGAGCACCTCGGTGGCGCGTCCCGGGCCGAGCACCGTGTCGAGGGGCCGCCCGGTGGCGTCGGGGCCGAGCCGCAGCAGTCGCTGCGCCTCGTCGTTCATCAGCCGGATCCGGCCGGTGCCGTCCAGCGCGACCACGCCCTCCCGCAGACTGTGCAGCATGGCCTCGCGCTCGGCGAGCAAGGCGGAGATGTCGGAGAACGCCAGGTCATGGGTCCGTCGCTGGAGGCGCCTGGAGATCAGATACGCGGCGAGCGCACCGGCGGCCAGCGCCCCGCCCGCGTACGCGAGCAGTTCGGGGATCGAGGCGAGAAGCCGGTCGCGGACGCTGTCGTACGCGATACCGACCGAGACGGCACCGACGATCCGGTCCGAGGAGTCGCGCAGGGGGACCTTGCCCCGGGCCGAGCGGCCCAGCGTGCCGCTGTCCAGTTCCATGAGGTGGCGGCCGGCGAGCGCCGCGCTCGGGTCGGTGGAGACGACCTTGCCGATCTGCGCGTGGTCGGGGTGGGACCAGCGCACGCCGTGCCGGTCCATGATCACCACATACTCGGCGCCGGTGGACCGCCTGATGCGTTCCGCCTCGGCCTGCACGGGCCCCTCGACCGTGGGCCGGGTGTCCTTGAGGTCCTCGGCGACCCGTGCCGACGCGGTCGTCTCGGCGATCACGAGCGCCCGGCGCATCGCCTGTTCGTCGAGCTCCTCGCTGAAGGGCGCGAGGAACAGCCCGGTGGCCAGCACGGTGACGCCCGCGGCGATGGCGATCTGCATCAGCAGCACCTGCGAGAAGACCCGGCGCGGCCAGCCGAGCCTCCGTCGTCTCCCTGTGCTGTTCGGTCCGGCGCTCATACGTACGAACGGTAAAGGGCCCGGCGTTTTTCCGGAATGTCCTCCTGTCCGCAAGTCGCTTGCGTAGTTCGCGGTTCGCTCGCAGTTACGGTCGGCTGGAGCGCCCATATCCTGGAGCAGGCGGCCGACTCCAAGATCATCCGCCCGGCGGCCCGGTACGCGGGACCGCCCCCGCCGCAGCCGGTGCCGGCGGGCTGAGCGGGAGGGAACCGACCCGCCGGCGGCACGGAGGCGCACCAGTGAGCAGGCAGCGGATCCCGGTGGTCGTTCTCGCGGGCTTCCTCGGATCGGGCAAGACGACCCTGCTCAACCATCTGCTGCGGCACCGCGCCGGCAACCGGATCGCCGTGGTCGTCAACGACTTCGGCGCCATCGAGATCGACGCCATGACGGTCGCGGGACAGGTCGGATCGACGGTCTCGCTCGGCGACGGCTGTCTGTGCTGCGCCGTCGACGCGAGCGAACTCGACGGCTACCTGGAGCTGCTGACCAAGCCCTCCGCGCGGATCGACATCATCGTGATCGAGGCCAGCGGCCTCGCCGAGCCGCAGGAGCTGGTCCGGATGATCCTCGCCGCGGACAACCCCCGCACGGTGTACGGAGGGCTGGTCGAGGTCGTCGACGCGGCCGAGTTCGACGCCACCCGGGAGCGCCACCCCGAGATCGACCGGCACCTGGCGATCGCCGACCTCGTGGTGCTCAACAAGACCGACCGGGTGGCGGAGCCCGAACTGCGGCGCCTGCGCGCCACCCTCGGCGAGCTGAGCCCGGGGACACCGGCGGTCTCCGCCTCGTACGGACGGATCGACCCGGCGCTGCTGTTCGACCCGGCCGTCCGGCCGGCCGGGGAGGAGAAGGTGCGCCAGCTCTCCTTCGAGGACCTGTTGGGCGGCGCGGGAGCCCATGACGGCCACTCCGGCCATGACGGCCATCTCCACGCGGGCTACGAGAGCGTCTCGTTCACCTCGCGCGCCCCGGTGGACCCCCGGCGGCTCATGGCGTTCCTCGATTCACGCCCCGACGGCCTGTACCGCATCAAGGGCTTCGTCGGCTTCGGATCGTACGACGCGGCCAACCGTTACGCGCTCCACGCGGTCGGCCGGTTCCTGCGCTTCCACCCTGAGCCCTGGCCCCGCGACGAGGAGCCGGGCACCCAACTCGTGCTGATCGGCTCGGGCACCGACGGGGACGCCCTGCTCAAGGAGCTGGCGGCCTGCGAGCAGACGGACCCCCCGGAGCCCCACGGCCCGGGCGTCCAGGCCGGTCCCGTCGACGACCGGGCGATGTGGGGCGTCCTGCGGTACGTGCCCGGCCTGTCCGGGGCCGAGGACCCGGACAGGCCGTGAGCACACCGGCCGGCCCGGCGGTCAGCGCGCGGGCCTGACCCTCAGGGCGCGGGCCTGACCGTCGGCGCGTGTCAGTGCGCGGGCCCGGCCAGCACGTCGATCGCCGCGGTGTACGGCGTCCCCGAACCGTCCCGGCGCGGGTCGGGCTCCGGCAGCTTCACCGGTGTGCCGTTCTTCTGCGCGGCGCGCGCCGGGGTGGCCCCCGCCCAGGCCAGCGTCAGCAGGTCCTCGCCCTTCAAGAAGCGGTGACAGCGCACGCCGCCCGTGGCCCGGCCCTTGCGCGGGTACTGGTCGAAGGGGGTGAGCTTGGCCGTACGCGCCGGGACGTCCAGCGTGCCGAGCGAACCGGTCAGCGTGAACACCGCCGCGTCCGCCGCCGGGTCCACCGCCGTGAAGGAGATCACGGACGCGCCCTCGGCCAGCTTGATGCCCGCCATGCCACCCGCGGCCCGGCCCTGCGGCCGTACCTGCGACGCCTGGTAGCGCAGCAGTTGCGCGTCGGAGGTGATGAAGACCAGGTCCTCCTCGCCCGTGCGCAGCTCCGCCGCGCCGACGATCCGGTCGCCCTCCTTGAGGGAGATGACCTCCAACTCCTCCTTGTTGGCGGGGTAGTCGGGGACCACCCGCTTGACCACGCCCTGGAGCGTGCCCAGCGCGAGTCCTGGCGACGACTCGTCGAGCGTGGTCAGACAGACGAGCGTCTCGTCGTCCTCCAGCGCGAGGAACTCCGACACCGGCGCGCCTCCCGACAGGTTCGGCGCGGCGGTCGCGGCCGGCAGCTGGGGCAGGTCGATCACCGCGATGCGCAGCAGCCGCCCCGCGGAGGTCACCGCGCCCACGTCGCCGCGCGCCGTCGCCGGCACGGCCGAGACGATCACGTCGTGCTTGACGCGCTTGCCGTCACCGCCGGCCAGCGGTTCGCCGTTGGCCGTACGCGCCAGCAGACCGGTCGAGGACAGCAGGACCCGGCACGGGTCGTCGGCGACCTGCAGCGGCACCGCGGCCACCTCGACGCCCGTGGACTCCAGCAGCTGGGTGCGCCGGGGCGTGCCGAACTTCTTCGCCACCGCGGCCAGTTCGCCGGAGACGAGCTTGCGCAGCTCCGTGTCCGACTCCAGGATCCCGGTCAGCTCGTCGATCTCCCCGTTGAGCCGGTCGCGCTCGCTCTCCAGCTCGATGCGGTCGAAGCGGGTGAGCCGGCGCAGCGGCGTGTCCAGGATGTACTGCGTCTGGACGTCGCTCAGCGAGAAGCGCTCGATCAGCCGCTCCTTGGCCTGCGCCGAGTTGTCGCTCGACCGGATCAGCCGGATGACCTCGTCGATGTCGACCAGCGCGACAAGAAGTCCCTCGACCAGGTGAAGCCGGTCGCGCCGCTTGGTCCGCCGGAACTCGCTGCGCCGGCGCACCACCGTGAACCGGTGGTCCAGGTAGACCTCCAGCAGTTCCTTCAGGCCCAGCGTCAGCGGCTGCCCGTCGACCAGCGCCACGTTGTTGATGCCGAAGGACTCCTCCATCGGCGTCAGCTTGTAGAGCTGCTCCAGCACCGCCTCGGGCACGAAACCGTTCTTGATCTCGATGACCAGGCGCAGTCCGTGGGCCCGGTCCGTGAGGTCCTTGACGTCCGCGATGCCCTGGAGCTTCTTGGCGGAGACCAGGTCCTTGATCTTCGAGATGACCTTCTCGGGACCGACCGCGAACGGCAGCTCCGTGACGACCAGGCCCTTGCGGCGCGCGGTGACGTCCTCCACCGTCGTGGTGGCACGGATCTTGAACGTGCCGCGGCCCTTCTCGTACGCGTCCTTGATGCCGCCCGTGCCGACGATCCGGCCGCCGGTGGGCAGGTCGGGCCCCGGGACGAACCGCATCAGCGTCTCCAGGTCGGCGCCCGGATGCTTGATCAGATGGCGGGCGGCCGCCACGACCTCGCCGAGGTTGTGCGGCGGCATGTTCGTCGCCATGCCGACGGCGATCCCGGAGGCGCCGTTGACCAGCAGGTTCGGATACGCGGCCGGGAGCGTGACCGGCTCCCGCTCCTGACCGTCGTAATTCGGCTCGAAATCGACGGTGTCCTCGTCGATCGACTCCGTCATCAGTGACGTCGCGTCGGCCATCCGGCACTCTGTGTACCGCATCGCGGCCGGCGGGTCGTCGTTGCCGAGCGAACCGAAGTTGCCATGGCCGTCGACCAGGGGAAGCCGCATCGAGAACGGCTGTGCCATCCTGACCAGAGCGTCGTAAATGGAGGCGTCGCCGTGCGGGTGGAGCTTACCCATCACCTCACCGACGACCCGGGCGCACTTCACATAGCCACGGTCGGGGCGCAGCCCCATCTCGTTCATCTGGTAGACGATCCGGCGGTGCACCGGCTTCATGCCGTCCCGGGCGTCCGGCAGGGCACGGGAGTAGATCACCGAGTAGGCGTACTCGAGGAAGGAGCCCTGCATTTCATCGACCACGTCGATGTCGAGGATCCTCTCCTCGAAGTCCTCCGGCGGCGGGGTCTTCGTGCTGCGGCGGGCCATCGCTGCTGCGGCTCCTTCACAGGATCAGGGTGCTGGACCAGTGGCCAGCTGCTGGCGGGACGCGGGATCCGTACGACAACGTCGCGGTCCGACGCCGACCATTGTGGACCGGGCCACCGACAACACCGACCTCGACCCGTCGTCGGCCGTGCGTCGAGGGTACGCGGCGAGGGAACGGGCGCGGGAACTTCGCCAGGTGTCAGCACGCTTGCATACAGTGGCAGGACCTCTCCATATCGCGATCGAAGGGACGTACATGCCCATGGGTCACACGGCCACAGCGCAGGCCGGTACCAGCGGCCTGACAGCGACTGAGCACCGGCTGGACAACGGCCTGCGCGTGGTGCTCTCCGAGGACCACCTGACCCCGGTCGCCGCGGTCTGCCTCTGGTACGACGTCGGTTCGCGCCACGAAGTCAAGGGCCGTACCGGCCTGGCTCACCTCTTCGAGCACCTGATGTTCCAGGGCTCGGCCCAGGTCCGGGGCAACGGCCACTTCGAACTGGTGCAGGGCGCGGGCGGTTCCCTCAACGGCACCACCAGCTTCGAGCGCACCAACTACTTCGAGACGATGCCCGCCCACCAGTTGGAGCTGGCGCTCTGGCTGGAGGCGGACCGCATGGGCTCGCTCCTCGCCGCGCTCGACGAGGAGTCCATGGAGAACCAGCGGGACGTCGTCAAGAACGAGCGCCGCCAGCGCTACGACAACGTGCCCTACGGCACGGCTTTCGAGCGGCTGACCGCCCTCTCCTACCCCGACGGCCACCCGTACCACCACACGCCGATCGGCTCCATGGCCGACCTGGACGCAGCGACCCTGGAGGACGCCCGCGCGTTCTTCCGTACCAACTACGCGCCGAACAACGCCGTGCTGTCGGTCGTCGGCGACATCGACCCCGAGCAGACGCTCGCCTGGATCGAGAAGTACTTCGGCTCCATCCCGTCCCACGACGGCAAGAAGCCGCCGCGCGACGGCACGCTGCCCGACATCATCGGCGAGCAGCTGCGCCAGGAGATCCACGAGGAGGTCCCGGCCCGCGCGCTGATGGCCGCCTACCGGCTGCCCCACGACGGCACGCGCGAGTGCGACGCCGCCGACCTGGCGCTCACCGTCCTCGGCGGCGGCGAGTCCTCCCGCCTCCACAACCGACTGGTGCGCCGGGACCGCACGGCGGTGGGCGCCGGATTCGGGCTGCTGCGGCTGGCCGGCGCCCCCTCGCTCGGCTGGCTGGACGTGAAGGCGTCCGGCGGCGTCGAGGTGGACCGGATCGAGGCGGCCGTCGACGAGGAGCTGGCCCGGCTCGCCGCCGACGGACCCACCGAGGAGGAGATGGAGCGGGCCCAGGCCCAGCTGGAGCGCGAGTGGCTGGACCGGCTCGGCACCGTCGCCGGCCGCGCCGACGAACTGTGCCGGTACGCGGTCCTGTTCGGCGACCCGCAGCTGGCGCTGACCGCCGTCGGCCGGATCCTGGACATCTCCGCGGAAGAGGTGCGTGCCGTCGCCGCGGCGCGGCTGCACCCGAACAACAGGGCGGTGCTGGTGTACGAGCCGCTCGCCGCCGCCGACGACGACACCGCTGCCGAAGGCGCCGACGCCGCCACCGCCGACGAGACCGACGAGCACGAAGGGGCGGACCAGTGACCGACGCTGCCGTGACCATGGACCTCCACCCGCAGCCGACCGCCGGCACCGCCAAGCCCTGGGCCTTCCCGGCCCCCGAGCGCGGCACCCTCCCCAACGGGCTGACGGTGCTGCGCTGCGACCGCCCCGGCCAGCAGGTGGTGGCCGTCGAGATCAACCTCGACGCGCCGCTGGACGCCGAGCCGGAGGGCCTCGACGGCGTCGCCACGATCATGGCCCGCGCCTTCTCGGAGGGCACCGACAAGCACACCGCCGAGGAGTTCGCCGCCGAGCTGGAGCGCTGCGGCGCCACGCTCGACGCGCACGCGGACCACCCGGGCGTCCGGCTCTCCCTGGAGGTCCCCGTCTCCCGGCTGGCCAAGGCGCTCGGCCTGCTCGCCGAGGCGCTGCGGGCCCCCGCCTTCGCGGACAGCGAGGTCGAGCGGCTGGTCCGCAACCGGCTGGACGAGATCCCGCACGAGACCGCCAACCCCGGGCGCCGCGCGGCCAAGCAGCTCTCCAAGGAGCTCTTCCCCGCCTCCTCGCGCCTGTCCCGGCCGCGCCAGGGCACCGAGGAGACGGTCGAGCGCATCGACGCCGCCGGGGTGCGCGCCTTCTACGAAGCGCACGTGCGCCCCGCCACGGCCACGGCGGTGATCGTCGGCGACCTCTCCGGCGTGGACCTGGACGCGCTGCTGACCGACAGCCTCGGCGCCTGGACGGGCAACACCGCCGCGCCCCGCCCCGTACCGCCGGTGACGGCCGACGACACCGGCCGGGTCGTGATCGTGGACCGGCCGGGCGCCGTCCAGACCCAGCTGCTGATCGGCCGGATCGGCCCGGACCGGCACGACCGGGTCTGGCCGGCCCAGGTGCTCGGTACGTACTGCCTCGGCGGCACGCTCACCTCCCGGCTCGACCGCGTGCTGCGCGAGGAGAAGGGCTACACCTACGGTGTCCGGGCCTTCGGCCAGGTGCTGCGCTCCGCAGCGCCCTCGTCGCCGGGCGGGGCGACGGGCGCCGCGATGCTCGCGATCAGCGGCTCCGTGGACACCGAGTCCACCGGCCCGGCGCTCGCCGACCTCTGGACGGTGCTGCGCACCCTGGCGGCCGACGGGCTCACCGACGCCGAGCGCGACGTGGCCGTGCAGAACCTGGTGGGAGTGGCCCCGCTGAAGTACGAGATGGCGGCGTCGGTCGCGGCCACGCTCGCCGACCAGGTCGAACAGCACCTCCCGGACGACTTCCAGGCGCAGTTGTACGCGCGCCTGGCCGAGACCGGCACGGTCGAGGCGACCGCCGCGGCCGTCAACGCCTTCCCGGTGGACCGGCTCGTCACCGTGCTCGTGGGGGACGCCGCGCAGATCGAGGAGCCGGTCAAGGCGCTCGGCATCGGTGAAGTGACCGTCGTCGCGAGCTGATTCGCGGATCTTCACGAGCTGATCCGTGGATCTCCGTACCACAGAGGGAACCCCGGCGGCGGGCGCTGCCGGGGTTCCGGTCTTATTTCCGTTTTGTTGGTCAATTGGCTTGTTTGAGGGAGAGGTTGCCTGTCTGGGGTGTGGGCTGCGCTACAAAAACACGCGTCCGTTTGGTTATCGAAAGATGACGCGCTTAGCGTCGGTCCGGCTGTTCGCCCGTCCCGCCGCATCCCGTGGCACGGACAGCCATCGCCGAGTTCCCGGTTCGCCGGGGAGCCGGGGACCCACCGTGTCCCTGGGGTGAATCGGACGCCTTCGCGCGGCGCGTGGAGGGGCCCGTAGGAGACCTTCCTGCTCCGAACCCGTCAGCTAACCCGGTAGGCGAGAAGGAAGGAAAGGACCGGCCACCCCATGGCTTTCACCCGCGCCACCGGGAAGCATCGTGCCCGCAGCCAGATGAGCCGTACGAGCGCGAGAGCCGCGGGCGCCGCGACGCTCACCGCGACCGGCGTCATCGGCACCCTCGCGGCCTCCCCGGCGTTCGCCGGTGGTGCCGCCGACGCCCAGGCCGCCTCGCACACCGGTCTGACCGGGGCCGTCGCCCTCGGGGACGACCTGGCCGGTACGGTCGACGACCAGGCCGACGCGCAGGCCCGGGCCGCCGCCCAGGACAAGGCGAGGGCCGTGGCGAAGGCCGAGGCCGAACGCAGGGCGGAGGCCCGCGCCAAGGAGGCGCGCGCCGAGGAGATCCGCGCCGCCCGGGAGGCGGAGCGCAAGCGGCTGAACACCTTCCAGCTGCCCGTCGCCGGCTCGTACGTCACGACCGGCTACCAGTCCGGCGGCTCCCTCTGGTCCTCCGGCAGCCACTCCGGTGTCGACTTCCGTGCCGCCTCCGGCACCCCGGTCGTCTCCGTCGGCACCGGCACCGTGGTCGAGGCCGGCTGGGGCGGTTCCTACGGCAACAACATCGTGATCCGGATGCACGACGGCACGTACACGCAGTACGGCCACCTCTCCTCCATCGGCGTCTCCGTCGGGCAGAGCGTCACCCCGGGCCAGCAGATCGGTCTGTCCGGCGCGACCGGCAACGTCACCGGGCCGCACCTGCACTTCGAGGCCCGTACCAGCCCGGACTACGGGTCGGACATGGACCCGGTCGGCTACCTGCGCGCGCACGGCGTGAACCTCTGACGCGCCGGGGCGCCCGCGCCCCCGCGCTTCCGTGTGCGGTGCGCCGCCCCGCGTGCGCGGGTGCGTACTCCGAACCCCGCGCACCTTCGTTTCCCCAGCCCCCGTCAGGCCCCGGCAGCGCGCCGGGGCCTGACGCGTCCGGTCCTGCGCTGTCAGGTCCGCTCCGGTCCGCTCCGCTCCCGGGCCGGGTTCTTCCGCTGTTTCTGGCCAAAAGATATCCATGGATTCCGGGTGGCCATCGGAAATTCGTTGCTGCTGCAATAGAGTCACGGAACAGGCGTCAATCGGAAGAGTTTCACGCCGATTAAGTCGGAGGTTCGGACATGCGCATTCCCGCGCACTCGGTATGCACGGCGATCCGCGACGACATCGTCTCCGGACTGTTCGAGCGGGGCAGCAGGCTCACCGAGGAGCAGCTGGCCCGGCGCTACGGCGTCTCCCGCGTCCCGGTGCGCGAGGCGCTGCGCACCCTGGAGTCGGAGGGGTTCGTGACCACCCGCCGCCACGCGGGCGCGTGCGTGGCCGAGCCGACGGAGCAGGAGGCCGCCGATCTGCTGGAGGTGCGGCTGCTGCTGGAGCCCCTGGGCGCCGCCCGGGCCGCCCAGCGCCGCACCGACGCGCATCTGAAGGTACTGCGCGGCCTGGTCAGACTGGGGCAGGAGCGGGCCCGCCGGGGACAGGGCCAGGACCTGCGCTCACTCGGCGCCTGGTTCCACGAGACGCTCACGCAGGCGTCCGTGAGCCCCGGTCTGATCGCGCTGCTCACCCAGCTCCGGCACAAGATCGCCTGGATGTACACGGTCGAACAGCCCGCCCATCCTGTGGAGGCGTGGGCCGAGCACGGCGCGATCGTGGACGCGGTGGCGCGCGGGGACGCGGAGCGGGCGCGCACGCTCACCGCCCTGCACGCGGAGCGGAGCACGGCCGCGCACCGGCTGCGCAGGCCGGAGGCGGGCCCGGAAAGGGTGAGGGTTTCGCAACACGGCGTAAACACCGCGAGCGTCCGCGCTTAACATGCCCGCCGTATACAAAGACTGTAAATAGGCGGGGCCTGTTTTTTGCTGCCCATTCACGAAAAGAGGGCCGGGGTGCGCTGAATTCAGCGCACCCCGGCCCTGTCATGCGATTCCCGGGAAAACGGGCCCCGCGGCCTCGGGCCGTCTCAGGGGCGGACCGTCTCGGGGTCGGACCGTCTTGAGGTCAGACCGTCTCGGGCAGTTCGTCGAGGCCCTCGGCGACCAGCTTCGCCAGTCGGTCGAGGGCGACGTCGGCGTCCTCCGCGTCGGACGCGAGCACGATCTCCTCGCCGCCCTGCGCGCCCAGGCCGAGCACCGCGAGCATCGACGCGGCGTTGACCGGGTTGCCCCCGGCCTTGGCGATGGTCACGGGGATGCCGGCGGCCGTGGCGGCGCGGACGAAGATGGAGGCGGGACGAGCGTGCAGGCCCTCGGCCCAGCCGACATTGACGCGGCGCTCAGCCATGGTGTGTTGCCCTTCAAGTCGCAAAAAGTCTGAATAATGCTGCCTGCCCCCAGCCTCTCATGTGCTGACACGGGGTCCTCCGCCACCCCTCCCGGCCCACGTCCGACGGCCGGACGCGGCCCCGCCCGGCCCCGCCCGGGACGGTCCGGCCCGGCTCCGGACGGCCCGGCTCCGGATCGACCGGGGTTCGGGCGGCGGACCGGCCGGTGTCGGACCCGCGCCGTACGCTGTGGCCATGGAGAAGCCGCCGGACTTCGCGTACCCCTCCCACTGGGAGGCGGACGTGGTGCTCAGGGACGGCGGCACGGCCCGGATCAGGCCCATCACCGCGGACGACGCCCAGCGGCTGGTCAGCTTCTATGAACAGGTCTCCGACGAGTCGAAGTACTACCGCTTCTTCGCCCCCTACCCTCGCCTGTCCGCCAAGGACGTGCACCGCTTCACCCACCACGACTACGTGGACCGGGTCGGACTCGCCGTGACGGTGAGCGGCCGGTTCATCGCGACCGTGCGGTACGACCGCGTCGACGCCCGCGGACTGCCCGCCTCCGCGCCCGCCGAGGAGGCGGAGGTCGCCTTCCTCGTCCAGGACGCGCACCAGGGGCGCGGGGTCGCCTCAGCACTCCTGGAGCACATCGCGGCGGTCGCCCGCGAGCGCGGTATCCGGCGCTTCGCCGCCGAGGTGCTGCCGGCCAACAGCAAGATGATCAAAGTCTTCCGGGACGCCGGGTACACCCAGCGGCGCAGCTTCGAGGACGGCGCCGTCCGGCTCACGCTCGACCTGGAACCGACCGCCGAGTCCGTCGCCGTCCAGTACGCCCGCGAGCAGCGCGCCGAGGCCCGCTCGGTGCAGCGCCTGCTCGCCCCCGGATCGGTCGCGGTCGTCGGCGCGGGTCGTGCGCCCGGGGGCGTCGGCCGTACGGTGCTGCGCAATCTGCTCGCCGCGGGCTTCACGGGTCGTACGTACGCGGTGAACGACGCCTTCGCCCCGGACCAGGACCGGATCGACGGCGTCCCGGCGGTCCGTTCCCTGACAGGGCCGGGCGGGGTGGACGGGCCCGTGGACCTCGCGGTGCTGGCCGTCCCCGCGGAGCGGGTGCCCGAAGCGGTCGAGGACTGCGGCCGGCACGGCGTGCAGGGGCTGGTGGTCCTCTCGGCGGGCTACGCGGAGAGCGGGCCGCGGGGGCGGGAGCGCCAGCGCGAACTGGTGCGGCGGGCCCGCTCGTACGGGATGCGCGTCATCGGCCCCAACGCCCTGGGGATCATCAACACGGCCGACGCGGTCCGGCTCAACGCGTCCCTCGCCCCCGAACTGCCCGTGCGCGGGCGCACCGGCATGTTCACCCAGTCCGGCGCGATCGGCATCGCCCTGCTGTCCGCGCTGCACCGGCGCGGCGCCGGCCTGTCGTCCTTCGTCTCGGCGGGCAACAGGGCGGACGTGTCGGGGAACGACTTCCTCCAGTACGTCTTCGAGGACCCTGACACCGATGTGGCCCTCCTCTACCTCGAAACGATCGGCAATCCGCGCAAGTTCACCCGGCTCGCCCGGCGCACGGCGGCGGTGAAGCCGGTCGTGGTCGTCAAGGGCGCGCGGCACAGCGGCAGCACGCCCCAGGGGCACGCGGTCCCGGTGGGCCGGATCCCGGACGCGACGGTGTCGGCGCTCATGCGCCAGGCGGGGGTGATCCGGGTGGACACGGTCACCGAACTGGTCGACGCGGGCCTGTTGCTCTCCTCCCAGCCGCTCCCGGCGGGACCGCGCGTGGCGATCCTCGGCAACTCGGAGTCGCTGGGCCTGCTCACGTACGACGCCTGCCGTACGGAGGGCCTGAGCCCGCTGCCGCCGCGCGACCTGACGACCGCCGCGACCCCGGCCGACTTCGGTACGGCCCTCACGAAGGCCCTGGCGGACCCGGACTCCGACGCGGCGGTGGTGACGGCGATACCGGCCGTGGCGGGGACGGCCATGACCGGCCCGCCCGACGCCGGCGCCCTGGGCGCGGCCCTGCGCGAGGCGGCGGCCACGGCGCCGGCGAAGCCGGTGATGGTGGTGCACGTGGAACTCGGCGGTCTGACGGAGGCGCTCGCGACGGCCTCGAACAACCCGCCGCACGCCCTGCCCGAGGACCGGCCGGACACGGACGGCCCGGGGGAGGGGCCGCGCGTGGACGAGGCGTACGACGGCGTACGAGCGCGGGCCGGGCGTCCGGCGGCGGGAGCGGAGCCGGGACCCGGCGCGTCCGACTCCGGCGGGTCCGGCGGGTCCGGCGGGTCCGGCGGGTCCGGCGGGTCTGGCACCGGCGTGTCCGGCGCCGTCGGCCGGACGCCCGGCGGTACGGCCGGTCCCGAGGCGATCGACCGCGGCGGCTCCGGCCGCATCCCCGCCTACCCCGCCGCCGAGCGCGCCGTACGGGCGCTCGCCGAGGCCGTCCGGTACGCGCGGTGGCGGCGGCAGGCCGCCGAGCCCGGCAAGGTGCCCGAGTACGACGACATCGACCAGGCCGCGGCCACCGCGCTGATAGAGCGGCTGCTGGGCCCTCGCGATCCGTCCGGCCAGGCGTCCGCCGACGGCCCCAGGAGCGTCCCCGTCCCGGCGGACGACGCGCGTGCGCTGCTCGGCATGTACGGCATCCCCGTGCGGCAGGCCCTGGCCGCGCCCGGGCCCGACGAGGCCGCCGCGGCGGCGGCCCGGCTCGGCTATCCCGTCGCGCTCAAGACCACCGCTCCGCACCTGCGCCACCGCGCCGACCTCGGCGGCGTCCGGCTCGACCTCGCCGACGAGGCGCAACTGCGCCTGGCCTACCGCGAGCTGACCGACGCCCTGGGCAGCCCCGCCGAACTGCGGCCCGTCGTCCAGTCCATGGTCCCGCGCGGCGTGGACACGGTCGTACGGGCCGTCGTCGACGCGGCCGCGGGCTCGGTCCTCTCCTTCGGCCTCGCGGGCGCCCCCTCCGAACTGCTCGGGGACGTCGCCCACCGGCTCGTGCCCGCCACCGACCGCGACGCCGCCGAGTTGATCAGGTCCATCAGGACGGCACCGCTCCTGTTCGGCTGGCGGGGCTCCGCCCCGGTCGACACCCCCGCCCTGGAGGAACTGCTCCTGCGCGTGTCCCGGCTGGTGGACGACCACCCCGAGATCGTCTCCGTCTCGCTGGAGCCCGTCGTCGTCGCCCCCCGCGGCCTCTCCGTCCTCGACGCGAGCGTCCGGCTCGCGCCGCCGCCCGCCCGCGACGACCTCGGCCCGCGCCACCTCCCGAGCTACTGAGACCCGAGTCCCGGCCGAGAGGCCCGCCGGACGCCGCCCGAGGCCGCCGAGGACGACCGACCGAAGGAACGGGGCCTGGCCTCGCACCCGCGAGGCCGAGCACCGTGGCCCCGAGCGTGGTGGCCCCCGAGCGTCGTGGCCCCCGAGCGTCGTGGCCCCCGAGCGTCGTGGCCCCCGAGCGTCGTGGCCCTCGCCTCCCCGGGGCACCGCCTCCCCGGGGCACCGCCCGCCCGGTGCCGTCGGCGGCCGGAGACCTGGCCACGACCTCCACAGCCCCGCCCCGGACGTCTTCCACAGTCATCCGGCCCCCGTAGGATGGAGCCCATGGCGAAGACCGGTACGACGACCCAGGGGCTGCGCACGGCGATCGAGCGCAGCGGCTACTACCCGGCTCTCGTGGCCGAGGCGGTGGAGGCCGCCGTCGGCGGCGAGCGGATCTCGTCGTACCTGGTCCACCAGGAGACGACGTTCGACGCCAACGAGGTGCGGCGGCATGTCACCGTCCTCGTGCTGACCGCCCACCGCTTCATCGTCAGCCACACCGACGAGCAGGCCGCCGACTCCAGCTCCCCGACCCCGTACGCCACCACCTCCACCGAATCGGTCAAGCTCGACCGGATCTCCTCGGTCGTGGTCAGCCGGGTCGTCGCGAACCCGGAGTCGTACAAGCCGGGCACCCTGCCGCGCGAGGTCGTCCTCACCATCGGCTGGGGCGCCGTCTCCCGTATCGACCTGGAGCCCGCCGCCTGCGGTGACCCCAACTGCGAGGCGGACCACGGCTATACCGGCAACACCACGGCCGACGACCTGAGCCTGCGCGTCAGCGAGGCCGGGGACGGCCCCGACACCGTCCGGCAGGCACTCGCCTTCGCCCAGTCCCTGTCCGAGGCCACCGCGGCCGCCGCGGCGACCGGCCGCTGATGTCCGCCGAGGCCGTCCGACAGGACCAGGGGCAGGCGCGGGACCGGGGACGGAGCCATCCACACGACCAGGCACGCGATCAGGCATGGAACCAGGTGCGGGACACCCACCGGCCCGGGCACCCGTCCCCGGCGTACGAGCAGGACCCCGTCCCGCTCGCCCTCCACACCGCGCCGCTCCCGGAGTACGGCAGCGGCTCCCTCGCCGACCTGCTGCCCACCCTCGCGGCCGGCCAAGGCGTACCGGATCTGACCGCGAACATCACCGAACTGACCCCCGCCGACCGGAACTGCGTGTTTCTGATCGATGGTCTCGGCTGGGAGCAGATCAAAGCCCACCCGGATGAGGCGCCGTACCTGACGTCGCTGCTCGGCACCTCTCGCGGCAACACCGGCCGGCCGCTGACCGCCGGGTTCCCCGCCACCACCGCGACCTCCCTGGCGTCCGTGGGCACGGGGCTGCCGCCCTCCTCGCACGGACTGCCCGGCTACACCGTCCGGGACCCCGCGACCGGCGAGCTGATGAACCAGCTCCGCTGGAAGCCCTGGACGGACCCGCACGCCTGGCAGCCGTATCCCACCGTCTTCCAGCTCGCCGAGGCCGCCGGGGTGCACACCGCGCAGGTGAGCTCCCCGGCGTTCGCCGACACCCCGCTCACCCGGATCGCGCTCAGCGGCGGCACCTTCCACGGCAGGCTCACCGGCGAGGAGCGCATGGACCTCGCCGCCGGGCAACTCGCCGCGGGTGACCGGTCGCTGGTCTACACGTACTACAGCGAGGTCGACGGCAACGGCCATCGCTTCGGCGTCGACTCCGACGCCTGGCGGGGCCAGCTGATGTACGTGGACCGGCTCGTCCAGCGGCTCGCCGCGCAACTTCCGCCCCGGGCCGCGCTCTACGTCACCGCCGACCACGGGATGATCGACATCCCCTTCGACGAGCGGTCGCGCGTCGACTTCGACGAGGACTGGGAGTTGAAGGCCGGCGTCGCCCTGCTGGGCGGCGAGGGCCGGGCCCGCCATGTGTACGCCGTACCGGGCGCCGAGAGCGATGTGCTCGCAGTCTGGCGCGAGGTGCTGGGCGAACAGTTCTGGGTGGCGAGCCGGGACGAGGCCGTCGCCGCGGGCTGGTTCGGCCCGCCGGGCATGCTCGACGAGCGGGTGTACGGACGGCTCGGCGATGTCATCGCGGCGGCCCACGACGACATCGTGATCACCGCCTCGGTCCGGGAGCCGAACGAGTCCGCGATGGTGGGCATGCACGGCTCCATGACCCCCGTCGAACAACTCGTCCCGCTCCTGGAAGTACGCTCGTAGCCGTCCGCGCGACGGCGCGCGGACGCGTTCGCCCGGGGCTCCGGCAGCACAACCACCGCACGAGTGGCCCCGACCCCACCTTTCGAAAGGCCGTCACCCTGTCATGCCCGAGCTGGTGTTCTTCTCCGGAACCATGGACTGCGGGAAGAGCACCCTCGCTCTCCAGATCGAACACAACCGGTCGGCACGCGGACTCCAGGGCATGATCTTCACCCGGGACGACCGCGCGGGGGAGGGCAAGCTCTCCTCCCGCCTGGGCCTCGTCACCGACGCCGTCGAGGCCGCGGACGGCTTCGACTTCTACGCCTACCTGGTCGACCGGCTCTCCCAGGGCGGCCGGTGCGACTACGTCATCGTCGACGAGGCACAGTTCCTCGCGCCCGAGCAGATCGACCAGCTCGCCCGGGTCGTGGACGACCTGGAGCTGGACGTCTTCACCTTCGGCATCACCACCGACTTCCGCTCCAAGCTCTTCCCCGGCTCGCAGCGGCTGGTGGAACTGGCCGACCGGGTCGAGGTCCTCCAGGTCGAGGCGCTGTGCTGGTGCGGCGCCCGGGCCACCCACAACGCCCGCACGGTCGGCGGCGTCATGGTGGTCGAGGGCGCCCAGGTCGTTGTCGGGGACGTCCACCAGACCGGCGGCGAGGTCGGCTACGAGGTGCTCTGCCGGCGCCACCACCGCCGCCGGATGACCGCCGCCACCGCCCGCGCGGCCACGCTATCCCCGGACGTTCTGCCCATCGGCCCCGCCTGACCCCGTTCAGGAGGCGAAGCCGCCCGGCGCTGTGTCGAACCTGCCGGCCGCCGGGCGTCGGCGGCCACTCTGCCGAGGAGCGCGGAATTCATGCCGGCACCGAAGCGCGCCGGAGAGGACCCCGATGAGCTCTCGCCCGTCCCCGTGGCGTGCCCGGTACCAGCAGCGGTTCGCGGCCGCGCAGACCGTGGTGGTGCAGCCCAGGACCTGGTGCAATCTGGCCTGCGCTATGTCACGATCGCGCTGTGAGGAAGAACATCGCATTAGTGGCAACTGTCCTGCCCACGCTCATCGACGAAGAGCAGTACCGGCGGCCGGCCCCCGACGACCCCCACTGCGGCCTCCTCACCGACTTGACCAACTGGTAGAGCCGCTGCACCTACCGATAAAAGCGCCAGGGGTCGGCGGGCTGATCAGCGCTGCAAGGACGGGGAGTTGGTGCGGCTGCCAGGCAGTCGCACCACGTCCGCCTTCTGGGTGAGTTCCTCCTTCGCCTGCTCCAACTCCAGAGACCGTTCGACCCGAGCCGGTGGCTCTCACTCGTCGTGACGATCTGCCTCGCCGGTGTCGTCCGCCTCGGCGGGCGTTGGCAGCGAGAGCGTCGCCCACACCGCCTTGCCGGGGCCGCTCCGGGCGCGTACTCCCCACGCCTCCGCAAGCGCGGCGACGAGGACGAGCCCGCGCCCGTCACACGCGTCCGCGCCCGGAGCGCGCGGCTCGGGCGGCGTCGGCGACGCGTCGTGCACCTCGATCCGCAGGCCGTCCGGCAGTTGGGCGAACCGCGTCTCGATCACGTGTCCGGGGGAGACACGGGCGTGCCGCACGGCGTTGGTGAGGAGTTCCGAGAGCACCAGTGCGGCGGGATCCTCCAGCGCGGCGAGCCCCCAGTCCGCCAGAGCCTTGCGCAGCTCACGCCGCGCCTGCCCGACGCTACGGGGGTGGCGCGGCCAGCGCCGTACGACGACGGCGTGATCGGTGTCGGCCGAACAGGGCGTCCGAGCTGTACGGGACACCTCGACGGGGTCGTCCCACCCGAGGCCGGGCACCATCAGGACCGCCCTTCGCGGCGCAGCGCGAGCGCCAGCTCCATGCGCCGCGACCGCAGTTCGGCGCGTTGCCAGCGCTCGAACTCGGCCCGCGAGCAGGGCGTCGCGGGGAGTACGTACTCGCCGTGCAACGGGATGTCCCCGGTGGCGACGAGCGCGACGGAATACGCGACGACCACCGGGCGCCGCAGCGGTGGCATGGGGGTGGGTACGGGCACGGGCGGCCGAGGTGCGAGGGCGACAGCTCCGGCGCGATGCCGGGCGGTGGCCGAGCGGCGGAACAGCCGCCGGATGCGACGGAGTCCGAGTTCCAACACGTGTGACGCTCCTTGCTTCGCTCTCTGTGATGAATCGCTCACAGCATGTTGCTTGCGTCGCTAGGCTTGCCAGTGGTTGGTGCATGACGGAGCAGGTGTCAGGAAGGGGAGTTGGTACCGATGGCCGAGCAACGGAAGCCACGAACACACAGGGAGAAGTACGGGGAGGAACTGAGGATTCGGCGCCTGGCGGCGGAGATGACACAAGAGGCGTTGAGCGACGGGGTGGTGTGTTCCCCGACGTTGATCAGCCACTTCGAGGCGGGGCGGCGGTTGCCGAGCCCGGACGACGCCAAACGGATCGACCTCGCGTTGGGGACTGACGGCTTCTTCGCTCGCTGGCTGAAAGATCTGGAGGCCAAATACGCCGACCACTTCGCTGTCGCGGCCGAACTGGAACGGCAGGCCCGGGAAATCCGGCAGTTCGGGCTGTCACTCGTCCCTGGGCTGCTCCAGACCGATGGGTACGCGCGCGCTGTCTTCCGTGCCTATCGCGCGAACTACCGGGCGGACGATCTTGACCGGCGAGTGGTCAACCGTCTGGAGCGTGCTCAAATCCTTGAGGCGCCATCGCGGCCGGTAATTTGGACCCTGTTGGACGAAGCGGTACTGCGGCGACGTGTGGGTGGCCCACGCTGTATGGCTGAGCAACTACTCAAGATCGTAAGCATGGCGGAGGCCGGGCGGGTGAGACTGCACGTCCTGCCATTCGGGGCTGGTGAGCATGCACTCATGGAGAGCATGCTCACCCTGATGAGCTTCGAGGATGCCGCGCCGATCTCGTATGTCGAAGGCGTGTGCACGGGCAACTTGATGGATGACCCGGCACTGGTCGATGAATGCCGAGCAGCCTACGATCTCGCTATGAGCGATGCGTTGTCGCACAAGGAGTCAATGGCCCTCGTCAGGGCCATAGCGGAGGAACACGAGCATGCGCACCGGTGAGCACCTTGCCGTTGAAGGTCCATCCTCTTTGGACTGGCGGAAGTCAAGCTATAGCGGTGGCGGCAACGGCGACTGCCTCGAAGTCGCCGACGGACACCCCGCCGTCCCGGTCCGTGACTCCAAGAACGTCCCGGGCCCCGTGCTCGTCTTCGGCGCCGACGGCTGGTCGTCGTTCGTCTCCGCCGTCAGGCGCGGCGAACTCGCCTGAGCGGCGGCGGTCGGTCCTCGCCGTACGACGAGAACCGACCGCCGGGTATTACGTCCGGGTGTTCGTCAGGTGCGGGCCGATGTAGCCCACGTACACGCGTCCCGTCCCAGGGCCGTCGTCGTAGAAGTGCAGCCGGGGCGCGACGGTGTTTCCGCCTCCGATGCGCAGATGCGCTTCCATGTAGATCTCGCCGGAGGGATCGACCGAGGTGGGCACGGCGAACGTCCGCTGCTTGCGCCACCGCCCCCGGTTGCCCACCGTGTCGGACTCCTTCATCTTCACCTTGCCCGCCGAGAACGGGTGGGCGTCGTTCGGTGGCTTGGAACACCAGGCACGGAAATCACCGCACGTGGTTCCGGCCGCCGATGCCGCCGCGAAGTCCTGGAGCGCCAGCAGCGCGTCCCAGGCCATCTCCACCCAGTTGCTGACCGACTGTTCGTCAAGGGCTCGAGTGATCTTCGCATCCCCTGTGAAGGTCAGTTGCGGCAACTCCTGCAACCTGCCCAGTATCTCGTCGAAGGAGGACGGGGCATTGACGGGTTCCTCGGTGGGCGTGTGCGCGAGTTCGTACTCGCCGACCTTCTCCAGGCCGGCCTCCAGGGCTTTGACCCTTCGGCGCAACCGCCGGAGTTCGGCCTCCAGTTCCTCGTTCTCGCCGATGAGCCCGTACTCGCGGTCTCCCGTCTGCTTGAGTTCGGACCGCAGCGCGCTGATCTCGTCCGCGTGGGCCGTCTCGGTCTGTTCGGCCTGGGCGAGCATGTCGTACAGCGTCTGGTTCTCGACGGTGAGTTTCTCGACCTCCGAGCCCCGGGCGGCGGGGCGGGGCCGGGTGCGCTGGACGGGAAGGGTGTCCAGCGGCGCGGGTAACGGCTGCCGCAGGGCCAGCCGCTGGGGCATGGAGGCCAGTACGGAGGCCGCGCGGCGCGGGGCGGCTTCTAT
This sequence comes from Streptomyces hebeiensis, assembly GCF_052983195.1. Taxonomy (NCBI): domain Bacteria; kingdom Bacillati; phylum Actinomycetota; class Actinomycetes; order Kitasatosporales; family Streptomycetaceae; genus Streptomyces; species Streptomyces hebeiensis. Next base: position 6,106,082 of record NZ_CM129812.1, read on the forward strand.
CGTGGAGCGGGCCATCACCGGGTGGCGCTGCGCGTCCGGCTTCCACGCCAGGTCGATTCCGGGAAGGTAGGTGCGGATGCCGCCGCCGAAGACCGGGTGGTACTCCAGCGCCTTGTTGAACAGCGGCTGGGCCTCAGGGGTGAGGACGTACAGAATGGCCAGGCCGGGCAGGTACGAGAACGCCGGCTCGACGACGGACTCGGCCCACTTCGTGGCGTCCGCCCCACGTGGGACGGACGCGACGACGATTGGCAGCCGCCGGGCCTCGTCACACAGTTCCTCGATGACTTCGTCGACGTCCTCGGGCTCGATGAAGTCGGGCGAGGCCACGACGGCGGCCAGACCGTCCTGGGCTTCCAAGGACTCCAGCAGCAGCTTGGCGATCTTCGGGGTATTGGCCCGCTTGGGGCGGAGGTCGGCCGACGCGGGCCGGTGTTCGATGTCGACCTGGAGCCAGGTGCGGCGGTCGTCCTCGCGTGGATCCGCCCGGACCACCAGGGTGGACTGCCAGGTCCCGTCTTTCCCGGAGCGGGTCTCGCGCAGCCGCCACCGGCTGTACGCGCCCCTTCTCCCGGAGGCCGCGTCGTGGTCCAGTGTGACGCCGGGAGCGATCTCGTTGCGGCCCTCGTCCAGCGCGGAGGTGTCGTACCGCTTGCCCTCCAGCCAGTCGTGGAGCTGGCGTTCGGTGATGGCGGAGGCGTTGACGTATTCCTGCTTGGTCGAGATGACCATGCGGTAACTGTGAGGTTCCATGGCTCCCTCTGGGGGTGGAGGCGGGTGAAACGCGCGAGCCCACCGCCCGGAGGGGCGCAACGGAAAGGGATCCGGTCGGGTTCAGCGCGCACCCGAGCATACGATCGTGAAGACCGCGCCCTCCGGGTCGGTGACCGTCGCCGTCCGGCCGCGCCCGGCGTCGCGCGGGGCTTCGAGGAGCCGACCGCCCAGGTCCGTGACCAGCCGGGCCGCCGCGTCCGTGTCGGCGACCTCGAAGGACGTCATCCAGTGGGCGCCCCGGTCGCGGGGCAGGGCGCGGCCCAGGCCGTGCAGGGACGCGACCGGGCGGTCCTCCAGACGCAGCGTCAGTTCGTCCGTACCCGCGGGCCCGGCCGGCTCGACCTCGTAGCCGAAGAGTGATTCGTAGAAGCGGGCGACCGAGGACGTCTCCCGCGTGAACAGTTCGTTCCAGACAGGCGTGCCGGGAGGGCCGGACACCGCCGTTCCCGGGTGCGCGGCGGCCTGCCAGATGCCGAGGACCGCGCCCGCCGGGTCCGCCGCGATGGCCATCCGGCCCGCCTCGGCGGCTTCCAGCGGGCCGACGGCGACCGTGCCGCCACAGCTTCGGATCGTCTCCGCGGTCTTGTCCGCGTCGTCCGTGGCCAGATAGGTCAGCCAGGCGGTCGGCAACCGCCTGCCGCCCGGCAGCCTGCCGATCCCGGCGACCTCTCTGCCGTCGAGGAGTCCACGCACGTACGGTCCGAGCTGCTGCGGGCCCGGCTCGAACTCCCAGCCGAACAACGCCCCGTAGAACTCCTCGGTCGCCGCCAGGTCGCGCACCATCAGACTCACCCAGCAGGGCGTTCCGGGTGTGCGCCGGATCGCTTCCTCGGCCATCGTCACTCTCTCCTCGGAACCGTCGTGCCGTCGTGCCGGACAAGGGTGGTGCGATGCTCGCACTCGGTGCCGCGCGGTGCCGCTCGACCGGGCTGTATTTGGCGGGAACTCGATCGGGTGTTTACTTACTGTTGTCACGATGTCGCGTCCGGTGGGCGGCCGGGTACGCGCGGGCCGCCCTGTACGGGAGGATGGCATCCATGACAGCCATCATCAACGCGGCCGATCTCGCGAGCGAGTCGGCCGGGCCGCGACCGCCCGTACTGCTCGACGTCCGCTGGCAGCTGGGCGGTCCGCCCGGACGTCCGGCGTACGAGGCCGGGCACCTGCCCGGTGCCGTCTTCGTCGACCTGGACACGGAACTGTCGGCGCCGCCCGGTGCAGGCGGTCGCCACCCCCTGCCGGACGTGGCCGATTTCGGCGCGGTGATGCGCCGGGCCGGCGTGGGACAGGACACCCCGGTCGTCGTGTACGACGGTGGGCAGGGCTGGGCGGCGGCCCGCGCCTGGTGGCTGCTGCGCTGGGCGGGCCACCGGGACGTACGGGTCCTGGACGGCGGGCTGGCCGCCTGGGAAGGACCGTTGTCCACCGAGGAGCCCAAGCCGGAGGAGGGGGACTTCGCTCCCGTCCCGGGGTCGCTCCCGCTGCTGGACGCGGACGGAGCGGCGGCCCTCGCCCGCGACGGGCTGCTGCTGGACGCGCGGGCGGCCGAGCGCTACCGGGGCGACGTCGAGCCCATCGACCGGGTCGGCGGCCACATCCCCGGCGCCCTCTCCGCGCCCACTACGGAGAACGTGGCCGAAAATGGACGGTTTCTCCCCGCGGGCGACCTCGCGGAACGCTTCTCGGCACTCGGCGCGACCAAGGGAGCCCAGGTCGGTGTCTACTGCGGTTCCGGCGTCTCCGCCGCCCATGAGGTGCTGGCGCTCGAACTCGCGGGCGTTCCGGCCGCGCTGTACGCGGGTTCCTGGTCGCAGTGGTCGGCGGACGAGTCCCGCCCGGTCGCCACGGGCCCGGACCCCCAGTAGGCCCGCCCCGGGGCCCGGGCAGGCCACCGAGCGCGGGCCCGCATGAGGGAGGGCCCCGCAGGGACGCGCGCGAGGGACTTCCGCATTCGAAGTCCGTACCCGAGGCGACGGGCCCGTACTCCGGATGCGGTGAGTACGGGCCCCTCGGCGTACGTATGTAAGGACGTGCTGATCCACTTACCCCGACGGGGCCCGTCGCCGCCGTCAGTCCTGTTTCTTGCGGCGCGTGCCGAACACGATCTCGTCCCAGCTCGGTACCGCGGCCCGCCGGCCCGGACGCACCCCGTCCGCCTCGGCCTGGCGGTCCGTCGTGCCTGTGAGCCGGTCGCGGTGCCCGGCGACCGAACGGGGCATCAGCACGTCCGCGTACGCCGAGCCGGCGCCGGCCGACGCGGCGGGCGCGATCGGCTCCTCGGCCTCCTCCGGCTCCTCGTCCACGTCCAGGGACGTGGACGAGGACGAATCCGGCAGGGCGGGGCGTTCCGGTACGACCATGTCGCCGCGGAAGCTCGGCACCGCCTCCAGGAGACTGGTCAGCGAGTCACGCTCGTCGGCCTCCTCCGGCTCCGCCGAGGGCGGCCGCTCCAACTGCCGGTCGAGCGAACGGTCCAGCGGCCGGTCGCGCGGCAGCCGGGCGATCCGTGGGACGAACGGGAAGCTCGGCTCCTGCGTGACCGTGTCGTCCGTGTCGCCGATCAGCGCGCGCGCCTCGTCGTCGACGGCCTGTACGAGCCGCCTCGGGGGGTCGTACGTCCAGCTCGCCGCGTGCGGCTCGCCCGCGACGCGGTAGACCAGCAGCACTTCCCACGTGCCGTCGTCCCGGCGCCAGGAGTCCCACTGGACGGTGTCCTTCTCGGCGCCGCGCAGCGTCAGTCTCTCCTGCACCGCCTCGCCGAGCTGGGGTCCGGTGTTCTCGCCGGGGCGCCGGACGGGTGTCTTCCGGGCGCGCTCGGCCATGAAGGCGCGCTCGGCGAGCACGGGACCCTCGAACCGGCGGACCCGGTCCACCGGGATGCCCGCGTGCTGGGCGACCTCCTCCGCGGAGGCACCGGCTCGTATCCGCGCCTGGATGTCGCGCGGCCTGAGGTGGCTCTCCACCTCGATCTCGATCTGGCCGAGACGGGCGCGGTCGTTGCGCACGGCGGCGCGCAGCCGCTCATCGATCGGAAGCGTGTATTCCGTACTGTCGGCAGCCTTGAGCACCAGTCGTGTGCCGTCGTTGGAGACGGCCACGACACGCAGTTCGGGCATGGGGACCTCCCGGGTGGTGCCTGCCGACGTCACGTGCGTCGCTGCTTCCGCTAGTCGAGTGTGACCTGCCCGGGTGCAGCCTGCCACAACCTTTCCGTACTGCCCGGCGTGTCGGGCCGGGGGCCTGGATCGCCGTCATGGCACGGTACCTGCTTGCCACGCGGAGTGACGAACCCGGTCACTCTGTGCAGCAGGCGCCCGTACGGTGCCGTCGGCTCCGCCGGATCGAGTGCCACGTGCGGCCCCCTTCCCGTAGGTCCCCGGCCACCCGTGAGGGAGTCCGGCCCCAGGGCTCGCCACAGTACTCCATTCGGGCCATCCGGGTGGACCGGCGCGCCGCTCGAGATTCTCTCCGGTCGGGGACTCGTCCGCGCGAAGCCGCCGCTGACGGTACGTGGAGCGGATCAGCGGGTGGGATGCTTCACACAATCCCCTGAAACGGAACTATCCCCTTCGCTCATCGGTCACTTCCGGGTGCAAGCTGGGACAGATGGGCAAGCAGGGGCTTTAGATGCACCAGAAGCATGGCAGCGGCACGCGACGCGCGGTGCGGGATGCGGAAGCGGAGCTGAGTACGGGCGACGGGCGGGACGAGGCGGGGGAGCGGGGCGCGGACGCGCCCACGGAGCGGCGGCGCCTCGATCTGAACCTTCCGCAGGTCGCGGGCAGTGCCCTCGCCGCGATCGCGGCGGCGGTCCTCGCCTCCCGGCTCGGCGTGTACGGCACGGTCCTCGGCGCGGGAGTGGTCAGCGTCGTGGCCACGTGTGGCGGTTCGGTCTTCCAGCACCTGTTCCGGCGAACCGGGGAGCAGATCCGCGTGGTCACCGTCCAGGCCAAGCCCGGAGGGCGGCAGGTGGTGGTGCGGAGCGACCGGAACGGTGCGGGCGGCGCGACGAACGCCGCGGATTCGGGTGCTTCCGGCGATCTTCGTATGCCAGGTGAATCCCCTGATCCGGGCGATCCGTACGTTCCTGTTGACGCGACCCGGCTGCTGCGTGTGCCGACGGACCTGAACACCGAGTACGGCGAGGCCACCACTCATGGTGCCCGCGCCCGGACCCGTGACCGGGCGCGGGGGCGCGGCTGGAAGCGCCCGCTGCTCGCGGCCGTCGGCGTCTTCCTGCTCGCCATGGCCGGTGTCACCGGGTTCGAGCTGATGTCCGGCCAGGGTCCGGGCGGCGGCCACGCGACGACCGTCGGGTCCGTCGTACGCGGCGGTGGCGGTGGATCCGTACCGGAGGACGGTCCCGCGCCCACTCCGTCCTCCGGCTCTCCGTCCGACGGGCAGGGGCAGGACGGCGGGGCGAGCCCGGACCCGAACGCGTCGCCGGACGCCGGGCAGGGCGCGGACAGCGGTGGGGGCGGCAGCGCCGGTCCGTCCCGTACGCCCGCCACCCCGCCCTCCGGTGCGGGCGACGGCGCACGGTCCGGCGACCCGACGCCGGCGCCCTCCGGCACCTCGGGCGGCGGATCCGGAACGGACAACTCCGGTCCCTCCGGGCCGGACAGCTCCGGAACCGGCGCCACACCGGATTCCGGTTCCGGTGCGGGGTCCGGGGGCGACTCCGGCGCCGGCACGGCGAACCGGTAACGGCAGGAGAGCCATGGCCCGTCAGTCGCCCAGCACCCGGCGCAGGTAGTCGTTGCCGAACAGCCGGTCGGGGTCCAGCCGGTCGCGGAGCGCCGTGAACTCGCCGAAGCGCGGATAGGCCGCGGACAGGTACGCCGCGTCCCGGGTGTGGATCTTGCCCCAGTGCGGCCGTCCGCCGTGCGCGGTCATGACGCGTTCCACCGCGGTGAAGTACGCGCGGTGGGACGTGCCCCGGAACAGGTGCACCGCGATGTACGCGCTCTCCCGGCCCGAGGCCGTCGAGAGGGCGATGTCGTCCGCGGGCGCCGTCCGGACCTCCACCGGGAAGCTCACCCGCAGAGGGGACCGCTCGACCATGGCCTTGACCTCGCGCAGCGCCTCGACCACCGCCTCCCGGGGCAGCGCGTACTCCATCTCCACGAAGCGCACCCGGCGCGGTGTCGTGAAGACCTTGTAAGGGATGTCCGTGTACGTACGCGCGGACAGCGCGCGGCTGGAGACGCGGGCGAGCGGGGGAACGGCGGCGGGCACGGCCCGGCCGAGCGAACACGCCACCTGGAAGACCCCGTTGGAGAGGAACTCGTCGTCGATCCAGCCCCGGACGCGACCGAGGGGAGCCGCGGGCCCCGCGCTGCGGTTATTGCGCTTGGTATTGCAGTTGTCCGTGTGTGGAAACCAATAGAACTCGAAATGCTCGTTCTCGGCGACATGCTGATCGAACTCGGCGGTGACCCGGTCGAACGACATCGGTTCCTCACGCGCCGTCAGCAGGAACAACGGCTCCACGGCGAACGTGATCGAGGTGACCACACCCAGCGCGCCGAGCCCGATCCGGGCGGCGGCGAAGACGTCCGGGTTCTCCCCGGGGGAGCAGCGCAAGCGCGAGCCGTCCGCGGTGACCAGCTCCAGGGCGCGGATCTGCGCCGCGATCGAGGCCGAGTCGCGGCCGGTGCCATGGGTGCCGGTGGCGGTCGCGCCGGAGACCGTCTGCTCCATGATGTCGCCCATGTTCGTGAGCGACAGGCCCGCCCGGGCCAGCGCCGCGTTCAGCCGTCCGAGCGGCGTGCCCGCGGCGACGGTGACGGTGCCCGCCGCCCGGTCGAGCTTCCGGATGCCGACGAGCCGCTCGGGCCGGATCAGCACCCCGTCCGTGGCGGCGATGGCGGTGAACGAGTGCCCCGTACCGACGGCCTTGACCCTCAGCCCGTCCTCGGCGGCCCGGCGCACGGCGGCGGCGACGGCGTCCGCGGAGGCGGGGGAGACCTGCCGGGAGGGCCGGGCGGTGACCGTCCCCGCCCAGTTACGCCACGCGCTCGATCCCGTCCCGCCTGTCAGGATTCCGGTCATCCGCCCCGTGCCCTCCCCGCGTCGGTGCCGGCTCGCGCAGCCGGCGGAACCCCAGGAACGCCACCGCGGCCGCGACGGCGCCCGCCACCGCGGGCACCGCGTACCCCGCCCGGGCACCGGCCGCGTCGACCACCCAGCCGGCGGCCGACGAGCCGAGCGCCACCCCGACCAAGAGCCCGGTACTGGTCCAGGTCATGCCCTCGGTCAGCTTGGTGCGCGGTACGTGCGCCTCGACGAGGGCCACCGTGGTCACCATCGTCGGTGCGATGGACAGACCCGCGACGAAGAGCGCCACGGCCAAGAACGGCAGGCTCCCGGCCAGTTGGAGGGGGATCATACTCACGGCCATGGCGCAGACGCCCACCAGCCACCTCCGCGCGGGCGGCCCGGACAGATGCAGCATCCCGAACGCCACCCCGGCCAGGCACGATCCCAGGGCGTACACGGCCAGCACCAGGCTCGCCGCCGTCTTGTGGCCCTGCTCCTCGGCGAAGGCGACCGTCACCACGTCGACCGCGCCGAAGATCGCGCCCGTCGCCAGGAAGGTCGCCGCCAGCACCCGCAGGCCCGGTGAACGCAGCGCCGACCCGCCGGTGTGCTCGGCACGCGGCCGGGGGACGGGCTCGGTGGCCCGCTGAGCCGTCAGCCACAGGACGCCGACGACCAGGAACACCCCCGCCAGCAACGGGCCCGCGGCGGGGAACCAGGCCGTCGACAGACCGATCGAGACGATCGGACCGACGATGAAGCACATCTCGTCGACGATCGACTCCCACGAATACGCGGTGTGCAGCTCGCGGGGCGAGCCCCGGTAGATCTCCGCCCAGCGGGCCCGCACCATCGCGCCCAGGCTCGGCACACAGCCCGTGCCGGTCGCGAAGACGAACAGCGTCCAGTCCGGCGCGCCCCACTCGGCACAGAGCAGCAGGCCCGCGACGGCCGCCACCGCGATCAGGGTCGCCGGGCGCAGGACGCGCCGCTGGCCGTGCCGGTCCACCAGCCGGGAGATCTGCGGGCCGAGGACGGCGGCCGACATCGCCATCGTCGCCGACAGCGCGCCGGCCAGCCCGTACCGCCCGGTGAGCTGGGAGACCATCGTCACCACGCCGATGCCCATCATGGCCAGCGGGAGCCGTCCGATCAGGCCGGCGGCGCTGAATCCCCCGGTACCGGGAGCCGCGAAGATCGCGCGGTAGGAACTGGACAACGGGCACTCCGGTGAGGGAACGGGCGCTGCGGAGAGGAACGATCCGGCAGGGCTCCGGTAAGGAACGAACGGCGACGGAACAGCTTACGGTCGCACGCCGTCCCCATGCCCCCGATTTTCTGGCCAGTGCGGTGCGCGGGGCACGGCCCCGGCGTCGGGCCGGTGCCGTACGCGCCCCACCCGCTCGCCGTCTCGCGCCGGATCGCGCCCCGGGCACGCCGTCACGCGCCGGACCGCGCCCCGGGGCCCGCCACGCCATGGGCCGGGGCGCGGTACCGGCGCCGCGGGGCTGGTGGCAGGATCGATTCATGGCCGAACAGCTCGACACCTCCCCCTACGACGCCCTCCTCCTGCTGTCGTTCGGCGGCCCGGAAGGGCCCGACGACGTGGTCCCGTTCCTGGAGAACGTGACCAGGGGCCGGGGCATCCCCACGGAGCGGCTCAAGGAAGTGGGGCAGCACTACTTCCTGTTCGGCGGGGTCAGCCCGATCAACGGCCAGAACCGCGCGCTGCTCGACGCGCTGCGCGGGGACTTCGCCGAGCACGGCCTTGACCTGCCCGTGTACTGGGGCAACCGCAACTGGGCGCCGTACCTGACCGACACGCTGCGCGAGATGGCCGCGGACGGCCGACGGCGTATCGCCGTCCTCGCCACCAGCGCCTACGCCTCGTACTCAGGCTGCCGCCAGTACCGCGAGAACCTCGCGGAGGCGCTGGCCACCCTGACCGCCGAGGGGATCGACGTCCCCCGGGTGGACAAGCTGCGGCACTACTTCAACCACCCCGGTTTCCTGCGCCCCATGATCGACGGGGTGCTGGCCTCGCTCGCGGACCTGCCGGAGGACGTCCGCGCGGGCGCGCACATCGCCTTCACCACGCACTCCATCCCCGTCGCGGCGGCCGACACCTCGGGCCCCGTCGAGGCGCACGGTGAGGGCGGGGCCTACGTGGCACAGCACCTGGACGTCGCCCGCCTGATCGCGGACGCCGTACGGGAGGAGACCGGGACCGAACACCCCTGGCGGCTCGTCTACCAGTCGCGCAGTGGCGCCCCGCACATCCCGTGGCTGGAACCGGACATCTGCGACCACCTGGAGGAGCTGCACGGGCAGGGCGTCCCGGCGGTCGTCATGGCCCCGATCGGCTTCGTCTCCGACCACATGGAGGTCCTGTACGACCTGGACACCGAGGCCACCGCCAAGGCCGCCGAGCTGGGACTGCCGGTGCGCCGCTCGGCGACGGTGGGCGCGGATCCGCGCTTCGCCGCCGCCGTGCGCGACCTCGTCGTGGAGCGCGCCGCCGCCGAGCGGGGGCGCGAGGTGACGCGCTGTGCCCTCGGCGCGCTGGGGCCCGGCCATGACCTCTGCCCGGTGGGCTGCTGCCCGGCCCGTGCCCCCAAGCCCGCCGCCGCGGGCGCCGACAGCGCCTACGCGTGAGCCCGGGACCGGCGGCCTCACGGCCGGCCGCCCCCGCGCCCGACCCGGCCCTCTCAACCTCTTACGGAGCCCCTGTGACCGACGCCCCCCGACCGGACGCGGACCTCTCCGCCGAACTGCTGACCCTGGCCCTGGAGGCGGCCCACCGGGCCGGCGCGCTGCTGCGCGACGGCCGGCCCGACGACCTGGCCGTGGCCGCGACCAAGTCCAGCCCCATCGACGTCGTCACCGAGATGGACATCGCCGCCGAGAAACTGATCACGGGCTACATCGCCGAGCGCCGCCCGGACGACGGCTTCCTCGGCGAGGAGGGCGCCAGCTCGGCCGGCACCAGCGGCGTCCGCTGGATCGTCGACCCGCTGGACGGCACCGTCAACTATCTGTACGGCCTGCCCACCTGGGCCGTGTCGGTGGCGGCGGAGCACGAGGGGGAGACGCTGGTGGGCGTCGTGGAGATCCCCATGCGGGCGGAGACCTTCCGGGCCGTACGCGGGGGCGGCGCCTTCCTGAACGACCGGCCGGTCCGCTGCCGGCCCGCGCCGCCGCTGGACCAGGCCCTCGTCTCGACCGGCTTCAACTACGTCACCGCCGTACGCGCCCACCAGGCGGAGATCGCCCAGAAGCTGATCCCGCGGCTGCGGGACATCCGGCGCGGTGGCTCGGCCGCCGCCGACCTCAGCGACGTCGCGGCGGGCCGGCTGGACGGCTACTACGAGCGCGGGCTGCACCCCTGGGACCTGGCGGCCGGCGAACTCATCGCCCGCGAGGCGGGCGCGCTCACCGGCGGCCGGCCCGGCGCCCGGCCGGACGGCGATCTGACGGTGGCCGCGTCCCCCGGGGTCTTCGAGCCCCTGCAGGCGCTCCTGGAGGAGTACGGCGCCTGGCACGACTGATCCCCGACTGATCGGGGCGGAGGACAGGCGGAAGGGCCCCGGCGCCGATCCCCTCGGCGCCGGGGCCCTCTCTGTGGGTCTCTACGGCTCTGTACTACGTATGGATCTGTATATGTCTACGACTGTGCGTCTACGACTGTGTCTGCAAGACCCCGGTCCGGATGTCAGGCGCTGCCCGCGCCCACTTCCACACCGTGCTCGGCGGCGAGCCGCCGAAGGTCTTCCAGCTCTTCCTGTTCGACGTCCGCGAGGAAGTCGTCGCCCGTCTCCCGGGCGCGGGTCAGGTCGGTCTCCGTGGCTTTTATACGCTGGAGAAGCCCGGCGGTGAACGCGTCCATTGCGCCCCCTCGTCGTGGGTCAGCGGCACGGGGGTGTGCCGGCGTCGGTCAGTGGCACGGGGGTGTGCCGACGGCGGGTAGATCACGCACCCACTGCCTCTGGATTGGCAGACAAGGGTGTGGCAGGCCACAAACAGGGCGCGATCTCGGGTGTGCAGTCGTCATCCCCAGGGGCGGAGCGCCAGAAACCTCCACGCTTCAATAAATCCGGTCCGTTCCGCGACGGCCCCTGATGTGCCTGGTCACCCGACATCGCCTTACCGTCGGTTTATGGCCGTAACAGGCAGGATGGAGCCGCACAGCCAGTGCCACGACCTGCCCTGATCACGGGTGACGGGCCCAGAGGAAGGAAAAAGCGACGTGCGCGTACTCGTCGTCGAGGACGAGCAGCTGCTCGCCGATGCGGTGGCCACCGGGCTGCGCCGGGAGGCCATGGCCGTCGACGTGGTCTACGACGGGGCGGCCGCGCTGGAGCGCATCGGGGTCAACGACTACGACGTGGTGGTGCTCGACCGCGATCTCCCCGTGGTCCACGGCGACGACGTCTGCCGCAAGATCGTCGAGCTCGGCATGCCGACCCGGGTCCTGATGCTCACGGCATCGGGCGATGTCAGCGACCGGGTCGAGGGCCTCGAGCTGGGCGCGGACGACTACCTGCCCAAGCCGTTCGCGTTCACGGAGCTCACGGCCCGGGTCCGGGCCCTCGGCCGGCGTACGACCGTACCGCTGCCCCCGGTCCTGGAGCGTTCCGGCATCAAGCTGGACCCCAACCGCCGTGAGGTCTTCCGCGAAGGCCGCGAGATCCAGCTAGCGCCCAAGGAATTCGCGGTGCTGGAGGTCCTGATGCGCAGCGAGGGCGCGGTCGTCTCGGCCGAGCAGCTGCTGGAGAAGGCGTGGGACGAGAACACCGACCCGTTCACCAATGTCGTCCGGGTCACCGTGATGACCCTGCGCCGCAAGCTCGGTGAGCCGCCCGTGATCGTCACGGTGCCCGGCTCCGGATACCGGATCTGATGCCCGTGGCGACCGCCCCGGTGCCGCCGGCGGCACCTCCGAAGCCCACCTGGGACCCGCGCCGGCCCGACCAGTCCCTCCCCTGGGTGCGGCCGACGATCCGGATAAGGCTCACCCTCCTGTACGGCGGGATGTTCCTGATCGCCGGGATCCTGCTGCTCTCGATCATCTATCTGCTGGCCGCGCAGGCCCTGCACGTGGGCAGTGAGCTGCCGTTCAAGATCGTGACCGGCAAGGTGAGCAGCGACGTCTGCAACTTCCCCGACCAGGCGCCGCCCGAGGAGTTCAACGCGGCGATGAACAGCTGCGTCAACCACCAGCGCCAGCAGGCGCTGGACGAGCTGCTGACGCGGTCGATCTTCGCCCTGATCGGGCTGAGCGTCATCGCCTTCGCCTTCGGCTACGCGATGGCCGGCCGGGTCCTCTCGCCGCTGGGCCGGATCACCCGTACCGCGCGCCGCGTGGTCGGCTCCGACCTCTCGCGCCGGATCGAGCTGGACGGCCCCGACGACGAGCTGAAGGAACTGGCCGACACCTTCGACGAGATGCTCGACCGGCTGGAGCGGGCCTTCAGCGCCCAGCAGCGGTTCGTCGCGAACGCCTCGCACGAACTGCGCACACCGCTCGCGATCAACCGGACCCTCCTGGAGGTCCACCTCTCCGATCCGGGGGCGCCGGCGGAACTGCAGCAACTCGGCAAGACGCTGCTGGCCACCAACGAGCGCAGCGAACAGCTCGTGGAAGGACTGCTGCTGCTCGCCCGCAGCGACAACCAGATCGTCGAGCGCAAGCCCGTCGACCTGGCGGAGGTGGCCACCCGCGCGGTGGACCAGACACTCGCCGAGGCGGACAGCAAGGGCGTCGAGGTGCGTGGGGAGCGGGCGCCCGTGGTCGTCCAGGGCAACGGCGTCCTGCTGGAGCGGATCGCCCTCAACCTGGTGCAGAACGCGGTCCGTTACAACATCCCGGAGGGAGGCTGGGTGGAGGTCACGACCGAGTCGCAGCAGGGGCAGGCGGTCATGGTGGTGTCGAACACCGGCCCGGTCGTCCCGGCGTACGAGATCGACAACCTCTTCGAGCCGTTCCGGCGGCTGCGGACCGAACGCACGGGCAGCGACAAGGGCGTGGGACTCGGCCTGTCGATCGCCCGGTCCGTGGCCCGCGCGCACGGCGGGCGGATCCACGCGGAACCCCGCGAGGGCGGCGGGCTCGTGATGCGTGTCACTCTCCCGATCTGAGAGAATGCGCGCGGTGTTCGGTCGGCAGATTGCTTTGTTCGCTTTGCGCGGAATTTCGCGCACCGGATGCCGGAGGAGCCCTGTGTGATCGATCACAGGGGCGAATTCCCGCCTGTCCACTCTCCGTGATCAATTGTCCTGCGGAAAGCCGGTAAAGTCCGGGTTTCCAAGGGGCTGGATCACGGGAAGTACACGGGGTGGCGCCCGTGAAGTAGCACCTGGGGACCGTGTACGGTCCCCCTCGCCACCCGAAGCCGATCACTCCCAGGGGAGCCGGCTGGGTGTCGATTGAGTAACAGACCTTGATGTGAGGCAAAATCTCCGCCTCGAGCCGGGCACAAGTCCGGCCCCTCACGCGTTACGAGCGCTGAGACACCACAGACACCCAGAGGGGGAGAACGACATGGCAACGGATTACGACACCCCACGCAAGACCGACGACGACGTCGATCAGGACAGCCTCGAGGAACTGAAGGCACGGCGGAACGACAAGTCGACCTCCGCGGTCGACGTCGACGAGTTCGAGCAGGCCGAAGGGCTCGAACTGCCCGGCGCGGATCTCTCCAACGAGGAGCTCTCCGTCCGGGTCCTGCCGCGCCAGGCCGACGAGTTCACTTGCATGAGCTGCTTCCTGGTGCACCACCGCAGTCAGCTGGCCCGCGAGAAGAACGGCCAGCCGATCTGCCGCGACTGCGACTGAGGTCCGGTCGGCCGTGGCAGGCGACAAACCGTCCAGGAAGCGCCGCTTCCGGCGTGCGGGCCGTCCGGCCCCACCGGAGGCGCACAAGGGCGGCTCGGGCCCGGCTGAGGGCATGACGCCCACTCCCGAGCACGCCGCCGTCCCGCTGCCCCGTTCCGACGCGCGTGACAACGAGCGAGGCCGCTCGGCCTCGCTCGAAGCCGCGTCCCCCGAGGCATCCACCACCCTCGGCGTCCCCCTGACCAGGGGCCGACGAACGGACCTCGGCGGGCGGCTGCACAGCGTCAGACGCGGGGTGCGCAAGGGCAGCGGCAGCGCCAAGGCGGCGCTCGGCCACCTCGCCGACCGGATCATCGAGAACGCCCCGCGGGTCCCCGTGCGGGACCTCGCGACCCTGCGCAGACAGTTCCCGGGCCTCGGCCCCGAGGAACTGGCCGACAAGCTGATCGCCGGGGCCGCGAACAGCAGCTCGACGGTCGGCGCCGGGATCGGCGCCGTCGCGATGCTGCCCGTACCACCGGCGATGCCGGCCGAGCTGGCGGCGGAGATCACCGCCGTGGCCGCGATCGAGCTCAAACTCATCGCGGAACTGCACGAGGTGTACGGGCTGCGACCGCCCGGCACACTGACCCAGCGCAGCGCCGCCTACCTGACGTCCTGGACGCAGGAGCGCGGCGTCGACATCACCAGACCGTCCACCTTCAACGGCGCCCTGAGCGGCCCTGTGAAGCGCGAGCTGCGCCAGCAGATCATGAAGCGCACGATCCGCAGCCTGCCCAACCTGGTCCCGTTCCTGGTCGGTGCCACCGTCGGCGCCATGATGAACCGGCGGGACACCAAGAAGGTGGCCGAGCGCGTCCGCAAGGACCTGCGCGCCCGCCAGGTCGCCTGGAACGCGCTGCCCGGGCTGCCGCCCCTGGAGCAGCCCGCGGAACCCCTCCCCGAGCTGCCCGGCGGACCGCGGCCCTGACGCCCCGCCCGTCCGCCCTTCCCGGCGGACGCCTCCCGGGCGCGGAGTCAGCTCTGGGAGCCGGCCGGCCGGTCCGTGTCCTGACCCGCGCGTACGGCCGTCAGCGCCGCCGCCAGCCGCTTCGGCGACCGGGTCGAGAGGTAGACGTACGGCGTCGGGTCCTCGGGGTCCGTGACCGGCACGCGCAGCGCCGTCGGCACATAGCTGCGCAGCAGCAGGAAGGCGCGGGGATCGGCCTTGTACCCCCGCCAGGCGACCGCCTCCTCGCCGTCCAGCGGCTCCGCCTCGCCGAGCGCCGCGACCGGGATCCGGGCGTCGCCCGCGACCAGCGAGTCCGCGACCACCCGGATCCGCGCCGAGCCGTACGCGCTCACTCCCGCCGCCGCCAGCGCGCCCGCGGTGAGCACCCCGCCGAGCATCGGCAACGGGCCCAGGGGCAGCAGGATCAGTCCGCCCGCCACCCCGATGAGAGCGGCGATCCCCCACCAGGAGCGGGGGGCGGTCAGGCGTTCGTCGTAGCGCACGGCGGAAGGCTCCATGAAGCCAAGCTTGGCACGGTGCGGTACGGGGGCGACCGCGCGGGTAAGGTCTGCGCCTGTGAGTAACGTGCCATCCCGGGGAGCGCCCCCCGGACTCCCGGCCGGGCCGAAAGTGTTGTCGCCGTACCCGCCGTACCCGCCCCGCGGGCCGCGCACGCGGTACGCGCCGCACACGGCGGCGTACGCGCCGTACGTGCCGATACGCCCGGGGCACGTCCGCGCCGGCGCCTTCGAGGTGACCCCATGAGCCGCAGTCCCGTCGACGTGCTGATCCGCCGGATCGACCCCGAGGCGCCGGTCCCCTCGTACGGACACCCGGGCGACGCCGGCGTCGACCTCGTCACCACCCGGGCCGCCGAGCTCGCTCCCGGCGAGCGGGCCGTCCTGCCGACGGGCGTGGCCATCGCCCTCCCGGACGGCTACGCCGCCTTCGTGCACGCCCGCTCCGGGCTCGCGGCCCGCTGCGGTGTCGCCATGGTGAATGCCCCCGGGACGGTGGATGCCGGGTACCGTGGAGAGATCAAAGTGATCGTGGTCAATCTCGATCCGCGCGAGAGCGTGCGGTTCGAGAGGTACGACCGGATTGCCCAGCTGGTCGTCCAGCAGGTCGAGAAGGTGCGCTTCCACGAGGTGGCGGAGCTCCCCGGCTCCGCGCGGGCCGAGGGGGGCTTCGGGTCCACCGGCGGCCATGCCGCCGTGGACGGCGTACAGGGTGGGAATCGATACGCGTCGGTCGTATCCGACCGGGAAGGACAGTGACGTGTTCGGACGTCGCAAGAAGAAATCCGCACAGGACACGGCGGAAACAGCGGGCGAGACCGAGCAGTTCGTCGAGGACTCCGGCACCGACACGGATGACGCCGGGAGCGAGGAGGCCGATGCCCCTCGCCGGACCAACCTTCCGCCGGCGCCCCGTCCCGACGGCCCCTGGGACATCTCCGAGGTCTCCAGGCCCGCCGAGGGCCGGGTGGACCTGGGCGGCATCTTCGTGCCCACCGTCGACGGCATGGAGCTGCGCGTGGAGGTCGCCGGTGACGCGATCGTCGCCGCGACGGTCGTCCTGCGCGACAGCGCCGTACAGCTCCAGGCGTTCGCCGCGCCCAAGCGCGAGGGCATCTGGGGCGAGGTCCGCGAGGAGATCGCCACCGGCATCACCCAGCAGGGCGGCATCATCGACGAGATCGAGGGACCGCTGGGATGGGAGCTGCGCGCCCAGGTGCCCGTGCAGCTGCCGGACGGCACCGGCGGTGTCCAGCTGGTGCGCTTCATCGGCATCGACGGGCCGCGCTGGTTCCTGCGCGGGGTGATCTCCGGGCAGGGCGCGGTGCAGCCGGAGGCCGCCGGACTGCTGGAGCAGATCTTCCGGGACACCGTCGTGGTGCGCGGCGAGGGACCGATGGCGCCGCGCGACCCGATCGTCCTCAAGCTGCCCGACGACGCGCAGATGGTTGCCGAGGGCGTCCAGCAGGAGGAGCAGGAGAACTCGCGCTTCTCCGGCGGCATGGGGCAGCTCCAGCGCGGTCCCGAGATCACCGAGGTGCGCTGACCCGCTTCGGGCTGATGACCTGACGACCGGCTCCTGACCCGGCGACCGGGCCGACCGCGGCGGCGACGGCCACCGCAGCCGCGCGACGGCCGCCCGCGGTCTGGGCCGTACGGCTGAATATCGATGTGCGGCGCGTGTCCGCGCCTACCGCCCCCTGTGGGCCGCGTCCCGTGCACGGGACGCGGCCCACAGGCGTTTTCGCAGGTCCTCAGCGGCACGCACCGGTGTGTATGGAGTCCGTCAAGCCGACGGGGCGCGGCGTATGGGAGCCGTCAACGGTGCGTGCCTGCGGCCGGAACGCGGGGTTTCCTCTGAGAGTCGTTTTTCGTCCCGCACTCACTCAGGAGCACACGGTGGCCGATCTGGCCTTCGTCCTCGCCACGGTCGCGGTCTTCGCGCTGGTGGCCCTCGTCGCCAAGGGGGTGACGAAGCTGTGACCGCCGAGAATGTCGTCGGCCTGGTCGTGGCCGTCGCCCTGCTGGGTTATCTCGTCCTCGCCCTCGTCTTCCCCGAGAGGTTCTGAGCGATGAGCCCTGTCCTCGCCGGGGTACTCCAACTGCTCGCGCTCATCGCCGCGCTCGCACTGGCGTACCGTCCGCTCGGTGACCACATGGCCCGGGTCTACTCGTCCGCCCGGCATCTGCGGGTCGAGAAGTGGATCTACCGGTGCGTCGGCGCCGACCCGTCCGCGAACCTGCGCTGGCCCGCCTACCTGCGCGGCGTCCTCGCCTTCTCCGCGGTGAGCGTCCTCTTCCTCTACCTGCTCCAGCGTCTCCAGGGCGGCCTGCCCGGGTCGATGGGCTTCGCCTCGATCGACCCGGACCAGGCGTTCAACACCGCCGCCTCGTTCGTCTCCAACACCAACTGGCAGAGTTACGCCGGTGAGCAGGCCATGGGCCACCTCGTCCAGACCGGCGGGCTCGCCGTGCAGAACTTCCTGTCGGCCGCTGTCGGGATGGCGGTCGCGGTGGCGCTGGTCCGGGGTTTCGCCCGGTCCCGCACGGGCGAGCTGGGCAACTTCTGGGCCGACCTGGTGCGCGGCACCGTACGGATCCTCCTGCCGCTGTCCGTGATCGGCGCGGTCGTGCTGGTGGCCTGCGGCGCGATCCAGAACTTCGCCGGGGTCCACGAGGTCGGCCAGTTCCTCGGCGGCTCCCAGCAGTGGCGCGGCGGCGCGGTGGCCTCCCAGGAGGCGATCAAGGAGCTGGGCACCAACGGCGGCGGCTACTTCAACGCCAACTCCGCACACCCCTTCGAGAACCCCAACCCGTTCTCCAACCTCTTCGAGATCTTCCTGATACTGCTGATCCCGTTCGCCCTGACGCGCACCTTCGGGCGGATGACCGGCAGCCTCAGGCAGGGGTACGCGATCCTCGCCGCGATGGTGGCGATCTGGATCGCCTTCGTCGCGCTGATGATGTGGACCGAGTTCCACCACGGCGCACCGGCCTACGACATCGCGGGCGGCGCGCTGGAGGGCAAGGAGACCCGCTTCGGGGTCGCCGGCTCCTCGCTCTTCGCCGTCTCCACGACGCTCACCTCGACCGGAGCGGTCAATTCCGCGATGTCCTCCTTCACCGGTTTCGGCGGGGGAATCGCGATGCTCGGCATGCAGCTCGGCGAGATCGCGCCCGGCGGTGTCGGCTCCGGCCTGTACGGCGTGCTGATCATGGCGGTCATCGCGGTCTTCCTGGCCGGGCTGATGGTCGGCCGCACCCCCGAGTACCTGGGCAAGAAGATCGGCGGCCGGGAGATCAAACTGGCCGCCCTCTACATCCTGGTCACCCCGGCGCTCGTGCTCTGCTTCACCGCCGTGGCCCTGGCCCTGCCCACGCCACGCGACTCCCTCCTCAACACGGGCCCGCACGGCTTCTCCGAGATCCTCTACGCGTACACCTCGGCGGCCAACAACAACGGCTCGGCCTTCGCGGGGCTCGCCGCGGACACGCCGTGGTTCAACACCTCGCTCGGCGTGGTGATGCTGCTGGGCCGCTTCCTGCCGATGGTGTTCGTCCTGGCGCTGGCCGGTTCGCTGGCCGAGCGCTCGCCCGTACCCGAGACCTCCGGCACGCTCCGTACCGACAAGCCGCTGTTCTCCGGGCTGCTCGTCGCGACGATCCTGATCGTCGCCGCTCTGACGTACTTCCCGGCGCTCGCGCTCGGGCCGCTGGCGGAAGGGCTGGCGTCATGATCCCCCGTAAGAAGCACACGACGGCACCTCGTGCCACTCCCACGCCCGGTACACCTCGTGAGCGGCGCGCGGCACCGCGCACCGGTCGCACCGGGGAGCGGGTCGGCGGCGGGCTGTTCGAGCCGAAACAGCTGCTCCTCTCGCTGCCGGACGCGGTACGCAAGCTCGACCCCCGGGTGATGGTCAAGTCGCCCGTGATGTTCGTGGTCCTCGTGGGGTCCGTGCTGTCCACGGTCTTCGCGGCGGTGAACCCGGGTGACTGGTTCGGCTGGGCCGTCGCCGCCTGGCTCTGGCTGACCACCCTCTTCGCCAATCTCGCCGAGGCGGTGGCGGAGGGCCGCGGCAAGGCGCAGGCCGACACGCTGCGCAAGGCCAAGACCGACACCGTCGCCCGCCGGCTGGCCGGAGGCGCCGAGGAGCGCGTGCCGGGCACAGGTCTGCGCGTCGGCGACCACGTGGTCTGCGAGGCGGGCGACATCGTCCCCGGCGACGGCGATGTGATCGAGGGGATCGCCTCGGTCGACGAGTCCGCCATCACCGGCGAGTCCGCGCCGGTGATCCGCGAGTCCGGCGGCGACCGGAGCGCCGTCACCGGCGGTACGAAGGTCCTCTCCGACCGGATCGTCATCCGGATCACGGCCAGGCCGGGGGAGACCTTCATCGACCGGATGATCGCCCTGGTCGAGGGCGCGGCCCGGCAGAAGACCCCCAACGAGATCGCCCTCAACATCCTGCTCGCCTCGCTCACCGTCGTCTTCCTGCTGGCCGTCGTCACCCTCCAGCCGTTCGCCGCGTACGCCCACGCCGAACAGTCCGTGATCGTGCTGGTGGCGCTGCTGGTCTGCCTGATCCCCACGACGATCGGGGCGCTGCTGTCCGCGATCGGCATCGCGGGCATGGACCGGCTGGTGCAGCGCAATGTGCTGGCGA
This sequence comes from Streptomyces hebeiensis, assembly GCF_052983195.1. Classification (NCBI taxonomy): domain Bacteria; kingdom Bacillati; phylum Actinomycetota; class Actinomycetes; order Kitasatosporales; family Streptomycetaceae; genus Streptomyces; species Streptomyces hebeiensis. The sequence goes on from NZ_CM129812.1 coordinate 6,125,912, forward strand.
TGTCCGGGCGCGCGGTCGAGGCGGCGGGCGACGTGTCGACCCTGCTGCTCGACAAGACGGGCACGATCACGTTCGGCAACCGGCAGGCCGCCGAGTTCGTCCCGGTCAGGGGCGTGACGGAGGCCGAACTCGCCGACGCCGCCCAGCTCTCCTCGCTGGCCGACGAGACCCCGGAGGGCCGCTCCGTCGTGGTCCTCGCCAAGGAGAAGTACGGCCTGCGCGAGCGCCACCAGGGCGAGCTGGCCGGTGCCGAGTGGGTCGCCTTCACGGCGCAGACCCGGATGTCCGGCGTCGACCTCGACGACGACGGCGCCCGGCGGCGGGTGCGCAAGGGAGCGGCCGGCTCGATCACCGCCTGGGTCGGGGAGCGCGGCGGCCGGATCGCCGACGACGCGGCGGACCTCACGGAGCGGATCTCCGCGGCCGGCGGCACGCCGCTGCTGGTGGCCCTGGAGGACGCCGACGGGGCCCGGGTCCTCGGCGTCATCCACCTCAAGGACGTCGTCAAGGCCGGCATGCGGGAACGGTTCGACGAACTGCGCCGGATGGGCATCAGAACCGTCATGATCACCGGCGACAACCCGATGACCGCCCGCGCGATCGCGGCCGAGGCCGGGGTGGACGACTTCCTCGCCGAGGCCACGCCCGAGGACAAGATGGCCCTGATCCGCCGCGAGCAGGCCGGTGCCAAGCTGGTCGCGATGACGGGGGACGGCACCAACGACGCCCCGGCGCTGGCCCAGGCGGACGTCGGAGTGGCCATGAACACCGGCACCTCGGCCGCCAAGGAGGCCGGGAACATGGTCGACCTGGACTCCGACCCCACCAAGCTGATCGAGATCGTGGAGATCGGCAAGCAGCTCCTGATCACGCGGGGCGCGCTGACGACCTTCTCGATCGCCAACGACGTCGCCAAGTACTTCGCGATCATCCCGGCCATGTTCGCCGTGGTGTACCCCGGCCTGGACACGCTCAACGTGATGCGGCTGTCCTCACCGGAGTCCGCGATCCTCTCCGCGGTCGTCTTCAACGCCCTGATCATCGTCGCGCTCGTCCCGCTCGCGCTCAAGGGCGTGCGCTACCGGCCGATGACCGCGGACCGGATGCTCCGCAGGAACCTCGGGATCTACGGCCTCGGGGGCCTGGTCGCCCCCTTCGTCGGCATCAAGATCATCGACCTGATCATCTCCCTCATCCCCGGAATCCGGTGAACGACGTGATGTCCACGAACGGTTCGGCGGGCGGCGCGGCGCGGCTGCTCGCGGCGAGCCTGCGCGCCCTGCTCGTCCTGACCGTGCTCTGCGGAGTGCTCTACCCACTGGCGGTCACGGGCGTCGCCCAGGGGCTCTTCCCGCACCGGGCGAACGGCTCCGAGATCAGCGAACGCGGCACCGTCGTCGGGTCCTCGCTGATCGGACAGCGCTACGACCTGCCGCCGGCGAAAGGCCGGAAGACCTCCGCACCCGATCTGCGCTGGTTCCAGCCGCGCCCGTCGGACGGCCTCTCCGACAACACCGTCAACACGCGCTACCGGCTGCTGGTGTCCGGAGCGACCAACCGGGCCGGCGACGACAAGGAGCTGATCCGGTCGGTCCGGGAGGCCAGGGCCGTCGTCGTCCGGGACAACTCGACTCCCGGTCACCCCGTACGGCCCTCCGCCGTGCCGCCGGACGCCGTCCTGTCCTCCGGCTCGGGCCTCGACCCGGACATCTCCCCGGCGTACGCCCACCTCCAGGTGCGGCGGGTCGCCGAGCGCAACCACCTGCCCGTGGAGCGGGTGGAGAGGCTGGTCGAGGAGCACACGCGGCAGCGGGTCCTCGGCTTCATGGGGGAGCCCCGGGTGAACGTGCTGGAGCTCAACGTCGCACTGAGGGGGCTGACCCGTTGAGCGGTGGGTCCACACGGTCGGAGCCCGCCCCGGCGCCGGCGTCCGCGTGGCCGGGCCGGTCAGGACAGCCGGGCCGGCCGACGCGGCGGACGCGAGGGCTCACGCGGGCCGACAATGGGGCCATGGGACGCGGCAAGTTTCGGATCTACCTGGGAGCGGCACCGGGCGTCGGCAAGACGTACGCGATGCTCTCCGAGGCGCACCGGCGAGTGGAGCGGGGCACCGACTGCGTCGTCGGCTTCGTGGAGCACTACGACCGGCCGCGCACCGAGGTCATGCTGCACGGCCTGGAAACGGTCCCCCGCCAGGAGCTCCAGTACCGGGGAACGGTCTTCACGGAGATGGACGTCGACGCGGTGCTGGCGCGCCGCCCGGCCGTCGCCCTGGTGGACGAGATGGCGCACACCAATGTGCCGGGATCCCGCAACGCCAAGCGCTGGCAGGACATCGAGGAACTGCTCCAGGCCGGGATCGAGGTCATCTCGACCGTCAACATCCAGCACCTGGAATCACTCGGCGACGTGGTCGAGTCGATAACGGGGGTACGGCAGCGGGAGACCGTGCCCGACGAGATAGTCCGCCGGGCCGACCAGATCGAGCTGGTCGACATGTCGCCCCAGGCGCTGCGCCGCCGGCTCGCGCACGGCAACGTCTACAAGCCCGACAAGATCGACGCGGCGCTCTCGCACTACTTCCGCCCCGGCAACCTCACCGCGCTGCGGGAGCTGGCGCTGCTGTGGGTCGCCGACCGGGCGGACGAGTACCTGCGGCAGTACCGCGGCGAGCACGGCATCCGCTCCACCTGGCAGGCGCGCGAGCGGATCGTCGTCGGCCTCACCGGCGGCCCCGAGGGACGCACGCTCATCCGCCGCGCCGTCCGGCTGGCCGAGAAGGGGGCGGGTGGCGAGGTCCTCGCCGTCTACATCGCCCGCAGCGACGGGCTGACCTCCGCCTCGCCCAAGGAACTCGCCGTCCAGCGCTCCCTGGTCGAGGACCTGGGAGGCACCTTCCACCATGTCGTCGGCGACGACATCCCCTCCGCGCTGCTGGAATTCGCCCGCGGGGTGAACGCCACCCAGATCGTCCTCGGCTCCAGCCGCCGCAAGACCTGGCAGTACGTCTTCGGGCCGGGCGTCGGAGCCACCGTCGCCCGGGAGTCCGGTCCCGATCTGGACGTCCACATCGTCACGCACGAGGAGGCGGCCAAGGGCCGCGGGCTGCCGGTGGCCCGGGGAGCCCGGCTGGGCCGCTCCCGGGTCCTGTGGGGCTGGCTGTGCGGGGTCGCCGCGCCGGTGCTGCTGTCCCTGCTGCTGAGCGAGCTGCACAACACGCTCGGGCTGGCCAACGACGTCCTGCTGTTCCTCTTCCTGACCGTCATGTCCGCGCTGATCGGCGGTCTGCTGCCGGCGCTCGGCTCGGCGGCCGTGGGGTCGCTCCTGCTCAACTACTACTTCACCCCGCCCAGCCACACCCTGACCGTGCAGGACCCGAAGAACCTGGTCGCCATCGTGATCTTCTTCGCGGTGGCGGTGTCCGTGGCGTCCGTGGTGGATCTGGCGGCCCGAAGAACCCAGCAGGCGGCCAGACTGCGGGCGGAGGCCGAGATCCTGTCCTTCCTCGCGGGCAGCGTGCTGCGCGGCGAGACCACGCTGGAGGCGCTGCTGGAGCGGGTGCGGGAGACGTTCTCCATGGAGTCGGTGGCCCTCCTCGAACGCGAGAGCGATGTCGATCCCTGGACGCCCGCCGCCAGCGTCGGACCCCAGCCCGTGGACCGGCCCGAGTCCGCCGACGTGGACATGCCGGTCGGCGACCACATGGCGCTGGCTCTCTCGGGCCGGGTGCTGCCCGCGGAGGACCGGCGGGTGCTCGCCGCGTTCGCCGCCCAGGCCGCCGTCGTACTGGACCGGCAGCGCCTGGTGGGCGAGGCCGAGCAGGCCCGTGCGCTGGCCGAGGGCAACCGCATCCGCACCGCCCTGCTGGCGGCCGTCAGCCACGACCTGCGCACCCCCCTGGCGGGGATCAAGGCGGCCGTCTCCTCCCTGCGCTCGGACGACGTCGAATGGTCCGAGGAGGACCGGGCCGAACTGCTCGAAGGCATCGAGCACGGTGCCGACCGCCTCGACCACCTGGTGGGCAACCTGCTCGACATGTCCCGGCTCCAGACCGGCACCGTCACCCCGCTGATCCGCGAGATCGACCTGGACGAGGTGGTCCCGTGGGCGCTCGTCGGCGTTCCGGAGGGCAGCGTCGACCTGGACGTCCCGGAGACGCTGCCCATGGTGGCCGTCGACCCGGGGCTGCTGGAGCGCGCCGTCGCCAACATCGTCGAGAACGCCGTCAAGTACAGCCCCGAGGACCGCCGCGTCACCGTCGCGGCCAGCGCGCTCGGCGAACGCGTGGAGCTGCGGGTCGTGGACCGCGGCCCCGGCGTTCCCGACGACGCGAAGGACCGTATATTCGAGCCCTTCCAGCGGCACGGAGACGCGCCGCGCGGAGCGGGTGTCGGGCTCGGGCTCGCGGTCGCCCGCGGCTTCGCGGAGGCGATGGGCGGCACCCTCGACGCCGAGGACACCCCCGGCGGAGGACTGACCATGGTCCTCACCCTCCCCGCGGCGTCCGGACGCGCTCCGGCCCGCCCCGAATCACCCGCCCGGATCGGCACCTGACCGGGACGACCGGGACAGCAGAAAGGCAGGCCCCATGACCCGGGTCCTCGTGGTCGACGACGAGCCGCAGATCGTGCGTGCCCTCGTGATCAACCTGAAGGCACGCAAGTACGAGGTGGACGCCGCCGCCGACGGCGCGGGCGCGCTGGAACTCGCGGCGGCGCGCCACCCCGACGTGGTCGTGCTCGACCTGGGGCTGCCGGACATGGACGGCGTCGAGGTCATCAAGGGGCTGCGCGGCTGGACGCGCGTGCCCATCCTGGTGCTCTCGGCCCGCCACACCTCCGACGAGAAGGTCGAGGCGCTGGACGCGGGCGCCGACGACTACGTGACGAAACCCTTCGGCATGGACGAGCTGCTGGCCCGGCTGCGCGCCGCGGTCCGGCGGGCGGAGCCGGTGGGCGGGGAGACGGACGACGGCACGGCGATGGTCGAGACCGAGAGCTTCACCGTCGACCTCGCCGCGAAGAAGGTCCACCGGGAGGGCCGGGACGTACGGCTCACTCCGACGGAGTGGCACCTGCTGGAGGTCCTGGTACGGAACACGGGCCGGCTCGTCAGCCAGAAGCAGCTGCTCCAGGAGGTGTGGGGGCCCTCGTACGGCACCGAGACCAACTACCTGCGGGTCTACATGGCGCAGCTGCGGCGCAAGCTGGAGGTGGATCCGTCGCACCCGCGGCACTTCGTCACCGAGCCGGGGATGGGCTACCGCTTCGAGCGTTGATGCGGATGCGCCCGGCCGGCTCGTGTCCGGCCGGGTCCCGCCCGGTCGGCTTGTGCCGGCGTGTGTCCCGCCGACTGCGCGCGGTGCTCGCGGAGTGCGGCCGCCGGCCGCTTCCGGGGCACGTCGGCACGGGGCGGGGCGGTGATCGGGAGGATGACCCGGCCACGCCCGTACCCCGGTACGCTTTGACCATGAGTGCCGAGAAGCCGACCGGCCGTTTCCGCCGGATGCTCAACCGGCTCTCCAGCTCCCAGGAGGATCTGGAGTCCGAGGAACTGCGCGAGGACGCGCAGGCATCGGGCTGCACCCGTATCTCCGACTGCGACGACCGCCAGGTCGTCCGCGTCACCGGTACGCTGCGGACGGTCACCCTGCGTCCCCGGGCCGGCGTGCCCGCGCTGGAGGCGGAGCTGTTCGACGGCACCGCGCCGCTGGACGTGGTGTGGCTGGGCCGGCGCTCCATCGTGGGCATAGAACCGGGCCGCAAGCTGATCGCCTCCGGCCGGATCTCGTTGAGCCACGGCCGGCGGGTGCTCTTCAACCCCAAATACGAACTCCGACCGCTCGGACAGGAGTAGCCGGTGACGTCAGCCGACAAATCCGCCCCCTCGCACACCCCCACCGCCTCACCCGCCGCCCCGTCGGGCTCGCCCGACCCGGAGGGTGAGGCGAGGGCCGTCACCGAGGCAGCGCTCTTCGAAGCGTTCGGCGGCCTGCGCGGCATGATCGAGACGGTCCTGCCCGGACTGCTCTTCGTCACGATCTTCACGGTCAACAAGGACCTGCACACCTCGGCGATCGCGGCGCTGGCCGTTTCGCTGGTGCTCGTGCTGGTCCGGCTGATCAGGAAGGACACCGTCAAGCACGCGTTCAGCGGGGTCTTCGGTGTCGCCTTCGGTGTCGTGTTCGCGATGATGACGGGCAACGCGAAGGACTTCTACCTGCCCGGCATGCTGTACACGCTGGGGCTGGGGCTGGCGTACATCGTCACGACGCTGGCGGGCGTGCCGCTGATCGGGCTGGTCCTGGGCCCGGTCTTCAAGGAGAACCTGTCCTGGCGCACGCGCAACCCCGGTCGCAAGAAGGCGTACGCGAAGGCCAGTTGGGCGTGGGGGCTGATCCTGCTCGGCAAGTGCGCGATCCTCTTCCCGCTGTACTGGTGGGCGGACACGACGCAGCTCGGCTGGGTGCTGGTGACGCTGAAGATCCCGCCGTTCCTGCTGGCGGTCTACCTCACCTGGATCTTCCTGGCGAAGGCACCGGCGCCGATCGACGTGTTCGCCGAGATGGAGGCGGAGGAGGCGCGGGCGGCGGCGGAGGCCGACGGCGCGGGGTCCTCCGGTGCGGGTACCGATACCGGTGCCGGCGGCACGGAACACGGGCCTGCGAGGCACCGCCGCACGGACTGACGAGCGGCACGCGGGAGCGGGCGCGGGCGTCCGTGCCCGGGGTGCGCCCGCGACGGCCTGCTCCCCGTCCCGCCCCTTCCCGGAACCGGGCTCGCGCTCCGGCCCCCGGGGTGGTCGCGCCGGCTTCGCCGGGCGGCGGACGGGAGCGCGGGCCGACGCACTGGGCCCCGCAGCGCGGGCGGCGCGGTGCGTTGTCCGGCCTCGGCACCCGGCCGACGGCCCCGGGGCCTCCGCACCGGCTTCGCGGAGTGGACTCCGGGTGCGGAGCCGGCCCGGGACCGGCCCGTACGTCTTCGCGCTCGCCGGGACACGGGCCGATCGCCCGGAGGCGAGCGGCCCCGGCCCGCCACCTCGGGCCCGGCCGGCCACCGTGGAACCACCGGGGGACCCCGGTGGGGCCGACCGGCGTCCGGCCACGCGGTCCCGCCGGGAGCGGCACACAGCCACGGCCGCCGGGAACGGCGCACAGCCGCCGGTCGCAGGGAACGGCGCACAGCCGCCGGTCGCGGGGAACGGCGGGAACGGGGAGGGCGGCCACGGCCCGCCGGGCGCGGCACGCGGCCGCCGATCCCCCCGGCGGGAGCCGTTTCGGCCGTCAGTCGGACTCGCGCCGTACCGACAGCAGGTCCTCCAGCTGCTCCTCCCGCGCCTGCGCCGCCACGAACAGCAGTTCGTCGCCCGCCTCCAGCGTCTCCTCCGGGCCCGGTGTCAGCACGCGCGTCCCGCGGATGATCGTGACCAGTGACGTGTCCTCCGGCCAGACCACGTCGCCCACCTGCGTGCCGGTCACGGCCGACTCCGGGGGCAGGGTCAGTTCGACCAGGTTCGCGTCGCCGTGGCTGAAACGGAGCAGCCGTACCAGGTCCCCGACGCTCACCGCCTCCTCCACCAGCGCCGACATCAGCCGCGGAGTGGAGACCGCGACGTCCACGCCCCAGGACTCGTTGAACAGCCACTCGTTCTTGGGGTTGTTGACCCGGGCCACCACCCGCGGAACGCCGTACTCCGTCTTCGCGAGCAGCGAGACGACCAGGTTCACCTTGTCGTCGCCCGTCGCCGCGATCACGACGTTGCAGCGCTGGAGCGCCGCCTCGTCCAGCGAGGTGATCTCGCAGGCGTCCGCCAGCAGCCACTCGGCGAGCGGCACGCGCTCCACCGAGATCGCCGTCGGCGCCTTGTCGATCAGCAGGATCTCGTGCCCGTTCTCCAACAGCTCACCCGCGATGGAACGGCCCACCGCGCCGGCCCCGGCAATCGCGACGCGCATCAGCCCACGCCTCCGTCCGGGCCCTGGGCGAATGCCGCCTCGACCTTCTCGATGTCCTCGGTCCGCATCATCACGTGGACGAGATCGCCTTCCTGGAGCACGGTCTGGGACGTCGGCAGCATCGCTTCGCCGAGCCGGGTCAGGAACGCCACACGCACGCCCGTCTCCTCCTGCAACGTACTGATCTTCTGCCCGATCCAGCTCTCGTCCGTGTGCACCTCGGCGAGCTGTACGGCTCCGCTCGGGTCACGCCACAGCGGCTCGGCGCCGGACGGCAGCAGGCGGCGCAGCATCTGGTCGGCGGTCCAGCGGACCGTGGCGACCGTCGGGATGCCCAGGCGCTGGTAGACCTCGGCCCGGCGCGGATCGTAGATCCTGGCGGCGACGTTCTCGATGCCGAACATCTCGCGCGCCACCCGCGCGGCGATGATGTTCGAGTTGTCGCCGCTGCTCACGGCGGCGAAGGCGCCGGCGTCCTCGATGCCCGCCTCACGCAGGGTGTCCTGGTCGAAGCCGACCCCGCTGACCCGCCGGCCGCCGAATCCCGAGCCGAGCCGGCGGAAGGCGGTCGGATCCTGATCGATGACGGCGACGGTGTGCCCCTGTTGCTCCAGGTTCTGCGCGAGCGCGGCCCCCACCCGGCCGCAGCCCATGATGACGATGTGCATGTCGTCTTACCCCGCAGTCCTGGTCATCTCGATGACCTGCGAAAACACCCTGTTCACTCTTCCTCTTCCGACGTGCCGGGCACCAGGCGGAACGGCGTACACGGCTGTCCGTGGGTCGAGCTTATGCGGCGGGAGGGACGAAGCCCTCATCCCGTACGCGTACCCCGTGCGGCCGCCCGTGTCGGCTCCCGCGCGCGGGGACGGGGGCGAGGAGCGGGGCCGGGCCGTGTGACGAGAGGGGGGTGGGCGGCCCGGCGGGACGGGACAAGCGAATACCATCCTCTGCGTGTCCAAATTGACCGACGTGCCCAAGCGGCTCCTCATCGGGCGGGCCCTGCGCAGCGACAGACTGGGGGAGACCCTCCTCCCCAAGCGCATCGCCCTCCCCGTCTTCGCCTCCGACCCCCTGTCGTCGGTGGCGTACGCGCCGGGGGAGGTCCTCCTGGTCCTGTCGGTCGCGGGCGTTTCGGCGTACCACTTCAGCCCCTGGATCGCGCTGGCCGTCGTGGTGCTGATGTTCACCGTCGTCGCCTCCTACCGGCAGAACGTGCACGCCTACCCCAGTGGCGGCGGCGACTACGAGGTGGCCACCACGAACCTCGGCCCCAAGGCCGGCCTCACGGTCGCCAGCGCGCTGCTGGTCGACTACGTCCTGACGGTGGCCGTGTCGATCGCCTCCGGGGTGGAGAACCTGGGATCCGCGATCCCGTTCGTCGTGGAGAACAAGGTCTCCTGCGCCCTGGGGATCATCGTGCTGCTGACCCTGATGAACCTGCGCGGCGTACGGGAGTCGGGGAAGCTCTTCGCGATCCCCACGTACGTCTTCGTCGGCGGCGTGTTCATCATGATCCTCTGGGGCGCGTTCCGGGGGATCGTCCTCGGCGAGACCATGCGCGCCCCGACCGCCGGCTTCGAGATCAAGGCGGAGCACCAGGGCCTGGCGGGCTTCGCGCTCATCTTCCTGCTGCTGCGGGCGTTCTCCTCGGGCTGTGCCGCCCTCACCGGTGTGGAGGCCATCAGCAACGGCGTCCCGGCCTTCCGCAAGCCGAAGAGCAGGAACGCGGCGACGACCCTCGCCCTGATGGGCGGCCTCGCCGTCACCATGTTCTGCGGCATCATCGGCCTGGCACTGGCCACCGACGTGAAGATGACCGAGTCACCGGGGATGAACCTCTTGCGGAACGGTGTGCCGGTCGGGCCCGCCTACGTCCAGAACCCGGTGATCTCCCAGGTCGCCGCCGCCGTCTTCGGCCAGGGCACGTTCTTCTTCGTCCTCCTCGCGGCGGCCACCGCCCTGGTGCTGTTCCTGGCCGCCAACACCGCGTACAACGGCTTCCCGCTGCTCGGCTCGATCCTCGCCCAGGACCGCTACCTGCCGCGCCAGCTGCACACCCGTGGCGACCGGCTGGCCTTCTCCAACGGCATCGTGCTGCTGGCCGGGGCCGCCGGGCTGCTGGTCTGGATCTACGGCGCGGACTCCACCCGGCTGATCCAGCTCTACATCGTCGGGGTCTTCGTCTCCTTCACGCTCAGCCAGACCGGCATGGTCCGGCACTGGAACCGCCATCTGCGGACCGAGCGCGACGCCGCCAAGCGCCGCCACATGCACCGTTCCCGGGCGATCAACGCCTTCGGCGCCTTCTTCACCGGGCTGGTGCTGGTCGTCGTGCTGGCCACCAAGTTCACCCACGGCGCCTGGGTCGCGCTGCTCGGCATGGTGATCTTCTACGGGACGATGACGGCGATCCGCCGCCACTACGACCGCGTCTCGACCGAGATCGCCGCGGCCGAGGGCCCGTCCGAGGAGGCCGTCCGGCCGTCCCGGGTGCACTCCATCGTGCTGGTCTCCAAGCTGCACAAGCCCACGCTGCGCGCGCTCGCGTACGCCAAGCTGATGCGTTCCGACACCCTGGAGGCGGTCAGCATCAAGGTCGACCCGGCCGAGACGAAGGCGCTCCGGGAGGAATGGGAGCGACGGGGCATCAATGTGCCGCTGAAGATCCTCGATTCCCCGTACCGCGAGATCACCCGGCCCGTGATCGAGTACGTACGCGGGCTGCGCGGCGAGAACCCGCGCGACGTGATCAGCGTCTACATCCCGGAGTACGTCGTCGGCCGCTGGTACGAGCACCTTCTGCACAACCAGAGCGCGCTGCGGCTCAAGGGGCGACTGCTGTTCACGCCCGGCGTGATGGTGACCTCGGTGCCGTACCAGCTGGAGTCCTCCGAGCTGGCGAAGAAACGGGCCAAGCGGCGCGCGGAGTACAGCGCGCCGGGCTCGGTGCGGCGGGGGCCGGTGGACCGGCGGCCGAAGGAGCCGAGCGGCAAGGGATGACGGCGGAGCCGATCGGCGGGCGATGAGACGGAGCGAGCCGCGGGGGACGAGGCGGGAGGCCGCACGGGTGACGCGGACGTAGACTGGTGGGCTTGTCGTCCCGCCGTACCCCTTGAACCTTTGGAGCCACCCCTCATGCACAACGAACCGCAGGCTTCACCGGCTTCACCGGCTTCACCGGCCTCTCAGGATTCACCGGGGTCGCTGGTCGGCACGGAGTACGAGGTCGAGGTCGGCCCGGTCGCCCACGGGGGCCACTGCGTCGCCCGCACCGACGAGGGCCGGGTGCTGTTCGTACGGCACGCCCTGCCCGGCGAGCGGGTCCTGGCCCGGGTGACGGAGGGCGGGGAGGACTCCCGCTATCTGCGGGCCGACGCGGTGGAGATCCTGGACGCCGTCAAGGACCGCGTCGAGGCGCCCTGCCCGTACGCGGGTCCCGGACGCTGCGGCGGCTGCGACTGGCAGCACGCCAAGCCGGGCGCGCAGCGGCGGTTCAAGGGCGAGGTCATCGCCGAACAGCTGCGGCGGCTCGCGGGGCTCACGCCCGAGGAGGCGGGCTGGGACGGGACCGTGATGCCCGCGCCCGGCGACAAGCTGCCCGCGGGCGAGGTGCCGGCCTGGCGTTCCCGGGTGCAGTACGCGGTCGACGAGAGCGGACGCGCGGGGCTGCGCAAACACCGTTCGCACGACGTCGAGCCGGTCGACCACTGCATGATCGCCACCGAGGGCGTCAGCGAGCTGGGCATCGAGCGGCGCGAGTGGCCGGGGATGGCCACGGTCGAGGCGATCGCCGCGTCCGGCTCCGGTGACCGCCAGGTCGTGCTCACCCCCCGCCCGGGCGGCCGGCTGCCGCTGGTGGAGCTGGACAGGCCGGTGTCCGTGCTGCGGGTGGCGGAGAACGACGGGGGAGTGCACCGGGTGCACGGCCGCGACTTCGTCCGCGAACGCGCCGACGGCCGCACGTACCGCGTGGGCATGGGCGGCTTCTGGCAGGTGCACCCGCAGGCGCCGCAGCTGCTGGTGGAGGCCGTGATGCAGGGTCTGCTGCCGAGGAAGGGCGAGACGGCGCTGGACCTGTACTGCGGCGTGGGCCTGTTCGCCGGGGCGATCGCGGACCGGGTCGGTGACAACGGCGCGGTGCTGGGCATCGAGTCCGGCAGGCGTGCCGTCGAGGACGCCCGGCACAACCTCCGGGAGTTCCCCCGGGTCCGGATCGAGCAGGGCAAGGTCGACCAGATCCTGCCGCGCACGGGCATCACCGAGGCGGACCTGATCGTCCTGGACCCGCCCCGCGCGGGCGCCGGCCGCCGCACCGTGACCCACCTCGCGTCCCTGGGCGCCCGCCGTATCGCCTACGTGGCCTGCGACCCGGCGGCCCTCGCCCGCGACCTGGCCTACTTCCAGGAGGCCGGCTACCGCCCGCGCACACTGCGGGCGTTCGACCTGTTCCCGATGACGCACCACGTGGAGTGTGTGGCGATTCTGGAGCCTGCCGAAAAGGGTCACTGACCTGGGGGCTTCAGTCGATGTGCATGATGTGCACTATGGGCGTTACGAGCGATATCTTGACGCTCGAATGACGCTCTCCGAGGTGCTTTGACGCTCATTTGACGCTCGTTCTGATGGCGCGTCAGGTGAGCTTGGAGGTGCCGTGACCTGGGGTGCAGCAAGGACGGAGGGCTATGCATGGGCGGCCTCGCTGATGCCCAAGGGGTAGCACATGCCCTAGTACTCCAGTCTGGTTTCGCGATCTTGTAGCGGACCCGGCTGGGAACGGGTACGGCCACCGCGTGATCATCGGTTGGTGTGTGGACAAACGAAGATCGTGCGGTGGCCGCGGGCCATAGCGTAGGCCCTGCCCGCTGGCGGGTGATGTTCGACCAGGTCATGGCCCGGATCGCAGGCCGGTTCGGCCGGGTCGAGCCGCGGGCGAGTGCCCGCGCCTATCTGATCGGGATGCTGTCGAAGACGGAACGGAAGAACTGCTGGCAGCTGGCCGAGCAGGCCGGTCCGGCCCGGCCGGGGCCGATGCAGCGGCTGCTGCGCTACGCCCGCTGGGACGCCGATGCCGTCCGTGACGACCTGCGTGCCTACGCCGTCGAACACTTCGGCACCGACAGCGGGGTGCTGATCGTGGACGAGACCGGCTTCGTGAAGAAGGGCCGCGCCTCGGCGGGCGTGCAGCGGCAGTACATCGGCACTGCCGGACGCATCGAGAACTCCCAGGTCGGGGTCTTCCTCGCCTACGCCACCAGCCGGGGACGGGCGCTGATCGACCGCCGGCTCTACCTGCCCGAGCAGTCCTGGTGCGGTGACGCCGAGCGTCGCCGGGCGGCCGGGATACCCGACGAGACCGAGTTCGCGACCAAGCCCCGCCTGGCCTGGGAGATGATCGCCGCCGCGCTGGACGCCGGGGTGCCGGCACCGTGGGTGACCGGCGACGAAGCCTACGGGCAGGACCACAGCTGTGTGCCCGACTGGAGGAGGCAGGCATCGGCTACGTCCTGGCCGTCGCCTGCTCCACGCGCCAGCGTAGGTGGTACCGAGCTGTTGGCCGCTGCTCGTAAAGCACTCACGGGCACCCGGGAGGATTTGAGGAGCTTCCTCAGTTGGGGTTGGGAAGCCCCGATGGAGCAGGACCAGCGGGTCCTCGTCGCCCAGATCATCGACGTGAGTGGGCCCATCGTCCAGGATGCTGGGCGGGCCGCGTTGAGAGGTACGTCGGACGATGTCCGGAAGTTCCTCAAGGAGGGGCAGTACGCCCAGCGTGAGCAGGATGAGCGGGTCCAGCTCGCCCAGATCCTCAGTGTGGGCGGGGCCAATGTAATAGCGGCCGGGCGCATCGCGCTGAACGGCGGTGCTGAGGACATCCGGGAGTTTCTGGAGGTCGGTCAGTTCGTCGCGCGTGACAAGGACCAGGAGCACGCCACCGTCGCGCAGCTTGCCGAGCAGGCGAAGGAAGCGGGCAGGCAGGCTGCCAAGGAGACTCAGTCCGCCAAGAGCGAGTCCGCCAAAGCAGTTGAGTCCGCGCAGCTCGCGAAGGAGGCGGCGCTGAAGGCCGCGTCCGAAGCCGAGGCCGCCAAGGGCGACACCGACAAGGCCGCGCGCGCCGCCGGACGTGCAGCCAAGGCTGCCGCCCAGGGTGCTACTGCCGCCCAGACGGCGATCGACGCGTCCCGTGCCGCGAACAACTCGGCACGCGTTGCCGCGAACGCCGCCTCCCAGGCGGCAGCCGCTGCGGCCGGTGCCTCCCAGGCCGCGTCCCGCGCCCGCAGCGCGGCCGCCGATGCGGCCGTGGACGCGCAGAACGCAGCCGCCGCGCGCCAGGCCGCCGAAAACGCCCGGGACGCGGCCAAGGGCGCCAACCTTGCCGCTGACGCCGCCGACGAGGCGTTCAAGGCCGCCAGCGCAGCCGGAGACGCCGCGCGCTCGGCCGTAAGCGCGGGTACCAACGCGAATCTCGCCGCCAACGCCGCGGTCGAGGCGAGCAACTACGCAGGCCAGTCCAGCGCGGCCGCCGCCGAAGCTCGCGCCGCAGCAGCAGCCACCAAGCGCCACGCCGCCGAGGCCAACCGCGCCGCAGCCGCAGCCGAGGCACTGGCCCGCAAAGCGGCCACGGCCGCCGGACAGGCACGCGACGCGGCCCGATCGGCAGCGACACACGCCAACAACGCGGCCAAGGCCGCGGACGATGCCGCCGAACACGCCGGAGACGCCGCCGCGGCGGCCGGCAGGTCAACAGAGCACGCCAACGCCGCCACTGACGCGGCGAACGCGGCAACCAACGCCGTGACCAAAGCCCAGGAGGTCTACACACTCGCGCGCGAGGTGGAGGCAGAGGAACTACTGGGCCGCACCAACGCCGGTATCGAGCGCGCCAGGGACCAGAAAGCGGCCGACGCCGCCCGGACCGACGCTCTGGACGAGCTGGAGCAGGCGGTCAAGGACCGGGACGCAGAGCGCAACCGGCTGGTGGCCGAAGCCGCCAAACCAGGCGCCGATCTCAAGACCGTCGCCGACGAAGGCCGCAAACTGGCCGTGCTCGCGATGAAGAACGGCACCGCGTGGGGCCGGGCCGCGGCCGAGGCCGCCCTTGCCGGCCCCGACGAGGTCGTCATCGACTACCTGCGCAACGGCTGGAAGACCGCCCAGGAACAGGACGACCGCTCCTACGTGGAGCGCCTCGCCGAGGAAAGCGAGGTCGAGGAAGTCCGGGCCGCGGCCGAGACTGCCCTCGACGGCGGCGCCGCCGCCATCACCGCATTCATCAACGACGGTCAGTACCAGGCCGGCGCCCAGGGCATGCGCGTCGCCATCGCCCAGACTCTCTCCGACGCCGGACCGATCCTCACCGAAGCCGGCAGAGAAGCCCTGGCCACCGGCGACCCGAAGAAGTACAGCCAGTTCCTGCTCAACACGCAGTCCATCGCACGCACCCAGGATGAACGCGTCAGGGCGGCGCAGCTCATCGACAGCGGCGGCCCCGAGGTGAAATCGGCAGCCCGGATCGCGCTGGAAGGCTCCCCGCAGACACTGCACGCCTTCATCACCTCCGGCCAGTACAAGGCGCAGCGCAAGGACCACCTCGCGGCCACCCATGTGGCCCAGGTCCAGAAGCTGATCGCCCAGGCAGCGAAAATCGCCGCCACCGCACAGCAGAACGCAGCGACCGCCCAGAAGGTCGCCGCCACCGCCCGCAAGGCAGCCGCCGCGGGCGGCCGACGCAGCGTCGCGGTCCTGACGAGCACGAACTTCGGCATCAAGGAGGAGAAGGCCGCCACCGCGAACAAGACGCTCGTCGAAGCGGCCGCCTGCCAGATGCTCGGCGAGCCGCAGCCCTCGGACGGCCCGGCCGAATGACGGCGGCGGAGGCGGGCCGTCCCTGCTTCCGCCCGCGACGGCTCGCTGACGACCGTCTCGCTGACGACCGGGGAAGCGGAGTCGTGTTTTCCCGGCGCAGCCAGCCACCAGGGCCACCAGCAACACCAGGACCACTCCAAGCCCCGGACGGTCACCGCGAAGAGACCGTAAGGCCGGTCTGCCGCGCCCCGGCGTCCGCCGACGCCTCGTGCCCGGACGCGTAGCCGGGACGACCCGGGTCATGTGCCGCTCGGGGCGTGACTCAGTCTCCGGAGACCGCTGTCCGTGGCGCGGTCCTTTGTGTTGACCGCGAAGGGTCCGGCGCCGGCGGCTTCCGGTTCGCCCCCGTCGTCGAGGCCGCCGAAGCTCACCGGTCGTCCGTCTCGTCGTCCCAGGGGCGCCAGTGGCCGGTGCTGTCGACCGTGCCGAGTTGCTGGTCGGCGAAGTGCACGCCGAATCCGTGGACGTCGTCCTGGGCCGAGGCCCGCTTCGGACCGGTGGCATCCTCATCAACAACGCCGCCCACCTCCACGTCGGCATCATCGAGACCCCCCCTCGCCCACGGCCCCGACGGCACCGCGCTCGTCCCCGTCGACGACTTCGCCATCCCGCGCAACGCCACCCCGGAGGAGATCGCCGACTTCATCCTCTTCGCCGCCTCGGACCAGGCGCGCTTCGCCACCGGCGCCGAGTTCGTCGCCGACGGCGGCTTCGCCCTCGGCCCCCTCGCCTGACGGGGCCAGGACTTCGTCTCCGCCGGGCACGGCGACGTCCCCTGGGAGGACGTGTTCCGGATGCTGCGCTCCATCCGCTACGCCGGGCCGATCTCCGTGGAATGGAGGGACCCCGGCATGGACCGCCTCGTCGGTGCGCCGCAGGCACTCGCCCATCTGAAGCGATTCGACTTCGACCCGCGTTCGGCATCCTTCGACGCCGCCTTCGGAGGCGGCGACAACTGGGCGCTGGGCGCTCCGCACCAAGAGGCGTGATATGCCGCCGGGCTGGTCCGGGCTGGTCCGGGCTGGTCCGGGCTGGTCCGGGCTGCCCGGGCACGGCTTTGTCCTGACTCGGGAAGAAGTTTGCCGTCTCTGTTGCGCAAGGGGTTCCGGTCAAGAACGAACGAGGTTACTGTCCCTTCGTGCACAGGGACCACACAATGGTTCGAGACTGGCGGCGCGTTCAGGTCGCGCGGCGCGCCGCTCGTTTGACCGGCCTACGGAGGACAGCCCGACACTGGGCAGGGCCAAGCACTCAGGTACCCCGCATTTCTCACCGGCGGCCCTTGCCGCCCACTCGCACGCCGTAACCACGCCAACCCTGGTTCACGTACTACTACTGGCTCGACGACGCCCGCGCCCCTGACTTCGCCCGGCTCGTCGAGATCCACCGCAAACCCGCTACGACCTCGTCGAGCTGTTCATGGATCCCGAAGATCCTTACGTGCGGCATGCGCTACCAGCTCGCCGTCGTACCCCTTGACGCCTCACCCGTACGCGGCGGACACGGCCGCCTCCCCACGGGCGACGAAGAAGGTCCGCTCGTCCTGGTCTCCACCCCCCGCGCAGTATCCGGCCGCGTAGCGGCCACCGAGGTGGAAGTCCCCTGGTTCCTGCGGCTCGTCGGCCTCTCTTGAGGCGGTAGCCGTTCGGGCGCCCGCAGCACTGCGACAACGAAAGAGAGAACCACTGTGACCGCGTTCAACGACGAAGCCGTCACCGGCGACGCCCTGCGCCGCGCGCTCGGCGTCAGTCGCCGCCGTTTCCTCAGCACCTGCACGGCCGCCACGGCCGCGGCGGTGGCCGCCCCGGTCTTCGGCGCCGCGCCCGCCCTGGCGCAGGACGGAGCGGAAGCCGCCGGTTATGACGGTGGGCGTTCCGCTCTGGTCCCGCCGCACAAGCGCGGCATCATCCTCTACACCGTGCGTGACGCGGTCGGCCGCGACCCGTTGGCCTCCGATCTGCCGTCCGGTTTCCGTGAGGTGTTCAAGCAGCTGTCGCGCTTCGGCTACCGCCAGGTGGAGTTCGCCGGCTACGGCCAGCACGCCAACGCGCCCGGCGGCGCAGATCTGGGCACCGTCCAGGGCGCGAAGCTGCTGCGCTCATGGCTCGACGAGTACGGCCTGCGGGCGCAGGGCAGCCACGGCTTCATCCCCCCGTCCTGGCCGCTGACCCCGTCCGACCGGGACACCTTCCAGCGCTACCTGGAGATCGCCAACATCCTTGGCATGGAGCACATGGGGACCGGCGGCGACCCCACCGGCACCCCCTACCGGGCCGACTGGGACCTCGCCGCGCGGAAGTGGAACACCCTGGGCGCCATCGCCCGCCGTGAGGGCATCAAGCTCTACACCCACAACCACGACAGCGCCTACGACTTCCTGCTCGACGGCGGCCCGCTCGACGCCCAGGGCCGGCCGACCCGGAGCTCCGGTATCCGGAAGCTGGAGTACTTCCTGAAGGTGACGGACCGCAAGAGCGTCTATCTGGAGCTGGACGTCTTCTGGGCGCACGTGGCCCAGTACAAGTTCCACACGTACACCGCCCACGACGGCTCGCGGCGTGAGAGTGTCTTCGACCCGGCCGGACTCGTGGTCCGCAACACCAACCGCTTCCCGCTCTTCCACGCGAAGGACGGCGTGGTCAATCAGCAGAGCGGCCTGGGCTACGACATGGTGCCCTTCGGCACGGGCGACATCGACTACCGGCGGTTCTTCACACGGGTGGGTGCGAAGAACTACCACAACCCGATGGTCGAGCAGGACACCGCACCGAGCGCGAGCGTTCCCGGTCAGTCCCTGGAGTATGCCCGGATCGGCTACAACAACCTCGCGGCCCTGCGCGCCCGTAACTGACGATGCGTCATGCACATGGCCCGCTCGGCGAGTTGGCGCGGGGCGAGCCCTGGGTGCCCGAAAAGACATGAAATGCAAGGGCGAACTTTCATTGAAAAGTTTGAGACTTTGTCCTTGACGAGTTGAAAGTGGGCGCTCTAGCGTCCAGCTCACGCATTTTGCCTGCGCTTTCACCCGCTAGGCCGGACCAAAGGAGTTCTGAGTGCGCAACAGACGGATCGTCACCCTCGTGGGGGCGGCTGCGTTGGCCGGAGCCGTCGGGCTCCTGCCCCTCTCTCCAGCCCAAGCCGCCCCAGACCCCGTGCCGCCGGCTTCGTCGGACTTCCAGAAGGTCACCCTCAACGATCGCCCGGGCGAGCCCATGGCCCTGGCAGTCCTGCCCGACCGGCGAGTGCTGCACACGGCGCGTACCGGAGAGGTCCGCATCCACGACCCCAAGAGCGGCGTGAACTTCCTCGCCGCCGACATGAAGAAGAGTCCCGCCGGGCTGTACCAGCACGACGAAGAAGGCGTGCAGGGCATCGCCGTCGACCCCGACTTCGCCAAGAACCACTGGGTCTACCTCTACTACTCGCCCCGCCTCGACACCCCCATGGACGACCCGGCCACCCCCGGCGTCAACGAGGGTGACGCACCGCAGTCCGGCACGGCCGAGGACTTCGCCGAGTACAAGGGCGTCACCCGGCTGTCGCGGTTCAAGCTCGCGGGCAACAAGCTCGACTACGCCACCGAGCAGAAGATCATCGACGTGCCGGCGGACCGCGGCCTCTGCTGCCACGTCGGCGGAAAGATCGACTTCGACCACAAGGGCAACCTGTTCCTGTCGACCGGCGACGACACCAATCCGTTCTCCTCCGACGGCTACGCCCCGCTCGACGACCGGCCCGACCGCAACCCGGCCTATGACGCGCGGCGCACCTCGGGCAACACCAACGACCTGCGCGGCAAGGTCCTGCGCATCAAGGTCAAGCGCGACGGCGGCTACGTCATACCGGGCGGCAACCTCTTCGCGCCGGGCACCCCCAAGACCCGTCCGGAGATCTACGCCATGGGTCTGCGCAACCCGTTCCGCTTCGGGGTGGACGACAAGACGGGCGCGGTCTACGTCGGCGACTACTCACCCGACGCCAAAACCGCCAGCCCTGACCGCGGCCCCGCCGGCCAGGGCCGCTGGATGGTCATCGACCGCCCCGCCAACTACGGCTGGCCGTTCTGCGTGACTCGGGACCAGCCGTACCAGGACTACGACTTCGCCACCAAGACCTCCAGCGGCGCGTTCGACTGCGCCAAGCCGGTCAACGACTCGCGACACAACACCGGCCGGAGCGTGCTGCCGCCGGTCACGGACGCGGAGATCGTCTACGGCTACGACGCCTCCCCGACGTTCCCCGAACTCGGCACGGGCGGCATCGGTCCCATGGGCGGCCCGGCGTACCAGTACGACCGGCGGAACAAGGCCCAGAACCGCTGGCCCCAGTACTTCGACGGCAAGCCGCTCTTCTACGAGTGGACCCGCGACCAGATGAAGGCCATCACCCTCGGCAAGAAGAACGAGGTCCGGAAGATCGAGGACGCGATCCCCTCGATCACGACGGACGGCCCGATCGACGCCGAATTCGGCCCGGACGGCGCGCTGTACGTCCTCGAGTACGGCACCGGGTACTTCGCGGAACTGCCCGAGGCCCAGCTCTCCCGCATCGACTTCACCCGGGGCAACCGCACACCGGAGCCCAAGGTCGCCGCGGACGTGGTCAACGGCACCAGCCCGCTGACGGTCCAGCTCTCCAGCGCCGGCACGAAGGACGCCGACGGTGACGCCCTCCGCTACGCCTGGGACTTCGACGCCGACGGCACCGTGGACTCCAGGGAGGCGAACCCGAAGCACACGTTCACCGAGAACGGCGTCTACGACGCCACGCTGAAGGTCACCGACAGCACCGGGCGCTCGGCCTCCGCCTCCGTTCCCGTCGTCGTCGGCAACAAGGCACCGGTCGTCTCACTCACCACCGACCCGGCTCCGCACGGCGGCACGCCGTTCCACTGGGGCGACACGGTCACCTGGCTGGTCACCGTCACCGATGACCAGCCGGTGGACTGCTCGAAGGTCAGCGTCTCGTTCATCCTCGGCCACGACTCGCACGGCCACCCGCTGTCGACGAGCAACGGCTGCTCCGGATCGTTCAAGACGTTCGTGGACGGCGGTCACTCCGGTGCGGACAACCTGAAGGCGGTCTTCAACGCCACCTACACGGACACGCCCCCGGACGGCCTGCCGCCCCTCTCGGGCAGCGCCGAGGTCGCACTGACCCCGGCCGACTGACCGGCAGCGGGGACACCGCGGCGGGGCGCCACCTGGACTGCCCCGTTGCGGTGGCACCGCGACCCGATCCGGGCGGCCTGTCAGGGCCAACTCCTTTGCGATCACAGTGATGTACCGGGCTCGGCTCGTTGTGTCCGGCAGTGCGTCGGCCGATGTACTCGGGTGTGGCATCGGAGAACTGCGATCAGCACGGGTCGCGGTCACCGCCCGCGCGGAACGTGTCCGGGAGGCGTGGCCGCCATCGGGTGCCGCGCTTCGTACAACGGCGCCCGGCCCGCGCAGGTGGTCAAGTTTTTACCCGTGGCCGGTTCCCGGCGGGGGTCCGCCCGGGCGGAGGGGGCGCGGCGGGTTTCGCGCAGGCCAAGTGCGGCCGAAAACCGCGCCCGGAGCAGCCGTTGCCCGTGACGTCCTTGTTGACCGGGCCGATCGCCGGGCGCACCCTCGCAAGTAGATGGCGATAGCACCTTTTTCGCGGGATCGCTTCCTTGACGGGAAACAGCGGGTGGGGGCGGGAACCGCGGGGGCGCACCTGGCGCGGGAGGTAACACATGTGTGGCATCACCGGCTGGATATCCTTCGAGCGCGACCTGGGTTCCGCGGCAGCCGTGTTGGACGCGATGACCGAGACAATGTCCTGCCGGGGCCCCGACGACCGCGGCACCTGGGTCCAGGGCCCAGCCGCCCTTGGGCACCGCAGGCTCGCGATCATCGACCTGCCCGGCGGCCGGCAGCCGATGACCGCCGACACCCCGTACGGGACCGTCGCCCTCGTGTACTCGGGGGAGACCTACAACTTCGAGGAACTGCGCCGCGAACTCATCGGCAGGGGGCACCGGTTCAGCACCTCCTCCGACACCGAGGTGGTGCTGCGCGGCTACCTCGAATGGGGTGACGAGGTCGCCGAACGCCTCAACGGCATGTACGCGTTCGCCGTCTGGGACGGCCGCCGGGACACGCTCGTCCTGATCCGCGACCGCATGGGCATCAAGCCCTTCTACTACCGGCCGACACCCGACGGCGTCCTCTTCGGCTCCGAACCGAAGGCGATCCTCGCCAACCCGCTGGCCCCCGCCCGCGTGACGCTCGACGGACTGCGCGAACTGTTCACCATGGTCAAGACACCCGGCCACGCGATCTGGGACGGCATGGCCGAGGTCGAACCCGGCACCGTCGTCACCGTCGACCGCGAGGGTGTCCACCGCCGGGTCTACTGGGAGCTGGAGACCCGGCCGCACACCGACGACCGCGACACCACCGTCGCCACCGTCCGCTCCCTCCTCGACGACATCGTGCGCCGCCAGCTCGTCGCCGACGTGCCCCGCTGCACCCTGCTCTCCGGCGGCCTCGACTCCTCCGCGATGACCGCCATCGCCGCCCGTCAACTCGGGCGGCATGGCGAGAAGGTGCGCAGTTTCGCCGTCGACTTCGCCGGCCAGACCGACCGCTTCGTCGCCGACGAACTCCGCGGCACTCCCGACACCCCCTTCGTCCACGACGTGGCCCACACCGCCGGGACCGACCACCAGGACATCGTCCTGGACGCCCAGGCCCTCGCCGATCCCGCCATCCGCGAGAAGGTGATCCGGGCCCGCGATCTGCCCGCCGGATTCGGCGACATGGACGCCTCGGTCCTTCTGCTGTTCCGGGCCATCCGTGACCAGTCCACCGTCGCGCTGTCCGGCGAGTCCGCCGACGAGGTCTTCGGCGGCTACCTCCAGTTCTTCGACGAGGAGGCCCGCCGTGGCGGTACCTTCCCCTGGCTGGTGCGCTACGGCCGCCACTTCGGCGACGACGGCGAGGTGCTGAGCCCCGGCCTGCTGGCCTCCCTCGATCTTGACGCGTACATCGCAGACGGCTACCGCACCGCCGTATCGGGCGTCCGGCGCCTCGACGAGGAGAGCGACTTCGAGTACCGGATGCGCCGCGTCTGCAACCTTCACCTCACCCGGTTCGTGCGCATCCTTCTCGACCGCAAGGACCGCGCGAGCATGGCCGTCGGCCTGGAGGTCCGGGTGCCGTTCTGCGACCATCGGCTCGTCGAGTACGTCTACAACACCCCGTGGACACTCAAGTCCTACGACGGCCGGGAGAAGACCCTGCTCAGGGAGGCCACCGCCGACGTCCTCCCGCGGTCCGTCTACGACCGGGTGAAGAGCCCCTACCCGTCCACCCAGGACCCCGAGTACGGGCTGGCGCTCCAGGACCAGGCCAAGGACCTGCTGGCCAGGACCGGCCACCCGGTCTTCGACCTCGTCGACCGCGACCGGCTGCACAGCGCCGCGCACCGTGACCTGTCCGTCCACACCCCGGCCCAACGCCGTGGGCTGGAACGCGCGCTCGACCTGGCCCAGTGGCTCGACCTGTACCGCCCCGAGGTCGTACTCGCCTGACCTCTGGCCCTGGCTGTCGGCGCTCGTCGCCGTACCCGCCCGGACCTGTGGCGGGTGATCGAGCAGCGCGCCGACCGCAGTGTGGTTGTCGAAGTGGGCCACCGGGGTGGCGGCCGACAACATGCGTGACTCTGCCCGGCCACGGTAACCACCGACAGCTGGGGGGAACGCTCGGAGGCCGGTTGCACCTCTGTTTTGCTGACCAGCGGAAGGCCCTGAAGGTGGGGGGCGGACGCCTGGGGACGTGTCATGGGGGTGTGCCGACCGGCTGCGGGGGTGGGGTCGTCGCGGTGCGCCGATACGCGCTGGGGCTGATGCCGCGGACCCGTTTGAACGCCGCGCTGAAAGCGAACGCGTCGGAGTAGCCGACGGTGCGGGCGATCTCCGCGACAGTCGCCGTCTCGCGTTCGGTCAGCAGGTCCGCCGCGAGCGTCATGCGCCAGTGGGTGAGGTAGGTCAGCGGCGGTTCGCCGACGAGGTCGGTGAACCGCTTCGCCAGCGTGGCCCGCGACACCCCGGTCCGGTCGGCGAGCGAGGCAACCGTCCACGGCGCTGCCGGTTCCCCGTGCAGCAGGCGCAGCGCGCCGCCCACCACCGGGTCGCGCCCGGCGGAGTACCAGCCCGGCGGAGTGCCGCCGGGCCGGTCGAAATACTCGCGCAGGGCGCACACCAGCATCCAGTCCAGCAGCCGGTCGAGGACGACCTGCTGGCCCGGCGTGTCGGCGGCGACCTCGGCGGCGAGATGGTCCCACACGGGGTCGGGCCCGCCGCCGGATCCCACGCGCAGTACGTCGGGCAGCGCGTCCAGCAGCCAGCGGCTGATCTCGCCGTGCACCGGGTAGGCGCCGATGACCAGGGTCGTCGTGTCCTCCCCGCCGGTACCGGCGTCGTGCCAGCCGAGCCGGTACCTGGTCCCGCCCTGCTCGGGCGTCGAGCAGAACGCGCCGCACGCGACGGGTTCGGCCCGGGTGCCCACCTCGTCGACGAAGAGGAACGGCGCGGGGCCTCGCACGATCACTGTCTCGCCGGTGTCCAGACGCTCGGGCGGGCGGCGCTCCGGCACGATCCAGCCGCCTCCGGAGAGGACGGTGCACAAGGTCAGCGGCGCGCCGTCCACGAAGTGCAGCGACCAGGGCGGGTTCAGGGTCGAACTGCCGAACAACGAGCCCTGGGCCCGCAGTCCGCGCAGAAGGTCACCGAAAGCATCCACCCGCCAAGGCTAAACGATTCAGACGATTACCCAGGTGATCTGGCTTGTCGCCTATGGAATCGTCCGGGTGCGTGCCGTTGAATCGCTTTCGTGAGCAACGACATCCGAGGACTTCGTCCCGGGGGCCACGGCAGCGGGAAGCCTGGCGGCGCTGAACCCCGCGGGCCCCGGCCCGGCGTACCGGACTCCGGAGGCGGAGCACCGCACGCCATCCTGCCCACCCACACCACCGGTTGACATCCGTCCGTCACGTAACTGGAGCCATCGATGCATACCCTGCTGGTCACCGCCAACCCGGATCCCCGGTCCCTGACGCATTACGTGCTGGGAAGACTTGAGGCAGCGCTGCGACCCAGTTCGGTCGAGATCGCCGACCTCTCCGAGGAGCGGTTCGACCCCCGGTTCACTCAGGCGGATCGGCGGGCGTACCACGAGGGCGGCAACTATCCGGCTGACGTCATGGCTGAGCACCGTCGTCTTGAGCGTGCCACCGATCTCGTGCTGGTCTTCCCCGTGTACTGGTGGTCGATGCCCGCACTGCTGAAGGGGTGGATCGACCGTGTCTTTGTCAACGGCTGGGCCTTCGAGCACTCCCCCGCTTCGGGCCTGCGCCCGCGACTGCAGCACCTCACCACGCATCTTCTGCCCATCGCCGGCGACGACTCCGGTGCGTACGAGCGCCACGGATACGAGAGCGCGCTGCGGACACAGATCGAGCACGGCATCGTCGACTACTGCGGCAGCCGGCGCGGCTCCACAGCGTTCATCCACGAATCCGAACAACTCTCCCCCGAGGCCACGGCGCGAAATGTTGACCGTGCGGTACGGACCATCAGTGAAGCCATCCATGCCCGCGTCGCGGAGTGAGGCGGATCGGACGCCCGTCCCACCGGTGAGATGGCCTTGCCCTGGGCGGCCTCACCGGGCCCGAGTTCCTCGACCGCGTCGCAGGGCTCGGCTGCCGCCTTGACCGACGGGACCTCGTGATGATCGTCCTGAACAAATCCCCAGGTCAGGAGTCACGCGCCGCGCAGCCCGCCCGCGCCACCCAGCTCGGCGCGATGCGGGCCGACATGGGCGACTACTACGTAGTGGTCACCACGGGAGCCGTCTGGCGGAGCGGGGCGGCCGTCGCCCCCGAACACACCGCGCACGGAGGCGGCATCAGCCGCAGCGTCGAACCCGCCATGCTGCCCACCGCCCTCACCCAGGCCCGCAGCGCCGCCGCGGTGGCACGCTCCATGGGCAGCCCGCGCGTGCTGCGCTTCGACGAACTCGGCGTCGAGCGGCTGCTGGTCTCCCTGGCCCAGGGGCCGGAGCTCGCCGGGTACGTCCAGGACGAGCTGGGCCCGGTCCTGGCGCGGGACGCCCGGTCGGCCACACCGCTCCTGCCCACCCTGCGCGTGTACCTGGAAACCGACGGAAACAAGTCGCACGCGGCGGCCACTCTGCACATCCAGAGGCGTACGTTGTACAACCGGCTCGACCGGCTGTCCGCCCTGCTGGGGCGTTCCCTCGAGGACACCGCCACCCGGCAGGCGCTGTTCCTGGCCGTCAAGAGCCTGGCAGAGGACGCTCGGCCTCAACGGCTGGTACACCGCGGGCCCCGACAACGAAGTCCCTCTGGGCAACCTGCAGATGCTCGGCAAGCTCCAGGCCGCCCACGTCAAGGGAGCCCGCTCCTGGGCGCCCACCCTGGCACTGAAGGCCTTCACCGACCGCAGCCTGGACATCTACCTGACCACGGAGGACCTGACCATCGCGGCCAACGCGGTGCGCGTCGCCCCGCACATCGCGGAGGCCTGCCGCTGACACGCACCACCGCATCCACGACCGGACGGCGGGCGGCGGTCGTCCCCGCACCCCACGTCGGTGTTGCCCGCACCCCGGTGACAACCGCGTCCTCGTCACCACCGCCCGGTACGGGTGAAGAGCCCGACAGCGGCCTCCGGCGCGGTGCTCGGCATCCCCGTACCGGTGAAGGGAACGGCGGCCTGCTCCCGGCGCGGCCGACGCTCATGGTGCGAGGACCCCTGAAACCCTCTGACGGGTCAAGTCCGACGGGCTAAGGTGGCGAATGGAGACTGCTTCCGATGCCCTTGGACCTGGCGTCGGTCCGAGGGGAGGGCGAGGTGCCTCGTTGCCGGATGGTCCGCGACGGTGTGCGGGCTCATCTCCGTCCCGCTCCTGAGCGGGGTGTTCGGCTCGACCGCCGCCACGGGCGTGTGTCCGGCCGGTCGGCGTCCGAGGTGCTGCCCGCGTCGCTGCGCGTGTGGCTCGGACTGATCGCGGTCGTCGCCGCGTCGTTGGTCGTCGTGCTCGGGGGCCGGTACGCCGACGACAGCGAGCCCGGCGCGGTGGACGCGCGGATCTGGGCGGCGGTGGACGGTGCGGGGCCGCTGTGGCGGGACGTCGCCCTGGCCACGGACTTCTTGGGGGAGCCCGTGGGAGCGGCGACGCTGGTCGTGGCCGCGGTGACGGGCTGCCTGTTGCTTCGGCGGCCTCGCGCGGCGGTGCTCGTCGTCGCCGGTGCCGGTGTGAGCGTGGGCGCGGCGACGCTGCTCAAGCAGGTGGTGGGTCGTACCATCCACGGCGACGGCAACCTGTCCTATCCGAGCGGGCACACCGCCTTCCTCACCGCGCTCGCCCTCGTGGCGGCGCTGCTCGCGACCGGCCGGCTCGGCCTCGGCAGGGCGGCCGGCGCGCTGCTCGTGCTCGCCGCGGCGCTGGCCGCCGGCGCCGCCATGGGCTGGGCGCAGGTCGTCCTGGGCGCGCACTACCCGACCGACGTCCTCGGCGGCTGGTGCACCGCGCTGGCGGTGGTACCAACGACCGCGTGGCTGGTGGACCGGACGGCCGACGGGACGGCCGACCGGATGACAGGCGCCGGTCGGCCGGAGCGCCGCTGACGGAACGTCAGGTCACGCCAGGCGACGGAACACCGGCTTCACCGGTCGCCCGCCCAGCCAGGGGGTGGGATCGGCCGCGTCAAGTGCCTTCCGGTACACCGCACATGCCTGGGCCACCACGTCGACGGTCCGATCGATGTCGGCGTCGTCGAGCGCGCCGCTCACCACGAACGAGGGGGCCAGCACCCCGCCCGCGAGGAGCCGGCGCAGGAACAGGGTGCGGTACCGCTGCGACGGCCGGCGGTTCTCGTCGAGGGTGGCGAAGACCAGGTTGCTGGCCCGGCCCCGGACGACGACGTGGTCGCCGACGCCCATGCTCGCCGCGGCGTCGCGGACACCGGCGGCCAGCCGCTCGCCGAGGGCGTGCAGTCGCGCGGTGACGCCCTCCTCGACGTAGGTGGTCTGCACGGCCATCGCGGCGGCCAGCGAGTGCGTTTCCGCACCGTGCGTGGTGGACAGCAGGAACACCCGGTCGCCGGGGTGACGCAGGCCGCCGCGCTCCATCAGGTCGCGGCGCCCGGCGAGCGCCGAGACGGCGAACCCGTTGCCCAGCGCCTTGCCGAACGTGGAGAGGTCGGGGACGACGCCGTACAGGCCCTGGGCGCCCGCCTCGGACCAGCGGAATCCGGTGATCATCTCATCGAAGATCAGTACGCAGCCGTGCCGGTCGGCCAGCTCGCGCAGGCCGGCCAGGTACCCGGGAGTGGGGTCCGTCGTGCCCGGACGCGGTCGCAGGCCCGGGGGAGGCCCGGTGTGCGTGGCCGGTTCGAGGATCAGGCAGGCGATCTCGTCCCGGTGCCGGGAGAGCAACTCCTCCGTGGCGGCCAGGTCCCCGTACGGGAACGTCACGGTGAGCTCGTTGGTCGCCGCCGGAACGCCGGCGGACATCGGCGTGGTGCCGATGAACCAGTCGTCGACCGAGAAGAACGGATGGTCGGCGCAGACGGCCACCCGCGGGCGCCCGGTGGCGGCGCGGGCGAGGCGTACCGCGGCGGTGGTGGCGTCGGAGCCGTTCTTCGCGAACTTCACCATCTCCGCGGTCGGCACCGTGGCCAGGAAGCGTTCCGCGGCCTCGGCCTCCACGATGGACGGCCGGACGAAGTTGCTGCCGCGGTCGAGTTCCCGCCGCACGGCCTCGATCACGCGCGGATGGGCGTGACCGAGGCTGACCGAGCGCAGGCCGGAGCCGTACTCGATGTAACGGTTGCCGTCGACGTCCCACACGTGGGCGCCGCGGCCGTGGCTGATGACCGGGGCCAGGTTCTCGGGGTACTGGTCGTCACCCTTGGCGTAGGTGTGCGCGCCCCCGGGGATCACGGCGTGCAGCCGCTCGTTCGCCGCCCGCGACCGGGGGAGGAGGAACTCTCCGGTGTCTTCGGTGTCCACGCCGACCTCAACTCTCTTTCCGCCGCAGGGCATCGGCGAGGCTCGGCGCCTCCCGGTCCCGCCGGGACATCGATGTGACCGGCAGCGGCCAGGGAATGGCGAGCTCCGGATCGTCGAAGGCGATCGTCACGTCCTCCGCCGGGTCGTGCGGGCGGTCGATCCGGTACGAGGTGTCGGCGGTTCCGGTCAGCGACTGGAAGCCGTGGGCACACCCCGCCGGGATGTACAGGGTCGCCTGCGTCTCGCCGGACAACTCGAAGAAGGCCCGCTCGCGGTAGGTCGGCGAGTCCGGCCGCAGGTCCACGACGACGTCGAAGACGCGCCCGTACGAGCACCGCACCAGCTTCGCCTCGCCGTCGCCGGAGCGCAGGTGCAGGCCGCGCAGCACGCCCCGGGCCGAGCGGGACACGCTGTCCTGGACGAAGGCGTTCGGGTCGAGGCCCACCGAGCGGACCACGTCGGCGTCGAAGGTCCGGCAGAAGAAGCCGCGTTCGTCGGCGTACGGCGTCGGCTCGAACAGGTAGGCGCCGGCGATGGCCGGGACTTCGGTCGCTCTCATTCCGGGCGCGTTCATGGAGCCTCCCGCAAGGCGTGGGTGTGGTCGGTCGCCGGGAACAGTGCCGCGGTCAGGGCGGTGAACTGGTGCTCGAGTCGCCTGGCGGCGGCCAGGTTCCGCTCGGTGAGGGTCCGCCGCAGCTCCGCCGAGCGCCTCTCCAGCGCCCGGAACTGCTCCAGCAGCCGGTCGGCGTCGACCTCGCGCGCCGGGTGGCGGTACGCGGCGAGGCCCATGCGCTCCATGAGCGCGTCGCTCTTCGCCGCATAGCTGAGGGCGAGCGTCGGTGTGCCGGCCTTCAGCGCGCAGATCAGGTTGTGGTAGCGGGTCGCCACCACGGTGTCGGCGGCCGCCGTCTCCTCCATCAGGTCGGCCAGCGAGGCCGCCTCCGCGGCGGTGACCAGGGGCGAGTCCACCGCGTCGAGGATCGCGGCGACCACCGGGGCGTCGCACGCGTCGCCGGTGAGCAGCCGGACCGGTCTGCCGTCCTCGACCAGCGCGCGGACGAACCGGGTCGTCCCGTCGAGGTAGCGCCGGTGGATCTCCCCGGCCCGGGCTCGGTCGTCGTCGCCGCCGTGGAAGTCCATGACGCCGACACAGACCGGGCCCGGCGGGCCCGGGGCGCCGCGCGGCGACTCCGCCCGTGGCGTCGGCAGGGCGAACGCGAGGTCCGGGTAGACCTCGTCGCGCGCGGTGTCCACGCCCATCTCCCGCATCGCGTCGCGGGACGGGGTGTCCCGGTACGAGCGGTAGGCCGCCAGCCGCGCCGACCAGCGCACCAGGGCGCGGGTCGACCGGTTGCCGATCGCGGCGGCGCCGACGCCGACCAGCGCGACCGGGGTGCGCAGCAGCCGGCCGCTCGCGCAGAGCAGGAACAGCGCGTACGGGAAGCCCCACGGCCGCAGCGGCAGCGTGGCCTCCAGGACGCCCATGCCGGGCACGAGCACCACGTCGTGCCTGCGTACCCAGGCGGCGGTGCGGACGGCGTCGACGAGTTTGCCCAGCCCCTTCGCCGCGATCGCGCCCGCGCGCGACGCGGTCCGGTACTCCCCGCGGTACCAGTGCAGCCGCGTCGCGGGGATCCCGTACCGTGCCGTGACGACCTCGGGCCCGCCGCACAGCGCGTCCACGACCGCCCCCGGGTGCTCGGCGCGGAGGTACCCGAGCACGGCCTCGAGCGACCCGTCGTTGCCGAGGTTCCCGGACCCGAGCAGGCCGAACACCCCGACGCGCACCGGAGTATCGTCCGCCGGCCTCATGCCGGCCCCCCGGCACGGCCGCCGCGACCGGCGACGAGGGCGTCGACGGAGACGGTGAGCTCGGCCGGGTCGACCGGGGCACGGTCCTCGACCCGCTCGCCGGCGCCCGGCCGGGCCCGGCTGGCCAGCCACGCGGCCAGGTGGCGGTAGCACGCGCGCCGGTCGGCCGGGGACAGCGGCGCCCGCCGGATCGCCGAGACGAAGCCCCAGACGTACTCGGCGAGCAGCCGCGGCGTCGGGTGCAGCGGGCCTGCCCTGCGCGGGTCGAGGTTGACGCACCGGGAGCGCTTGCCGGGGTTCGCCCGCTCGGCGCGGGTGGGGTGGTCGCGGCGGAAGTACAGCAGCTCCGGCACCTGGTGGAAGGGCCCGTGCAGGCCGATCTCGGCGACGAACGTGCGGTCCGCGTGGTGGTAGCTGTCGTGCGGCCTCACCCGGCGCAGCACGTCGGCCCGCATGACCCCGTAGAAGTCGTCGCCGCCGGGCTCGAACAGCATGCTGCGGAAGCGCTCGGGCGCGCTCGGCGATCCGGTGGCGAGACCGTACTCGTACGGGACCCTCACCCGGCCGTCGCCGTCGATGACCGCCTGGTCGGCGTGCGCGAGGATCACCTCCGGCCGCTCGTCCAGCGCCTGGACGCAGCGCCGCAGCAGGTCGCGGGCGTACAGGTCGTCGTGGGAGGCCCACTTGAACAGCTCGCCGCGGCACTCGGTGAACACGTAGTTGTGGTTCGGCGCGGCGCCGATGTTCTTCGGCAGCCGGATGTACCGGATGCGCGCGTCCCGAGCGGCGTACCGGCGGCAGATGTCCCGCGTTCCGTCGGTCGAGGCGTTGTCGGAGATGACCAGCTCGAAGTCCTCGTAGGTCTGGCCGAGCAGGGCGTCGAGCGACTCGGCGAGGTACTCCTCGCCGTTGTACACGGGCAGGCCGATGCTCAGCCGGGGTTGCGCGGTCATGACGTCCTCACTTCGGGAATGGGGTTCTGGTGGTGCTCGCGCAGGGCGGACCGCAGCTGCAGCCACCACACGGCGGAGGCGGTGACGGTCGCGGCGGCGACGCCCCAGGCCGAGCCGGCCGTGCCGGCCACGGCCGCCCCGCCGAGCCCGCCGATGACGTAACAGGCGGAGGCGAACAGCTGGCTGCGCAGGCTGCGCCGGGCCGCGGCGAGCGCGCGCAGCCCGGCCGCGGCCCCGGTGCCGAGGCCGGCGCCGGCGACGCCGAGGGTGACCGGCACGACGAG
This sequence comes from Streptomyces hebeiensis, assembly GCF_052983195.1. NCBI lineage: Bacteria > Bacillati > Actinomycetota > Actinomycetes > Kitasatosporales > Streptomycetaceae > Streptomyces > Streptomyces hebeiensis. The sequence continues at coordinate 6,157,844 of NZ_CM129812.1, forward strand.
CGCCGAGGCGGAGCCCCAGACGTCGCCGAGCACGAGCGCGCCGAGCCGGTCCGGCACCAGCAGCAGCGCCGCGCCCCAGAGCAGCGCGGCGACGGCCTGCGCGCCGCCCAGCAGGAGGCAGAACCTGCCGAGGCGGTGCGGGTCCCTCCGCAGTACCCGTGCCGCCTCCGCGACGGTGACCAGCGAGAGCCCCATCAGCAGCGCCAGGAACGGGCCGAGGAGGAGTTCGGCGCCCCGGACCACACCCACCGCGCCGACCCCGACGATCGCGCCGAGCCCGTACGCCCGCAACTGGCTGGCGCCGCTGACGCCGACGTTCTCGACCAGGTACCGGTAGCCGAGGTCGCGGTGGTCGCGAAGCCACGCGCGGACCCCGGCCGGCCGGGGCCGGATGCCGGACTGGACGCAGCCGTACACCGCGGCCACCGCGGCGGACCCGCCCCAGGCGAGCAGATACGCGGCCACGCTGCCCACACGGGCCGCCACCACCAGGGCGGGGACGAGCGCGACGCCCCACACCAGGTCGTTGAGGAACGCCTTCCGCCCGGTGCCGGCCGCGAAGAACGCGTACCGCCAGGCGTCCTGCAGCAGCAGCCCCGGCAGCAGGACGCCGAGGCAGGCGAACGCGGGCCCCACACTCCCGCCGAGAGCGAGCCCGACCGCCAGGCACGCCGCGCCGACGGCGGCACCGACGCCGAGCGCGGTACCCGACGACCGGGCCACCGCCCCGCGCCAGGACGCGTCCGGCACGCCGCTGAAGCGCACCACGAGCGGGTCGGTGGCAAGGCCGCGGGCGACGCTGAGCACCACGCCGTAGGTCACCCAGGCCAGGCTGAACACGCCGAACGCGGCCGGCCCCAGCGAGCGGGCCACGTAGATCCCCACCACGAAGTTGGACAGGCTGGAGGCCGCCTGGTCGGCCAGTCCCCAGGACAGCCGGCCCGCGAGGGCCCGCCGGGCTGATCCGGCCGGCGGCGCCGGTGTCGTCGTCTTCTCCTCCTCGGTGGTCATCGGCGTCATGCCTTGATCAGCCCGGCAGCGACCAGGGCGTCCGCCGCGGCGGCGACGGCGTCGAACGGCAGCCCGGACCGCTCGGCGACGTCCAGCAGGCCGTGCTCGCCGTCGGAGAGGCTGAGCACCCAGAGCAGGGCCATCTGGGCCTGCTTGGTGTCGCTGCGGCCGCCGAGCGCGTCGTACAACCCCCGTCGGCCCAGCTGCGGTTCGCCGTAGGGGCTGAGGTTGACGTACCGCCGGTTGCGGTCGAGGACGGCGAACGCCTCGCGGCAGACGGAGAGGGTGTCCGCCATCGCCTCCGGGGAGACGAGGTCCAGGTTGTCCGCCGAGGTGTGATATTCGGGGTAACCGGCGTACGGGGTCCGGCTGAGCGAGCCCACGCCGAGATCGAACCCGGGCGAGCAGAACTGCCGCTCGTCGTAGCCGTACGGAGTGAACTCGGTGACGCGGTGCGGGCGTTCGGACGCGGCCAGCACGTGCCGCATCACCCGGTCGATCTCCGCGTCGCCGCGCCTGCTCTGCTTGTACGTCAGCTGCCCCGGGTCGCCGGCGCAGGCCAGCACCAGGCCGTGCTCGACCTTTCCCCGAGCTCTCGTCTCTTCCCCCGGCCTTCGGCCGGGAGACGCCCCCGGCGCGGGAGACACCCCGTTCACCCGATCCGCGTTGCGGGCCAGCCAGGTGATCGCCCCGATGGTGCCCGGCGCGAAAATGAACCGGTAGGTGTAGTACGGGGCCCGCTCCGCCAGCGCCCGGGCCAGGAACGTCGCCACCGCGATGCCGGCCAGGTTGTCGTTGGCCAGCGACGGGTGGCAGACGTGGCAGGAGACGATCACCTCGTCGGCGACCTGCCCGGGGACCACGTGCTCGGCGTAGGTGAGGTGGCCGTCGGCGAGGGTGGAGTCGATGCACACCTCGTACTCGCCGTCCGGCAGCGCGTCCAGGGTCTCCTGGGCCAGGCAGAACCCCCATTCCGGCTTGTAGTAGCTGGTGCGGTACGGCACCCAGGACGGGTGGTCCGGCAGTGTGTGCAGGTGTTCGCGCAGCTCGGCCAGCGGCATGGTCGCCGACACCGGCACGCTGTAGCCGAGCACGTGCAGACTGGACGCGGCGAAGTCGACGACCCGGTGGCCGGCGGCGTCGGCGATGTACGCGTCCCGGATGTTCCACTCCTGCGGGACCGTCCAGTCGAGCACCTGTGTGCCGGTCGGCACCTCGTGCACGCGCAGTGGGACGTACTCGCCGACGATCTCCAGGGTGGCGCGCACACCGTCGCCGGTGATGCTCCGGCACAGCGGGTACAGCCGCTCCACCAGCGCGTGCATCTCCTCGCCGACCTCGGTCACCGGCGCCACCGGAGGGTGTCGTCGACGGCGCCGGCCCCGGACGCCGCGCGCAGCACGGCGAGCCGGGTGAAGCGTCGCTCGAAGTCCTCGCGGGTCAGGCCGAACTTACGGTACGCCTCGGCGAGTTCGAGCGCGCCACGCTTCACCGTCCACTCGCAGTCGAAGCCGGGTATCGCGGCGCGGAACCGGGAGAAGTCCACCCGGTACGACCGCGGATCGGCCCCGGTCTCCCCGGTGACCACCACCTCCGCGCCGGGCACCGCCTCGGCGACCTGCTCGGCGATCTCCGCGACCGTGACGTTGTTGGTCTCGCTGCCGATGTTGAACGCCCGGTCGTGCACCGCTTCGCGCGGCGCGGTCAGCGCTGCCGTGAACGCCCGTGCGATGTCGGCGGCGTGCACCAGCGGGCGCCAGGGGGTGCCGTCGGAGAGCACCAGGACCTCGCCGGACAGCAGCGCGTGACCCACCAGGTTGTTCAGCACGATGTCGGCGCGCAGCCGGGGCGAGTAGCCGAACGCGGTGGCGTTGCGCATGTACACCGGGCTGAAGTCGCCGTCGGCCAGCGCGTGCAGGTCGTCCTCCACCCGCACCTTGGACTCCGCGTACGGCGTCACCGGGCGCAGCGGCGCGTCCTCCGTCACGAGGCCGTCGCCGCCGGCGGCGCCGTAGACGGAGCAGGTCGACGCGTACAGGAAGCGCCGCACTCCGGCGTCGCGGGCCAGTCGGGCCAGGCGTACGGACGCGTGGTGGTTGATGTCGTAGGTGAGTTCCGGGGCCAGCGATCCCAGCGGGTCGTTGGACAGGGCGGCCAGATGGATCACGGCGTCCACCCCGGCCACGTGGTCGGCCGTGATGTCACGCAGGTCCACCGGCGGTCCCGGAGGGTCCGCGGGCGCCGGGCCGAGGACGCAGTCGGCGAACAGGCCGGAGTCGAGTCCGACGACATCGTGTCCGGCGGCCGTGAGGACCGGGGCCATCACGGTGCCCAGGTAGCCCTGGTGCCCGGTGAGCAGTACGCGCAAGGTTCATTCCCCCAGGTCGAGAGTGAGTTTGGTGACGGCGAACGCCTCGGCGTAGCGCGCGTGGCATTCGATGCCGCGGATCCGCGCCAGACCGAGGAAGGCCTCCCGGTCGTACCAGGGCCGGTGCCGCTGCGAGGGGTAGTGCTCCTGCAGCAGCCGCGCCTTCTGTTCGGCGATCTCGGGCGACAGCGGCTGGTACGCCGCCGGACGGCCGAGATCGCCGTCCCACTTGACGATCTCGTAGCCGAGCACCAGGTGGTCGCGGAACGCGGTGGGTATCAGTCGCGCCAGGCCGCGGTGATCCTGGTGCGCGTCATCGGTGCGCGGCGCCAGCACGAGATCCGGCTCCGTCCGCGCACGCAGCTCCTCGACTGCGGCCTTGGCCTCGTCCCAGTGCGTGGGCAGCCGGCCGTCCGGCAGCTTGAGCACGGTCGGCCGCAGGTCGGCGCCCGGGCAGAAGGCGGTGAGCGCGGCCCGCTCCTCCTGCTCGCGCTCACCGCCGCCGCCGGAGAGCACCAGCGCGTCGACACGGACACCCGGCCGCGCCAGGCACAGCGTCAGCAGCGTGCCGCCGGCGCCGATGGCGATGTCGTCGCAGTGCGCGCCCACCGCGACGATCCGGTCCAGGGGCCCGGCACCGAGGCGGATCACGCGCTCGCCCCGGCGGTCGCCCCCGCGCCGTCCCGTTCCCACACGGCCCACGGGCGGTCGCCCCGGGCGTAGGCGGCGTCGAGCGCGGCCCGCTCCTTCACGGTGTCGGTCGGCTTCCAGAAGCCGCGGTGCTGATGCGCCACCAGCCGCCCCCGCTTGGCCAGTTGGGCGCAGCCGTCGGCGACCAGGTCCCCGTTCTCCGGTATGTGGTCGAATACTTCCTGGCGGAGCACGAAGTATCCGCCGTTCTCCCACAGCGGCAGGTCGCTCACCGCGGTGATGCCGCCCACCAGGCCGTCCTCGCCCAGGTCCACGCAGTGGAACGAGGACTGCGGCGGCACGACCATCATCGACGCGCCGGCGTCGCGCCGGGCGAACCGGTCGATCATCTCGTCCAGCGGGGCGTCGGTGAGCACGTCGGCGTAGTTGGCGAGGAACATCTCGTCGCCGTCCAGGTGGTGCCGCACCCGGCGCAGCCGCTCCCCGATCGGTGACTCGATGCCGGTCTGCGCGAACGTGATCGTCCAGTCCGAGATGTCCGCGGACAGCAGCTCGGTCCGCCCGCCGCGCAGCACGAAGTCGTTGGACGTCGTCTCCTCGTAGTTGAGGAAGAAGTCCTTGATGTGGTGCGCCCCGTAGCCGAGGCACAGGATGAACTCCCGGTGCCCGAAGTGCGCGTAGTAGCGCATCACGTGCCAGATCAGCGGTCGCGGTCCGACCATCGCCATCGGCTTGGGCATGTCGTCCGCGGCACCGCTCCGCATCCGCATCCCGTAGCCGCCGCAGAACAGAACGACCTTCATGCTGTGACCTCTTTCACGACGCGACCTCGACAATGCTCAGTTCCGGAATGGGAAAGACCAGCCGGCCGCCCCAGTCGTGGATGAAGGACAGTTGCTCGACCAGCTCGGCCCGCAGGTTCCACGGGAGGACGAGGACGTAGTCCGGCCGGTCGGCGGCTATCCGCTCGGGCGGCAGGATCGGGATGCGGGTGCCCGGGGTGAACCTGCCGTGCTTGTACGGGTTGCGGTCGACGGTGTACGGGAGCAGGTCGGGCCGGATGCCGCAGTGGTTGAGCAGGGTGTTGCCCTTGCCCGGGGCGCCGTAGCCGACGACCGTCTCGCCGCGGTCGGCCGCCTCGATGAGGAACCGCAGCAGGTCCCGGCGCACCGTGGCCACCCGGGCGGAGAACTCGCTGTACCCCGACAGTTCCAGCAGTCCGGCGGCCTTCTCCCGGGCCAGTACGTCGGCCACACGGTGGCCGGGCTCGCCGGCCGCCTCGGCGGGCCGGGCCCACAGCCGGACGGAACCGCCGTGCGTGGGCAGCGACTCGACGTCCACGAGCGCGAGTCCGCCGCTCTCGAGCGCCCGGATGGCGGACGCGACCGTGTAGTACTGGAAGTGCTCGTGGTAGATCGTGTCGTACTGGTTCTCCTCGATCAGGGTCAGCAGGTGCTGCACCTCGATGGAGACCCAGCCGTCGTCGGCGACCAGGGCACGCAGTCCCTGGGTGAACCCGACCACGTCGGGGATGTGCGCGTACACGTTGTTGGCCACGACCAGGTCCGCCGGGCCGTGCTCGGCGCGGACGCGCGAGCCGGTCTCCGGGGACAGGAACTCCGTGAGCGTGGGCACCCCCGCCTCCCGCGCCGCGGCGCCGACGTTCACCGACGGCTCGATGCCGAGGCAGCGGATCCCCCGGTCCACCATGTGCCTCAGCAGGTACCCGTCGTTGCTCGCGACCTCGACCACGAAGGCGTCGGGGCCGAGAGAGAGGCGCTGTACGGCGCCGGCGACGAACGTGCGCGCGTGCTCCACCCAGGAGGTGGAGTAGGAGGAGAAGTACGCGTACTGCGTGAACGTCTCCTCCGGCGTGATCAGCGGAGGTATCTGGGCCAGCCAGCAGTCGGTGCAGACCCGCAGGTGCAGCGGGTACGCGGGCTCCGGCTGATCCAGTTGGTCCGCGGTGAGAAAGCTCTCGCACGGTGGCGTCGCCCCGAGATCGACGACGCTCGCCAGCGTCGCCGAGCCGCAGAGTCGGCATCGTGTCATCTACTGCCCCCCATTGATTCCGTCCGACCCGCGATCGCGGAGCGGTACTCGTCCTCCAGGCGCTCCAGGCCGACGGCCGGGCTGAAGTACTGCTCGTAGCGGCGCCGGGCCGCCTCGCCCATCTCCCGGTTGCGGGCCCGCTCGGCCACGATCCGGCGCACGCGGGACGCGAGCGAGGCGGGCTCGCCCGGCCGGTGCAGCAGCCCGGTCACCCCGTCCTCGACGAGTTCCACGAAGGCGCCGTGACCGGCGGCGACGGCCGGGACCCCCGCCGCCATCGCCTCGGCGACCACCAGGCCGAACGTCTCCCGGGCCATGGAAGGAGCCACCACGGCGACCGACCGCGCGACGGCCCGCCGGCACTGGGCCGGGTCGTACAGGCCGACGTACCGCACGTCGTCCCGGCCCGCCGCCCAGGCGGTCACCTCGCCCTCCAGCGGCCCCGCGCCGGCGAGCACGAGCGGTACGCCCACACCGCCGTCCGCCGCGATCTCGTCCCACGCGGCCATGAGCAGCCGCACTCCTTTGGCCTCCGCGAGCCGGCCGAGGAAGAGCAGGTGTTCGCCGGCGCCCGCTCGGCGGGTGCCGGGCTCCGGCACGAAGTTGTGCTTCACCACCAGCCGGTCGGCCGGCATGCCGGACCGCGCCAGGATGTCGCGCTGCGCCGCGGAGATGCAGAAGAACCGCTCCACGCCGGACCACCACCGCCGCCGGTTGACCGTCAGGCCGACGGCGAGCGGCACCGTCGCGAGGCGGGAGTTCCGGTAGCAGCCGTGCCGGACGGCGGGCAGCGCCGCCGCCGACCCGACGCACTCGGTGCACGACCGGCCGTCCCGGTGCAGCGTGCCGGGCGGACAGACCTGGGTGTAGTTGTGCAGCGTGGCGACGACGGGTACGCCGACGTCGGCGCAGGCGGCGAGGACCGCCGGCGACAGCAGCGGGAAGACGTTGTGGACGTGCACCACGTCCGGCCGCTCGGCGCGCAGCCGCGCGGTGAGCTCCGTACGGACCGCCGGGTTCCACGGCACCAGGAGCGGCACCGCGGCCTTGCCCCACAGGGACCGGGCGGCGATGTCGTCGCTGCGCCGCTCGAACACCTCGACCCGGTGGCCGGCCGCGCGCAGCAGCCCCACTTCCTGGTCGACAACCCTGTTCTCCCCGCTCGGCTGCGCCGAGGAGTAGCGGTTGTGCGCCACGAGAACGTGCATGCTCAAGGTCACCTCCGGGCCCATAGCGGGATACGTCGTCGAGGAACCGCCGCCGTTGTGAGGGGCGTGGCCGTCGGCCGTGGCGTGGCCGCGGCGGGTGCCGCGAGCAGCGAGGCGGCCAGGGCCAGATGCAGCAGATACGGCGAGGCGTCACCGAGGCCGGCCTCGGTGTACGACGAGATCCCGACGTAGCTGATCAGGAAGATCGCGCAGGCCCGTGCCGGGGAGGGGGGCCGCAGCAACGCGACGCCGCCCAGCACGAGGATGAACGCCGCCACGAGGGCGACGCCGATGAGACCCTGCTCGTTGTAGACGGCCAGCCAGCTGTTGTCGATCGGCAGCCCGCCGAACGACTTGTCGCCCAGGCCGACGCCGAACACCTGCTCCGAGCTCGTCCGGGGCGCTGCCAGCAGGGCGTCCCAGACCTTGGCCCGGCCGGTGAGGCTGGACAGGTTCTCCTGGCTCTGTCCGCGCAGGAACCACGCCTGCAGCGCGGAGCTGAACACCACCGCGGCCACCGTGGCGCACAGCACCGCCCAGGCGAAGAACCGGCGGGCGGCGGCGCTGGCCAGCATGAGCGAGCCGATCGCCAGCACCAACCCGATGAGCAGGCCGAGCGTGGCCGTCCGGGTATGGGTCAGCGCGAGCAGGACGAGTGACGGCACGATGATCACCGCCGCGCCGGCCCCGGTGGTGCGGCGGCCCAGCAGGAGCAGCACGGTGAGCCCGATGATCACCGCGGAGTACTGTCCGATCTGCGGCGGGGTGAGCGGCCACAACGCGCCGACGAGGCGGCCGCCGTAGTACTCGGGCAGGGCCGTGCCCGGTGAGACGACCAGCCCGGCGGCCACCAGCCCGAGCACCGCGAAGTACATCCGGATGTGGTACCGGACGAACGTCAGGCTGCCGTCCCACCAGCGGCTGAGCAGCCACAGCGTGCCGACGAAGAGAGCCAGCCGGGCGCAGCGGAACAGCGCGCCGAACCCGACTTCCAGGTTCGCGCTGGAGATCACGCTCGGCACCAGCAGCAGGGTGAGCAGGAACACGAAGGCGCTGGACCGGACGCGCAGCCGGAGATTGACGGCGAGCGCCAGCGCGAACGCGGCGCCCAGCGCGCCCATGGTCACCATCTGGATGAGGGAGCGGGGCAGCGGGACGATGGTCTTCGCCCCGGCGGAGCCGAGCGTGTTGAGGGCCAGCAATCCCCAGACGATCCCGACGGTCTTCGGTGTGCCGGCGGGGCGCGGTTCGGCGCCCGGCGGCGCGCCCGCCGTATCGGCTCCGCCCGGCGGCCCGCCGCGCGCCAGGTACCCGCTCATCTCAATCACCGGCCCGTGACCGGAAGGTGCTGCCCGCGTCCTGCTGGTACGGCGTGCCCTGCCACTGCGCGAAGTCGAGCGTCCGGTCCGTGTCGGTGGCGACGAAGCTCCATGGTCCGGCGTAGACGTTGTCGTACCAGCGGTTGCGCTGCTTCAGCGTGATCGCCTCGGCCACCCGCTTGCCCTTGTACGGCGACCAGTCCGGATAGGTGCCGTAGTTGGCGAGGACCGCCATGCGGCCGCACTCCTCGTCGCAACGGACGACGGACGTGTCCAGCAGGAAGCGGTTGTCGTGGATGTCCACCCGCTGGGTCCGCCACCGGCAGTCGGCGTAGAGCGGCGCGGTGGCGATCGCCGGACGGGCGCAGCGGTCGGTGTCCCGCACCAGCAACGTGCAGTAACCGGTGGAGGTGTTGGCCGGGCTGTTGCAGAACCGGTCGGCGTTCTCCCACAGGGTGATCCCGGACCAGTTGTCCTCCAGCAGGTTCCCGTAGATCTCGATCTTGTCCGTACGGGCCCGGACCCGTGGTTCGCCGCCGGACTCGGACACGTAGAGGGTCGCGTACGGGAAGGTGTCGCCGCGGTCGGCGTACGTGCGGCCCTCGACCCAGTTGTTCCGCCGGATCGTGTTGTTCCGGATGACCGCGTTGTAGCTGGTCTCGTACATCAGCGCGGCACCGTCGTTGGCCTCGAGCAGGTTGCCCTCGATACGGAAGTCGTTGTTGTTGTTGTCCGCCCACAACCCGGCCCCGCGGTTGTCGTGCACCCAGTTGCCGCGGATGTCGGCGCCGTCGACGGCCCAGAACTTGACGCCTCCCGTGCAGCCGCAGCCCGGCTTCCGCCGCTCCCAGTCGTCGGTGTTGTTGCCCACGATCTCGTTGCCCTCGACCACCAGGCCCCTGATGGAGTCGCCGGCCTTGTAGGCGTTCATTCCGTACTGCCCGTTGCCGCGCAGGCAGCTGGCGCGGACCCGCTGGCGGGCACCGGCCATCAGCCCTGCGCCGGAGTTGTACTGGATCCTCGCGTGCTCGATCACCCACCCGTCGGCCATGTCGTGGTTGACCACGCCCTCGTTGTTCGGCGCGACGAAGCGCTGCACGGTCAGGTGGCGGATGGTGACGTCGCGGGCGGTGCCGCTGAACGCGTAGTTGTTGGTCCTCCCGCCGTCGAGCACCGCGCCCGGCGCGCCGAGGTAGCGGTTCCCCTCCTTGGCGATGACCTGGGCGTAGCGCTCCGGTTCGAGCCTGTGCTTGCCCGGTCGGAGCCAGAACGTGGTGCCCGGTGGGCTGCTCCTGGTCTTCTCGGCCAGGTCGCCGACCACCGCGGGGTCGACCGTCACCGCGTCCGCCGGCGCCTCCGTCGGCCCGGCCGGGGGCTCGGCGCACACCCGGGCCACGGACGTGGCCGACGCGGCGGTCGGCGCGGGCCGCGCGTCCGGCGGGCTCTCACAGCCGGTCGCCGCCAGCAGGGTCAGTGCCAGCGGTGCCGCCGGAAGCACCCGGCGCAGCCACTTCGTCACGTATCCTCCCTCCCCTGGTCGCGGAACCCGAGCACGGTGGTGAACCCCTCCGCGCCGTCGGCGAATCCGGTGCCGACCAGCGTGGTGGCGGGTTCCTTGCGGCCGAAGCCGGCGGAGTACCAGCCCAGCGGAGGGTCGCTCTCGCCGCGATGCGCTCGCCAGCTCAGCTGCCCGGGCAGGTCGAGCACCGCGGAGCGGTCCTCGCCGTCCCGGGTCCAGGTGAGCTCCGCCCGGTCGCCCGCCAGGTTCGCGGCGATCGCCGGGCCGAGGTGGAACGCCAGCCGCACGGCCCGGCGCGGGCCGCGCACCTCGTCGACCACCCGCAATTCCTTGCTCGCGGCGATCAGCTCCACCCGGCGGCGGTGCACGGAGGGCCGGTAACCGTCGTGCTCGGCACACCAGCGGACAACGCCCCTGTCGGAGGCGCCGGACGCGTCCACGGCCAGGACGCGGCTGCGGGCGTGCCGGGTCCACAGGAACGGACCGCCGGAGACGGACTGGTCACCGCCGTCCAGCCGCAGGGTGTTGTGGCCCAGGGTCGACCGGAAGTACTGCCGCCACTCGGGCTGCCCGTGGTAGCAGAACGTCCCCGGGTCGGCGAGCACGTCGACCCCGTCGTGCCGGACCTCCACGGACAGCGCGTCCGCGTGGGCGTGCGCGGCGATGGACAGGAAGCCGTGCGGACCACCGTCGCAGCGGCACCAGATCTCCGCGGGACCGCGCAGGATGGTCAGCCCCGCGTCGGCGAAATGGGCCGGCCGGCTCCGAGGGCGGGACACGGCCGGTGCCGCCTCGCTCTTCGAGTACGGCCGGATGAGCGCGGCGAGCAGCGGGGTGCGCACATCGGTGCCGGTCACCTCCGGCCACCAGGAGAGCCGGCCGAACACGGCGTCCCCCGTGGCGAGGAGCGAGGCCCAGCGGTCGGTGCCCGCGCCGTCGACGACCAGACCGTGCCCGTCGTCCGCGTCGCCCTGGCGCGGCGGCCGTAACCGGTTGTCCACGACGGCCGCGAGCGCGTCGGTCATCCGCAGCAGGACCAGCCGGACCGACGCGGGGACCGGCACGCCGGCTCCGTCCGCCTCGGCCACCGCGGCCAGGCCGAGCTCGAGGACAAGTCCGTGGTACTCGGTGGCCAGCTCGCGGTTGAGGCCGGAGCGAAAGGTGTTGCCGCGCAGATGGAGCTCCAGCGACCTCAGCGCGTCGGCTCGCCAGCGCGCCGAGGAGGGGAACCACCCGAACGCGCAGGCCGCGGCGAACTGCCCGGCGGCCTCGGCGATGACGTGGTTGTTCGCCGACGACCCCCGGCTGGGGAAGGCGGCAAGCCACCGCTGGTGGTGCCAGATCTGGTTCAGCGCCACCGGGTCGCCCTCGAAAAGACCGGCCGCGCCCGGCCAGCCGTCGAGCAGCCGGCGGATCCACACCCAGGAGAGGAGCCGGATGCCCAACTCGATGCCGCTGGTCCAGTGCACGCCGCGCAGCGGTGGGTTGGCCGCCCACCACGACCGCAGGTGCTCGGCGACCCGCTCGGCGTACCGCTCGTTCCCGGTGACCGCGTACGCGGCGGCGAGCACGGTGAGGTACTGATGCCGGGACAGCTCCCAGATCTGCTTGATGTCCCCGACCGCGTCCTCGTTCCGGTACGGCACGTCGAAGGCGTAGCCCGACGGAGCCCGGCGCCCGGTCCTCGGGTCGCGCCACCAGTCCGGGTCGGTCAGGTCGTCGCGGACCACCCCGAAATACTCGGCGTGCCCGTGCATCAGCCGGTCCGCCTCGGTGATGAGGCGTTTCGCGGCGTCCGGGGGCACGGCGGCGATCGTCCCGGCGGGCAGTGCCGCGGTGAAACGGGCGCCGGTCACCGCCGGGCACGCGGGCGGCGCCGACCGCCACCGCCGCCTGCGCACCGCGTCGCCCACCCGGCCGCCGACCTCCCGCGGTCCCATCCGGGACAGCCGCCGCAGGTACCAGCCCGGACTCCCCGGGTTCACCGTCATCGCGCCCTCGCCAACGTCACCGGCGCGCCGCCGGCCAGGCCGGCCCGGACGGCGAGGGTGGCCGACGTGGTGGCGACCAGCGACTCCAGCGGCACCGGCATCGGCCCGCCGGTCCGCACGGCCTTGACGAACGCGGCCAGCTCGGCGGACTGGCCCTTGTCCCGGGCCTTGGGCAGCCGCGAACTGACCCACCGCTTGCGGCGGCCGTCGTACACAGCGGCACGGACGAAGTCGTCGAGCCGCAGCACCTTGCCGTCCGCGACGAGGTCCAGCGTCTCCTTGGGGAAGCCGGGCGCGCCGGTGGTGACGTAGCTGATGGTGGCGGTGGACCCGTCCGGGTAGTGCAGCACCACCTGGACGTCACCGCTGCCCTCGTTGCCGGACGCGGCGACCGCGTACACCGAGACCGGGTCGGCGTCGAGCAGCCAGCTCGCCGTGTCGATGAAGTGCCCGCCCTCGCCGGCGAAGCGCGAGCCCTCGGTGCCCTGGTGGAGGTACCAGCTGCCGTGTTGCAGCCGGCCCGCGTTGACGAGGTAGCGCAGGCTCGCCGGACCGGTCCGGACGCCGAACCGCTTCCTGGCCTCCCGCAACAGCGGCGCGAACCGGCGGTTGAAGCCCACCTGCAGCCGGTCGTTGCCGGACTCCTCCACGGCCGTGAGCACGCCGGCCAGCTCGTCCTCGGTGAGGGCCAGTGGCTTCTCCACGAACACCGCTTTGCCGGCCCGTAGTGCTTTCTGGGTCAGTTCGGCGTGCGAGCTGTGCCGGGTGACCACGAACACCGCGTCGATGGAGGTGTCGCCGAGCACGGCGTCGAGATCGGTGGTCGCCTCGGCGAAGCCGAACTTCCGTCGCGCGTTGGCCGCGGACAGCGCCGTCGTGGTGACGACGGCCGACAGCTCGACGCCGTCGCGCTGTGCCAGGTGCGGCAGCAGCATCGAGGTCGCGTAGTTCCCCGCGCCGACGAACGCCAGCCTCACCGGCGCCTTGGCGGACCGGGCAGGGGCGGTCGCTCCGCCGCCGCGCCGTACCGCGGGCACGGTGACCGCCGGGGCCTCCGCCGCTCCTTCCGCCGCCGCTCCGTCCGCCGCGGGTCCCGGGTACCGGAACAGCACGGCCACGGCCTTCAGGCCGCCGTCCTTCAGGCTCCGGTACGTCTCGACGGCGTCGTCGAAGTCGGCGACGTGGGAGACCAAGGGCTCGACGTCGACGCTGCCGCGGGCCAGGAGATCGAGGACGCACGCCAGGTTGCGGCGCTCGGTCCAGCGCACATAGCCGATCGGGTAGTCGCGCCCTTCGAGCTCGTACTCCCGGTCGTAGCGCCCGGGGCCGTAACTGCGGGAGAACCGGACGTCGAGCTCCTTCTCGTAGTACGCGTTCCACGGCAGGTCCAGGCGGGTCTTGCCGATGTCGACGACCCGGCCGCGGTCCCGGCAGAGCCGGGCGGCCAGCTCGACGGGCTGGTTGCTGTCGCCGCCGGCGGCCAGGTACACCTGGTCCACGCCGTGACCGCCGGTGAGTTCGGCGACGGCGGCCTCCACGGCCGCGGCCGCGGGATCGCCGCAGGCCGCGGCGCCCAGCCGCTCGGCGAGCTCGCAGCGTGTCGGGTCGGGGTCGACGCCGAGGACGCGGACCCCCGACGCGGTGAGGAGCTGCACGACCAGCTGCCCGATCAGGCCGAGGCCGATGACCAGCGCCACGTCACCGAGTTGTGGCTCGCCGCGCCGGACGCCCTGCAACGCGATCGACCCGACGGTGCCGAAGGCCGCGTGGCGCGGCGCGAGACCGTCCGGCACCCGGGCGTAGAGGTTCTTCGGCACCCAGTTCAGCTCGGCGTGCAACGCGTGCTCGTTGCCGGCGCAGGCCACGAGGTCGCCGACCGCCACATCGTCGATGCCGGTGCCGACCTGCTCGACCACCCCGCACAACGAGTAGCCCAGCGGTGTGTAGGAGTCCAGCTTGCCCATCACCTTGCGGTAGGTGGCGGGCACCCCGTTGGTGGCCACGCTCTGCATGACCTTGGCCACCTGGTCGGGACGGGAGCGGGCCTTGCCCAGCATCGACATGCCGGCCTCGGACACCTTCATGAGCTCGGTCCCGGTGGATATCAGCGAGTAGGCGCTGCGGACCAGCACACCGCCCGGCTTGCACCCCGGCACCGGCACGTCGAGGACCGCCAGCTCGCCGCTCTTGTAGTTCTGCACAACCTGTTTCACCCAAGTCCCCTTGTTTCTGAGCCGTCTTCCATGCCGCCGGGCGAGTGCTCCGGCCGGACTCCGGAGGTCGCGTCGCGGTACCAGTACTCGAGGGTCAGCACATGCCACAGATGCTTGGAGAAGTCCCGCTGCCCGGCGGCGTCCTCGGCGACCATGCGCGCCAGCGCGTCGCGGCGCAGCAGCCCGGAGCTGACGAGCACGCCGTCGTGCACCACCTCGCGGACCAGCGGTGCCAGATCCCGGCTCATCCAGGCGCGCAGCGGCGCGCTGAACAGGCCCTTGGGCCGGTAGACGATCTCCCGGGGCAGGATCGAGGTGGCCGCCTCCTTGAGGACGGCCTTGCCCTGCCGCCCGGCGATCTTGCGTTCGCCGGGCACGGCGAACGCCGCCTCGACCACCTCGACGTCCACGTACGGCACGCGCACCTCGGTCGACGCGGCCATGCTCGACCGGTCGGTGTACGCGAGGTTCAGGCCCGGCAGGAACATCCGGGCGTCGGCCAGGCACATGCGGTTGACGAAGTCGTCGAGGTCGTTGTCCTGGTAGACGTCCGCGTGCTCGGTCAGCACGTCCGTGACCGTCCCGGCCAGGTCCGGATCGACCAGGGCCAGCAGCTCGTCCTGGTCGTACATGGTGTAGCTGCGCCGGAACGCGGTCTCCTCCGGCAGGTCGGCGAAGGAGAGGAACCGCTTCGCGAAGCGCACCGAACGGTACCCCCGGCGGGCCGTCGCGACCGGCAGCCGGTCCACAGCCCCGGACACCCCGCGCCGCAGCGGCCGCGGGACGCGCTGGTAGCGCAGCGCGAGCAGGTTGGCCAGGTGCTTGCGGTAACCGGCGAACAGCTCGTCGGCACCCATCCCCGAGAGCATCACCTTGACCCCGGCCTCCCGGGCGGCCGAGCAGATCAGGAACGTGTTGATCGCGGCGGGGTCGCCGATCGGCTCGTCCAGGTGGTACGTCATCCGCGGCAGCAGGTCGAGCACGTTCGGAGCGATCTCGATCTCGTGCAGGTCGACACCGAACCGCTCGGCCACCTGCCGGGCGTAGCGCAGGTCGTCCGGCATCGCCTCGAACTTGGCGTCCTCGGGGCGGAATCCGATCGTGTAGGCGGAGATCCCGGGTCGGTGGCGGGCCGCGAGCGCGGTCAGGTAGCTGGAGTCGAGGCCGCCGGAGAGGAAGGTCGCCACGGGTACGTCGGAGAGCAGGTGGCGCCGGGTCGACTCCTCGACGACGGCGGCCAGGTCCGGCTGATCGCCGGTCCGGGCCCGCTCCCGGCCCTCGGCGGCGACGTCCCGGAGGTTCCAGTAGGTGCCGCGCTCCACCCGGCCGTCGGGCCGGCACCTGAGCCAGCTCCCCGGCGGCAGCTTCTCCGCCTCGCGGAACGCGCAGCGCGAGTCCGGCACCCAGTAGTACAGCAGCGAGGCCACCAGCGCCCCGTGGTCCACCTCGAGCGACCCACCGGTCGCGGCGGCGAGCGCCTTGAGCTCGGAGGCGAACACCAGGCCCGCACCGCGCCGGAGCAGGAACAACGGCTTGATGCCGAGCTGGTCGCGGGCGAGCACCAGGTCACCGGTTCGCTCGTCGAAGATCCCGAACGCGAACATGCCGCGCAGCCGGGGCAGACAGCCCGTGCCCCAGCGCCGCCAGGCCTCGAGCACCACCTCGGTGTCGGAGGTCCCGCGGAAGCGCGCCCCGGCGGCCGCCAGCTCGGCACGCAGCTCGGGCGCGTTGTACAGCTCGCCGTTGTACGTCAGGGCGAGGCCGCCCGAGACCATCGGCTGGGCGCCGGTCCCGGACAGGTCGATGATGGCCAGCCGGCGGTGCCCGAGGTGCACCTCTCCGTCACCGGCGGGATGGCTGTACCGGCCCGCCCCGTCCGGACCGCGGTGGGCGAGGGTCTCGGTGAGCCGGTCGGTCACGGCCTTCCCGTCCGGCCACCGGTACGTGCCCGTGATGCCACACATGTCCTACCGCGCCTCCTGGTCGATGTCCGGGACCCGTGTCCATGACGGCCGCTCCGTCCACGCCCGGCCCGGCGCGTTCTCCCGGGCCGGCCGCTCGTGGTGGCCGCGCAGCGCGGTGTGCAGCCCGTCCCACAGAGTGCCGTCGGTCCGGTCCCACGGGTCGGGGTCGATCAGCACCACACCGATCACCGCGACGCGCTGGTCCGCGAGTTGCCGCGCCACGGTGTGCAGCCATGCGGCACTGCCGTGTCCGGCCCGCACGACGAGCACGGTCCGCGTGCCGAGGTACTGGAGGTCGGTCCACGCCGTGCCGGGCGCGACCGAGCCGACACCGAGCCGGCGCTCCTGATCCGACACGGCCGCGGCACGCTCGCCGCTGACCACGGTGGGGTCTCCCGGTTTCGGGCGGCGCCTGGCGAGCTGCGGGCCGGGCAGGCCGTCGACGACGACCAACGGCCCCTCCGCCGCCAGCGCCCCGGCGACGTCCAGGGCGATCACGCTCGTACCGCGCGCACAGCCCAGCTCCAGCAACGACACCGGTTCCGCGGAGCCGCGCACGGTACGGGCCAGGCTGGTGGTGAGCCGCTCGCGTGCCACCCGGGTCCGTCGGCGCCGCCACAGTCCGCCCGACCGGTGGGGCAGCTCCGCGATGACCGAGGCGCCCAGGTTCGCCGCGATGTCCCGGCGGAGCACGGGGCGGTCCGCCACCACCGTGTGGACCGCGGCCAGCGCGAGCCCGAGGACGAGCCCGAGGACGAGTCCGATCGCGGCGTCGGTGGCGGCGGCCTTGGGCAGGGAGTGCCGCACCGGGCGCGGGGCGTCCACGATCTGCGTGCCGGCGACGACCTTGGGCGTGCCCGTCCGGGCCTCCGCGGCGCGCTGGTCGAAATCGGCGATCCGCGAGTTGAGCTCGGCCCGGCGGGCGAAGAGCGTCTCGACGCCCGCCGACTCCCTCGGGTCGCTCTCCGTCTCCGGCGACCGGACGCCGATCTCCTTGTTGACCTCGGCGAGTTCGTCCCGCATACGGTCACGCTGGTCGAGCAGGGCCTTGGCCTCGGCCGCCGCGGTTTCCCGCATCCGCCGCACATGGTCCGCGACGAACGCGTCGGCCAGCGCCTTGGCGCGGGCCACCGCGTCCTCGTCGCTGGAACCCGCCACATCGATCTGCAACAGGTTGTTGGTCAAGCCGGTGCCCCGGTAGTCCCGCAGGAAGTCCTCCGGGGCCTCGGAGGACTTGAGGGACCGCAGGGCCTTGTCGGCGATCCGCGTGGTCCCCAGCACGGCGACGTCGGTGCGGATCAGCGTTCCCATGTCGTTCGGCTGGTCCTCCGCGTGCGCGACCAGCACCTTGGTCACCGCGCTCGGCGGCGGGGGCAGCAGGACCGCCACCGCCACGCCGGCCAGCAGTCCCAGGAGCGCCAGGGAACACCAGAGGCGGCGGCGTCTGCGCACCGCCACGACCAGCGACC
Organism: Streptomyces hebeiensis; assembly: GCF_052983195.1. Taxonomy (NCBI): domain Bacteria; kingdom Bacillati; phylum Actinomycetota; class Actinomycetes; order Kitasatosporales; family Streptomycetaceae; genus Streptomyces; species Streptomyces hebeiensis. Next base: position 6,175,609 of record NZ_CM129812.1, read on the forward strand.
GCAGGTCCAGCAACGGAGCGGCGGCCGACGACTCCGGCGTCGTGCTCGTCGTCACCCTGAATCTCCCGTCGCGCGACCGTGAACCGCGAGCGCCACAGTGGGGTGGTCCTCAGTGTGGTCGGCGGACCGCGTCGGGCGGGCCCGGACCGGGCCGGCGACGACAACGCCGACGACCTCGTGCCTGCCGTCCGCGCACGCCTCGGCGATGCCGCCGACCTCCTCCGCGGTCCAGTTGCCCGCGCTGAGGACGACCAGGGCGCCGGACTCCGGGCCGCGGTCCGGCACCGTCGGCCGGTCCACCGGGACCTCCACCACCCGCAGCACGGGGTACCCCCTGCCCGCAGAGGCCGGCGAAGGCTCGCTCCTGGCCTCGGCGACGAGCTGCCCGGCGGCCCGGCGGGCGATCTCGTCGCCGTCCGGTACGACCACCAGCAGCCGCCGCGGGGCCGGCAGCTGTTCCCGGAGGCGCGCGCAGACCCGCCGGTAGCGGATCCGCCTGCCGGCCTCGTCGCGGGACCGCTGCGGGGCCGGTGTGTCCCACCGGGTGTCGACGCCGAGAAGCCGCCGGATCCGGGCCCGCGGGCCAGGGGCTCCCGGCTGGTGCGCGCCACGTTCCTCAGGTACGTCGACGGTGCCGAGGAGCACCGAGCCCAGCGCCGCGGCGATCTCCGGTCCGGCGCGCAGCCGGCGATTCATCCGCGCGGCGGTGAGATGGCCGACGACCGCGACCAGGAAGAACAGCAGCGCCCCGCCGACGACGAGCTGCGTCGTCGTCGGCGGCGCCTCGTCGCCCGGCCGGGCCGCCGGTCCCATGACGACCATGCCCGCCTTGTTGTTCGCGGGGGCGGCCTGGTCCAGCTTCGTCATGGCCTCCTCCAGCGACGTGCGCAGCTTCTCGAGCGCGGTGCGGGCCTGCACGCCCTCCACGGTCCGCCCCGGATCGGCCGCGTTCGCCAGGTCGGTGATGCGGCGGCTGGTCTCGTCGACCTTCTTCCGCAGCGCCTCGGGCGCCGCGGTGGCTTCGGAGCCGGTGCCGCCGCCGGTGATCCGCGCGGCGAACTCGACGAATTCCCGGGCCGCTTGGTCGGAGAGCCGCTGCGCGCGCTCCGGGGTGTCGGCCGTACCCGAGATCTTGATGATGTTCCCGTCGGCGGCCTCGGCCGTCACCCGGTCCCGCAGCTCGTCGCCGCCGACTCCGCTCCAGCCGAGCTCGGCGGCCGTGCGGTCGGCGACCGACGAACTGGTCGCGATGTCCACCTGGGTCAGCAGCTCGCGCTCTTCCCACTGCCCGAGCAGCAGTACCGACGCCGACGCCGTGTACCGCGGCGGGAACAGCACCGCCGACGCGCCGTAGCCGACGAGCGCGCCCAGCACGGTGAGGACGGCGAGAAGCCGCCAGCGCAGGCGGAGGATCCGCCCGATGGTGGCCAGGCGGATCGTGTCGTCGTTCAACGCCGCGGCCTCTTCCCTGGTCGGCCCGGATCGCCCGCCGACACCGGAGCCCGGTCACCGCAGGCAGCGGCGTAGGCGGCGAGCAGCGACGCCTGCGAGTTCCGCCAGGACAGCCGCCCGTTGATCCGCTCCTGGCCGATCCGGCCCATCCGGGCCCGCCTCTCCGGATCGTCGAGGAGCAGCGCGATCTGCTCGGCGAACGCGGCCTCGTCGTTGGCGGGCGCGTAGACGGCGGCGTCACCGGCGGAGACGCGCGCCTCCCGGAGGTCGAACGAGACGATCGGCCGGCCCATCGCCATGTACTCCAGGACCTTGTTCATGGTCGACACGTCGTTGAGCGGATTGCGCGGGTCGGGGGACAGGCACACGTCCGCGGTGGACAGGTAGCGGATCAGGTCGGCGTCCGGAACGCGCCCGGTGAACCGCACCTGCCCGGAGAGCCCGAGCCGCCGGGACAGCTCCACCATCGCGTCGAAGGCGTCGCCGGCGCCGACGAACACCGCGTGCCAGTCGGTCCGCCCGAGCTCGTCGCGCAGCTTCGCGAGCGCCCGCAAGGCGTAGTCGACGCCGTCCTGCGGGCCCATGACGCCGAGGTAACACAGCAGATGGGGCTTGCCGCGCTTCAACTCCGGTTCCGGCGGCACCGGTCGGAACCGGTCGGTCTGGGGCGCGCTGCGCACCACGAACACGTCCTCCGGCCGCCGGCCGCCACGGCGCACCGCGACGTCCCGGTAACTCTCGTTCGTGGCGAGCACGACGTCCGCGGCCCGGTACGTCAGCCGTTCCAGCGCGCACACGGCGCGGTAGAGCAGGTCCTCGCCGCGGCCGAACCGGGAGAGGTACAGCTCCGGCACCAGGTCGTGCTGGTCGAAGACGAACCGCGCGCCGCGCCGCTTCAGCCACCGTGCCGGCAGGAACAGCAGGTCGGGCGGGTTGCAGGCGTGGACCACGTCGACCGGGCCGATCCCGCGGGCCAGCCGGACCGTGTGCCACAGCGCCGATCCGTACTCCCGCAGGTAGCCGGCCGGTCCTCCGGTGGCCGCACGCAACGGGTAGCGGTGGATCCGCACCCCGTCGATCTCCGCCTCCGGCTCCGTGTCCCGCTTGCTCCCCCGGGGACAGATGACGTGCACCGTCCAGCCCGCGTCGCGCAGCGTCGTGCACTCCTGCCACACCCGCCGGTCGAACGGCACCGACAGGTTCTCCACCAGGATCAGCGCACGCCGGCCCTGCCGCTCGTCGCCGGCCGTGTCGCCGAACGATGTGTCACCAGGCAAGGCCCACGTACCCCGGTTCGGCCCGGCGCGCCTCGGCGTCGGGAAGGCGGACGAGATCGACGATCACCGGGCCGCCGCTTCGGGGCAGCGCCGACAGTACGGCCGGGTCCCTGGTCCCGACCAGGCACACCTCGGCGTGGTCGAGCACCTCGTCGACGGAGTCCGCGAGCAGCTGCGCGAGGTGCGGCAGCCGGGTCTCGATGTACTCGCGGTTCGCGCCGATCAGCCGGGACAGGCTCACGTTGGCGTCGTGGATCCGCAGGTCGTACCCCTTGCCGAAGAGCCTCTCCGCCAGCTCGACGAGCGGGCTCTCGCGGAGGTCGTCGGTGCCGGGCTTGAAGGACAGCCCGAACAGGCCCACCCGGCGCCTGCCGGTGCGCTCGACCAGGTCCACCGCGCGCTGCAGATGGTCGGAGTTGGAGGCCAGCACGTGGGAGAGGATGGGCACCGAGACGTCGGCCCGCCGCGCCGCGTGGACCAGGCTGCGCAGGTCCTTGGGCAGGCAGGAGCCGCCGAAGGCGAAGCCGGGCCGCAGATAGGCGGGACTGATGTTCAGCTTGCGGTCGGCCAGGAACACGTCCATCACCTGGTGCGAGTCCACCCCGAGCGCCTGGTACACCGCGCCCAGCTCGTTCGCGAAGCCGATCTTGAGGCCGTGGAACGCGTTGTCCGCGTATTTGATCGCCTCGGCCGTCGGGACCGGCACCCGGAACACCTCGCCGGGCAGGCCGTCGTAGAGCGCGGCCACCGCGTCGCCGCTCGCCGGGTCGAGCTCGCCGATGACGGTCTTGGGCGGGTCGAAGAAGTCCCGCACGCTCGTGCCCTCGCGCAGGAACTCCGGGTTGACCGCGACCCCGAAGTCCACCCCGGCCGTGCCGCCGACGTACTTCTCCAGAATCGGTACCAGCAGGTTCACGCACGTGCCCGGGAGCATGGTGCTGCGGAACACGACGGTGTGCCGCACCCCCCGCTCGGCCCCCTCGGCCAGCGCCGCGCCGATCTGCTCGGTGACCCGCTCCAAGTACGTGGTGCACAGGCTGCCGTTGGCCTCCGACGGTGTGCCCACGCAGACCAGCGACACGTCGCTGCCCATGATCGCCTCGCGGACGTCGCCGGTGGCGCGTAACGCCCCGGTCCGCGCGACCTCGGCCGTGAGCTCGCCGATCCGCTCCTCGACCACCGGGGCCTTGCCGTCGTTGACCAGGTCGACCTTCACCTGGTTCACGTCCACCCCGATGACCTCGTGACCCAGGCTCGCCAGGCACGCGGCCGACACGCAGCCCACGTAGCCGAGCCCGAAAACGCTGACTCTCATGACTCGTTCCTCCCCCCAGACAGGCCCCTCTGGCCTGTGGTCCGTGCGCCGACCGGACAATTCCCCCCGCGTATCAGTAGGCCCCCCGCCCCTGGAGCACCGCACGCAGCGTCTTCCACAAGATCACTGTGTCGAGGGCGAGCGACCAGTCCTCCACGTACCGCAGGTCGAGGCGGACGGCCTCCTCCCACGGCAGGTCGCTGCGCCCGCTGATCTGCCACAGTCCGGTGAGCCCGGGCTTGACGAGCAGCCGCCGCCGGATGTCCGGGCCGTACGCGGCGGACTCCTCCGGCAACGGAGGCCGCGGACCGACGAGCGACATCGATCCGGTGAGCACGTTGAAAAGCTGCGGGAGCTCGTCGATCGAGTACCGGCGCAGCACCGCTCCCACCCGGGTCACCCGCGGGTCCCGGCGGAGCTTGAACAGCAGCCCCGCGCCCTCGTTGCGGTCGGCCAGGACGGCGCGTGCCCCGTGCGCCCCGGTGACCATGGTGCGGAACTTGAGGATGGTGAACTCGCGGCCGTCCTTGCCGACCCTGCGCTGGCGGTAGAACGCCCCACCCCGGCTGTCCGCCAGCACGAGCAGCCCGACGACCACCATCAGCGGCGCGAACAGCATCAGCAGGATCGCCGCGCCGATCCGGTCGACGACCTCTTTGACCGCCCGGCGGCCCCCGGTGAAGGCCGGCATGCTGACCCGCAGCAGCGGGATCCCGAGCACCGCGTCGATGTGCAGCCGCGGGCCGGCCACCTCCATCAGAACCGGGGCCACGACCATCTCGGCGTCACTGCCCTCCAGGTTCCAGGCCAGCCGTTGCAGCCGGTCCGGTGACCAGTGCGGGTCCGGTGTGACCGCGACGACCCGGTAGCCGTCGCGGCGGACGTGGCCCGCGACGTCCGCCAGCGGGCCGACGACCGGCACGCCGTCCAGTTGGTCACCGTCGATCCCGAGACCGTCCGTCGTGCACACGGCGTCCACCCGCCAGCCGAGGTGCGGGAACTTGCGGGTCCGGGTGATCAGGTCGTGCACGGTGGCCGGGCTCCCGGCGGCGAGCACCGGTCTCAGGCACCGTCCTTCCTTCCGCTGCTTGTGCAGCCCAAGGCGCAGCAGATACCGCGAGGTCATGGTGACGAGCGCGATCGCGGGGACCGCGACGAAGATCCATAACTTGATGTTGCGCGAGGTGAGGGCGATCCCGCCGAGGGCCAGTACGACGGTCGCCGCGAACAGCGAGCGTCCGAGCCGGCGGAATTCCTCGGCTCCCTGGCCGAGCACGGCCGGAGCCCACGCCCGGCTCACCGCGAGCGCCCCCAGCACCAGCAGCTCGGTGCCGAATGCGAGGATTCCCCACTTCTCGTGCCAGTTGGCCGCGTCCCGGGCCCCGAAGAAGTTGCCGATCGTCGCCACCACGAAGGCGGTGGCCACGGTATCGCTGGTGATCACGGTGCGCTGGTACCGCTGCTCCCAGTCGATCGCGGGCCGGCTGCTCGCCCCGTCCGCCAGACGCCCGCGCGCCGACGGAAACGGGCTGACTAATCCCCCTTGCCGCACAGAACCCCCCAAGGTCCCCAGTGGTTCGACGTGTTCGCCTCACACTGTTCTGCTCGGGAGGCCCCCGCCCCCCGCACCGCTCCTCCCCTCGGGAGGCCCCCACCCCCCGGCCGCACATGACAGACCGGCCATCGCAGAGCTACCTGAACACCCGCCCCGGCGGCGGCGGACTCCCCTGCCCCGCCAGGCTTTCGTGGTGCGCGGGAACCCGCCGGAACCCGGGGTGCTCCCCGCACCCAGGGCCCGCTCTCGGGCTCCGAGAACTGATCACCCCGACATCTGGCGCCGGGGACGCGACAAGCTGGCTTTACATGGTGTCGGACCCATAGATCATCATTGGTCGCCTCATGTCCGAACAGCTGAAGCACGGTCAATCTAGACCATCGGGACCCGAATGAAGAGAGGGTGTGTGGAATTTGTGCTCAAGCTTTGAGGCTTGATCCACCGATTGGTGAAGACGTGCGGGCGCCTTGCCGTCACCGCGCCCCCAGCAGTCCGCCCGGCCCCTGGGTGGATGACATACGTCAATCTGGTACATACGCTAGTCTTGGTACATGTCCATGAAGCGAACCAATGTCTACGCCGACCCGGAAGACCTGGCCATCATCAAAGAGGCGGCCAAGCGGCGCGGTATAAGCGAGGCGGAGATCATCCGTGAGGGCATCCACCTCGCGGCCATGGCCAACCGCGTCTGGAGCGAGCCTCTCTTCTCCCGCACCTTCGAAGGGGCCGGTCGCACTCTCGGCAAGCGCAAGGTGCGTGACACGGTCGCCGACGCCGTACTCGCCGAGACCGATACGGGTACCGCCTCGTGATCATCGTGATCGCGGACACGTCCGGGCTCCTCGCGGCGCTCGACTCCACTCATCCTGAACACCAGGCGTCGAACGAAACGATCATGGCTGCGGGCCTCCTGGTGATGTCCCCGCTGCTGCTCGCCGAGATCGATCACGTCGCCACCCGTGAACTCGGCCGGGATGCGGCGCTCAGCGCGGTCGACGACATCCGACACTGGATGCGCCGGGGGCGAATCGCCGTGCCCGAGATCACAGAGGACCACTTGGGCGTCGCCCAGTCCGTACGCGCGCGCTACCGCGATCTTGACCTCGATCTCACGGACGCGGTGAATGTCGCCCTCGCCGCTGATTACGACACCGACGCCGTGCTGACTCTCGACCGTCGCGACTTCCGGGCTGTGCGGCCACTGGGACGCCACAAGGCATTCCGGGTTCTGCCCGACGATCTTCCGCTCTGATGCCGACGGTGTCCGGTCGTGGCCGGCGCGGTTCGAGGCGGAGGGTGGACTCGCGGGCGAGGACGTCACGACCGCCGGCGCGAGCAGGACGGCGGAGCCGGCCAGAGCCGCTCGTCGAGCGGGCGGCGATGTGGGCGGCCGCGTGGCCGGTGGAGGCGGCGATGGCGGTCAGGGGCACCAGGTGCTTGCCGGCCCGTTTCCCCCGGACGTCGAGGAGCGGCGATAGCCCAGGGCGCCGCCGAGACCGCTGATGGTGCCGAGCGTCAGACCGTCCGGGGACCAGGACGATGTCACCCACGTGCCCCTGCAGCAGGTCGATGAAACCGAAGAACGCGCCGCCCAGCGTGGCGATCACGGCGGTGCTGAACGGCGGCAGCTGCCCCCGGCGTACCGACCGGCAGACGCTCTCGTGGCAGGTCTTCAACGGCGCGGCCACGGTGTGCGCCGTGCAGCGGACGAACTGACGCGCCCGCCGGCACAGCGCACTGGCCGTTCCGCGCCGACCGGGGGATCGGTCCGCGTCCCAGGTGACCGGCAGGCGGTGCACGCCGTAGATGTTCATGTCGGTCCGCAGCGGCACCTCCTCGGGCGGTACGGCGAGACGCAGCGTGGGGAACCGTTCGAGCAGCGCGGGCAGGGCCACCGTCAGCTCGACGCGCGCCAGTTGCCGTCCCAGGCACTGGTGGATGCCGTGTCCGAAACCCAGGTGTCCCGTGGCCCTGCGGCGCAGGTCGAGGACGTCGGGGGAGGGGAACCACGCCGGGGCGCGCACCAGATTGGCGCCGTGACTAGTGCCCCTCCCGGCAACGTTTGCCCCGTCGCGACGCCCGGCACGCGCGCTCGCCGCGTTGGCCAAAAGCCCAGGTAGCTCCGCTACATGGACTTCTGACCGCCTTGCGATCACACGCACCGGACGCCGCTCCTTGACGGGCAAACCTTGCCGGTCGCGGCACTAGTGTGATGCGCCAGAAATCCTGATGGTTAGTAAGTACCCTGTTGGCATGTCGCATTCGGGGCCTTCTGCTGTGGCGGTCACGTTGTCCGAGGCTGAGCGCGCCGAGTTGGTGCGCCGGACGAAGATGCCGCACCGGCGCTCGGCCGAGAAGGCCCGCATCATCCTGGCGTGTGCTGACGGCATGTCGAACGCGGGTGTCGCGCGGCTCGTCGGTGTCCAGGCCAAGACGGTCGGCAAGTGGCGTCGTGCTTTCGCCGCAGAGCGGATGGCGGGGCTTGAGGACGCCGGCTGGGTCGGCCGGCCGAAGGCCGATCTGATCCTCGACGATGCTGAGCGCAGGCAGCTGCAGCAGTGGGCCCGGCAGGCGAAGACCGCCCAGTTCCTCGCGTTACGGGCCAAGATCGTGCTGCGCTGCGCGGAGGGCGGGACGAACCAGCAGGCCGCGGCCGACCTCGGTATCGACAGGTCAACCGTGGACCGCTGGCGGGCCCGGTTCATCGCGAAACGCCTCGATGGCCTGCAGGACGAGCCGCGCTCGGGCCGGCCGCCTTCGATCCTCCTCGACCAGGTCGAGGAGGTCGTCGTGGCCACCCTGGAGTCGCTCCCGGGCCGGGACACGCACTGGTCACGGGCCTCGATGGCCCAGCGCACCGGCCTGTCGAAGTCGACGATCGGGCGGATCTGGAAGCGGTTCGACCTCAAGCCTCACCTGCAGGACTCCTTCAAGCTGTCCACCGATCCGCAGTTCGTCGCCAAGGTCGTCGACGTTGTCGGCCTGTACCACCACCCGCCCGAGAAGGCGGTCGTGCTCTGCGTGGACGAGAAGAGCCAGATCCAGGCGCTGGACCGCTCCCAGCCAGTGCTGCCGATGATGCCGGGCATGCCCGAACGCCGCACCCACGACTACCTGCGGCACGGCATCACCAGCCTGTTCGCAGCCTTCAACATCGCCGACGGCACCGTCATATCGGCACTTCACCGCCGCCACCGGGCGATCGAGTTCAAGAAGTTCCTGATCCGGATCGACAAGGCGGTGCCCGCCGGGCTCGACGTGCACCTCGTCTGTGACAACTACGCCACCCACAACACTGCCGAGATCAGGACGTGGCTCGGCAAACACCCCCGCTTCCACGTCCATTTCACCCCCACCGGCTCCTCCTGGATGAACCAGGTCGAGCGGTGGTTCGGCCTGCTGACCGACAAGCTCATCCGCCGCGGCGTCCACACCTCCGTGAAGGCACTGGAGAACGACATCACCGCGTGGATCGACACCTGGAACGAGAAACCGCGCCCCTTCACCTGGACCAAGACAGCCGACGAGATCCTCAAATCCCTCGCCGACTACCTCACCAAGGTCGGAACCACCGCCCCGAAAACAGAGCAGAACTAACCATCAGGATTTCTGGCGCATCACACTAGTCGCTGTGGCGCCATGTGGTGTCAGGTGGTGGGGCGTGGTGGCGTTGGCGAGGGAAGCCCGCCGATGGTTCGCCGTGATCGTCTCGCCCTGCGGGGCGGGCCGATACGCTTGCCCGCCTCACCGCGAGTGCCGCTGAAAGGAAGCCCCCCCATGACCGCCGTACGAGGAACAGCCGTGGAGGTCCCCACTCAGGACGGCGTGGCCGACGCCTACCTGGCGCACCCGGACGACACCGCCCGCCACCCGGCCGTCCTGCTCTACATGGATGTCTTCGGGATCCGGCCTCACCTGCGGGGGATGGCCGACCGTCTGGCCGGGGCCGGTTACACCGTGCTGGTGCCGAACGTCTTCTACCGCGACGGCGCCGCCCCGCTGGTGGAACTGCCCGAGTTCATCGAGGCCGGGACGCGTCCGGACATCTTCGAGAAGCTCATGCCGATCGCGGGAGCGCTCACCCCCGAACTCGCCATGCGCGACGCCGGCTCCTACCTCGACTGGCTGGCCGCCTGTCCGCGGGCCACCGACGGACCGGTCGGCATCACCGGTTACTGCATGGGCGCGGTCCTGGCGTTGCGTACCGCGGGCACCTACCCCGAGCGCATCGCCGCGGCGGCCGGCTTCCACGGTGGGAACCTGGCCACCGAGGCGCCGGACAGTCCCCACCGGGTCGCCGACCGGGTCACCGCCGAGCTGTACTTCGGACACGCGGACCAGGACCAGTCGCTTCCCCCCGAGCAGATCCGGCGTCTGGAAGCGGCCCTCGACCAGGCCGGTGTCCGTCACCGCGCGGAGGTCTACGCGGGCGCGCACCACGGCTATACGCAGGCCGACACCTCCGCGTACGACGCCAAGGCCGCCGAACGCCACTGGACGGCCCTGCTCGATCTTTTCGGCCGTACCCTCTGACCCGGGACGGCGGCGACGGGCACGCCGCCCATGTCGCGGCCACCGTCCGATTCCCTGGAGTGCGCCGTGGAGTCCGGCCGGCGAGGCCGAACGGCCGGGGCTCCTCGGCGGGTTCGCGCCGACGGGCCCCGGCGAAGGGGATACCTCGCTACGCCTCGGCCTTGGCGGCCTCGGCCGGCTCGGCGGGGCCCGGGGCCGCCGGCGTCGCCGTCGCCTGTCCGGCGCTCCGGCGCGGGATGAAAGCGGCGAGGGTGAAGGAGAGGAGCGCGGCGCCGGCGCCGAGGGCCAGGACGGTGCGGAAACCGTTCTGGGACGGCACGGACACGGGGCCGAGCGTGGTGGTCATCTGGGCCAGGATGACGCCGGCCAGCGCGCTGGCGACCGAGGTGCCGATCGACCGCATCAGCGTGTTGAGGCTGTTGGCGGCGCCCGTCTCGGACCGGGGCACGGCGCCCATGATGAGCGCCGGCATCGCACCGTAGGTGAAGCCGATACCGCAGCCGATGACGCAGGAGACGAGCACCAACTGCCAGACCTGGTCCATCAGGACGATGTTCAGGCCGTAGCCGGCGGCCACGATCAGCGCACCGGTCATCAGTGTGATCTTCGGGCCCTTGGCCTTCGAGAGGGCGGCGGAGACCGGGGCGATGGCCAGCATCACCAGCCCGGAGGGCGCCATGACCAGGCCGGCCGCGAGCAGGGACTGCCCCAGGCCGTAGCCGGTCGCCTCGGGCAGCTGGAGAAGCTGCGGAAGCACCAGGGACATCGCGAACATCGAGAAGCCGAGTGCTATGGAGGAGAGGTTGGTGAACAGCACCTGGCGGCGGGCGGTGGTGCGCAGGTCCACCAGCGGCTGAGGCGTGCGCAGTTCGAACAGGCCCCACACCAGCAGGATGACGACGGCCGCCGCGAAGAGCCCGAGCGTGGTGCCGCTGCCCCAGCCCCAGTCGGCGCCCTTGGAGATCGCCAGCAGCAGGCAGACCAGCCCCGCCGCCATACCGATGGCGCCGACCAGGTCGAAGCGCCCGCCGGTGCGCACCTTGGACTCCGGTACGAGGGTCAGCACGAGCACGGTGGCGACGGCCCCCAGACTTCCCGAGGCCCAGAACAGCGTGTGCCAGTCGAAGTTCTCGGCGATGAGCGCGGCGGTGGGCAGGCCGAGCGCGCCGCCGACGCCCAGGGACGCGCTCATCACGGCGGTGGCGGACGCGAGCCGTTCGGCGGGCAGTTCGTCGCGCATGATGCTGATGCCGAGCGGGATCACGCCGCCCGACAGGCCCTGGAGGAGCCGCCCGACGATCAGCACGGGCAGGGACTCGCTGAGCGCCGCGGTGACCGACCCGGTCACCAGCAGGACCAGACTGATCAGGAGCAGGCGGCGCTTGCCGAACATGTCGCCCAGCCGCCCCGCCATCGGGGTGGCGACGGCGGCGGCGAGCAGGGTGGCGGTGACGGCCCAGGCGGTGTCCGACGCGGGCGCGTCGATCAGCCTGGGGAGTTCCGGGACGATCGGGATGACGAGGGTCTGCATCGTGGCGACGACGATCCCGCTGAAGGCCAGGACCGCCACGATCGCACTCGACCGCGGCGCCGACGCCGCCTCGTCGGGCGGTCCGGAATGGGTGTGGGACATGGTCGGGCCTCCGTGTGGGCGATCACTGAGTGGCAGAGAAGAGATAACCCAATTGTTTGACTTAAGCAAGTTAAGTCAAATCCGGCGGGTGTTCGGTGCGGCTTTGGCGCTGATTGTCCATCGCTTCGCTGCGGCAGTTGGCGTCCCGCCAGGACAGTCGACGTGCTGCCGCGTTCCTCACCCACGGGACCCTCACCGGCGGCACCCGCGGAAGCGCGTGCTCCCGTTCACCGGGTGCCGAACCAGTCGGTGAGCGCGCCCTCGAGGTCGTCGCCGTCGGCGGCCCAGCCGACGTAACCGTCCGGTCTGACCAGCAGCGCCTCGCTCGGCAGCGCGGTTTCCGCCCGTACGCGCACGGTGCGCAGGGTGTCCGGCCGGCTCTCGGCCGCTGTGGCGAGCGAGGCGTCCGCGTCGGACGCGAGCAGCAGCAGGGGGCGGCCGTCGCGCAGGAGGCGGATGACGTCCGTGGGGCCCTCGTCCTCCGTGACGAGCGGCAGGTTGGGCAGGAAGCGGCCCTCCCACGCGGAGGATTCCGGCGAGCGCGGCCGGTACGAGGTCTCCTGGGCGCTGATCATGCCGCTGAGCAACGCGCGGCCGTCCTCGGTCTCCAGAACCTCGGCCATCAGGGACCGCAGTGCGTCGGTCTCCGGCCCGGGGCGCATGAGCGCCAGTTGGGCACGGGTGTTGTCGACCAGTCGGGACGCGACCGGGCGGCGTTCGGCGTCGTAGGTGTCGAGCAGGTGCTCACCCGCCCGGCCGTGTACGGCGTGCGCCAGTTTCCACGCCAGGTTGAGGGCGTCCAGGAGCCCGGTGCTCATTCCCTGGCCGCCGACGGGGAAGTGCGTATGGGCCGCGTCACCCACCAGGAAGACCCGGTCCTGGCGGAACCGCCGGGTCAGGAGCGAGAAGTCGCTGAACCGGGTGAGCCCGAGCGGGTCGTCCATGCCGATGTCGGCGTCCGCTATCCACGCCACCTCGCCGCGCAGTTCCGCCAAGGTGACCGGGGCGTGCCGGTCGGGGTGGGCCCGGGTGCAGTCGAGGGTGCGCACCAGGTGGCGGCCGTCGGCGTCGGGCCGGCTGATGATCCAGCCGCGGGGCGTCCGCTGCCAGCCGGGCTCCGGGCGGGCGGGGCCGGTGAGCCGGACGAGGCCCATCAGCGCCGAGACGGACGCCGGTGAGGTGTCGACCGGGAAGCCGCACCGCGCGCGTACCGTGCTGCGGGCACCGTCGGCGCCGATGAGGTACGCGGCGTCGAACGTCCGGACGCCGTCGGGCGCCTCGGCCGTGACACGGACACCGCGCGGGCGAGGTGTGAGGTCCACGACGCGGTGGCGGCGCAGTATCCGGGCGCCCCGGGCGACCGCGGCAGCCTCGAACTCCCGCTCGTACGCGGCCTGGGCGCGTTTCAGCACAGGGGCCGGTTCGCCGTCGGGGGCCTCGATGGACAGCCCCGGGATGCCGGCGAAATGGAAGGGCTGCCTCGTGGCGCCGGCCGGCCGGGTGCCGCTCCGATAGCCGCGCCGCGCGAGGGATTGCGCGGCACGGGCGTGCACCGTGCCGGCCTTCGGCTGCTCGTCGGTGGCTTCCTTGCTCTCCAGCAGGAGCGTGTCGACGCCGAAGCCGGCCAGCTCCGCGGCGAGCAGCATGCCGACCGGCCCGCCACCGACGACGATGACATCGGCGGCGATGGCATCGACAGGGGACATCATCGGTCCCATACGTCCTCCTCGGCCGGCCCGGCCTGCCGGATCGTTCCATCGACCGGCATGGACGCGACCATCGTTCCCCGTGATGTCGTGGCCGGACAGGCGCGGCCGACGCGGAAAAATACGTACCGGCGGGTTTGCTTTACCGATCGGAGTAGGGTCTGTGAAGCGAACAAAGCGCCACTTTTCCAACGTAGTTGAGGTTCATGGAGGGGGCTCCGCGCCGTGAGAGATACGGAAAATAGAACACAGGTGGGCTGGTTCTACCCTGAGGTACGCAAGAAATGAGTCATGCGCGCCCATGGTCGAGCCGGCGTAGAGGGACGGGACGGTACGCCCAGTGGTGAAACAGGACCGAGCGATTCGCACCCGCCGGGCGATTCTTGAGGCAGCGGCGGCCGTCTTCGACCAGAAGGGATACGAGGCCGCGAAGCTCACGGACATCCTGGACCGGGTCGGCATGACGAAGGGAGCCCTCTACTTCCACTTCGCGAACAAGGAGGCGCTGGCCGCCGCCGTGCTGGAGGCCCAGGTCAGGGAGACCCCGGTGCCGGCGCCCCAGGCGTACAAGGTCCAGGAGTATGTGGATACTGGCCTGATCTATACGCATCTGCTGGCCACGGACCCGCTGCTGCGGGCCAGCGCCCGGCTCTCGCTGGATCAGGTGCACGGGCTCAACCGCAGCTACCCGTACATCGACTGGGTCGAGCGGAACACCAAGCTGCTGAGCGAGGCCAAGGACCGCGGCGAACTCCTGCTCCACGTCGACCCGGCGGAGACGGCCCGGATCACCGTCGGGGCGTACGGCGGCATGAACGCGATGGTCGCGGCGCTGACTCCGCGGCTGAACCTGGAGCGCGAAATACTCGCTCTCTACCGGCACTTGCTGTCCGGGATCGCCGTACCCGCGGTGCTGATGGAGCTGGATGTCCGCCCGGGCCGGGGCAAACGGGTCCTCACGGACGCTGTGCGGGCCAACTCCGCGGACGACCGGAGTACCTGACCCGCCAGGCCGCGGCCACGCGCCGGCTCGCGCCCGGACCCGCCCGGTCAGGGACCCGGTCCGGGGCCCTGCTCCGGGCTTGCGGCTCCCGTCCCGGCCCCGGCGTCGGTCCGGCGTCGGCCCGGCCCCGGTCCGGCTCCGGGCCGGCTCCGGATCAGGTGTCGGTTCAGCGCACGAGACAGGGCCGTTTGCCGTCGAAGGTCCAGTCGGGGATCAGGTACCGCATCCCCACCGCGTCGTCCCGGGCGCCCAGGGCCTTCTCCCGGTAGAGCTCATGCGCCGCCAGGAGCCGGTCCATGTCGAGCCGTACCCCGAGGCCGGGCGCGTCGGGAACCGCGATCCGGCCGTCGACGATCCGCGGCGGGGCGGTGGTGAGCCGTTCCAGACCCTCCTGCCAGATCCAGTGCGTGTCCAGGGCGTTGTACTCACCGGGGGCGGCGGCCCCGCAGTGGGTCACCATGGCCAGCGAGATGTCGAAGTGGTTGTTGGAGTGGCATCCCCAGGTCAGGCCCATCGCCTCGCACAGCTGCGCCACCCGTACCGAGCCCCGCATGGTCCAGAAGTGCGGGTCCGCCAGCGGGATCGACACCGACTGCAGGGCCAGCGCGTGAGTCAGCTGCCGCCAGTCGGTCGCGATCATGTTGGTCGCCGTGGGCAGGCCGGTGGCGCGGCGGAACTCCGCCAGGATCTCGCGGCCGGAGTAGCCCGCCTCCGCCCCGCACGGGTCCTCGGCGTAGGCGAGCGTGCCGACCAGCGGCCGGCACAGCTCGACGGCCTCGCGCAGCGACCAGGCGCCGTTCGGGTCGAGTGTGATCCGGGCCTCCGGGAAGCGCTCCTTGAGCGCCCGCACCGCCCGGACCTCCTCACGGCCCTCCAGGACACCGCCCTTGAGCTTGAAGTCGCGGAAGCCGTACAGGTCGTAGGTGGCCTCGGCCTGGCGGACGATGGCCTCGGGGGTGAGCGCCTCCTCGTGCCTGATCCGGTACCACTCCACGTCCGACTCCGGCTCGCGGGTGTACTCCAGGTCGGTGCGGCCGGGGTCGCCCACGTAGAACAGGTACCCCAGCACCCGGACGGACTCGCGCTGCTGCCCGTCGCCCAGGAGCGCCGCCACCGGCACGCCGAGGTGCTGGCCCAGCAGGTCGAGCAGCGCCGACTCGACCGCGGTGACGGCATGGACGGTGGTCCGCAGGTCGAAGGTCTGCGCGCCGCGTCCGCCCGTGTCGCGGTCGGCGAACCGGCCCCCGATCTCGCGCAGGACGCGCTTGTAGTCGCCCACGCTCGCCCCGACGACCAGGGGCTCGGCGTCGCGCAGGGTCTGCGTGATCTTCTCCCCGCCCGGTACCTCGCCCAGGCCCGTACGGCCCTCGGAGTCCGTCAGGACGACCACGTTGCGGGTGAAGTAGGGGCCGTGCGCGCCGGAGAGGTTCAGCTCCATGCAGTCCCGGCCGGCGACCGGATAGACGGAGAACGCGGTGATGGTCGGCTGGCTCATGGCTCGAGACGTCCTTGGTCCGTGTCGGTGGGGAGGGCGGTCATACGTTGAGCGCTTCGAGCGCGGCCTCGACGGCGAGGACGCCGCCGAGGCCCAGGACCGCGAGAGCGGTGGTGTAGGTGGTGCGCGCCTTGATGGCGTCGAGGACCGAGAGGTTGAAGTACTCCTTGAACATCCAGAAGCCCGGGTCGTTGACGTGGGAGAAGGCGATGGACCCGCAGGAGACGGCGAGGACCATCAGCTCGGGGTGGACTCCGCTGCCGTCCAGGAGGGGCTGCACCACGCCGGCCGCCGTCACGACGGCGACCGTCGCGGAGCCGAGGGCGATGCGGAGGATGGCCGCGATGAGCCACGCGAGGAGGATCGGGGAGATGGACCAGCCGGAGGTGAGGTCCTTGATGTAGTCGGAGATCCCGGCCTCGACGAGCACGCCCTTGAAGGCGCCGCCGGCCCCGATCACCAGCAGGATCATGGCCATCGCCTGCGCGGCGGAGGTGCAGGACGCGCTGACGTCCGCCAGCGACCGGCCGATGCGCGGCCCGAACGCCCAGATCGCCAGCAGCAGGGCCAGCAGCAGGGCGATCGGCCCCGCGCCGATGAAGGTGACGAACGGCAGCGCCGGGTTGGACTCGGACACGGCCATCTCGTACACCGCGGAACCGGCGATCAGCACGACCGGGAACAGGGCCACCGACAGCGACCAGGCCATGCTCGGCATCTCCTCGTCGCTGAACGTCCGGTCGGAGACCAGGCCCTTCGGCAGCGAGGGGTTCATCTTCCTGACGAACGGCAGCCGCGGCCACACCAGGGCGATCAGCGCGCCGAACGGCACGGCGAAGAAGAGGCCGTAGAACAGGGTCCGGCCGACGGAGGCGTCGAAGGAGGCGGCGACCGCGGTGGGGCCGGGGTGCGGCGGGAGGAAGCTGTGCATGGTCGACAGGGCGATCGACATCGGCAGCCCGACCCACAGCAGGTTCTTGCCCGTGACCCGGACGATCGTGAACGCCACCGGGACGATGATGACGAAGGCGACCTCGTAGAACATGGTCACGCCGATGAGCATGGCCGTGACCACCATGGCCACCTGGACCCGGCCCACCCCGAAGCTGTCGATCAGCTTGTCGGCTATTCGCTGGGCGGCGCCGGAGTCGCCCATGACGCGGCCGACCATGGCGCCGATGCCGACGACGAGCATGGTGTCGCCGATCTGGCCCCCGACGCCGTCCGCGAGGACTTCCGGGATCTTCTCGTAGGAGACTCCCTCGACCAGCGCGACGCCGACGGCCACCAGGAGGAGGGCGATGAAGCCGTTCAGCTTCAGCTTGGTCATGAGGAACAGCAGGATCAGGACGCTGATTCCGACGATGACGAGAGGCATGTGTCAGTTCCCCTTTGAACTGCGTGTGAACCGCGCTCGGACAGCGGCCTTGTCGGGGTGTGCGCGCCGCGGCCCTCGTCGGTGAGGGCCGGTACGGCGCGGGGCCGGACGGTGTGCGGGTGCGCGGGGCCCGGCCCCGGCGGGAGGTGTGCGGCGGGGTGGGTTCGGCCCGTGGCGCGTGCCACGGTTCAGTCCGTGGCGTGCACCCCGCGGTTCAGCCCGTGGCGCCCACCAGTTCCAGCCCGTCGGCCAGCAGCTTCTCCAGGTCGGCGAGGTCCTCGGGGCCGGGTTCGACCAGCGGCGCGCGCACCGGTCCGACCGGCCTGCCGCGCAGCCGCGCGGCGGCCTTGACCAGCGATACGGCATAGCCCGGCACCCGGTCGCGCAGCTGGACGAACGGGACGTAGAAACCGCGCAGCAGGGCGTCCATGCGCGCGTCGTCGCCGTTCCGCATCGCGGTGAAGAACGCGTCGGCGATCTCGGGCGCGAAGGCGTGCACGGCCGAGGAGTAGGCGGGCACACCGACGGCGGCGTAGGCGCGAGCCTGCACCTCGGCGGTGGCGGCCCCGTTGAAGAACAGCAGGTGCTCCGGAGCGGCGAGGGTCAGGCGCTGGAGCCGGTCCAGGTCGCTGTGGCCGTCCTTGAGGCCGATGACCGTGGGGATCTCCGCGATGCGCCGCAGCCCGTCGACGGAGAACGCCACCTGGTCGCGCTGGTAGGCGATGAGCGGCAGTCGCGTGCCCGCGGCGATCCGGCGCACCTGCTCCACCAGACCGTCCTGCGGGACCTTGAGCAGGTAGTGGGGGAGGACGAGCGCGGCGTCCGCGCCGGCCTCCTCCGCGCGGCGGGCGAACCGCAGCGCCTGCGCCCAGCCGTAGCCGATGCCCGCGACCACCGGTACGCGGCCGTCGGCCACCTCCACCGCGGCGGCGACGACCTGGCCGTACTCGTCCTCGTCCAGCGCGGTGAACTCCCCGGTGCCGCACGCGGGGAAGATCGCGCCCGGCTCGGTGGCCAGCTGACCCGCCAGGTAGGCGCGGTAGGCGTCCAGGTCGAGACCGCCGTCCGGCCGGAAGCTGGTGAGGGGGAAGGACAGCACTCCGCGCGCCATGCCGTCGGCCAGCCGCCGGGCCGTGTCCTGGGCCGCCTTGTTCAGATTCATGAACGGATCTCCATTGACATGTTTATCGTTCATATATGGGAACCGAGATTAGAGGGGTGACCCCGAAGGGTCAATGGGTGTGCGCGGGCCAGGACGCACGCGCGGGGGAAGGCGTACGCGGGGGAGGCGTACGCGGGTCAGGAGCGGGCGTGGGTCAGGAGCGGGCGTGGAACGCCTGCTCCTCCCGCGTCCAGGCGCGGGCCTGCTCGCTGAGGGTGATCCCGAGCCCCGGCCGGGAGGAGACGTGCATGCGGCCGTCACTGATGCGCAGGCGCTCGTTGAACAGCGGCTCCAGCCAGTCGAAGTGCTCCACCCACGGCTCCAACGGATAGGCGGCGGCCAGATGGAGATGGATCTCCATCGCGAAGTGCGGTGCGAGCTGCACCTGCTGATGCTCGGCCAGGGCGGCGAGCTTGAGGAACTGGGTGATGCCGCCGATGCGCGGCGCGTCGGGCTGGATGATGTCCGCCGCGTCGTGGCGCAGCAGCTCCCAGTGCTCGGCCACGCTCGCCAGCATCTCCCCGGTCGCGACCGGGGTGTCCAACGAGGCCGCGAGCGCGGCGTGGCCCTTGGCGTCGTACGCGTCCAGGGGCTCCTCGATCCAGACCAGGCCGAACTCCTCCAGGGCGCGCCCCATGCGCTGCGCGGTGGCCCGGTCCCACTGCTGGTTGGCGTCCACCATGAGCGGCACGTCGTCGCCCACGTGCTCCCGTACGGCGGCGAGGCGGCGCAGGTCCGCCTTGCCGTCCGGCTGGCCCACCTTGATCTTGATGCCGCCGATGCCCTGGGCCAGCGAGGCGGACGCGTTCTCCAGGACCTGCTCGGTGGGCGTGTGCAGGAAGCCGCCGGAGGTGTTGTAACAGCGGACGGAGTCGCGGTGGGCGCCCAGCAGTTTGGCCAGGGGCAGGCCGGCCCGGGTGGCCTTCAGGTCCCACAGGGCGACGTCGAAGGCCGCCACGGCCTGGGTGGCCAGCCCGCTGCGGCCGACGGAGGCGCCCGCCCACACCAGCTTCGTCCAGAGCTTGGCGATGTCGCTCGGGTCCTCGCCGAGCAGAGTGGGCGCGATCTCCTTGGCATGCGCGAACTGCCCGGGGCCGCCGGCGCGCTTGGAGTAGCTGAAGCCGATGCCCCGGTGGCCCTCGGCCGTGCCTATCTCGACGAAGAGGAACGCGACCTCCGTCATCGGCTTCTGCCGTCCGGTGAGGACCTTGGCGTCGCTGACGGGCGTCGCCAGCGGAAGGAAGACCGACGACAGTCTGATCTCGGCTATCTCGTCCAGAGTCGCCTCACCCCGCTGGAGAGCGGCGGGTGTCGTCGTGTTCGGTGTGCTCACCACTTACGGCTCCTCTGTACGGGCGGAGCGACGGCCCGCCCTTCGCGGCGGCCCTGTCGCGGTGTCCCGGCGGGCGAAGCTCTCCCGGCCGTCCCTAGAAGCTAGGTGGTCGAACGATCTCCGTCTAACATAAAATTTGGATGGATTGATACGGGAAGGGCATCACGGGGGCATGGTCGGAGCACCGCCGGGAGGGCGCCGTTGTTCACGCTCACCCAACTGACCAGCTTTGTGGCGGTCGCGGAGGAACTGCACTTCACGCGTGCCGCCGCGCGGCTGAAGATGACCCAGCCGCCCCTCAGCCGACAGATCCAGCTGCTGGAGAACGAGCTGCGGGTCCAGCTCCTGGACCGCACGAACCGGTCGGTCCGGCTGACCCCCGCGGGCCGTGCCTTCCTGACCGAGGCCCGCCGGATCCTGCGCCAGTCCGAGGACGCGGCCCTCGCCGTCCGGCAGGTCTCGGTGGGGGAGGCGGGGACGATCGCCATCGGGTTCACCGCGGCCAGCGCCCACTCGATGCTGGGCGCCCTGCTGGAGGCCACCCGCGAGGCCGTGCCCCGGGCGGAGATCGTGCTGCGGGAGATGGTCACCCGCGACCAGTTGGAGGCCCTCACGGAGCACCGCCTGGACCTGGGCCTCGGCCGGCCCTCGGTGACCGGCCCCGACCTGACGTCCCGGCCGGCCGGGAGGGAGGGGCTGCTCGCCGCGCTGCCCCTGGGGCACGCGCTGACGGAGCGCCCGGGGCCGCTGAGCGTCGCCGACTTCGACGGACAGCGGTTGCTGATGTACTCGCCCACCGAGGCCCGTTACTTCAACGAGCTGCTGATCAGCATCTTCAACGCCGCCCGGGTCGCGCCCGTCTTCTCCCAGTACCTGAGCCAGGTCCACAGCATCCTGGCCCTGGTCAGTTGCGGCCTCGGGGCGGCCCTGGTCCCGGAGGCCACGGCGCGGCTGCGCTACGCCGACATCGTCTTCAAGCCGGTGGAGCTGCCGATGCCCGAACCCGTGGAACTCAGCCTGGTCTGGCGGAAGAACAACGACAACCCGGTGCTGGGCACACTGCTGGAGCACCTGAGCCGGACGTGGGGGGAGTCCTGACCGGCGCGTCGGCCGAAGTCAGCGACGGCCGTCGGGCATGTGTGACAGGAAGCCGGCCCACGCGCCAGGAGCGAGGGCGAGCCGCGGACCCTGCGGCACCTTGGAGTCGCGTACGTGGACCGTCCCGGTCCGGCCCGTGGCGTGTATGGACAGGGCCACTTCGACGCAGTCGCCGTCGCCACCGCTGCTGTAACTGCTCTTGAACCAAGCCAGTTCCGACGTGCTCACAGTTCCCCTCGCATGCGCCTCAGCAGGCTCCAGGAGTCATCCAGGGACAGGGCCTGCGAGCGCATCCTGGCATACCGCATTTGAAGGACGCTGACCTCCCTCGGCGCGGAGGTGAACAGGCCGCCTCGCTGCCCCTCGCAGTACCCGAACCACATGTGCGTCGGGTGCTCCAGCAACTGGATCGGCCCGTCCAGCCCCGCGTGGGCCTCCCGCACCAGAGGCATGATCTGCACCTCCACGTTGCGCAGTTCGGCGATCTCCAGGATGTGGTCGATCAGCCCTCGTGTCACCTCCGCGCCGCCCGTGCGCCGCAGCAGTGTGTGCTCCTCCAGGATGAAGCTGAACGCCGTGTTCGGCCGGTCCCGCAGCAGTCGCTGCCGTTCCGCGCGCGCCGCCCACTGGGCCTCGATCTGCTCGTCGCCCAGGAGGGGCAGTTGGTTCACGAAGAGCGTGCGCGCGTAGGGCTCCGTCTGCAAGAGGCCCGGGATCAGGCGGCATTCGTACGTGTACAGGTTCACCGCCTCTGTCTCCAGCAGCGCCCACTGCCGGAACCAGCTCGCCAGCCCCGGCTGCCGCGACAGATGCTTTGCCGCTCCCCGCAGCGCGCCGAACGCGTCCAGCACCTCCTCACGTCGCTTGTCCATCGCTACCACTCGTACGGTGACGCTTTGTACGGGTGGCCGATCTGTCGCGTCCCTGGGCGGAGCGCATGGTTTCGGCCAGGTCGGCCGGCTGCTCGCGGCCGCTCGATCGCTCTCCCGGATTGAGCCGGGCCCTCGAACCTCACGCAAACCCCTCATCGGAAATTCCGCTTCCACGCCGACGGCAGTCTTTCGGGATGGTGAATCCTTTGGTGTTGTCGCAGTCGCGCTTATGCTCGTCGCCGACGGCATCCGATCTGGCTCGATCTCGACTGCGGGCACGCCTTGTGTCGCCTTGACAATGGCCCGGCCGCACCCCGCCATCGTTCCGGTATCCGCCGCATGCGCGTTACGTCGCCGACATATGTCCAGGTGGCACGGTTGACGCCCGGTTTCCGGTGGAGTTCGGCTCGACTTCTGCTGCAATTCCAGTGAATCGCCTGTGTGATGTGTGACACGCACTATTGGCATCGGGCAGCTGTGTACTCCCGCTATGTCGACGGTGATAATTGAGCGCAGCCTTCGGTTTGCCGAGATAAGGGTGGCAAAATGACGCAACTACACCTTCCGGACGGCGTCGGCGTAACGGCTCTGATGGCCGCATATGCCCGTGCCCAGGAAATGCGGCGGGAAGCGCCGCTGTTCGTGGACGAGCTGGCGGCACAATTCGTGGGCGATGCCCTGGGAATATCCACGCGGGACGGCTCGGAGTTGCCCAGACTCGGGCCGGCCCGGGACGACGGGTCGTCGGATCTGTGGAACAGCCTCGGCGGCTCCTTCGTGGCCAGGACTCCCTTCTACGACAGGTACCTCCAGGAGCGCGTGGCCGCCGGGTGCCGGCAGATCGTCCAGCTCGGGGCGGGACTCGACGCCCGGGCCTTCCGGCTGCCCCTCGGTTCCGACGTGGCGATGTACGAGTTGGACACCCCCGCGGTGCTGGACTACAAGGACGGCGTCCTGGCCCGCCACGGAGCCGAGCCGGTCGTCAAGCGGGTCCCGGTCGGCGTCGATCTGCGGGAGGACTGGGTCGCCGCGCTGCGTGTCGCGGGGTTCTGCCCGGACCAGCCCACCGCCTGGATGGCCGAGGGACTGTTCATGTACTTCACCGCGGAGGAGGCGAACGGCCTGCTCAGGGACATCACCGCCGCGTCCGCCCCCGGCAGCGCCCTGGGGGGTGAGTACCTGAGCCGGCGCACCCGGATCGACGACGTCGCCGCGGCCGACGAGGACGAGCGGGCCCTGATCGAGCTGAGCGTGGCCTCCGACCGGGGCGGCCCCGGGGTGACCCCGGACATCTGGCTGAAGTCCCACGGCTGGCGGGGCGAGTACCACCAACTGGTGGACGAACTGGCCGCCGTGGGCCGCCCCGTCCCGCCGCTGTGGGATGTCGAGAAGCCCGATCCACTGCGCGTCTGGCTCTTCACCGCGACCCTCGCCTCCGCCTGACGACCGGTGACAAAGGCTCGGCACCGGCGACGGGTGCCGAGCCGTTTTTCCTGCCCGCACGCGTGTCCGCACGCCCCGGGCTGGGGACGGAGGACGGGGGACGTTGTGTCGTACGGTAATCCCATCACTCAGGATGTCGTCGGGGAGGTCCAGTGATACGCGTTCTCTTCGCCGAGGACGAGCACTTGATACGGGGCGCGCTCATCGAGCTGTTACGGGGCGAACTGGACATGCGTGTCGTCGCCGACACCGGCGAGGGCCGCCAGGTGTTGCCGCTCGCTCTGGAGCACCGGCCCGACGTGGCCGTGCTGGATGTGAACCTGCCGGACCGTAACGGGATCGAGGTCGCGGCGCTGCTGCACGAACACGTACCGCGGTGCCGCACTCTCCTGCTGACGAGTCTGGGCCAGCCGGCCACGGTGCGCCAGGCCATGGAACACCATGTCGGCGGCTATCTGATGAAAGACGCCGCACCCGGCGAACTGGCCTCGGCCATCAGGAGGGTGGCCTCCGGCGGGCGGGTCATCGACCCCGAGCTGATGCTCGCGGTCTGGGAGACCAACACCAATCCCCTCACCCCCCGTGAGACGGAGATCCTCACCTGGGCGGCGAAGGGGTACGCGGTACGGGACATCGCCAGAGCGGTGTCCCTCTCCACCGGCACGGTCCGCAACTACCTCAGCAGTTGTGTCACCAAGCTCGGAGCGCGCAGCCGGCTGGACGCGGTGCGCCTGGCGCGCGAGGCGGGCTGGCTGCCACCGTTGGACAGGGCCCCGCAGCCAGGCGGTTGACGCCGGCCGACGGGCCCCGCCCTGTGTCCTGCTCGCCGCCTTACTCGCCGTCCTGCTCGCCGGTGGCGGCGACGATGGTGCGGTAGGGGGCGCAGCGGGTGAGTTCGGGACCGGACACCAGCCCGGGAAGGGCCTGCATCTCCCGGCCGAGCGCCGCCCGGTCCGTGTCCGTCTCGAAGAACTCGTCGTAGCTCGCCTCGTCCTTCCAGTCGGCCGTCAGCACGACCCGCGTGCCGTCGGTGCTGAGGTGGACGGTGGCGGAGATGAAGCCCGTGCGGTGCCGCACCCAGCCCTCGGCGCCCTTGAGGAAGAGGTCCGCCACGGTGCGCTGGGTCTCGGGGCCGTCCACCCGCGTGGTGACGACGGCCGTGAAGCCCGCCTCGGTCCGGGTGGTCATCACGCCTCCCGGGCTTCGGCGGCCAGCCGGGTCAGCTGGGCGGACAGCGACTCCATCGGCATCCCGGCGCTCAGCGCCCACTGGCGGTCCACCACGACCGTGGGCACCCCCATGACGCCCATGCGCATGGCCAGTTGCTGGTCCCGCGCCACCTCGTCGGCGAACTCGTCACCGGAGAGGACCTCTCGCGCGCGCTCCGGGTCGAGACCGGTCTTCTCTGCCATCTCCACGAGCGCGTCGTGGTCGGCGATCGGCAGCCCCTCCGTCCAGTAGGCGGAGTAGAAGCGCCGCGCGATCTCGGTCTGCCGGTCCGGGGCCTCGGCCCCGGCCAGGTGGATCAGCCGGTGGGCGTCGACGGTGTTGCCCGGACGCGCCTTGTCCGCGTGGAAGGGCAGGCCGTCGGACTTGGCGATGGCCCCGATCATCTCCATGGCCGCCCGGCCCGCCTCACGGCTGCCGTTGAAGCGCGCCAGGTAGTCGTACAGATCGCCCTTGGGGCGCGCCTCGGCGGGCCGGGGGTCGAGTTCGAAGCTGCGCCAGCGCAGCTTGAAGACATCGGGGTCGGGCTGCTGGGCGACCGCGTTGATCACTCGGAGGGTGCCGTAGTAGCAGTGCGCGCAGACGAAGTCGGACCACAGGTCGAGGTCGATCGTCCGGGTCTTGGACGTGTCGTTGCTGACGGACTGAGAGCTCATGATTCGACCGTAAACTCCATGGCTAACTATGAGAAAGGGCCTACCTGAAGGTAAGCTCAGTGCATGCTGAATAGTTCTCAGCTCACGGCGGGCAAGCCGCGAGACCCGTGTGACGCATTCAACAGTGACTGTCCCGGCCGGGAGGTGCTCAACCATCTCACCAGCCGCTGGGGCCTGTTGGTCCTCGTGGCGCTCCGGGACGGACCCCTGCGCTTCTACGAACTGCGCACGCTCATAGACGGCATCAGCGAGAAGATGCTGGCGCAGACCCTGCGCACGCTCGTACGGGACGGACTGCTCTCCCGGGAGGTGCTGCCCACCGTGCCGCCGAGCGTGCGCTACGAACTGACGCCGCTGGGGGAGGGCGCGGCGCTGCCGCTGGAGGCGATGCTCGCCTGGGTGCGGCAGAACGCGCTCACGGTGTTCGCCGCGCAGGAGGAACACGACCGCCGCACCACCGCCGGGCCGTGAGGCCACGGCCGGGCGGGGTGCGGTGACCGGCGTGGGCGAGGCATACACCTGACGACCCGTCACAAGCGCGGGCCTCACCCCGCCACGCCCGACTGCTCCAGCGCCGCCGCGCAGTCCTCCAGGATGGCCAGCCGCCCCTCCACCGTGGCCGCGGCGGCCGAGACCATGACGCCCAGCGTGGTCACCCCCGCCGCGGCGTACTCGGCCAGCCGCGCCGCGATCCGGGGCACGGGCCCGATGAGCGCCGTCCGGTCGATGAGGTCGAGCGGCAGCGCCGCCGCGGCCCCCACCCGGTCGCCGGCGGCCAGCCGCGCCCGCAGTTCGTCGGCCGCGTCCCCGTACCCCATGCGGCGGGCCATCGCGCAGTAGATGTTCCGCTCGGCGTCACCGATGCCCAGCAGGTACACATACTGGCCGCGCAGCTGGTCCGCGGCCGTGGCGGGGTCCGGACCGACTGCCGTGGGCAGGCTGGGCAGCACGTCGAAGCCGGCCAGGTCCTTCCCCGCCCGCTTCCGTCCCTCGCCGATCGCCTCGACGGCGTCGGCGACCGCGTCCGGCGACGTGAACACCCCGATCCAGCCGTCGGCGATCTCCCCGGCGAGCCGGAGGTTGCGCGGCCCGACCGCCGCCAGGTAGACGGGCAGGTCCGGACGGAAACCCTCGGTGAGCAGGTGCACCGGCGCCGGGCCGCCGACCCGGTAGTGCCGCCCCTCGTACTCCACCGGACCGCCGGCCAGGGCCCGCCGGACGATCTCCACGTACTCCCTGGTGCGTTCCAGCGGCCGGTCGGACCCGGCCCCGTACCAGCCCGCGGCCACATCGGGGTTGGAGACACCGAGGCCGAGACCGAACCGGCCGCCGCTCAGCGAGTCGAGCGTCGCGGCGGTCAGCGCGGCGAGCCCCGGCGGCCGGGCCGGGATCTGCATCACACCGGAGATCAGCGCCATGCGCCGGGTCTGCCCGGCGACCAGCCCCAGCAGGCTGGCGGCGTCCGAGCGGTACCCCTCGGGGGCGAGGGCCGCCGCGTAGCCGAGCCGTTCCGCGGCGCGGGCGAGCTCCGACGCGCCCTGGTGAGTGAGGTTGACTGCGAGACGCATGGCGCCGGACTCCCTGGGTCGGTGGGATCAGAGCAGGTGCGAGCCGCCGTCGACCAGGACGACCTGGCCGGTGGTGTACGTCGACTCCAGCAGCAGGGCGACGGTCCTGGCGACGTCCTCGGGGACCCCGACCCGGCGCAGCGGCGCGTTCTCCCGCACGTACTGGGCGATCGGCGCGAAGAACGGGTCGTCCGCCGTCCACGGGGTCTCGATCAGGCTGGGGGCCACGGCGTTCACCCGCACGTCGGGGCCCACCGCCTTGGCGAGCAGCCGCGTCATGTGGTCGATCGCCGCCTTGCTCACCGCGTATGGGATCGAGCTCCCGGCCGGGCGGGTGCCCGCGATGGAGGAGATGTTGACGACGGCGCCCCGCCCCGTGGCGGCCAGGTGCGGCATGGCGGCCACCGTGGTCTGCCAGGTGCCGATGACGTTGAGGCCGAGGATGTCGCGCCACACGTCGGGCGTCGCCGCCGTGAGGTCCTTGTGCGGTATGGCCTTCGTACGGCCCGCCGAGTTCACCAGCACGTCGAGCCGGCCGAACCGCTCCACCACCGCCGCGACCAGGGCCTCGGCCTGCTCCTGGTCCGCCACGTCGGCCCGGACGTAGTGGCCGTCGGGCAGCGAGGCCGCCACCTTCTCGCCCGCCTCGACCGAGCGCGAGGAGTTCACCGCGACCCGGTAGCCGCTGTCCCCGAGCCGCCGCGCGATCGCCTCCCCGATCCCGGAGGAGGAGCCGGTCACCAGCGCCACGGGGGCGTCCGCCGTGTCCTGGGGCATCAGTAGTTCCCCAGTCCGCCGCAGACGTTGAGCGCCTGGGCGGTGACACCCGCGGCGTCCTCGCCGATCAGGTACTCGACCATGGCCGCCACCTCGCGCGGCTCCACGTAGCGCCCCATCGGCACGCGCGCGGTGATGCGGTCGAAGGCGTCCTGCTCGCTGACGTTCCAGATGCCGGCGTAGTGCTCCCGCACCCGCTCCGCCATGGGCGTCTCCACGAAGCCCGGGCAGACGGCGTTGACCGTGATGCCGGTACGGGCCAGCTCCAGGCCGAGGGCCTTGGTGAAGCCGACGACGCCGTGCTTGGAGGCGGAGTACGGCGCGGCGTGCACCACGCCCTGCTTGCCGCCCGTGGACGCGATGTTGATGATGCGTCCGCTCTCCCGCTCCGTCATCCGGCCCGTGGTCAGGACCTCCTTCGTCATCAGGAAGACGCTGGTGAGGTTGACGGTGATGACGTCGTTCCACAGCTCGTCGGGGATCTGCGCGGTGGCCCCGCCGCCGCTGCGGCCCGCGTTGTTCACCAGAATGTCCACCGGCCCGTACCGCTCCACGGCGGTGGAGACGTAACCGTGGATCTGCGCGGGGTCGGCGACGTCGCACACGACGCCGTCGGCCTCGTGGCCTTCCTCGCTCAACTGCTTGACGGTGGCCGTCAGCCGCGCCTCGTCCCGGGCGCAGAGAAAGACGCGGTTGCCCTTGGCCGCCAGCCGCCTGGCGATCTCCAGGCCGATGCCGCTGGTCGCTCCGGACACCAGGGCCAGCGGGGGTGCGGTCGCGGTCATGAGTAACATCCTCCGTGGTGTGAGGGTCGGTCGCCTCGGCAGAGGTTCCCGGGCACCGGTCGAGCCCTGCTGGAGACTCCGTGCAGCCGGGGTCTCCCCGGCCGCCGGTCACCGGTTCGGGCGGATCCCGAGCGCGCCGGACGACCATGGGCCCTCGCCCGTCCCAGGCCGAGAGAAAGCGATGAGCGGATGACCGCGAACAAAACCGTGACCACGGACCTTTACTTAAGGGTGCAGCAGTTCTACGCCCGCCAGATGCACGCGCAGGACAGCGGACGCCATGACGATTACGCGGACACCTTCACCGAGGACGGCGTCTTCGCGTTCGGGCCGGGCCTGGAGCCGGCCGTCGGCCGGGAGACGATACGTGCCCTGCTCACCGACAACTCCGTGGTGGGCGGCGACGATCCGGTACAGGTGCGCCACTGGTTCAACCAGCTCGTCCTCGAGCCGCGGGACGACGGGGCGTTCGACTCCAGGTTCTACGCTTTGGTGGTGAACACCCGGCCGGGCTCCACCCCGGAGTTCGTCACCAGCGCCTTCGTGCACGATGTCCTGCTCATCGACGACGACGGGATACTGATGCGCTCGCGCAACCTCTCGCCGGACCACCTGGCCTGAGGGGCCCCGCGGCCACCGTCGCGATGGCCGCGACCGTCCGAGCCCGCCACCACACGCCGCTCAAGCGGGCCTCCATCCGCTCAGCCGACGATGGGTCAGATCCAGGATGTCGAGGAGGAGGCCCGTATGACTGTGGAACTCGGGACGCGCGAGTCGCGGCTCCAGGAGGTCGCCGACGGCGTGTTCGCCTGTGTGCGGCCGGACGGCGGCTGGTGTCTGAACAACTCCGGCCTGATCGTCTCCGGCGGGCAGTCGGCCCTGGTGGACACCGCGGCCACCGAGTCCCGGGCCAGGAGCCTGCGGGACGCGGTGCTCGGTGTCGCCGGGGCCCCGCCGCGTACGGTGGTCAACACCCACTCCCATGGCGACCACACCTTCGGGAACTTCGTCTTCCCGGAAGCCACGGTGGTGGCACACGAGGGCGCACGCGCGGAGATGGCCGCGATCGGACTGAACCTGACCACCCTGTGGCCCGAGGTGACCTGGGGCGCGGTCGAGGTCGTCCTGCCCCACGTCACCTTCGCCGACCGGCTGACGCTGCACGTCGGTGACACCGTGGCGGAGCTGATACACCTCGGCCCCGCGCACACCAGGGGCGACACGGTCGTATGGCTGCCGGAGCAGCGGGTCCTGTTCACGGGCGACCTGCTGATGTCCGGGGTGACCCCCTTCTGCCCCATGGGGTCGGTGGCCGGTTCGCTGAGCGCCTTCGCCGCGCTGCGCGCGCTCGGTGCCCTGACGGTCGTCACCGGCCACGGCCCGGTCGCCGGGCCGGAGGTGATCGACGCCGCGGCGGGCTACCTGACGCTGATTCAGCGCCTCGCGCGGGAGGGGGCGGCGGCCGGGCTCAGCCCGCTTGAGGCCGCCCGGGCCGCCGACCTGGGTCCGTACGCCGAGTGGATCGACGCCGAGCGGCTGGTGCCCAACCTGCACCGGGCGTACGGCGAGGAACGGGGCCAGGCCGTCGGCGACCCCGCCCAGATGCCCCTCCTCTTCGGCGAGATGGCCGAGTTCCACGGCGGGCTCCCGGCCTGTCACGCCTGAACCCCCCGCCCGGCCAGGCCGTCCCAGGCCCGGAAGTTTCCCCCTTGGTACAGCACGGGCCGACGGGGAAGCACCCGGGCCGCCTCCATCCGGCCGATGAGCAGCTGGTGGTCCCCGGCCTCCACCGCGCGCAGCAGCGTGCACTCGGCGTACGCCAGCACACCGCTGCCGAGGATCGGCACCCCGCGCACCGCCTCGCCCGGGAGCCAGTCCAGCCCCGCGAACTTGTCCTGGGACCGGCCCGCGAAGACCCGGGCGATCTCCTCGCCGTCGTCCGCCAGCAGGTGCACCGCGAACGCGCGCCGCAGCAGCAGCGAGGGGAGCGTCCGGGAGTTGCGGTCCGCGCACACCAGCAGCAGCGGCGGGTCCGGGCTGATCGCCGAGAACGCGTTGCAGGTGAAACCGCGGGGCTCGCCGTCACGGCCGGTCGTGGTCACCACCGCCACGGCGGTGGGTATCGAGCCGAAGAATTCCCTGAACGTCTCAGGGGCCACCGTCGTCATGCCGCCTCCGTGGCTGCCGATCCCGGCCGGTCCTGTCCGGTCCGGTGCGGGCAGCCTGGCAGCGGGCGATGGAGGTGCGGTCGAGGTGTGCTCGTGCCGGTCGGCGGAGGGCCGCCGTGTTCACCGGGCTGTCGGCGCCGGTGGCGCACAGGGCCACGGGACGCCCGGGACCCGAGCCGGGCTCCGCGCCCCGCGGCCCGGACCGGCACCGTGCGGGGCCCCCGAGGACGCCGCGGCCCGGTTCACCCCGCCCGGGGCGCGTAGTCGTCCCGGCGTGGCGTCTCCTTGCACGACGTGCCGGGACCGGCAAGCGGGATGGGGACCGCCGTGCGGGCCGGCGCCCGCTGTGGCGAGACCACGGTCAGTTCGAACATGCCGGTCGGGGTGCACCGCGCTGTACACGTGCCACCAGTGCTCGCGGCCCGCGAGGCGAGATTGGCCAGCCCGTGTCCGTGCGTCGCCTCCACCGGCCCCGGCGGCAGCTCCGCCCCGTCGTTGACGACGGACAGGACGTACTCGTTCTGTCTGCGGTAGACCAGGAAGCAGCAGGCCCGGGCCTCGCTGTGCCGGAGGATGTTGGTGACCGACTCGCGCACGGCCACCGCGAAGACCGTCTCGGTCTCGCCCGGCGGTACCCGGGTGGCCTCGTGCACCGTCACGGACACGCCCACGCCGCCCAGCAGGGCCCGCGCGTGGTCCAGTTCACCGATCAGGGAGAAGTCCCCGAAGCTGTGCGCCAGCGACCGCAGGTCGGACAGCGCGCCCCGGGTCAGCTTCAGCACCCCGCGCAGTTCGGAGCGCGCCCGCTCGTCCTCGCTGCCGATGTGCCGGGAGGCCAGCTCCCCGCGCAGGACGGCGAACGTCAGCCGGGCCGCCAGCAGGTCGTGCATGTCGCGGCCGATGCGCATCCGTTCCTCCTGGAGCGCCTTGCGTATCGCGCTGGCCTCGGCCCTGTGGACCGACGCCAGCCGGCAGGTCGTCCGGATCAGCGTCGCCACCCCCACCCCGACGGCGATGGTGACCAGCACTGACAAGGTTGTCTCCACGTACGACAGTCCGCCGTACCGGCAGGCCGCCCAGTCGCACACCGCCACCATGGCGAGTCCGGCCACTCCCTTGCGGTCACGCAGGACGGCCAGGACCGAGCCGGCGGCGAACCCGCCGAGACCGTGCCACTCGAGGTTGACGAGGAGCGGGGGCAGATACGTCAGCGCCGTCTGGAGCGTGAGCGTACAGATCACGTACGGGCGGTGGATCCGGCGGGCGGCGGGAGCGCTGTGCAGGCTCTGCAGGAGCAGCAGGGCCGCGAGCGTTCCCAGCGCCACCAGCAACAGCCGAAGGTCCCCGCGCGCCGTTCCCATCTCCTGGTTGAGCGCGGACAGCGCCACACCGCACTGCAGTCCCGAGATGACCAGCACCGCTGTCCAAGACAGGGGCGCATCCTCGAATAACTTGCCCATACCTTCCCCCACGCCGACAACTGCCCCATCATCGTGGAAAACCGCACGCGTGTTTGTGGATGCCCCGTATCCGGGAGGTAAATACTGCGCCCGCCTTCCAGGTGTCCCGGCCGCGGCCGACGAGGCCGGCACACTCCCCTCATGCTGAGCCCCATTCCGGTCCGAGCCAGGCTCTAGCGGATCCCCTGAGGGTTGCCCGTGTCAAGTACGTCAGGGGTGAGGAAGGGGCTCGTGGACCATGCCTAGCAGCGCAGGAGCCGGGCGGTGACCCGGCGGGTGGTGATCACGGGGATCGGTGTGCGGACACCGGGCGGTTCCGGGACGAAGGAGTTCTGGGACCTGCTGACGGCGGGCCGTACGGCCACCCGCGCCATCTCGTTCTTCGACGCGTCGCCCTTCCGGTCCCGCGTCGCGGGCGAGGCGGACTTCGACGGCCGGGCGGAGGGGCTGAGCCCGCGCCAGTTGAGGCGGATGGACCGGGCGACCCAGTTCGCGGTGGCGTGCACCAAGGACGCGGTCGCGGACAGCGGCCTGGACTTCGGCTCGCTCGACCCGCACCGGATCGGGGTGTCCCTGGGCAGCGCGGTGGCCTCCGCCACCAGCCTGGAGAACGAGTACCTGGTCATGTCGGACGCCGGCAGGGAATGGCTGGTCGACCCGGCACACCTGTCCCCGTACATGTTCGACTACCTCAGTCCCGGGGTGATGCCCGCGGAGATCGCCTGGGAGGTCGGCGCGGAAGGCCCGGTCACCATGGTCTCCGACGGCTGCACCTCGGGTCTCGACGCGGTCGGGTACGGCGTCCAGCTCGTCCGCGAGGGCAGCGCGGACACGGTGGTGGCCGGGGCCGCCGACACACCGGTGTCCCCGATCGTCGTCGCCTGCTTCGACGCGATCAAGGCGACCACGACCTTCAACGACTCGCCCGACAGCGCGTCCCGTCCCTTCGACGGCACCCGCAACGGCTTCGTGCTGGCGGAGGGCGCGGCGATGTTCGTCCTGGAGGAGTACGAGGCGGCGCGGGCCCGCGGGGCGAGCATCTACGCCGAGGTGGGCGGCTACGCCACGCGCAGCAACGCCTACCACATGACCGGCCTCAAGAAGGACGGCCGCGAGATGGCCGAGGCCATCCGGTCCGCCCTCGACGAGGCCCGGCTCGACCGCACCGCCGTCGACTACGTCAACGCGCACGGCTCGGGGACCAAGCAGAACGACCGGCACGAGACGGCGGCGTTCAAGCGGAGCCTCGGCAGTTACGCCTACGACGTCCCGGTCAGCTCCATCAAGTCGATGGTGGGTCATTCGCTGGGCGCGATCGGCGCCATCGAGATCGCCGCTTCCGTCCTGGCCATCCGGCACGACGTGGTGCCGCCCACGGCCAACCTGCACACCGCCGACCCCGAGTGCGACCTGGACTACGTCCCGCTGACGGCCCGTGAGCGGCGCGTGGACACGGTCCTGACCGTCGGCAGCGGATTCGGCGGGTTCCAGAGCGCCATGGTGCTGCACGAGCCGGAGGTGGCCACCGCATGAGTTCCCCCACGACACCCGGCACGACCCGGCCCGTCCCGGAACCGGGCACCGCCGCGGGCACGAGCGCCGCCCCGGCGGCCCGGCCCGGCCGTACCGTCGTCACCGGCATCGGCGTCGTCGCGCCGTGCGGGCTCGGCGCGGAGGCGTACTGGAAGGCGCTGCTCGCCGGCGAGAGCGGCATCACCGAACTCAGCCGGTTCGACACGTCCGGCTACCCCGCCACGCTCGCCGGCGAGATCCGCGACTTCGACGCCCGGGAACACCTGCCGAGCCGGCTGCTGCCCCAGACCGACGTCTCCACGCGCTACGCCGTCGTCGCGGCGGACTGGGCGCTCGCGGACGCCGGGGTGGCCCAGGAGGCCGGGGAGACGGGGGAGGCGGGGCTCGCCGACTACGACATGGGCGTGGTCACCTCCACCGCGCAGGGCGGATTCGACTTCACCCACCGGGAGTTCCGCAAACTGTGGGACGAGGGGCCCGAGTACGTCAGCGTCTACGAGTCCTTCGCCTGGTTCTACGCGGTCAACACCGGTCAGATCTCGATCCGCAACAAGATGCGCGGTCCGAGCGCGGCCCTCGTCGGCGAGCAGGCGGGCGGCCTGGACGCCGTCGGCCACGCCCGCCGCACCGTCCGGCGCGGCACCCCGCTGGTGGTCAGCGGCGGAGTCGACTCGGCCTTCGACCCCTGGGGCTACTCCGCCCAGCTGGCCGGCGGACGGGTCACCACCGCCACCGACCCCGCGCGGGCCTACCTGCCCTTCGACCGCGCCGCGAGCGGGCACGTCCCCGGTGAGGGCGGCGCGATCCTCGTCGTGGAGGACGCCGACTCCGCCCGGGAGCGCGGCGCCAGGACCGTCTACGGCGAGATCGCCGGCTACGCGGCGACCTTCGACCCGCCGCCCGGCAGCGAACGGCCGCCCGGCCTGCGGCGCGCCGCCGAACTGGCCCTGGCCGACGCCGGTCTCGAGCCGGCCGACATCGGGATCGTCTACGCGGACGCCGCCGGCGTACCGGAGCTGGACCGGGCCGAGGCCGAGGCGCTGCGCGGCCTGTTCGGCGCGTACGGCGTCCCGGTGACCGCGCCCAAGACGCTCACCGGCCGGATGTACGCGGGCGGCGGCCCGGCCGATCTGGCGGCCGCCCTGTTCACCCTGCGGGACGGTGTCGCCCCGGCCACCGCGCACACCACCGACGTACCGGACGACTACGGCCTCGACCTGGTCGTGGGCGAGCCGCGGCCCGTGCGCGAGCGGGCCGCGCTGGTCCTGGCCCGTGGCCGGCACGGGTTCAACTCGGCGATCGTCGTCACCGCCCCCTGACACCCGGCGGGACGGCCCCGGTCCACCCGGGCGAGTCCCGGAGGGCCACCGGCCCCCACGCACCTGCCACCCCCACATGACGAGGAGAACGACACCCATGGCACAGATGACCCTGGAAGAACTGCGCGACACGCTCGTCGCGTGCGCCGGTGAGGGCGACGCCGTCGACCTGAGCGGCGACATCCTCGACGTGCCCTTCGAGGAACTGGGCTACGACTCGCTGGCGCTGATGGAGAGCGCGGCCAGGATCGAGCGCGCCTACGGCATCAGCCTGCCCGAGGAGGCCACGTCGGAGGCGGACACGCCGAGGGCGCTGCTGGACCTCGTGAACGGCATCACCGCCTCGGCCGTCTGACGGACGGCCCGCCCGCGACCCGGCGTCCTCGACCGGCGACGACGACGCCGGGCGCGGCCCGTCGGCACGCGACGCCGCCCCACCTGTCCGCGCGACCTCTCAGTCCCTGGAAACCGTTGGGAGCCCTGATGGCCTCTGCCGCCGTTCATCGCACCGAGCACACCCTGACCGTCGACGCGCCGGCCGGCGTCCTGTACGGCCTCGTCGCGGACGCCACGCTCTGGCCCGCCGTGTTCGAGCCGACCGTGCACGTGTCACACCTGGAGCGTTCGCCCGGGTCCGAGCGCTTCGAGATCTGGGCCGAGGTGAACGGCCGGGTGGCGCACTGGAGTTCCCGCCGCGTACTGGACCCCGTACGGCGCTACGTCTCCTTCCGCCAGGACCACAGCACCCCGCCCGTCACCGCCATGTCCGGTGGCTGGCTCTTCCGGGAGCTGCCCACGGGGGAGACAGAGATCGTGCTCCGGCACCGGTTCACCGTGGCGGACGACGACCCGG
Source organism: Streptomyces hebeiensis (assembly GCF_052983195.1). Taxonomy (NCBI): domain Bacteria; kingdom Bacillati; phylum Actinomycetota; class Actinomycetes; order Kitasatosporales; family Streptomycetaceae; genus Streptomyces; species Streptomyces hebeiensis. The sequence goes on from NZ_CM129812.1 coordinate 6,211,210, forward strand.
ACGCCGTCGCCGCCGTCTCGGCCGCACTCGACCGCAACAGCGCCCGGGAACTCGGCGCGCTGGGCCGGCTCGCCGCCGGCGGGCACGGCGTGGAGGAACTGGTCTTCTCCTTCACGGACACCGTCGAACTGGCCGGTACGGCGGCGGAGGCGTACTCCTTCGTCGACCGCGCCGACCGGTGGCCCGAACTGCTTCCGCACGTCGCCCGGGTGAAGCTCGTCGAGCCCGAACCCGGCGTGCAGGAGCTGGAGATGGACACCGTCACCTCCGACGGCGCCCAGCACACCACGCGCTCGCTGCGGGTGTGCCGGCCGGGCCGGTGGATCGGCTACAAGCAGGTCGCCACGCCCGAGCTGATGACCGGGCACAGCGGGCTGTGGACCTTCGCCGACACCCCGTCGGGCGCCGTGGCGACGGCGACGCACGTGGTCGTGCTCGCCCCGGACGCGGTCACCAAGGTCCTGGGCGGCGACGCCACGCTCGCCGACGCGCGCGCCTACGTCCGTGAGGCGCTGGGCCGCAACAGCCGCACCACGCTGGAGCATGTGGCGGCGGTACGCAGCTGACACCCGGGTCCCGCCCGCGCGGGGCCCGGACGTGACACGGCAGGTGGGGCGGCCCGACCGGGGCCGCCCCACCTGCCGTGTCCGGAGCGCCGAGGCGCGGGAACGCCGATGTGGCGCCGTCCGCGCGAGCGGACGGCGCCACCTCCCGTACCAGGTGTTCCTACGAACCGGCCGCGGCCGCCGCCGCGCCGCGGAAGCCCTCGGCCGCCGCCGGGAAGCCGAGCGCGACATGCGTCGTGGCCGACGTGATGTCGCGCCACGGGCGCTGGGCCGGATGCGACGCGGACTGGCCGCGCGTCCCGTACGCCCGCACCACCCGCGTGGCCGCCGTGGTCAGCAGCTCGGCCGCCACGGCACAGTCCCGGGTCGCCCGCGCGGTCGGCAGCTGCCCCGTCCGGCCCCGGTCGGCCTCGGCGGCGGCCCGCTCCAGCAGCAGTTGGGCGGCGTCCACCTCGGCCCCGGCCCTGACCACCTCGGGGCGCGGCGCGGTCCAGTCCGTCCAGCCGCCCACCAGAGCGCGCGCGGCGCCCAGGACCGGCCCGGCGAACGCGAGCCCGTTGACCGCCTTGTGCGGGACCCGGACGCACGCGGGCCCGCTCTCCCGGCCCCGCATCAGGTCGGCGTGCGCGAACGACAGCCGCGCGGGGACGAGGACGTCCCGCGCCACCAGCGTATGGCTGCCGGTGGCCCGCATGCCGACGCTCTCCCAGGTCTCCTCGATCCGGTACGCCCGGCGGCGCACCGCGAAGAACCGCAGCTCGCCCCCCGCGCCGCCGTCGGGGCCCGCGGCGCCGCCCGGCCCGCCCGACGCCCGGCCGCACAGCAGGGCCCAGTCCGAGAACTCGACGCCGCTCACATAGGGCCACGCGCCGTCGAGCAGCCAGCCGCCGTCCGTCCAGGTGGCCGTTCCCGAGGGGACCAGCCCGCCCACGAGGAGGGTGTCGGGGCCCTCGCTCCACACCTCGGCGCAGCCCTCCGGTGGCAGGAACGACGCCATCCGGCCGGTCTGCGCGCCCAGGGAGGCGATCCAGGCCGTGGAGGTACAGCCCTCGCCCACCAGGGCGACGGCTTCGAGGAGTTCACCGAACCCGCCTTCCGCGCCGCCCCAGCGGCGCGGCACGAAGTGCCGGGCGAACCCGGCGGCGAGCAGGGCCTTGACCGACTCGGGCGCGAGCCGGCCCTCGGCGTCGGCGCGGACCGCGTGCGCCGCCGCCACCCGGGCCGGGTCGGCGGCCGCCTCGCGCAGTCCCGTTCCCGGCGGAGAACCGGCCGGCAGGGTTTCTACGGACATGTCAGAGCACTCACTCCCGGTTCGGGACGGCGACCCGTCGCCGTCATGTCGTGGGCAGTTCGACGGACTGGCTGTGGTGGAAGACGTTCCGCGGGTCCCAGCGCGCCTTGACCTGCTGCAACCGCGGGTAGTTGTCCTTGTGGTAGAGCCGGTGCCAGGACCAGTCGGAGGTGTTGGCGTCGGGGTCGTGCACACCGGTGTCCGGGTAGTTGATGTAGCAGCCGTCCGTGACGCCGTTCGGGACGGGCACCCCGCCGGTCTCCTTGTACACCGCCCGGAAGACGCCGTTGGTCCAGGCGATGTTCGCGGCGTCGTCCGCCGGGTCCTGCCACATGCTCTGGTAGAGCAGCTTGAAGTGCGAGTCGCGCTGGGCCACCGCCGTCGCGCTCGGGGACACCCGGTCGATGGCCCCGCCCACCAGGTGCAGGATGACCATCGCCATCGGGTTGTCGATGCTGTCGCTGTTCAGCCACTCGTAGATGCGGTCGATGTGCGTGTCGGGCACCGCCCGGCGCACGTACGCGGAGTGGTGGTGGCCGCGGATGGCGGGGTCGGTGACCATCGGGGAGCTGGTGCCGAGGCGCCGGGTGGCCCGCAGCCAGGGCAGCCGGGTGGGTTCCGCCAGCTCCGGGAGCGCGCCCAGCTCGCCCATCGGGCGGACCGCGGCCTCGGCGGTCGCCCCGACACCGTCGAGGATGTGCGTGTGGTAGGCGCGGAACAGCTTCTCCGCGTCCGGCACCGTCGCGTCCATCTGCGCGAACATGCTGATCCCGCCGCTGGAGCGGTGGGTGAAGGGCAGGGCGCCGGCCAGCGAGGCGTACGGCGAGTCGGGCGAGCCGTGCGTCTCGAACCAGGTGCCGACGTTCTGCACCAGCCGCCTGAAGCCCCGGCCGTCGAGCTGGTCCCAGGGCAGCGACAGCGCCTGGACCAGCACCTCCTCGGGCGGCCTCGGCAGCAGCCCGCCCGGGTCGGAGCCGGTGGCACCGGGCGTACGGAACCAATAGCGGGTGATCACGCCGAAGTTGCCGCCACCGCCCCCCGCGCAGCCCCACCACAGGTCGCGGTTCGGGTCGTTCGCCTCCCGCGTGGCCACCACACTGCGCACCCGGCCCGAGCGGTCCACGACGACGACCTCCACGGCGTGCAGGTGGTCGACCGTCAGGCCGTGCAGCCGGGAGAGGAGTCCGTAGCCGCCGCCGGAGACATGCCCGCCGACGCCGACCGAGTAGCACATGCCGCCCGGGATGGTGACGCCCCACCCCTTGTACAGCGCGTCGTACACGTTCATCAGAGTGGCGCCGGCCTCGACGGCGAACGCCCCGCGCTCCTCGTCGAAGGAGACCCGGTTCATCAGGGACATGTCCAGGACCAGGTCGATGTCCTTGTGGAAGACGAAGTCGGCGAGACAGTGACCGCCGCCCTTCACCGATATGCGCTTGCCGCCGCGCACCGCCTCGTCGACGGCGGCCACCACCTGCTCGGTGGTGGAGACCAGGCGGACCTCGTCCGGAGTGCCCACCCAGCGGCGGTTCTGGCCGGTGGTCAGCTCCGTGTACCGCGGGTCGTCGGGCAGCACCCGTACCGGCGCCGCCGGGCTCGTCACGGCCCCCGCCGCCTCCCCGGCACCCGGGGCCGCCGCGGCGCCGCCCGCCGTGAGCAACGGGGCCGCCACCGCGGCGGAGGCCACGGACGCGGCCCCGCCGAGCACTCTTCGCCTGCTGAATTCTCGCTCCATGCTGCTGTTCTCCTCGGTCGCGCGGATGCGGGCGCGCGTAGGGACCCCGCGCCGCGCGCCCACCGCAACACGGCCCGCTCGCAACCGGCTTGAACCGGCCGCCGTACCGGTCCTCCATCGGTTTTCGAGCGGCGGGTACGACGATGTGCTCCGCGTCGGACAGGGCCCCGGACGGGACCGGGACGCGCAGGACGAGGCACATCAGCGGCGGGAGGAATCAGGTGACCGACAGCGACCAGGCGACCGGGAACACGGGCGTGTCGACCGACCTCTACACACGGGTCCAGCAGTTCTACGCGCGCCAGATGCAGGCGCTGGACGGCGGCCGTTTCGAGGACTACGCGGCGACGTTCACCAAGGACGGCACCTTCCAGCACTCGCCGGGCGCCGAGCCGGCCGTCGGCCGGGACGGGATCGTCGCCGAACTGGTCGAGTTCCACAAGCGGTTCGACGGCGACCCCGTGCAGCGCCGCCACTGGTTCAACCACGTCGTGCTGGAACCGCAGGACGACGGCTCGCTCCGCTCCACGGTGTACGCGCTCGTGGTCACCACCAGGCCGGGCGGCAAACCGCTCATCGCCCCCAGCTGCGTGGTGAACGACGTCCTGGAGGTCGAGGGCGGCGCCGTGCTGACGCGCTCCCGCCAGATCGACCACGACCAGCTCGTCTGAGGGAGACGGCAGTGATCCCGTACCGGCGGGTCACCCCCGCCGGGCCCTGGGGCCCGGTCCAGGACGCCTGGGCCGGGGCCGGCCGCGTGGTGGTGTACGGCGCGGCCGAGGCATGGGCGACCGACGCGCTCACCGCCCTGTCGGCTGAGGAGACCGCCCGCGTGCGCGCCCAGCGCAGCGCCGCCGCGCGCGGCCGCTTCCTCGCCTCCCGCCGGCTGCTCCGCCACACGGTCGGCACGCTCCTCGCCGTCCCGTGGACCGGCGTACGGCTCGCGCGCACCCCGCTCGGCCGGCCCGTGCTGCCGGACCGGCCGGACATCGGCATCAGCCTCAGCCACACCGGGGGGCTGCTCGCCGTCGCGGTCAGCGCGCTCGGTCCGGTGGGGGTGGACACGGAACGGGCCGGGCGGCCCACCGGACCGGAGCTGGCCGGCCGGGTGTGCGCCCCCGGCGAGCTGCTCCACCTCGCGGGACTGCCCGCGCGGGACCACGCGGACGCCGTGCTGCGCCTGTGGACGCTGAAGGAGGCGTACGTCAAGGCGCTGGGCACCGGACTGCGGATGTCCCTGCGCGGCATCGGTTTCGACACGATCGGCGGGCCCTCGCCGAGCGGACCGCGCGGCTGGTCGTTCACCACGCGGGAGGTCCGCGTATACGTCGATGGTGGTGCCGGTGGTGCCGGCACCTCGTACCACGTGAGCGCGGCCCACCTGACCAACGCCCACGCGACGGCGGCGCGGACGCCCGTGGCACCGGCACGTACCGCACCCGCACCCGTACCCGTGCCCGCGCCCGCGCTCGCGGACCGGCCCGGCGACACCGCCGCCGGCCGGGCCGGGAACACCGCCGCCGGCCGGCGGCTCAGCTCGCGCTCCGCAGCGGGGTCCTCGTGACGGCCTCCAGGGACGGGTCGCCGTTGAGCACCGCCAGGTGCAGCCGCTGCAGCCCCGGGGTCGGCTCGACACCGAGCTCCCCGTTCAGCCGCCCGCGCAGCCGCCGGAACTCCTCCAGGGCGCGCCACGGGCTGCCCGCCCGGTAGAGCGCGGTCATCAACTGCGCGCACAGGTTCTCGTTGAGCGGGTGGCGGGCGCTGAGCATGCGCAGCTCGGGGAGCAGGGAACTGTGCCGCCCCAGCCGCAGATCCGCCTCGATGCGCTGTTCGAGCACGGTCAGCCGGGCCTCCTCCATGCCGATCACCTCGAGTTCGAGGGCGGGCCCCTTGGGCACGTCCGCGAGCGCCGCGCCGCGCCACAGCGCCAGCGCCGTACCGAGCAGCGTGGACGCCGCGTGCGCGTCACCCGTCTCCAGTGCCCGGATCCCACGGGTGGACAGGTCCTGGAACTCGGCCAGGTCATGACCCTGGCTGGGGGCCACGAGGCGGTAGCCGCCGTACGCCGTGGCCAGGACGTCCTTGGGCGACGGGCCGCCCCGCTCGCCGTCGGCGCCGAGGGCGGCGGCGATCCGCCGGCGCAGTTGCAGGATGTACGTCTGCAGGGTGGTGGCCGCACTGCGTGGTACGGCGTCCCCCCAGACCTCCTCGATCAGGGCCCCGACCGGCACGGCGTGCCCGGGGCGGAGGGCGAGCAGGGCGAGTATCTGCTTGGGCTTGTTGGCGGTCGGGACGATGGACATGCCGTTGTAGTCGATGGCGAGCGGACCCAGGACCCGTGTCTGCACCGGTTGTCTCCGTTCTACGAGGCCCAGCGGCGGGGCATGACCCGGAGCCTGGCATCGAGTGCCACACGGTTCCCAGAGCGTCCGGCACGAGTTCCCCCGTGAACTGCGCATGCCGGGGTATGCGTTTTTCACAGCGGTCCGTGATCAGTCCCTCTCGCACAGTGCGTATGCCCGCGCGCTGCCGGTGTACATCCGGACCACCCAGGTGTTCGGGACGCGCGAGGACGGCGCGTTCATGTCGACCGGGCCGGCCGGCGCTCCGTCGGGCCGGGCCGTGGGCTCCGACTCGTAGCCACCGCCGACCAGTTCGGTGCCCTTCGGGCAGGTGGCCTCGGACGGCGCGCCCGTCGCCCACTTCCCCGTCACCACCACGGGGACGTCATCGGCCAGGGCCGGCGCGGCGCCCGCCGCGCCGAGCCCCGCGGCCAGCAGGCAGCACAGCGCGGCGCCGCGGGAGAGGGACGGCCGCGTACGACGGTTCTTCGGCATTCGGTACTCCTGAACAGGTCGGGGGTTCCACGGGGGGGCGGCCGGTGCGCGCCGTCGTCCGGCAGGCGGGGACGGCCGGGGCGGCCGGGCCCGAGGCCATGTGCCCGTGCGACACCGGTCATCCGGCGCGTGCGCCGTGTATTTCACCCCCGAGCCGTACGAGAATCGCACGACCGGCCCCCCGGCCCCCGGCCTCCAGGCCCACCGCGCACCGAGCGAGGAGAGTGCCATGAGACGTCCGTGTCCGACCACCGACGTTCCGGACGCACGGGACCCGCGGGACCCGTCGCTCCGACACGCCCGACAAGCCCGACCGGACCGACGTCCCGGGGGGCGGTGACGGCCGTGCTGCGCATCCACTTCACGGGCGAGGACCTGCGCAAGGTCACCGTGGCCGACGGAGTCGATCCGCTCTGGGAGGTGCTGCTGGGCCTGCACGCGGTGCAGGAGCGCGGTGCCGACTCCCTGGCGTTCGCGGAGTGGCGCCGCCGGTTACGCATACCGGCGGCGCGCTCGACGTCCGTGCGGCTGCTGACCGAACTGGCCCGCCCCTGGGGCTATTCGCCGGACTTCCTGACCCCCGGCCGGGCGGAGGAGGGCTTCGAGGCCGGCCTGGACCGGGTGCTGTCCACGCCCCGCGCCCGGCTGCGGACGGAGTTCTCGAACCTGGCGGAGGAGAGCCCGCCCACCGCCTGGACGCGGGCGCTCGGGGACGGCGAGCCCGCCGCGCTGCGCCGCCTCGGGGAGGCGCTGAGGACGTATCACCGCCTGGCCCTCGCGCCGTACGCCGGCGCCATCCGGGCCCAGACCGAGGCGGATCGCGCCCGGCGGGCGCAGGCCCTGCTCGGCGGCGGCGTGGACCGGCTGCTGGCCGAGCTGCACCCGAGGGCCGAGTGGCAGGCCCCGGTGCTCCAACTGCCCGTCTACACCGACCAGGACATCCACCTCGGCGGCCGTGGCCTGGTGCTCGTGCCGTCGTACTTCTGCCGTATCCAGCCCATCACGTTGCTGGACACCGACCTGCCGCCCGTCCTCGTCTACCCCCTGTCGCCACGGCTGGAGGGCCGGCTGACACCCGACTTCTCCGGCCTGGACGACGAGGCGTACGCGGGGGAGGACGCGGCCCGGGTGGACCCCGTCGTCGCGCTGCTCGGCAGGACCAGGGCCACGGTCCTGGAGGCCTGCGCGGTGGAGGGGACCACGACGGACCTCGCCCGGCGGGTCGGGGTCGCCGCACCGGTCGTCAGCCGCCAGACCAGCGTGCTCAGGGACGCCGGGCTGGTCGCGAGCGAGCGGTACGGCGGATCCGTACGGCACCGGATCACCCCGCTCGGCATAGCCCTGCTCAACGGCGAGTTGCCCGGCTGACGCCGGACCGGACCGGACCGGCCGGTCGATGGGGACGCGGGCCCGGCCAGGGGCATTGCGTCTGGGGGCAAACCCTGGATCCGGCGGCCCGCACGCGCGACAGTGTTCGAGCGTCGAGCGGACGGGCCCAGCGTGACCCGCACCCGCTCGACGGTGGGCCCCAGGCCACACGGGGGAAACGGGCGGCGACGGGGCAACGGGGGAACGGGGGAACGGGGGAGGCGTCGCCGCGCCGGACGGGGGTACGGCGCGGCGACGCCGCGCCGCTCCTGGCCCGCCGCGCGGACTCGTCGGTGACCTGACGCGGCGCCGGCGCCGCCCACCTGTCACGGAGGCTCGGACGGAGCCCGCCCGGCGCGTCACGGACGGCGGAGCGGCCGGAACGGCCGGACGGCGGAACCGTACGGCCCTCGCCGTGCGCGGCCGGCCGCGTGGTCCGGGCGCGGGGGATCCCCACCGGCACCGGTGAACGCGCGGCCCCTCCCGTACGTACGACGGGGCGGAGCCGTACACCCGTGGGATCAGGAGCGCGCCGATGACCCGTCATGTCCGTCGCCACACGGCCGCGATCGCGGCCCTGGCCGTCGCCTCGGTGCTGACGGGCTGCGGCGGGACCTCGGATGACACGCCCAAGGGGGCGGCGTCCGCCTCCGCGCCGGCGTCCGCTTCCGGGGCCCCCGCCGGGTCCCCCTCCGCCGGGCCCGAGTCGGACGATGCCGCCGAGTCCCCGAAGCCCGCGAGCATGGAGAAGCTGGCGGAGGTCGTCGGCTGCGAGCCCGAGGAGCGCGGCAAGACGCTCGACTACCGGCAAGGCGTGTGCCGGACGGACAGCGGCCAGTACGTGATGCTCACCTTCGACACGGACAAGGGCCAGGAGGACTGGCTCACCTACGCGCAGGCGTACGGCGGGATCTACCTCGTGGGCAAGCGCTGGGTGCTCTCGGCGGAGCCGCGCGCGGCCATGGAGGAGGTCCGGGCCGAACTCGGCGGGACGATCGAGGAGACCGGCGCGTTCGGCGCGTCGCCCGGCGCCTCCGACGGCTCGTAGCCCTCCGCCGGATCGACCAGGCGGTCCAGCGCCTCCTCCACCTCGGAGGCGACCTGGATGACGACGCGCTCGTCCGGGCTGATGAACCCGTCGGCGACCATGTTGTCCAGCAGGGTGAGCAGCGGGTCGAAGAAACCGCCCCGGTTGACGAGGACGAGCGGCTTGCGGTGGATGCCCAGCTGGTTCCAGGTCGCCACCTCCAGCAGCTCGTCCAGCGTGCCGAAGCCGCCGGGCAGCACCGCGAAACCGACCGCCAGCCGGTACATCAGCGCCTTGCGTTGGTGCATGGTCTCCACGACGATCACCTCGGCGCGCGACTCGTCCGGCCGCTCCCGCTCGTACAGCTGCCGGGGGATCACCCCCGTGACCGGGGCCCCCGCCTCCAGCGCGGCGTCCGCGACGGCGCCCATGATGCCGACCCCGCCCGCGCCGTAGACGAGCCCCGACCCGCGCCGTGCGAGCGCCCCGCCGAACTCGGCGGCCAGTTCGAGGTGCTGGGGCCGGGCACCCGGCCGGGCCCCGCAGAACACCCCGACCCTCGCCACGCCCGACTCGGCACACGCTGTTGGCATGGACGCGTCCGCCACCTGTGTCACATCCGGCTCCTGTTCATTCGGCTGCCATGCGTACTCGAATGAATACAGTAAGTGAGATCGCCTCTGCTGGGCCGGGCCGCCCGCTCCTCTTGTCTTGCTGCATAAGGGATTTAATAGCTTTAAACACCCGAAAGAGTTAATTCCCGGATCTTCTGAGTTTGGTCAGGGCATACCGGTATCGGCAAGACGTTTGTCTACGAGATGCGGAGGCTTGCCGATGGTGCCTGCCATGCAACGGGACGCGCGGGAGCGGTTCCTGGCCGACGTCCATGTCGGCGTCCTGGGGGTCACGGACACCCGGGGCGAGAGCGCGCCGTTGCTCGTGCCCGTCTGGTACCGGTACGAGCCCGGCGGCGACGTGGTCGTGCAGACCGCCCGGTCGGCGGTCAAGACCCGGTTGGTCGAGGAGACCGGCCGGTTCAGCCTCTGCGTGCAGGACGAGACGGCGCCGTACCGGTACGTCAGCGTGGAGGGCCCGGTCGTCTCGGTCGCCGACCCGGCGGACGCGGCCGAGCGCGAGGCCACGGCCCACCGCTACCTGGAGTCCGACGACGCTCGGGACTACCTGACGGCGACCGCCCATCAGCTCACCGAGGACGTCACGCTCCGGATGCGTCCTGAGCGCTGGCGCACGGCCGATTTCGCGGCCTTCGCCGCCGAGTTCGCCGGTTCCGACGGCAACCGCTGATCCGCCCCTCCCACTTGCCGGAAGGCATTCTCCGCATGAGCAATACGCTCCCCCGCCCGGACATCCGCACGGGCCTGTCCACCCGCTCCCGGCTCCCCGGCCCGCCCCCGCGCGTCTATCCGCGCGACCGCAGCCTGCCCGAGCTGTTCGAGGACCGGGCCCGGTCCGCGCCCGAGGCGCCCGCGGCCCGGTACGGGGACACCGTCCTGACCTACGGCGAACTCGGTGCCCTGTCCGACCGCCTCGCCGCACGGCTGCTCGCCGCGCACGTGGCACCGGGATCCGTCGTGGGAGTGTGCGGCAGCCGCTCCCTGGAGGCGCTGGTCGCCTTCCTCGGCGTCCTGAAGGCCGGCTGCGCCTACGTCCCCCTCGACGAGGACCACCCGCCGGCCCGGCTGCGGGCCATGGCCGAGGACGCGGGCGTGCACACCGCCGTCGTCCTGCCCGGCGGCACTCGCCGCATCCGCGGCCTGCGCACCCTGATCGGGGTCGACCCCGTCGCGGCCGGCGCGTCCGGGGCCGACGCCTCCCCGGGCCGTCCGTCCGGGGCGGACGAGCGGGCGGCCGTGCCCTGGCCCCCGGCCGGTACGGCGCTGCCGGCCGCGCGCGCGGCCGACCGCGCGTACGTGATGTTCACCTCCGGCTCCACCGGCCGGCCCAAGCCCGTCGCCATCCCGCACCGGGGCGTCGCCCAACTGGTCCTGGCCGACGCGGAACTGACCCCGCCCGGACCGGGCGACGGGGTGCTGCACGGCTACGGACTCTCCTCCGACGCCTCCACGATCGAGATCTGGAGCGCCCTGCTCGGCGGCGCCTGCCTGGTGCTGGTGGACCGCGCCGAACTGCTCTCCCCGGCCGCCCTGGAAGACCGCTTCCGGGCCCAGGGCGTGACCGTCGCCTACCTCACCACCAGCGTCTTCCACCATGTGGCCAGGACCCGCCCCGCGGCCCTCGAACCGCTGCGGTTCGCCTCCGCCGGCGGCGAGGCGATGGACCCCGCCCTGGCCAGGGCCGTCCAGGAGGCGTGCCCGCACACGACCCTGGTGAACTTCTACGGGCCCACCGAGAACAGCGTCGTCTCCACCGCCCACGTCCTGCCGAAGCTCACCGGCGACGAGGAGTCGGTCCCCATCGGCCGGCCCTTCGCCGCCTCCACCTGCCATGTGCTGCGCGCGGACGGCGGCCCCGCCGCACCGGGCGAGGAGGGCGAGCTGTACGTCGGCGGCGACGGCCTGGCGCTGGAGTACATCGGGGACCCCGAGCTGACGGCCCGGCGTTTCGTCGACGCCCCGCACGAGCCGGGCGGCCGGCTCTACCGGACCGGCGACCGGGTCGTCCGCACGGAGGACGGACTGCTCGTCTACCGGGGCCGGCTGGACCGCCAGGTCAAGGTGCGCGGCCAGCGCATCGAACTGGACGAGGTGGAGGCCCGGCTGCGCTGCCACGACGAGGTCGGCGAGGCAGTGGTCGAACTGCGCGCCGACGCCCTCACCGCCTACCTCACCCCGGCGCGCCCCGGGGGCACGGTGCCGGTGGACGAGCTGCGGCGGTACTGCGTGCAGTGGCTGCCCGCCCAGGCGGTGCCGACCCTGGTGCCCCGCGACCGGTTCCCGGTGACCAGCGGCGGCAAGGTCGACCGCAAACGCCTGCTGGCCGAGACGGCGGCAGGGCCGGACCCCGCCGGGGCGGCGGGGGCGACCCCGGCCGACGGATCCGTCCAGGGCTCCGGGACGGCGAAGACGGCGGCACGGACCACGCCCGCCGGAAAGATCACGGGAGTGCTCGACGCGCTCGCCGAGGTGTGGCAGCTCGTGCTGCGCGTCCGCCCCGCCCCCTCGGACAACTTCTTCCACATCGGCGGCGACTCCCTGCTGGCCGCCGAAGTGGTCACCCGTACGCTGGCGTTGCTCGGCCTGGACGCCTCCCTCGGCAGCACCCTCGTCCGGGCGCTGCTGACCGATCCCACGCTGGAGGGGTACGCGGCGGCCGTCGGCGCGCACCGGGGCGGCGGCGCGGGCGCGGGCCGGACGGGGGCGGGGGGCCCGGGCGCGGACATCGACTTCGAGCGCGAGACCGAGCTGGGCTTCACGCTGCCGCCCGCCGAAGGGCCAGAGCCGCGCCCGGGAGACCCCGCGGACGTCCTGCTCACCGGCGCCAGCGGATTCGTCGGCGCCTTCCTGCTGGACCGGCTGCTGCGGGAGACGACGGCGCGGATCCACTGCCCGGTCCGGGCCTCGGGTCCCGCCCACGCCGAGCGGCGTGTGCTGGCCGCGCTCACCCGCTACGGGCTGCACGCGGACGAGGCCGCGCGGCGACGGCTGGTCTGCTTCCCCGGCGACCTCGCCGCGCCCCGGCTCGGACTGAGCCCGGAGCACACCGCCGAGCTGGCGGGCTGCCTGGACCTCGTGATCCACAACGGCGCCCAGGTCAACTTCCTCTACCCCTACACGGCGTTGCGGGCCGCCAACGTGGACGGCACCCGGGAGATCGTCAGGCTGGCCGCCCCCCGGCGGGTGCCGGTCCACTTCCTGTCCACCGTGGCCGTCCTCGCGGGGTTCGGCGCGGAGGGCCGCCGGGAGGTGGACGAGGACGTCCCGCTGGCCCACGCGGACCGCCTCACCATGGGGTACGCGGAGAGCAAGTGGGTCGCCGAGGGCCTGCTCGGCCGGGCCGCCCGGCAGGGACTGCCGGTCGCCGTCCACCGGCCGTACGAGGTGACGGGCGACCGGCTGCACGGCGCCTGCAACACGGAGACCGCCATCTGCTCGCTGTTCAAGACCATCGCGGAGACGGGCCTGGCCCCCGACATCGCGCTGCCCATGGACTTCGTGCCGGTCGACCATGTCGCCGAGTCCGTCGTGCACATCGCCACCCGGCACCCGGCGACCGGCCGCGTCTACCACCACACCAACCCGCGCCCGGCCGTCCTGGGCGACGTGCTGGCCCGGATGCGCGCGGCGGGCTGCGAGATGACGATGCTGCCGTACGAGGAGTGGGTGAGCGAGCTGGTGCGCCATGTCGCCGCGAACCCGACCAGCCCCACAGCGCCGTTCGTGTCGCTGTGCGTGGACCGGGTGAACAAGGGGGACATCTCGGTCAAGGAGCTCTATCTGGAGGACATCTTCCCCCGGCTGAGCCGCCGCAACACGGAAGCGGCCCTGGCGGGCAGCGGCTTCGAGTGCCCGCCGGTCGACACCGCGCTCCTGGACCGCTATCTGGAGTTCTTCTTCACCTCGGGCTACATGCCCCGCCCGGGACCGGCCACGGACGCCGTGTCACGGGAGGCCGCTCGGGCCGTGCAGGTCCTGGCGGAGTCGGTGGAGTCGGTGGGTTCGGCGGAGCCGGAGACCGCGGGGGCGTCCACGGGATAGCCGGTGCGCGGCGCCGCGGGCCGGGGGACCGGGGGCCGGGCGGAGCGACCACGCCGCCGCCCGGCCCGGCTCGTGTGCGGTACGGGCCTGACCGGTGCCGTACGGGGCCGGCTCGTGCCGTACGGGCCCGGCCCCTGCCGCACCGGCTTCGCGACCGTACCCGCCGGGACGGTTCGGGGCCCCGGGCCGTACCACCCGTGCCCCGGCCCCGGGCGCCGTGTTCCGGGACCGGGGCGGTCGGGAGCGGGGCGCCCGGGGCCGTACCGGGACCGTCACCAGCGCACCGGAACGGCCTCCGGCAGCAGCACCGCGTGGTCCTCGCGCCAGCGGATCTCCTCCGGAGCGACCGCGAGCCGCAGCCCGGGCAGCGCGTCGAGCAGCGCCCGTACGGCTTCCTCGGTCTGGGCCCGGTTGAGCGCGGCGGCCGGGCAGAAGTGCCGTCCTCGGCCGAACCGCAGGTGCGGCACCGGCGGGCGGTCGATGTCCAGGCGTTCGGGGTGGTCGAAGACCGCCGGGTCACGGTTGGCGGCGTCGGTCGAGATCAGTACCAACTCCCCGGCCCGCACGGTGACTCCGCCGACCACGGTCTCCGCCGCGGCGACCCGCGTGATGGAGTCCCCCAGCATCACCGACCACCGGTACAGCTCCTCCAGTGCCCGGGGCAGGGCCTCCGGCTCCCGGCGAAGCCGGGCGGCCAGTTCGTGGTCACGCGCCAGCACGAGCGCGCACAGCGCCAGGAAGGCCGCCGGGTTGCCGAGCCCGGAGAGGAAGAGGAACACCGCGATCTCGACGAGGTCGTCATGGCCGAGCGGGCGGTCGGAGGAGCGGTTCAGCGCGACCAGGCGGCCGAGGAGCCCGTCCGTGCCGATGACGGCCATCCGCTCCTCGAAGTGGTGCATCGCCTTCGTCCAGTCGTCGAACAGATGCTCCTCCATCGCCCTTCCCGTGGCCAGCAGGCCGAACCAGCCGGCCAGTTCCGGGGCGTCGCGCACCGGCAGGCCCAGCAGCTCGCAGGTGACCTCGGCGGCCCAGGGCAGCGCGAAGTCGGCCACCAGATCGGCGGGTTCGCCCCGGGCGAGCATCCGCGCGAGCAGGGTGTCGGCGATCTCGCGCACCCGTTCCAGGGACACGTGAGGCTGTCTGGGCCCCATGCCCTTGACGGCCTCTTCCCGCAGCCCGGCCCCGCGCAGCATGTGCATCGTGCCGACGACCGTGAGCGGCGGCGGCTCCTTCTCCTCCCGCGGCATCGCGGGATCCGCGGCCCTGCTCCGGCTGAGCAGGGGATCCTTCAGGGCCTCGCGGGCCGCGGCGTACCCGGTCACCAGCCAGGCCGGCCAGCCGCCGTTGGTCACCACACGGGTGACCGGGGCGTCGGCGAGGAAGCCCCGTAACGCGTCCGCCAGCTCGTCGCCGCGGAAACCGAACGGGTAGTGGGGGAGTTCACCGGCACGGGGCATACACGTCTCTCCTCGGAACGTCGAAGCGGCTCGGAACGGGACTTTCGCGACACGCTCTGACATGGCCTGGCCCAGGCCCTCCCGTGATAGCCGCATTACTCGCGCGACGGGGGGCGAGGACGGGGAAGACCACCCACAGGAGTGGTCCTTTCCCACGCCCGGGGGTGCCCGGGCACGTCATCGGCATACCGCGGTCCATCGCCCGGACGGGGGAACGCGGGGCGAGTCCCCGCCATGACCGGTGCCCCCGAGGACACGATGGTTCTTTGCCGTGCCCCGCTCCCCGAAGTACGTGCTCGTCCCGAGTTCGCCTTCTTCCCGAAGCGCGCCTTCTCCACTTCCCATTCCCCTGTTCCACATCACCGGGGGCACGGCGGGTCCGGGAGGCCGACATGCGGATCCTGCTCCTCGCGAGCGCCTTCAACAGCCTGACGCAGCGCGTCTACGCCGAACTGGCCGACCGGGGCCACAGCCTCGACGTCCATCTCGCGGTCGGGGACGATCCCCTGCGCGACGCGGTACGCCGGCACGCGCCGGAGCTGATCATCGCCCCGATGCTCAGGGCCGACATCCCCCGGGACGTCCGCTCGGCGCACACCTGCCTGATCGTGCACCCCGGCCCGCCGGGCGACCGCGGCCCCTCCAGCCTGGACTGGGCGATCCACGAGGGACGTACCACCTGGGGGGTGACCGTGCGCCAGGCCGAGGAGGAGATGGACCGCGGCCCGGTCCGGGCCTTCGTCCCCTGCCCGCTGCCGCCGGCCGGCAAGAGCGACCTGTACCGCAACGAGATCTCCGACGCCGCGCTGACGGCCGTGCTGCGCGCCATCGACGTCCGTACGTCGGGCGGCCACCCGCCGAGCCCTGGGCCCGCCGGGCCACAGGGTGCGCCCGACCGCCCTCGGCCGTACCTGGACCAGCGGGTACGACGTGTCGACTGGCGGAAGGACACGACGGTCACGGTGGTGAGGAAGCTGCGGGCGGCGGATTCCCGGCCGGGGGTACTGGACACGCTGTGCGGCGAGGAATGGTTCCTGCACGGCGGCCACCCGGAGGACGAACTGCGCGGCGAGCCTGGGGCGTTGCTGGCCACACGCGCCGGCGCCGTCTGCCGCGCGACCGTGGACGGCGCCGTATGGATCCCCGAACTGCGGGGCGGGCGCCGCGCGGGCGGGCCCCTGCCCCTCAGGCTCCCCGCGACCCTGGCGCTGGGCGCCCGGCCGGACGCCCTCGCCGGCCTGCCCGAGGTGCCCGCGCCGCTGCATCTGCCGGAGCACCGGCGGACCTGGAGCGACATCCGCTACGCGGAGGACGGCCCGGTGGGCTTCCTGCGGTTCGCCTTCCCCGGCGGTGCGATGAGCACCGACCACTGCCGACGGCTCTCCTCCGCCTACCACTACGCGCGGTCACGTCCGACGTCGGTGCTCGTACTGGGCGGCGGCCGGGACGTGTTCGCGGGCGGGCTGCACCTGCGTGTGATCGAGGCCGCGGCCGACCCCGCCAAGGAGTCCTGGGCCAACGTCAACGCGATGCACGACCTGGTGGAGCGGATCCTGACCACCACGGACCGGCTCGTGGTGGCGGCGATCGGGGGCAACGCGGCGGCGGGCGGCGCGATGCTGGCGATGGCGGCGGACGAGGTCTGGTGCCGGGGCGGTTCGCTGCTCAACCCGCACTACCGGTGGATGGGGCTGCACGGCTCGGAGTACTGGACGTACAGCCTGCCGCGCCGGGTGGGGCGGCCGGCGGCCGTACGCCTCACCCAGCGCGCCATCCCCGTGACCCCGGCCATGGCGAGGCGGATCGGGCTGGTGGACCGGGTCCTGGGCGTCGCGCCGGGGGAGTTCGCGGCGGAGACCGTCCGGCAGGCGCGGACGCTCGCCGCGACGGCTGACGTGCAGGAGCGGATCGCGGCGAAGAAGGCCGCGCGGGACCGCGACGAGGCGGTCAAGCCGCTCGCCGCCTACCGGGTGGAGGAACTGGAGCTGGCGCACAAGAACTTCTTCGGGCGGGGCGAGCCGTACCACGCGCTGCGCGCCGCATTCGTCCGTGAGCGGCCCGTACGGACCGCGCCGCCGCACCTGGGGGCCTGACGGCCCGGCTCCGGGGCAGGGGGCGAGGGACCAGCCGCGACGGGCCGGGGGAGACGGCGGGTCAGGAGAACATCGCCCGCGCGCCGTTCGCCGGTTCCCCGCAGCACGAGCCGCCGCTGCGTCCGCACACCCGCGTGAGCAGCGCGGCGGGATCGGGGTCCTTCTGGAGCGCGGGCAGCAGCAGCCCCCACAGATCGTGCAGTTCCTCCTCGATCTGCCGGCGGCCCTCCAGGGCGTCGGAGACGGTGTGCAGCCCGAAGAACGCGCACACCAGTCCGTACGCGGCGACCTGCGGACGCACCCCGGGCGCGAGGTCGCCCTCCGCGCGTGCCTCCGTCAGCAGCTCGGCGACCGTCTCCAGCCAGCCGACGAAGGGGCGTGGCAGCGCGGCGTCGATGGCCCTGCGCTCGCTCCAGAGGCGGGAGCCGGCCCGGATGATCACATCGTCGCGGAAGGCCCGGGCGACCTCGAAGCTCAGGGCCACGAGCCTTTCCAGCGCCGGGTGCCCGGTGGCGCGGTAGCGGTCGATCAGCGCGGGCCAGGTCGCGAAATGTTCCTCCACGATCGCCAGGGCGAGATTCTCCTTGCTCGCGTAGTGGAAGTAGATGGCGCCACTGGTACGTCCCGACCGTGCGCTGATATCGCTGATGCTGGTCCCCGCATACCCCCGTTCGTCGAACAGACGTGCCGCCGTCTCCAGGAGAAACCTGCGCGTCGTTTTCGCACGAACCTGCTCAGCCCGAACCCGCACGTGGATACCCCCGCACATCCCCGGTCGATGAATGACCGCCCGTCATGACAGAGCGCAATGTAGCGCTTTTCGCCGGGGGCTGACGGACGCGTCCGGGGGTGCGCTTCCCGCGGAATTGCGGTGTTCTTGTCGCATGAAGATATCGGTGGGTGGTCCCGTCGAGGGAATCCGGCCGCTGTCGTGGTCACGCACCGTCGCCCGCGAGCTGGTGCACCGTACCTCCGTGGCGGAGGTGCTGCTCACCGATGTCCGGCGGCTGGCGGACGGCCGGTACGTGGCCGCAGCCTGCTGGCCCCGGTCCCACCCCACCTTTCCGCGGGACGGCGACGGGCGGCACAGCCCGCTGATGGTCGTGGAGACACTGCGTCAGCTCGGCATCTACATTCCGCTGCGCTACCTCGCGGTCTCGGCGGACGCGCACGCGCTCATCACCGATCTGCGGTACGCCATCGACCCGATGACCGAACCGCGCGCGGAATCCGGCGCGACCGGAGTCACCTGTCTCGTACGGGCGAGCGAGGTGCGCCGGGCTTCCGACGGGACGGTCTTCGGGCTGCGGCTGCACGTCTCCTGCCTGGCCGGCGGGGTGCTCTTCGCCCGGGCCGGGGGCGGCGCGCGGTTCCTGGACCCCGTGCGGTACGAGGCCGTACGGGAGGGGCGGGCGCACGGCGCGGCGCCCCTCCCGGCCCGGTCCGACGGCGGCGTCCGCCCCGATCCGCGCCGCGTGGGGGCGGCCGGGCCGCGCGACCTCGTGATCCGGACGGACGGAGGCCGGGCCGGCGGGCACCCGGTCCTGGTGGAGCCCGTGGACCCGCACCATCCGTTCTTCTTCGACCACCCCACCGACCATGTGCCGGGCATGGTCCTGCTGGAAGCCGCCCGCCAGGCTGCGGCGTTCGAAAGCGGTGGCGTCCTGCTGCGCCCGACCGCGGGCCGGCTGACCGCCGCGCGGTTCGTCGAATACCGGCCGCCCGCACGCGTCCTGTGCGTTCCGCGCGACACGGCCTGCGTCTTCCGATTTCTCCAGGACGGGCAACAGAAAGCTTTCGGTGTTCTGCGGTATGAAAACCTGAATAATCAGATAGAGACACTTAATGTGAATCCTTGACTACCGAGAGTCGGATTCTCTAACGTAGCGATCGTTATGTTCTTGGGTCACGGGAACCGGCCTTCGGCAAAGGGCCGTGCCCGCCCGGAACCGCGCCCGCTCGTCAGCGGGTAACCCACGTGCCCGCACTGCTCCGCGTCGTCGCGCCGGCCGGCGCTGCCGCTTTCCGGGCTCGCTGAACAGAAAGCAAAGCGGATGACAGACCGACGCATCCTTTCCTGGACTCCCGCGGCCGTTGTTTTCGACTGCGACGGCACTCTCATGGACACCGAAATCCACTGGCAGGACGCGCGTGTCCGCGTCCTCGACGAGTACGGATCCACCCCGGCGCCGACGTTCGCGGAGCGGGCCAAGGGGCTCCACTACACCGAGTGCGGGCGCCTCATGGCCACCGAGGCGGGCCGCCCGGAACTCACCGCCGAGATGACCGGCAAGCTGCTCGCGCACTTCGTCGACCTCGTCACCGGCGCTCCCGTGACCATGCCCGGCGCGTGCGAACTCGTCGCGGACGCGGCCACGTTCGCACCGCTGGCCGTCGCCAGCAACTGCCCGAGGGAAGTGGTGGAGTCCTGCCTCGGCACGGCGGGGCTGCGCTCGCACTTCGCGCACATCGTGGTGCCCGACGACGAGATCCGGCCCAAGCCGCAGCCGGACGTCTACCTCACGGCCGCGCGGCTGTGCGGCGCCGATCCGG
Organism: Streptomyces hebeiensis; assembly: GCF_052983195.1. Classification (NCBI taxonomy): domain Bacteria; kingdom Bacillati; phylum Actinomycetota; class Actinomycetes; order Kitasatosporales; family Streptomycetaceae; genus Streptomyces; species Streptomyces hebeiensis. The sequence goes on from NZ_CM129812.1 coordinate 6,230,813, forward strand.
CCGAGACCCTGGCGGTGGAGGACTCGCACGTCGGGATCCTGGCCGCGCAGCGGGCGGGCCTGCGGGTCCTGGGCGTAGGACCGCGGCCCGGGGAGCCCACGCTGGAACTGGTGGACCTGTGGGTCCGCTCGCTGGCCGAGCCGGAGGTACGGGACTGGGCGGGCGCCCGCATCCCGGCGCAGGCGTCGGGCTGAAAGGGGCGCCCGGCCGCGCTGGGGAGGGGCCCGGGAGGGAAGCGCGGCCCCGCGGCCGGGCGTCGCCGGGACCGGGTCGTACGGCCGTCCACGAGCGGACCCGTACGGCCCGGCTCCGGTGGGCCGTGAACCAAGGGCCGGTGGCACAAGGTGACACAAAGGGCCGCTGACGCGGCGGCCGGTGACGCGGGGCCGCGGGGCGGGCGGCCGTGCGTGAGCGACGGGAAGGCGCGCCGTCGGCGTGTCGGCCTACCATGAATGCCATGGCTCATATCCGCCTGAAGACGGCCGTGTCCCGGCCGTCTCGGACACCGGGGAGGCCGTCGAATGGATGAGGAACGGGCCGGCCGACTCGTGGCGGCGCTGCGGACCCGGGGCGTCATGGCGCACACGGCCCACCTCGGGGTGTACCAGTTCGGGATACAGGTCGTGCTCATGGAGGGCGGCGAGGCCGTCTGGGACACGGACGAGTCCCTGGGGCTGCGGGCGGAGGTCGTCGAGGACGGGGTCCTGGTCGGCTTCGTCCCCCAGATACCCGGCTCCGAGGGCTTCACCGACGAACAACTGGTGGAGGCCGTCGCCGCCACCCGCTACGACAAGGAAGGGCTGCACCCGCCCACGGACACCCCGCCCGGGGGCCGGCCCGGGGTCCGGCCCCCAGGGCCGACCCCGTCTCCTCCTCGTCCGTCCTCGCCCCGCGGTTCTCCGCCGCCGCCCGGCCGCCGTGGTTCCCGGTTCCCCCGATGGCCCGGCCACCGAGGTTAGGGGGCTTCCCTTCCCGTGGTGGTCGCGGCGCGCGCGGGCGGCGGGACGTCAGGCGCAGCGCTCGTTGACGTGGCCCTTCTCCCCGGCCGGGACGACATCCCGGTCCCGGAGCACGATCGACAGCCGGTCGCCCCACCGGTCGCACGCCGTGGTGAGGTCCTGCGCGCGGTACTCGATCACCAGAACCCGGTCGTCGTAGGCGTCGGCGTACGCGTCGCACTCGTCGTAGCGCGCGCACTCCTCCGCCACGGCGAAGTCGAAGCCGATGCGGGCGCGCTGTCCCACCATGTCCGCCGCGTTCTTCTGGCCGATGGCCAGGCCCGCCCCGTGCGCGCGGTCGGCCAGCAGTTCGGCGAAGGCGGCGGCCTGATCGCGGTCGAGGAGATCGTCCGAGCGCAGGTACGAGTCCAGGTTGTCGATCTCGACGGCGTCGAAGCCCTTCTCGGCGCAGCCCTCGATCCAGCCGCCGACGTAGTGGGCCAGTTCCTCGCGCCGTTCGGCGGTGGAGGTGTCGAGGAGCGGTTCGTCCCAGTCCTCGTCGACGACGAGTTCGCCGTCCGCGTCACGCAGCAACAGGCTCGAGTGGTTCTCGCGCCACCAGTCGACGGCGTCCGGCTGGGTCTGGTAGCCGTTGACGTAGCAGATGTTGTACGCGCCGGGGGCGGGCTTCGCCGTACGGTCCCTGACGACCGTCCACACGCCCTCGGGCGGCTCGTACGGGCCGCCCAGCTGGTAGTCGAACGCCGCGCGGGTCTCCGGCGGCCGTATCTCCCCGTCACCGGTGTCCCGGTCGGCGCCCGCCCCGGAGCCGCTCGCCTCCGAGCCGCCCTGGGGCGCCGGGTCCTTTCCGGGATCCGCGCTTGCCGAGCACCCGGTCAGCACGAGTGCCAGGGCGACCAGCGGCGCCGCGAGCGCGGCCGGGGCGGGTCTGCGGAGGCGGGGCAGGGGGAGGTGGCGCACGGAGGTCTCGCTTCCGGTGGTGGTGCGACGGACCCGCCAAGTCTTCCACCAGCGCTTGACCGGCACGGTCCGCACCCCGGCGTCCGCCGGACGGTCCGGCGGACGGGCGGGCTCTCACACGGTCAGGAGGGTCTGCCCGGCCGCCCGGTCGACGGGCAGGAGCGCGTCCGGGACCGGGGGCCGGCCGAGCAGGAGGCGCAGGACCGCCACGTGCATCGCCTCCACCGGCGCGACCGTGGCCGCGGTCCTGGCGCCCGCGGGGTCCTTGACCTCGAACGCCGCGAAGAGACAGGTCTGCGCGGCCTGTTCCTCCAGCTGGAGCGCCAGCTTGGCGACATCGCTCACGTGGCCGGCGTGTTCCAGGGCCGAGGCGACCTCCCGCTGGTTGGACAGCGGGACGCCGGTGAGGGGCGACCGGCCCGCGCCGGTCAGGACCCCGTTCCATGCCGTGGCGTGGTCGGCGTGCTGGGCCATGGCCTTGGTCAGGAAGGATTCCAGCGCGGCCGGTACGGAGCCCAGCCGGCCCGTCCTGAGCGTGGTCAGCGCCGCCGCGTAGACGCCCACGGCCTGGTGTTCCAGGGCGGCCGACAGGGCGACGAGCCGTAGATCACCGGTGTAGGCGGCGTCCGCGCCCGGCTGTGGCGCCGGCGGTGGGGGAGACGGGAGCGATCCGGGGGCCCCGGGGACTCCAGGAGCCCCCGGGGCTCCTGATGGTCCCGGTCCTGCCACCGCCCCCAGGGCACCCGGTGACCCGAAGGTGCTCGGCAGTCCGGTGGCCGGTGCCCCGGCTGTCCGGAGTCCTTCGGGCGCGCAGGCGCCCAGCAGGAGTCCGGTCCCCAGGCCTCCGGCCGCCCGCAGGAGCAGCCGTCGGCCGGGACCGGGGGCGGTGTCCGGGCCGGGTCCGATGGCGGTGGCGGTGTCTGCGCCGATGGCGGTGCCGGTGACGAGGGTCCTGCCCGTACGCCGGGACGGATCGCCTCCACGGTCCCTGGTCATCGCGCCCCGCCAGCGGAGAGGGGCGCGACCGGCAGGGCCAGGGCGGCCGGGGCCGGCGGCGTGCTGGGACAGAAGGTCTCCGGGAACCCCGCGTCGCCCACGGACGCCGGCAGACCGGCGGCGTCCGTGGGCAGCGCGGTCAGAGCGTCGTCCCCCGCCGCGGACAGGGCCTCCAGAGCCAGCAGCACCGCCCGGTGCTGGGCCTCGACCGGGGCGATGGCCCCGAACAGCCGCCGCAGCCGGGGGTCGTCGGTCTCGCCCACGTTCTTGGTGTACGTCCGCGCGGCCAGGTCCTCCAGCGCGAGCAGGAGTTTGATCAACTCGGTCGGGGTGCGTACCGCGCGCAACGACCTCTCGACCGGCCGGGCGTAGGCCGGGTCGGTACCGCGCCGTGCGCTGCCGCCGGCCCGGACGGCGGCAGCGTCGAACCGCCTGGCGTGCTCCTCGTGATGGCGGCGCGCGCCGTCCAGGAGGTTCGTGAGCGCGCGGCCGCCGTGTTTGACGAACGGCAGGGAGCGGGCGGTCCGGTGGACGGAGACCGCCAGGTTCTCCAGCGCCGCCGCCGCGCTCAGCGCCGCGATCTCGTGGGCGGTGCCACGCGCCGCGGCGGACGTGGACGACACGTCGGGTGAGGGCGCGGCGGCGGCCCGCCGCCACCGGCCGCCCGGGCGCCCCGCGGTCTCGCGGACCCACCGGGCGCCGGCCTGTTCCGGACGACCCATCTCGTACCCCGTCTCTCTCGGCGCCCCGCGCCGCCGCGGGCCTCGCACCGACACATTCGCCAGCGGGCCGCCGGAGAGCGCCGACCGCACCGGCACGGCCGGGGGTGTTTCACCCCCACGGCCGAAGCCGCGCCCGGTGCTCGCTCACTCCTTGACCGCCCCGGAGTTGGCGCCGTTCACGAAGTAGCGCTGGAAGCAGAAGAACAACGCCGCCACCGGCAGCGTCGACAGCAGGGCCGCCGCCAGCTTCAGCGGGTACTGCGTACCGCCGCCGAGCCCGCCCGAGACGAACCGCGCGAGTCCCGTGGTGAGCGTCTCGTACTGGCCGGACTGGGTGGCCACGAGGAAGTGCGTGAACTCGTTCCACGAGCCCTGGAAGGCCAGGATCGTGACGGTGATCAGGGCGGGCCTGGCCATCGGCAGGACCACGGACCAGAAGATCCGGAACACGCCGGCCCCGTCCACCCGCGCGGCCTCCTCGACCTCCGGCGGCACCGACTCGAAGAACTGCTTCATGATGAAGATGCCCGCCGCGTCCACCAGCAGGGGAAGGACCATGGCGGAGTACGTGTCGAAGATCCCGAAGGTGTTGAGCACCAGGAACTTCGGGATGAGCAGGGCCACCGGCGGCACCGCCATCACCGCGAGCACGAAGCCGAACAGCAGCGAGCGGCCCGGGAAGCGCAGCCGCGCCAGCGCGTACCCCGCCATCGAGTTGAACAGCACCCGGCCCGCCGTGACCAGCACCGCCACGAAGGCCGAGTTCCCCAGCCAGCGCAGGAACGGCACCCCGTCCGCCGACTCGCTCAGCCCGAACAGCCGCTGGTAGGCCGCGGTCGTCGGAGGAGAGGGAATCAGCGAGAGCGGGTTCGCCGCGGCGTCCGGGTCCGTCTTGAACCCGGTCACGAGCTGGAGCACGAACGGCAGCAGGTACAGCAGCCCGATCCCCACCACCAGGCCGTACCCCAGCACCCGCAGGGGGAGCGGGAACCGGCCGAGGACGGGGCGGCCCTGGTCCCGGACGGCCCGGCGCTCGCGGACCCGCGCGTCCCGGCCGGACCGCCGGTCGGCCTTCTCCACGGCGGCGGTCCTGGCGGTCATCGGTTCCTCCCGGCACGTGTGCCGCGCTCCCGCAGCGCCCAGCGCTGGAACGCGGTCAGACACAGAATCAGCACGAGCAGCACGAACGCGATGGCCGCGCCCTGGCCGAAGTCGGCGTTGTCGAAACCGGCCGAGTACGACAGGAAGGCCGGCGTCAGCGTGGTGTTGCCCGGGGCGCCCTGGCCCATCACGTACACCTGGTCGAAGACCTGCCAGGTGGCGATCAGCCCCAGGGTGAGCACCAGGAACAGCACGGGACGCAGCGCGGGCAGCGTCACGTACCGCAGCATCTGGAAGCGGTTCACGCCCTCCAGCGCCGCCGACTCCTCCAGCTCCCTCGGGATGTCCTGGAGCGCCGCGAGGAAGATCAGCATGAAGGTGCCGGAGGTGGTCCACACGGCGAGCAGGATGATCGTGCACATCGCCACGGACGGTCCTGACAGCCACTCGAACCAGGACAGTCCCATGAAGGAGTGCTCGGCGAGCGCCCCCGTGGGCCGGTCCGGGTCGACGATCCCGAGGCCGCCGAGGGCCAGGGAGAGCACACCGCGCGAGTCCGCGAACCAGTTCGGGCCCTTCACCCCGATCCAGGACAGCAGCGTGTTGACGGCGCCACTGCCCTGGAACAGGAAGAGGAAGACCGTGGACACGGCGATGGAGCTGGTGACCGACGGGAAGAAGAAGGCGGTGCGCAGGGCTCCCCGCGCGCGCAGCAGCTTCTGGTTGACGATCAGGGCCAGCAGCAGCGCCAGTCCCGTCTGGAGGGGCACGGTCAGCAGGACGTAGTAGGCGTTGTTGCGCAGGGCGGTCGCGAAGAGCGTCCGGTCGAGTCCGTCCTGTGTGAACAGCGTCCGGTAGTTGTCCAGGCCCACGAAGTCGGCCTGGGCGCTGAACGGATTGGACTGCCCGTCCCAGCGCAGCAGGCTCACCCACAGTGCCATCAGGATCGGCAGCACCAGGAACAGGCCGAGGATCAGCACCATGGGGCTGACGAACAGCCAGCCCCAGGCGCCTTCACCGCGACGCCCCGCGCGCGGGGCGCGGGCGCGGGACGTCGCGGTCGAACCGGTCCCACCGGGCGTGTCAGGTTCGCCCGATGAGCCGGTCGTTCGGGAGCCCTCGTCGGTGCGAGAGGCTTTCCGGCCCGTGGTGGAGGCCGTACGCGCGTCCGTACCGGATGCGCCCGGCGTACCGGGCGTACGGGCCGTGCGTGTCGTGCGGAAGGACATCGGGCTCATTCGCCCTTCGCGATCGCCTGTTCGCCGTTGCGCTGGAGATCGGCGAGGATCTTCTTCGGGTCCGCCGTGCGCAGCGACTGGAGGTCGGTGTTGAACTGGCTGAGCACCTTGTCGAAGCCGGCGATCGTCACCGGCCCCTGCGCGTAGGCGCTGCCGTCCACCCAGGCCTTGGCGGCCGGCTCCTGCTTCGCGTAGGCCGCCAGCGCACTGGTGCGCGAGGGCATCACACCGAACGCGTCGGCGAACTTCAGCTGCTGGTCCGCGGAGCTCAGGTACGTCACGAGGTCGACGGCCGCGGCCTGGTGCGCGCTCTCTGCGGCGACGCCCCAGCAGTTGCTGAAGGCCAGCGTGCCGGGGCCGGCCGGACCGGCGGGCAGCGGCACCGCCGCGTACTTCACATCCGGGTAGTCGAGCCGCATCCCGCCTTCGAGCCAGTTGCCCTCGATGGTCATGGCGGCCTTGCCCTTGCCGAGCGCCTCACCGCCCCAGCTGGTGTCCACCTGCTTGGCGAACTTCATCGAGCCCGACGCCAGCATGGACTTCACGAAGTTCAGTCCCTCGGCGTTCTGCGCGGTGTCGGCGGTCATCTTCTTCTGGTCCGCGTCCGTGAGCCAGCCGCCCGCCTGCTTCATGAAGACGCCGAGCCGCTGGTACTCGTCGCTGGTGACCAGGCCGGTGACCCCGTCGCCGGTGAGCTTGCCGGCCACCGTCTCCAGGTCCTGCCAGGTCTTGGGGTAGTCCTTCTCCGTCAGCCCCGCCTTCTTCCACAGGTCGGTGTTGACGGCGAGCGCCAGGGTGGAGGTGTCCTTGGGCAGGCACACCAGCTTCCCGTCGTACGAGAAGGAGGCACGCAGCTGCTCGGAGAAGTCGTCCGCGTCCGGTATCCGGTCACCGTAGGCGTGGAGCGAACCGCCCTTGGCGTAGTTCGCGAACTGGTCGGAGTTGACGTAGAAGACGTCCGGCGGCTTGTGCCCGGCGAAGGACTGGGCGAGCTGCTGGTTCATGTCCTTGGCGATCTCGACCGTGACCGTGTTGCCGGACTTCGCGGCGTACGCGGCGGCGGCGTCCTTGACGGCCTTGGTCTCGGCGTCGCCGGAGGTGGCGATCAGCACTCGGAGCTGCTGCTTCTCGCTCTTGTCCTGCTCCGTCTCCTTGCCACTGCCGAAACTGGACGAGCAGCCGGTGGCGGCCAGCAGTGCCGCGCAGGTGGCGAGGGCGGCGACAGCCGTACGGGTGACCATGAATTCCTCCATGAATCCATTGGGTGGTGCGGGCGCGGTTCGTCAGGGGCCGGGGGGCCCGGTCCGAAGGGTGGGGTGGGGGCCGACGGGGCCCGGTCCGAGGGGAGCGGGGCCGGTGGTGCGCGGTGCTCAGCCGTCCGGAGCGGGTACGAGGGTGGTGCTGTCGCGCACGACGAGGGACGGTTCGAGCAGGACCCGCTCGGGCGGGGCGGTGGGCCGGCCCATCCGGGCGAGCAGCAGCCGGACGCACTCGCGGCCGACCGCCTCCAGCGGCTGGGCGAGCGTGGTCAGACTCGGGGAGAGGAGCGCGGCGGTGGGCGAGTCGTCGAAGCCGACCACCGCGACGTCCGCGCCCGGCCTGGCCCCGCGCTCGCGCAGGGCGTGGTAGCAGCCGAGCGCGAGCACATCACTGGCGGCGACCACGGCTGTGGCGCCCGCGTCGAGGAGCGGCCCCACGGCGGCGCGCGCCGCGTCGAGGTCGTCGGCGCTCCGGGCGCTCCGCCCCCGTACCGGCAGCCCGTGCCGGCGCATGGCGCGGCGCCAGCCGTCGGCCCGGTCGTCACCGACGCCGGAGCCGCGTGGCCAGCCGAGGAAGCCGATCCGGCGGTGTCCGAGGGCGATCAGGTGTTCCACCGCCGCGTCCGTGCCCGAGGCACCGTCGACATCGGCCCAGTCCCCGATCTGCCGGCCCGACCACATGCGGCCGAAGCCCACGAACGGCACGCCGCGCTTGGCCAGCCACCCCTGGCGCGGGTCACTGCGCTCGGTGCCGCTGAGCACGAAACCGTCGACGTGGTGCAGGTCGAGCAGCTCTTCGTGGCCCTCCAGACCGGCGCCACCGGGCGGGGAGGCGAACAGCAGGATCCGGTAGCCCGCCTCGTCGGCCGCCTGGGACAGCGCGTGCAGGAAACGGTCCATGACCGGGGTCGTGGTCCCGTGAGGGGTGGGGCGGATGCCGTAACCGATGAGCTTGCTGGAGCGGGTGCGCAGCGCCTGGGCGGCGCGGTGCGGGCGGTAGCCCATCTCGTCGACCGTGCGGCGGACGCGCTCCAGGGTCTCCGGGCGCAGCAGGTCCGGGGAGTTGAGCGCGTTGGACACGGTCTGCGGAGAGACCCCGGCCCGGCGCGCGACCATGGCCAGGGTCACCGGCCCGGCTTTGGGCGAAGGCGTGCTGGTGGAGCGGGGCATGGGTGTTCTCCGTGAACCGGTCGTGCGTGCCGGGCGCGGTGTGCGATCGGCTGTCCGTTGCGGGTTGCGGGTTGCGGGTTGCGGGTTGCGGGTTGCGGGTTGCGGGTGTGCGGCCGTGTGCGGGCTTGCGAGTTCTGTGTGGCGTCGTGTTCGGCGTTGTGTTCTTTGATGGGTTTATTGGAGCGTTCCAAAGGCGTTGTCAGCGACGTGAAGTCGTCGTTAAGGTTCTTGGAACGCTCCAATGCCTGAGAGGTTCTGCTCTTTTGGACACCACTGTCAAGACCCACGACATAACGAACTCGGTCGCGGGGGCCGGGCCCACGGCCGAGGGCCTGCAGCCCTTCCTGCACGAAGCGTGCGTCACGCTGTACGCGCCGAGCTTCGCGGTCTCGCACGCGGACGGGCAGATCGGCGGCGGTGCCGACGGCTTCTACCACGGCGACCGCCGCGCGCTGGCCCGGCTGACCGTCGAGGCCGAGGGCATCGCCCTCGCGCCGGTGGTGGGAGCGCTCCAGGGTGCCGACCGGGCGGCGTTCCGGGCGGTCCTGCGCGGCCTCGGCGAGGTGACCCCCGACCCCGCGGTCACCCTGCACCGGCGGCGGAGCATCGCGCCCGGACGCCTGGAGGAGACGTTGGAGGTCGCCAACGCGGGCGTGCGGCACGTACGGTTCAGGCTGCACGTCACGGCCGCCACCGACCTCGCCCTGATGGAGGGCGTCAAGTCCGGCCACCGGCTGACCACCGCACCGGCCACCGCCGCCGACGGCGGCCTCCGCTGGTCGCGGGACGCCTTCGACGTCGCCCTGGTCAGCACCCCGGAGCCGGACGCCCTGGACGCGCCGGCCGGGCGGTTCACCTACGACATCGAACTGGCGCCCGGGACGTCCTGGAGCGCCGAACTGCGCTGCGCGGCGGCACACGAGGACGGCGACCAGTTCCCGGCGCCGCCGGCGGACAGTGTGCCCTGGCGCACACCCGTACTGCGCAGCGCGGACCGGCGCTTCGACCACTGGCTGAGCCAGTCGGCGGCCGACCTCGACCGGCTGCGCCTGACGGACCACGCCGGTCCCGGCGGCCCGACGCGCTCCGACGACGGTGTGACGGGCCCGGACGGCGTGACGGGCTCCGACGGCGTGACGGGCTCCGACGGCGTGACGGGCTCCGACGGCGTGACCGGGCCCGGCGCCCGGCCCGCCGTCGGACCCGCCGCGCCCGAGGGGCGTGCCGACCAGTTCCTGGCGGCGGGCGCCCCCTGGTTCCTCACCCTCTTCGGCCGCGACTCCCTGTGGGCGGCCCGGATGCTCCTCCCCCTGGGCACGGACCTCGCCGCCGGAACCCTGCGTACGCTCGCCCGCCGCCAGGGCACGGCCGTCGACCCGGCCACCGAGGAGCAGCCCGGCAAGATCCTGCACGAAGTGCGGCGCGCCGCCCAGACGTTCGACGAGAGCTTCTCCCTGCCGCCCGTCTACTACGGCACCGTGGACGCCACTCCGCTGTGGATCACACTGCTCCACGACGCGTGGCGCTGGGGCCTCGCTCCGGAACAGGTCGAACAGCTGCTGCCGCACGCCGAGTCCGCGCTCGCGTGGATGCGCGACCACGGCGACGCGGGCGGCGACGGCTTCCTCAAGTACATCGACCGGACCGGCCGCGGCCTCGCCAACCAGGGCTGGAAGGACTCCGGCGACTCCATCCGGTACCGCGACGGCCGCCTCGCCGCCTCACCGATCGCGCTGTGCGAGGTGCAGGCCTACGCCTACGAGGCGGCCCGGGGCGGCGCCGCGCTGCTCCGCGCCTTCGGCAGGCCCGGTGCCGACGCGTGGGAGGAGTGGGCCGAGCGGCTGGCCGAGCGCTTCCGGCGGCACTTCTGGGTGGAGGACGAGCGGGGACCGTACCCCGCCGTCGCGCTCGACCGGGACGGCCGGCCCGTGGACTCGGTCACCTCCGGCTTCGGTCACCTGCTGGGCACGGGCCTGCTCGACCACGAGGAGAGCGCGCTGCTGGCGGCCCGGCTGAGCGGGTCCGACCTCGACTCCGGCCATGGGCTGCGGACGCTGAGCAGCGACGCGGCGGGCTTCAACCCGTACGGCTACCACATCGGTTCGATCTGGCCGCACGACACCGCGATCGCGGTGCACGGGCTGGTCAGGGCCGGGTTCCCGGACGCGGCGGCGCCGCTGGCGGCGGGGCTGCTGACCGCGTCCGCGGGCTTCGACGCGCGGCTGCCCGAGCTGTTCGCGGGGCACGGCGCCGCGGCCGGCGCGCGGCCCTCGCCCTATCCGGCGTCCTGCCGGCCGCAGGCGTGGGCGGCGGCCTCGTCCGTCATGGTGCTCAGTTCGGTGCTGGGACTGGACGCGGACGTGCCGGGGGGCAGGCTGACCGTGGCGCCGGCGTTCGCCGAGGAGTACCGGCCGCTGACCGTGACGGGGCTGGAGGTCGGCGGACGCCCGCTCGGCATCGCCGTTGACGCGGACGGCACGGCGCGCGTCGACGCGCCGGAGGGACTGGTGGTCGAGCGGGCGTCTGTGCGGAAGTGACGGCGGGCCGCCGGCCGCCGGCCGCCGGCCCGGGCCGGGCGAGCCCGCCCGGCCCGGTTCGGTCCCGACCGCTCTGCTCCGCTCCGCACGCCGGGACCGTCGCCCGGGTGCGGAACAGGACCCGATGGGGTCGATCCGTACCCGGAACCGTGTCGCTGATGGGCCGAACGGGTGAGGCGGGGGACAATGGCCCGATGCGGAAACAGTGTGCGGGCGAGGTGGTCCGGTGAGCAGGTACGGCAGGTACGACGTCACGGACGAGCAGTGGGAGGGCCTGGCCCAGGTCGTCCCCCTGCGCGGCCGGGACGAGTGGCCCTCGCGCGCCGACCACCGGACCGTCCCCCAGGACTACGCGGCGGAGAGCCGCCGCCTCGTCGTCCTGCGGGTGCAGGTCTTCGCGGACGCGCGGGAGGTGGCGGACCACATGATCGCGCGCATCCCGGTGCTGCTGGACCTGACGGCCGCCGAGACCGATGTGGCCAAGCGCATCCTGGATTTCAGCAGCGGGGTCGTCTTCGGCCTCGGCAGCCGGATGCACCGGGTCGACAAGAACGTCTTCCTGCTGGCGCCCGTGGGTATGGAGGTCGAAGGCGCGGCGGCCGAGGAACTGGCGGCGGACGGTCCCTGAGGGGGCCCGGGACATGACGCGCCCCGGGACCGACGTACGGGGCCGGGCGTCGCGTTCCGAGTGTGCGCGGCGACGGGGGACGTGGCACCACACGGTCCGGATCATGATGGTCCGGATCATGATGGAGGCATGACCGATCTGGATGTAGCGGAACTCCAGCGCAGGCTGGCCGCGTTCGCGGCCGCCCGGGACTGGGAGCAGTACCACACACCGAAGAACCTCGCGGCCGCGCTGAGCGTCGAGGCGTCGGAGTTGTTGGAGATCTTCCAGTGGCTGACGCCGGAGCAGTCCGCGCGCGTGATGGCGGACCCCGGATCGGCGCACCGGGTGTCCGACGAGATCGCCGACGTCCTGGCGTATCTGTTGCAACTGTGCGGGGTTCTCGGTGTCGATCCGCTCGCCGCGCTCGCCGCGAAGATGGACCGGAATGAGACGCGCTTCCCCGTGGAACGGCCCGGCAATCCCGGCGATCCACACTGATCGTCACTCTCCGGAGTGGCAGAGGTATGCACAACGAGCCTGCTGTCCACAGATTTCCGCATTGCTCTGGCCTTTCTGTTGCCATTACCTCACGCTGGGTAGTGGAGTAAGTGGGCAGGATTGTCGTACGAACGGGGGCTGCGGATGGATGCGGAACGGCTCATCGGTGTGAGTCGGCATGCCCTGGCCAAAAGCGCTGACGCGCTGGAGGTCATCGCGGAGGCATGGCAGGCGCAGGCCCTCGCCCAGGCGATCGGCAATCAACTGGCGTCGGCCGGTCCGAAGGAGTTGAGGAGTGAGGCCCGGGAACTCGGCGAGGCGGGCGGCCGGGGCTGTGGGTTACCGGACCAGCCGGGGCTGCGCCTCGGTGGTGTCCGTGCCCTTCAGCTCACCGGCGTGTCCGACCCCCGGGGCACCCTGACGGCGCTCGGTGTGCTGCTCGGAGAGGTAGGGATCGCGCTGGTCGCGGTCGCGTGCGACACGGACGAGGAGGGGCTGTACTGGCAGTGCATCGAGGCGATGGACGCCGCCGACGAGTCCAATGACCGGGTGGGCGGCATCCTGCGCCGGCTGGCGGCGCGGGAGCGCGAGCGCGAGCGGGAGAAGGAGCGGGCGAGGGACCGGGAGAGCGGCTGGGAGTGGGAGTGGGACGGCCCGACAGTGCGCTGACCGGCACGGCCCGGACGAGCCCGATGCCGAGGTGACGGTGCAGGATGGAGGCATGGATCTTCGAATTTTCACCGAGCCCCAGCAGGGGGCGACCTACGAGACATTGCTGACCGTCGCGAAGGCGACGGAGGACCTGGACTTCGATGCCTTCTTCCGTTCTGACCACTATGTCCGGATGGGTGACGTCGACGGGCTGCCCGGCCCCACGGACGCCTGGATCACCCTGGCCGGCCTGGCGCGCGAGACCAGCCGGATCCGGCTGGGCACGTTGATGACGGCGGGCACGTTCCGGCTGCCGGGTGTGCTGGCCATCCAGGTCGCCCAGGTGGACCAGATGTCCGGCGGCCGGATCGAGCTGGGCCTCGGCGCGGGCTGGTTCGAGGAGGAGCACACCGCCTACGGCATCCCGTTCCCCAAGGAGAAGTTCGCCCGGCTGGAGGAGCAGCTGGCGATCGTGACCGGCCTGTGGGAAACGGAGATCGGCAAGACGTTCTCGTACGACGGCACGTACTACCAGCTGACCGACTCGCCCGCCCTGCCCAAGCCGGCGCAGCACAAGGTCCCGGTCCTGATCGGCGGCCACGGCGCCACCCGCACCCCGCGCCTCGCCGCCCGGTACGCGGACGAGTTCAACATCCCGTTCGCCTCGGTCGAGGACACGGAGCGCCAGTTCTCCCGGGTCCGCACCGCCGCCGAAGCGATCGGCCGCGCGGCGGACGAGCTGGTGTACTCGAACGCGCTGGTGGTGTGCGTCGGCAAGACCGACGCCGAGGTGGCCCGCAGGGCCGCTGCCATCGGCCGCGAGGTCGAGGAGCTGAAGACGAACGGGCTCGCGGGCTCACCGGCCGAGGTGGTCGACAAGATCGGCCGCTACGAGGAGGCCGGTTCCTCGCGGATCTACCTCCAGTTCATGGACCTGGACGATCTCGACCAGCTGGAGCTGATCTCCCACGAGGTCCAGTCCCAGCTGCGCTGAGCCGGACGGTCCTCGTGACCGATGTCTTCGGCGCGGCGGCGCCCCGCGGACGGGGCACCGCCGCGCCCGCCCCTCGGGTCGACGACGCACTACGGGGAGCGGGGATCGAGTACCGGTTGGGTGCCCGTGGAGTGCGTGACCTGGCGGAACTGTTCAAGCGCGCGAAGGACGACGCGGAGAGCGCATAGCGACAACACACAAGCCCCCCGTCGGAGTGTGAGGTTTCGTGCGTTCGGGGTCAGGTCAGATCGACGGGCCGGCCGTCCTGCCACAGGGCCGAGACGTGTCCGTCGAAGCGGTCGTACAGCCCGTCGTTACCCAGGCGTCGCAGGTGCAGCATGGGCGACTCGTGTCCGAGGAGACTCGACAGATGTGGGGTGACGAGCATTTCGTCATCGAAGGAGAAGACGGAGAGCGCAATGTGATCGTCGGAGAACCGGGCTTCGATGCCAGACGCCTCCCCGAGACGCTTCAGCGCGTCGAGAGTGATCCGGATGCGCGTCCCGACGGTGAGGGGCACGCCTTCGATCTCTTCCCTGCGGCGCGTAACGTCCGAATCGGGGTCACCGATCAGAAAGCGCACCGAACACCCTGAAGCCGCCTTGGCCTTCAGCCTCTCGGCGAGGCGCGGGTGTTCCTGCCAGATGAAGTAATTCGTGTATCCCGCAAATGTGATCGACGTCGAGGCGCCGTCGATGAGCCGCGCCCACACCGCCGTAGGGCAGGCGTTCCGGTACGGATAAGCGGAGACGATCTCTCGTTCGGGGCCTACCTTGATGGCGCTACGGATGGCGTTCGGCCATAGCACGTCTGCACTCACTCCAACCGCCTCCGAGACGTCCTGACGTGTCCCAGGGTGGGGGACACGCGTCGCGTCGGAGAGCCATCGCTCCACTGTCTTCGCACTCACCCCGACTCTACGGGCGAGCGCAGAGCGGGTCATATTCGCGTTGGAAATAGCATCTCGAAGCTGCGTGTTCAAGGCTTCCCCCGGGGACGTTTGGGTCGTTTGGGACGATAGCGCGCGGGAGGTCCAAGTGTTTTCGATCTGTCGGTTTTGACGTCCCGTTACCTGACCGATCCTGTAAGTGACGCCACTGCGGAGGAGGCATCCGCGGGCGCATGTAAGTGTCCCGGCGCCGCTGCTGACGGCCCGGGACTTGGTCGACGCCTACGAGGAGCGTCAACATGCATCAGAGTAGCCAGCCGCGTCCCAGCGCCGATATCGGGTTCCGGGATCACGTCGAGAACCGTCGGCCGGCCCTGGAGGGGGCCGTGAAGACCGCGTACGGCGCCTTGCTGAAGCACATGGAGAGGTGCGAGCCCTGTCGCGAGTACGGCGTGGACTGCCCGACGGCGCGGAGTCTGCGCGGCGTGTGGAAGCGGGCGGCCGTGGCCGCGAACGCGAGGACGGGGGAGAGGGCGTGACGACGTCGATCGCGGGACTCCCCGCCGACATGAGCCGTCGACCGGCACGGCCGGCGCGGCGTCCGGGCGCCTGGGTCCCGTTGTGCACCTGTCCGGGGCTCCACGTCCGTGTTTTCCGTCGTCGCCGGGAGGTGGCGGTGTGGTGGACATGACGATTCGCGTCTACCGGGTCGCCTCTGACGGCACCCGGACCGAGACGGTGCCGAAGTACCGGGTCGACGGGACAGAGATGCCGAACCGGAAGCTGGGCTATCCGCGCACCTGCGCATGTCGGATGCACAAGGGCGGGTACATCAATCCACCGGTCAACGGGCCGGACGCCCCGTGAACCGACGTCGCATCACCCTCCCGGAGCCCACTCGTCCGTCTGATCCCGTAGCGGCGCTCCCGGCCTGCCCGTCGGTGTCCGCGCACTCGAAGGAGATCGCGGAGTGTCTGCGGAAGATCGGCAAGCGGGAAGTTCCTCGGGGTTGATCCACGTGTGGGACGACCGAAGCCACCCGGACGCGACCCCCGAATCCCCGTGCGGCGGGGTGCTCACCTGTCGCACGGGATGAAGGCGGAGGCGCTTTGGTCGGCTCACCTCCGCCCGCGCGGGCCCCGGACGTCGTCACCCCCCGTTGGAGGCGTCCGGGGTCTCTTTCGGTCGCCTTCTCCCCACGCCCACAACGCGGGGCAGGCCGTGCCCTGCCGGACCCGACATCCTGTGCCCCGTCCGATCGGGTACGCCGGAGGAGAGCCGGCCCCGCCCACCCCGCCGACGGGCCCCGCAGCGATCGCACGCGGAACACACGCGGATCACATGTGCCGGTGCGTACCGACCGATAACATCACGGGATAAACATGGCGGAAACGGGGAGGGTCCATGACAGGCCAGCCGTTCTTCTTCACCAGTTACGCGGTACGGCGGGCGGACAGTCCGCTGGTGGCGAAGTTCCACGCCAGGCTGCAACAGGAAGTACGGATCAAGCGGGGCCGGTCCGCGCCGAGCGACGGATTCCTCGACACGGTGTCGTTGAAGCTCGGGAGCGGCTGGCGGCCCCAGTTGGTGGACGCGTTGCGGACCACCAGAGTGCTGGTCGCCCTGCTCTCCGACGACTACTTCGACAGCGAGTGGTGCGGTCGGGAGTGGGCCGTCATGACGGAGCGGATCCGCCGGGCGACCCCGCCGGGCGGCCCGGAGCCCGTCGCCGTTCTGCCGTTGTTCTGGGTGCCGGTGAACCGGCCGCTGCCCGGGCCGGTCTCCGATCTCCAGTACCGGACGCCACGGTTGGGAGACGCGTACGCGGACAGCTGCCTGATCGATGTGATGCGGGGGGACTCGCGGGCGTACCACAAGTTCGTGGTGGAGCTGACGGATTACATGCTGGAGATCTCCGGGACGCCGCTGCCGGAACTGGACGCGGCGGGTACGGGAGCGATGGCGCCCGCGTTCGGTCCGGTGGGCGCCCCGAGTACGCCCGGCCCCACGGGGGCGGCGGCGGGGGCGTCGGGCGCCTCGGAGGTGGCGGGGACGGAACCGGCTGCCGTCGGTTTCCCACTGGCGGGCGCACCGGAGGCCAGGACAGCCGGGACGGCCGGGACGGCCGTGTCGACCGGGACGGCGGTGCCCATGAGTCCCGTGGAGAAACGGGAGTTCATCGAGCTGCTGCTGGAGTCCGACGTCTGCCGTACCCGCGACGCGTGGGACGTCTACATGGAGTCCATCCACTCACTGATCCGTCCAGAGCGGCTGAACGCGCTGTCCGACGGCGGAGGAGTGCACACGCGTGTCACCGCCCTGGTCAACGCGGCGCTGCGGCGGCGCACCCCGGACGTCCTGCGGGCCGTCGCCGACGCCTTCGCGGAGCAGGCGGGTGAGGAGGAGGCCCGGCCGGTGCGCGGGCGGGTCGAGGCGGCGGTGGCCAAGTGGCCGACGACCTGACGGGCCGACGGGCCGCCGCCGGGACCGACTGCGTGTTCTGTCGGATCGTGGCGGGTACCGCACCGGCCCGGATCGTCCACGAGGACCGGGACACGCTCGCGTTCATCCCCATCAATCCGGTCGGTGACGGGCATGTGCTCGTCGTCCCCCGGCGGCACGTACCGGATCTGTGGGAGCTGGACGACGCCCTGGCGACGGCCCTGACGACGAGCGCGCTACGGGTGGCCCGGGGCGTGCGGGCGGCGTTCCGGCCCGGCGGGCTGAACATCGTCAACTCGGCGGGCGCGGCGGCCACCCAGACCGTCATGCACCTTCACGTGCATGTCGTGGCGCGCTACGAGGGCGATCCCATGGGTGACTTCTGGCCGCCGAGGACCGCCACGGAGGCGGCCCGGATGGATGCGACGGCCGAACGGCTGCGGGCGGTGCTGGGCGAAATCCGGGCGGACGGCGGCTCCACCGTCGGCTGAGCGGTGGCCGGGGGCGGCGGACAACGGCCCGGACAACCGAGGCGGGTTCGGCCGAGCGGGACCAATCGAGCGGGTTCGGCCGAGCGCGATCAGCTGAGCAGGACGGCGACGAGGACGACGAGATGGGCGACCGCGAGTCCGCCGTAGAACAGCGAGAGGGTCGTGGAGAAGGCCGCCCGATGCCAGCGCGTGCGGTGGGCGTAAGGCGTGAGGTCCATGGAGAAGGGCTCGACAGGGGTGTGCCCGGGCTCGTCGGGCCGTAGGCCCGGAGGTTCCGGCCGTGCCGCCTCCGGCCTCGCCGGCCGTCGGACGTCGTCGTACAGCATGCGGAACAGCCGTTCCCGGTACAGGAAATAGCCGTCCAGGAACCAGAACGCGACCAGTGATATCAGCGCCGTACCCGCCGCCGGCCAGCCGGCGTCGCTCGCGGCGAACGCCAGCAGGGCACCGGCCAGGGTCAGGGTCCACCCCTTGACGAGAAAGGAGTTGTTGCTGAGGCGGGCGATCACGGACTGGACGAATTCCAGGTGCTTGACCTGGTCGGGGTCGAGAGCCGGCCGGCCGGCCGGGGTGATCTCGGGGGTGGTCCGTGCACCGTCTTCGCTACCGCTCATCGGACGAGGCTATCCAGAGTGCCGGGGTGCCGGGGTACGCACGCCGAAACGCGGTGGCTGTGCTCGGTTCCCGGCTCGCCCGGGTGAGTGCGCCGGAGCGTGGGCGGGCCCGAAAACCCTTCGTCCTGCCGGTGAACGCGCGGCCATACTCGGCGAGTGTTCTTGACGATCAGTACCACCGGATCCCCTGGATGTCCCGCGACCGATCTCGGCTTTCTGCTGCACAAGCACCCCGACCGGGCCCAGACGTACCACACCGCCCACGGCACCGCGCATGTGCTGTATCCCGAGGCGTCGGCCGAGCGCTGCACCGCCGCGCTGCTGCTGGAGATCGATCCCGTGGCCCTGGTACGGCGCGGCAAGGGCAAGGGGAAAGGCCCCTGGCACTCTGCCCGCCGGCCTGGGCGTGTCGTGGACCACGAACTGTACGGCTCCGTGCGCTCCTTCAAGCACCAAGCCGTGGGCCAGGACGCCTATCGCCGACAGCCAGAACCTGAAGTCGACTTCCACATTCGTCGCACAGCGGCCGACCAGCGGCTACCAGTACATAGACGTCGACTATCAGCTCTCCATCGGCTCCCCCGACGCCATCGATCTCCTGCCCCCATTACCTGGGGTGGCGCAGAAGTGCGCTGCGACGACCAGTACGCCGTCACCAACACCGGCGGCTATGTGGTGCCCTGGTATACACCGACCCTCAAGCTCCCGCGCTCCGAGTACGGTTCGTCTGCCGACGTGATCGAGTGGGCCCAGCACAACCTCTCCGGCCACTGGGGACTGCGCGGCACCGGCCAACCCCTCCACCGACTGCAAAGCAAGCCACAGCAGACGAGCAACCGCCAGGCCATCTGCGGGACCACCAAGTTCACCAAAGACCCCGCCGTGCAAGATGACTCCTGCGACGAATTCCCCTTCGCCGGCACCTACGAAACCGGCGCCCTCAACGGCATCACCCACGGCAAGGACTGCGCCCAAGTGACCGCCGTGAGCGCGGGCACCAGCGGCGACCTCGCCGTGGACTGGCCCACCGTCACTACGGTAGGGACCGTCACCGGCAGTGAGAAGTGCGTACGCGGGCATATCCCCGCAGCGCTCAACTCAGACCTGGGGTCGACCTACGGCGGCTTCGTCGTCAGCGCGCGGCTCGGAGACAATGACCCGTTCTGGCTGAGCATCACCTTCTGACCTGGCTTTCGCCCATGGATTTCGGCGGTCAGCCTCGCAGGTCGTTGAGGCTGACCGTCGGCAGGGGACTCTCTGCGGTCCCGGACGACAGCGTGAGGCCGAACTCCCGCTCCACCGCAACCAGAGCCATCGCTGCCTGTGACCAGTCATCGTCGAATTCATCGTCCTCTGGGAAGAACCCGGCTTCCGCCAGGGCGTGGTTGACACGTGAGGGATCTGCGCCCGTCGTGAGATGCACAGCGTAATCGTCGTAGTGAGCCATGAGTTGCCTGTCGATCGCATGAGCGATGCGGGTCGTACCATCCATCACATGCCAGACCGAAACCGCCTCGGTTCCCACCGACAGGCGCGTGAGCACCGGGGTCTGGAGCAGCAAACCGTGGGCGTCGACGTCGAGAAGGAAGGTCCACTGACCGGCCTGGCAGATACGTGCCGCGGGGTTCTCGTGGCCGAATCCCAAGCGCCGGACAGCCTCGCCAGGGGTGTAGTGCGGGTACGGTGCCTGATCCGTGACGCTCAAGCGGGCCAGCACCTCGTCCGGCGAGACATCCCGCACACACGTGAGGCCGAAGTGATCCGACGGCACACACATGGCCAAGGATGATTCCGTCACTGCATCACGTCTTCCACTGGGGCGGCACGGCGCGCCCTCACCGACACTCGGGCAGCGGGTCGGCGGGCTGCACGTCTGTTCGCATGGGTCACCAGAACTGTACCGCTGCCCCCCGCTGGGTTCGTCGATGAATTAGTGGGTTGCTTGGGGTAGTTGGGATCGTTCATATGGTATGAGGCTCTTTGATGGATCGACGGGGTCGTTACGGGCGAAGCTTGAGGCGGTGACGCCGTATCTGGATGAGCGGCAGCGCCGGATCCTCTACGGCGCGGAGGCCCGGCAGCTGGGGGCACGGTGGGATCGCCGCGGTGGCACGGGCCGCGGGGGTCTCGAAGGGCTGTGTCAGCCGCGGCCTGGCCGAACTCGATGCGAGCGAGGAGCCGGACGGGCGGGTACGGCGGCCGGGGGCAGGGCGCCCGGCTCTGGCGGACAGGGACCCGGGTCTGGTGCCGGCCCTGCTGGAGCTGGTGGAGGACAGTACGCAGGGCGATCCGATGAAACCGCTGACGTGGACGACGAAGTCGTTGCGCCGCCTCGCGGACGAGCTCGCCGCCCAGGGCCGGCAAGTGGGTCGCGACACCGTCGCGGCACCGCTGAAGGCGGCCGGGTTCAGCCTGCGCGGCAACGCGCGGGTGCCGACCGGCAGTCAACACCCGGACCGGGACGCGTGGTTCGGGCGCCTGAACGCCACGGTGACCGCCTTTCTGAAGGCCTGTGACCCGGTGATCAGCGTGGATACCCAGAAGGACCTGGGGCGCAACACCGGCTTCGTCGTGGTGGGCACCGATCACGACACCGCCGCATTCGCCGTGGCCGGCCCGCGCCGCTGGTGGACCGAGGAGGGGACGGGCCGCCTACCCGCACGCGAAGCGCCTGCTGATGGGCCACCACCCGGAACCGATCCCCGCCCGGCTGATCGACCCCAGCGATCTCGCGATCTACGTCATGCACGCGACAGCCGCAGACCGCGAGGGCAAAACAACCCACTCATTCATCGACGGCCTCAGGGTGGAGCGAGGGGATGTAGCGATATAAAAGTGAATGTAGGCTGTTTCTGGTGCGTAGAGGTCGAATCCCTGGCTGGTGAGCGAACTGGAACTCACTCGGGAATGTGAGGACGTCGCGGTGGCGCGTGGAGTGTGACGCCTTCCCGGGCTGGTTCGGGGCCGGTGAAGGGTTGGCGGTGAAGTGGTGAACCCTGGAGGCTCGTAGGACGTACGCCGGCCCCGTGGCACGGGCGGCCGGGCGCCTGGGTGCCGCCACTTTCGTCACATAAGGCTCTCTGAAAACATCACGTCACACTCGTCCCGGCGACTCTCTCTACGGCTCCTCCTCGACAGTCTCGAACAAGAGACGAATCGGCCGTTTCCCCGGAAACGGGAGCGCCGGAGGAGCATCATGGTCACGTTGACGGGGGTGTGACATGGCCCATACCGTTTTCGCGCCATCGCGGTGTTGGGCCGTCAATGTCCCCCGCTCCACGGGTAGTTGGGAACGGGGAGGATTGCGCCGCAGGCAGGGACGGTCCTGGCGCTGGGCCCGGATCGTGCCGCACGGGGGGTCGGGATGAGTCTTTTCGAACGTAATCGTTCGTTTCTTGACGCCCTGACCCCGCAGGACCGCGCGGCCCTGCACGCGCTCGGAACGCGTCGCGTCTACCGGCCCGGCGAGTTGATGATGCGGGAGCGGGACACGACCACCTTCGTCCTCGCCCTGCGCTCGGGCTGGTCCGTCGTCTCGGTCGACACCGACCGCGGCGCCCGCCTCATACTGGCGCTGCGCGGCGCGGGCGAGGTGGTCGGAGACATGGCCGCCTTCGACCAGGGGCCGCGCAGCGCGTCCGTGACCGCACTGAGCCGGGTGGAGGCGACGGCGGTGTCGGGCGAGCGGTTCCGCAGCTTCCTCGCCGCGCGTCCGCACGCCACCTCCCTGATCATGCGTCAGCTCAGCGCCAGGCTGCGCAGTTCCGACGTCGAACGCCGGTCGCTCGCCTCCAGCTCCGTCCTCCAGCGCCTGGCCGCGCGGCTGGTCGAGCTGACCGAGCGGGTCGGCCGGACCGGCAACGAGGGGACCAGCGTCGAACTGCCGCTGCCCCAGCACGATCTCGCCGCGGCGATCGGCGCCACCCGGGAGGCGGTCGCCAAGGCGCTGCGGTTGCTGCGCGAACAGGACGTCGTACGGACGGGCAACCGGCAACTCGTCGTCACCGACACACACCTGCTGCGACTGCTCGCGGAGGGACGGTCGCAGCAGGGGCGCGGGGACCGGGAACGGGGAGGCCGGGGAGACCGGCCGGACCACCCCCGGCCCGGTACGGGGCCGGGGACCGTGTCCGGGAAGGACGGCCCGGGCGGAACGGGGCCGGGCAGAACCGGCCCGGGCAGAGGCCGGTCCGGAAAAACCCCGCCGACTGTGTAAACGGCTACATCGCCGGCCGCGCAGCGCGGCCAGGCTTGACCTGTCACCACCGCACAGGGGGATCAGTGAACAGCGTGGGAGCAGTCAACAGACTGGTGGTCTTCTGCGACGCCGTAGGGTCCGGCTCGCTGGGGATGGAGGCCAAGAAGCGCATGCGGAAGGGCCTGTACGGGGTCTTCGGCGAGGCGTTCGGGTCGGTCGGCGTACGGGCCTCCGGCCGGGTCCACCAGGAGGACCGCGGGGACGGCATCCTGGCCGCCCTCGACCCGGCCACACCGCCGACGCTCATGGTCGGGCGCTGGCTGGAGACCCTGTACCAGTCCCTGCGCGAACACAACGCGGGCACCGGGGAACGGCTGCGCCTGCGGGTGGGCATGAACGCCGGACCGGTGTTCGACGACGGCAGGGGGCTGGTGGGCAGGGCCGTGGACCTCGCCTGCCGGCTGTGCGACAGCTCCACCGCCAAGCGCGTGATGACCGACGCGCCCGACGCGGACCTGCTGCTGGTCGTCTCCGAATGGCTGTACGCCAACGTGGTGGCGGAGGGCGGGCGTTACATCGAGCCCGAGCACTACTGGAGCGAGCGAGTCAGCGCCAAGGAGACCGACGAGCGCGCCTGGTTCCACATCCCGCGGTTGACCGGTCCACCCGCCGCGCGGCCGTCGGGGCCGCCCGGGGAGGACCCGTTACCGCACCGGACCGGCGGTGGGCCGGCATTGGGGGACGGCCCGCCGCCACCTCGGGCCGGGACCGGTACGCCTTCCGGTCCCGGCCCGGGCCCCGGCTCGGGCCCGGGTCCCGGCTCGGGCACGGACACGGGCTCGGGTGCCGGATCCGGTGGCAGACAGATCACCGCCCACGGCGACTTCATGTACCTCGAGAACAACGTGATCCACAACTTCACCGGGTTCCGCAAGGACCGGGCCCCGCGCCGCGCCGACGGCTCGGGTGGCGCCGACGATGCCGGTGGTTCCGGTGCCCCGGGCCGGGAAGCCGGTGAGCGATCGTGAGCGACCAGGACGAGACCCCGGAGCCGGATGCTCCGCAGGAGGAACCGAAACAGGGCGCCCCCGCGGGCAAGGCAGGAGGCGGCTCGGCGGGCAAGGCGGGCTCCTCGAGCCCCGCGCAGCCGGACGAGGACGGCGACGGCCAGCCGGAACAGCCCGAGGCCAACCCCTTCGACCAGGCCGGCCGCAATCCGCTCGGCGGCTCCGGCGGCTCAGGCGGTATCGGTGGCGCCGGTACGGCCCACGCCGCCCGCCTGGCGTTCGCCGCGGGCCACGCGGGGCGGGCCGTCGGCTTCGGCGCGGACGGCCAGTACTTCGAAGGCAACACGTTCATCAGCCAGTACGGCGCCGGCGGCGGCCCCGCCATGGTCCAGGGCCCCGTACACGCCGAGGAACTGGCGCGCCTGGACGAGATCTACTGCCAGACCGACGGCTACCGGCACATGAAGGACCGGCTGCGGGAACGCGGACTGCTGGTCCTGTGCGGGGAGCCGGGCAGTGGCCGTACGGCGACGGCGCTCGCCCTGCTCGCCGAACTGACGGAGAACCGGGTGATCCGGCTGGACCCCAGCAGCCGGGTCCACGAGATCACCGCCGTCACCGAGGGCCACGGCCACCTCCTGGAGATCGAGGACGACGACGGGCCGGGCCAGGAGACCGAGCCCGCCGAGGGCCGCGGCCGGGCCCGGGTCCGCGCGCCCGTCCTGACCGAGCTGCACCTCGACCGGTTCCGCGGCCTGCTGGTCGGGTCCGGCGCGTACGGCGTGGTGCTGGTGGAGAGCGGCGAACTGGCCGACCGGCTGCTGCGCGGCCGGTACGGGGTCGCCTGCCCGTCACCGCCCTCCGGGCAGGTGCTCCGACGCCACCTGGAGGTGCTCCTCAGGGACGCGCCCGAGACCGCGCTCGACGAAGCCAGGGCGCTGGCCGGCCGGGACGACGTCAAGGCGGCCCTCGGGCTGCGGGAGCTGCGGCCGGGCGAGGCGGCCCGGTTCGCGGAACTGCTGGCCCGCCGCCTGCGGGGCGAGCTGACGCACGAACAACTGCTGGACGAGTGCACGACGTTCGTCCGCGCGCAGGCACGGGCCTGGTTCGCCGGGGCGGACCGGCCCGGCACCCTGCCCGAGGCGCTGCCGACGCTCAGCGCGGCCGCGTTCCGGATCGCAGTCGCCGTCTTCCACGGCTCGTCGTACAGCCTGACCGCCGAGGCCGGCGAGCAGCTCGCCTGGGAGCTGGCGGTGACGCTCGACCCCGGGACCGCCGTGGGCCGGCGGCTTTTCGGCACGCACGCGGAGGCCCGCCCCGCCGTCGCCCGGTCCGTACTGGGGGACGGCGAGCTGGACCTCGGGGACGCGAAGATCCCGGTGCGCGCGATCGGATTCCAGGGCGACGCGCTGGCCACCGCCGTGCTGCGGGAGGTCTGGCTCGGCCACCACAACGCACGCGGGCCCGTCGTGCGCTGGCTGCGTGCGCTGTGCGACGACCCGCGGCCCGTGCTGTGGGTGCGGGCCTCCATCGCGGCAGGCGTGCTGTGCTCGTGGGACCTGGCCTACGGCGTCGGGGAGATGATCGATCCGATGGCCGCGTCCGACAGCGCCGTGCAGCAGATGTCGGCCGCGACCGCGCTGGCGGAGGCGTCGCGGGAGCCGTCCGTACGGTCCGGTGTGCGCAGTCTGCTCAAGTCGTGGGCGAAGAGCGACAGCGCGGAGCTGCGCACCGCGGCGGTCCTGGCCCACGGCTACGGGATGGCGGCCGGGTCCGTGACCGCCTCGCTCGACGCGCTGGGCAAGGCGGTCCGCCTGGGCGAGGACGACGAGGACGACGACCGGGGCACGGACCTGCTCGCCGACGCGTCGTTCAGTGTGACGCGGCTGCTGGCGGGTCCGGAGCCGGAGACCGTACTGCGCCGCCTTGAGGACTGGCTGCACGACGGCCGCCGTCCGACCGTCACGCTGGCGCTGCTGGCCGTCATCGGCGCGCTCAGGACGCGCACCACGTACCTGTGGGGCCTCCAGGACGTGCCCGAACTGGACGGCCAGGGCGACCGGATGCTCGCCACCGGACTGCTGACGGTCCGGCCCGAGCTCACCGGACCGCTGGCGGCTCTGGTACGGCGCGCGCTGGCGACGGCCCGGTCCGGTTCGGTGGCCCAGGACGCGCTCGCCGCGCTGCTGCGCCAGGCGGCCGACGAGCACGAGAAGAACAGGAGTGGAGACGGGGACCGCCGCGACCGCGGGGACGGTCAGGACCGCAGGACCGGCCACAGGAACACCCGCGACCACGGGGACGCCCGCGACGGCGAGGCCGGGCTGGCCGGGCGGGACGGCGAGGCCGGCCGGGACGGCGACGACCCGCTGTGGACCGTGTGCCGCTTCCTGAGCCGGCTGGCCGTGGGGCGCAGGGACCGGGACCGGTTGCGCCATCTGCTGGCCCGGCTGGTCAGGGACCCCGACGAACCGCTGGACAAGGACGTCGCCCGCCGGATGTGGGACGCGGTGGGAGAAGGAGCAGAGAGATGAACGCGTCACCGCGGTACGGGGACGAGTACGGACAGCCGGGCCGGCCGGGGCAGCAGCAGGGCCGCCCGGGACCGCGACCGGGCCGGCAGGTGCAGCGGGAGGGCCGCCCGGGACAGGAGGGCCGCCCGGGGCAGCAGGGCGGGCCCTACCCGCGCCAGGGCGGCGGACAGCGCCGGCCGGCTCAGCAGCCGTACGAACAGGGGCAGTACGAGGAGGAGGGGCAGCGGTACGAACGGCAGGAGCCGGAGTACGAGGAGCGGCAGGGCGGGCAGGGGCCGTTCCCACCGCAGGGGGCGCCCGGCGCGTACGGCGGCCCGCCGCGGGCCCAGGGACAGGGTCCGGCACAGGGCCAGGGGCAGTGGCAGGGCCGGCCCCCGTCCGGGGACGACGCGGACGCGTCGTACTGGGAGAGCCCGGCGGGACCGCTCGTACGGGAGCGCCGGCCGCCCTACCGGCGCGAGAGCGGCCAGATCGCCGCGGTCCTGCTCTACTCGAACGGCGGGCACAGCGTGGTGTGGCCGGACCGCCGCGAGGACCACGACCGGCCGATGCTGCGTCCGCCGTACACCGTCTTCGAGGTACTGCTCGGCCGCAACGTCACCGTGTTCGACCTGGCGCTGCCCGCCGCGGGCGACGCGCAGTTCTTCGACACCCGGGTGGAGGCCCACTGGGAGGTCGAGGACCCGGTCGAGGTCGTCCGCAAGGGCGTGTGGGACGTGAGCGAACTGCTGTACGGCGAACTCCTCCAGGAGCTGCGCCAGGTCTCCCGGCGCTTCCGCCTCACCGAGGCGCAGCGCGCCGACGAGGCGATCCGGGACGAGCTCCGGGGCGGCCGGATCGACCTGGGCCGTGATCTGGGGCTGCGGCTGCGGATCCATGTGTTCGTCGACCTGAGCGACACGGTCAGGCGGCGCAAGAGCGAGGTCGAGGAGATCGACCTGGACATGACCAGGGACGAGGCCCAGGCCGAGGCGGACCGGCGCCGGGAGGCCGCGGAACGCCGGCTGGTCAGGGAGCGGGCGGCCGAGCTGGAAGCGGTGCTTCGCAGGGGCGAGGAGGCCGAGATCATCAGCCTGATGGCGAAGAACCCCGAGAAGGAGTGGGAGATCCGCCAGGCCATCAGGGAGGAACGACGGCAGGGCCAGGCCGACTTCCTGAACCTCTTCAACCGGCTGCTGGACACCGGCCACCTGGAGCGGCACGACATCGGGGACCAGATGTACGACATGCTCCAGTACCTGCGCGAGAGCGGCCGGGCGGTGATCGGGGGAGTGTCGGACCGGCTGCTGGCGGAACGTCCGTCGCGGCGGGAGCTGGAGGCGGCCACCCGGGACCGGTGGCGGGACGGCCGCGACGACGACCGGTACGACTCCCGAGGGGACGGGCGGGACGGACGGAACGGTGGGGACGGCGGGGACGACGACCGCCGTTACGACCGTCGTCCGGGCGGCGGCCGCTCGGGCGAGGACCGTCTCGGTGAGGGCCGGGACGGCGAGGCGGGCCGGGACGCGGGCGACGGCTGGGCCGACGACGGGTGGGGACGCGACAGGGACCGGGAGACCGGCCGGGAGAACGGCCGGGAGAACGGCCGGGACACCGGCCGGGACCGGGTCCGCGGCTCCTACGGGGGGCATGCCCCGGAGCCGGAACGGCCGCCGTGGGACGACGACGAACCGCGCGTCTACCGCCCCACCAGGGTCGAGTCCGGCGCCGAGCGCGACCGCCGGGAGCGGCTGAGCCGTGAGGAGGACCGGGAGCGCCGTGCCGAACGGGGGGCGGCACGGCGCGACTCCCGGCCCAGTGCCGACTTCGACGACTGGGAGGACGCATGAACGCCGGGGCCACGGGGGCCACACCGACCGGTGGGGACGCCCCGCACACGGAGCCGTACAGCCGTACGACGAGACACAGGTACACAACGACGAAAACGGGAAGGACGCGGGCGGCACGGGCGGCACACGGCGCCCGGGCGCCACATGGTGCGGGGGCGCCACACGGTGCACGGGCGGTACGTGGCGCACGCGCGGCGCTCGGCGCGCGCGCGTCGGCGGGACTCCTGCTGGCGCTGACGGCCGTGTTCACCCAGACGGCGGCCGGCCCCGGCAGCGCGACGGGCGCGCCGGGCCTGCCGCGCGCGGCGGCCGAGGGAGCCGACCCGATCGACTTCGCCGTGGTGGTCGACCAGTCCTCCAGCCTCTCCGACAAGGACCTGGCGCGGGAGGTGGAGGCCGCCGCGCTGATCGGCCAGGGCGAGATCTCCGAGCGGTCCCGGGCCACGGTCATCGGCTTCGGCAGTTCGGAGAAGCCCGGACAGTCGGCGGTGCGCGAGGTCTGCGAACCGACCGTCGTGGACGCGGCGGGCCGCAACCGCCTCAGCGACTGCGTCAAGGAACTGTCCCGCCGCGACAGCGAGAGGATGGGGCCGGGCACCGACTTCCCGGCCGCCCTGCGCCAGGCGGTCAACCGGCTGGGCGGGGAGGACGGCAGGCCCGCCACGCCCAAGGTGGTCTTCCTGCTCACCGACGGCCGGCTGGACGTGCGGGACAGCCCGGAGTACGGGCCGGACGCGGCCAGCCGGCAGGCCGAGGCGGCCAAGCAGCTGACCGAGGAACTCGGCCGGGCCCGCGAGGAGTCCGTCCAGATCTGGCCGCTCGGCTTCGGCCAGGAGATCGACCGGGGCGCGCTCGGTGACATGGCCGCCGGCGGATTCCGGGGCGGCTGCGCCGACCTGCCGTCCGCGGCGCCCCGGATGCGGGTGGTGGACAGCTCGGCCGAGATCGACAAGGTGCTCCAGGAGACCTTCGCCGCCGCGCGCTGCGCCCAGGTCGTCCAGGGCGAGGTCGGCAAGCCGCCCACGGACCTGACCGTGACGATCCCCAAGATCGCCACAGACGGCTCCATCACGGTCAGCAAGCACGACCCCAAGGTCACCGCGACGTACTACGACCCGCGCGGTCGCAAGGTGCCCACCCGGGGTTCGTACGACGGCTCGACGTTCGAGGCCACCGGGCAGAACGGCCCCGTGGAGGCGCTCCGGGTGAAGAACCCGCGCCCCGGCAAGTGGCGGGTCCACCTGGAGGCGCCGGACGGACACCGGGGCCGTGAGGTCGCCGTCCGCGCCATCTGGCAGGGCCGGCTGCGCTCGGCCGTCACGCTCGACCCGGCCTCTCCGCGCCCTGGAGAGCGGGCCGTGGTCGAGGTGCGGATGCAGACGCGGCGCGGCGTCGTCATCGACGATCCGGACGAGCTGAAGGGGGTCGAGGTCGCCGCGCGGCTGTCCGGCAGCGGTTTCGACGCGGTGACCGTGCCGCTCTCGGACGACGGCAGGGCGCCCGACGCGCGCGCCGGGGACGTGCGGTTCACCGGCAGGCTGACCGTCCCGTCCTCCGCCGACGGGGACCTGGCGCTGACGGCCGAGATGACGGCACCCGGCGTCACCGGCGACCACCGGCCGCTCAACGCCCGGATCTCCGCCGGGACGTCGCCCGTCGCGGCGTCCCTGACCGTCGCCCGGGACAGCGTCCACCCCGGTGGCGTGATCGAGGGCACCCTGGACGTCAGCAACAAGGACCAGGGCGCCCACCGGCTGCGGCTGGCCGTCACGGACCCGCCGCCCGGCGGAGGGCTGCGGGTCAGCCCCGGCATCGTCGAGGTGGCGGCGGGGGAGGAGCGGAGCGTGCCGCTCCGGCTGACGCTCGGCTCCGGTGTCCCCGTCGGTGAGATCGGCAGCCGGATCACGGTCACCGACACGGACGACGAGGGGCGCGCCCTGGACACCGTCTTCGTGGGCGTGCCGGTGGAGCCCACGCCCACCTGGTGGGACCGGTGGTGGGGCGCGGTGCTGGCGGCGGCGGCCCTGGCGCTGGCCGTGGCCGTCTTCCTGGGGGTGCGGATGACGGCGCTCCACAGGCGACGGGACCTGACGGGCGTCCGGCTGGAACTGTGCGGCGAGGGACTCCGGCCGGACGAGCTGACCGTGCGTTCCGGGCAGAGTCCGGGCGGGGCGTTCCACTTCGTGGTGGACCGTTCGCGGGGGGCAGCACCGTCGCTGGCCCGCGCCGGGTCCGGCCAGGGCGGCGCGTACCGGCTGCGGCGCACGGCGGCGGGGGAGTTCCTGCTCCGGCCGCGCCAGGGCAGGGAACGGTCGCTGCGGGCGGGAGAACCGGCGGGACTGGGCGACGGGCTGGAACTGGTGGTCCACGACCGGCGCACGGCGGGCGGGCCCGAGGACGCCCGAAGCGCCCGAGGCGTCCGTGGTTTTCGTGGCGCCGGCACCGGTACGGGTCGTCGGGACCGGGACGCCGACCGGAACCGGGCCGTCGGCGGGGACGAGTACGGAGAGAGGGACAGGTACGGGGAACGGGACAGGTACGGAGAAAGGGGCAGGGGCCGCGAGGGGGCCGGCGCCGGGAGCCGGGACACGGCCCGCGCCGACGACCGGGAGCGTGACCGCCACGGCGACCGGGATCGGGGCCGCGACCGGGGCGGGGACCGGGATCAGGAGCGCCGTCGGGGTGGCTGGGCCGGTCTGCGCGGCCGACGTCGCGGCGCCGCGACGCGCCGGGACGGCGACGGCCGCCCCGAGGACGGCCGGGACGGGCGTCGCGGCGACGGGAGCCGCCGGGACGGGCGTCGCGGCGACGAGCGGGCCAGGGACGACCGGGGCCGGGACGAGTGGGGCCGGGGCGAGGGCCGAGGGGGCGGTCGGCGCCATGACAGCGGCGGCCCGGCCGGCTCGGACGGGCAGGCCGCCGGTTCGCCGGGCCGGTTCGACCCCAACTTCTGAGCGCGGCGACCGAGTTCCGAGTTCTGAGTTCTGAGTGACGACGGGCCGCCGCCGGGACACGGCGGCGGCCCTACGGGAGACGACATGAAGATCTATCAGCCCATGCTCTTCGTCGGCCTGGGCGGCACCGGCGGCAAGATCGGTGCCGAGCTGGAGCGGGGCCTGCGCCGCGAGCTGTGCGGTCCCGACGGTACGAAACTGGCGTCCGACGGCCGGCGCGCGCCGTTCCAGCTCCCGGACTGCCTCCAGTTCGTGTACGCCGACTTCAGCGAGGCCGAGCTGGCCCGGCTGCCGCACCTGTCCGCCAAGGGCACCGAGGCCGCCGCGTACGCCCGTACCGCACGGGCCGTCCACGACCTGCTGCCCGCCCACTACGACAGTTCGCCCGAGGTGACCCGGATGCTCCGGGTCGCGCTGCACGACGAGACGCACGACTGGCTGCCCCCGCAGGACAGACAGCCCCGGGTGGCACCCCTGCACAACGGCGCCGGCCAGCTGCCCACCGTGGGCAGGGCGGCGCTGTTCGGCACGTTGCGGGGCGGCCTGGAGCCGGTGCTGCGCCAACTGCGCGCCGCCATCGGCACGATCGCCAACGCGGCCGGTGACCTACGGGAGATGGGCGGCCGACAGATCCGCGGCTGCGACGTTTTCGTGGCGTTCTCCGTGGCGGGCGGCACGGGCGCGGGCATCTTCTACGACTTCATCCACCTCATCGGGCACGAGTTCCGCACCGCCAAGGTGCCGGGACTGAAGATCTACCCGCTGGTCGTGATGCCCTCGGCGTTCCCGCCCGAGGCGGGCGGCGGCCGGGAGGCCGAGCTCAACTCGGCGCGGGCCCTGG
This sequence comes from Streptomyces hebeiensis, assembly GCF_052983195.1. Classification (NCBI taxonomy): domain Bacteria; kingdom Bacillati; phylum Actinomycetota; class Actinomycetes; order Kitasatosporales; family Streptomycetaceae; genus Streptomyces; species Streptomyces hebeiensis. Next base: position 6,262,310 of record NZ_CM129812.1, read on the forward strand.
TGGACCTGTCCCGGCTGGTCGACGACCAGAACGTGCCGGACGCGCAGTCCGACTTCGGCGACGTGGAGCAGCGGGGCTCGCTCGGCGTGCGCTACCCGGTCCAGGGCGAGGTGGTGCTGCGCCCCTCCACGGTGCAGACGGCCTTCCTCTTCAGCCGCCCCTCCGGCATCCGGCCGGAGGACCTGCGCCGCTCCATCACCGCCATGGTGATGTCGCTCATCGGCACGGAACTGGGCGACGAGAACACCCAGGGCCGCACCGAGGGGGACCACCAGTCCTTCGCCGCCAGCTTCGTCAACAAGAGCGTGGAACGCTCCACGCCCTCCCGGTCCGGCATCGGCTACCGGGGCATGTCCACCAGCCTCGCCGCCTCCCTGACCGTTCCCGTGGACGACCTCGCCGAGATCGTCGCCGGCCGGCTGCTGGCCCAGGCCGTACGGGGGATGGCCGAGGACGCCCGGCGCGCCGACGACGACGGCACCCACCTGGTCCGGGAGATGTTCGACCGCTCCGGCATCGGACGGCTGTGGACACGGGAGGCGCCCGAGGTGGCGCCGCCCGACCCGCTGCCCAAGGGCGGCAAGGCCATCAGCCAGGCGCTGCGCGACCGGATCGGCGACATGGAGGACGGCATCGGCCGTCTCGACCGCGAGCTGGACCGGGAGATCCCGCGCCTGGTGGAGGACTTCAAGCCCGGCAGCGGGGCACGTGAACTGCTCGCGCTGCTGGGCCCGTTCCGGCTGGAGCGGGTGCTCTCCGGGCTGCCGGGCCATCCGCAGCGGGCAGCCGAGGTGGGCTTCGCCGGGATGCTGGAGAACCGCAAGAACGACCCGGAACGGCCCCCCGGCGTCGAACCCTCCGCGCCGCCGATCCCCCGGATCAGGCGCAGCGCGGCCGGCATGGTCCCCGCGCGCTGGGGCGACCCGGACGTACAGGACGCGCTGGACGAGCAGGACGCGTGGTACGTCTGGCGCGCCAACCGGCAGTGGCACCGGGCCTGGAAGGACCACGAGTCCCGGTGGCGGCCCCCGCTGGTGCGCGCCCTGAAGGAGGTGGGCGAGCTGGTACGGGCGCTGCGCGCGCACGAGGAGAGCGAGCGCAAGCTGTTCGCCGAGCGGCGCAAGGAGCTCTACCGCGACGACCGCACGGGCGTGTCGTACCTGCTGCCCCCGCAGAACAACCTCCGGGCCTTCTACGACGACGTCTTCGACCGGCTCGCCCAGCACGAGAGCCTGTCGGACAACCCCAGCGCCGCCGGGCTGCTGGCGCGGCTGATCACACCGGAGGACTGGCAGCGGGCGCTGGACGCCGTGCGCCGCTCCCCGCGCGCGGCGGTCAAGGAGATCAAGCAGGTGGTCGAGCGGCGGGTGAAGGCGCTGTTCGGCGAGGCGAGCGTGCTGGACGACCGGCCGCTGCTGCCGTCCCTCGGTGTCCTGCTGCGGGCCGCGGCCGGGGACGAGGAGGCGGAGGCGACGGTCGACGGCCGGTGGCTGAAGCAGTTCCGCTCCCAGCTCGCCGGCCTGCTGCCCGTCGGGTTCACCCCGGACGGCAGCGGCCCGCTGAAGGTGCTGATCGTGCACCCCCAGAGCGAGGCGGACGCCCGCGCCGCCCGGTACCTGGAGCAGGAGCTGAACCTGCCCCGCGACCCGGGCATCACACCGGAGTTCCGCGCCGTGGAGGCGGAGGCCATCACGGTCGTGCTGTTCCGCAGCGGGATGAGCCTCACCGACGTCTCCGAGGTCCGGCACGCGCTGCGCCAGTGGTCCGAGGCGCGCGACGCGTCCGGTGGCGACGACTTCCTGCACTGGCGGCAGCGGCTGGGATACCGCGACGACTGGCTGGCCAGCACGGAGGACGACCGGCGGCGCATCCTGCACCGCGTCCTGTGCGCGATGTGGAACGGCCGGGTCGACGTGGAGGGGGACCCCGCCTCGCCCGACCGGATCCGGATCCGGCTCCAGGACGGCGACTCCGCCACCATGACCCTGAACCTGGAGACCTTCGACGGACACGTCTCCAGCTGGGCCGGGCTGCTGCGTGCCTACGAGAAGTGGGCGCTGCTGGAGGTCGAGGGCCAGATCATCGAGGACTTCTGCGACCGGCTGATGCGGGCGCAGCCCGCCGGGCTCACCACCACCCCCGTGGCGCCGGCGCCGCTGTTCCGCAAGCTCGTGCACGAGGTGGCGCCGCGTCAGCTGCGGCTGCTGGACGAGCTGACGGGACGGTTCACCGCGGAGGACGAGGAGTGGCTGCTGCCGCTGCGGGACTTCTGGGAGAAGACCTTCGAGGGGGCACTCGACCTGCGCTTCCCGGGCGCCTCCCGGCCCACCCGGCCGACGCTCAGGGCCCTGGACCAGCGGCTGGCACACGGCGGTTCCGCCGTGCCGCCGCCCCGTGGCGACGGCCGGCGCGGGACGGCCGGACGGCCCTCGCCGTCGGACCCGCAGGCCCCGCGGAGGGGCCCGGCACCCCGGCGCGGTGAGCCTGGCGAGCGGTACGGGGAGTGGGAGCCGCGTGGGGTGCGGGAGCCACGAAGGGCGGAGGGGGCGGACACGGCGGACGGAGCGTGGGACTCGTACGGGACGGAAGAGCCGTACGAGCCGTACGAGTCGTATGACTCCTACGAGCCCCGTGAACGCAGGGCGTCGCGCCCTCCACGTGAGCCGCGTGACCACCGGGACAGGCGTGAACCGTCGCCGCCGAGGGACGCCTACGGGGACCGTGACGCCTACGAGGACCGTGACGCGTACGGGGGGCCTGATGCCTACGGCGGGCGCGACGCGCACGAGTCGCCGGACCGCTACGACGACGCGCGTGAGCCGTACACGAACCGGGAGACGCGTGAGCGGTACGGGTCTCGCGAGGTACGGGAGGAGCGCGAGCCGTATGTGAACCGGGAGTCTCACGAGGCGCGCGAGTCTTACGACGAGCGGGACCACTACGACGGGTGGAACGGTTCCGACGGGCGTGGCCGGTCCGACGGATGGGACCGAACCGACGGTCGTGGCCGTCCCGACGGGCGCGACCGTGTGAACGAACGCGACCGCCACGGCGACCGCGCGGCGGCCGGCCACCAGGAGGCGCCGGAGCCGCCCGCCGGGGCCGACCCCTGGGACGTCGACGACTGGGGCGAGAGCGACCCCGGTACGGACTCCTCCCGCGGCTCCGGCAGCAGCGGCGGCCGGGGTACCGGGACCGGCAGCACGAAGTGGGACAACGGGCAGGAGGGAACCAGGCTGTGAGCAGGGACCGCCGACCGCCCGCCGGGGTCGTCCTCCTCGACCTGCGCCACTGTGCCGTGCCCCACGACGACCCCCACGGTGGTTCGGGACACGGCCACGACCGCACCGCCGAGGACCCGGTCACCGAGGCGCTGGCGCGGGCGAGGTCGTCCGACGTCCGGCGCTTCCTGGTGCTCGACGACGCCGCCCGGCTGGTGGCCCATCAGCTCCATTACGAACGGCTCTACAAACACGGACCCGCGCAGGTGCTCTGCCTCGCGGTCGGCGGCCGGGACCTGCGCGCCCTGGGCCGTCCGCACGCACTGCGGCCCCCGACCGCCGGGGTGTTGTGGATCCCGGAGGCGTACGCGGGCGCCGGCCCGGTGCGCGGGGCGGAGCCGGACGGACCGGAGGACGACGACGCGCTGCGTCCGCTGCTCGAACTCCTCGGCGAGCCGTTGGTCTTCGACGCCGTGCTCACCGAACTGGCCGACGTCCTGCACGGCGTGAGCGTGCCCGCTGCCCGGGTGCTCGAACACGATCTGACGGAGGAGGCCAGGACCCGTGCCTGGCGCCAGGCCCTGGAGCGGCTGACCGGTCAGGAGATCCCGACCCCCGCGCTGGTCGCCGAGGGCGCGCCGGGCTCGGGCCCCGGCGCGGGCGACGCGGTCCCGGCCGCCCTGGCCCCCCTGCTCGGGCACACGATGCCCCGGAGCCTCGCCGGGCGCTCCTGGCTGGTGCCGGGCGCGCCGGCCGAGACCCGGCAGCGGGCCTGCGGCCGGGCGCTGGAGGACGCCGAGGACGGATACGAGCGGGTGCGCGGGCTCTCCGGGCTGTTCGGGCGGCTGCCCGGCCGGCGGGCGCGCCCCGTCGACCTGCCCGAGCGGCTGGAACGGCTCGCCGACGAACTCGGCGGCTACCGCGACGTGATCGCCGGAGCGCTCAGCGACGGCGGCGGCGACCGGCTCCGCCCGGACCAGCGCGGGCGCCTGCTGAAACGGGGGATCGACCTGCCGGAGATCCCCGAGGCGTCGCGAGGCGCGGTGGGCCCGGGGCTGCGCACGTACACCGAGCGGCTGATCGAGTCCGGGCTGCCGTTGCGGTCCGTGGCGGCCCGCCTCGGCGCGCTGTCCGACCTGTCCGCCCCGGCGGGCAGCGCGGCGCGGCTCGCCCGGCTGGACGAGATCTGTCCGCCCGGGCGGCTGGACGACCTGGCCTCGCCCGTGCCGTTCCGGCTGCGCGGCTCGACGTTCGGGCAGGTCGCCCCGGTCTTCCTGCTGGCGCTCCTCGCGGGACTGTGGCCGGGGCCCGGCTGGGTGCTGGGGCCGGCCGCCGGGGTCGTCGCGGCGGCCCTGACGCTGCTCATGCTGCGGCGCAGGCCCAACCGTTCGTACGACGGCAGGCTGGACGGCGGCGGCAGCACCCCCTGGGGCCTCCGGCTGCTCGCCGGGCCGGCGGGCGGGGCCGCGGGCGCTGTGACCGGTCGGCTGACCGAGGTGCCGGTCTGGGCCGGGGCGACGGCCCTCGTGGTGGCCGTGGCCGGGCTGGGGGCGCTGCTGCTGCGCGACTGGTCGGCCGCGGTCGACCAGTGGTGGACGCGTACGGACGTCCGGTGGGCGGCGCGCGCACTCACCGGGATCGACGACCTGCTGGCCCGGACGGCCGTCCACGACTGGCTGTTCGCGGATGCCCGGTACCACTGTTCGGACGGGGCGCGCGCGGTCGCCAGGCTCGTACGGGACCTGGCCGGGACGGCGGAGGACCGGATCACCGGTGGCACCCGCACCGAACCGGCCGGCTGGACGGCGACCCCGGCACCCGTCACGGACACGGCGACCGGTGCGGGCGGACAGGCCGCCGCCGAGCCCTGGAGCTGGGACAACTGGGGTGACAGCGCGGCGGACGACGGCTGGTCGGCGAGCGTCACCCGCTCCGGGATCACACGGGACGACGGTGACCACCGGGATCACCGGGACCATCGGGACGGCGGCAACGACTGGGGTGATCAGGGCGAACGGGACGGCCGGGGTGACTACGACCACCGTGACTACCGGACCGACCGTGACTACCGGACCGACCGTGACTACCGGACCGACCGGGGCTACCGGGACGAGGGGGGCCATCGGGACGACCGGGGCCACCGTAACGGGAGTGGCTACCAGGGTGGCTACCAGGACGACGAAGGCGGTTACCGGGACGACGGGTGGTACGAACGGTCCGGCCCCGACCACCTCGGTGACGGCCGCGCCGCCGCTCCCGCCGGCGCCTGGCCGCCGGGCGCCGACGGTGATGACGGCGATGACGGCTGGTCGGAAGGGACCAACTGGTCACGAGGGGACGGCGGCTGGGACGACGATGGCCGGACGACACGGCCTGCCCGGGGGGACGACGACCGGGCGCGCGGGGACGCGAGGGGCGGCGCCACCGACGACGGCCGTGCGGAGACCGCCGCCGCGGCCGGTGAGCGTCGGCCGCCGAGCCGGGACGCGTACGACGAACCGGCCGACGGCCCGCTGGAGTACGACGTCTCCGACGAGGACGGCGCCTGGCCCGCGGGCCGGTCACGGCCGTCCCAACGCGCCCGCGGACCGTGGCCCCGGGACCCCCGCGGCGCCGGTTCCGCGGCCGATCCGCCGTGGCTGGAACGCGAACGCGGCGACGGCGGCGCGGCCCTCGTGGACACCCTCCACGGTGATCTCGCCGACGGCGCCCTCACCATCCTCGCCGCCCACTGGGCGGCGGTCGAGGCCGACCCGGCCCAGGCCGGCCGGGCCTCATTGCGCGCGCCCATGACCGACGTGCTGGACGCGGAACACGCGCTGCTCCAGCGCGACGGCGCGACATCCGCGCCGCGCTTCGCGCGCGAGCCGGGCCGGCGGCCCGGCGCCGCCGAACTGCTCGGCGTGTCCGCCGACCGCGCCGGGCGGCTGCTGGGTCCCGATGGTGGCACCGGGGGCGCCGACGAGACCGTGCCCTTGTGCGCGGCCGAACACCGGCGGATGCTCTCCAAGGACCCGACAGCGGTACGTCAGGTCAGGTTCGCGCCCGAGGCCATGCGCCGGGGCGCCGAGGCGGACCTGACGTACGACGGCTGGTACACGGCGGGCGAGGACGTGGTCTGGACCCCGGGCGGCCGGCACGCGGGCGTCCTGCGCCTGGTGCCGCTGCGGTCCGGGATCGTCAGAACCGTCCGGGGCGAGCAACGGGAGCAACGAGAGCAACGGGACGCGGAACAACGGGCGCACGAGGAACGACGGGGGCACGAGGAACAACCGGAGCAGGAGGAGCGACGGGAACGGTGGGGGCAGGGGGAGGAGTCATGACCTCGGGAGACGAACGCGCGGACACCCGGGCCGAGAAGGTGGAGCTGGAGTTCAGCACGCACGGCGGCGAAGCCGTGCGCTTCGCCGCGCTGCTCCACGGGGACCGACGGGCGCCCGGCGGCCCCGCCCCGTTGCTGGTCCGCCCGGTGACCCTCGGTGAGGGATGGCGCGTCCTCCAGTACCGGCTGCCCGCCGCCGCGCAGGGCGACCCGGCGGCGTACGCGGCGTTCGAACGCCAGGTGAGCGCCGGGGTCGCGCTGGAGCGGCGGTACGGGACGGAGCGGTACGGCGAGGTGTTCACCCGTCTCGTCGGCTTCGACCTGGAGGCCCCGGAGCCCTTCGTCCTCTACCGGGCGACGGACGGGGAGCCCATCGCCCGGCGCCAGGGGACGCTCACCGTCGCCGAGCAGCAGCAGGTGGTCGCCCAACTCGTCCTGGCCGTACGCCTGCTGGACCACGTGGGACTGGTCCACCGGGCGATCACCCCGTACACCGTCCGCTGGGACGGGACCCATGTGCGGCTCGCCGAGCCGTACGCCGTCCTGCGCACCGGTGAGCCCCGGGCGGCCTACGGCACCGCGCCCTGGGCCTCGCCCGAGCAGCGCGAGGGGGTGGGTGCCACCGACACCCGCGACGATCTGTGGTCCGTCGCCCAGCTCGTCTACTTCCTGCTGGCCGGGCGGCCGGGGGCGGCCTCGGGCCCGCCGCCGGACCTCCGCGAGTTCCGGCGGCTGGCCGCGCTCGACGAGGGCGGGGCATTCGCCCCGTACGCCGACGGACGGCCCCTGGCGGCGGACCTGATGCGGCTGCTCAACGTGGCGGACCCGCTGGCCGCCGCGTCGTCCTCGGCCGACCCGCTGAGCCGGGCCCGCGCCGAGTTCGACGCCCAGCGCGCCAAGAAGCGCCAGGAACTGAACCGCGGTCAGGAACCCGAGGAGCACTGGGCGGAGGCCGCGTACGAATACCCGCCGCCCCGCCGCTCCCTGCGCTCCTGGCTGACCGGCGGTGCCTCGGCCGCGGCGCCCGAGCCCGCCCCGGAGCCGGCCCCCGAACTCCCGACCCCGGTCCGGCGGCCCACCCTCTGCCCGCACTGTCTGCTGCCGGTCTCCTACGACGAGAGCCGGCTGGTCACCCTCGACTCCAAGAAGGTGGCCAACCCGCTGGACCTGAGCGCGGAGCGGCGCCCCATGCACCGCCAGGACGCGCTGCGCCAGGCGTACCAGACCTGCCCGCACGCCCCGTCGGCCGCGCCGCACTACCTCCCCGTGCCGTACCTCACCAACGGCGAACCGCTCACCATCGCGCTCGTCGGCAGCTCGGCCGCCGGCAAGAGCCACCTCCTCGCGGCCATGCTCGGTGAGATCGAACAGGGCGCGCTGGAGCCGTACGGCCTCAAGAGCCTGCCCCTCAACCCGGAGACGCACCGGGAGTTCCTGCGGGACCGGGTCCAGCCGCTGCACCGGGGCAAGGTGCTGGAGCGGACCGGGCAGGCGTCCTTCGCCCATTTCACCGACGGTCTGCTGATCACGGGACCGGCCGGGACCCGGCCGGTCGTCTTCTTCGACCTCGCGGGCGAGGACCTGGCCCAGAACGGCGAGGTGACCAGCTTCCTGATGGGCGTGGGCGCGTTCGTCTTCGTGCTCGACCCGCTGCGGGCGCTGCGGCTGCGGACGCTCGACCCGGTGCGCGCGCGGACCCGGCTCCAGCAACGGGACCTGGGCGACGAGGCGTTCACCACCGTCCTCAACCGGGTCCCGCGCACCGGCCCGTACATCGCCGCCCCGGCGGCCGTCGCGCTCAACAAGAGCGATCTCGTCCGCTTCGACCCGGTGGTCGACCGGTGGCTGGGCCGGGCCCTGCCGGTGTCGCTCGACGAGGAGACCTTCCGCGCGGAGAGCCGTGACGTGTACGCCTTCGCCGCGCACCACGGCAGCCCCGCCTGGCTGAAGCCGTTCGACGACTGCGCGCGCTGCACGCTGCACTTCGTGGCGGCGACCGGCGCGCAGGAACGCGGCGGGACCTTCCCGCACGGCGTCCGGCCACGGCGGGTCCTCGCACCCCTTTTGTCGATCTTCGCCATGTGCGGGCTGCTCCCCGCGGCGGAACTGAGTGAGGTGGGGACCTGATGGCCCGTCATGAGGAGTCGGTCGACCAGATCGTCTTCCGCTGGGACGCCGACAACACGCTCGGCACCACCGGCTTCGGCCCGGTGGCCTGGTCCTGCGAGCGGGAGCGGGCCGAGACCATCTTCGGCCACATCGCACCGCTGTTGCGGACGACGGCGGCGGAGACCGTGCCCGCCCTGGTCCGGCTGGAGGGCAGGGGCAGCGGCGTCCTGCTGATCCGCCGGGCCGTCTGGCCGGACCCGGACGGACAGCCGAGCACGGTCTGCCACGCGCTGATCGGCACGTCCGACACCCTGGACGTGGAGACCTCGCTCGGGCTGCACCACTGGCGGTGGGAGGGCGGTGACCTGCCGCTCGGCGATGTCCGCGGCGACCTGGCGAAGGTCAGGGTGGCGGCGCTGCTGGCGGGCGCCGAGCGGGGCCGGCGCGCGCTGATGCGCGGACTGGCCGACGAGGAGGAGACGCTGGCGGCGGTGGCGGCCGAACTGCTCCGCCGGCCGGGCCAGAAGCTGACCGTGCTGGACGGGCGGGGCGGCGACAGCGCGTTCCGGGTGCTGTGGGGGTTGTACGGGATCTTCCGGGGACTGCCTCTGGCCCGCTGGACGTTCGCCACGCATGACACGGCGGAGGCGCGGGCGCTGCGGTTCGTCTTCGTACGCCGCTGGCCCGGGCCCGCGCCGCAGCGCACGGAATGGACGCGGACGGACCCGCGCGAGCGACTGGGCGACCGGGCGGAACAGGTGGCGGCATGGCTGGTCGACCACTACCTGCGCGGGGCGGAGGAGGGGGAGGAGCGCGAGTACGAGGTCGCCAGGGCGCTGGCCTCGGTCGCGCGGTCGCGGTCGCCCTTCGACGACGGCGCGCTGCTGGACATGGCCGCGGAGGCGCTGGACCGCCTGGCGGCCCGTCCGCGCCGGCTCTACCGGCCGGACGGGGGCAGCCGGCCGGACCTGCCGCGCCGGGGCCCCGTCCGGCCGGATCCGACACGGCGGGACTTCGAACGCCCGGATCCGCCGCGCGGGGGCCCGGGCCCGGTCCGGCGCGATGCCGAGCGTCCGGATCCGCGGCGCGGGGGTTCGGACGCGTACGGGCGTGACGGCGAGTCGCCGGATCCCTCACGTGGGGGTTCGGACGCGTACGGGCGTTCTGATGCGGTCCGGCGTGACGGCGAGTCTCCGGACCCGCCGCGTGGGGTGCCGGGGCCGTCCCGGGCGGGCCAGGATCCACCGTTCCGTACGGTCCCGGGCTCGCCCCGGGCGGTTCCGGATCCGCCCCGTGGGGGCGAGGATCCGTCTCGTACGGGCTCGGGGCCGCCCGGGCGTGATGCCGAACGTCCGGAACCGCCGCGGGCCGTTCCCGATTCGGCCCGGGGGCTCCCCGGCCGCCCGGACGCGGACGTGGCCCCCGATTTGGACGCGGACCCGGACCCGGACCGGCGGCCGGGCGGGGCGCGCCGGAACGACCCCGGCCACCCGGAGTCGGGGGGCCGGGAATCCGGCGGGCGCGGATGGCCCGGGGCGGCGCGTCCGGGTGGGTTCCGCCGTGACTCCGACCGCCCCGATCCCCTGCCCTCGGGCCCTGGCGCGTCCTCGGACCCGGGCCCGTCGTCCGGTCCGGGCGTGCCGTCCGATCCGGGCACGTCCTCGAACCAGGGCGTGGCGGGGCCGCCGCGCCGGGATCCCTTCCGTCCGGGGCCGAAGCCGCCCGAAGCCTCCCGCCAGGACGCCGAGCGGCCGGATCCCGTCCGGCCGACGAGGCGTGAGACCGGCCCGGTCCGGCCGGAGCCCTTCGGACGGGACGCCCAGGGCGGGCCGCCCGGCCCCTCCGGCCCGTACCGCCCCGGGCCCGTACGGCAGGACCCGCCGCGCCCCACCGCCCCGGTCCCCACCGCTCCCGCCGCGCCGCCACTCCTGCGCCGGGTCCAGCCCGACTGGCCGATGGAGTCGGCCCGCGGCAGCCTGGTGCCCTGGCGCCGCCGCCGTACGACCGTCAAGGCCGCGCGCCTGCACGCCGTACTGCGGGCCCCGGAGGAGTCCGGTGCCGCGCCCGGGGAGATCCCGGAGAACGTCAGGGGCGCCGTGCGCGGCGGCTCCGACGGCGACCTGATCGCCGCCGTGCGGGAGCCCGGTCTGCCCTACGTGGCCGTCACGGCGCTGGTGAAGGAGATCGCCTCCCGTTACGGCGAGTGGAACGAGCACCGCCGGCAGGCGCTGTGCGACGCCGTGCTGGAGCGGGGGCTGTTCGCGGCCGGCCTCCCCTGGCCGCCGTACGGGGGCCGGCCGTCCGACGAGACCCAGGCCGCGAACGCCGCCGCGCTGTACCTCTGGGCCGTCCGCCCCCTCGCGCGCGAGCCGCGGAACAGCACGCGGCTCGTCGCGCTGCTGCCCCGACTGGGCGGCGGGCAGGACCCGGTCGGCCGCTCCGCGGTGCGGCAGATATTGGAGGCGAAGGACGGCGCGAAGTTACGGGACGAGGTCTGGCTGGCGCTGCTCGACGCCGCGTGGCACGGCTCGGAGGGACGGCTGCCGGAGCCGCCGCCCGCCGCCTTCCCGCAGGTGGAGCCCAACCCTTACGAGCCGGAGCCGGAGCCGGAGTCCGGGCCGTACGAATTCCGCTCCCACGAGACGCCCAGGTCCCACGAACCGACGCGCGCGCGCCCGCCGACACGCGCCGAAGAACCGTACGACCAGGCGCGGGACCAGGCGTACGAGCAGCGGCCATCGGTGTACGAGCAGCCCCGTTCGCACGAGCAGCCCCGGTCGTACGAGCACCAGGGGCGGGAGGAGGGGCGCGCGACGCACGAGGAATCCTTCGCCCCGGACGAGACCGGGAAGCCCGCCGAACTCCACAAGTCCTACGAGCCGGGGAGGCCGGCCCACGCTGTCGGCCCGGTCCACGGCCCTGGCCCGGCCCCGGGCCACGGGTCCGTCACCGAGCCTCCCGCGGAACCGTCCGCCCAGGTGTCCGCGCGGCCGGCGGCCCCCCTGCCACCGCCACCGTCCGCCCCGCCGTCCACTTCACCGGCCGCCCCGCCCGGCCGGGCCCGGGAGCCGCGCGTATCGGCGACCGAGGACGGCCGGCTGGTCTTCATGGCGCTGAGCAGCATCCTCGTACTGGCCATCGTGGCACTGGTGGTGGTGCTGGCCAGGTGATCCCGTCACGATGGGGGCATGGGATTCCATGTCGACTCCGAGACCGGACGGCTGCGCCGCGTCATCCTCCACCGGCCCGGTCTGGAACTGAAGCGGCTCACCCCCGCGAACAAGGACGCACTGCTCTTCGACGACGTCCTCTGGGTGCGCCGGGCCCAGGAGGAACACGACGCGTTCGCGGAGCTGTTGCGCGGCCGAGGGGTGGAGGTCCATCTCTTCGGCGAGCTGCTGCGCGAGTCGCTGGACCTCCCCGAGGCGCGGCGGCTCGTGCTGGACCGGGTGTTCCACGAGAAGGAGTACGGCCCGCTCGCCACCGGTCACCTCCGGGAGGTCTGCGACGGGCTGCCGACGGCCGAGCTGGTCGAGGCACTGGTCGGCGGGATGACCAAACGGGAGTTCCTCGAGCGGTTCGAGGAGCCGGTCTCGGTGCGGTTCCACGCGATGGACCTGGACGACTTCCTGCTCGACCCGCTGCCCAACCACCTCTTCACCCGGGACACCTCCGCCTGGGTCTACGACGGGGTCTCCATCAATGCCATGCGCTGGCCGGCGCGGCAGCGCGAGACCGTGCACTTCGAGGCGATCTACAAGCACCACCCGCTCTTCGCCGGCGCGGCCGCGCCCGCGGGCTCCTTCCACCACTGGTCGGAGGGGCAGGACGACTACCCGTCCACCATCGAGGGCGGTGACGTCCTGGTCATCGGCCGCGGCGCCGTACTGATCGGGATGAGCGAGCGCACCACCCCGCAGGCCGTGGAGATGCTGGCGCGCGGCCTGTTCGCCGCTGGTTCCGCCACCACGATCGTGGCGCTCGACATGCCCAAACGGCGCGCGTTCATGCACCTCGACACGGTGATGACGATGGTGGACCAGAACACGTTCACCCAGTACGCGGGGCTCGGCATGCTCCGCTCGTACACCATCGAACCGGGCGGCGACGGCCGGGAGCTCAAGGTCACCGACCACCCGCCGGAGCACATGCACCGTGCCATAGCGGCGGCCCTCGGCCTGCCCGAGATCCGGGTGCTCACCGCGACCCAGGACGTGCATTCGGCGGCCCGGGAGCAGTGGGACGACGGCTGCAACGTGCTCGCTGTGGAGCCGGGGGTGGTCGTCGCCTACGAGCGCAACGTCACCACCAACACGCACCTGCGCAGGCAGGGCATCCAGGTCCTGGAGATCCCCGGCAGTGAGCTGGGCCGGGGCCGCGGCGGCCCGCGCTGCATGAGCTGCCCCGTCGAGCGCGACGCCGCGTAGCCGCCGGTGGGCGGGGGCCGAGACGCGCCGGGGCGAAGCCCCGGTCGCGCGTGCGGCTCGGTCGCGCGGTGGCGGCCCCCGGCCGGGTCTTCCGGCCGGGTCTTCCGGCCGGGCTCCCGGCCGGGGCCCCGCGCACGCGGTTCAGCCCAGAGGAGGCACGGGCCCCGGTCCTGCCCACGGACGGCACGTCTCCCGAGCCTTTCCTCCCGGCTGTCCGGCTGTCCGGGTTGTCCGGGTGTCCGGGGTGAGTTCATCCGGCACGCCCGGGACACCCGGGCGTGCCGCTCCAACCGCTCTCTTGCGTCCCGCGTCGCGTGGTGCGCACGGTGCGCGGGGCCCGAACGGCCGGGCGGGAATACCCGCGTGTGCCCGGGACTTGGCCCGTATATGACCGCCTCTTCCTTCACCCCGCGCACGCTCCTCGCGGAGAGCAGGCTCGGTGTCCTCGCGACGATCAAGTCGGACGGCCGCCCCCAGCTCTCCCCGGTCCTGCCCTTCTACGACCAGGAGGCCGGTGTCATCCGCGTCTCGATGACCGAGGGACGCGCCAAGACGGCCAATCTGCGCCGGGACCCCCGGGCCACGCTGGAGGTCACCAGGCCAGACGGCCGGGCGTGGGCCACCGCCGAGGGCGTGGCGACACTTGTCGGGCCGGGAACCGACCCCCATGGCCCCGAGGTCGAGGCACTGGTGGACTATTACCGCGCCGCCGCCGGGGAGCACCCGGACTGGGAGGAGTACCGGTCGGTCATGGTGTCCGAGCGCAGGGTGCTCATGACGATGACGGTCGACCACGTGTACGGTGCCGAGCTCAGCTGACACGCGAGGCCGCCGGGCGGCCGGTGAGCGGGCCGGAACTCAGGGGAAGGGCCGGGGAAACTCGAGGGAAGGCTCACGGGAACGGGATCGGGATCGCCCGGACAGTCGCTGTATAGCGATACAGAACCTCGTATATGGTTCCATTGTCGTGACCTCATGATTCCGCGACCCCGCCCCGCACACGCACCCTCGCGCCACAGGAGCAGCCACCATGGCGATAGACCTCGCAGGCCGCCACTTCCTCAAGGAGCTGGACTTCACCGCCGAGGAGTTCCGCGGCCTGATCGAACTGGCCGCCGAACTCAAGGCCGCGAAGAAGGCCGGCACCGAGGTGCCGCGGCTGCGCGGCCGGAACGTCGCGCTGATCTTCGAGAAGTCCTCGACCCGGACACGGTGCGCCTTTGAGGTGGCGGCGGCCGACCAGGGCGCCGCGACGACGTACATCGACCCGGCGGGCTCACACATCGGCACCAAGGAGTCCGCGAAGGACACCGCCCGGGTGCTCGGCCGCATGTTCGACGGTATCGAGTTCCGGGGAGACGCCCAGGCGACCGTGGAGGAACTGGCCGCGCACGCGGGCGTGCCGGTGTTCAACGGCCTCACGGACGAGTGGCACCCCACCCAGATGCTGGCGGACGTGCTCACGATGACCGAGCACAGTGCCAAGCCGCTGACGGACATCGGCTACGCCTACCTCGGTGACGCCCGCTTCAACATGGGCAACTCCTACCTCGTCACGGGCGCGCTGCTGGGCATGGACGTACGGATCGTCGCGCCGCGCGCCTACTGGCCCTCGGAGGAGGTCCGGGCGCTCGCCGACGCGGCCGCCGAGAAGAGCGGGGCGCGCCTCACCCTGACGGAGAACATCGAGGAGGGCGTCGCCGGGGCCGATTTCGTGGCCACCGACGTCTGGGTGTCGATGGGGGAGCCGAAGGAGGTCTGGGACGAGCGGATCGCGGCCCTCGGACCGTACGCCGTGACCATGGACGTCCTGCGGGCGACGGGCAACCCGGACGTGAAGTTCCTGCACTGCCTGCCCGCCTTCCACGACCTGGGCACCGCCGTGGGCCGGGAGCTGTACGAGCGCCACGGGCTGACCGCCCTGGAGGTCACGGACGAGGTGTTCGAGTCGGAGCGCTCGGTGGTCTTCGACGAGGCGGAGAACCGGCTGCACACGATCAAGGCCGTGCTGGTCGCCACGCTGGCCCGCGACTGACCGGCCGCGCCCACCGGCGGACTCGGCTCCCCCCGGCTGCCCGGCCGCTCCGCGGCTCCTGTGCTCAGCAGGCCTCAGTCGTGGGGAGCGTGAACCAGACCGCTTTGCCCTGATCCGTGGGCCGATGGCCGCACGCCTCGCTGAGCGTGCTGATCAACAGCAGACCCCGGCCGTTCTCCTGCAGGGGATCCGGCATGGACCCGGGGTGGGCCAGGTCGCCCGGCGGGGCCGGATCGCCGTCGTGAACCTCCACCTGGCAGCCGGTGGGGAGCAGTTCGACAACGAGTTCGATGGGTTGCTCGCCGTCCGTGTGCTGGATCGCGTTGGCGACCAGCTCCGCCGTGAGTAGCTCCGCCGTATCGCTGTGGGTCGGCTCCTCCAGATGCGCGAGTGCGGTACGGACCAGCGCGCGTGCGAGCGGCACGGCTTCGGCACTGTGCGGAAGCGTGACTCGCCAGGGGGAGGAGCCTACGGCTTCGGGCATGGTGGCGGGTCCGATCGGGGCGCAAGGGGCGTCGGGGTGCGAATGGGTGAATTACTCTCGGGTCAACCATACGGAGCGTGAGTGCGGGGGCAAGGGGCTGCGGCCTGCCGGGCGGAGGACTTCTGTCCCGCGGCGACAGGGACCTTCGGCAGCCTACGGACGCCATCTCACGGACGTGTCACGGAAGCGTCGCAGACGTATCGCGCACTCGTGACGATAGTCACACGCAAGTGATACGGTTCGGAAGTTCGGCCCCGCGCCCGGCCCCGGCGGTTCGCGTACGGCGGGCGGCGGGCGGCGCGTACCGGTGGTACGTACCGGGGCGGTGCGCACACCCGGCACGAGCAACCCGGCACGAGGTGCCCGTACCGGCGCGCGGCCCGTACCGCCGCGACCGGCACTGAGCGACCGCGCGTCCGCAGCATCCGCTGAAGGAGGCCGTACTCCATGAGCCACCGCACGGAAGGCCGGCCGAAGGACCCGGGCCGGCCGAAGGACCCGGGCCGGCCGAAGGACCCGGGCCGGTCGAAGGACCCGGTTCGGTCGGAGGGTCCGGGCAGGCCGGAGGACCCGGTACCGGAAGGCCCGTCCGAGGACAGGCCCCGGGAACGCCCAACGGTGCCTCGAGCCCGGAGTGCCTCCCCGGGGCCCTTCACCGGATCCGCTTCGCCCACCGGGACCTGGCGCCATCTGCGTGTCACCCGGGACGCCGGTGTCGTCACCGTCACCCTCGCCCGGCCGGAGAAACTGAACGCGCTCACCTTCGGCGCCTACGCCGATCTGCGCGACCTCCTCGCCGAGCTGTCCCGGGAGGGCTCCGTACGCGCCCTGGTGCTGGCGGGGGAGGGGCGCGGATTCTGTTCCGGCGGGGACGTGGACGAGATCATCGGCGCCACCCTCGCCCTGGACACCGCGCGGCTCCTCGCCTTCAACCGGATGACCGGGCAGGTGGTCAGGGCCGTCCGCGAGTGCCCCTTCCCCGTGATCGCGGCGGTGCACGGGGCCGCCGCCGGCGCGGGCGCCGTGCTCGCGCTCGCCGCCGACTTCCGGGTGGCGGATCCTTCGGCGCGGTTCGCCTTCCTCTTCACCCGCGTCGGCCTGTCCGGCGGTGACATGGGCGCGGCCTATCTGCTGCCGCGCGTGGTCGGGCTCGGGCACGCCACCCGGCTGCTGATGCTCGGCGAGCCGGTACGCGCCGCGGAGGCCGAACGGATCGGCCTGATCAGCGAACTGACCGGCGAGGGCGGCGCCGACGAACGCGCCGCCGAGCTGGCCCGCCACCTCGCGGACGGCCCCGCCCTGGCGTACGCGCAGACCAAGGCGCTGCTCACCGCCGAACTGGACATGCCGCTCGCCGCCGCCGTCGAACTCGACGCCGCCACCCAGGCGTTACTGATGACCGGCGAGGACTACGCCGAATTCCACGCGGCCTTCACCGGGAAACGCGCTCCCAGGTGGCAGGGCCGCTGATCATGACCGCAGCCGTCCGGCGAATCGCCGTCATCGGAGGCGGGCCCGGCGGGCTGTACGCGGCCGCCCTGCTCAAACGGCTCGACCCCGAGCGCGAGATCACCGTCTGGGAGCGCGGCGCGCCCGACGCCACGTTCGGCTTCGGTGTCGTCCTCTCCGACGAGACCCTCGGCGGCATCGCCCACGCCGACCCCGCCGTGCACGCCGCGCTCCAGGACGCCTTCGTGCGCTGGGACGACATCGACATCGTCCGCCGCGGCCGTACCCTCACCTCCGGCGGCCACGGCTTCGCCGCCCTCGGCAGGGTCGCGCTCCTGCGGATCCTGCACGAGCGCTGCGCCCGGCTCGGCGTCCGGCTCCGCTTCCGCGCCGAGGCCCCGCCCGCCGCCGAACTCGCCGCCGCCCACGACCTGGTGATCGCCGCCGACGGGGTGCACAGCCGCACCCGGCAGACCCACGCCGACATCTTCCGCCCCACGGTCACCACCCACCGCTGCCGCTATATCTGGCTCGCCGCCGATCGCGCCTTCGACGCCTTCCGCTTCGAGATCGCCGAGACGGACCACGGCGTGATGCAGCTCCACGGCTACCCCTACGAGCGGAGCGCGACGGCGGGCCGCAGCACCGTCATCGTGGAGATGCGGGAAGAGGTCTGGCGGGCCGCCGGGTTCGCCGGACTCGACGAGCGCGCGTCCGCCGACCGCTGTGCCGCGGTCTTCGCCGACGCGCTCGGCGGGCGCCCGCTGCTCTCCACGGCCGATGTCGCCTCGGTCGCCTCCTCCGCCTCGACCGTGTCCTCCGCCTCCGCTGCCTCAGCCGCGTCCTCCCGCCCGGCCGCATCCCCCACACCCGGCGCCGCCCGTGATTCCGCCTGGACCGCATTCCGTACCGTCGTCACCGAACGCTGGAGCCACGGACGTACGGTCCTGATCGGCGACGCCGCCCACACCGCCCACTTTTCCATCGGCTCCGGCACCAAGCTCGCCATGGAGGACGCCCTGGCGCTGGCCGCCCGCCTGGAGGAGGAACGTGACCTGCCGGCCGCGCTCGCCGCCTACGAGCGCGAGCGCCGCCCGGTCGTCGCGTCCACCCAGCGCGCGGCACTGGCCAGCCTGCGCTGGTTCGAGGAACTGGCCACTCACACCGGCCGGCCGCCACGCCAGTTCGCCTTCGGGCTGCTCACCCGCAGCCGCCGGGTCACCCATGACAACCTGCGGCTGCGCGACCCCGGGTTCACCCGGTCCGTCGAGGACGAGTTCGGCTGCCCGCCCGGCACCCCGCCGATGTTCACACCGCTGCGGCTGCGCGCGCTGACCCTGCGCAATCGGGTCGTCGTCTCGCCCATGGACATGTACGTGGCGCGCGACGGCGTTCCGGGCGACTTCCACCTCGTCCACCTCGGTTCCCGCGCGCTCGGCGGCGCCGGGCTCGTGATGACCGAGATGGTCTGCGTCAGCCCCGAAGGCAGGATCACCCCCGGCTGTACGGGCCTGTACACCCGGGAGCAGGGCGACGCCTGGCGCCGCGTCACCGACTTCGTGCACGCGTCGGCTCCCGGCACGGCCATCGGCGTCCAGCTCGGCCACGCCGGGCGCAAGGGGTCCACCCGGCTGATGTGGGAGGGCATGGACGAGCCGCTGCCCACCGGCAACTGGCCGCTCGTCGCCGCTTCCCCGCTCCCGTACCGGCCCGGTGTCAGCCAGGTCCCGCACCAGCTCGACCGACGGCAACTGGCCGAACTGCGCGAGCAGTTCGCGGCCGCCGCCCGGCGGGCCCGGCGCAGCGGGTTCGACCTGCTGGAACTGCACTGCGCGCATGGCTATCTGCTGTCCGGCTTCCTCTCCCCGCTCACCAACCGGCGCACCGACGCCTACGGCGGTTCGCCGGAGCGCCGGCTGCGCTTCCCCCTGGAGGTCTTCGACGCCGTACGCGCCCAGTGGCCGGAGGACCGGCCCATGACGGTCCGGATCTCCGCCACGGACTGGGCCCCGGGCGGCACGACCCCCGAGGAGGCCGTCGGGATCGCCCGCGCCTTCGCCGAGCACGGTGCCGACGCGATCGACGTCTCCACCGGCCAGGTGGTGGCGGACGAGCGGCCGGAGTTCGGCCGCTCGTACCAGACCCCGTACGCGGAGCTGATCCGCTCCACCGCGTCCGTACCGGTGATCGCGGTGGGCGCCATCTCCTCCTGGGACGACGTGAACTCGCTGATCCTGGCGGGCCGCGCCGATCTGTGCGCGCTCGGCCGGCCGCATCTGTACGACCCGCACTGGACGCTGCACGCCGCCGCCGAGCAGGGGTACAGCGGCCCGGCGGTGCCCTGGCCGGCTCCCTACCGTGCCGGCAGCCGGCCCCCGCCGACGGGCCGCGCCGCCGCGCCCGGTCCACGGCTCGCCCCACGCTGAGCGGCGTGGTGCCGGGTGCCGCCCGGCACCGGGGCCGCCGACGTCGTCCCGTGGCCGCGGCTCATCCCGTGGCCGTGGCGCGCCGCCGGACGAACTCCAGCCCGGCCGCGCGCAGTCGCGCGTGCAGGCGCGAGAAGACGGCGGCGGAGCGCTCGCCCGGCCAGCCGGCGGGGAGCAGCTCGGCCGGCAGCCCGGGGTCCGCGTACGGCAGCCGGCGCCAGGAGTCCAGCGCGAGCAGGTAGTCGCGGTACGCCTCCTCGGACGGGGCCACCGCCGTGTCACCTCCCTCGCCCTCGCGCTCCCAGGCGTGCAGCACCGGCTCGTGCGCGGCCAGGAACGCGCCGTGCCGCTCGGCGATCGACGGCAGGTCCCACCAGCGGGCCACCGCCTCCGCCGTCGCCTCGAAACCCAGGTGCGCACCCCGGAACAGATCGACGTACGGATCGAGACCGAGCCGCCGCAGGGTGTTGCGCGTCTCCTCGTACAGCCGCTCCGGCGCGATCCACACCCCGGGCGCCGCCGTGCCGAAGCCCAGCCGGCCGAGCCGCGAGCGCAGCAGATGCCGCTTGTGCCGCTCGGCCTCGGGAACGGAGAAGACGGCGAGCACCCAGCCGTCGGAGAGCCGGGGCGCCGGCCGGGCGTAGATCCTGCTGTCCCCGTCGTCGAGCAACTGCCGGGCCTGCTCCGACAGGACGTACCCGGCCGCGCCGTCCGCCGTACGTTCCGGCAGGAGCAGGCCGCGCCGCTTGAGGCGGGAGACCGCGGAGCGGACGGACGGGGCGTCCACGCCGACGGCGGCCAGCAGCCGGATCAACTCCGCCACGGGCACGGGCGAGTTGTCCGGTGTGCGGCCGTACGCGCCGTACAGGGTGACGATGAGGGAACGGGGGGTGTGCTGCTCGGCCACGTGATCATGTTAGGGCGTGCCGCGGTACGTGTCCGCCGCGCGCAGGCGGAAGCGCTGGAGCTTTCCGGTGGGGGTGCGCGGCAGGGCGTCCAGGAAGACGATCGCGCGTGGGCACTTGTACGGTACGAGCCGCGACCTGACGAAGCGCCGCAGCGCCTCCGCCGTCCGCTCGTCGCGCCCCGCGCCCGGCCTGAGCACCACGTACGCGGCGACGACCTGGCCGCGCAGCTCGTCCGGGTGGCCGATGACGGCCGCCTCCGTGACGTCGGGGTGGGCCAGGAGCGCGTCCTCGACCTCCGGGCCCGGGATGTTGTAGCCGGCCGAGATGATCATGTCGTCGGCCCTCGCGACGTAGCGGAAGTAGCCGTCCGGCTCGCGCACATAGGTGTCGCCGGTCAGGTTCCAGCCGTCCCGTACGTACTCCCGCTGGCGCGGGTCGGACAGGTACCGGCAGCCCACCGGGCCGCGTACGGCCAGCAGTCCCGGCTCGCCGTCGGGCACCGGCGCGCCCGTCGCGTCCACCACGCGCGCCTGCCAGCCCGGCACCGGCAGCCCCGTCGTGCCCGGCCGGACCGCCTCGTCCGCCGCCGAGATGAAGATGTGCAGCAGTTCGGTGGCACCGATCCCGTTGATGATGCGCAGGCCGGTCCGCTCCCGCCAGGCGTGCCAGGTCGCGGCGGGCAGGTTCTCGCCCGCCGACACACAGCGCCGCAGGGAGGACATGTCGTACGGCTCCGTCCCCGCCAGCGCGTCCAGCATCACCCGGTACGCGGTCGGCGCCGTGAACAGCACCGTCACCCGGTGTTCGGTCACCGCCGCCAGCAACTGGGCGGGCCGGGCCCGTTCGAGCAGCAGCGCCGACGCGCCCGCCCGCATCGGGAATATCAGCAGTCCGCCGAGGCCGAAGGTGAAACCGAGCGGTGGGCTGCCGGCGAACAGGTCGCCGGGCTCCGGGCGCAGCACCTCGCGCGAGAACGTGTCCGCGACCGCCAGCACATCGCGGTGGAAGTGCGCACAGCCCTTGGGCCGGCCCGTCGTTCCCGAGGTGAAGGCGATCAGCGCCACATCATCGGCCGCCGTCTCGACGGCCGGGTACCGCCGCGCCGGTCCGTCGGCGGCCAGCCGCAGCAGATCGTCGGCGCCGTCCCCGCCGTACGGGGTGATCCGCAGCCCCGGCACCCGCGCCGCGACCAGGTCCGCCAGGGACCGCGCGTCGCACAGGGCGTGACTGACGCGCGCGATGGCGCACATGGTGGCCAGTTCCTCCGCCCGGTGCTGTGCCAGGACCGTCACCGCCACGCCGCCCGCCTTGAGGACGGCGAGCCAACAGGCCGCGAGCCAGGGGGTGGTGGGGCCGCGCAGGAGCACCCGGTTGCCGGGCACCACACCGAGGGCGGACGTCAGGACGTACGCGATGCGGTCGACGCGGTCGCGCAGGTCCCCGTACGTCCAGAGGGTTCCGCCGTCAGAGGCGTACGCACGGGCCCCCGTCGTGGCCGTACGGAACACGGGCCGGTCCGGGCCGAACCGCTCGACGGTCCGGTCCAGCAGCTCCACGGCGCAATTGAGCCGGTCGTGGTCGGGCCGGTCCGGGCCGGAGGCGAGAGGGAGGAGACGGGGCCACTGCTCGACGGGCGGGAGATGGTCGCGCGCGAAGGTGTCCAGATGGGCCGACGGCGTCAGCGCCATGGATCGCCCCCCTTCTCACGGTGGGGTCGCCCAACGAGCGTATCGTGAAGGTGACGACAGTCAACGGTCCGCGATAGAGGCGCTGGAAGTGGGGGCTCGCATGCCCGTATTCTCGCTCGATCCGGCACAGACCGACTGGTGCGCACGGCTGCGCACCCTGGCCGTGGAACGGCTCCTTCCGCTCGCGGAACGCGGCGAACCGGGCCGGGTGAACCGTGCTTTGATCGCCGAACTGGGCGAACAGGGCCTGCTCGCAGACGTGTTGGACGCGGGCGCCCTGGAACTGTGCCTGGTGCGCGAGTCGTTGGCCCGGGGCTGCACCGAGGCGGAGACGGCGCTGGCGCTCCAGGGGCTGGGCACGTATCCGATCGTCCAGGCCGGTACGGAAGAACAACGGGCGCGCTGGCTGCCCCCGGTACGGGCGGGGCGGGCGGTGGCCGCGTTCGCGCTGAGCGAGCCGGGCGCGGGCTCGGACGCGGCGGCGCTCGCGCTGCGGGCGGCGCCCGAGACGTCGTCCGGAACACCGGCCGGCTGGCGGCTGACCGGCGAGAAGCGCTGGATCTCCAACGCCCCCGAGGCGGATTTCTACGTGGCCTTCGCGCGGACCGGCGCGACGGAACGCGAGGGGACGGAGAAGGCAGAGCAGACGGAGAACGCGGAGAACGCGGAGAGGGCCAAGGGAGCAGGGGCGGCGGGGAAGACGGCGGGCGCCGGCGCACGGGCCCGGGGCGTCACCGCGTTCCTCGTCCCCGCCGACCGGCCCGGCCTGACCGGGGAGCCCATCGAGATGCTCTCTCCGCACCCTATCGGGGCCCTCTCCTTCGACGGCGTTCCGGTCACCCGCGCCGATGTCCTCGGCGAGGTGGGCGGCGGCTTCCGGGTCGCCATGAACACCCTCAACCTCTTCCGCCCCAGCGTCGGCGCCTTCGCCGTGGGCATGGCGCGGGCCGCCCTGGACGCGACGGTCCGGCACACCGGGCGGCGTACCGCTTTCGGCGGCCCGCTCAAGGACCTGCAGGCCGTCGCGCACCAGGTCGCGGAGATGGCGACGCGCACGGAGGCCGCCCGGCTGCTGGTGTACGCGGCGGCAGCGGCGTACGACGACGGCGCGCCGGACGTGCCCGCCCGCTCGGCCATGGCGAAGCTGTTCGCCACCGAGACGGCGCAGTACGTGGTCGACGCCGCCGTCCAGCTCCATGGCGCCCGCGCGCTCCAACGCGGACACCTGCTGGAACACCTCTACCGAGAGGTGCGAGCCCCGCGCATCTACGAGGGCGCCACCGAGGTGCAGCGCTCCGTCGTCGCCAAGGGGCTGTACGCATGAGCCTGGAGCGCGTCAATCCGGCGCACCTCGCCCCGCCCACCGGTTTCTCACACGCCGTCACCGCCACCGGGACCCGGCTGGTCCTGCTGGCCGGGCAGACCGCGCTGGACGGCGAGGGGCGGGTGGTGGGGGACACCCTGCCCGCCCAGTTCGAGAAGTCCCTGGCCAATCTGCTGGCCGCCCTCGACGCGGCCGGCGGCGCGCCGGGTGACCTCGCACGGGTGACCGTCTACGCCACGGACGTCGCCTCCTACCGCGCCCACGCCGCCGAACTGGGCCGCGTCTGGCGGCGCCTGGCGGGCCGGGACTATCCCGCGATGGCGGTCATCGGGGTGGTACGGCTCTGGGACGAACAGGCGCTGGTGGAGCTGGACGGCATCGCGGTACTTCCGTAGGCAGGCAGCAGGCAGCAGGCAGCCGACGACACGCCGACAGTCGCCGACGCCGATGCTGTTACCGACGGCCAAGCGGCCAAGCGGCCCGGCGTCCCGCGCCGATGAGACGCGGGACGCCGAGGTGGGGGGCCGGGAGGAGACGTCGGTGAGGGCGTGGCCGGGGCACATGGCCGCGGAACGCCGGGCGGGGGAAGCGGGCGTCAGCTGGTGATCGGGTCCGTCTTGGTGCAGTTCTTGAACTCCACCCACGGCCGGGCGCCGCCGTTCTGCGGGCCCGTCGCGTAGGTCGGGTCGCCGGTGATGACCTGGTCCCGCTCCTCGTGCGTGATGTCGATGCCGAAGAGCTTGAAGCCCGCGGTCACACTGCCCGCCGAGATGCCGAACCCGATGCCCACCGAGGCGTTCCACCAGTCGGTGTTGGCCTTGTAGTCGATCCGCGTGAGCTTGCCCTTGTCGTGCAGCAGCCGCTCCAGCGGGCCGGTGTCCGAGTCCGGTGCCTCCGCGGCGTCCGAGGGGGTGGGCAGGGCGTCGCCGGCGGGGAAGTCGCCGCGGCCGCGCAGCCAGTCCTCCACGAGCTTGCTGTCCCCGTCGTTGTCCAGCGCCACCTCGGCCGACTCGACGTGTACCTGGGACTCGATGGTGCCGCCACCGCCGCCGACCTCGATCGTCACCGGACCGGCGTTGGCACCTGCGCCGGCCTTGGCGCCCGGGCCTGCGCCGGCCTCCTCGCTGGTGGTGATCGTCAGCTTCTCGGGGTGGTGCGGGTCGCCGTTCTTCTCCTCCTCGTCATAGGCCGCGGCGTCGTAGGTGACCGACACCTGCTGCATGCGGGAGCCCTTGGCCTGGGCGCCCTGGCCGCCGCCACCGCTGACGGTGAAGGTGTAGATGAAGGTGATCTTCCCCGCGTCCGGTCCGGTCTTGGCGCGCATGACCACCACGTCCTCGGTCATGGACGCGTTGAGCCCCTCGGTGCTGATGGAGCCGAGGTCCTTGGGCTCGCCCTTGTCGTTCTTCTGGTTCTTGCTCTTGAAGCTCTTGCCGAAGCTCACGCCGCCGGCCTTCTCCGTGGTGGACTTGGTGATGTCGACGTCCGGTGCCTTCTCCGGCGGGAGGTCGGGCAGCTTGTCCTTCGCGCCGTGGCTGCAGATCATGCCGAGTTCGGCGGCCCTGGCCCCGGTCTTGTTGTTGCACTTCTCCTGGGCCTTCAGGTACTCGGCGAACTCCTTCGCGTCCTCCAGGTTGGCCTTGAGGTCGGCGTTGGTGTCGCCCGTCTTGTTCCCGTTGAACAGCCACTGCCCGCCGCTGCCGCTGCTCTTGACGTAGCTTCCGCTCAGCGAGGCGCTGCCGCCCCAGTCCTCCAGGCCCTTGATGCCGGTGGAGATGCTGGCCGTGACCCCGCCACCGGTCTCGGTGACGCGCTCCAGTGTGACCGTGCCGTCGGACCACTGCTGCACCTTGACGTACTCGGAGCCCCTGATCTTGATGAAGAGGACCTCGACCACGACGGTGGTCTTGGTCTCCTCGGAGGAGAGCAGGCACTTGGCCGGCTGGAACGGATCGTCGGGGTTCGGGCCGGGCGTGCCGTCGTCCCCCGGCCCGCCGCCGTCGTCCCCGGGGCCGCCCGCCTCGTCGCCCTTGTCGCACGCCCCGGCCCCGTCCATCGGGTTGAGTGCGCGGCACACCCAGTACTTCAGGCCGGTGGCCTCGTCCTGGGGGATCGTGAGGCCCAGGATCGCCGCGATGACGAGAGAGACGACGCCTATCATCGCGGCGTACTCGGTGCCGCCCTGTCCGCGGTCCCTACGGGCAGGAGCATGCCAAACACGAAGGCTTCTGGCTCGTCTCACCACGCACTCCTTGTCCACGCGTCGCCCGTCCCGGGTCCGAGCGGACGAGGGGGGTTCCGAGCAGATTAGGGATGGGTCCGGGCCCATCAGGAGGGCCCGGGGGCCCAGTTGCGGGCCCAGACACGCGTACTGCCGGAAACGGGCGGCGGGACGGGGCGGAACGGGCACGCGGGCCGCCGCACGCGGAGCCCTCCTCGGCCCTCCTCGGCAGGGATCGCCGCGCGGCCGCCCCTTTCCGTGCCCGGTTCGGACCGTCGTGCGTCCGCCTCCTCGGTGTCCGGTTCGGACAGCCGCGCGCCCGGTCGTCTGCCCGCGATCCCCCACGACGCGGGAAGTTGCCGGAATTCGATCAGTGTCCGGGTGAACCCGACGCGGCCGTCGTACGTCTTCCGTGCCGACGCCACCCCTCTGCCGCCCCCATTCGGAAGCGGCCGAGGGCGGGACGGAGCATACCGAGTATGTACACGGCCGCCGCTCCGCGCCCACGGGCGGTCTCACCCTGTCAATACCTCATCCATGGGGGAGAGTTGCCGAGAAACACACGCAGAGTGGGCGCGGCCGTGGTGGCCGCCCTGCTCACAGCCGGGCTCACGACCGGGGCCGCCTCTGGAGCGACGGGCTCCGGTTCCGGCGCCGGCGGTGACACCGGGAACGGCGCGAGCGCCGGGCGGCAGGACCGGCCCGCACCCTCCGTCGTCACACTGATCACCGGTGACCGGGTCCACCTGGACGCCAAGGGCCAGGTGACCCGCGTCCAGCGCGGCGAGGGCCGCGAGCACGTCCGCATAGCCGTCAAGCGGGCCGGGGGCGCGACCTACGCCATACCGTCCGACGCGGCGAAGCTGATAGCCCGAGGCACCCTGGACCGGCGGCTGTTCGACGTCACCGCCCTGGTCGAGAACGAGTACGACGACGCGCACCGGAACACACTGCCGCTGATCGTGTCGTACAACGCCTCGAAGGCGCGGGCGAAGGCGGCCTTCTCGGCGGCGGACGTCGCCGTGCGCAGGCCCCTGCCCGCCGTGCGCGGCGAGGCGCTGACCGCGCCGAAGACCGGCACGGCCGAGGTCTGGCGGGCCCTGACCACCCCCGGCCCGCGGACCGGCGCGGCGCGCACGGCGGCACCGGGCATCGAGCGGGTCTGGCTGGACGGCCGGCGCAAGGCCGCTCTCGACAGAAGCGTTCCGCAGATAGGCGCCCCGGCCGCCTGGCAGGCCGGCTACGACGGTACGGGGGTGAAGGTCGCCGTCCTGGACACCGGCGTCGACGAGACCCACCCGGACCTGAAGGGCGCGGAGATCGCCCAGAAGGACTTCTCCGGTTCTGGCAACACCGTGGACCACGTGGGTCACGGCACACACGTCGCCTCCACCGTCGCGGGCAGCGGCGCCCGGTCGGGCGGCTCGTACAAGGGTGTGGCGCCCGGCGCGAAGATCCTGGACGGCAAGGTGCTGGACGACGCCGGCTTCGGCGACGACTCGGGCATCATCGCCGGTATGCAGTGGGCCGCCGACCAGGGCGCGAAGGTGGCCAACCTGAGTCTCGGCGGCGAGGACACCACGGAGGTCGACCCTCTGGAGGCCGCCGTCGACCGGCTCTCCGCGGAGAAGGGGATCCTCTTCGTCATCGCCGCGGGCAACGAAGGCCCGGGCGAGGGGACCATCGGCTCCCCGGGCGGCGCCGCCTCCGCCCTCACCGTCGGCGCGGTGGACCGCGCGGACCGGATCGCCGACTTCTCCTCCACCGGCCCGACGGCCGACGGCTCGTTGAAGCCCGACATCACCGCGCCGGGCGTGGACATCGTCGCGGCGAAGGCGGCCCAGGGGGAGCTCGGCGACCCGGCGGCCGACGGCTACGTCTCGATGTCCGGTACGTCCATGGCGACCCCGCACGTCGCGGGCGCCGCCGCCCTGCTCGCCCAGCAGCACCCGGACTGGCCGGGGCAGCGCATCAAGCAGACGCTGACCGCGTCCGCGAAGCCCACCGCCGGACTGACGGCCGGTCAGCAGGGCGCGGGGCGCACCGACCTGACCCGTGCGATCAGCCAGACCGTGGTCTCCGAGCAGACCTCGGTGAGCTTCGGGGGGCAGCCCTGGCCGCACACCGACGACACCCCGGTGACGAAGTCCCTCACCTACCGCAACACCGGCAAGGAGTCCGTCACCCTCGACCTGTCGCTGGAGACCGTCGGCCCCAAGGGCGCCCCCGCCCCCGTCGGCTTCTTCGCGCTCGGGGCCCGGCGGGTCACCGTGCCGGCGGGTGGCGCGGAGAGCGTCACCCTCACCGCCGACACCCGCGTCGGTGACGTGGACGGCGCCTTCTCCGGCGCGGTCGTCGCGCGGGCGGACAAGGGCGGCCAGAGCGTCCGCACCACGTTCGGCGCGCACCGCGAGGTGGAGTCGTACGACCTCACGCTCAAGTTCATCGACACCAAGGGCAGGCCCGCGCGGACCGCCGACACCACCGTCTACGGACACGACACCGACTTCTGGAAGGATCCGGCCGACACCGACGGCGACGGTGTCACCACCCTCCGGGTGCCCAAGGGCGACTTCCTGGTCTCCGCCGCGGTGGAGACCCCGGTCGGCGGCGACGCCGAACCCGAGATCGCCACGATGGCCCGGCCGAAGCTCCCGGTCACCCGGGACACGACGCTCACCTTCGACGCGCGCCGGGCCGAGCCGGTGAACATCACCGCGCCGGAGTCCGCCCGCTCCGGGGAGGCGTACCACGTCTTCAAGTCGGACTACCCGGGCGGTCGCGGTCTCGGAACCTCCTTGTACCTGGACTCGTTCAAGGGGTACCGGACCGGCCAGGTCGGCGCCCCGGTGCCCGCGAAGGAGTTCAGCTCGCAGCTCGGCGGCGTGTGGCAGAAGGGCAGCACCAGCTACAACCTGCTGTACAACCGGACCGGTTCGCTCCACACGGGGCTCACCCACCGGGCGACCCCGGCCGAACTGGCCCGCGTGGACCTGAAGGTCGGCGCCTCCGCCAAGAAGGCGAAGGGATGGGTCAACGGCTTCTGGAACCACGCGGACTACGGGATCGGGACCGGCATGGCGTCGTTCCCGCTGCCCGCCACGGCGAAGACGTACGTCACCACGCCCAAGGGCTTCGCGTGGGAGTTCCACGTCGGCCAGGACGGCGCCACGGAGGACGACTACGGGCTGTCCTTCAGGTCCGACCCGGCCAGGGAGTACGCGGCGGGCAAGACCTACACGAAGACGTACAACGTCGGTGTCTTCAGCCCCCGCGTGGGCGGGGAGGACGTGGCGCGGCGGCTGGGCAACCAACTCGCTTACTGCGTCAACGAGTTCACCGACGGAGCCGGGCACTCCGGCAGCTCCGAGGTGAGCGCGCAGCGCACGGTGGTCACCGCCGGCGGAAAGAAGATCATCGACGAGAAGGGGCCGCTCTGCTCCGAGGCCGACGGCCTGCCCGCGGCCTCCGCCACGTACCGCGTCAGCACGGAGGCCACCCGCTCCACCGCGGTCGCCGGGGTCACCACGCGGCTCTCCGCCGCCTGGTCGTTCACCTCGAAGAGGGTCACGGGCGAGAAGCCGGTGACGCTCCCGCTGTCCACCGTACGCTTCCACCCGAAGCTGGACCTGACCAGCACCGCCGCGGCCGGGAAGAAGGTCACCGTGCCGCTGTCCCTCCAGGGACCGGCCGCGGGCAAGGGGCTGAAGTCCCTTGCCGTCCAGGTGTCCTACGACGGTGGCAAGAAGTGGGCCAAGGCCCCGGTCGCCACCGGCAAGGACGGTGCCAGGAGTCTCGCCCTGAACCACCCGGAGAACGCGAAGTCGGTGTCGTTCAAGGCGAAGCTCACCGACAAGCGGGGCAACACCTATGACGTGACCGTCATCAAGGCGTACCTGCTCACGTGACACCGCGCGGGTGACGCCGTGCGGCTGCCCCGCACGGCGTCACCCCGCCCCCTCGGGACGTCACCCGCGACGGGGGAGCGCGTCCCCGCGCATGCCCGGCTCCGCTTGACCTTGACACGGTGACAAGGTCTTCACTGTGGTCAAGGAGGTGGTCCTGATGGCCATGCCGGAAGAGCGCACGAACATGATGCGGGCTCTGCAGGGGCTGGAGGACGACAGCCCATCCGCCCGGCTGCGGGCGGCGCTCGCGGTCGGCACGACCCCCGACCCGGGGTTCATCGGCAAGCTCGTCGAGCGATGCGCGGTCGAACCCGAGTTCTACGTCCGCGACATGCTGACGTGGGCACTCACCCGCCACGCGGCATCGCTGACTGTCCCGGTGCTTCTCGACGAAGTCCGCTCGGACCGTGCGCAGGCGCGGAGCCAGGCATTGCACACGCTGTCCAAGATCGGGGATCGGCAGGCGTGGCCCGCGATCACACCGGCGCTGCTGTCCGACGCCGACGACGAGGTGGCCCGGAGCGCCTGGCGGGCTGCGGTCGTGCTCGTGCCCGAAGGCGAGGAGCACGAGCTGGCCGTAGTGCTGGCGGCACAGCTCGGGCGCGGCGAACGCGCGACGCGGCTGAGCCTCAGCCGGGCGCTGATCTCGCTCGGGGAGGTGATGCTGCCGACGTTGGGCGCGGCGACGACGGATCCCGATCCCCGCGTGCGCGCGCACGCGATCGCCACGGAACGGCTGTGGCGCGACCCGGACGCCGGGTTCGAGTTCGCGACCGAGGAGGCGAAGCGCGCCATGGCCCTCGGCGAGGCCGGCCGGCAGGGGCGGTAGGCGGTGTTGATCGGTGATGTCGCGCGGCGGTCCGGGGTCAGCGCCCGCATGCTCAGGCATTACGAATCGCTCGGCCTCGTGCGGCCGACGGGCCGTACCCACGCCGGCTACCGCGAGTACTCCGGTGAGGACATCCGGCGCATCTTCCACATCGAGAGCTTGCGGTCATTGGGACTGTCGCTGCGCGACGTCGGGCGTGCGCTGGACGATCCGGGCTTCGCGCCCGCGGAGCTCGTCGACGACCTCGTCCGCCGGACGCGGGACCGTATCGCGGTGGAGACGGAGCTGCTCACGCGTCTCCGTCGGATCGGTGCCGCGGAGCCCGCCGGCTGGGAGGACGTCCTCCAGGCCGTCGAGCTCCTCCAGGCGTTGGGGTCGAAGAGCGCGGGGGCGCGGCAGCGAGCGGCCCTGTCCGCGGTCGAGGCAGTCCCCGCGCCGGTGGAAGCACTGGTCGAGGCCGTGTTGAGCGAGTCGGACCCGAACGTCGCCGGAGCCCTTCGTTGGGCTCTGGCGCGATCGGGCGGGGACGCCCTGGCACTGCTGGCGGAGGGCCTCGGTTCACCCTCGGCCGAGGTGCGGAAACGCGCTGTCCGGTCCATCGCCGAGATTCCGGACGATCAGGCGACCGCACTGCTGCGGGACGCCCTCACGCATCCGGACGTCGTGGTCCGCGGGTACGCGGCTCTGGAACTCGGGCCACGTGGCGTGGCCGACGCGGTACCGACGCTCATCGACATGATCGTCGACGGGAGGAACGACGCCGACGCGGCCGACACGCTGAGCGCGCTGGCGAGTGACCCCGCGTTGGCGGACCGGATCGCTGCGGTCCTCGTCGACCTGGCCCACGGCACCGTCGGATCGTCCGCACGCCGACGGCTGACACAGGCACTCGCGGGCATCCCGGGAGTCATGACGTCACGTGCCCTGGCCGATCTGTCGCATGACGAAGACCGTGCCGTGGCGCTCACCGCGATGTACGTTCTCACGCTGCGCGACGCACGGCAGTGACTCTCTCCCGGGACCGCGCGCGTGGGCCCGGTCGCCGGTGGTCACCGCCGACAGGCCCACGCGGTGTCACGCTCCAGTGGTCGAGCCGGGGCGGACGATCATGAGGACGACCACGATCGCCCAGAGAAGGTTGAAGACGCCCGTGAGCGCGGAGAGCCGGGCCGCCGCGGGGCCGGCCTCCACCGAGGTGGACCCGGACCCCTCGTCGGCGGTGTCCGCGGGCAGCTCCAACAGGCGTTCCTGCTGGGGCAGTATCGCCAGCGCCAGGATCCCCGCCGCGATCGCGGTCAACACGAGCGACACGATCAGCCAGGCGTCGGTGAGCACGTCCAGTTGTACGGCGGTGGCGATGCCGAAGACCGGGACGACGACCCCCACCACCGCGTAACCCCGGCAGACCCGGTGCAGGAACGCGGCGATCCCGGCGGCCCGTCCGTCCGCGCCGGCGTCACGTCCGTCCGTGTTCCCGTCGCTCCCGCCGTTCCCGTCGCTCCCGCCGTTCCCGTGGATCTCGGCGTTCCCGCGGTTCTCGCCGCCGGGTGCCGACTGCCGCGCGTAGCGGGGGAAGAGGGAAGCGGCCACGGCGATCGGACCGATCGCCAGGATCGCCGCGAGAACGTGCACGGACAGCAGCAGCTTGGTCATCGAACCCCTCCGGATGCATATATTGGCTGCCAATAGATAGCACGCCTATGGCTTTGATAGGTAGCCTGTCTACTCATGAAGTCGGATGCGGTGCGGGGACACTTGGACGGGCTGCTGCTGGCCGTGCTGGAGCCGGGCCCGTTGCACGGTTACGCGATCATCACAGCGGTGCAGCGGCGCAGTGGAGGCGCGCTCGAACTGCGCACGGGCACGATCTACCCGGCGCTGAACCGGCTGGAGCGGATCGGACTGCTGAGCAGCAGCTGGCAGTCGGTCGGGGAGCGGAGACGGCGTTGCTACGAACTCACCGACGCGGGACGGGCCGGCCTCGCCGAGGAGCGGACGGCCTGGCGCGAGTTCACGGCGGCGATCGGGTCCGTCCTGGACCCCGTCGCCCGTCCCGGGCACGCCGTATGAGCGGCACCGGCCGACGGGCCGACCCTGTTGAGGAGTACGCCGCGGCCCTGGCGGCGGCCCTGCGCGGGCCGGCCCGGGCGAAGGCCCGGATGGTCGAGGAGATGCGCGACGGCCTCGCGGACGCGGCGGAGGCGCACACGCGGCAGGGGACACCCCGCCGTCGGGCCGTCGACCTCGCGGTGCGGGAGTTCGGGACGGTCGACGAGGTCGCGCCGAGCTGCCAGCGGGAACTGACCGTCGCGCAGACCCGGCACACTGCCCGGACCGTCGTCCTCAGCGCCCCTCTTCTGATCGTGTGCTGGTACCTGCTCCTGGCCGCCGGCGACGGCCCGGGCCGGGAGCTGCCGGGCCCGGCCCGGCTGCTGGCCGTTCAGCTGGCCGGTGTCGCGGCCGCCGCCGCCCTGCTCGCCGTGGTGACGCTGGCCGCGACCGGCCCGCTCGCCCGTCGGCTGCCGGTGCCGCGGGGGCTGCCCCTGGCGGTCGCGTGGACGGGGACGACAGCCGGCGTGGCCATGGTTCTCGCCACGCTCACCCTCGCCATCGCCTCCCCGTCCGCCGCGAACTGGCCGCTCATCACGTTCGCCTGTGGGCTCACGGCCGTCGCGCACGGCATGGTGGCGGCCTCGGCACGGATGTGCCGCGTGTGCGCCCGCGCGTAGGCCGTGTCCGAGAAGGCATCGTGTGCCCGGCGACGCCTGGGCAGACACAGGGGCGGACGACGCCGGATGCGCGGGACATCGCCCAACAGCGGCCCGGCTAGCAGATGTTCTGCCGGCTGTTGACCAGCCTGATGTTGCGGAAGGTGGTATTGATCCCGCAGGGGTTCTCGGTTATCTGAGAGTCGGTCACCGTCAGGTTCTGCACGGTGATGTCGGAGTTGTTGGCGAACTCCGAGCGGGCCGCGAGCCGGATCTCCCCGCCACCGGTGACACTGCCGCTCTGCGCGGCGAGGTTCACGTTGTGGCAGTTCTCGATCAGGATGGCGTTGTTGCCGGTTCCGGAGAGATCGACGCGGTCGATG
Organism: Streptomyces hebeiensis; assembly: GCF_052983195.1. NCBI lineage: Bacteria > Bacillati > Actinomycetota > Actinomycetes > Kitasatosporales > Streptomycetaceae > Streptomyces > Streptomyces hebeiensis. The sequence goes on from NZ_CM129812.1 coordinate 6,295,752, forward strand.
ACCGCGCCACCGCTCTCGGACACGCAGAAGACCCCGCGTCCGCCACCGCGGGCGACGACCTCGCCCACGCGGATGTTGGTGGGATAGCCGCTGCCGACCCGCCCGTTGCGGTTGGCCATACGGAACGCCGCGTAGCCGGTGCCCGCACCGGCGCCGTCCGCGTCCACCTTGGTGACGGTGGCGTTGACGGTCTGGTTCAGCAGCAGGCCGGACTCGCCCACGTCGCGGGCGGTGACCGTGCCGATGGTCAGGCCGTCGACCCCGTACGTCTCCACGGCGTGGCTGCTCGCGCCGGACACGTAGACGTTGTCGATCCGGACGTTCCGTGTCCACTGGCTGGTGTCGCCCCGGTTGTCGATGCGTACGCCCAGACCGGCCGCGAGGCGCATGTCGATCCGGCCGAGCACGACGTTCTGGACGTTGCGCATGAAGATGCCGTACAGCGGGGTGCCCGTCACACTGAGGTTCTGGACCTCGATGTCGCGGGCGCCGCGTGCGTAGACGGGCGCCTGGTCACCGGAACCGGACCCGGTGACGTTGATCGTGCCGCAGACGTCGAGCGCGGTGTAACTCGGCAGGGAGATCCTGGAACCCGCGCCGATGGAGCCCGAGCCCCGCACCACGACGCGTTCCTTCGAAGTCCGGCCCGCCGTGAGGCTGTTGACCGCCGCCTGAACCGCGGCGCGCATGTCCGTTCCGGTGTACACCACACCGCTGCCGCGCCGGGCGGTCCAGGTGCTGCCGCTGAGCACGGCCTCCGCCTGGTAGGAGCCGTCGCCGCACGCCGCCGCTCGCCGGGGAGCCGGGGCGGCGGGTGGATCCGCCGCGGCGCTCGGGGGACCCGTCAGCGCGGCGGCGCCGGTGAACAGGACAGCGGCCAAGGAGGACAGGACAACGCCCCGTCTCCCGCGTCCGGTTGCCGTCGTGCCGGCACGGCGGGCCGTGGCTCCGCGCTTTTCCATGTCGTCTTCTCCTGCGGGGGGAGGGGCGCTTGTGGGGCCAGAGGGGCAAGCGTGCTGTGCTCGCGTCCGTGGTCGTCGTCCTCCGCGCGGTTCTCCCGTCCCGTTCCCACCGCTCGCCGACGCCCGTTCCGTACGCGTCGGTGTGGTCACGGGAGCAGATGGCCGTCGTGAGCGACTCGACCTGGGGCGGCCAGGCGTTCGGCGCGGCGAGCGCTGATCGAGCACTGGTGCAGCAAGCGTTTTCTACGGCGCGGCCGTCAGTCTGGCAACGGGGCGGAAGAGCGTCAAGAGGCGGTGCGAGAGGCCGTGACGGACGGCGCGCCGGCCCCTGAGTGGGCAGCCGACGTCACCACTGAGCGCCGCGGCGGGGCCGCGGCGCTCACGAGGGCGGTGCCGCGCACGATCCCGGCCGTGTCCCGAGCCGGTGGCCCGGCGCGGCTATCGCCTCGGTCCCCCGACGGCGTAGGCCACGGTGCCGACGACCACCAGCACCAGGGCCGTCCAGGTGCCCGCCGCCGCGCCGGGCGGCAGCAGCATCCAGGTCGCCACCCGCATCGGCGTGCTCGTCGGAGGCGGGGCGAACAACGCGAACGAGAGCCAGGCGAACGGCAGCGTCCACGCGTACTGGCCGCCCGAGAGCGCCGCGCCCAGGGCGGCCAGTCCCATCAGCCCCGCGGTGTCCCGGACGACGAACGCGGTGGTGGCCATGTCCCCGCCCACTGCCCGCACGGCCAGCGGGACCGCGGCGACGACCGCTCCGGCGAGCAGCACGTGCGCCGCTCTGCGGGGCACCCAGCGGATCGCGGCCGTCCGGTCCAGCGCGAGGTCCTGCCCGCTGAGCCCGATCGAGGCCGCCATCGCGCCCGTGGCGAGGACGAGCACGGGCAGCCGCGGATCACCGGGCCCCTCGGCCCCGTCCCGGCCGAGTGCCCACACCGCCACCGCGCCGATCACCACCGCCGCGATCGACGTGGGTATCCGTCGCGAGCGCGCGTACAGCCTCAGCCACCTCACCGGGAGGCACCGCCGGACAGCGCGTCGAGCGCGTCTCCCTCGCAGGAGAACGCGGCGGCGCGCATCGCGTCGATCCGCGAGCGCTGCTCGGCCCGCGGCAGCGCCTCGAGGTCCTTCCACACCTCGCGGGCGTCGATGCCGAGCTGGCGGCGCAAGTCCGCCAAGCCCGTGCCGGGCAGCGACCTGAGGTCCCCGAGGACCCAGCCCACCGCCACGGTCCGCGCGATGTCCTCTCCCCCCGTGCCGCTCCAGCCGACGGGGGAGCACCCCGGCACCATGCCCTTGGCGATCAGGGCCAAGGTCAGCTCCTCACCCCGCGCGGCGACGACGACGTCGTCGTCGAAGTCGAAGAGCACGGTCTCGCGGGACCACCGGGGTGTGGAACCCTCCGGCGGTACGGTGGCGTTCTCCCGGACCGAGACCGGCGCCTGGTCGCCCAGCGCGCCGTGCAGCAGGCGCAGCGCCTGCCTGCCGGGGCCCGCGAGGTCGGTGAGGTGTGCCCGCTGTGTTGTGGTCACGCACACCGGGCCGTCGCACACCAACTCCGCGGCGGCCTTGTCGAGGACGTACATCCGGCGTGGGTCGGAGGGGAGGACGAGCAGGGCGATCGCCGCGCCCGCCAGGACGGGCGCCAGGGCGACGAGCCGGGTGCGCGGGGTGGCGGCGACCAGCAGCGCGAAGCCGGTCGCGGCCATGCCGAGCAGCCAGATCGTCTGCCCGACGTGCACGGAGGCGGAGAGTGTGACGAGCGCGTCGCGCACCTCCTGCACCGCCGGTGACAGCAGCGAGAGCCGGTTCGGCTCCGTGGTGGGGAACCCCGCCCCCGTCTCCTTCTCCGTCCGTCCCAGCGTGGTCTGCATGAGGGCCGTGAAGACGAAGGCGCCCATGGCCAGCGCGGGCGGGGTGAGCACAAATGGCAGGGCTCGTGCGGTCCCCATGCCGAGCACGGCCCCCGCGACCAGCGAGAGCGCCCCCACCAGCGAGATCGGCAGCCATCCGAGGTGCGTGTACTCGGTGTTGACGAACACCTGGACCGCGCCCAGGAGGACGAGGAGCGCGAAGGCCGAGGCCAGCGTGATCGCTGTCGCGCCCGCCGGCACGGCCGCCCGGTGCCGGACCGGCCGCGGTGTGCTCGACAGCAGCTCGGACATCTTCGAACGGTGGTCGCGCAGGCCCTGCAACGCCCCCAGGCCCACGGCGAGCGGCCACAGGTAGAACAGCAGGCCGCGGATCCACAGGGCCATGGACGTCCACTGGGCCGTCCACGCCGTGGTGCCCTCCCCCCACGCGGCGTCCACCAGGTACAGGAACGCCAGCGCCGTCGCCAGGACCACGGCACCGGCCCACGGGGCGACGGAGCGCTTCAGCTCGGTGCGCAGCACGCGGTTCACCAGGCGCCCTTTCCCTGGCCAGGGCCCTGCAGCAGTGCCGAGTAGCCGCGCTCCAGCGGGCTGTCGCCCACGTGCTCGGGGCCGCCGGCCGCCGCCAATTCGTCCGGAGTGCCCTGGAAGACCAGTCTTCCCTCGGCGAAGAGCACCACATCGGTGCAGGCGGCCGCCACGTCCTCCACGAGGTGGGTCGAGACGACGACGCAGGTGTCCTTGCCCAGTTCCTGCAGCAGCTCGCGGAAGCGCAGCCGCTGCGCCGGGTCCAGGCCGACCGTGGGCTCGTCCAGCAGCAGGACCGACGGGTCGTTGACGATGGCCTGGGCGATACCGACCCGCCGCACCATGCCACCGGACAGGGTCTTCATCCGCTTGTCGGCACGGTCGGCCAGGCCGACCCGCTCCACGGCGCGCTGCACCGCGGCGGGGATGTCCGCCTTGGGCACCTCTTTCAGCCACGCCATGTACTCGACGAACTCGCGCACCGTGAAACGCTTGTAGTAACCGAACTCCTGCGGCAGATAGCCGGTCCGGCGGCGCAGCGCACGGTGCTCGCCCATGCCGCCCACGGACTCGCCGAGCAGCTCCAGGGTGCCCGCGGCCGGGCGCAGCACGGTGGCCAGCGCCCGGATGAGGGTGGTCTTGCCCGCCCCGTTGGGCCCGAGCAGACCGTGTACGCCGGTGCCCAGCGACAGGTCGAGCCCGTCGACGGCCATCTTGTTCCTGCCGACCCTGACCTTCAGCCCAGTGGCCCGGATCTCCCAGGCGTAGGGCGTCGGTGCGATGTCGGCCGCGCTCACCGCGGGCATCATGTGGTGGTCCTTTCCGATGGGGCGACGATGGGTTCCCGGCACGGCGTACGCGCCCCTGCGGGCGATCACGACACCGGTGCCGGGCGTGAGGATCAGCCCCGCACGGGCGGACCGACCGCCTACGGGACAGCGTTTTGGACGGCGTTCTCCCGGACGAACAGACCGTGGGGCGCCATGGCCGCGGTACGTGTCCGAGCTCCGGCGCGGACCGCCGCGGCGCGCCGCGATCGTTCACAGCCGGCAGACGGCCGTCCCCCCGCCGCCCGCGGCCCCGGCGAACGTGCCCGCCACACCGCCGGACAAGTCGCCCGGCACACCCTCGGCGACGCCCCGCCCCTCCGCACCGCCGTCCACTGCGACGTACGCCGGCACAACTTCCTCGCGCCGCGAGGCCGCCGCTGACCGCCGACCGGACGAGGCCCTCCTCGGCCGGCCCGTGCGTCACTGCGCTGACTGATCTCACACCCGCCAGACGCCCGAGCCGGGCCGCGGGTTCTCCCCCCGACGTGACCCCCGCCACACCAAGCCCGCGCGGAGGTCCGGTCGAGCGTCACCACCCCGGTTCGGCCTGAGACCTCCACCGGACCCGGGAGGGTTCAGGCGTTCGCCCGGTTCCTCCTGATCTCTCTGATGGTCATCGAGCGACTGCGCTTGATCAACGTGCGCAGGGTGTTCGCGTTCCGGAAGCCGATCTGGCCGGCGACCGCCTCGACGGACCTCGGCCGCCTCGGCGGACCGGCGGCCGAACGCCTCGCACCGCTCCGGGAGCGGCGTACAGCGGCCGCCTGCCGCTTCGCCGCGACGCTCCGCGACGGTGGCACCCCTGACCGCGCCCTCGGAAGCGTCCTGCGCATGCACGCCAGTCGTCTGCTCGGACGGAGGTTCTCCCGAGCATCCCATCCGGACTCGTCGAGAACGCCGCCCACGTCGTCGAGGACGTGGCCGGGCGCCCGCGGTCCCCCCCGATGGTCGATCCGGACCGCCCCCTCGGTTTCCACTCGCCTGCGGACCGTTTCGTGGGACCGGACACCGAGTACGACCAGTCACCCGGGTTCCTGATCGGGGCGGCCGGCGCCGCGCCGGCCCTCTCGGCGGCTACGGTCGGGCCTCCGGTTCCCACATGACTGAGTGGCTCACGAGCGCAGGAAGGCGAGATTGAGTGATGGGGCGCCGGCGACGGAGGAGTTGAGGTCGAACGGGATCCTCTCCCAGCCGTGCTCAAGCGAGTCGGCGGCCTTGATGACGTTGATGTCGATGATCTCGCTGTCTCCCTCTTCGGCCGCCTTGGCGTACGCGAGGTAGAAGGGAACGGCGTGGCCACCGCCCAGTCCCGGGGCGCCCTCGTTGAGATTCAATTGCTCGGACTGGTAGACGCGTGATGGTTCCGCCCAGGCCACGTGGAGGACCAGATTTGTCAGCGCGGCCCCCTCTTCCCGCATGTAGGCGAGATACCTGGGCGCGCCCTTCTCGTTCATGTTCAGGCCGCTTTGAACGAGAGTGTAGCCCGGAGGGACATGGGGGGATTCGGAGATCCAAAGATCGGTGATTCCTTTTTGCGTGTCCGTGGCCATGTGCTCCTCCTTGGTTTCACGAACGGGGCTGCACGGTGAGATGGATGTCTTTGTGCACGTCAGCACGTTCGGGTGAGGTAACCGTGACGGTGAAACTTCCCTGATTGTCCCCGGCATACAGCGTCGTTGCAGCCGCCACACCGTTGCCATCGGTTCGGGACGGGTACGTGGTCGCGCCGGTGCCGAACTCGGAGCCGGTGGATCCATTGATGGTGAAGGTGATGGACAGCATGGGCACATCGTCGTTGTTCTCGGTGATGTGTACGTCGAGCCTGTGCGTGAACGCGTAGTCGACCGGCACTGCCTGATTGTCGGCAAGCGGGTCCATCAGCTCCACCGACACCGTTGAAGAAGACGTCCGCACGGAGAAGTCGCGGGGAGCGGAGGGTGGTGAGTCCAGACCACTTCTGTGGGCGGTGGCGGTGACGGTGTGCGGGCCCGTGGTCCAGTCGGTGGTGGGGGTGTAGGTCCAGGTAGTACCGGTCACGTGTGCCTCGCCCGGCAGTGGGGGATTCCCCTCGTCGGTGAGGGTGACTTTCTCCACCCCGGGATCGGCTGTGCCGGTGACCTGCTGCCGCAGCTCGGTCACCGTCGCACCCTCCAGCGGAGAAGAGATCACCGGAGCGGCCGGCGGTGGTAGGGCCACGTCGAAGGCCACGTAACGTGGTTCCGAATCGACGTGGCCGTAGCCCTCGTCGAAAGGGGCCTTGTACCAAGCGGTGGCGGAGACGGTGTGGGAGCCTCCCGTCCAGTCCTTCGTCGGAACGCACGTCCAGGTGCCGCCGGAGACCGAATAGTCGCCCAGTAGGCTGTCCCCGTCCATGACGGTGACTCCCTCCGTCGAGGAATCGGCCGTGCCGGTGATCGGCTGCCGCGGATCGGTCACCGTCGAATTCTCTCGCGGGGAATCGATCACCGGAGGTGAAGGTGGTGGCCACTTCGGAGAAGGCGGTGTCCACATCTCTTTCATGAGCGGTTTCCCTTGTCCAATAATCCTGCGCGGGGAATGCGGCGGCGTTGGAAGGGCGAGGGGTATGAACTTCCTGAATTGCCAGCAGGTCCCGGCCGTTCTCATAGAGTTGGGGCGCGCGGAGAGAATCGACCACGGCCGCACCCTCGTCGGGTCGGACACCATCGCCGGGCGGCTTGCCCACCACAGCCCGGCAGCGGCGCAGCGCGGCCGGTCTCCTCCCCGGGACAGCGGACCTTGTCGGGCTCGGGCATCCCGATCGGCGAGATGAACCGTCCGCGCGGCGCCGAAGACGCCCAGTTGTGGATCCCGCCGACCGAGCCGGAGGCCGGGGCGCTGTTCACCGGCTGGGGCGGTGAGCCGGCCACCTGCCGCACGTCCGTTCCGGTTTGGAGCGGCTGCTCGCCCGAACTCAACCTGGCCTCCCACGTTTGGCAGGGCTGCGTCGGCGCCCCGCTCGCGATGTTCGGCGCACCCGCGCGAGCCGTCCGCGGGGGACCCGACCCCACCAGGGCGGAGCGGGTAGGGGCAAGGCGACCGACCACGCGCCCGGATCCGAACGGCCCACACTCGCGCGGCGCCGGCATCGCCCTTGCTCCGACCGTCGCCGACACGGCCCCAGTGAACATGTCCGGCGCCCGCAGGCGAAAGACCGGATCCGGCCGACGCGGTTCGCGCCCGGCGTGTCGGAACGCCGTTTCCGTGTCCGGTCCGTGTGTTGTCGTCGTGGATCGCCTCACGCTCGCAACTCGGGCCGACGTACGGCTCGTTCCCCGATATTCGGGGCCTGAGGGGTGGATCGCGCCACTTACGTGGCGGATCGGCCAATCTCGACATCCGCCACCGGGAGGCCGCCGTCCCCGTGTCGGTGACTGTGAACCTCAGCCTGCCGTCGTGCGGATGCCCCAGCAGGAAAGGGCGGCCCTGCGGTCATTACGGAGGAAGGCCGCATTTCCTGGCATCGGCGCGGGGCGATGTGTATGCGGTGAGTACGGGGTTGCACCTTCCGTAGCGGCATGTGGTCCGGTGGACTTACGTCCCGATCCCTTGAGGAAAGGTCCCTGCTCATGCATTCGTCTTTCATGCCACCCCGCCGGGTCAAGATCGGTGACGCGGCGGCCTTCGCCGGCAGTACGCCACGGGCGATTCGCCATTACCACGAGATCGGCCTGCTCCCCGAGCCCGAGCGGGGCGGCGATGGCCGCCGCCGCTACGGGTACGAGGACATGATCCGCCTGCTGTGGATTCGCAAGATGGCCGACGCCGGGATCGCCCTGGGCGACATCCGTGACGCCTTCACCACCGGCATGGCCTCCGCCGGTGCGGACAGCGGAGACGGTATCGCGGGCACCCTGGAGCGGCTGGAGGAAACCCTCGCCGAGCAGGAGGCGGAACTGCGGCGGCAACGGACCGCCGTGCAGCGGATGCGTACGGAAGGCAGCCGGATGGGCCTGCTCTCCGACTTCGTCACCGAACGCCTCAAGAGCCTGCCCGAGGGCTCCCTGCGTCAGGCGGACCTGGACAGTCTGCTGGTCACCGAGCGGATCTTCGGCCCGCTCGGCGCGGCCGTCCAGGCCACCCGCTTTATCGTCCTGGCCACGCATCCCACTCTGCGGGAGGACTCCGACCGCATCGACGACGCCGAGGCGGCACTCGATGACAGCGTCGCCGTCGACGATCCACGGGTTGCTCAAGTGGCCGCCGAGCGGCACGCCTTCGAAAGCGCCCTGCACGCCGTCATCGAGGAGTCCGGCCTGGACAAGGACGACGATGCCCTCTTCGACGCCTGGGACGCTTTGCACCCCGCTGCCGCCGATGACGGCGAGGACGAGGCCGACCTCAGCTCCGGCAGGCGGCAGGCCGACTCCATGAGCGCGTTCGAAGCCACCGGCAAGATGCCCTACGACTTCTCCCCGGCCCGCCTGCGCTGCATGGAACTGGCCGAAGAACTGTCCGCCCAAGACTCACCCGCTACCTGGAACACGCCCTGACCAGCAGGGGCTTCCTCAGCCCTGCCGGCAGAGGCGTCCAGGGGGAGGGCCGGCAGCAGGAGTCCCCGCAGGATCATCGTGAACCCGTGTTCCTCCGGGCCCGGGACATGGGACTGGGCTGGGCCCCGGCACCACGATCAACGGTGCCGGTTGCGGAGCCTCTCCGGCCTCCTGTCGCGAGTGAGCCGCGCTCACATGGTGGCGACAGCCGTCGCGGCGTGTACGGCGGTCAGGAGCGCGGCGCCCGCGATCATCGTCCATTTCCGGGTGACGACCCCGATGACGGCGTCGCCCACCTGGGCCGCGGCGGCCGCGCACAGGATGAGCGAGCCGGCGGGACCTGGCCACGCGAGCGGTGCCACGAGGGCCGCCACCCCCAGTGGCACTCCCCGGGTCGCGTACATCCAGCCGTAGAAGCGTTCCCCGGCGGTCGGCGTACCGCTCTCACTGAGCGCCGCCGGGCGTACACCTCCCACCAGCGCGAAACCGATACTGGCGACCGCGGCGACAGTGTTGGCACCCAGGAGAAGACTCACGAGGCGTACTCGGTCGACGGTTCGGTGCCGTACTTCGTCCAGACCTCAGCGACGGCGTCGTGCGACAACGGCTGCCCGGACTCGACCATCGCCTTGAGGTCGCGGAAGTACCGCACGTACAGGTCCGGAGTGAAGGTGTTGAGCATGACCAGTCGGCGTTCGGCGGTTCAGCCGGTGGCAGGTCTCGTGGGGGTGGCCGCGACTGCCGCCGCGGTCATCTGCCGTGCGGTGGTCGCGAGGCTGGCGATCGCGTCGTCGGGGGTCAGGCCGCAGAGGTCGATCAGCGCGAACAGCGACTCGGCGCTGATCACGAGGGCGAGGCCGCGGACCAGTTGTTCCACGCCCGGAGCGGAGACCACGATGCCGGCAGTCGCGGCCGAGGCAGGGGTCTCCGGACCTCGGCCAGAACTCTTCACGCGATGACGCCGAAGAGGTCGAACAGCACGATGGGTCGGCGGGGGACACGGCGAGGGTTCCTCCAGGTCCGTTGGTGGGCGTCAGGGACGGTGGGGCAGGGCGCGGGCGAGGGAGTTGAGGGATGCCAGGGCGTCGGGGCCGGCGGGGGCGAGGACGACGCTGGTCGCGCCGGCGGCGTGGCGGGCGGTGATCGCCGCGCGGGCCTGGTCGGGTGTGCCGGCGATGCTCAGTTCACGGACCCAGGCGGCGGGCATGGTCCGGGCGAACTCCCGGCCGTCGGAGCAGGCGGCACGGTATGCGCGCAGCTCGGCGGCGAAGGGCAGGGGGTCGAGGTGTGCGGCCCAGTCCGGCTCGCCGATCGCCTCCAGCCCGGCGCGGACGCGGGCGAGGGCGGCTTCCTCGTCGTCGTCGACGGCCGCGGCGTCGTAGGTGACGATCTCCGGTTGCTTCGTGGTGGCGGTGGCGCCGAGGTGGCGCAGGGAGGCGGTGACGTAGGCAGGGGCGGCGGGTTCGGCCAGGAGGAGTCCGTCGGCGACCTCGCCCGCGGCTTCCTGTGACCGGGGGCCGCGGACGCCCAGGACGACCGGCGGGACGTTGTCGGGCGTCTCGGTGAGGACGACGCCTTCACAGCGCACGTAGCGGCCGTTGGCGGGGCCGGGCTCACCGGCGAGGAGCCGGCGCAGCGCGCTTGTGTACTCCTTGATCAGCGTCAGGGGGCTGGCGGGCCAGGAGCCGGCCTGGCGCATCCAGTCGGGCATGCCGTGACCGATGCCGATGATGAGGCGGCCGGGGTGGAACTGGGCGAGGGTGGCCAGCTCCATCGCGGCGAAGCACACGTTGCGGGCACCGGCGGGCAGAATGCCGACGCCGACGGTGAGGTTCGTGGTGGCGGCCAGGACGGTGGCCGCCTGGGCGATGCCGCCGCGCCAGCCGAGGTCCTCCACCACCCAGACTTGCTCGAACCCCAGCTCCTCGGCACGCCGCGCGTACGGCAGCACATCACGGGCGGGAAGATCGCGGGGCAGCATGATTCCGGTACGGCCGCGGCTGGGCTGGGCGTGCTGGGCGTGGGGCTCGGGCATCAAGGGCTCCTTCGGGGGCGGCGGGGGTTCGCCTCCCGGACCTTGGCGGCCCGGGAGGTGGAGGGCTGGTACGGCACGGGGTCAGGTCCGTGCCGTACCAGCGGTCAGTGGCCGCTGGGTGCCATCTCGCTCTCGCGGGCGTGGCCGGATCCGGTGCGCAGGACCCGGGCGCCCACAGCGGTGGTCACACACAGCAGGGTCAGCAGGGCGAAGGCGTGGTTGAGGGCGACGAGGTGGGTCAGCCAGCCGATGACGGCGGGGCCGGCGAGCATGCCGACGTAGCCGAGTCCGGCGACGCGGGAGACGTTGGCGCCGGCGGCGGAGGGGTCGGTGTGCCCGGCCGCGCTGAACAGCTGGGGGACGCAGCCGGACAGGCCCAGGCCGAACAGTGCCCAGCCGGTGAACGCGGCCCACATCCACGGGCCGAGGGCCACGAGTGTGATGCCGACGGCGGCCGTGGCCACGCCGTAGCGCAGGATCGCCATGGAACCGAACCGGGCGACGAAGCGGTCCGCGAGCAGCCGGCCGACGGTCATGGCCGCCGCGAAGGTGCCGTACGCGAAGGCGGCTGTGCCGGCCGGGGCCCCGAGGACGTCCTTCAGGTGCAGGGCGCTCCAGTCGTTGGCGGCGCCCTCGCACAGCATGACCATCAGCGCCAGGACGGCCAGCGGCCAGACACGTCCCGTGGTGCTGCGCTGCTTGCCGGCCGGTGCCGTCCCGGTCTCCGTCGAGGAACCGGAATCGGCGCCGGTGCTGTCGGCGGTGAGAGCGCCGGGCAGCAGGGCACGCGCCGAGGCCAGGGTGATCACGATGCCCGCGGTTCCCATGGCGGCCATGCCCGCGGCCGGGTTCAGGCCGGCGCTCGCAGTGCCCGCTCCGGCGAGCGCGGCCAGGACACCGCCGACGGAGAACGTGGCGTGGAAGCCCGACATGACGGGCCGGCCGTACGCCTTCTCCACGTGCACGGCGTGGGCGTTCATGCTCACGTCCAGGCAGCCGTTGCAGAACCCGAAGACCAGCAGCGCGCCGGCCGGCGTCCACGGATCCCGGGCGAGACCGGGCAGGATCAGGGTCGCGCCGCAGAGTAGGCCGCCGGCGGGGGCCACGATGCGGGAGCCGAGGCGGTCGGTCAGACCACCGGCCACCTGCATCCCGATGAAGGCCCCGAGCCCGAGCAGCACCAGCAGGCCGCCGAGCGTGGCGTGGCTGATGCCCACGCGTTCCTCGATCGCGGGGATGTGCACCACCCAGGTGCACATCAGGGTGCCGCAGAGGACGAAGTAGACATAGGTCGCCACACGGGCGGCTCGAAGCGAACGTTCCACGCCGCTCACCATAACGAACATGTCTCATGTTCGAAAGGCCGGATTGTGAACACATTGCCTGTTTGATTTCGAGTGGTGTTCAATCGCGGTATGAGCAACGCAGACCGGCACGGACTGATTGCGAAGGCCGTCAGGGACTCCGGCGGCGCCACGGTCCAGGAACTCGCCGAGCTGACCGGCGCCTCGGAGATGACCATCCGGCGCGACCTCGACACCCTGGCCGCTCAGGGCGTCCTCGAACGCGTCCGCGGCGGGGCGCGCACCCTGCTGCTCCGAGGCGAGGAACCGCCCTTCGCGCTGCGCGCCCACGAGGCGGTCGACGCCAAACGCCGGATCGCCGCCGAGACCTCCGCACTCATCGCCGACGGCGAGAGCATCCTGCTGGACAGCGGCACCACCTGCCTGGAGATCGCCCGACTCCTGCGCGAGCGGCCCGTCACCGTAATGCCCCTGTCCCTCCAGGCCATCCACCTGTTCGGCGAGACACCCGGACCGGCCACACTGGTCGTGCCCGGCGGACAGCCCCGCGCCGCCGAGGGCGCCCTCACCGGCCCCCTCACCCTCGCCTCCCTGGCAGCCCTGCGCTTCGACACCGCCGTCATCGGCTGCTGCGGACTGAGCGCGGCCGACGGCCTGACCGCCTACGACCTCGACGACGCCACGGTGAAGAAAGCGAGCATCGCCTCCGCCCGCCGCACCATCGTCGCCTCCGACGGCAGCAAACTGGGCCACACCGCCTACGCCTACGTCGGCCCGGCCGCACTCCTGCACACCCTCGTCACCGACACCACCGCACCCGCCGACGAAGTCACCGCACTCGAAAGCGCCGGCACCATCGTCAAGATCATCTGACCAGGGAACACGGTGGCATTCCGCAGGTTCCGACAGCGGGAACCACCAGCAACCCGCACCGGCCGGAGCCACAGCTCTGTGGCCCGGGAACTCGGCCTGGACGGTCGCACGGCACGCGAGTACGCCCGGCCCGCGGCTACGGGCGTGGAGCGACAACGGGCGCCCCGACAACTGCGTCGGTCCTTGAACAGAGGCCGATCACGCCCGTTCGTTGATCAGGCTGCCCCGTCGGGGATCCCCAAGATCCCCGACGGAGTCGAGCTCAGCTGTAGGGCGTGGTGATGAACTCGGCCAGGACCGTGCCGCCGGGGTCGAGTGTGTACAGGCCGCGCCCGCCGAACAGGTGGTTGATCTCGCCTTCGCGAGTCTTGACCGGGTTCGGCCAGTAGGGGACGGAGTTCTTCTCGAGGCGGGCCAGGATCGCGTCGAACTCTTCGTCGGTCACGAGGAACGCGATGTGGCTTTCGTTGATGCGGTCGGCGGGGACCAAGTCGTCGGCGAAGTCGATGCCGACGTTGTTCGATGTGTTGACCTGCGTGAACCGGCCGTAGTCGAAGGGGGCGGGGGCGGCCGTCAGGTCGGCCAGGAACGCAGCGGACTCTCGCCGGTTACGGCAGTGGACGATGAAGTGGTTCAACTCGTTCGGCATCTTGGTTCCTTCAATGTGAGCGGTCCGGCGCCCTGGTCGTGCTGTTCGGGGAGGTGAGTCTGTCCCCGAGGATGTCGGCGAGCAGGTCGACCTGCTTCGGGTCGGTGTCGTTGCCCACGAAGACGAGTTCGTCGAGTCCGGCTGCTTCGTGCACAGTGACGGTTGCGCGGATCATGTCGGCGGTGATGGCCGCTGAGTCGATGACGGTCCGGACGTAGTCGGGGCCGGCGAAGGCGTAGTAGTCGTTGACGGCGCGGGCGAGGGATCGGTGTGCGTGGCCGCCGAGGGCGAACATCGCCGTGGCCCTGGTGCGCGGACGTCCTTGCCTGCCGGCCTCCTTCCAGCGGCTGTTGAGGCGGGTGGCGAATGTGATGAACGCGTCGATGTCCCCGCCGGTTCCGGCGATCCATCCGGTGCCGTGGGACGCGATACGCCGCAGCGTCGCCTGCGATGCGCCGCCGAACCACAGCGGCGGCCCTCCGGGGGTGACCGGGGCCGGACCCACCTCCTCTTCCCGCCAGATGGCGGTGACGCGTTCCACCAGTGTGTCCAGGGCACGCCCTCGAGTACTGAATTCCAGGTGGCTCGCCCGGTAGTCGTCCTCGCGGGCTCCGGGAGCGAGACCGAGATGCAGCCGTCCGGCGCCCGCGATCCGGTCCAAGGTCGCCGCGGCCTTGGCGAACAACGCGGGGTTGGTGTGCAGCGGGGCCAGCAGCACGCTGGTGACCAACCGGATGCGTTCGGTGGCCCCGGCTGCCGCGGCCAGTGTGATCAGGGGTTCCGGAGTGGACCAGGCCAGGCGGTCGCTGGCGATCAGCGAGGCGAATCCCCGCTCCTCGGCCCGCCGCGCCCACGTCACCAACGTACGTTCCTCAACTCCGGTGACATGACCCGGCAGCCCTACGCCTATCTCCATGTGCCGTGTCTCTTCCTCGATAACGGACCGGGTGGCGCGTGTCCTTCCACCGCTGCCGGCCGTGCTTCGTCGACAGCGGCGGGAGGCGTCGCCCGCCCGGCCTCATGACGTGCGTCGGGGTATTGTCAGTTTTCGGTGGCTCAGCTCTTGAGCGTGCCGCCGTACTCCTCCGGGACGAGGTCGGCCTGCTCGGCGCCACTCCTGATCAGATCGAGGATCGTGTCGGCGGCGCCCTCGGGCGACTGGGGTACCAAGCCGCTGGAGCCCTCCATTTGCAGCGCGCCTGCGACGTCGCCGCGGACCGTCCTGACGAACTCGGTCTCGGTGACCGATGGGAACATCATCGACACGGCGATGTTGTCGTCGGCGAGCTCGACGCGGGCGACCGCCGAGAGCTTGGCGAGGGCGGCCTTGGAGGCGGAGTATGCGCCGGATCCGGGCAGCGACGACCAGATGATCCCGGAGCCCACGTTCACGATGGCCCCGGCTCCCTGCTCGCGCATCTGCGGAAGGACGGCCTGCGTCGCGGTCAGGGGTGCGACAACGTTGAGTTCGAGGACGGCCCGGAAGTCCTCGGGGTCGATGGCGTCGACGGTCGCCTGCAGCCCCTGGCCTGCGTTGTTCACCAGGACGTCGATCCGCCCGAACTTCTCGATCGCGGCTTCTACGGCCGCCGCGACCTGGGCCTGGTCGGTCACATCGCATGGCACGGCCAGGGCCACGGACTCGCCGAGTTCCTTGGCGAGCTGTCGGATGCGTTCCTCGCGGCGAGCGAGGAGCACCACGCGCGCACCGGCGCGGGAGGCGGCGCGTGCGGTGGCGCCTCCGATGCCTGACGACGCTCCGGTCACGAGTACTACGGCTCCGCTGATGTCCATGGGGGATTCCTCATCCATGAGTCGGTGGATTGCCCGAGCGCGCCACGGCCTTCGAGGCGCGGGGGCGTCCGCCATTCAATGCTATCGATTGATAGCTGTCAATTGATAGCTGTCGAGTAATAGGAAGGTATCCTCGTGGCATGAGCGACGTCAAAGCCGCCAGTCTCCACGAGCTGGCCGACCTGGTCTTCGCCGTGGGGCGGCAGCTTCGGCCCCCGGCGGACCCCGCCTTCGAGCCGTGCACGCCGATCGAGATCAACGTCATGCGGTTCATCCACCGCCACCCCGGCACGTCCGCGCGAGCCGCGTCGGAGGCGACCTTGCTGCCGTCGAGCAACTTCAGCCGGGTACTGCGTGGCCTGGAGACGAGGGGGCTCGTGGATCGCGTCGTGGACGACCGCAACGCCCGAGGCGTGCGCCTGTACCCCACCGACAAGGCCCACCAGAATCAACAGATCCTCCGCGACAACTGGGACCGGACCCTCCGGGGCATCATCGACGACCCCGCCACCATCGAGATCGTCAATGCCACGCTCCGGCGTATCGAGGAAGAACTCATAGCCCGGCGCAGCACAACGGACCCCGATGGCGCTCAATCCGACTAGTGCCGCGACCGGCAAGGTTTGCCCGTCAAGGAGCGGCGTCCGGTGCGTGTGATCGCAAGGCGGTCAGAAGTCCATGTAGCGGAGCTACCTGGGCTTTTGGCCAACGCGGCGAGCGCGCGTGCCGGGCGTCGCGACGGGGCAAACGTTGCCGGGAGGGGCACTAACCTCGGGCCTTCGCGAGGTCTCCCGGCTGGTCGACACGCCCGCCCGCGGTGGGAAGGGCGCGCTGACAGTTGGGGCGGGGCTCTTCCCTCCGGGTGGGCGGAAATCCTCTTGGGGAGCCCTCTCGCCCGTGCTGAAATCCGCGAATGGATACTTCAGACGTACTCGCCCTCTTCGACCGTCAGATGCGGCGGGACACTCTCGCCGACGCGCTCGGCGCCCGGATCGAGCGGGTCGGCACGGTGGTGCGGCAGGTCGGTGCCAAGGGCGGCTGGAGCGCGGTCGTCTGGTCCGGCCTGGACCAGGCCACGGCGCGGTCGGCGATCGCCGAGCAGGTGCAGTACTTCACCGAGCTGGGCCGCGAGTTCGAGTGGAAGCACTACTCGCACGACCAGCCGGAGAATCTCGGCGAGCTGCTGCTGGCGGCCGGGTTCGAGGCTGAGCCCGACGAGACCCTGATGATCGCCCGGATCGCGGACTTGCCCGATGGCGGCGGCCTGCCCGAGGGTGTCCGGCTGCACCCGGTGACCACCCCGGCCGACGTGGAGCTCATGCTGTCCGCGCACGAGGGAGCGTTCGAGACGACTGCGGACTGGCTGCGGCCGAGCCTGCTCGACATGCTGGTCGAGAGCCCGGGGACAGTCAGTATGGTCGTCGCGATGGCCGACGACATGCCGGTCTGCGGGGCGCGGGTGGAACTACACCCGGGCACCGAGTTCGCCAGCCTCTGGGGCGGCGGCACCGTACCCGCCTGGCGCGGCCGGGGTGTCTACCGGGCGCTGGTTGCACACCGCGCCAAGATCGCCGCCAAGCACGGCCACCGCTACCTGCAGGTGGACGCCTCCGACGAGAGCCGCCCGATCCTGCGGCGGCTCGGCTTTGCCGCTCTGAGCACCACGACCCCGTACGTGTACAAGCCGTAGCCGACACCCCTTTGTTCGAGGGTCGGTGAGGTCAGCGAAGTCCTTCATCGTGTCTCCGTGCTCGATCGGTCGGCGGCGTCCGCCGGGGTGCGGGGCTGGGGCACCATGAGCTCCGGGTCGAGCCGCTTCTCCATGTCCAGCCGGCACGTGCCGTACGGGTTGACGTTCGATCAGAACAGCGCGGTCAGGCCGCGCCGGTCCTCGGGCGTGACCTTCTTGGGCCATGTCGACGTGGACGAGCGCGGCCTGGAGCAGGTGCGGCGCGAGCACCGACGTGTCGGATCCGTTTGAAGACGACCTTAGATGGCGGCCCCGGCTTCGAGGTCGAAGGGGACACCCGTGAGCTGTTCGCTCGCCGCCCACAGCCGCCTGCCCTCCGCGGGGTCGTCGGCGCCTGTGGGGAGCTTGGCGGGCTTGGGGGTGCCGGAGGTCTGGTCCCGTCCGGCGGGGCCGATGAACCGGCCCGACTGGACGTATGGGCTGGTCGCCGCGTACAGGGAGGGCCAGGCGGCGCCCTCGGCCGAGCCCATGAGCAGGCGTGCGGCGATCGGGGTGACCATGCGGCTCAGAGCGCCGGTGCCGTGCTGCTGCAGACCGGTCATCGCCGACCCTGGGTGGACGACGAGGGCCTCGACAGAGCTGCTTGCGGTGCGGCGCGCGAGTTCGAGGGTGTAGACGATGTTGGCGCGCTTGGACTTGGCGTAGGCGCCCATGGCGCGGTAGCTCTTTTCGCTCATCAGGTCGTCCAGCCTGCCCATCGGCCACCGCGCCGCGATGGCGCTGACGGTGACCACGCGCGGTGCGGACGAGCGGCGCACGGCGGGCCAGACTTGGGCGTCGAAGGCGAAGTGGCCGAGGTGATTGGTGCCGACCGTCATCTCGAGGCCGTCGTGAGTGGTCCGTCGCTCGGGCAGGTTCATCACGCCGGCGTTGTTGAAGAGCAGGTCAACCGTCTCGGTCTCGGCGATGCGGGTGGCCGCGTCGCGGACGGAGGAGAGGTCGGAGAGGTCGAGCACGAGGGTGTCCGTCCGGGCCTCGGGGGTCGCGGCGCGCACAGCCTCCGCGGCCTGGTCCAGCTTGGTCCGGCTGCGGCCGGCCAGGATGACGCGGGCCCCGCGCCGGGCGAGCGCGCGGGCGGTCTCGACTCCGATCCCGCCATTCCCGCCGGTGATCAGCGCGGTGCGGCCGGTCAGATCGGGGATGTCGTCGGGGGTCCAGTCGTTCACCGTTGTCACGTTCACCGTTGTCACGCTCCTCGGATTCGTTGATTTTGTGCGCGGTCATGCGGCGCTCGGCAGGGTCGTAATACCGAGCTGGAAGAGCATGCCGAGGGTGTCCTCGGCGAAGGCGGCGTCGGCGAGGACCTGGATGATGTCCAGGCGCATGCCGCTGAAGGCGCCGACGACACTGGGCCGCCGTGAACTTCTTGCATGCGTCGGTGCCGCGGTGTTCTCCCAGGCTGCCGCCGCGCCCGATCATGTCGTCCGCTTGAGAGCTGGTCGACAACGTCGAGACAGTCCTCGTTGACGACTTCGTGGATGAAGGGCGTCGGTCCTGGTGCGCCGCCCAAGACCTGCCTCCTTTTTTTCAGACCGGTGGTCTGCTCGACTGCGACGCCAACGTAGAAGACCACCGGTCTGATGTCAAAAGACCGGCAGTCTGTAACCTGGGGGCATGACGAACTTCCAGCGCGCGCGCAGTGAGGAGCAGCGCGAGATACGGCGCAAGGCCATCCTCGACACCACCGCCGCCATGCTCGAGGAGATGCCCATCGGCGAGATCAGCCTGAACGAGCTGAGCCGCCGCGTCGGGCTGGCGAAGTCCAATGTGCTGCGCTATTTCGAATCGCGTGAGGCGATCCTGCTGGAGTTGCTCGACCGTGCCTGGCGGCAGTGGGTGGCCGACTTGCCCGCGCCTCTGCAGGCCGGCGTCGACCAGGACGCTCCGGTGAGCCGGCGTGCGGAACAGTTCGCCGCCGTCATCGCGGGCTCCCTCGCCCCACGCCGGGTCCTGTGTGACCTGCTGAGCGCGCAGGCGGGCGTACTGGAACACAACGTTTCCCCGCAGGTGGCCGCCCGCCATAAGCGCGCGGCCGTGGCCAACGTCGCCGACATCGCGGCGTTGGCCCACCAGTACCTTCCTGAGCTGGGCAACAGCGCACCGCAGTTGACCGCAGCCGTGATCATGGCCGTCGGCGCCGTGTGGACACACGCGCGGCCCTCCCCGGCGATGCTCGCCGCCTACGAAGCCGACCCCTCACTCACCGCGTTCAAGCTGGACTTCGTGACTGCCCTGCGGGAGATGCTGGCCACGCTCACCGCGGGCACCATCGCCCGCGCCTCCGCCTGAGCCCGGCCAGGCAGTAGCTGTGGGCCGGCCGCGGTGGCCGGCGCGCGGTGGCGCGTCGCGACCAGGTACGACAAGACCGCCACCTCCTACGAAGCGGCGGTCTCTGCCGGCCTCCAGATGTCAGACATTCGATGTTAGGGTCACCTTATGAAAGATCTCCGAGCGCCGCGCCGTGTCGCGAGCTTGTCGGCGCAACTGGTGGACACCCTCCGTGAACAGATCACATCCGGCGCATGGCCGGTGGGAATGCGGGTCCCGCCCGAACATGAGCTGGTCAAGCAGCTCGGCGTCGGGCGCACGACGGTCCGGGAAGCGATCGGTGCGCTGGTGCATCTGGGCCTTCTGGAGGCTCGCCAGGGCGACGGGACGTACGTCCGGACATCGAGCGAAATGCACTCGGTACTGATGAGACGTGCCCACACGTCGAGGCGGAGCGACGTACTGGAACTGCGTGCAGTCCTGGAGGAGTACGCCTCGGGCCAGGCCGCGTTGAGACGTACCGAGAATGACCTGCTTCACCTTAGGCGTCTCCTCGGCGAGGCCGAGGAGACCGCGGATTCACAGGAGATGGCCGCCATCGCGGAGGCCGACACCCGCTTCCACCAGGCCGTAGTGAGTGCCAGTGGGAACACCTTGCTCACCGAGGTGTACGACGTCCTCCGCGTCGCGGTCGCCGAGCAGATCGGCGGCACACTCTGGCCCAGCGAGACAGCCTCAGAACACACCCTTCTGCACAGGCGTCTCGTGGAGGCGATCGCTGCCCAAGACGAGCTCGGCGCACGCTACTGCGCCACCGAAATCGTGAAGCTCACCGAGACCGGAACGGAACAGCGGCAGTGACCACTTCGAGGAACTCCCCCGTCGGCCTCACCGCGGTTGTACAGGGCGATCCGGCCCCGACCGTGAAGCCGATTCCTACGCCCGCCCTTTCAGCCGGCCTCTTGATCGCTGTTCTTCTGGTGGCGGCCAACCTGCGCGCGACCCTGACGGGTGTGGGCACACTGCTGCCGGCCATCGAGCAGGACACCGGGTTGTCCGCGTCAGCGGGTGGCGTGCTGAGTACGCTGCCGCTGCTTGTCTTCGCTGCGACTTCGCCCTTCGTCGGACGGGCCTCACACCGCTTCGGTACCACCCGACTCCTGGTGGCCTCTCTCGCAGTGCTGTCAGCGGGCACCGTTGTCCGGTCCCTTCCTTCGATTGCCTGCCTGTTCGCCGGAACCGTGATCCTCTCGGGGGCGATCGCGGTGGGCAATGTCCTCTTGCCCACGGTAATTCGTACCCATGTGCCCGGCTCGAAGGTTCATACCGTCAGTGCCCTCTATGTCACCGTTATGGGATTGGTCGCCGCCTTGTCGTCCGGCATCTCCGTCCCCCTTGCCGGCGCCCTCCCCGGCACCTGGCATTCGGCTCTGGCCTGGGGAGTGGTCGTCGCCCTCGCCGCTCTCGCGGTGTGGCTGCCTCGACTGCGCGGGGCCCGGGCGGAGGGCGGCGCTCAGTCTGACGGAACACACGCTCCGACCCCGTGGCGATCCTGGCTGGCATGGCAGGTGTCCTTCTTCATGGGCCTGCAATCCCTTGCCTTCTACACCGCCGTCGCTTGGCTGCCCAGCATCCTCAGCAAGCAGGGCATGAGCACTACAACTGCTGGTTGGATGCTGTTCTACTACCAGCTCGTCGCACTGATCACGAGCATGTTGCTGCCTTTGATCACTCGAGGCCGTCACGACCAGCGCTTCGTTGCTGCTGCGGGATCACTGCTCGTCGCTGGGGGCTTCGCGATCCTCCTCCTTCTTCCATCCCTGGCAGTCGCGGCGTGCACTCTTCTCGGGTTGGGTGCCGGTGTCTGCCTCGTGCTCGCCCTGAGCTTCCAGAGCCATCGCGCCAGTGGCCCCAGCGAGACCACCGCCCTGGCCGGGATGGCTCAGTCCATCGGCTACCTCGTCGCAGCGGCCGGGCCCCTTCTTCTCGGCATCCTCCACGACACCACGAACAGCTGGACTGGTGCTCTCATCCTCCTCATCGCGTTGAGCCTGGTCATGGCCGCGGCCGGTTACGGTGCTGGACGCGACCGCCACGTTCACGTGTCGACGGTCGCCAGGCATCATCGGCGTCAGTAACCACGCTGGTGACCGCGCTCCACACCTCTGCTCAGAAGCCGGGTTTCGGACAGCCCACGCAGCACCGGTGCCATGCACCATCCACTACCTGTTGAGGAACTCGCCAGCTCCTGCCTGATCACGCTGCGGGTGTTCGACCAGCTGCATAGCTGGTCACCGCCGCTGATCCCGACCCGGTGGACTACTCCACCGGGTCGGGATCAGCGGCGCATCCGATCTGGACGTGCTGACACCAGGCATCGCGGCAATGCCGTTCGGCTGACATGCCGGGAGTCCGAGAAGGGCGCGGTCTGGCTGTACATGTCGCGCACGTGAGGTTCCCCGCGAGGGCCGAAACGCGCGAGCGGGCCAGGCAGTTGGCCGACGGGAAAGAGACCCGCCACGGGACTCACCTACTGCGGTCCGTAGATCACCACGGTGTTGCCCCATGGGTCCCGGGCTACGGACCGAATCTCATGCGGACCGTGCTCGAGCAGAGGGTCGCACCACAGCGCTGCGGGTCCACCACGACTGTCGATCCGGGCCTGATGTGGTTCACGCAACGCTCTCCCCGAGGTGGAGGAAGCCGCCTCGATACCACGTCACCGGCCTGCCATCACCTGTCCGGGCGTCGTGTACTCGGCCGATGAGGATTACGTGGTCTCCTCCGGGTACTGCTTCCTCCAGCTCGCAGCGGATGACCGCGGCGGCATCGGGCAGTATCGGATGACCATTTTCGTCGGGTTCGAAGCTCCCGTGTGCGAACTTGTCCTCGCCCTTCGTGGCGAACTTCATCGCCAACTTCGCATGTCCGGGCGTCACGATGTTCACCACGAACTGCTCAGCCGCGACGAAGGCAGGGAAGCAGTCCGCCCCTTGGTCCAGACAAACGAGAATGAGTGGCGGGTCAAGCGACAAGGCCGCGAAGGAACTCGCGGTGAATCCGTGCGGCGTGCCGCCGGCGCCTCGGGTCGTCACGATCGTTACGCCTGAGGGGAACTGAGCCAGTGCCGAGCGGAAGGCGGCCACGTCCAGACCCTGGACTTGATTAGCCATTCGACACCTCCCGGGCAGTGTGCGCGGCGACCGAAGTCGCTCCCAGGGCGACGTGCTGCTCGGAACTGCCGAAGGCATCGAAGCCCACTCGCTCCGCCAGCGGCACCTCCTCGATCAGCTCCCGATAGCGGCGCTCAAGCGTGAGCCCGACCGGGGTGTCCCCCTCAGCCATGAGGATGAAGTCCATGACGACCCTCTCATCGAATGTTAATCCTCGATAACATATAAGGTGGTTCGATCCGGGTCAAGAAGCCGCCGACGAGCCAAATTGTGTTAGGCGTCTGTAACAACGAGCGGGTAGGCCGGGAAGGAGTAATCACACGTGGGCGAGTCGCGGGCGTCCGGGCTCGTCGAGATCGCGGACGCCTCGGGAGCGGCATGCCTATGCGCTCCTGCCGCTATGCGCCACGGAGCGGCACGGTGCTGCCAAGCCGCGGTGACTGGAGTCCTACTAGCTAGTAGTGCTTGGTCATGTGCGGTCTGGGATGGCGTGTCTTTTTGATTGGTCGTGTCGTTGACCGGGTGTGCTGGGTGGGGAGTTGGCTGCGGTCCGGTGTGATCTGGAGGACTTCGCGGCGGAGATGTTCGAGCCGTTCGCGCGGGTGGATCAGCGACGGTGGGGTGTGGTCTATCTGCGGGGTCTGCTGCTGGACGGCGGGCGTAAGTCGGTGGAGCCGATGGCCGCCCGCCTGGGCGAGGACGGGAACCGTCAGGCCCTGGCCCACTTCGTCACTTCCAGTCCGTGGGATGCAGCGCATGTGCGGGCCCGGTTGGCCTGGCGCATGGAGCCGGTCATCAAGCCCACCGCGCTGATCATCGATGACACCGGGTTCCTCAAGGACGGGGACGCGTCCGCGTGCGTGACCCGGCAGTACACCGGCACAGCGGGCAAAGTCACCAACTGCCAGGCCGGCGTCTCTCTGCACCTGGCTTCCCACGGTGCCTCGGCGGCGGTGAACTGGCGTCTGTTCCTGCCCGGGAGCTGGGACCCCGCCTCGCCGAAGGCAGATCCGGCCAAAGTGGCCCGCCGTGCCAGGTGCGCCATCCCCGCCGAGGTGGGCCATGTCGAGAAGTGGCAGCTGGCCCTCGACATGATCGACGAGACGCGGTCCTGGGGCATCGAAGTACCCCAGGTCATCACCGACGGCGGCTACGGGGACACCGCCGCCTTCCGGCTCGGCCTGGAAGAACGCGGTCTCGACTATGTGGTGGGCATCTCGACCACGACCACGGCGCACCCCGGGGATGCACAGCCGTGCACCCCGGCCTACCCCGGCCTGGGCCGACGGCCGGTCCCGGCCTACCCCGAGCGAGCACAGACCGTGAAGAGCCTGGTCATCGCGGCCGGGAAACGCGCCGCGCGGCCGGTGCAGTGGCGGGAGGGATCGAGGCCGGGCAGTGGCCGCAGCGGGCGCAAGCGCATGTACTCGCGCTTCGTGGCCCTGCGGGTCCGGCCTGCCGGACGGGAGATCCGCAAGGCCACGGCTGGCACCGGGCTCCCGGTCCGCTGGCTGCTGGCCGAATGGCCCGCCGACCAGGACGAGCCCGTGCAGTTCTGGCTCTCCAACCTGCCCGAGACCACTCCGCTGCCCGTCCTCGTGCGCACCGCGAAGCTCCGCTGGCGCATCGAGAACGACTACCGCGAGATGAAGCAGACCCTGGGCCTGGCCCACTTCGAAGGCCGGACATGGCCAGGCTGGCACCACCACGTCACCCTCGTCTCGGTCGCCCACGCCTTCTGCACCCTGCAGCGACTGAGCCGATCCCCAAAAGAGACGGCGTCGGCCTGAGCCTCTACCAAGTCGTTCGCGAGCTGCAATTACTCCTCGCGATCTGGACCGGCGCCTGCCCCACCTGTCACCGCGACATGCCACACCCCGCACCAACATGACCAAGCACTACTAGTGTGATGCGGCAGAAATCCTGATGGTTAGTAAGTACCCTGTTGGCATGTCGCATTCGGGGCCTTCTGCTGTGGCGGTCACGTTGTCCGAGGCTGAGCGCGCCGAGTTGGTGCGCCGGACGAAGATGCCGCACCGGCGCTCGGCCGAGAAGGCCCGCATCATCCTGGCGTGTGCTGACGGCATGTCGAACGCGGGTGTCGCGCGGCTCGTCGGTGTCCAGGCCAAGACGGTCGGCAAGTGGCGTCGTGCTTTCGCCGCAGAGCGGATGGCGGGGCTTGAGGACGCCGGCTGGGTCGGCCGGCCGAAGGCCGATCTGATCCTCGACGATGCTGAGCGCAGGCAGCTGCAGCAGTGGGCCCGGCAGGCGAAGACCGCCCAGTTCCTCGCGTTACGGGCCAAGATCGTGCTGCGCTGCGCGGAGGGCGGGACGAACCAGCAGGCCGCGGCCGACCTCGGTATCGACAGGTCAACCGTGGACCGCTGGCGGGCCCGGTTCATCGCGAAACGCCTCGATGGCCTGCAGGACGAGCCGCGCTCGGGCCGGCCGCCTTCGATCCTCCTCGACCAGGTCGAGGAGGTCGTCGTGGCCACCCTGGAGTCGCTCCCGGGCCGGGACACGCACTGGTCACGGGCCTCGATGGCCCAGCGCACCGGCCTGTCGAAGTCGACGATCGGGCGGATCTGGAAGCGGTTCGACCTCAAGCCTCACCTGCAGGACTCCTTCAAGCTGTCCACCGATCCGCAGTTCGTCGCCAAGGTCGTCGACGTTGTCGGCCTGTACCACCACCCGCCCGAGAAGGCGGTCGTGCTCTGCGTGGACGAGAAGAGCCAGATCCAGGCGCTGGACCGCTCCCAGCCAGTGCTGCCGATGATGCCGGGCATGCCCGAACGCCGCACCCACGACTACCTGCGGCACGGCATCACCAGCCTGTTCGCAGCCTTCAACATCGCCGACGGCACCGTCATATCGGCACTTCACCGCCGCCACCGGGCGATCGAGTTCAAGAAGTTCCTGATCCGGATCGACAAGGCGGTGCCCGCCGGGCTCGACGTGCACCTCGTCTGTGACAACTACGCCACCCACAACACTGCCGAGATCAGGACGTGGCTCGGCAAACACCCCCGCTTCCACGTCCATTTCACCCCCACCGGCTCCTCCTGGATGAACCAGGTCGAGCGGTGGTTCGGCCTGCTGACCGACAAGCTCATCCGCCGCGGCGTCCACACCTCCGTGAAGGCACTGGAGAACGACATCACCGCGTGGATCGACACCTGGAACGAGAAACCGCGCCCCTTCACCTGGACCAAGACAGCCGACGAGATCCTCAAATCCCTCGCCGACTACCTCACCAAGGTCGGAACCACCGCCCCGAAAACAGAGCAGAACTAACCATCAGGATTTCTGGCGCATCACACTAGTGCCGCGACCGGCAAGGTTTGCCCCGTCGTGACGTGTCGCCCGTTTGCTGCGCCGGGCGGCATCGGACGGCCAGAATTGATCACGTGGCTGAACGTGTGCAGGTCCGGGAGATCGATTGAGGCGCCCTCCCTCGCGCAGCGTTCCGAGGTCGACGGGGGGCGAAGCCGAACTCGGAGGTCAGGTCTCTCACGGTGTTCTTGGCGTCGGCGTCGTCGCCGGCGAGGAACAGCACCTGCCGCCCCGCCTCGTGGCGGGGATCGGGTGCGATGAACTGCGCGTAGAGGGCGTTGAACGCCTTGACCACGCGTGCGCCGGGAAGCAGGGAGGCCACGTATTCGCTTCCGGTGAGGTCGCCCAGGTCGGCGATCTCCGGGTTCGGGGGAAGGGAGGCGAACTGGTTGGTAGCGTCGATGACGACGGTATTGTCCAGGCGGGGGAGCCCGGCGACGGCGTCAGGGGTCTGCGGCCAGCGGACCGCCAGCACGACGAGGTCCGCGGTGGCGGCCTCCGCAGGGGTCGCGGCTGCCGCGAGCGCGCCGAGGTCTTTGACCAGTGGGGCCAGGGAGGCCGGCCCTCGGCTGTTGCTGAGCACGACCTCGTGGCCGTGACGGATCGCGTGCCGGGCGATGGCCTGAGCGACTGCTCCGGCTCCGAGCATTCCGATCTTCATCAGGCGGCCCCGTGTCCGGAGTCGGCCGTCCGCGGTGTGGTGAGCAAGACGGTTCCGCTCTTGGCCGGGCGGCGGGCGTGCTCGACGGCCGCCTTGAAGTCGGCGAGGTCGTAGCTGGCCGCGACTTCAAGCAGGTCCGGCGTGTTCTGCGCCAGGTCCTGGGCAAAGGCGACGTCCTGGGCCCTCTCCTTGGGGGTGCGGCTCATCCAGCGCAGTATCGACACCCCCCGCACCGTCAGCGCCCGCGCCACGAGGGGAAGCGCCTCCAACGGTGTCGTGCCGGAACCCAGCCGCCCGTAGGAGATCAGGGTGCCGGGACCTGTCCCCGAGTGGTGGACACCTCTGAGCCCGGCCCCGGTAGGGGCCGGGTAGGAGGCATCTTTTATGGTGATGAAGGTCTACTCGCCCGAGTTCAAGGCGGACGCCGTCGCGCTGTACCTGTCGGACCCGGGCCACACCTTCGAGGGCGTCGGCAAGGACCTGGGGATCAGCCGGGAGACGCTGCGCAACTGGGTACGGACCGAACGGGCCCGACACGGCGGGGGCAGCACGACGAGTACGAGCACGGAGAAGAACACGGTGGATTCCCCGCCGACGGCCGAAGAGCTTCAGGCCGAGAACGAGGCCCTGCGCCGTGAGCTGGCGACGGTGCGCAAGGAGAACCAGAAACTGGCCACCGAGCGTGACATCCTACGCAAGGCCACGAAGTTTTTCGCACAAGAGATGACCTGGTGACCAACCGCTTCCAGTTCGTCGAGGACCACCACCGCGCCTGGGGCGTGAAGCGGTTGTGTCACGTGCTGGAGGTCGCCCGCTCCAGCTTCTACAAATGGCGGGCCGGCCGTCAGGCCCGCGCCGCGCGCGAGCGGGGCGGACGCCGCGCTCGCCGAGCGGATCAGGGCCGTGCACGCCGAATGGGACGGCACCTACGGTCGCCCGCGGATCACCGCCGAGCTGCGCGACCAGGGCGAGCACGTGAACCACAAGCGTGTCGGACGGGTCATGCGCAAGTACGGCATCGCCGGGCTGCGGCTGCGCAAGCGCCAGGTCACCACCGTGCCCGAACCGTCCGCGACGCCGGTGCCGGACCTCTTCCGGCGCGACTTCACCGCCACCGCCCCGAACACCAAGTACGTCGGCGACATCACGTACTTGCCGGTGGGCGACGGCCAGTTCCTGTATCTGGCGACGGTGATCGACTGCTTCTCGCGCCGCCTGGTGGGCTGGTCGATCGCCGACCACATGCGCACCTCGCTGGTCGCCGACGCGCTCCAGGCAGCCGCCGCGACCCGCGGCAGCCTGGCCGGAGCCGTCTTCCACAGCGATCACGGAGTGCAATACACCTCCCGCCAATTCGGCGATGTATGCGCTGAGTTGGGGGTGCGACAGTCCATGGGTGCGGTCGGCACGAGCGCGGACAATGCGCTCGCCGAGAGCTTCAACGCGGCCCTCAAACGCGAGACGCTCCGCGGCGCCCGCCGCTTCGACGGGGCCCGCGCCTGCCGCCTGGCCGTCTTCCGCTGGACCACCCGCTACAACACCCGCCGACGACACTCAGCGAACGGACAGCAGGCACCGATCGCCTACGAGCAACGGTCAGCTACCCTGACACTCGCCGCATAACAACACGAACAGGTGTCCACTCCTCCGGGACAAGGCCCGCCGCCGTCGGCGAGCAGTTCGGCGAGGTCCTGGGTCATGGCACCGCCGATGCTGTCGAGGACCACGTGGACGCCCCGCTCGCCGGCATGCCGGCGGACATCAACGCACCCCTTGCCGCTGCCGGCGAACTCCAGCGCGACCTCCAGCGGGAACTGACCTACGACGGACTGCGCGCCGCCGAGGCCAAGGGCGCGACGGGCGGACACCGCCCCGCCGTCCCAGCCGACAAGACGCCGGCGTGCGCGCCACGTACCTGGAGGGCCGCTCCATCGCGAACAGTGGGCGCGGATCGAGCCGTTGCTCCCGTCCCGGACGCCTATGCGGGGCCGCTGGCGGGATCGCCCGTAGGTGATCGACGCGATCGCCTCAAGTTCCCGACCGGAACGCGGCGGGTGCATCTGCCGGAGAAGTGCGGCGACTGGCGAGGCGACCCGCTACGACAAGACAGTCGCCATCTGCCTGGCCGGGCTCCACATCGCAGGCGTCCCCCTCTGGTCCGCCCGATGATCCGAACGAAACCGCCTGGCCGCTCGGCAGGACTCGCTGTCGCCCCGCATGAGAAGACGCACTCGACCGTCGGTGCAGAACGGTTGCGCCAGACGCTTTCGCCGCAGGCCGAGGCTCGGAGCCACCTGAGCCGCCTGCTGATTTCGGGGCACCGACCTCTGAGGCGGTTATTTACCGACGGCGGCAAGGCTGTCGCGTCCAACGGAGTGCTCGGCAACCCGCGCGGCATGTCCTCTGAGCTGGGCTTTGCCTGCCTGAACGGCGTCGCCATCCCGCTCACGACGCACGCAACGATCCGTTATCGGCAACTCACGTAAGCTTCGTACATGACTGGCTCACCTTCTCCTCGTACTGCATCTCCGCGCGCGACACGTCGGCAGGTGCTGATCAAGGTCGCCGGCGAGCTGTTCAACGAGCGTGCCTTCGATGCGGTCACCACGGAGATGATCGGCTCCCGCGCCGGCGTGACCGGCCCCGCCCTCTACCGGCACTTCCCCAGCAAGCAGGCGTTGCTCATCGCCGTGCTTGAGGATCCGTTGAACGAGCTGCTGGAGAACGCGCGCAGGACGGCAGCCGAGATCTCGGATCCACGCCAGGCACTCGAAGCGATGATCGACTACCACGTCAGACGCACTCTCGACAACGTGCCGTCCACGCTGGTGTTCCTGAAGAACGAACACAATGTCCCCGACGACGAACGCCATCGCATGCGACGCATGATGCGCCTGTACGCCGAGGAGTGGAGCGGCCTGCTCACACGGCTGCGGCCCGATCTGTCGGACGCCCAGACCCGCGTCCTGACCCACGCCGTCTTCTCGATGATCAACGCCGTCCCGCAATTCAACAGCGGACTCGACCCCGAGACCGTAGCAACCACCATCCGCACCGCCGCCATCAACGCACTGCTCATCCCAGCGGACACCATCTGACACGAGAGCGCGGGTGTGCGGTCGCTCTCGATGGGTGCCGTGCTCGGTATCAGCGCCGCCATGGCGACCACCTCCCAGGTGTGGTCGTGGCCGCGCAGGCTTGTGACGACCCGCCTTTCGAAGTTCCGCGAGAAGAATGGCGTGTAGGCGGGGCCATAGACCGTCCTCGGTCCAGTCCCGCAGACGCCGTCAGCACGCCACCCCGGCTGCGGCCGATCGTCTCGGTCGGCACGTCCGCCCAGGTCACGCCCATGCGCAGAACATAGACGATCCCGCGCAGAGCCGAACGGTCGTCCGCCGGCAGTCGGCCGGGACACCGACGCCGCGACGGTGGAGGCGACAGCAACGGAGCGGCACCAGCCCACAGATCATCAGGCACAAGATCATCCGACACCTGCGGAACTCTGCCGCCCACCGGCCCGACTGCCAAGTCCCCGACTCGGACTCACGTTTCAGGAGCGGTCGCAGCCCCAGGTGCGCGGTGGAACGTGCCAGGGCGCGCGGCAACGTGTGGTCAACGCCTATGCGGCGCAGCCGTTTCCACTGGCTCAGCTAGCAAGATCGCACCCTCGTCGACGTCGGTACGCCCCGCGTGGTCGGCGGTGCATGCTCAGTCCGTCCCTCTTTGTTACCAGTAACTAACGGTGTATGCCTCCTGTTGGAGCCTTGACCAGGGATGGGCAATCTTCTACGTTATTGATGATTAACATTTCGAGCGGAAGGGTTGTCATGGACTTCATCCTCATGACTGAGGGAGACACCCCGGTCGGGCTCACGCATGAGCACCGCTATCGGGAGCTGATCGAGGAGGTGCTGCTGGCGGAGCGGGTGGGCTTCGATGCCTTCGGCAGTTCCGAGCAGCACGTCGCCCTGGGTACGGCCTCGGTCTCGGCTCCGGAGGTGCTCTACCCCTACCTGATGGCCCTCACGAGCCGAATCCGCTTCATCCACCTCGTGACGCTGCTGCCGACCCGGATGAACCACGCCCTGCGCGTCGCGGAACGCGTCGCCACCGAGGACATCCTCTCCAACGGCCGCGTTGAACTGGGCACCGGCCGCGGTAACACCACACTCGCGCTGCGCGCGTTCGAGGTCGACCCCTCGGAGAACAAGGCCCAATGGCGCGAAGGCATCGAGCTGATCCGTCGCGCCTTCCTGGACGACGTGTTCTCCTACGTGGGCGACCACTACAAGATCCCGCCCCGCAGCCTCGTCCCCAAGCCCCTGCAGGGCCCCTACCCGCCCATCTCGGCCGCCGCCGGCAGCCCGGGCTCCGTCGAGACCGCCGCCTCCATGGGTATCGGCGCCATCATGGGCGGCCTCTACCTCGGCTACGACCTCGTCGAGAACATGGTCAAGCTCTATGACAAGACCCTCGCCGCCACGGACCACCCCTACCCGATCACCCCGCGCAAGATGGTCGCCGTCGCCGGTGGTATGCACTGCGCCGAGACCACCGCACAGGCCCGCACCGAAGCAAAGCCCCTGTTCGAGATGGCCAAGCTCTCCACCGACGCCTACGAACGCCTCTCCAAGCTGTCGAAGGACTACGCCTACATGGGCGCCGTCAAGGACATCGACTTCAACGACGAGGAGTACATGTTCGAACGCTCCCAGGGCTTCATGGTCGGCGACCCCGACCACTGCGCCGAACACGTCCAGCGCTACGCCGACATGGGCGTCGACGCACTCGTCCTGCGAGTCGACAGCCTCCCCCACCACCAGCTCATGCGCTCCATCGAACTCTTCGGCAAGTACGTCATCCCCCGCTTCAAGAACCCCCGCAACGTGGTCCGCTCAGCCGACGACGTCCTCGCCGACATCCGCGCCGCACGCCCCGCCCACGAAGAAGCACTCCGCCAATACCACGCCAACCACACCAAGGGGACTGCGTGATGACCCACGACGTGGACTCCTTGTCCTTCGAGCCGTTGACCCCGACGTCGTATCTGGATCGTGCCGCGGCGGCGCACGGAGACCGGGTCGCGGTGGTGGATGGGCAGTCCCGGTGGACCTATGCGGCGCTGCGTGACCGGTGTCAGCGGTTGGCAGGTGGGTTGGCACCGCTGGCCGAAGGCCGCCCGGTGGCGGTGCTGTCGCCGAACACCCATGTGTCGTTGGAGGTGCATTTCGGGGTGCCGTGGGCGGGGGCGCCGCTGGTCGCGGTGAACACGCGGCTCGCAGTAGACGACGTTGCCTACATCCTGGAGCACTCCAAGGCCGCCGTGCTGATCCATGACCCGTCGTTCGACGGGTTGGTGGACGAGGTCCTCACCCGGCTGGACGCTCCGCCACACCGGATCCGGTCGGGGCGGGAGTACGAGGATCTACTGGCTGATTCGGAGCCGCTGCACCTGACCCCGGCCGATGAGCGGTCTCTGCTGTCGATCAACTACACCTCCGGGACCACAGGTCGCCCCAAGGGCGTGATGTACCACCACCGGGGGGCGTTCCTGCAGGCCGTGGCCATGGTGGGGCACACGGGACTGACGCCGTCGAGCGTGTACCTGTGGACGCTGCCGATGTTCCACTGCAACGGATGGACGTTCCCATGGGCGGTGACCGCAGCGGCCGCGACGCATGTCTGCCTGCCGAAGGCGGACCCGGCGGAGATCTGGCGACTACTCCGGGAAGAGGGTGTCACGCACCTCAATGGGGCGCCGACGGTGCTGTCGATGATCGCCGATGCCAATGAGGCCGCGCCGCTGGACCGCAAGGTGCGCATCGCGACTGGTGGGGCGCCGCCGTCACCGGCAATCCTGCGTCGGACGTCGGAGCTTGGGTTCGAGGTCACACACCTGTACGGGCTGACCGAGACCTACGGCCCGGCGATGCTGTGCGACTGGCGCCCGGAGTGGAACGACCGCGACGCCGACGCGAAAGCGCGGCTCAAGTCGCGCCAGGGCGTCGGGAACATGATCTCGTGCGTGCCGCGGGTGATCGCGAACGATGGCACCGACGTTCCTGCTGACGGTGTCACCACGGGACAGATCGCATTGCGCGGCAACAACCTCATGCTCGGCTACCTCGACGACCTGGAGGCCACCCTGGCAGCGGTGCCGGACGGGTGGTTCCGGACCGGTGACATCGGCGTCGTGCACGCTGACGGGTACGTTGAACTGCGTGACCGCTCGAAGGACGTGATTATCTCCGGGGGAGAGAACATCGCATCAGTCGAGGTGGAGCAGGCGATCGAGGATCATCCAGCGGTGTTGGAGGCTGCGGTGATCGCCGTTCCGGACGAGCGCTGGGGTGAAGTCCCCGCCGCCTATGTGCGCTTGAAGGACGGTGCCACGGCCACTGAGGCGGAGATCATCGAGCATGTGAAGGGCAGATTGGCGCGGTTCAAGGTGCCGAAAACGGTCACGTTTACAGAGCTTCCGAAGACTTCCACGGGGAAGATCCAGAAGTTCGTGTTGCGTGAGCATGCCTGGGCCGGGAGCGAAAAACGCATCCGGTGAAGCGACAGCAGCGACGGCGGTCGACCAGGTCGCTTCATGGGGCGAGGGCGCATCGGGTGAGTCAAGCGCAGTGGATCTGTCCAGCATGACGCAGGCGCCTGTGGCACCGCATGGGTGGATATCTGAACGCTGACAGCGACCCCGGCTGAAGCCGTGAAGCCGCATCTACCGAAGTCCGGTCAGCGCGGGGGCCGTTGGGAGAGTCATCGCAGGGTGGTCAACGGAATTCTTTTCCGGCAGCACACCGGGGTACCGTGGCGGAATCTGCCTGCGCGTTTCGGTCGGTGGAAGACCGCGCGGGAGCGCGTAAGAAACCCCCGCGGCTCCCGGGGAAAAGACACACGCCCCCGCAGCACCGCCCCGATGAGGGCCCGGGACGCTCACGGGGCGGCCTGACCTGCAAGATCCAGCTTGCCGGTGAGGGCGGACGCCGCCCACTTGCCTTGCTGATCACCCCAGGTCAGTGGGGCGACGCTCCGCAGCTCGTCCCCGCACGGGGACCTCGTGCGACGCACACGTGCGGCCGGGAGTGCGCCCCATCGCTTCGCGGGAACCGGATGCGCGCCACCGGCCGTCGTTCAGGCCCGGGTGTAGCCGCCGTCGGCGAAGAGTTCGGCGCCGGTGACGAACGACGAGGCGTCCGAGGCCAGGAAGAGGGCGGCCTCGGCGATTTCCTCGGCGTCGGCCAGCCGCCCCAGTGGCACGGTGGCCTCGGCGAACTGATCGGCGGCCGACCCTGCGGCGCCCAGCAGGCCAGGGGTCCGCGTGGGACCCGGGCTGAGCACGTTGACCCGGAATCGGCGCTCCCGTGACTGCCGTGCCCAGTTGTGCACGAGATTGCTCACCGCCGCCTTCGAGGCGCTGTAGACCTCGAGCTGCTCATTGGGCCGCACGCTGTTTGCTCGAGCCGACGACCACGATGGAGGCGTTCTCCGCCAGCAGCGGGAGCGCCTTCTGAACGGTGAAGAGTGTGCCCTTGACGTTGACGGCGAGCGTCAGGTCGACGTTCACCTCGGTGTGGGCTCCGAGCGCGGCGTCCGCGGCGATTCCCGCGTTGGCCACCAGCACGTCGATGCGTCCGGCCTCCTCGCGGACTCGCGCGTAGAGCGCGTCCAGGTCGGCCAGGTTAGACGTCGGATCGTACGCCGGTGGCCGCGGGGCCCATCTCCTTGACTGCTGCCTCGAGGCGGCCGATGTCCCGGCCGGTCACGAAGACCCGTGCGCCCTCCCGGACGAAGCGGTGGGCGATGGCCAGCCCGATCCCGCTGGTCCCTCCGGTGATCACGGCCACCTTCTCCTGCAGTACGCCTGGCATGTCGAACCCCTTCAGTTCTGGAATAGATCGTCCATAACGTAAGCGGTAATGGACGATCGAGTCAAGAATGGATAGAGTGCGACCATGCCGAGACCACGCGCATTCGACGAACGCCAAGTCCTGGAGCGGGCCCGGGAACAGTTCTGGGCGACCGGCTATGCGGGAACCCGGATGGACGACATCGCCCAGGCGACTGGCCTCGGCAAGGGCAGCCTGTACGGCGCGTTCGGCGACAAGGGCAAGCTGTTCCACCGTGTATTCGGCGACTGGTGCGCCGCAGTCGTTGAGGTGGCCGAAGGGCGGCTGGCAGGTGGCCCGGACGCAGAGGCCTTGGCCCGGCTGTCGGGATACGTGCACCTGATGGCGGAGAACGCCGCCTCAGACACCGAGCGCCGCGGGTGCCTGTTGGCCAAGGGCGCGGCGGAACTGGCCCAGCACGATCCGACGGTCGCCGGACGGTCGGCCGAGACCATGACGGCACTGCTGACCCTGCTGCGGGCGGAGATCAGCGCCGCCCAGCGCCACGGCGACATCGATAGCGCTGCGGATCCGGAGCGGCTGGCGGCACTGCTGCTGACGGTGGTCCGCGGTATCGAGGCGGTAGGCAAGGCCGGCCTGGACCCGGAGACGCTGCGGAACATCGCAGACACCGCACTGGCGGTCCTGCCCATGCCCGAGGGGCAGAAACAGAAACGCTCCGCAACCCGGCGCAGTCCGGCCCGCGAGAACTGACGTGGTGCCGTAGGGCGTGTTTCGAAAGTGCTGGTCACAGCCATCCGTTGATGGCCGCGACCAGCACGGTCGCCTCATAGCGGACGGCGAGCTTGTCATACCTCGTCGCCACCGCGCGGTGGCGCTTGAGGCGATTGATTCCGCACTTCACCGCGTGGCGCTCTTTGTAGTCGGCAGCGTCGAACTGCGGTGGCCGGCCACCGCGGGAATCGCGCTTCTTGCGGTTGGCGGTCTGGTCGCGCTTCTCCGGGATCGTGCAGCGGATGCCGCGCTTGCGCAGGTGGGCGCGGTTCGCGCGGGAGCCGTACGCCTTGTCGGCGCGAACCTTGTCCGGCCGGGTACGCGGACGGCCCGGCCCGAGCCGAGGCACCCGGATACGGCCCAGGACCACCTGGAACTGCGGGGAGTCACCGCGCTGTCCGGCCGTGATCACCAGCGACATCGGCTTCTGGGCCTGCTTGACCGCCAGGTGCAACTTGGTGGTCAGCCCACCCCGGGAGCGTCCGAGACCGTCGTCGTCCGGCTCGGTGAACAGACCACCGGGCGGCTCGATCCGCAGATCCCCTTTTTGCGGGCACCGGCCGCATGCTGGTGGGCGCGGGCGATGGTGGAGTCCACCGAGACGTCCCAGGTGATCAGTCCTTCGGCATCGGCCCGGGCCTGCAGTTGCCCGAAGATGCGGTGCCAGGTGCCGTCCCGCTGCCAACGGCGGAACAGTCCGTACACCGTCCCCCATGGGCCGTACCGCTTGGGCACGTCCCGCCACGGAGCACCGGCGCGGGTGCGCCAGCGTATGCCGTCTGTCAGCTGCCGCTTGGTGTGTACCGGCAGTCGTCCGGACTTCTTTCCAACAGGGAGCAGGGGCTCCAGCTTCGCCCACTGCGCATTCGTCAGATCGTGCCTCTCCATGAGGTGGATCTTGACACATCAAGATCCACTTCTGAAAAACGCCCAAAGTCGCACAACCAGCCGCGTCCGCGGTTTGACAATCGCACAGGGAGGTTCCTGAAACGCGAGATCCACCAGAGCTATAGGACTCCATGTCTTCTGAGGAGTCAGTTGTCCCACCTCGGGGATGAGTCAATGACCGTTGTGGTCTCTCCTCTTCCGACGGGCAGATGGCTGCCTTCGAAGCTGTACTTGGACTCAGTCAGGGGGTCAGCACCTCTACCAAGCGGGGGTTGCCCCCATTACCTGCCGTGCCTCCACCGCGTAGCGTGATCGTCGTTCCCAGTTCTGTTCGAATCGATGGAGGAATAGCGACAATGAGGTACAGGCTTCGTCGGCGGGGTGGTCGGCAAGGGAAGCGCCTCGTGGCCCTGGCGACGGCCACCGCGGCGCTTGTTTCGGGGATGACGGTGTCGGGAAGTGGGCCGGCCGTCGCGCACGCAGTGGTGGAGCCGTCCGTTCGCAGTGCCACCGCGTCACTGCGAAGTGACCTCAAGAAATATCTGGACGCTCAGGGCGCCAAGGACCATTTCTCAGCGGTCTCCCTTCGGGTGACCTATGCCGATCAGCGACCTGATATCTCGGTTGATGCGGGGACGTTCCGCTACGGCGCTGGTCGACCGGTGAACAGCACGGCGCTGTGGCAGATAGGCAGCAACACCAAGGCGTTCACGTCCGTGCTGCTGCTTCAACTGGAGGCCGAAGGAAAACTGTCCATACGGGACAAGCTGGGAAAGTGGCTTCCCCAGTATCCGGCGTGGCGCGATGTCACCATCGAGCAACTGCTGTCGATGACCAGCGGCATCCCCAACTACACCGAGCAGAATGCGTTCCTGAAGGATTTCGACGCCCATCCGTCCACGCGCTTCACGCTGGAGCGCCTGATGTCCTATGTGGAGGGCCAGCCGCTGGGTCCCGCGACGTACGAGTACTCGAATACGAACTACCTCCTCGCGCAGATGATTGTCGAACGAGCGTCGCACGATACGTACGATGAGCAGCTCGCTGAGCGCATCATCGAACCTCTCGGAATGAACGACACCTGCCTCCCCCCGGACTGCCCTCCGGGTACGGCCTCGCGCATGCCGACGCCGTACTCCACCCATTCCGACCTGCCGAAGCATCTCAACAAGTCGGTTCCTCCGCTCGCCCTGTCCTGGGCGCAAGGGGCGGGTGGCCTGGTGAGTTCACTGAGGGACATGACGGCTTGGGACAGGGCGCTGTACAGCGGTCGACTGCTGCCCCCAGCGCAGCAGCGCGAGCTGGAGTCCCTGGTCTCGATGAAGACGAGTAAGCCCATCAAGAACGTCACGGCCGACGATCCCTTCGGTTTCGGGCTCGGTCTCGTGAAGATCGTCCATCCTGTGGCCGGGACGGTCTGGTTCTATGAGGGGGCCACTTATGGAAACCGGGTGCTGCACATGTACTTCCCGAAGACTGGCATGATCATCGCCCTTACTGTCAACAGCGCCGTTGGCGAGGGGGACACGCTGCCCGACCTCGCCGGTACCGTCTACAAGACTCTTTCGGCGCAGAAGGCACAGGCTTTCCCCCGGCATCAGTAGCCCCGGAGCCAGCTGCGTGACTTCCAGGTAGCTGCACTGCGAGGTCTGAGCTCCCTCTTCCTGAGCTTGGCCTTTAACGTCGCAGGTCACTCGGCCTGCTGAGGCCCCGGGAATCGGCAGGCCGTGATGCGGCCGTTCTTCGCGGTGGCGACGAGGTACGACAAGCTCGCCGTCCGCTATGAGGCGACCGTGCTGGTCGCGGCCATCAACGAATGGCTGTGACCAGCACTTTCGCAACACGCCCTAGTTCGGCTTGGAGCGCACGTGGTTCGCGATCGCCGCGTCATCGTTCGCGCCGTACATCTCGTCGATCAGCGTTGCGAACGAGCGCACGACGGCATTGCGCTTCATCTTGCCGTTCGCGGTCCGCTCTCCGTGCTCGACCCGCAGGGGCCGCGGCAGGATGCGAAAGTCCTTCAACTGCTCTACGCGGGCGAGGTCTGCATTGACCCGATCCACCTCCGCTCGCAGGCGTTCGGCCAGCGCTTCTGCCGACTGCGCGTCCACAGTTGTGCTCGGCTCGAACAGAACGGTGAGGTACTTGCGGGCGTCACCGACGACGATGGCTTCGTTGATCAGCGAGCTTTCCCTCAGCCGGGTTTCAATGGGCTGAGGATTGATCGTCTTGCCGCCGCGAGTGATGATCACATCCTTTTTGCGGCCGATGAGCCGGATGTCGCCCTGGGGTGTGCGCTCCATCAGGTCACCGGTGCAGAACCAGTCATCCTGGAAAACAGCCTCGGTCTCCGCAGCGTTGCGCCAGTATCCGTCGAAGAGCAGCGGCGCGCGGAGCAGCATTTCACCATCGTCCGCGACCTTCACCTGGAAGCGCGGGTCCGGAAACTCCTTGCCGATGCAGCCTGGTCGAGGGAACGGCTGACTGAAGTGCGCGATGGGAGTGCCGGCGGTCTCGGTGAGGCCGTAACACTCGCGAAGGTCGAGCCCCCAGATCTGCCAAATCGCGAGGACGCTCTCGGGCATCGCGGCAGATGCGGTGTAGGCGATCCGGACGCGATCCATTCCGACGGTTGCCCGTAACGGCAGAAACACTCCGCGAAAGGCGGCAGCGTACGCGATCCGCAGCAATAGTGAGGGCCGGTGACGAGACCAGCGGAGCTCGGCCACCTTGCGGCCCACCCGCATCGCGGCGTCATAGGCGTAGCGGCGGAGTCGCGGCCAGGATGCCGGCCGTGCGATCAGTTCGCCGGCAATCTTCTCGTAGAAGCGCGGCGGCCAGAGCGCCACGGTCGGCCGTACCGCGCGCAGGACATCCTCGTAGTCAGGGATGCCGCAGTAGGTGACCACCAGCCGTGAGAGCAGCGGCGTGAAAACCGAAACCACCGCCGGCGCCACGTGGGCCAGTGGCAGGAAGCCCACCACATCGTGATCGTGGCTGATCAGCTGTGGGTAGAGTCCGATGACGGTCTGCATTGAGTGCTGGAGAGTGCGGTGCGAGTGGGTGACGCCTTTCGGTGCTCCCGTGGACCCCGACGTGTAGAAGAGCACGGCGGCATCGTCGAGAGAGCCCGCAGAAACCAGTTCGGACAGGCGAGCCGGGCCGTCGGGATACCGTGCTCCTTCTTCCCGCAGCGTCTCCCACCCTGTCCCCTTGATCGTCCGGGGCAGCGCCGGCGGGGCGTCGTCGATTCCGACCACGAGCCGCAGCTTCGGTGTACGCGCGGCGATCCCCGCTAATGTGGTGAGGTCTGTCGTTGTCTCGCCGACGAAGGCGACCGCCTCGCTGTGCACGAGGAGTTGCTCGATCTCGGCGGGCGAGTTGGTCGGATATACGCCGATCACGATCCCGCCGACACTCTGCACGGCCAGAGCGGCGAACACCCACTCCGGGCGGGCGCTGCTCAGCACCGCGACGCGATCACCGTGCTTCACACCTTGTGCGGCGAGACCGAGTGCCAGATCGCGCACCTGGACCGCGTACGACCGCCACGTGACCGCCTGTGCAGCACCATCACGCCAGTAGCGCAGCGCGACGGTGTCAGGTTCTCGGCTCGCGCGATCGAGCAGCAGCCCCGGTAGCGTCCGGGTCGGTTGGAAACTGGTCAGATCCATGAGACGGCCTCTCTTACAGAGCTGACAAGCCCGGGCCCGATGAGATTCATGCCGCACTTTCCCCAAGAGGGAGAAAGCCGCCTCTGTACCAGGTCACCGGCTTGCTGTTGCCTGTCCGGCGTCGTGCGCCCGACCGATGAGGATCACGTGATCTCCGCCGGGCACGGCCTGCTCCAGTTCGCACCGGATGACCGTCGCTGCATCGGACAGCAGCGGATGACCTGCCTCATCGAATTCGAATTTGCCGTAGTCGAATTTATTCTCACCCTTTGTCGCGAGAGACAAGGAAGCGAAGGAACTCGCAGTGAACCCGTGCGGTGTTCCTTCATCGCTTCGTGTCGTTGTAATCGTCATTCCTGAAGGGAACCGGGACAATGTCGAACGAAAGGCAGCCGGGTCCAGTCCTTGAAATTGATCAACGGTTGTACTCCTCGCGGGCAGCTCGGGCGGCAGGGTCAAGGAAGACCGTGCGCGCGTCGGCAACCGTGACGCGGAGCTTTTCCTCGTCTGGCCAACCGGCAGTCTCCGAGCAAAGAGCCCGCTTGAGCGCTGCGAACACGGCCGGCGGCGCCGCTGCTGCCTTGCGCGCATCCGCCAGCGCGGTCGGGAGCAGGTCGTCCTGGTTGACCACCTGGTCGACGATGCCTATCGCGTTCGCATCGAACGCATCGATGGGCTCTCCGCCCAGCAAGAGCCGCCGGGCTGCGCGGTCACCAAGGATTTCACGCACGTGAGCGATTCCCTTTACGGCCGGCAGCATTCCGTGCTTGATCTCGGGGAAGACAAAACGCGCTGTAGTCGACGAGTACACCACGTCAGCGAACAGCGCCATCTCGATACCGCCACCCACGCACCAGCCGTTGACCGCGCACACCAGCGGCCGGGGATAGTTCTCCAGTGCGCAGAGCAGCGCGTGGAACGACTTCATCCGCCCGGCCATCGCATCGGCGTTGAAGTCGACGGCTTCCTTCATGTCGCCACCCGCGCAGAAGAAGCGCTCGCCGGCACCCGTCAGAACCAGCGCGGGGGCATCAGGGCCCTTGGCGAGGGTCTCCAGCTTCGCCGTCAGGTCGCTGATGAGCGAGTCACTGAGCGCGTTTGCGGGCGGGTGGTTCAGAGTGATGACAACCACGCCGTCCGCTTCGTCGGAGGCGTGGACAGCGCTGAGCGCTATGTCGTTCGAACCTGCGGTCATGCTCGTCTCCGGTTAGTTCGCCGGGGCGCCGGCCATGCGGGCGGAGGGGAAGTCCACAGGGCGCTTTTCCCGGAAGGCCTGGCGCGCTTCGGCGTAGTCGGCGCCGGCGAAGTCGATGATCTCGAGCGCCGAGGACAGTTCGTGCTGGGGTACCGCGTGGGTGAGCCAGGCGTTGAGTGCGCGCTTGGTGAAACGGAGAGCCTGCTGGGGACCACGCGCCAGCTGGGATGCGACCTCGAGAGCACGGGGCAGTACCTGCTCACGGGGAACGGACAGACTCACAAGCCCGATCCGCTCGGCTTCGGCACCGGTCAGCTTCTCGGAGGTGAGTACGTAGTACTTGGTCTTGGCCATGCCGACGAGCAGTGGCCAGATGAGTGCGGCGTGGTCGCCGGCCGTCACACCGACCTTGGTGTGGCCCTCGATCAGCACCGCGTCGTCCGCGGCGATGCTGATGTCGGCAAGGAGCGCGGTCGACAGGCCGTAGCCGACCGCGGGACCGTTGATCGCGGAGATGATCGGCTTCTCGATGCGCAGGACGGTGGCAACCCGCTTGCGCTCCGTCTCCAGCATCGCGAGCGTCTGCTCAGGCGTGGGATCGGGTTGCGCCACGTCCATCCCGGTACAGAAGGCCTTGCCGGCT
The DNA here is from genome assembly GCF_052983195.1 of Streptomyces hebeiensis. Classification (NCBI taxonomy): domain Bacteria; kingdom Bacillati; phylum Actinomycetota; class Actinomycetes; order Kitasatosporales; family Streptomycetaceae; genus Streptomyces; species Streptomyces hebeiensis. Next base: position 6,337,324 of record NZ_CM129812.1, read on the forward strand.
CCGGTGACAACCACGACGCGAGTCTGATCGTCGCGCTCGACGTCGGCCCAGATCTGGTTCATCTCCTCGAACATGGGCATGGTGAGCGAGTTGTACCGCTCGGGCCGATTGATCGTGATGAGGAGGACACCATCGTCGCGGCGTTCGACGAGGACGTCGCCAGTGCCGTGCTTGTAGAGGTCACTCATCGCGCGGTCTCCTTGGTGCGGTTGGCGTGGTGGTGGGGGAGGCTGCCGACTCGCAGGACGAGTGCGTCGACGCCCATGTCGGCGTAGCGCTGGACGTGTTCGGCGCAGTGGTCGGGGTCGGCGACCATGTGGCCCTGGGAGCGTTCGAACAGGAAGGCGCCGCGGAAGCGGTGCTCGTGCGTGAGCCCGACCGGGGTGTCCCCCTCGGTCGTGAGGATGAAGTCCATGACGGCCCTTCCGCCGAAATGTTATTCGTCGATAACGTAAGGCGTAGCTCAACCCTGGTCAAGGTCGCGCTAGAGTCCAAGTAGCGTTATGTGCTGGTAACAATGAGGACTGCTCGGGCCTGCCCTTCAGGAGGAGTGACCACACGTGAGCGAGTTGCGGATTGAGCGTTTGACCTCGCCCGACATCGCGAATGCCATCGCGAGCGGTATGCGTACGGCGGTCCTTCCCATGGGAGCCACAGAGCAGCACGGCGCCCACCTGCCGCTGTCGGTCGACAGCGATCACGCCGACCGCCTGGGCGTCCTTGTCGCCGAGCGGCTTGGTGACGCGCTCGTGCTGCCGACGGTGCGGATCGGCTGCTCCGCGCACCACCTCGGCTTTGCCGGAACGCTCTCACTGCGGCCCGAAACGCTTGAGGCGATCGTCGCCGACTGCTGCACAAGCCTTGCCGCGCACGGCTTCCAACGTGTGCTGATCTTCTCGGCGCACATCGGCAACTATCCGTTGCTCAGTGAGATCGAGGCGAACCTCGCCCCACGGCTCCCTGCCGGCCTGGACATCATCGCGTTCGCCGACTCGGCGGCGGTCCTCCAGGCATGGCGCGACGCGGCTCAACGCGTCGCCGGCCTCGCCGACCATGTCGGAGGTCATGCCGATATCGCCGAAAGCTCGATCATGCTCGCCGTTCAACCGGACGTCGTGAGGAACGATCGCGCTACCGCGGGCTTCACCGGGGCAATGAACGACGAACTGCTCACCCGCGTATTCACCGACGGTGTCAAGGCGGTCGCGTCCAACGGAGTCCTCGGCAATCCGCGCGGCATGTCCTCCGAGCTGGGATTTGCCTGTCTGAACGCCGTCGCCGACCTGCTCGCGACGCACGCGACAACACGTTATCGGCCACTTACCCAAAGGCTGTCCCGTAACTGACATCGGCAGTCCACGCGACGGTCTGCGGCCGGACGCACCGCGCCGGCGCTGTGGGTGAGTGACTGCGTAATCGACGGGATCGAGGGCCTGTCGGTGCGGGAGGTGTCAGGTGGTTACGCAGAGCGGTGGTGCCCGGTGTCTCAGGCGTCGTGGGTCCCCGGCGCGCCGTATCGGGCGAGCATGGTCAGCACCGCTTGGTCGACCGCGTTGGTGATGGCGGAGTCGTCAGGCTCCCAGCGTGCGAGCAGCATTCGCGGCCAGAACACATAGTTGGAGATCATCCCGAGGAATTGGGTCGCCGCCATCTCCGCATCGTCAAGCCGGGCCGTACCAGCGGCGCTCTCCGCTGCCAGATAGCGGCGAACCGATTCGAAGTAGGGCAGTTTGCCGAGCTTGAACTGGGTCTCGCCGAGCTCGGGGAAGCGCGGTACCTCGGCGATGACGATGCGGAAGAGGGCGGCCATGCCGGGCTGGGTGAGAAGGGCAACGTATCGGCGTCCGATGGCCTCAAGCCCCGCGCGGAGGTTCCCCGGCTCGGGGAGCGGTGCCTCCCCGTCGTCGACCTTCCAGTATTCGGTGACGATCGCCTCGAACAGGGCCGCCTTGGTGGTGAACTGCTTGAAAAGAGTCGCCCTCGACACTCCGGCCGCCTCCGCGATGCGGGCCAGTGAGGTGCCGTCGTAGCCGGAGTCGAGGAACAGCTCCGTCGCCGCCTCGATGATGGACGTTCGCTTCTGCGCTGCCACGCGCCGGTGGTATTCCGAAGGCTGTGCCGTCATGACCTCCAGTATGCCCCTCACTGCGAGGTGAGTCGCTTGACTCACCTCTACTCCCACTCCTACTCTGAGTGAGGAGGTGAGTCACTCGGCTCACCACTGTGCAAGCCTGGAAGGAAGCATCATGGGACGCTTTGAGGGCCAGACCGTCATGGTCACCGGTGGCAGCGGGGGCATGGGGAGCAGTCATGTGCACGGCTACCACGCGGAGGGGGCGAACGTCGTCATCGCCGGCCGCGCCGACGACGCCGGCCGCGATCTCGCTGCTCAGCTCGGTCATCGGGCTCTGTCCGTTCACCTGGATGTCGCCAGCGAGGACGACTGGGCGGCGGCGGTGCGAGAAGTCGAGGGCCACTTCGGGCCGATCGCCATCCTGGTGAACAACGCGGGCGTCCAGAACCCGGCGGCCCCTATCGAGCACACCGAACTCCGCGCCTGGGAGCACACCTTCAGCGTCAATGTCACCGGCCAGTTCCTCGGCATCAGGGCCGTGGCGCCGTCGATGCGCAGGGGCGGTGGCGGAACCATCGTCAACATCGCCTCGACCGTGGCCCACGTCGGCACCGCCTTCTACGCCCCCTACACCGCCAGCAAGTGGGCCGTGCGCGGGCTGACCAAGACGGCCGCGCTGGAGCTGGGGCGGGACAACATTCGCGTCAACTCCATCCACCCCGGCGTTGTCTCCACACCGTTGATCAACGAACCCACCGTCGCGGGCCAGCCGGCCATCGCCGACTTGTACTCGCCCGATCCCTTCGCCATCCCCCGCCTCGCCGAACCCTCTGACATCACCCGCCTGTTGCTCTTCATCACCTCCCAGGACGCGTCTTTCGCCACGGGCTCGGAATTCGTCCTGGACGGGGGCCTGCTGCTCGGACCCGCACTCCAACCCGAATCCGGCATCGCGGCTTGAGCCGGTATCGCGGTACGGGGTGTGCGGTCGCTGGCGTTCCATCTGACGATGCGCCGGCTTTTCCCGGCTCTTCGGCATCTCGAAGTCCGCGGCCGACCGCGTCATCGACCACCTCGGCCCCCGGCTCGCGCTCCAAGGCATAGAAGTGGCGGACGGCGTGGAAGCCATGCTCCCGGGACGGCTCCCACACGCGAGCACCGTCGGTGCTGCCCTCGCACGAGGCGGCGCCGCCATCGACGCGATCTTCGTGTAGCCGCATCCGGCCGGCGGGGCCTGTGGAGCGTGGCTCGTGGCCCGCCGCGGCCCCAAAGTCCCGGAGAAGTCCCAGAGATGCCGCCGCACCCTTCCCTGTCCCGCTGAGTAGCAGGTCGGACGGGGTGCGGCGGCTTCCGCCGGTCAGATGTCCCGGAAGATCTCGATCTGCGCGCCCACCGAGTTGAGCCGTTCCGCCAGGTCCTCGTAACCGCGGTTGATCACATAGACGTTGCGCAGCACGGACGTGCCCTCCGCCGCCATCATCGCGAGCAGTACCACCACGGCCGGCCGCAGCGCGGGCGGGCACATCATTTCCGCCGCGCGCCACCGCGTCGGGCCTTCCACCAGGACCCGGTGCGGATCCAGGAGCTGGAGCCGGCCGCCGAGGCGGCCGAGGTCCGTCAGGTAGATGGCCCGGTTGTCGTAGACCCAGTCGTGGATCAGCGTCTGCCCCTGCGCGACCGCGGCGATGGCCGCGAAGAACGGCACGTTGTCGATGTTCAGGCCGGGGAACGGCATCGGGTGGATCTTGTCGATCGGCGCCTCCAGCTTGGACGGCCGTACGGTGAGGTCCACCAGCCGGGTACGGCCGTTGTCCGCCGCGTACTCGGTGCTGCGGTCGTGGTCGAGCCCCATCTCCTCCAGTACCGCCAGCTCGATCTCCAGGAACTCGATCGGCACCCGACGGATGGTCAGCTGGGATTCGGTGACCACGGCGGCGGCGATCAGGCTCATCGCCTCGACCGGGTCCTCGGAGGGGGAGTAGTCCACGTCCACGTCGATGTTCGGCAGGCCGTGGACGGTGAGCGTGGTCGTCCCGATGCCCTCGACCCGTACGCCCAGCGCCTCCAGGAAGAAGCACAGGTCCTGGACCATGTAGTTGGACGAGGCGTTGCGGATGACGGTCGCGCCGTCGTGGCGGGCTGCGGCCAGCAGGGCGTTCTCGGTCACGGTGTCGCCGCGCTCGGTCAGCACGATGGGGCGGCCCGGGGTGACCGAGCGGTCCACCTGGGCGTGGTACAGGCCCTCCGTCGCGGCGATGTCCAGGCCGAACCGGCGCAGCGCGATCATGTGCGGCTCGATCGTGCGCGTACCGAGGTCGCAGCCGCCGGCGTAGGGCAGCCGGAAGGAGTCCATCCGGTGCAGCAGCGGACCGAGGAACATGATGATGGAGCGGGTACGGCGGGCCGCCTCCGCGTCGATCGCCTCCATGTCCAGCTCGGCGGGCGGCACGATCTCCAGGTCCACCCCGTCGTTGATCCAGCGGGTGCGCACGCCGATGGAGTTCAGCACCTCCAGCAGGCGGAAGACCTCCTCGATGCGGGCCACCCGGCGGAGCACCGTACGGCCCTTGTTGAGCAGCGAACCGCACAGCAGCGCCACGCACGCGTTCTTGCTCGTCTTGACGTCGATGGAGCCGGAGAGCCGGCGGCCGCCGACGACCCGCAGATGCATCGGGCCCGCGTAACCGAGGGACACGATCTCGCTGTCGAGCGCCTCACCGATGCGCGCGATCATCTCAAGGCTGATGTTCTGGTTGCCGCGTTCGATGCGGTTCACCGCGCTCTGGCTGGTGGCCAGGGCCTCGGCGAGTTGGCTCTGTGTCCAGCCCCGATGCTGTCGGGCGTCGCGGATGAGCTTGCCGATACGTACGAGGTAGTCGTCTGCCATGGAGGCAGGTTAACTCACATGTGAGATACGTGCCGTGCTGGGGGGCCGTCGGGGTGACGGGCACTCAGGCCCCACGCTGCGCGTCCGGCCGGGAGTTCGGCAACCGTTGCGCGGCCATGCGAGTGAGGGTCGAGGGGGGAGGGGCGGGTGAGGGATGAGGGGCGGGAGGGGCTCCGCCGTCAGGTGGGGCGCCGGTCGGGCTCGCGCGCGCCGATGTGTCAGGGCCCGGGGCGTCAGTGCCCGGGTGTCCGGGTTTCCAGGTGCCCGGTGCCCGGTGCCCGGTGCCCGGTGCCCGGTGTCCGGCGCTCGGCGTCCCGGCGCCTCGGCGTCCGATGGGCGGCTCCGGTGCGGGATCGGCTTGCCCGCACATGACCGCGCGGCGGTCATGTACTAGGGTTATCTCGACATCGAGATATCTGCCGAAGGCGTACCGCGGAGCCGCCAACAGGTAAGGGTTGCCTAACTGAGCCTTACCTTAGCGCATCGGCGTGTCGTCGTGGCGGCAGCATGGCGGTAGTACGCGCACATTGATGAAGGAGACTGTCGTGTCGGCGAACAGCTTCGACGCCCGCAGCACGCTGCGCGTGGGCGACGAGTCGTACGAGATCTTCAGGCTGGACAAGGTCGAGGGCTCCGCGCGCCTCCCGTACAGCCTGAAGGTGCTGCTGGAGAACCTGCTCCGTACCGAGGACGGCGCGAACATCACCGCCGACCACATCCGCGCGCTCGGCGGCTGGGACTCCCAGGCCCAGCCGAGCCAGGAGATCCAGTTCACGCCGGCCCGCGTGATCATGCAGGACTTCACCGGCGTGCCCTGTGTCGTGGACCTCGCGACGATGCGCGAGGCTGTCAAGGAGCTGGGCGGCGACCCGGCGAAGATCAACCCGCTGGCCCCGGCCGAGCTGGTCATCGACCACTCCGTCATCGCCGACAAGTTCGGCACGAAGGACGCCTTCGGGCAGAACGTCGAGCTGGAGTACGGCCGCAACCGCGAGCGCTACCAGTTCCTGCGCTGGGGCCAGACCGCCTTCGACGAGTTCAAGGTCGTTCCGCCCGGCACCGGCATCGTCCACCAGGTGAACATCGAGCACCTGGCCCGTACGGTCATGGTCCGGGGCGGCCAGGCGTACCCGGACACCCTCGTCGGCACCGACTCGCACACCACCATGGTCAACGGCCTCGGCGTGCTCGGCTGGGGCGTCGGCGGCATCGAGGCCGAGGCCGCGATGCTCGGCCAGCCCGTCTCGATGCTCATCCCGCGCGTCGTCGGCTTCAAGCTGACCGGCGAGCTCCCCGCCGGCACCACCGCCACCGACCTGGTCCTCACGATCACCGAGATGCTGCGCAAGCACGGCGTCGTCGGCAAGTTCGTGGAGTTCTACGGCGAGGGCGTCGCCGCCACCTCCCTCGCCAACCGCGCCACCATCGGCAACATGTCGCCGGAGTTCGGCTCCACCGCCGCGATCTTCCCGATCGACGGCGAGACGCTCAAGTACCTGCGCCTGACCGGCCGCAGCGACCAGCAGGTCGCGCTCGTCGAGGCGTACGCCAAGGAGCAGGGCCTCTGGCTCGACCCGGCCGCCGAGCCCGACTTCTCCGAGAAGCTGGAGCTCGACCTCGCCACGGTCGTCCCCTCCATCGCCGGCCCGAAGCGTCCGCAGGACCGGATCGTCCTGGCCGAGGCCAAGGAGCAGTTCGAGCGCGACGTACGCAACTACGTCACCGAGGACGAGGAGGCGGGCAAGGAGTCCTTCCCGGCCTCCGACGCCCCGGCCTTCACCGACGGCGCGCCCACCCGCCCGACCCTCGTCACCGCCCCCGACGGTTCGACGTACGAGATCGACCACGGCGCCGTCACCGTCGCCGCGATCACCTCCTGCACCAACACCTCGAACCCGTACGTGATGGTCGCCGCCGCGCTGGTGGCCAAGAAGGCGGTCGAGAAGGGCCTGACCCGCAAGCCGTGGGTCAAGACCACGCTCGCCCCGGGCTCCAAGGTCGTCACCGACTACTTCGACAAGGCGGGCCTCACGCCGTACCTGGACAAGGTCGGTTTCAACCTCGTCGGCTACGGCTGCACCACCTGCATCGGCAACTCCGGCCCGCTGCCGGAGGAGGTCTCCAAGGCCGTCAACGACAACGACCTGGCCGTCACCTCCGTCCTCTCCGGCAACCGCAACTTCGAGGGCCGGATCAACCCCGACGTCAAGATGAACTACCTGGCGTCCCCGCCGCTGGTCGTCGCGTACGCCATCGCGGGCTCCATGCGGGTGGACATCACGAGGGACGCCCTGGGCGTCGACCAGGACGGCGCGCCGGTCTACCTGAAGGACATCTGGCCCACCGAGGCCGAGGTCAACGACGTCGTGGCCAACGCCATCGGCGAGGACATGTTCAACAAGTCCTACCAGGACGTCTTCGCGGGCGACGCCCAGTGGCAGGCGCTGTCGATCCCGACCGGCAACACCTTCGAGTGGGACGCGCAGTCCACCTACGTCCGAAAGCCCCCCTACTTCGAGGGCATGACGATGGACCCGGCCCCGGTCGAGGACATCGCGGGCGCCCGCGTCCTCGCCAAGCTGGGCGACTCGGTCACCACCGACCACATCTCCCCGGCCGGTGCGATCAAGGCCGACACGCCGGCCGGCAAGTACCTCACCGAGCACGGCGTCGAGCGCCGCGACTTCAACTCGTACGGCTCCCGCCGGGGCAACCACGAGGTGATGATCCGCGGTACGTTCGCCAACATCCGTCTGCGCAACCAGATCGCGCCGGGCACCGAGGGCGGCTACACCCGCGACTTCACCGTCGAGGGCGGCCCGGTCTCCTTCATCTACGACGCCTCCCAGAACTACCAGGCCGCCGGCACCCCGCTGGTCGTCCTGGCGGGCAAGGAGTACGGCTCCGGCTCGTCCCGCGACTGGGCCGCGAAGGGCACCGCGCTGCTCGGCGTCAAGGCCGTCGTCGCCGAGTCCTACGAGCGCATCCACCGCTCGAACCTGATCGGCATGGGCGTCCTGCCCCTCCAGTACCCGGAGGGCGCCTCGGCCCAGGCCCTGGGTCTGACCGGCGAGGAGACCTTCTCCATCACCGGCGTCACGGCCCTGAACGACGGCACCACCCCGCGCACGGTCAAGGTCACCACGGACACGGGCGTCGAGTTCGACGCGGTCGTCCGCATCGACACCCCGGGCGAGGCGGACTACTACCGCAACGGCGGCATCATGCAGTACGTGCTGCGCCAACTTGTCGGTTGATGAGCTGATCGGCTCGGATGTCGGAGGATCTGGTCGCTGACCCGCTGCCAACGGCCGTCGCACCAGAGTCTCGCACAAGCGCCCCGTCAGGCTTCGGCCTGGCGGGGCGCTCGTCGCCCTGATAGCTCCTGTGGCACGGGAAGATCGTCTGGCCATCCTCCGGCGGCTGGGCGATGACGAACAGGACCTCGTGGTCGGAGTCGATGCCGATCCGGCCGAACTCGAAGGCCGGGAACTGGGGCCCGAGGCAGGGGCGGAGCCGGTCCTCGAGCTCGTGTGCCTCGGTTCCGCGCGGTACTCCGGGAGCGCTGTTCTTCTGTGCGCCGATGACCAGGAGCGCGCAGCCGTGGAAGTGTCGGGCCGCTTCGCCCGGACGCCGATTCGCTGCGCCCAGGAGGAACTTCGCGATCTTGGCCGTGGTCGCCTTGCTGTTCATGTCGAGAGGGCCCTTGACCTCGAGGTACGCCACCACTAGTGCCCCTCCCGGCAACGTTTGCCCCGTCGCGACCGCCCGGCACGCGCGCTCGCCGCGTTGGCCAAAAGCCCAGGTAGCTCCGCTACATGGACTTCTGACCGCCTTGCGATCACACGCACCGGACGCCGCTCCTTGACGGGCAAACCTTGCCGGTCGCGGCACTAGCTAACGAGCTCGTGCACGGTAAGCGGTGAGGCGTCGAGGATGGCGGCCGGGCTCGATGTTCAGCTCTGCCGTGTCGCCGTTAGGTCCGCGGTCTGCTGGTGGGACAGCAGGCCGGCGACGGCCTGGATGGTGTCGCTCATGTGCTCGCGGCGGCCGAGGTGGCGGGCCAGGGCCCGCCAGTTCTTCAGATGGGCGATGCCGTGCTCCACACGGATACGACGTGAGGAGTGCGCCTTGCGCTGCCGCTCGTGCATCTCCTCGTACCAGTCCGGGGCGTTCTTCTTGAACTTGCGGTGCGGTGGCGTCACCACCCTGCCGCCGGTCTGGGCTCCCAGGCCCTGGTAGCCGGCATCGGCGAGAATCTCCACCGCCGGCCCGCCGACCAGGAGCCTGACCAGCCCTAACTGGCGGGCGTGGGTGATGTCGGCGCAGCTCGCGGGCCGTGCCGGGCTGCACCACAGCACACGCCCCTCGCCGTCCGTGACCACCATGGACTTGACGGCGTTCTGCTTGTTCTTGCCCGAAATGAACTTGTCGCGGTCCTTGCGTCCGGCGGCTGGCCGACGAACCCGGATCTCGGTGCCGTCAATGATGCCGGTCGCCCCACTCGCGCCGAGGTGGTCAACGGCATCGGCCAGAGACCGCAGCCGCACGTCGGGGCTGACGGTGCAGCCTCGCTCAGCGAGCAGAGGCCGTACCTCACCGATGGCCCTGGTGATGGTGGAGCGGTCCACGCCGAACCAGCAGGCCAGCACGTCGTGGGTGACCCCGTGCCGAAGATGGACGAGCGTGGCCAGGAGCCGGTCGACGAACACCAGCCGGTGCTTCGCGCCTGCGCCCACGGTCCGATTCCGCGGCCGGGAGGTGAGCCGTGCCTGGTGACGCTCATGCCACAACGCGCCTATTTCAGCTACGAGTTCAGAATTCACGTCAGCCGACAGGCCCGTGATCCTGCGGTCGCTGATGATCGCTGCACGAGATGCGTTCCCCACCACATGGCCATGATCGACGATCAGGTGCCCGACGTCTCACCGCTTACCGTGCACGAGCTCGTTAGCCAAAGGAGATGATCTCTAACGTGTCACCAGAGGCAGGCCGGCTGCAGTAGCCGCCACCATGCGCGTGAGTGTCGGGCGGAACGGTGGGAACGCTCCCGCGATGTCCGGCTCGCGCGCGTACAGTTCACGCAGTGCCTCGGGCGGGCGGGTAATGGGAAACAGCTTCGCCACGAAAGCGCTGGCTGTCATCACCAGCGCTGCACCATCGGCAGGAGTCAATTCCGGGCAGGCGGCGGAGATGCGTTGGCCGATCGCCCAGTAGGTGTCGATGGCCCACCTTTTGAAGGTCTTCAGTACCTCCACGGACACGTTGTGCTCAAGCATCGTCTCCGCGTGCGTGGTCAAATCGCAGTAGAGCGGCCGGTCCACGAAGGCATCCGCGAGAACGCCCGCCGTCGCCTCGGTCCCACTCACTTCCTGCAACCGGGCACTTACCGCGCTCGCCCACTCGGAGCCCGCGCTCATCATCAAGTGCAGGTAGATCTCCTCACGCGTGCCGAAGTAGCGCAGCACGTTGGACTTGGCGAGTCCGACCGCGGTGGCGATGTCCTGCAGGCTGACCCTGGCCACGCCGGAACGCTCGGCGAGCTCCCGAGCGGCGGTGAGGATGGCTTCGCGGCGCTGGTCCTTCTGATCAGGGCGTCGAGCCCGCTGGAATGGCGCTGACATGACCGTTCATCCTAGTCCAGATCTAACAGAACACCCATCTCTTGTTAAGAGATGGGTGTTCTGTTAATGTCCCGGCATCCGACGACCCCATCGTGCTCCGGGAGTGAAAGACCATCTCCGCCACCTCGACCAACCTCAGTCAGACCATTGACGACTTCGTTGCCGCCTTCAACGAGCCGAGCCCCGATCTCGACATGGTCATGTCCTTCTTCGCCGACGACGCCGTGTACCTGCCCGGCCACCTCCCGGAGCGACGTGGCATCGCGGCGATCCGCAAAGAGTTCGAGCCGCACTTCGCCGGGCGCTACGGCGCCATGCACTTCGCCGTGTACGACAAGATCATCGACGAGCCGAACCGCCGCGCCACGATCCGCTGGGCCTGCCGGCTCGACATGAGCGGAGAGTCCGGCCGGCATGTGCCGCTTCCACTGCGCCTGTTCGCCCGTGCACGCTACGGCGGCCGCATGCAATGGCACGGCGTGGACGTGTTCCACTTCGACACCGCAGGACGTATCAGCGGCAAGTTCACCTACGCCATGTTCCGGTTGCCGCTGTGGGAACGAGGCTGACAGGGCTCCCCGACGGTCCGAACCACCCGAGACGACCCCACGCGCCCATGCCCGTCGTACCTCGCCTGGGGAAAGCTCGGGCCCGCGCGCACTTATACGGAAACGAAATGACACTTCTCAAGTCATGGCGGCCCCTGCTCGCCTTCGTGGTCACCGGCGGACTCCTGGTGTCGCTCTGCTACTTGGCGCTGCGGCCAGAACATCTCCTGGCCGTACCCGAGGGGACCGCCTCCGGGTCGCTCACCATGCGGCCCTGCGACTACGACACCGAAGCCGGAACCGTCGACGCTGACTGCGGCACACTTGCCGTTCCGGAAAATCGGCGCGACCCCAAGTCGGAGCTGATAGCACTTCCGGTCACCCGCGTCCGGGCTACTTCCGCTGACCCCGCCGAACCGATCTTCCGACTGGGCGGCGGCCCCGGAAGAACGAACATGGACTTCCCGCAGGCAAGCCGGCTCACCGGCAGACACGATGTGGTCCTGGTCGGCTACCGGGGCATCGATGGATCGCGCCGTCTGGACTGCCCCGAGGTCACCTCGGTCATGCAGTCCGCCGACGGAATCGCGGGATCAAAGACACTGCCTGCCACGACCAAAGCGTTCGAACTGTGTGCGGACCGCCTCACCGACGACGGGATCGACCTCACCGGTTACTCCGCCCTCCAGCGGGTGGAGGACCTGGAAGCGGCGCGCACCGCCCTGGGCTACTCACAGATCAACCTCCTCAGCTCCAGCGCCGGAACACGCACTGCCTTGATCTACTCCTGGCGGTACCCGAAGGTGCTGCACCGCTCCACGATGGTCTCGGTCAATCCGCCCGGCCACTTCTTCTGGGACCCGCGCATCACCGATGCGCAGTTCGCCCAGTACACACGGCTGTGCGGCGACAACGAAGCCTGCGCCGCGCGTACACCCGACCTTGCCGAATCGATCCGGAAAACCGCTGACGAGATCCCCGAACGCTGGGGGCCCTTCCGCATCAAGGACACCAACATCCGGGTCCTGACCCAGTACGCCATGCACCACAACGGCCCGGCCTCGGCACCCAACAACGCTCCGACCGTCATCGACGCCTACCTCAGCCGGGACACCGGCGCCTTGTGGGCCATGTCTGTCCTCGGCGACCTCACCCTGCCCAATTCCATCGTCTGGGGCGAGTTCGCTTCCTTCGCCATGATCGATGGACCAGCAGCACAGCGCTACTACGACAACGGTGGCGATCCGGGCTCAACCCTGGGCAACGCCTCGACCGACTTCCTGTGGGCCGGCGAGTCCGGTCTGTCCACGGTGTGGCCGGACAGCCCCGACAACGCCAAGTACCGTGAGATGAGGCCCAGCGACGTCGAAACCCTCCTCGTCAGCGGCGAGGTCGACTTCTCCACCCCGGCGCAACTGGCCACCGACGAACTGCTGCCCGCCCTGTCCCGGGGACAGCAGGTGATCCTTCCCGGGTTGGGGCACACCGCCGACTTCTGGGAGCACCGTCCCGAGGCCGGCAAGCGTCTGCTGACCTCCTTCTTCGACACCGGCAAGGTGGACAGCTCCCAGTTCGACAAGCGGCCCGTCGACTTCGAAGCAGTTCCGTTGAGCATGCCCACGGTGGCCAAGCTGCTGATCGCAGTCACCCTGGCCGGCGCAATCCTTGGCCTCGCTCTGCTCGCTGTGATCGCACGCTGGTCGCGCAGGCGCGGTGGCATCGGCCTCCGCGCGAGCGTGTGGGTACGGACCGTGGCCGTGGTCCCGCTCGGCCTTGGTGGGTGGCTGCTGGGAGTTCTGCTGATCTGGACGGTAGGCCCCGACGACTTCGTGGCCAGCGCGAGCGTGATCGTGCCCGGGACGGGCCTGATGGTAGGCCTCGGCGTCTATCTGGCCTGGACCCGTGAGGAGCGCTCATCCCAGATCCGGCGCGCTGGGCTGGTCGCCGCGATCTGTGGGGCGTTCCTGGGGGCATGGCTCGGCTGTTACGCGCTTGCCGGCCTCTTGGCGCCTGCTGCAGCCATAGTCGGTGCGGGCGCGGCAGCGAATCTTGGACTGCTGTGTGTCGAGCACTTCCGTAGAGGGCCGCACCACGTTCGTCACGCATCGGCGGCCCTCAACAACTCTTGAGTCCCAGGAGCACCCTATGCGGGCGGGCGTCGCGCTGACCTGCGGCGCCCGCCCACCAAGCTGTTTTCTGCGGACCCGCTCTTTGCTCTCACCGCGCCGTCGTCGGCATCGGGATGCCGCGCAACAAACGAGCCGCGCCCCGCGCGTGATCGTCTAGTGCCGCGACCGGCAAGGTTTGCCCGTCAAGGAGCGGCGTCCGGTGCGTGTGATCGCAAGGCGGGCAGAAGTCCATGTAGCGGAGCTACCTGGGCTTGTGGCCAACGCGGCGAGCGCGCGTGCCGGGCGTCGCGACGGGGCAAACGTTGCCGGGAGGGGCACTAGTGTGATGCGCCAGAAATCCTGATGGTTAGTTCTGCTCTGTTTTCGGGGCGGTGGTTCCGACCTTGGTGAGGTAGTCGGCGAGGGATTTGAGGATCTCGTCGGCTGTCTTGGTCCAGGTGAAGGGGCGCGGTTTCTCGTTCCAGGTGTCGATCCACGCGGTGATGTCGTTCTCCAGTGCCTTCACGGAGGTGTGGACGCCGCGGCGGATGAGCTTGTCGGTCAGCAGGCCGAACCACCGCTCGACCTGGTTCATCCAGGAGGAGCCGGTGGGGGTGAAATGGACGTGGAAGCGGGGGTGTTTGCCGAGCCACGTCCTGATCTCGGCAGTGTTGTGGGTGGCGTAGTTGTCACAGACGAGGTGCACGTCGAGCCCGGCGGGCACCGCCTTGTCGATCCGGATCAGGAACTTCTTGAACTCGATCGCCCGGTGGCGGCGGTGAAGTGCCGATATGACGGTGCCGTCGGCGATGTTGAAGGCTGCGAACAGGCTGGTGATGCCGTGCCGCAGGTAGTCGTGGGTGCGGCGTTCGGGCATGCCCGGCATCATCGGCAGCACTGGCTGGGAGCGGTCCAGCGCCTGGATCTGGCTCTTCTCGTCCACGCAGAGCACGACCGCCTTCTCGGGCGGGTGGTGGTACAGGCCGACAACGTCGACGACCTTGGCGACGAACTGCGGATCGGTGGACAGCTTGAAGGAGTCCTGCAGGTGAGGCTTGAGGTCGAACCGCTTCCAGATCCGCCCGATCGTCGACTTCGACAGGCCGGTGCGCTGGGCCATCGAGGCCCGTGACCAGTGCGTGTCCCGGCCCGGGAGCGACTCCAGGGTGGCCACGACGACCTCCTCGACCTGGTCGAGGAGGATCGAAGGCGGCCGGCCCGAGCGCGGCTCGTCCTGCAGGCCATCGAGGCGTTTCGCGATGAACCGGGCCCGCCAGCGGTCCACGGTTGACCTGTCGATACCGAGGTCGGCCGCGGCCTGCTGGTTCGTCCCGCCCTCCGCGCAGCGCAGCACGATCTTGGCCCGTAACGCGAGGAACTGGGCGGTCTTCGCCTGCCGGGCCCACTGCTGCAGCTGCCTGCGCTCAGCATCGTCGAGGATCAGATCGGCCTTCGGCCGGCCGACCCAGCCGGCGTCCTCAAGCCCCGCCATCCGCTCTGCGGCGAAAGCACGACGCCACTTGCCGACCGTCTTGGCCTGGACACCGACGAGCCGCGCGACACCCGCGTTCGACATGCCGTCAGCACACGCCAGGATGATGCGGGCCTTCTCGGCCGAGCGCCGGTGCGGCATCTTCGTCCGGCGCACCAACTCGGCGCGCTCAGCCTCGGACAACGTGACCGCCACAGCAGAAGGCCCCGAATGCGACATGCCAACAGGGTACTTACTAACCATCAGGATTTCTGGCGCATCACACTAGACACTGCGCCTGCTGTGAGGCCGGCCGGAGACACACCGCACCTGCGCGTGCCACTTCACCGCGGTGACGTGGCACGCATCCAGAGCTGTCCCCTGTACAGGCGTCAGACCAGGTGTGCTCCCAGTCCGGTCTGCCTCGGTGCGACGTCTGGGCGCAGCACGAGATTGTGGTCGTGGTCTCGGGCCTTGCCCCCGGATCTTGAGCTGCACTGATCTTCGTCGAGTCCTGGAAGCCTGGGTTACGATCCAGGCGTAAGGAGAACCACCTGCAGTGCCAGCACCACGTGAGTACCCCGATGAACTCCGCGAGCGCGCCGTCCGCGAGGTCCGCTCGACCGGCCGCCCGGTGGCGTATGTCGACCGCGACCTCGGCATCCACAAGGAGGCCCTGCGGTCGTGGGTCCGCCAGGCCGAGGCCGACGCCGGCGAGCGCGACGACCGCCTGACCAGCTCCGAACTGGAGGAACTGAAGCAACTCCGCAAAGAGAATGCCGAGTTGAGGCGGGCCAACGAGATCCTCAAGGCCGCGTCGGTGTTTTTTGCCCAGGAGATCGACCGTCCCCGGACGGGCCGAGCAGGTGATCGACCACCTGCGGGACAAGGGCCTCGGGGTCGATCCCGTCTGCCGGGTGCTGGACCTGTCTCCCTTGACGTACTTCGCGTGCAAGTCCCGACCGAAGTCCGCCCGCCGGTTGCGCGATGAAGAGCTGATTCCACTGGTCACAGCCGCGTGGGAAGACTCCGGCCGCACCTACGGCGCCCGCCGGGTCACCCGCGCGCCGGCACGAGGCGATCAGCTCATCGACCGTGAGAGACCGGTAGTGCTCGTCGACGTGCGGCGGTACCCGCCGCTCCGGTGTCGGCCACGGTCTGCCCGGGTGCCGTGCCAGTTGGTCTGTGGAGAGACAGTCGAACCCGAGCCGGTCCGCGACCGCCCGGGCCACTGTCGACTTGCCGGTGTTCGAGGTCCCACCGATCAGCACCACTTTCGCGCCGTCCATAAGGGGACGCTACGTGACGCTGCCGGCCGACGTGGTGAGGCCGGGCGCAGGCCTGGTCCGCCTCGCCTGCTCCACCCCGCCCCGCGGCGTCCGGACGGCGAAGGGGCACCGGCCTCGTGAGCCGGTGCCCCTCGTCCCGCCCTGCCCTGGCCTGCCCCCTGTCCTGGCCTGCCCGGGCCCGGGCTACCGCAGCAGCTCCACCTCCGCCAGCGTCGACGTCGCCCCGCTCACCAGGCGGTACTTCGCGTACGTGCCCGGCTTCGCCACCGTGAAGACGCGGGTCTGCCGGTCCCAGGTGAAGGACTCCTCCGACCGCGTGTCCACGTCGGTCCACGTCGTGCCGTCGGCCGAGCCCTGGAGGGTCCAGGACGTCGGGGCCTTCGCGGCCGTGGCCGAGGTCAGGGTGTACTGGACCGCCTTCGTCGGCGAGGCGACCGGCAGGTCCACCGACTCGGCCGGCGCCTCCGTGCGGGAGGAGTTGTCGGCGAGCGCGCCCGGGCCCGTCAACGCGTCCGTGCGCGGGGAGGGCACCTTGTCGTCGGTGGTGACCGAGACGGGGGCCGCGTTCTTCCCCGTGCCCCAGGCCGACGGCTTCGGGCCCATCGCGAACTCCAGGGTGCCGCCGCGCGCGATCACCTCGTGCGGGAGGGCCGTGGAGTTCCAGGTCTTGCCGTTGACCTTCACGCCCTGGACGTAGATGTTCTGCTCGCTGTTCTTCGGGGCCTTCACCGTGAGCGTGCGGCCGTTGTCCATGCGCACGGTCGCCTTCGTGAAGAGCGGCGAGCCGATCGCGTACTCCCCGCTGCCCATCACCAGCGGGTAGAAGCCGAGCGCCGAGAACAGGTACCAGGCCGACTGCTCGCCGTTGTCCTCGTCGCCGTGGTAGCCCTGGCCGATCTCACTGCCCACGTAGAGGCGGGAGAGGACCTCGCGGACCTTCTCCTGGGTCTTCCAGGGCTGCGACGCCGCGTTGTACATGTACGTGACGTGGTGGGCGACCTGGTTGGAGTGGCCGTACATGCCCATCCGCACGTCGCGCGCCTCCGTCATCTCATGGATGACCCCGTTGTAGGAGCCCACGAACTCCCGCCCCGCCGTCTCCGGCGTCGCGAAGTACGTGTCGAGCTTGTTCGCCAGGCCCGAGCGCCCGCCGTACAGGTTCGCCAGGCCGCGCGAGTCCTGCGGGGCGGTGAAGGCGTAGCCCCAGCCGTTGGTCTCCGTGTAGTCGTAGCCCCACACCCTCGGGTCGTACGAGGCGGAGGGCACCCGCCAGTCGCCCTTCACGTCGCGGCCCTGGAAGAAGCCGGCCTTGGAGTCGAAGAGCGTGACGTAGTTGCGGGCGCGGTTGCGGAAGTACGCGGCCTCCTCCTGGTAGCGCTTCTTCTTCGTCTTCTGGTAGAGCTTCTCGCCCATCTCGGCGATTCCGTAGTCGTTGAGGTAGCCCTCCAGCGACCAGGACAGGCCCTCGTGCGTCTCGGTGGAGGCGTAGCCGAGGAAGGGGGAGGTCTCCATCCCCTTGCGGCCGACGCCCGCGCTCGGCGGCACCACCGTCGCGTTCTTCAGCGCCGCGTCGTACGCCGCCTCCGCGTCGAAGTCGACGCCCTTGACGTAGGCGTCGGCGAAGGCCACGTCCGAGCTGGTGCCGGTCATCAGGTCGGCGTAGCCGGGGGAGGACCAGCGGGAGATCCAGCCGCCGTCCTTGTACTGCTGGACGAAGCCGTCCACCAGCCGGCCCCCCGTCTTCGGGGTGAGGAAGGAGTACGCGGGCCAGGTCGTCCGGTAGGTGTCCCAGAAGCCGTTGTTGACGTAGGCCTCGCCGTCGACGATCTTCGCGCCCGTCCGGGTGGGCGTGTCGGTGCCCGCCTTCGGCGAGAAGGGGCTGGCGTACTGGTGCTTCGGGCGCGCCTTCGTCCCCGTGTTCTCGAAG
The DNA here is from genome assembly GCF_052983195.1 of Streptomyces hebeiensis. Lineage (NCBI taxonomy): Bacteria > Bacillati > Actinomycetota > Actinomycetes > Kitasatosporales > Streptomycetaceae > Streptomyces > Streptomyces hebeiensis. Next base: position 6,355,252 of record NZ_CM129812.1, read on the forward strand.
CCCGAGTTGGGGTACAGGTACAGCCGGTAGAGGCTGGAGTAGAGCGTGGTCAGCTGGTCGTGGTCCGCGCCCTCCACCGTCACCCGCCGCAGGACGGTGTCCCAGGCGTCCTGCGCCCGGTCCTGGACCCGCTCGAAGCGGGTGCCCGCCGGGATCTCGTCGGCGAGGTTCTTCTTCGCCTGGTCGACGCTGATCAGGGAGGTCGCCAGCCGGACGGTGACCGTGCGGTCGCGGCCCGCGTCGACGCGCAGGTAGCCGGTGACGTCCGCGCCACCGCCCCCGGTCAGCTTGCCGCTCGCGGTGACCGGCGCGTCCAGGACGCCGTACACGAACATGCGGGTGGCACCGGTTGACAGGCCGCTCTTGACGTCCGAGTAGCCGGTGAAGGAACGGGTGGCCGGATCGAGGGTCAGCCCGCCCGCGTTGGAGACGTTGTCCAGGACGAGGCTCGCGTTCTCGCCCGGATAGGTGATCCGCATCATCGCCGCGTGGTCGGTCGGCGTCAGCTCGGTCTTGAGGCCGTTGTCGAACGTCACGCCGTAGTAGTGCGGTTTCGCGGTCTCGTTCTCGTGCCGGAAGGGCAGCGCCCGCGCCGTACGCGACGCGTCGGGCGTGCCCTCGGCGGTCGACGGCATCAGCTGGAAGGTCTGCCGGTCGCCCATCCAGGGGCTCGGCTCGTGGCTGGCGGCGAACGCCTGGAGCGTCGGCCGGTTGCCGGCGTTGTTGCCGCGCGCGTACTCGTACAGCCAGCTGGTCGAACCGGCGTTGGTCACCGGCGTCCAGAAGTTGAAGCCATGCGGCACGGCGGTCGCAGGGAAGGTGTTGCCGCGCGAGAAGGAACCGCTGGAGTTGGTGCCCCGGGTCGTGGACGCGTAGTCCGAGAGCCGGGACAGCCGCTTCTCCGGAGCCTTCGGGGCCAGCGAGACGTCGTCGACCCAGCCCTGGAACGAGGCAGGGCCCTTGGGGGAGTCGTACGCCACGAGGATCCGGTCCACGGTCTTGCCGGCCGCGACCGAGCCGATCCGGGAATCGACCTGATTCCACTGGTTGACGTACAGCCGCTTGGCCGCGCCCTGACCCTCGGGGGTCAGCCGCCCGCCGTGCGCGTCGAGGGCACCCAGGTCACTCAGATAGGTGCCGTCGGTGAACGCGAGATCGACCGAGACATGGGTGGCCGGGTAGTTCAGGTCCGTCTCGCCCATGGCCGGGTAGATCCGGTACGACAGCGCGGTGTCGCGCCGGACGGCCACCTGCACGTCGAAGACCTTGTTGTACGAGTAGGCGCGCCCGTCCGGCCGGTGCGTACCGGCGTACTTCAGCGCCCGTACGCCCGTGAACCCGGCGCCGGCCTTGGCGGTGGGGGAGCCCGTCGGCCCGCGGTCCACCTGGGTGCGCATGTCCTCGGGCCCGGGCACGTCCGTGGAGCCGTCGGAGAACTGGACGTCGGCCAACTGGACCGCGTCCGAGGCGCCGTTGTTGGCGGTGATGTTCAGCCGGTAGTGCTGGTACGCGGTCGTGTTGTCCAGGTCGTACGACGTGGTCTTGAACCGCTCGGGGAAGGACTGGCCCGTACGGGAGTCCAGCTCCCGCCACTCCTTGCCGTCGGCCGACCCCTGGAGCGTGAAGTCCCTCGGGTCGCGCTCGGCGTGGTCGTTCGCCGACGTCAGGGCGTAACGGACGACCTTGACCGGCTCGTCCAGGTCGAACTCGACCCAGGCGGTGGGCGCGAACGCCAGCCATTTCGTGCTCGACTGTACGTCGATCAGGTTTTCCTTGGTCTCACCGCCGCCGGTGTTCTCGCCGCTGGCGCGCAGATCCACCACCCGGTCGGTGACATTGCCCGGAATTCCCTGACTGAAACCGCCCTCGACACCGGATGCCCGCTTTTCTCCGCCGGGTCCCACCTCCACGGTGTTGCGCCAGTCGGGCTGCGGATCACCTTCTTCGAAGGACGAACCGAATTTCGTATTCTTCGACGGCGACGCTGCGGACTGTGCCAGGGCGGCGGACGGTGCGGTCACGACGAGCAGCGAAACGGCCGCCACCAGGGCGGCCGCCTGCCGATGTCTGTGCCGGGGTCCGGTTCTGAACTGCATACCGAGCCTTCCTCCTGCGTACCGAGTCGGACAACGTTGTCAAACGGAGGGCGCAGGGACCAGTAGGGGCCAAGTGGGCAGTGGTGTCAAGGGTGTTGTCCGGAACTTGAGCGGTACCGCCGTGCGGGAGCCGGGGCGCGTACGGGCCGTCGGGTCGGGTGCGTACGGACCGTCGGGCCGGCGCGCGGGGCCGCCGGGCCGGGCGCGCAGGGCCGCCGGGCGCCGAAGACGCGGTCGGGGCGCGATCGAATCCGTGATCGGCGGACCGGCGAACGCCCGAGAGTTCTCACCCTTTGGTCTCAACTAGGGAAAGACTGCCGCCCCGAAGCGCTTTCGATCTTGCCCCACTGGCGGGAAGTGGACTATACCTGTCGGCGTCCGCCCAAGTGATGTGATGGCGCGCGATCCGCACGGTCATCGCTTTTCCGCGCGGCTGTCCTGCACGACCTGGTGCCGTGACCGGCAAGGCTTGTCCGTCAAGGAGCGGCGCTGGCTTCAATTGACCGCGGTGGCAGGGCCCTTCGCCTCAGAAGAGAAGGACGGGCGACCGGTACACCGCCTGAGTCCTGGAGAAGGCGAGGACTTGAGCATGGGATCCACCACCGCTCGAAACGACGAGGGCCGGGGACGTTCCGACCACGGCACGGGCTCCGGAACGATCGGCGGCGCCGGTGGCGCGAACGGGGGCCCCGCGGTCACCGGGGGGCTCGGCCGGCGCGACGTCATCAAGCGGTCCGCGGCGATCGGCCTGGCCGCCGTGCCGACCACGGGCTTCCTGGCGTCCTGCGCCAGCGGCTCAGGCGGTACGGACAAGCAGGTCGACAAGGGGGAGAAGACCGAGAAGAACCCCCTCGGCGTGAACGGCTCCGCGCCGCTGGAATTCGTCCTGTTCGACGGTGGCTTCGGTACGGAGTACGCCCAGGACGCCGTCAAGCTGTACGAGAAGACCTACCCGAAGGCCAAGGTCAAGTTCAGCTCGACCCAGAAGATCCAGTCCACGCTCCAGCCGCGCTTCAACGGCGGCACCCCGCCCGACCTGATCGACAACTCGGGCGCCGAGCAGATGGACATGGGCGTCCTCGTCGGCAAGAAGCAACTCGCGGACCTCACCCCGCTGCTGGACGCCCCCTCGTACGACGACCCGGCCAAGAAGGTGCGCGACACGCTGCGGCCCGGGGTCGTCGAGATGGGCCAGTTCGACGGCGATCCGGTGTGGATCATGTACTACGCCTACATGGTGTACGGCGTCTGGTACTCGCAGACCGCGCTCGACAAGCTGGACGCGGAGTACCCCGAAACCTGGGACGCGATGCTGGCGCTCTGTGCGAAGGCCAAGAAGAAGGGCATCGCGGGCTGGACGTACGCCGGCAAGTACCCGTACTACGTCCCCTTCTCGCTCTACCCGTTCATCGGCAAGATCGGGGGCCGCGAGGTCCTCGACGCGATCGACAACCTGGAGCCCAACGCCTGGAAGCACCCGGCCGTCAAGGCCGGCTTCGAGGCGTACTACGAGCTGTTCAAGAAGGGATACATCCTCCAGGGCACGCCCGGGCTGGACCACATCCAGTCGCAGACGGCCTGGACCGAGGGCAAGGCGCTGTTCATCCCGAACGGCTCCTGGGTGGAGAACGAGGCGGCCTCCACCACGCCCAAGGACTTCGAGATGAAGGTGGCGGCGCCCTCCAGTCTGGACAGCTCGGACAAGCTGCCGTTCGGCACGCTCTGGGCGTCGGGCGGTGAGCCCTTCGTCGTACCGGCCCACTCGAAGAACCCGGACGGCGGCATGGAGCAGCTGCGCATCATGCTCAGCGAGGCGTCGTCGAAGAACTTCACCAGCAAGGTGAAGTCGCTGAGCTCCTTCAACGGCGGCACGGACGGCCTCACCCTCTCCTCGGCGCTCAAGTCCGGCGAGGACGCGCTGGCCAAGGCGGGCGACAACGTGCTCAACCCGCGCCTCCAGGACTGGTACGTGGCCCTGCAGAAGGAGAAGATCGGCGCGGGCGCGATCGGCGAGATGATGGCGGGCCGGATGACACCGGCCGAGGCCGTCAAGAAGTGCCAGGAGTACGCCGACGCCGTGGCCAAGGACAGCTCCGTCAAGCACTACAAGCACCGGTAACGGAGCTTACGAGATCACGGTCCCGGCCGGGACCGGCTCCGCACGGGGCCGGCCCGGCCGGGACCGGCACAGCGGCCGTGGGACCCCACCGGGGGCGCACGGCCCCGGCCCGGCACAACGGGCCGCCGGCGCACCACGGCGCAACCCGCCGGAGATTCGGGGTCGGGAGACATGCAACACGGCAAGTACCGTTTCATCGTGGGGTTCCTGGCAGCCCCTCTCGCGCTCTACGCGCTGTTCGTCATCTGGCCGTTCGTCCAGTCGATCTACTACTCCTTCACCGACTGGACCGGGCTGAGCCCGGACTTCGCGATGGTCGGCTTCGACAACTACACCCGCATGCTCGACGACGGCACGTTCTGGAAGTCGCTCCAGCACAGCCTGCTGTTCGCGCTGCTGCTGCCGGTCGTCGTGCTCGGGCTGGCGCTCTTCTTCGCGTTCATGCTGAACGTCGGCGGGCGCGGCCGTAAGGGAGTCGCCGTCACGGGGGTCCGCGGCTCCTCGTTCTACAAGATCGTCTACTTCTTCCCGCAGGTTCTCTCGATCGCGATCGTCGCCCTGCTGTTCCAGTTCGCGTACAACCCGAACAGCGGCGCGGTGAATTCCGCGCTCGGCGCGCTCGGCGTGGACGCGCGGCCGGAGTGGCTGGGCGATCCGAAGCTCGCCCTGTGGTGTGTGATGGCCGTCCTGGTGTGGAGCACGACGGGGTTCTTCGTCGTCCTGTTCTCCGCGGGCATGGCGTCCATTCCGAAGGACTTCTACGAGGCGGCGCTGCTGGACGGCGCGAACCGCGTCACCACCTTCTTCCGCATCACCCTGCCGCTGCTGTGGGACACGGTGCAGTCCGGGTGGGTCTACATGGGCATCCTCGCCCTGGGCGCGGAGTCCTTCGCGGTCGTCCAGATCATGACCGTGGGGCCCGGCGGCCCCGCGGAGTCCACCAACGTCCTGACGTTGTTCGTCTACCAGAAGGCGTTCCGCGACGGTCAGGCGGCCTATGCGACCACGATCGGTGTCGCCCTGCTCGTGGTCACGCTGGCCTTCGCCGCCCTCGTGATGCGGCTGGGCCGGCGCGAGCGGCTGGAGTACTGATGAAGACCACTGACACCCCTCCGCCGGCCGGTACGGACCCGCCGGCCGGCCCCGGCGCCGGCGTCGGCCCGGCGAAGCAGCGGACCGCCCCGGGCGCGGTGGGAGCGAGCGGCGGACCCGGCGGCGGTGCCCGGGGGAGCGGGACGAGGGGGGAGCGGACCGGCGGGGTCCTCAACGTCTTCTCGCACGGCATCCTCGTCGTCTGGGCCTTCCTGGTCGTGATGCCGCTGCTGTGGGCCGTGCTGTCGTCCTTCAAGGACGACACGTCCATCCTCTCCTCGCCCTGGTCGCTGCCGGACACGCTGCGCTTCGAGAACTGGTCGCGGGCCTGGACCCAGGCGCACATGAGCGACTACTTCCTCAACACGATCGTGGTGGTGGCCGGTTCACTGATCGGGACGCTGCTGCTGGGCTCGATGGCCGCCTATGTGCTGGCGCGCTTCGACTTCCCCGGGAACCGGTTCATCTACTACCTGTTCATCGGCGGGATGAGCTTCCCCGTGATGCTGGCGCTGGTCCCGCTCTTCTACGTCATGAACAACATCGGGCTGCTGAACACGATCCACGGTCTGATCCTCGTCTACATCGCCTACTCGCTGCCGTTCACCGTCTTCTTCCTGACGTCGTTCTTCCGCACGCTGCCCACGTCGGTGGCGGAGGCGGCACTGATCGACGGCGCCTCGCACACCCGGACCTTCTTCCAGGTGATGCTGCCGATGGCCAAGCCCGGCCTGATCAGCGTCGGCATCTTCAACTTCCTCGGGCAGTGGAACCAGTACCTGCTGCCCACAGTGCTCAACACCGACCCCGACAAGAAGGTGCTCTCCCAGGGGCTGGTCCAACTCGCCGTCAGCCAGGGGTACAAGGGCGACTGGTCCGGTCTCTTCGCCGGCCTGGTGATGGCGATGCTGCCCGTGCTCGCCACGTACATCGCCTTCCAGCGGCAGGTGGTGGCCGGCCTGACGGCGGGCGCGCTGAAGTAGCCGTCGTACGAGCACCGATGCCCGCACCGGTCCAAGCACCGATGCGGGCATCGATACGAGGCACCGACAACGAGCCTGATACGAGCACCGAGCACCGAGCACCGAGCGGCCGCCCCGGCCCGTGCGTCGAGGCCCTCCCCGGGCTCTTGGTCCGGACCAATTGCTTTGATCCGTTGTTCCTACTGGTCGGTACTCGCTCAAGCCCTTGACGGGACGCTCCCCCGAACGCTGAGCTTAGAGTTCACAAGTTGGAGATACATCGGGGTCTCATGGGCGCGGCCCCGGTCGGCGGCGGTGGTCGTGCCGTCCGTCAAGGGCAGGAGTGGATCAACCGTGCGGACTCCAGGGTCGCAGTCGTCTCTGCACCGGGCCAACCTCGAGCGGGTCGTGCGCGCGGTGCGCATGGCCGGCTCGCTCACCCAGGCGGAGATCGCCCGGAGCACGGGCCTGTCGGCGGCCACGGTCTCCAACATCGTGCGCGAGCTCAAGGACGGCGGCACGGTCGAGGTCACCCCCACCTCGGCGGGCGGCCGCCGGGCCCGCAGCGTCTCGCTGAGCGGGGACGCGGGCATCGTCATCGGCGTCGACTTCGGCCACACCCACCTGCGCGTGGCCGTCGGCAACCTCGCCCACCAGGTGCTGGCCGAGGAGGCCGAGCCGCTGGACGTGGACGCGTCGTCCGCCGAGGGGTTCGGCCGGGCCGAGGCGCTGGTCGAGCGGCTGATCGTCACCACCGGCATCAGCCGCCAGAAGGTGGTCGGGGTCGGCCTCGGCGTGCCGGCGCCCATAGACGTCGAGTCCGGCACGCTGGGCTCCACCTCGATCCTGCCGGGCTGGACCGGCATCAACCCCAGCGACGAGCTGTCCCGGCGCCTCGGCGTGCCGGTGTACGTCGACAACGACGCCAACCTCGGCGCGCTCGGCGAACTGGTCTGGGGGAGCGGCCGGGGGGTCGGGGACCTGGCGTACATCAAGGTGGCCAGCGGGGTCGGCGCCGGACTGGTGATCGACGGCCGGGTCTACCGGGGCCCCGGCGGCACGGCGGGCGAGATCGGCCACATCACGCTGGACGAGTCGGGCCCCGTGTGCCGGTGCGGGAACCGCGGCTGCCTGGAGACGTTCACGGCGGCCCGCTACGTCCTGCCGCTCCTCCGGCCGGGCCACGGAGCCGACCTGACCATGGAACGGGTCGTACAGCTGGCCCGGGAGGGCGACCCGGGCTGCCGCCGCGTCGTCGCGGACGTCGGCCGCCACGTGGGCAGCGGCGTGGCGAACCTGTGCAACCTGCTGAACCCGAGCCGGGTGGTGCTCGGCGGGGACCTCGCGGAAGCCGGCGAGCTGGTGCTCGCGCCCATCCGGGAGTCGGTCTCCCGCTACGCCATCCCGAGCGCGGCGCGCCAGCTCACCGTGTTGCCCGGAGCCCTGGGCGGCCGGGCCGAGGTGCTCGGCGCGCTCGCCCTCGTGCTGAGCGAGATGGGTGACTCCACCCTGCTGGAGGGTGGACTGACGGCCGAGGCGCCCGCCTTTACTTAGACAAGAAAGTGCCTTCACTTAGATAACGAATGGCACCGTTGTCATCTCGTTAAGGATTTACTCCTTGACGCTGCCACCGGAGCCGAGTTGACTTCCAGCCACCTCGGCCGCAACGACGCGGCCTCGTCAGGGAGGTTAGTGAAGTGAACGCAACGATGCGTCGTGCTGCCGTGGCCACGGTCGCCACCGCGATGGCCGTCTCTCTCGCCGCCTGTGGCAGCGCCAAGGAGTCCGGCGACAAGGCGGAGGAGTCCAAGGCGGACAACAAGGGCCCGATCACGATCGGCCTGCTGCTTCCGGAGAACGAGACCGCCCGGTATGAGAAGTTCGACAAGCCGCTGATCGAGAAGCGGGTCAGCGAGCTCACCGAGGGCAAGGGCAAGGTCGTCTACGCCAACGCCAAGCAGGACGCGACCCTGCAGACCCAGCAGGTCGACACGATGGTGACCAACAAGGTCGACGCGCTGATCGTGGACGCCGTCGACTTCAAGGCCATCGCGGGCTCGGTCAAGAAGGCCAAGGACGCGGGCATACCGGTCGTCGCCTACGACCGGCTCGCGCAGGGACCCATCGACGCGTACACCTCCTTCGACAACGCCGAGGTCGGCCGGGTGCAGGGCAAGGCCCTGCTGGAGGCGCTGGGCGGCAAGGCCAAGTCGGGCCAGGTCGTGATGATGAACGGTGCCATCACCGACCCGAACGCCGCGGACTACAAGCGGGGCGCCCACTCCGTGCTCGACGGCAAGGTGAACGTCGGCAAGGAGTACGACACCAAGGAGTGGAAGCCGCAGAACGCCAACGCCAACATGGAGGCGGCGCTCTCCGCCCTCGGCAAGGACAAGATCGTCGGCGTCTACTCCGCCAACGACGGCATGGCCGGCGGCATCATCACCGCCCTCAAGGGGGCCGGCCTCGGCAAGCTCCCGCCGGTCACCGGCCAGGACGCCGAGCTCTCCGCCGTGCAGCGCATCGTCGCGGGCGAGCAGTACATGAGCGTCTACAAGTCCTACCCCAAGGAGGCCGCCACGGCCGCCGAGATGGCCGTCGCGCTGGCCAAGGGCGAGAAGCTCGACTCCATCGCCAAGGACACGGTCGACAGCGAGACCACCAAGGGCATCCCGGCGGTCCTGGTCCCGGTCGTCTCGCTGACCAAGGACAACATCCAGGAGACCGTGATCAAGGACGGTATCTACACGGCCGGTGAGATCTGCACCGCCTCGTACAAGGCCGCCTGCGACTCGGTCGGTCTGAAGTAACCGGCAGGCGGTGGCGGGCACGCGGCCGGTACGCCGTCCGCGCGCCACCGGCACGTCCGGTCCGTCCCGCCGCCCCGTCCTGTCCCGCCCCGTCCCGGCCGTCACGCCGTGTCCGTCGCACGGGTACGCCGCCCTCGCCCCCGGCCCGCCGCGGGGCGCGCCGGCGGGCCCGACGGACCCGGGCGGGCCCCGGCGGGACCGCTCGACGGGACGGCCGGCGGGCCCCTTCCGGCCGTCTCCGGGGCACCACCGCTCCGGTCCCGCGAAGCCTGTCCGGCGCCCCGCCCGTCCACGCCCCGCGGCTGGAGCGGGGCGCCGGACGGACCCACCCGGCCGCCGCGGCACGCGCCGCGGCGGGGCCGCCCCACCCCGTACCCCCCTCCTCCTCTGTTCCCCCCCCTCAACCACCGCGCCTCCACCCCGGCGCGGCATCCCCGCCGGTCAGGCGGCGAAGGAGATGGTTCACGTGACCGCTACGCCCGTGCTGGCGTTGCGCGGGGTCTCCAAGCGATTCGGTGCCGTCCAGGCGCTCACCGACGTAGAGCTTGAGGTCCACCCCGGTGAAGTGGTCGCCCTGGTCGGCGACAACGGTGCCGGGAAATCCACGCTGGTGAAGACCATCGCCGGCGTACACCCCATCGATGACGGCGTCATCGAGTGGGAAGGCAGGCCCGTGTCGATCGGCAAGCCGCACGACGCCCAGAACCTGGGGGTCGCGACGGTCTACCAGGACCTGGCGCTGTGCGACAACATCGACGTCGTCGGCAATCTCTACCTCGGCCGTGAGCTCCGCAGGTGGGGCGTCCTGGACGAGGTCGAGATGGAGCGCCGCTCGCGCGAGCTGCTGACGACGCTGTCGATCCGGATACCGAGCGTCCGCATCCCGATCGCCTCGCTCTCCGGCGGGCAGCGGCAGACGGTGGCCATCGCCCGGTCCATGCTCGGCGAGCCCAAACTGGTCATCCTCGACGAGCCGACCGCCGCGCTCGGCGTCGAACAGACAGCCCAAGTGCTCGACCTCGTCGAGCGGTTGCGCGAGCGCGGCCTCGCCGTGCTGCTGATCAGCCACAACATGGCGGACGTCAAGGCGGTCGCGGACAAGGTCGCCGTGCTCCGGCTGGGCACCAACAACGGTGTCTTCGACGTCGCGACCACCTCGCAGGAAGAGATCATCGCGGCCATCACCGGCGCCACGGACAACGCCGTGACCCGCCGCGCCTCGCGCACCGTGGAGGTTCAGAAGTGAGTACGGACAAGACCTCCACGTCGCTCGACAAGGACAACGCGAGCGGCAGGGGCGACACGAACAGCGACGCCGCCGGAACCGGAGGAGGCGGCACCGCGAAGGCGTCGGCGCCCGCCGTCGTGGACGCGCCCGCCGCGGCCGACGGCGCCGTCACCGCCGTCGACCCGCGGCTGCTGGTGCGCGAGCAGGGCCTGTCCGGTTACGTCTCCGAGTTCGGCCGCAAGCTGCGCGCCGGCGACCTCGGCTCGCTCCCGGTCGTCGTCGGCCTGATCGTCATCTGCGCCATCTTCCAGAGCCTGAACTCGAACTTCCTGTCCGCGGAGAACCTCAGCAACATCTCCGTGGCCATGGTCGGTACGGGCATGATCGCCGTCGGTATCGTCTTCGTCCTCCTGCTCGGCGAGATCGACCTGTCGGTCGGCTCCGTCAGCGGTGTGTCCGGTGCGATCGTCGCCGTGCTCAGCGTCACGCACGGGATGAACGAGGCGCTGGCCCTCGTGATCGCGATCGCCTCCGGCGCCGTCATCGGCGCGATCCACGGCTTCTTCTTCGCCCGCCTGGGCGCGCCCGCGTTCGCCGTCACGCTGGCCGGCCTGCTCTTCTGGCTCGGCTTCATGCTCCAGGTCCTCGGCGACAACGGCACCATCAACCTGGACTCCGAGGGCCTGGTCGCCCAGCTCACCACGTACTACTTCAGCGACGTCGCGGCCGCCTACGGGCTCGCCGTCTTCGCGGTCGTGGTGTTCTTCCTGACGTCGTTCCTGGAGAACCGGCGCCGCGACGCCGCGGGCATCCCCTCCCGGCCGCTCAACGAGACCCTGCTGCGCACCGGGGTCCTCGCGGTCGTGGCCCTTGCCGCGGCCTTCATGTTCAACCAGTACAAGGGACTGCCCCTGGCCGTGGTGGTGTTCCTGGCGGTCCTGGTCCTCACCGACTTCGTGCTGCGCCGGACCACGTACGGCCGCAAGGTCTTCGCCCTCGGCGGCAGCGTCGAGGCGTCCCGTCGCGCCGGCATCAACGTCACGCTGATCCGGGTCTCGGTCTACTCGATCGCCGGTACGTTCGCGGCCGTCGGCGGCCTCTTCATCGCCTCCAAGATCGCCGCCGCCAACCAGAGCGCCGGCACCGGCGACCTGCTGATGAACGCCATCGCAGCGGCCGTGATCGGCGGCACCAGCCTCTTCGGCGGCCGGGGCCGCACCTGGAACGCGCTGCTCGGTGTCATGGTGATCACGTCGATCCAGTACGGGCTGGCCCTGCAGGGCATCGCGACGCCGACCCAGTACATGATCACCGGCGGTGTGCTCCTGGCCACGGTCGTCATCGACTCGGTCACCAGGAAGACCCAGAAGACGGCGGGCCGCGCCTGACGCCGCGCTCCCGCCCGGTCCTCGGGCTCCGCCCCCGAGGCGTCCCACGGCCCGGCACCCGGCACCTGAACCAGGAGGCCGGCTGCCGGGCCGTGGTCTGCCGGCCGTGGGCCGGCCGGACCGTCGGCGTATGACAGTGGTCACCCGGCCTCGTATGACCGTGGTCACCCAGCTCCGGCCCCGGCCCCGTACGCCGCGCTCCTTCATGCTCCGTCAGGAGCCGTACGCAACCACTGCGGCCGCCACGACGTCCGTCCGTATGACATATATGCGGTATGACCTCCATACAACCGATCAGGTGACGCACTACGCACTGCCCGCTGACACGTCACGCGAACGGAACACTAGACTCGGCGGATCGACAAGCTCGACCAGCTCCCCATGCAAGGAGGCACAGTGAAGCAGGTGCCGCGCGAAGCGCGCCCGGCAAGCGCGGAGGCGGGAGACGGCACTGAGCTGCTGTCCCGCGTCACCGGCCCGCGCGATCTGGATCGGCTGGGCCCCGAGCAGCTGGAGCAGCTGGCCGCTGAGATCAGGACATTCCTCGTGGAGGCGGTGTCGAAGACCGGCGGCCACCTCGGACCCAACCTCGGCGTCGTCGAGCTGACCATCGCACTGCACCGCGTGTTCGATTCACCGAAGGACAAGGTCCTCTTCGACACGGGCCACCAGTCGTACGTGCACAAACTGCTCACCGGCCGCCAGGACTTCTCCCGGCTCAAGAGCAAGGGGGGCCTGTCCGGCTATCCCTCACGGGCCGAGTCCGAGCACGACGTGATCGAGAACTCGCACGCCTCCACGGTCCTGGGCTGGGCCGACGGCCTCGCCAAGGCCAACGAGGTGCTGGCCAAGGACGACCATGTCGTCGCGGTGATCGGGGACGGCGCGCTGACCGGCGGCATGGCCTGGGAGGCGCTCAACAACATCGCCGCCGCCAAGGACCGGCCCCTCGTCATCGTCGTCAACGACAACGAGCGGTCGTACGCCCCGACCATCGGCGGCCTCGCCAACCATTTGGCCACCCTGCGCACCACCGATGGCTACGAGCGCTTCCTCGCCCGTGGCAAGGACCTCCTGGAGCGCACCCCGGTCGTCGGCCGTCCCCTCTACGGCACCCTGCACGGCGCCAAGAAGGGCCTCAAGGACTTCATCGCCCCCCAGGGCATGTTCGAGGACCTCGGACTGAAGTACGTCGGGCCGATCGACGGCCACGACATCGAGGCCCTGGAGTCCGCGCTGCTGCGCGCCAAGCGCTTCGGCGGGCCGGTCATCGTGCACTGCCTGACCGAGAAGGGCCGCGGCTACCAGCCCGCCCTCCAGGACGAGGCGGATCGTTTCCACGCCGTCGGCAAGATCCATCCCGACACCGGTCTGCCGATCGCCTCCTCCGGGCTGGACTGGACCTCGGTCTTCGGCGAGGAGATGGTCAGGCTCGGCACCGAGCGCGACGACATCGTCGCCATCACGGCCGCCATGCTCCAGCCGGTCGGCCTCGACAAGTTCGCCAAGACGTTCCCGGACCGGGTCTACGACGTGGGGATCGCCGAACAGCACGGCGCGGTCTCCGCCGCGGGCCTGGCCACCGGCGGGCTCCACCCGGTCTTCGCGGTCTACGCGACCTTCCTCAACCGCGCCTTCGACCAGGTGCTGATGGATGTCGCCCTGCACCGCTGCGGGGTCACCTTCGTACTGGACCGGGCGGGTGTCACCGGCACGGACGGTGCCTCGCACAACGGCATGTGGGACATGTCGATCCTCCAGTGCGTGCCCGGGCTGCGGATCGCCGCGCCGCGCGACGCCGACCAGGTGCGCGCCCAACTGCGCGAGGCGGTGGCGGTCGAGGACGCGCCGACCGTGGTCCGCTTCTCCAAGGGCGCGGTCGGCCCGGCGGTCCCCGCCGTCGGCCGGATCGGCGGCATGGACGTCCTGCGCAAGCCCGCGGACGGCACGGCCGACGTCCTGCTCGTCTCCGTCGGCGCGCTCGCGCCGATGTGCCTGGAGATCGCGGACCTCCTCGCCAAGCAGGGCATCTCCACCACCGTCGTGGACCCGCGCTGGGTCAAACCGGTGGACGAGGCGCTCGCCCCGCTGGCCGAGCAGCACCGCGTGGTCGTCACCGTCGAGGACAACAGCCGTGCGGGCGGCGTGGGTTCGGCCGTCTCCCAGGCGCTGCGCGACGCCGGGGTCGACGTTCCGCTGCGTGACTTCGGTATCCCGCCACGCTTCCTCGACCACGCCTCCCGCAAGGAGGTCATGGCCGAGATCGGGCTGACCGCGCCGGACATCGCACGCCAGGTCACCGGCCTGGTCGCCCGCCTGGACGGCCGGCTGATCGACGCGGCGGAGGCCGCCCGGGACTGAGCCCCCACGTGTGCGCATGGGCCGGTCGGTCCGCCCTCTCCCGGCGGAGTGACCGGCCCATATGTGTGAAAAAAAGCTGAGCAGGGTAGTCGGGCTCCGCACCATCTCGCTTCATCGCGGGGACCATCCGACGGCCCGGCGGCCACCGCCGGAACGACGCGCACACGGAGGTACGCCGGTGAGTACGGAGCAGGAACCGGGCCCTGCCGGGAGAAGCATGTTCCGGACGAAGAACGTCGAGCAGTCCATCCGGGACACCGAGGAACCCGAGTACGCGCTCAAGAAGACCCTCTCCGCGCTGGATCTCACGGTCTTCGGCGTCGGAGTCATCATCGGCACCGGCATCTTCGTCCTGACCGGCGTCGTCGCCAAGCAGAACGCGGGCCCCGCCACCGCCCTCTCGTTCGTCGTCGCCGGAATCGTCTGCGCGCTGGCCGCTCTGTGCTACGCCGAGTTCGCCTCCACGGTGCCGGTCGCGGGGTCCGCGTACACCTTCTCCTACGCGTCGCTCGGCGAACTGCCCGCCTGGATCATCGGCTGGGACCTCGTCCTGGAACTGGCGCTGGGCTGTGCCGTCGTCGCGGTCGGCTGGTCCGGCTATGTGCGCGCCCTGCTGGACAATGCCGGGGCGAGCATGCCGGAGGTCCTGTCCGGCACCCACGACGGGAAGTTCGACTTCGACCTGCTCGCCTTCCTCCTCGTCATCGTGCTCACCGGCGTCCTCGTCGCCGGGATGAAGCTGTCCTCCCGGGTCACCAGCGTGATCGTCGGGATCAAGGTCACCGTCGTCCTGCTCGTGATCATCGTGGGCGCGTTCCTCGTCAACGGCGCCAACTACCGGCCCTTCATCCCGCCCTCCGAGCCCAGCTCCGGCGGCAGCGGCCTCACCGCGCCGATCATCCAGCTCATGATCGGCTTCACGCCCAGCAACTTCGGAGTGATGGGCATCTTCACCGCCGCCGCCGTCGTCTTCTTCGCCTTCATCGGCTTCGACATCGTCGCGACCGCCGCCGAGGAGACCCGGCTGCCGCAGCGCGACGTCCCGCGCGGCATCCTCGGGTCCCTCTTCATCTGCACCGTCCTGTACGTGGCGGTCTCCCTCGTCGTCACCGGGATGCAGCACTACACCGACCTGTCGGTGGACGCCCCGCTCGCCGACGCCTTCAAGGCCGTCGGCCATCCCTTCTGGGCCGGTGTCATCAGCTTCGGCGCGGCCGTCGGCCTCACCTCGGTCTGCATGATCCTGCTCCTCGGGCAGACCCGGGTGTTCTTCGCGATGAGCCGGGACGGACTGCTGCCCCGGACGTTCTCGCACGTCCACCCGCGCTTCGGCACGCCGTACCGCTCCACGCTGCTGCTCGGGCTGCTCGTCGCGGTCGTCGCCGGCTTCACCTCCATCGAGGAACTGGCCGAACTCGTCAACATCGGCACGCTCTTCGCGTTCGTCGTGGTCGCGCTCGGCGTGATCATCCTGCGCCGGACCCGGCCCGACCTGCACCGCTCGTTCCGTACCCCGCTGGTGCCCTACCTGCCGATCGTGTCCGTCCTCGCTTCCTTCTGGCTGATGCTCAACCTGCCCGCGGAGACCTGGCTCCGGTTCGGCATCTGGATGGCCATCGGCGTCATCGTCTACTTCGCCTACGGACGCGGCCACAGCCGCCTGGACCGGAGGCCGTCGGAAGTCCCCGGTCGGGCGAAGAACGGATAGGTGACCGACAGGCGAAACGACCCGTACGGCCTCCACGCGACGACTCCGGCACTCCACCGAACCGTGGGCCGACGCGGCGCAGGTGACCGACGACGTCCGGCGCCACGCCCCCGCCTCGGTGTGCCGGGAGGAATCCACCGTGACCTTCCCGGTCGCCGGCGCGCGGGGCGCGCCGCCCGTGATGCGCCCTCCCGGCGGACGAGTGAGTCTGGTGGCGATGCCCACGGCCCCGCGCGTCGACACGTCCGCGCAGGCGGCTCGTCACCTGTGGAGGTTCACCATGAAGGAACTGCCCCCGCCGCCCGCTCCCACGCTGGAGTCCGCGGCGAAGGAACTGGCCGACGCCACCGCGGCCCACCCCCGCATCTACGAGGTTCCCCCGGCGCAGGGGCGTGACATCCTCGCCGGCCTGCAGACCGGCGAGGGCGTGGACAAGCCGGACATCGACGAGGAATGGATCACCGTCGACGCCGGCGAATGGGGCACGGTGAGAACTCGCGTCGTCAAGCCGGAGAACGCCGCCGGCCCCTTGCCCGTGATCTTCTACATCCATGGTGCCGGCTGGGTCTTCGGCGACGAGAACACCCACGACCGCCTCGTCCGCGAGCTGGCGGTCGGCGCGGGCGCGGCAGTCGTGTTCCCCGTCTACGACCGGGCCCCCGAGGCCCGCTACCCGACCCAGATCGAGCAGAACCACGCCGTCGCGCGGTGGGTCGTCGCCCAGGGCGCCGAGCACGGACTCGACGCCTCGCGCATGGTGGTCTGCGGCGACTCCGTGGGCGGCAACATGGCCGCGGTCCTCGCCCAGATGGCCAAGGACCGCGGCGACATCCGTCTGGCGGCGCAGGTGCTGCTCTACCCGGTCACGGACGCGAATTTCGACACCGCCTCCTATCTGCAGTTCGCCGAGGGGTACTACCTCACCCGGGACGGCATGCTCTGGTTCTGGGACCAGTACACGACCGACGAGGCCCAGCGCGAGGAACGCTACGCGTCCCCGTTGCGCGCCTCTCTCGAAGACCTGAAGGGCCTGCCCCCGGCCGTCGTGATCACCGATGAGGCCGACGTACTGCGTGACGAGGGCGAGGCGTACGCGGCCCGACTGCGGGAGGCCGGGGTGCCGGTCACCGCCGTGCGCGTGCTGGGCATGGTGCACGACTTCCTGATGCTCGACAGTCTCCGCGGCTGCCACGCCACGAACGTGGCCCGCCGGATCGCCGTCGCCGCCGTCAAGGACGCACTCCACGGCGACTGAGAGAGACGGCGCACCGCCACCACCGTCAGCCCGGACAGGGCGATGCCCGCGCCGACCTCGCCGAAGGCCCGGCCGGTCATGCGCTCGGCGTGCGGTCGCGCCGCTCACTCGACCGGCCGCGTATGTCCTGCCCGGACACGGACACGAGGCCGGTTACCGTGCCGCATGCCCGCCCAGCCGCCGCCGTCCACCCTGCGGCCGCACGCTCCCCGTCCCACGCGGCCCCGCGACGCACGCCCCGCGCGTGAGCCGGCCGTGCGCACACCCGGCACCCGTCCCGTACGGACACACCGCCCCCGTCCCGTACGGACGCCGGACCGTCGGACCGGTCGTGGCCCCCGGTACTGGCGCGGGCTGCTGCCCGTCCTCGCGCTGCTCGTCCTCGTCACCCGGCTGCCGTCCCTCCGGCACCCGCTGTGGAATCCCGACGAGGGCTATCTCGCGGTCCAGGCCCGGATACTGGCCGACGGCGGCGCGCTGTACGAGACGGTCGTCGACCGCAAACCGCCCCTGCTGCCGTGGCTGTACCAGGCCGCCCTGCTGCTGTTCGGCGGCGGATTCCCGTACGCGGTCAAGGCCCTCGCGGCCCTCGCCGTGCTGGCCACCGCCGCCCTGCTGGCGGCCGTCGCCCGGGACCGCTGGGGCGACCGGGCGGGCCGCGTCGCCGGCGTGCTGTACCCGCCCGTGTCCATCGGCCTCAACCCCGAGGACACCCAGGCCGCCACGTTCGAGGTCTTCATACTGCCGTTCACGGTCGCCGCGGTGTGGTGCGCGGGGCGGGGCCGCTGGGGTGCCGCGGGCCTCGCCGCCGCGGGCGCGGTGCTGACGAAGCAGACGGGCGGCGCGGCCCTCGTCCCGGTCCTGTGGCTGCTGTTGCGCCCCGCACCGTCGCGTACGGCGCCGCGCGGGCACCCCGTGCCCGCCCCCGGGCACGGGGTCGGCCGCCTGCCGACCGGGCCCGAACCGCGGGCCGGCGGGCGGCCGGCCGCCCGCTTCGCGTCCCGGGGCCGTGACACGGCCCTGCTGCTGGCCGGGCTCGTCCTGCCCGTCCTCGCCGCCGCCCTGCTCACCAGCCCCTCGGGCTTCCTGTTCTGGACGGTCACCGGCTCCGGCGCGTACGCCGCCTTCACCGGCTCCGAACTGCACGTCCTGGCCCGCGGCCTGGCCAACACCGCCCTGCTCTGCCTCGCCTGCGCGGGCCTGCTGCCCCACGTCCTGCGCGCCTGCTCCCGTCCGCCCCGCGCGCCCGGCCCGGGAACGGACGGCACCGGCGGCCCCTGGGACCCGGAAGCGAACCCGCGCCGCGCGGCGGCACTGGCCGACCCGGGCGTCGCCGACCTCCGGCTCTGGCTCGGCGCCTCCGCCACCGCCGTGCTGGCGGGCTTCCACTTCTTCGGCCACTACTTCCTGCAACTCCTGCCCCCGCTGGTGCTGCTGGCGACCGCCGCCCTCCACCGGCTGCCCGCCGACCGGATCGCGTCCGCGGTGCTCACCACCGCCTGCGCCGGCGGGGTCTTCCTCGCCTGGGGCCTGCTCGCGCCCCGCCCCGAACTCGGGCACGCCCAGCGCCTCGCCGACGCCGTACGGGCCCGTACGGCCGCCACCGACCGGATCCTCGTCTGGGGCATGCACCCCGAGACGTACTGGCTGGCCGACCGCGCCCCCGCCAGCCGCTATCTGACGGCCGGACTGCTCACCAACTACAGCGGCGGCCGCGACGGCCCCCAGGTCGGTGAGGAGTACGCCGTGCCCGGCACCTGGCCCGTCCTCGCCGCCGAGCTGCGCGACCGGCCCCCCGCTCTGATCGTCGACGACTCCCGGGGCAAGCCCTTCGCCCCGGACCGGCTGCCCACCCTGCGCGCGCTGCTGGCCCTGCACTACGAACCCCTGCCGGGCACGGTCGACGGGGCGGTGCTCTACGCGCGCTCGTCCGAGGGGCCACCGGCGCCTGGAGTCCCGGGATCCCCCGGTGCCCGGGGAGCCTCGGGAGTCTCGGGCCCACCGGCCGTCCCGGCGCCGTCGGCGGGCCCCGCGGCCTCGGCGGCCCCGGCATCGGCATCGGCCTCGACCGGCCCCGGCCGCTGACGTACGGTCCGGGGGCCGGCGCACCGCGCTCCGTGCGCGGCCACTCGTCGGCGCAGCTCCCGGTCCGCCGTCACCACCAGGCACCCGGCCCCCTCCGCCGCCGCCCGCGCCGCCAGCTCCACGATCAGGTCGTCCCCGCTGCCCTCCGCCGCCTCGACCCGCACCCCGGGCACGGACCCGACGCCCCGCGCCGCGCCCTCCACGACCAGCACGACGTCCAGGGGCCCGGGCTGCCCCGCCACCCCCTGCCCGGCGTACGGCACGAGCGCGTCCCGCAGCCGTTCGGCCGCCCCGTACCGGTCGCGCCACCACCCGTCCGGGACGGAACCGACCACATTCGCCGCATCGACGATCATCCGAGTTCGCACCCTCAGCACCTTAGGGGGCCGTCGCGGGCCCGGCCCCGCGGGAGGCGCCCGGCCCCGCGGGAGGCGCCCGGACCTGGTCCGCGCGCCGACGCGTACTATCGTGCTCCGGGTTTTCCTGCGCTCGGGAAGGCGGCGGTGGGCCATGGCACCGAGGTCCCAAGGGACGTCGAAGCGGTCGGACAGCGCGGGTGACGCGCCGGACACGGTCCGGAAGGCGGGTGCCCGCGACGCCGCGCCGCCCGCGAACGGCCACCTCCCCGCGACCACCGGCTGGCTGCTGCGGGGCAAGGACGGCCGGCTCACCGCCTACGCCCCCGTCGCCGACGGGGTGCTCCGCTGGACCGAGCGACGGCCCGGCGGCCCCGACTGGACCGGGCCGGAAACGTTGGCGGCGCCCGGACTGCTGCCGTACCTGTCCGTGGCGCGCAGCACGGAGGGGTACGTCCACCTCGTGGGCGTACGGAAACGGCCCCGCGCGGACGGGCCCGCCGAGACGGACCTGGTGCACGCCGTCCAGTTCCAGACCGGCCGCCCGCTGCGGGACTGGGCCTCGCTCGGCAACCCGCACGGCAAGGACCGAGAGAAGGGCAAGCGGATCGGGATGCCGTCCGCCGTGCTGGACCGCACCGGCTCCGTCCATCTCTTCGTGCGCAACGCGAACGGCGGCCTCTCGGCGAAGAACCAGTCCACGACCGGCCGCTGGCAGCCCTGGGGCGGTGCGACCCCGGAGGAGACCCTGACCGGCGAGGCGGCCGCCGCGACCACCGACGGGGGAGTGGTCGACCTGCTCGTCCCGGCCGACGGGGCCGTGGTGCGCTGGCTGCGCGAGAAGCCGGACGCGCGGCTGGAACGCGCGGACGAGGAGCCCGGGGCGGTGGACATCGCCCCCGGCACGCTCACCGCCGAACGCACCGGGCCCGGCCGGCTCACCCGGTTCTGGCGCGCCGAGACCGACGGCAAGGTCCGCGCCTGGCGCCCGGGCACCCCGCCGACCGGCCTCGGCGGCCCCGGCTCCGGCCCCGTCGCCCTGCTGCGCACCCCGGTCGACGGCCACGACTGCACGATCCTGGCCCACCGGGGCCCGGACGGCCGCCCGTACATCGCCGCGTACCCGACGGAGGACGAGGCGGCGGGCCTCCACTGGACCCCGAGCGGCACCCCGTGCACCGGCGCCCCGGCCCTGGCGCTGGACGGCGCGGGCCGGGTGGTCCTGGCGGCATTCGACGAGGACGGCGCACTGCGCGTGGCGCGGCAGAAGGAGGAACCGGGCCTGGCACTGGCGGCCTGGCGGACGGTCTGACGTACGGGGGCGGACCCGCGCGGCGACTGTACGGACGGACCGGGCCCGCGCACACGAACGGCCGGGCCGGTACGGAGGCTTCCGCTTCCGTACCGGCCCGGACGCCCACAGCCGTCGGCGCGACGGGGCAAACGTTGCCGGGAGGGGCACTAGGCCGGCACGCTCGCCACTCCCGGCGCCAGGAACGGCTTGCCGTTCACCCGCTCCGCGATGCCCTCGCGGTCCAGGTACGGCGTGATGCCGCCCAGGTGGAACGGCCAGCCGGCGCCCGTGATCAGACAGAGGTCGATGTCCTGCGCCTCCGCGACGACACCCTCGGCCAGCATCAGAGAGATCTCCCGCGCCACCGCGTCCAGCACGCGCTCCCGCGTCTGCTCCTCGGTGAGCACCACATCGCCCTGCTTCAGGAGCGCGGCCACCTCCGGGTCCAGCTCGGGCCGCCCGGAGTCGTACACGTAGAACCCGCGCTTGCCGGCCCTGACGACCGCCGCGAGGTTCTCGGAGACCGTGAAACGGTCCGGGAAGGCGTCGTGCAGCGTCTGAGAGACGTGCAGGCCGATCGCCGGGCCGACCAGCTCCAACAGCACCAGCGGTGACATCGGCAGCCCGAGCGGCTCGACGGCCTTCTCGGCCACCGCGACCGGCGTGCCCTCGTCGATCACGTTCTGGATCTCACCCATGAAGCGGGTGAGGATGCGGTTGACGACGAACGCGGGCGCGTCCTTGACGAGCACCGCCGTCTTCTTCAGCTTCTTCGCCACCCCGAACGCCGTGGCCAGCGCCGCGTCGTCGGTCCGCTCGCCCCGCACGATCTCCAGCAGCGGCAGGATCGCGACCGGGTTGAAGAAGTGGAAGCCGACGACCCGCTCCGGGTTCTTCAGCTTCGAGGCCATCTCCGTGACCGACAGGGAGGAGGTGTTGGTCGCGAGGATCGCGTGCGCCGGGGCGACCGCCTCCACCTCCGCGAACACCTTCTGTTTGACGCTCATCTCCTCGAACACGGCCTCGATGACGAAGTCCGCGTCGGCGAAGCCCTCGGCCTTGTCCAGCACGCCCGAGACCAGACCCTTGAGCCGGTTCGCCCTGTCCTGGTTGATCCGGCCCTTGAGCAGCAGCTTGTCGACCTCGCCATGGACGTACGAGACGCCCTTGTCGACGCGCTCCTGGTCGATGTCCGTCAGGACGACCGGCACCTCCAGGCGGCGCAGGAACAGCAGCGCCAACTGCGAGGCCATCAGGCCCGCGCCGACGACCCCGACCTTGGTGACCGGCCGGGCCAGCGACTTGTCCGGCGCGCCGGCCGGCCGCTTGGCGCGCTTCTGCACCAGGTTGAAGGCGTAGATCCCGGACCGCAGTTCGCCGCCCATGATCAGGTCCGCCAGCGCCCGGTCCTCGGCGTCGAAGCCCGCCTGGAGGTCCCCGTCCTTGGCGGCGGCGATGATGTCGAGCGCGCGGTAGGCGGCCGGGGCCGCGCCGTGCACCTTCGCGTCGGCCACGGCCCGGCCGCGGGCCACCGCCGCGTCCCAGCTCTCGCCCCGGTCGATCTCGGGCCGCACGACCGCCAGTTCGCCCTTGAGCACGGCCGCGGTCCAGGCCAGCGACTGCTCCAGGAAGTCCGCGCCCTCGAAGATCGCGTCCGCGATGCCCAGCTCATGCACCTGGGCGCCCTTGAGCTGCTTGTTCTGGTTCAGCGAGTTCTCGATGATCACCGAGACCGCGCGCTCCGCGCCGATCAGGTTCGGCAGCAGCACGCAGCCGCCCCAGCCCGGTACCAGGCCGAGGAAGACCTCGGGCAGGGAGAAGGCGGGCAGCGCCGCCGACACCGTGCGGTACTGACAGTGCAGACCGATCTCGACGCCGCCGCCCATGGCCGCGCCGTTGTAGTACGCGAACGTCGGCACCGCCAGCGCGCCGAGCCGCTTGAAGACCTCGTGGCCGCCCCGCCCGATGGCCAGCGCGTCCTCGTGGCGCTTCAGCAGCTCCACGCCCTTGAGATCGGCGCCGACCGCGAAGATGAACGGCTTGCCCGTGACGCCGACGCCGACGATCGAGCCGTCCGACGCCTCCTTCTCGACCTGGTCCAGAGCCGCGCTCAGGTTCGCCAGCGACTGCGGGCCGAAGGTCGTCGGCTTGGTGTGGTCCAGGCCGTTGTCCAGCGTGATGAGCGCGAAGCGGCCCGCGCCGGCCGGCAGGTCGAGATGGCGGACGTGCGCCTGCGTCACGACCTCGCCGGGGAAGAGCTCGGCTGCGCCCTTCAGCAGTTCAGCGGTCGCGCTCACTTGTTTCCTCCGTCGAAGTGCGGGTTCTCCCAGATGACCGTCGCGCCCATGCCGAAGCCGACGCACATCGTCGTCAGGCCGTAGCGGACCTGCGGCTGGGCCTCGAACTGCCGGGCCAGCTGCGTCATCAGCCGGACGCCGGAGGAGGCCAGCGGGTGGCCGAAGGCGATGGCGCCGCCGTACTGGTTGACGCGCTCGTCGTCGTCCGCGATGCCGTAGTGGTCGAGGAACGCCAGCACCTGCACGGCGAACGCCTCGTTGATCTCGAACAGCCCGATGTCGGAAATCGACAGCCCGGCCTTGGCGAGCGCCTTCTCCGTCGCCGGGATCGGGCCGTACCCCATGACCTCGGGCTCGACGCCCGCGAAGGCGTACGAGACGAGCCGCATCTTCACCGGCAGGCCCTGCTCGCGCGCGAAGTCCTCGGCGGCGATCAGCGAGGCGGTGGCGCCGTCGTTGAGCCCGGCGGCGTTTCCGGCGGTGACCCGGCCGTGCGGGCGGAACGGCGTCTTCAGCCCCGCCAGCGACTCCAGGGTGGTGCCGGGGCGCATCGGCTCGTCGGCGGTGGCCAGCCCCCAGCCGGTCTCCCCGCCCTCGGGACTGGTCCGGCGGACGGAGATCGGCACCAGGTCCCGCTGGATCAGGCCGTTGGCGTACGCCTTGGCGGCCTTCTCCTGCGAGCGGACCGCGTACTCGTCGGCGCGCAGCCTCGTCAGGTGCGGGAAGCGGTCGTGCAGGTTCTCCGCGGTCATGCCCATGAAGAGCGCGGAGTCGTCCACGAGCTTCTCGGAGACGAACCGCGGGTTCGGGTCGACGCCCTCGCCCATGGGGTGACGCCCCATGTGCTCCACGCCGCCGGCCACGACGACGTCGTACGCCCCGAAGGCGATGGAGCCCGCCGTGGTGGTCACGGCGGTCAGCGCGCCCGCGCACATCCGGTCGATCGAGTACCCGGGCACGGACTGGGGCAGCCCGGCGAGGATCCCGGCCGTACGGCCGAGGGTGAGCCCCTGGTCACCGATCTGCGTCGTCGCGGCGACGGCGACCTCGTCGACCCGGGCGGGGTCGAGGTCCGGGTTGCGGCGCAGCAGCTCCCGGATGGCCTTCACAACGAGGTCGTCGGCGCGGGTCTCGTGGTAGATGCCCTTGGGGCCCGCCTTGCCGAACGGGGTGCGGACGCCGTCGACGAAGACGACGTCCCTGACGTTACGAGGCACGATGGCTCTCCTCCAGGGTGCGGGATGGCACTGCTGCGGGGTGCGCGCTGACGCGCGTCTCCTCCATCATGCTACTTGCGGGTAACCGACTGTGCCCAGACCCCCTCTTTTTTGGGGCTCGGTTCGCCTCCGGAGGCGAACCGAGCCCCGGAAACGGGTGTCAGCCGAACGGAGTGACCAGCAGGGGGACGCGGCGCAGGTCGTCGAGCGTGCACGTCAGCCCCGCCAGCGCGCAGATCACGCGGAAGCCGATGGAGTAGTCCGGCGCGCCGGGCTCGAGGTGGTCGAGGTCGGCCGTGCCGGCCGCCACGAACGCGGCACGCAGTTCGGCGGGCATGTTCGGGAGGTCCGTCGCGAGATCGAGGTCGTCGACGTTGATCCACGCGAGTGTCTCCCCGTCGACGGCGTAGGCGAGGCTCGCGTCCGCGTTGATGGAGAACATGGTCGTGGCCGCCGTCCGGCCCTCGGCGGACAGCGACGGCGTGCTCTCCTCCGTGGTGGAACCGGAGTCGTCATAGACGAAGGTCCACGCGCCGACCCGCCCGGCCAGCAGCGAGCCGGAGTCTCCCGGCTGAACGCCGAGCGCCGCGGCGGGGAGCGAGGTCCACTCGTCGGGCTTGCCGGCAGGCAGTTCGCAGGGCCTGAACAGGTGGGGTACGGCGCCCAGCGTCTCCAGCGCTCGCGCCGGTTCCAGGCCGCGCACGACATGCAGGCTGTGGTTCGGATCGTCGGCGGCCAGCTCATTGATCCAGAGCGGGGTCCCCTCCTCGTCGAGCGTGTGCGGCGGGAATGCGCGTATGGGCATGTGTGATCTCGTCTCCTGGCGTGCCGGTACGTACGTCGCCTCCGGCGGGACGCGGCGCGAGTCACCGTAGCCCGACCCGAGCCGGGGTTCGGCCGCCGGCGGCCACCGACCCGGCGGTTCCCGGAGCACGCTCCCGCCCACCCCCGGTCCGGTCCGCCGGAACCGCGCCCGCCGCTACGCTTCCCCGCCGCCCGGAGCCGAAGGCGTGAGCGCCGCCGTCAGCAGGGGGGTCACCTGTTCCACCTGCCACGGCCGGGCGCCGTGCGACGTCAGGGCGTGCGCCACCGCTTCCGGCGTCACCTCCCGCGGCGGCTCCCAGCACACGCGGCGGACCGTGTCCGGCGTGATCAGGTTCTCCTGGGGCATGCCGAGCCGCTCGGCCAGTTCCGTGACGGCCGCGCGCGCCGCGGAGAGGCGGGCCGCCGCCGCCGGGTCCTTGTCCGCCCAGGAGCGGGGCGGGGGCGGACCCGGGGTCTGCTGGCCCGGCTGGGGGAGGTCCGAGTCCGTGAGGCCGCGCGCCCGGTCGACCGCCGCCTGCCACTGCTCCAGCTGACGGCGGCCCATGCGGTGGCCGAAGCCGGGCAGCGCCATCAGGGCCTGTACGTGGGTGGGCACCGCGAGCGCCGCCTCCACGATGGCCGCGTCGCTCAGCACCTTGCCCGGCGAGACGTCACGCCGCTGCGCGACCTGGTCGCGGGCCGTCCACAGCTCCCGTACGACCGCCATCTGGCGGCGCCGCCGGACCTTGTGCATGCCCGAGGTGCGCCGCCACGGGTCCTTGCGCGGCGGTGCCGGCGGGGCCGATGCGATCGCGTCGAACTCCTGCCGGGCCCACTCCAGCTTGCCCTGCCGGTCCAACTCCTTCTCCAGCGCGTCGCGCAGATCCACCAGCAGTTCCACGTCGAGCGCGGCGTAGCGCAGCCAGGGCTCGGGAAGCGGCCGGGTCGACCAGTCGACGGCGGAGTGGCCCTTCTCCAGCGCGTAACCGAGGACGTTCTCGACCATGGCGCCGAGGCCGACCCGGGGGAAGCCCGCCAGCCGGCCCGCCAGCTCCGTGTCGAACAGCCGGTTGGGCGTCATGCCTATTTCCCGCAGGCACGGAAGGTCCTGCGTCGCCGCGTGCAGGATCCACTCCGCGTCCGCGAGGACCGCGCCGAGGCCGGACAGGTCCGGGCAGCCGACCGGGTCGATCAGCGCCGTGCCCGCGCCCTCGCGACGCAACTGGACGAGATAGGCGCGCTGCCCGTACCGGTAGCCGGACGCGCGCTCGGCGTCGACGGCCACGGGCCCGGTGCCGGCGGCGAACGCGGCGATCACATCGGCGAGCGCCGCCTCGGTGGCGATCACCGGCGGCACGCCCTCCCGGGGCTCCAACAAGGGAATCGGCGCCGATTCGACGTCGTCCGGGGGCTGCGACATGAGCGGCTGCCGCCGCGGGCCCCCGGTGGTGCGCAGTGCCGGCTCTGCTGCGGTCTCTTGGGCGTCGGTGGCGTCGGTCACCTGTCAAGGGTATCGGTGAACGGAAGGCACCCGCCGACGGAACGTTCCGTCGGCGGGCGGTGGCGGGTCGGAAGCGGTCAGTGAATGATGCCGGTGCGCAGGGCCACGGCGACCATTCCGGCCCGGTCGCCCGTGCCGAGCTTGCGCGCGATCCGGGCGAGGTGGCTCTTCACGGTCAGCGCGGACAGTCCCATCGAGACGCCGATGGCCTTGTTGGACTGACCCTCGGCGACCAGTCTGAGCACCTCGACCTCACGGCCCGACAGCTCGCGGTAGCCGCCCGGGTGACTCGGGGCGCCCGGTGGGCGGCGGTGCAGCCGGGGCCCGGCGCCGATGGCGGCGGCGCCCGGCCGGGTCGGGTGGCCGATGTTCGTACGCGTACCGGTGACGACATAGCCCTTGACTCCGCCCGCGAGGGCGTTGCGTACGGCGCCGATGTCGTCGGCGGCGGACAGGGCCAGGCCGTTGGGCCAGCCCGCCGCGCGGGTCTCGGACAGCAGGGTCAGCCCGGAACCGTCGGGCAGGTGGACGTCGGCTACGCAGATGTCGCGCGGGTTGCCGACGCGGGGGCGGGCCTCCGCGATGGACGACGCCTCGATGACGTCACGTACTCCGAGGGCCCACAGATGGCGGGTGACGGTGGAGCGGACGCGTGGGTCGGCCACGACGACCATGGCCGTCGGCTTGTTCGGGCGGTAGGCGACCAGGCTTGCGGGCTGCTCGAGGAGTACGGACACCAGGCCTCCTGGGGGGAAGGTGCGGGACGGGGCCGGCTCAGGGGATGAAGCCGGGGCGGTCCGTGCGTTGAAGGGTCATTGACCTCTTCGGCAGCAATCCCGCCCGCCTTTAGAGAATGATCACGATTTGGTGAGTAACAATTCGGGCAATTCGGATGGGTGATCGATCGTCCGGTGGGCGGTCGTGGCCGGATTCCGGGTTCGCCCCTCGCTCGTCCGGCGTTCATGTCGCCCCGGGGCGGCGAGTGGTGTGGGTGCTGACTGTTCGCCCGGCTTTGTCCGGGTTCGCTTCCTGGTGGTCCGTGCGCATGCGTACGGCGTCCGTATCGCGTCCGCTCGTACCGCGTCAGCGCGCCTGGGGGCCGCGGCGTTGCGGCAGGGAAACGACACCTGCTGCCGGTCCCGCGTCCCCGGCGCCCGTCAAGGGGCCGGGGGTCGTCGGCGGCATGCCCGCCACCTGGCAGAGCAGGTCGCACCACGCCGCCAGGTGCCCGGCCGTGTCCGGGGCCCCGGACCGGTCCTCGCGCGGGGTCCAGGACGCCCGGATCTCGATCTGGGTCACCGGGGGGCGCTCGGCGAGCCCGCCGAAGTAGTGCGACCCCGCGCGCGTGACCGTTCCGCTGTCCGCTCCGTGCGTCAGGTCCCGCGCGTCGAGCGCGCCCGTCAGCCACGACCAGCACACCTCCGGCAGCAGCGGATCGGCGGCCATCTCCGGCTCCAGTTCCGCCCGGACGAGGGTCACCAGCCGGAACGTCCCCTGCCATGCCTCGTGTCCGGCCGGGTCGTGCAGCAGGATCAGCCGGCCGTCCGCCAGGTCCTCGCCGTCCACCACGGCCGCCGCCTCCAGGGCGTACGCGTACGGCGCCAGCCGCTTCGGCGGCGGCGTCGGCTCCAGCTCCACGCCGGGCCGGGGCCGCGCCGACCGCAACGCCTCGACAGCCGCACGGAACGCGGACGGGGTGGGGTCGCCCTCCGTGCCGCCTCGTTCCTCGGTGCCGTCGGAATGATCGGAGTGTTCGGAGAACTTTCCCTGCGCCGCAGCCATGCGGGGAAGAGTAGGCGGAACCCGCCTCTCGTGCGGGGAGGGACACCCGCGCCGGGGCGGGCGCTTCCGCGGCCGTGCGAAGATTCTGGACGTGAGCGCGATCGACCGCCCCTCGGGCCAGCAGACGAAAACGTATGAATCGCCCTTTATGAAGGCATGCCGCCGAGAACCGGTGCCGCACACGCCGGTCTGGTTCATGCGGCAGGCGGGGCGCTCGCTGCCGGAGTACCTGAAGGTGCGCGAGGGGATTCCGATGCTGGAGTCCTGCATGCGGCCGGAGCTGGTCACGGAGATCACGCTCCAGCCGGTGCGGCGGCACAAGGTCGACGCCGCGATCTACTTCAGCGACATCGTCGTCCCCCTCAAGGCCATCGGCCTCGACCTCGACATCAAGCCGGGCATCGGCCCCGTCGTCGCCGAGCCCATCCGCTCGCGCGCCGACCTCGCCCGGCTGCGCGCGCTGACGCCGGACGACATCTCGTACGTCACCGAGGCGATCGGGCTGCTCACCGCCGAACTGGGCAGCACCCCGCTCATCGGGTTCGCCGGGGCGCCCTTCACCCTGGCGAGCTACCTCGTGGAGGGCGGCCCGTCCCGCAACCACGAGCACACGAAGGCGATGATGTACGGCGATCCGGAGCTGTGGGCCGAACTGCTCGACCGGCTCGCGGACATCACCGCCACCTTCCTCACCGTGCAGATCGAGGCGGGCGCGAGCGCCGTGCAGCTCTTCGACTCCTGGGTCGGCGCGCTGGCCCCCGCCGACTACCGCCGCTCCGTCCTGCCCGCCTCCGCCAAGGTCTTCGACGCCGTCGCGCCGTACGGGGTGCCGCGCATCCACTTCGGTGTCGGCACGGGCGAGTTGCTCGGCCTGATGGGTGAGGCGGGCGCGGACGTCGTGGGCGTCGACTGGCGCGTTCCCCTGGACGAGGCCGCCCGCCGGGTCGGCCCCGGCAAGGCGCTCCAGGGCAACCTCGACCCGGCCGTCCTGTTCGCCCCGACCGAGGCCGTGGAGGCCAAGACCCGCGAGGTGCTGGACGCGGCGGCCGGGCTGGAGGGCCACGTCTTCAACCTGGGCCACGGCGTGCTGCCGACCATGGACCCCGACGCCCTGACCCGGCTCGTGGAGTACGTGCACACGCGGACGGCCCGGTAGGGGGCCCGGCACCACCCCCCGCTACGCGCCCGCCTTCCGTACCACCGCCGTCGCCCTGCGCGCCGCGACCAGGACCGGGTCCCACACCGGGGAGAACGGCGGGGCGTAGCCGAGGTCGAGCATCGTCATGGCCTCCACCGACATCCCCGCGGTCAGCGCGACCGCCGCGACGTCCACGCGCTTGGCCGCGCCCTCGCGGCCGACGATCTGCGCGCCCAGCAGCCGGCCCGTGCGGCGCTCCGCGAGCATCTTCACCGTCATCGGGGCCGCGCCCGGGTAGTAACCGGCGCTGTTGGTGGACTCGATCGTCGCGGTGACGAACTGCAGGCCCGCCCGGTGGGCGTCCTTCTCGCGCAGCCCCGTCCGCGCGATCTCCAGCTCGCAGACCTTGCTGACGGCCGTGCCGACGACCCCGGGGAAGGTGGCGTAGCCGCCCGCCACGTTCGTGCCGATGATCTGGCCGTGCTTGTTCGCGTGCGTGCCCAGGGCGATGTGGCGCTCGGCGCCGGAGATCAGGTCCAGCACCTCCACGCAGTCGCCGCCGGCCCAGATGTTCTCGTATCCGCGCACCCGCATCGACCGGTCGGTGAGCAGTCCGCCGTGCGCCCCGACGGGCAGCCCCGCGGCGCGGGCCGGGCCGGTCTCCGGTTCCACGCCGATACCGAGGACGACCACGTCCGCCGGGTACTCGGCGTCGTCGGTGGCCACGGCGCGTGCGCGGCCGTCCCCGCCCGTGCGGATCGCGGAGACCGCCGCGCCGCCGACGACCGTGATGCCCATCCCCGTCATCGCCTCCCGCACGAGCCGGCCCATGTCCGGGTCGAGGGTGGCCATGGGCTCCTCGTCGCGGTGCACGACGGTCACCTCGTAGCCGCGCTTCAGCAGCGCCTCGGCCATCTCCACACCGATGTAACCCGCGCCGACGACCACGGCGTGCCCGCCGCCGCCGGTCAGGGTGTCGAGCAGCGCCTGGCCGTCGTCGAGGGTCTGGACACCGTGCACGCCGGGGGCGTCGATGCCGGGCAGCGGGGGCCGTACGGGCCGGGCGCCGGTCGCCACGACCAGCTTGTCGAAGCCCGTCCAGCGCTCGGCACCCCCGGAGCCGGAGCCGGAGTTGTGTCCCGGCGCAGAGCGGGTGTCGCGGCCCGAGCCGTCCGGGAGTTCACGGGTGCGCACCCGCTGCCCCTCGATGTCGATCTCCGTGACCTCGGTGCGCATCCGCAGGTCGATCGAGCGCGCGCGGTGCTCCTCCGGGGTGCGGGCGATCAGGGCGTCGCGCCCCGCGACGTCGCCGCTCACCCAGTACGGGATGCCGCAGGCGGAGAAGGAGGAGAAGTGCCCGCGTTCGAAGGCGATGATCTCCAGCTCCTCCGGGCCCTTCATCCGGCGGGCCTGCGACGCGGCGGACATGCCCGCCGCGTCGCCGCCGATGATCACCAAGCGCTCAGCCGCCATCGTGTGTCCTCCGGTCCGTGTCCCCGCCTCTACGCGGACGTCATCCGTATCGCTGTCAGCGGGGGCACGCTACGCGGGTTCCCGCGCTCACTCCTCTCCCGGGGCCCCCTCGGTCGCCGGGACGGCCGCCGGCCGCCTCCGCGCGGGCGGCCGGGGCAGCCGGCCGCGCACCAGCCGCCACAGCGCGTACAGCGCCGCGAACGCCACCGCGAACGGCGTCACCGCGCCGACGCCCACCGCGATCCACCGCAGCGTCGCCGTGAACGCGTCCCAGCCGCCGGCCAGCGCGTCGAGGAACCCCGGATCGTCCTCCTTCCCGTTCTCCGCCGCGGGAGTCTCCGTCAGTTCGAGCGTGATGGTGGCCAGCGTCGTACGGTCCTTGAGGGCCGCCTGCTGGGCGAGCAGCGATTCGAGCGCCGCCTGGCGGGTGCTCAGCTCGCCCTCCAGCTCCACCACGTCCGAGAGCCTGTCGGCCCGGTCCATCAACTCCCGTACCCGGGCGACGCTCGCCCGCTGCGACGCGACCCTGCTGTTCACGTCGACCACCTGGTCGGTGACGTCCTTGGCCTCGCTGCCGCGCGCGATCAGCGTGCCGGTGCCCGCCAGTTCGGCCAGGACGGAGTCGTACTCCCGTTGCGGCACACGCAGCACGACGGTCGACATCACATGGCCGTCGTCGGTCCGTTCGGTGGACTCGTTCTCGACCAGACCGCCGGACCGCTCGGCCGCCGAGCGAGCCGTGACGAGCGCCTTGGCGGTGTCCTTGACGCCCACGGTCAGGCGTGCCGTGCGGATGATGTGGCTGCCGGGCAGTGGTGCCTTCGCCTGCTGCCCCTTGGCGCCGGACCCGGCGGAGGGGCCGGCGGCACCCGACCGGCCGGACTCGCCCGCCACACCGGACGCCTGCGACCCGTCCGCCTGCGACCCGGACGCCTGCGACCCGTCCGCCGCGTCGGCCGCCGAGCTTCGGAGCGCCTTCTCGTCCTCGCCGCCGAAGCCGCATCCGGTGAGAGTGAGTGAGACGGTGAGCAGTGCCGCCGCGAACGCGGGCATCGCACGCATAAGACCCCCCTGGGTGCTTCCACGAATGGTGACGGTTCGACGTGGGGGACGGCCGAGCGGGTTTCCGGTTCCCGATACCGAAGTGGTCACGGTCGGGACTCGGTACGAGGGGTCGGTACGACGGTTCGGCACGGCGGCGGTTCGGTACGGCGGCTACGGGCGAGGCGCCCCGCGGCGCCGGGGGAGGGCCTGTCTGAGACAGTGGGCACATGGAGTCGAGCGCTCAGAACGTGGACACGAAACCGGGCCATGTCGTCGTCATCGGAGGCGGGATCGCCGGCCTCGCCGCAGCTCACCGGCTGCTGGACGCCGGTGTCGGCGTCACACTCCTGGAGGCCACCGACCGGCTCGGCGGCAAGCTGCGCGCCGGGGAGATCGCGGGCGCGCCCGTGGACCTCGGCGCCGAGTCGATGCTCGCGCGCCGGCCCGAGGCCGTCGACCTGGCCACCGCCGTCGGACTCGGCGAGCGGCTGCGGCCGCCCACCGCGGGCACCGCGGCCGTCTGGACGCGCGGGGCGCTGCGTCCGATGCCCAAGGGCCATGTCATGGGCGTTCCCGGCGACGCCGCCGCCCTCGCGGGCCTCCTCTCCGACGAGGGGATCGCCCGGATCGCGCGGGAGGCGGAACTGCCGCCGGGCGAGGTCGGCGACGATGTCGCGGTCGGCGCGTACGTCGCCGAGCGGCTCGGCCGCGAGGTCGTCGACCGGCTGGTGGAGCCGCTGCTCGGCGGGGTGTACGCGGGCGACGCGTACCGCCTCTCCATGAAATCCGCCGTGCCCCAGTTGTTCGAGGCGGTCAGGACCCATGGCTCCCTGCTGGACGCCGTCCGCGCGATCCAGGGGAGGACCGCCGCGACTCCTCGGCCGACGGGCCCCGCGGACGCCGTCTTCGCGGGCATCGAGGGCGGTGTGGGGCTGCTGCCGGGCGCCGTCGCGGACGCCGTACGGGCGGCGGGCGGCGAGATCCGCACCGAGACGCCCGTACTCGGCCTGTCCCGTACCGAGCACGGCTGGCGGGTGCGTACCGACCGGCAGACCCTGGCCGCCGACGGTGTCGTCCTGGCCACGCCCGCCTGGTCGGCCTCCGCGCTGCTCGCCGACGAGTCCCCGGCCGCGTCCGCCGGGCTGGCCGAGGTCGAGTACGCCTCCGTGGCGCTGGTGACCCTGGCCTTCCGCCGCGCCGACCTCGCCGGACTGCCCGACCTCAGCGGTTTCCTGGTGCCGCCGGTCGACGGCCGCACGATCAAGGCGTCGACGTTCTCCACCCGCAAGTGGGGCTGGGTCGCGGACGGCGCGCCCGACCTGTTCGTCCTGCGTACCTCGATCGGGCGGTACGGCGAGGAGGAGCAGACGCACCGCGACGACGCCGATCTGGTCGACGTCTCGCTGCGCGACCTCGGCGAGGCGGCCGGGCTGGCCGCCCGGCCCGTCGCCACCGAGGTCACCCGCTGGATCGGCGGCCTGCCGCAGTACCCGGTCGGCCACCAGGCCAGGGTCGCCCGGATCCGCGAGGCGGTCGCCAAACTGCCCGCCCTGCGGGTGTGCGGCGCGGCGTACGACGGGGTCGGCATCCCGGCCTGCGTCGCGAGCGCCCGGCGCGCCGCCGACGAGATCATCGCCACGTCCACCCCGGCGCGAGGCGCGGGCCGGGGCGCGGGAGAATAGCCGTATGACTGCTGCACCGGAGAAGACCCCCAACGCGGGCAAGAAGGCCAAGGACCTGAACGAGGTCATCCGCTACACCCTCTGGTCCGTCTTCAAGCTGCGTGACGTGCTGCCCGAGGACCGCACCGGGTACGCGGAAGAGGTCGAGAAGCTGTTCGAACAGCTCGCCGCGGAGGACGTCACCGTGCGCGGCACGTACGACGTGTCGGGGCTGCGCGCCGACGCCGACGTCATGATCTGGTGGCACGCGGAGACCGCGGACCGGCTCCAGGACGCGTACAACCTCTTCCGCCGCACCCTGTTCGGGCGGGCGCTCGCACCCGTCTGGTCGAACATGGCCCTGCACCGGCCCGCCGAGTTCAACAAGTCGCACATCCCGGCCTTCCTGGCCGACGAGACGCCCCGCGCGTACGTGAGCGTCTACCCCTTCGTGCGGTCGTACGAGTGGTACCTGCTGCCCGACGAGGAGCGCCGCAAGATGCTCGCGGACCACGGGAAGATGGCCCGCGGCTACCCGGACGTGCGCGCCAACACGGTCGCGTCGTTCTCGCTCGGCGACTACGAGTGGGTGCTGGCCTTCGAGGCCGACGAGCTGCACCGCATCGTCGATCTGATGCGTCATCTGCGCGGTTCCGAGGCCCGGATGCACGTCCGGGAGGAGGTCCCGTTCTACACCGGCCGCCGCAAGTCCGTGGCGGAGTTGGTGGCGGGCCTGGCGTGAGCCCGTCCGGACCGGGCAGCCGGGACCAGGGTGCTCCGGCCGGCCGGAGCACCGGGCGCCCGGGAGGTCCGGGTCCCGGGTCCCGACGCCCGGGAGGTCCGGGAGGACGCCCTCCGGGGAGGCGAGGCGCGGGCTCGGCCAAGTCTGTGCGAGCCTAGGAGAGATGTGGGTTTGGTGACCGGGACGGCTCGTCGTGAGCGCCCGGCCGCCCCGCCCGGAAGATCAGACGACCGGCGGCAGTTTCCGGCTGCTCGTCGGCTCGTCCAGCGACACCGGGTTCGGCTCCGGGTTCCCATCGGCCGCTGACCTGCGGAAACGTGCCGGACTGCGGGGAGAACCAGGTTCTTCCCCGCTCCGGCGCGCTCCGCACGCGAGGCGGCCGATGGAACCCGGGTCGGTGCTCCCGCGGGAGCGCGCCTCGATCTGCCGCACGGGCACGGCCCCGGTGGTGCCCGATGCCGCCGGGGTATTCGACGCCGGACGGGTCGTCATCGACCGCGTACGCCACCAGGCGGGCCTGCGGTTCGCCGGCCGGGACCGAGCCACCCTGACGAGGGCGGCAACCGGGCCCCTTCCGCGCCTCCCTGCGCCTACGGTGGAGATCCCCGGGCACGAGGACGGTGAGACGCGGTGGAGCGAAGGAAACTGCTCGCGAACCTGGCGATCACAGCAGCGGCAGCCGTCGGCGCCCCCGTCATCGGCGCCGGCCACCCCCGAGTTCCCGAGGCCAGCCCCGGGGAACTCCTCGTCGCCGGACTGCGGGACGCCATGCTCGGCCTCGGCGCCGGCCCGCCCGTTCTCCCACCGGATCACCTGGCCGACGAACTCGGACGGGCTGTCGTTGCTGCCCACCGTCGAGCGACGCGCCCGGTACTACACCGACAAGGCCACCGCCTACGCCCAGTGGGGCCGCCGGGAGGAGTGCATCGGCGCTCTCCTGGAAGCCGAACGCTGCGCTGCCGAGGAGACCCACGCCCGCCCTGCGGTCAAGGCCG
Organism: Streptomyces hebeiensis; assembly: GCF_052983195.1. NCBI lineage: Bacteria > Bacillati > Actinomycetota > Actinomycetes > Kitasatosporales > Streptomycetaceae > Streptomyces > Streptomyces hebeiensis. Next base: position 6,390,660 of record NZ_CM129812.1, read on the forward strand.
TGTGCTCAATGAAGGTCGTCCAGCCGGACCTCGTGGTCTCTGCCGCCCGGGCTGCCGGTAAATTCCTGCGCGGCACGGGGCACCGCGTCCCGGACGTGGACACCTCTGATCGAGGAGACGAGCATGGACGGCGCGACGTGGGACGGCGTGCACAAGTTGCGGGACTGGCTCGACAGGGAGGGGCAGGCCGCGGCCGGCGATGTGAGGTTGCTGCGGGTCCTCAAAATCGGGGAGGAGTTCGGGGAGGCGGCGGAGGCCATCACCGGGGTACTCGGTGCCAACCCTCGGAAGGGCAATTCCCACGACTGGCAGGACGTGGAGAAAGAGCTGAGCGACGTCATCGTGACCGCCATGGTCGCCTTGGCCACGATCACCACGGACGCGGCCAAGGTGCTGGACGAGCGGGTGGAGCACTTGATCGTCCGAACACGTGGTGACGAGTTGCCAGAGACCGGGACGCGTGACGGTGTTCGTTCGTCCGAGTGAAGATCCTTCGCTGTTCCTTGCTCCGCAAGCTGATGCGGCGCAAGGAGAGGCCCGGCCGATGGCCGGGCCTCTCCGCTTGTCCGCCGCTCTGGGAGGCGCTCAGTCACTCAGCTCAGGAACGTGACGCCGGGGCGAGCCTTTCCCGGAGGTCGGCCAGTCTGTTGGACGGTGCCTGCGACACCGGGTCCGGGGGCGCGTGCGGGGCGCACTCCGCGCCTCGTGTCGGCGTCCTTCCCCGCAGCAGGTAGTCCTCGACATACGCGGTGACGCAGGCGTTGCCGCCGCCGGCGACCCCGTGCGTGCCGGCGTTCCGCTCCGTCACCAGCGCCGAACCCGCGAGCCGCCGCCGTAGCTCCACCGCGCCTTCGTACGGGGTCGCCGCGTCGAGTTCGGCCGCCAGGATCAGGGTCGGAGGCAGCTCGCCCGGACGGGTGCGGACGTCGAGCGGCTGCTGCCGGGGCGCCGGCCAGTAGGCGCAGGGCAGGTTCATCCAGGCGTTGTCCCAGGTCTCGAACGGCGCGCGGCGCGCCAGTTCGCTGTTGTCCCGGTCCCAGACGGCGAAGTCCGTCGGCCATGGCGCGTCGTTGCACTCGACGGCGGTGTAGACGGCGTTGCCGTTCTCGGCCCCGGCGGCCGCGGACGGCTTGGGCGCGGCCGCCGCGATCAGCGGTTTCGGATCGCCCTTCAGGTACGCGGCGAGCACCGACGCGCGCTTCGGCCAGTAGTCGTCGTAGTAGGCGGCCCCGAGCATCAGCGTCTGGAGCTGGCCGGGCCCGACCTTCCCGTCCGCCGGCTCGTGCGCGAGGCCCGCGCGCACCCTCTCGTAACTGGTCCGCACCTCCTCGGTGTCGCTGCCCAGGTGGTATGTGGCGTCGTGCTTGGCCACCCAGGTGAGGAAGTCCGACCAGCGCCGTTCGAACGCGAGGGACTGGTCCAGGTTGTTGCGGTACCAGACCTTCTTCGGATCCGGGTTCACCGCCGAGTCGAAGACCATCCGGCGCACGTGGGACGGGAAGAGTGCCGCGTACAGGGCACCGAAGTACGTACCGTACGAAGCGCCCATGAAGGTCAGCTTCGGCTCGCCGAGCGCGGCGCGCAGCACGTCGAGGTCGCGGGCGTTGTTCAGCGAGTTGTAGTGGGGGAGGGCGGCGCCGGCGGCCCTGGCACAGCCCAGCGCGTACGCCTTCGCCTCGGCGATCCGCTGCCGTTTGTACGACTCGGAGGGGTGGGTCGGGGCCTGGGTGGGGGCCTTGGCGAAGTCGGCCGGTTCCTGGCAGGACAGCGATCCGGAGCGGCCGACACCGCGTGGGGCGTAGCCCACGAAGTCGTACGCCTCGGCGAGCCGTTTCCACTCGGGCAGGCCGGCCGCCAGCGGGAAGGACACGCCGGAGGCGCCGGGACCGCCGGGGTTGAAGACCAGGGCCCCCTGCCGGTGCTCTGCCTTCCCCGTAGCGGTCGCGCGGCTGACGGTGAGGGTGATCCGCTCCCCGTCGGGCTTCGCGTAGTCGAGCGGGACCTCGACCCTGCCACAGGTGAGGGGCGCGGGAAGCGACTCGGCTTTGGGGCAGGGACCGAACGCGATACCCGCCTCGGCGGCGCGCCGGGCGGCCAGGGCGACGCCGCGCGCCTCACGGGAGGCCGCCGACGTGGTCCGCGGGGCGGTGGTTCGCCCGGTGGCCCGGGCGGTGGCCTGCGCGGCGGTCACCGTGGTGGCCGGGCCGGCCATGGCACTCGCGGCCGACGTCGCCGTGGTTCCGGTGCCGGGGGGCGGTGCCCCGGCGGGTGCCGCGCCGTCCGCGGGGGCGACGACGAGGGCCGAGAGGACCAGGGAGCCGAGGGCGGCCAGGGCCCCGTGTTTCGCTAATGCTCGCATCGCGTTCCCTTCGTGCGGGCGGTCGGCGGTCAACCGCAGGCCGAAGGGTCAGCACAGGGACGAAGCCGTGCAAGGACCGCCGGACGGTGTTGGGGCTATTGACCCCGTTGCGCCGCACGACCACCCCGGAGGGCCTGCCGGGATGCGGAAACGGCCGTCATGTGAGTGGCCGTCGAGTAGTCGTGACGGGCCGTCAGGCGGGGCCCGACCCGGCGACGGGCAGCCGCGCCACCGCGGTCCGGACCGGGATCCCGCGTGATCCGCGCCCTGCGCGGCGCGCTCCGGGCGGTGCCGCCGGGGCGGTGCCGCCGGGGCGGTGCCGCCGGGGCGGCGGCGACGGGCGGCGACAAGCCGGTCTCAGCCTCCGCCGCCACCTCCGCCTCCGCCACAGCCCCCGCCCCCGCTGCCTCCGCAGGAGCTGCCGCCACTGCTGCCACCGCCGCACGAACTGCCGCTCCCGCTACCGCCTCCGCAGGAGCCGCCACCGCCGTTTCCGCCGCAGGAGCCACCTCCGTCGCTTCCGTAGCCGCCGCTCGTATCGACTCCGGGCAGCGCACCCGAGCACCATATGACCATCGCGGCGGCCGTCCCCTGCGCTGTCGCTACGGTCCGTCCCGGCCGCCGTCGGGCCGCCGTTCGCAACCGCTGAGCCAGCACCGGATCCGGCAGGGCCGCCAGACCGTATGCCGCGACCAGCCGGGCGGCCGGCGGCGGAGCGGCCCCCGGAACCCGCGGGTTCCTCGCCCGGAAGTCCCGCAGCGCCCCACGCCCGGCCCCGGTGATCCACGTCCTGGTGTACGGCGTGCAGACCAGGCCGACGATCCCGCCGGCGAACAGGCTCAGCAGGACGGACACGGCGAGCGAGCCGGTGCCGCTGTCCCGGTCCTTCATGAACAGGACGCCCGCCAGGACGATCACCACCGGCAGCGCCAGGAAGCAGACCGCCGTCTGGACCGCGGCCCACTTCCGTGCCGTACGGGCCTCGGCGGGCGCCACCAGGAGCCCCCGGGCCGCGAGCGCGTCGCCCACGCCCTGCACGGCCGGACCGCGCATCACCGCGAACCGCAACTTGTGCAGGGCCCCGCTGGGCGCCACCGCCAGTTCCTGGAGAACGGACTCCTCCACCGGGTCGTGCGCGACTCCGTGCCCGACGGCGACGATGCCCGGACCCCCGACGGTCAGCCGGCCGTCGGCACACATCCCCGCGATCGCGGCGTCCACCACCTGCCCCGGCCCGCCCGCCAGGAACGCGGCCTCCGCCGTGTCCCCGACGTGGCCGGCCACGCCCCTGCGTCGCACCTTGACGATCCGGGCGATCAGCAGGACGCAGGAGACGGCGACGCCGAGGTGGGCCAGCAGAAGGACGACGACCAGCATCCCCTCACCTCCCGGTCAGCGCGGCGCGGGCGGCGTGCACGAGACGGGCCGCGCGCCCCGGCGGCCGGGCGCCCGAGCGCTCCCGCCACCAGAGCGTCAGCCGCCGCCGGGCCACCGGGTCCCCGGGCTCGTCCGCGATCAGCAGGTGCTCGGCGAAGTCGAGCGCGTCCCTGCGGTACCCGGCACGTATCGGCCGGTTCGTGGCGTACGAGACGAACGCGGGGCGGAAGCCGTCCCCGAGGATCTCCGGCAGCTCCGGGGCCACCTTGGCGATCACGCCGGCCCGCTTGGAGACCAGGGCCCGGCTCTGCACGCCGAGGCGCTCGGAATCGAAACCGGCCGGCATCGGTGCGCCGGCGACCAGTGCCGAGAGCAGGGCGGTCTGGCCGAGCGCGAGCCGGTCCCGAACGGCTTCGCCGTCGCCGTCGCTTTCGCCAGCGCCGTCGCCGAACGCGTCGCCGCTGTTGACGTCCCTGTCGATCTCGACGTCGCCGCCGTTGTCGTCACCGTGGCCCGTGCCTCCGCCGCCCGCCGACGGACGCGCCGGGTTTGCCGGGGCCGCGCTGAGCGGTACCGCGGTCCCTACGGACCCGGTCGGTCCGGTCGGTCCGGCCGGCCCGGCGAGCGTGTCCCGGATCATGGTCAGTTCGCCCGCCAGCTCCGCCGCGGGCGGGAAGTCGTCGTCGCGCTCCAGCAGGACTCCCGGCGGATCGATCCGCGCGCGCAGCTCGGCCAGCACGTCGAGCACCGGCCGGGTGACCGGGTGCGCGTGGGTGTCGTGCCAGACGCCGTCGCGCTCGACGCCGCCCGCGACGTGCACGTACGCGATGGCCTCGACCGGCAGTTCGTCCAGTGCCCGCGCCGGGTCCTCACCGCGGTTGACGTGGTTGGTGTGCAGGTTGGCGACATCGATCAGCAGCCGTACGCCGGTGCGTTCGACCAGTTCGGCGAGGAACTGCCCCTCGCTCAGCTCCTCGTCCGGCCAGGAGATCAGCGCGGCGATGTTCTCCACGGCGAGGGGTACGGGCAGCGCGTCCTGGGCGATCCGTACGTTCTCGCACAGCACGCGCAGCGCGTCCCGGGTGCGGGGGACCGGCAGCAGGTGTCCGGCCTCCAGTACGGGCGACGCGGTGCGCCCGCCACCGGCCCGTACGAAGGCGATGTGCTCGGTGACCAGCGGGGATCCCAGCGCCTCGGCACGCTCCGCGAGGTCGGCGAGCTTGCGTGGGTCCGGCCGGTCGGCGCCGCCGAGGCCGAGCGAGACGCCGTGCGGGACGACGGTGACCCCGCGCTCGCGCAACCGCAGGAGCGATTCGGGCAGGTGTCCGGGGCAGACGTTCTCCGCGACGGCCTCGACCCAGTCGACTCCCGCCAACCCCTCCACCGTGTCCGCGATTTCCGGACGCCATCCGATGCCGATGCCCAGCCGCGGTGTGTCGCGCACGGCTCCTCCTCTCCGACCGATGCGCGCCGTCCGCGCCGTTCGGGCCGCGCGGCCCTCCGGCTCCCGGCTCACCGGTTCCCCCTTGGTTCCTCCGGTAGATGACCCCGGCGGAAGCCGGCGAATCCACAGGAGAGGACGTTCAGAGGTTCATTTGAGGTTGCGGAGCCGCCGGCCGGTCAGGACGCGGGCGGCGAACGGCCCCGGCACCGTGGTAGCGGTGTGCCGGGGCCGTGGGGCTCGGGGCCGTGCGGTCGTTCGGACGCGAGGGCGACCCGTCAGTCGTGATCAGACGTGCGGTCCGCCTGACCGGCTCGGCGCACCGACCGGGTCACTGCGTCGCGCCGGGCGCCGGTTCGCCCTCGCCCACCGCCGGCCGGTCGGTGTTCGGCGGGGCGCCCGGGGCCGCGGGCGACGGCGCCGAGGTCAGGTTCTGGTCGCCGGACGGCTCGACGGGCGGCGCCGCGGGCGGCAGGTTGCCGTCGGGCGGCGGCGGACCGGTCGGGCTGGACGACGCGGCGTTCGCGGCCTCGTTGGCCATGGCGTCGAAGTCGACCCGGCCGGTGGCCTCCAGCATCGTGATGTGGTCGAGCACTGTCTGGTTGGCGTCCGAGGCGAGCTGCCGCACGAGGGCGTTCCTGGTGGTGTGCCGCACCAGCGCGATCTGCGAGAACACCTTGCCGTGGGCGTTGCGCAGCAGGTTGGCGAACTTGCGCTCGTACTCCTCGCCGCTCGCCGCCGACAACTCCTGGAGCCAGCCCTGCTGCTGCTCGTTGGGCTGGTTGGGCAGCTGGACGCCGAGCTTGGCCGCCACGTCGCGCACGCGCACGTCGAGGTCGGTGTGGCCCACGACCAGATGGTCGCCGCAGTCCTTGATGGCCTGTGTGGGGGCCCGTTCCAGGGCCTGCTGGCCGGCCGGCAGTTCCCACAGGCCCGCGAGTCTCACCTTGACCAGCAGGTCACGGTCGGTCGCCGAGAGAGGACCCCACTGGGTCGAGACCGTCGACGCGCTGAGGTTGGCCTGGCCGGTGCCGGAACGGTCGGCGTACGACCAGACGGGATAGGCCAACGAGGCGACCGTCACTACCATCGCGCCGACTATGAGCGCCGTGCCGTTCATACGTCCCAACAATGTGCTGCCTCCCGAACCGGTAAAAGACCCCGCTGAACCAACCGCTGACGGACGGGCCGTGCGATGTGCTGTGCGGCATCGGGAGATACGTACGGCGGCGCCCGGGCGTTCAACTTCGCAGCGAGGGATGATCGGCGACCACGGTGCAGGAGCCGGGGGCGATCTCCGTGAAGCCGGCGTCGCGCACCAACGGGAGTCCGCCGCCGGTGAGTTCGCCCCAGCGAGCGGGTTCGGCGGTGCGGACGGCGAGCGGGAAGCCCGCCTCGCGCCAGGATGCGCGGTCCGCCTCCCCGAGTGCCCACCAGGCGAGTTGGGCACCGTGGCCGGCCTGGGCCATCGTCTTGCCCGCCGACATCTCCACCCCCGGATTCAGCCAGAGGACGGGATGGCCCGGGTCCGGCGCGGGCGGCGGCGCCGGATCGTCCAGTTCGGTGCCGGAGACCTGGAGCCGGGCCAGCTCCTTGGGCCAGCCGTCGAGCGGTACGGGCGGGAAGACCCGTACCTCGGCCGGGGACGACGTGTCCGTCGCCGGCCCGCCGCCGGTGACCGTCAGGCCGGGGAGTGCGCCGGCGCGCCGCCACTCCGCGCCGCGCGCCCGCCGTACCACCTTGCGGATCCGGGCGTCCTGCCAGTCCCGTACGGCGCCGGCCCATTCGCCCTCGCCCTGGGACCGGTCGTCGGAGAGCAGGGCGAGCACCGCGCGCGCCGCCGTCTCCAGGGCGTCGGTACGGGCCGGGGGCGCGGCCTTCTCCAGCCGGACCACCAGCGGCAGCACGAACTGGGGGGCCTCGTCGCGGGAGCCGCGTATCCGCCGGTAGGGATCGGCCCGGCCGTCGCCGTCATCGATGTCGCTGGTCACGGAGCCAGTCTGCCAGGTGCGCGAGGTGCGCGAGGCGGGTGAGGCGCGCGAGACGCGTCAGGTGCGCCGGGGGGCTGATCGTGGGCGGATCCGCCGGGGCCTCCGCGGGCCCGCCGGCGCCTTCACGCGGCATTCTTGGCGAAACCTCTCTTGGCGGAGGGGGCCGCTCCGGGTCACGATGCACGGCATGAAGAGCGACCTTTTCTCAACGGAACATCTGGCACAGCCCGCGACCGCCCCCGGGATGACCCTCCAGAACACGAAGTCGATCAAGTACGCCGTGAACGGGGAGATGTTCGCGCGGCAGGGATCCATGGTCGCCTTCCGGGGCCGGCTCCAGTTCGAGCGGAAGGGCCAGGGCATCGGCGGCATGCTCAAGCGGGCCGTCACCGGGGAGGGACTGCCGCTGATGGCCGTGAAGGGGCAGGGCGAGGCGTGGTTCGCGCACGAGGCCGCCAACTGCTTCATCGTGGACGTCGAGCAGGGTGACGCCCTCACGATCAACGGCCGCAACGTGCTCTGCTTCGACGCCACGCTCTCGTACGAGATCAAGACGGTGAAGGGCGCGGGCATGACCGGTGGCGGCCTCTTCAACAGCGTCTTCACCGGCTACGGAAAACTCGGTGTGATCTGCGAGGGCACGCCCATCGTCATTCCCGTCAGCGCGCAGTCGCCGGTCTACGTGGACACGGACGCCGTCGTCGGCTGGAGCGCGCAGCTGAACACGTCGCTGCACCGCTCCCAGTCCGTCGGCTCGATGATCAGGGGCGGCTCCGGGGAAGCGGTCCAGCTGATGCTCCAGGGCGAGGGCTTCGTGATCGTCAGGCCGAGCGAGGTCACGCCCCAGAAGCAGAGCGCGCACTGAGTCTCCCCGTTCCGGTCCGGGGAGGGACGAGGAGCGGTCACGCTGAACGCCCGCGCCTTCCGGGCCGTACTGACATCATGTGGCGATGAAACTCCGGAACGTCGGCCGCCGTTACGGCCGTGGCGGCCCTTGGGTGCTGCGCGGTGTCGATCTCGAACTGCCCGCCGGCGGACTGGTCCGGATCGACGGTGCCAACGGCACCGGCAAGTCCACGCTGCTGCGTGTCCTCGCGGGCATCGACCGGCCCACGGAGGGGCAGGTCGATGCCCGGCCCCGCACGGCGTTCGTCCCGGAGCGCTTCCCGGCGGCCCTGCCCTTCACGGCCTCCGACTACCTGGTGCGGCTGGGCCGGATCCACGGGCTGCGGGGCACCGTCGCGCGGGAGCGCGCGGCCGGCTGGCTGGAGCGGTTCGGGGCCGAGGCGCACGACCGTACGCCGATGGACGAGATGTCCAAGGGAACCAGCCAGAAGGTCGCTGTCGCCCAGGCGCTGCTCGCCGAGCCGGAGTTGCTGGTGCTCGACGAGGCGTGGACCGGACTGGACGTGCCCGCCCGTACGGAACTGGACCTCGCGGTCGCCGAACGGATCGAGGCCGGGGGCGCGGTCGTCTTCGTCGACCACGATCCACGGCGGCTGGCGGGGGCGGTGGACGAGCTGTACACGGTGGTGGACGGCGGTCTCGTCCGCCGTACGGGCGCGCTGCCCGACGGTGCTGAGGCGGGGCGCGAGACGCGGATCGTGGCGGTGGGCCCGCCGGGGGCCGAGCCGCCCGACGGGCTGCCGGGCGCGCCGGCGTACGAGACGGGCCCCGACGGCCGTCTGACGCTCACGGCACCGGCGGAGCGGTCGGACGCGCTGTTGCGGGCGCTGCTGACGGCTCGTCCGCCGTGGCACATCGAGGAGGTACGCGCGGCTCTTCCGGTGGTTCCGGCTGCTCGGGCCGCTCTTCCCGAGCCGGCTCAGGGATCTGCCGGGCCGAGGGCCGACGGTCGGACCCCGGACGATCGGTCTGATCGGTCCGACCGATCCGCTTCCCCCACCACGACAACGAGGCACCTCACTTCATGACGGCCCTGCTCGGCTACCAGTTCTCCATGCTGCTGCGGTCCCAGCGCTGGCTGCCCCCGGTCCTCATGTACGGGATCTTCCTCGTCGTCGGCGTCCAGGCCGGACAGCCCGTCCTGGACGCCCTCGGTTACGCGGCGGCGGCGCTGCTTCCCGCCACCGCCTGGCTGGTCCGGATCTGCGTGACCCAGGAACCGGCCGCCGCGCGTGCCGTCGTGGCCGCCGCGAGCGGGTCGTACCGGGCCCATCTGGCGGCTCTGCTGACCGCCACCCTCTTCGCCTGCGGGCTGGGTGTGCTGGGCACGGTGGTCGTGTCCATGGTCAGCCGACCCGTGAACGCGGACTACACGGTGCGGGTTCCCCCGCTGTCCGCCGGGACCGCGGGGCTGGTCGCCGCCGTGGTCTGCCTGCTGCTCGGCGCGGCCGCCGGGGCGCTGTGCAGCAGACCGGTGGTGAACGCCCGGGGCCGGGGCATCGCGGCGAACGCGGTGGTGGCGCTGCTGGCACTGGTGGCCGTCGGCTCGCCGGCGCGGTCGGCGGTCAGCGGGCTGGTGAGGGGATCGCTGACGGGCACGGTCGGGATACCGGGGACGCAGCTCGTCCTGTCCGCGCTGGTGGCGGCCGGGGCGGGCGCGCTGGCCTGCGCGGTGGCGGCACGCCGGGGCTGAACACGCCGGGGCCGACCGTGCCGAGGCCCACCACGCGGCGGGCGGGCGAACGGCCCCACACCTGTCCCGACCTGGTGCCGGCGGACACGGCGTACTCGTCGCGGACGGTTCGTCCCGGGCGCCGACCCGGAACAGGGCCGGGGCCGGCCCGCAGGGCCACGGCTGCGTCCGGCCGTGGCGGATGGCGCGGCCTGTGCGGTCAGGTGATCGTGTAGGGCCTGGGGTGGCCCATCCGCTCGAACTCCACGGTCTCCGCGTCGAGCTTCTCCAGGGCGGTGACGCGGCCGAGTGCGCCGAGCAGCATGACCACGGTGCAGATCGCGACGGCGTGGATCTGTTCCAGCAGTGCCAAGCCCTTCACCGCGTGGAGGAGCTCCGTCTCCTTCGCGGCGACCCGGCGCAGGGCCGTCGTCGTCGCGAACTCGATCTCCGGCGGTGCCAGAGCCGCCACCGTGTCGATCTCCCCTACCGCCATGGACGGTTCCCCCAGCATGTCGAAGAGCCCGTCGCGGTCGAGGAGCAGCCAGGCCAGCACGTGCTCCAGTCGGTCGGTGTCCAGGTCCGTGAGGCAGGCCGCGACCTGGACGCGGTCCTGGGCGAGGTAGGCCCGCGTCAGGTCCGTCGCCCGCCACATCGCTTCGACCACCCGCGGGTCACCTATCGCTGTCATGCCCCTCCTTCTGGCGGACTTGTGGCCACGGCACGGGCGATTCCCGCCCTGTTCACCACTGTGGGGGGAGCCGCCGTCGAATCAAGCCTCTCGGGGACCAGTAGATCAGCGGCCAGGCAGACCGGGCAGCGGTTCGCACGAACCGGTCCCGAAGACGGGAAGTATGTTCCGCCGATACATCGTCTGGCGGAACGAGAACGCCGCCGACAAGCGCTTCACTGCCCTCGTTCACAGGGCGAACGCCGCCTGCCCCGCGCCGCCGGCGTCTGTCCCGGGTCGTCAGGTCCGGGCCGGTGGTGCGCTCATCGCTGCCGTCAGGAACGTGATGGCCCATCGCCGGGCCGCCTCGCCCGCTACCGGGGACGCGCAGCCGGGAGAGGGCTGCTGGTGGACCTCGAGGCGGTCGACGGCCGTCACGGCAAGAATCCCCCGCATCCGGAACCCCAGCTCCTCCGGGGAAAGGCCGGGCAGTACGCGCGCGAAGGCTGCGAGGTAGCGCTCGCGGACCGAGTCCTCGGCCGGGCCGGTCCAGCTGCGTGCCTCCTCGGCCGGGTCGCTGAGGATCGTCACGATCAGCCGGGAGGTCCGGGCGCCGCCCTCGTCCCCCGCCGGCATCTCGTCGAACAGCGGCCCCGCGAACGCCTCCACCAGTTCGCCGACCGGTGGATCGGGGGTCCGGGCGAGCAGTTTGTCGAGCCCGGCGCATTGGGCAGCGTTGATGGGCTCGATCACGCGGCGGGCGACTGCGGCCATCAGCTCCGCCTTCGAGCCGAAGTGGTAGCCGACGGCGGCCAGGTTCGCTCCGGCGAGTTTGGTGATCGCGCGGACCGAGGTGCCGCGGTATCCGTGCTCCGCGAAGAGGTGCTCGGCCGCGTCGAGGATCTGGGTGCGGGTGTCTGGGGTCGCCACACGAGGGACTCTACATATGTTTGAATGAAACGAACGTATGAGTAAAACGAACGTGTGAAAGAGGACTGTCGTGAAGCTGCTCGTGTACGGCGCCGGGGTTTGCGGCAGCCTGTTCGCCGCCCGCATGCACGAGGCCGGCCACGACGTCTCGCTCCTCGGCCGGGGCGAGCGCCTGACCGCCCTGCGCCGGCACGGAGTGCGGCTCGCCGAGGAAGACGGCCCAGCTGTCAAGCGGGTGCCGGTACCGGTGGTCGAGCACCCGGACGGCGGGTACGACCTGATCACCGTCTTCGTCCGCACCCACCAGGTGGACGCGGTGCTGGAATCACTCGCCGGTGTCCAAGGTGACGTGCTGTTCCTGCTCAACTGGGCAGCCGGCCCGGAGACGCTGGGTGCGGTGATCGGCCACGAGCGGGTGCTGCTCGGCTTCCCCGCGACCGGCGGCACGATGGACGGCGACGTGGTCCGCTACCGCAAGAGCAATTTCATCACCCGCCGGGTCGCGACGCCGGTCGGCGAGCCCGATGGTCGTACCACCCCGCGCCTGGTACGGATCGTGGAGACGTTCCGTACCGCCGGGATCAACGCCAAGGCCGAACCGCGGATGGATGCCTGGCTCAGGACACACGCCGCGTTCGAGGTCCCGCTCGGTCAGGCGGTACACGCGGCGGGCGGCCCGCTGGTGCTGGCCGACGACCCGGACGCGGTCCGCGGCATGCTCCACCTCGTGCGGCAGAACCTCGCCGCGATGGAGACCCCGCCGGTACCTCGCGCGTTCGCCGCGTTGCGGGCTCTGCCGCAAGGGCTCCTCGTGACCGCGCTCCGGCGCTTCCTGAAGAGCCCGACGGCCGTACACAGCGGACTCAACGACCTCTCGCCTGCCACGGCGGCCGAACTCGAGCGGCTGGCCGAACAGCTCCGTGCCCCTGTGGGAGCCCGCTGAGCGACCCGGTCGGCACCCTCGCGGTCCCGGCGCGGGCGGCTGAACGATCCGGCGCCGTACGTGGACCGGTCCGGCGCCGTCCGTGGACCGGCCTCGCGGTGAACCCGCATCGACCGGGCCCGTGCCCGGACCGCCTCAGTGCCTCATCAGCTCCGAGACCTTGACGAAGCGATAGCCGCGCTCCCGCAGCTCCGGCACGATCCGCTCGACCGCCTCGGCCGTCACCGGAGCCGCACTGCGCGTGCAGTGCATCACCACCAGCGAGCCGGGCTTCACCCCGTCCAGGACCTGCTGGGCGACGGCGTCCGGGTCCGTCGCGAAGGCGTCCCCGCTGACGACGTCCCACTGGACCGCCGTGACCTTCTCCGGGGCGAGGGCCCGCAGCGCGGCCTTGTCGTAACACCCGCCGGGGAAACGGAAGTACGGCACCACATTGGTCGCGCCCGCCTTCCGGAACGCGGCGAACGCCCGCCGGACGTCGGAGGCCATCCGCTCCGCGCCGATCCGAGGCAGCCCGTAGCAGTCGTCGGTGAACGCGTAGTGGCTGTAGGAGTGGTTGGCGATCTCGAACAGCGGGTCGTTGCCGATCGCGTGTGCCTGGGTCGGGTACTCCTCGGCCCAGCGTCCCGTCATGAACACGGTCGAGGGGACTTCGAGCCGCCGGAGCAGGGTGATCAGCGAGGGATTGTCGAACCGCTCCCCGCCCGCCGCCCGCTTCCCCTGGCCGGCTGTCATGTCGGCGTCGAACGTGAGGGCCACGGTCCTGCCCGCGGCCGGGTCGCCACGTTTGAAGACGGGGGTGAGACCGCCGCGCGTGGGCGGCAGGGTCGGCGGCCGCCGCGCGGCTCCGGAGCCATGGGCGCCGGCGGAGTGGTGGACGGCGGGGGAGCCGGAGACGGCGTGCGGTCCGGGCTTGCCGGTGCCGCCGCATCCCGCGAGGGCGGTGGTGCCGAGGACGACGACGGTGAGGGCGAGCGTGCGCGCGAAGGTAATCACGCACGGAAAATATAGGATGATCTATCCGGAATTGTCGTACGGCGCTCGCCTGCGGTGAAGTCACCCCGCTCGCGTGGTCCCGAGCCGGGCGGGAGTCCCGGATGGGAGGCCGGTCCCGCCCGGCTCGACGACGGACCGCGGTCAGTCCGCCAGGCGGGTGCCGCGGCGCCAGACGGCCCGAGTGTTGAGAGTGTCGCTGATGTCGCCGGTCGGGTCGCCGTCGACCAGCAGGAGGTCGGCGCGGAGCCCCTCGGCGATACGGCCTCGGTCACTGAGGCGGAAGCGGCGGGCCGTGGTCGCCGTGGCCGCGCGCAAGGCCCGTGAGGGGGTGAGACCGGCTGCCACGAGGTACTGCAGCTCGTGGTGCAGGCTCGCCCCGTGTGCCAGGCCCCCGAAGAACGTCTCGGGCATGGAAACGTCGGTGCCGGCCAGCACGTCGACGCCGGCGGCGTCCAGAGCGCGCACCGTGTCGTACACGTCGTCGAGCTTGCCCTGCGGGTAGCGGTTGTAGCTGGACCGCAGGGTCCGGTCCCACTCGCTGTCGAGGCGTGCGGCCACCCGGGGGTCGTCGGCGAGTTCGGCGCCGGTGATCCCCATCATCGAGGCATTGAGGCTGATGCAGGGAACGACGAACATGCCGGCGTCCTTGACGAGGCTGATGATCTCGGTGGTGTGCGGCTGGTCCATGAACACGTGGGTGACGCCGTCGACGCCGGCTTCGACGGCCATCCTGGTGGCCTCCACGGTCAGCGCGTGGGCCACGGTGAGGGCCCCGTACTTCTTGGCTTCCGCCACACCGGCGTTCACGGTGGCCTGGTCGAGCGACGGCAGCCCGGGGTGCCCCTCCACGCTGCCGTCGTCGATCATGAACTTGATGAAATCGGACCCCCGCGCGAGGAGTTGGGGTACGAATGCGGCCGCTTCCTCCGGCGTGGTGGAGAACGGCATCAGGGGCATCACCGGGGGGAGGTCCCACTTCGGCCGGAATCCCTCGGGCATCAGCTCGCTCGGGTGACCGCCGGGCGGTGTGATGCCGAAGCCGGCGGAGCGCACGTCGGCCACGCTGTCGTCGTCGGTGATGAGTGCCCGGTTCTCCCGGGTGTTCATCCCCTGCATCTCCAGCTCCGTCGTCACCCCGAACCGCAGGGCGAGCGCCAGGGAACCCGGGGCGGAGTGGACATGGGCGTCGATGAGTCCCGGCAGCAGTGTGGCGCCGGTGCCGTCGACGATCTCGCTGCCCCGGGGAGCGTCACCGCCGACACGAGCGATCCTTCCGCCGTCGATGACCACGGTCTGCACGCCGACGGTCTTCTCCCCGTCGAAAACCCGGGCGTTGGTGATCGCGGTGAGTGCCATGGCAGTCCGCCTCGTTTCCTTGCTCGTTCGCATTTACATATCGGATGCTATGTATTTGTGGGCGGGTATGCAAATGTCGGATGCGGGCCTAGACTTAAGGCCCATGAGCAGTGCGTCTTCCTCCGAGCGGTCCCCCGACGACCTGGCGCTGGACCAGATCGGCCCGGCGCTGTCACGTCTGCGACGACGCGCACCCGCCTCGAGCAAGGACCTCTCCCGCAACCTCGTGCTCAATGTGATCGCCGATGCGCCGGGCGAGACGACCGTCGGTGGCCTCGCCGCCGAGATGGGCGTCGCCCAGCCGGTGGCCAGCCGGACCGTCGCCGCCTGCATAGACGACGGGCTGCTGCGCCGGGCGGCGTCCCAGTCCGACGGACGCCGCACCGTGCTCGAACTCACCGAGCGCGGCGAGGCCGAACGCAACCGCTTCGCCGCTGAACAGCGAAAGGCGTTCGAGGAGATCACCGCTGCCTGGTCACCGGAGGAGCGGGTTCAGTTCGCACGCCTCCTGGCCCGATACGGGGCCGACGCCACCGCATGGTCCAGGAAACAGGCCGCGAGCCGCGACTGAGCGAGTCGGCGGCGGCGCGTCCGGCATGGGGCTCAGGGGCCGGTCCGGACGTGACGCGGGTGATTCCGTCCATCATGTGGCCCGGTTCCACGCGGCTGACCAAGAACGAGCCCCGCCCTACCTCCCGACTCGGGGGCGTGGCGGGGCGTTTGCCGTCGTCGTGGTGTGCCTCGGGACCGCTGCGCGCCGGACCGGACGGTCAGACGGTGTCGAACTCTCCGGCCTTGACGCCCGCGACGAAGGACGCGAACGCATCGGCGGGGATCGTCAGCACCGGGCCGAGCGGGTCCTTCGAGTCGCGGACGGGAACTATGCCGGTGGCGGACGCGTGGGCCGGGGCCCACTCGACGCAGGAACCGCCACTGCCGCTGTAGGAGGACTTGAACCAGAGGGTGGAGGGAGCGTCGGTCATCACGGGGTGCCCTTTCGTACCTCGTTGATCAGGGCCATGGATGGCGCCTGGGAGAGCGCTTCGGCCTGTAGCTGATGGTAGGACCTCACCAGTGGCAGTACGGAAGTGATCTCCCTGTCCAGATGCCCTTGGGTCTCGGACTCAACGTAGGACATCACGGAGCGGTCGGGCAGGGTCAGCAGGTTCACCAGCCGGTTGAACGGGCGGTATTCGCCCATGGTGTAGGGCGCCAACTGGAGTACGGTGTTGGGCTGTTCGGCGAACTCGATCAGATGGGCCAACTGGCGGGCGGCCGGATCTACGGGTGCCCGGCCCGCCAGGGGCCCGTCACCGCGAAGGTGGTGCCCGGGTTGTAGCAGTTCACGTACATGGTCCGGCCGTCCGGCGAGAAGGTGACCCCGGCGAACTCGCCCCATTCGGGGTCGTCCGGCGTGCCCACGTTCTGGGCGCCGCGCGCCACGGGGTACACCTCGCCCTTGCGCGTCACCCCGAACACGTGCTGGGCGCCGCCGCCGTCCTCACAGACCATCAGGCCGCCGCCGGGCGCCAGGCAGATGTTGTCGGGGGACTCCCCGGGCAGCTGGACGTCCGTGTCCGGCCCGAAGACGATCACCAGCGTGAGCCGGCGCCGGTGCGGGTCGTACCGCCACACCTGTCCGAAGTGGTCCGCCGCCGAGCCGGCCGAGCGGTGCGCGAAGCTGGAGACGAAGTAGACGCAGCGGCCGCCCCAGTAGCAGCCCTCCAGCTTCTGTGCGTGGGTGATGCCCCCGGCGCCGAAGTCCTGGAAACGGATCGGCGTCTCCTTGGCCAGCGGGTCCGGCACCGGGACCCATTCGATCCGGTCGAAGGTCGCCCCCGTCTCCTGGACGGTCGACAGGTCGGGCACGCCCGGCACCCGCATCGCCTCCAGCGTGCCGCCCGCGCGCAGCGAGCCGATCCCGCCGCGCGGCTTGTTCGGCAGGAAGCGGTAGAAGAGCCCGAACGGCTTGTCGAACGCGTCCTCCGTCTCGTACACCGTGCCGTTGCCGGGGTCGATCGCGACCGCCTCGTGCTGGAAGCGGCCCATGGCGGTCAGCGGTACGGCTCCGGTACGGCGCGGATCGGAGCCGTCGACCTCGAAGACGAAACCGTGGTCCTTGGTGTAGCCGTTGGTGCCGGCTCTGTCCTCGGTCTCCTCGCAGGTGAGCCAGGTGCCCCAGGGGGTGGGGCCGCCGGCGCAGTTGACGGCGGTGCCGGCGATGGCCACGCGCTCGTCGAGGACCCGGTCGCGGCCGTCCAGTTCGAGCGCGGTACAGCCGCCCTTGCCCATCGGATCGTAGGTGAGGCCGGGGACGACCGGGACGGGGCGGGGCGCGGTGGCGCGGTTCTCGTGGTTGCGCACGAGGTGCACCCGGCCGCGGCGGCCGGCGAAGGCGGCCATGCCGTCGTGGTTGCCCGGGACCGGCCCCTCCCCGGAACGGAGCGGTTCACCCTCGCGGGAGAGGACCCGGTAGCCGAACCCCTCGGGAAGGTCGAGCAGGCCGTCCGGGTCGGGGACGAGCGGACCGTAGCCGCCGCCGTGGCCGAGCTGTGCGGCGTCGGCGGTGCCCGTGAAGAGCTCCGAGACGGCCCCGCTGAAGGCGATACCCGCGGCGGTCGCGCCGGTGCGGGCGAGGATCTGACGTCGTGTTGCGGACATGAGGCAACTCCCTGCTGGCG
Source organism: Streptomyces hebeiensis (assembly GCF_052983195.1). Classification (NCBI taxonomy): domain Bacteria; kingdom Bacillati; phylum Actinomycetota; class Actinomycetes; order Kitasatosporales; family Streptomycetaceae; genus Streptomyces; species Streptomyces hebeiensis. The sequence continues at coordinate 6,407,982 of NZ_CM129812.1, forward strand.
GACAGGAGACGTGACCGCATGTGTGTACCACGTGATCCGTGACACGTGAACCACGCGGGCCGCCGCCCGCCTCTGGTGTCGCCGCGCCCGCCCCGGGTGTTCGCGTGGGGCCGTGCCCGTACGCCCGGCTTCGTACGGCTGGGGCCCGTACCGCACGGAACTGTGCGGTACGGGCCGTGGGGCCGTGGCTCGGAGCCCGGAGCACCGGAGCCCGGACTCAGGCGAGCGACGCGTCCAGCGTGATCGTCGTTCCCGTGAGCGCCTGGCTGACCGGGCAGTTCGCCTTCGCGTCCTCGGCCGCCTTGGCGAAGCCCGCCGCGTCCAGGCCGGGCACCTCGCCGCGCACGGTGAGGTGGATGCCGGTGATGCCCGTGCCGGGCTGGAAGGTGACCTCGGCCTGGGTGTTCAGCCGGGTCGGCGGGGTGCCGCCCTTGGCGAGCCCGTTGGACAGCGCCATCGAGAAGCAGCTGGAGTGGGCGGCCGCGATCAGCTCCTCGGGGCTGGTCTTCCCGTTCGCCGTCTCCGCCCGGGACGGCCACGAGACCGCCTGGTCGGGAATGCCGGAGGAGTCGAAGGAGACGGTGCCCGTGCCCTGGAGGAGATTGCCCTCCCAGACCGTGTGCGCCTGACGCTTGGTGGCCATGGTGGAACCCTTCTGATCGGTGTGCCCGCCGACTGCCGGCCGGCGGGCGCTTGCTGGTCGGTCCGTTCGCGTATGCCCTCTGGGGCCGTGTGCCCGCAGGACGTGTGCCCTCCGGGCCGTGCGCCCCGCGGCCCGTTGGCCCGTGGCCCGTGAGCCGCGCGGGCCGTGGCCGGTGTGCCCCGGACCGCGTGCCGCCCGAGCCGTACGCGAGCCGCATGTGAGTCGTACACGATCAACGAACCTACTGCGCCACGAGACCCTTCGCGTCACGTGCCAGTGCCGTGAGCCGCGAGATGGCCCGGAAGTATTTCTTCCGGTAGCCGCCGTTCAGCATCTCCTCGCTGAACAGCCGGTCGAACGGCAGCCCGGAGGCGAGCACCGGCACCTCCCGGTCGTACAGGCGGTCGGCCAGGACGACCAGCCGGAGCGCGGTGGACTGGTCCGGCACCGCCGAGACGTCCGTCAGGCAGACGGCCCGCAGCCCGTCCGTCAGCGCTCCGTACCGGCTCGGATGGACCCTGGCCAGATGCTCCAGCAGCCCGGGGAAGTCGTCCAGGCTGGCGCCCTCGGTGGCGTAGGCGGCCCGGGTCACCTGCTCGTCGGAGTACGGGGCCGGGGCCTCGGGCAGCCCTCGGTGGCGGTAGTCCTCGCCGTCGATCCGCAGCGGCCGGAAGTGGGCGGCGAGACCCTGGATCTCCCGGAGGAAGTCGGCCGCGGCGAACCGGCCCTCCCCGAGCTTGCCGGGCAGGGTGTTGGAGGTGGCGGCCAGGGCCACGCCCGCCTCGACCAGCCGGCTGAGCAGGCTGGAGACGAGGACGGTGTCGCCCGGGTCGTCCAGTTCGAACTCGTCGATGCACAGCAGCCGGTGGCCGCTGAGGGTCCGTACGGTCTCCTGGAAGCCGAGCGCGCCCACCAGGTTCGTCAGCTCCACGAACGTGCCGAACGCCTTCAGCTCGGGAGCGGCGGGCGTGGCGTGCCACAGGGACGCCAGCAGGTGCGTCTTGCCGACGCCGTACCCGCCGTCCAGGTAGACACCACGCGGGCCGGCGGGCGCCGCGGGCTTCTTGCCGAACCAGCGCCGCATGAGAGGGGCGCGCCCCGCACCGCCGCCGTCACCCCCGGCGTGCGCCCCGCCGAGCCCGGCCGCGAAGGCGCGCAGGGCCGTGACCGCCTCGGACTGACTCGGCTGGTTCGGGTCGGGGACGTACGTGTCGAAACGTACGGAGTCGAAACGCGGCGGCGGCACCATCTCCGCGACCAGCCGGTCGGCGGGGACGCGCGGCTCACGGGCGCGGAGGGAGGCGGGGGCCGTGGCGGAGACCTGCGGCTGACCGGAGGCGGCGGTGGAGTAGGACACAACTCTTCACTTTAAAGGCCGTGCCAGACTGCTCGGCATGCGACGCCTGTTCCCTGTGACCGACCAGACAGCCTCCGGTGCGGACCGTGAGTGGACGCTCGACGAACTGGCCGAGGCGTACGCCTATCCGGCCTCGGCGAGACGGGACGACGCGGGGGGCAGCGGCGACGTGGCGGGGACGGGCGCCGGCGGGGCAGCGGGAAGTGGCGGGGCGGAGAGCGGTGACGTGGCGGCCGGCCGGGGCGCCGCGGCCCCGGCGGGCGGCTGCCGGGCGGCCTGGCTGCGGGCCAACATGGTCGCCAGCCTCGACGGGGCCGCCCACCACGAGGGCCGGTCCGAGCCCCTCTCCTCCGCCGCCGACATGCGGATCTTCGGGGTGCTGCGGGGGCTGGCGGACGCCATCGTGGTGGGCGCGGAGACGGTACGGCGGGAGGGCTACCGGCCGGCCCGCGCCCGGGAGGCGCTGGCCGCGCGGCGGAAGGCGGCGGGCCAGGAGCCCGCGCCGGTGATCGCCGTGGTCACCGCGAGTCTGGACCTGGACTTCTCCCTGCCGCTGTTCACCGCCCCCCTCGTCCCGACGATCGTCCTGACCGGTGCCGCGGCGCTCCCGGAACGGGTGCGGGCCGCCGAGAAGGCCGGCGCGGAGGTGATCGTCGCGGGGGACGGGCCGGGCGTCGAGCCCGGCCGTGCCGTGCGCGCGCTGGCCGACCGGGGGCTCGTCCGGCTGCTCACCGAGGGCGGACCGAGGCTGCTCGGCCAGTTCGTGGCGGCCGGGGTGCTGGACGAACTGTGCCTGACCATGTCTCCGACGCTCACTTCCGGGTACGCGCAGCGCATCGCGGGCGGGCCGGCTCTCGCCGTACCCGAACGCTTTGCCCTGGCGGCGCTGCTGGAGGAGGACGGATTCCTGTTCACCCGGTACCGGCGGGTGTGACGCCCGGTGCCGGCGGGCGTGCGGCGCGCGTGCGTGAGGTACGTGGACGGAGCGCGGGTCTGGAGCACGCGCGCGAGACGCGTCCGGCGCGCACCGGACGCGCGTCTGACAATCGGTGGAATTCCTCGTTCCGGTTAGCTTCCGCTGGGCAGACTTAACTTCGCAGACCCCGTGCGAGCACGGGGAAGGATGGTTTCCGCACCGGGCTGGACACCGGCCGGCCCGGGTAGCCGAAGGGCGCCTGTCGTGTTCACCAGCGTATTGATGATCGAGAAGCCCCTGACGTCGGAGGACGTGGAGTTCGTCACCACTCTCCACGGCGACGAGACGGTCTCCTTCGTCGTGCTCATGCAGCCCCGCGGCGACCAGGCCGACGTGCTGCTGCGCGCCATCGACGATGTCGCGATCGGGGAGCTGAAGGAGGCCGTAAGGGAGGCGGACGAGCCGGAGGGGGCCGAGGCGAGACAGCCGGCCCGGCTCGCCCTCGAACACTCCCTGACCGCACTGCGCGCGCACGGCTCCGAGGCCACCGGACAGGTGGTGGAGGAGCATCCGCTGGACCGGCTCAAGGAGGTCGTGGACGAGAGCGGGGCGGACGAGGTGATCGTGCTGACCGAACCGCATTACGTGGAGGAGTTCTTCCACCGGGACTGGGCCTCCCGGGCGCGCCACAAGGTGGGCGTACCGGTGCTGAAGCTCTTCGCGCACAACGCATAGGGTGGGTGAGCGTCAGGACCGTGGACCTTTCGGGGCTCCCGGGGGCGGCCCGCCCCCGGGAGCCCCCGACCCTCGCGCCGCAACGCGCGCTCGCACCGTGGGAGAAGAAACGCATGGCACCGGAACCCGGTATCCCCGCCGCCCTGGAACGGCCGCACTTCATCGGTATCGGCGGCGCCGGAATGTCGGGTATCGCCAAGATCCTCGCCCAGCGCGGCGCCAAGGTCGCGGGAAGCGACGCGAAGGAGTCGGCGACGGCCGAGTCCCTGCGCGCGCTCGGCGTCACCGTGCACATCGGTCACGCGGCGGGGCACCTCGCGGACGACGCCTCGTGCGTGGTCGTCTCCAGCGCCATCCGTCCCGACAACCCCGAGCTGGTCCGGGCGGGCGAGCTGTCCGTGCCGGTCGTCCACCGCTCGGACGCGCTGGCCTCGCTGATGGGAGGCGCGCGGCCGATCGCGGTCGCCGGCACCCACGGCAAGACCACCACGACCTCCATGCTCGCCGTGGCCCTCACCGAGCTGGGCCTGGACCCGTCGTACGCGATCGGCGGCGACCTGGCGGGGCCGGGCACGAACGCCCGGCACGGCGGGGGCGAGATCTTCGTCGCCGAGGCCGACGAGAGCGACCGCAGCTTCCAGAAGTACGACCCCGAGGTCGCGATCGTCCTCAACGTCGAGCTGGACCACCACGCCAACTACGCGTCGATGGAAGAGATCTACGAGTCCTTCGAGGCCTTTGTCGCGAAGATCGTTCCCGGTGGCACGCTGGTGATCTCCGCCGACCAGCCCGGCGCGGTGGAGCTGGCGGAGCGGGTCCGTGACCGCACCACGGCGAAGGTCGTCACGTACGGGTCGGCCGACGGCGCGGACGTACGCGTCCACAAGGTCACCGCGCGCGGCCTGACCAGCGAGGTCACCATCCTGCTCGACGGACGGCTGCTCACCTTCACCGTCTCCGTGCCCGGCCGGCACTACGCGCTCAACGCGGTCGCGGCCCTGGCCGCCGGGGTCGCGCTCGGCGTCCCGGCGCACAACCTGGCCTCCGCCCTCGGCGCGTACACCGGCGTCAAGCGCCGCCTCCAGCTCAAGGGCGAGGCGGCCGGCGTCCAGGTCATCGACTCCTACGCGCACCACCCGACCGAGATGACCGCCGACCTGGAGGCGATGCGCGCGGCCGCCGCCGACGCCCGGCTGCTGGTGGTCTTCCAGCCGCACCTCTACTCCCGTACGCGGGAGCTGGCCACGGAGATGGGCCAGGCCCTCGCGCTCGCGGACGCCTCGCTGGTGCTGGACATCTACCCGGCCCGCGAGGACCCGATCCCCGGCGTCACCAGCGCCCTGATCACGGACGCCGCCGAGGCCGCGGGAGCCACGGTCACGGCGGTCCACGACAAGGACGCGGTCGCCGACGCGGTGGCGGGAATGGCGCGCCCCGGCGATCTCGTTCTCACCATGGGCGCGGGCGACGTGACGGACCTCGGACCGAGGATCCTGGCCCGCCTCGGCGAAGCGAGTGAGTGACCGAACGAGCGACCGGCCGGGCGAGCGGGTCGTCGGCCCGGCGAGTGGCCGGGCGGCGGCTCGGTGGCGGCTGTAGCGAGCGAGTGTAGGGAGAGCGCATGTCGTACGACATCGAGAAGCCGGACGAGCAGTGGCGCGCGGAGCTGTCCCCCGCGGAGTACCGGGTGCTGCGCGAGGCGGGCACGGAGCCGGCGTTCACCGGTGAGTACACGGACACCAAGACCGAGGGCGTCTACTCCTGCCGCGCCTGTGGCGCCGAACTCTTCCGCTCCGGCACGAAGTTCGAGTCGCACTGCGGCTGGCCGTCCTTCTACGACCCGAAGGACTCGGACGCGGTCGAACTGCTGGAGGACCGCTCGCACGGCATGGTGCGGGTGGAGGTCCGCTGCGCGCGCTGCGGCTCGCACCTCGGGCACGTCTTCGAGGGCGAGGGCTACCCGACGCCGACGGACCAGCGGTACTGCATCAACTCGATCTCCCTGCGGCTGACCCCGGACACGCCCTGAGGTGAGGGGTCGGCGGGGCCGACGGCAGGAGCCCGGCTCACGGCGTACGGAGTTCGTCGTGCAGGGCCCGCGCCACGCGGGCCATGAGCGCCTCGGCGGCAGGCTGGACCACCGCCGGGACCCGGGACTCGGTCAGCGCGACGACGGCGAAGGCGGAGCCGTCGTCGTGCTCCACCACGCCCGCCTCGTGGCGGAGATTGAGCAGGGTGCCGGTCTTCGACGACCAGGTCGAGGCGTCCGAGGCGAAGTCCGGTGCCAGCCGCTGCCGGAGCAGGTTCGCGCCCATGAGCGAGCGCACCCGCGCGGCGACGGGGCCGGGGACGCGGGTGGGGACCCACACGGCCTCCAGCAGGTCGGCGAAGGCGCGCGCGGAGCCGGTGCTCGCGCGGCTCACGTCGAGCTGGGGGACCGGGTGGCCCCGCCCGGCCGTCCGCGACCCGATCGCGAGCGAGTGGGCGAGGTGCACGTCACCCGGGGCGAACCGTTCCGCCGGGGTCTCGCCGAGACTGCTCATGCGGTGGCGGACCGTGATGCCGGTGACGCCCGCTTCCCGTACGGTCCGGTTGACCTCCGCGGGCGGGACGAGGTCGAACAGCGCGTCGGTGGCCGTGGTGTCGCTGATCGCGAGGGAGAGGTAGAGCAGGTCCTCGACCGCGACGCGCGCGGGATGGCGGAACCTGCTGATACCGGTCGGCCCCGCCGTGGTGACCCGGCCGGGCTCGACATCGATCATCGTGGCCCCGTCGAGGCGTCCGGCGTGGACCTGTGCCAGGACCGTGACGGCGAGCGCCACCTTCACCAGCGACGCGACGGGGAACTCGACATCCGGATCGATACCGATCTCCTCGCCCGTCGACAGGTCCCGGACCAGGAAGGAGCCGGACAGGCCCGCGTCGCCGAGGGCGCCTCTGAGGTCCCGCACCACTCGTTCCGTGCTCACCCGTGCCCCGTCCCTTCCCCGTCCACGTTGTTCTTCCCGTTCTTCCTGTTCCTGCCGTTCCGGCCGTTCTCCTCGCGCGCCCCGCCCGCCGTGGCTTCCGTGACGGCCGGACCGCTCGTACCACCCGTAACGGCGGCTTCCAACGGCGCTCCCAGCGCGCGGGCCAGCTGGTCCCCGAGGCCGCCGCGCAGCCGCCGCGCCTCGTCGCGGCCGAGCGCGGACACGTCGTACCCGCGCGCGACGGAGGCGCCCGCCCCCGCGAGCCCGCGCCAGCGCAGCCCCAGCTCCTCCGCCTGCGCGGCCGAGCACAGCAGCAGGCCGTCGGCGCGCGTCGCCTCGGACACGGCGGCGACCAGCGACGGGGCGACGGTGAGCTGCGCGGGTACGAGCGCGGCTCGGTGGCCGAGCCGCTCCAGCCGGTCCCGGACGTGCGGCACGTCGTCCTCGGGCTGGATCCACACGCGCCGGAAGGAGCGTTCCGTCCGGCCGGGGCGCAGGGTTTCGAGGTGCAGCGGTCTCAGCGGTACGGCGCCGCCGTCCGCCCGGGACGCGACACCCAGCGGTACGACCCAGTCGGCGTCGCCCGGCGGGACGGCGACGAGCGCGGCCCGGACCTCGTGGGACCTGAGCAGTTCCACGCGCCCGGCCGGTCCGGCGGGGCGGAGGTCGAGCACCGTCCCGCGGTCGCGGGCCGCCGCGTCCAGCACCGCCAGTCGCCGGACCGAACACGTCTCGGGGACGGCGAACGCGAGCGGCCGCAGCTTGGCCCGCTCCGCGTCGTACTCCATCGCCTCCGCCAGCTGTACGAGCCGCTTCGCGGACGGCAGCATGTCCCGGCCGAACGCCGTGAGCGCGGCCCGCCGCGTCGAGCGGTCGAACAGCCGCTCGCCGAAGTGGTCCTCCAGCGCGGCGATCCGCCGGCTCGCCACGGACTGCGGCACCCGGGCGGCGGCGGCGCCGAGCGTGAAGCTTCCGCGTTCACCCACGTGGACGAACACGCGGCACGCGGCGAGAAGATCCATGGCTCCGCAGTCTATGCCGGAACAGCATGGAACTGAGCTTTTCTGTCTTTGACCGCATGAGTGGGCGACGGCAGGCTGCGGGGCATGACCTTCTTCCGACGCGGGGCGGGCGCAGCCGCCCGTACCGCCGCCCTCACCACCCCTGTCCTGCTGATCACGGCCCTGCTGAGCGGGTGCTCCGGGAACAGCGCCGAAACGTCCGCCGCGCCCGCCGCCGCCATCGTCTCGACCACGTCGACCGACCCGGCCTCGGCGCCCTCGTCCCACGGGCGGGGAACCAAGGCCCTCGCCGACGTCGAGCGCCGGTTCGACGCCCGGCTCGGGGTGTACGTGCTCGACACCGGAACGGGCCGGACGGTGACCTACCGGGCGGACGAACGGTTCGCCCACGCCTCGACGTTCAAGGCGCTGCTCGCCGGAGTCGTGCTGAAGCGCACCTCGGACGCCCGGCTCGACCACACGGTCCGCTACGACGCCGAGGACGTGGAGCGCTCCGGCTACGCGCCGATCACCTCGCGCCACGTGGACGAGGGAATGACCGTCCGCGCCCTGACCGACGCCACCCTGCGCTACAGCGACAACACGGCCGCGAACCTCCTCCTGGAGGAACTCGGCGGTCCCGCCGAACTCCAGGCCGCCCTCCGCGCACTGGGCAACAGGACGACGAACGTCGACCGATGGGAGCCCGAACTGAACGAGGCGACCCCCGGCGACGTCCGGGACACCAGCACCCCGCGCGCGCTGGGCACCGACCTGCGGCGCTTCGTCCTCGGGGACGCGCTGCCCGAGGACCGGCGTCAGCTCCTCACGGACTGGCTCGTGCGCAACACGACCGGTGACCCCTTCATCCGGGCGGGGGTGCCCGACGGCTGGAAGGTCGGCGACAAGACGGGCAGGGGCGAGTACGGCACGCGCAACGACATCGCGATCGCCTGGCCGCCCGGCCGGGACCCGGTCGTCATCGCCGTCCAGTCCGACCGGGGTGTCGCGGACGCCGACTCCGACGACGCCCTGATCGCGGAGGCGACCGAGGCGGCGCTCGCCGCACTGCGCTGAGCGGCCCGCGCCCGTCCTGACACACGCCCGTCCGGTACACACGGCGAGGGCACGGCCGGCGAGGAGCCGGTCGTGCCCTCGCGTCGCGAAGCCGGGGCGAGGCTCACGCGGCGCCGAGGCTCACCCGGCGGTGTCGAAGCGGGGCCGTTCCCCGAGCAGGGCGCTCAGATCGTGCCCCGGCCGGATCTCCGCCGGCTCGGCGCCCCCGCGGAAGACGACGGCGCCCGCCTCGATGCCGCCCAGCGTCAGCCGGTCCGCCTCGCGCCGCAGCCAGGTGCCCTCCCGCAGGCCCACCACCGGCACGTCGTTCTCCTCCAGGAACTGTTCCAGCCGCTGCGCCCGGGTCTCGCCCATGTGCGCCGTGTCCGGCCCGGCGTCCAGGTAGTGCGGGTTGATCTGGAACGGCACCAGCCCCAGCGCCTCGAACGACGGCGGCTGGACGATGGGCATGTCGTTCGTGGTCCGCAGGGTGGGGCAGGCCATGTTCGTGCCCGCGCTCGACCCCATGTAGAGGGCGCCCGCGCCGGCCCGCTCGCGGATGGCGGCCACCACGTCGTGCGCGTACAGCGCCTTCAGCAGCCGGAAGCTGTTGCCGCCCCCGACGAAGACCGCCTCGGCGTCCCGTATCAGCGCGGCCGGGTCCCCGGCCGTGTGCGCGCCGGTCACCTCGACCCCGAGCGGGGCCAGCGCCTTCGCGACCTGGGCGGTGTAGCCGTCGTGGTCGGCCAGCGCGTACGGCGCGAAGACCAGCCGGCGGACACCGCCGAGCGCGTCGTCGATCTCCGCGAGGGCGTGTTCGAGGTAGCCGCGGCCGGGCGCGGTGGAGTTCGAGAGCAGCAGCAGACGCATGGTGGCCTTTCGTCGACATGGCGGGAGCGGGAAACGGCGCGGTGCGCGGCGCGCGGTACGCCGTGCGGGGACGTACGGCGCGTCAGCGTCTGCCCGGGGCGCCGGATCCGCGCGGACGCAGCGGGGTCAGCAGCTTGCCCAGGTCCGCCGCCGCCTGGAGCAGCGGGGCGACCAGGTCCGCCTTACGGGGCCTGAGCGCGTCGAGGGGACCCGCCACGGACAGCGTGCCGACCGCGCGCCTGCCCACCAGCACGGGTGCGGCGAGCGCCGCGGTCTCGGGATCGTACTCACCCTCGGAGTACGCGTAGCCGTTGCGCCGCACCTCGGCGAAGCGTTCCTCCAGCAGGGCGGGATCCGTCAGCGTGCGGTCGCTGAACCGCGCCATGGGCCGACCGTACAGCAGTGCCGCCCGGTCACCCGGCGGGAGCATACCGAAGTAGGCCCGGGAGGTCGCCCCGGCGTGGGCCGGGTACAGCTCGCCTGCCAGGCCGTAGATCCGCAGCGGTCCACTCGCCCCGTCCACCGCTGTCACACAGCGCATGTGCACCCCGTCCGGCACGGCGAACAGCGCGCCCACCCCCACCGCCTCCGCCATGGCCCGCAGCGTGGGCCGCACCAGGCTGGCCATGCCGCCGTCCCGCTCCCAGACCCGGGACAGGTGCCAGACGGCGGGACCGAGCCGGTAGCGCCGGGTGCGCGGGTCGGACACCAGGAACCCCCGGTAGGCGAGGGCGGCCAGCAGCCGCTGCGCCACGGACTTGTCCAGGCCGAACTCCGCCGCGACGTCGGAGACTCCCCACTCGGGGTGCTCCCGGTCGAAGGAGAGCAGCAGGCTCAGGACGCGGTCAGCGGTCTGGAGCGGGGGAGGAGCGCCCTGCGCGGGCGTTACGGAAGCACTGTCGGACATACCGGAAGCGTAAACAATCTCGAATATAGAGAAAACATTGCGCTCAGTGCGGCGTGAGGCGGATTCTGGGCCACGTTGGCGTGAAACCACCGCGAACGGGACCCTCTCCGGGCGAGCAGGTGCCTGCACGGCCTCCGCGCTCCTCCGGCGTTCCCGTACCGGTCCGCCCGGCCCGGCCCGGCTCCGTCCGTCCGATCCGCCTGGCCGGCCGGTGGCGGGTCGGCCCGGTTCGTCGGTCGCCGTACAGGACACCCCCGTACGGGACCGGGACCGGTCCACCGCCGGGCGCGACCGTGGTCACGCCGGCCGACCGTCGCGCGGAACGCCCGGCGGGGCGACGACGCCCCCGGGACGAAATCCGCGCGGCCGTACCCACTGCCCGTCCGGTCGGGCCGCCGCACCGGCCCGACCCCACCGTGAGAGGCACTCTCTTGCTCAAGTACGTCCTCGATGTCATCGAACTCCTCGACCGTCCCCGGACGAGCGGCGAGCTGCTGGCCGAGCACCTGCGCTCCGTACAGGCCGCGGCGGGTGCCGACCCGGCGACGGCGCCGCGCGTCGAGGTCCGTACGGTCACCGGCGACAAGGGCAGCACGGACTTCGTCTCCGTGACCGTGCCCGGCAGGCGGGGACGCGCCAACGGCGGTGACGCGCCGACCCTCGGCATCCTCGGCCGGCTCGGCGGGGTGGGCGCCCGCCCCGAGCGCATCGGACTGGTCTCGGACGCCGACGGCGCGGTGGCCGCGCTCTCCGCCGCCGCGAAGCTGCTCGACATGCACGCCCGCGGCGATGTGCTGGACGGCGATGTGACGCTCTCCACCCACGTCTGCGGCTGGGCGCCGACGCAGCCGCACGATCCCGTACCCTTCATGGATTCCCCCGTGGACACGCTGGTGTGCAACCGCGAGGAGGTCTCCGCCGAGATGGACGCGGTGGTCTCCATCGACACCACCAAGGGCAACCGGCTGCTCAGCCATCGGGGGATCGCCCTGTCACCGACCATCTGCCAGGGCTGGATCCTGCGGGTCAGCGAGGACCTGCTGTCCGTGCTGGAGACGGTGACGGGCGAGCCCGCGCGTGTCCTGCCCGTCACGACGCAGGACATCACGCCGTACGGCAACGGCGTGCACCACATCAACTCCATCCTGCAGCCGGCCGTCGCCACCACCGCCCCGGTCGTCGGCCTCGCGATCACGGCCGCCACGCCGGTGGCCGGCTGCGCCACCGGTGCCAGCCACGAGACCGACATCGCGGCGGCGGCGCGGTTCGCGATCGAGACGGCGAAGGAGTTCGGGCGCGGCGGGGCCCGGTTCCTGGACCCGGGGGAGTTCGACCGCCTGGTGGAGCTGTACGGGCCGATGACCCGACTCCAGGCCCTCGAAGCCTGAACGTGCCGGACCGCCGGGCCCGGCGGTCCGCCGGACCGGCCCGCCACCACCCCGACCGCCGCCTCCTGGCCGTCCCTGACCCCCGTGGCCCCGCCCTGATCGCACCGTTCCGCTCCGCGATCGCGTCGTGACCGCACCGTAAGCCCGTGGCCGCCCCGGCCACGTTCGTCACCCCGTGGCCGCCGCACCGCGCCGTCCCCCTGGCCCACTGGAGTCCCCTTGAACCCGAGAGCCTCGACCAGCCCGTCGAGCACACCGGCCTCGTCCTCCGCGCCGGAGGCGACACCGGCCAGGCATCCCCGGGCCCTCGAACCCATCACGCTGATCATCACGCTCGTGATGTCGGTCCTCGGCGCGCTGATCGGCATCGTGCTGATCACCACGCTCGGCGTGTCCCCCAACACGGCGGTGATCGGCGCGCTGATCGCGATGCTGATCGGCCGGATACCGATCGGCATGCTGACGCGGATGCGCTCCCAGCACCGGCAGAACCTGGTGCAGTCCGCGATCTCGGGCTCCACCTTCGCGGCGGCCAACTCGCTGCTGACGCCGATCGCGGTGCCGTTCGCCCTGGGGCGCACGGACCTGGTCTGGCCCATGCTGGCCGGTGCCGCCATCGGGCTGGCCGTGGACAGCTGGGTGCTGTTCCGGGTGTTCGACTCCAGCCTGCTGCCCGCCACCAACTCCTGGCCCGCGGGCGTCGCGGCGGCCGAGACCATCAAGGCGGGCGACACCGGCGGGAAGAAGGCGGCGGTGCTCGGCGTCGGCGCGCTCGTCGGTCTGGTCGGGGCGCTGTTCAAGCTCCCCACCAGTGCGGCGGGCGTCGGGTTCCTGGGGAACATCTGGGCGCTGCTGATGTTCGGCATCGGTCTGACGGTGGCCGAGTACGCGCCCGACGTACTGCACACCGACCTCTCCGCCGCCCACGTGCCGCACGGCCTGATGATCGGCGCGGGCCTCGTGGCCCTGGTGCAGGCGCTGCTGCTGATGCGGAACCGCAAGGGCGGCGGCAAGGGCGCCGGGCGCGAGGCCGCGGAGGCGCCGGGGGACGTCACCGGCGCCGTCCCCGGGAACGCGCCCGGCGAGGTCCGGGCCGACGAGCCCGGTCGTACCGTCGGCTCCGAGCGACTGCGCCGCGGCCTGCTGGAGGGCATGGGGCTGTTCCTGGGCGGCGCGGTCGTGGTCGCCGTGGCGGGCGGCGTGGCCGGCGGGCTGTCCGTGCCCGCTCTGATCGGCTGGGTGTTGCTGGCCGCCGTCGCCGCGATCGTGCACCAGCTGATCGTGGGGCTGGCGGCGATGCACTCCGGGTGGTTCCCGGCCTTCGCCGTCACCCTGATCGTGCTGATCGTCGGCCTCGTGCTGCACATCCCGACGGTGCCGCTCGCCCTGCTGGTCGGCTACACCGCCTCCACCGGCCCCGCCTTCGCCGACCTCGGCTACGACTTCAAGGCGGGCTGGCTGCTGCGCCGCGACGCCACGCCGTGGCACGTCTTCGAACTGGACGGGCGGCGCCAGCAGTACCTGGCGCAGCTGGTCGGTTTCGGCGTGGCGCTGGTCGTGGTCGCCCTGGCCTGGAAGTCGTTCTTCTCCGACGGACGCGTGCCGCCGGTCTCCGAGGTGTACGTCACGACGATCAAGACGGGCCTGGACCCCGGCACCATGCGGACGATGCTGCTGTGGGCGATCCCGGGAGCGCTGATCCAGTTCCTGGGCGGCTCCTCCCGCCAGATGGGCGTGCTGCTGGCCACCGGCCTGCTCGTCGCCACTCCGCACGCCGGCTGGATGGTGCTCGGCGCGCTGGTGATCCGGCAGGGCTACACGATGTGGCGCCGGCGCGGGCTGACCGACCCGGTGGCCCGCAAGAAGTCCGACGAGCAGTCCGAGAACGACCTGTCGCTCGTCGGCGCGGGACTGGTCGCGGGCAGCTCGCTGAACGACGTGGGACAGCTGACGAAGGCGCTGTGACCCGAGGGGCCGGGTCGGAGCCGGGCGGCGGGCGAGGCGACGCGGACCCCGCCCCTCCGGTCCGGCTCCGGCCCGCCTCCGGCCGGGCCCGGTCTCCCTGTCCGTCCATCTCCATGACGCCGCGCATGTGCGGCGTACGCGCGACGATTCGAAGGAGAACGCTGTGCACGCCCCTGACACCCCCGCTCTCGGTCTGGTCACCATCGGCCAGGCGCCCCGTTCCGACCTGAGGCCCGACGCCGAGCCGCTGCTGCCGGGCATACGGCTGGTCGAGCACGGGGCGCTGGACGACGAGCGGTTCGACGGCGAGGCCGGAATCGTGACCCGCCGGCGGCTGGCGCCGGAACCGGGGGAGGCCCCGCTCGTCTCCCGGCTGCGCGACGGCGGTTCCGTGGTGCTCGGGCACGCGGCGGTCGTCCCCCGGATGGCCCGGGCCGTCGCCCGCGCCGAGCGTGACGGCGCCGCCGCGACCCTGCTCCTGTGCACCGGCCGCTTCCCCGCCGTCGAGGCCACCCGGCCGCTGCTGTTCGCCGAACCGCTGGTGCAGCGGGCCGTCGCGGCCGTCGTCGGCGACGATCCGGTGGGCGTCGTCTGCCCCCATCCCGACCAGGCCGAGGACGTGGCCGGCCGCTGGTCGGACGTCCTGCCCGGCACGGTCCGCGCGGCCGGCGCCGACCCGTACGCGCCCCGGGAGCGCGCCTTGGCGGAGGTGGCCGAGGCGGCCCGCGCGCTGACCGGCGCGGGCAGCTCCTGGCTGGTGCTCGACTGCATCGGCTACACGGAGGAGATGCGGCGCGCGGCCGCCCGGGCGGCGGACCGGCCCGTCCTGCTGGCGCGCGCCCTGGCGGTGCGGATGGCGGCCGAGGTGGTGGCGGCCTTCGGCTGACGTGCCGTCAGAGCGGACACCTTGCTCCTCGCCTGCACCGGGCTGACGTCCATCGGCGTTCGTCCGCGGCTGGAGGAGCTACCGGGGGTGCCGTGGTGGACCCGGTGCCGGCCGCGGGGCCGATGGCCTCGTACACCCGTCACCCCTGAGAGCCGCGCCCCCGAAACGTGTTGGTCCCGGCCCGGGCGCCCCGCCTACGATTCCGGTTCGTCGGAGGAGACAAGGGGGAGGCGAGGGGCCCGTGAGCCGGACCGGCCGGACCCGCCGGGCGGACCAGACCGAGGAGGTCGTCCGCCTGGTCCATGACGTCCTCGGCGCGGACGTCGTGGGGGTCTACGCGCACGGCTCCGCCGTGCAGGGCGGCCTGCGCCCGCACAGCGACATCGATGTGCTCGCCGTCGTACGGAGCCGTACGACGGCGGCACTGCGCCGGGCCCTGGTCGACGGCCTGCTGACGCTCTCCGGCAGCTGCGCCGCCGCCGACACCGTCGGCGGGGCGGGCGGTGCGCGGCCCGTCGAACTCACCGTCGTCGTCGCCTCCGACGTACGGCCCTGGCGGTACCCGCCGCTGTGCGAGTTCCAGTACGGGGAGTGGCTGCGCGAGGCGTACGAGCGCGGCGAGACGCCCGCACCGGGGCCCGACCCCGACCTCGCCGTGCTGATCACGGCCGCGCTGCGGGGCGACGCGCCGCTGGCCGGCCCGCCGCCGGCCGAGGTGCTGGACCCCGTACCGCACGACGACCTGCGCCGCGCGGTGGCCGACGGTGTCCCGGAGCTGCTCGCCGAACTCGCCTCCGACACACGGAACGTCCTCCTGGCGCTCGCCCGGATCTGGCTGACCCTCACGACCGGCGAGATCCGGCCCAAGGACGCCGCCGCGGACTGGGCGCTCACCCGGCTGCCCGCCGAACACCGGCCGGTGCTGGCCCATGCGCGGGCCGTCTACCTCGGTGCGGAGACGGAGCGCTGGGACGGCCTCCTGCCGCGGGTGCGCGCGCACGCCGCGCACGTCGTCACGGAGATCGAACGGCGGAGACCGCGACCGCGGTGAGCCATGTGTTCCCCGGCCGGGCGCGTTGGCGAACCGCCCTCATTCGTCAGGGTGGTGTGATCCTCCGGAAACGCGGCACGCCCACGCCGCCCCGGCATGGTGGGCCAGCATGCGAGGCGTGACGAACCGGAGGGCGGGAAGCCCGGCACAGCGCCCGTACCGGTCAACACGCCGCCCGCCGGGCCGGTTTGACCTGCCAGAGGTCCAGACCGGGCGGCGCTTTCTTTCTTTGCCGAGTGATTCTTGGCATGCCCCTGTCGGGCCGTCAGCATAGGAGCGCGCTACGCGCGTCATCCTCGCCACGGCCACGGATTTCGGGAGACCCCCATGGAACTCCAGCGCCCCACCCCGTCCCGCCGCACACTCCTCCGCTCCGGCGCGTACCTCGGTGCCGCCGCCCTCGGACTCGCCGCCGCGGCCACCGCCGGGCCCGCCCACGCCTCGGACCGCCGCGCCGCCGGCACCGCCCGCCGCGCCGCCGTCGCCTACCCGCCCACCCACTGGATCCCGGCCAGCACCTCCAACTACACGGTCGCCACCCGGCCCACGCAGTACCCGGTCGAATTCGTCGTCGTCCATGTCACCCAGGAGACGTTCCAGGACGCGATGAAGATCTTCCAGAACCCCGCCAAGAAGGTCTCGTCGCACTACATGGTCGCCTCGGCCGACGGTTACGTCGGCCAGTTCGTCCGCGAGAAGGACGTCGCCTGGCACGCGGGCAACTGGGACTACAACACCCGGAGCATCGGGATCGAGCACGAGGGGTGGGTCGACCGGCCCGAGTACTTCACGGACGCGATGTACGCCTCGTCCGCGCGGCTCACGGCCGCCGTGTGCGACAGATACGGCATCCCCAAGGACCGGAAGCACATCATCGCGCACAGCGAGGTGCCGAAGGCCACGCACACCGACCCCGGTCCGCTGTGGGACTGGGACCGTTACGTCGCCCTGGTGAACACGGCGACGGTGGGACCGGCGGGACCGGTGCGACCGTACGCGTGATCGTGCGCGGGGCGGTGTGCCGGGCGGTGCGGGGCCCCGGCCGCTCGTCCGCGTCCCCGCCACCGCCCCACGCCGCCACCGCGCCGCCACCGCGCCGCCCCCACGCCGCCACCGCGCCGCGCTCGTACCGCGTACCGCGCCAGGTCCGATGTCACACCCGGCGACTAACATCGAAGACTCCACGGGTGGGAGCCGCCAGGCAGCCGGGGGACAGCGGGGCGGGCGCGCCGGACGTGCGCCGCGTGCGCCGCGCGGACGGACGTAAGACGTAGACGGGTGGAGGCGACGGAGTGAGGTTGTTCCGGAGAGGGCCGAAGCGTGACGGGCGCGACACGCCTCGGGACCCCGCGTTCTCCTTCTTCTCGGTCCACGAGGCGGCCCTGTTCCGCCGCCAGGTGCGGGAGGCGTTCGCCGAACACGGCCTGGAGGTCACGGTCTACGCGGACATGGTGACCGACAGCGCAGGCCGGCAGTTCGGTCTCGGCAATCTCGCCGCCGTCTGTCACAACGACGACCGGGGTCCGCGCGTCTGGGGCGACCTGGCGCGCCGGCACGCCGGCATGGTGCTGCGCACCATGGACGGGCCGTCCGCGCTGGACACGCTGCCGCCCGAGCAGATCCGTGCCCAGCTCTACCCGCGTGTGATCAGCGAGGACGGCCTCGACCCGCAGACCTTCGGCTACGCGCGCAGCGTCGCTCCCGGGCTGTACGAGGTGCTGGCCCTCGACCTGCCGGAGAGCGTCATGATGCTCACCGACGAGGCCCTGGAGCCGCTCGGCGACATCCAGCAGCTGCGCGACCGGGCGCTGGGCAATCTGCGCGACCTGCCGGTGGAAGGGCGCGAGACCGTCAAGGACTCCGGCGGGTCACGGTTCGAGGTCGTCCTCGGCGACTCGTTCTACACGGCGAGCCGGGTCCTGGCGCTGGACACCGTCGTACGCCAGGTCACCGGGCAGCGGATCCCGCCCGAAGGGGCGCTCGTCGCGATGCCCTTCCGGCACCAGCTCGCCTTCCACGTCATCCGTGACACGACCATGATCCCCTCGCTGAACGCGATGGCGTCCTTCGCCGCGTCCGGCTACGAGGACACCCCGGGCGCCATCAGCCCGTACGTGTACTGGTGGCGCGGCGGGACGCTCACGCAGCTCAGTGACGAGGACGAGGACGGACTGCGGATCGTGGTCGGCGAGGAGTTCCAGGAGCTGCTGGAGCGGCTGGTCGAGGAAGGCCGCTCCGGCTCCTGACCGCGGACGACCCGTCACGAGGCCGAGAAGCCGAGAAGGAGACCACCGTGCCCACACCGTCCACGCCCGGCGCCCCCGGGCCCGCCGCACCGGCATCCTCCGACGTGCCGCCGGTCGACGACGCGCCCTTCACCGTGGACGACTACCGCGCCCGGCTGGACCGCGCCGCCCAGCAGGCCGCCGGGGCCGGACTGGCGGGTCTGCTGATCGCCCCCGGACCCGACCTCGCCCACCTCACCGGCTACCGCCCGACCGCGGACACCGAGCGGCTCACCCTGCTGGTCGTCACCCCCGGCCGGGACCCGGTGCTGGTGGTGCCCGCCCTGGAGGCACCGGACGCGGCCCGGGCCGTCGGCGCCGGCGCGCTCACCCTGCGCGACTGGACCGACGCCGAGGACCCGTACGCCGCGACGGCCCCGCTGCTCCGGACCGGCGAGCGAGCCACCGGACCTGCGGCCGGGCCGTCCGGCGAACGCTCCACCGCGCGCTTCGGCGTCAGTGACAACGCGTGGGCGATGCACCTGCTCGCGCTGCAACGGGCGCTGCCGGACACGTCGTACGTGGCGCTGACCGAGGCGCTGCCGATGCTGCGCGCCGTCAAGGACGCCCGCGAACTGGCCAGGCTGGAGGCGGCGGGCGCGGCGGCCGACGCCGCGTACGGAGAAATCCTCGGCGTCCCCTTCGCCGGCCGCCGGGAGAGCGACGTCGCGGCCGATCTCGCCGCCCTGCTCCTGCGGTTCGGCCACTCACAGGTGGACTTCACCGTCGTCGGCTCGGGCCCCAACGGGGCGAACCCGCACCACGAGGCCGGGGAACGCGTCATCGAGCGGGGTGACATGGTGGTCCTGGACTTCGGCGGCCTCAAGGACGGTTACGGCTCGGACACCACCCGCACGGTCCACGTCGGCGAACCCACGGCCGAGGAGCGACGCGTCCACGAGGTCGTACGGGCGGCGCAGCAGGCCGGTTTCGAGGCGGTGCGTCCCGGTGCCGCCTGCCAGGACGTCGACCGCGCGGCGCGCGGGGTCATCGAGGACGCCGGATACGGCGCGTACTTCATCCACCGCACCGGCCACGGCATCGGCGTCACCACCCATGAGCCGCCGTACATGATCGAGGGCGAGGCACGGCCGTTGGTGCCGGGCATGTGCTTCTCCGTCGAGCCCGGGATCTATCTGCCGGGGCGCTTCGGCGTACGGATCGAGGACATCGTGACGGTCACCGAGGACGGCGGCAGGCGCCTCAACAACACCTCCCGTGAGCTGGCGATCGTGGACTGAGCCGAGGCCGGACCGCACCCCGGCGGTGTCACGTCCGCCGGGGCCGTGGCGTACGGCGCGGCCGAGCCGTACACGGACCAGATCCCGGACCGGTCCCGGACCGGTCCCGGACCGGTCCCGGACCGGCCGACCGCGACCCGGCCGGGCTCAGGGCGACGGGGGACCGGCGGTCTCGGGCGCCGGCCCCAGGACCGCGCAGGACTCCGGCGGCAGCCACAGCGTCCCGTCGGCCCCGGGCGGGCCGGTGGGCTCCCAGGCGGCCAGCACCCGCTCCCGGCCACCGGCCTCCAGCGGGATCCCCACGGACTCGCCGGAGAGGTTCACCGCGACCACGAGATCGCCCCTGCGGTACGCCAGCCAGCGTGCCGCCTCGTCGTACGCCACCTTCGTCGCCGCCAGGTCGGGGTCGGTCAGATCCGGCTGCGCGCGGCGCAGGGCGATCAGCTCGCCGTACCACGCCAGCAGGCGCGCGTGCGGCCGGCGCGCGATCTCGGACCGGTCCAGGCACGAGCGGGCCCGGGTCGCGGGGTCCTGCGGGTCGGGGATGTCCTCCGCCGCCCATCCGTGCGCGGCGAACTCCCGTCGCCTGCCGCTCCGTACGGCCTCGGCCAGCACCGGATCGCGGTGGTCGGTGAAGAACTGCCAGGGCGTGGTGGCACCCCACTCCTCCCCCATGAACAGCATGGGGGTGTAGGGACCGGTCAGGACGAGCGCGGCGGCACAGGCGAGCAGGCCGGGGGAGAGGGAGGCGGAGAGCCGGTCGCCGAGCGCGCGGTTGCCGATCTGGTCGTGGGTCTGCGCATAGCCGAGGAAGCGGTGTGCGGGGGCGCTCGTACGGTCGACGGGCCGTCCGTGTGTCCGGCCCCGGAAGGCCGAGTACGTACCGTCGTGGAAGAAGACCCGGGTCAGGGTCTTGGCGAGGGCGGCGAACGGCTCGCGGGCGAAGTCGGCGTAGTAGCCCTGGGATTCACCGGTCAGGGCGGTGTGCAGGGCGTGGTGGAAGTCGTCGTTCCACTGTGCGTGCAGCCCGAGGCCGCCCTGCCCGCGCGGGGTCGTGGTGCGCGGGTCGCAACTGTCCGATTCCGCGATCAGGAAGAGCGGGCGGTCCAGGCCGGCGGAGAGCGCGTCCACGGCGGTGGAGAGCTCTTCGAGAAAGGTCAGCGCGCGGTTGTCGGCGAGGGCGTGCACGGCGTCGAGCCGCAGCCCGTCCAGCCGGTAGTCCCGCAGCCAGGCGAGCGCGCTGTCCAGCAGGTAGGCGCGCACCTCGTCGGAGCCGGGGGCGTCGAGGTTCACGGCGGCGCCCCAGGGCGTGTGGTGCGTGTCGGTGAAGTACGGCCCGAAGCGGGGGAGATGGTTGCCGGCCGGACCGAGGTGGTTGTGCACCACGTCCAGGACGACGCCGAGGCCCAGTTCGTGCGCCGTGTCGACGAACCTCTTGAGTGCTTCCGGGCCGCCGTAGGGTTCGTGGACCGCCCAGAGCGAGACCCCCTCGTACCCCCACCCGTGTATTCCCGGGAAGGGGCACAACGGCATCAACTCGACATGGGTGACGCCCAGCTCGGCCAGCGGCTCCAGCCGGGCGGCCGCCGAGTCGAGGGTGCCCTCGTGGGTGAACGTGCCGACGTGCAGCTCGTACAGGACCGCACCGGGCAGGTCCCGTCCCTCCCACGGCACGCGCCAGGCGTACGCGGACTGGTCGACGACGGCGCTGGGCCCGTCCGGCCCGTCGGGCTGGCGCCGAGAGCGCGGGTCGGGGAGCACGGGCCCGCCGTCGAGCGCGAAACCGTATCGGGTCCCGTGCCCGGCGGACGTGTCGACGGTCCACCAGCCCGCCCGGCCGGGATCGGCGCGCATGGGGTGGGTGGTGGCCGCGCCGGGGCCCGGGGCCGAGGCCGTGGCCGGGTCGAGATGGAGTACGACGTCGCGTGCCTTCGGTGCCCAGACCTCGAACTGCACGAGCGGTTCCCCCTTGTCGTCGGCACTGTTCCCCTCATGGTGACAAGAGAGACGGCCGGGGGCCCGGTGATCACGGCGAATGGGGTGGAACGGGTGCCGTGGCGGTAGGGACCCGGCCCGCCGTTCCCGGTGGGGGCGGGAGCGGAGGGCCGGGCGGCGCGGGGAGCCGGGACGGTCAGGTGACGGTGCAGACCGGCGTCGAGGCGGTGTCCGGCGGGCCGCCCGACGCCACGTAGCCGAAGGTGGCCGAGGCGCCGGGCGCCAGCGAGCCGTTCGAGTCGGCGTTGTGGACCATCACCTGCTGGCCGCCGTAGGTGGCGTTGCCGTTCCAGAGGCTGTCGACCTTCTGCCCGTTCGGCAGGGCGAACTCGACCATCCAGCCGAGGATCGGGTGGGTGCTGGTGTTCTTCACCGTGATCTGGGTCTGGTAGCCGCCCGTCCAGGAACTGACGGTCGTGCGGGTGGCGGTGCAGGTGCCCGTGGGGTCGGTGGGCGGGTCGGTCGGCGTCGTACCGGGCTCACCGACACCCGTCACCTCGCCCTTGCCACCGTCGAAGACCACGTCGGAGCAGCTGTAGAACGTCTCGTTGCTGTCCGAACGCTGCCACACCATGTAGATGATGTGACGGCCGCTCTTGTTGCCGGGCAGCTTGCCGGTCCACTTGTAGGCGCCTTCCACGGAGCCCACCGGACCGGTGACGGACGGGTGGTCGACGGTCAGGAACGGCTGCGACTCCAGGTCGTCCCACTTGAAGGTGGCGCTGGGGTTGAAGCCGTCCTTGGTGACGTACACGTAGAACCAACCGGGGTGCGCGGCCCAGGCGTTGTACGAGAAGTCGAGGGACGCGCCGGACGTGAGGTGGGTGAGGGGCCAGTCGTTCCGGTTCTTGTTGAACCCGGAGAAGGTCGGGTTCCCGCCGCTGCACAGCTGACCGTCGGGGATGAACCCCTTGGTGCGGCCCGCCCCGTCGGAGCGCAGCACGGAGAACCAGTTGTAGAGCGGGGTGGTACCGCTCTCGGCGACGGCGGCCTTGCAGGCGGGGTTGACCGGCTTGATCTCACCGGTGCTGGTGAGGCCGTCGCGCCAGCACATGAACGTACGGCTGGCGGGCTGCATGGGGGTGCCGTGCGCGGAGGACGGTTCGCTGCCGGTGACGACGAGCAGCAGGGCGGGGAAGAGGGCGAGGAGGGAGAGGAGTGCGACTCTGTGCGGGCGTAACCACCGCAGCGGGGTCCGTGGGGGGCGTGTCATCGCGCGATCCCTTCGAGCGGTAATGACAGCTGGCGGAATGGGAGCGCTCCCATTGCGGAACGTAGCGCTGCGGACGGATGCTGTAAACGCCTGCGGAAGGATTTGTTGAGGGAAGGTTCTGGGAGGCTTGCCCTGGTCGTCTGGACACCCCGGGCCCGTGCGACGGACAATCAGTTGTGTGACCTCCTCCTTCGAGTCCCCGGCCTCTCCCGCGCGGCTTTCGGACGTCGAGCGCGACCGAGCCCTGGCGGTGCTCAGGGAAGGCGCGGCGCAGGGAAAGCTGTCGCACGACACCTTCCTGCGCCGGATGGACCTGGTGCTGGCGGCGCGCAGGGCCGACGAGCTGAAGCTGCTCACCGCCGACCTGGAGACGGAGAACCCGTGGACCCGCCGGGTGTTCGGCACGGTGCGGCGGATGTCGTCGTTCTCGCAGCGGATGCGCAGGGTGTGGCAGGCCGAGCGGCTGCCGAAGCTGCTGCTGCCCGAGATAGGCGCGTATCCGCTGCGGATCGGCCGTGACCCGGTGAACGGTCTGCGGCTCAGCCATGACACGGTCTCGCGGCTGCACGCCGAACTGGCCCTGCAGGGCGGTCAGTGGGTCCTGCGCGACCTGGGCTCGACGAACGGTACGACGGTCAACGGCCGGCGGGTGATCACAACGGCGGTGGTCCGGGACGGGGACACGGTGAGCTTCGGCCAGATGAGCTTCCGGCTCGCCACCCACCCTTCGGAGGCGGCGCGCCGGCACCTGGGCACCTGAACTCCGCCCGGATTCCCGGAGCTTTGGCATTCCGCCGCTGGTGACGGCACCGTTGTCGTGCCCGCGCGCGCAGCCACCGCGACCGTCCGCCGCGCCGGCCGCTCCCCGTCACTCCGCGCGGCTCAGCAGTGCCACCGGCCGGTCCGTGAACAGCTTCGCCACCGCCACCGGTCCGCCCCCCTCGTACGTCCGCCCCGGCGACGCCAGCGCGTCCTCCCACCGGCCCGGCGGCAGCGCCAGCTCCGTCGCTCCCCAGCCGCCCGCCTCCGCGAGCCGCAGCGGCAGCCGCGTCACCGCCGTGATCACCTCGCCCCTCCGGCAGAACGCCAGGCAGTGTTCCGCCGCCGGTCCCGTCGCGTGCAGTGGGGAGTATGTGCCCGACTCGCCGAAGGCCCGGGGCCGCCGCGCGCGCAGCGCCAGCGCCGCCGTCGTCACCACCGTCTTCTCGTCGGGCGGCCCGAGCCGGAACGGCTGCCGGTTGTCCGGGTCCACCAGCGCGAAGTACTCCCGCTCCGTGCCCTGGTAGAGGTCCGGCACACCCGGCATCGTCAGGTGCGTCAACGCGGCCCCCAGCGCGCTCGCGCGGGCGTACGGACCGAGCGCGCGGCTGAGCTCCGCGACCGTCCGCCGTCCCGCGCCCGCCGGCCCCGCCGCCACGAAGTCGGTCACCGCCCGCTCGTACAGCGGATCCGGCTCCGTCCAGCTCGTGTGCAGCCCCGCCTCCCGTACGGCCTTCAGCAGCGCGGGCACCATACGGGCGCCGTCCGGCGTGGCGACCTCCCCGCTCGGCGTGAACCCGACGGCCGTCTGCCAGGCCTGCCACGCCAGGTGCGGGTCAGGCGCCACCGTCCCCGCCACCCGCTCCAGGAACCGGTCCCAGCGGTCCGGGCACTGCGACAGCACGGCGATCGCGGCCCGGACATCCGCGCTGCGCTTGGTGTCGTGCGTGGTCAGTACCGTGCCCGTGGCGGGCCAGTCGCGCGCCAGCCGGGCACAGTACGCGTGGAACCGCTCCGGGCTCACCGCCGGCTGCCCCGGGTCCCCACCGACCTCGTTCGCGCTGATCAGCGGCGTGTAGCGGTAGAACGCCGTGTCCTCCACGGACTTGGCGCGCAGGGCCGAGGCGGTCTGGGCGAAGCGCGCGCAGAAGGCGGCGTGCGCGGGGCCGTCGCCGAGCCTGCCGAGCGCCAGGTCCCGCACCACGTCCACGGCCCGCGCCTCCCGCTCCACCGTGAACGCGGTCTTCGCCTGCCGGGCGGCGTCCTCCGGGACCGCCGCCTCCGCCGCCTTCGGGCAGGGCCCGCCCGCCGTCGTGTACGGACGGTAGACGGGCACCCGGACCAGCAGCTCCTGGATCGCCGTGCGCAGTGCCCAGGGCGCGTGGTCGCGCAGCGCCGGGTCGGCGGCGCAGATCCGCCGGGCCGTACGGACCAGGAAGTCGGTCTCGGCGGCGAGTTCGTGGATGACCACCTTGTACGCGGCCCTGCGGACCGTGCCCTCCCAGTAGCCGCCCCGGTCGCCGGGCGGCCCGGCCGTCTCCCGGTAGCGCCGCTCCAGCTCCGACGCGCCCGCCGGGTCGGTGAACACCCCGTCGATGTGGCGCAGCGCGTCGTAACCGGTCGTACCGGCGACGGGCCAGCCGGCGGGCAGGGGTTCGTCGTCGGCCAGGATCTTCTCCACGACGATCCAGCAGCCCCCGTCCGCCGGCGGGCGCGCCACGCTCGCGTCCGCCGCCGCGCCCTTCACCGCCCCGTCCGCCGCCGAACTCGCCGCCTCGTGCAGCCGCCGCAGGTACGCCTCCGGATCGGCGAGCCCGTCCGGATGGTCGACGCGCAGGCCCTGGACGACACCGTCCCCCACCAGTTCGAGGATCTTGGCATGGGTGGCGGCGAAGACGTCCGGCTCCTCCACCCGGACCGCGATCAGGTCGGAGATGGTGAAGAAGCGGCGGTAGTTGAGTTCCGTACGGGCGAGCCGCCACCAGGCCAGCCGGTAGTGCTGCGCGTCGAGCAGCGCGGGCAACGGCAGGTCCTCGGTGCCGGGGGCGAGCGGATAGGACTGGTCGCCGTGGTGGAGCAGGCCGTTCCCGACGCGCAACGCGCCCAGCTCGTCCCCGATGGGCGAGGGCAGGACCGGCAGCAGCAGCTTGCCGTCGCCGCCCGCCCAGTCGATGTCGAACCAGTGGGCGTACGGCGAGCCCGGGCCCTCGCGCAGCACCTCCCACAAGGCGTTGTTGTACCGGGGGGCGGCCGCCATGTGGTTGGGCACGATGTCGAGGACGAGCCCGAGCCCGTGCTCCCGGGCGGTCGCGGCCAGCCTGCGCAGTCCCTCCTCGCCGCCCAGCTCGGCCCGCACCCGGGAGTGGTCCGTGACGTCGTAGCCGTGCGTCGATCCGGGTACCGCCTCCAGGACCGGCGACAGGTGCAGGTGCGAGATCCCGAGGGCGGCGAGATACGGCACCACTTTCCCGGCGGCAGAGAACGGGAAGTCCGGCTGGAGCTGGAGCCTGTAGGTCGCGGTGGGCGTCATACGATCGTACGTACCCAGCCGGGCGCCGAGTGTGTCACCGGGTCCCGCGGCGGCCAGGGCGGCCGGACGGTGCCTGGTGCCGGCCGTCCCCGCCAGGGGCTACGCCGGGCGCATCAGTACCGTCATGCTGCGGCCGGTCATCTTCAGTCGCTCGCCCCCGTCCGCCTTCTCGCCCTGCCCCGGGGGGACCCCCTCCGGCCGGGCCGTGTCCACCACCACCTGCCACTCGTGGCCGATGTCCGCCGGGACCACGAACTCCAGCTCCTCCGCGCTCGCGTTGAACATCAGCAGGAAGGAGTCGTCCGAGATCCGCTCCCCGCGCGGCCCCGGCTCCGAGATCGCCTGGCCGTTCAGGAAGACCGTCATGGCGTTGGCGTGCGCGGCCTGCCAGTCCTGCTGTCTCATCACCTCGCCCTGCGGGGTGAACCACGAGATGTCCGACAGGTCGTCGTGCGTCCCCTCCACCGGACGCCCGTGGAAGAAGCGCCGCCGCCGGAAGACCGGATGGTCGCGCCGCAGCCAGACCATCGCCTGGGTGAAGGCCAGCATGCCGTGGTCGCTCCCCGAGCCCGGTTCGGGCCAGCGGACCCAGGAGACCTCGTTGTCCTGGCAGTACGCGTTGTTGTTGCCGCTCTGCGAGCGGGCGAACTCGTCCCCGTGGCTGATCATCGGCACGCCCTGGGAGAGCATCAGCGTCGCCATGAAGTTGCGCATCTGGCGATCGCGCAGCTCCAGGATCCCCGGATCCTCGGTCGGGCCCTCCACCCCGCAGTTCCAGGACCGGTTGTGGCTCTCACCGTCCCGGTTGCCCTCGCTGTTGGCGTCGTTGTGCTTGTCGTTGTACGAGACGAGGTCGTGCAGGGTGAAGCCGTCGTGGCAGGTGGTGAAGTTGATGGAGGCGAGCGGACGCCGCCCGTCGTCCTGGTACAGATCGGACGAGCCGGTCAGCCGGGACGCGAACTCCGCCAGGGTCCTGGGCTCGCCGCGCCACAGATCGCGCACGGTGTCGCGGTACTTGCCGTTCCACTCGGTCCACAGCGGCGGGAAGTTCCCCACCTGGTAGCCGCCCTCGCCCACGTCCCAGGGCTCCGCGATCAGCTTCACCTGGCTGACGACGGGGTCCTGCTGCACGAGGTCGAAGAACGACGACAGCCGGTCCACCTCGTGGAACTGGCGGGCCAGCGTCGCGGCGAGGTCGAAGCGGAAGCCGTCGACGTGCATCTCGGTCACCCAGTACCGCAGCGAGTCCATGATCAGCTGGAGGACGTGCGGGCTGCGCATCAGCAGCGAGTTGCCGGTCCCCGTCGTGTCCATGTAGTAGCGCGGATTCTCCGCCAGCCGGTAGTACTGCACGTTGTCCAGGCCCCGGAAGGAGAGCGTCGGACCGAGGTGATTGCCCTCGGCCGTGTGGTTGTAGACGACGTCGAGGATGACCTCGATGCCCGCCCGGTGCAGCGCCCGGACGGCTTGTTTGAACTCCAGGACCTGCTCGCCCCGGTCGCCCCAGGACGCGTACGCGTTGTGCGGGGCGAAGAACCCGATCGTGTTGTAGCCCCAGTAGTTGCCGAGTCCGGCGTCCACCAGCCGGTGGTCGTTGACGAACTGGTGTACGGGCATCAGCTCCAGGGCGGTGACGCCCAGCTCCGTCAGGTGTTCGATGACCGCCGGGTGGGCGAGCCCCGCGTACGTGCCGCGCAGCTCGTCGGGCAGGGCCGGATGGAGCATCGTCAGGCCCTTCACGTGCGCTTCGTAGAGCACCGTGCGGTGGTAGTCCGTACGCGGCAGCCGGTCGTCCCCCCAGTCGAAGTACGGATTGACGACGACCGACGTCATCGTATGAGGGGCCGAGTCGAGGTCGTTGCGGGAATCCGGCTTGCCGAAGTGATAGCCGTAGACCGACTCGCCCCACTCGATGGAGCCACTGATCGCACGGGCGTACGGATCGAGGAGCAGCTTGGCGGAGTTGCAGCGGTGGCCGCGCTCCGGCTCGTAGGGGCCGTGCACCCGGAAGCCGTACCGCTGGCCCGGCATGATGCCCGGCAGGTAGGCGTGGCGTACGAAGGCGTCCGTCTCGCGCAGCTCCACCGCCGTTTCTGAACCGTCGTCGTGCAGCAGGCACAACTCGATTCGGTGCGCGACCTCTGAATAGACCGCGAAGTTGGTGCCGGCGCCGTCGTAGGTGGCGCCGAGGGGATATCTCTGTCCCGGCCAGACCTGCATAGATACGACTCTTCCACTTCTGATCCGGGTGCTGCGGGGGTCTTGGCCCAGATCTTCCCCGAAAGTGGGGCGCGCACCTAGGAACCCGGTGGGGTTCTTGGCCGCTTCTCGGCCGTCCCGGGTGGATGGCGGGGGCCCGTCCGGCGTATAGGGTCAACCGTGGGGGTCAACGTCGCGCATCAGCGCGTCGCTCGGTCCAGGGAGCCGGGATGAGCGGTTCTGTACGGGTGTGAGGCTCGGGGCGTATCGGGCGCAACCTGTGCGAATCACCTCACTTCGGTGGAACTGGGCGCCAGGAACAAGCCTCTTGATCAAGGGAGTTGAGGAGGAAGCCGGTGCATGAGGCTGCACCTCCTCCGGTCGGCGGAGTACCCTTCCTTGATCGTTGAAGGGGTGGGAAGGCGGTGCGCGGGTGAGCTCGGGAGGGCTGGAGCTGCCCCCTGGTGACGCAGGTCATGCGGGGGAGGCCGGCGACATCCCGCCCGGAACGGTCTCCCTCGCGCGACCGATGGAGATCGGGGCGGAACTGGACTGGGGCGCGGACGCCTGGGCGGAGGTCCGTACGCGCGCGCAGCGGGCCGGACGGGCCTACATCTGGCTGAATCTGGTGGAACAGCGGCTGCGCGCGGTCGTCGCCGCCGTGCTGCGGCCGATCTACGAGCCGGTCAACGGCGAGGAGTGGGTGGTCGCCGCCGCCGGGCCCGCCGGGCAGGAGTGGGTCCAGCGCGCCGTCGCCGTCCGGGAGGTGTCGCGCCGCAAGGGCTATCTGCTCGACCCGGCGGACGACAACGTCCTCAGCTTCCTGACCCTCCCGCAGCTGCGGGAGCTGATGGTCCAGCACTGGCCCTGCTTCGAACCCTATTTCGACGACCGGCGGGACGTGGAGCTGGCGCTGGACGAACTCGAGGTCGCGCGCAACGTCGTCTCCCGCAACCGCGCGCTCTCCGAGACGGTCCTCGCCCAGGCGGAGCGGGCCGCCGCGCGGCTGCTGGAGATCCTCGGCGGCGGCAGCGGCGTACCGGCGGGCGCGCGGCTGAGCGTGGACGCGGTGGAGGACCTGGTCGGCGACCGGTACGCGGACGTCGTCTCCGTCCATCCCGACCGGGTCAGGCTGCAACGGCAGATCCCGGCGGAGGACCTCTTCGGCGGGGCGCGTCGGGTGGACGCCATCGGCATCGGGCTGAACCTGCTGGTGCAGAACTTCTCCGGGCGGCGGCTGATCCGGCTCGCGGAGTCCGGCTGCCGGATACGGCTGCTGTTCCTCAACCCGGCGAGCAGCGCGGTCCGCCGCCGGGAGCGGGAACTGGGGCTCAAGAAGGGCGAGCTGAGCCGAACGGTGGAGATGAACATCCTCCACATGCGGCGGGTTCGCTCCAGGCTGCGTGATCCGGGTGCCTTCGAGATCCATGTCTTCGACGAGACCCCGCGCTTCACCGCCTATCTCGTGGACGGCGACGGCGCGGACGGCCTCGCCGTCGTCCAGTCGTATCTGCGCCGGGCGCGCGGGATGGAGGCGCCCGTGCTGGTCCTGCGGGGCGGCGGGCGTGGTGTGGTGCGGTCGGGGCAGGAGCCGGAGAACGGACTCTTCCAGACGTACCGCGAGGAGTTCGACTCCGTCTGGACGGACTCCCGGCCGGTGTCCTGACACGGGAGCAGGGGCTCCTGACGACGATTCGGCGGACGGCGGCCCGTGCGGCGGCCGGGCGGCGTTGTCAGTGACGCGTGGCAGGGTTGTGTCCGTCGGGGGAAGCACCACCGCCGGGCCGTCGAGGCACCGGCGCACGAGGGGAGGGGTCATCATGACGTGGCACGGTGAACCGCTGGCCGGGTTCGACCTGGAGACGACCGGCACGGATCCGCTCGAGGCGCGGATCGTCTCGGCCGCGGTGATCGAGGTCCGGGGCGACGAGGTGATCCGGCGGCGGAGCTGGCTCGCCGATCCCGGGGTCCGCATCCCCGAGCAGGCGTCCGCGGTGCACGGCATCAGCAGCGAACGGGCGGCGGCTGAGGGGCGCCCGGCGCGGGAGGTGGCCGGCGAGATCGCCGGTGTCCTGGCCGGGTGCTGGGCGCGCGGGGTGCCGGTCGTGGCGTACAACGCGCCGTTCGACCTGACGCTGCTCGCCGCCGAGCTGCGGCGGCACGGCCTGCCGCCGCTCGACCGGGTCGGCCCGGTGATCGATCCGTACACGATCGACCGCGCCGTCGACCGCTACCGACGGGGCAAGCGCACCCTGGAAGCGGTCTGCGGCGAGTACGGCGTGGTGCTGGACGCGGCCCACGACGCCGCCGCGGACGCCCTGGCGGCGGTCCGGGTGGCCATGGCGATAGCCGGGCGCCATGCCTCGGTGGCCGCGCTGGCGCCGCCGGAGCTGCATGAGCGTCAGATCCGCTGGTACGCGGACTGGGCGGCGGACTTCCAGAGCTTCCTGCGCCGCAAGGGGAACGCGGACGCGGTGGTCGACGCGGTGTGGCCGCTCAGGGCGGTGGCGCCGGCGAACGCGTCGTGAGGCGAGGACCGGCGCGGTGACCGTCGCCGCGACCGCGTGGCCGATGGTGCCGGGGGCGGGTCAGAACGGGTGCCAGCGGACTTCCGGGTCCTCGGCACGCAGGGAGGCGACGCGGCGGCGGAACTCGGCGAGCGCCTTCGGGTTGACCGGTGCGTGCTGGGCGACCCAGGCGCAGCTGGCCGTCTCCCGCGCACCGCGCAGGACCGGGCAGCCCGGCCAGTCGCGCACGTCCCAGCCGTAGACCTCGGTGAAGGTGTCGTACGCCTCGGCGGGCAGCCCGTAGCGGTCGCGGGAGAGGGCCATGACGACCAGGTCGTGCTCGCGGAAGTCCACGGAGAAGGTCTCCAGGTCTACCAGGACGGGTCCGTCCGGTCCGACCTGGACGTTGCGCGGCAGCGCGTCGCCGTGGATCGGGCCCGGTGGCAGGTGCGGGGCGAGCGCGGTGGCGGCCTTCGCGAAGCCGTCCCGGCGCCCGCGCAGGTACTCCGCGTCGGCCGGGTCGATCGCGTCGCCGGCGATCCGCAGCCAGCGTTCGACCCCGCCCAGCAGTTCGCGGCGGGGCAGGTCGAACGAGGGGGCGGGCAGCGCGTGGACCAGCCGCAGCAGCGATGCCAGGTCCCGCGGCCCGGCGGGGCGTACGGCGTCCGGCAGCCGGTGCCAGAGTGTGACCGGATGCCCGGCCGCGATCCGTGCCCCGGGCTCCGCCGCGCGTACGGCCGGGACGCCGCACTCCGCGAGCCACGAGGCGACCGCGACCTCGCGCCGGGCGCGGTCCAGCAGTTCGGGGTGGTCCGTGGCGTCCCGGCCGACCTTGACGACCAGGCCGTCCGCCTGGAAGACGGCGTTCTCGCCGAGGGCCAGCAGTTCCGCCCCCGCCGGCAGCCCCGCCTCCGCCATGACCTGCCGCGCCCGTGCCTCGTCCATCGCCCGCCCGCTCTTGTCCTCCGACCGCCGCGCGTGTCCTCGGACAGACGCGCGGGACCCCGTACGGATCCGCACAGAGTGTCGCATCCGCCGGGAGGCCGCGCCGTGGCCCGTCCCGCTGCCGCCGGGGACGGGCCACCAAATAGGTTGTACGAGACGTCTCGTCTCGTCTACGGTCGGGGCCATGACCGCAGCCACCAAGCCCGCGCACATCGCCATGTTCTCCATCGCCGCCCACGGCCATGTGAACCCCAGCCTCGAAGTGATCCGGGAGCTGGTCGACCGGGGGCACCGCGTGAGCTACGCGATTCCCGCCGTCTTCGCCGAGAAGATCGCGGCCACCGGCGCCCGGCCGGTGACCTACACCTCCGTCCTGCCGACCCCCGACGACGACCCCTCCGCCTGGGGCACGGAACTCATCGACAACGTGGAGCCGTTCCTGACCGACGCGATCCAGGCCCTGCCGCAGCTCGCCGAGGCCTTCGAGAACGACCGTCCGGACCTCGTCCTCGGCGACACCACCTCCTTCCCGGCGCGGATCCTCGCCCACCGCTGGAACGTGCCGTTCATCCAGTTCTCGACGCACATGGTCGCCTGGGCGGGATACGAGGAGGAGGTCGGCGAACCGATGACGGCCCAGCTCATGTCGACCGAACGCGGACGCGCCTACCGGGCCCGATTCGCGCGCTGGCTGACGGAGAACGGAATGGACCACATGGACCAGGACCGGTTCACCGGCCGGCCCGACCACTCCCTCGTACTGATCCCGAAGGTCCTGCAGCACAAGGCGGACCAGGTGGACGAATCCGTGTACACCTTCGTCGGCGCCTGCCTGCCCCGACGCGAACGGCGGGCGGAGTGGCAACGGCCCGCCGGGGCGGAGAAGGTGCTGCTGGTCTCGCTCGGTTCCGCGTTCACCAAGCAGCCCGCGTTCTACCGGACCTGCGCCGAGGCGTTCGGCGACCTGCCGGGCTGGCACGTGGTGCTCCAGATCGGCGCCCATGTGGACGAGGCCGAACTCGGGCCCGTACCCGCCAACGTGGAGGTGCGTCACTGGGTGCCGCAGGTCTCCGTCCTCGAACAGGCCGACGCCTTCATCACCCACGCGGGCGCGGGCGGCAGCAAGGAGGGCCTGGCGACGGCCACCCCGATGGTCGCCGTCCCGCAGGCCGCCGACCAGTTCGGAAACGCGGACACGCTGGTCGGGCTGGGAGTGGCGCGGCGCGTCGACATGGCGGACGCGACCCCTGAGACGCTGCGTGCCGCGGTCCTGGCCCTGGCCGAGGATCCCGACGTGGCCCGCAGGCTCGCGGAGATCAGCGCCGGCATGGAACGGGAGGGCGGCACCCCGCGCGCGGCGGACCTGATCGAGGCGGCCCTGCCGGTGGCCTGACCGTGCCTGCCCCGGACCCGGACACCGCCAACGGGTTTCGGGAGCGACCGGCCCGGGGGACGATCGTTCATGAGGCGGCGGCCGCCGTGCTCGCCCCCACGGAGCGCGGCGGCCGTCGCCCCGTGCCTATCGTGGGCCCATGACCACGACGTATGCGGCGCTGCTGCGCGGAATCAATGTCGGCGGCCACAAACGCGTCCCGATGGCCGACCTCCGCACGCTGCTCACCGGACTCGGGCACGGCGATGTGCGTACGTACCTCCAGAGCGGCAACGCCGTCTTCACCAGTTCCGCGGACGACGAGGAGGAGCTGGCCGCGGGCCTGGAACGCGCCGTCGAGGAGCGGTTCGGCTTCTCAGTGGACTGCCTCGTGCGCGGCGGCCCCTACCTGCGGGCCGTGGCCGGCGCCTGTCCCTTTCCCGCGGTCGGGCTGGAGGGCCGACAGCTCCACCTCACGTTCCTGTCCGAACAGGTGACGCCCGAACGGCTGGCGGCACTCGCCCCGGAGACGTACCGCCCGGACGAGGTCCGGATCGGCGACCGCGTGCTCTACCTGTACACCCCCGGCGGAGTCGGCCGCTCCAAGCTCGCCGAGGCGCTGAACAGGCCCGCCCTGGTCAAGGGCGCCACGGCCACCAGCCGCAACTGGAACACCGTCGTCAAGCTGGTGGAGCTGACCCGTGGCCGACCGTAGGTCCGTGGTCTCCGCCGCCATCGAGGCCGAGCTGCGGCTGCTCGACCCCGCGGTCCGCTCGTCCCCGGAACTCCTGGCGGAACTGCTGCACCCGGACTTCCGGGAGTACGGAGTGTCCGGCCGGGAGTGGGACCGGGACGCGATCATCGCCCGGCTCACCGGCGAACCCCGCCCCGACGGTCGGCCGGTGACCACGTCCAGGATGAAGGGCGTCCAGCTCGCCCCGGACACCGTGCACCTGACCTTCGACACCGACGACCGCGGAAGCCGCGCCCACCGCAGCTCGCTGTGGCGACTGACACCGACGGGCTGGCGGCTCTACTTCCACCAGGGCACGCCGTTCGCCTGAGGCGGCCACGTCAGGCCGGGCGGGCCAGTTCCAGGGGGCTCGGGGCGGTGATCGCCTCGTCGTAGCGGTGGAGGAGGAGGCGCGCCAGTTCCGGGGCCGCGCCCAGGACCCCGGCCAGGACGTCCGCGTCGGCGCGCCGCGCGCCGCGGGCGATGCGGTCCGGGAGCAAGCCGGGGGCGATGACGTACGGGGCGACCGCCACGCGCGCCGCGCCCGCCGCGCGCAGCTCGCGCACGGCGTCCTCGGTGCGCGGAAGGGATGCGGAGGCGAACGCGGGCCGCACGGCGCACCAACCGGTGTGCCGCCACTCCCGCGCGATTTCAGCGATCACCGCGATCGCCTCCGGGTCGGAGGAGCCCGCCGAGGCCAGCACGACCCCGGTCGAGGCCCGGTCGCCGGGTGCCACCCCGGCCTCGTACAGCCGCCGCTCCAGAGCGGCCGTCAGCAGGGGCGCCGGGCCGAGGACCGCCGCCTGCCGGACCACCAGGCGCGGATGGCGGGCAGACGCCTCACGCAGGACCGCCGGGATGTCCGTCTTGGCGTGGAACGCCCGCGTCAGCAGCAGCGGCAGCGCGATCACCTCCCGTACGCCGGTCCGCGCCAGCCGGTCGAGCAGCCGCTCCACCGACGGGGCGTCGAAGTCCAGGAACCCCGTCTCCACGCGCACCCCGGGCCGCGACGACCGCAGCCGCCCGGCCAGGGCGTGCACGGTCGCCGCGTGGCGCGGGTCCCGGCTGCCGTGCGCGACGACCAGCAGGACCGGCGGCGGGGCGAGGGGGCCCGGGAGACGGACCGGACGGGGCAGCAGCACGCGGATCAGCTCTTCACCAGCAGACCGCGGCCGCGCAGGACCCGCCGCTCCAGCGGGCTGAAGATCAGCAGGTCGATGGCGATACCGACGACGAGGATCAGGAAGATGGCGAGGAACACCATCGACATGCTGCCGGCGGTCCGGCCGTTCTCCAGCAACTGACCGAGGCCCACCCCCAGTTCCGGCGACGACGCGATGATCTCCGCGGCCATCAGCGAACGCCACGAGAACGCCCAGCCCTGCTTGAGCCCCGACAGATAGCCGGGCAGCGCGGCGGGCAGCACGATGTGCCAGGTGCCCCGCAGCCCGGTCGCGCCCAGCGTGCGCCCGGCGCGCAGGAACAGCGGCGGCACCTGGTCCACGCCGGAGACCAGGCCGTTGGCGATCGACGGGACCGCGCCGAGCAGGATCACCGCGTACATCATCGAGTCGTTCAGGCCCAGCCAGATCACGGCGGGCGGCACCCAGGCCACCGACGGCAGCGACTGGAGACCGGACAGGATCGGGCCGATGGCCGCGCGGACGACCTTGACCCGGGCCACCAGCAGCCCCAGCGGGGTGCCGATCGCCAGCGCCAGCAGGAAGCCCAGCAGGCCGCGCGAGACGCTGGTCCAGATGTAGTCGAGCAGAGTGCCCTGGAGCCAGGCATCGGACACCTCGCCCCACACCGCGCCCGGCGACGGCAGCTTGTAGTTGTCGGTGACCTTCGCCCAGACCAGCAGCTGCCACACCACCAGCACCAGCACGACCGCGACGGCCGGGGGCAGCACCTTGTCGACGAGGGTCTGGCGCAGCGGGGCGCGCCGGGGGGTGACGCTGTCGAGCGCGTCGAGACCGGCGCCGAGTCCGGCCAGTTCGCGCTCCCGCGCCCCGTCGTCCGTTCCGGAGGACGCCCCCGGAGCCGCCAGGGAGGACGCTCCGGGCGCCGTCCCGGCGGCCGTCGCGGAGGTCGTGCCGGGATCCGCTCCGGGGCCCGTCCCGGCGGGCCCCGCCGGCTCCTTCTCCTTCTGCGACGTCGTGTCAGTGCTGGCCATGGCGGCGGATCTCCCCACGAAGTTCCTCGGTGATCTCGACGGACAGCTCCGCCACGGCGGCGTCCTCGATACGGCGCGGCTGCGGGATGTCCACCCGCCACTCACGGGCCACCCGCCCGGGCCGCGACGACAGCAGGACGACGCGCTCGGCGAGCCGTACCGCCTCCCGCACGTTGTGCGTGACGAACAGCACCGACACCTCGGTCTCCCGCCAGATCCGGGTCAGTTCCTCGTGCAGCACGTCCCGGGTGATGGCGTCGAGCGCCGCGAACGGCTCGTCCATCAGCAGCAGCCGGCTGTCCTGCGCCAGCGCGCGCGCCAGCGCGACCCGCTGGCGCATGCCGCCGGACAGTTCGTGCACCCGCTTGCCGTACGCGCCCTCCAGTCGGACGAGTTCCAGCAGCCGTTCCGCCTCGGGGCGCCGGTCCTGCTTGGGCACTCCGCGCAGCCGCAGCGCCAGTTCGACGTTCCTGCCCGCGGTCAGCCACGGGAAGAGCGCGTGCTCCTGGAACATCAGCGCGGGCCGGCCGTCGGTCTCGATGGATCCGGCGGACGGCGCGTCGAGCCCGGCCACCAGGTTCAGCAGCGTGGACTTGCCGCACCCGGACGCGCCCAGGAGCGTCACGAACTCGCCCGGCGCCACGTCGAGCGTGATGTCGTCCAGCACGAGCTGCTGTCCGGCGGGCGTGGGAAAGGACTTCGAGACATGGGCGATCCGGGCGGCGTGGTCCACCGCCGGAGCGCTCGCGGCGGCCTTGGCGAGGGTGGAAGCCATGGTCGTCACCTCCTGTTACTTCGCGCCGAGACCGGCGTCGGAGACCGCGGGCCTGCCCTCGTCCTCGAGGACCTTGTTCAGCGGCTTCAGGTCGTAGATCCCGTTCAGGTTCGGCTTCTCGAGCAGTCCCGCCTGCACCGCGTGGTCGGCCTCGGCCTGGAGTGTGGCGGCCAGCGGGTCGTCGGTGAACTGGATCGACTTCCAGGCCGGGTCGAGCACCTCCGGCGGCAGCGCCTTTCCGCTGAGCGTCTTCAGCGCCTTGTTGGCGGACTCCTTGGCCCGGTCCGGGTTGTCGTGGATGTAGGCGTTGGCCTTCAGCGAGCCGCGCAGCACGGCCTCGACCACGTCCGGGTGCTCCTTCAGGAACGTCTGCGACACGATGATGTTCGTGATCACGAACTTCTTGTCCGGCCACAGCGAGGACTCGTCCAGGATCTCCTTGGCGCCCTCCGCGACCAGCTTGGAGGCGGTCGGCTCCGGCACCCACGCGCCGTCGATGGACCCGGACTTGTAGGCATCCGGAGTGATCTTGTTGTCCGTGCGGACGACCGAGACATCGCCCTTGCCGGACTGCGCGTCGACCTTCCAGCCCTTCTCGGCGATCCAGTTGAGGAACGCCACGTCCTGCGTGTTGCCCAGCTGCGGGGTGGCGATCCTCTTGCCCTTGACGTCGTCCAGCGTCTTGATCTTCTTGGGGTTGACGACGAGTTTCACCCCGCCCGAGGCGGCCCCGCCGATGATGCGCAGGCTGTTGCCGTCCGTCTGCGTGTAGCCGTTGATGGCGGGGGAGGGGCCGATGAAACCGATGTCGATGCTGCGCCCGTTGAGGGCCTCGATCTCGGAGGGGCCGGCGTTGAAGGTCGTGGTGGACAGCTTCGTACCGCCCAGTTCCTTCTGGAAGATGCCCTGCTGCACACCGACCAGGGCGGTGGCGTGGGTGAGGTTCGGGAAGTAGCCGATCCTCACCGTGTCGGCCGAGAGCGCCTTGCCGGCCGCGGCGGGTGCTGGCCGGTCCTCGCTCTTGTCCGCCTGGGAGCCGTAGCCGCAGGAGGTCAGGACGACGGCGAGCAGGGGCAGCGCGGCGAGCGTGGCGCGGCGGCGGCGCGCGGTGGTGCGGATCGCAGACACGGGAGGGGGTCCTCTCGGTGACCCGGTGCTCACGCCCCGCGGGTACGGGGCGTGGCCGGGAGTTCGGCAGGTCTTCGCCGGTACGGGGCGTACCGGTCGTACGGATCGAACGGGTGGGGCCGGTGGGGCGCACGGGCGCGCATGCGGTGCGCGTACGTCAACGCGCACATCGCGCCACCCCGCCCGTCCCCGCGCCGAGGGCGCCGCTGCCCACCCGGCCGCCCTCCTTGGCGAAGGTCGCGTACACGTCGTCGTAGGCGTCGTACGCGTCGGCGCGCACGTCCGCGTTCGGCGCGGCGCACGGTTCGGCGGCCATCAGAAGTCCCAGCCCTCGTCGTCGGGCAGCCGCCGGGCGGCCTTGGTCGCGTCGGCCGCCGCCGCGAAGGCGTCGCCCGCCATGCCCGCGGCCAGTGTCGTCCCGTCCACGGGGTCGATGAGCAGGAAGGATCCGGTGCGGCGCGAGTCCGCGTACGGGTCCAGGGCGAGCGGCTCGGCCGTCCTGACCACCACCCGGCCGATGTCGTTGGCGACGAGTTCGCCGGGGGAGGGGTGCTGGGACAGGTCCGCCAGGGTCAGCCGGGACGGGATCTCCTTGACGATCGCCTTGACCGTGCGGGTGGTGTGCTTGAGCAGCACCCGCTGGCCCACGGTGAGCGGCTGGTCCGCGACATGGCAGACGGTCGCCTCGACGTCCCGCGTGGTGGCGGGCGCGTGCGCCGTGGGCGCGATCAGGTCGCCGCGCGAGACGTCGAGGTCGTCGGCGAGCCGTACGGTCACGGACTGCGGTGCCCAGGCGGCGTCCACGGAGGTGTCCGCGCCCAGCCCGGCGCCGAGCGCGTCGATGGCCTCGATCGTGCTCGTGCGGCCGGAGGGCAGGACGGTCACGGGATCGCCCACGCGCAGCACACCGGAGGCGATCTGTCCCGCGTAGCCCCGGTAGTCGGGGTGCTCGGCGGTCTGCGGGCGGATGACGTACTGGACGGGGAAGCGCGCCGGGCAGTCGGTCAGGTCGTGGCTGACCGGCACGGTCTCCAGGTGCTCCAGCACGGTCGGGCCGCCGTACCAGTCCATGTGCGCGGACGGCTCCACCACATTGTCACCGGCCAGCGCGGAGATCGGGACGGCCGTGATCTCCGGGACACCGAGAGAGGCCGCGTACGCGGTGAACTCCTCGGCGATGGAAGCGAACACGGGCTCGGCGTAGTCGACCAGGTCCATCTTGTTGACGGCGAGCACCACGTGCGGGACGCGCAGCAGGGCGGCGACCGCCGCGTGCCGACGGGTCTGCTCGACCACGCCGTTGCGGGCGTCCACCAGGACGACGGCCAGCTCGGCGGTGGAGGCGCCGGTGACCATGTTCCGGGTGTACTGCACATGGCCCGGGGTGTCGGCCAGGATGAACCGCCGCCGGGGCGTGGCGAAGTAGCGGTAGGCGACATCGATGGTGATGCCCTGCTCCCGCTCGGCACGCAGCCCGTCGGTGAGCAGTGCCAGGTCCGGCGCCTCCTGGCCCCGGCTGCGGGAGGCGTGCTCGACGGCCTCCAGCTGGTCGGCCAGCACGGACTTCGAGTCGTGCAGCAGCCGGCCCACCAGGGTCGACTTGCCGTCGTCGACGCTGCCGGCGGTCGCGAACCGGAGCAGGGTCGTTTCGGACAGCCGACCGGCGAACTCGGCGGCCCGGTCGGTGACCTGCTCGGTGGTCCGGCCGGCGGCCCGGGTCCGGTCCTGGTCCTGTCCCCGGACCCGGCCCGCCGCCGTTGCCGGTCCGGGTGCCGGGACGTGGGCCGTGGCCGCGTCGGCCGCGGCGTCCGCACCCGTGCGGGACGCGTGGGCCCCGTGCGCCCCGGAACTCGTACCTGTGCTCGTCATGGCTAGAAGTACCCCTCGCGCTTGCGGTCTTCCATCGCGGCCTCGGACAGCTTGTCGTCCGCGCGGGTCGCGCCCCGCTCCGTCAGCCGGGAGGCGGCGATCTCGGTGATCACCGCGTCGAGTGTGGTGGCGTCGGAGTCCACGGCGCCCGTGCAGGACATGTCGCCGACCGTGCGGTAGCGGACCAGGCGCTGCTCCACGGGCTCGGAATCCTTCGGCCCGCCCCAGTCGCCGGCCGTCAGCCACATCCCGTTCCGGCGGAACACCGCGCGCTCGTGCGCGAAGTAGATCTCCGGCAGGGTGATCCCCTCGCGGGCGATGTACTGCCACACGTCCAGCTCGGTCCAGTTGGAGAGCGGGAAGACCCGGACGTGCTCGCCGGGGGCGTGCCGGCCGTTGTAGAGCTGCCACAGCTCGGGCCGCTGCCGGCGCGGGTCCCACTGCGAGAACTCGTCCCGCAGCGAAAACACCCGCTCCTTGGCGCGCGCCTTCTCCTCGTCGCGCCGGCCGCCGCCGAAGACCGCGTCGAACCGCTCGGCCTGGATCTTCTCGGTCAGCGGAACCGTCTGCAGCGGGTTACGGGTGCCGTCGGGCCGCTCGCGCAGCTTCCCCGCGTCGATGTACTCCTGGACGGACGCGACGTGCAGCCGCAGGCCGTGCTCGGCCACGGTGCGGTCGCGGTACTCGATCACCTCGGGGAAGTTGTGCCCGGTGTCCACGTGCAGCAGCGAGAACGGCACCGGCGCGGGCGCGAACGCCTTCAGCGCCAGGTGCAGCATGACGATGGAGTCCTTGCCGCCGGAGAAGAGGATCACCGGCCGCTCGAACTCGCCCGCCACCTCGCGGAAGATGTGCACGGCCTCGGACTCCAGCGCGTCCAGGTGGCTCAGCGCCCAGGGCGCGTACGTGTCCCCGGCGCTCCCGGCGTTCCTGGTGTCGTCGGCGCCGCCGGTGACGGTGGTGACGGTCGTGGTCACGCGAGACCCCTTTCGATGAGCAGTGCGTGGAGTGCGGCGGCGGACTCCTGGACGGTCTGGGTGTGCGACTCGATCCGCAGGTCGGGGGAGTCCGGCTCCTCGTACGGGTCGTCCACCCCGGTGAGCCCGGTCAGCTCGCCCGCGGCCTGCTTCGCGTACAGCCCCTTCACGTCCCGTGCGGAGCACACCTCGACGGGCGTGGCCACGTGCACCTCCAGATAGCCGGTGCCCTTCTCCTGGTGGCGCTTGCGCACGGCTTCCCTGCTGTCCGCGTACGGCGCGATCACCGGCACCAGCGCCTTGACGCCGTTGGCCGCGAGCAGCTCGGCGACGAAGCCGACGCGCTGCACGTTGGTGTCCCGGTCGGCGCGGCCGAAGCCGAGGCCGGCGGAGAGGAACTCGCGGATCTCGTCGCCGTCGAGCACCTCCACCCGGTGCCCGTCGGCGCGGAGCCGGCCGGCCAGCTCCCCCGCGATGGTCGTCTTGCCCGCGCTGGGCAGCCCGGTGAGCCAGACCGTGGCGCCCAGCTCCGTCACGTCAGTCGTGCTCAACCGTTCCTCCTGGTCCCGTTCCTGATCGCCCGGCGGTCGCCCGTCGGCCGGCCGACGGGCGACCGCCGGGCGGCCGACAGCCGGTCCGCCGTCATCCGTGCAACCCGCACTCGGTTTTGGCCCGGCCCGCCCAGCGGCCGGCGCGGGCGTCCTCGCCCGCCAGGACCCTGCGGGTGCAGGGCGCGCAGCCGACCGAGGCGTAGCCGTCGTCGAGCAACGGATTGGTCAGCACGCCGTGCTCGGCCACGTAGGCGTCCACGTCGTCCTGAGTCCACCGGGCGATGGGGGAGACCTTGACCTTGCCGCGCCGCTCGTCCCAGCCCACGACGGGGGTGTTCGCCCGGGTCGGGGACTCGTCCCGGCGCAGGCCCGTGGCGTACGCCGTGTACCGGGTCAGGCCCTCTTCCAGGGGCTTGACCTTGCGCAGGGCGCAGCACAGGTCGGGGTCGCGGTCGTGCAGCTCGGGGCCGTACGCGGCGTCCTGTTCGGCGACGCTCTGCCGCGGGGTGAGCGTGATGACACGGACGTCCATCACGGCGTCCACGGCGTCGCGGGTGCCGATGGTCTCCGGGAAGTGGTAGCCGGTGTCGAGGAAGACCACGTCGACCCCGGGCATGGCCCGGGAGGCGAGGTGGGCGACCACCGCGTCCTCCATGGAGGAGGTGACGCAGAATCGTTTCCCGAAGGTCTCCGCGGCCCAGGCGAGGATCTCCAGGGCCGTGGCCTCCTCGAGCTCCCGGCCCATCCGCTCGGCGAGCGCCCGGGGATCGTCGGTTTCCGGCAGTGCCGTCATGTCTCTTCCCCTCCGTCAGGTCGCTGAAGTCCGCGGGTGAGGAGCCCGAGGAACGTCAACGTGAAGGCACGGTTGCACCCCGCGCATTCCCACGCGCCACGGCCCTGTTCGCCCGGCCGGAGGTCCTCGTCGCCGCAGTAGGGGCAGTAGAAGGGAGCCGCGCGCTCACTCACGACAGGGCCTCCTCGGACGCGCGGGCCGCCCAGGCGGCGAACCGCTCGCCCTCCTCGCGCTCCTTGCCGAAGCGGCCCAGCACCCGCTCGATGTAGTCGGGCAGCTCGTCGGCGGTGACCTTCAGGCCGCGGACCTTGCGTCCGAAACCGGCCTCGAGACCCAGCGCGCCGCCCAGGTGCACCTGGTAGCCCTCCACCTGCTCGCCGGCGGAGTTCATCATCAGCTGGCCCTTGAGACCGATGTCCGCCACCTGGATACGGGCGCAGGCGTTGG
Source organism: Streptomyces hebeiensis (assembly GCF_052983195.1). NCBI lineage: Bacteria > Bacillati > Actinomycetota > Actinomycetes > Kitasatosporales > Streptomycetaceae > Streptomyces > Streptomyces hebeiensis. The sequence goes on from NZ_CM129812.1 coordinate 6,450,221, forward strand.
GGCAGCCGTTGATGTTGATGGTGATCGGCTCGTCGAAGTCGGGGATCCGGCGCTCCAGTTCGTCGATCAGCGTCGCGCCGCGCTGCTTGGTCTCCACGATCGCCAGCTTGCAGAACTCGATCCCGGTGCAGGCCATCGTGCCCCGCCGGAACGGCGACGGCGTGACCCGCAGGTCCAGCGCCTCCAGCCCCGCCACGAGCGAGTCGACCCGGTCCTCCGCCACATCGAGGACGATCATCTTCTGCTCGGCCGTGGTACGCAGCCGACCCGAGCCGTGCTCCTCGGCCAGCTCGGCGATCTTCGCCAGGGTCGCGCCGTCCACCCGGCCGACGCGCGGGGCGAAGCCCACGTAGAAACGGCCGTCCCGCTGCCGGTGCACGCCGACGTGGTCGCGCCAGCGCTCCACCGGCTGCTCCGGGGCGGGGCCGTCGATCAGCGGGCGCTTCAGGTACTCGTCCTCGAGGACCCGCCGGAACTTCTCCGGGCCCCAGTCGGCGAGCAGGAACTTCAGCCGGGCGCGGTTGCGCAGCCGGCGGTAGCCGTAGTCACGGAAGATCGAGATGACACCGGTGAAGACATCGGGCACCTCGTCCAGCGGCACCCAGGCTCCCAGACGCTGCCCGATCTTGGGGTTGGTGGACAGTCCGCCACCGACCCAGAGGTCGAAGCCGGGGCCGTGCTCGGGGTGGCGCACCCCCACGAACGCGACGTCGTTGATCTCGTGCGCCACGTCCAGCAGCGGCGATCCGGAGATCGCACTCTTGAACTTGCGCGGCAGGTTCGAGAACTCGGGACTGCCGATGATCCGGCGGTGGATCTCCTCGATCGCCGGTGTGCCGTCGATGATCTCGTCCTCGGCGACCCCGGCCACCGGGGAACCGAGGATCACGCGCGGGGTGTCACCGCACGCCTCGGTGGTGGACAGGCCCACGGCCTCCAGTCGCCGCCAGATCTCCGGCACGTCCTCGATCCGGATCCAGTGGTACTGGACGTTCTGCCGGTCGGTGATGTCGGCGGTGCCCCGCGCGAACTCCTGCGAGATCTCGCCGATGACGCGCAGCTGCTCCGTGGTCAGCCGGCCGCCGTCGACGCGTACCCGCAGCATGAAGAACTCGTCGTCCAGCTCCTCCGGCTCCAGGACCGCGGTCCTGCCACCGTCGATCCCGGGCTTGCGCTGCGTGTACAGGCCCCACCAGCGCATCCGTCCGCGCAGGTCGTTGGGGTCGATGGAGTCGAAGCCCGCCTTGGAGTAGATCGTCTCGATGCGTGTCCGCACATTGAGACCGTCGTCGTCCTTCTTGAACTGTTCATTGCCGTTGAGCGGAGTGAAGTGCCCCACGGCCCACTGGCCCTCGCCGCGGTGACGGCTCACTTTGCGGCGGGGCGTGGGGGTGGACGGCTTTTCCGGGGTGGCGGCCATGACGGTTACGTCCTTCGAGACATGCAGGAGGGCACTCTGAAACGCACACGCGCGCGGATGCGCGGCGGTGCGCGGAATCATGAGCGGAAAGAGGGGAAGAGCGGGGAAAAGAGCACGGGAGCGCGGCGGTGCTGGGACTCTCAGCCCGCCGGACAGATGGCGCTGGACATACGGCCGAGGTCGACGTGGCGTCGACTCACCAAGGCAATCCCAGCTCTGGACATGACGAAAGCGTGTCACGCGGATCTCGGGGCAGTCCACTGCTATCCAGAATATGGACTACATCGTCTTGCATTGCGGGATTTGTGGTCCTCGTCACGGGCTGTCGAGGTTTTATGCGCCAGCGGGCCGGTCGACCGCCCGGTTTCGTCATTTCGCGACGTCGGGACGTCAGGAATATAGGAGCTTTCCAGAGCGCCCCCCTATCTTCTTCCCCATGGCTGAACGCGACGACTTCACCACGGAAAGTGACGGGATGTCCCGGCGGGGCGTCATCAAGGCGGGTGTGACCGGCGCGGGCGCCGCCGCGCTCGTGCTGCCCGGCGGCCCGAGCGCCGCCTTGCCCCGGCCGGCCCGCGCCGCCGCGTCCCTCCTCGACGCGCCGGCGGGAACCCGCACCCTCACCTTCACCGCCGGCACCAACGCCTCCGTGTCCGCGTCCCCGGCCGGGGACAGGCTGGTCCTGGAGGTCCAGGGAGTGCTCTGGGCGCTGCCGCGCGAGGGCGGCACCGCGACCGCGCTGACCCGGCCCGGTCTGGAACCCGCCCGGGTGGCCTGGTCACCGGACAGGAGGCTGATCGCCGTCTGCGCCTACCAGGGCGGCGGATTCCACCTGTGGACGATGGCGCCCGACGGCTCCGGACTGCGCCAACTCACCTCGGGTCCGTGGGACGACCGAGGTGTGACCTGGTCCCCGGACGGCACCCGGCTCGCCTTCGCCTCCGAGCGGGGCGGGGATGCCGTGGCGGGGAGCGCGTACGGCATCTGGACGGTCGACGTGCGGTCCGGCGCGCTGACCCGGCTCACCGGGGCGCGGGGGACCGAGGACTACGACCCGGCCTGGCACCCCGACGGCCGGACCGTCTGGTTCGTACGGTCCACCGGCCAGGGCGGCCGCACCCTCGCCTCCGTACCCGCGCGCGGCGGCGCGGTCACCGTGCGGCGCACCCTGACCGAGGGCGCGCTGCTCTGCCCCGCGATCGCCGCCGACGGCCGCGTGGCGTACGTCCAGCTCCCCGACGTCGCCCCGCGCACCACCGCGGCGAGCTGCGTCCTCATGGTGGACGGCGAGCCGGTGACCGACGAGGGCGAGGAGGTCTCGCCGACGCCGCCGTCCTGGGCGGCCGACGGCGAGCTGTTCTACATCGCCGACGGGCGGCTACGGGCCCGGCGCCCCGGCCGGGCGTCCCACACCGCCGCGCCCACGGCCGGGAAGGAGACCACGACCCCGACGGGGCGTGCGGCGACCGGCCCGGTGGCCGCGCCGGTGACCGCGAGCGGCTCCGCCGCGCGGGAGATCCCCTTCACCGCCTCGCTGGACGTGCCCCGGCCCGCCTACCGGCGCAAGCGCCACGACTTCGACTCGACCGGGGCCCGCCCGGTCCGCGGCATCCATCTGCCCGCACTCTCGCCCGACGGCACGTCGGTCGCCTTCGCCGCGCTCAACGCGCTGTGGGTGATGCCGCTCGGCGGGCGCCCCCGCAAGCTGCGCCAGGCGGCCCCCGCCGGCTATGTCCAGATGCCGTCCTGGGCGCCGGACGGGCGCAGCGTGCTCTACGCCTACGAGGACCTCGGCCACGGCCACAGCCTGATCGGCGTGCGCCGGCACCGGCTCGACGACGGCACCGAGGAGGTCCTGTCGGCGGGCGGACGCGCCAACCCCGTGCTCTCGCCGGACGGCCGCCGGCTCGCCTGCCAGGACACCAACGGCGATCTCCTCGTCCGCGACCTCGCCACCGGCGCGGAGAAGGTACTGGTCACCCCGCTCGGCGCCAACGGCCTGCCGGGCGCGCCCAGCTGGTCGCCCGACGGGCGGTACCTCGCCTTCTGCGACCGCAACCGGCTCAACCAGCGCTTCCGTGAGGGTTACAACCTCATCCGGGTGGTCGACACCCGTACCGGCCGGTCGCGCGCGTACCAGCCCCAGCCGCACGCCTCGCTGTCCGACCGCCGCAACAGCGGCCCGGTCTGGTCCCCGGACGGAACGTCGATGGCCTTCGTCATGGAGTCCGCCCTGTGGGTGCTGCCGGTCCGGCCCGACGGCGCGCCCGCCGGGGAGCCGCGCCGCGTCACCGACGAGATGGCCGACCACCCCTCCTGGTCCGGCGACTCGCGCACCCTGCTGTACCTGTCCGGCGGCGAGCTCCGGCTGATCCGCGCGGACGGCACCGGGCGGCGCACCGTGCCCGTACCGCTGGAGTACGGCCGCCGGCCGGCGCCCCGGTCCCGGGTCCGGGTGCACGCGGGCCGGCTCTGGGACGGCACCGGCGAAACCGTCCACGAGGACGTCGACCTCGTCCTGGAAGGCAACCGGATCGCGGCCGTGGAGAACCACCGGCCGGGACCGGCGCGGCGGGGCGAGCGGCTGATCGACGCGTCCCGGTCCACCGTCCTGCCCGGCCTGTGGGACTCCCACATCCATCCCTACCAGGACATCTACGGCGGCCGTCAGACGAGCCTGATGCTCGCCTACGGCATCACCACCAATGTCTCCCTCGGCGGCTTCGCGTACGAGGCGGTCCGGATCAGGGAGTCCGTGACGGCCGGCCGGATGACCGGGCCCCGGCTCCTGATGACCGGCGAGCTGACCGACGGCGCCCGCGTCGCCTACAGCATGGGCCGGGCACACCGCACCCGCGACGGGGTACGGCGCACCCTGCGCCGGGCGGTCGCCCTCGACTACGACTTCGTCAAGACGTACGTGCGCGCGCCCGGCTGGACCATGCGGGAGGCGGCCCGTACCGCGCACGAGGAACTCGGCGTCGCGTGCGGGAGCCACCTGCTGTCACCGGGCGTCAACACCGGCCAGGACCTGACCACACACCTCCAGGCCACCCAGCGCTCGGAGTACGGACGCGCCCTCTCACCCACCGGACAGTCCTACCAGGACGTGCACGAGACCTACCGCGACGGTGACTTCCGGCTCATCATGACGCCGTTCGCCGCGCTCTCCCTGCTGGGCGCCGATCCCGCGCTCGCCGACGACGCCAGGGTGACCACGCTGATGCCGCCCTGGGACACGGCCGCCGTGCGCGACGCGGCCTCGGCCCCACCGCCCCCGGCTGTCGCGGCGGCCCTCGCGGAGGAGACCGCCCGGTACCGCGGCCTGCTCGCGGCGGGCGGCACGCTCGTCCTGGGCACCGACGCGCCGCTGGTCCCCGTCGGGCTCCACCTGCACCTGGCACTGCGCGCGCTGCACGACATCGGCAAGCTGTCGGTGGCCCGCACCCTGCGCACGGTGACGGCGGTCCCGGCCCAGGTGTTCGGTGTCGGCGACGACCTGGGGACGCTGGAGCCGGGCAAGCTCGCCGACCTGACCGTGGTCGACGGCAACCCGTTCGAGGACTTCGGCGATCTCGTCCGTACGGCCTGGGTGATGCGGGACGGGGTCGTCCACCGCCAGGAGGACCTGGTGGCGGCCTTCACCGACCGCGCGGCGGGTCGCGGCCGGGCGGCCGACCGGGAACACGACCAGGAACGTCAGGAGCGTCAGGAGCGTGACGACTGGCTCGACGTGGGCCGTCGGCTGCGTGCCGAGGGCTGCTGCGCGGAACCGCTCCTCACCTGAGTGGGGGGGAGCCGCGGCTCGGGGCCGTGCCGGCCCGAGGGGCTCCGGACACGGTTCCGTCGGCCCGGGGAGTCCTGGCGGCCGGGTGGGCTACGCCTTCCCCTCCTCCTCTTCGGTCTTCGTGTCGTAGAGCGTGAAGCCCCGGCTCAGGTAGTTGTCCATGGCGTGCGGCCCGTCCTTGGAGCAGGTGTGCAGCCAGACCCGCCTCGTAGGGATCCTGCCCGGCCACCGCCCGGCCAGGTCCCAGGCGCGGGCCGCGCCGTACGACAGCAGATGGCCGCCGATGCGGCGGCCGCGGAAGGAGGGGAGCAGGCCGAAGTACACGATCTCCACCGTGCCGTCGTCCTCGCCCGCCAGCTCGAGGTAACCGGCCGGAGTTCCCTTCTCGTACGCCACCCACGTCTCGGTGCCCGGCCGGGAGACGATGTCCCGCCACCGCTCGGCCGACAGCGGCAGCCGGTCGGTCCAGCCGACGTCGGCGCCGACGGCCGTGTACAGGAACCGGCTGAACTCGGGCGAGGGCACCTCGGCCCGTACGATCCGCACCTCGCCGTCGGGCCGCGCGGCGGGGCGCAGACCGTCTGGCGAGGTCTGTTCCAGGTACCAGGTGGTGACAGTGTTGCTCATGGGGCACAGCGAACCACAGCGGTCCCCGGCCCCCGAACGAGGGCCGGGCACCTCACCGGGGGCGCGAGTGCGGGGTGTGCCCGGAGCCGAGCCCCGCCAGGTCACCGGCCGTGCCCGGCGCCCCGCCAGGCCCCCGCTCCGTCAGGCCACCGGCCGTGCCCGGTCCACCACCGAGGCCAGGTCCAGGCTGTGCGGCAGCGTGCCGAAGGCCGCGCCCCAGTCCTTGCCGAGCCGCGACGCGCAGAACGCGTCCGCCACCTCCGCGGGGGCCCACCGCACCAGCAGCGAGCCCTGGAGCACCAGCGCCATCCGCTCCACCAGCCGGCGCGCCCGGGCCTCGATACCGTCCAGGTCGGCCAGTTCGGTCAGCAGGTCCTTGATCGCCGCGTCCAGCCGGTGATCGGCGCCGCGCGCGGCACCCACCTCCTGGAGGAACGCGTTCAGCGCCGCGGGTTCCCGCTGGAGCGCGCGCAGCACGTCCAGCGCCTGCACATTGCCCGCCCCCTCCCAGATCGAGTTCAGCGGCGACTCGCGCAGCAGCCTCGGCATGCCGGACTCCTCCACGTAGCCGTTGCCGCCCAGGCACTCCAGCGCCTCGACGGCCACCGGAGTGCACCGCTTCGTCACCCAGTACTTGGCGGCGGGCACCGCCAGTCGCAGGAACGCCCGCTCCTCCGCCGCGCCCTCGTCCCCGTTCTGGACGTGGTCGTACGCGGCGGCCAGTCGCAGGGCCAGCGTCGTCGCCGCCTCGGACTCCAGCGCCAGGTCCGCCAGAACGTTGCGCATCAGCGGCTTGTCGATCAGCTCGCCGCCGAACGCGCCGCGGTACGTGGCGTGGTGCACCGCCTGCGCCACCGACTGGCGCATCAGCGCGGCCGAGCCCGCCACGCAGTCCAGCCGGGTCGCCGCCACCATCTCGATGATCGTGCGCACCCCGCGGCCCTCCTCGCCGACCCGGCGTGCCCACGTGTCGTCGAACTCGATCTCGCCGGAGGCGTTGGACCGGTTGCCCAGCTTGTCCTTGAGTCGCTGGATCCGGAACACGTTGCGCGTTCCGTCCGCCAGCACGCGCGGCACGAGGAAGCACGTCAGCCCGCCCGGCGCCTGCGCCAGCACCAGGAAGCCGTCGCACATCGGCGCGGAGCAGAACCACTTGTGACCGGTCAGCAGGTACTCGCCCGCCGCGTCCAGCGGCCGGGCGCCGGTGGAGTTGGCGCGCACGTCGCTGCCGCCCTGCTTCTCCGTCATGCCCATCCCGAAGAGCACGCCGGTCTTCTCCGCGGCGGGCCGCAGCCCCGGCTCGTACCGGTGGGAGGTCAGCAGCGGTTCCCACTCGGCCGCCAGCCCCGGATCCGCGCGCAGCGCGGGCACCGCCGCGTGCGTCATCGAGACCGGACAGCCGTTCCCGGCCTCCGCCTGCGTCCAGATCATGAAGCCGGCCGCGCGGCGGAGGTGCCCCCCCGGGCGCCCCCAGGCGTCGGTCAGCCCCGCCGAGACCGCGCCGTCCAGCAGCCGGTGCCAGGCGGGATGGAAGGAGACCTCGTCGATCCGGTTGCCGTACCGGTCGTGCGTGCGCAGCTCGGGCGGATGCTCATTGGCCAGTGCGCCCCACTCCTGGACCTCGGCCGACCCGGCGGCCCGGCCGAGCGCCGTCAGCTCCGCCCGGGTCTCGTCGAGGAGGGCGGGCGCGCTGTGCCGCGCGACGCCTTCGGAGAGGGCCCGGTCGGTGGCGAAGATGTCGTACCCCACCAGGGGCGGAACCTGATTGGTCACTGTGTGGGTGCTCGCTGCCATGCCGATACGGTAAAGAGGTGCAGGCAGCAAAAGAAACACCCGAGCGGCCGTCCGGCCGCCTCCACCGGGCCCGAGTCCTCTACCGCAACGTCTCGAAGCGCGGGCTGGCCTGGCTGCTGCTCAAAGACACCGTCAACTCGTGCATCGAATACCGCATTCTGGGACTCGCCGCGGAGGCGGCGTTCTTCACCCTTTTGTCCCTGCCGCCTCTGCTGCTCGGTCTGATCGGGCTGCTCGGCTACGTGGACGAGTGGACGAGCACCACCACGGTCGCCTCCATCGAGAAGAACATCCTCGCGGCGTCCGGCACGGTCCTCTCCGCGCGCGGCGTCGACGAGATCGCCAAACCTCTGCTGACGTCCATCACCCAGGGCGGCCGGCCCGATGTGATCTCCCTCGGCTTCGCCATCGCGCTCTGGTCGGGCTCCCGGGCGGTCAACGTCTTCGTGGACACCATCACCGTCATGTACGGGCTCGACGGCCGGCGCGGCATCGTCGCGACCCGGCTGCTGGCCTTCTTCCTGTTCATCGTGGCGTTGCTGATCGGGGCCGTGGTGCTGCCGCTGGCGGTGGTGGGACCGGACCGGCTCGTGGCGGTGCTGCCCTGGGGCACCGAGGTCGCCTCCGTCCTGTACTGGCCGGTGGTGATCCTGCTGTCGGTGGCCTTCCTGACCACGCTCTACCACGTCTCCGTCCCCGTCAGGTCCCGCTGGATCGAGGACATGCCGGGCGCGCTGATCGCGCTGGCGATGTGGGTGCTGGGCAGCTTCCTGCTCCGCATCTACCTCACGAGCACCGTCGAGGGCCCCACCATCTACGGCTCCCTGGCCGCACCGATCGCCGTGTTGCTCTGGATCGGGGTCTCCGCGTTCGCCGTGCTGGTGGGCGCGGCGGTGAACGCGGCGATCGACCGGGTCTGGCCGTCGGTCGCCACGGCCGCCGCCCGCGCGGCCAACGAACGGCTGCGCGCGGCCCACGCGGCGGAACTGGTGGCGCGTGCCGTCGCCACGGCCGAGAACCAGGACGACGACGTGACGGACCCGGACATGCCGTCGGAGTTCCCGGAGCGGTGGTCCAACTTCCTGCCGCCGGACGACGTGGTGTCGAGAGTGCGCTCGCGGCTGCCGGGGATATGGGACAGCGGGGCGCACAAGGCGCTGAAGGAGCCGAAGGACCTGAAGAAACCGAAGGACGTGAAGGAACCGAAGGAGCCGGGGACGGGCAAGGGGGACGACGAGGGACGCGGGGGAACGGGCGAGGGGACGAACGCGTAGGCCCGCGGTCGGCCGGGCGGGAGTCAACTGGGCTCGGCCCGGCCGTTCGGACGGCCGCCCCATCCGAACAGGCGCCGCAGCCATGACGGGCCGGCACGGACGGTGGGCGGCGGCGCGTAGTCGACGGCCCGGTACCAGACGGTCCCGAAGGTCCCGGCCGACAGCTCCTTCTCATAGGGGTGGTAGCCCTCAGGTCGTCCGGCACGCCGGTACAGGTCGTCCGGCAGCCCCAGCACCATGTAGATCCGCCCGGACCAGAGGCCGCCCAGCTCGCTGAGCGCCGGAGCGGAGGTCTGCGCCGCGTGGAACTCCTCGTCGTCACCCGAGTGGAGGAAGACGTAGAGGGCCGAGGGCAACGGGAACAGAAACGCCGGCCACTCCTGCGCCACACGCTCGGCGAACGGCCCGGTCAGCAACTCCAGCACCTCGGCGAGATGCTGTTCCGGCCGGGGCGTGACCCTGAGGATCTCGAGGGCGTGGGGGGAGGTGGCCGGATCGCGGGTCCCGCCGTCGCCGAAGAACTCCTGGCACGCGGCCCGCAGCCGGGGGGCGAAGTACAGCGCGGCCTGAGCCCGGTTCGCCGGGCGGTCGACGCCGTGGAGCTCCGTGCCGCCGATGACGAGACGGAGATCGTCGCCACGGCCCGCCGGGGGCGTGATCGGCTCGCTCGCCGGCTCCCGCGCGCCTTCCGCCTCCTTCGCCTCCGCTGTTTCCCCTCCCTCCGCCTCTGTCTCCGCCGCTTCTCCGGCCTCTTTGGTTTCCGCCGCTTCCGCCGGCCTCGTGACGTCCGCCGGAGCGGGTGCGCTGGCCGCTCGCAGCCACGCACGGTCGCGGGCCACTTTCAGGTCGCGGCGCCAGTCCGTGAGTTCCCCGCGCCGCAGCTCGACCCAGGCACCGCCGTCGAGACCGTCCAGGGGCGCGCCGTACCAGAGGGCCAGAGCCTCGTCGTAGAGTTCCGCGGCGCGCGAGTGGTCCGCGATCTCGGCCGCTGCCGCGGCCTCCGAGGCCAGGCGTTCCGCGGTCAGCAGATCCACCTCCGTCTCGTCCGTCCGCAGCCGGTAGCGATCCGACGTCCCCTCGACGGGATGGCCCAGCTCTTGAAGGCGGCGTACGCCCTCGGGCACGAGGAACGTGTCCATCTCCCAAGGGTGGAGGCCGAGGGCCTCGGCCAGTTCCTCGAAGGACACGGCCCAGCCGCGCGCCATCAGCAACCTCGCCAGCAGCAGCCGCTCGTACGGGGCTCCCGGGGTGCGGTCCAGGGACCCGCGCCGTGCCCTGAGAGGCCCCAGGACGCCGTACTGCCAACGACCGTCCGGTGGCGCACCGGAGCGCAGCCGGTCGGCACCGAGCCAGCGTTCCTCCGGGTTCTTGGCGAGCAGGGCCACGAGGGCCGTCGCCAGCCACGCCGGCAATTCGGGCCGTAGTTCGCGCGGAGAGAGAGGAGGGACTTCGCGGTGAGCCCGCAGGGTCTCCCAGGTGTTCGGCAGCGCGAACGGGGGTGCCCCCGTGGCCAGTTCGTAGAGTACACAGCCGAGGGAGTAGAGGTCGCTGCGGTGGTCGACGCCGTCGCCGCCGATCTGCTCCGGGGACATGTACGCCGGGACCACGATGCTGCCGGCCCCGCGTGCGACCTGCGAGGTGCGCGAGCTGTCGAGGCCGACGCGCGCGACACCGAACCCGAGCACCTTCACCGTGCCGTCGGCAAGCCGGACGATGTCCTTGGGCGTCAGGTGCTGGTGCCAGATTCCCTGCTGATGGGCGTAGGAGAGCGCGTCGAGGACCTGCACCCCGATGTCGGCGATGTCGACGACCGGCAGTCCCCGACCTCCCGCACGGGTCAGCAGCGTCGCGAGGTCCTGGCCTTCCAGCAGTTCCATGACCACGTAGAAGGTGTCGCCGTCCACACCGAAGTCATGGACGCCGGTGATGCCGCGGTGGTGGAGCCGGGCGGTGGCCCTGGTGTCGCGGTACAGCCGCGCCTGGTGGCGCGTCGCCACCGCGTCGATCCGCCCTTCCGACACGTCGAGGCACCGGACCGCGACCAGCCGGTCCTCCGCAAGGTCCTGGGCCCGCCACACCGACCCCTGGGAGCCCTGCCCGATCATCTCCCGCAGCCGGTAGCGGCCTGCGAGAACCTGCTCGCCGGCCGCCGGCCCTGCTGCCGGGGCCGTCCTGCCGGGCCCCGGTGCGTACCCCGGCGCGGGCCCCGCCGTCGAGTCCGGCGAGGGCTCCACCTCCGGCCCCCGCAACAGCCGTACGCTCTCCCGGCTCACCAGTGCGAACGGCTCGCTGCCCGGCGCTCCCGCCGCACCGCCCGCGCCACCGCGCAGCAGCGCCCTGAACTCGCCCGGGGCCGCGCCCGCGCGGGACTCGATGACCGCGCCCACCTCGGTCAGGAGGCCGACCGTACGGACCAGTTCCGTGCGGGTCAGGGTGCCCAGCAGCAGCTCCCGCACTCCGGGCCGGAAATCGTACGAGCCCGGGGGGCCCGGCACCGTCGTCAGCATGCCGCTGAGCACCACCTCCGCCAGGTGCTGCGGCTCCGGGTGTTCCTCGACGGTCGCCTGGATCAGGCGCATCACGGGCACGTGCGGCGGACCGACGGCCAGATGCGCCGCTAGTCGGGCCGCTCGCGGGGAGGCGACCGCCCGGAATCTCAGGACCAGTTCCTCGGGCGGGACGTCCCGCGCGCGGACGCCGTCACCCGCGCCGCCCGGCCGGACCGCCGGGGCGGACCCGGCGGGCGGCCGGTCCCCCAGCAGCGCTGCCGCGCCCGGGAACTCCGTACCGCCGGACGAGGCCACCAGCGCCGCCCAGTTGCCGAGCCAGTCCGCCGTCGGTTCCAGGAACGGTACAGGGACGCCCGCCGCCGGCCGGTCGTACGGCGTGAAGCGCAGCGACGCGTTGGGCACACCGGGGCCCGGCGTGGAGAAGACTCCCGGGACGGGGGCCGGGGGCGTGTGCCGCCACATGCGCTCGGGCAGGGGCTGGAGCACCGCCACAGGCATCCTGCGGGCCCACCCGGACAGCGTCCGGTACCACGTGCGTCCCGCCGCTCCCGCGTACCACTGCGGCCCCATCGCATCGCTGATGACCAGCGTGACCGTGCGCCCGGCCGTCCACTGGCGCAGCGGTACGTTCCCGTCCGCGCCGAGCCGTACGACGTCCACCGTGCGGAACGCGCCGGTCTGCCCGAAGGCCGTGTGTAGATCGCGGGCGAGCGGTTCCCACATCGCCATCGTCGGCCCGCCGTCCACCACGAGATGCAGGTGCAGCCAGCGTTCGGGTACGGGCCTCAGCTCCGGAAACCAGTGGATCGGTCCGGCGCCCAGGGAAGCGATGCGGTGAGCCGTACCGGCCTCATCGAGCTGCCGTTCGCGTGGGGACGGCACGGTCGTGCGCAACGGGCGCAGCGCCCGCTGGACCGCCAGGGGGTGCGCGACCATCGGCGGGGCGGGGACGAGCACCCCGGAGGCGCCCGCCCCCGGCGGGTTCGCGTCCGGGTCCGGGGGCGGGGGTGCGGCCTCGGCGGGCACGGGCAGGTGCAGCGCGACCGGATCATCGGGGCCGGGGGAGACGCTCCTCGTGCGGTGCCGTTCCCGCTCGGTCCAGGCCCCGTGGGCCTCTCCATCGGCCTCCGGAGGGCCCGGCTCGGGCAGGACATGGGAGGCCAGCCACAGTACCTCAGCCAGCTCCCGCCCCGTCGGCTGCTCGCCGCCGGCCGCTGCCAGCACCGCGCGGAGCGCGGCCAGTTCATTGGCCAGGCCCGCGCGGCCCCGGTCAGAACTCATCGGTTTCCGGCGCTCGGCCCAGGTGGCGCATCAGGCGGTCCGCCAGCTCGTCCCGTGTCGCGGCGTCGAGCCCGGAGGCACGGGTCAGGTGGATCGCGTTGAGCAACTGGTCGGTCGCCAGCTCGCCGTCGCTGCCCCGGTCCAGGAATCTCCGGATCAACACCCTGGCCTGATCGTCCAGTTCACCCAGGTGCGCGCGCACGATGGCCTCCAGGTGCTCCGCCGTCGGCTGCTTCAGCTCCAGCGTCACACAGCGGCGCAGGAACGCGGGTGGGAATTCGCGTTCGCCGTTGCTGGTCAGCACGGTGAACGGGAACGCCCGGCAGCGCACGCGGCCCCGCTCCACCTCCGCCAGCCGGTCCGAGTCCGCCACCAGTACCTTCGCGCGCGCCCGCGTGCGCGCCGCGCGCACCAGCTCGGGGATCTCGTACTGCCCCTCCTCCAGAGCGTTCAGCAGGTCGTTGGGGAGATCGAGGTCGCTCTTGTCGATCTCGTCGATCAGCAGCACGCGGGGCCGCTCGTGGGGGAGCAGCGCCGTGCCCAGCGGCCCCAGCCGCAAATGGTCCTCGATATCGCTGCCCTCGGTGCGATTCCCCCGGACGTCATCCGGGCCCTCGACCGCGTCGCCGCGTGCCTCCTGGCGCGGACCCGCGGCGTACAGCCGGGAGAGCGGGTCGTACTGGTAGATCCCGTCGGCCAGGGTGGACCGGCTGGTGATGTTCCAGCGCAGGACGGGACCGAGCCGCAGCTCCCGGGCCACCGCGTAGGCGAGGCTCGACTTCCCACTGCCCGGCGGGCCCGTCACGAGCAGGGGCCGGCGCAGGTACAGTGCGGCGTTGACCAGCTGGACGCTCTCCTCGGTGGCCCGGTACGCGCGGGCGCGGTGCGCCCGGTCCGGCGAGGCGCCCCCGTCGTCCTCCGGCGGGTCCACCACGGGCCCGCCGTCGAAGGCGCGCCAAGGCGGCGGCGCGGGCAACTGGTCGATTCCGTCGTGCGGTTCGTCGGCTCCGGTGTAGACCGGCCACAGGGGCATAGCGGTGACTCCTGGGTCTTGGCGGCGCGGGTGGGGTACCCGGGGCCGCGGGGAGGGCGGGGCGTCGCCGGACGGGCGGTTCGACGGCCGTGACGGACGGGGCCGGGCCGGACCTAACCGACGGGTGACCCGCTCATGCGGGGCATCTCGGGGAACCATCGCGGGTCCTCCCAGACGAAGGACAGCTCAGCGGCCCAGTGCGGCTCGGGCCCGTTGTGCAGGAAGGCGCGTTTACGGAGGTCGAAGACCTGCTCGGGCAAATCGCCAGGCGGCAGGTGCGACAACTGCTCGGCCAGCGCGGTCAGGAACGCGTTGCCCTGGCAGGAGCCGGGACAACCGGTACCGCCCGAACAGCCAGTGCGCGGCCAGAGCACGATCGGCGCGGGCGCCGACAGCACGGCCTTGTGCAGTGCCCGGTCGCGGGTGGTCCGTGGCGGTCGCGCGAGCCCCACCGGACCCCGCACCCCCTGGAGCTCCACGGACAACAGTTCGGGCCTGACCGTCGGCCCGCAGGCGATTGGGCGTACGGCGGAACGCGGTTCGTGGTCCAACAGGTCCCACAGCCGCGTCAGCTCGTGCTGGAGCCGTGGGTTGCTCCGCCGGTCGTGGTCCATGACGACCAAGGGCGTCTTGCAGCCGAGCGGGACCGGATCCCCCTTGCGCACCCACTGGTCGACCGGCTGGTTGAGCGCGGAGCGCGGCAGGGCGAACCCGATCAGGGCCCTGCCGTCTTGGTCGATGTCGCCGAACGCCAGGTCGATCTGGTGCAGCACCCAGGCACGGACCTCCCGCTGGGCCAGCCGCCGCTCGGCTAGGAGCCGTCCGTGGCCGCCCCGGAACGTGGAGACGGACACCAGCCGCGCCGTGCCGTTCCCCGCCCCGCTGCGCCGGATCTCGACCAGGATCGGCGACCAGCGTGGGGCGGACGGGGCCGCAGCGGGACCGGGCCGGGTGGCGGCTGTGGTACGGGCGGACGCCACGGGTCCCACGGACCTCCCGCGGTCGGTCGCGGGGTGCGCCCCGGCCCCGGGGTGGGGTGTGAGGTGGCCATCGGCCGCGAGGCCGCGTTCCGGTGCGGGTGGCGAGGAAACGGCCGGGCGAGAGGTGGTCCATGTCTCCGGCGCGGTCCGAGTCTCCTGGGCGGCCGGTGCGGCCGAGGTGGCCGGGGCGGACTGCCCGCACGGAGGCGCGACGGCGGTGAAACCACCGTGACCGGTGCGGTCAGCCGGGGCCGGCCGCCATCGCCACTGTGCCGTTCCCCGGGCGTCGTGCCTTGCCCGGTGGGCCCGTGACCACGCGCGCAGTTCCTCGCCCAGCGCCTCGTCGTCGACTAGGCCCGCCACCCGCACCGCCAGCTCCGCGAGCGGCAGCGCGGCCGGCCTCGGTGGTGACTCCGACAGCAGGTACCAGACCGCCTCCCACAGACTGCCGGGCTCCACCGTCGGCGGATCGACCCCCAGCCTCCCCACCACCGTGCGCAGTAGCTGCCCCGGCGGCGGCCCGGGCAGCGCGGCGGAGCGGGCCACCAGCTCCCGCAGCCGCCGTTTCTCCTCCGTCGGATAGCCGGGTGTGGGGACGAGATCGGCCAGCGGGGCCCAGTGCCGGGCGAGGACCTGGGCGGGGATCATCCGGCCGTTCCGGTTCACCGGGTCGTACGAGACGACCATGCCGGTGACCGTGCCGGCGTCCGCCAGCACCACGGCGGCCCCGCTGAAGCCGTGGTCCGTCTTCTGCCCGTACTCCCGCCAGAACTCCAGTTGCGCCCACTCGTCGCGGATCAACTGCATTGAGGTGGCGCGCAGTTCGCTCTGGACGCCCTCCTCGCCGTACCCGAGAGGGAAGCCGTGGGCGACCAGCTTCGGGGACGGCGAGGCGTACGGGCCGTCCAGCGGCGCGAACGCGGCGGGCGCGATGCCGACGGGCCGGTCCAGCCGCAGCACGGCCAGGTCGCCGGGGTCGCGGTCGCCACCGGCCCACGCGCCGCGGGCGACGACTCCGGCCCCGAGCGGGCCGAGTCCCGGCGCACCGGGAAAGATGATCTCGGCCCGGTCGTGGTGACGCAGGACATGGGCGCAGGTGAGGACCGTGCGGTCGGCGACGAGGAAACCGGAGCCCTCCGCCGCACCGTCGATGTCGATACGGGCGTGCCAGGCGGGGGACCGCGTCACTGTCCGCACGCCCCGTCCTCGCCGGGATCCCCGCCGACTCCGGTGGCCGGGCTTGATCCGGCGCCACCGGTCGTCCCGCTGGCCGCGGTCCCTCCGGAGCGCGCGGCTCCGGTCCCGGCCGCTCCCGCCGAGGCACCCGGCTCCGAGCCGGCCCCGGCCCCCGTTCCCCCGGCCCGTGTCCCCGCGTCGTCGTCCGGCGTCCGTCCCCAGGAGAGCTTGACCGTCAGATGGCCCTCCGCCGAGGTCTTCGCGATCACCGCACCCGTCTCTGCGACGAGCTTGACACCGAACTCCAACTCCACGCCATCCGGCCGGAGGGAGCCGTCACGGAACACAGCGACGGCCGATTCCGCGGCCGCACGGATGCCCTGGAGCGCTTCGTCCAGCGTCCGGCCCGCCTGCGCGAGCGCGTTGCCGCCGCGCCCAACCGGTCTGGCACCGGGCATGTCGCGGTCGACCTCGACCATGACCTTCGCGCCGCTGTCGGTGGTGAACTCCATTAGTGCTGTCATCGTCGCCCCCGCGAAGTGAGGGGCCGGCCACGTGCCCGGCCCGAACGACCATTGTGGATCAACGGCCGGTCGGCGGGGAGGCGTTAGTCTCACTTCTGTGTACGAGGAACGGATCTCGCGGGTCGACGGCGCGGTCGTGTGGACGCGGACCGTGGAGCCGCGAACCCCGGGGGCGGCCCCGGCCGGTGGCGCGGGCGGCGGGGCCCCGGTCCATCCGGTGCTGCCCGACGGATGCATGGACCTGCTCTGGATCGGTGGCGGGCTCCTGGTCGCGGGCCCGGACACCCGGGCGTACGTGCCGCCGCGCGAACTGGCGGGCGCGCACTGCGCCGGCGTGCGGTTCGCGCCGGGGACCGCGCCCGCGTTCCTCGGCGTACCGGCCCACGAACTGCGCGACCGGCGGGTGGCACTCGCCGATCTGTGGTCCCCGGCCGAGGTGCGGCCGCTCGTCGCGCGGCTGGAGTCCGCGGCGGACCCGGCGACCGCGCTGGAGTCCGTGGCGCTGGCGGCGGCGAAGCGCCGGCGGCCGGCCGGGACCACCCCGCCCGACCGCGTGGTGCGGGCGGTGGTCGACTCGCTCGACGGGGGCCGTACGGTCGCGGCGACCGCCGACGCGGTCGGCCTGGGCGCCAGGCAGTTGCACCGCCGCTGCCTGGACGCGTTCGGCTACGGCCCCAAGACGCTGGCGCGGGTGCTGCGGCTGCAACGCGCGCTGGCGTTCGTACGCGCCGGTGAGCCCTTCGCGGTGGCCGCGCTCGCGGCGGGCTGCGCCGACCAGGCGCATCTGGCGCGCGAGACGCGCGACCTGGCCGGGCTCACGCTGACGGCCTACGCGGCGCTGGCGAAGAGCGAGACGGCGCAGCCGTCGGGGTCGAGCACCACCGCGTAGCGCTGGCCCCAGACGGCGTCCCACGGCTCCAGGTGCCCCCGGTACCCGGCGGCGGTCAGCCGCTCGTACGTGGCGTCCACGGCGGCGGGGCCGTCGCAGACGAAGGCGAGCCCGAGGCGTTCGCCGCCCGTGGGGCGGCTCCAGGAGGGATCGTAGGAGCGGACGGTCTCCTTCGTGTCCCACAGCACGCGCAGACCGCTGGGCAGGGTCGCCTCCGCGTGCGGCGCGGTGTCGGCGTCGGCCGGTACGTCCAGGCCGAGCAGCCGGTAGAAGGCGAGGGAGGCGGCCATGTCGGAGACGACGAGGCCGACGGCGTCGAGCCGGGGCGCGGCCGAGGCGGCCGAGGGGGCCGTGGGACGAGCGGAGTGGCTGGTCGTGTTCATGGGCCCACCGTACGAGCGGCGCGGCGGACGGGTCTTGAACGAATCGGACAACGGGCCGCCCCGTCCCCCGTTCCCCGTCCGGCGACGCACGCGACGGGCCACGCGCACTCGGTGCGTGGCCCGTCGGTGGTGTCCGGGCAGCGCTGCTGCCGGTCTTGCGGGTGCGGCCGTGTCGAGTGCGGCCGTGCGGAGTCGCTTAGAAGACGCTCACGCCGTACGCGTTGAGGGCCTCCACCACCGGCTGGAAGAACGTGGTGCCGCCGGAGGAGCAGTTGCCGCTGCCGCCCGAGGTCAGACCCAGCGCGGTGCTGCCCGAGAACAGGGGGCCGCCGCTGTCGCCCGGCTCGGCGCAGACGTTGGTCTGGATCAGGCCGGAGACGATGTCGCCGCCGCCGTAGTTGACCGTCGCGTTGAGGCCGGTGACCGTACCGCTGTGCAGGCCGGTGGTCGAGCCGCTGCGCCGCACGCTCTGGCCCACGGACGGGTTGGCGGCGGAGGTGATGTCCTGGTACGAGCCGTTGTAGAGGGAGACCCGGCCGTCCGCGGCGGCGGAGCTGGAGTGGCGGATCAGCCCGTAGTCGTTGCCCGGGAAGCTGGAACCGGCGCGGGAGCCGAGCACCGTGCTGTTCGAGGAGTTGGTGTACCAGGTGGCGCCGATCTCCGTGCAGTGCCCGGCGGTCAGCGCGTAGTACGTGCTGCCGCTGCGGACGTTGAAGCCGAGGGAGCACCGGCCGCCACCCGCGTAGATGGCCTGGCCGCCGGCGATGAGCTTGTTGAACGTGCCCTCGGTGTGCTTGATCGTGACGCCCGCCGTGCTGTTGTCCGCGACGGACTCCTTGATCTCGGCTATCTCGGCGTCGGAGACCGAGCTGTCGACGGTGACGACGACCTTGCCGGACGCCTTGTCCGTGTACCACGCCGTACCGGCGATGTCGGCACCGCGGATCGCGGAGTCGGCCTGGGCCAGCTGGACGGCGGTGACGGCCGGGGCCACGGGCGCCGGCTGGGCGACGGCGGACGGGGCGGCAAGCGCGACGGCGGTCACCAGACCGGACGTGACGGCGAGGAGCCGTGCGCGTCTGGACACCGCGCCGAGGGGGGAGAAGCGCTTGATGGTCACAAGTCCTCCATAGGTGGGGGAGACGGACGGCCCGTTGGGTGAGCGGGCCACCGGGCGCGACGGTCCACGGCCAGCGATTTTGAACGTGGACTGTCAATCGCGCTTGACCGAATCTTTGAATCCCGTTGGCGCTCGCGCAAGGTTGACTTCCGGACCTGTGAGGCGGGTGGTCGGTGTGTGGCCCGCGTGGCTGCCGGACCGGTGGCCGAACGCGACCGCGGGACGGGGATGGGGTGATCCCCGGGGTGGTCGACGCGGGTTCGGCCGTATGCTGTTGCAAATCTTTGCGCGTAGAGTGCGATGGCCGGTGAGTGCCCGTCAGCAGCTGGACATAGCGGGGAATGTGCCATCAGATGTGCCCGGTGACGTCATTCGGTCAGGCGGGAAGGCGTCACGAACACACATGGTTTCACCGTGGGTGCGGGGAGGGTGACGCTGGGGATTCGCTGCCGTGGTGGGCGGAGTTCGGCCGTGCGGGGATTCCGGGGGCGCCGCTGCCCGATTGGGTGACGTACCACCGAAATGCGTACGGCGTGATCTTGGCCTGAAGTGATCGGTGCGGTGGACTCGAAGGGGCGGAAACGCGCCTGACGGCAGATGAATTCGGCCGGGTACGCGGTCTTGTGGGCAGGCAGAGGCGCGTTGATCGCTTGAGGGCGCCATCGTTTGCCGACACTCAGGCGAGTGACAGAGGGAAACACCTGTGGCCGCTAGTGCCGCGACCGGCAAGGTTTGCCCGTCAAGGAGCGGCGTCCGGTGCGTGTGATCGCAAGGCGGTCAGAAGTCCATGTAGCGGAGCTACCTGGGCTTGTGGCCAACGCGGCGAGCGCGCGTGCCGGGCGTCGCGACGGGGCAAACGTTGCCGGGAGGGGCACTAGAAGTGGTCGGGCAGCCAGGGCTCGAACTGTGTCGTGCTGCGGACGAGGGGCGCGAGCATCTTCTCCGATACGGCGTGGACACCGGCCATGCGGGCCGAGGTGGTGGACCGGTATCCGCCGGCGTACCAGACGGCGAGCTGGCGCCGTGTGAAGGTCACCTGTCCCTGGACGCGGGTGGGGACGATCTCGGCCGTTCCGGCCTTGATCTGAAGCATCCACCGGCTCCAGTCGCCGGTCTCGCTCTCGATCTCGATCGGTACGGCGGTGGTGAGGTCGCCCGGCCAGCCGCGGAGCCGGATGGCCTCGGGGATGTCGAGGATGCGGAGCATCCAGGGGTGCCAGGCTTCGGCGGTGATGCGGTGGTGGCGGAGTCCGTGGAGGAGGGCCGGGTAGGGCGGGAGGGCGCCGCGCCGGAAGGTGATGGTGCGGGCGCGGGTGTTGTGGCGGCCGAGGAAGGCGAGCATGGCGGCGGCGGTGGGCCGGCTGACGGCCCAGAAGTCGTGGACGACCAGGGTCATGCCGTGGCGCTCGTGCCGTTTGGTGGTGAGGCTGAGCAGGCCGGCGACGGAGTGGCCGGGCCGGGCGAAGCGATAGGTGGTGAGGTTGCTCTTGTCCTGCTTCCACCGGGTCCACCAAGTGGGCCGAAGGACGGGACCGTTCCACTGGCGGGCGAGGTCGCGTTGGAGGGTTTCGGCTTTGTCGGTCAGCCCGTGCTCGGCCTCGAAGTCCTCACCGGCGAAGGAGTTCTTGAGGTCATCGGTGGCCACCGCCCAGGCGAGAACGTCGGTGGGGGCTTCCCAACCGAGGCGGTGGGCGTAGCCGGTGGAGGAAGTGCTGATCGTGGAGATCACGGCTCCGCGCTCGATCAGGGGGCGCAGTCGTTCGGCTGTCATATCGGTGGCCAGGTGGTCACCACGCTCTTCGGGGGCCACGCAGCCGTCGCCGAGGCAGGCGCTGGGGACGGGAGCGCCGCCGAAGAACTGGTCGAGGAGGAGACCGAGGCCTCCGGCGACGAGCCGGCCGTCACGGACGGCGACCTGGAGGTCGGCGTGTTCGCGTAGGTGGGTGATGTCGGCGATCGGGTGGCCGTAGGCGCGGGTGGCGAGCTGGTCGTACTGCCCCCACAGGCTGTCATCGGCTGAAGCGAAGGTCGGTTGCTTGTTCATGGTCCGCCTTCAGTAGTGGGTGGCGTCGCGGGCGGCGTCCTCGTCCAGGGGGACGAGGAAGGTGCGCGTGAAGACCAGGACGTTGGTGTTGTTCTGGTTGCGGGCGGTGGTGTGGCAGGTGATGATCCCGGTGTCGGGACGGCTCTCGGAGGCCCGGCGGGTGAGGATCTTCGATTCGGCGTACAGAGTGTCGCCGATGTGGACGGGCCCGGTGAAGCGCACCCGGTCGACAGCGAGGTTGGCGGTGGTCAGGCCGCTGATGCTGCGGACGGTCATGCCGGCCACGAGGTTGAGGGTGACGCCGGAGCAGACCAGGATGCGACCCCACTGGGTCTGGCTGCTGTAGTGGGCATCGGTATGGATGGGGGCGACGTTGCCGCTCAGGGCGGCGCCAAGGAGGCTGTCGAGTTCGGTGACAGTCCGGCCGGGCCGGTGCTCGATGACCAGGCCGGGGGCGAGTGCGAGGTAGGAGAGGCCGACGCTCTCTCGAATCCGGTCCCGGCCGATCTGGCGGTAGCCGTGGGGCAGGCCAGTGCTCATGACGCATGGTCCGCTTCGGCGACGAGCGCGCGGGCCCGGTTGAAGAAGGGGGTGCCGCGCATCTGCCCGTCTACGGTGGTCACCGTTCCGCCGCCGGCGTCGGCGGCCGCGACGATGGCGCGGGCCTGGGCAATCTCCTCGGCGGTGGGCGTGAAGACATCCTTGATCACCGGCACGTGGCGGGGGTGGACGCAGCCCTTGCCGTAGAAGCCGATTTCCTTGGCTCGCTCGGCGTCGCGGCGCAAGATGCCGGGGTCATCGAGTGCCCAGGTGGGGGCGTCGATCGCGGGGATGTTCGCGGCGGTGGCCGCGTTGACGAGGGCCGAGCGGGCGTAGCTGAGGGCGTCCCGGCCCAGGCCGCAGTGGACGGAGGCGGCGTAGTCGGCGGAGCCGAAGATGACGCCGCTGAGCCGGGACGCGCGCATGATCGCTGGGAGGACGTCGAAGGCACGGGGGCTTTCGATCAGCGCCCAGATGTCGGGGGCGTGGGCGTCGGTGTCGAGCGCGGCGGCGACGAGTTCGATGTCGCGGGGGGATTCCACCTTGGGGACCACGATGAGGTCGGGCCTGGCCGTGTAGGCGGTGAGGGCGACGAGGTCCTTGATGCCGTCGATCGTCGTGAGGCTGTTCATCCGGATACCGAGGACGCACGGCGGGTCGAGGAGGGCGAAGAACGCCTCCGAGGCGGTACGGGCGGTTTGCTTGTCGGGGAGGGCGACGGAGTCCTCGATGTCGACGACGGCGACCGCAGCGCCGGACTCCTGCGCGCTGAGACCAGGGGAGGGGGGTGCATGCGGGGTGCGGAGCCGGCGGGCGCCGGGCTCCGCGGGTCAGCGCACGTGCAGCTCGACCGGCGGCAGATGCGGCGAGCGGGCGCGTACCGTGCTCCGGGCTTCCAGAGGGAGGCTGGCGTGCACGGCCCCGGCCAGGACCAACTGCCCGGCGCGCAGGCCGCCGCCGCAGAGGTGGAGCCGCCCGGCGAGCCAGACCAGGGCACGGAACGGGTCCCCCAGGACGGCACGGCCCGCTCCGGTGACCATCGCGGTGCCGTCGACGCTGACGACCAGCGACTCGGCGACCAGGTCCATCTCCGCACTCAGCGGCACCATGGACCCGGTGACGACCCGGGCGCACGAGGAGTTGTCGGCGATGCTGTCCGCGACCGTGATCTGCCAGCTGGTGAACCGGGTGTCGATCACTTCCAGGGCGAGGAACACTTCTTTCACCGCTGCCCGTGCCTCGTCCTCGCTCACCTTCAGTCCTACGCACTGGCCACCGAGTCCGGCCTGCGCGGGCACGATGGATTCGTGATGCGCACGATGGCCATGCAGGGCCTCAAGCTCCACCGTCCCGAGCACTGCCTGGGCCTGGCCGAGACCGGTCTGAACCGCGCCAAGGGACGGGTGGATGCCCAGACCGAAGCCCTCTTCCGTGTCGTCCACGCCCACACCCTGGCCAAGAGCGGCAAGCGCCGCGCGGCCCTCGCCGAGGCCGAACATGCCCATGCCCTGCTGACCGCCGCTCCCGGCGACGAGGTGCCGTTCTGGGCGCTGGCCTGGGGCCCACCGGCCGCGTCGGTCTACTCCCGAACCGCCAAGGTCCACGAGACCCTGGGAGACCACCGGACCGCCGCCGAGCAGTACGCGCTGGCCACCACGGCCCGCCCGGCAGACACCTACGCGCGCATCGTCGCCCTGGACCTGGTCGCGGGCGCGGAGGCGCACCTCAAGCGCGGCAGCATCGAGCAGGCATGCGCCACCTGGCACCGGGCCATCGACCACATGGACGGTGTCCGCTCGGTCCGCACCCGCAAGGCGGTCTCCCGCATGCGCGGCGACCTTGCACGCTTCCGGGCCCGTGGCCTGCGGTGTGTGACTGAACTCGATGAACGGGGACGCGTCTTCCTCGCCGACACCTGACTCAGCGGCACCCTGAGAAGCGGCGGACGGTCGGCTCCAGGTAGTCCGCGTGCGGACCGGCCAGAGCGGTCAGTTCGTCCGGTGAGCGCACCAGGGCGATGCGGTCGAGTTCAGGTTCGCGGCCCTGGACGCGCTCGGCTGCCGCGGCAGCGGTGAAGTGCGCACGCAATGTTGCCTCGGGAAGGGCCGGCGCCAGGTAGGTCAGGCCGACACTGCCGTTCTCGCCGCGGGTGACCACCCACAGATTCAGGTCCTCGGAGGCCGCGCCGATCCCCAACTCCTCGGTGAGCTCTCGCGCGGCCTGGCCGGCCAGTGCCGACTCATCCAGTACCGTCCCGGCGGGGGGAGGCTCCACAGACCCCCCTGGCAGCTGCCAGCGGCCCGGGGCAGCCGTAGCGGGCGACATCCGCGCCGCCAGCACACGGCCGTCGTCAGTCGGCTGGACGACGTTCACGAACAACGAGGGCAGTGCGGTGGCGCCGGGAACGCGACGCAGGGCGTAGTGCCGGTAGGTCACGTGCACCCACGACAGACGCAGGACGCGCGGGCCAGTCCACTCCATTCCCCCACATGCCACCACAGGCCCGTCGAAGAGGGTGGGGTTGGCCCGGACCGCGGTGTCCCACACCCGGTCCCGGGCCTCAGCGTCCCGCGGCGGCAGGGGCGGCGCCGTGGCTTCGGCCAGTAGGAGTCGTTCAACCTCGAAGAGGTCAATGCCCACGGGGGGGCAGTGTCTCGGTCACCGGCCGATCGTAGACCCACTCCAGGCATGGCCGTCGGCTGGGCGCCGGCGTCCATGAACTCGCGTTCACCGCCGCCGACGCGAGTTCATGGACGCCTGGCCGGCCGCTGGTCGTCGGTGTCCGCCGGTGTTCGGCGGGCCGACATGGTGGCCGCAGGTTCAGGCGGGCGTCCACGCCGAGGTTCACCTCCCCGAACGGGCGGACGTGGGACCGGAACAACGGCGTCAGGCCGCGCCGGCCGACTGTCGACGGGAGCGGCCGTCGTCGGCCCTCCTCGGCCCCGGGCCGCTCGGAGCCTTACCGCGCCTCGACCGCCTCGTAGACCGCCTCGATGAGCGCCAGCTTCCGCGGGTCGTCGGCGATGTGCGGGCCCATGCGGTTCATCACGTATCCGATGGCGATGCCCGCCTCCGGGTCCGCGAGGCCGAAGGAGCCGCCGAAGCCGTCGTGTCCGAACGCTCGGGGGTTGGGGCCGTACGAGCCGTTCGGGCCGCTCAGCCAGAGGCCCAGCGCGATCTCCGTGTCATGGCCGAGGCCCGCGCCCAGCACCAGGTCCTGGCCGGCGCCCTGGCCTTCCCGGATCCGCTCGACGGTCTCGGCGGACAGGACCCGGTGCGCGCCCAGGCGGCCGTGTCCGGCGTAGATCCCGTACAGCGCGGCGACCGCGCGCGCCGTGCCGTGGCCGTTGACGGCGGGCAGTTCGGCCGCGCGCCAGGCCGGGGTGACGGCATCGGCGGCGATGGTCGGCGGATTGGCCAGGGCCGCCACGGCCACCGGGGGGAACCGCGCGATCATCGCGGCCTGTTCGCTGTCCGGGACGGCCGGCGGGGGCACCAGCTCGGCGGCGCGTGCCGCCTCCTCCTCCGGCAGGCCGATCGTGAAGTCGAGCCCCAGGGGGCCGGTCACCTCCCGGCGCAGGAACTCCCCGGGCAGCAGGCCCGTCACGCGCCTGACCACCTCGCCGACCAGGAAGCCGTACGTCAGTACGTGGTACCCGGACCGGGTGCCCGGCTCCCACCAGGGTTCCGTGGCCGCGAGCCGGGACGTCGTCAGCTCCCAGTCGTACAGCTGGTCCAGGCTGTGCGGCTCGCGCAGTCCGGCCAGGCCCGCACGGTGCGAGAGCAGCTCCCTGACCCGTATGGACTCCTTCCCGGCGGCGGCGAACTCCGGCCAGTACGCGGCCACCGGCGCGTCCGGGTCGAGCAGCCCCCGGTCGATCAGCAGATGGGCGCAGAGGGCGGTCGGTCCCTTGGTCGTGGACCACACGTTGACCACGGTGTTCCGCTGCCAGGGCCGGGTACGCGCGCCGTCGGCCCAGCCGCCCCACAGGTCCACGACACGCTCCCCGCCCACAGTCACGGTGAGGGCGGCGCCCAGTTCGTCCCGTTCCAGGAAGTTCCGCTCGAAGGCGGTGCGTACGGCCGCGAACCGCTCGTCGCAATGACCCGTGGCGTCCACCGCGCGTCCGGTCGCCGTGTCGTCCGTCATGGCTGCCATCCTCCCGTCGCTCCTGGCAGGCGCCGGCTCCCTCCAGGTGCCCCCGTGCCTGCCATGTCCCCCCGCATACGGCGTAGTTCGGCCGTTCCCGGACCTTCGCCGGTGCGGTCAGGAGATGATCGCATCGAACGACATACATGTCTTTCCGAATGACGGCACGAGAGGTACCAGTGACAGAGCACGACGTGCGGGACGGCACCGACGAGTTCGGCGGGCAGCGACGGGCCTGGTGGCGGGAGTCCGTGGTGTACCAGATCTACGTCCCCAGCTTCGCCGACGCCGACGGCGACGGCATGGGCGATCTGCGCGGCATCACCGGCCGCCTCGGCCATGTCGCGGAGCTCGGCGCGGACGCGGTCTGGCTCACGCCGTTCTACCCCTCCCCGCTGGCCGACGGCGGTTACGACGTCGCCGACCACCGCGACGTCGACCCGCGCCACGGCACCCTCGACGACTTCCGGGCACTGCTGGCGCGGGCCCGCGCGCTGGGGCTCCGTACGATCGTCGACATCGTCCCCAACCACTGTTCCGAGCGGCACCCGTGGTTCCAGGAGGCGCTGGCCGCCCCTCCCGGCTCGGAGGCGAGGGAGCGGTTCGTCTTCCGCGACGGCAAGGGACCGGACGGCGCCGAGCCGCCCGCCGACTGGCAGTCCAAGTTCGGCGGTCCGGCCTGGACCCGGGTGCCCGACGGCCAGTGGTACATGCACATCTTCGCCGCCGAACAGCCCGACCTGAACTGGGAACACCCCGACGTCCTCGCCGACTTCGAGCGGACCCTGCGGTTCTGGCTGGACCTGGGCGTGGACGGGTTCCGGATCGATGTGGCCCACGGGCTGCGCAAGGACCTCGTACCGCCGCTGCGCGACACCCGGGGCGGCGACAGCGCGTCCCTCAACGCCCCGCCCAGCGGCGAGAACCACCCCTTCTGGGACCGGGACGAGACCCACGAGATATACCGGGCCTGGCGCAAGATCACCGATTCCTACGCCCCCGACCGGATCATGGTCGCGGAGGCCGGTGTCAGCGCGGCGCGGCTACCGCTCTACACCCGGCCCGACGAACTGCACCAGGCGTTCAACTTCTTCCATCTGCGCTGCCCGTGGGACGCCGCCGCCTTCCGGGACGTCATCGACACCTCGCTCGCCGGGGCCGCCGCCTACGGCTCCCTGCCGACCTGGGTGCTCTCCAACCACGACGTGGTACGCCACCGTACGCGCCACGCCCTGCCGCTCGGCACGGACCTGCCGGCCTGGCTGATGGCCGACGGCCGGGAACCGGCGCCGGACGAGGAACGGGGCGGCCGCCGCGCGCGGGCCGCCGCGCTGCTGACGCTCGCGCTGCCCGGCACGACCTACCTCTACCAGGGCGAGGAGCTGGGTCTTCCCGAGGTCGCCGATCTGCCGGCCGAGGCGCTGCGCGATCCGATGTGGGAACGCACCGGGCAGCGGCGCAAGGGGCGCGACGGCTGCCGGGTGCCGCTGCCGTGGACGAGGACCGGGCCGAGCCACGGCTTCGGTCCGGGCGGCAGCTGGCTGCCCCAGCCGGCCGGCTGGGGCGCGTACTCGGTCGAGGCGCAGACCGGCCGGCCGGGCTCCTTCCTGGAGCTGTACCGCACGGCGCTGCGCCTGCGACGGGGCTTCGTCGGGGACGAGAGCTTCGCCTGGCTGCCGTCGGCCGAGGGCGAGCTGGCCTTCCGCAAGGGCGCGGGTCTGGAGTGCCGGGTCAACATCTCCGGGCGGCCGCTGCCCTTGTCGCTTCCGGCGGGCGCCCGGCTGCTCCTGGCGAGCGAGGACCTGGCGGACGGGAGCGTGCCGGGCGGCCCCGTCGTCCTGCCGGCGGACGCCGCCGTCTGGCTGGACACGCGCGGGTGAGCGGCGCCTGACGGGCCGGCGCCGCGGCCGCGTCGTACCGCGGTGAGCCGTGAGCGGCCACCTGGGGCCCACCGGGCCGCCGGGCGGGAGGCGGCGAAAGCGGTGAAAGCGGTGAAAGCGGTGGGCCCCGTCGGACATCGGCCGACGGGGCCCACGGGCCGGTGGCAGCGGTGCGCCCCCGCGACGGCGGCGCACCGGTACCGGCGTCACGCGTACTGCTGCGGCGCGTGCTTGGGGTTCGGGCCGTGCGCGTTCGGGTGCTGCTCGCCGTCGGTGGCCATGAAGACGATCAGGATGATCGAGCCGACGAGGGGGATCAGACCGATCAGCAGCCACCAGCCGGACCGGCCGGTGTCGTGCAGGCGCCGCACCGCCACCGCGAGGCTCGGGATGATGATGCCGATGGAGTAGATGGTGGCGATGACGCCGTTCGTCCCCGCCACGCCCTCGATGACACTCAGGGCGATGGTGATGACGAAGTTCGCCAGGACGTACATCCAGTACTCCTTGCGGCGCGCCCGGCCGCTGAAGACGGCGTACTTCTTGAGTACTTCGAGATACCAGTTCACTGTGTTCCCCCGAGGGTTTTACCGATAGATGACCTGTCCATGGCGAGCAGGTCGGACGCTGAAGATAGGTGGCTTGAACGGCGCAGGTCAAATCGACGCATCGTCACAGAAAATTGCCCGTTCCCCTGGTCGCCGGGACGCGAAGCGGGGGCTGTTACGGGGAGCCGGCGAGGCGCCCGCGCGGACGCCCGACGCCCGATGCCCGTCAGTCCGTGAGCGGGCCCGTCTCGGAGGCCACCGGGCGGATCAGCCGGGAGAGTTCGGCCCGTCGCCGTACGGAGAGTTTGCGGTAGACGCGGGTGAGGTGCTGCTCGACCGTGCTCACGGTGATGTAGAGGTGGCGGGCGATCTGCCGGTTGGACTTGCCCTCCGAGGCGAGCGCCGCCACCCGCCATTCCGCCTCGGACAGCAGGCGTTCGTCGAGCGCGGCGGCAGCGGGCGCGGGCGGGCGGACCGGGGCGGGAGGCCGGGCCGCCTCCGCCGCCGACGGGGTACGGGCGGTCCAGTGCGGGGTTCTGGCCCCGGCCTGACGGGCGAGGCCCTGGGCTTCCCGCCACAGCGCGCGGGCCCGCTCGGTGTGGCCCGCGTCGAGGTGGACCTCGCTGAGGTCGGAGAGCACACGGGCGAGACTGAGACGGCTGTCGCAGGCACGCAGGACATGGACGGCTTCGTCGAGCAGGAGCCGGCGCGCCGCCACGGGACCGGTGGCGGCCAGCGTCCGCAGGGCGTCGCCCCGGGCGGCGCAGACAACGGTGCCGATCTCGTCGAGTTGGCGTTCCGCGAGGTCACGGGCGCGGTCCCGCTCGCCGAGGGCGAGAAAGGCCTCGGCGGCACCGGTGCGCCAGTCGAAGAGGTGGCGGGACGGCGGGCGCCATCGTTCCGCGAGGGGGGCACAGGCCGTGAAATCCGAGAGGGCCGCGTACGGCCGTCCGGCGGCCAGGGCGTGGTAGCCGCGCCCGACGAGGTGGAACAGGCCGAAGACGGAACGGGACATCGCCTCCGGAACGGGGAGTTCGAGGTAGCGGGCGGCCTCGTCCAGCTGCCCCATGGCGGTGTGCGCGATCACCAGGCTGGACAGCGGGGAGCCGATGGCGACGCCCCAGCTGTGCGGGGAGAGTTCGTCCAGGGCCCCGCTCGCGTGCGCGACGGCGGTTCTCATGTCCCCGCGCTGCACCGCCGTCCAGGCGTGGATCCCCCGGAGGAGCGCGTGCCGGGCGGGCGACCCGGCGGGGAACCGGGCCAGCAGCCCCCTGCCCAGCTGGTCCGCCATCGTCAGATGACCGTGCTGGGCCAGCCCCAGCAGCGCGGTGATCTCGCGCTCCCACAGCAACTGCCACTCCGGGAACGGCGCCGGCAGTTGGAGCGTGGTCCCGGCCCGGGAGAGTTCCAGGCCGAACTGGACGAGTTCGGCCTGGCCGCCGGGGGCGCCGGCGTGATCGACGGACGGCGGCGCGGGCCGCTCCGGGCCGGTGCCCGTGGTGTCGGCAGTGACTGTAGTGATCGGTGAGGCTGTGGTGACCGAAGTGGTGACCGGAGAGGCCGTGGTGCCCTGGGACATCCCGGCGACTTCGGCGTCGTCCGCCCGCCGTTCGGGTACCGGCAGGTCGGCGAGTGCGTCGGGGCGCAACCGCGCGACCATCGCCCGGGTGGCCGTCAGCCGGTACCCGCCGTGCGGGGCGTCGGGGTCGTACACCTTCCGCAGCAGGGCGATCGCCTCGGTGGCCTCATCGGACCGGCCGAACCACAACAGCCAGTCGATGAGCCCGTGGAGCGTCCGTTCCTCCGCCGTGCCGGCCCGCACGGCCGCCATCAGCCGGGCGATCTCCGGTTCCGCCGCCGCGGGGTTGACGCACCACAGCGCGCTCACCAGCCCGAGCGTGACGTGCTCGCGTCGATCCGGGTCCAGCCCGGCCCGGTCGGCCAGCCGCAGACAGCGCGAGGCCGCGTCGGCGCGGCCCTCAGCCAGCCACTGCCACGCCGCGCGCAGCAGCACGGCCACTCCCGTCTCGTCGGGCACCTCGCCCGCGGCCACCAGATGTTCCGCCACCGTCGTCGGTGGCGCGCCGTCCGCACGTAACAGCTGTGCCGCGCGCAGCCGCAGCCGCGCGCGCTCCGTGCCGCCCGGCCCCTCGAGCACCGCCGCCCGCGCGGCCGGATGCCGGAACCGGCCGCCCGCCAGCAGCAGCCCCGCCCCCACCAGTTCGGCCAGCTCGCCGGCCACGGCTTCGGTGTCACGTGCCAGCAGCCGTGCCACTCGTTCCACGGAGGCGTCCCGGTCCAGCAGGGCCGCCGCGCGCACACACGACAGCAGCGTGGGGTGGTTCGACAGACGGGTCAGGTACGCTCCCCGGAACCCGTTGCCCACCGTCATCTCCGTGGCGCCGGTACGTGCGGCCTCCGTCGGCCGGTGGTCCTGGATCAGGGCGAGAGCGAGCGCCGGGCTTCCCCCGCTCACTCGATGGCAGGACTCGTGCAGGCGCTCCGCGGCCTCCGCGCCCCACTCGGCCTCCAGCAGGAGCCGCACCTCTCCCAGGGACAACGGGCTCGCCTCGACCAGCCGGCACCCCGGTACGGTCTCGAACTCGGACCGTTCCACACTCCCCTCGTGCAGCGCCCGCCCGTACGTCAACACCATGACGATTCCGCTGGCACACGCCCGCCGGGCCAGATGCAGCAGGCAGTCCCTGGACGCGTTGTCCGTGTAGTGCAGGTCGTCGACCAGGAGCACCAGCCGCCGTCTGTGCGCGGTCTCGCCCAGCGCGGCGGTCAACTCCCGCAGCCGGGCGACATGGCCCTGGTCCCGCGGGTCCCGGGGCGCGCCGTGCGCCATCAGCCGCTCCAGGGCCGAGACCACGGGGCGGGGCGCTCCGGGGCAGTAGCCCAATTGTTCGACGACCGTGAAAGGAAGGCAGCTCTCGTTACGGAAACCCACGGCCGTCAGGCACAGCGCGTCCGCCGCGAGGGCCCGTTCCCTGAATTCCCTCAGCAATGTGGTCTTCCCGGTTCCCGGGCCGCCGTGCAGGACCAGCACCCCGCCATGGAGCCAGGCGTCCGCCAGGAGTTCGTCGAATTCCTTCAGATAAGCATTGCGACTCGCCGAAATCATCGTCCCGCCTCTGCGCTCGGGGGAAAACCTTCCCGGTTCTCGGGCAGCTCGGAATCGCTGAAAAACATCCTCCGGAGCGGCAGTGTAGTAGTCGTGCCGCGACTCTCCGGAGTCGACGGGTCCATATCTGGCCATGTGCTGTGCGATTGCAACATCCTCGGTCATTCGCTAAGGTCCGCGCCGCGCCCTGCGGGGTGGGTGGCGCGCGGGCGGCCCTTTGGCCGCTGACGTTCGAGCGGGGCGTCCAAGGGATTCGTCCGGGCGGCGAGGGCGGCCGCGGTTTTGAACAGTCCATGAACATTGCGCAAGCAATGCCGCGTCAAGTGTCCGGCCCCAGGGGGGAGTCGCCGGAAAGTGAACCTATTTGCCTCCCGGGCAATTCCCGAAGATTCCTGTCTGTTTTCGTGAAGTTCGATTCCGTTTCGCGCCCGTTCCGTCCGAGGATTCATTGTGACTGTCGCCCGTCGCGTGATCCGCGACGGGCGACTGTTCCGCACCCCGCCGTGACCGGGAGGCGGGACCGATGGGGGCTGGTGGCCGGGCGTTCAGGGAGCGGGCGCGGCCGTCACCACGATGCCGGGAGGGAGGTCGGGCCGCGCACGATGGCCTCGGGCGGTCGCCAGCGCAGCGCACCGGGGTCCGCGTCCAGCGCCAGGTCCGGACACGAGTCAGCCAACTCCTCCAGCGCGACACGGAGTTGGAGCCGGGCCAGTTGGGCGCCGAGACACACGTGCGGTCCGTGCCCGAATGTGAGATTCCGCGCGGAGCGGCGGTCGATACGGAGATCTTCGGGGCTCGGGTGCTCCTCCGGGTCGAAGTTGGCGTGCAGCAGGGAGACCAGGACGCTCTCGCCCGCCCTGATCCGCTGCCCGCCGAGCACGACGTCCTGCCGCGCCACCCGCGTGAAACTGATCGGGACGACGGGCGCGTACCGCAGCAGCTCCTCCACCGCGCCGGGGATCAGCTCCGGGCGGTGTGCCATCTCCCGCCACTGGTCCGGGCGTTCCAGCAGGGCGAGCACCGCGAGGCCGATCTGGCCGATCGTCGTCTCGTACCCCGCGTTGAGCAGCAGCTCGACCAGGGCCAGCAGTTCCTTCTCGTCCAGGGCGCCCTCCTGCTCATGGGCGAGGACCAGTGCACCGAGGAGGTGTTGCCCCGGCTCGCGCCGGGCGAGCTCCACCAGCGAGCCGACGTACGCGCGCAGCTCGTGCCGCGCGGACTCCGACTCCTCCGGTGAACAGGGGGTGATGCCATGAGCCCGGTTCGCCAGCCGGACGAAGCGGTCCTGTTCCGCCTCGGGCACCCCCAGCATCTGGCAGATCGTCGACGCCGACAGCGGCTCCGCGTAGCCGGAGACCAGGTCGGCCGTGTGCCGGTCCGCCAGCAGCCCGCGGGCGGTCCGTCGGATCACGCCCTCCAGCGAGGCAACGGCGTCGGGCGCGAAGGCGCGGTTGACGAGCCTGCGCAGCCGGCCGTGCGCGGGCGGATCGAGACTGGTGAGGGCGGCCGGATCGGGCCGCATCGGATGGATGGCCGCCGCGGACTCGGCGACGGCCATGGCACGGCTGAACCGGGTGCTGGTCAGCACCTCCCGGCCGAGGCCGAACCGGGTGACCAGCCAGAGCCGGTCACCGGTCGGCGCGAGGACGCGCACCACGTCCGGCGTCGGCCGCCGCGGCAGGTAGGACGGCAGCGGCCCCCGCTGTGCCGCGGTGGCGGGGTGGCCGGGTGCGGCGGGGCCGGGTGCGGGGTGGTCGGGTGCGGCGACGGGCGCACCGGGCGGTGTGCTCACGGCGGCCGGCCAGGGGCAGCCCCCAGGAGGGGGCGGGGAGGACGTCTCCGCTTCGTGTGTCGTCATCTGTATCTGTCCGGAACCCTCTATTTGACGCCGACGATCATGTACTCCGGGCCGTCGAGCGGGCTGACCGAGATGTCCCGGAAACCGGCCGCGGCCAGCCAGCTCCGGCACTCGGCGCCCGTGTAACCGAGCCCGCCGGCGGAGACCAGTGAGACATTGAGGCTGGTCAGCATGGACAGGGTGTGGGTCCGCCGGTCGTCGTCGATGAGCGACTCGTAGATGAGCAGCGATCCGCCGGACGGCAGGGCCTCGTACGCCTTGCGGATGAGGGTCTGCTTGATGTCCAGGTTCCAGTCGTGCAGCACGTGGCCCAGCACGATCACGTCCCCGCTCGGCAGGGGGTCGGTGAAGAAGTCACCGCCGGCGAACTCGGCGCGACCGGTGATCCCGGCGTCGCGCAGGTGGGCGGCGAAGCGGTCGCCGACGGCGGGCAGGTCGAAGCCGATGCCCCGCAGGTGCCCGTGCGCCCCCAGCACCTGGGCCAGGAGCGCGCCTTCGGAGCACCCCACGTCCACCACCGTGCGCACCGGCCGCCAGTCGAACGCCCGGGCAATGGCCAGATTCGCGCCCATGCTGTAGCCGGTCATGGCCCGGACGAAGCCCGTGACCTGCTCGGGGGTGGCGAACGCCTCGCCGAAGGTGTCGCTGCCGGCATCGGCCTCCACCAGGGTGCCGTCGCCCGCGGTGCGGCCGTCACCACCGCCGGACTCCGCCAGGGCGTCGGAGAAGTCGAGCCGGTCGCCGCTGCGCAGCCCTTCCGTGAGCCGGGACCACCAGCCGAAACCCGAATTCAGAAAGGCCAGATACCCGGAGATGTCCGTGCCGGGCTTGGCGGGGTCGAGATATTCCTCGGCCGCCGGGGAGTTCCGGTAGCGGCCGTCCGTACGCGCCAGCATTCCCAGCGAGACCAGGGCGTCCAGGAAATCGGGGGCGCCCCGGCCTTTGATCCCGAGCCGTGCGCACAATTCCTCACCGGTCAGGGAGCGTCCGGCCAACTCGGCGAAGACGCCGAGTTCCACGGCGCTCAGGAGCACCTTCGAACTCCAGAAGGCGGTGGCGACGGAGATGATGGCGTGCGGGGATCCGGCGGCAACGGAGGATCCGGCTCCGGCCGCCGGCGATCCGGCTTTGTCATGGGGCAGGGTCATGGGTGATTCCTCCCTGAACAAGCGGTTCATCTCTGACCAAGCGGTGCATCTCTGAACAACGGGTCCGTCCATGGACAAGGGTCCGTCCATGGCGACCGGGTCTTTCTTCGGCCAACGGTCTTTTCGGCAGAACGGCCTTTTTCGGTGGAACGCTCTTTTCCTGGCGAGTGAACAGGGGGCAGGCCCTCACGCCAGGCCGAGGTCGCGGTACACGGCGTCACCGATGGCGAGCATGCGTTCCTGGTGCTCGTTCTGCGACACCTTGCCGTTGAGGTGCAGGGCGACAGCCAGCCCGGCGTCCGGATCGGCGAAGGCCGCGGAGGTCCACAGCCCGTAGTGACCGAAGGTGCGGTGCGAGGCGTACCTGCTGAACGCGGTGTACGGCTCGCCCAGATAACGGGACTCCACCCGGAACCCCAGCCCCCAGTCGGCGTTGCCGAAGGCGTCCGTGAGCCCGACACGATGGCGTGCCGTCATCGCCATGACCGTCGCCGGCCGCAGCACCCGCCCGCCGTGGCCCCGGCCGTCGGCCAGCAGGGTCTCGAAGAAACGGCCGAGGTCCCGGACCGGCCCGCGCATGTTGAGCCCGTGGATGGGCCGGGTGCACGATTCCTCGGTGGCGTACCACCGGGTCGGTTCCGTGGGGAAGCCGCCCCCGGCGATGTGGATGAGCGGCAGCCGGTCCGCCCGCTCCCGGTACTCGTCCGGGGAGAGCACCATCCGGGTGTCGGTCATCCGGCAGGGGGCGAGGACCTCTTCGGTCAGATAGCGCTCGTAGTCGCGGCCGTCGACGGCCCGGACCACCTCCGCCAGCAGGAACCAGGCCCACCACGGCGCGTAGTTGATACGGGTCCCCGGTTCGGCACCCGGGGGGAGCCGCATGGCCCTGACCTGCTCGCGGCGGACCTCGACGGGCGCGGCGAACGTGCCGTGCAGCGGGTCCAGCGCCATGGGCACGGGCGTGGTGTGGGTCAGCAGCTGGAAGAGGGTGATCTTCTCCCGGCCCTCACCGTCGAACCACGGCAGGTACGCGGCGACCGGCCGGTGCGGGTCCACCAGTCCCCGCTCCCAGAGCTGTCCGATGCCGACCGCGCCGACCGCCTTGGAGCAGCAGTACCAGATAGGCCAGGACTCGCGGGTGAAGGGGACCGAGGGGCGGCACTCCCCGAGGGCCGCGGACACTGTCGTGCCGGAGGGCGCGTGTGACACGTACAGCTGGGCCCCGGGGGTGGTCCGGCCGAGTTCACGGGTCAGGGCGGCCATGGTCCGGGGCAGCGCGTCACGAGCCGCCGCCACGGCCGACTCCTCCGTACCCTCCCCGTCAGCGGCCGTGCCGGGGACGGCGGCCGGCCGGGCGTGCGCCGGAAGCGCGTGCGCGGGCGGGCGGGTCGTCCGCCGGGCGGGCGCGGTGTCCGCGCCCTCGGGCAGGCCGGAGGTACCCGCGCGCAGTTCGGCGAGCGCCCCCGACACGTCCTGGCTGAGGATCCGGTCGAGGAAGAACACGAACAGGAACGCGCCTTCCAGCCGCAGGCCGCCGTGCTCGAACAGCCGCGTCCGGTGCGCCTGGTCGCCGAACAGCAGGGTGCCCGCGTCCGCGTACGTGAGGGTGAACGCGAGAGTGGGCCGATCCGTGCCGTGGCCCGCCGTGAACCGGAGCGCGCCCGAGCCGAGGTCCACCAGGACGTCCAGCGCGGCGACCGTACGCTCCGGCGGGTCGACGACGTCCAGTCCGATCCGGATCGCGTCCGCCTCGTCGGCGGGGAGCGCGGCGAACGCGGACTCGGCGGCGCTCAGCCACTCCGCCGAGAACAGCGGGCGCCGGGGCGTGACGGCCGCCCGTTCGGTGTCCGGGGCGTCCGCGCCCGCCCTCGGTGCCGCGGCCTCCGCGGCAGCCGTGCCGGCGTGGACGTCCGTCCTGACGGATGCCCGCCCCATCATTTGCTCCTGGCCACGGTGAACCGGACCTTGGAGACGCTGGTGAGGCTGGAGTCGGCTGCCTTGAGTGTGTCCAGTTCGGCGTTCACGGCCGCCACGGCGTCCTCGCGCGCGTCGTCGGGGACGCTCTCCCAGAACTGCCGGCCGGCGGTCGACCACACCCACGTCCACCACTGTTCGGCGTCGGCGAAGCGGGTGACGCAGTCCTCCTCGACCGTCTCCGCGTCGGCGAAGCCGGCGTCGGAGAGCATCGTGTGGAAGGCGTCGACCGAGCGGAACGGGCTGTTCGCGGGCAGGGCGTGCGAGGACGGGCCGCGGCCGTACGGGGCACTGGCGGCGAAGACCGGGTCCCACCGCGGGTCCGGCCGCCCCCACCAGGACACCGCGAACCGTCCGCCCGGCTTGAGCAGTTCGTGGTAGCGGGCCGCGGCCGTCCGCGGACGGGGGAAGAAGAACAGGCTGATCCCGGCGAGGACGGTGTCGAACGAACCCGGTGCCACGGACACCCCGACCGCGCCGTTCGCGCCACCGGTGCCGTTCGTGCCGTCCGCCCCGTCCCCGCCGGCCGGTGTGACGCTCTCCGCGTCGCCGACGAAGGCCCGCGCCCGGCGCAGCCCGTGCCGGGTGATCTCCTCCCGGGCCCGCGCCACCATCCCGGGGGACAGATCGACGCCGATGACCTCGCCCTCGGGTCCGGCCGCCCGCGCTGCGGGGACCAGTACGGCGCCCGTGCCGCAGCCGACGTCCAGCACCCGCTCCCCGGCCGTGACCCCGGCATGGGCCACCAGCCGGCGGCCGAGGTCGTCGAAGTGCTCCACCCCGACGCGCTCGTACGTCGGCGCGCTGCGGTCGAAGAGCAGGGCGAGCGCCGCCTTCCGGTCGGCCTCCCCGTCGCGTACGACGCCGCTCATGATGTGTCCTCCTCGTGATGCGTGCCGGTGCAGGGCCCGTTGCCGGCGCCGGTGCCCGTGTCGGTACCGGTGTCGGCGCCGGTACGTGGCGGACCGGAGTCGACCCGTACGGGCCGTCCCGTGGCCGCCGAGGTGTAGACGGCGGTGACCACCGCCACCGCCCGCCGGCCGGCCTCCGCGTCCACCAGCGGGGCCCGGCCCTCCCGTACGGCGTCGACGAAGTCCAGCACCTGGTCGCGATGCGGCTGGTACAACAGGCCGATCCGGTCCCGGCTGACGTCGCGCTTCTGGGAGGGCGCGTGCTCGGCGGCCTGGTTCGCCGCGCCGAACGCCCCGTAGGCGGGCGCCCGTTCGCCCTCGCGCGCGGCATGGAAGTAGGCCAGTTCGTCGTTGTCGACGACCACCGAACCCCGGTCGCCGTGCACCGAGATCCGGGCGGTACGGCCCGGATAGGCGGCTGTGGTCGCCAGCAGCGCGCCGAGCGCACCGTCGCGGAACCGCAGACTCGCGGTGGCCACGTCCTCCACCGCCAGCCCGTCGTGGGCCAGCACGGCGGTGTGCGCGGCCACCTCCACCACCGGCCCGGCCAGCCACTGCGCCAGGTCCACGGCGTGCACGGCCTGGTTCATCAGGGCGCCGCCGCCGTCCAGGGCGCGGGTGCCGCGCCAGCCGCCCGAGTCGTAGTAGGACTGCTCGCGCCACCAGGGCAGCTCGACCAGGACGGAGGTGACGCGCCCCAGCTCCCCCGCCCCGATCGCGGTGCGGGCCAGCAGCACCGCCGGGTCGAAGCGGCGCTGCGACACCACCCCGAGCGTCCTGCCCTCCCGTCGCGCCACGGAGATCAGCCGGGCCGCGGCGGCGGGCGTCACCTCCAGCGGCTTCTCGACGAGGAGGTGCTTGCCCGCGCGCAGCACGGCCGTCCCGAGGTCGGCGTGCGTACCGCTCGGCGTGCACAGCAGGACGGCGTCCACGTCCCGGCGGGCGAGCAGTTCGGGCACGCCGACCGCGTCGCGGTTCAGTTCGGCCGCCAGCTCGCGGGTCCGCGCCGGGTCCCGGCCGGCGACCGCGGTCAGCCGTGCCCGGCCGCGCAGCTCCGGGTCGTCCCGGGTCAGCAGCCGCCCCAGGAATCCGCCGATGGATCCGCAGCCGACGATCCCGAACCTCAGCTCCCCGCGCGGCTGCTCCACGGGTTTCCCCGGCGGCTTTCCGTACGTACCGGGCCGTGCCGGGGGGCGCTCGACCGGATCCACGGGCTCAGGCGACCGGGACAATGGCGTTGCCCAGGTAGTTCGACAGCGAGGTGAGGCGCCGCTCCTGACCGTCCAGGTCGGCCGGGTACGCCTCGCGGTAGCGCCGGGTCACCGCCTGGATCTCCTGCCAACTGCCGGGCGCGGCACCGTTGTTGTACTGAGGTGCCAGCTGGTCGTAGAGGCTCGTCCCGGGCCGCAGGAACAACTGGTTGATGCCGAACCACGCGGGGATTCCCGACGCCCAGTCGACCAGCCAGTCGGCCATGCAGGCGTCGTCGTCGGGCAGACCGAGCAGGATGAAGGCGAACGGGACGATCCCTGCGTCCTTGAGCTTGAGCACGGCATCGCGGATCTGCTGCTCGGTGACCCGCTTGTGCACGCCCGTGGTCGCCACGGCGGGCGACTCGGCGCCCAGCCACATGCCCTGGCAGCCTGCTTTGGCCCACTCGGTCACATCGCTCTTGAGCACGATCTCGGCCCGGGTCTGGCCGACCCAGCCCACGTCCTGGCCGCGCAGCCGCCGGCAGATGTCGTTGTAGAAGGTCTTGTTGATCCCGAAGACGTAGTCGAGGAAGAACTGGAACTCCAGGCCCGCCGCCTGCTGCGCCTCCACCTCGGCGATCACCCGGTCCACCGGCTGGGTCCGCATCCGGTTGCCGAACGGGAGGTGGCAGAACGTGCAGCCGTACGTGCAGCCGCGGGCGGCCAGCACCATGCCGCAGGGGCCGGGCTGGGGCAGGCCGTCGACGATGACCTCGGCCGTGTAGTCGGCCATGGGGGCCAGGTCGTAGGCCGGCAGCGCGAACTCCTCCAGGGGGATGTTCGGATACGGTTTCGGCCGGGCCCCGATGATCGAGAGCGGGGAGGCGGGCGTGACGTCGCCGGACAGTACTCTGGCCGTGGCGCCCGCGGTCAGGCTGCGGACCGCCCCCACGGCCGCGGAGTCCGCCTCGCCGATCGCGACGTGCTCCACCCCGAGGTCCAGCCGGGTGGCCTCCGGCAGATGGGTGCCGTGCGGCCCGATGGCCACGGTACGGGCGCCCGGGAAGCGCGCCTTCGCCCGGTCCACGGCCGCCTTGACCGGCCCCAGGTCGAGCGGATAGCACTGGGCCCGGTCGGCGATGGCGGAGGAGACGATCAGGATGTCGGCCTCGGCGCCGCCGGGGGGCGCGTCCTGGAGACGCTGGTCCCAGAGGGCGACCTCATGCCCCTCGGCCCGCAGCTGACCGGCGGCCGTGAGGACGTCCAGGGGCACCTGGATGAAGTACTGGTCGAATTTGTTGCTGGGTATCACCAGGCAGATTCGGCTCATGAGCGCATGACCTCACAGGGACGCGGTGGGAGTGGCGTGTCGGTGTGCGCCGGACGGCGGTCGTTCGGGGGACCGGGCCGTCCGTGCCAGCCGGCCGATGCGGTCGATGGGCCGCAGGTCGACGGCGGGCCGGGCGGGTTCGGTGAGCAGGGCGCTCATCGACCAGCGCAGCGCGTTGTCCATCGGGGAGTCGTGGAACAGCCAGTCGTGCCGTACACCGGGCCCCTCGACGAGCAGCCGGTGCGTGTTGCGCGGCAGCGGGGTGCCGTTCTTCAGGATCACGGGGTCCAGTTCCAGGGTGAAGCGCACCGGCCCGGCGGCGACCTCGACCAGCCGCTGCCGGCTCTCGCCGCCCTCGTGGGCCGGTCCGAGCCATTTGGGCGCGGGCACCAGCGCGTGGGACCCGGCGCCCACGACAGTGGAGTACAGCTCGACGGCGATGCCGTCGACCAGGGTGGTCTCATGGGCTGCGGTGCTGGTCAGCGCCGGGTCGAGAGCCACCCGCACATCGTGGTCGGCCGGGTCGGTGGCCAGGTACCGGTCGTACACCCCGGTCGGCAGGACACCGCTCACCAGCGCCAGCATGTGCAGCCACTCGTAGCCGAAGACCCCGTAGTCGTGGTCCACGAACCGGCCCGCCGCGATGTCCTCCCTGCGGTCCTTGCCGAATCCCACCCGCACCCCGCTCACCGGCTGCCCGGGGGCGAACTCCTGTCGCACCGAGCGCAGGACGGCGACCGCCTGGGCGTGCCGGTACTGGTTCATCACCACCAGCCGGGCGTGTTCGTGGCGGGCCAGCAGCGCGGTGAGGGCGGGACCCTCGTCGGACCGGCAGACCGGCTTCTCCACCAGCAGCCGCGCGGCGGGGTCGCGGTCGAGCACCTCCGCCACCGCCGTCAGATGGTGCGCGGTCGGCGAGCACACCGACCACACGTCGACCGCCGGCCGGCGCGGCACGTCCGCCGTCCGGCGGTACCCGGGCACTCCCGGGGGCAGCGCGTCGACGGCCGGGTCCACCACACTGACGTGGAACCCCAGGGCCCTCAGCAACCGCTCGTGCAGCCGGCCCGCGACGCCGTAGCCGATCACGCACACATGTGTCCTCGACATGCGCGCCGTCACCGGGCGGTGGCCGGTACGGGTCCGGACGTGTCGCCCGCGCGCCGCCGCGCGCCCGCCAGGTACTCCTCGTAGTAGGCGTCGAAGAGTCCCGCCTCGTCGACGGCCCGGTCCACCGGCTCCAGGTGGAGACCCGGCCCGAGCGCGTCGAGGTCGCGGCAGACGGTTCTGGCGGCGATCAGTGTGCCGGCCCGGTAGGCGTCGTAGCCGCGGTTGGCGATGCCCTCGTACTCGAAGAGGTTGAGCGAGCGCCCGTCGCCCAGGAGGGTGGCAGCGGCGCCGGAGGGCAGGAGGTAGCGCACTCCCACGTACGGCACCACCGTCGACTCGACGCCCGGGTATCCCTCGCTCAGGAGGCTGAAGTCCTTGGTGGCGAAACCGGCGAGATACACGCCGTCGGGCAGCAGCGGCAGGTTCTCCTCGGTGACGGCGAGTTCCCCGGTGCCGCCGATGATCAGGAAGGGGGAGTGGTCGCGCAGCGCCTCGGTGGCGGTCCGGTACGTCTCGAAGCCGTGCTCCGCGGCCGTGATCAGCGCCAGGACATCGGTGTCGACGACGCTCACCCGGCAGCCGAGCGACCGGAGCGCGTGCGCGACCCGGCCGCCCAGCGTGCCGTAGCCGAGGACGAGGACGTGCCGGCCGATGAACTTCTCGCCGGGCAGGACGGCCCGCAGCCGCCGGACGCAGGAATCGGCTATCTCGTTGTAGCCGAGCATCGTCTTCAGCCGCGACCTGGCCATGTTCAGCACCGGGATGGACAGTTCGCCCGGCGCGCCCGCGATCCGCTTCAGGCCGCTCACCGTCAGCTCGACGGCCGCGTCGATGTGCTCGGTGAGGGCGCCGCGCGACCCGTAGCCCTGGGCCAGCAGCCCGCCGTCGTCGATCACCAGCACCTTCCGGCCGGCGGCGTGCGCGCGCCAGATGAAGGCGTTGACGCGCTCGTTGACACCGAGCGCGTACGCCTGGGCCGTCGCATCGGCGGATCCGTTGATGACGGAGTTGTCCAGCACGTCGCTGAGGTAGCCGTGCTGGAGGAACCACGAGTGGACCCGGCTGCGGTGCAGGGTCCGGTCCCCCTTGGACAGGGCGAACACCCAGTCCGGGTCGAGCCCGGCGCGCTCCATGCCGAGCAGGAAGCCCACGCTGTTCTCGACGTAGTGGTCCCGGAAGATCAGCGCCCAGTCGGCCAGCGCGGGCTCCTTGGTGGCGTACCGGTCGACCAGGGGCATGGCCCGGACGATGGACTCGATCTCCGCTTCGGTGTAGCACTGGCCGCGCAGGGTCAGCTTCTCCACCAGGCGCCGGAAGACGGCGCGGGCCCCGTCCGACACCGGCCCCGACGTGGTGAGCAGCACCTGGCGGCTGCCCGCGGCCGGGAGGATGTGGTCAAGGGTGTCGGGGGCGACGTCGGGCAGGGGCCTGCTGCGGATCTCCAGGCACGTGCCGTCCACATAGGTCCGGTAGGTGCCGGGTTTGAGGACCTCGAGCTCCGGCTCGCCCGGCGGCACGCCCTCGCCGCGGAGCACGGACCGTACGACGTCCTGGAGCTGGTCGGGGGTCATCCGGCCGTCGAGCACCTCGTACAGGCCGTCGGTGGCCTCGGCGGACTCAGCGGACCCGGCGGGTCGGCCGTTCAACGCGTCACGCACCGACTCGGTTTCGGAGACTGACACTTTCAACCTCTTCTCAGGCATGGTCAATCGCGTGGGGGCAGGGATGCCAAGGGCAAGGGCAAGGGCAAGGGCAAGGGCAAGGGCCAAAGGCGGCAAGGGGAGCCAAGGGCGGGGCCGCAGGGGCAGCGGCGGCGGCAGGGGCAGCGGGGAGAAGCGGAACGCGGATGCCGGCCCGAACGGAGGTCAATACCACGTCAGCACCGTTCCCGCGGCCGTCATACCACCCCCCACGGCCGCGAGAAGGATTCGCTCACCGCGCCGGAAAGGGCGGCGCAGCTGCGCGTCCCGCATGGTGATGGGAATGGAGGCCGCTCCGGTGTTCCCATAAGCGGGAGCCGTCATCGGAACCCGGTCCGGGTCCAGCTTCATTTCGGCCGTCATTCTTTCCAGCAGCCGCACATTGGCCTGGTGGAAAATGAACCGGTCGATGTCCTCGACCGAGAGCCCGCAGTCCGCCAGGGTTTCCCCGACGACTTCCGGAAGGACCTTCAGCGCGTATGCGGCGACGGCCCGGCCGTCCATCTTGAACAAATGTTCCCCCGCGGCCCACGCCTCCGGGGTCAGCGGCTTCCTGGTGCCGCCGGCCGGTACCTCGACCAGGCGGCGCAGGCCGCCGTGCGCCACCATCCGTGACGCGCCGATGCCGTAACCCTCCGGCACGGGGCCGAGCAGCGCGGCACCGGCGCCGTCCCCGAAGAGGCTGACGGTCCGCCGGTCGCCGCGGTCCATGACGGTGGAGAACATGTCGGCGCCCACGACCAGCGCGTACGTGCCGTGGGTGGGTCCGGAGGCGAGCAGCGCCGCGGCGGTCGTCACGCCGTAGAGGAACCCGGAGCAGACGGCGTTGATGTCGAACGCCGCCGCTGCCTCCAGGCCCAGTCCGCTCTGGAGCGCCACGGCCGTCGCCGGCTGCGGCTGGTCGGGAGTGGCGGTGGCGACGATCACCAGGCCGATGTCCCGTTCGATCCCTGGATTCCTCGCGAGGAGATCGAGGACCGCCTCATGGGCCAGATCGGAGGTCGCCATTCCGGCGGGTGCGTAACGCCGCTCGATTATCCCGGTGCGCCGCTCGACCCACTCTTCCGGGATATCGGCCCACTCGCTGATACGCGCATTGTCGACGACGGTTTCCGGAACATGGAATCCGACCCCCAAGATACCGATTGGCACGCCACACTCCCTCGTCCCGCCGAGCCCGGGCGAATTCACCTTACGAAAACCGGAGGCGGGACTTCATACCCTTACCACCCCTATCGGCCCCTACCCGGGTCCGCCCGGGCCGGGCGGCGGAACAGGGGGAGAGCGGGGAGGGGGACCGGGCCGGGGAGCCGAGAAGGAGGACGGCCGGGACGACGGGGATACTCCGCCGAGGGCCGTCCTCGTGCCGGGGCTGCCCGGCTGTGTGGTGCCGGCGTTCTCCCTCCCCGCCGTCCCGGTGGTCTCCCGCGCCGGGGCACTGGCACTGGGCGCGGCC
The DNA here is from genome assembly GCF_052983195.1 of Streptomyces hebeiensis. NCBI lineage: Bacteria > Bacillati > Actinomycetota > Actinomycetes > Kitasatosporales > Streptomycetaceae > Streptomyces > Streptomyces hebeiensis. The sequence continues at coordinate 6,493,988 of NZ_CM129812.1, forward strand.
CGGTACGGGCTGCGGCGAACCGTCACCGGCCGGTAGCCGCCAGGCCCGCTCCGGCCCGCGACGCGCGCAGCGGGCCGGCGTGTGGTGCCCTGGGTAGGGAGCACACCAGCCTTCGGGTGACCCGCCCGACCCTTTCCGGGAGGACCCTATGGCCCGCCGAAAAGCGCCCCGGCTCCCCGCTGCCGCCGCGGCCCTTGCCACCGCGCTCACGCTCACCCCGGGCACCGCCTCCGGCCAGGCCCGTGACATCGACTGGAACGCCGTGGGCCGCGCCATCGGCCGCCCACTGACCACCGAGAGTCAGGGCGTGCACACCGCGGAATGGCTGCGCACCGACCTGCGCGTGGTCAACGCGGGGGTGACCGAGAACCCGGCCATGGAACTGAGTGCCGAAACGTCCTTCCACCCCACCAGTGGCGGTCGGGCGCTGATGATCGGGGAGATCACCCTCACCGGCGACGAGGTCGATACGGTCGTCGACCGTCTCCAGCGCGGCGGCGTGGAGGTCACCGCGCTGCACAAGCACCTCCAGGAGGAGACCCCGCGCCTGTGGTGGCTGCACTACCGGGCCGACGGCGATCCCGTGGCCATCGCCCGCACCGTGCACTCCGCTCTCGTCGCCACCGGTATCCCGTTGGACCAGGAAGCACCCGGTGAGCGGCCCATCGATCTCGACACCGGCGCGCTCGACCGGATCATCGGTACGAAGGGCGAGAACGAGAACGGCGTGCTCCAGTACCATGTCCCGGTCGCCCAGCAGGTCACCGACACCCGCGCTCACCTCACGCTGCCCGCCAAGATGGAAGCCTCGACCCTGCTGATGTTCCAGCCGCTGGGCGGCGGCCGGGCGGCGGTCAACGGCGACTTCGCCATGACCGCCGACCAGGTCAACCGTGTGATCAAGGCCCTGCGCTCGCACGGTCTGACGGTCATCGAACTGCACAACCACCTGCTGTACGAGCAGCCCCGCCTGTACTACCTGCACTTCTGGAAGACCGGCGACGCCACCGAACTCGCCCACGACCTGCGCGCGGGCCTCGACCAGGTCCACGCGCCCCGCGGCTGACCGGATCAGCCCGGGCGACCACACGGCCGGTGTCCCGTCAGCGGAGCTTTCCGGCTCCCGCCCCGGCGTCGACGACCCGGGGCACCACGCGCGGGGCGTCGACCGCCGTGCGCAGGACGGGCGTCCAGCCGGCGTCGGGCCGCAGAGTCTCCTCGGGGATCTCCGCGTTGTGCACGGCGAGCAGGTCGACGTACCGGCCGTTCACGTGGTTGTCCGCCGTGGTGACCGGCGCGTCCTTCCACTTCTTGAGGACCCTGGCCGGGCTCACCCCGGACGGAAGTGTGAACGCGTTCTTCTCCGCGACCAGCTGGGACTCGATGCCGATGCCGAACGAGTACACGTAGCCCGAGGCGGGGACCACGTAGTGGTTGTTGTACGTGTCGACCTTGCCGAAGCGCACGCGGGGCGCCCGCTCGACGATGTTCCTGAACTGGTTGTGGTGCAGGGTCACCCGGAGCCTGCCGCGGTCGTCCGCCCCGGCGCTGTCGCTGTTGCCGATCATCAGTGTCTTGTCGTGGTCGGCGAACACGTTCCAGGAGACGGTGACCAGGTCCGCGCCCCGGACGATGTCCAGCTCGCCGTCGTGCTGCTGGTACAACTGGCCGTAGTAGTAAGGCTGTTCACTGTCCGGTCGGCGTCCGTCGGTGAAGGTGTTGTGGTCCACCCACACATGCGTGGAGCCGTACACCACCAGGTTGTCGTACTCGCTGTTCCAAGCGCCCAGGTCGCCGTCCGTCGGGTCCCACTGCGGGAAGCAGTCGAAGGCGTCCTCGAAGGTGAGATTGCGGACCACGACGTTGTCGACGTCCTTGACCTGGAGACTGCCGCCGAGGATGCGGGCGTTCCGGCCCACGCCCACGATCGTCGTGTTCGCCGGGACGTACGCCTTGACCTGTTCGGCCTGGCGCGCGGCGGACGCGGCCCGCAGGTCCTCCTGTTCGCCGCTCACCGGGTTCTCGTACCCCCAGACCGCCGGGTCGTACGTGGCGAGGTACGTGGCGAACGAATAACCGTCGGCGGCGAAGTCGTCGCAGGCCAGCGGGGCTCCCTGGGCATCGGAGAGCGCGTCCAGCGTGCCCTTGACCCGGATGACCGACGGGGCGCCCGCGGCGGCGGCGAGCGCGGCCTTGAGCTCCGCCCAGGTGGTCACCGTGTAGACGTGCCGGGCATCGGCCGCCCGGCCGCCCGTGGTGCCGCCGTCGGCGGACGCCCAGCCGTCGTTCGCGGGCAGCGCGGCCCGCTCGAACCCGCCGGCCCGCCCCGTCCCGCCGGAGCGGGCCTGGGCGGGGGCGGCGAGTCCCGCCAGGCCCAGGGCCGCGGCGATCGCGCCCGCAGCCACGGCACGCGCCGCGGCGCCGCCGCGCGCCCGGCGCCCCGCGGTGCTCGCGGCAGCCGCCGGGGCGCCGGTCGTGGTCGTGCCGGTCGTGGTGGTGCTACCGGTCGTGACTAATTGATCTCTTCGCATGGGACAGCGACTCCTCAGTCGTCGAGCCAGGTCGGCCGGTGTGCGCGGGACAAGGGAAGCGGGAGCGGTGGGGCGGCGCCGGCGGGCGCCCCGTCAGCTCTTGGTCTGCTCCTTCCACTCCGCCTGTGCCTCGTTCAGCTCCTTGGCGAGCTTGTCCGCGAACTCCTTCGCGGTCATGTCACCCAGCAGCACCTTCTGGAAGTTGGGCTCGTTGCCGCTCTTGCTGATGGTGTTCCAGTCGGGCAGGTAGTACGGCAGGTTGACGATCTTCGTCGTGCCGTCGCTGAGCGCCTTCATCGCGGTGGCCGTCGGCACCGCCTTCCGCACCCAGCCGTCCGTCGCCGCGTCCGTGTTCGCGGGGATGGAGCCCGCCGACTCGTTCCACGCGCTGTTGGACTTGTGCGAGGCCGCGAACTCGATGAGCTTCCAGGCCGCCGCCTTGTTCTTGCTGCCCTTGAACAGCCCCAGGCCGTCCACCGGGTTGGACACCTGCACCCGGGTGCCGTTCTCCTGCGCCGGGTAGGGCAGGCCCTTGAACTTCTCCGGGCCGAGCGCCTTCACATGGTCCTGGTAGGAGGCCAGATTGTGGGTCAGCATGCCGATCGACCCGTTGTCGAACTGCGCGACCATCTTGATGAAGTCGTTGTTGACGTCGGCGGACGGCGTCACCTTCTTGTACAGGGCGACGTACTTCTCCAGGGCCGCCACGTTCCTGGGGTCGTTGACGGTCGTCTTGTCGCCGTCCCAGAACGACGTGATGCCGGACTGCCCGTACATCGCGTCCATGGCCGGCGCGATGGAGCCCGCGCCGCCCCGGATGGTGTAACCGAACTGATTGCTGCCCGGCTTGGTCAGCTTCTCGGCCGCCTCGTAGAACGTCGACCACGTCGCGGGCGGTTCGAGCCCCGCGTCGGCGAACATGTCGCTGCGGTACCAGAGGGTGCCGTTGTTGGTGGAGGTCGGTACGGAGTACATCTCGTCGCCGCGTCCGCCGGCCGCCTTGACGCTGTCGACCAGCGCGGGCACGAGCTTGCCCTTGAGCGCGCCGTCCTGGACGCGGTCGCCGACCGGGTCCAGGACGTCCCGTACGACCAGGTTGGACAGGTACGCGGTGCCCACGCCGCCGACGTCCGGCAGCCCGCCGCCGTCGATGGCCGTGTCGTACTTCGCCTGGACCTGGTCGATGGGGATGCCGACGTACTTGACCTTGATGTCCGGGTTCTCCTTCTCGAAGTCCTTGATGATCTGAGCCCAGATCTCCCGGCGCTCACCCGTGTTGTTGTCCCACAGCGTGATCTCGCCCTTGCCGGACCCCTCGCTGCCGCTCCCGCCGCTCCCGTCGTCACCGCAGGCGGTCGCCGTCAGGGCGAGCACTGCCGACAGGGAGACGGCGGTGACCGTCCGTGCTCTGTACGTCCTGGAGATCTTCATGGTCGGCTCTCTTCTCTCGTGTCACTGTTGCTGTTGCTGTTGCTGTTGCCGTAGCTGTCGTTGCCGCTGCCGGAGCCGACGGAGAGGCGCGCGTGGGGCGCTGCCGCCCTCATGACGACACCGCTTTCCGTGCCAGCGCGCCCGCCGCCGCCCGGTCCAGCCGGCCGTCCGCGACCACGGTGACGATCCGCCGGGCCACGGTCCCGTCCGCCGGCAGCGGCAGCCGTTCCCGCCAGGCGAGCGACGAACCCACGCCCGGGTAGTCCGCCGTCCGTACGAACCACGGGTCCCGGCGCGTCTCCTCGTTGGCCCCGGCGAAGATCAGCGTCCACTCGCGTCCGGCGAGCGCCAGCCAGCGCGCCCTGCGCCCGTGCACCGTGCCCTCGCCCGAGGCGCCCTCGGTGAAGACCTCCACCGCCGGCGCACCGGGCTCGGCCGACGCGGGCGCGCGCCAGAAGAAACCGCCGTACCCCGCCCCCTCGCGGCCGTGGGTGGCGGGGCTGCCGAAGGACAGCTCCCCGCCCGACACATTGGTCAGCGCCGAGGTGACGTCGAGGGCCCAGGCGTCCCGGGAGAGCGCGAGCGCACTGACGGTGCGCCGCTCCCGGAGGAGTTCGCGGCCGGCCCGCCGCCACGACAGCTCCTCCACACAGCCGTCCGGGTCCCGCAGCAGCCAGCCCGTGTGCTCCTGCGTGCCGTGATTGTCCAGTTCGACGGGTCCCCGGCCGCGGACGTAGGTGCGCCCGCCCCAGAAGTTGGCGCCCGAGACGTCCGGCACCGCCACCGACACGCCCAGGTGGTGAGCGTGGTCGGCGGGACGCAGCTCCGTGACCGTGACCCCGCCGAGTGTCCGTACGGGGTGCAGGTACGGACGCGGGGACAGCGCGGCCGGTACCCGGGGCCGGTGGACGTACGTGGCCACCACCCGGCCCGCGCACCGGAGGTCCGTGGCTCCGTCACCGCGTCTCCCGTCCCGGACCCGGGCCCGGGGCGCGGGCGGCCGGGCCGCGCCGGGGCCGATCGGCCCGTTCGCCCCGCCCGCCCCGTTCACTCCCCTCAGTCGTGAGTCGCTCATCGCCGCCGCGTCTCCCCGGGCGGCACGGCCCAGTCCGCGCCCAGTTCGGAGAACGTGGCCAGCGTGCGCGCGCTCGCCTCGACCAGGGCGTCGACGCCCTTGACGACCCGGCGCGGCGCTCGTTCGCCCGGCTCGGCGTACCAGGCGTCGGCGGGCAGCCGGGCGGGCACCGGGGCGGTCCTGACGGCCTCGACGACCCGCATGAAGGCGCCGGTACGCTCCGGCGGTACGAGCAGTGGCTCACCCGCGCGCACATGCCCGACCAGGTTCTCCAGCAGATCCGTCCGGCCGTGGACCACCTCCTGGTCCTGGCCCCGTCCCTGGTACCGGTCCCGTTCCTGGTCCCGCCCCGGGGCCGGGCCTTCCTCCCGCGCCCGGTCCGGCTCCCGCTCCGGCGCCCGGTCGGTGCGCCGTACCACCACCCGGTCCTGCTTGTACCAGAAGGTGATCCGGCCACGCTCGCCGTGCACCACGACGTACGGCTCGCCCGCCCGCTCCGCGCACAGCGTCACCGCGACCGTGACGGACGTGCCCCGGCGGGTCGTCAGCTTCAGGCACGTGGTGTCGTCCGCCTCGATGTCGTTGGCCCGGAACTGCTCCAGCACGATGCCGCCGACATCGCCCGCCAGGTCGCTGCCGTCGATGCGCAGGGCGGTGGCGAGCGCGTGGGCCAGCGGGTTGGTGAGCACGCCGTCCACGACGTCCCGCCCGTCCAGGGTGCGCCGTCCCGCCCAGGAGGTCCGCGCGTAGTACGCCTCGTCCCGTGCCCAGGCCCCGGCGGCGCCGATGCCGCGCACGGCCCCGATCGCGTCGCTCGCCACCAGCTCCCGTATCGCCTCCACCGCGTGGGAGCCGAGCGACTGGAAGCCGACCTGGCAGGCCGTACCGTGTTCGGCGAGCCCGGCCAGCAGCCGCTCGTACTCCGCGTACGAGGGCGTCGTCGGCTTCTCCAGCAGTGTGTGCACACCGCGTTCGGCGGCGGTGAGGGCCAGTTCGGTGTGCGTGTGGATCGGTGTGCAGATCACGGCGATCCGCGCACCCGTGCGCTCCAGGAGGCCGCCGAGGCCGGTGGACTGCTCGGGCTCCCCGAAGCCGGCCAGCTCGGCCGGGCTCAGCGGGGACAGCTCGCAGACACCGGCGAGCCGTACCAGCCCGGCCTCCTGGAGCCGGCGGATGTTCACCAGGTGCGACCGGCCGTGGCCGCGCGCCCCGGCCAGCACGACCGGCAGCGGCGCGGACTCCCGCTCGCCCGTGCCCTCGGTGCGGCCGGTCATCCCTTCACCGCCCCCGCGCTGAAGCCCGTGATCAGCCACTTCTGGATGAAGGCGAAGACGATGACGACCGGCACGGCCGAGATCACACCGCCCGCCGCCAGCGCGCCGAAGTCCACACTGTCCGCCCCGATCAGCGTGGACAGCCCGACCGGGATCGTCTGCTTGTCCTGCTCCATCAGGAACATCAGGGCGAACAGGAAGTGGTTCCAGCTGTTGACGAACGCGAAGGAAGCCACCGCGATCAGCCCGGGCCGCAGCATCGGCAGTACGACGATGCGGAACGCCTGGAAGCGCGAGCAGCCGTCCACCCAGGCCGCCTCCTCCAGGGAGTACGGCACGTTCCGGATGAAGCCGCTGATCAGGATGACCGACAGCGGCAGCTGAAAGACGGTCTCCGCGACGACCACGCTCCCCAGGGAGTTGATCATCTGGAGGTTCTTGAAGATCTGGAACAGCGGCACCAGCATCAGCGCGCCCGGGATGAACTGCGAGCACAGCAACGCCAGCATGAAGGTCTGCTTGAGGCGGAAGTCGAACCGGGCCAGCGCGTACCCGCCGGCCAGCGCCACCAGCGTCGTGCAGATCAGGGTGCAGACCCCGACCAGGGCGCTGTTCTGGAAGAAGACGGAGAAGCTCCGCGCGTTCCAGACCTTGTCGAAGTGGTCGAAGGTCATCGGCCAGGGCACCAGTGAGGTCGAGCCCGCGGGCCGCAGCGCGAACAGCAGCATCCAGTAGAAGGGCACGAGGGTGAAGAGCAGGTACAGACCGAGCGGCAGGTAGATCTGCCAGCGCGGCACCTCGTCGAAGGCGCGCTCGCGGCGCCGGCGCCACGCGGGCGGTGTCGCCGGGCCGTCCGGGGCGGGCGGTGCGGCGGTGCCCTTCTCGGCGATGGCAGCGGTCATTTGTCGTCGCCTCCGAACTTGCTCAGGCGCAGATAGAGGATCGAGCAGAAGAGGAGGATCACGAAGGCGACCGTGGTCAGCGCGGTGGCGTAGCCGAAGTCGTGCGCCTCGAACCCGGTGACCGCGACATACAGCGGCAGTGTGGTCGTGACGCCCGCCGGCCCGCCCTCGGTGAGGGTGAGCAGCAGATCCACGTTGTTGAACTCCCAGACCGCGCGCAGCAGCGTGGACAGGATGATCGCGTCCTTGAGGTGGGGCAGTGTGATGTGGACGAACTGCCGGAACCTGTTCGCCCCGTCCACGGACGCGGCCTCGTACAGGTCCCCGGGGATGGACTGGAGGTCGGCGAGGATCAGGATGGCGAAGAACGGTACGCCACGCCAGAGTTCGGCCAGCACCGCCGCCCAGAACACGGTGCCGGTGTCGGACAGCACGGACGAGCCGTACGTCCCGATGCCCGCGTCGGCGAGGTAGCGGCCGACGCCCGTCGACGGGTTGTAGAGAAGCAGCCAGATGGTGGTCGTCAGCACGCCGGAGACGGCCCAGGGCGAGAAGACGAGGGCCCGGGCGATCGCGCGGCCCACGAAGGTCTGGTTGACGATCAGCGCCAGCCCCAGCCCGAGGGCCAGTTGCAGCGAGACCTCGGTGACGACCCACTTGCCGCTGAAGACGAGGCTGTCCCAGAACAGCGGGTCATCGGTGAAGATCTTGGTGAAGTTGTCCAGGCCCGCGAAGCCGTTCCGCCAGGGCTTGGTGGCGTTGTAGTTCTGCAAGCTGTAGTAGAAGACGCTGAGCATCGGATAGGCGATGAAGCCCAGCATCAGCAGCCCGGCGGGGGCGATCAGCAGATACGGGAGTCGGTGTGGCGTCGCCCCCGTGCGCCGCCTCGGCTTCCCGGGGGCCCGGGGCGGGGCTCCGGATGATTTCTGCGCCACAGCTGAAGCCATGACTGCTTCTCCGTTCCTTGGGTGAAGCGCGCGATGCGTGGTGCAGCGGTGTGTGTGATGCGGTGTGTTGTCTGTGCGCTGCGCGTGCGGTGTGCGTGCGGTGTGCGTGCGCTGCGTCGTGCGGTGTGCCTGCGGTGTGGTGCGCCGTGCGGTGTGCGTTGTGTCCGGTGGGCCCGGGAGCGCGGTCGGAACCGGCGGTCCGGACGGAGCCGGTGGCCCCGGCCCGGCTCAGCCCACGTACGGGTCCGGAACCTCGCCCGGCCGCGCCAGGAAGGCGAAGTCGCAGCCGGTGTCGGCCTGGGTGATCTGCTCGTTGTAGAGGGCGCCGTACCCCCGTCCGTACCGCTCCGGCGGGACGGACCACTCGCCCCGCCGCCGTGCCAACTCCTCGTCGTCCACGTGCAGATGGAGACTGCGGGCCTCGACGTCCAGGGTGATGAGATCGCCGGTGCGGACCAGGGCGAGCGGCCCGCCGACGTACGACTCGGGCGCGACGTGCAGCACGCACGCCCCGTAACTCGTCCCGCTCATCCGGGCGTCGGAGATCCGGACCATGTCCCGCACCCCCTGCTTGAGGAGGTGGTCGGGGATCGGCAGCATCCCGTACTCCGGCATGCCGGGACCGCCCTTGGGGCCCGCGTTGCGCAGCACCAGCACATGGTCGGCCGTGATCCCGAGCGCCGGATCGTTGATGGTCCGCTGCATGGTCCGGTAGTCGTCGAAGACCACGGCCGGGCCGGTGTGCTTCAGCAGGTGCCGCTCCGCCGCGATGTGCTTGATGACCGCGCCGTCCGGGCAGAGGTTGCCGCGCAGCACGGCCACCCCGCCCTCCGTGGCGAGCGGCCGGTCGCGCGGCCGGATCACCTCCGGGTTGTGCACGAGCGCGTCGGCGAGCTGGTCCCGCAGGGAGGAGTGCGCGACGGTCGGCCGGTCCAGGTGCAGGACATCGGTGAGCCGGGTCAGGAAGCCCGGCAGGCCGCCGGCCCGGTGGAAGTCCTCCATCAGGTACTGCCCGCCCGGACGCAGATTCGCCAGCACCGGCACGGTCCGGGCGATCCGGTCGAAGTCGTCGAGCGTGAGCCGTACGCCCGACCGGCCCGCCATCGCGATCAGATGGATCACCGCGTTGGTCGAACCGCCCAGCGCGAGCACGGTGGCGACGGCGTCCTCGTACGCGTCCGCCGTCAGCACCGTCGACAGCCGCAGCCCCTCCCGTACCAGGCCGACGATCCGCCGCCCGGCGGCGGCCGCCATCCGGTCGTGCCCGGAGTCGACCGCCGGGATCGAGGAGGCACCCGGCATGGTGACACCGAGCGCCTCGGCGGCGGCGGTGAGCGTGGAGGCGGTACCCATGGTCATGCAGTGACCGGGGGAGCGGGCCAGGCCGTTCTCCAGCCCGGCCAGCTCGGCGTCCCCGATCAGACCGGCCCGCTTGTCGTCCCAGTACTTCCACATGTCGGTCCCCGAGCCGAGGACCTCGGTGCGCCAGTGTCCCGGCAGCATGGGCCCGGCGGGTACGAACACGGCCGGCAGGTCCACGCTGGCCGCGCCCATCAGCAGGGCGGGGGTGGTCTTGTCGCAGCCGCCCATCAGGACCGCGCCGTCGACGGGGTAGGAGCGCAGCAACTCCTCCGTCTCCATCGCCAGCATGTTGCGGTACAGCATGGGGGTCGGCTTCTGGAACGTCTCGGAGAGCGTGGAGACGGGGAACTCCAGCGGGAAGCCGCCGGCCTGCCAGACGCCCCGCTTCACCGCCTGCGCGCGCTCGCGCAGGTGGACGTGGCAGGGGTTGATGTCGGACCAGGTGTTGAGGATCGCGATGACCGGCTTGCCCAGGTGCTCCTCGGGCAGGTAGCCGAGCTGACGGGTGCGGGCGCGGTGGCTGAAGGACCGCAGTCCGTCCGTGCCGTACCACTGGTGACTGCGCAGTTCCTCGGGCCGTACCGGGCCCGGCGTCGTGTCCTCGGGCCGTACGGCTGTCATATCGCCCACCCCGTCACCAGCGCCGCCACCGCGGACCGCTGCTCCTCGGGCAGTTCACGGCTCGGCGGACGGATGGCGCGGCGGCACAGCCCGAGCGCGGCCAACGCCTCCTTGACCACCGTCACGTTGTCGGCCGACTGCCGTGCGGCCCGCAGCTCCTCGAAGGGGCGGATCTGCTCCCACACCTTCATGGCCGCCGCGTAGTCGCCGGCCCGCAGCGCCTCCAGCATGCCGAGCGAGACGCCCGGCGCGACATTGACCAGCCCCGAGGTGAATCCGGTGGCACCGCCGGCGAAGTACGACGGCGCGTACAGCTCCGCCAGTCCCGCGACCCAGACGAAGCGTTCCAGCCCCGCGTCCCGTGCGAAGGCCGCGAAGCGCGCCGCGTCCGCTACGGCGTACTTCGCGCCGATGACATTGGGGCACAGCTCCCCGAGCGCGGCCAGCGTCTCGCCGCCGAGCAGCGGATTGCGGATGTACGGGACGACCCCCAGCTCCGGTACCGCCTCGGCGATCGAGCGGTGGTAGTCGATCCAGCCGCCCTGCGAGACATACGGATGCACCGGCTGGTGGACCATCACCATGCCGGCCCCGGCGTCCCGGGCGTGCCGCGCCGCCGCCACCGCCGTCGGCACCTCCAGGCCGACCCCGGCCAGGACCACCGCCCGGCCGCCGGCCTCCTCGACGGTCAGCTCCGTGACCGTGCGGCGCTCCTCGGGGCTCAGGGCGTAGAACTCGCCGGTGTTGCCGTTCGGCGTGAGGGTGCGCACCCCGCCGTCCAGCAGTCTGCGCAGCAGCGCGCGGTGGGCATCGGTGTCGACGGTGTCCTCGGCGGTGAACGGTGTCACGGGAATCGCCACGACATCGGCGAGCGCGTCGCGCATCGACGTCAGATCGGTGCTGTTCACGCGTGGTCTCCCTCGGGGAATGCGCGCTGTACGAACGAGGCGATGTGATCGTGCAGTGCGGTGGCGGCGCCGTCGGCGTCGCCGGCGAGCGCACGGCGCAGGATCTCCCGGTGCTCACCGGCCTCCCGTTCCCAGGACGGTTCGGCGGCCCACGCGACGGTGGAGACCAGGGCCGCCTGGTCGCGTACGTCGTCGAGCATCCGCGCCAGCAGCGGATTGCCGCACGGCAGGTACAGGGCCCGGTGGAACTCCCGGTTGGCCAGCGACCGTTCCGCCCGGTCCTCGGCCGCGTCCGCCCTGATGAGGGCGGCTCGCGCGGGCTCCAGGGAGGCGCGGCGGGCGAGCGTGCGCCGCAGCGCCGCCGGCTCCAGCAGCAGCCGCACGTCGTAGACCTCGTGCGCCATGGCGGCGTCGACCGTGCGCACGGTGGCGCCCTTGTACTGGCTCATCACGACGAGCCCGGTGCCGGCCAGGGTCTTCAGCGCCTCCCGTACCGGGGTCTTCGACACCCCGAACCGGGTGGCGAGTTCGGTCTCCACCAGGGCCTGGCCGGGACTCAGCCCTCCGGTGAGGATGCCGTGCTTGACCGCTTCCAGCACATACTGGGTACGGGAAGGGATGGGACTCGGAGCGAAAGCCATGCGCTCTCATCTCTCACGATGGGCGTCATGCGGTACGCGCCGCGTCGTGCCGCGCGTCTCGCGTATGACGTCTCATATATGACGTACGACCGACGACGCGATGAAGCTAGGTCCGCGGCCACGTTTCGTCAATGCTTCGCGCAGAAGTCGTGGGGCGGCCGCGCGTGGCGCGAGTGAAGCGTTTCGATCGATGTCGTCCGAACCGTTGACGTACTCCGCCGGGGTCCTTAACTTCTAGCGGCAAGCGCTTACCTAAAACGATTCAACGAGATCGCGGAGGTGTGCTGAGATTCGATGAACCTTTCGAAGGATGACTCTGAGGGGTGAACTGTGCCTGAAACCGACCGGCAGGTGAAGGCCGGCGGCGGACGTCTACCGCGCGAACCTGACGTCCATGGTCGAGCGCGTACGTGAGCGAGGCGGCCGGCCCGTCCTGGTGACCCCGGTCGTCCGGCGCCGGTTCAACACCGACGGCACTCTCGCCAACGGCACCGCGCTCCACGTCAACGGCCTAGGCGTGGACCTTCCCGCCGAGACGCGCGCCCTGGCGACGCGCCTGGGCGTACCACTCGTGGACCTCACCGGTGACGCGCGGCGTGCGGCCGCTGTCTGTCGCCCCCGCCCGCCGGCTCGCCCGACGCCCCCGTAGGGAGGCCCCCTCCGGCCGCGGAGGGCACCCGGGCCGCCTCGTGATCCGCGACGGGCGCGACGGGCGCGAAGGGCGGCCTTCAGCTGTGGTGGGTGGGGGCACGGTTGTGGTCTTGCGTCCTGCTTTGCGTTGTCAGCATCCCAGCACCCGTCGGATGCCGCGCCGATGCACGGTTCCCTCTCCAGTCACAGCGACCCCAGCCGGTGAAGGAGGAGGCAGCGAGTGCGACACCACAACCGGGCCCCCACCCACCACGCCGAGCACTCCCGCTACGGCGCCGGCGCCCGCGTCTCGCCCGTGGGCCGGGGGAGGTTCTGAGGTCTGGTTCCATGAGGGGTGTCAGGGCGGCGTCGGGCTCAGGAAGGGAGAAGGGCGAATGCCCACCTTGGGTGGTATGTGTGGTGAGCCTGATTTCTGCCTGCGGTTGGCTTTCGGGCCGCGGGCCGCAGTCGACCGGGGGGTGGATTCCGTACGGGTGCTCACCGGAACGGCGTGGAGCGCCGACCGGCTCGGAGACCTGCGGGACGTGCTCGTGGTGATCGGCGTACCGGGGGAGCGACGTGGGCGGCAGCCCGTCTCCTCCGCGATCGAGGGGCTGCTGCGTGAGATGTCCCGGCAGCGGGCCGCCGGCCTCGCCGTGGCGGTCGAGAGGCAGGGCGCACGGTCCGTACCGGCGGTGATCCGCAGTTCGGCGGCGAGGCTGAACGTACCGCTGCTGACCACGACGAAGAGCTTGGGGGCGTGGAAGGAACTGGCTCCCCGCCTGCGCGAGTACCGCTACCAGCACGCCGAATGGCATGCCGAGCAGCTCACCGCGCTGCTGAACCGGCTCCCGTCCCGGCTCACCGACGCGGACGGTGACGCGATGCAGCGCGTCACCGACTGGCTGGCCGCCGCGCTGGACGGTGAGGTACTGGTCAGCGACCCCTTGCGGGGCGTTCTCGCCGCGTCGCCGGAGAGCGCACCCGGCACGCTGGCTCCCTTGCTGGCCGGGCATCTCGTGCGTGCGGAACTCCCCGCGTCCGTAGCATCCGTCATGCCCCTTCCTTCTGCCACGTCGGGCACGTCGGGACCGGCGGGAACGGCGTCCAGGTTCCCGGCCCCCTCCGTACCGCCCGCCCCGACCAGCACGCTGTCGACGCCGTCCATGCCGTCGACGGCCGAATCCGCGTCCATCCCGGACACCACGCCGCACACGCGATTCCAGACGCTCGCGGCGATGGGCTCGCCTTCGATGCTGTCGGTCGCCTCGCGTCGCCCGTTCGACGACGTGGGCGCCGATCTCCTGCGGCACGCGGGCAAGGTGCTGGGCCTCATCGACCAGATCGACCGGCGCCACAGCCAGGTGGCCGAGGCCGAGCACGCCGTGCGCCTGGGTGCGTTCCAGTTCCTCATGGTCGGTGAGGAGATCGCCGCCCAGCGGGCGATGGCCGCGCTGACGCCCTGGCTGTTGGCGACGGAGAAGGTCCGCGTCTACGTGATCGACTGCGGGGAGGCGGACCGGGAGATCGCCGCCCGGCGCAGCGACCGTGCCATCGCCGACCGTGCGATGCTGGTGCGCTGCCCGGCGTTCAATCACCTCATTGTGCTCGACCCCGTGCGCGATCAGGACAACGACCCGGCCGGCGTGCGCGATTCGATGCGCCAGGTCGTCGTCTCGCTGCCCGAGCACCGGATGGGCGGCAGCCGTGCGTACGCGCTGAGCGATGTCGCCGACGCCTACGCGGAGGCGGCCGACGCCCTGTCGGTGGCGCGGCAGCTCCCCGACCGCGTCGCTCTGTCCAACGAACGGGCCGATCTGCTGAGCGCCCTGCCTCCGGTAGCGGCCCGGCGCTGGGCCGCGACAGTCCTGCGCCCCTTGTTGGCGCTCCCCATGGGACAGCGCGATCAGCTCCTGCGAACCCTGGACCTGGGCCTCGAACTCCACCACGCGTCCGCCGCGCGCCTGGTCGGCATCCACCGCAACACCGTGACCCAGCGGATCAGCCGGGCGTTCGGCCTGCTCGGCCTCGACCGGAGCCGGGTCCTGAGCCAGGTGGTCGTCTCGACGGCCGTCAAGGTCGTCATCGCGCACGGGCATGACGCGCCGTCGCCCGACGCCACCGCCGACTTCGTGACGATGCTGGCCGCGCCCGAGGTCCACGCCTGGGCGGAGTCCTTCCTCGAGCCGGTGCGGTCCGACCGGCGCGATCTGATACGCACCCTCGCCGCCTGGCTGGGGAACGACACCCACACCCAACGGACGGCCACGGCACTCGGCCTGTCACCGGTCACCGTCCGGAGCCATCTCCGGGCCTGCGCACCGCTGATCGGGCGTGGGCCCGCCGTCGGTCCGAACTCGCACGTCGGTCCGAACTCGCACGTCGGCCCGGACCCGCAGGTCGGCCGGACCCCGCACGCCGGGCCGAAGGAGGACGAGCAGCCTCCCGGAAGGGACGGTCCGGACGGGGGCGGGCACGCGTGGGGCGGCGTTCGCCCGCTCGCGTTCGCTCTCTACGTGACCACGGGCCGCCCTCCGCTGCCCGCCGCGTGGCGCCCGCAGCCGTAGGGGCGGGCAGCGGTGAGGGGTCGGTACCTCCCGGCTGTGCGCCGTGACGGTCCGGCGTGCGGTGCGGACGCCCGGGGCCGGTACACCGTGCACGCGTGACCTGGTTCCCCTGGGCAGGGCTGCCTAGAGTGTTGTTCGAACACAGGGGCGGATAAGCATCCGCAGGCTGTGTGAGCAGGGCGTCCGTAGCCGAGGGGGAGGGCGGCGGGCGCCCTGCCGCGTTTCGTGCCGCGCGCCCGCCGCCGTGCTTCGCGGCCCCCGCCCCCGGCCCGCTTCGCCGTTACCGGAGGCGGCCCCGCTTGGCCTCCATCGCCGCGCGGCCCTCGGCGCCCTTGCGCTTCCAGTCCCGTCGGATCTCGCCGCGCAACCGCGCGTCGGTCTTGGCGACGATGCGCCGGTTCTCGCGCAGCAGTTTGCGGTAGCTCTCCAGCCGCCGGACCGGCAGCACGCCGTCCTCCACCGCGCGCAGCACGGCGCAGCCCGGTTCCGTCTCGTGCGCGCAGTCCTGGAAGCGGCAGTTCCCGGACAGTTCCTCGATCTCCGTGAAGACCTGGCCGACGCCGGACTCGGCATCCCACAGGCCGACGCCGCGCAGTCCCGGAGTGTCGATCAGTACGCCACCACCGGGCATCGCGAACAGGTTCCGGGTCGTGGTGGTGTGGCGGCCCTTTCCGTCCATGTCCCGGACGGCCCGGACCTCCATCGCCTCCTCCCCGAGGAGCGCGTTGACGAGGGTCGACTTGCCGGCGCCGGAGACGCCCAGCAGCACACTGGTGCCACCGGACAGCACGGCGGAGAGCACTTCGATCCCATCGCCCGTCGCCGCGCTGACGGCCAGCACCTGCACACCGGGCGCGGCCGCCGTCACGTCCTCGACGAGATGGCCGAGCACGCCGGGGTCGGTCACCAGGTCGGTCTTGGTGAGCACGATGAGCGGCAGGGCCCCGCTCTCCCAGGCCAGAGTGAGGAACCGTTCGACACGGCCCAGGTCGAGTTCGGCGGCGAGCGAGACCGCGACGACCGCGTGGTCGACGTTGGCCGCGAGGATCTGTCCCTCCGACCGCTTGGAGGAGGTGGACCGTACGAAGGCGGTGCGCCGGGGCAGGTACGCCCGAACGTACCGGGGGTCTCCGGCCGGCTCGACGGCCGCCCAGTCCCCGGTGCAGATCACCCGCAACGGGTCGTGCGGCGTGACGAAGGAGGTGTCGGCGCGGACGGTGCCGTCGCCGGTGAGGACATCGCACTGGCCACGGTCGACCCGTACGACCCGGCCGGCCACCAGACCCCGCGTGGCGTACGGTGCGAACTCGGCGTCCCAGCCCGCGTCCCAGCCGTACGGAGCGAGCGGGTGCGGAGTGAGTGGGTGCGGAGCGGAGGGGTGAGAAACGAACTGATCCGAGGCGGAGGAAGCCTGCGGAGAAGAGGAAGACAAGGGGGAACCCTTCACAAGGGTGGCCCCGGCACACGCACAGGGGCGCGGAGAAGGGAAAGGTCAGCCGGAGGCCACAGGGGCGGGAACGATGAGCTTCTGAACCTGGGCGACACCCAGCGCAATGACAGTCATCAATGTCCTCACCCCCTGCTCTCTCAACAGACCGACAACGCCCCGGCGGTGAGGTGTCACGCCCACCGCTCCGGCACGCGGACAACCATAGCCACACCCGGTGCGGCGCCGCCACGCGTTTTCCTCGTCCTCGTGGTCCCCCTCGTCCTTCTCGTCGTGGCACGCCGGTGGTGACGGCGGTGCGCGCACCCGGGCGGGTCCGGTCCGGACCGGTCCGGAAGCGGACCGACATGTCGTACGGTGAATCTCGTACTACGGGGGGCGAGGTGGACGACGTGGACGAGGAGGTCTCCATGGGTACCAGCGAAGGCACCGGCGCACCCGCCGGCCGCAGC
This sequence comes from Streptomyces hebeiensis, assembly GCF_052983195.1. Classification (NCBI taxonomy): domain Bacteria; kingdom Bacillati; phylum Actinomycetota; class Actinomycetes; order Kitasatosporales; family Streptomycetaceae; genus Streptomyces; species Streptomyces hebeiensis. The sequence goes on from NZ_CM129812.1 coordinate 6,510,776, forward strand.
CTGGCCCACCCAGGGCTGGAAGAGATCAGGCTGGAGGCCGTGCTGCACGCCTTGGCGGACCCCGTCCGGCTGCGCATCGTGCGGGACCTGGCAGAGGGGCACACCGACATGTCCTGCATCGCCTTCCAGCTGCCGGTGAGCAAGTCCACCAGTACCCATCACTTCCGGGTGCTGCGCGAGGCCGGCGTCATCCGTCAGCGGTACGAGGGCACCTCCCGCATCAACCGACTGCGGACCGAGGACCTGGAGGCCCGCTTTCCCGGTCTGTTGACCGCCGTCGTCACGGCCGCCCGCCGGACCGCGCCCCGCGCGTGAAGCACGACTTCCCACGCGTGAACACGATTCCCCAGGCTCGAACACGATTCCCTCGTGTGAACGCGGCTCCTCGAGCCTGACCTGGGACGCCCTCAGCCCGCGACCACCACGCCCAGCCACGCACCCACCACCAGCAGGCAGGCGGACAGCTCGACCAGCAGTGAGTACCCCGCCGTGCGCATGACCGTACGGGTGGCGGCCAGGCCCGCCCGGTGGCTGCCGAGCCGTACCCGCTCCGCGCCGTAGACGCCCCCGACGAAGCCCAGGATCCCGCCCAGCACCGGCACCACGAAGAAGCCCACGATCGCGGCGATACCGCCGGTCAGCACCGTGCTGCGCGGGGCACCGGTGCCGCGGGCGCGGCGGGCCGGGAGGAGCGGCCGCAGCGCCTGGTTCAGCAGCAACAGAGCCGTCGCTCCGATCAGTACGCCCCAGGCCGGACGGGTGGTGTCGGTCAGCGCCCACCACAGCACGCCGGCCCAGACGATCGCCTGGCCCGGTACGCCGGGCACCAGCACCCCGAGCAGGCCGAGCAGCAGCACCAGACCCACCAGTACCAGCTGCCACACGTCCATCTGCCAACTGTGCAGGACCCCGCTCGGTCACGCAGATCGCGTGCGGCGTGCGCGTGCCATGTCAGCGCGTGCCAGGTCAGGGACGCGCACGGGCGGGCGCCTCCCGTGCCACCCAGCCCTTCTCGTACGCGTACCAACCCAGCTGGAACCGGGTGCTCACGCCACTCAGCTCCATCATCCGCTTCACCCGGCGCTGTACGGTCCGCAGACCCAGGTCCAGTTGTTTGGCGACGCTCGCGTCCGTCAGCCCGGCGAGCAGCAGCGACAGCACCTGGAGGTCGGTGGCGTCCGGGCCGGGCCGGCCGTCCTCCGAGACGGTGCCGTCCCCTGCGAACCGCAGTGGTGAGCCTTCCCGCCACACCGCCTCGAACAGCCCCAGCAGGGGTTCCAGCAGCCCGCCGCCGTGCACCACGAGCGCCGCGGGCTCCGTGCCGCGGCCCGTCAGCGGCACCATCGCCGCCGCACGGTCCGCGATCACCAGCTCGGTGGCGACGCGTGCCGTCACCCTCGCCCGGTCCTCCCGGCCGAGCGCGGCGCCGAGACCGGTGACCGCGGCGGGCGACGCGAGGATCTCGCGCCCGATCACGACCCGGAGGCGGACCCCGCGCGCCGCGCGCTCCTCGGCCTCGCCGTCCGCCCTGCCGAGGGTCAGGCTCTCGCCCGCGATCAGTGCGCGGACCTCCTCGGCGGCGCCCCGCCGGAGCCGGCGCAGCCGGTCGGCCACCGCGTCCGCACCCGACACGACCTCGACCAGATCGTGTACGGCGGGCTCGACGGCCTCCGCGCGGTACTCCCGGGCCAGGGTGACGGCGGCGAGTTCGGCCCGTTCCAGCTCATGGCGGCGGTGGGCCAGCAGCGCGCCGAGCGCGGCGCCGGGCGGTGCCGCGATCCAGTGGCCCGACCGGGACGCGGGCGACGTGACCAGGCCCTGCCCTGCCAGCACACGCAGGGCCCGTTCGGTGTCCGGCTCGGTCAGGGACAGCCGGCGGGCCAGCTCCGTGACGTCCGCGCCACCGGCCGCGACCAGCGCCCGGTACGCGGACTCCTGTCTCTCGTCGAGACCTATCGCTGCCAGCACCCCTGCCACACCCCTCCCTGAACGCCGCGCGGCCATCGGACGCACGCCTCCCGGCCCGCGCCGTGGCGGATAGCGGCCACGGCGCAAACCCGCCGCCCACATCATCCCCGTATGAGTCGTCACTCTGCCAAAGTGGGCGCCACCACAGCGGAAACAGTCCTGGGGCATATGCCCCAGGACTGTCCTGGGCCTGGGATGCCCCAGGAGAGCGACATGTCCGGCCGGGCGCCGGCGTTACGCCTCCGCATCCGCCTGTGAGGGCCCGCCGGGCGTCCTTCCCGTGGGGGGTGGGGTCGCCCGGCGGACCGGGCCCTGTCGGGGAAGACGACGCGGGGACGGCACTGCCGGCCGTGGCCGGTGGCCGTGCCCGGGCGCTTCGTGATGGCCGAATTTCGCGAGCGCGGTGTTCTGGCCGCCCCCTGTGCCGACAATGGGGCCATGAGCCAGCAGCGGGACGAGCCGCCCACCGAGGACTGGTGGAACCGGCTGTACGACGAGTCCGCCCCCGACACCGGGCCCGCCCGGGGGACGGGGGACACGCTCGACGACCGCTTCGACTCGGCGGCGGACGCGATGGCGGAGGGAAGAGCGGAGGGAAGAACGGAAGGAACGGTGGAAGCGAGAGCGGAAGGTCCCGCTGAGGCACCGCGGGCGGACGGGACCGGCCGTCCAGCGCTCGCCTGGTGGGAGCAGGCGCCGCCCTCCACCGTCACGGAGTCGGTCTTTCCGGTACCGGCGACCTCGCCCCCGAACACCCCGGAACCAGCCATTCCGGAGGCAATCGCCCCGGAGACCACCGCTTCGCGGCCCACCGTTTCGGACCCGCCCGTACCGGAACCGGCCGCTCCGGAACCGGCCGGGCACCCGTCGGCCCGGGCGCCCGCGCCCCGCCGACCGTACGAACCCACCGACGCGCGCCCCTCGCCGGGCACCGTGCCACAGAAGGAAGAATCCCGCTTGGAACGCCAGACACCCGGCTCGACCCTCCCCCAGCGCACGGAGCACACCCAGCGCACCGAGAACACGGAGCGCACGGAAAGCACGCAGCGCGCGCAGCGCGCCGAGCGCGCAGACGCGCGAGGGCCGCGGCCGAAGCGGCAGCAGAAGTCCCCGACGTCCGCCGACGCGTCCCCGGCCACCTCCCCCGAGCCCTCGCCCGCACCGTCCCCCACGCTCTCGCCCCCGGCAACGACGCTCCGCGGGCCCGTCGTCCCCGTCGCCCGCGCCGGAGACGAGCCGCCCGGTTCCGACCCGGAGCCGGAGCCCACCACCCTGCCCCTCGCCGACGCCGAGCACCTGGACGAACTCGTCCCCGACACCGTCCTGGACGGCGCGCGCTACGGTTCGTACACGCTGCGCGCCGCTTCCGTACGGGGCGACTCGGCCAGGCACCGGGGCGAGCCGCGCGCGGACGTCCTCCTGACCGCCCGTTTCGGGGAGGGGACGGACGCGCTCCTGCTCGTCGCCATCGCCACCGGAACCCCCGGCAGCGGGAGCGCGCAGCGCGCCGCCGCCGACGCCTGCCGCTGGATCGGCGGGGCCGTCGGACACAACCACCGCCGCCTGTCGGAGGACATTCGGGCGGGTCGCAGGGGCGATCTGAAGTCCGGGCTGCACCGCCTCACCTACCGGAGTCTCGGCAGGCTGCGCGCCCGTGCCGCCGAACTCGGCCGGGAACCGGGGGAGTACACGGCCGGCCTGCGCTGCCTGCTGCTCCCCGCCGATCCCACCTGCCGGACGCGAGTGTTCTTCGGGGTCGGCGACGGCGGCCTGTTCCGGCTCAGGGACGGTGTCTGGCAGGACCTGGAACCGGCCGTGCCGGGGCCGGCCGCGCTCACCGGCGCGCCCGTCGTCGGCTTCGGCTCGCCACCGGCCGGCACGGCGGCGCCGGACCGTCCCGTACCGGATCGCTCCGCGGCGCCGGACCGTCCCGTGCCCGACGGCCCCGCCGCACCGGGCGTGCCGCGCCATCCCGGTGACGGGATCACGCACCCGGGGAAGCCGGCGGACGGCCCGGCCCGTACGGCGGGTGACCCCGCCGGTTCGGCCGCCCGGCCGGCCGAACCGGCCACGGGGTCCGAGGTCCCGTCCCCGCCGCCGTCCGAGCCGTTCCGTTTCCGGGCCTCGGTCGCCCGCCCGGGGGACACGCTCCTGCTGTGCAGCGCCGGGCTCGCGGACCCGGTGCGCGGCGAGCCCGTCCTGGCGGGTGAACTGGCCGAGCGCTGGAAAGCCGTGGAGCCGCCGGGCCTGGCCGAATTCCTCTCGGACGTCCAGCTCCGGGTGAAGGGGCACGCCGCCGATCGCACGGCCGTCGGAGTCTGGGAGGCGTAACCGCGCCCGGCATGGGTTGATGGACACCGGGTACCCGTGGCACTCCGGTTCCGTCCGTCGGGTCCGTTCCGCGGGTCCGCCCTGCGGGTCCGCCCCAACGGTCCGGCCCGCGGTTCCCCAAGTGGACCCGTCCGGGCGGGCCTGTCCGGGGGACCCGTTCATACGGGCTCGTCCGCGCGGTCCCGCAGCCGGGACCCGCACGGGCCCGCGTCGGATCCGCGCCGGACCCGCCGGGCGGACCCGGCGCTCCCCGAGACTCCGGAAAGGGTGCGCTCCCATGGCCAAACAGAACGTCGCGGAACAGTTCGTCGACATCCTCGCCAGGGCCGGTGTGCGGCGGTTGTACGGTGTCGTCGGCGACAGCCTCAACCCCGTCGTCGACGCCGTTCGCCGTAACGCCGCCATCGACTGGGTGCAGGTCAGGCACGAGGAGGCCGCGGCCTTCGCGGCCGGCGCCGAGGCCCAGATCACCGGCAAGCTCGCCGCCTGCGCGGGCTCCTGCGGACCGGGCAACCTGCATCTGATCAACGGCCTGTACGACGCCCACCGCTCCATGGCGCCCGTCCTCGCCCTCGCCTCCCACATCCCGTCGAGCGAGATCGGGCTCAACTACTTCCAGGAGACCCATCCCGACCGGCTGTTCGCCGAGTGCAGCCACTACAGCGAGATGATCTCCAGCCCGCGGCAGATGCCCCGGCTGCTCCAGACGGCGATCCAGCACGCGGTCGGACAGGGCGGCGTCAGCGTGGTCACCCTCCCCGGCGACATCGCCGCGGCCCCCGCCCCGGAACGGGCGGCGGAGCACGCGATGGTCACCTCCCGGCCGTCGGTGCGCCCCGGGGACGGCGAGATCGACCGGCTCGCCCGGATGATCGACGAGGCGGACCGGGTCACTCTCTTCTGCGGGAGCGGCACGGCGGGCGCGCACGCCGAGGTGATGGAGTTCGCCGAGCGGGTCAAGTCCCCGGTCGGGCACGCGCTGCGGGGCAAGGAATGGATTCAGTACGACAATCCGTTCGATGTTGGAATGAGCGGACTGCTCGGCTACGGTGCCGCGTACGAGGCCACCCACGAGTGCGACCTGCTGATCCTGCTCGGCACGGACTTCCCGTACAACGCCTTCCTGCCCGACGACGTGAAGATCGCGCAGGTCGACGTGCGACCCGAGCACCTCGGCCGCCGCACCAAGCTGGACCTCGCCGTGTGGGGCGATGTCCGCGAGACGCTCACCTGCTTGATTCCCAAGGTGCGCGCCAAGACGGACCGCCGCTTCCTCGACAGGATGCTCAAGAAGCACGCCGACGCCCTGGAGGGTGTGGTCAAGGCGTACACCCGCAAGGTGGACAGGCACATCCCGATCCACCCCGAGTACGTCGCCGCCGTGCTGGACGACGTCGCCGACGACGACGCCGTGTTCACGGTGGACACCGGCATGTGCAACGTCTGGGCCGCGCGCTACCTCTCGCCGAACGGCCGCCGCCGCGTCATCGGCTCGTTCAGCCACGGATCGATGGCCAACGCGCTGCCGCAGGCGATCGGCGCGCAGTTCACCGACCGGCGCCGGCAGATCGTCTCGATGTCGGGGGACGGCGGATTCGCCATGCTCATGGGCGACTTCCTCACGCTCGTCCAGTACGACCTGCCGGTGAAGATCGTCCTGTTCAACAACTCCTCGCTCGGCATGGTGGAGCTGGAGATGATGGTGGCGGGACTGCCCGCGTACGGCACCGGCAACCGCAATCCCGACTTCGCAGCCATCGCCCGCGCCGCCGGAGCGCACGGCGTACGGGTGGAGAAGCCCAAGCAGCTCGCGGCCGCGCTCAAGGACGCCTTCAGGCACCCGGGCCCGGCCCTCGTGGACGTGGTCACGGACCCGAACGCCCTGTCCATTCCGCCGAAGATCAGCGCCGAGATGGTGACGGGCTTCGCCCTCTCCGCGAGCAAGATCGTGCTGGACGGCGGGGTGGGCCGCATGGTCCAGATGGCCCGTTCCAACCTGCGCAACGTGCCGCGGCCGTAGTCTCCGAGGCTCGGTTCGCCTCCGGGGGCGCGCGGTGGCGGCCACGTCGGCGAACGTGTCCGCCGCGGGCGTCACGGACGCCCGGGACGCCCGGGACGCAGGACGTACCGGGCGCCCGGCCCCGTCGGCTACGCCGGGGTGAGCCGGAGGGTGAGGATCTGGAACGGCCGCAGCCGCAGCCGCAGCCCCTCCTCGTCCGTCTCCGCGTCGTGCAGCGGCCGTTCCAGCAGGTCCGTCACGCGCGCGCCGGTGATCGGGAAGCCCACGCGCAGCGTGGTCTCCGCCCGGCCGCCGGCCGACTCGTAGAGCCGTACGATCACGTCCCCGCCGCGGTCCTCCGCGAGCTTCACCGCCTCGACGGTCACCGCCGGATGGTCCACCCGGACCACTGGCGGCTGCTCGGGCGCGGGCGACACGCGCAGCGGGAGATTGAGCGCCAGCCCCTCCCGCACGGCGTCCTCGACCCCGGCCCCGGGCAGCAGCGCGTAGGTGAACCGGTGCGTGCCCAGATCCGTCTCCGGGTCCGGGCTGTGCGGGGCGCGCAGCAGAGTCAGCCGCACGGTCGTGCCGAGCCCGTCGGGGTGCGGGGTGCGCGCCACGTCGTGGCCGTACGTCGAATCGTTCAGCACCGCGACGCCGTAGCCGGGCTCCGTCACCCGCAGCCAGCGGTGCGCGCAGATCTCGAAGCGGGCCGCGTCCCAGCCGGTGTTCTCGTGCGTCGGCCGGTGGACATGGCCGAACTGGATCTCCGCCGTGGACCGTTCGGCGTGGACGTCCAGCGGGAACGCCGCCTTGAGGACCTTCTCCGACTCCTGCCAGTCGACCTCCGTGACGATGTCGACCCGGCGGCTGTCGGCGGTCAGCCGGATCTCCTGGGTGACGCGGGACTCCCGCCGCGCCCCGAAGGTCCGCACCACACGCACCGCCGCCCTGAGCGGACCCTCCTCGACCAGCTCGACGGAGTCGGCCTCGGTGAGATCGGTGTGCCGGCGCCGGTAGTGCCGGTCGATGTCCCAGGCGTCCCAGTTGTTGGGGTGGTCGGGATGCAGTTGCAGCAGATTCCCCCGGCCGCCCGGCGTCAGCACCTCACGGCCCGCCTTCCGGTCCCGTACGGACACCAGCAGCCCGTCCGCCGCGCCGACGACCACGTCCAGGTACGCGTTGCTCAGGATGTGGGTGCCGGATCCGGACACGGCCGAGACGGGGTCGGGCGCGAGCGGGGTGAAGGTGCCCGGCGCGAGCGCCCGTACGAGCGCCGGGACGAGCACCCCGCCGTCGGCCGTCGGCTGCGTCATGACCCCTTCCGCCACGTCCTGGGGCCGGGCGGTGACCACGTCGCGGCGCGCGTACGGCGCCGCGTTCCACACACCGACGGCGCTGTCCCCGGGCGTCAGCGCCGCCACCGCGTCCGCGACGATGCCCGTCAGCTCGTCCCGTACCGCCTCGTACGTCGCACGGGCCTCACGGTGCACCCAGGCGATCGACGACCCCGGCAGGATGTCGTGGAACTGGTGCAGCAGGACGGTCTTCCACAGCCGGTCGAGAGCGTCGTAGGGGTACGCGTACGAGCCGGGGCCGGAGCCGGAGCCCGGAACGGCGCCGGAGTCAGGGCCGGATCCAGGGCCGGGCGTGGTGCCGGGCGCGGCCGGCGGGTCCCCCTCCGTCGCGCCCGACCGCAGCGCGGCCGCGGTCGCCCACAACTCGGCCTCCCGCAACAGGTGTTCACTGCGCCGGTTGCCCTGCTTGGTCTTGGCCTGGGTGGTGTACGTCGCCCGGTGCAGCTCCAGATACAGCTCACCCGACCAGACGGGCGCCTGCGCCCCGTACTCCTCCTCGGCCGCCGCGAAGAACGCCGACGGCCGTTCGATCTCCACCCGGGGCGAGCCCTCCAGGGACCGCAGCCGCCGCGCCTTCTCCAGCATCTCCCGCGTCGGACCGCCGCCCCCGTCGCCCCAGCCGAACGGCACCAGCGACCGGGAGGCCCGGCCCTTCTCCGTGAAATTCCGCTCGGCGTGGGCCAGTTCGGACGCGTGGAACTGGGCGTTGTAGGTGTCGACCGGAGGGAAGTGCGTGAAGACGCGGGTGCCGTCGATGCCCTCCCACCAGAAGGTGTGATGGGGCATCTTGTTGAACTGGTTCCAGGAGAGCTTCTGGGTGAGGAACCACCTGACCCCCGCCAGCCGCGCGAGCTGGGGGAAGGCGGCCGTGTAGCCGAACGAGTCGGGCAGCCAGATCTCCTCCGTCTCCACCCCCAGCTCCTCCTGGAAGAAGCGCTTCCCGTGCACGATCTGCCGGGCCAGCGCCTCCCCGCCGGGCATGTTGGCGTCCGACTCCACCCACATGGAGCCCACCGGTGCCCAGTTCCCCTCCGCCACGGCCCGTTTGATCCGCTCCCAGATGTGCGGCTGGTGGTCGCGCACCCAGGCGTACTGCTGCGCCTGTGAGCAGGCGAAGACCAGCTCCGGGTAGTCCGCGGCGAGCGCCGTGACGTTGGCGAAGGTCCGGGACGCCTTCCGGACGGTCTCGCGCAGGGGCCACAGCCACGCCGAGTCGATGTGGGCGTGGCCGGTCGCCGAGACCCGGTGGGCGCTCGCGGCGGCCGGGCGGTCGAGGACGCCGGCCAGCCGGGCCCGTGCCGCCGTGGCCGTACCGGACACGTCGTGCAGGTCCAGCGCGTCCAGCATGTCCTCCAGGGCGCGCAGGATCTCGTGTCGCCTGGCCCGGTCGGCGGGCAGCTCGCGCATCAGCTCCGAGAGCACCTCGATGTCCAGCACCAGGTGCCAGACCTCCTCGTCCAGGACCGCCAGGTCGGCGGAGCGGAAGCGGTAGAGCGGCCGGTCACCGGCGGTCAGGACGTCGCCCAGCGGGGTCGGCTCGCCGCCCTGCGGCACGGCGGGGTTGGCGGCGGCCTCCAGCAGGAGGTGGACCGCCTCGCCGCCAGCCGCGGGCGCGGCGACGGGGACGTGCCGGTTGCGCGGGTGGATGCCCTTGAGCGGTACGCCGGCGGCGTCGTGGACCAGTCCCTCGGCCTGGAAGCCCGGCCCTTCGCCGCTGAACCCGGGGTCGATGACGGCCTCCACCCGGCGGCCGGCCCACTCCTCGGGAACGACGCCCTCCAGCCGGAACCAGCTCGTGGACCACGGCGCGCCCCATTCCGTACCGGCCGCGAAGGGCTCGTAACCGCCCTGGAGGGCCTGCTCCACCGGCACCGGCTCGCCCGGCACGTGCCAGACCGAGAGGGCGAGCGGTTCGCGCGCCGTGTACTGCGCCGGGCGGATGAACTGGCGCAGCGCGCGCTCCAAGCGCCCCTCCACCAGTGAGCGGTCGTCATGCATCGGTGACTCCTCGCGTCGGCACTTCGCGTCGGCACTTCGCGTCGGCTCTTCGCCGGAACCCGGCTCTGACGGAAGCTTCCCCGGACGGCCCCGGCGCATCCTCCGGGATACGGGAGGTACGGCGGTACGGATGAGGCACGGCGACGTGACGTACCCCATGCGTGGCGCTTCCGGGCCGGGGGCATGCATTCCGTGTACGCGTTCGATGGCAGGGGAAACCGTCGGCACGAACTGGGGGGACGGACGTGAAGACCGGGTTACGGCGCAGAGTGGGCGGCGCCGATCTCGCGGCGGTTCCGGAGGTGCGGCACGCGTTACGCGAGATGCTGCGGCACTGGCCGGAGCCGGATTCCGCGGCGGTGGCGGAGCTGTTGATGAGCGAGCTCGTCACCAACGCGCTGGTGCACACGGAGAGCGGAGCGGTGGTGACGGCCACCGTCGCGGACTGGCGGCTGCGGGTGGAGGTGCGGGACTTCAAGGCGGGGCTGCCGAAGCCACCTGAGCCGGCCCGGCCGGCACCCGATGAGGCCACGCACGGCAGGGGACTGGCGTTGGTGCGGAGCCTGGCGGACGACTGGGGGATACGCGCGCGGCCGCCGGGGAAGCTGGTGTGGTTCGAGCTGAACGGCGAGAGACCGAAGGCGGCGTAGCGGGCGACCCGGACAGGGTCCGGTGTGGCCCGGTGTGGCCTGGTGTCTCCTTCGGCACCGGCGGTCGGGCGCGAGGCGTGGTGGGAGCGCGTCGGCACGGCGGGAGCGCGTCGGCACGACGGCTGCTCGGCGGCGCCCGGAGGGCGGGGTACAACGGCGGACCGGCGTGACGGTCTTCCGTCACGCCGGTCCGAGTGCCCGGCCTGAAAGCGCCGGGGACGTGCCATGAGCGGCTGTCAGTACGGTCCCGAGTCGGTGCGGTGCTGTGCCGCTCTCCGCCCGGGCTCCGGGATCCGGGGCCGTCCCGCTCGCGCGGCCCGGCCGAGGCGGCGTCAGCCGTACTGCCGCTCCAGGTCCTTCAGCTTGCGCTCCAGGGAGTCCAGCCGGGGCAGCGCCTGCGTGTCGTCCTCGGCCGTGAGGTCCACGGTGCGGGTCTCAGGACCGGACGCGGGCTGGAGGGAGAGGCGGGAGCGCCGGGGGAGCTGTGCCTTCTCCGGTATGGCGGGCTCCGCGGCGGCTTCCACGGCCGCGGGGCTTCCTCCGGCGGTCGCGCCGACGGCGGGCAGCGGCACCTGACGGCCGCCGCGCCTGCCCCAGTTCCGGTGCTGCCGGTTGAGCGCCTTGAGCTGCGCGCGCTCCAGCTTCGCCTGCTCGCGGCGGCGCCGCTGGGTCTCCTCCTTCTGCCGGCGGTCGTCGCGCACCTCGTCCACGGCCTCGTCCAGCGTCCGTACGCCTTCGAGGAGCATCAGCGACCAGGCGGCGAAGGTCTCGCGGGGGGCCCGCAGCCACCGTACGATCCGGATCTGCGGCAGCGGGCGCGGGACGAGGCCCTGCTCGCGCAGCGCCGCCCGGCGGGTCTGCTTGAGCGCGCGGTCGAACAGCACGGCCGCCGAGAGCGACATGCCCGCGAAGAACTGCGGGGCGCCCTCGTGGCCGAGACCCCGGGGCGCGTGCACCCAGTTGAACCAGGCCGCGGCACCGGCGAAGGTCCACACCAGCAGGCGGGAACCGAGCGCCGCGTCACCGTGGCTGGCCTCGCGCACGGCGAGCACGGAGCAGAACATGGCAGCTCCGTCGAGCCCGAACGGGACCAGGTACTCCCAGCCGCCGCTCAGGTTCAGGTTCTCCTGGCCGAAGCCGACGAGACCCCGGAAGGAGAGGGCGGCGGCGACGGCCGCGCAGCAGAAGAGGAGCGCGTAGGAGGCCATCCCGTAGATCGCTTCCTTGCGCCGGCGGCGCTCCTCGCTGCGCTCCCAGGAGTCCTCGGTCTTGGCCTTGTCACCCGCGCGCTTGCCGCGGGTGATCACTGCCACTGCCACCAGGACACCGACGATCAACACGCCGATGGGTAGCAGCCAGTTCAGCGATATGTCGGTCAGTCGCATGCGGTGTTCCTTGCATCGCAGTAGGGCGTTTCGGGCGCCATAGTGGCGGAAGCACGCTGCCCCTCAGTGGGTTTTGGGACAAGAGAACACCAACGGGGCGGTGAGGCCCACACATTAGCGTGTTTCGCCGGCGCAGCCGTACGGCCGGCCCCTGTCATGTTCGATTAATATCACCCTCGGAGGCGGCACGCGGGCCCCAGGGTGACAGTGGGTCAGACGGGACGGAAGCAGCGTCAGTCGCTTCCGCTCAGCTTCCGTTTCCGCTCAACTTCCGGATCCGCTCAGCGTCGCACGTACGCGGACAGGTGACACACGTGTCCTCGGGGCGCACCGTGTAGAAGAGGCAGCAGCCGGCCCGGTCCCGGGTGGGCAGGGACGTGCCGTCCGGCCCGGTCAGCTCGCGGAAACCCGCCGTGCCGACGTACGGGGCGGTGGTCCCCGGCAGCAGCCGTCCCAGCTCGGCCATCGCGCGCCGTTCCTCGTCCATCAGGTGCGCGACGTACCAGAGCCCCTCGACGACCTCGTCGGTGGCCATGCCCCACAGGGCCCGGCGCCCGCGCCGCATCCGCGGGGCGAACCCGTCGAGGACGGGGCCGAGGTGCTCGGCGACGGCCGCCCGCGCGGCGGCGTCGAGGGCGGCCACGTCCGGTACGACACGGGCGCCGGGCAGCGCCGCCGCCGGGTCGTCCGGCAGACACGCGAACTCCCGTACCCGCACGGTCATCCGGCCGAGCGCCCGGTGGAAGGAGACGTCGGGGACGGGGATCCGGGGCACCCGGCGGTGCAGGAACCAGGGCATGGTGATCAGCAGACAGGCGGGCCAGGCGTACCGGTGCAGTCCGAAGCCCGCGATCACGTCGGGACGGGCCCGCCGGTCGTAGTCCCGCGCCACCTGCTCCACGTCCCAGGCCAGGAACGTGTCCAGGGCGTCACCGCCGGCGGCGAGCTCGGCCGCGGTCACCCAGCCCGCACCGTGCGGTGGGCGCTCGTCATCGGCGAGCTGGTCGACGCGCAGCGCGGGGAACACCTCGGTCAGCCGGGCGTACGCGTCCGCCAGAACGGTCTCCGGAACGGAGAAGTCCGTCCTGGCGGAGTCCGTCACGGGGAGGTCCGTCACGGGGGAAGCGGGAAGGCCGGGCAGCAAGGCGGGCACGGTCATGCGGGGCCACCGAATCACGATCGTTTGCAGGTAAGCCTTACCTTATCCGATTCGGGGTGTGTGGGAACCGGTCGCCGGTCGGCCTATGGTGCAGGGGTGAAAGGGCTCTCGCGAGCCGGCGGACCGGACCTGATGGGTGGGGTGGACCCGAGTGGAGCAGCGCGGAGCGCCGGGGGCCGCCGGAGGGGGCCCGTACGCGACGGGGCCGTCCGGAACGCCGGCGCCCGGGGCCGGCCGCGTACCCGGTCAGCCCGGGCCGGCGGGCAGCGCGGAGGCGGCGGCGCGGTGGCCCACGGGCGGCGCGGCACGGCCTGCGGAGCGGACCCGCGAGGCGCCGGACGGGCCGGCCCGCCCGGTGCGGCGGCACACCGTACGCGGACAGATCCTCGACGCCCTGCGCGCGGCGCTCGTCAGCGGTGAACTGGCCCCGGGGGAGGTCTACTCGGCGCCCGCGCTGGGCGAACGGTTCGGGGTCTCCGCCACACCCGTGCGCGAGGCCATGCACCAGCTGACACTGGAGGGCGCAGTCGAGGTGGTGCCCAACCGCGGCTTCCGGGTCACCGAGCGCGGTGCGCGGGACCGCGCCGAACTGGCGGAGATCCGGGCGTTGATCGAGGTGCCGGTCCTGCTCCGGCTGACCCGTACCGTGCCTCCCGAGCGGTTCGCGGAGCTGCGCCCGCTGGCGGACGCGGCCGGCGCGGCGGCGGCGTGCGGCGACCGGACCGGCTACGCCGAGCGTGACCGGGCCTTCCACCGCGCGTTGCTCACCCTGGCGGGAAACCGGCAACTGGTCCTGGTCGCCGACGAGATGCACCGCCGATCCCAGTGGCCGCCACCCGGATCCACCGCCGCCCGCCGGGCGGCTCTCCGCGCGGACGCGGCCGAACACACCGCGCTGCTCGACGCGTTGACGGCGGGGGACCGGGCGACGGCCGAGGCGCTGATACGGCGGCACTTCGCGGACACGGACGGCGGCTGAAACACATTTATGTAGTCGACCCCGACCCCAATTCCGCCCGTGTTGAACCGCGGCTATAGCCGGGTCGAGGCGATGGAGGCTCTGCGCGCAGCGCCGGGCCGGATGTCGGTCCGAAGTACGGCCCGCGTTCCTGGTAAGCCTGCCCGCACGAGGTGACCGTCGAGCCACCGTTACCCATTCCGGGACGGCGGACCTCATCCGAGACCCCACGGATGAAAGGAACACATTTATTCCCATGGGTGGACTCATCTAATCCTCGGCATGTTGACGAGTGTATGTGATGTTCGGCTCAAAAAAATGCCCCGGAAGTCCCTGGCTAAAAGTCGCCCCTTGGCATTCAATCGTGTGAGACCTTCCTTGCCAGTGCTAGGTTTCGTATGGAGTTACTTACCGCCATGCTGACATTTCGGGACAAGGTTCCCTTCTGGAGGGCTGCGAGGACGCAGAACCTCGCGGATAAGGGTCATGAGGCAGCCGATCCTTTTGTGCTGGACCTCGCTCACTCACTCTTCGACGGGGCCGATCAGGGACGGATTCACGGGCCCTGGAGAGAACTTCTGGGCACGGAGGAGTTCAGATATCGTCCGGGACTGTCCAGTGAGGAACGAGCGGCACTCTCTTATTCGCGGCTGCGTTCCGTGAATAAAACCATGGACTCTCCGGAAGAGCTGCCCCTGGACATACAGAGGCTGGCGGCCCTGCATGAGTGGGCCGGGGTGGCGGACGGCGGACTGGGTACCCTCGCGAGCATCCACTACAACCTTTTCATGGGAAGTTTGCTGGACCACAGGGCCGGCAGCCCGAAAGGGCATGACCTGTCCGACTACGCTTCGATGCGCAGGACGGGCACCTTCCTCTGCACCGAGCTGGATCACGGCAACGACGCGGCCGCGCTGCGGACGACGGCGGAATTCGACAGGGAAACGGGCGGATTCGTCCTGCACACCCCCGCCCCGGGCGCCCAGAAATTCATGCCGAACACCTCGCTCACAGGCGGACCGAAGACCGCAGTCGTGATGGCGCGGCTGGTCGTCGACGGTGAGGATCACGGGTGCTTCCTGTTCCTGACGCCGCTGAGCGATGAAACCGGACATCTGCCCGGAATCCACGTCAGGCAACTCCCGGATCGCACCGGTACCCCGATGGACCACTGTCTCACCTCTTTCGACCGGGTGCGGCTTCCTCATGAGGCGCTGCTGGGAGGAGAGCACGGGCGGCTCGGACGGGACGGCAGCTTCCACAGCGCCCTGGGCAGCGCGCGGCAGAGGTTCCTGAACTCCATCAGCAGGGTGACCAGCGGAAAACTATGCATGAGCGCGGGCGCTGTCGGAATGGCCCGAGCAGCCCTGGCCATCGCCGTGAAGCATGCGCACGCACGGCACATAAGCGGACCGAAGGCCGGTGAGAGGGTCCCGCTGGTGGCCCACCGCAGCCACGCCGGCAGCCTCCTGGACGGGATCGCGACCGTCTATGCGGCAACGTTTCTGCAGCGTGACATCGTTGCCCAATGGGCAGGACACACACCGGAGAACCAGGTCGAGGTCGAGCGTCTTGTCGCAGTGGCCAAAGGCTGGATCACGTGGCGGGCCCGCGAGATCACCGTGGACGCACGAGAGCGGTGCGGCGCACAGGGCCTTTTCCCGGTCAACGGAATATCCGACCTGACGTCGACCATTGAGGGCACGATTACCGCAGAGGGCGACAACCTGGTCATCTGGGTAAAGGCTGCCTCGGAAATGCTCTTCGAGTCCCGCCCCGACCGCCTCCGGCCGGATCCGCCGGCCGGCGAACAACTGCTGACCAACGTGACCTATCTGCGTGATCTGCTCGTCGAGGTCGAGCGCGACGCGCAGCGCAGGGCGAGCAAAGCCCTGCGCCGAGGTCCCATGGGCGACCCCCTGGGCCGCTGGAACGAGGCGTCCCCCGCGGCCCTGGAGATGGTGTCGGCGCACGCCGGCCGGAAGGCCGCCGATGCGTTCATCGCCGCGGCGGCCCGTGCGGTCGACCCGACGGCACGGATGCTCCTGGAGCACTTGTGCCGGCTCTTCCTGCTCCGTCAGCTCGAGCCCCACACCGGGGTGCTGCTCGCGGACGGCCATCTGACCCCCGACCATGTCCGCGGCGTCTCCGCTGCCGTCAATGAGGTCATCGCGGTCCTCGTACCGCACATGAGCGGCCTGGTTGATGCCTTCTGCCTGCCCGGTGAGTACCTTTCCTCGCTTCCGATCGCCGGCGGTGGCCTGATCGGAGACCAAGAGAGCGGCTGGTCGGCCTGGGGCCCGTAGACCCCTGGGCCCGACGCCTTCTCACGGCGGGGGAACGTCGGCGCGAACCCGGCTCGAGTGCCCCCTTCTTATCCCTTCCACCAGGAAAGGAACCCGCTCCAGAATCCCTTCTGCTGGGGAGCGGCAGACGTCTGCTCCCGCTGCGGACCTGAGGAGCCCGGCGCTGCCGCCGCGCGGGGTGTGGGACGGGCTTCCTCGCGAACGGGGCGAGTGAATCGGGCGGGCAGTTCCGTGACCGCCACGTGGAAGGGCCCGGGGGTGAACACCAGCTTGTCCTGGTCCACCGCCAGCTCCAGGTCCGGCAGTTGGTTGAGGAGGATTTCAATGGCCCGCGCGGTGATCAGCCGTGCGGGGTCCTTGGCCGGGCAGGCGTGCGGGCCCGCGCCCCAGGCGAGGTGGGCGCGCCTGCTGAGCGTCTGACGGCTCGTGGACAGGCTGGGATCGCTGTTGGCCGCGGCGAAGCTGATGAGCACGGGGTCTCCGGCGTCCAGCTTGCTTCCTCCCAGGTCGACATCCTGGACGGGGTAGTGCGCCGCGTAGTTGGCGATGGGAGGGTTGTTCCACAGCACGCTGTCGATGGCGTCTTCGACCAGAAGTTCACCGCCGTTCTGGTCATCAGGGCGCAGGATGACCAACAACGCGCTTGCGATGAGATCCGCGAGTGGCTGCATTCCCGCACCCATGAGCTGGATGAGCTGCGGGATCATTTCCTCGTCGGTGAGCGCGGCCGGGTGCTCCAACAGCCAGGAAGTGATGTCGTCCCCCGGCTTGCTGTGCTTCAATTGCACAAGCTCGGCCAATGCCCCGATCAGGATGTGCTTCGCTTCGTCGGCGTTGGCCCCGTCGAACATTCCTGAGATGCCGTACACCACTCGGTCGCCGATTTCGCCCGGGCAGCCGAAGAGTTCGTTGAAAACCAGGAGCGGCACGAGTTGAGCGTAATTGCCGACCAGGTCGACCCTGCCCTGTGCTTCGAATTGGCTGATCAGGAATTTGGTGGACCTGTCCACCAGGCGAGTCAGCCGGTGGGTGTCGACTCGGGCCAGGCTGTCCGTCATCGCCTGGCGCAGCCTGAGGTGCTCCGCCCCGTCGGCCATCAGCGGGCCGGGCAGGTATTCCATCATGGGCCGCACCGGGCTGTCGGCCGGCACGCGGCCTTCATTGAGGGCGCGCCAGCGTCGTGCGTCACGCGGAAACATGTCGGGGTTCTGCAGCACATGGAGCGCTGCCGCGTAGTCCGTGACCAGCGACGCCTCCACTCCGGGGGCGAGTTCGACCGGCGCGGCCGGGCCGAACTTCCTCAAACGGTCGTAGACGCCTGCCGAATCGGCTGAAAGGGCTCCCGTGTACAGCGGGGTGCGATGGTTCTGTCCGTTTTCGTGAGCGGGGCATCCCGGGGGCGGAGTGGGGCGATCGGCTGGGGACTGCATGAGTCAGGCTCCTATGTCAGGGCGTGCCAAAGAGAGAATCGGAGGATTTGCGAATGTCGGAGCTGTGCCCGAGCCGCCACGACTCCCACGTGGCCGGCCGCTCCGCGACCGTCGGCCGGGATGACGAGCTCGGGACGCGCCCCGGGGCGGGTACGCGGAAAGTGCCTTCCCGCTGTGGTGACAGAAGCCCTGGACAAGCCTCATCGCCCCAGTTCAGAAGGCACTTTCGCGTCACAGCTCAAGATCCGGACACGGCCGTGGGTGAAACGCTAGTTGAGGCGAGACTGGAGATAACGGACCAGGGTGATCAGCGAGTTCGCCGACGAGCGCTGATCGCGAGCGTCACAGTTGACGAGCGGCGTCTCGGGCAGCAGGTCGAGCGCTTCCCGGATCTCCTCGTCGGAGTGGTGTGACGTGTCGTCGAACCTGTTGACGGCGATGGCGTAGGGGATGCCGTAGTGCTCGACCAGGTCCATCACCGGGAACGACTCCTCCAGTCGGTCCGGGTCGACCAGTACCAGTGCGCCGAGCGCGCCCCGGGACATGTCCTCCCACACCTGGACGAAGCGCTGCTGTCCGGGTGTTCCGAACAGGTACAGGACAAGCTTCTCGCTCAGGGTGAGCCGGCCGAAGTCCATGGCGACCGTGGTCGTGGTCTTCCCCGGCGTGCCCTTGAGGTCGTCGACGCCGGCGCTCGCCTGGGTCATCACCTCTTCGGTACGCAGCGGCGGGATCTCCGACATGGTGCCGATGAAGGTCGTCTTGCCCACCGCGAAATGCCCCACCACCAGGATCTTGGCAGCGGTCTGCACCGAGTCGCGCAAATAGACGCCGTTATCCGAAACGGGCTTGAAGGCCATGCAGCACCTCCTCGAGTATGCGTCTGTCGACCAGCTTCGCAGGGGGTACGGGAGCCCGGGTGTAGAGGTATCCCGCCTGTGTGAGGTCCGACAGCAGAAGTTTGACGACGCCGACCGGCAGCTCGGTGTGCCCGGCGATCTCGGCAACCGCGAGATAGCCTCCGGAACACAGGTCCAGAAGGCGTCTTTTCTCGGGGTCGAGTTGACCGGTCGGGGGCATGTCCTGAGCCGCCGTCACCAGAGTGATCAGCGAGAACTCGTCGTCCGCCGGAAGGCTTCTGCCATTGGTGATGACATACGCGCGTACTAATGGAGCGGCTTCGAGTTCCAGGTCCGGATCATCTGGTGTTGTCATGCCTTGGTGTCAGCAATCTCTCGAGGGGGGCTGGTCAGGGACTTGCCGAGCTGGCCGACGAGCTGCTGCATACGGAAGGTGATCTCGGCCATGTCGACCTCGGGCGATGCCGAGACGCCGAGATAGGCGCCTTCACCCGCCGATATGAGGAAGACGTAGCCGTGGTCGAATTCCACCAGCGTCTGCCGCCACTGCGGCCGGTTGTGCGGGACCTTGCCGACGAACTCCGAGACGGTACGGCTGAGTGACTGCATTCCGCTCATCGCGGCAGCGACGGTGTCCGCGTGGTCCTTGCCGACGTCCCGCGAACGCGCCATGAGCAGACCGTCGGCCGAAACGAGGATCGCGTGCCGGGCCTCGGGCACTTCAAGAGCGCTGTCAAGCATCCATGACAGGTCGTAATTCACTGAGTCTCATGCCCTTCGGTGAATGCGTTGGGGGAACGTCGGCCCGACCGCGTTCCGCGCTGGAAAGCCCCCATGACGGACGCGGCCTGCTCGCTGGAGCGCTGGGGCACGTCCTCTGTGTCGCCGCCCGTGCCCTGCGCGGGCTCCTCCGCCGACGGCACGATGGAGATCGCGCCGCGCCGGCGCCGCTTCGGCAGACCGCCCATCGTGGTCGGGGCCGGCGCCGCGTGGCCCTGGCCGCCGAACGAGATCGGCTCGGGATCCGGACTCTGGCCGCCGAACGCGGTCGATGTCGCCGGGGCGGGCGCCGCCGGGCCCTGATCGGGCGGCATCGGGGAGGACGCGGCCACGGCAGGGGTCTCCTTCGGCTGAGGGTCCGGCCTGAGTTCCGGTTCCGGCATGGCGGTGAGGAGTTCGTCGGGCAGCAGGACGACCGCGCGTACACCGCCGTAGGGGGAGGTGGAGTCCACGGAGACGGTGAAGCCGTAGCGGGCGGCGAGCACGCCGATGACGGTGAAGCCGAACTGCGGCGGGTTGCCGAGTCCGGAGACACCGGGCGACCGCTCGCTAGAGAGCAGTTTCGCGGCCCTGTTCTTCTCTTCCTCGTTCATGCCGACGCCGGCGTCGTCGACGATGATGCAGACGCCCTTCGGCACCGGCCGGATGTTGATCTCGATCATCGTCTCGGGCGCCGAATAACTGGTGGCATTGTCCAGTAGTTCGGCGAGCGTGAGCGCGACGGGCTCGACCGCGCGGCTGACGATGGCGAAATTGCTCTGGGCGCGGATCTCGACCCGGGTGAAGTGGCGGATGCGGCCCTTCGCGCTGCGGACCACATCGTAGAGGGACGCGGCGGAACGCTGTCGGCCCAGCCAGCCGTCGCAGAGCACGGCGATGGACTGGGCACGCCGGGCGAACTGCGAATTCATGTGGTCGATGTCGAGGAGATCCTGGAGGATCTGCTGGTCCCCGTATTTCTCCTGAAGCTTGGTGATCACCAACTGCTGTTCGCCGGCGAGGCCCTGGAGCGTGCGCATGGCGGACTTCAGGGCCGTCTTCGTGGCCTCTTCCGCCCGGTCCTTGGCCTCTTCCACGGACTCCGTGTAGTGCTCTTCCAGGCTGGTGTAATGAGCCTTGAGTTCCTGTTTTTCCTTCCGTAGTTCGGCGATCGTCTTTCTCCCGCGAATGATCGCGGTCGCGGCCACAGGAGTTCCAGCGGCTATCAGGCCCCAAAGCGCTGGATCCTGGAAGTATTGCGTCATAAGTCTCTCTTAGGCGACTGGGCCACCACGGACTGAAGGTCTGCGAAGGGCGGGGCGTTCGAGTCAGCTCGCCGTAATTGACATCTCGCGGTCACAGACATATGGATCGGTCGCGCATACTCGCCTGCCGTGCTGCCTGGAAAGGCCCGGCTAATGGCATAGTTCTCCCCGGGGTGGCGGAATTCTGGGCCGATGCGCTGACTTTTCGTATGCCATAGCGGGTTTGGTGCCGCTTGGCAAGCTCCGCGATCTTATCACCACACGATCGAGTGATGGACGTATGGTTTGTTCCGATTTTCTCGTATCTGACTGGTACTCAGCGGCCTTCCTAATTTGCGCGCTTTGATGGCTGTTTCTCGTCTGCCGTGAGGCGCTTTCCGCGTACCCCATTGTCTGCCCACGGGTGCTGTGCCCCTCTTTGTTCCTGTCGATGGATCATGCCAAGGGCAAGGTCGTGACGAGTGCGTAACGGGGTTGTGGGGAGCCCGTGGTGAGGGGTGGGGTGGGTGGTATTCGGCCAGAGTGACGCGTGGGGCTTCACCTTGGCGAACGCGGGCCGCAGCAGTGAGGGGATCTTGGATGTGGTCGCCGGGCCTGGACGGCCGCGCAGCTCGCGCCGGTCCGGGATGTGGTTGCAGAGGGTGCCCGGGGAGACGCCGAGGAGTTCGGCGATCGAGGTGATGCAGCGGCCGGGGGTGTCGGCACCGGTCGGCCCCGTCGACCTCCCCGGCGGAGTCGCGCGGGCGCTCCGGGCCGCGGGGCGAGTGGTCAGGCCGCGGGGTCAGGCCGCGGGTGCGGGCGGTGGCGCGAGCTGGTCCGCCAGCCAGGTCGGTACGCCGCCCAGCAGCCGGAACAGTCGCCCGGCCTCCGCGCGTAACCGTCCCGCCTCCGGTTCCGGCTCGACGTCCGCGAGCGCGGCGAGCGCGGGTGCCGTCCCCACGAGGTAGCCCAGCTCCTCCCGGATCCTCAAGGACTCCCCGAAACCGTGCCGGGCCTCGGCCAATTCGCCTTCCCGCAGGGCCAGTCCGGCCAGATGGCGCCAGGTGAAGGAGAGCAGCAGCGTCTCCCCGCCCGCCGTGGCGGCCGCGTGGGCGCGGCGGTACGCGGCGCGTGCCGACTGCGGGGAGTCCGAGAGGTGCTCGGCGATCAGCCCCCGGCGGAAGTCGAGAAGGGCGCGGCCGGGGGCGTCCGGGCCGAGCAGGGCCGCCGCCCGGCCGAGCGCGGCGCGGGCCTCGTCGGCCCGGTCGCGGACGCCGAGGACCGTCGAGGCGTACGCGAGGTGGCCGCGCTCGCAGGCGGCGGCGCCGCGCTCGTGGTCCTCGCGCGCCGTGGCCTCCGCCGTACGGAGGGCCTCCTCCGCCTCGGACCAGCCGGCGCCGGTGAACAGACAGCGTTCGGTGAGGAGGGCGGCCCGCTGCAGCGCGGCCGCCGGTGCGGTGGCGTGCGGGGTCAGCAGGGCCGCCGCGTCGCTCCAGCAGCCGCGTGAGCGCAGCCGCCACACCGCTGTCTGGAGAGGGTCGTCACCTGTGGTGGTTTCGGTGCCAGACATGGCGGAATACGCCACATTGCCCTCCCCGAGCGCGCCATTGTGCTGTTGGGTGTGGGACGCATCTCAGCATGGATGGGCATGCCGGGCCAATAGGTCAGGTGAAAGATTTCACAAACCCATGACCGACGCCGGTGGTACAGGGGCGTGAGGCGGGGGCGCGTACGGGGTCCGCGTGGGGCGCACGGTTTCGGGGGCGGACCCGGCCGGGGCCGGGGTGCCCGCGCTGACGTGGGGGTGAGGCGATGGTGGCGGATGATCCGGTCCGCCCGGTGCGCTCGGTGGGCCGTTGATCGTTCCCTCGTGACCGGTTTGGGTGACGGTGGTCAACTGCCGGTCTAGCGCCCCCTTTTCGAGGGTCGGGCGCCTCCTTCGCGGTCCGGGGTGACGGCTCGAACGCGTCGCCGCATTGAGCCGCGATTGTCAACGACGGGTTGACGCCCGGTGGGTGTCAACCTAGGGTTGCCTCCATGACGCAACCCACTCGCGTGAATCATCCCGTGCGCCTCGACGACCTGATCGAGGCCATCAAGAAGGCCCGTCCCGACGCTCTCGACCAGCTCTCCGACGCGGTGATCGCCGCCGATCACCTCGGGGAGCTGGCGGACCACCTGATCGGCCACTTCGTGGACCAGGCCCGGCGCTCCGGTGCCTCCTGGACGGAGATCGGCCACAGCATGGGGGTCACCCGGCAGGCGGCACAGAAGCGCTTCGTGCCGAAGGACCCCGGCACGACCTCGGACCTCGACCCCAACCAGGGCTTCGGCCGCTACACCCCGCGGGCCAGGAACGTCGTGATCGCCTCGCAGAACGAGGCGCGCGCCGCGGGCAACGACACGATCACCCCCGCCCACCTGGTGCTGGGGCTGCTGAGCGAGCCGGAGGGGATCGCCGTGAAGGTGATCGCCGAGCAGGGGGTGACGGCGGAGGACGTGCGGACGGCGGCCACGGCCGCGCTGCCGGCGGCGGCCGAGCAGGTCCCCGAGCTCGTCCCGTACGACGCGGGCGGCAAGAAGGTCCTGGAACTGACTTTCCGGGAGGCCCTGCGGCTCGGCCACAACTACGTCGGCACCGAGCACATCCTGCTCGCGCTCCTGGAATTCGAGGACGGCGGCGGCGTGCTCACCGGCCTCGGCATCGGCAAGGCGGCCGTCGAGGCCCGGATCGTCGAGGCTCTCGAGGTGGTGACGGCGGCGCTCGGCGCGGAGGCCGCCGGGGCGGCGGAGGAGAAGTGACCCCGGCCGGGCGGTGACGGGGCGGCCCGGCCCGGAACGGGGGTGCGACCCGGAACGGGGGTGCGGCCGGGGCGCGTCGCGTCCCGGCCGCACCGCGCCCACCATCGTGCGCTCAGCGCATGCGCAACGCCAGGAAGAAGTCCAGCTTGTCCTCCAGGCGGGACAGCTCGCGGCCCGTCAGCTGTTCGATCCTGCCGACGCGGTACCGCAACGTGTTCACGTGCAGATGCAACCTGGCCGCACACCGCGTCCACGAGCCGTCGCAGTCGAGGAACGCCTCCAGGGTCGGGATCAACTCCGCGCGGTGGCGCCGGTCGTAGTCGCGCAGGGGGTCCAGCAGCCGGGCCGTGAAGGCGAGCCGTACGTCGTCGGGGACGAAGGGCAGCAGCAGGACGTGCGACGCCAGTTCGTGGTGGCCCGCCGCGCAGACCGGGCCCGGGCGGGCGGCGGCCACCCGGCGGGCGTGCCGGGCCTCCTCCAGCGCGCCGCGCAGGCCCTCCGCCGAGTGCACGGCCGCGCTGACGCCCAGCGTCAGGCGTCCGTCGTCCCCGAGTCCGGAGGACAGCGGTCCCGCCACGGCCGCGAGCAACGTGTCCGCGTGCAGCGCCGCATCCGGGTCGGCACCGAGCCCGGTGCCGGACACCGTACCGGCGGCTCCCGTCTCCGGCGCGGTCCGAGCCCGTACGGCATCCGGACGGTCGGCGGCCGGCCGGTCCGTTCCCGGACCGTCCGTGCCCGATTCGCCGGGAAGCCGCCGGTCGCTTCCCGGCGGAGGCAGGGGGACCAGCGCGATCGCCTCCTCCCCCGACCGTGCCACCGCGATCCGGTCGGCGCCGTCCGTCCCCACGGCCGCCGGGTCGACCAGGATCTCCTCGAGGAGCGCCTGCGCCACCTCGCCGTGGGCGCTCGACGGGCCGCCGCCGGATGCCGACGTGCTGCCGGTCGCGGTCGCCGGGGAGTCGCCCGGGCCGGTGCCGCTCGTGCCGGCCGCCGGCTCCGCCTCGTCGCCGGGCGGGGCCCACTCCACCCGGGCCACCACGACCTGCCAGCGCGGTGCCGTCGGGAGCCCGGGCAGCAGGACCGGCGCCGCGACCCGGAGGCGGGCGGCGATCTCAGCGGCCGGCGCGCCCGCCTGGACCAGTTCCAGGACCTCCTGGGCGAGCCGGCGCCGTACGGTACGGGCCGCGTCCCGCCGGTCGCGCTCCACCGCGATCAACTGGGTCACCCCCTGGAGCAGGTCGAGCCGCGCCGCCGGCCAGTCGCTCGTGTCCGCCTCGACGGCGAGCAGCCAGTCGGACAGCGCCGTGCGCCGCGTGCCGCGCGCGTCGTGCGGGCCGTGCCGTTCGTGGGGGCGGTGCGCGTCGTGCGGAGGAGGCGCGGTGGCGGCGCCCGGCGCGGGGGCGGCGGCGTGCCGGGCGTCCGTCACGCGGAACAGGGCGTACGCCGTTCCCTCCACCACCGTCCGGTACGGTCCGGGGCGGCCCGTGCGCACGGCGGCCAGATGTTCCCCCGCGAGCGCCGCCGCCCGTGCCGGGGACAGCGCCACGGGGGTGCCCGCGATCCGCCGGCCGGTCGGGGAGAGCACCCACGCCCGCAGGTCGAGGTCGGATCCGAGGAGGTCGAGCACGGCGTCGGGGCCGCCGCCGGCCGGGCCGGAGGCCATCAGCCTGCGGTGCCGGTCCACGACCGCCGCCAGGTCCCCGGCCCGTTCACCGGAGACCTGCCGCACCACGTGCTCGGTGATCGTCGCGAAGGCGACCTCCTCGCTGACCGCGAAGAGCGGCAGCCGGTGCCGGGCGCAGGCCGCGACGAGGTCGTCGGGGACCGGGCCCAGTTCGGCCTCGCCCGCCGCCAGCCCGGCGACCCCGGCGGACGTGAGGACGCGGACGAAGGGTTCGGAGTCCTCGGCGCGGTGCCGCCAGGCGAGACCGGTGAGGACCAGCTCGCCCCCGGAGAGGTAGCGGCTCGGGTCACGCAGGTCGGTGGTCATCACCCCGCGTACGGAACGGTCCAGCTCCTCCTCCCCGCCGAGCAGCCGCAGGCCCAGCGCGTCGGTCCCCAGCAGTGCGCGCAGCCGCATCTCGTCGCCGCCGATCTCTCTCGTTCGATGGTGTGGGTGCCGGAACCGTCCGGTCCCGCAGCACCCCGATCGTTCTCGATCAAGGTTGCCCAGAGCCGATCGTTCCTGACCTTGTTGTCGCCCCATATGGGCGCGTCTTGTTTCAGCGCGCCTTGTTTCAAGAGGGAATCCGCACGGTTACCAGACCCCGTCATTCGTTCGAATCTACAAGACCGGTCGGCCGACCAGTCAATTCCTTCATGGTTTCGGTGACTGCACCGGGTGGAGCGCGGGCTTGTGTACTAGTGCCGTACGTCTCGCATGTCGAGGACCGGCCGTTGCGGCGGGTGGGTGTCGCGGGCGATCCGAACACGGGAGACCCGGTCGCGGAAGATCACAAATGATCAAGAAGAGGGCCGCTCATGGACTTCCTTCGCCCCGTCGGCTGGGAGGACGCGCTCGCAGCCAAGGCCGAACATCCCGAGGCCGTACCCATAGCGGGTGGCACCGACATCATGGTCGAGATCAACTTCGATCGGCGACGGCCGCGGTACCTGCTCGACCTCAACCGCGTTTCCGAGCTGTACGAGTGGAGCATCGGCCGGGAGAGCGTGGCGCTGGGCGCGTCCGTGCCGTACGCCCACGTCATGGCGCATCTGAGGACCGAGCTGCCCGGTCTCGCGCTCGCCTCCCACACCGTCGCCTCCCCGCAGATCCGCAACCGCGGCGGGGTCGGCGGCAACCTCGGGACCGCCTCCCCGGCCGGTGACGCGCACCCGGCGCTGCTGGCCGCGGGCGCCGAGGTCGAGGTCGAGTCGGTACGCGGCTCCCGCCGCATTCCGATCGACGCGTTCTACACGGGAGTGAAACGTAACGCTCTTGAGGCCGACGAACTGATCAAAACCGTGCACATCCAAAAGGCGGACGGTCCTCAGCAGTTCTCGAAGGTGGGCACCCGCAACGCGATGGTCATCGCCGTGTGCGCCTTCGGCCTGGCCCTGCACCCCACGACGCGTACGGTACGGACCGGAATCGGCTCCGCGGCCCCCACCCCGGTACGGGCGAAGGAAGCGGAGACGTTCCTGACCGCGGTACTGGACGAGGGGGGCTTCTGGGAGAGCCGGCAGCCCCTCCCGGCGTCGGCCGCCCGGCAGTTCGCGGCCCTGGCCGCGGGCGCCTGCAACCCGATCGACGACGTACGCGGTACCGCCGGATACCGGCGGCACGCCGTCGGCGTCATGGCACGCCGGCAACTCGCCTGGACCTGGGAACGCTACCGGGCCGACGACGGCCGTGGCGCCCGGGGGACCGCGGAAGGGGCGGCGTGACCATGCGCGTGAACTTCACCGTCAACGGCCGGGAGCAGAGCGCCGACGACGTCTGGGAGGGCGAGAGCCTGCTGTACGTGCTGCGCGAACGGCTGGGCCTGCCCGGCTCCAAGAACGCCTGCGAACAAGGTGAATGCGGTTCGTGCACAGTTCGTCTGGACGGCGTGCCGGTCTGCGCCTGCCTGGTCGCGGCGGGCCAGGTGGAGGGACGCGAGGTCCTGACCGTCGAGGGGCTCGCCGACCACGCGAGGCGCCGGGAGTCCGGCGCGAGGGTCCCGGCACGGACCGCGGCCGGACCCGGCGACCCGGCGACCGGTGACCCGCCGGCCGGCGATCCGTGGGCCGGCGACTCGCCGGCCGGTGACGGCGGCGCGCTGTCGCCCCTCCAGCGGGCCTTCCTCGACGCGGGCGCCGTGCAGTGCGGCTTCTGCACCCCCGGCCTGCTCGTCGCGGCCGACGAGATGCTGGAGCGCCACCCGTCCCCGACGGACGCGGACATCCGCGAAGCGCTCTCGGGCAACCTGTGCCGCTGCACGGGCTACGAGAAGATCCTCGACGCCGTCCGCCTCGCCGCCGCCCGCCAGGAGCGCGGCCGTGCCGCCCCGCACCCCACCCGTACGACGCGGGAGAGCCCCGACGGTCCCGACGGTCCCGGCGGCCCCGACGATCCGGGCGGCCCTGACGCCACCGGCGGTCCCGACGGCCCTGACCGTCCCAACGGTTTCGACGGTCCCCGGGAAGGCGGTCGCTGACCATGGTCCCCGACCGGCTCCCGACCCGTCTCACCCAGGACTCCCGCACCGCCGCCGGCACCGGCCCGACCTCCGGCGCCGGCGGCATCGGCGAGTCCACCCCGCGACCCGACGGCACCCTCAAGGTCACCGGCGAGTTCGCGTACTCCTCCGACCTGTGGCACGAGGACATGCTGTGGGGCCACACGGTGCGCTCCACCGTCGCCCACGCCACCCTCGTCTCCATCGACACGGCCGAGGCCCTCGCCACCCCCGGCGTGCACGCCGTCCTCACCCACGACGACCTCCCCGCCCCGGTGACCCACTACGGGCTGGAGATCCGGGACACCCCGGCTCTGGCCACCGGCAAGGTCCGGCACCACGGCGAGCCGGTCGCCCTCGTCGCCGCGGACCACCCCGAGACCGCGCGCCGCGCCGCCGCCAGGATCCGCGTCGAGTACGCAGAACTGCCCCTGGTCACCGACGAGGACTCGGCCACCGCCCCCGGCGCGCCCCTGGTCCACGAGCACCGCACGGACCACCACAGCGGCCACGTCCCGCATCCCAACGTCGTCCACCGCCAGCCGATCGTGCGCGGCGACGTGGCCGCCGCGGCGGCCCGTGCCGAGGTGACCGTCACCGGCGAGTACGTCTTCGGCATGCAGGACCAGGCGTTCCTCGGCCCGGAGTCCGGTCTCGCCGTACCCGCCGAGGACGGCGGCGTCGACCTCTACGTGGCCACCCAGTGGCTCCACTCCGACCTGCGCCAGATCGCCCCCGTCCTCGGGCTGCCCGAGGAGAAGGTCCGTATGACGCTGTCCGGCGTCGGCGGCGCCTTCGGCGGCCGCGAGGACCTGTCGATGCAGATCCACGCCTGCCTGCTGGCGCTGCGCACCGGCCGGCCGGTCAAGATGGTCTACAACCGCTTCGAGTCCTTCTTCGGCCACGTGCACCGCCACCCGGCGCGGCTGTGGTACGAGCACGGCGCGACCCGCGACGGCAGGCTCACGCACATGAGGTGCCGCATCGTGCTGGACGGCGGCGCCTACGCCTCCTCGTCCCCGGCCGTCGTCGGCAACGCCGCCTCCCTCTCCGTCGGCCCGTACGTCGTCGACCACGTCGACATCGAGGCACTGGCGCTCTACACCAACAACCCGCCCTGCGGTGCGATGCGCGGCTTCGGCGCGGTGCAGGCGTGCTTCGCCTACGAGGCGCAGATGGACCGGCTGGCGGCCAGGCTGGGGCTGGACCCGGTGGAATTCCGGCGGCTCAACGCCATGGAGCAGGGCTCGGTCATGCCCACGGGGCAGCGGGTCGACTCCCCGGCGCCGGTCGCCGAACTGCTGCGCCGGGTCAAGGCCAGGCCGCTGCCGCCGGAGCGGCAGTGGCTCACGGCGGACGAGGAGCCGGACGTCCGGGCGCTGCCCGGCGGCCTGTCCAACACCACGCACGGCGAGGGAGTCGTCCGGGGCGTGGGCTACGCGGTCGGCATCAAGAACGTCGGCTTCTCCGAGGGCTTCGACGACTACTCCACCGCGCGCGTACGACTCGACGTACTGGGCGGCGAACCGGTGGCCGTCGTCCACACCGCGATGGCCGAGGTCGGCCAGGGCGGCGTGACGGTGCACGCGCAGATCGCGCGGACCGAACTGGGCGTCACCCAGGTCACGATCGTCCCGGCGGACACGCGCGTCGGCTCGGCCGGTTCGACCTCGGCCTCCCGTCAGACGTACGTCACCGGCGGCGCGGTGAAACACGCCTGCGAGGCCGTACGGGAGCGGGTACTGGAGCTGGGCAGGCGCCGGTTCGGCACGTACCACCCGGCCTGGGCCACCGCCGGACTGCTGCTGGAGGACGGCAAGGTCGTCACCGACGCCGGCGAGGTGCTGGCGCCCCTGGCGGACGTCCTGGCGGGCGAGGCGGTGGAGGTGGAACGGGTCTGGCGGCACCGCCCGACGCGGCCGTTCGACCGGCGGACGGGGCAGGGCGACGGCCATGTCCAGTACTCCTTCGCCGCACACCGCGCCGTCGTGGAGGTGGACACCGAGCTCGGCCTGGTCAAGGTGGTGGAACTGGCCGTCGCCCAGGACGTCGGCAAGGCGCTCAACCCGCTCTCCGTGCTCGGCCAGATCCACGGCGGCAGCACCCAGGGGCTGGGCGTGGCGGTGATGGAGGAGATCCTCGTCGACCCGGCGACGGCGAAGGTCCGCAACCCCTCCTTCACGGACTACCTGATCCCCACCATCCTGGACACCCCGACCATGCCGGCCGATGTCCTCGAGCTGGCCGACACCCACGCGCCGTACGGGCTGCGCGGCGTCGGCGAGGCGCCGACCCTCTCCGCCACGCCGGCGATCCTCGCTGCGATCAGGGACGCGACGGGGCTGGAGCTGAACAGGACGCCCGTACGGCCGGAGCACCTCACCGCGCACCTCACGGGAGCGGCGGGGACGGCGGGGAACGGTGGGCGCGGAAGAACTCGGTGATGTCCTGGGCCAGCGGGCCGGGTTCCTCATGGGCGGCGAAGTGGCCGCCGCGGGGCAGGTGCGTGTAGCGCGTGACGGCGTAGGTTCGCTCGGCCCAGCTCCGTGGCGGCCGGCTCAGGTCGGCGGGGAACAGGGCGACGGCCGTGGGAACACTCCCCCGCTCCACGCCCCGGGTCAGGCCCGTCGTGCGCGCTGCAAACGGGAGCGGAGGTCGGCCAGTTCGGCGTCACTGACCGTGATCACGGGCGGGTTGCTCGGCATGGGGTTGTTCTCCTCGCGGTGCTGAGGCTCCCGGCGTGGCCGGGGACGGGCGGCGCCGGTGCGGGCGGCGACCACGTTCACGTGTCCCGTCCGGGGACCGGGGTGAGCGCCCGCACGATCGCCTCCCGCGTCGCCTCGCGCGGCTCGGGTTCCGTCGTCAGGAGCGCGCGCAGGATGAGCCCTTCGAGCAGGGCGTCCAGCCGGTCGGCGACCTCCGGCCCGGTGAAGCGGGCCAGAACGGCCCGGCTGTCCCCGGTCCACTTCTGGGTGAGCGCGCGCAGAGCGGGATCGCGCAGGGCCGCCAGGTGCAGTTCGAAGCCGAGGACCGCGCTGCGGCGCCGGGACGGTCCCCCCTGGACGAGTTCCACCAGGACCTCGACCAGGTCCTCGTGCGTCCGCACTGCCGTGAAGAGGCCCTCGAACTCCGCGGTCCGTTGTTCGACGTACCAGGAGAAGGCCTGTGCCTGAAGGGCGGCCAGGCTCGCGAAGTGATAGGTGACCGACCCCAGCGGAACGTCCGCGCGTGCGGCGACCTTCCGATGCGTGATGCCGGCCGCCCCGTCCGTGACGAGTACGTCGAGGGCGGCGTCCAGGATGCGTGTCCTGCGCTCCGGATCGTGTCGGCGGACCCGTCTGCCCCCGTCCGCCGCGGCCCACTGGTGTTTCACCTTCTCCATAAGAACAAACGTACACGACTAAAGAACAGATGTACTTATCGGTGGGAGTGTGGACCCGCCTGCGCCGTTCCGTGCCGTGTCCCCCACGGATCCGGCACGGAACGGCGCTCTCGCCTGCCGCGCGGCAGGGGGTGCGCTCCCGCTCCGGGATGGGCAGCCCATGGCGGGGCGGCGAGAGAGGGGGCCGCCTCCTCCGGTGTGGGAGCGCTCCCATGAGCCTTGTCGAGGCACGGGCACTTGTCAAGGCCGGGTGTGCCGGGGGTGTCAGGGCGTCAACCGGACGTCCGCGACGCGAGACCCGGGCGGAAGGGGAGAGGGGGAGCGGCCCGAACGGGTGTCGCGGGCGCCCGACGGCCGGAGGTGCGGGGCCGGCGGTGACGCCCGTCAGTCGCCCCCCTCGGCGGGGTGGACGGCCGGCGCCAGGGCGGCCACGATCAGGGCGAACGAGACGGCTCCCGCGTCGGGTGTGCCGAGGCTGCGGTCGCCGTGGGTACGGGCCCGGCCCAGGCGCGCCGCGATGGCGGCCGTGGCCTCGGCGGCCTCGCCCGCGATCAGGGCGGCCTCCGTCCACGCGGCGGCGAACCCGGCCACCGGCAACGCAGCCTCCAGCCGCTCCACGAACGGCACGGCCGAGTCCACGAGCGTCTTGTCCCCGGGCCTGGCACCACCGATCCGCACCACCGCGTCGACGGCGGCGCGCACGGCACGGACCACTCGGGCGGCATGGGCGGCTTCCGCGCCGGTTCCGGGACGCGTCGTTCCGGCGACGTGCTCCCGTCCGCCGGCCACGAACTCCCGCCCGCCGGCTCCGAGGTCCTGCCCCGCGACTCCGGGGCCCTCCCCGTCAGCCGCCGAGTCCGCCGCACCGGCCGCGGGATCCTCCTCGCCGTCTCCCAGCTCCACGCCGAACGCCGCCAGCGCCGCGCCCCACAGGGCCCCCGACGTGCCGCCGGCGTGGTCGGCCCAGGCGGCCCCCGCCCGCGACAGCAGCGTCCGGGCGCCCGCGCCCAGCGCCACCGCCTCGTCGGCCGCCCGCACGGCGGCCTCCGCGCCGCGTCGCATGCCGATGCCGTGGTCGCCGTCACCCGCCACGGCGTCGATGTCCCCGAGGCGCCGTTCGTGCGTGACGATCGTGTCCCGCACCGTACGCAGTGCCCGCGCGATCCGTGCCGCCAGCTCCCGCGAGGCCGCCGTGCCCGGGACGACGGGCGGGACCTGGTGGGCCGCGGTGAGGTCGTCCGTACGGGGCGGCCTCGGCGCGACGCTGCCGCGCCGGAAGGCGGGGGCGGCGGCCGGGGCCCTCCACAGCCCCTCCAACTCGTCGTCCAGGAAGGTCAGGGTGAGGGAGAGCCCCGCCATGCCGAGGCTCGTGACCTGTTCGCCGACGACGGGGGCGACGACGGTGATGCCCTCGGCGGCGAGCCGTTCGCCGACGCGGCGGTGCACGACGTACAGCTCCTCGTAGGTGATCGCGCCCAGCCCGTTGAGCAGGACCGCCGCGCGCTCCGGGCGGCCGGCGGACGATCCGTCGTGCGGTCCGGCCGCCGCCGCGCGATCCGCCAGCACCCGGTCCACCATCAGGTCGGCCGTCGCGTCGGCGCTGGGCAGCGGCCCTTCCTCGGTGCCGGTCTCCCCGTGGATGCCGAGGCCCACACCCATCCGCCCGGCCGCCACGGTGAACAGCGGCTTCTCGGCGCCCGGCAGCGCACAGCCGCCGAAGGCGACACCGAGGGACCGGGTGGCCGCGTTCGCCGCGCGGCCCACCCGTACGGTCTCGTCCATGCCGTAGCCCGCCTCCGCCGCCGCGCACAGGATCTTCAGCACGGCCAGGCCGCCCGCGATGCCCCGCCGCACGGCGGTCGCGTCCGGCGGCCCTGACACGATGTCGTCGCTGACGGCCAGGGTCCGGGCGTCGAAGCCCTCCGCGCGCAGCCGCTCGGCGGCGTGTCCGAAGTGCAGGACGTCACCCGCGTAGTTGCCGAAGCCGAGGAGCACACCGCCCCCGTTCTCGGCGGCCCGCGCCACCGAGCAGATCCGGTCCGCCGAGGGGGAGGCGAAGACATTGCCGCAGGCCGCCCCGTGCGCGAACCCGGGGCCCACCCAGCCCGCGAAGGCGGGATAGTGGCCGGTGCCGCCGCCGAGGACGACGGCGACCTGGCCGGGCGGCGTGGCCGAGGCGCGGACGACTCCACCGGGGACCGCACGGACCTCGTCGGCATGGGCGGCGGCGAAACCCGCCAGGGCCTCGTCGGCGAACGCGCGCGGATCGTTGACCAGGAACGTCATGGCCGGGCCTGCGGGGTGGGACACATCGTCGTCTCCACGTCTGTCGTGGGAGGGGAGAGGAGTGGGTGTGCGCGGGGGAGGGAGAAGGACGTACGCCGGACGTCGGACGCTACAGCGGCAGGGCACAGGCCGCGACCGGGGAGGCGAACGGGTCGCCCATCGGGCGCAGTTCACCGGTGGTCCGGTCGACACGGAAGACCGTCACCGAGTTCGACCGCTGGTTGGCCGCGAACAGCAGATCGCCGGCCGGCGAGAGCGACAGCTGACGCGGCCAGTCGCCGCCCACCGGGACCGTGTCCAGCAGCCGGAGCGCCGCGCCGGACGACTCGATCGCGTAGCGCGTCAGGCTGTTGTGCCCCCGGTTGGCGAGGTAGGCGAAGGCGCCGTCGTCCGTGACCACGAACTGGGCCGGGAAGCTGCGGGCCGTTCCGGTGGTCCCCGTGGGGCGCGGTTCGCCGGGGGTGAGACGACCGGTCCCGGGGTCGTACGCGCAGACCACGACCGTGTTGTCCAACTCGTTGGCCAGATAAGCGAACGTGCCCGACGGGTGGAACGTGAGGTGGCGCGGACCCGCGCCGGGACGCGTCGTCGTGCGCGCGACCTCGGTCAGGGTGCCGGCCGAGGTGTCGAGCCGGTAGCTGTACACCGTGTCGTTGCCCAGGTCCACGGCGAGCACGTGGCCGCGGTCCGGCGAGGTGACGACCTGGTGGGCGTGCGGTCCGCTCCGGCCCGGGCCCGGGGGCGGGGCCGCGTGCGTGACCAGATCCGTACGCCGGCCGAGCGCTCCCGACGGCTCGATAGGGTGGACGGCCACGCTGCCGGACGTGTAGTTGGCGCTCAGCAGCCACCGGCCGCCCGGGTGCACCGACAGGTGCGTGGGGGCCGCGCCGCCCGTGCCGCGGGAGCCCAGGACGGTGGGGCCGCCGGTCCCGGCGCCGCCGGTCGCGACCGCCGTGACCCGGCCGTCCTCCCGCTCGTCGACCGCGTAGAGCGTACGGCCGTTCGGATGGAGGGCGAGGTACGACGGGTTCTCGACGCCCGTGAGCGTGCCGGCGGACGAGATCGCGCCCGTGTCCGGGTCGTACGCCGCCAGGCCGATCCCGGTCCCGGCGCCCGGACCGGAGGTGTACGTGCCGAGGTAGAGCGGCCGGAGCCCGTCCGGCGGGTACGCTCCAGGGATGCTCCCGTCCGACCCACGGCCCTCGTACCGCGCGCCGACGGTCCCGTAGCCGCTCGCCCCGCTGCCCGTGCCGTCGCCCATCCTGGCCACCTCTGCTCGTCTCGTATGCCCAATTGACGGCCGGTCAGTGTGTTTTGGCCTCGTCAGCCGATTCTCACTATCATCCGTCGATGATCATACGTAGACGGTCCGCACTCGCCCTGTGCGGCGTGCTGACCACCCTGGCCGTGGGGCTCCTGCCACCCGCCGCGTCCGCCGCCCCCACCGCGGACGAGCCCGCCGGAGCAGCCGCTCCGAAGGTCGATCTCGTCCTCGACGTCAGCGGTTCCATGCGGACCCGCGACATCGACGGGAAGAGCCGGATGGCCGCGGCGAAGCAGGCGTTCAACGAGGTGCTCGACGCCGTGCCGGAGGAGGTGGAGCTGGGCATCCGCACCCTCGGCGCCACCTACCCGGGCAAGGACACCAAGGTCGGGTGCAAGGACACCGAGCAGCTCTACCCCGTCGGGCCACTGGACCGTACGGAGGCCAAGACCGCCGTCGCCACCCTCGTCCCCACCGGCTGGACGCCCATCGGCCCCGCCCTCCTCGGTGCGGCCGACGACCTCGAGGGCGGGGACGCCACCCGCCGGATCGTCCTCATCACCGACGGCGAGGACACCTGCGCCCCGCTCGACCCCTGCGAGGTCGCGCGGGAGATCGCGGCCAAGGGAATCCACCTCACCATCGACACCCTCGGCCTGGTGCCGGACGACAAGACCCGACGCCAGCTGACCTGCATCGCCGAGGCGACCGGCGGCACCTACACCTCCGTGCGGCACACCGACGAACTCTCCGGCCGCGTCAAGCAGCTGGTCGACCGGGCGGCCGATCCCGTCGTCACCCCGGTGGCCACGGAGGGCGCCGCCCGCTGCGCCGACGCGCCGCGGATCAAGCCCGGGCTCTACAGCGACCGTGAGAAGTTCTCCGAGCACCGCTGGTACCGCGTGGACGTCCTGCCCGGTCAGGAGCTGCGTGCCTCGGTGAGCGTCGCCGCGGACCGCGCGGTCGACAAGGACTACGGCGTGCTGCTGCGGGCCGTGACCGTCCACGGCCGCGAGATCGTGCGCGGCTCCGAAGCGGGCGACGGACGCACCGACGTGATTTCGACGGGCCTGCGCTATCCGAAGCCCGAGAACGACGACGCCGACACCGACACCGGCGGTGAGGAGAAGCCGGCCGCCGAGACCGTCTGCCTCCAGGTCAGCAACGCGTTCTCCGCGCCCGACTCCGTCAAGACCACCCCGGGTCTGCCCGTCGAGCTCTCCGTCGACCTGGTCGACGCGCCCGACGAGGCGTCCGACGCCGCCGCGTTCGGGCTCGGCCGCGGCTGGTGGCTGCTCGCCACCCTGGTCCTCACCGGTCTGGTGGCCGGGCTGCTGTGGGGCTGGATCTCCCGCCTGCGTGTCGTCTGGGAGGCCAACTGATGCGTACCGTAACCGACTTCACCCGGTTCGCCGGACTCTTCGCCCGCTCCCTGCTGGCGGGACTGCTGCTGCTGCTCGGCACGGCGGGGGCGGCCCTGGCCGACGAGTCCCCGGCGGCCACGGCGTCCGAGGATTCCGACAGCGCCGAGGCGCCGACCGAGGCGGGCACGTCGTTCCGTACGGCGACGGCCTTCCGGCCCGGCCAGCGCGCGACGGCCGAGGCGTCCTCGGGCGACTACCTCTACTGGGTCTTCCCGGCGGACACGGGGCAGCGCGCCACCGTCTCCGCGAAGGTCGAGTTCCCCGAGTCCGCCGCCGCCCGGCAGGGCGCCCTCACCTGGCGGATCGACGTCTACGACGGCCTGCGCCGTCGGCAGCCGTGCGTCTACGGCGCGCAGACCCGCGCGCTGGCGGCCGACGCCCGGGCGGTGGAGCTGCGCTGCACGCTGCGGACGGTACGTGCCTGGGCCGAGCCATGGTCCGACGACCCACTGCCCGGCAGCTACTTCGTACGG
Source organism: Streptomyces hebeiensis (assembly GCF_052983195.1). Classification (NCBI taxonomy): domain Bacteria; kingdom Bacillati; phylum Actinomycetota; class Actinomycetes; order Kitasatosporales; family Streptomycetaceae; genus Streptomyces; species Streptomyces hebeiensis. Next base: position 6,546,972 of record NZ_CM129812.1, read on the forward strand.
CTCACCGTCGTCAGCGGGCAGCAGGTGGACCTGGGCCTGCCCGTCCGCGCGGAGGTCGAGGCGGCCATGAAGGACGTGGGCGGCTCGGCGGCCGTCGACGGCACGCTGTCCGTACCGCTGACGCCTGGCCGTACCACCGTCTCGCAGAGCGAGAACGGAGGCGCGTCGAGCGAGGGCGCCCGGCTGGCCGCCTCCGGGGTCGAGCCCGAGGACGGCTGGTCCTCCGGCTGGTGGACGGACCGCTGGCTGTGGACCGTGGCCGGTGGCGTGCTCGGCGCGCTCGCCGGCGTCGGCGGCTACACACTGGCACGGCCCGCGCGGCGATGAGCCGGGAGCCGTCATGACCGGGCGGGCGGTGTTCGGGGCTTTCCCCAAAACACCGCCCGCCCGGACATCCACCCGGTGTCCCGATGCCGGCCCGCCCCGCTCGACAGCCCACGGCCCTCGCGTGGCTCAGTCGGCCCGGCCCGTCGCCGCGACCGTGACTCCGAGACCGATCATCGCGAAGCCGCCCGCGCCGCCCACCAGCGACAGCCGCCGCTCGGACCGGGCGAACCAGCTCCGCGCCGCCGCCGCGCCCAGGCCCCACAGGGTGTCGGTGACCAGGCCGATCGCGATGGGCACCAGTCCGAGGACCAGCATCTGCGCGGCGAGACGGCCCGCCGAGTGGTCCACGAACTGCGGCAGCACGGCCGCGAAGAACACGATCCCCTTGGGATTGGTGATCCCCACGACGAAGCCGTCCACCACGGTACGGAGATCGCTGCGGGCCGGTCCGGCCGGCCGCTCCATGGCGGATGCCCGCAGGTCCCCGCGGTGCCGGAACGCCTGTACGCCGAGGAAGACCAGGTAGGCGGCGCCCGCGAGCTTGACGGCCAGGAAGACGGTGACCGACGCCTCGACCAGCGTGCCCACGCCCAGCGCGACCGCCACGACCAGGGCGTACGAGCCGACCACGTTGCCGAACACGGACGCGAGCGCCGTCCGGCGGCCATGGGCCAGGGCTCGGCCGATCACGAAGAGCACGCTCGGCCCCGGGATCACGATCACCACCAACGACATCCCGGCGAACGCCAGGAACCGTTCCAAGGACACCATGTGCAACCTCTCCCGTGGCCCGGCCGCACCGAGGTGCCCCTTGTCCGGGGGCTGGTGCGACGCACCGACTGATTACACGATGTCGGGGAACGGTCCCGCAACGAGGCAGGACAGAGGAGGGCACACATGAGGGCACGGGCGTCGACGGGCTCGACAGGCGCGGCGGGTGGTCCGACCGAGGAGTTCCGGGCGGCCCGGGACTTCCTCCTGGCGCACCGGGAGGACTACGCGCGGGCGTACGAGGGCTTCGTCTGGCCTCGCCCCGAACGCTTCAACTGGGCGCTGGACTGGTTCGACCGGATCGCGGAGGGCAACGACCGGGTCGCGCTGCACATCGTCGAGGAGGACGGCCGCCACGTCCGCCTCAGCTTCGCCGACATGTCGGCCCGCTCCAACAGCGCGGCGAACTGGCTGCGCGAGCAGGGCGTGCGGCCGGGAGACCGCGTCGTCGTCATGCTCGGCAACCAGGTCGAGCTGTGGGAGACGGCACTCGCCGCGATGAAGCTCCGGGCGGTCGTGATTCCCGCGACCCCGCTGCTCGGCCCGGCGGACCTGCGGGACCGCGTCGAGCGCGGCGGGGCCGCCCATGTGATCGCCAGGGCGGAGGACACGGAGAAGTTCACGGGGATCGAGGGGGACTTCACCAGGATCGTGGTCGGGTCCACGGAGGGACTCGGGCCGGGACCGGCGACGGGGGCGGCGGCGGAGACGGCGGCGGAGTCGGTCCCGAGGACGGAGACGCGAGCTGCGGCCGGAACGGAGACAAGGTCGGCGACAGGACCGGGGCCGGAGTCCGCACCGGAACCGCGAGCGGGACTGGCACCGGGGGCGGGGACGGGAGCCCCGGCCGGCGGCGGCGCGGCGTACCCGGGCCCGGACGCCGGCTGGCTGCCGTACGAGGAGGCGTACACCCGCCCGGAGACCTTCGAGCCGCTCGGCATCACCCATGCGGACGACCCGCTGCTGCTGTACTTCACCTCCGGTACGACCGCCCGGCCCAAGCTCGTGGAGCACACGCACGCCTCGTACCCGATCGGCCACCTCGCGACCATGTACTGGATCGGGCTGCGACCCGGTGACGTCCACCTGAACATCGCCTCGCCCGGCTGGGCCAAGCACGCCTGGTCGAACCTCTTCGCCCCGTGGAACGCGGAGGCGACCGTCTTCATCCACCACTACACCCGCTTCGACCCGGCCCGGCTCATGGCGGAGATGGACGAGGCGGGCGTCACCAGCTTCTGCGCCCCGCCCACCGTGTGGCGCATGCTCATCCAGGCCGACCTGTCCCAGCTGCGCACCCCGCCGCGCGAGGCCGTGGCGGCGGGCGAACCGCTCAACCCCGAGGTGATCGAGACGGTCCGGCGGGCGTGGGGCGTGACGATCAGGGACGGCTTCGGGCAGACCGAGACCGCCGTCCAGGTCGCCAACTCCCCGGGGCAGCCGCTCAAGACGGGCTCCATGGGCCGCCCGACCCCCGGTTTCGCGGTCGAGCTGCTCGACCCGGTCACCGGCGCGCCCGGCGCGGCGGAGGGGGAGATCGCGCTCGACCTCGCCGACCGCCCGGTCGGCCTGATGACCGGCTACCACGGCGACCCGGCCAGGACCGCCGAGGCGATGGCGGGCGGCTACTACCGCACCGGTGACATCGGCGCGCGCGACGCCGACGGCTACATCACGTACATCGGCCGGAGCGATGACGTCTTCAAGGCCTCCGACTACAAGATCTCGCCCTTCGAGCTGGAGAGCGCGCTGCTGGAGCACGAGGCGGTGGCGGAGGCCGCGGTCGTCCCGGCGCCGGATCCGGTGCGGCTGGCGGTGCCGAAGGCGTACGTCGTCCTCGCCGAGGGCTGGGAGCCCGGTCCCGACACAGCGAAGATGATCTTCGCCCACTCGCGCGCGGTCCTGGCGCCGTACAAGCGCGTCAGGCGCCTCGAGTTCGCGGAGCTGCCGAAGACCGTGTCCGGGAAGATCCGCCGGATCGAGCTCCGGGAGCGGACGGCCGGCGGGCGGACCGAGCACGAGTACGACGAGGGGGACGTGCGCTGACGGCTACGGCGCCGACCATGACTACGACTACGGCGCCGACGGTGGCTGTGGCTGTGGCTGTGGCTGTGGCGACGGCACGCCTCGCCGGCCGGACGGGCCGGACGGCGGCACGCGGGGAGGCGCCGGGACACGCCGGGAGACACCCGGGTGCCCGGCGGACCCGTACGGGGCTCGCGCTCGCGCCGCGCTGCGGCGGGCGGCCGGAGCCCGTCCGCGACCGCCGGGCGCACCGGGTGGCGCGCTCCTCCCGCGTGACCGCTCCGGCGGCACCCGCCGCTTGCCTGACAAGTCGGCCGGATCCCGGGCGAACCGGGGGTCGCGCGCTCCCCGTCGTGCACAATGCGGTGCGTGAGCTCTCGCTACGAAGTCGTCTTCACCTGTTTCCTCCGCGACGACACGCCCGCCTCCGTCCTGGCCGCGCTGCGCTGGCATCTGGGCATGGCGCGGGAGCGGCCCACAGAGCTCGACGGGGAGACGCACGCGTACCCGCTGCTCGAGCCCGACGCGGACAGCCGCCTGCCCGGAGGAGACTTCGCTTCGCTGACGCGGCAGGCGCGCTTCGTCACGGGGGACGGGAAGGAGCATCACGCGTGGGGGCTGTTCACCCGCAACTACTGGCTGGACGATGACATGGAGGAACTCGTCACCGTCCTCGATCTGCTCGCCCCGCACGTCGAGGACCCCGGCTACGGCGGGTACTTCCGCGAGGAGGACGAGCCCGAGCCGACCGCCTTCACCTTCCACGACCGGACGTACGGGCCGCTCGGCGGCTGACCGCCCCCGCTCACGAGCCGCGAGGGTGAGCAGCAGGGACCGGAACGGTACGGGCGGGATGCCGCGGCGGGACCCGGGGGCTTCTACGCGCCCGCCGAGACCAGTTCGTCCGCCGGGCCGTTGACCGGCTGGGGGGCGCCGGTGAGGTCGATGACGAAGAGCGGGAGACCGAGGTCGTCCGCGCGCGCCCGGGCGTCCTCCGCGTAGCCGGCCAGCGCGAAGAACACACCCACCGCCGACGCGCTCAGCCCGTTGAGCCAGAGGCATTCGACGGAGCGCAGTGAGGCCGGGCTGGTGGTGGGATCGACCTGGGCGACGACGTCCGTGCCGCGCAGATCGACGCCGGAGCCCGCCTCGTCCGCCGCCCGGACGACGCTCTTGAAGCCCAGCCAGCGTAGGTAGAGCGCCGCGGCGGTCACGGCGTCCTCGCTCGTACGGATCGTGGGCGGCCGGAAGGACGGACGCGGGGAGGCGGCCGTACGCGGCAACGGGATGTGCGCGGGGTGGCGGGGCTGAGGCCGGTCCGTCGGCCGGTCGGTGAACGGGCCTCCGCCCGAAGGGAGTTCGGGGGCGGATCGCCTGCCTCCCGGTTCCGAGTCGCCTCCTGCTTCCGAGCCGCCTCCCCGTTCCGAGGCGCGGTCCGGCGCCGGGCGGTGGTCCGGCCCCGGGCGGTGGTCCGGCGCCGGACCACCCGGCCCGGGGGACGTGTCTGGCGTGCCGCGCCCGTCCGGTACGGCCCCCGTGTCCTCCACGGCTCCCGGGCCCCGTACGCCCTCCGCGCCCGGTGCGAAGCCCGCGTCCGTCCAGTCCTGCGGGCTGCCTACCGGCCGTACCGGGATCCGCAGCACCGTGCCGCACGGGCAGCCCAACTCCGGCTGTGGCCAGTGGCCGTGCCGGCCGCATGCCGTGCAGCGCACCACCACCCACTCGTCCACCCACGAGCGGTGGGTGACCGGCTCCGCCGGTATGTCGCGCGCCAGCGGCGGTGCGACCGGTGCCCCGCAGGCGCAGGGGTAGACCGACGCCATGAAGGCGTGATCGACACCGCAGCCCGGGCAGCGCACCGAAACGCTCTCTCCCATCACGACCCCTTCATCCCCGCAGGCCTCGTCGGCCGCCTCGTCATCTCCAGTGGCGCGCCGTCGCGCTCCGTGTCCCATCGTCCACCAAGAGCGAGGCTATGGGGAGGGTCTGAGGGTCCCTCGTCCGGACTCCCGTGGTGGGTCCTGGTGATGAGCGACCCGAGGTGCGAGAGCGGGCCGGCCCCCATAGGGAGCCGGCCCGCTCGGGGGGCACCTCGGCGCCGGTCCGGGCGATCCCGCGTGACGGGCGTGAACAGGCATGAACTGGCCACCGGTCGCCCGCGATCGACGTACCCGGGGCGAGACCGGCCGGGAGGCTACGCCATGGCGGGTTCCGGCTCCGCCGCGGCGGTGGCTTCCGTCGCCTCCCGCGTACGGGCCGCCTTCGCGCCGGCCTTCACCGGGCTCCGTTCCGAAGCGGTCTCCTCCGTGGTTCCGCCGGGCTCCTCGGCGCCGTCGGTGCCGTCCGCACCGCCCTCGACGAGGCGCAGGTAGCCGCGGACCGTGTCGACGGGCAGTCCGAGCTCCTCCGAGGCGCCCAGATCGCTGCCGAAGACCTCCACCGCTTCCGCCACGGCCTCGGCCAGCTCCGCCTCGGCCTTCCTCAGCTTGGCCTCCGCCTTGTCGACGGCGTCGACGACCGCCAGCTGGCGCTTCTGCTTCTCCTGGAGTCGCTGCTTGCGGGACGGGCTCTTCTCGGGGCTGTGCGAAGTCATGACCAAGATCATAAGCGACCGCCGGTGATGCGCGGAATCACCAACTGGCATGTTGGGGGAGGTGGTTGACGGGCGGTCGTGCGAACGGTGGGCGAGGCCCGGGAGCCGTCCGGCGGACGCGGCGCCGTCAGTGCGCCTCGGGGCCGAACCGCCGCCTGTACTCCGACGGGGTGATGCCGGTCGCGCGGCGCATCAGCGCCCGCAGGTTGGCGGCCGTGCCGAGCCCGCTGCGCCGCGCGACCACCTCGAAGCGTGACTCGCCTCGCTCTTCGGTCGCGCAGCCGAGTTCGAAGGGATTGGAGTTCTCGTCCACGATCACGACGACCCGGTGTGCGCCCGCCGAGAGAACCGGGTGCGAGGATTCTTGCGTCATATGCGATTCATAGCACTCGTGCCGACCGTGCGAGACGACTCAGGATGGCGCCCATGAGCAACGGACCCATCTCTCTCAGCAACGCTCTGGCCTCCTTCGACGCCTTGTGGAGCCCTCGTGTCGTCACGCACGTGAACGACTACGACGTCCGCGTCGCCAAGGTCCAGGGTGAGCACATCTGGCACGTCCACGACGACACCGACGAGTTCTTCCTGGTGCTCGACGGAGAGTTGCGCATCTCCCTGCGCGAGCCGGCCGGGGAACGCACGGTCCTGCTCCCGCGGGGCGCGGTCTTCACCGTCCGGCGGGGCACGCCGCACCGGCCCTACGCGCCGGAGGGCGCCGCGATCCTGATGTTCGAGCCCACGGGGACACCGACCGTGGGCGATCGGCGCGACGAGATCCCGGACCACGTGGACGCGACCACCGGGCACGCCCTCGGCGCGTGAGCCGGTACGGCCGGCGCCTCCTGTACAACGATGTAAAAAGCCTTCGCACGCCTGTGTACATCGATGTACAAGCGGCTCTACTGTGACGCTCGCGGTCAGCGCGGTCAGCGCGACCCGTCGGCGCCCGTGCGCCTGGCCGGGTACGGCACGCCGACGGTGCGCTGTCCTGCCGTACCGCCCCGTTGCGCACTCAGGAAGGACCCCCGCGTTGCGTCTTCGCCGACCACGTCTTCTCGGACTTCGCCGATTCCCCTCGTACGGCCCGTCCGCCGCTCAGCCGGCCCGCCCCGACACCGACGACCGCTCCCGGCGGCGGGCGGGCCGGGCCCTGCTGCTGGGACTGGCGGGAACGCTGAGCCTCGCGCTGGCCGTGCCCGCCGTGCCCGCCGCGTCCGCCCAGCCCACAGACGGGGCGAGTGCCGCGGTGAAGAGTGCCGCCCCCGCCGCCACGGGAACGCCGCTGCGGAACGGCACGGGGCTGTACCCCCGGGCCATCCGGCTGGCGCACAACGGCGCCGCGAACGGACGCGTGCTCGCGAGCGTGACCACGTTCGACGGCAACAGCGGGATCGGCGCCATCCACGAGAGCACGGACAACGGCTCGGTCTTCCGGGAAGTGGGCAGGATCGCCGACCCGGAGTCGTCCGGGGGCCAAGGCCAGTGCTGCGGCACCCTGTTCGAACTTCCGCGGCAGGTGGGCGCGTTGCCGGCCGGCACCCTGCTGTGGTCGGCGTCCGCCGGGCAGGACGAGCCGGACCGGCGTATGGCCCTGCGCGTCTGGCGCAGCAACGACGTGGGCCGCACCTGGTCCTACCTGTCGTCCTGCGCCACCGCGAGCGGTACGGGCGGGCTGTGGGAACCGGAGTTCTCCATAGCGGCCGACGGGGCGCTCGTCTGCCACTACGCCGACGAGACCGACCCCGGCCACAGCCAGAAGCTGTCCGCCTCCCGCAGCTACGACGGTGTGCGCTGGCAGGACCGCCGGGACACGGTGGCGAGCACCTGGCAGCCCGACCGGCCGGGGATGCCGGTGGTGCGCACGCTGCCCAACGGCACGTACTTCATGAGCTACGAGATCTGCAACCCCGGCGGTCAGTACCAGTGCGTGGTGCACCACCGGACATCGGCGGACGGCTGGAACTGGGGCGACCCGGCCTCGCTCGGGTTCCGGCCGGAGACGGTCGACGGCAAGTACTTCAGGGCCGCGCCCACCATCGCCTGGGCGCCCGCGCCGGACGGCGGACCGAACGGCAGGCTCCTGCTGATCGGGCAGATGCTGCTCAACCGGGACGGCACCCCGGCGGCGGACAGCGGACGCACCATCCTCGCCAACACGGAGAACGGCTCCGGACCCTGGTACGAGATCGAGTCGCCGGTGCGGGTCGCGAACCCGAGCGCCAACTACTGCCAGAACTACAGTTCCCCGCTGCTGCCCTCGGCCGACGGGAGGCGGGTCTTCCAGATAGCCACCGACTGGGACGGCGGTGTCTGCACGCCGTACTACGCCACGGGCGGGATCACCGGCAGCGGTGACGCGGCCGGTGTGGCGGACGGTGCCCTGTACCGGCTCACGAACGCGAACAGCGGGCACTGCCTGGACGTGGACAAGGACTCGCGGGAGCCGGGCGGCAACGTGCAGCAGTGGACCTGCAACGGCCTGGGGCCGCAGGACTGGACCCTGCGCGCCCGCGGCGGTGCCCACTTCACCCTCGCCGGGCGCAACAGCGGATACTGCCTGGACGTGAAGGACGGTTCGCAGGCGCCGGGCGCGAACGTCCGGCAGTGGTACTGCAACGGCGCCGCCGTGCAGGACTGGCGGCTGGAGAACGCCGGCCGCGGCTACTACCGGCTGATCGCCAGGTCCAGCGGTCAGTGCCTGGATGTCGCCGAGGGCTCGCGGGAAGCGGGCGCCAACGTACGGCAGTGGACGTGCAACGGCCTCCAGCCCCAGCTCTGGCGGCTGCAACGGGCCTGACGGTTCTCCCGAGGCCCGAGGCCCGAGGCCCGAGGCCCGAAGCGCGACGCGCAAGCGCCGAGCTCCGAGGCCCGGGAGACCGGACCCGGCCGTACCGCTGTCCGCGTGCGGCGGAGAGGCGTCCCTACACGGGGTCCTGCTCCTCGATCGCGGCCGGACGCGCCTGCGCGGCGCGGATCCGCTCGACGTCCATCTTGGTGCCGCGGTCGAAACGGTAGATGCCGTTGCGCTCCTGGAACACGTCGGTCAGCTGGGTGTAGCAGTAGCCGAACATGGCCGGGTCGTCCAGCAGGACGCCCGTGAGCCCCGCGAACCGCGTCTGGAGCTCCTCCTCGTCGCGCACCCGTTCCCCGTACCCCCAGGACTCCGTCCGGTCCTCGCCGGACTGCGCGGCGGCCGCGGCGGGGTCCCACCAGATGCCGCCGAACTCGCTGACGAAGTAGGGCTGGCCGCGGTACGGCTGTGAGTAGGCGGCGCCGTTCTCGTACGCGTTGACGAACGGCTCGTCCTTGGCGAGGCCGGACATCTGGCGCCGGAAGGCGGCCGGGTCCTGCTCGTAGCTGTGGGAGTCGTAGATGTCGGTCTCGGCGACCCGGTGGGCGTAGCCGGAGGCGTCGATCACCGGCCTGGTCGTGTCCATGGCCTTCGTGGCCAGGAACATCGCCCGGGTCACGGCGTCGAGCTGGGTGATGCGGTCGTGCAGCTTCTGGTACGTCTCGTTGAGCGGGCACCACCCGATGATCGACGGGTGCGAGTAGTCGCGCTCCAGCGCTTCGAGCCACTGGCCGGTGTAGGAGGCGTCCGGCTGCTGGTTGTCGCCCGACGAACCGCCCGTCTCGCAGCCCCAGTCGCCGAACTCGCCCCAGACCAGGTAGCCGAGGCGGTCCGCGTGGTAGAGGAAGCGCTCTTCGAAGACCTTCTGGTGCAGCCGCGCCCCGTTGAAGCCCGCCGCCAGGGCGAGTTCGATGTCGCGGCGCAGGGCCTCGTCGGTCGGCGCGGTCATCAGGCCGTCCGGGTACCAGCCCTGGTCGAGCACCAGCCGCTGGAAGAGGGGCCGCCCGTTGAGCGTGACGGCCTTGCCCCGGATGCCGACGGCCCGGAGACCGGCGTAGCTCTCCGCGCTGTCGGTCACCTCGCCCGCCGCGTCGACGAGTTCGATCCGCAGGTCGTACAGGTGCGGGTCCGCCGGGCCCCACTCGCGCCGTCGCTCCTCGGGTACGGGCAGGTGCAGGCGCGGCGCGAGGTCGAGGTCGGCGCGGGCCTCCGCGCGGGTCACCTCGCCGTCGGCGTCGAAGAGCACGGCGCGCACCCGGTACCCCGGGCGGTTGCCGGAGAGGGGCAGTTCCAGGTGGAACGCCGAGCCCGCCAGGTCGGGCGTGATGCGGGGGCGCCGCAGGTGGAGATCGGGGACGGGCTCCAGCCACACGGTCTGCCAGATGCCGGTGACCCGGGTGTAGTTGCAGTCGTGGTTGGCGTACTGGACGGCCTGCTTGCCCCGGGCCTGCGGGCCCGACCGCGGGTCGCGGGCGCGGACGGTGAGGGTGACCTCGCCACCGCCGCCGGCGATGTCGCCGAGGTCGGCGGTGAACGGTGTGAACCCGCCCCGGTGGCGGGCCACCTCGACGCCGTCGGCCCACACGGTGGTGTCGTAGTCGACGGCGCCGAAGTGCAGCAGCACGCGGCGTCCCGCCCACTCGGGGGGCAGGGTGAGCACCCGCCGGTACCACACGGCCTCCAGGAAGTCCGTGTCACCGATGCCGGACAGCTCCGACTCGGGCGGGAAGGGGACCAGGATCTCGCGGGTCAGCGGCCGGTCCGGCAGACCCCGTTCGAGGCCGCTGTCGCCCCGGTCGGTCTCGAACTGCCAGGTGCCGTTGAGATTGAGCCAGTCCTTGCGGACGAACTGCGGGCGGGGGTACTCCGGGCGCGGTACGGCGGGGGTGGGCACACATGCTCCAGTCGGTGGGTGGGTGGGTGGGTGGGCGGGCGGGGCGGCGCGGTGGCCGGGACCCGTGATGTACATCGATGTAAATATGTCTCGGACTGATCTGTCGCGCAATGGGGGCGAGGCAGCGGAGAGCGCGACGACCCGCGCTCCCGGACGCGTGGGACGGACCGGGAGCGCGCGAGCGGAGCCGAGTGGCGGAAGCCGCCGTTCTGAGCCGGGTCCGGATCCGGGTTCTGAGCCGGCTTCGGAAGCGGGCCGGGGCCGGCTCCGGCCGCTCGGGCAGGGTCAGGTGCCGCCGAAGCCCGTGGTGGCCACGGACTTGACGATGCGGCGCTGGAAGAGGAGGAACATCACGATCAGCGGCAGCGAGGCCAGCAGCGCGGAGGCCATGGACTGGGCGTACAGGATGCCGAAGGAGTCCCTGACGGTGGCCAGGCCCACCGGGAGCGTCATGAGGCCGGGGTCGTTGGTGACGATGAACGGCCACATGAAGTTGTTCCAGGCGCCGATGAACACGAAGATCGCGACGGAGGCCACGATCGGCCGGGACAACGGCAGCACGACCGACAGGAACACCCTGAGCTCGGACGCGCCGTCGATCCTGGCGGCGTCCTCCAGTTCCCGGGGCAGCCCCTCGAAGAACCTCTTGAGGATGAACACCATCATCGGCGCCACCACTTGGGGCAGGATGACCGCCGCGTAGGTGTCGACGAGGTGGAACAGCAGCATCTGCTTGAAGAGGGGGACGACGAGCAGTTGCGGCGGCACCATGATGGCGGCGACGGTGACGGCCAGGAGGGTCCGGCGGCCGCGGAACGTACCCCGCGCGAAGCCGTAGGCGGCCAGCGTGGAGACGACCACGGTGATCAGGGTGACCAGACCGGCTATGAGAAAGCTGTTGAAGGCCCAGGTTGGAACGTTTCCGCGGGAAAGGATCCGCTCGTAGGACTCCAGCGTGAACGCGCCCTTGAACGGGAACAGACCGGGCTTCGCCACGTCCTGCTCGCTCTGGAACGAGGTGGCGACCGCCCAGACGAACGGCAGCAGCCAGACGGCCGCGAGGACGACCAGGGCGGACCCGGCCAGCACGCGCGGCAGCCGGCCGTGGCCGAGGAGCATCGGTGAACCGTCGGATTCGCGGGGTGCGCGGCGCCGCGGGCGCACAGCGGTTGCGATAGCGGACACGTTCAGTCCTCCGTGCGGAAGAAGCGGAGCTGCGCGATGGAGATGACGATCACCAGCGCGAAGAAGACGTACGAGACGGCCGAGGCGTAACCCAGCCGGTACCCGGTGAACCCGACGTCGTAGACGTACTCGAGGATCGGCCGGGTGGTGCCGTTCGGGCCGCCCTTGGTGAGGATGTAGATCTGGTCGAAGACCTTGAGCGACGCCAGGACCTGGAGCATGGCCACCAGCACCGTGGTGTGGCGCAGCTGGGGCAGGGTGATGGACCACAGCCGCCGCCAGGCGCCCGCGCCGTCGAGCACGGCGGCCTCGTCGAGGGCCTCCGGCAGGGACTGGAGCGCGGCCAGGTAGAGCAGGAAGTTGAAGCCGATCGTCCACCAGACGGTCAGGGCGGCGATGGACCACATGGCGACCGACTCGTCCGACAGCCAGCCGACGGGTTCCATGCCGAGCGCGGCGAGCAACTGGTTGCCGAAGCCGAGTTCGGGCTGGTAGAGCCAGGCCCAGATGAGGGTCACCACGGTGACGGGCAGCAGATAGGGCGCGAAGAACGCCAGCCGCCACGCCCACTGGCCGGCCAGTCCGCTGTGGACCAGCAGCGCCATCGCGAGTGCGAGCAGTACCAGGGGGACGCATGTGATGAGGGTGAAGAAGACCGTGTTGCCCAGACTGCTCCAGACGTCCGGGTCGCCGAAGGCCTCGGCGTAGTTGGCGAAACCGACGAAGGCCGTGTCGCGCAGTGCGAGCGAGCTGTCGGTGAGGCTCATCCACAGGCCATGGGCGACGGGCCAGACCAGGAAGAGGCCGAAGAACACCAGGAAGGGCAGGACGAAGAGCAGGCCGCTGCTCCCGCCCGCGGTGCCCTTCTTCCGGAAGGGGCCCCGGCCGCGGGGTGCGGTGGACGGTGGCGTGCCGGTGGGCGCGGCGCCACCGGTGGACGCGGTGGGTGCGGTGGTTGTCACGTCTGTGGCTCCTTGTGCTCCGGTCAGGCCACCGGGTTGGGCTGCCGAAGCAGCGTGTTCGCCTCGCGGACCATCTGCCGCACCGCTTTCTCGGCCGGGATGTTGCCGAGCAGCGCCGCCTGGAGGGGCTGGCACATGCGGTTCTGGAAGTTCGAGGCCGCGCCGGCGAACCAGTTCGGCGGATCGAGGACCGCCACCTCGCCCGCGTCCGCGTAGGACGACTGGGGGCGCAGCTTCCCGTACTCGGGGCGGGACAGGACGGGCTGGTACGCGGGGATGTGCCCGGCGCTCGCCCAGGTGAGGCTCTGCGACAGCATCCGGGCGATGTAGCGGTGGGCCTCGCGCCGTCGTGCGGGATCCGGGTCGGCCTGGTGGGGCAGGACGAAGCTGTGGGAGTCGGTGTAGACGGCGGGGCGGTCGAAGACCTGCGGGAAGGGAGCGGCACCCAGGGGGAGGCCCGACTTCCGCAGGGTCGGCAGCTCCCACTCGCCGAGCATGGCCATGCCGCCGCGGCCGCCGATGAACGTGGCCACCGAGCCGTAGTAGTCGAGGTTGTTGGGGTTGGTCTTCCCGTCGAACAGCCGCTGCATGAACGTCACGACGCGGTTCGCGGCCTCGATGTCGATCCGGGCCGTGCCGCCTTCCGGCAGGGTGAAGGCGGAGCCGGTCTGGGCGTAGAGGGCGGCGAACAGCCGCCAGGTCTGGGCCGGGTCGTTGACGTGGCCGAAGAGGATGCCCGCGCCGCCGTTGGCCTTCGCGAGCGCCTTGCCCGCGTCCAGCAGCGCCTCGGGGGAGCCCATCGGGGCGAGTTCGCCGGAGGAGTCCAGGAGTCCGGCCTTGTCCGCGGCGTCACGGTCGTAGAAGACGATGAAGGGGTGGACGTCCAAGGGAATCGCGTAGACGGTCCCCTGGTGCTGGGTCCGCTTCCAGACGGCCGGGGTGAAGTCCGCCTCGGTGCAGCCGAACTCGGCGAGCAGGTCCAGGTCGAAGGGGTCCAGCAAGCCGCCGGGCGCGTATCCGGCCAGCCGGGAGAGGTGGAGGACGGCCACGTCGGACGCCCGGCCTCCGGCGGCCGACATGGCGAGCTTGGTGTAGTACGACGGACCCCATTCGAGGATCGTGCGATCGACGGTGAAGGCGTCACGGCCGGTGGAGACGGCCTTGATCATGTCGTCCATCAGCATGCCGTCCCCGCCCTGGAAGGGGTCCCAGACGCTCAGGGCCGAGGGCTCCGCGGACGCGGCCGGTGACGCGCAGCCGGTCAGCGGGCCGGAGGCGAGCAGCGCGGCCCCGGCCCCGGCCATGCCGTAGCGCAGGAGCCCGCGGCGGCTGACCCCCGCCGTCGGCGGGGGCGGTGGCGTGAACGCGGGCCGCGGCCGGGGGGCCGGTGGGGAAGAACTCATCATGGACCTTTCGAACGGCCGGTCGACCGGGTCGGTCGACGGCGGACACCGGCATGGCGACCGGTGGCGGCCCACTCCGTGCGACGGGCGGGCACCGCTGGCGACGACCGGCGCGGTGCCATGTTTTTACAACGATGTACAACGCCTGTAAAGAGGTGGGACCCCGGCTGTTGTACGGACCGCGGATCGTCGCGTCGGGCGCCCGCGAGGATGCCGGACGGCCCCTGACCGGCGACGGCATAGACTCGGCGCACCGTGACGACAGGGGAGATGGTGGTGGCGCGACCCAGGATCAAGGACGTCGCACGGCATGCGGGCGTGTCGGAGAAGACCGTCTCGAACGTGATCAACGACTACGTCCATGTCTCCGACCGGACCCGGCGCGCGGTCCGCGAGGCCATCGACCACCTCGGCTACCGGGTGAACCTGGCGGGCCGCCACCTGCGCACCGGGCGCAGCGGGGTCATCGCCCTGGTCGTACCGGAGCTGGACGTGCCGTACTTCGCCGAACTCGCACGGCACGTCATCCGCGCCGCCGAGCAGTGCTCGCTGACCGTGCTGGTGCACCAGTCGGGCGGGGACCGCGGGCACGAGCTGGCCGCGCTGTCGGGCTTCGGTTCCGACTTCGTCGACGGCATCATCCTCAGCCCGCTCGCCCTGACCTCCGACGACCTGCGCGAACGCGCGGGAGCGCCGCCGACAGTCCTGCTGGGCGAACTGCTGGAGGAGGGGGCGGACCATGTGGCGATCGACAACGAACAGGCCGCGCGTGAGGCCACCCAGCACCTGATCGCCCTCGGGCACCGGAACATCCTGGTCATCGGGGGCCGGGACGCGCCGGGTCTGGGCACCGCCGAGGCGCGCACCCGCGGCTACCGTGCCGCCCTGTCGGCGGCGGGCATCGCCTGCGACGCGGCGGCGCTGCTGCCCGTGGCGGCCTTCCGGATGCCCGACGGCGCCGACGCGGTGACCCGCGCGCTGCGCGGCGGCGCGCGCCCCGACGCGCTGCTGTGCCTCAACGACCAGCTGGCCCTGGGCGCGCTGCGCGCGCTGTACGAGCACGGTGTACGGGTGCCCGAGGACATCGCCGTGATGGGCTTCGACGACGTGGAGGGCGGGCGGTACAGCGTGCCGACCCTGAGCACCGTGGCCCCCGACAAGGCGGCGGTCGCCACGTCCGCCGTGCACCTGCTGCGGCACCGCATCGACGAGGCGAACAGGCCCCCGGACAGCGGTGACGTGACGGCGGTGGCACCCCTGTCGCCACAGGACCGCGTCGTGGCGCACCGGCTCGTCCTGCGGGAGAGCACCGAGGGCGCGCGGCACTGACCGGTGCCGGGAGCCGACGGTGCCCGGAGCGGACCGGTGCCGGGAGCCGACGGGTTCCGCCGGCTGGCGTGCCCGGCGGGGCGCGGCCGGTTCGTATACGAGATTCCCGACAAACTGTTGACCCCGTTCTCGCCGGGGCGTTAGCTGGGCGCAGCCCGTACCGCACAGGCACGGAGGACCCGTGACGTCGATACCGGAACCGGGACTGGCCCGCTTCAACGCCTCGGCCGACAGCGCCGCCCTGGCCGCCCTGCACGAGGTGTGCGCCGGGCGGGCGTGGGGCGGGGCGGTCCTCGCGGGGCGCCCCTATGCCACCGTGGACGATCTCCTCGCCGCCGGCGACCGCGCGACGGCCGGCCTGACCGACACCGGCCTGGCCGAGGCCCTGGCCGGGCATCCGCCCATCGGCAGGCCCACGCCCGGCGATCCGGTCTCCGCCCGGGAACAGCGCGGTCTGGCCGGCGCCTCCGAGCGGCTCACGACGGAGCTCGCCGAACTGAACCTGGCGTACGAGGAGAAGTTCGGGCACGTCTTCCTCATCTGCGCCACCGGGATGACCGGCGAACGGATGCGCGACGCGCTCGAGGAGCGGCTGCGCCACACGCCCGAGCGGGAGCGCGCGATCGCGCGCGCCGAACTCGGCAGGATCAACCGCATCAGACTGAGCCGGCTCGTGACGGGTACGGGTACCCGGGCGGCCGCACCCGGCCAGGCGCCGTGACGGAGCGATGACCGGGGCGTAAGAGGTGGATGTCCGTACCCGAAGCGAAGGAGCCGGCACCCTGAGCACCGACCGCGACACCCCCGCCACGTCCTCGGTGTCCACACACGTCCTGGACACCAGCGCCGGACGCCCCGCCGCCGGTGTCGCCGTGCGTCTGGCCGCCCGCGCCGGATCCACCGGCCCCTGGACCGAACTCGGCGGCGCGACGACCGACACCGACGGACGCTGCACGGACCTGCCGGCACCGCCGCCGGGCACCACCCAGGTGCGGCTCGGCTTCGCGACCGAGGCGTACTTCGCCGGCGGACGAGCCGCCGCGCGGCGGGACGGCGCACCCCCCGGGGACGGCGGCGCGCCGTTCTTCCCGGAGGTGGCGGTCACCTTCGCCGTCGCCCCGGGCGAGCACCATCACGTGCCGCTGCTGCTCAACCCGTTCGGCTACTCCGTATACCGAGGGAGCTAGGGCCATGCCCACGACGCTCGGCTTCAACCAGTACGGCAAGGCGGAGAACCGCGTCGTCAGGATCACCCGCGACGGCGGCACCCACCACATCAAGGACCTGAACGTCTCCGTCTCCCTGTCGGGGGACATGGCCGACGTCCACTACTCCGGCTCCAACGCCCATGTCCTGCCGACGGACACCATGAAGAACACGGTGCACGTCTTCGCCAAGGAGCACGGCACCGCCTCCGCCGAGGAGTTCGGGATCCGGCTGGCGCGGCACTTCGTGACGGACCGGGACGCGATCCACCGGGCGCGTGTCCGGATCGAGGAGTACGCCTGGGAGCGCATCGCCGCGGCCGGTGAGGGCGAGCACTCCTTCGTCCGCCGGGGGCAGGAGACCCGCCTCGCCCAGATCACCTTCGACGGGGCGAGCGGCGCCTGGGAGGTCATCTCCGGGCTGACGGACCTGACCGTCCTGAACTCGACGGGCTCCGAGTTCCGCGGGTTCGCCAGGGACGCGTACACCACGCTCGCGGAGACGTGCGACCGGATCCTCGCGACGGACGTGTCCGCCCGCTGGCGCCACCGGTGGACGGGAGGTGACGCACCGCCGGAAGCGGTCGGCAGGACCGTCGGCGACCGCGCGGCCGGCGCCGACGGTGGCGGTGGCGGCGGCGCGGGGAGTCCCGCGGGGGAGGGCGAGGCGATGCCGGACTGGAACGAGTCGTACGAGCAGACCAAGAGCCATCTGCTCCGGGCCTTCGCCGAGACGTACTCGCTCTCGCTCCAGCAGACCCTGTACCGGATGGGCGCGCGGGTCATCGAGCACCGCGCCGAGATCGACGAGATACGGTTCGCGCTGCCGAACAAACACCACTTCCTGGTCGACCTCGGTCCGTTCGGCCTCAAGAACGACAACGAGGTCTACGTCGCCGCCGATCGCCCCTACGGCCTGATCGAGGCCACGGTCCTGCGTGACGGGGCCGAACAGCGGATTCCGCCGGACCTGACCTCGGTGTAGCGCGCGACGGCGGGCCGTGGGCGGGAACAGGGAGCGGGAAGAGCCGGAGACAAGAACGAGGAAGGGAGACCCCCACCCATGGCGGCCTCGCGCATCGTCATCGAGAACTGCGCCATCGCGACCGTGGACGCGCACGACACCGTGTACGCGTCCGGCCATGTCGTCGTCGAGGACGACCGGATCGTGTCGGTGGGCGCGGGCCCCGCGCCGGAGGCGCCTCGCACGGCAACGGGACCGGGCGAACGGGCCGGGTCGGGCGATCGGAACGGATCCGGCGGCCGGGACGGCGCGGTCCGCCGGATCGACGGCACCGGGCACCTCGTCACGCCGGGCCTGGTCAACACGCACCACCACTTCTACCAGTGGATCACCCGTGGGCTGGCCACCGACCACAACCTCTTCGACTGGCTGGTCGCCCTCTACCCGGTCTGGGCGCGCCTCGACGAGCCCATGGTCCGCGCGGCGGCCCGGGGCTCCCTCGCGATGATGGCCCGCGGCGGTGTCACCACCGCCGTGGACCACCACTACGTCTACCCGCGCGGCGCCGGCGATCTGACCGGCGCGATCGTCGGGGCGGCGGCCGAGACCGGCGTACGGTTCACCCTCGCCCGGGGCTCCATGGACCTGGGGACCTCGGACGGCGGCCTGCCCCCGGACTTCGCGGTCGAGTCGCCGGACACCGCGCTCGCCGGTACCGAGGAGGCCATCGACCGGTACCACGACCCCGCGTTCGACGCGATGACACAGATCGCCGTCGCGCCCTGCTCGCCGTTCTCCGTCTCCACCGAACTGCTGAAGCAGGGGGCGGAACTGGCGCGGCGCAGGGGCGTACGGCTGCACACGCACGGCAGCGAGACGGCGGAGGAGGTGCGGTTCTGCGAGGAGCGGTTCGGCATGGGCCCGACCGACTACCTCCAGTCGGTGGACTGGCTCGGCCCGGACGTCTGGATGGCCCACTGCGTCCACATGAACGACGAGGACATCGCCGCCTTCGCCCGTACGGGCACGGGAGTGGCCCACTGCCCGTCCTCCAACGCGCGGCTGGCCGCCGGGATCGCCCGGGTGCCGGACCTGCTGGCCGCCGGCGTACCGGTCGGGCTGGGCGTCGACGGCACGGCCTCCAACGAGTCGGGCGAACTCCACACCGAACTGCGGAACGCGCTGCTCGTGGGCCGCCTCGGCCCGCACGGCGAGAAGGCCCTGAACGCCCGGCAGGCGCTGCGCCTCGGTACGTACGGCGGCGCCCGGGTGCTGGGCCGGGCCGAGCAGATCGGCTCGGTCGAGGAGGGCAAGCTGGCCGACCTGGTGCTGTGGAAGATGGACACACTGGCGCACGCCTCCATCGCCGACCCGGTGGTGGCGCTGGTCTTCGGCGCCCCCGCGCCCGTCACGCTCTCCCTCGTCGGCGGCCGGCCGGTGGTCGAGGACGGCCGGCTGACCACCGTCGACGAGGACGCGGTCGCCCGTGCCACGCGCGACGAGGCCCGGCGGCTGGCCCGCATCGCCGAACGGAACTGACCCGGTGCCGGGACCGGACGCGGCCCCGGGCCGCCCACGGCACCCCGCGTCAGGGCGGCGGAAGGCCCCTGGTGCCCGCCGGGGAGGGGCACCAGGGGCGTCGCCTCACCGGTAGGTGAGGTCGGAGGCGCTGTACTTGCAGTACGTGCCGTCCGGGCCCGAACCGTTCTTGCTCGGCTCGGCTCCCGTGTTGTTCCCGATGTACTTCTGGCACGGCACGATCTTCTTGCCGCTGTCGCCGACGATCGTGATTCCGCGCAGGGTCAGCGAGTCACCGTAGTTGGTGTTGATACCGCCGATGACACTGCCCGGCGCGGTGATCTCGGTGTTCGTGACGTTGATCGTCCGCTTGTACTGGCTGGAGCAGTTGCCGCAGGAGCGGACGAAGGTCTTGAAGTCCTGGCCGGCGAAGTTGGAGATGTTGAGCGTGCCGCCGCCGTTGAACTGGAAGATCTTGTCCGCGGCCTTGCGCGCGCCGCCGCCGATCACGTTGAACGTCTTGCCGGTGCCGCGGAAGGTGGCCGCGTCCTCGCCGACGTCCTCCCACCACACGTTCTGCAGCGTGCAACTGCCCGAGCAGTGGATGCCGTCGGCGGCGGGCGCGCCGAGGATGACGTTCTTCAGGGTCGCGCCGTCGGCCAGCTTGAAGAGCGGGTCCTGGTCCTCGTTCTGGCCGCCGCTGCCCAGGTCGCCGGTGCCGTAGTAGCGCTTCATGCCACCGTCGAGGGATCCGCTGACGGGCTTGGTCGCGCCGACGGCCTCGCTGCCGTTGGCGGACGGCCAGGTGGCGGCCGTGGCGGTGGGCAGGGTCAGGCCGGAGGCCAGGGCGGAGACGGTGAGGGCGACGGCACCGAGGCCGCCGACGATCATCCGCCGTTTCCCGCTCGCGTGGGTGCGGTGCAGGTCGGTCATGGAGTGCGACTCCTTCGTGGGGGAGTGGGGAGTGAGGGAACAGTGCGGGTGGTGCGGTGTGAGGCGGGCCTCACGGGGTGGTGATGTCCGGCCGGGGAGGCGTGGGCATCTTGTCGCCGATGAAGAAGCTGGGGTGCGGCGGCTGGTTGTACGCCGTGTTCTGCCAGGCCAGTGCCGTCCGGTACTGCCGGTCGTGCAGCAGCGTGGTGATCTTCCGGTCGGTCAGGTGCGGTGTGGAGTGGATCCGCAGCGCCGTGTTGTCGGACGTGGGCCAGATGACCTCCTCGCGCCAGTCGCCGAGGATGTCGCCGGAGAGCGAAGGGGTCGCCTTCGTCCCGTTGTTGGAGTGCACGCCGGAGGCGGTCAGCAGCCGGGTGTCGGAGGACGTGCCGTACTTGTCGACGCGCGTGCCGTCGAGCAGTTCGCGCACCGGGTCCCCGTCCCACCAGGACAGGAAGTTGGCCGAGGACGGCTTGCGGCCCTTCGTCGCGCCGGTGCTGTCACGGATGGATCCGTCCGCGGCCGACCACATCTCCGCGCCGGGGCTCCCCGCCCAGATGTCGCCCGCGACGCCCCGGCCGTTGTCGCCGCTCGCCGGCGTCTGCCACAGCACCTGTCCCGTTCTGGCGTCGGCGAAGTACGAGGACGGCTTGGACGAATCCTCGTCCACCTTGAAGTATTCGAGACCCGGCCGCGAGGGGTCGAGGTCGCCCAGATGGGCCGCGTCGCCATGGCCGTTCTTCGTGGTCCACAGGCCGTATCCGTTGTCGTCCACGGCCATCGAGCCGTAGACGATCTCGTCCCGTCCGTCGCCGTCCACATCGCCGATCGTCAGGGCGTGGTTTCCCTGGCCGTCGTAGCCCTTGCCGCTGTTGGTGGAGCTGTTGGTGTCGAAGGTCCACTTGCGGGTGAGCTGTCCGCCGGTGAAGTCCCAGGCGGAGACGACCGTACGGGTGTAGTAGCCACGGGCCATGATCAGGGAGGGTTTGGTGCCGTCCAGGTAGGCGGTTCCGGCCAGGAACCGGTCCACGCGGTTGCCGTACGAGTCGCCCCAGGACGAGACCGTGCCGCGCGGCGGGACGTAGTCGACCGTGCTGCGCGCCGCGCCCGTCCGCCCGTTGAACACGGTCAGGAACTCGGGGCCCGCGAGCACGTAGCCGGAGGAGTCGCGGTGGTCGGCCGAGGCGCTGCCGATCACCTTGCCGGCCCCGTCGACCGTGCCGTCGGCGGTCTTCATGGCGACCTCGGCGGTTCCGTCGCCGTCGTAGTCGAAGACCTGGAACTGGGTGTAGTGCGCCCCTGAGCGGATGTTGCGGCCGAGGTCGATGCGCCACAGCCGCTGACCCTGGAGGGTGTAGCCGTCGACGACGGTGTTGCCGGTGGTGCCGGACTGGGAGTTGTCCTTGGCGTTGGTGGGCTGCCACTTGAGGACGATGTCGAGGTCGCCGTCGCCGTCCAGGTCGCCGACGGAGGCGTCATTGGCCTCGTACGTATAGCCGGAGCCGCCGGCCGGGGGCGAGACCGGCACGTCGAGGTAGCCCGGCCGGAACTGGATCGCACTGGGCGAGGCGGCCTGCTCCGTTCCGCCCACGACCGCGCGCACGGTGTAGTCCGCCGAGCTGGGCGCGTCCTTGTGCAGATAGTTTGTGGTGGTGATCGGCTCGGAATTGACCTTGATCGAGCCGCGATAGAGATTGAACGAGACGTTGTCGTCATCGGTGGCCAGCCAGCGCCAGCTGACCAGGTTGTCATTGCCGGTGTGCACGCTCACCAGCCCCCGGTCGAGCCGCTCCATCCGGGCCGCGGCGGCCGTGCCGGTCGCGGCGGAGGCGTCGGCCGTGCCCGTCGCGGCAGCCGACGCGGACCGCCCGCTCTGCGCCGCGCTCGGCACCGGGGCCATCAGCCCGGCGACGACCACACAGGCCGGAACGACGACGCCGAGAACCGTCCGGCCCCGGCCGGACCGGCGCTCCGGCGGCGGGTGGCCCGGCCGCCCGACGTACCAACTGCCGTTGAACCGCACGGAATCCTCCAGAGGGGCGAGGGGGGAAGGTGAGCCCCTGTGCCCCCTAGTCGCCGCTCGCGGAGAAAGGGTTGTCACCCCCGTACGACGAATTCCGCCCGCCCCGCCCGCTTCCCGGCCAGGCCCGCTCCCCGCCCCGCCCCGGTGCGCGTACACCGGACGGCCGCCGCCCGCCGGTTCCCGAAAGGCGGAACGGGCGGGCGGCGGACAGGGCCTGGGAAGTGCGGGTCAGCCGCGCAGCCGCTCGTACGCCGGGAGCGTGAGGAAGTCCGCGTAGTCGGCGTCCAGCGCCACCGTCAGCAACAGGTCGTGTGCCTCCTGCCAGCGGCCGGCGGCGAAGGCCTCCTCGCCCGCCTCGGCGCGGATCGAGGCGAGTTCCTCGGCGGCGAGCGTCCGGGCCAGCTCCGGCGTGGCCCTGACCGTACGGCCGTCGTGGTCGAACTCGACGCCCGCGTCGATCCACTGCCAGATCTGCGAGCGCGAGATCTCCGCCGTCGCCGCGTCCTCCATCAGATGGAAGATCGCGACCGCCCCCGTGCCGCGCAGCCACGACTCGATGTAGCGGATGCCCACCGCCACGGCGTTGCGCAGGCCCTCGTACGTGGGCCTCGCGTCGAGGGAGTCGACGGCGGTCAGTTCGCCCGCCGTCACGGAGACGTCCTCGCGCAGCCGGTCCTTCTGATGCGGCCGGTCGCCGAGGACCGCGTCGAAGGAGGCCCGCGCGATCGGCACCAGATCGGGGTGCGCGACCCACGAGCCGTCGAAGCCGTCCCGCGCCTCGCGGTCCTTGTCGGCCTTGACCTTCTCGAAGGCCACCCTGTTGACCTCGGCGTCGTGCCGGGAGGGGATGAAGGCCGCCATCCCGCCGATCGCGTGCGCGCCGCGCCGGTGGCAGGTACGGACCAGGAGTTCGGTGTACGCGCGCATGAACGGCGCCGTCATCGTCACCGCGTTGCGGTCCGGCAGCACGAACGCGGCGCCCGCGTCACGGAAGTTCTTGACGATCGAGAAGAGGTAGTCCCAGCGGCCCGCGTTGAGTCCGGAGGCGTGGTCGCGCAGCTCGTAGAGGATCTCGTCCATCTCGTACGCCGCGGTGATCGTCTCGATCAGCACGGTCGCCCGGACCGTCCCCCGGGGAATCCCGAGGTAGTCCTGGGCGAAGACGAAGACGTCGTTCCACAGGCGCGCCTCCAGGTGGGACTCCAGCTTCGGGAGGTAGAAGTAGGGTCCCTTGCCCAGCTCGATCAGCCGCTTGGCGTTGTGGAAGAAGTACAGCCCGAAGTCCACCAGCGCGCCGGGCACCTGCTCGCCGTTCCACCGCAGGTGACGCTCCGGCAGGTGCCAGCCGCGCGGGCGCATCACGACGGTCGCCAGCTCGTCCGCGTCCTTGAGCGCGTAGCTCTTGCCCGAGCGAGGGTCGGTGAAGTCGATCCGACGGGCGTAGGCGTCGATCAGGCTGAGCTGGCCGAGGACCACGTTCTCCCAGGTCGGGGCCGAGGCGTCCTCGAAGTCCGCGAGCCAGATCCGGGCCCCCGAGTTGAGCGCGTTGACGGTCATCCTGCGGTCCGTGGGGCCGGTGATCTCCACCCGGCGGTCCTCCAGCGCGGCCGGCGCCGGGGCGACCCGCCAGCTGTCGTCCTCCCGTACGGCCGCCGTCTCCGGCAGGAAGTCCAGGGTCGCCGTACGGGCGATCTCGGCGCGCCGCTCGGCCCGGCGGGCGAGGAGCTCGTCCCGGCGGGGGGTGAACCGGCGGTGCAGCTCCGCCACGAAGACGAGGGCCGCTTCGGAGAGCACCTCGTCCTGCCGGGGGAGGGGCTCGGCTTCGACGATGGCCGGCGGGATCGGCGCCGGTGCGGACATGAGCGGTCACTCCTTCGCGCGCGCTTCTGTTCGGTGGATAGTAGTTTCCTCATTGTGGAAGCTCAAGGCTGCCGTGGCGCTCCGGGCGCCCCGGACGGGTGCGGTGGCGGTCCCTGTTCCACGTGCCTGAGATCGTCCGCCGTGTCGATGTCGTACGCCTGTGCGACGTCCCCGCACTCGACCGTGCGGATCGAGTCCTCCCGGGCCCGCAGGTAGTCGCGTGCCCCGCGATCGCCCCGCGCACCCGCCGCCACGCCCGCCCAATGGCGGGCGCCGAACAGCACGGGGTGGCCGCGCCTCCCCTCGTACGCGGCCGACACGATCGAGTCCGGGGTCCGGTACGCGGCCACGACCCTGGCCACCGCCCGCGCGTCGATGCCCGGCTGGTCCACCAGCAGGACGACCACCGCCTCGGCCGTCGTACCGGCGGCGGTGAGCGAGGCGAGCCCGGCGCGCAGCGAGGAGCCCATGCCCTCGGCCCAGCGGGGGTTGTCGACCAGTACGCAGCCGGACAGGTCGGCCCGGTCCCGCACCTCGGCGGCCGCCGCTCCCAGCACCACGTGCACCGGGCCGCAGCCCCCGGCGCGCAAGGCGTGGGCGGCGTGCTCCACGAGCGGTCGGCCCCGGTGCTCCAGCAGCGCCTTGGGCCGCCCGCCGAGCCGCCGCCCGCCGCCGGCGGCGAGCAGCAGTCCGGCGACGGTGGCGGGCCCGGGGCTGCCGGACGCGTTGAGTGTTTCGGGTGTGACCGATGCGTTGGGTGTGGCTGTCATGCGTCCTGCATACTCCCTCGCCGCCGCTTCCCGGGGGCGGGCGGGCGTACCGCCGGTCACCCGCCCGCGCGCACGGCCACGGGCATGTGCCGGTGGCAAAGGACGCGACTGCGCAGGGTGCCAGGTGGATTTACCCACCGTAATGCCGTTAACTTGCCCGCGGACCTTGGCGCTTGACCACCGTCAGGGAACCGGCATACGAGCTCGCGGGGCGAGCGTGGACAAGCCCGCGCGACGATGCGGCGGGCGGAAGCAGGGGGAAAGGCATTGTTGCGGAGCGTGGAGCAGACGTCGGCGACGGAGAACGGCACGGACCCGAGGGTGGCGCGACTGCACGCGGCCGTCTCCCGGCTCCGGCGCGAGCTGGCGGGACACCCGGCCGAATTCCCGGACCGGGCCATCGCGGAGGACGAGCTGGCCGCCCTGGCCGCGATGGCCGCGGGCGGTGTCCCCGAGGTCTCCCGGATGCGGCGTTCGCTGCTGTTGATCGTGGGATCGATCGGGTCCGTCAGCGCGCTCGGAGCGGCGCTGATGGGGGTACGGAGCGCGGTCGACCTCTTCGGGGAGCTGCCCGGCGGGCCGCGCTGAGCCGGCCGGGAGCGGTGGCCCGCCGGGGAGCGGGCGTGCCGGGAGCGACGGGTCGGGTGACTGCCGTACCACCGCTGACCGCCGTACGGCCGGACGTCTCGCGGTTGGTGGCCGCGGTACGGCCGCTGACCGCCGTACGACCGGTGGCGTCCCGCGGTCGGCGACAGTCCCGCGGCCGGTGATGCCGCGGCGCTGTCGGTGACCACCCGGCGGCCGGTGACCACCGCGGGACCGGCGACCTCACGCCTGCGCTGCCGTGTTCGCCAGCGCCTGCGACAACTGCCGCGCGACCTCCTGGAGTACGGGGACGATCCGCTCCGTGGCCTCCTCCGTCACCCGGCCCGACGGGCCCGAGATGGAGATGGCCGCGGCCGTGGGGGAGTCGGGAACCGGCACCGCCAGGCAGCGGACCCCGATCTCCTGCTCGTTGTCGTCCATCGCGTACCCCGCGGCGCGCACCTGTTCCAGAGCGGAGAGGAAGGCGTCGGGCGTGGTGATCGTCTTCTCGGTGGCGGCCGGCATCCCCGTACGGACCAGCAGGGCACGGATCTCCTCCGGCGGGGTACGCGCCAGCAGGGCCTTGCCCACCCCCGTGGAGTGCGGCAGCACCCGGCGGCCGACCTCCGTGAACATCCGCATCGAGTGCTTCGAGGGAACCTGGGCCACATAGACGACCTCGTCGCCGTCCAGCAGCGCCATGTTCGCCGTCTCGCCGGTCTCCTCGACCAGCCGCGCCAGATACGGCCGCGCCCAGGTGCCGAGCAGCCGGGACGCCGACTCCCCCAGACGGATCAGGCGCGGCCCGAGCGCATACCGCCGGTTGGCCTGCTGGCGTACGTAACCGCAGGACACGAGCGTGCGCATCAGCCGGTGGATGGTCGGCAGCGGCAGCCCGCTGCTCACCGACAACTCGCTCAGCCCGACCTCGCCCCCGGCGTCCGCCATTCGTTCGAGCAGGTCGAAGGCGCGCTCCAGGGACTGGACACCACCACTGCCACCGCCGGCCGAGGCGGACTTGGTGGCGTCGGTGGTGCTGGCGCGGGACGACGGCACGGCATGGGTCCTTTCGGGCGGGCGGAGCGGACGGGACCGGGCGGTGCGCACGGGGCCGGACGGGCGTGGCTCTCACGGCACGCCCGTCCGGCAGCCTAGCGGTCCGTACGGCCGGACACCGGGGCAGCGGTAGGCGATCTCCGCCGGTCAGGGCTCGTTTGTCCGTGTCCGGCCGACCGGGGACCGGCGGGGCGACCTTGACCCGGTCCGGGCGCCGGGGAAGACTCCATCACCGGCGCCGGTGCCGTCCGGGGCGCCCACGCCCACCGAGGCCGGCCTGGCTGGTGTACCGCCGTCCCGGGTGCCCACGCCCGCCGGCGGGCGGGCCGAGGCCCGGGGTGCCTGATACGTCCGGGCCGGGCACGTCCGCCGGCGAGTGAGCCGAAGGGGGTGCGCCGCTGTCGAAAGGGAGAGCGCGCACAGGTTTGTGAGGCAGTGTCGATGTGCGGCTCCGCCGCGCGGGCAAACCGAGCACGGTCGACCGTCGACAGGGGCATAGAGCGCCCCCGGAGGCGAACCGAGCCTTCAAAAAAAGGGGGGAACGCTGTGAACCTGGTCCTGCGGTCGACCCGCGTCGTCACCCCGGAGGGCACGCGCCCCCTGTCGATCGCCGTCGCCGACGGCCGCATCGCCGCGCTCCGGCCGTACGGCGCCGAAGTCCCGCCCGGCGCCCGGCTGGAGGACGTGGGGGACGACGCCGTGCTCCCCGGTCTCGTCGACACCCACGTCCATGTGAACGACCCGGGCCGTTCCGAGTGGGAGGGTTTCCGTACCGCCACCCGGGCCGCGGCGGCGGGCGGGATCACCACGTTGGTCGACATGCCGCTCAATTCGCTGCCGCCCACCACCACGACCGCTCATCTGCGCGCCAAACAGGCGGTCGCCCGGCGGGCGGCCCAGGTGGACGTGGGCTTCTGGGGCGGTGCCGTACCGGACAACCTGGCGGATCTCCGGCCGCTGCACGACGCCGGGGTCTTCGGCTTCAAGTGCTTCCTGTCCCCGTCCGGTGTGGCCGAGTTTCCCGAGCTCGGCCCGGCGGAGCTCGACCGCGCGCTCACGGAGATCGCCGGTTTCGACGGGCTGCTGATCGTGCACGCGGAGGACCCGGGCGCACTGGCCGCGGCGCCCGCGCGCCCGGGTCCCGCCTACGCGGACTTCCTGGCGTCCCGGCCGCGCGGTGCCGAGAACGCGGCGATCGAGACCCTGATCACCGTCGCGAGACGGCTCGACGCCCGGGTGCACGTCCTGCACCTGTCGTCGTCGGACGCGCTGCCCCTGATCACCGCCGCCAGGAGCGAGGGCGTACGGATCACCGTCGAGTCCTGTCCGCACTTCCTCACGCTCACCGCCGAGGAGGTTCCGGACGGGGCCACCGAGTTCAAGTGCTGTCCGCCGATCCGGGAGGCCGCGAACCAGGACGCGCTCTGGCAGGGGCTCGTGAACGGCACCATCGACTGCGTCGTCTCCGACCACTCGCCCTGCACCGCCGATCTCAAGACGCCCGACTTCGCCACCGCGTGGGGCGGCATCTCCTCGCTCCAGCTCGGGCTGCCGGCGGTCTGGACCGAAGCGCGCGGGCGCGGGCTGCCTCTGCGGGACGTCGTCCGCTGGATGTCGACCGGGCCGGCGGAACTCGCGGGGCTCGCCTCCAAAGGGGCGATCGAGGAGGGCCGCGACGCGGACTTCGCGGTCCTCGCCCCCGAGGCCACGTTCACCGTCGACCCGGCGGAGCTGCACCACCGCAACCGGGTGACGGCGTACGCGGGGAAGACCCTGTACGGCGTCGTCCGCTCGACCTGGCTGCGCGGCAGCCGGATCTTCGGTTCCGACGGCATCGGCGCCGGTGTCCCCGGCCGCCGTCTCTTCGCCGAGCCGCCCTCCGGCCGACTGCTCGAAAGGACCTCATGACCGCGCCGGCTCCCGTCCCCCCGCCCACACCCCCGACCGCGCCCACCGCCGCCGCGGCCGTCGCCGCCGCGGCCCCGGCCACCGCCGCGCCCCCCGCTCCCGCCGTCCCGACGTCGTTCACCGGCGACGCGGCCCCCTACCGCGGCGGCGACCCGTACGCCGACTACCGGACGGCGGACCTCCCCTTCACCCATCTCGTGGATCTCGCGGACCGGCGCCTGGGCGCTTCCGTGATCGCCGCGAACGACGAGTTCTTCGCCGAGCGCGAGAACATGCTGAAGCCGGGCCCCGCCGTGTTCGATCCGGAGCGCTTCGGCCACAAGGGCAAGATCATGGACGGCTGGGAGACCCGGCGCAGGCGCGGCACGGACGCCGGGCGGCCCCACCCCGCCGAGGACGACCACGACTGGGCGCTGGTACGGCTCGGCGCGCCCGGGGTCGTCCGCGGGATCGTCGTGGACACGGCCCATTTCCGGGGCAACCACCCGAAGGCCGTCTCGGTCGACGGCACCTCGCTGCCGGGGGCGCCGTCGCCGGACGACCTGCTGGCGGACGGGGTGACCTGGACGCCGCTCGTCCCGCGCACGGACATCGGCGGTCACGCGGCCAACGGCTTCGCCGTCGACGCGGAGCGTCGCCTGACCCACCTGCGGGTCCGCCAGCACCCCGACGGCGGGATCGCCCGGCTGCGGGTGTACGGCGAGGTGGCACCGGACCCGGGCTGGCTCGCGGCCCTCGGTACGTTCGATCTCGTGGGGCTGGAGAACGGCGGCCGGGTCGAGGACGTCTCCGACCGCTTCTACTCACCCGCCGTCCACACCATCCAGCCGGGCCGTTCCCGGAGGATGGACGACGGCTGGGAGACCCGGCGCCGCCGGGACCGGGGGCACGACTGGATCCGGTACCGGCTGGCCGAGCAGGGGGAGATCCGCGCGGTGGAGATCGACACCGCGTATCTGAAGGGGAACGCGGCGGGCTGGGCGTCCCTGTCCGCGCGGGACAACGGCCCGGCGGCGGACGACTGGACGGAGGTCCTCCCCAGGACCCGGCTCCAGCCGGATACGAACCACCGCTTCGTGCTGCCGGCCCCGGCGGTCGCCACCGAGGTACGCCTGGACATCCTCCCGGACGGCGGAATCTCCCGGCTCCGCCTGTTCGGCTCCCTCACGGACGCCGGCGCGGCCCGCCTGACGGCCCGCCACCGGCGACTGGGCGGCTGAATCCGGCCGGTCCGGCCGGACCGGCCGCCCAGGGGCCCGGTGACCGAAGTCGGTACCTGCGCGACTTTGGTGGCCGACTCGCCGCCGCGAGCCCGGCACCGCGCCCGAGCTGCGTAGATTGGGCGCCATGACACGTACGGAGTACCCCTGGCTGCTCCCCGCCGAGCTGATCGGTGCGGACGGCCCCGAGCTGCCCGGCGACCGGGGCCCGGCCCGGACGCGCCGTACCGTGCGGGACTGGTGCGTGGACACCCTGATGTTCCTCGTGGCCGCCGCCGTCGGCCTGCTCGCCGTCGAGTCGGGCGAACAGGCCGGCAACAGCGAGACCGCCGTCGTCGTCGACCTGCTCGTGGGCGGTCTCGCCTGCTGCGCGCTGTGGGCGCGGCGGCGCCGGCCGGTGGAGGTCGCCGTCGTGCTGGCCGTGGTGTCCGCCGTCGCCCCCGCCGCCTCCGCCGCCGCGCTGGCGAGCCTGTTCGGGGTGGCCGTGCACCGGCCGCTGCGACCCGTGCTGGTCGTCGGCGGGCTGTCGCTCGTGGCGGGCAGCGCCCAGACCGTCCTGCGGCCCGACCCGTCCGTGTCCCTGTACACCGCGCTGGCCGCCAC
The DNA here is from genome assembly GCF_052983195.1 of Streptomyces hebeiensis. Classification (NCBI taxonomy): domain Bacteria; kingdom Bacillati; phylum Actinomycetota; class Actinomycetes; order Kitasatosporales; family Streptomycetaceae; genus Streptomyces; species Streptomyces hebeiensis. Next base: position 6,576,957 of record NZ_CM129812.1, read on the forward strand.
CGTGGTCCTGCTCCTGCTCGCGATCGGCTGGGGCCTGCTGGTGCGGGCCCGGCGCCAGCTCGTCGTCGCGCTGCGCGAGCGGGCCTGCCGCGCGGAGGCCGAGGCGGAACTGCGCGCGCAGCAGGCGCAGCGGCTCGCGCGAGAGGCCATCGCCCGGGAGATGCACGATGTGCTCGCCCACCGGCTGACACTGCTCAGCGTCCACGCGGGCGCCCTCGAATTCCGGCCCGACGCCCCCGCGCCCGAGGTCGCGCGGGCGGCCGGGGTGATCCGGGACAGTGCCCACGAGGCGCTCCAGGACCTCCGTACGATCATCGGCGTCCTGCGGGCACCCGGCGCCGCCGACGAGGGCGAGCGCCCCCAGCCCACCCTCGCCACCCTGGACGACCTGGTCGCCGAGTCCCGCGCGGCCGGGATGAAGGTCACGCTCGACCGGCGGATCGAGGACCCGGCCGCCGTCCCCGCCGCCCTGGGCCGTACGGCGTACCGCATCGCACAGGAGGCCCTGACCAACGCCCGTAAACACGCGCCCGGCACCGAGGCCACCGTCGAGCTGGGCGGTGGCCCCGGCGACGGGCTCACGGTCGCGGTGCGCAACGAGGCACCCCTCGGCGAGGCTCCGAGAGTGCCCGGATCAGGCCAGGGGCTGATCGGCCTGACCGAGCGCGCGGCGCTGGCCGGCGGGCGGTTCGAGCACGGTCCCACGGACGACGGCGGGTTCACGGTCCGTGCCTGGCTACCGTGGACGCCATGACCATCCGGCTGATCGTCGTCGACGACGACCCACTCGTGCGCGCGGGACTGACCCTGATGCTCGGCGGCGCCGACGACATCGAACTCGTGGGGGAGGCGGCCGACGGCGCCGAGGCCCTGGCCCTCGCCGAGCGCGCCGCGCCCGACGTGGTGCTGATGGACATCCGGATGCCGGGCATGGACGGGCTGACCGCCACGGACGCGCTGCGCCGCCGCCCGGACGCCCCGCACGTCCTCGTCCTGACCACCTTCCACGCCGACGAGCAGGTGCTGCGGGCGTTGCGCGCCGGCGCGGCGGGCTTCGTGCTCAAGGACACGCCGCCCGCCGAGATCGTCACCGCCGTACGGCGGGTGGCGGCCGGTGACCCGGTGCTCTCGCCCGCAGTCACCCGGCGGCTGATCGCCCAGGTGGCGGGGGCGCCCGCCGACGACCGCAGGAACTCCGCGCTGGCCCGGCTGGCCACGCTCGCCGAACGCGAGCGGGAGGTCGCGCTCGCCGTCGGACAGGGCCGCTCCAACGCGGAGATCGCCGCCGAGCTCTATATGAGCGTGCCCACCGTCAAGGCCCACGTCTCCCGGGTCCTGGCCAAGCTCGGTCTCAACAACCGTGTCCAGATAGCGCTGTTGGCACACGACGCGGAGGACGATGGTGGTGCCCCGCTCCGCCCCGGCCCGTAGGCTGGGCCAATGGCCATCATCGAACTCGCGGCGTTGGGCGCGGACTTCACCGCCGACCCCCATCCGTTCTACGCGAAGCTGCGCGACGCGGGCCCCGTCCACGAGGTGCGCGGCGCGGACGGCGGACGGTTCTGGCTCGTGGTCGGGTACGAGGAGGCCCGCGCGGCCCTCGCCGATCCCCGGCTGTCCAAGTCGATGGCCACGGTGGGCGGCCATGAGGCCGCGGAGTCGATCATGGGCCCCCATGTGCTGGTCCTCGACCCGCCGGACCACACCCGGCTGCGGAAGCTGGTCGCCCCCGAGTTCACCACACGCCGCGTCGAGGCGCTGCGCCCGCGCATCCAGCGGATCGCCGACGAACTGCTGGACGCGGCGGTCCCGGCGGGCAGCGGCGACCTGGTCGACGCGTTCGCCTTCCCGCTGCCCATCATCGTCATCTGTGAGCTGCTCGGAATCCCGCCCGGCGACCGGGACAGCTTCCGCGCCTGGTCGAACAAGATCCTCACACCGACCGGACCGGATGACGCGCGGGAGGGCTCCCTGCTGCTCCGCGCGTACCTCGACGACCTCATCGAGGACAAGCGCCGCTCGGAACCCGCCGACGATCTGCTCTCCACCCTGCTGCGGACGCGCGCGGAGAACGGCGACCGGCTCTCGGCGGAGGAACTACGGGCCTCGGCGTACCTGCTGCTGATCGCCGGTCACGAGACGACCGTCAACCTGATCTCCAACGCCACCCGGTCACTGCTCACCCACCCCGCCCAACTCGCCGCGCTGCGGGCCGACTTCGGACTGCTCGACGCGACGATCGAGGAGGCACTGCGCTACGAGGGGCCGGTCGAGACGAGCACGCTTCGGTTCACGATGGAGCCGGTGACGATCGGAGACACGGTCGTCCCGGAAGGCGACAAGGTCCTGGTGTCACTGGCCGCGGCCAACCGTGATCAGACCGTCTTCCCGGCCCCGGACACCTTCGACATACGGCGGTCGGAGCAGCCGGGCCGCAGCCGTAGCCATGTCGCCTTCGGCCACGGCATCCACTTCTGTCTGGGCGCGCCGCTGGCCCGGCTGGAGGCCCGGATCGCCCTGCGTACGCTGCTGGAACGCTGCCCGGACCTGGCGCTCGACACGACGGCGGGACCGTACGAATGGCTGCCGGGCCTGCTGCTCAGAGGAGTGCGCGAGCTGCCGGTGCGGTGGTAGGGGCGCGCCCCGCGCCGCGGTCGCCCCTGCCTCAGTCGTCGGCGCCCGGGATCTCCGTCAGCGCCACGGGGCGGCGCTCGCGCCGGGAGAGTTCGCACGCCTCCGCGATCCGCAGCGCGTGCAGCGCCTCCCGGCCGTCGCACGGATTGGCCAGCTCTCCGCCGACGACCTGGAGGAACGCGTTCAGCTCCGCCTCGTACGCCGGGGCGAACCGCTCAAGGAAGCCGGGCCACGGGTTGTCGCAGGGCGGCGGGCCCTTCGGCTCGGTGGAGGTGATGGGCGTACGGTCGTCCAGGCCGACCGCGAACTGGTCCAGCTCACCGGCCAGTTCCATCCGCACGTCGTACCCCGCGCCGTTGCAGCGGGTCGCCGTGGCCGTCGCGAGCGTGCCGTCGTCCAGGGTGAGCACGGCGGCCGCCGTGTCCACGTCGCCCGCCTCCCGGAACATCTCCGGCCCCGCGTCCGAGCCCGTCGCGTACACCTCCACGACCTCGCGCCCGGTGACCCAGCGCAGGATGTCGAAGTCATGGACCAGACAGTCGCGGTAGAGCCCGCCGGACAGCGGCAGGTAGGCCGCGGGCGGCGGCGCCGGGTCCGAGGTGATCGCCCGGACCGTGTGCAGCCGCCCGAGCCGGCCCGACCTGACGAGTTCGCGCGCCGCGCCGTACCCCTCGTCGAAGCGGCGCATGAACCCCAGCTGCAGCAGCGTGCCCGCCGACTCCACCGCGCGCAGCGCGCCCAGCGTGCCCGTGAGGTCGAGAGCGATCGGCTTCTCGCAGAAGGCGGGCAGCCCCGCCCGCGCCGCGCGGGCGATCAGGTCGGCGTGGGAGGCGGTGGCCGAGGCGATCACGACGGCGTCCACGCCCCAGGAGAAGACCTCGTCCACCGAGGGGGCGGCCGTCGAACGGGTCCGCTCGGCGACCCGAGCCGCCTGTGCGGAGTCGGTGTCCGCGACCACCAGGGAACCGACCTCGCGGTGCCGGCTGAGCACGTCAGCGTGGAAAGTGCCGATACGGCCCGTGCCGATGAGTCCGATGCGCATGGCCATAAGGTGGCCGTGCAAGGTCACGGTGTCAAGCGTTTGTCCTGACAACCGGACTTCTCGACTTCCGGTCAACATGCCGGGCGACTACGCTCGCCCCGTGTCCCATCAGCCGAGATCAACGCACACCGGACAGGACGGCCCCGCCCCGGAACCGCACGCGTCCCTCCCGCTCACCGTGGACCGCACCAGCCCCGTCCCGCTCTACTTCCAGCTCGCGCAGCAGCTGGAGGCGGCCATCGAACAGGGCCGGCTGGCCCCGGGCAGCCTGCTCGGCAACGAGATCGACCTGGCGGGCCGGCTCGGGCTGTCCCGCCCCACCGTCCGGCAGGCCATCCAGTCCCTCGTCGACAAGGGGCTGCTGGTGAGGCGTCGCGGGGTCGGCACCCAGGTCCTGCACAGCCAGGTGCGCAGACCGCTGGAGCTGAGCAGCCTCTTCGACGACCTGGAGGCCGCCGGTCAGCGGCCCACCACCCGGGTGCTGCGCAACACGCTGGTGCCCGCGCCCGCCGAGGTCGCGGCGGCGCTCGGGGTGAGCGAGGGCACGGAGGTGGTGTTCGTGGAGCGGCTGCGGTACGCGCACGACGAGCCGATGGCGTATCTGCGCAACCACCTGCCCGCGGGCCTCTTCGCGTGCGACACCGAACGGCTGGAGGCGACCGGCCTGTACCGGGTCATGCGGTCCGCGGGCATCACCCTGCACAGCGCCCGGCAGCGGGTCGGCGCCCGGGCGGCGACCGCCGCGGAGGCCGAGCGGCTGGCCGAGCCGGCCGGGGCACCGCTGCTGACGATGGAGCGGACGACGTTCGACGACACCGGCCGGGCCGTGGAGTTCGGCTCGCACACGTACCGCGCCTCGCGCTACACCTTCGAATTCCAGCTGCTCGTCCGCCCTTGAGGAGGTTCGGACACATCCCTTGACGGGCGGTGCCGCCCTCGCTAGAACTCCTCGGGAGCGGTGCGGGGCCGCGGACGGGCGGGCGGGACCGGCCCGGACCGGCCCGCGCGGACGGGCCCGCGCCCGGACTCGTTCGATGCCCCCGGTATCCGAAGTCCGGTGCCCAGGTACCCGATGACCGGACGCCGAACCGCGATGAACCATACTTGGGCGGCCGGGTCGGCGGGGAACGCGTTCCGGCCGCACCGAGGAGCACCAGCGAGAAGGGCACGGCGTCGTGGCAAGGGTTCGGACAGGGGTACGCGCGGTATGCGCCGTGCTCGCGGCGGCACTCGGGGTGTCCGCACTCGCGGGGTGCAGCAGCACCGGCGGCAAGCGCGCCGAGGATCGGGCCAAGCAGGCCGCCGCCGAGGGACGGTCCGCCGTCGACACCCCCAAGTGGACGGTGGCCATGGTCACCCACTCGGGAGACGGCGACACGTTCTGGGACATTGTCCAGAGCGGCGCCAAGCAGGCCGCCGTCAAGGACAACATCAACTTTCTCTACGCGCACAGCGACGAGGGCCAGCAGCAGGCCCAGCTCGTGCAGTCGTACATCGACAAGGGGGTCGACGGGCTGATCGTCACCCTCGCCAAGCCCGATGCCATGAAGGGCGTGGTCGCCAAGGCCGTCAAGGCCGGGATCCCGGTGATCACCGTGAACTCCGGCACCGAGCAGTCCAAGGCGTTCGGCGCGCTCAGCCACATAGGCCAGGACGAGTCCATCGCGGGCGAGGCCGTCGGCGAGGAGCTGAGCGAGCGGGGCAGGAAGAAGGTGCTCTGCGTCATCCACGAGCAGGGCAACGTCGGCCACGAGCAGCGCTGCGGCGGGGCGAAGAAGACCTTCGACGGGACGCTGCAGAACCTGTACGTCGAGGGCACCAACATGCCCGGTGTCCGGGCGTCCATCGAGGCGAAGCTCCAGGCCGACCCGGGTATCGACGCCGTCGTCACCCTGGGGGCGCCCTTCGCGGACGCCGCCGTACAGGCCAAGAAGACGGCGGGCAGCAAGGCCGAGATCGACACCTTCGACCTCAACGCCAAGGTCGCCGCCGAGCTGAAGTCCGGCACGCTGGGCTTCGCCGTCGACCAGCAGCCGTACCTCCAGGGGTACGAGGCGGTCGACCTGCTGTGGCTCTACCGGTACAACGGCGATGTGCTGGGCGGCGGCCGGCCGGTGCTGACCGGACCGCAGGTCATCACGCGGAAGGACGCCGCGGCGCTGGAGGAGTACACGAAGCGGGGGACGCGATGACGGCGACCGCGTCACCGGCGCAGGGCGCGCCGGAGGGGCCGCGGGCGACGGCGGGCGGTGGCGACGAGCGGCTGCTCCGTGTCTCGCCCCTGCGCCGGCTGCTCGGCCGGCCCGAGCTGGGCGCGGTCGTCGGCGCCGTGGCCGTCTTCCTCTTCTTCTCCTTCGCCGCGGACTCCTTCCTGCGGCCGTCCAGCATCGGGACGGTGCTGTACGCGGCGTCCATCCTCGGGATCATGGCGGTGCCGGTGGCGCTGCTGATGATCGGCGGGGAGTTCGACCTGTCGGCCGGCGTGATGGTGACCAGCTCGGCGCTGATCTCCTCGATGTTCAGCTTCCAGATGACGGCGAACGTCTGGGTCGGGGTCCTGGTGTCGCTCCTGGCCACGCTGGGCCTCGGGGCGTTCAACGGGATCATGCTGACGCGGACGAGGCTGCCGAGCTTCATCATCACGCTGGGCACGTTCCTGATGCTGACCGGCCTCAACCTGGGCCTGACGAAGCTGATCAGCGGCACGGTCTCCACGAAGACCATCGGCGACATGGAGGGCTTCCCCGCCGCGCGGAAGCTCTTCGCCTCGTCCCTGACCATCGGGGGCGTCGACCTGAAGGTCACCATCCTGTGGTGGGCGGCGCTGGTGGCGCTGGCGAGCTGGATCCTGCTCCGTACCCGCTACGGCAACTGGATCTTCGCGGTCGGCGGCAACGCGGACGCGGCGCGCGCCGTGGGCGTCCCGGTCCGGGGGACGAAGATCGGGCTCTACATGGGCGTGGCCCTGTGCGCCTGGGTGGCGGGGCAGCACCTGCTGTTCTCGTTCGACGTCGTCCAGTCCGGGGAGGGTGTCGGCAACGAGCTGAAGTACATCGTCGCGGCCGTCATCGGCGGCTGCCTGATCACGGGCGGCTACGGCTCGGCCGTGGGGTCCGCGGTCGGCGCGTTCATCTTCGGCATGACCGACAAGGGCATCGTGTACGCGGAGTGGAACCCGGACTGGTTCCAGTTCTTCCTGGGCGCGATGCTCCTGCTGGCCACCCTGCTCAACGCCTGGGTACGCAAGCGCGCGGAGGCTTCACGATGACGGCTGGGACAGCTGAGACGGCCGGGACTGACGGGGCGGCCGGGACTGGCGGGACCGTCGGGACGGCTCTGGTCGAGCTCGACGGCGTGGCCAAGTTCTACGGCAACATCCGCGCCCTGGAGGGCGTCTCGCTGGAGGTCCACGCCGGCGAGATCAGCTGTGTGCTCGGGGACAACGGCGCCGGCAAGTCCACCCTGATCAAGATCATCGCGGGGCTGCACCGGCATGACGCGGGCGACCTGCTGATCGACGGGGTCACGACAACCCTCGGCTCGCCGCGCGAGGCGCTGGACCGCGGCATCGCCACGGTCTACCAGGACCTGGCCGTCGTTCCGCTGATGCCGGTGTGGCGCAACTTCTTCCTCGGCTCGGAGCCGACGAAGGGACGCGGCCCCTTCAAGCGGCTCGACGTGACCCTGATGCGCGAGACCACGCGCGCGGCGCTGCTGCGCATGGGCATCGACCTGCGCGACGTCGACCAGCCGATCGGGACCCTGTCCGGCGGGGAGCGGCAGTGCGTGGCGATCGCCCGCGCCGTCCACTTCGGCGCGAAGGTGCTGGTCCTGGACGAGCCGACCGCGGCTCTGGGCGTGAAGCAGTCCGGGGTGGTGCTCAAATACGTGGCGGCCGCGCGGGACGCGGGCCTGGGCGTGGTGCTGATCACCCACAACCCGCACCACGCGTATCTGGTCGGGGACCGTTTCGTACTGCTCAAGCGAGGCGTGATGGCGGGCAGTCATACGAAGGACTCGATCACGCTGGACGAGCTGACGCGCCAGATGGCGGGCGGCTCGGAGCTGGAGGAACTGAGCCACGAACTGGAACGGGCGACGGGACCGGAACCGGACGTGACGGCACCGGGCGGGACGGCAGCGGGCGAGGCGTCCGGGAAGCCCGTGCGACCCGCCTGACGCCGCCGTACGGCCCGTGCCGGGCGCTGGTGCCCGGCACAGCCCCCGGGCACTGTTCGGGCCGCTCGACGCCCACGCCCGGGGCGGATGGCACAATCTGCGACGGCGGGCGCCGTCCGCCGCCGGTGCCCGCCCGGGCCAGCCGGCCCCCGACCCCGCAGGGACGACACCACTCGTGCGAGTACCCAGGCCGTGTGTCAGAAGCAGCGCCGTCCGCCCCCGGGGCGGGCCCCGGCGCGTCCGGCCCGCCGTCCGGGGCGGCGCACCGGCGGCCGACGCCGGGGGGTGGACCCGATGAGCACCTACCGTGACTTCGCCGCCGCCCACCGCGGCGCAGCCCGCGCCACCGTGCTGCGTACCGTCGGCGCCAGGGAGCGCCGCTCCCTGCTCACCGCGCCCCGCGTCCCGACCGTCGGCATCGACATCGGCGGTACGAAGGTGATGGCCGGGGTCGTCGACCCCGACGGGATCATCCTGGAGAAGGTCCGCACGGAGACGCCGGACAAGTCCAAGAGCCCACGGGTCGTCGAGGACACCATCGTGGAGCTGGTGCTGGACCTCTCCGACCGCCATGACGTGCACGCGGTCGGCATCGGCGCGGCGGGCTGGGTCGACGCCGACCGGTCCAAGGTGCTCTTCGCACCGCATCTCGCCTGGCGCGACGAGCCCCTGCGCGACGCGCTCTCCGCGCGGCTCGCGGTGCCCGTGATGGTCGACAACGACGCCAACACCGCCGCCTGGGCCGAATGGCGCTTCGGCGCGGGCCGGGGCGAGGACCACCTCGTCATGATCACGCTGGGCACCGGCATCGGCGGTGCCATCCTGGAGGACGGCCAGGTCAAGCGCGGCAAGTTCGGGGTCGCCGGGGAGTTCGGCCATATGCAGGTCGTGCCCGGCGGCCACCGCTGCCCTTGCGGCAACCGCGGCTGCTGGGAGCAGTACAGCTCCGGCAACGCCCTCGTACGGGAGGCCAGGGAGCTGGCCGCCGCCGACTCGCCGGTGGCGTACAACATCATCGACCGCGTCAAGGGCAACGTCCACGAGATCACGGGCCCGCTGATCACCGAGCTCGCCCGCGAGGGCGACGCCATGTGCATCGAGCTGTTCCAGGACATCGGACAGTGGCTCGGCGTCGGCATCGCCAATCTCGCCGCCGCCCTCGACCCGTCCTGCTTCGTCATCGGCGGTGGCGTGAGCGCGGCGGACGACCTGCTGATCGGGCCCGCCCGGGACGCGTTCCGCCGCCATCTCACCGGCCGTGGCTACCGCCCCGAGGCGAGGATCGTCAAGGCGCAGCTCGGTCCCGAGGCCGGCATGGTCGGCGCCGCCGATCTCGCCCGTCTGGTGGCCCGCCGCTTCCGCCGCGCCAATCGCCGCCGCGTGGAGCGCCACGAACGGTACGAGCGCTACGCGCAGGCCATCCGTACCGCCCGCTCGACCCAGGGGCCGCCGTCATGACCGTGGACCGTACCCCCGCCGCCGTGGCCCCCACCCCGTCGGCCGCCGACCAGGTTCCGCCGGCCGACGGGCAGCCGCCGACCGGAGACGGCCCGCCGGCCGCGGGCGGCGGCAGGCCCCCCGAGGACCGCCGCCACCGCAATCGACGCCGCTGGCTGACGGCGATCGTCATCGTCCTGCTCATCGGCATCCCGGCCGGCTACCTGGTGATCTCCGCGGAGCAGAGCCGGGACAGCGGCCGGGACAAGCAGGTCGAGTCCTCGGCCACCGGTCTGCGGCCGACGCGCCCGTCCAGGATGAAGCAGCGCGTCTTCGAGGTGCCGATTCCCCACGGGGCCACCCGTGTGCGGTACTTCGAGACGAGCAACTGGAAGACCAGTCGGCTGTACGTGCAGTTCGACGTGACCTCCGCGCGGCTGGACGGCTTCCTGAGCGAGCTGGGGACGAGCCGGTCGGCGCTCGAGGACGGCTCCGTCACCATCACCCCCCGCGACCGGCGCACCGTGGGCTGGAACTTCGATCTGCCGGGTCACCACTGGGCGGGCGTCCGCCATGTCCAGCAGGACCCGCGGCCCAGCCAGGACGTCGTCGTCGATCTGACCGACCCCGGCTTCCCGCGCGTGTACGTCGTCTCCACGACCACCCCCTGACGCCCGGGGCCCGGACGGTCCCCGCGGGCGTCGTCCGTAGGTCTGCGTCGGGGCGGGCGCGAGCGGACCGATGACCGCGGGACGCCGCCGGGCGTGTTGTTGGTGCTCTGTAGCGGAATCCGGTGGGAGGTCCTGCCGCCGGTGAGGCGCAGGCGGGCCGTCCGCGCCGCGAGCCGTGGGCAGTGTGGTGCAACATGTGCACAATCAGTGTGTGTTTTGCTCCGCGGCGGGTTGACTGCGCCGAAACACTTCGGCAGGACAACTGCCGTGCAAAGGAGCACGCATGCCGGACAACCCCGTGGTCGAGGGAGTCGACGTCGACCAGGATCCCCAGCGCCGGACACGGCGCCGCAACGCCATGGCCGCCGTGGTGGGATCCGTCCTGGAGTGGTACGACTTCTTCCTGTTCAGCACCTCCGCGGCGCTGGTGTTCAACAAGATCTACTTCTCGGGTGAGTCCGAATTCGTCGCCACTCTCGCCTCGTTCGCCACCTTCGCCGTCGGTTTCGCCGCACGTCCCGTCGGCGGGCTGATCCTGGCCCACTTCGGCGACCGCTGGGGACGCAAACCGGTGCTGATGGTGACACTGCTGATGATGGGCTTCGGCACCCTGGCCATCGGCGTGCTGCCGACCTACGAGCAGATAGGCGTGTGGGCACCCGCGCTGCTTGTCGCCTGCCGGATTCTGCAGGGACTCGGTGTCGGCGCCGAACTCGGCGGGGCCTATGTGTGGACCACCGAGAGCGCCAAGCCGGGCAACCGGGGCCTTTACGCGTCGCTGCCCGGCGCCGGCGAGTTCCTGGGCGTGGTGTGCGCGTCCGGATCCATGGCGGTCGTCGCCTCGCTGCCCGAGGAGCAGTTCCTCAGCTGGGGATGGCGGCTGCCCTACCTTGCCTCGGTGCTCGTGGTGATCGGCGGCGTCGTCCTGCGGTACGTCTCCGAGGAGAGCGAGAGCTTCCAGGACGCCGTGGCCGAGGGAAGGACGGAGAAGGCTCCTCTGGTGAAGGCGGTCCGCCACCACGGCCGGCGGATTCTGCTCATGATCGGCGCCGGCTGTGCCACCGCCATCGCCTCGTACTCGATCCAGGGCTACCTGCCCGCCTACGCCACCCAGGAGCTCGGGCTGCCGAGCAACGTGGCCGTCATCGCCATCACCGTCGCCTCCGCCGTCTCCATCCTCGGTGTGCCGCTCTGCGGCTGGCTGTGCGACCGGATCGGCCGGCGCCCGCTGATGATCGCAGGCGGTCTGGCCATCGCCGTGTTCGCCGGACCGTTCTGGCTCCTGGTGGGCACGAAGTCGACGCCACTGATCGTGATGGCCGTGGTCCTCGGATTCGCCGTCATGCTCAATTCGATGATCTTCGGACCGGCGGGCTCGTTCTTCTCCGAGCTGCTGCCCACCGAAGTCCGCTACACCGGTCTGGTCCTGGCCCGCGAAGCCACCGCCGTGCTCTTCTCCGGCACGGCGCCGTTCATCGCCACCCTGCTGGTACACGCGGGCGGCGGAAGCCCCTGGCTGCTGGCCGGATACATGGCCCTCTCCGGAATCGTCACCGCCGTGTCGGTGCTGCTGCTCCCGGAGACCGCGCCCCGCGCCGTGCGCCGCAAGGCGCTCAGGAGCGGCGCCGGGGACGGCAGCGCACCGGCCGGCAACGAGTACACAGAGGTGTGAGAAGAAGTGACAGAGCCAGAAGTGCTGTGTGTCGGAGAGGCGATGGTCCTGGTGGCTCCCGCGCGGGGCGAGCGTCTCGCCACCGCACGCGGTGCGGCCCTCGGGGTCGCCGGAGCCGAGTCGACCGTCGCGCAGTACCTTTCCGACCTCGGCCACCGCACCGCGTGGGCGAGCCGAGTGGGCACCGACCCACTGGGGGAGCGGGTGCTGGCCGCGATCGCGCGCTCAGGCGTCGACGTCGGCCACGTCGAGCGGGACCGCTCGGCACCGACCGGTGTGTACTTCAAGGACCCCGGCCCGGAGGGCACCCGGGTGCACTACTACCGGACCGGCTCGGCCGCCTCCAGGATGACCCCCGCCTATCTCGACCGCCTCCCGTTGTCCACGGCGCGCCTGGTGCACCTGTCCGGGGTGACGCCCGCCCTGTCGGACGGCTGTGCCGCGACATCGACAGCCTTGTTCGAACGCGCGCGTGCGGCCGGGGCGCGCTGCTCGTTCGACGTCAACTACCGGGCCGCACTGTGGAGTACGCGGCAAGCCGCCGGGCCGCTGCTCACCCTGGCACGCCAGGCGGACATCGTCTTCGTCGGCCTGGACGAGGCTCGGCACGTCTGGGGAACCGGGACCGCCGAGCAGGTGCGAGAGCTGGTCGGGCCCGGGGTGCGTCTCGTGGTGAAGGACGCGGACATCGGCGCCACGCACTTCCCGCCCCGGGACGGCCCGGCCGTCTTCGCCCCCGCGAACCCGGTCGAGGTGGTCGAACCCGTCGGTGCCGGGGACGCCTTCGCGGCCGGTTACCTCTCCGCCTGGCTGCGCGGCGCCGAGCCGGCCGACCGGCTGCGGTTCGGTCACCGGTTGGCCGCTTTCGCCCTGGGCGTGGTCGGGGACCACGCGGACGCCTCCGTCCTGCGTACGACAGGAGCCGCCGGATGAGCCAGACCGTGGAACGAGCCATCCGTGTCCTGGAGCTGATCAGCGAGAGCCCCCGGCATCCGACAGACGTCGCCGCGAGCCTGGACGTCCACCGGACCACGGCGCTGCGCCTGTTGCGGGACCTGTGCCAGGGCGGTCTCGCCCGCAAGCGGGAGGACGGCTCGTTCGCCGTCGGCTACCGGCTGGCCGGCCTGGCGCAGTCCGCACTCGAACAGTTCGATCTGCGGACCATCGCCCACTCGCACCTGCTGGAGCTGGGCCGCAAGCTCCGCCTCACCGTGCACATCGCCACCGTCGAGGACGGCCGCGTCTTCTACGTCGACAAGGTCGACCCGCAGAGTGGAGTACGGCTGTACTCGCAGATCGGCAAACCGGTCGTGCTGCACACCTCCGGCGTCGGCAAGGTGCTCCTGGCCTACATGCCCGCGGAGGAGCGCGCCCACGTCCTGGACGGCTACGCCTACGAGCGGTTCACCGACGCGACGGTGACGACCGCCGACGACTTCGCCGCCCAGCTGCGCGAGATCCGCGGACGCGGCTGGGCGACGGACGACGGAGAGTACGAGCCCTTCGTCAACTGCGTCGCCGTCCCGGTCCGGGACGGCACGGGCGCGGTGCGCACCGCCCTGTCCGTCACGGCGCTGAAAGCGCAGGTCGACCTCGCCCGGCTGCAAGAGCTGCTGCCGACGATCCGGACCACCGCCCACACCATCTCCCGAGCACTTGGCTGGACCCAATGACCATGGACCCAGTGGTGACGAACCACACCACCGCACACGACCGGCTGTTCCAGGAGGCGTTCGAGAACATCCCCCTCATGGCGATTCTGCGCGGTCTCGACCCGCGACGCACGGTGGAGGTGAGCCGGCGGGCCTGGGAAGTCGGCATCCGGCTCGTCGAAGTGCCCGTCCAGAGCGATGCCGCGGTAGCGGCGCTGGAGGTGGCGGTGGCAGCCGGCGAGGAGCACGGCGCCGCGGTGGGCGCCGGCACGGTGACCACCCTCGACCGCCTGGAGCGAGCCGTGGCGGCCGGTGCACGCTTCACCGTCGCCCCCGGGTTCTCCCGCGAGATCGCGGAGGCTTCGCTCGCCGCGGGCCTGCCGCATCTGCCGGGCGTGGCGACCGCCACCGAGATCCAGCAGGCCCGAGCGCTCGGCCTGACCTGGCTCAAAGCCTTCCCCGCCGCCGATCTCGGGTCCGGCTGGATCACCTCGATGTCCGGCCCGTTCCCCGAGGCTCGCTTCGTGGCGACCGGAGGCATGGGCCTGCGGAACACCCTGGAGTTCCTGGACGCCGGAGCCGCCGCCGTCTCGCTCGGCTCGGCCCTGGCCGACCCCGCCCAGTTCGAGCGGCTTCCCAAGCTGATCGAGGACCTCGACCGAAAGGCACAACGATGAGGATCACGGCACTGGAGACCTTCTCCGTCGCACCACGCTGGCTGTTCCTGGCCATCCGTACCGACGAGGGGATCACCGGCTGGGGCGAACCGGTGGTCGAAGGCCGCTCGGCCACCGTCGCGGCCGCCGTCGAAGAGCTCTCGGACTACCTCATCGGCGAGGACCCGTACCGGATCGAGGACCACTGGCAGGTGCTCACCAAAGGCGGCTTCTACCGCGGCGGCCCGATCCTGTCCAGCGCGGTGGCCGGCATCGACCAAGCACTGTGGGACATCAAGGGCAAGGCCCTCGGCGTGCCCGTCCACGAGTTGCTCGGCGGCGCGGTGCGCGACCGCATGCGGACCTACTCCTGGATCGCAGGCGACGAGCCGGACCGGGTCGCCGAGCACGCCCGCGAGCGCATGGAGCAGGGATTCGACGCTGTCAAGATGAACGGCACCGGCAGAGTTCGCGCCCTGGAGTCCAAGGCCGAACTCGACATGCTGGTGGGCCGCGTCGCCGCCGTGCGAGAGGCCATCGGCGACGCGGCCGACATCGCCGTCGACTTCCACGGGCGCGTTTCCCCCGCCCTGGCCCGCGAGGCCTGTCGTCTGCTGGAGCCGCTGCACCCGCTCTTCGTCGAGGAGCCGATCGTGCCCGAGCTGACCGGCGACTTCGCGCGCGTCTGCGGCTCCACGGTCGTCCCGATCGCCACTGGCGAACGGCTGTACTCACGCTGGGACTTCCGCGAGGTTCTCGGATCCGGCGTCGCCGTCGTCCAACCCGACCTGTCACACGCGGGCGGCATCTCGGAGGTCCGCAGAATCGCCGCGATGGCCGAGGCGTACGGCGTCACCCTGGCCCCGCACTGCCCGCTCGGGCCGATCGCTTTCGCCGCCTCCTTGCAGATCGACTTCGCCACACCCAATGCCCTCATACAGGAAACGAGCCTCGGCATCCACTACAACGCCGACCACGACCTGTTGGACTACCTCCTCGACACCAGCGTCTTCGACTTCGCCGACAGCCACATCGCCCGACCGACCGGCCCCGGCCTGGGCATCGAGATCGACGAAAACGCCGTACGCGAGGCGGCCGAGGCCGGTCAACGATGGCGCAACCCGATATGGCGCCACGCCGACGGCTCCTTGGCCGAGTGGTAGGAGCGACCCGATACGAGCACGCGTCGCACACGTCCGCCCGCGGGGGCCCGCAGGCCGCCGAGACCGCCCCGTCCCGGACGAGGCGTTCGTTGTGAGCGGGACGGGAGCCGGACGGGAAGACGATCTGTCCCGCCTCCTCCAGTGGCGGGACAGCGCACCACGACTGGCTGCCCGGTGGTTGTACGGGCCGGCCGGGCAGGGCAGGACCCGGCTGGCTGACCAGTTCGCCGCCGAGTCGGCAGCGGCCGGCTGGAAGGTCGTCACCGCCTGGCACGGCCCCGACGCCGATCCGATCGAACCCGGCAGCCAGGATCTGCGACCGGGCGGAGCCGCCATGTGCCAAGCGACTCGGCCGGCTCCACGAGGCCGTCATCGACAGGATCGACGAGTGCGGCCTGCTCGACCTCTCCCGGGTGGTCCTCGACCCCGCCCACGTGAGGGCGAAAAAAGGGGGCGACCTCACAGGCCCGAGCCCCGTGGACCGGGGCAAGACGTCCTGTCGGACGCGAACGGACCGCCCCTGGTCGTCGGCGTCTCCGCCGCCAACACCCACGACAGCCAAGGGCTGAAGCCCATGGTGGCCGGCCTCCACACGAGACACGACCCCGAGAACGGATGGCACCACAAACCGTGGGCGCCCTCGCCGCACGAGCGGCGCTTCCATTTCTGCCGGGGCAGATCCGCGACCAGCTCATGGAGTGGGCGGTCCAGGGCCTGCCGGGTGACGAGGGTGTCGTGTCGGGTCGTGGCCACGACGTGGAAGACGTCGGCCTGCTCCAACTCGTGGCGCCGGCCTTTGCCGTAGCCGTAGCCCGCGTCCGCGGTCACCCAGTGGAACGGATCCCGTCGTCGACCGCGCGGCGGACCATCGCCCTCGCGAGCCGGACCTACGTGGCGGACTCGACCTCGTCGCCGATCCCCGCCTCCCGGCAGCGCTCGCGGTCGTCCGTCTCCAGGACTCCGGCAGGCAGAGCGCCCGGTCGATCAAGGTCCGGCCTCGCTCGCCCGAGTACGCGAGGAAGACTCCGACCTGGCAGTTCTCCATCCGGCCCGCAGTACCGGAGTACCGCCGCCGGACGCCGGCCGAGCGCACGCCCTTCTTCAGGAAGCCGGTGTCGTCCACGATCAGGACGCCTCCCGGGTCGGCCAGGTGCTCGACGACGTACTCGCGCACCCCGTCGGCGTCCCAGCCGATCCGGTTCAACAGCCGCTGGATCCGGTCCGGTCCGCAATGGCCGGCCTCCTCAGCCACCGTCCAGCCGTTTTCGCGCTCCAACGGCGCCAGCAGGCCCCGCATGGACACGAGAGTCGACTCCCGCGACTCACTCCGTGCGAACCCGCGAGCAAACCGCTCGTGCAATCCCGCCCACCCGTCCGACCAGCGATGAGCATCAACCTCGGATATCGCCCCACCCGTGAACGGACCAACGAGCGAACCCGACAAGCGTCATGGTAAACACCGTTGCAGTACTAGGTCCACCCCGGCTATGTGAGAACTCGTGACAGATGAGAGGGTCTGGCGGGTGAGTGAGACACCGACGCGCACCCTGCAATACCGCTTCGACGGGCCGGAACAGGCTCCGGTCCTGGTCCTGGGTCCCTCACTCGGTACCACATGGCACATGTGGGACCGGCAGGTCCCCGAGCTGGCCCGCCAGTGGCGGGTCCTCCGGTTCGACCTGCCAGGTCACGGGGGCGCGCCCGCCCATGCCGCCACCAGCGTCCCGGAGCTGGCGGAGCGGCTGCTGGCCACGCTCGACGGGCTCGGGGTGCAGCGATTCGGATACGTCGGGTGCTCCATCGCCGGTGCCATCGGCGCGGAACTGGCACTGCGCAGACCCGACCGGATCGCCTCGCTCGCGCTGGTGGCAGCCTCGCCCCGGTTCGGTACGGCCGACGAGTTCCGGCAGCGGGGCGTGATCGTCCGGGCCAACGGCCTGGACCCGATGGCCCGCACCGCACCCGAGCGCTGGTTCACCCCCGGTTTCGCCGCCGCTCAGCCGGCCATCGTCGAATGGGCCGTCCAGATGGTCCGTACGACCGATCCCGGCTGCTACATCGCCGCGTGCGAGGCGCTCGCCGCCTTCGACATCAGGGCGGAGCTGGGCCGGATCGGGGTGCCCACGCTGGTGCTGGTCGGCGCCGAGGACCAGGTCACCGGACCGGCCGAGGCCCGTACGCTGGTCGCCGGGATACGGGACGCCCGGCTGGCGCTGGTCCCCGGGGCCTCCCACCTGGCCCCCGTCGAGCAGCCGGCGGCGGTCACCGACCTGCTCGTCCACCACTTCTCCACCGCCTGGTACAACCCGTCCGACACCACTACCGGGCTCACCGTGATGCCCGACCGGCCGACCGGGCCGGCGGCCTCCGCCGCGGTCGGCCCGGTCGCCGAGATAGCCCCCGCCCCGGAGCAGCCCGCGGCCGTCCCCGCGGGGCGGCCCGACCCGTACGACGCGGGGATGCGGGTCCGCAGGGAGGTCCTCGGGGACGCCCACGTGGACCGCGCCGCGGCCACCGCGGCGGCGGACGGGTTCGGCGGGGACTTCCAGGAGTTCATCACCCGCTACGCCTGGGGCGAGGTCTGGACGCGGGACGGCCTGGACCGCCGTACGCGCAGCGCCGTGACCCTCACCGCGCTGGTCTCCGGCGGTCACCTGGACGAGCTGGCGTTCCACACCCGCGCCGCCCTGCGCAACGGGCTCACCCCGGACGAGATCAAGGAAGTGCTGCTCCACGCTGCGATCTACTGCGGCGTCCCCGCCGCCAACGCGGCGTTCAAGGTCGCGGGCGCGGTGATCCGGGAGGAGACCACGCCCGACGCGTAGCAGGATGGCGAGGGGAAAGCCGGGAGGAGGGGGACGGGGCGCGCCTCGTCCCGTACGCCCCGCGCGCAGCGAACGACGCACAGGAACGGAAGAGTGGTCAGCGGTGCGGTTCACCAAGAAGACGCATGCCTGTGTCCGGCTCGAGAAGGACGGGCGCACGCTCGTCATCGACCCCGGCGCCTTCACGGAGGAGGACGCCACGGACGGCGCGGACGCCATCCTCATCACGCACGAGCATCCGGACCACTTCGACGAGGGCCGGCTGCGGGCCGGTCTCGACGCCCGTCCGGGCGCCGAGCTGTGGACGCTGCGCAGCGTCGCCGAGCGGGTCTCCGCCGCCTACCCCGGGCGGGTCCACACGGTCGGCGAGGGGGACACGTTCTCGGCGGCCGGCTTCGACGTCCGGGTTTACGGACAACTGCACGCCGTGATCCACCCCGACCTGCCGCGCGTCACCAACGTGGGTTACCTGGTGGACGGCTCGCTGTTCCACCCGGGCGACGCGCTGACCGTCCCCGGCCACCCGGTGGAGACCCTCTTGCTGCCCCTCCAGGCGCCCTGGAGCAAGATCTCCGAGGTGATCGAGTACGTGCGCGAGGTCAAGCCCGTGCGTACGTACGACGTCCACGACGCCCTGCTCACGGAACTCGCCCGGCCCGTCTACGACACCCACCTCGGCAATCTGAGCGGTGCGGAGCACCACCGGCTCGCCCCGGGCGGTTCCGTCGACCTGTGAGGAGCCGTGAGGACCTGTGAGGGACCGCCCGTGACCCCGTGTGACGGTCGTGCCGTGACTGTCGTACCCCGCCGATAGGCTGTTTTCATGCGCATCGCCACCTGGAACGTCAACTCGATCACCGCCCGGCTGCCCCGGCTGCTGGCCTGGCTGGAGAGCAGCGCCCCCGATGTGCTCTGCCTCCAGGAGGCCAAGTGCACCGAGGAGCAGTTCCCCGTCGACCGCCTCCGGGAGCTGGGCTACGAGAGCGCGGTCAACGCGACCGGCAGGTGGAACGGGGTGGCGCTGCTGTCCCGGATCGGCCTGGAGGACGTCGTCAAGGGCCTGCCGGACGGCCCGGACTACGAGGGCGTCCAAGAGCCCCGGGCCGTCTCCGCCACCTGCGGACCGGTCCGCCTCTGGTCGGTCTACGTGCCCAACGGCCGCGAGGTCGGTCATGATCACTACGCGTACAAGCTGCGCTGGCTCCAGGCGCTGCGCGCGGCCGTCGCCACGGACTCCGCGGGCGCCCGGCCGTTCGCCGTCCTCGGGGACTTCAACGTCGCGCCGACCGACGAGGACGTGTGGGACCTCTCCCGCTTCGAGGGAGCCACACACGTCACCCCGGGCGAGCGGGCGGAACTCGCCGCCCTGCGCGAGGGCGGCCTGTCCGACGTGGTGCCCCGGCCGCTCAAGTACGACCATCCGTACACCTACTGGGACTACCGCGAACTCGGCTTCCCCAAGAACAAGGGCATGCGCATCGACCTGGTGTACGGGAACGGGCCCTTCGAGGCGGCTGTCAAGGACAGCTATGTGGACCGCGAGGAACGCAAGGGCAAGGGCGCCTCGGACCACGCTCCGGTGGTCGTGGATCTCGACGTCTGAGATGCCCGGGACATCTGGCACGCTCTTGCGCGAACGGCCGGGTCCCCGTCCGGCGCGCGTCGCACGAGGCTGACACGCCCCCGCGGGGACGGGCGGGCCCTGGATGTCCGGGGCGCCCGCCGCACAGGGTGACGGGCGGGCGCTGAAGCGGTCCCGGCCGTCGGCGCACGCCCGCGCCGCCGTGCCACCGCGTCGCTCAGGGGAAGAACATGATCCCGAAGGCGGCCACGACGATGATGGCCAGAATGATCAGGACGATCGTCCACGTCCCCCGGTGCGCCGCCGGCTGCCCGCCCGTCCCGCCGCGGGGCCGGTCCTCCGGGAGCCGCGCGTGCTCCGGCCTGTCCCGGGTGTAGAAGTCGTTGTCGTTCATGAGATTCCCCTTGGTCGAGGCCGGCAGGACCACGTCCGGGCAGGGGCCCTGCGGATTGCGCTGTTCCGCCGTCTACCCGTGACCAGAACGCCTATACGTCCACGCGCCGCTCGCTCCGGACGTCTCGGACAGTACGCCCTACTCCTTATAAAGTATGACCAATCGGGCGAAAAGTCGCGGGCAGGGGAACGCGTCCCTCGTTGGGCGCGTCTTCCCTGCCACGAGCGGGGACAGGCTGGTTACGGCGGAGCGCCGGACCCGGCGCCAGGCGTGACCCGGCGCCGTTCGGACGCGTCGGCCATCGAAAGGGCGGCCATGAACATCTCCTTCTTCCGCGGCCGGCGCGACCGGCACGGGGCCGGCACCGGAGCACCGCGTGCGGACTCGGCGGGCGGCGAGCCGGCCGGCGTGGCCGCGCTGCTGTCCGAGTGCGAGCTGCTCCGGGCGAGGGCCGGGCAGGACGGACTCGTCCTGGACGACTCCCCGGCCTCGCTGGCGGCGCTCGACCAGCTGCCTCCGCGCTGGCGGGACGACCCCGAGGAACTGCCATGGCTGGGCAACGACGCGGGCCTCTACCTCGGCACGGTGATCGTCCGTACCGTCCCGGGCGCCGCCTGGCACGTCTGGCCGAGCGGCCATCCGGTGGTGCGACTGGCCTCCGGGAGGGAGATCGAGGTGGTCGAGGCGGGCGTCGAATGGGCGGGCACCGGCGCGCCCGAGCTCTCCCAGGTGTACGCGGAGGCGGCGGAGCGATGAGGCACGGCCTGGGCTCGCTTCGAAGGCGGCCTCGCGCCGATGGTGCCTCGCGCTGAGGCGGGGCCGTGCGGTGGGGGCATGCCGAGGAGCAGTAAATACGGCTTATCCCCGCTGACGCGTGTCGGGCGCGAAGTGCCCCGGGCCGCTGGATAGCTTGCGCTGACCTCGACACAGCCGAGAGTGGGTGGGGCAGCGCATGGCCGTCGATTCGTTGATCGAACTGCGGGGCGTCAACAAGTACTACGGGCAGTCGCACGTCCTCCAGGACATCGACCTCACGGTCAGCCGCGGGGAAGTGGTCGTGGTCATCGGCCCCTCCGGTTCGGGCAAGTCGACGCTCTGCCGCACCGTCAACCGACTGGAGACGATCGAGTCGGGCCGGATCCTGATCGACGGCCGGCCGCTGCCCGAGGAGGGCCGGGGGCTCGCCCGGCTCCGCGCCGAGGTGGGCATGGTCTTCCAGTCCTTCAACCTCTTCGCGCACCGGACGGTGCTGGCCAACGTCTCGCTCGCCCAGATCAAGGTCCGCGGGCGCAAGAAGGAGGACGCGGACCGGCGTTCCCTGCGACTGCTCGACCGCGTCGGGCTCGCGTCACAGGCCGACAAGCTGCCCGCCCAGCTCTCCGGCGGTCAGCAGCAGCGCGTCGCCATCGCCCGGGCGCTGGCCATGGACCCCAAGGTCATGCTCTTCGACGAGCCGACCTCGGCCCTCGACCCCGAGATGATCAACGAGGTGCTGGAGGTCATGCGGCAGCTCGCCCGCGAGGGCATGACCATGGTCGTCGTCACCCACGAGATGGGCTTCGCACGCTCCGCCGCCAACCGCGTCGTGTTCATGGCGGACGGCCGCATCGTCGAGGACCGCACGCCGGACGACTTCTTCACCGCCCCGGAGAGCGAACGGGCCAGGGACTTCCTCTCCAAGATCCTCAAGCACTGAGGGGTGCGGCTGATGACGACCGGCTGCACGCCGGGTGAGGGACGGCGTACGCGACGCGCCTCCACGGCGCCCCGGCTCGCGCACCTGCCCCGGCTCGCGCACCTGCCCCTGCCGGCGCGCCCGCTCGGGCCCGCGCTCCGGTGCCTGCTCACCCTGCTCGTGTCGTGTCTCGCCCTGGCCGCCGCCGGCTGCGGGAAGGCGGGCAGCCCGCCGGCGAAGGGCCCCGCGCCCGGCTCCCTGCCCCACTACCGGGTCGACCACGGCTTCCGGCTGCCCGCCTCACCCACCTGGAACAGGGCCGAGCGGCGCGGCCACCTCGTCATCGGCGTCAAGGAGGACCAGCCGTACATGGGGGAGAGGGACCCCGCCACCGGAACGTACTCCGGCTTCGACATCGAGATCGCCAGGATGACCGCCGCCTCCCTCGGCTTCGACCCCGGCACCATCCAGTTCCGGACGATCGCCTCGGCCAACCGGGAGACCGCCCTGCAGAACGGCCAGGTCGACTACTACGTGGGCACCTACACCATCAACGCGAACCGCAAGAAGCTCGTCGGCTTCGCCGGTCCCTACTACATGGCGGGGCAGTCCCTCCTGGTCCGCGCCGGCGAGCACGACATCCACGGGCCGCGGGACCTCGACCACAAGCGGGTGTGCTCGGCCGCCGGCTCCACCCCGTACCAGCGGATCGAGCACGACTACCCGCGCGTCCAGCTCGTCGGGTACGACACGTACTCGGCCTGCGTGGACAACCTGCTCACCTACCAGGTCGACGCCGTCACCACCGACGACACCATCCTCCAGGGCTACGCGGCCAAGGTGCCGGAGGAACTGAAAGTGGTCGGCAAACCCTTCTCCAAGGAGCCGTACGGCATCGGCGTGCCCAAGAACGACAACGCCCTGCGCCTGGCGCTGGACGACGCGCTCGCCGCCAACGAGCGCGACGGCAACTGGCAGAAGGCGTACGACGCGACCCTCGGGCTCTCCGGCCGTCCTGCCACCCCGCCCCCGCCCATCGACCGCTACCCGGCGAGCTGAGGCCCGCCATGGACGTACTCACCCAGAACTTCTCCCTCTACGCCAGGGGCTTCCTCGGAACCCTGGAGCTCACCGTCTACGCGTCGCTGCTCGCGCTGGCCCTGGGTTTCGTGATGGCCGCCTGCCGCGTCTCGCCCGTCGGATCGCTGCGGACGCTGGGCACCGTGTGGGTCACCGTGCTGCGCAACACCCCGCTGACCCTGCTGTTCTTCGCGGTCGTGCTCGGACTGCCGCGCTTCGGCCTCGTGCTGCCCTTCCAGCTGTTCGCGGTCCTCGCGCTCGGCTGCTACACCTCGGCCTTCATCTGCGAGGTGCTGCGCTCGGGCATCAACACCGTGCCCGTCGGGCAGGGCGAGGCGGCCCGCAGCCTGGGGATGAGTTTCGGGCAGACGCTGGGCGGGATCGTCCTGCCCCAGGCGTTCCGCTCGGTCATCCCGCCCATCGGCTCGACCCTGATCGCCCTCGCCAAGAACTCGGCCATCGCGGGCGCGTTCAGCGTCACCGAGCTGCTCGGCACGTACAAGCCGCTGAACGAGATGGGTTACGACATCGTCTGGACCTTCGTCTGGATCGCCGTCGGCTATCTGATCATCACCCTGGCCATCAGCGGCCTCTTCCACGTCCTGGAAAAGCGTTACGGAGCCGCCCGATGAGCTGGTCGAGCAGCGTGGGATCACCGACCCCTCCGCGTCCCCCGAACCGGAAGGGGCGCGCGGGCGGGACCCGTACGGCGGTCCGGGGGGACCGGCGGACGGCGCTGTACGACCTCCCGGGGCCCCTGGCCCGCCGGCGCCACCGCGCGTACGGCCTGCTGGCGGCGGCGGCGCTCGCCGCGCTGCTCGGCTGGCTGGTGTACCTGCTCTTCGCCACCGGCCAGTTCACCGCCACCAAATGGACCCCCTTCGCGTACGTGGGCATCCAGGACCTGCTGCTGCGCGGCCTCGGCAACACCCTCAAGGCGTTCGCGTACGCGGCGGTGCTCTCGCTCGCGCTCGGCGCGGTCCTCGCCTGCGGCCGGCTGTCCGATCACCGGGCGGTGCGCGTCCTCGCCACGCTCGTGGTCGAGTTCTTCCGTGCCATGCCGGTACTCGTGATGATCTTCTTCATCTTCGTGGCGCTGAAGGTGCAGCCCCTGCCCGCGCTGGTGGCGGGACTGACGCTCTACAACGGCTCCGTGCTCGCCGAGGTGTTCCGCACCGGCGTCAACTCGGTCGAGCGCGGTCAGCGGGAGGCGGCGTACGCGCTCGGCATGCGCAAGACGCAGGTCATGACGTACGTGCTGGTGCCGCAGGCGGTACGCGCCATGCTGCCCACGATCATCAGCCAGCTGGTGGTCGCCCTGAAGGACACATCACTCGGGTTCCTGATCACCTATGAGGAGTTCCTCCATGCTGGAAAGCTCATCGCTTCGAACCTCGACTACGATTTGCCGTTCATCCCCGTGGTGATGGTGATCTCACCGATCTACATCGGGATGTGCATGCTGCTCTCCTGGTTCGCCCACTGGCTGGCCGGGCGGCAGCGGCGCAACCCGCGGACGAGGGCCGCGGGCGCCGTCCCGGCGTCTCCCGAGACGCTGTTGCCGGGCGCGCGTTAGTCCGTCCGGTCCCTGGCACCAGGGCCGGCGGCCCCCCGGCGCGGCAGCCGGAGATCACTTCTCGTACGGCGGTACCCGCGCGGTGACGGCGGGAGCGCCGCCGGGCGGGGAGAAGGTCAGCTGCGCGCCGGGCGGGTCGTGCCCCGTCTCAGGCGGCACCGGCCACCGGGGCCGGTTCCCGGGCCGCGCGGGTCACGTCGGCGACCAGCTCCACCACGTCCGGGCCGTACGCGTGCGAGTTGACCACCTTCAGCAGCAGGCAGAACGAGTTGTCCCCGTAACGGCGGCTCAGCCGCTCGTGGTGGCGGGCCAGGTAGCGCGAGGCCGCCTGGTTGGTGATGGCGCGCTGGCCGCAGAAGAGGAACACCGGCCGCCCGCCCTCACCGGCGGTCAGCCGCGCCAGCAGCACGTACTCGGCGACACCCGAGTCCACGCGGTAGACCTCGGAACCGATCCGGAAGGAGCCTCGGTCGGGACCGGACTCGGTCGTGGTGTCGACCGTGACACCGGGCAGCAGGGAAGCGAGATGGGCGGCCGTACGGCGGTTGGAGTAGGGTCCGCCGAGACAGAACTCCGTACGCTCACCGAACCCTTGGCGCGCGGTGTCGTGCCGCGCGATGTCGGCGTGCGCCCCGCAGTCCTTGATCAGCGCGGCCAGCTCCAGCAGCGCGAAGACGTCGTAGCGGTGCACCGCCCCCTCACTGGCCGACTCCCGGTTGACGACGAGCAGACACTCCGAGTGGCCCGGCAGCCCGAAGAACGCCTGCTTCCTGCGCAGCCTGCGCCGCCAGAGGTAGGTCCGGGCGACCCAGCCGAGGGCGGCGCTGATCCCGGCGGCGACCAGGCCGAGCACGATATCGCGTATGTCGTCACTCATGGCCGCGGATCCTAGTAGTGCTTCGCCGCGCGGGCCCCTCGACCGTACGAGGCGCGGGCGCCGCGACCGTGCGAGGTGCGGGCCGTGCGACCGTACGGCGTGCCGCGCCGTGTCCGCACCGTCCGGCCGAACACGGGTCCCAGTGCAGCCCGGTCATGAGACATGGTTATCTTGCGCGGACGGTTTCCGACAGGTCCGACAGGAGGTCCCTATGCGTCGCTCGGCTGCGCGGAAGGTTTCGGCGGTGCTCGTCACCGCGGCCATGGTCTCGGTGGGCGCCGCCGCGCCACCCTCGGCCCGGCAGCCCGACCGGACGCCGGAGAAGACACCGGTGGCGGCGGGCTACGGGGGAGCGGTGGCGAGCGTCGACGCCGACGCCTCGGCCGCGGGCATCGAGGTGCTCAGGCGCGGCGGCAACGCGGTGGACGCGGCCGTGGCCACCGCCGCCGCGCTCGGGGTCACCGAGCCGTACTCCGCGGGCATCGGCGGAGGCGGCTACTTCGTCTACTACGACGCCAAGTCCCGTACGGTGCACACGATCGACGGCCGCGAGACCGCGCCCGCGTCGGCGGACAGCTCGCTCTTCCTGGAGAACGGCCGGCCGATACCGTTCGCCGAGGCGATGACCAGCGGCCGGGGCGTCGGTACCCCCGGCACGGTCGCCACCTGGGAGACGGCGCGGGCGGCCTGGGGGAGCCGGTCGCTGGGACAGCTGCTGAAACCGGCGGAGCGGCTGGCGAAGGACGGGTTCACCGTGGACGCCACGTTCCGCTCGCAGACCGAGTCCAACCAGGCGCGGTTCGCGGACTTCCCGGACACGGCGAAGCTGTTCCTGCCCGGTGGCGAGCTGCCCGTCGTGGGCTCGGTGTTCAAGAACCCCGACCTGGCGCGCACCTACGGGGAGCTGAGCCGGAAGGGCGCCGGCGCGCTGTACCGGGGCGGGCTGGCGCGGGACATCGTCCGCACGGTGCGGACGCCTCCCGTCGACCCGGCCGCGCAGCGGACCGTACGCTCCGGGGACCTGACCGAGCGGGACCTCGCCACGTACCGGACGAAGCGGCAGGCGCCGACGAAGGTGTCGTACCGCGGCCTCGACGTCTACGGCATGGCGCCGTCGTCGTCGGGCGGCACGAGTGTGGGCGAGGCGCTCAACATCCTGGAGCGCACGGACCTCTCGCGCGCGACCCAGGCGCAGTACCTGCACCGCTTCATCGAGGCCAGCCGGATCGCCTTCGCCGACCGGGGCCGCTGGGTCGGTGACCCGGCGTTCGAGGACGTCCCCGTGAAGGGGCTGCTCTCCCAGCGCTTCGCCGACGCGCGCGGCTGCCTGATCAAGGACGACGCGGTGCTCAAGAGCCCGCTCGCACCGGGCGATCCGAACGACCCGACGCCGTGCGCGACGGGCGGAACGGCGGCGCCGACCACGTACGAGGGCGAGAACACCACGCATCTGACGGCCGCCGACAAGTGGGGCAACGTCGTCGCGTACACGCTCACCATAGAGTCGACGGGCGGCAGCGCGATCACCGTGCCGGGACGGGGCTTCCTGCTCAACAACGAGCTGACGGACTTCTCCTTCGCCCCGGCGAACCCGGCGGTGCACGACCCGAACCTGCCGGGCCCCGGCAAGCGGCCCCGCTCGTCCATCTCGCCGACGATCGTGCTCGACCGGCACGACCGGCCGGTCCTGGCGGTCGGCTCGCCGGGCGGCGCGACGATCATCACCACCGTGCTCCAGACCCTGACGGGCCGGCTCGACCGGGGCCTGCCGCTGGTCGACGCGATCGCGGCGCCCCGGGCGAGCCAGCGCAACACGGCGGCGACGGAGCTGGAACCCGGCCTGTGGAACAGCCCGCTGCGCGGCGAGCTCGAGGCGCTGGGGCACTCGTTCACCCAGAACCCGGAGATCGGCGCGGCGACGGGTGTGCAGCGCCTGCCGGACGGCCGCTGGCTGGCGGCGGCCGAGAAGGTCCGCAGGGGAGGCGGCTCGGCGATGGTGGTCCACCCCGCGGGAGGCGCACAGTAGGGGCCGTCGGAACGGGCGGGGCGCTCGCCGTCCCGCCCGCGCGCCCCTCGGATCCGTCCGGGGGGCGTGTCCCGGTGCTCGTTCGCGTGCCCCTCCGGGAGCCGGCCGGGCCCAGCGGCCGGGCCGGCCCGCTGAACCCGTCCGGGCGCCTGTCCTGGTGTCCGCGCGAGTGGGCCGCGTAATCTCCCGTCCGTGACGACCAACCTCGAGGAAATCGGCCGCAGCCGCTACGTCAGCCTCACCACCTACCGCAAGGACGGCACGGGGGTCGCCACCCCCGTCTGGCACGCGGTCGAGGGAGGGGAGCTGTTCGTCTGGACGAACACCGACTCCTGGAAGGTGCGGCGGATCCGCGCCAACCCCCGGGTCACCGTGAGCGTGTGCGATGTGCGCGGACGCGTCAAGCCGGGCACCGAGACCGTGGAGGGCACGGCACGGCTGCTGGACGCGCCGGGCACGGAGATGGTGCGGGGGCTCATCTCCCGCAAGTACGGCTGGCAGTTCTGGCTGGTCGACGTGGTGGCCAGGATCGCCCGGCGCGGCGGTCGTCCGCACACGGGCATCGCCGTCTCCTTCTGATCCTTCCGAGGCTTTCGCCGGGGGCCGTTCCGCCTCGGCGGAACGGCGCCGTCCGGCTCCGGCGGTGAGGTCGCCGCAGCATCGCCGAAAACCGCGCGTAGCCGCCCCGTAACACGGCTGAGGTCGAATCCTTACGGACCCGGGACGGCTCACACGGTGGGAGCGGCGATGGAGGGATGGCAACTCCCGGCGGAAACAGTGGTGTTCGCGCGGTATCTGAGAGAGCTGACGGCCCGGCTCGACCCGGACGGCGGCTGGTACGGGGTCTTCGTCCGACGCGACCCCGACGGCCTGCGCGCCTGCCTCGACGGGGCCGACGTCCCGCCCTGGGACGTCGTGGAGTCGTTGCTCCACGACCTCACGGCCGGGGGTGACGCCCGGGCGCACGCGCGCGAGGCCGTGCGGGCGCGGGCGCTGCACACCGCCTCCGCCGCCGCGTACGACCGGCGGCCCGGGGGCGCCGAATCGCTCTCCGAGCGGCTGCGGTTGATGACCGGCGAGCAGGCGCGCGCGGCGGGCCGCGCCGAGGAGCTGATACGGCTGATGCGCGCGGCCCCCGAGGGATCGCCCCGGGCCGAACAGCTCGCCGGTGACCTCGCCTGGGTCCGTGACGACCACGCCCGCGCCGCCGCACGCTGCGCGGAACTGCGGGAGAGGTGGGCGGCGTTGGCGGCACCGGGCCGGACCGACGGCACCGGGGCCCGTGCCCCCGTCACGCCGGGCGGCCCCGGGGAACAGACCGTCGACACCACCGCGTCCCGGAAGAACAAGCGGGACACGGCGGCCCGGCGGCGGCCGCGCGGCGCCCGGTTCGCCGGGCTCGACCTCGACGACACGGCGGAGCCGGGCATCGACGAGGCCCCGCCCGTGCCGATCCCCGTCGCCCCCGTCGCGCCCCGTGGGGCACGCTTCGGCGGGTCGGCCGGCCCGCCCGCGGAACGGGTGCCGCGCGACCGGGCCCAGGCCCACCCGCACGCGTCCGAGGACCTGCGAGCCGCCGCCGAGACGGTCGCCACCCTGGTCCGGCTGCGTGCCGCCGGCCGTGCCGGGGAGGCGCACATCGTCCTGTGCGAGGCCGCCGGCCGGCCGGCGGGACAACTGCCGCTGCTCGCCGCCGAACTGTACCGGGCCGGGCTCGGCGCCGACTGGTCCGAGGTGTTGTGGGAAGCCGCCTCGTTGCCGCCCGTCCAACTCGCCGCCGCGGCGGGCGCGCTCGCCGGAGCCGGCCGGGACGCCGACTGCCGGCACCTGCTGCGCCAGGGAGTGTCCCGGCCCGCCGAGGAGATCGCAGGAGCGGCGCTGGCCCTGGGGGAGGCGGGCCGGGCGCGGGAGGCGCGGGCGCTGCTCACCGCCTTCGTGCAGGCGCGCACGCCGAAGGACGCGGCGCTCGTCGCCGCGCTCGACCCGCGCGTGCTGGTGCCCCAGCTGATCGACGCGGCGCGGGCCGTCTCAGTGTCCCGGGAACGCGATCTGGTGCATGCCCTGCGCATGGCGGGCATCGCCCCCGCCTGAGCCGGGCCCGCCGCCGGCCGTACCGACGCCGGCCGAATGACACGGTCCTTCCGAGGTCCGAGCGCGGCCCCTGCGTCGTATGCCCCCTGATCGCGGGCGTTTCGCCCGGTGTCGACCGCTCGGGTGTGAAACGTGATCGACTCTGCGGGTTGCCGACGATGGTCTTGCCCCTGTCTGTGGCGGGGCTTACGTTCTCCTCCTACGCGCGGGCTCTACGTGCGTAGAGCTCATCGACGTACCCGCCGAAGGAGCAGCCCATGGCCAGAGTCGTACGCGCCGCACTCGTCCAGGCGGCCTGGACCGGCGACACCGAATCCATGATCGCCAAACATGAGGAGCACGCCCGTACGGCGGCCCGGCAGGGCGCGCGGGTCATCGGTTTCCAGGAGGTGTTCAACGCCCCCTATTTCTGCCAGGTGCAGGAGCCGGAGCACTACCGGTGGGCGGAGCCCGTGCCGGACGGCCCGACGGTGACCAGGATGCGGGCGCTCGCCCGGGAGACCGGGATGGTGATGGTCGTCCCCGTCTTCGAGATCGAGGGGCCGGGCTTCTACTACAACACCGCGGCGGTGATCGACGCCGACGGCACCTACCTCGGCAAGTACCGCAAGCACCACATCCCCCAGCTCAAGGGATTCTGGGAGAAGTACTACTTCAAGCCCGGCAACCTCGGCTGGCCCGTCCATGACACGGCCGTCGGCCGGATCGGCGTCTACATCTGCTACGACCGCCACTTCCCCGAGGGCTGGCGGCAGCTCGGACTCAACGGCGCGCAGCTGGTCTACAACCCCTCGGCCACCTCCCGCGGCCTCTCGGGTCACCTCTGGCAGCTGGAACAGCCGGCGGCGGCCGTCGCGAACGAGTACTTCATCGCGGCGATCAACCGCGTGGGCCAGGAGGAGTACGGCGACAACGACTTCTACGGAACGAGCTACTTCGTGGACCCGCGCGGTCAGTTCGTCGGCGATGTCGCCAGCGACAAGGAGGAGGAACTCGTCGTCCGGGACCTGGACTTCGAGCTGATCGACGAGGTCCGCCGGCAGTGGGCCTTCTACCGGGACCGCCGCCCCGACGCGTACGAAGGGCTGGTACGGCCATGACGCGGCCCGTCTCCGCCGGGGCGGAGCCCGGTGCCGTGGCCGCCGACGCGACGGGAGCCCCCGAGACGCCGGCAGCCGCCGACGCGCCAGGAGCAGCGGGCGGGACCGGGGCGGCGGGCGCGGCCGGTGCGGCGGGCAGGGCCGGGGGCACGGGCGGGGCCGGAGCCACGGGCGCCGGTCTGCACAGCCGCCACCGCGCGGTCCTCCCCGACTGGCTGGCGCTCTACTACGACCGCCCCATCGAGATCACCCACGGCGAGGGGCGCCATGTGTGGGACGCCGAGGGCAACCGTTACCTCGACTTCTTCGGCGGCATCCTCACCACGATGACCGCCCACGCCCTCCCCGAGGTCACCAAGGCCGTGAGCGAGCAGGCCGCCCGCGTCATCCACTCCTCCACGCTCTACCTCAACCGCCCCATGGTCGAACTCGCCGAGCGGATCGCCGCCCTCTCCGGCATCCCGGACGCGCGGGTCTTCTTCACCACCTCGGGCACCGAGGCGAACGACACTGCCCTGTTGCTGGCCACCGCGTACCGCGGCTCGAACCAGATCCTCGCGATGCGCAACAGCTACCACGGCCGGTCCTTCTCCACCGTCTCCGTCACCGGCAACCGCGGCTGGTCGCCCACCGGGCTGTCCCCGCTCCAGACGCTGTACGTGCACGGCGGCGTCCGGCACCGGGGCCCGTACGCGGGGCTCACCGACGAACGTTTCACCGAGGCGTGCGTCGCCGACCTGGAGGACCTGCTCGGGCACGTCCGTCCGCCCGCCGCGCTGATCGCCGAGCCGGTCCAGGGCGTCGGCGGCTTCACCGCCCCGCCGGACGGGCTGTACGCGGCCTTCCGCGAGGTCCTCGCCCGGCACGGCGTCCTGTGGATCAGCGACGAGGTGCAGACCGGCTGGGGGCGCACCGGCGACCACTTCTGGGGCTGGCAGGCGCACGACCGCAACGGCCCGCCCGACCTGCTCACCTTCGCCAAGGGCATCGGCAACGGCATGTCGATCGGCGGGGTCGTCGCCCGCGCGGAGGTCATGAACTGCCTGGACGCCAACTCCATCTCGACCTTCGGCGGCAGTCCGGTCACCATGGCGGCCGGCCTCGCCAACCTCTCGTACCTGCTGGAGCACGACCTCCAGGGCAACGCCCGCCGGGTCGGCGGACTGCTGATCGAGCGGCTGCGCGCCATCGGCGCGGGGACGGCCGCGGTACGGGAAGTGCGCGGCCGGGGGCTGATGATCGGGATCGAGCTGGTCAGGCCCGGCTCCGGCGAGGCGGCTCCGGAGGCCGTCTCGGCCGTGCTGGAGGCGGCGCGCGAGGGCGGGCTGCTGCTCGGCAAGGGCGGCGGCCACAACACCAGCGTGCTGCGGATCGCCCCGCCGCTGTCGCTCACCGTCGCGGAGGCGGAAGAGGGCGCGTCCATCCTCGAGCGGGCCCTGCGCTGCGCCTGACCACCGCGCCGGATCACACGGCCTGATCCCGGGCCGGTTCGTGGCGTCCGCCCGGCCCGGCCCCTCCCCGGTCCGCTCCGGTCCCGCCCGGTTTGGTCCGGCCGACCGTACGAAAGGGAGCGCCACCACCATGAGCAGTACCCGCACCCTGATCCGTGGCGGACTCGTCATCACCGCCGCGGAGGAGACCCACGCCGACGTGCTCATCGAGGACGGCCGTATCGCGGCCCTCGCCGCGCACGGTTCCGGCGCCGCGGCGAGCTGGACCGCCGACCGCGCGATCGACGCACGCGGCAAGTACGTCCTCCCGGGCGGTGTCGACGCCCATACGCACATGGAGATGCCGTTCGGCGGCACCTTCGCCGCCGACACCTTCGAGTCGGGCACCCGCGCCGCCGCCTGGGGCGGCACGACCACCATCGTGGACTTCGCCGTCCAGGCCCCGGGGCAGGCGCTGCGCGAGGGGCTGGACGCCTGGTACGCCAAGGCAGACGGCGTCTGCGCGATCGACTACGCCTTCCACATGATCATGGCGGACGTCAATGAGAGCTCGCTCAAGGAGATGGACCTCCTGGTCCAGGAGGGCATCACCTCGTTCAAGCTGTTCATGGCCTACCCGGGCGTCTTCTACAGCGACGACGGCCGTATCCTGCGCGCCATGCAGCGGGCCTCCGGCAACGGCGGGCTGATCATGATGCACGCCGAGAACGGCATCGCGATCGATGTCCTGGTCGAACAGGCCCTGGCGGCCGGCCGTACCGACCCGCGTCACCACGGCGAGGTGCGGAAGGTGCTGCTGGAGGCCGAGGCGACCCACCGGGCGATCCAGCTCGCACGGGTGGCGGACGCGCCGCTGTACGTCGTGCACGTCTCGGCCGAGGAGGCGGTCGCCGAACTGGCCGCCGCCCGCGACAAGGGCCTGCCCGTGTTCGGCGAGACGTGCCCGCAGTACCTCTTCCTGTCCACCGACAACCTCGCGGAACCGGACTTCGAGGGCGCCAAGTACGTGTGCTCCACCCCGCTGCGCCCCAAGGAGCACCAGGCGGCGCTCTGGCGCGGGCTGCGCACCGACGACCTCCAGGTGGTCTCCACGGACCACTGCCCGTTCTGCTTCGCCGGGCAGAAGGAATTGGGCCGGAGCGACTTCTCCAAGATCCCCAACGGACTGCCGGGGGTGGAGAACAGGATGGACCTGCTCCACCAGGCCGTGGTGGAGGGGAAGCTGACCCGCCGTCGCTGGATCGACATCGCCTGCGCCGCCCCCGCCCGGATGTTCGGCCTCTACCCGCGCAAGGGCACCATCGCCCCGGGAGCGGACGCCGATGTCGTCGTCTACGCCCCGGACGCCGGGCAGACCCTCTCCGCCGCGACCCACCACATGGCCGTCGACTACTCGGCGTACGAGGGCAAGAAGATCACCGGGCAGGTGGAGACGGTGCTCTCCCGGGGCGAACTCGTCATCGACCGGCGGGAGTTCACCGGCAGCGCGGGACACGGCCGGTTCACCCCCCGGGCCACCTGCCAGTACCTGACCTGAGCGAACGGGAGAGACCGGACCATGGACTTCGGACTCGTTCTCCAGACGGACCCGCCCGCCTCGGCGGTCGTGGACCTCATGCGGCGCGCGGAGCGCAACGGCTTCCGCTACGGCTGGACCTTCGACTCGGCCGTGCTCTGGCAGGAGCCGTTCGTGATCTACAGTCGCGTCCTGGAACACACCACCGACCTGATCGTGGGCCCCATGGTCACCAACCCGTCCACCAGGACCTGGGAGGTGACCGCGTCCACCTTCGCCACGCTCAACGACATGTACGGCAACCGCACGGTGTGCGGCATCGGGCGCGGCGACTCCGCGATGCGGGTGATGGGCCGCAGCCCCAACACCCTGGCGCGGCTGGGCGAGGCCATGGACGCCATCCGCGACCTGGCCGAGGGGCGCGAGGCGGTCGTCGACGGCCGGGCGGTCCGGCTGCCCTGGGTGCGGGAGGGGAGGCTGCCGGTGTGGATGGCCGCGTACGGACCCAGGGCGCTGGCCCTGGCGGGGGAGAAGGCAGACGGCTTCATCCTCCAGCTCGCCGACCCGTTCCTCACCGAGTGGATGGTCCGGGCGGTCCGCACGGCCGCCTCGGACGCCGGGCGCGACCCCGCCTCCGTCACCATCTGCGTCGCCGCGCCCGCCTACGTCGGCGACGACCTCGCGCACGCGCGGGAGCAGTGCCGGTGGTTCGGCGGGATGGTCGGCAACCACGTGGCCGACCTCGTGGCGCGGTACGGGGCACGGTCCCCTCTGGTGCCGGACGCGCTCACGGACTACATCGAGCGGCGCGCGGGCTACGACTACAGCCACCACGGCCGGGCGGGCAATCCGTCCGCGGACTTCGTGCCCGACGAGATCGTGGACCGGTTCTGCCTGCTGGGACCCGCCGAGGCGCACATCGAGAAGCTGACGGCCCTGCGGGCGCTGGGCGTCGACCAGTTCGCGCTCTACGACATGCACGACGCGAAGGAGGCGACGATCGACGCCTACGGAGCGCGGATCGTCCCCGCGCTCACCGGGTGAGCGTCCGCCGAAGGACGGACCGAGGGGTGTCTGTTACGGCCGGGGCCAGGGGTGACCCGTGAGGCGTTCGATGTCCGTGTTGAACTGCCGGAGGTCCTCGATGAAGCGCCGCAGCCGCTCCGGAGACCAGTCCGCGACGACGTCGGCCACGCCGGAGACGATGTGCTCGCGCTGCTCGGCGAGGCGCTTGCTGCCCTCCTCGGTGACGCGGTACTTGCGGGCCACCCCGCCCTCCGGGTCGAGCATGCGCTCCACCAGCCCCTTCCGGAGGAGGGCCGACGTCTGCCGGGTGAAGGTGGACGGGGCGAGCCCGAAGGCCTCGACGAGGTCCGGAATGGACATCGGGCCCTGAGCCTCGAGCCTGCCGAGCAGCACGTACGCGCTGCGGTCCAGAAGGTTGCCGCCGCGCGTGCCACGAAGCGCCGTCTGCTCCCTGTGCCGGACCAGGATCAGCAACTCCTGCTCGATGTGTCGCGCCGCCGCTCGGGCATCCACGCCGCTCTCCTCCGTCTCAGCACGCCGGTGTCGCCCCACCCTAAGGCCAGGAATGCGCCACCCAGTGACAGTGCATCATGCACTCTTGATGCATGATGCACAGGGCCGGTAGCGTGCGCCGCGTGACGTCCCGGCCCGGCGAGCCGGGAGCGAGCAGCGCCGACTCACCGCGCGAGGAGATGCCAGATGGCTGACAACGACCAGATCCTGCGACTGCCGATGCCCGGCCCCACCCCGCTGGAGCCGCCCGCCGAATGGGAGGGACTGCGCCGGCGGTGTCCGGTCGCGGACGTCGAACTCCCCAGCGGGGACAGGGCGAAGTTCCTGTCCCGCTACGACGACGTGAGGGCGATCCTGTCCGACCCCCGGTTCGCCCGCCCGACCGCGGCCGACGAGGGCGCCGCCCGGATCGCCCCCGAGGGCGCGGGCGGTCCCGCCGCCGACGGTGACAGCTCACTGGCCATCCCCCAGACCGGCGAACGGCACCAGCGGTGGCGGCGCCGGGTGAGCAAGTACTTCACCGCCAAACGGATGGCCCAGCTGCGCCCCGCCATGGCGCGGACGGCGGAAGCCCTCATCGACGACATGGTCGCCCAGGGACAGCCGGGCGACCTCAAGGCGGCGCTCGGCTTTCCGCTGCCCGTCTACGTCATCTGCGACATCCTCGGAGTCCCCGCGGAGGACCGGGACCGCTTCTCCCACTGGTCCGACGCGTTCCTCAACGTCACCCGTCTCTCGGGCGAACAGAGCGCGGCGTCCCAGGCCGAGTTCACCGCGTACATGTCCGCGCACATCGCGGCCACGCGCGCCGAACCGGGCGAGGACCTGATCAGCATGCTGATCAAGGAGACCGCGGCGGACGGCGCGGGCATGTCCGACGCCGAGCTGCTGACCACCGCCATGGGCCTGCTGGTGGCCGGTCACGAGACCACCGCGAACATGATCGGCAAGATGACCGCCATGCTGCTCGCCGACCGCGGGCGGTGGGAGCGCCTGCTGGAGGACCCGTCCCTGGTGCGCGGCGCGGTCGAGGAGGCCCTGCGCCTCGACGCCAACCTGGGCTTCGGCCTGCGGCGCTACCTCACCGAGGACGTCGAGGTCGCGGGCGAGGTGCTGCCGAGCGGTACCACCGTCGTGTGCGGCATGCCGTCCGCCAACCGTGACGAGCGGGCCTTCGACGACCCGGACGACATGGTGCTCACCCGGACCCCGAACCCGCACCTGACCTTCGGCGCGGGACCGCACTCCTGCCTGGGGCAGGCGCTGGCCCGCACCGAACTCCAGGTCGTCCTCGAGGTCATGCTCCGCAAACTGCCGGGCCTCCGCCTGGCCGTGCCCGTCGAGGAACTGCCGCGCGTCGAAGGTCTCCTCGTCGGCGGGCTGACGGCGGTACCCGTGCGCTGGTGAACCGAGCCGCCGGATCCCCCTGACGACCGCAGGCCCGGGGAACGCACCCGCGACGAACCCGCCCAGGGGACGGTGGCGCCGCTCAGGTGGTCGGCCGGGCGTGGCTGCCCGGTGCGAAACCGTACCGGCACCGCGGGCCGCCCTCCGCTTGCCGTGAGGGGGTGGCCGAATCCCTTCCGCAAACTTCCGCGTCTGCCCACGACGGCCGTCCGGCGGTCGCCCGTCGGACGGCGTCCCGTCCAGGTGCCGGGCCGCCGCGCCGTGGTCGTCGGTCCGCTCCGGACAGGGACACCGTCCGGGCCCACACCCTACGGACGCTCGGCGTCAGACGGTGTCGCCGCGAAGGCTCTCGGCCCGCCGCTGGACCGCGCGGAGAGCGCCTTCCCTGTGCCCCGGCACCTGGCGGCGCAGTTCGGTGAGCGCCGGAGCCAGCGAGCCGGCCGCCGCCGGCTCGCGCAGCTGCTCCCACTGGTGGTGGGCGCGGTCGACGGCGGCCACGACGTCGTCGTCCTCCGGGCGTTGCCCGGCCGCGAGGCGAGCCTCGGCGGCGGCCATCCACCACGCACAGCTGCGGGCCGGGTCCCGGGCGAGGCGGGCGAGGTCCGCGCGCACCTCCAGCCAGTGGACCGCTTCCGTCGAGCCGGGCCCGTGCAGGCGGATCGCCTCGCTCTCCCACAGGGCCACGATCGACGCGGCCTCGGTGTACCGGCCGGCCCGGGCGGCGGCCAGGATCGCCGGATGCGGGTCGTCCGGACGTGGTTCGTGCGCGGGCGGCTCGTGGGGAGACTGTTCGTACGGACGTGGCTCGTGCCCAGGCTGTTCGTCCGCGGGCGCCTCGGCCGTGCGGGTGCCGGCCACGGGGGCACCGTCAAGGGGCGTTCCGGTCCGGGGGGTCCCGGTCGTAGGAGCCGGGGGCACGGGCGCGGGTGACTCGATCTCGTAATCCTCGGCCCGGAACGCCGCTGCCCCGGGGGCGGGCGCGCTCTCGCCGGCGTGCGTCGCGGGGCCCGGCGACGCCGGTGCCGGCTCATGGAACCCGGGCGCGGCGCTGTGCCCGGACCCGGCGCCGTACCCGGGCACCACCGCGGGCGGCGAGGCATCGACGGCCAGGAACACGGCGCCCTCCACCGCCGCGCGCGCGGCGGCCTGCTCGTGCAGGTGAGCGAGGGGCGGTCGCGCCCCGCTGCGCCATATCGCCGCCCACGCCGTCACATAGGCGGGAGCGGCGACCGTACGACGCGGCGGTGGCTGCACGCGCCCGTAGAGGCGCGTGCCGTAGCCCACGGCGAGCCCTTCGACACCGAGCAGCTGCCAGGCGTCCGCGTCGGCCACCAGGTCGACGACCACGGTGGTGGTGCCCGGCCGGCGCAGCTTCAGCTCGCTGGTCAGCCAGTGCCAGGGCAGCCCCGTGTAACGCAGCGTTTTGGGCGTCGTACGGGCCAGCGCGAGGTGCATCAGGCGCTGCTTGTGGTCCAGGTGCAGTTGCCCCGTGATGTAGAGGGACAGTGGCCCGTTCGTGGCCGCCGCGGCGCGTATGCGCGTGAGGACGGTCTGCGGGGCCGCCGGATCGGCGAGTTCGATCACCGTGGCGGCGGCCGTCCCCGTCAGCGCGCTCGGGGCCACGGCCGCGAGCGGCGGCAGCGCCGACGCCGCGTCGATGAGACAGCCTTTGCCCGCCGGGGCCGCCGCGAGCAGCAGCGCGGTCCCCGCCTCCATGTCCCCTTCGGTCATCACCACCCCAGAACAATAATTCTCCGGCGAGGCCCGCCGCTCACCGAGTCGGCCCGAGGAGTACGCCCTGCCCCCGCGGTCGCTCCTCCCCGGCCGTGTCGTCCGCGGTGAGCACCTTCCGTGGCGCCCTGCCGCTCCCCGGCCCGACCCCGGGGCCACCGCGTCCCGGACACCGCACGGGATGCCCTGGGGCGCCGGATCAGCGCCCCGCGGCCCTGAACGACCGGGGCCCCGGCCCGGCTTGTCAGGCCTGATCGCAGGCGCGCAGGGCCCGCGCCAGCCACGTCAGCTCCTCGGTCGCGTCGGGCCATGAGTTCTGCCCGCGCACGCGGGCGACGAGCCTGCGGTAGCGCTCCGCCCCTGCCTCGATGCCGGCCTCCAGACTGCGCAGCACGGCGGCCCGGTCGGCGTCGCCGAACAGTTCGGACAGCACCTCGGCCGCCTCCGGCCCCTCGGGAGCGAATCCGCGTTCTCTGGCCTCCGCGACCGTCCGTACGACCTGCCTGGTCCACCAGATGGACGCCCCGGGCGGACGGCCCTGCCCCGGTACGGGCGTGTTGAGCTCCATCCAC
Source organism: Streptomyces hebeiensis (assembly GCF_052983195.1). Taxonomy (NCBI): domain Bacteria; kingdom Bacillati; phylum Actinomycetota; class Actinomycetes; order Kitasatosporales; family Streptomycetaceae; genus Streptomyces; species Streptomyces hebeiensis. The sequence goes on from NZ_CM129812.1 coordinate 6,615,505, forward strand.
GTGCGCAATCGGGTGCGGAAGCCGGGGTCCCGCACCAGTTCGGCCAGTTCGATCCAGGCGTCGACCTGTTCAGGTGCGGGATCATCGGGCAATTCGACGCTGAAAGTACGCATGCGGTCGCGCAGGTGCGAATCGACGCCGAGACCGCCGAACACCTCCTCCTTGAACTCGTCGATGATCTGCTCGCGTTCGGCGGCGGAAAGCCGCGCCAACCGGTTCATCAGTGCTGTCTCCTCAGCGGTGGAACCACGTTTCGCCACGGTGGACAGGACGGCCCGGCTCACCTTGAGCGAGCGGATCCGCGCGTCGAGCGCGGCCACGTGCGCGTCGGCGACCTCGGCGACCGTGGCCCGGCCGCTCAGGACCCGGCACACGTCGTCGAGCCCGAGGCCCAGCTCCCGCAGGGTGCGGACCAGTTCGACGCGGGCCACGGACCCGGCGTCGTACAGCCGGTAGCCGCTCGCGGAGCGGGCCACGGGCGGTACCGCTCCCTCGTCCGACCAGAAGCGCAGGGTACGCACCGGAAGTCCGGTGCGGTGCGCGAGGCGGCCGATGGTGAGCAGGTCGGGGCGTTCGTCGTCCATGGACGAGATCCTGGACCCTCCAGCCGCTGGAGACTCAAGCACCTTGAGCGCCCCGTCCGTGAGCTCTCCCGTTCACCCCTGGTGGAACTGCTGAGCGCACAGCGCCCCTTGACACGTCGCACGCCAGGAGCAGCCCGGAATGAAAACCCAGGACGACCACCTTCAGGAGCTGCATGGTCTGCCCGCCTTCACCTTTCCCCCGCCCGGCGAGACGGCGAGACGGCGAGGCTGCCCGAGCTGACGCCGTGGCCTGGCGGATCGGCCACGAGAGGTGGTCGTGCGGAGAGGCGTGGGAGGACACCTTCGACCGTTTCCGCGGCGAAGTCGACCTCACGCGGGTCCGCGCTCTGATCATCGGCGTATGGGGCGACCCGGAGGACACGGCTCCCTCCGAGGCCATCGAAGCGCTCTTGGCCGTGCGTGACCGGCTGCCCGCCCTGCGGTCGTTGTTCCTCGGGGACATCACGGACAAGGAGTGCCAACTTTTCCGGATCACTCAGGCCGACGTCACAGCGCTGCTGGCAGCTTTCCCCGCGCTGGAGGAATTCGGCGTACGCGCGGGAGAGGGAGTGGACGCCATCGAGTGGGGAGAAGACGACGAGGCGCGCGATGTCGTCCTCGGGCTGAGGTTCCCCGCCCTGCGTCACGACTCGCTGCGCAGGCTGGTCGTGGAGGGCAGTGGCGGCCGGCCGCTGACCCACGGGGTGACTCCTCGGCGAGCCGTAAGCGACGTGGCCGGAAGCAGTCGTGTGCCGGAGGGCGAGGAGGATCATGAGGCTATGACGAACAATGTGTATTTCGATGTGACGGCCGACGGTCAGCCCCTCGGGCGGATCGTGTTCAAGCTGTTCGACGACGTGGTGCCGAGGACGGCGAAGAATTTCCGGGAGCTGGCCACGGGGGAGCATGGTTTCGGCTACGCGGGGTCGCCCTTCCACCGGGTCATCCCCGGCTTCATGCTCCAGGGCGGCGACTTCACCAAGGGCAACGGCACCGGCGGCAAGAGCATCTACGGTGAGCGGTTCGCGGACGAGAACTTCCAGCTGAAGCACGACAGGCCCTTCCTGCTCAGCATGGCCAACGCCGGGAAGAACACCAACGGCTCGCAGTTCTTCATCACCACCGTCGTCACCTCCTGGCTGGACGGGGCCCACGTCGTGTTCGGCGAGGTAGTGGAGGGCGCAGACGTCGTCCAGGCGGTCGAGAAGCTCGGCAGTTCGTCGGGAAAGACCTCGAAGAAGATCATCGTCTCGGCCAGCGGGACGGTGTGACACCGGACCGGACGGCAAAGGCGGGGCGGCAGCGGTTGTCCTTCGACATGAATGACCGGGCGGGCATGGAGGCCGGTCGGTGGCCCGACGGGCCGGCCAGTGGCCCGACGGGCCGGCCAGTGGCACTCCGACTTCACCGGCCCGGAACACTTGATCAGGCGCGTCGGTGACAAGCCTTGTCGTTCCCACGACGCGGGCAAGAAAATCAACGGCCGCAAGCGGAACCGCCAGGGTGGGGAGCCCTTGTTGCGGGGGCCGGGACCGGGTCCAGACCGTGCTCTTCGCCTACGACACCGGCCTCGTCAGCCCGCCTGGAACGGCCGGAGGACTGCGTGGGGCGCTCGGACGCTGGTTCCGGGGCCCCAGGAAGCGGGCGTTTACTCCTTCGCCACAGCAGCGCGCCCCCCGCCGCCATCAGAGCGACCACGGCGAGGGCGGGGCCGCCCAGGGTGAGGACGCGCTGGAGAGAGGTCGCGGCGGCGTACCCGACACCGGCCTCGGCCGCGGCCCACAGGCAGGCGGCGACAACGCTGTAAGGCGCGATGCGCCGGTAGGGCAGGCGGGTGGCGCCCGCGGTGTGCGGGGCGAGGGTGCGTACCACCGGCAGGAAGCGGGCCAGGAGGACCGCTCGGCCGCCGTGGCGCATCATCAGCGTCTCGGCCTGGTGCCAGGCGGCACCGGGAATGCGACGACCTACGCGGCCGCCGCGCAGCCGGTCACCGAGGTACCTGCCGGTGCGGTGGGCGAGGAAGTCACCCGCCACCACGGCGCCGGCTGCGACCCCGGTGACGAGGAGAATGTCGACGTGACCGGTACGGGCCAGCGCTCCGGCGGTCAGGAGCAGGGTGAGTGTGGGGACGAAGGCGCCCACCAGCAGAATCGACTCGGCCAGGACCGCACCGGCCACCACCGCGTACGCCGAGGCCGGCGGGAGGTGGCCGAGGATGTCGGAGAGGGCGTTCACCGCCTCGCCCCGTCGGACCGCGGCTCGGAGTGGTCCGCGGAGACGAGGGGTCGCTGCAGGTGCCAGACGCAGGCGGGGGGAAGGTTGGCCCATACCGTCCAGCGGCCCGTGGCGTAGGTGCGCTGGTAGGTGGCCATGATCTGGTCGACGGCGGCGTGGCGGCGGGCTTCGGCCCGCGATGCCGTCAGGGCGCGGGCTTTGCGGGTGCCGAGGTAGGCGAAGTAGGTCAGCGTGCCGCCGGGGTGGAGGAGTTCGATGTAGCGGGCCATGATGCGCTCGACCTGCACGGGCGTGAAGTTGGTCAGGGGCAGCCCGGAGACGATGACGTCGTACCGCTGGTCGGTGTCGAGCTGCTCGACGTAGGTCTGGTGCACGTTCACCTGCGCGGGCCTGGCTGTCAGGTGCGGGTGTGTGGTGACGAGGTGGCGCAGTCGGGCGGCGAAGCGTGGGTTGGCCTCGACGATGTCCAGGCGGCTGCCTCGGGACAGCCGCGGTATCAGGGCCCGGGTGACCGGGCCGGTGCCGGCGCCGGCTTCCAGGACTGCCAGTGGGCTGGGCGCCTGGGCCCGTACGGGGTCGGTGAGCGCGCGGGCCAGGGCCTTTCCGCTGGGGGCTATGGCACCCGTGGTGCGCAGGTCACGGGCCGCTTCGATCAGGAACATCCAGCCTTCGGCATTGCGCTGTGCCAGGACACGGTCGTGGGAGGTGGTCCAGTCGTTCATGAAATTGACGCTAGAAAGCCGCGTCCGACCTCGGATCCGCCGTTCTGCGACGGTGTCCCCCTACGAAAGTAGTGGGTGGACATCGCCGATCGGCAGACGGAAGGGAGCGGGAGTTTGCCTAGGATCGCCAAGGTGAGCAGCAGCAGGGCCCTGAAGTGGGCAGCGGCCTTCGGGCGCGTAGGACTCGTGGCGTTTCTCGCACTGGCGGCTGCGGTGAACGGAGCATCGATCAGCGGCGGTCGGCTCCTGGCCCCGGTCATCGCCTCCGTGGTGGTGTGCGCGGTGGCCCTGCTCGTGCCGCGGCTGCCATGGCCTTTCGCCCCGTTTCTGGTCACCGCGGCCACAGTGTGGTGGGGATGGCTCACGGTGCCGCTGCTGGGGATCGTCATGTTCGACCTGTCCGTGGCCCGCCGCATGCGGGTGGCAGTGGGCTGCGCCGTCGTGGCGCTGGGTGCCAATCTGCTCGGCTACCCGGCAACCCGGCTGTGGGCCGAACAGCGGTATGTGTCCGCGCTGGTCGTGCTGCTCTTCGCCGTCGTCGTCGGACTGTGGCTCGGTAACCGGCGGCGTTTGCTCCAGGCACTGGCCGCCGAAATGGAGCATCTGCGCGTCGAGGCGCGGCTGCGCGAAGAGGCCGCACGGGTCGCGGAACGGTCCCGTATCGCCGCCGAGATGCACGACGTCCTGGCCCACCGCCTGAGCCTGATCGCCCTGCACACCGGTGTCCTGGCCACCAAGAGCGACACACTGCCCGCACCCGTCGTCGAACGCCTCGGACTGCTGCGCACGACGTCCGTCGAGGCCCTCACCGATCTGCGCGACGTTCTGGGCGTGCTGTGCGACCCCGATGCCACGCCGACCAGCGCCGCTCTCACGCCGATGGTGAGGGAAGTAGGGGAACTGGTCGACGAGGCCCGCGCCGCCGGCCAGCACATCGAGCTGACCACCGACGGGCTTCCCGAGCAGGCTCCGACCACCCACCGTCTGGCCGTGTACCGCGTCGTCCAGGAAGCACTGACCAATGCCCGCAAGCACGCCGACGGTGCTCCGGTGACCGTACGCATCGACTACGGGCCGCCCGCCACACTCGTCGAGGTCACCAACCCCCCTGGCACTCCCCGCACGGACACCGTCGGCAGCCGCTACGGGCTCGTCGGTCTGCGCGAACGCGTCACCGCCCTCGGCGGGCACCTGAACTCCGGACCGGCCGGCGCGGGCGCCTGGCGGCTGGCCGCACGTATCCCCCACCCCGCCGGCATCGAACAGAACGGCACCCGCACATGATCCGAGCCATGATCGTCGACGATGACGCCCTGGTCCGCCTCGGCCTGGCCGACCTCTTGGACGGCGACCCGGGCATCGAGGTCGTCGCCCAGGCCGCTGACGGCCTGAAGGCCATCGAGCAGGCCACCGCCCACCGCATCGACGTCGCCCTGGTCGACGTACGCATGCCCCGCATGGACGGCATCACCGCCACCGCCCGCCTGCGAGCCCTCTCCCACCCGCCGAAGGTGATCACCCTGACCACCTTCGATCTCGACGAGTACGTCTACAACGCCCTCGCCGCCGGAGCCGACGGTTTCCTCCTCAAGGACACCGACCCGGCGGAAATCCTGCGCGCCATCCACTTGGTGGCCGCCGGCTCGGCCATGCTCCACCCCACCGCGGCCCGCCGCCTCATCGACCGCTACCACGCGGCCAACCAGCCCGGAGCAACCGCGGCCAAGGCCCGGCTGGACCGGCTCACCCCCCGCGAACGCGACGTGCTCACCCTGCTCGCCCAAGGCGACACCAACGCCGACATCGCCACCCGCCTCGCCATGCGCGAGAGCACCGTCAAAGCCCACGTCAGCCGCGTCCTGACCGCGCTGGAAGTCACCAACCGCGTCCAGGCCGCCCTGCTGGCCCGCGACGCCGGTCTCACCACCTGACGAGCGATGGACAGGAAACAGGGAAGGCGAGGTTCGACAGCCTCGAAGCGGTGCCCTACTCCGCCCCCGCGGCCTTCGCGGCAGCCGGCTCCGCCGGGGCCGGGACCTCCGTCGGCGCTCTGCGGGGGATGAGACTCGCCAAGGTGAACGTGAGGACACCCCGAAGAGCGGGTTGTGCCGGCAGGCGACGTCGCCTGCCCGTACAGGTTCGGCGCGGCACGGCAGTACGCGTGCCTCCTTCCCCGCGGCCGTCTCACCCGGATGTGTTCGTTTCGATGTTCGCGGTCGCCGCGTTCTTCCGGCGTCGGTTGCGGCGCCTGAGGAAGAGGGGGGCACCCACGGCGAGGGCGCCGAAGAAGACATACGGAACGTAACCCATGATGTCGACCACTCGGTGCCAGTTCTCGCCGAGCAGGTATCCGGAGCCCAGCAGTATGGCGTTCCAGATCAGGCTGCCGATCGCGGAGAGGAGCACGAACTTCGGCAGCGCCATCCGCTCGACCCCGGCCGGTATGGAGATGATGGGACGGACGACGGGCAGCATCCGGCCGAACAACACCGCCTTGGCGCCGTGCCGGGTGAACCATGCCTCGGCACGGTCGACGCTTTCCGGCTTGATGCCCGGGACCTTCACCAGCAGCGCTCGCGCGCGGTCACGGCCGAGCCGCGCGCCGAGCGTGTACTGGACGAGACTGCCCGCGACCACTCCCGCGGCGGCGCAGACGATGGCGACGCCGATGTTGATGGCGCCCTGGCTGGCGGTGTACCCGATCATTGGCAGCAGCACGTCGACGGGGAGGGCCCCGAAAGCCAGGCTGTCCAGGGCGGTGAGCACCCCGACCCCCAGCCCGCCGAGTGTGTCGATCACATCGAAGGCCCAGCCGGCCACGCCCCCTGTCGGTTCGCCGGTGGTCTGGGCGAGGTGCGGCATCATGTGTTTCCTCCGGGAGATTTCGACGGCAATATGCACGCGTGGGGCCCTTCGTCTTGGTGAGCCGTGCGGACAGCGGAGAAACCGCGTGTCGCGTACGCGCGTGTCGCCTACGGCCGATTCGGAACGGCGTCGTGCCAGGCGGCGCGGACGGCGATGACCTGCCGCCATTGCCGGACGGCCTTGGCCGGCATGCCGACCGCGAGGGCTCCGGTGATCCGGTCGCCGGAGCGGTACGCGGCCAGGAAGCGGCCCTCGGCCAAGTCCCCTTCGACGACGGCGACTTCGTCATGGCCGCGCAGGTAGCCGTACGCCTGGATCTTCATGTCGTACTGGTCGGACCAGAAGTACGGCACCGGCGTGAACGGTTTCCGTGCCCCGGGAGCGGCCAGCAGGTTGCGGGCGGCGGCCATGCCCTGCTCGGCCGCGTTGGTGCGGTGCTCGATCCGCATCGAGGTGCCGAACAGAGGGTTGTACCAGCGGGCGACGTCCCCGGCCGCGTACACGTCCGGCGCGGCCTGGCAGTACTCGTCGCAGACCACGCCGTCGTCGACCGTAAGACCGCTGCCGGCCAGCCAGTCGGTGTTCGGCAGTGAGCCGATCGCGACCAGGATCTCGTCGCCCTCGACGACCTCGCCGTCCGCCAGGCGCACCCCGTCCTCGGTCACCTCCGTGACGGTGGCCCCGCACCGCAGCTCCACGCCCCGCTCCCGGTGAGCCTGTGCCAGGGCCTGCCCCACCTCACGGCCCACCGCATGCGCCAGCGGTACCGGCGCCGGCTCCAGCAGGGTCACTTGAGCGCCCAGCTTCGACGCCACCGCCGCTGCCTCCGCCCCCAGGAATCCGGCCCCGACCACGACCAGCCGCCGTCCCGGTCCTATCCGGTCCCTCAGGGCGAGCGCGTCGTCGAGGGTGCGCAGGACATGGGCGACACGTTCGCCGGGAAGGCGCCGTGGCCGTACGCCGGTCGCGATGAGCAGCCGGTCGTACGGCGCCGTCGAGCCGTCCGCCAGCCGCACCAGACGTCCGGCGGGGTCGAGGCCGGCCGCGGCGACGCCGAGCCGCAGGTCGAGGCCGAGGGCGGCGAGGTCCTCCGGAGTCCGCAGGGCCGTCCTGTCGGCGTCCCACTGACCGGACAGGACCTGTTTGGACAGCGGCGGCCGGTCGTAGGGCGGGTGGGGTTCGTCGCCGACCAGGGTCAGGGTGCCGTCGTAGCCCTCCCGGCGCAGTGTCTCGGCCGCCGCCAGCCCGGCGGCCGAGACACCGACGACCACGATCCGTTTCACAGCTCGGCCAGGCGGATCGCCGCGGCCGGGCAGACGGCCACGGCCTCCCGCACGCTGTCGAGGAGTTCGGCCGCGGGATGCTCTTCCAGCACCACGGCGACGCCGTCCTCGTCTCGTTGGTCGAACACCTCGGGGGCGACCACTACACACTGTCCGGCCGCGACGCATTTCGGTTCGTCCAGCTCCACACGCATGGTTCTTGTCCTCGGTTCTTCAGGGGGTGGGGACTTCAGGAAGTGGTTCTTCAGGGGTGGCGGTCTCGCGGCGACCAGGCGACGGGCAGCTCGTGCACCCCGTAGACGACCATGTCGTGCCGGAAACGCACCTCTTCCAGGGGTACGGCCAGACGCAGGTCCGGCAGCCGGCGCAGCAGCGCGGGCAGGGCCTCCTGCAGTTCCACGCGGGCGAGGGACTGGCCGAGACACTGGTGGACGCCGTAGCCGAAGGCCACGTGTCCGCGGGCGTCACGGTCGAGGTCCAGGGCGTCGGCGGCCTCGAAGACAACGTCCCGGTTGGCGGAGGGCACACCGGAGACCAGCATCTCGCCCTCCCGCACAAGGTGACCGCCGACGACGATGTCCTCGGTCGCCACGCGCACGAGCATGTCCTGGGCGATCGACAGGTACCGCAGCAGTTCCTCGACGGCGCCGGCGACCACCTTCGGATCATCGGTGTCCCGGATGCGGGCGGCCTGCCCGGGGTTCTCCAGCAGGGCCAGCGTACCCAGCGCGATCATGTTGGCCGTGGTCTCATGCCCTGCGTGCAGGATGACCAAGCTGTTCATGGCCACGTCGTGATGGGTGAGCTCTCCGGTGACCACCCGCTCGGTGATCAGCCGGCTGATGAGGTCGTCCCCCGGCTCGCGCTCCTTGCGCTCCACCAGGTCCAGGAGGTAGCCGAACAGTTCACCGCTCGCCGCTTTCCTCTCCTCCTGTGGGGTTCCCTTGCGCATCAGCGTGGCGCTGCGTGTCTGGAAGAAGGTGTGGTCGTCGTAGGGCACCCCGAGCAGCAACGAGATCACCAGGGACGGGATCGGCAGGGCGTACGCGCGCACCAGGTCCGCCGGCGATCCCGCGGCGATCATCTCCTCCAGGAACCGGTTGACCAGCGACCGGACGTGCGGCCGCATCGCCTCGACCCGCTTGACCGTGAACTCGCCGGTGAGCGTGCGCCGGATGCGGGAGTGCTCGGGGTCGTCCATCCGCGGGAACGCCTGCGGCTGGCCGTGCTGCTGGGTCTCCATCAGCTGCGGGTAGCGATGTCCGTCGGCGCTGAGCCGCGAATCACCCAGGAGCTGCTTGACATCGTCGTACCGGGTGACCGCCCAGGCGATGCGGCCATTGCTCAACCGCACCTGGGTCAGCCCGTCGGCGCGCCGCCAACCTGCCTGTACGGGGGGCGGGTCGAAGGGGCAGCCCGGCGAACGGGTGCCAGGGTAGTCGGGAAGACCGGTGCCGTCGGCCGGCTGGGTCTGGTCGGTCGCCGTATTCATGGTTACTCCTGTGTGTGGGGTGACCGTGGTCCTCGTGCGCAGGGCGCCCGACGTCTGTCACCAGGCGATCGGCAGCGAGTGGACGCCGTAGACGCTCATGTCGTTGCGGAACCTGATCTCCTCCGGCGGCACCGCGAGCCGCAGGCCGGGCAGCCGGCGCAGGAGCACGGGCAGGGCGATCTCGAGTTCGGCACGGGCCAGGACCTGTCCGAGGCACTGGTGCACGCCGTGTCCGAAGGCCACGTGTCCGCGGGCGTCGCGCTCGATGTCGAGGCGGTCGGGGTCGCTGACGAAGCCGGGATCCCAGTTGGCTGCCGAGAGGTTCATGACCAGGAGGTCACCGGCGCGGACGAGCTGCCCACCGATCTCGACGTCCTCCTTGGCCACTCGGGTGACCAGGCTGTGCACGATCGTGAGGTGACGCAGGAGCTCCTCCACCGCGGCCGAGACCACCTTCGGGTCGTCCGTGTCGCGGATCCGCGCGAGCGCGTCCGGGTTCTCCAGCAGCGTGAGGGTGCCCAGCGCGATCATGTTCGCGGTGGTCTCGTGCCCGGCGTTGAGGAGGATGAAGCCGTTCACCGCCAAGGTCTCGCGGCTCAGCTGCCCTTCCTGGAGGTGCTCGTGCGCGACGCGGCTGATCAGGGCGTCGTCCGGTTCGCGTTCCTTCTTCCCGATGAGGTCGAGCAGATAGACGAAGAGCGACCCTCTGGCCTTCTGCCTCTCCTCCTCCGTGGCGGTGCGGCTCATCAGGACGGAGGTGATGTCCTGGAAGAAGGCGTGGTCGTCGTAGGGCACCCCCAACAGCATGGAGATCACCAGGGAGGGAATGGGCAGCGCGTACGCCTGGACCAGATCGGCGGGGCTGCCGGAGGCCACCATGGTGTCGATGAACTCGTTCGCCATCTCCTCGATCCGCGGGCGCATGGCCTGTACCCGCTTGACCGTGAAGTCCTTGGTCAGCATGCGGCGCAACCGAGCGTGTTCGGGGTCGTCCATCCGGGGAAACATCTGGGCGCCGGGGCCCATGCTGATCTGCTGTATCGGGACCTCTGCGCTGATCCGCGGATCCGTCATCGCGGCCGTCACGTCCTCGTACCGGCTCACGGCCCAGGCGGCGTGGCCCCTGAAGTTCACCCGGCGCAGACCATCCATCTCACGCCACTCCCGGTACTCGGGGGCGGGGGCCAGAGGGCAGCGTGCGTCTCGGTCAGCGGGGAACTCGGGAAGACCGATGGCGTCATCGGTGTCGGTCATGGTGGACATGGGACCTCCTGGAGCGTCGTGGGGGAAAGGCGCCGAGGTACTGGTGAGCGAGCCGTCGTGACTTGGAAGAACGCAGAGGCACTACGCGCGTCGTGGACCGCGCACCGCGCTCGGCGTTCGCCACTCACCGGATCACCGCGAACAGACGTACGGCAGAAAGTGGCAGCTGACCGCCAGTTCCATGGTGCACCTGATGCAAGTGGCAGTCAACCGCCTCTTTGTTACTCTGTTCTCGTGGCCACCGATCCCGAGCGACTCCTGCGGACCGACGCGGCCCGCAACGCCGAGCGAATCCTGCGCTCCGCCCGCAAAGTCTTCGCAGAGAGCGGGCCCGACGCGCAGTTGGACGAGATCGCCCAACACGCAGGGGTCGGCAGCAGAACGCTCTACCGGCGTTTTCCCAACAAGGCCGTCCTCGCGAAGGCCGCCCTGGAGCAGGGCATCGCCGAGTACATCGCTCCCGCCATCGAACAGGCGCTCCTCGATGACGACCCGCTACGCGCCCTCACCTCCGTCATCGACGCCGCCATGTCGCTGGCCGCCCGCGAGCACAACACTCTGGCCGCCGCGAGAAGGGCCGACGCCGTCATCTCGGACGCGATCGGCCCGTACTACACCTCGCTGACCCTGCTCGCCCGGCGTGCCCAGGAGGCCGGACGCATCCGCGCCGACCTCGTACCGGACGACCTGCCCAGAATCATGGCCATGCTCTTCAGTCTGCTGTGGACCATGGACCCGGCCAGCGAAGGCTGGCGCCGCTACCTCTCCCTCATCCTCGACGGCATGTCACCGGCGGCGGCGACCCCTCTTCCCGACCCCGTTCCGCTACGGCCGTCATCACGGTCGAGGAACTGGCCGGTCTGACGCGGAGGGGGCCGCCCGCGGGGAGTCCGCGACAAGCCCTGTGATCGCACGCCCCCGCACAGCTCGGCCGGGGACCGTGGTGAACCCGCCTGGCGTAAACTCCCCCGGATTCTCCCAAGGACCGATCCTGAGTGCCCGTCATCCGGGCCGAACACGTAAACAGCGAGGTGAGAGTCCCTGTGTTCACCACCCGCCCCACCCTCCAGGGCACCTTCGGCATGGTGTCCTCCACCCACTGGCTCGCTTCACAGACCGCGATGGCCGTCCTGGAGGACGGCGGCAACGCCTACGACGCGGCGGTCGCCGCCGGCTTCGTCCTGCACGTCGTCGAACCCCATCTCAACGGCCCCGCCGGCGAGGTGCCGATCATCCTCGCGCCCGCCGGGGGCGAGGTCCGAGTGCTGTGCGGCCAGGGGCCCGCCCCCGCCGGCGCCACCATCGAGCACTACCGCTCGCTCGGCCTCGAACTCGTCCCCGGCACCGGCCCGCTGGCCGCCGCCGTGCCGGGCGCCTTCGACGCCTGGATGGTGCTGCTCCGCGACCACGGCACCCGCACACCGGCCCAGGTGCTGCGGTACGCCATCGGCTACGCCGAGGGCGGCCACCCGGCCGTCGAGCGCGTCGGGCAGACCGTGGAGACCGTCCGTGAACTCTTCGAGACGGAGTGGACCTCCTCCGCCGACGTCTACCTGCCCGGCGGCGAACCCCCGGCGCCCGGCGAACTGTTCCGCAACCCCGCCCTCGCGGCGACCTGGCGCCGGCTGCTGGCCGAGGCCGAGGCGGCGGGGGACGACCGGGTGGCCCGGATCGAAGCCGCGCGCGCGGTCTGGCGCGAGGGCTTCATAGCCGAGGCGCTGCTGCGCCAGTCCGCCCGCCCCACCATGGACACCAGCGGGCGGCGCCACACCGGCACGCTCACCGCCGCCGACCTGGCCGGCTGGTCGGCCGCGTACGAGGAGCCCGCCCGGTACGAATGGGACGGCTGGACCGTGTGCAAGGCCGGCGCCTGGAGCCAGGGCCCGGCCTTCCTCCAGCAGCTCGCCCTGCTGCCGTCACGCGCCGCGGACCTGCCCGCGTACGGCTCCGCCGACTACGTCCACCTGCTGATCGAGGGCTGCAAGCTCGCCATGGCGGACCGGGAGGCGTGGTACGGGGACGCCGCCGGGACACCGCTGGCGACGCTGCTCTCGGAGCCGTACAACGCGGAGCGCCGCGCGCTCGTCGGGGAGCGGGCCTCCTACGAGCTGCGCCCCGGCAGCCCCGACGGCCGTACCCCGCTCCTCAGCGCCCACGCGCGCGCCGTCGCCACCGGCGTGCCCGGCCTCGACGCGCCCGGAGGACCGGCGGCCGGCGTCGGCGAGCCGACCGTCGCCCGGGACGGCGCCACCCGGGGCGACACCTGCCACCTCGACATCGTCGACCGCTGGGGCAACATGATCGCCGCCACGCCCAGCGGTGGCTGGCTCCAGTCGAACCCGGTGGTGCCTGAGCTGGGCTTCCCGCTCGGTACGCGGCTCCAGATGGCCTGGCTGGACCCCGGCCTGCCGAACTCCCTCACCCCGGGCCGTCGGCCCCGGACCACGCTCACCCCGTCCCTGGCGCTGCGCGACGGCGTTCCGGTAATGGCGTTCGGTACCCCGGGCGGCGACCAGCAGGACCAGTGGCAGCTGCATTTCTTCCTGTCCGTCGCCCTGCGCCCGGCCGTCCGCGGCGGCCTCGACCTCCAGGGCGCCATCGACGCGCCCAACTGGCACAACGAGTCCTTCCCCGGCTCCTTCTACCCCCGTGGCATGCGGCCGGGCAGCGTGACCGTCGAGGCCCGGATGCCCGGAGACGTCGTCGCGGAGCTGCGCCGGCGCGGCCATGAGGTGACCGTCGGCGAACCCTGGTCGGAGGGGCGGCTCTGCGCGGTGGCACGCGATCCCGGGACCGGCGTCCTGTCGGCCGCCGCGAATCCGAGGGGGATGCAGGGCTACGCGGTCGGACGCTGATCCGGCCCGGGCCGGATCAGCGATCCCCGCCCGGCGTCCCGTTCCGCACATCACCATGATTGGCTGGGGGACATGATCGATGACTCTGTGTACGGAACGATACCGCTGCCAGGTGCGGCCCACGGCCCCCGCGTCTGTGATGTCGAGGAAGCGGTCCGCGCGGCCGCCGCCGCCGAGATCATGCCGCGCCACCGGCAGCTCGCCGCGCACGAGATCATCGAGAAGAGCGGCCCGCACGACCTGGTGACCGTCGCCGACCGGCGCGCGGAGGAGCACCTCACCGCCGCCCTCACCGCGCTGCTGCCGGGCTCCCTGGTGGTGGGCGAGGAGGCGGTGCACGCGGATCCGGGGGCGTACGGCGCGCTGCGCGGCGACGCGCCCGTGTGGATCGTGGACCCGGTCGACGGCACCCGCCAGTTCGTCCGCGGCGAACCGGGCTTCTGCACGCTCGTCGCCCTCGCCCAGGGCGGTGAGCTGCTGGCCTCCTGGACGTACGCGCCGGCCCTGGACGAGATGGCCGTCGCGGTGCGCGGCCGGGGCGCCCGGCTCAACGGCGCTCCGCTGCGTTCCGGGAACCCCGAGCCCGGCGCGGTCCTCGAAGTCGCCATGTCGCACCCCGACTACACCTCCGACGCGCAGAAGCGGGCCCTGCTCGGTCTGCGCACCGAGGGCTTCGCGCCCCGCTCCTGCGGCGCGGCGGGGCTCGAGTACCTCGGGGTGGCGCGCGGACGGCTCGACGCGGTCGCCTTCAACTGGGAGCTGGCGTGGGACCACGCCGCCGGGCTGTTGCTGGTGACGGAGGCGGGCGGCACGCAGACGACGCTCACGGGCGAGCCGTACCGCATCGCGGGCGACAACGTGCTCCCGTTCACCGCGGCCAGGGACGAGGCGACGGCGAAGCGCGTCCGGGACTGCCTGCGCGCCGGAGGCGCCTGAGCGGGCGGGGCGCCTGAGCGGGCGGGGCGCCTGAGCGGGCGGAACGGGCGCACGGCCGGGGCGACGGCGGTCGGGCCGGGCGGGGCCAGGGCGTGGCGACGGCGCGGGCCGAGGTGTACCGACGGCCGGGCTGTCGGTACCCGGGAATATCCTGTGTCCCCTCGGCTGACAAAGGAGTCCGGAGGTGACGTCGATGCTCGATGCCGTCGTCGTGGGGGCGGGACCGAACGGGCTGACGGCCGCGGTGGAGCTGGCCAGGCGCGGCCTCTCCGTGGCGGTGTTCGAGGCCAAGGAGACCGTGGGCGGGGGCGCCAGGACCGAGGAGCTGACGCTGCCCGGTTTCCGGCACGACCCGTGTTCCGCGGTGCATCCGCTCGGCGCCGGTTCGCCCGTCTTCTCGACCATGCCCCTCGCCCGCTACGGACTGGACTGGGTGCACCCCGAGCTGCCGATGGCGCACCCCTTCGACGACGGCACGGCCGCCGTGCTCGCCCGGTCGGTCGGCGAGACGGCCGCGTCCTTCGGGCCGCGTGACGCGGGGGCGTACCGGCGGCTCGTCGCCCCGTTCCTCGGCAAGTGGGACACCCTCGCCCGGGACTTCATGTCCCTGCCGCTGACCGCGCTGCCCCGCGACCCGGTCACCCTCGCCCGGTTCGGACTGGCCGGGCTGCCGCCCTCGACCTGGCTCTCGTCGCGCTTCCGCGAGGAGAAGGCGAAGGCCCTGTTCGCCGGGCTCGTCGCGCATGTCATCGCCCCCTTGGGGGGCTTCGCCACCGGCGCGGTCGGGCTGATCTTCGCGCTCGCCGCGCACGCGGTCGGCTGGCCGGCGGCGCGCGGCGGCTCGCAGTCGATCTCCGACGCGCTCGCCGCCTACCTGCGCGACCTGGGCGGCACGGTCCACACCGGGTTCGAGGTCAAGCGCCTGGACGACCTGCCGCCCGCCCGGGCGTACGTCTTCGACACCGCGCCGACCGCGCTCGCCCGGATCGCCGGCCTGGGCAGGGCCTACGACGGCTACCGCTACGGCGCCGCCGTCTTCAAGATCGACTACGCCCTGGACGGGCCCGTGCCCTGGACGGCCGAGGCGCCGCGCCGGGCCGGTACGGTCCAGATCGGCCCCACCAGCCGCGACATCGGCACGGCGCTGCGCGCGGTCACGGCGGGCCGTACGCCCACGCCACCGTTCCTGATCACCGCCCAGCCCAGCCTGGCCGACCCTTCCCGCGCCCCCGGCGACCGGCAGGTCTTCTGGGCGTACGGCCACGTTCCGCACGGCTGGCGGGGCGACTTCACGGACTCGGTCGAGCGCCAGATCGAGCGCTTCGCGCCCGGGTTCCGCGACCGGGTGCTGGCCCGCGCCACGGCCGGCCCGCCCCAACTCGCCGAGCGCAACGCCAACTACGTGGGCGGGGACATCGCCTGCGGCGCGGCCTCCGGCCTCCAGCTCCTGGTCCGCTCCAAGCTGTCCCTGTCCCCGTACACCACGCCCCACCCGGCCGTCTTCCTCTGCTCCTCCGCGACCCCGCCGGGCCCCGGCGTGCACGGCATGTCGGGCCACAACGCGGCGAAGGCGGTCTGGCGACGGCTCCGCGCGAGCTGAGCCGGCCGTCCGAGGGGTGTGGGGCGGGAACGGCACGGCAGCGCGCCGTCCCGGCCTCGTTCGGCCTCGGCCGCTTGGCCGTGCACCGCCTGTATACTCATTGCATGCAATCGTGGGGGCAGTCGTGACGTCGGGCCGGGAGAAGGCGTACGCGTTCCTCAAGGAGAACGTCCTCACCGACCCCGATCTACAGGGCGGTTTCCTCTCCGAGCAGGAGATCGCGGACCGTATCGGGGTCTCCCGCACCCCCATCCGCGAGGCGCTGCTGCTGCTCGCCGCGGAAGATCTGGTACGGCTCGTTCCCAAGCGCGGGGCGCAGATCGTCCCCCTGTCGGGGCGGGAGATCACCGAGCTGATGGAGCTGCGCGGCATCGTCGAGCGGTACGCGGCCGAGCAGTTGGTCCCGGGCGGCCAAGCTCCCGTGGCCGAGCTGACCGAACTGCTGGAGCGTCAGCGTGTGCTCAGCGGGCCCGAGCACGCCAAGGAGTTCATCGCCGTGGACCACCTCTTCCACGCGACGATGGTCTCGGCGGTGGGGAACGCGCTGCTCAGCAAGCATTACGACGGGCTGCGCAGCCGGCAGATCCGTGCCGGGGTGGTGGCGCTGTACAACCAGCGGGGCCGGCAGGAGGCCGTGCTCACCGAGCACCGGGCGATCCTGGCCGCGATCGCCGCGGGCGACGCGGCGGCGGCGTGCGCCGCGATCGACGGCCATCTGGATTCCACGCTCAAGGTGCTGCTGGCGGGCTGAGCAGTCCTTTCACTATGAGCGTCCGAGCAGGGCGCGTGGTCTGGTCCCGTGCCGCCGGGACGCGCCCGCCGGTGTCCGGGGCGCGCCCGCCGGTGTCCGGGGCGCGCGCTCCCGTGTCGTGCGCGGATCCCGGGGGCGGGCCGGGGCGGTTCCCGCGCGGACGGCAGACGGATCCGGTGGCCCCGGCGGCGTACCAGACGGCCCGTCGGGTTCCTGATCGGCGGGCGGCCCGGCGGCCCGGCGCACCGCTCCGACGAGCGTGGGACCGAGCGGGCGAGCGCGACGGAGACGGCCGCACGGCCGGCCGCCCCCGGCCCGGCCGCCGGGATCGGCTGCCCCGGCCGGGCCGAGGCCCGCGGCCGGGTCGCCCGGGCAGGGCGGGACCAGGGGGGCCGGCCGACCCTCACGACCCCGCCGGCCGGTCCGTCAGCCGTGCCGCTCCGCCGGTTCCGCGCGGGCCGTTCCCTCGATGACGGCCGGCCGGCGGTTGGCCAGCACCGGCACCGCCCGGCGGACCGAGGCGACCTCGTCCGCGTCGATCTCGCCGAGCAGCAGCCCGGGGCCCTCGTCGAGCCGCTCCCGTACCGTGCCGTCGGGGCCGATGAGCTCGCTGTGGCCGATCCCGGTGGGTGCCTTCGAGGGCACGGCGATGCCCGACGCCGCCGGGTCGGCCTGACCCACGGCGGCCAGCCAGACGGTGGCGTCCAGCGCCCGGGCCCGGGTCAGCAGCTCCCACTGCTCGCGCTTGCCGGGGCCCGCGCCCCAGGACGCCGGGAGCAGGGACGCGACGGCGCCGGCGTCGGCGTGCGCCCGGAAGAGCTCGGGGAAGCGGACGTCGTAGCAGGTGGCGAGGCCGAGCCGGAGGCCGTCCACATCGATGGTGACGACCCGGGAGCCGGGTGCGACGGTGTTCGACTCGGCGAATCCGAAGGCGTCGTACAGATGGATCTTGTCGTAGGACGCCTCCACTCCGGGGCCCGTGGCCAGCAGGGTGTTGGTCACCTTCCCGTCCGGTGCGGGGGTGAACATGCCCGCGACCACGACCAGGCCGCTCTCCTCGGCGATCCGGCGGACCGCCGTGGCCCAGGGGCCGTCGAGGGGCTCGGCCACGGGCGCCAGGGACGTCCCGAACCAGGCCATCGTGGCCTCGGGAAAGACGACGACGCGGGCGCCGGCCGCGGCGGCGCGCCGGGTCTGTTCGGCGACCAGCTCCAGGTTCTCCTCGGGGCGGGGGCCTGTGGTGAGCTGGCTCAGCGCGATGCGCATGGGGTTCCTCTCTCGTACGGGGCGGGTGCGGACGCGAGGTGCGGTGGTGCCCGTACGGCGGGTACGGGGGTCGGGGCCGGGCGGCCCCGGACATCGCCCGGCCGGGCTCGACCGGGGTCGGCCGGACCCAGCCGGACCAGTGGGACTCGGCCGGGCTCAGCCCGCCCGGGACGGGTGCGGCGCCTCGGCCCGGTGGCCCGACGCTTCCTCCTCCTCGTCCTCCTCACCGGCGGGTGCCGCGTCCCGGCCCAGGCACAGCCCGAGGACCGTGACCACGGCCGTCACCGCGATGTAGAGGGCCAGCGGGAGCCAGCTGTCGTACGCGTCCAGCAGGGCCGTGAACAGCAGCGGCGCCACGGCTCCGCCGATCACCCCGGCCAGGGTGTACGCGAGCGAGGAGCCGGTGTACCGCAGCCGCGGGGAGAACTGCTCGGCGATGAAGGCCGCCTGCGGCCCGTACATCAGTGAGTGGATCGCCAGTGCCACCACGACACCGAGCGCGAGGAGGGGCCAGCTCCCGCCGTTCACCATGGGGAAGAACACGAACGGCCACACCCCGGCCGCCACGGCGGAACAGCCGTACAGCAGACGCCGGTTGACCCGGTCGGAGAGGGCTCCGGCCAGCGGGATCAGGAACACCTGGAGCGAGGAGCCGATGAGGACGGCGGCCAGGGCCGAGCCCCGGGACATGCCCAGCTCGCCGGTCGCGTAGGTCAGGACGAAGACGGTGAAGAGCGCGTACAGCACGTCCGGCGCGACCCGGCTCAGGATCGCGGCGATCAGCCTGCGCGGCTGGGTGGTCAGCACCTCCCGGATCGGGGCCTCGGGGCGGGTCCTGCTCGCCTCCATGGCCTGGAAGACGGGGGTCTCCTCCAGCTTGGTGCGGATCCACAGACCGAAGACGACCAGCACACCGGAGAGCAGGAAGGCCACGCGCCAGCCCCAGGACTCGAACTGGCTCTCCGTCAGCAGCGCGCCGAGCGCCGCCAGCACGCCGTTGGCCATCAGGTTGCCGGCGGGCGGACCGACCTGCGCGGCGGACGCGTAGAAGCCGCGCTTGCGCGGATCGCCGAACTCGCTCGACAGCAGGACCGCGCCGCCCCACTCGCCGCCGACGCCGACGCCCTGCGCGAAGCGCAGCAGGACGAGGATGACGGGCGCGGTCACGCCCATCGTGGCGTACGACGGGAGCAGGCCGATGAGCAGCGTCGCGGCCCCGATCAGGACCAGGGTGGCGATGAGGACCTTCTTGCGGCCGATCTTGTCCCCGAGCCGGCCGAAGACGAACCCGCCCAGCGGCCGGGAGACGTAGCCGACCGCGTACGTCGAGAACGCGAGCAGTGTGCCGGTGGCGGGGTCCTCGGCGGGGAAGAAGACCTTGCCGAAGACCAGCGCGGCGGCGGCGGAGTAGATCGCGAAGTCGTACCACTCCAATGCGGTCCCGGTGAGGCTGGCGAAGAAGGCGCGGCGGACAGCGGAGGCCCCGGGCGGGGCCTGGTCCGTGCGCGGGGTGGTGTGGTTCACGACTTCCGACCTCCGGTTGAGGGCACACGATCGAGTCTGCACGATCGACCTTTCGGCATACTTCTTGTATACAGGTCGTATGCGCAACCCTTCCGCGCAAAGTTAACCTCCTTGATACCGCGACCGATGTGGAGAGACCCCGTGGCGCTGCTGACCTTCGAACTGCCCGACGGAACCACCAGGGACGTCGATGTCGTCCAGGTGCTCAACGCCGGCTACGCCGGCCGCAGCCAGGCCGATGTCGCCGCGCACGTGGCGGAGCTGGCCGAGCTGGGCGTGCCCGCGCCGTCCGTGACCCCCGCCCTCTACCCCGTCTCGCCCTACCTCGCGCAGCACACCGAGAGGGTCAGCGTCCAGCACGGCCGGACCTCGGGCGAGGCCGAGTGGGCCCTGGTGGTCGACGGGGACGGCGAACTGCTGCTGACGGCCGCCTGTGACCACACCGACCGCGAGCTGGAGGTGCACGGGGTGGCGTGGAGCAAGAACGCGAGCCCCGACGTCCTGGCCCGCCGCGCCTGGCGCCTCGGCGACGTGCAGGACCGGCTCGACGCGCTCACGCTCAAGGCGTGGGTGGGCCACGAGGGCCGGGAGACCCTCATCCAGGACGGCACCCTGGCCGAGCTGCTGACCCCCGCCTACTGGGCCGAGGTGCTGCGCGAGCGCGGCGATCTGCTGCCGGGCACGGTCCTGATCTCCGGCACCATCCCGATGGCCGAGGGCGTGGACCAGTTCGCCGACCGCTGGCGCGTCGAGCTGGGCGATCCGGCCACGGGCGACACCATCGCTCTCGCCTACGACGTGGTGCGGATGCCGGAGCCCATCGGCTGAGCGGCCTCGGGCTCGTCCCGGACGTACGGAACCGCCCTGACCGGTGTGACTCCGGTCGGGGCGGTTCGGTTGGTGCGGGTGCGGGTGCGGGTGCGGGTGCGGGTGCGGGTGCGGGTGCGGGTGCGGTCAAGGCCGGGGCGCCCGGGGGCCGCCGGGCGCCCCGGGGGACCGGCTGTCCCACTCGCAAGCGCCCGAGCGGGGCAGCCGGTCCTGTCGCCGCGGCCTACGGCGACCTGCCGCGACGGCCGCGACCCGGCGGGTCAGCCGGCGAGCGCGGCCAGCGCCTGGTTCAGTGTCGCCGACGGACGCATCACGTCCGACGCCTTCGCCGGGTCCGGGTGGTAGTAGCCGCCGATCTCGACCGGCGAGCCCTGCACCGCGAGCAGCTCCTCGATGATCGTCCCCTCCTGCTCGGTCAGCGTCTTGGCCAGCCCGGCGAACGCCTCGGCGAGCCGCGCGTCGTCGGTCTGCTTCGCCAGCTCCTGCGCCCAGTACAGGGCCAGGTAGAAGTGGCTGCCACGGTTGTCGATGCCACCCACGCGGCGGCTCGGAGACTTGTCCTGGTCCAGGAACGTGGCGGTCGCGCGGTCCAGCGTGTCGGCCAGCACCTGGGCGCGGGCGTTGCCGGTGGTCTGCGCCAGGTGCTCGAAGCTGACCGCCAGGGCCAGGAACTCGCCCAAGCTGTCCCAGCGCAGGTAGTTCTCCTTCACCAGCTGCTGGACATGCTTGGGCGCGGACCCGCCGGCACCCGTCTCGAACAGCCCGCCGCCGTTCATGAGCGGTACGACGGACAGCATCTTCGCGCTGGTGCCCAGCTCCAGGATCGGGAACAGGTCCGTCAGGTAGTCACGCAGCACGTTGCCGGTGACGGAGATCGTGTTCTCGCCCCGGCGGATGCGCTCCAGGGAGAAGGCGATCGCGTCGACCGGCGACATGATCTCGATCCGCAGGCCCTCGGTGTCGTGCTCGGGCAGGTACGCCTTGACCTTCTCGATCAGCTTCGCGTCGTGCGCGCGCCCCTCGTCCAGCCAGAACACCGCCGGGTCGCCGGTCGCGCGGGCGCGCGTGACGGCCAGCTTCACCCAGTCCTTGATCGGCAGGTCCTTGGTCTGGCACATGCGCCAGATGTCGCCCGCGCTCACGGTGTGCTCGAGGACGGCCTCGCCCTTGGCGTCGACCACCCGCACCGTGCCGGTGGTGGGGATCTCGAAGGTCTTGTCGTGGCTGCCGTACTCCTCGGCCTTCTGTGCCATCAGGCCGACGTTGGGCACCGAGCCCATCGTCGCCGGGTCGAAGGCGCCGTTGGCGCGGCAGTCGTCGATCACGACCTGGTAGATCCCGGCGTAGCTGCTGTCCGGGATCACGGCGAGGGTGTCGGCCTCCTGGCCGTCCGGGCCCCACATGTGGCCGGCGGTACGGATCATGGCCGGCATCGAGGCGTCCACGATGACATCGCTCGGCACGTGCAGGTTGGTGATGCCGCGGTCGGAGTCGACCATCGCCAGCTCAGGGCCCTCGGCGAGCTCGGCGTCGAAGGACTCCTTGATCTTCGCGCCGTCGGGCAGCGACTCCAGGCCCTTGAAGATGCCGCCGAGCCCGTCGTTCGGGGTCAGGCCGGCCGCGGCCAGGGCCTCGCCGTACGCCGCGAACGTCTTCGGGAAGAACGCCCGTACGACATGGCCGAAGATGATCGGGTCGGAGACCTTCATCATCGTCGCCTTCAGGTGCACCGAGAACAGCACGCCCTCGGCCTTGGCGCGGGCGATCTGCGCCTTGAGGAACTCGCGCAGCACCGCCACCCGCAGCACGGACGCGTCGACGACCTCGCCCGCCAGCACCGGCACCGACTCGCGCAGGACGGTGGTGGTGCCGTCGTCACCGGCCAGCTCGATGCGGAGCGAGCCCTCCTCGGCGATGACCGCGGACTTCTCACTGGAGCGGAAGTCGTCGGCGTCCATGTGCGCGACGTTCGTCTTCGAGTCGGCCGACCAGGCGCCCATCCGGTGCGGGTGCGCCTTGGCGTAGTTCTTCACCGAGGCGGGGGCGCGGCGGTCGGAGTTGCCCTCGCGCAGCACCGGGTTGACCGCGCTGCCCTTGACCTTGTCGTACCGCGCGCGGACGTCCTTCTCCTCGTCGGTCCGCGGGTCGTCCGGGTAGTCCGGCAGCGCGTAGCCCTGCGCCTGGAGCTCGGTGATGGCGGCCTTGAGCTGCGGGATCGACGCCGAGATGTTCGGCAGCTTGATGATGTTCGCACCGGGCGTCCTGGCCAGCTCGCCCAGTTCCGCGAGGGCGTCGTCGATCCGCTGGCCCTCCTCGAGGTACTCGGGGAAGCCGGCGATGATCCGCCCGGCCAGCGAGATGTCCCGGCTCTCCACGGCGACACCGGCGGTCGAGGCGTACGCCTCGATCACGGGCAGGAACGAATACGTCGCCAGGGCCGGGGCCTCGTCGGTGTGCGTATAGATGATGGTCGAGTCAGTCACCGGGTGCTCCGCTCCACGTCTGCAACATTGCTCGACATCAAGATATCTCCCCGGTGCCCCCTTCCCGAAAGGGCCCTGCCGCCCCTGGACGGGGAGCCGAGGCTGATGTCGTTTTCTCGCCAGCCGGACCGCTCCCGGTGCACGATGCTGGAGCCATGCATACCGACCACGAGCGGTGTCTGCGGGCCGTCCGGTCCAAGGACGCCCGCTTCGACGGATGGTTCTTCACGGCCGTCCTGACCACCCGGATCTACTGCAGGCCGAGCTGCCCGGTGGTCCCGCCCAAGGCCCGGAACATGCGGTTCTACCCCAGCGCGGCCGCCTGCCAGCAGGCCGGGTTCCGGGCCTGCAAGCGCTGCCGGCCCGACACCAGCCCCGGCTCCCCGGAGTGGAACGCGCGGGCCGACTCCGTCGCCCGCGCGATACGGCTCATCCAGGACGGCGTGGTCGACCGCGAGGGCGTGCACGGGCTCGCCGGGCGGCTCGGCTACTCCGCGCGCCAGATCGAACGGCAGCTGCTCGCCGAGCTGGGCGCGGGCCCGCTCGCCCTGGCCCGCGCCCAGCGGGCCCAGACCGCGCGCCTGCTCATCGAGACCACCGGGCTGCCCATGGCCGAGATCGCCTTCGCCGCGGGCTTCTCCTCGATCCGGACGTTCAACGACACCGTCCGGGAGGTCTTCGCGCTGTCACCGAGCGAGCTGCGGGCCCGGAGCGCCGACGGGCGGCGGCGCCGGGCCGATGCCTCGGCGGCCCCGTCCGCGGACCGCTCGGCCGCCCCGTCCGCGGACCGCTCCACCGACCGGCCGGCCGACCGCTCGGCTCCCGGGGTGATCTCCCTGCGCCTGCCCTTCCGCGCGCCCCTCACCCCCGACAACCTCTTCGGGCACCTCGCCGCGACCGCCGTCCCCGGCGTCGAGGAGTGGCGGGACGGCGCGTACCGTCGCACGCTGTCCCTCCCGTACGGGCACGGCATCGTCGCGCTCGGCCCCCGCCCCGACCACATCGCCTGCCGGCTCTCCCTCACGGACCTGCGGGACCTCACGGTCGCCATCAGCGGCTGCCGCCGGCTGCTGGACCTGGACGCCGACCCGGTCGCCGTGGACGAGCGGCTGCGCGTCGACCCGCTGCTGGCACCCCTGGTCGACAAGGCCCCCGGGCGGCGCGTGCCGCGTACCGTCGACGCCGCGGAGTTCGCCGTACGGGCCGTGCTCGGCCAGCAGGTGTCCACCGCCGCCGCCCGCACCCACGCGGCCCGGCTGGTCACCGCGCACGGCGTGCCCGTCCACGACCCCGAGGGCGGACTCACCCATCTCTTCCCCACGTCCGAGGCGCTGGCCGCGCTCGACCCGGAGACGCTGGCCTTCCCGCGCAGCCGGCGCACCACCCTGACCACGCTGACCGCCGCGCTCGCCGACGGCACCCTCCGGCTCGGCCCCGACAGCGACTGGGACCGGGCCAGGGCCCAGCTCGCGGCGCTGCCCGGATTCGGCCCGTGGACCGTGGAGGTGATCGCGATGCGCGCGCTCGCCGACCCCGACGCCTTCCTGCCGACCGACCTCGGGACGCGGCGGGCGGCGCGGGAGCTGGGCCTGCCGGCCACCCCGGCGGCGCTCACCGCCCGCGCGGCGGACTGGCGGCCCTGGCGCGCCTACGCCGTCCAGTACTTGTGGGCCACCTCCGACCACCCCGTCAACCGCCTTCCCGCGTAAGGACGTTCCGCCATGTCCCCCACCCCTCACGTCGTGCACACCGTGGCCGACAGCCCGTACGGTCCGCTGACGCTCGTCGCGACCGACTCCGCCCTGAGCGGCCTGTACATGGCCGGGCAGCGGCACCGGCCGCCGCAGGAGACATTCGGCGAGCCGGACCCCCGGCCGTTCACGGAGGCGCTGCGCCAGCTCGACGCGTACTTCGCGGGCGAACTGACCCGGTTCGACCTGCCCCTGCGGCTGACCGGCACCGACTTCCAGCGCGGCGTCTGGGAGCAGTTGCGCGCGATCCCGTACGGCGAGACGCGCAGTTACGGCGAACTGGCCGAGGCCCTCGGCAAGCCGGGCGCCTCGCGGGCGGTCGGCCTGGCCAACGGCAGGAACCCCATCGGGATCGTGGTGCCGTGCCACCGGGTGATCGGCTCCACCGGGAGTCTGACGGGGTACGGGGGCGGGCTCGACCGCAAGCGGCGGCTGCTGGCGTTCGAGGGCGCGGCGGCCGGTCCGGCGACGGCGCGGACTCCGGCGGCCCGCCGGACACCCGTCGCCGCGCCGGACACCGCGACGCTCTTCTGACCGCACGCCTCGCCGAGGATCGAGCGGACGCCCCGTCAGCGCCGCCGCTCCGGCGTGAACGGGTCCGGGGTCCCGCCCGTCCAGCGGTGCAGCACCGCCCGGCCGGTCTGCCGGGTGTTCTCGCCGGACCCCGTCGTGCCGCTCGTGGCGACGTAGAAACGGCCGTCGTCCAGCGAGACCAGTCCGTACTGCCCGGCCGCGCGGTAGCCGTGGACACCGCTCGCGGCGTCGTGCAGTCCGGCGGCGCGGAGCGACAGGTTCTGTCCGAGTTCCGACGGCCGCTGCCCGCGCACGGGGCCCAGGACCGGCCGCTTCGACCCGTCGACGACGAAGAGGGAGTAGTTGGGGAACGTGGTCTTCGTCCCCTTGTACGCGGCCATCAGCCAGTCGCCGCTCTTCGCGTCGTACTCCAGATTCTGCACGCCGTAGGTGGTGTTGCCGGTGTACGCGAAGTACTTGCCGTCGGGAGCCGCGGGGCCGCTGGTGTGCGGGGCGCTCTCGGTCAGCGGCTTCTCGTACGTCTTCCACGCGCTGATGTCGTACTGGAGCAGCACCTGGTTGTCGTTGTCCTCGCGGCCGGTGTTGGCGTACACCCCGTAGGCCACCGTCAGTTTCTCGCCGCCCGCGCGGTCGAAGGACGGGCCGAACGCCACGCCGTCGATGCCGCTGCACCCGTAGCGGTGGTCGGCGGTGTCGGCGGTGTCGCCGTCGAAGTCCCCGTCACCGTCCATGTCGGCGGTGTAGTCCGCCACGACCTCCTTGAGGTGAACCGTGGAGACCACGCCGGTGGACTGGGCGTCCATGTCCATCCTCGTGATGCGGTCCGCGTCGAAGACCGCGATGTAGAACGCCTTCGCCGCCTTGTACTCGAGGGAGCCGTACACCCGGCCGTCGCCCTTGTTGAAGTCCAGGTCCCCGAGGTGACCGGTGAAGCCCGTGACCGAGCCGATGGGCTTGCCGCTCATGTCCGTCTTCACCAGGAGATTGGTGAAGGAGAAGTACATGTGGCCCTTGCGGCGGTCGACGGCCGTCCCCTGGAGATGGCCGGACTTCCAGGAACCGCCGTCGACGGCCGTGGGCAGGGTGAGCGGCGCCGAGGCCGGCGGGAGGGGCCGGTCCGTCCGGCCGCTGTCCTTGTCCACGGCCCCGGCCGGCCCCACGCCCACGACGGCGGCGGACATCATGACAACGGACGTGAACAGGGCCGCCGACCGGCCGCGGGCATGCGTTCGCATGTTTCCTCCGAGATCCTGGGGAGTTTCAGGATGGTGCCGGACAGGTGTGCACAGGGGACCAACACGGCATGAACGGGGCGCATTGTGCCGCAGGGACGTCAGATTGCCCAGGGGGACGGAGAGTTGAAGGCCGGGGGTCGGTGAAACGCCGGAGAGACGCGCACGGTTTGACGGGACGCGCACGTTCTGGCGCGCGGGCCCTTGCGGGGCGCCGCCGTAGGACATCAGGTCAAGCGCTTCGCGCTCCGATCGCCTCGCTCAGGGCGGCCTGCTCGGCGTCGGGCAGTCGGCGCTCCGCGTGGAGCATGCGCAGCGCCGTCGTGACCGCCTCCTCGTCCTCGGCCGTGCCGAGGCTCCCCGCCCAGACGGGGAGCAGCAGGCTCAGCGCGTCGAGGTCGGCCCGCGCGCACAGGCGCACCAGCAGGACGTGCACGGGGTCGGCTTCGGTGCCGTCCCCGCCGTCCCCGCCGCCGACGGCCCGCAGGCCCCGCGCGACGGATAGCCGTACCCAGTCCCGGTACTGCCCGGGAGGCACGTCCGAGAGGTGCCGGGCCGCCGACGCGAAATGGGTTCGGGCCTCTTCGACGTCTCCGAGGTCCAGATGGGCCCGGCCCATGGCGCCGTGGAGCGAGGCGTAGAAGGGGCGCACGCGTTCGTCCCCGACCCGGTCGGCACGGGTCAGGCACTCCCGGTTCCAGTGCAGGGTCTCCCGCGGCGTCCGCTGATGACGCGCCAGGTAGTGCGCGGCCACGCACGCCTCGTAGTCGTCGGTGGCGGCCTCCCACGCGGTCAGGAACAGCCCGCGGGCCTCCTCCGTTCGTCCGCCTGCCTCGGCGGCCATGCCCCGCGCGCACAGCTGTACGACGGCGTTCCCGGGGTCCATCGTCGTCGTCTCCACGCCCGTTCCCTCGCCCGTCTCCCGGCCCGTCTCCCGGACCGATTCCTCCGACGTCACGTCAGGACTCCTCGTCGGCCGGGCCCACGGGCATCACCAGCGTGGTGAAACTGCCCTGGTCCGCCGAGCGCACCACGACAGGTTCGACGGCGGAGGCGATCTCCAGCAGCACGTCGGGGCCGACGCCCGCGTCGAGGGCCGGGGCCAGGACGGACGGGTCGAAGTGGATACGGAGGGCCGGGGCGCCCAGGCACACGGCGGGCAGGGTCACCGTGCCGGAGCCCACGGAGCCCACGGAGCCGTCCGAGTCACCGGAGCCGCTGGAGCCACCCGAGTCGCTGGAGTCGTCGCTGCCGTCAGCGCCGTCCGGGCCGTCGGCCCGGGAAACCGTCGCCTTGTCTTCCGCGAGCCGGATCTCGACGGCCCGCGCGTCCCAGAGTGCCTCGACCGCGTCGAGCAGGGCCGTACGGTCCACGAGCAGCCGGTGCCGGGCCGGGGACAGGGCGGCCAGCATCTCCCGGTAGGCCGGGAACTCATCGGCGCGCAGGGGCAGTTCTCGCGACCCGTGGCCTGACCCGTCATCGGCGGCGACACCGGAACCGTCAGCCGCCCGCGCGTCGGCCCGCACATCGTCCTCCACCATGGCTTCGAGCCCGCCATGGGCCCAGGCCGCCGACTGGCTCCCCGCCCCTGCCGCCGGGGTCTGGGCGCCATGGATCCTGGCCCCGTCCGGGCCCGCCTCGATCGTGACCGCCGCGTGCCGCGCCGCCCACGTGCCGGTCTCCGTCAGGGCCGCCGCCTCCACCAGCAGTTTCCTGGGCGGGCCCGCCACCGTCGTCACCGGTCTGAGGACCCGGACGGACAGCCGGTAGCGGTCGGTTGCCACCAGCCGTACCTCGTCGGCGTCGATCTCGACCAGGACACAGCCGAGAACGGGGAGTTCCGGGTCCCGGGCGACGGCCGGCACGACCTGCCGCACGGCACTCGCCAGCTCCGCGCCGCCGATACGTACCCGGGTCGGCGGCTCCTCCGCGCCATCGGCCGTGGCCGCCCCGGTGAGGGACCGCAGCGCCGCCGCGATCGTGGCGTCCGCCGTCCGCGACCTGTCCCGTACGGTTCCGCGGTGCCGCTCCAGCACCGCACGGGCCTCCTCCGCGTCACCGTCGAGGACGACCGTGACATCGGCGAGCGGCATGCCCGCCTCCCGCAGGCTCCGCAGCATCCTGGCGCGGATCTCCTGGTCGGGGTTGTAGTAGCGGTAGCCGGTCGCCTCGTCCACCCGCGCGGGTTCGAGGACGCGGCAGTCGTCGTAGAAGCGCAGCGCGCTCGGCGCGAGGCCGACGCGCCGGGCGAAGGCGCTGATGCTCAGCAGTTTGGTCAGGCCCTGGGTGTTGCTCGTCGTGATGCCGTCCATGGCGGTGATTGTGGGCGTTCGAGGAACCTGAAGGTCAACTGTTCGCTCTCCGCCGCAAAGCCCGCGCGCCCCGGCCGACGGGCTCCTATCGCGTCCGCCGGCCGTTCACCAGCTCCACCGCGCCGGTACCGTCCGCCAGCGCCTCGAGTGCCGCCAGCACGCGGGGCCCCAGCGATCCGAGCAGGAACGTGGGAATCTGCTCGCGCTCCAACAGCTGCCACGACAGCAGCTCCTCCTCCTGGACCCGGATCGCCGCGAGCTGTTCGGCGGTCAGCACCCCGCCGTCGTACAGATACGCCGCGACCGGGGGCCGGGCGTCGCTCTGCACCCAGTCGACGGTGAGCAGCCGCCCCGGCTCGATGTCCAGGCCGATCTCCTCCAGCGTCTCCCGGCGGGCGCCCTGGCGCGGGGTCTCGCCGGCGTCGGACTCGATGGTCCCGCCGGGCAGGGCCCAGCCCTCGCGGTAGTTGGGCTCCACGGCCAGTACCCGGCCTTCGGCGTCCCGGCACAGCATGGCGGCGCCGGCCAGGATGCGGGGGAGGCCGGCGATGTAAGCGGCGTAGTCGGTGTCCGTGTCCGTCACACGGGCAGCCTACTGCCCCTCCCGGCGCGGACCCGCGAGCGGTGTGGGGGCCGTGGACGGCGCGCGGGCCTCCCGGAAGCGCGTGGGTCCCGCCCGGCCGTCGCGTTCCTGGCCGCCGGGTCCGGCCACGTCACGGCCATGGGCAGACGGTGATCCCTGCGGATAGGGTCGGGGCGGCACGACCGCCTGTTCGAGAGCAAGGGGCGCATGGTGACGGACGGAGCAGCAACGCAGGCCGCGCGCGTGCTCGTCGCGGCGGACAAGTTCAAGGGCTCGCTCACGGCGGTACAGGTGGCGGAGCGGGTGACGGCGGGCCTGCGCCGGGTCGTGCCCGGGGCCGCCGTCGAGACGCTGCCCGTCGCCGACGGTGGCGACGGCACGGTGGCGGCGGCCGTCGCGGCCGGTTTCGAACGGCGTGAGGTGCGGGTCACCGGGCCGCTCGGCGACGAGCTGACCGCGGCGTACGCCCTGCGCGACGGCACGGCCGTGGTCGAGATGGCCGAGGCGTCGGGCCTCCAGTGCCTGCCGGAGGGCGTCTTCGCCCCGCTCACCGCCACGACGTACGGCACCGGCGAGCTGCTGCGCGCCGCGCTCGACGCGGGGGCCCGCACCATCGTCCTCGGTGTCGGAGGGAGCGCGACGACCGACGGCGGCGCGGGCATGCTCACCGCGCTCGGCGCGCGGCTGCTGGACGCGGCCGGCCGGCCGGCCGGGCCGGGGGGCGGCGCCCTGCGCGACCTGGCCACGGCCGATCTCTCCGGTCTGGACACCAGGCTCGCCACGACGGAGATCGTGCTGGCCAGTGACGTCGACAACCCGCTGACCGGCCCCAAGGGCGCCGCCGCGGTCTACGGACCGCAGAAGGGCACGGCGCCCGAGGACGTCCGTACGCTCGACGCGGCCCTGGCCCACTACGTCACGGTCCTGGAGCGGGCCGTCGGCCCCGGCGCCGCCGACCTGGCCCTCGCTCCCGGCGCGGGCGCGGCGGGCGGCATCGGCTACGGCGCGCTCGTCGGCCTCGGCGCGGGCTTCCGCCCCGGTATCGAGGTCATGCTGGACGTCCTGGGCTTCGCCCCGGCGCTCGCGCGGGCGACCCTGGTCATCACCGGCGAGGGCTCGCTGGACG
The DNA here is from genome assembly GCF_052983195.1 of Streptomyces hebeiensis. NCBI lineage: Bacteria > Bacillati > Actinomycetota > Actinomycetes > Kitasatosporales > Streptomycetaceae > Streptomyces > Streptomyces hebeiensis. The sequence goes on from NZ_CM129812.1 coordinate 6,645,730, forward strand.
AACAGACCCTGCACGGAAAGGCCCCGGCGGGCGTGGCGTCGGCGGCCCGGGCGGCGGGCGTGGAGGTCGTCGCGGTCTGCGGCCGGCTGACGCTGCCGCCGCACGCCCTGCACCGGGCGGGAATCGCCCGCGCCTACGCCCTCACCGATCTGGAACCGGACCCGGCGGTGTGCATGGCCCAGGCGGGCCCGCTGCTGGAACGCCTGGCGGAGGAGATCGCCCGGGAGAAGCTGACCCGCTGACGGCCGGGACGTGCCGCCCCGACCCCGCGCGGGAGGGGCCCGGCCACACGCGGGGGCACACGCGGGAGGGCCCGGGTGCCTCACGCACCCGGGCCCTCCCGCGTTCCGCCGTATCCGTGGCCGCTCCCGCTACGGCAGCTGCGCCGCCCGCGCCTCGCGGCGGTTGTCGCGGAAGGTGTTCACCCGCCGCGCCGTGGCGAAGAGCGGGATCACCGCCCCCGTCACCACCTGGAGCGCGCAGCCGGTCTGGAGCAGCAGCTGACCGCCGGGCGCGTCGAACGCCCAGGCCGCCAGCAGCCCCATCGCGGCCACGATCCAGCTCAGCATCGCCACCGCGAGGACGCCCCGCGGCTTCGGGTACTCGACCCGGCTGACCATCAGCCACGCCACACCGATGATCGCCAGCGTGGTCGGTACGAAGGGAAGCTCCAGCAGGACGATGGAGATCACCGTCAGCGCCCCGAAGGGTGACGGCATCCCCTGGAACATGCCGTCCTTCATCGTCACGCACGAGAATCTCGCGAGACGCAGCACGACAGCCAGCAGCACCACCACCGCGGCCAGCGCCGAGACCCGCTGATGGGCGTCGTCGGCGACCATGCCGTACACCAGGACGAAGTACGCCGGGGCCAGGCCGAAGCTGATCAGGTCGGACAGGTTGTCCAGCTCCGCGCCCATCGGGGAGCTGCGCAGCTTGCGCGCCACGAGCCCGTCGAACAGGTCGAAGATCGCCGCCGCCAGCATCAGGATCACGGCCGTGGCCGCGGAGTGCCGCGCCATACCGCTCTCGTCGCTGCCCGTGAGGTGCGGGATCAGGATGCCGGTGGTGGTGAAGTACACCGCCATGAAGCCGCAGGTGGCGTTGCCGAGGGTGAGGGTGTCCGCTATCGACAGCCGCAGTGAGAGCGGCATGTCCTCCGCGTCGTCCTCCGTCTCCGTCGCGGCCTCCGCCTCGACGGCCCAGCCCGCCTGTGTGTCAGGATCAATCACGGTCAATGCGAGTCACCCCCGCGGTCGTGGTCTGACCGACCTCGACGTCGACCTCGACACCCTCGGGGAGGTAGAGGTCGACGCGCGAGCCGAACCGGATCAGACCGATGCGCTCGCCCTGTTCCACCTTGGTCCCCTGGGGCAGGTACGGGACGATGCGCCGGGCCACCGCGCCCGCGATCTGCACCATCTCGATGTCGCCCAGTTCGGTGTCGAAGTGCCAGACAACGCGCTCGTTGTTCTCGCTCTCCTTGTTGAACGCGGGAACGAACCCGCCCGGGACGTGTTCCACGGACGTCACCGTGCCGGCGAGGGGGGCGCGGTTGACGTGGACGTTCAGCGGGCTCATGAAGATGGCGACCCGGGTGCGCCCGTCCTTCCACGGCATGATGCTCTGCACCACGCCGTCGGCCGGGGAGATGACCCGGCCCTGAGTGATCTCGCGCTCGGGGTCGCGGAAGAACCACAGCATGCCCGCCGCGAGCGCCGTGGCGGGCACGGCGAGGGCGGCGGCACGCCGGGAGCGGCGGGCGCGGGCGAGGCTGACGGCGGCCGTGGCGACGGTCGGCAGGAGCCACGGCGATGCTCCGCGCGCGAGGCGGACCGGGCCGCGAGGTGCAGAGGTTTGGCTGTGGGGCATGGTTGACCTTCGTAGCGGATGATGCCGCGCTGGCAACGGGGGGACGGCGGCTTTCCAGCGATGGTATCGGTTGCGAGCCGTAACTGAGCAAGCCAGCCGACGAGTCGGGCGGCTTGAAGCCGCTGCGGAAGGACGACAGGGTGTGATCTTCTTCGCGGTCGAAGCGGATCAAAGGCGACAATCAACCCTGGAAACGGTACTCCTCCAAAAGCCGTCGGCCAATGATCATTTTCTGGATCTCGGCGGTCCCCTCGCCGATCAGCAGCATCGGGGCCTCCCGGTAGAGGCGCTCGATCTCGTACTCCTTGGAGAATCCGTACCCGCCGTGGATCCGGAACGAGTCCTCCACGACCTCCTTGCAGTACTCGGCGGCCAGGTACTTCGCCATCCCCGCCTCCAGGTCGTTTCGTTCCCCGGAGTCCTTTTTGCGGGCCGCGCCCACCATCATGGCGTGGGCCGCCTCGACCTTCGTGGCCATCTCGGCCAGCTTGAACTGGATCGCCTGGTGCTGCGCGATCGGCCGGCCGAAGGTGTGCCGTGCCTGCGCGTAGGCGATGCCCAGCTCGAAGGCGCGCAGCGCGACGCCGCAGCCGCGCGCCGCGACGTTCACCCGGCCGACCTCGACTCCGTCCATCATTTGGTAAAACCCTCGGCCGGTGGTCCCGCCGAGGACGCGATGGGCGGGAATGCGAAGATCGTCCATGATCAGCTCGGTGGTGTCGACGCCCTTGTAACCCATCTTGTCGATCTTCCCGGGGATGGTGAGCCCCGGCCGTACGGCGCCGAACCCCGGCTCCTTCTCGATCAGGAACGTGGTCATCGACCGGTGCGGAGCCGTGCCCGCCGGGTGGCCCTCGTCGCTGCGGCACAACACGGCCACGAGCGAGGACGTCCCGCCGTTGGTGAGCCACATCTTCTGGCCGTTCAGGACGTAGTCGTCCCCGTCCCGGACCGCCTTGGAGGTGATCGCCGAGACGTCCGAGCCGAGCCCCGGCTCGGACATCGAGAACGCGCCGCGCACCTCGCCGGCCGCCATCCGCGGCAGGAACGTCCGCTTCTGCTCCTCCGTGCCGTGCCGCTCCAGCAGGTACGCCACGATGAAGTGGGTGTTGACGATGCCCGAGACGGACATCCAGCCCCGGGCGATCTCCTCCACGCACAGCGCGTACGTGAGCAGGGACTCGCCCAGACCGCCGTACTCCTCGGGGATCATCAGCCCGAACAGGCCGAGTTCTGTGAGTCCCTCGACGATCCGCGCCGGGTACTCGTCACGGTGCTCCAGCTCCGTGGCGACCGGAAGGATCTCCTTGTCGACGAATTCCCTGACGGTGGTGAGGATCTCCCGCTGTACGTCGGTCAGTCCCGCGGTCCGGGCGAGTCGGCTCATCGGTGGTCACTTCTCCCGGGGTTCGGGGCGGCCGGGCTGGTCCCCGCCGCGCTCCTTGACGTACGCCGCGGTGGGGACCATCACCTTGCGCCGGAACACGCACACGAGCGTGCCGTCCTGGTTGTGGCCCCTGGTCTCCACGGAGACGATGCCGCGGTCGTTCTTGGACTTCGACGGTGTCTTCTCCAGGACCGTCGTCTCGCCGTACACCGTGTCGCCGTGGAACGTCGGTGCGACGTGCCGCAGCGAGGTCACCTCCAGATTGGCGATGGCCTTGCCCGAGACGTCCGGCACGGACATACCCAGCAGCAGCGAGTAGACGTAGTTCCCGACGACGACGTTCCGGCCGAAGTCGGTGGTCTTCTCGGCGTAGTTGCTGTCCAGGTGCAGCGGATGGTGATTCATGGTCAGCAGGCAGAAGAGATGGTCGTCGTACTCGGTGACCGTCTTGCCCGGCCAGTGCCTGTAGACCGCGCCGACCTCGAACTCCTCGAAAGTACGACCGAACCGCATGGCGCTCATGCCTCCGGGGCCTCGAACGAGGTGGTGCGCCGCAGCCCGGCGGCCCGGCCCTTGCCCGCGATCACCAGCGCCATCTTCCGGCTGGCCTCGTCGATCATCTCGTCACCGAGCATCGCGGAGCCCTTCTTCCCGCCCGCCTCCGAGGTGTGGTGGGCGTAGGCGTCCAGGATCAGCTCGGCGTGGTCGTAGTCCTCCTGCGACGGCGAGAAGATCTCGTTCGCCGCCTCGATCTGCCCCGGGTGCAGCACCCACTTGCCGTCGAAGCCGAGCGCCGCCGCGCGGCCCGCCACCTCCCGGAAGCCGTCCACGTCGCGGATCTGGAGGTAGGGCCCGTCGACCGCCTGGAGGTCGTGGGTGCGCGCCGCCATCAGGATGCGCATCAGGATGTAGTGGTAGGCGTCGGCGTCGTAGCCGGCCGGCTGCCGGCCGACGACCAGGGACTTCATGTTGATGGAGGCCATGAAGTCGGCGGGCCCGAAGACGATGGTCTCCAGGCGCGGCGAGGACGCCGCGATGTCGTCCACGTTCACCAGGCCCTTGGCGTTCTCGATCTGCGCCTCGATCCCGATCCGGCCCACCTCGAAGCCCATCGTCCGCTCGATCTGGGTGAGCAGCAGGTCCAGCGCGACAACCTGCCGCGCGTCCTGGACCTTCGGCAGCATCACGCAGTCGAGGTTCTGCCCCGCCCCCTCCACGACCGTGATCACGTCGCGGTACGTCCACTGCGTCGTCCAGTCGTTGACCCGCACCACCCGGGTCTTGCCCGTCCAGTCGCCCGTGTTGAGGGCGTCCACGATGGAGTGCCGGGCCCCTTCTTTGGCGAGCGGCGCGCAGGCGTCCTCCAGGTCGAGGAAGACCTGGTCGGCCGGGAGCCCCTGGGCCTTCTCCAGGAACCGCGGGCTCGAGCCCGGCACGGCGAGGCACGAGCGGCGCGGCCGGGGCTGCTCGGTGCCGTCGCCGCCGGCGCTCGCGGGGGCGGCGGAGCCGGCGGCGTTCGGGGAGCCGGCGCGGCGGGCGGAGCTGACAGGCGCGGTCATACGGGGACCTCCCACGGGTCGAGCTTGTTGGCTTTGCGGATCTCGTCGACGATACGGCCGACGATCCCGGTGATTCCGAAGTCCTTCGGGGTGAACACGGCGGCCACGCCCGCCGCCCGCAGCGCGTCGGCGTCCGCCCGCGGGACGATCCCGCCGACGACCACGGGCACGTCGCCCGCGCCGGCCGCCCGCAGCCGGGCGAGGACGTCCGGCACCAGCGCGGTGTGCGACCCCGACAGGATCGACAGCCCCACACAGTGCACGTCCTCGGCGAGCGCGGCGGCCACGATCTGCTCGGGCGTGAGCCGGATGCCCTGGTACACCACCTCGAAGCCGGCGTCCCTGGCCCGGACGGCGATCTGCTCCGCGCCGTTGGAGTGCCCGTCCAGCCCGGGCTTGCCGACCAGCAGCCGCAGCCGCCCGGCCCCGAGCTCGGCCGCCGTGCCCGCCACCCGCTCCCGTACGGCCGCGAGCGGCGAGCCCGCCTCGGCGCTCACCGCGACCGGCGCCCCACGCACCCCCGTGGGCGCGCGGAACTCGCCGAACACGTCGCGCAGCGCCCAGGACCACTCGCCGGTGGTCACCCCGGCACGCGCGCACTCCAGCGTCGCGGGCATCAGGTTGTCCGTGCCCGCCGCGGCCTTCTTCAGCGCGGCCAGCGCCTCCACCGCCCGCGCCTCGTCGCGGCCGGCCCGCCAGGCGTGCAGCGCGGCCACCACCCGGGCCTCGGTCGCCGGGTCCACCGTCTCGACCGCCGTGTCCAGGTCGGCGGTGAGCGGGCTGGGCTCGGTCGACTCGTAACAGTTGACGCCGACGACCTTCTCCTCGCCCGACTCGATGCGCGACCGCCGCTCGGCGTGCGCGGCGACCAGCCGCGACTTCAGATAGCCGGACTCGACGGCCGCCGGGACCCCGCCCATCTCCTCGATCCGGCCGATCTCGGCGCACGCCTCCTCGGTCAGGGCCGCCACCTTCTCCTCGACGACGCGCGAGCCCTCGAAGAGGTCCGGGTACTCCAGCAGATCGCTCTCGTGCGCCAGCACCTGCTGGATCCGCAGCGACCACTGCTGGTCCCAGGGCCTGGGCAGGCCCAGCGCCTCGTTCCACGCGGGCAGCTGGACGGCGCGGGCGCGGGCGTCCTTGGAGAGGGTCACCGCCAGCGTCTCCAGCACGATCCGCTGGACGTTGTTCTCCGGCTGCGCCTCCGTCAGCCCGAGCGAGTTGACCTGGACGCCGTAGCGGAAGCGGCGCTGCCGGGGGTCCTCGACCCCGTACCGCTCGCGGGTGACGCGCTCCCAGATCCGGGAGAACGCCCGCATCTTGCACATCTCCTCGACGAACCGCACCCCGGCGTTGACGAAGAAGGAGATCCTGCCGACCACCTCCCCCTCGCTGCCCTCGGGGACCCGCCCGGAGGCGAACACCGCGTCGAGCACCGTGATCGCCGTGGACACCGCGTAGGCGATCTCCTGGACGGGCGTGGCCCCCGCCTCCTGGAGGTGGTAGCCGCAGATGTTGATGGGGTTCCAGCGGGGCAGGTGGCGCACGCTGTACGTGATGAGGTCCGTGGTCAGCCGCAGGCTCGGGCCGGGCGGGAAGACATGGGTGCCGCGGGAGAGGTACTCCTTGACGATGTCGTTCTGCGTCGTCCCCCGGAGCCCGCCGAGGTCCGCCCCCTGCTCCTCCGCCACCACCTGGTAGAGCGCCAGCAGCCACATGGCGGTGGCGTTGATGGTCATCGAGGTGTTCGTGCGGTCCAGCGGGATGCCCTCGAGCAGCCGCCGCATGTCGCCGAGGTGCGACACCGGCACGCCCACCCGGCCGACCTCGCCGCGGGCGAGCACGTGGTCGGGGTCGTAGCCGGTCTGGGTGGGCAGGTCGAAGGCGACGGACAGGCCCGTCTGGCCCTTGGCGAGGTTGCGTCGGTAGAGCGCGTTGGACGCCTCGGCGGTGGAGTGGCCGGCGTAGGTGCGCATGAGCCAGGGCCGGTCCTTGGCGCGGGGCGCGTCGGGGGACGGGGGAGCAGCCTCGTGACGGTCGGTCATCGCGCGCCTCACACGTTCCGGAAGCGGTTGATCGCGTCGATGTGCCGGGCCCGCAGCTCCTCGTCCCGCACCCCCAGGCCCTCCCGGGGCGCCAGCGCCAGCACCCCGACCTTGCCCTGGTGCAGGTTGCGGTGGACGTCGTACGCGGCCTGGCCGGTGTCCCCGAGCGCGTACACCTTCGACAGCGTCGGGTGGATCCTGCCCTTGGCGATCAGCCGGTTGGCCTCCCACGCCTCGCGGTAGTTGGCGAAGTGCGAACCGATGATCCGCTTGAGGGACATCCACAGATAGCGGTTGTCGTACTCGTGCGTGTAACCGGAGGTCGAGGCGCAGGTGACGACCGTGCCGCCCTTGCGGGTGACGTACACGCTGGCGCCGAACGTCTCGCGCCCCGGGTGCTCGAAGACGATGTCCACGTCCTCACCGCCGGTCAGCTCGCGGATGCGCTTGCCGAACCGCTTCCACTCACGCGGATCCTGCTCCCGCTCGTCCTTCCAGAACGCGTAGCCCTCGGCAGTCCGGTCGATGACCGCCTCGGCGCCCATCCGCCGGCACAGCTCCGCCTTCCGTTCGCTGGAGACCACACAGACCGGGTTCGCGCCGCCGGCCAGCGCGAACTGGGTGGCGTACGAACCGAGCCCGCCGCTCGCGCCCCAGATCAGCACGTTGTCGCCCTGCTTCATCCCGGCGCCGTTGCGCGACACCAGCTGCCGGTACGCGGTCGAGTTGACCAGGCCGGGAGCCGCCGCCTCCTCCCAGCTCAGGTGGAGGGGCTTGGGCATCAGTTGGTTGGATTTCACCAGCGCCAGCTCCGCCAGGCCGCCGAAGTTGGTCTCGAAGCCCCAGATCCGCTGTTCGGGGTCGAGCATCGTGTCGTTGTGGCCGTCGGAGGACTCCAGCTCGACGGAGAGGCAGTGCGCCACGACCTCGTCGCCCGGATGCCACGCGCTCACCCCCGGTCCGGTGCGCAGGACGACACCGGAGAGGTCGGAGCCGATGACGTGGTACGGCAGGTCGTGCCGTTTGGCCAGGTCACCGAGGGCGCCGTAGCGCTCCAGGAAGCCGAAGGTCGGCAGGGGCTCGAAGATCGAGGTCCACACGGAGTTGTAGTTCACGGAGCTGGCCATGACGGCCACGAGCGCCTCGCCGGGGCCGAGTTCGGGCACCGGCACCTCGTCGAGGTGCAGGGACTCGCGGGGGTCCTTGTCCCGGGTGGGCAGGCCGGCGAACATCTCCGTCTCGTCCTTGTGCACGGTGACCGCGCGGTACGAGTCGGGCAGGGGCAGTGCGGCGAAGTCGGCGGACGTGCTGTCCGGCGACTGGATCGCGTCCAGGATTTCCTTCACGGTGTCGCCTCCGGTGAAACCGAGGTGCGTCGGGGGACCGCCGGACCGGCGGCCGGGTGCGGTGGAGGGGTGCCGTCCGTCGGTCCGGCGGGTGACGCGGGGGGTGTGCGTGCGGGTGCATGCGGTACGTGCGATGCGTGTGATGCGATGCGTGTGGATGGCGCCGGGTGGCGGCGCCGGGTGGGCGCGGGAAATGCCTGTGACGCAGGCGTCCGGAGCGTGGGCGAGATGGCCCACGGGAACAGCCGGACACCTTCAACGTATGGCACGCCGTGACAGCCTGCAAGGCACTGGGTGCCAAATTTTGCTCTCACTTGTCATCCGCATGGCACGCATGAGCAATCTGTACCGCCCGAAGCCCGCGTCGTATCACCGTGTGCGGTCAGGTGGGTGCGGGGAGTGCGTGCGGGTGCTCGGGGCGGGCCGCCGCGTCCGCCGATTCGGGTGCCCCGCTCAGGTGCCCGCTCGGGTGCTTTTGAGCGCCTGCTTGATGGTCCGCATGACCTCGTCGAGGGGCGCGTCCGTCCGGGCCACCGTCACCAGCACGTCGCCGCTCGTCCGCGCCGTGGCCGACGGCTGGGACGGCGCGCCGCCCAGGGCCCGGCCGGCCCCGGCCCCGGTGCCGAAGGTCTCGCGGACGATCGCGAACGCGTGGTCGAGCTGCGCTTCGAGGTCGCCCTCGCCGCCGGCCCGCAGCCAGCGGCGCAGCACGTGGTTGTGCGCCGTGACGACGGCGGACGCCGCCACCTCCGCCATCAGCGGGTCGTCGTTGCCGTCGGCGTGGTCCCGCTCGTCGAAGTGGCCCAGCAGGTAGCGCGTGAACAGCCGCTCGTAGCGGGCCACGGAGGCGATCTCGCGCTCGCGGAGCGTGGGCACCTCGCGGGTGAGGCGGTAGCGCTCCACGGACACGGCGGGGGAGGCCGCGTACATGCGCATGACCTCTTTGATGCCCCGGCAGACGGTGTCCAGCGGGTGCTCGTGGGCCGGCGCCGCGTTGAGCACCGCCTCCGCGCGTACGAGCGTGTCGTCGTGGTCCGGGAAGATCGCCTCTTCCTTCGAGCGGAAGTGCCGGAAGAACGTCCGGCGCGCGACACCGGCCGCGGCGGCGATCTCGTCGACCGTGGTCGCCTCGTACCCCTTGGTCGCGAAGAGCTCCATGGCCGCTGCCGCCAGCTCCCGCCGCATCTTCAGGCGTTGGGCGGCGGCGCGCACGCCCGCGGCGCTCTCGGGAGCGTCGGACCTGCTGCGCGTACGGGTGGACCTGGCGGGCTGGGACATGAGGTGAACGTACTGCATCGGCGCAGGAGGGCGCGCCCGTGGGGGCGAAGCGGGCGGCGGCGCGCCCGGTTCCGTCCCGCCCCGGGCGCGCCCGGTCCGGCGCCGTTCAGCGCCGCGTGTGCTCCCGGAAGCCGCGCCCCGTCTTGCGCCCCAGGCAGCCCGCGGCCACCAGCCGCTCCAGCAGCGACGCCGGGGCCAGCCCCGGGTCGCGGAACTCACGGTGCAGCCCGCGCTCGATGGCCAGCGACACATCGAGACCGACCACGTCGAGCAGTTCGAAGGGCCCCATCGGATAGCCGCCGCCCAGCTTCATCGCGGTGTCGATGTCGTCGGGTGTCGCGTAGTGCTGTTCGAGCATCTTCACCGCGTTGTTCAAGTAGGGGAAGAGCAGGGCGTTCACGATGAACCCGGCGCGGTCGCCGCAGTCGACCGGATGCTTGCGGACCGTGGCGCACACCTCGCGCGCCGTGGCGTGCACGTCGTCGGCGGTCAGGACCGTGCGCACCACCTCGACCAGTTTCATGGCCGGGGCCGGGTTGAAGAAGTGCATCCCGATGACGTCGGCGGGGCGCGAGGTCGCCCGGGCGCAGGCCACCACGGGGAGGGAGGACGTCGTCGTGGCCAGCACCGCGCCGGGCCGGCACACCTTGTCGAGCCGGGCGAAGAGCGCCCGTTTGACCTCCAGGTCCTCGGCCACGGCCTCGATGACCAGGTCCGCCTCGGCGAGCGCGTCGAGCGAGTCGGCCGGGAGGATACGGGACAGCGTCCCGTCCCGGGCCCCGGCGGTCAGCCGGCCCTTGGCGACGGAGCGGTTCAGGGACGAACCGATCCGGGCGGTGGCCGCCACCGCCTTCTCCGGCGTACGGGCCACCAGGACCACCTCGTACCCGGCTCCGGCGAAGACCTCGGCGATACCGCCCGCCATCGTGCCCGACCCCACGACGCCCACCGAGGCGACGGGCCTGCCCGGCACGGTGTCCGCCGCGGCAGTCGGCGTCCGGGCGTCCGGCACGGCCGTCCCGTTGCCCGGCGCCGCGTAGGTGTAGAAGCCGCGTCCGGACTTGCGGCCGGTCAGCCCGGCCTCGCTGAGCTGCCGCAGCACGGGCGCGGGCGCGTGCAGCCGGTCGTGGGTGGCCGCGTACATCGCCTCCAGCACGGTCCGGGCGGTGTCCAGACCGATCAGGTCGAGCAGCGTGAGCGGGCCCATCGGCAGCCCGCAGCCCAGCCGCATCGCGGCGTCGATGTCTTCCCGGGTGGCGTATCCGGCCTCGTACATCGCGGCCGCCTGGTTGAGATAGCCGAAGAGCAGACCGTCCGCGACGAAGCCGGGCCGGTCGCCCACCGCGACGGGCTCCTTGCCCAGCTGCCGGGCGAGCGCGGTGACGGCCGCGACGGCCCGGGGCGAGGTCAGGACGGAGGAGACCACCTCGACCAGCCTCATGGCCGGGGCCGGATTGAAGAAATGGAGCCCCAGCAGCCGTTCGGGGTGCGCCGAGTCGGCCGCGAGCCGGGTCACCGACAGCGCGTTGGTGCCGGTGGCCAGCACGGCCGCGGGGCTGACGATGCCGTCCAGCTCCCGGAAGACGCGCTGCTTGGTCTCGTAGGACTCGGGCACGACCTCGATCACCAACTCGGCGTCGGCGGCGGCCCGGAGGTCGGAGAAGGTGCGCAGTCGCGCGAGGACCGTACGCCGTTCCCCGGCGCCGAGCCGCCCGCGCTCCACGGCGCGTGAGGTGGCGGCCTCGATCGAGGCGACGGCACGCGCGGCGGCGGCGTCGCTGATGTCGATGCCGATGACCTCGTGACCGGCCCGGACGAGCACGTCGGCGATGCCGGTGCCCATGGTGCCGAGCCCGACGACGGCGATGGGGGAGAGCGGTGAGGGAGGGACTGGAGAGGCTGAAGGGGCAAGAGAGGCATGAGGGGTGGGAGAGGCGAGAGGGGCGTCCATGAGGACTCCTGAGGGGAGAGTGACGACTGGTGTCCCGGTGCCGGGTTGTGCGGGTGCGTGCCGTGCGGCCGGACGGTTCACCGGGAGCCGTACGCGTACCGGCGCGCGGTGGCGTGACCGCGCCCCGGGGTGTGAGTGGGGGCGCGCATGGCGGGAGAAAGAACGGCAGGCCCTGTCCCGTGGCCCGGCCGGTTGGAACCGACTGCTCTCACGACGGCTGCGTCACCAGGCCGCCGCGAGTCGCGGGTCGATGACCCGCTCATCTGAGGTTAACCCCCGAGTAACGAGCGCGCCAGACGGGGGAAGATGTGGGCTGGATCACTCGGTGCGCGGTGCGCGGTGCGCGGCGACGGCCCGGCCGGGGGCGCTGGGTGTGGTGGGGGCGGGCGGGGCGTACGCGCCGGTGATCTCTGGGCGGCGGATCGCTACCCTGGGGCCATGGATGAGGACTTACGTTCGCTCCTTGACCGGGTGCGGGACGAATCCGGGGGCTCGCTCGCCTACCAGCGGCTGGTCGGGGCCGAGGACCGGGACGAACTCGCAGCCGTCCTCACCGCGCGTGAACAGCCCCTCTGGGCCCGGGAACTCGCCGCCTTCCGGCTCGGCTGCGCCGGGGACCGCCGGGCGTTCGAGACGCTCGTGCTGCTGCTCAACCACCGCGACCCCGAACGCTGTGTCTCGGCCTCCTACGCCCTGGCCCGCCTCGGCGACCCCCGGACGCCCAGGGCCGCCGCCGCGCTGGCCACCAACACCCTGCGCACCGCCTACGCGATGCACCCCGTCCGGTTGCTCACCGAACTGCGCGCGCCCGAGTCCGTGCCCGCGCTGATCGCCACGCTCTCGGGGCTCCTGACGCCGGACGAGCCGCACTGGCGGGTGGCGCTGGCGTGCGTCGAGGGCCTGGGCCGCCTCGGGGACGCCCGGGCGCGTCCCGTACTCGAGGCCGCCCGCGACCTTCCCCGGCTCGCCACCGCCGCCGCGACCGCGCTGGGCCGGCTTCCGTAAGAGGCCGCGCGACCGGAAGGGTGGAGCGCAAGGACCCCTGCGCCCGGCGGGATCCGGGCGAAGGGCCCTGGGGCCGCGTCACAGCAGCGTCAACTGGGTGGCGCCCGACGCCGGTTCGCGGTCCGGGCCCGGCTCCGGCGGTGCGGTGATGCGCCGGGCCGCGCCCCGGCCGGCCGGGCCGATCCCGAACTCGGCCGCGAACTCGTGCACCTGGCGGGTGACCCGCCGCTGGTACCACGTCGGCGCGTACGCGCCGCCCGCGTACATCCGCTCGTACCGCGTCACCAGACGCGGATGGTGCTCCGCCAGCCACGTCATGAACCACTCGCGCGCCCCCGGCCGCAGGTGCAGGACGAGCGGGGTCACCGACCCGGCTCCGGCCGCGGCGATCTCCCGTACCGTCTCGCGCAGCTGGGCGGGGTCGTCGCTGAGGAAGGGGACGACCGGGGCCATCAGCACGCCGCAGCCGATCCCGCTGTCCGCCATGGCGCGTACGACGTCCAGGCGCCGCCGCGGTGACGGTGTGCCCGGCTCGACCGTGCGCCACAGGTCCTCGTCGACGAAGCCGACCGAGACCGAGACGCCCACGTCCGTGACGGCCGCGGCCTCCCGCAGCGACTCCAGGTCGCGCAGGATGAGCGTGCCCTTGGTGAGGATGGAGAAGGGGTTCGCCCGCTCGCGCAGGGCCGCGATGATCCCCGGCATCAGCCGGTACCGGCCCTCCGCCCGCTGGTAGCAGTCGACGTTCGTGCCCATCGCGATGTGCGCCCCCTGCCAGCGCGGGGACGCCAGTTGTCGGCGGACCAGCTCGGGCGCGTTGACCTTGACCACGATCTGGGAGTCGAAGCCCAGCCCCGTGTCGAGATCCAGATAGCTGTGCGTCTTGCGCGCGAAACAGTACACACAGGCGTGCGAGCAGCCGCGGTACGGATTCACCGTCCATTCGAACGGCATGCGGGACGCGCCCGGCACCCGGTTGATGATCGAACGTGCGCGGATCTCGTGAAAGGTGATGCCGCGGAATTCGGGGGTGTCGAAGGTGCGCCTGATCACCGCATCGGTGCCGAAGAGTGCATTCTCCCCGGCCGTCGAGGCGTTCTCGACCAGATTGTCCCAGCGCATGGGTGCCTCCTCGGTAGTGCTGCCCAAATAATAGAACAAACGTTCCCTTGATCGCTGCTACCTCGATTTGGCGGGTGTACCCGAGGGTGGTTGGGTGGCCGCAACTCACTGGAAAACCGAGTGCTGGAGGAAGAGAGCCATGGCGCAGGTAGAGGCCACGACGGAGCGGATCATCGCGGCGGACGCGGAGACGGTGTTCGACGTGCTGGCCGACTACGAGCACACCCGTGCGAAGCTGCTGCCGGCCCCCTTCAGCGAGTACGAGGTGCGCGAGGGCGGCGACGGCGAGGGCACTCTCGTGCACTGGAAGCTCCAGGCCACCAGCAAGCGTGTGCGTGACTGCCTGCTGGAGGTGACCGAGCCGAGCGACGGCCGGCTCGTGGAGAAGGACCGCAACTCCTCGATGGTCACCACCTGGACCGTCACTCCGGCCGGTGAGGGCCGTTCGAAGGCCGTCGTGACCACCGTCTGGAACGGCGCGGGCGGCATCGGCGGCTTCTTCGAGCGCACCTTCGCGCCCAAGGGGCTGGCGCGCATCTACGACCAGGTGCTCGCCAACCTCGCGGCCGAGACCGAGGGTGCGGCCGGGGGTGCGGCGGGCGCGGACCAGTAGCCCCCGCGCGGGGCGGGGCGGGGCACGCTGCCCGCCCGCGACCGTCACCGCACCGTCACCGCACCGCCACACCGCTCCCGACCGACGGACGCCGGCCGCCACCGGCGTCCGTCGGTCGGGCCCCGGCGCCGTCGGCCCGCCCCGCGTGGCCGTTGCCCGGTCGCCATTTCGAGTGTTTTCCCGGACCGGCCACCTCGGGGCCCGCGCTCGCGGCCCCGTCCGCCCCTCCGTCCGTCACGCTCTCCGTCACGCCGTCCGGCCAGTCGGCCACCGTACCGGCACGAGCCACGGTGATCATGGCGGGCCATCCGCCGGTCGCCACCGTGCTCCGCGGGGCGGGGGCGCGCGTACGGGGCGCTACCTTCGGCTGGGGGACGAAGACTGACTGATTTCCAGTCAACTGTTGACCCGGCCACGGTGGTGCGCGGGCGTGCTACTGATTGGTTCATTGCCCGGCGCGACGCGCGCGGCGGGCCTTACCGTGGAGGGCGGAGCCGCGCACACCTGCGGCAGGGAAGGAGCCTTCCACGCATGGACCGTGGTAATCCGTCCGGGCGGCCACAGCGGCTCGGCGCGGCCGGCCGGATCCCGCTCGCCGTGATCGTCGTGGACGGCGACGGCCTCGTGTCGCACTGGTCGACGGGCGCACGACGGCTTTTCGGCCATTCCCGGGACGAGGCCGTCGGGCAGCCTGCGAGCGATCTGATGCCGGTGGCCGGGGCACTCGCGCGGAACGAACAGGGCGTGGCGCACGGGACGTACGACGCCGATGGCGAGCTGGGGCCCGGGCTGCGCCTCCGCGGCCTCTATCCGACCTCGGGCCGCGCGAAGCTCTCCGGGCCGGGGCCGGGCGGGCTCGACGTGCTCTGGTGGGCCTATCCGCTGGTCGGACCGGGTCCCGGGCGCCATCTGTTACTCGCGGCGGACGCGGCCCGGTTCCGCGCGGACAGCGGGACACCGTACGACCAGGAGGCGCACGGGAACCGCGACGCGGGCGGGAACCGCGAGGGCGGCGCACGTGGCGACATCCCGCGGGTCAGCCCCGGCTTCGCCCTGCACACCGAGTTCCCGGACTCCGACGCGCTGGCCCGGCGCCTGCCGGACATCCTGCCGAACATGGGCCCCGCCGAGTCCGGCCGCATCATCGCGCAGGTTCTCGAACTCGGTTACCCGGTACTGGAGTTCAGTCACCAGGAACGCGTTCCCGTCACCCCCGACTGGGGCGTGCCCCGGCGCGCGCAGGGGTGGGCGGGAGCAGGTGGACCACGCTCCGGGACGGTGCCGACCGACACGGCCCCGGGCCGGTTACGGCGGACGGCCGCTCCCCCTCCTCAGCTCGACCTGGAGTACGCGGAGGTGCGTGAGCGGCTGGAGTTCCTCAACGAGGTGAGCGGCCGGATCGGTTCGTCGCTCGACCTGGCGACCACCATCCGCGAGGTCACCAGCGCCGCGGTGCCCCGCTTCACCGACTTCGCCGGCACTCACCTGCGCGCCGCCGTGCTCGCGGGGGAGGGATTCCCGGACGGCCCGCCCGATGTGACCACCGTCTGGCACCGGGTGTGGGTGGAGCACAACGACGAGCCGGGGCGGTGGGACGACACGGTCCCGGTCGGCGAGGCCATCGCCTTCCCCGAGCACACCCCGTTCTTCCAGTGCATGGTCACCGGGGAGCCGGTTCTGATCCCGCGTATCGGCGAGGAGATGGGCAACCGGATCTCGGGCGAGTTCGAGAAGCGGGACCTGCGCCCGCTCATCAACCACCGCTCCATGCTGCTCGTGCCGCTGAAGGCGCGCGATGTGGTGCTCGGCTTCATGGTGCTGATGCGCCGGCCCGACCGGGAGCCGTTCGACGACATGGACCGCACGACCGGGGCGGAACTCGCGGCGCGGGCCGGCCTCGTCCTCGACAACGCCCGCATGTACACCCACCAGGAGAACGTCGCGGAGACGCTCCAGGACAGCATGCTGCCGCGGGTCGGTCCGCGGATGGCCGGCTGCGACATCGCCACCCGCTACCTGCCGGGCGCGCGGCTGGGCCGGGTGGGCGGCGACTGGTTCGACGCCGTCAAGCTGCCCGGCTCGCGCACCGCTCTGGTCGTCGGCGACGTGATGGGCCACGGCCTCAAGTCGGCAGCGATGATGGGCCAGTTGAGGACCGCCGTGCGGACCATGGCGACCATGGAGATGCCGCCCGCGCAACTACTGCGCAACCTGGACGACGTGGCGCAGCGGCTCGGGGAGACCTACCTGGCGACCTGTCTCTACGCCGTCTACGATCCGATCAGGTCGGAGCTCCAGATCGCCAACGCGGGGCACATCCCGCCCGTGCTCGTCCGGGCCGAGGACGGCGGCGCCGACGTACTCGACCTGCCGACCGGGGCGCCCATAGGCGTGGGCGGCGTGGCCTTCGAGACGGCTACCGTACGGGTGGGGCCGGGCGACCGGCTGGTGCTGTGCACCGACGGTCTGGTCGAGGTGCGCGGCGCGGACATCGGGGACGGCCTGGCGGCGCTGTGCGCGTCCGCCGCGCACCCGGCGGCCTCCATGGACGACGCCTGCGACGCCATCATCCGCGCGCTGAACACGCGGGACGGACGCAAGGACGACGTGGCCCTGCTGATGGCGCGGCTCAACGGCATCCCCGGCGCGGACGTGGCCGAGTTCCAGCTGGAGCTGGACCCACGGGAGGTGGCGCGGGCCCGGCGGCTGGTGCGCGGGCAGCTGTCCGCGTGGGGGCTGCCCGGCGCCGCCGAGTCGGCCGAGCTGATGGTCAGCGAGCTGGTCACCAACGCCATGAACCACGCCCGCTCCCACCGGGTGGGGCTGCGTCTGGTCCGTACGGACGCGCTGCTGTGCGAGGTCCTCGACGACGAGCCGGCCCCGGCGGCCCTGCTGGACGCGGGGGCGGAGGACGAGTTCGGCCGTGGGCTGCGGGTGGTGAGCAGCCTGGCCCGGGAGTGGGGCAGCAGCAGTTCGGCCCGGGGGAAGACGGTCTGGTTCGAACAGGCCCTGACGCGGACGCCGACGCGGCCCGGTGGGCTGCGGACGGGCTGAGGGGTCCTCGCCCTGTGGAGAGGTCGGTCCGGCGCGGCGAGGTCGTGGTGACACGTGCCGAGAAGCGGCTCTCCCGTGGTGACGCGCGGCGGGACGCGACTTCCCTGTGGTGATCCGATGAATTCCGTGTCCCTTCCCTTGTCCCGGACCCGCGCGGACGGTAGTCCAGTCCCTCGAAAACGCGCTGGACGCCGGGCCGACCTGGGGAGACGTATACGTATGCACGTGTCAGAGCGTTACCGCGAGGCGTGGGAGGGGTATTGGCGGGGCACCTCCGGCACCCAGGGGGCGGCGATATGGGACGTCGACCCCTCGCTCGCCGCCGCCCCCCACTGCGCCCTGCTGTTGCCGTACGCCGATGCCTCGCTGCCAGTGGTGGACCTGGGCTGCGGCAACGGCACCCAGACCCGCTACCTGGCCACGCGGTTCGCCCGCGCGACCGGTGTGGACCTCTCGCACGCGGCGATCGCGCACGCGCGGCACGCGGATCGGGCCGGCCGCGCGGAGTTCGAACAGCTCGACCTGGTGGACCGCGCCGCGGTACGGGAGCTGGGCGGCCGGCTCGGGGACAGCAACGTCTATATGCGGGCGGTGATCCACCAGAGCGAACCCCAGGACCGGCCCCAGGTCGCCGCGGCCGTGGCGGAACTGCTCGGCGAGCGCGGCCGGGCCTTCGTCGCGGAGCTGACCTCCGCGGCCAAGGACGTGCTGCGGCAGGCGGCGCGGCGGCCGGGCGGGCCGCCCGAGAAGCTGCGGCGGGTCTTCGAGCACGGGCTCAAGCCGGGCGGCGCCGAGGACGAGGAGACGCCCGCGCTGCTGCGCGCGGCGGGCCTGACCATCCTGGCGGACGGCGACACCGGCCTCGCCCAGACGGAGCGGATGCCGGACGGGACCCTGCTCGAACTGCCGGCGCGGTGGTACGTCCTCGCCCGCGCGTAGCGGCCGTCCGTACGGGGGCCGGACGCGTGCCGTCTCCTCGCCGCCGGGGCATGCCGGGGGCTCCTCGCCGGGGAGACGGTCACTCGTGACCGGGCCGGAGGTCCGGGCGTACGCGGGTCGGCGGGCCGGGACCCCGCCGGTCGGACGGCCGGGGCCGTTCACCTCCGGCGGCCCGGGGGCTTCGTCCTGCCGCACTCGGCCATGGAGCACGCGGACGTGGTCGCGGCCGCCACCGCGGTGTGCCGCGGTCGCTTCGACCGGCGGGTTGTCGGTGCCGCCCCGCATACTGATGCCAGGAGATCACTGCTGACCGGACGGGCCGGGTGCGCCCCGGTGGTCCGGGGCCGAGTGGAGGAAGGGAGCGGGCCGGTGAAGATCCTCATCAGCGCCGACATGGAGGGCGCCACGGGCGTGACCTGGCCGGCCGACGTGCTGCCCGGCACGCCCCAATGGGAGCGGTGCCGGGCCATGTTCACCTCGGATGTGAACGCGGCCGTGCTGGGCTTCCTGGACGGCGGCGCGGACGAGGTGCTCATCAACGAGGCCCACTGGTCGATGCGCAATCTGCTGCTGGAGCGGCTGGACGAGCGCGCGCAGATGCTGACCGGCCGTCACAAGCCGCTCTCCATGGTCGAGGGGGTCCAGCACGGCGACGTGGACGGCGTCGCCTTCATCGGATACCACACGGGCGCCGGTACGGAGGGCGTCCTCGCGCACACGTACCTCGCCAACGCCCTCACCGGCGTCTGGCTGAACGGCGCGCGCGCGAGCGAGGGCCTGCTCAACGCGCACGTGGTCGCCGAGTTCGGCGTCCCCGTGGTGCTGGTCACCGGTGACGACCTGACCTGCCGGGACGCCGAGGGCTACGCGCCGGACGCCCGCAAGGTCGCCGTGAAGGACCATGTCTCGCGGTACGCGGCGGTCTGCCGTACCCCCGCCCGCACCGCCGCCGACATCCGTGCCGCGGCGAAGGAGGCGGCGGCGCTGGCCCGGCGCGGCGAACCGGCCGAAGGGGGGCCCTTCACCATGGAGATGGAGTTCGACGCCGCCCACCTCTCCGACGTCTCCACGGTCGTCCCCGGCGTGGAGCCCAGTGGTGAGCGGCGGGTCAGGTACACCAGCGGGACGATGTATGAGGCCATTCGCACCTTCAAAGCCGTGACGACGATCGTCTCGTCGGCGATGGAAGAGCAGTATGGGTGACATGAGCTCCATGAACAGCAGCGACGCGAACGGTGCGGCAGGTGCGGTCGAGGTTCCCGAGGCCACTGAGGTTGACCAGGCATCCGCCTCCGGCTCCGCCCAAGCCTGCGGCTCCGCCCAAGCCTGCGGCTCCGCCCAAGCCTCCGCCACCGGCGACGCGTTGGACGCGCGTGCGCTGGACGAGGTCGTCACCTTCACCTCCGACCTGATCCGTGTCGACACCACCAACCGGGGGAGCGGCGACTGCCGCGAGCGCCCGGCCGCCGAATACGTCGCGGAGCGGCTGGCCGAGGCGGGCCTCGAGCCCGTCCTCCTGGAGCGCACGCCCGGCCGGACCAATGTGGTGGCCCGGATCGAGGGCACCGACCCGGCCGCCGACGCGCTGCTGGTCCACGGGCATCTCGACGTGGTCCCCGCCGAGCCCGCCGACTGGACCGTGCACCCGTTCTCCGGCGAGGTCAGGGACGGTGTCGTCTGGGGCCGGGGCGCGGTCGACATGAAGAACATGGACGCGATGGTGCTGTCCGTCGTCCGCGCCTGGGCCAGGGCCGGGATCCGGCCGCGCCGGGACATCGTCCTCGCCTACACCGCCGACGAGGAGGCGAGCGCCGCCGACGGCGCGGGCTTCCTGGCCGACCGGCATCCCGGCCTGTTCGAGGGCTGCACGGAAGGCATCAGCGAATCCGGGGCGTACACCTTCCACGCCGGCTCCGGACTGACGCTCTATCCGATCGGCGCCGGGGAGCGCGGCACCGCCTGGCTCAGGCTGACCGCCGAGGGCAGGGCCGGCCACGGCTCCAAGGTGAACGACGCCAACGCGGTCAGCAGGCTCGCCGCCGCCATCACCAGGATCGCCGACCACCACTGGCCGGTCCGGCTCACCCCGACCGTGCGGGCCGCCCTGGTGGAGATCGCCGCGCTGCACGGCATAGAGGCGGACCTCGACGGCATGGACGCCGAGGGCTTCGACGTGGACGGCCTGCTGGGCAAGCTCGGCCGGGCGGCCGAGCTGATCGCGCCGACGGTGCGCAACAGCGCCAACCCGACCGTCCTGGAAGCCGGTTACAAGGTCAATGTGATCCCGGGCCGGGCCACCGCCTACGTCGACGGCCGGACGGTGCCGGGCGGCGAGGAGGAGTTCCGCACCACGCTGGACCGGCTGACCGGGCCGGACGTAGCCTGGGAGTTCCACCACCGGGAGGTCGGGCTCCAGGCGCCGGTCGACTCCCCGACCTTCGCCAAGCTGCGCGCGGCCGTCGAGCGCTTCGACCCGGCCGGACACGCCGTGCCGTTCTGCATGTCGGGCGGCACGGACGCCAAGCAGTTCTCCCGGCTCGGCATCACCGGCTACGGCTTCTCCCCGCTCCGACTGCCGCCCGGATTCGACTACCAGGCGCTGTTCCACGGCGTGGACGAGCGCGTACCCGTCGAGGCGCTGCGTTTCGGGGCGCGCGTCCTCGACCACTATCTGAAGACGGCCTGACCGCCTAAGCTCGCGTCCGCCCGTCGGCCGATCGAGGATTGAGGAGCGTCGCCATGCTGACCACGGGGGGATACGGCACGTGGCCGTCACCGATCGACGCCACGCTCGCCGCGTCGCGCGACGGCCGGCCCGAGTACGTCGGGACGGTCGGTGAGGAAGTGTGGTGGACGGCGCCGCGGCCCGCCGAGGCGGGGCGGCGCGCGCTCGTCCGGCTGCGGGCCGACGGCCACGAGGAGTCGGTGCTGCCGCCGCCGTGGAACGTCCGCAGCCGGGTGATCGAGTACGGCGGCACGCCCTGGGCGGGCGCCGAGCGGGCCGCGGGCGGGCCGCTCCTCGTCTTCGTGGACTTCGCCGACCAGCGGCTGTACGTGTACGAGCCGGACGGAACGGCTCCGCCCCGGCCGCTCACGCCCCTCTCCTCGACCGGCGGCGGACTGCGCTGGGCCGACCCCCGGATCCACCTGGACCGGGGCGAGGTCTGGTGCGTGCTGGAGGAGTTCACCGGTGAGGGGCCGACGGACGTCCGGCGGGTGATCGCGGCCGTACCGCTGGACGGTTCGGCCGCCGAGGACCGTACGGCGGTGACGGAACTGTCCGACGACCGGCACCGCTTCGTCACGGGGCCCCGGCTCTCGCCCGACGGACGGCACGTCGCCTGGATCGCCTGGGATCACCCGCGGATGCCGTGGGACGGCACGGTGGTGATGCTCGGTGAGGTGCCGGACCGGGCCGGCGGGCCGGGTACCGAGGAACCGGCCCGCGCGGGCGGCGCGAGCGGGCCGCGCAGTGCGCCGTTCACGGACGTCAGGCCGGTCGTCGGGGACACCGACGAATCGGTCGCCCAGGTCGAGTGGGCACCCGACGGATCGCTCCTCTTCGTCTCGGACCTCAGCGGCTGGTGGGAGGTTCAGCGCGTCCGTCTCGACGACCTGGCTCCCGGAGTCGTCCGCGGCACCGCCCTCCGCCCCGGCCGGAGCGAGGAGTTCGGCGGGCCGCTGTGGAAGATCGGCCTCCAGTGGTTCCAGCCGCTGGCGAACGGGCTGATCGCCGTCATCCACGGCAAGGGCACCACCGCGCTCGGCGTGCTCGACCCCGCCACCGGCGAACTGGTGGACGCCGAGGGGCCGTGGACCGAATGGGCCGCCACCCTCGCCGTGCGCGGCGACAGGGTCATCGGGGTGGCGGCGAGCCCGCGCAGCGGGTACGAGGTGGTGGAGTTCGACGCGGCGACCGCCACCGGCACCGACGCCGGGACCGCCACCGCCACCGGCGTCGGCACCGGAACCGACGCGGAAGCCGACGCCGAAACGGCTGCCCGCACGGGCCGGGTCCGGGTGATCGGCTCGGCGCACCGGGACGCGGTGGATCCCGCGTACTACTCCGAGCCCCACAGCCGTACGTTCGACGGACCGGACGGCCGCGAGATCCACGCCCACATCCACCCCCCGCACCACCCCGGCCACCGCGCACCGGAAGGCGAGCTGCCGCCCTACGTGGTGTGGGCGCACGGCGGTCCCACCGGCCACGCCCCGCTCGTCCTCGATCTGGAGATCGCCTACTTCACCTCGCGGGGCATCGGTGTCGCCGAGGTCAACTACGGCGGCTCCACCGGCTACGGGCGTGCCTACCGCAACCGGCTGCGCGGCCAGTGGGGCGTCGTGGACGTCGAGGACTGCGCGGCCGTCGCGCGGGCCCTGGCGGCCGAGGGCACCGCGGACCCGGCCCGGCTCGCCGTGCGCGGCGGCAGCGCGGGCGGCTGGACGGCGGCGGCGTCCCTCACCACCACCGACGTCTACGCCTGCGGCACGATCATCTTCCCCATTCTCGACCTGCTGGGCTGGGCCACCGACGAGACGCACGACTTTGAATCCCGGTACCTGGAGTCGCTGGTCGGGCCGCTCGCCGAGGTGCCCGAGCGGTACCACGACCGCTCGCCGCTGTACCACGCCGACGACATCACGGCGCCCTTCCTGCTGTTGCAGGGCCTGGACGACGTGATCTGCCCGCCCGCGCAGTGCGAGCGGTTCCTGGCCCGGACGGCCGAAGGCGACGTGCCGCACGCGTACATCGCCTTCGAGGGGGAGGGACACGGCTTCCGCCGGGCGGACACGATGGTCCGCGCCCTGGAGGCCGAACTGTCCCTGTACGCACAGACGTTCGGCATCGAACGCACCGATGTCCCCCGGCTGGAACTGACGAAAGGCCGACGGTGACCGACCTGACCCGGCCACGGCCCCTGGTCCGGGCCCCGCGGCTGCGGCCGGGGGCCAAGGTCGCCGTCGTGGCCCCCAGCGGACCGGTCCCCGCCGACCGGCTCGCCACCGGCCTGGACATTCTGCGCGGCTGGGATCTCGACCCCGTGGTCGCCCCGCACGTCCTGGACACCCACCCCCGGCTCGGCCACCTCGCCGGGCGGGACGAGGACCGGGCGCTCGACCTCCAGGAGGCGTGGTGCGATCCGTCCGTCTCGGCCGTCCTGTGCGCCCGGGGAGGTTACGGCGCCCAGCGCCTGGTCGACCTCCTGGACTGGGACGCGATGCGGGCCGCCGGCCCCAAGGTCTTCGTCGGCTACAGCGACATCACCGCGCTGCACGAGGCGTTCGCCGTACGGATGGGACTGGCCACCCTGCACGGGCCGATGACCGCGACCGTCACCTTCCTCAAGGACGCCGCGACCCAGGACAGCCTGCGCGCCACGCTGTTCGAGCCCGAGTCGGTCCGGACCCTGGGCCTGCCCACGGCCCGTGGCCTGCTCCCCGGCCGGGCCAGGGGCGTCACGCTCGGCGGGTGCGTCAGCCTGCTCGCCGCCGACCTCGGCACACCGTACGCCCGCGCGTCGGCCGGCGGCGGGCTGCTGCTGATCGAGGACGTGGGGGAGGAGCCGTACCGCCTCGACCGGATCCTCACCCAGCTGCTGCGCTCCGGCTGGCTGTCGGGGGTGGCCGGGATCGCGCTCGGCTCCTGGGCGGAGTGCGGACCGTACGAGGAGGTCAGAACGGTGCTGCTGGACCGGCTCGGCGGGCTGGGCGTGCCGATCGTCGAAGAGCTGGGCTTCGGCCACGGACCGACGGCGCTGACGATGCCGCTGGGCGTCCCGGGAACGCTGGACGCGGCGAGCGCCACACTCACCCTGGACGAGCCCGCCCTGACCTGACGACCCCGCTCCTCGCGGCCGTCGTCGGCCGGAGTGGCCGCTCGCCGGTGTACGGGCACCTTCCTCGTCGGCGGGCTGCCGGCCCTCGGCGCCCGCGCGCTGCCGCCCCGCGGGCGACTGCTGCCCGGGCGGGCCACACGCGGCGGTCCGCTCCCGGCCGCGCACCGCGCCGGGTGCGTTTCCCGGGACCGGCCGGCCGGGGCCGCGGGGGAGCGGAAGCTGTGGCTCCGGCGTTGCGGCGCGCGGCTGCCGACGGGACCGGTCCGGGCGGCAGTCGGTGGACGCTTTCTCGCGGGCGGCGTGTTCACCGGCGCGCCCGCCCGGGCGTGTGTCCGCGTCCGGACCGGCGTCGGCGCGTCTAAGCTGGCCCGATGCCCGAACTTCCCGGCCTCCCGGACGTCGGCCCCGGTTCCCCTCCGGTCCCGCTCGCCGAAGGCGCCCGTACGTTCCTGACCGCCTACCGGCCGCAGGACGCGGCGGAGTTCACCGCGCACGCCAGGGCCGGCCGCGCACTGCACCGCCCCTGGCTGTTCCCGCCGGAGACGGCGGAGGCGTACGCCGCGTACGCGGGCCGCCTCATCGAGGACCCGACCGCGGCGGGCTTCCTCGTCCGGGACCGCGCGGACGGCCGGATCGCGGGGTTCATCAACATCAACAACATTGTCCGGGGCGGGTTCCGCTGCGGGGCGCTCGGCTATGGCGCGTTTGCGCACGCGGCGGGCCGGGGGCTGATGGGGGAGGGGCTCGGGCTGGTGCTGCGCCAGGCGTTCGGCCCGCTCGGACTGCACCGGCTGGAGGCCAACATCCAGCCGGGCAACACCGCGTCCCTCGCGCTCGTCCGCCGTGCCGGCTTCCGGCGGGAGGGCTTCTCGCCGGACTTCCTCTTCGTCGACGGCGCGTGGCGTGACCACGAACGCTGGGCCATCACGGCGGAGATGCCGACGGCCGCCACCGGCTGAGCCGGCCCCGGCGGGGGAACGTTTCCCCGGCGGGACCCGCCGCCCGTACCGGCGTCGGCAGCCGACCGGCCCTCCGACCGGCCGGTCGACCGCCGGGGCGCGACCTGCCGACCGATCGCGGGCCGGGACAGAGCCGGGTTCGGCCGGGCCGTCGTCTCAGCGGCCCTTTCGGTTGATCTTCATCGTGTCCATGTCCGTGACCGAGGAACGCAGTTCGCCATGGCCGGTGCCCAGGGCCTTCAGCGCCGTCTCCGCCTGTTCCTCGGCGAGAGCGCCGGCCATCTCCTCGCCGTCCGCCGCGTCCGAGACCACGACGTAGCGGAAACTGAAGTGCTTCAGCGTGGGGTCGTACGTGAGCGAGCCCTCCGGGGTGAACCGCATCTGCGCCGGCCCGTGCCGGTCCACGTCCGCGAGCAGCCGTTCCCGGACGTCGCCCGTCAGACCTTGCCACGTTCCGCGCACGATGACCCGGTACGTGTGCTGAATGCTCATCCCGCCTACCGCCTTACCGTCGGACTGTGCCGCTGTGCGTTTTCCCACAACCGCGTTGAGGACCGAGAGTACGGGGGAGAGGATGACGCGCATGCGGAATATCGTGGTGATCGACGCGCCCTCCAACCTGGGCCTCCGCCCGCCGGCCCCGGTACCGTGCCGGGCTGCTACAAGCTCGCCGGCGCGCTGCGCGAGCAGCGGCTCCTCGAGCGGCTCCGGGCGTTCGAGGGCGGGGTCGTGGTCCCGCCCCGCTACGACCGCGGCGACTGGCGGGAAGGGGACGGCGTCTTCAACGCGGCCGCCATCGCCGCGTACACGCCCCGGCTGGCGGACCGGATCGAACGCCATGTGAGGGCCGGGGACTTCCCGCTCGTACTCGGCGGTGACTGCTCCATCCAGCTCGGCGCGTCGCTCGCGCTGCGCCGCCTCGGGCGGTACGGCCTGGCG
Organism: Streptomyces hebeiensis; assembly: GCF_052983195.1. Lineage (NCBI taxonomy): Bacteria > Bacillati > Actinomycetota > Actinomycetes > Kitasatosporales > Streptomycetaceae > Streptomyces > Streptomyces hebeiensis. The sequence continues at coordinate 6,671,639 of NZ_CM129812.1, forward strand.
GCCGTCGACGCCTCCGCAGACTTCCGGCACCACGGCAACTCCGACCGGGTCGGCGCGGCGGGCGGCGAGGAACTGGCCCTCGCCACGGGGCGCGGCAGGCGGGACCTGACCGACCTGGAGGGGCTGCGGCCGTACCTGCGCGACGAGGACGTCCGGCTCTTCGGGATCAGGGACGGCGACGAGGACCTCGCGGAGCTGGCGGAGCTGAGAATTCCCACCGGCCGCACGGCCGCCGCCGGCCGACCGGACCGTACGACCCGGCCGCCCGGCCGACGTGCGGCACCGACGGACTACTGGGCGGCGGCGTTGCGGTCGACGTACTCGAAGATCGAACCATCGGGGTGCAGGGCGATCAGATTGCGCCCCGCCGGCGTGGGCACGGGGCCCGCGAGGACCTGGCCACCGACCTCCGTGAGGGCCGTCAGGGCTTCGTCGACGTCCTTGACGGCGATGGTCGCCGTCACCTTGCGCAGGACGTCAATCTCCGAAGCGGGGCCGCTCATCAGGAGGAAGCAGCCCACGGCGGCGACCGAGACCCCACCGCGCTCGAAGCGGAGGGCGGAGGTTCCGGTGAGGCGTTCGTAGAACGACACCGAGGTCTCCAGGTCGTCGACGCAGATGCGCAGCGTGGTTCCCAGGATTTCCATACGCGTCAGGTTAGTTGGCCGGGCAGCCGCGCGGGGCAGCCGGTGGGTGCCGGACGTTCCCCGAGGGCCGCCGGAGGCCCGGTCGGCCGCGCCCCCGTCGGTGTCCGGCGCGTACACGCGCGCCCGCGGCCGCGGCGCTCCTCGTACGGCGCCCCTCACGCGCGGCAGAGGACCTCGCCGTGCGGGGTCATGAACCAGGCGTCGGCGGCGCCGCCCCACTCGCGCCACGCGTCCGCGATCGCGGCCGGCCGCTCCCGGGACGTATGGCCGTCGCGGACGGCCGCGTCCGCGTAGCTCGACGCGAGCGTGCGGTCCGCCCACAGGCCGCTCCACCAGGCGACTTCGTCGGGGCGTGCGAAGCACCAGGTTGCGGCGGTCGCGGCGACCTCGGTGAAACCGGCCCGTCGCGCCCAGGACAGCAGCCGTCGTCCCGCGTCCGGCTCGCCCCCGTTCGCGCGCGCCACCCTGCGGTACAGCTCCAGCCACTCGTCCAGCGCCGGTAGGTGCGGGAACCAGGCGAAGGCGCCGTAGTCCGCGTCGCGCGCCGCCACGACTCCGCCCGGCCGGCACACGCGGCGCATCTCGCTCAGCGCGCGTACGGGGTCGCCGACGTGCTGGAGGACCTGGTGCGCGTGGACGACGTCGAAGGAGTCGTCGGGGAAGTCCAGATCGTGGACGTCCGCGATCTGGAAGCGGACGTTGGTCACACCCGCCGTCGTGGCGGCCTCCCGTGCCCGGTCCAGGACGCCCCCGGCCGCGTCCACCGCCGTCACCGTGCCCGGCGCGACGAGCGCCGCCAGGTCGGCGGTGATGGTGCCGGGCCCGCAGCCCACGTCCAGCACGTCCTGGCCCGGTCGCAGTTCGGGGAGCAGGTACGCCGCGGAGTTGGCGGCGGTGCGCCAGCGGTGCGAGCGCAGCACCGCCTCGTGGTGCCCATGCGTGTAGACGGCGGTCTCCTTCGGCACGGCCGGACTCCCTCTCGTCGAGTGGTGGGTCCACTGTACGGGTCATGCCGAATATTGAGATGCTGCGTCTCGCTATATGGTCAATGGTGTTCGCTCCCCGCGACGGGCCCGCTGCCCTACAGCAGCGTTCGCGGCCGGTAGACCGTCAGTGCTTCGAGATCCTTGTCCACGGTCAACTCGGTCGGGGCCTCGGCCAGTTCGCCGTCGAACGCCAGCGGCGTGCCCGGCTCGATGTCCCTGATCCGCAGCCGGCGCATCCGCTCCGCCGCGTGCACCGGGGAGCGGCTCAGCGGGCCGGCGAGCGCGGCGGCCAGCAGCCGCATCCCCGGCAGCCGGCCGCCGTGCACGATGCGTACGTCCAGCAGACCGTCCGCGAGGTCGTGCCGGTGGCCCGGTGTGGGGCCCACCTGCTGGTAGAGGCAGTTGCCCGCGAACAGCAGCCACAGCTTCCGGCGCCGCCCCTCGAACGTGGCATCCAGCTGGTGCTCGCCGCGCAGCACCTTCCCCGCCGCGAGGAGCCCGGCCGGCCAGCCGCCGATCCGCGGTGCCCAGCGCTCCCGCACCCGCACCAGTTCCGGATACACGCCCAGGCTGAAGGTGTTGACGAAGTGGCCGTGCGCCGCGCCGTCCGGACCGGGGGTGAAGCGTCCCAGGTCCACGCGTACGGCTTCGCCCGCGTCCAGCGCGCGCACCGTGTCCCGGACGCTCTCGATGCCGAGGTCGTAGGCGAAGTGGTTGAACGTGCCGCCGGGGAAGACGGCCAGCGGCAGCCCGTACCGTACGGCGACGCCGGCGGCCCGGTTGATCGTGCCGTCCCCGCCGAGCACCCCCAGCGCCCGGCAGCGGTCGGCGGCCTTCTCCAGCTCGGCGTTCACCTCGTCCGGTTCGCACTCGACGACCTCCGCGTACGGAAGCGCGTCGCGCAGCAGCGTGGCGGTGTCGGCCGAACCGGAGGCGCGGTTGGCGACCACGACCAGGCCCCGGCCGCCGGGCAGTTCCGGGGCCGTCGCGAACGGCCGGCCCGGCGCGGGAAGTTGCGAGCGGGTCGGGACCAGCCCCCGTACCGCGTACGCCGCGCCCACGCCCAGAGCCGCGCCCGCCAGCACATCGCCGGGATAGTGCACGCCCGTGTAGACGCGGGAGAGCGCCACGGCGGCGGCGACCGGTGCGACCAGGGCGCCCCACCCCTTCGACTCCAGTGCCACGCCCGTCGCGAAGGCCGCGGCCGAGGCCGAGTGCCCGGACGGGAAGGAGGTCGTGAACGGCTGACGCTTCAGCTGCCGTATCACCGGAACGGCGTCCAGCACCGGCCGCTGCCTGCGCACCGCGCGCTTGCCCACGGTGTTGATGGCGGCCGAGGCCAGCCCCAGGGACACCACGCCCCGCAGCGCCGCCCGGCGCGCGCGGGCACTCCCGCCCAGCGCCGCCATCCCGGCCGCCGCGCCGAACCAGAGCAGTCCGTGGTTGGCGCTGCGGCTCAACCGGGGCAGCACGAGATCCGCCCCCGGCCAGTGCCGGGTGGCGACGGAGCGGAACACTCGCCGGTCCCAGGATTCGAGGAGGGCGGCGACCCGGGTGCGGGTGCCCGGGGTCGCCGGGCCGTGGCCGGGGAGGGCTGAGGTCAAGGAGGTCTCCGACATGGAACGCGGGTACCCCGCGGGGGGCGGGGGCAAGCGGGCGGTACGGCAACCGTGTGCGGGTACGCATCCCTCGGGTGCCTCGGGTGCCTCGGGTGCCTCGGGTGCCTCGGGTGCCCGGGGTCCTGGGGCGCACGGTGCGGCAAAGGTACGTAACCTGCCTGACAGGGGCCTCGTCGATCTGCGGCTCCCCCGGCCGAGGACCGGCGGACGGCCGGTCCGGCGGACCGGAGACCCGCGGAAGGCGGTGAGCGGCGGTATGCGGCAGGCGGCGTCGCCGGAGGACCCGGCCACTGTGCGGTTCGGCCCGCCGGTTCCCGAGCCGGGGCTGCCCCCGTTGCCCGAGCTGGTGGACGCGTGCGCGGCCGGGGCCCGGCGCGCCGGACCGGAACCGCCCGGCGGCGGTGCGGTCCTGCGCGAGGCGGCCCGCGGTTACTGGGGGCGGCGCGGGCTGGAGACCGGCGTGGACGACGTGATCGCCGCGCCGGGCGCGCAGCCGCTGCTGTTCGCGCTGCTCGCCGCGTACGACGGGGACGTGCTGATGCCCCGGCCCTGCCCGGCCTCGTGGACGGCGCAGGCCCAGTTGCTGCGGCGGCCCGCCTACCACGTGCCGGCCCCGGTGGACGCGGGCGGAGTGCCGGACCCGTTTGCGCTGCTGGAGACGGTGCGCAGGGTACGGGCCGAGGGCGGCGCCCCCCGGGTGCTGCTGCTCTGCCCGGCCGACGATCCGACCGGGACGGTGGCACCGCCCGAGCTGGTGCACGAGGTGTGCGAGGCGGCATGGGGGGCGGGGCTGCACATCATCAGCGACGAGACCTGGCGCGACACGGTGCACCGGCCGCACGAGACGGTGCTGCTCGGCCCGGCCCAGATGTGGCCCGGCGACGTGACGGTGGTCTGTGACCTGGCGGGCGCGCTGCTCCCGGCCGGCTGGCCCGCGGCGGTCGCGCGCTGTCCGGCCGCCTCCGCGGGGAGCGCGTCACGGGCCCGGACGCTCGATGTCCTCGCCGCGCTCGGCTCCCTGGTCGCGGGACCCGTGGCCCCGGCCGCGACCCTCGCGCTGGACGAACCGGAACCCGTCACTGCCAGGCTGCGCGCCGCGGCGGCCCTGCACGCGCGGGTGTCCGCCGCCGCGCACGACGCGGTACTGGCCTCGGGCGCGGTCGCCCGGCCCCCGCAGGCGGGTCGTCACCTCTACGCGGACCTCGGCCCGCTGCGCGCGCGGCTGGCGGACCTGGGCGTCACCGACTCCGTCGAGCTGGAGTCCCACCTGACCACCCGCCTGGGGACCCTCGTACCGGGCGGCCACCGCTTCGGGGACGATCCGGACGAACTGCGCGTACGCCTGTCGACGGGACCGCTGCTGGGCTCCACGGCCGAGGAGTGCCTGGAGTCCCTGGCGGCCGCGGACCCCGTGGAACTGCCGCATGTCGCGGGGGCGCTGGGACGGCTCGCGGACGTTTTCGACGAGCTGAGCTGATCCGAGCGGTCGGGGGACGGAGGGACCGACCCTCCCGGCTCGGCCTACCGGCCCGGCGCGGCCGGGCTGTCCGGTGCGCCGGGGGCCGGCGGGTCGGGCCGGGCGTTCCGGTCGGCCGGCCCCTTCCGGGCCCCGCTCCCGTTCCCACTCCCGCTCTCGGCCCCGCGCCCGGGGCCGTCCTGGGCCGGCCGGCGCAGCCGGCTCCACAGCGCCGGGACCGCGCTGAGCAGCAGTGTCAGCGCAACCGCCGCCAGCACCCCCTCCCACGCCTCGTGGAAGAGCGAGCCGCCGAGCACCCCGATGAGCTGGTACGTCGCCGCCCAGGCCAGGCACGCCGGCGCGTTGCCCCGCGCGAACCGGCGCAGCGGCCATTCGGCCAGCAGGCACGCCAGCATCACCGGTATCCGGCCCGCCGGCACCAGCCGGGACAGCACCAGCACCATCACCCCGTGCTCGCGCAGCTTGCCCTGGGCCTGCTCCAGGCGGTCCGGCGGGGCGCTGCCACGTATCGCGTCCAGCCAGCGCGAGCCGTTCTTCGAACGGAATCCCCGCCGCCCCAGCCAGTACAGCGCCACATCGCCCGAGAACGCCGCCACCGACGCCACGGCGAAGACCAGGAGCATGGGGAACGGATTGGTCTGGTGGAAGGCGACCACCGCCGCCGAACTGACCACCGCGCCCGTCGGCACCACCGGCACCAACGCGCCCAGCACCACCAGCAGGAACAGCGACGGATAGCCCGCGGCCTGCGTCGACTCGGAGGGCAGCCGCACGGCCTCGGCCAGGCGGGAGAGGTGGTCCGGCAGGCCGTCGATCACCGCCGGGCCTCCGGTCGTACGCTCTCGCCGTGCCGCAGCGGATGGACGGCCACCTTGGGCGCCAGCCGTGCCGCCTTCCGTGCGAACTCGTCGCCCGGCGCGTAGAACTCGTGCGGCCGGACGCCGTCCATTCCGATCGGCCAGTACGTGCCGTAGTGCACCGGCACCGCCGCGCCCGGCGCCAGTCGTGCCAGTGCCTCGGCCGCCCGTCCGGCGTCCAGGTGGCCGGGCCCCAGATACGGTCCCCAGCCGCCGACCGGCAGCAGCGCCACGTCGACGGGACCGACGACGTCCGCCATGGTGTCGAAGAGGCCGGTGTCGCCGGCGAAGTACGTACGGATCTCGCCGTCGATCACATAGCCGAGCGCCGGGGAGCGCTGCGGCCCCACCGGCAGCCGCCGTCCGTCGTGCCGGGCGGGTACGGCCCGTACGCGCACCGGCCCCAGGTCCACCTCGTCACCCGGTCCGACCTCGGTGATCCGCAGCCCGGCCGGGTTCCCGCGCCCGCCCAGCCGGCGGAGTCCCGGGACGGACGCCCCGGCGCCGCGCGGCACGACGAGCCGGGTGCCGGGCGCGAGCCGGGCCAGCGACCCCAGGTGCAGATGGTCGGAGTGCAGGTGCGAGACGAGCACGGCGTCCGCTGCCCCCGCCTCCGGCGGGGGCACCCGACCGCACCGACGGCGCAGATGCGCGAGCCGGCGCGCGAACAGCGGGTCCGTGAGGACGCGTACGCCGGAGTCCTCGACCGTGCAGGTGGCGTGACCCCACCAGGTGATGACCGTTCCCAAAGTCCGACCCCAGTTCCGTAGCCCGTCCGCGGTCCCGTGCTCGTATCCTCACTCACGCCGCACTACGCCTCATTCACGCGTGACTCACTCACGCGTGAATGAGTCGGGCGCGCCGCGCTTGGTGCGTCTGCCTCGGACTCGCCCTCGTACACCTGTCGGACCATCTGCCGCACCACCGGCCGCGGCGGCGGGTCCGCACTCAGCGTACGGCCGACGGGGCGCGTGGTGGAGCGGGTGCGCCTGTCACGCGCCATCGGCCGCCGGGTGCGCGCCTGCCTCGGGGACGGCCCGCCGAGTAGGGTCTGCGGACAGGCCATGACAGGACGGCGTCGGGGGAAGACGGATGTGGGGGGACGACGCATGGGCGAGATACGGGTGGCCGCGATCGCCAGCTTGACTCCACTCGAGGAACTGGACAGTGCCCCGTTCCTGGTGGACACGCACGGGCAGCACGCGATGTGCGCGCGCTGGGCGGCGGACAAGGGCTTCGTCGTCACCCGGCAACTGCTGGTCTACCGCATGCGGCCGGACCACCGCGGGCTGTGGGTGGACGTCGACGCGGGGCTCGTGGACCTCTTCGTCGCCGCGAACGAACAGGTACTGGACCGGGCCCTGACGTCGGTCGCGGACTTCGCCGCCGAGTGCGAACGGCGAGGCGTGGGGCTGGAGACGGCCGGGATGGACGAGCCGTACTACGACGCGGAGATGAAGGCGGGCGTGCACCGGAGGCTGTCGATGCCGACGGCGGGGTACGCGAAGCGGTGAGCGCCAGGCCCCGGCCCGCCCGGCCGGGGCCTGGCCAGGACCTCGGGAACCCGGCCTCCCCGTCCCTTCCGCCTCCGGGCCGTCCCGTCTCCGGCGCCCCTCCGCCCCGCTCGCCGCCCCCGGCCCCGCCGGGTACGGAGGGCCCTGTGCGAGGCTGGGCCGGGTCCGGGCAGGTGCCCGGGCACGAGTGAGGTGGAAGTTCTGTGCTCAAGGGGCGGTGGCGTACCTCCGGGGGAGCCCTGTTGCGGGTGATCACCGTCTGGGCGGTGTCCTCCCTGACGATGCTGGCACTCGCCGGGATCCTGCCGGACTTCCGGCTCCAGTCCGGCCCCGAGGACAGCATCACCGACACCGCCCTGACCGCGGCCTGGGGCGCCGGGGCGTTCGGTCTGCTCAGCGCGCTGGTCTGGCCGCTGCTCGTCCGGGCGCTGCTGCTGGTCCCCGCGCTGGTCCTCGGACTCCTGGTGTTCTTCCTCAACGGCTCGCTCCTGCTGGTCGCGCTCCGGCTGATACCCGCCGGCGGGGGTTCGGCCGATCCCGAGACCGCGGTGGTCGTCGCCGCCGTGATGTCGGCGGTCGCCTCCGCGACCTCCACCGCGCTCGCGGTCGGCGACGACAACGCGTACGGCCGCAGGTTCTCCCGCCTCGCCGGCCGGCGGCGCGGGAACGGCCGGGGCGGCCGCCGGGACGGTACGCCCGGCACCGTCTTCCTCCAGCTCGACGGTGTGGGCCACGACGTCCTGCTGGCGGCCGTCCGCGACGGCGTGATGCCCCACGTCGCCGCCTGGCTCGGTGAACACCCCACCCACCGGCTCACCCCCTGGCGCACCGACTGGTCGAGCCAGACCGGTGCCAGCCAGCTCGGCATCCTGCACGGCTCCAGCCACGACGTCCCCGCCTTCCGCTGGTACGAGAAGGACACCGGCCGGATCATGGTCAGCAACCGGCCCGGCAGCGCCGCCGAACTCCAGCGCCGGGCCGTCGAACGCACCGGTGACGGCGGCCTCCTCACGCTCGACGGCGCCAGCCGCGGCAACCTCTTCAGCGGCGGCGCCGACCAGCTCGCGCTGGTGCTGTCGATGGCGGCCCGGCGTGGGCGGGCCAACCGCTCCCGCGCCGGTTACTTCGCCTACTTCTCCGATCCCGCCAACGCCGTCCGTACGGTCGTCTCCTTCGTCGCCGACGCCGGACGCGAGATCGGCCAGTCCGTGCGGGCGCGGCTGCGCGGCGACCGGCCGCGGGTGGGGCGCGGCGGGCTCTACCCGTTCATCCGGGCCTTCGCGACCGTCGTGGAGCGCGATGTCGTGGTCGCCGCCGTCCTCGGCGACATGCTGGCCGGCCGTACCACCGTCTACGCCGACCTCGTCGCGTACGACGAGGTCGCCCACCACTCGGGGCCGCACAGCAGGGACGCCGTGCAGGTCCTCGCGCGCCTCGACCGCTCGGTCGGGCTGATCGCGCGGGTCGCCGAACTCGCTCCCCGCGGGTACCGGATCGTGCTGCTCTCCGATCACGGCCAGAGCCCCGGCGAGACCTTCGAGAGCGCCTACGGGCTCACGCTCAGGGACCTGGTCAGGGCGGGCTGCGGGCTGCCCGTACCGCGCCGGGCCGGGCGCACCAAGAGCGGTGCCGAGGCGCGCGACGCCGCCCGGCACGCGGTCCTCGGCGCCCTGCACCGCCCCGGGTCGGAGGGGCCCGGCGAGCGGCCCGCGCCGGGCTCGGACCCGATCGTGCTCGCCTCGGGGAACCTCGGCCTGGTCTCGTTCCCCGACGTGCCGGGCCGGATGAGCCGGGAGCGGATCGACCGGCGGTACCCGGCGCTGCTGCGGACCCTCGCCGACCACCCGGGGATCGGATTCCTGCTGGTGGCCAGTGAGGAGCACGGTTCCGTGGTGCTCGGCCCCGGCGGGTCGGAGGTCCCGGTCGCGCTGCTGGAGGACGGCGGTCCGCTCGCCGGGATGGGGCCGGGCGCGGCCGACGCCGTACGGCGCGCGGACGCGTTCCCGCATGTCGCGGACATCATGGTCAACTCGATGTACGACCCGGAGACGGGGGAGGTGCACGCCTTCGAGGAGCAGATCGGTTCGCACGGGGGACTGGGCGGTGCCCAGTCCCACCCGTTCCTGCTGTCCCCGCTGGTGCTCTCCGCGCCGGTCCCGGACGGTGGCGAACTCGTCGGCGCCGAGCGGGTGCACAGGGTGCTCAGGCGCTGGCTGAGGGAGGGCAGCGGACCGCAGGTGCCGGTGCGGAACGGGGCACGCGAGGGCGAACGACCGCCCACCTATGCCGCCGACGGGGTCTCACCAGGGGCGTGTCCCGCCGGGCACGAGGCGGAGTCGTCCTGACGCGCGCCCCTGGCGTGCGCGTCCCTCGTGCGAGCGATTTCCGGCGGTAGCAGGACGAAACGCCGTTCCTCATGGGCAGAGGTGGCTTGTCCAGGAGGTCGTGCCCATGCGCCGTGTCGCACCTGTCGTCCCCCGCCCCGACGTGGTACGTGCTGCCGCCGAGCGCCGGACCCTGATCGTGGCGCTGGTGCTGGCCGCGTTCCTCGCCATGACGCTCGCCTCCCTCCTGTCCTCCGTGGCGTCGGCGCAGGAGGCGGAGCCTCCGCCGCCCGTCTCGGCGCCGCGGGATCCGGCCGGCGAGGGACAGCAGCAGGACCCGGCCGAGACCGAGCAGACCGCTCCCGCCAGGACCGAGCGATCCTGTGTGACGCGGGTGCGACTCGTGTGCCGACACCGGCCGTACGGACCGGACCGGGCTCCGCGGGCCGGACGGTGCGCGCCGTCCGGAGCCCCGGTCGTGCCGGGGCCCACGCGCTGTGTGGTGCTGCGCTGCTGACAGTCGGGGCATCGAGTGCGTTTCGCACTGAAGTGCCCTTCCTCCCGCAGTAGTTGATCAGCACCGGCTCACCGACTCACCGTGAGGAACACAGCCATGCCCATCGACACGTTCGCCGCACTCAACGCCATGCTGCGCGCCGAGGTCGCCCGCGCCGACTTGGCGGAGACCCGTCGCCGGTCCTCCGCCGTCGCGAACCGGGACGTGGAGGCCGCCGTCGGCGTCGAAGGACCGACCGCCGAGACGGAACCGAACCGGGGCGGGACAACCCAGTAGCCGAGGGCCGGCCGGTTCCGTACGGTCCGGTCGGCCTCACGACCGACGGCTCCGCGCCGTCCGCCCTCCTCCGCTCCCGACCGACGGGGCACGGCGGAGAGCGCATCCTGACAGGCCGCCGCCCGCCGTGGGACGGGCGGCGGCCGGCACACGGCCGACCGGGCGTCCGGGCGAGCGGCGGGTGACCGGCCCGGCCGCCTCGTCGCGGGAGGGGCCGAGCGCCCGGCGGCGGCGGTTGGCTCCCCGCCCCCTCAACCGTCGTCGGCCGGGGACTCCTGATGTACGGGACGGGCCCTCGCCGTGCTCTCCCGTTCGATCAGGCGGGGGAGCGGCACCTGTACGGTACGGGCCGGGCCGCCGTCCAGGAGCGCGGCGAGTTCCCCCGCCGCGAGCCGGCCGAAGGCGATCGTGTCGCGGGACAGCGCCGTCAGCCAGGGGCGTACCAGTCGGCACAGCGCCGAGTCCTCCCAGGAGACGACCGAGACGTCCCCCGGCACCGCCCTGCCCAGGCCCGCCGCGACCGCCGCTCCGGCGGCGGCCATCACGTCGTTGTCGTAGATCAGCGCGGTCGGCGGGGCGCCCCGGTCCAGCAGCCGGCGGGTCACGGCCGCGCCTTCGGTGTCGGAGTAGTCCGTGGTGAACGAGTGGACGTCCGCCAGACCGCGCCGGCCGGCCTCGACGCGCAACGACCGGATCCGCCGCTCGGTGTGGGCGAGCGACGGCAGGCCGGCGACGTGCGCGATGCGCCGGTGCCCCAGCGCGTACAGCCGGTCGACGATCACGGCCATGCCGCCCGCGTCGTCGGCCCGTACCTGGGACGGGCCCGCTCCCGTACGTCCCCCCTCGTCCGTCAGCGCGCCGATGACCACGGCGGGCAGCCCCAACTCGTCCAGCAGGGCGGGGCGGGGGTCGTCGGTCCTCGGATCCACCACCAGCACCCCGTCCACCCGGTGCTCCGCCCACCACCGCCGGTAGACCGCGCACTCGGCGGTCACGTCCTCCACCACCTGGAAGAGCAGGCCGAGTCCACGGTCTGACAGGATCTCCTGGATGCCGGAGATCAGTTGGAGAAAGAACGAGTCGACGCCGAGGGTCGCCGCGGGCCGCGCGAGCACCAGTCCGACGGTGGCCGCTCCCTCGCCCGACAGGGCGCGCGCGGCGGTGCTCGGCCGCCAGCCCAGTTGTTCCGCGACCCGGCGGACCCGGGCGCGGGTCACCTCGGAGACCCCCGGCCGGTCGTTGAGCGCGAAGGACACGGCGCTCTCGGAGACCCCGGCGCGCTGGGCGATGTCCTTCATGGTCGGACGGCGCGCGCGACCGCGCCGGGCCGCCGCGGTGTCCTTGGCCGACGGCCCGTTGGCTGTCACCTGTGCCCCTTTTCTCCGCTGTCCTTCTCGGCCGACCCCCATCGGCGTCCCCGGGCTTTCCCGCCGTACCGGACAAGCCTTGCACATCGGGCACTAAAGCGCTTGAGTGTCACCATCCTAAAGCGCATTAGTGGTTGCCTGCAAGAAAGGCAAAATATGACGGCTGGCCTGGTCTGATATCAGACAGTGATGACTTTGTCGTCAGTATGTGTTGACTTCCGCCGGGGGCACTGCGAATCTCTGCTGGAAATTGGGCAACAGCCGGTGCAGCGCCGCTCCGGCTGGCCGTTTCGCACGCCTGGTCCGAGCAAAGGAGCCGTTCACCGTGCGCATCTCCCGAAGAGCAGTCGCCCTCGCCGCTGTTCTCGCCACCGTCCTGCCGCTCAGCGCCTGTGGGGGAGGGGCCGACGACGGGTCCTCCGACGCCTCCGACGCTGTCAAGGGCAAGATCACCTTCCAGACCTGGAACCTTCAGGCGAACTTCAAGGACTACTTCAACGGAGTCATCAAGGACTTCGAGAAGGAGTACCCGGGTACGGAGGTGCAGTGGATCGACCGGCCGGCCGAGGGATACGCCGACAAGCTCAGCGCGGACGCCGCCGGTGGCACGCTGCCCGACGTCGTGAACGTCTCGCCCGACCTGGTCACCCCGCTGGCGAAGGCCGGGCTGGCCATGGACCTCGACAAGGACGAGACGGCCGCCGCGTACGGCAAGGAGTACCTGCCGGGCGCCTGGCGGAGCCACCAGATACCGGGTCTTCAGGGCACCTACGCCTTCCCCTGGTACCTGAACACCGGCCCGATGTTCTACAACAAGCGTCTCTTCGAGGAGGCCGGGCTCAACCCCGAGAAGCCGCCGACGACCTACGACGAGGTCTTCGAGAGCGGCCTGCGGCTGGCCGAGCAGAGCAACGGCAAGATCGCCACCCTGGCGCAGGTGCCCACCATCGAGGACTTCGGCCGCTACGGCGCCTCGCTGATGAACAAGGAAGGCACGGGCTTCACCTTCAACGACGCCAAGGGCGTCGAGATGCTCACCCGCTACAAGGAGCTGTTCGACAAGAAGGCGCTGGACTCGCAGGCGCTGACCGCGACTCCCGAGAGCTCCGGGACCAAGTTCCTGACCGAGTCCGTGGCCATGAACCCGGGCAGCGCCCTCGACCTGGAGAAGTTCAAGAAGGAGGCCCCGCGCCTCTACAAGAACATCGGCATCACCGACCAGGTCACCAGCACCGGCAAGGTCAACATGTACGTCATGGGCGTGATGGTGAACGCCCGGACGAAGCAGAAGGCGACGTCCGTGGCGTTCGCCCACTTCGTGACCGACAAGACCCGGCAGATGTCCTTCGCCAAGCAGGTCGCGATCTTCCCGAGCACCAAGGGGAGCCTGGACGACCCGTACTTCACCAAGGAGGACGGCACCGACGAGACACGCGTGCGGATCGCCGCGGCCAAGTCGCTGGACTCCGCTGTCAATTACACGCCGGTCCTGTTCAGCGAGCAGATGAAGACCGAGCTGCGCAACCAGGTCGCCAAGGCGCTCCAGGGCAAGGTGAGCCCGCAGGAGGCGCTCGACCGCGCCGTCGAGGCCTGCGACAAGCTGCTCAAGCAGAGCTGACCCCCGGCCCGGGCCCGGCCCGGGCCCGAGCCGGCGCCCCTCCCGGCGACGTTCGTCCCGTCGCGACGGGCGCCCGCCGCCCGTCGCGGCCCGGAGCGGGGGCCGGAGTCAGAGCCACAGCCAAGAGTCGAGCGAAAGCGACGATGAAAAGCACCACCGCCCCTCGGGCGAACTCATCCGACCCCGCCACGGGCCCGCCGATCTCGCCGGCGGCGGGATCAGACGGCAACTACCCACCAGCCCCTGGCTGTTCGCGGCGCCGGGACTGCTGATCGTGGGCGCGTTCAGCCTGTACCCGTTCCTCAGTACGCTGATCAACTCCTTCACCGACCGGCGGACCCTGGTCGCCGGCGAGTTCGTCGGGCTCGCCAACTTCGCGGAACTGCTCGACGACGAGATGTTCTGGATCGGGCTGCGCAACAGCACGCTGTACGTCGTCGGGGTCGTACCGGCCCTGGTCCTCCTGCCGCTGCTGCTGGCCCTGCTCGTCCAGCGGCAGATCCCCGGCATCACCTTCTTCCGCTCCGCGTTCTACACCCCGGTCGTCGCCTCGATCGTCGTGGTCGGACTGATCTGGGTGTGGATGCTGGACGACCGGGGACTCGTCAACTCCCTGCTGGAGATGGTCGGCGTGGGGAAGATCGGCTTCCTCAGCGACCAGTGGCTGCTGCTGATGAGCGCCATGGCCGTCACGGTCTGGAAGGGCCTCGGCTACTACATGATCATTTATCTGGCCGCGCTCGCCAACGTCCCGCGCGAGCTGCACGAGGCCGCCGCCGTGGACGGGGCGGGGGCCGTGCGCCGGTTCGTCACCGTCACCATGCCGGCCGTCCGCTCCACCATGGTCCTCGTCGGCGCGCTCTCCTCGGTCGCCGCCTTCAAGGTCTTCTCCGAGGTCTACCTGATGGCCGGCCCGACCGGCGGCCCGGCGGGTGAGGACACCACGCTCGTGATGCTCGTCCAGCGCGTGGGCACCGGACTGTCCGGCCGGGTCGGGTACGCCTCCGCCATCTCGGTCGTGGTCTTCGTCGTCACGGTCGCCCTGATGCTCCTGGTGCTCCGCGCCGACCGCAAGGAGGACGCGTGAGTGCCCCGAAAGCCCCCCACCGGCCGGACCCGGCAGCCGCGTCCGGCTCCGCGAGCACGGACCGCGCCGTGACCGCCACCGGCGGGCGGTCCTTCCGTACGTCGGGTGTGTCCCGCGGGGCCGGAGGGCCGCGCACCGCGGGAGGGCCGCGCACCGCCTTCACCGACGGCGAGGGCCGGCGCATCGGGCTCGGACAACTCGTCCTGCGCTACGCCCTGCTCGTCGCCGTCCTCGCCCTGATGGTCGGTCCGTTCCTGTGGCAGCTGTCCACTTCGCTCAAGGGCCCCACCGAGAACATCTTCAGCTCCCCGCCCTCCTTCCTCCCGAGCGACCCCACGCTCGCCAACTACGGAAGGGTCGCGGAGACCATCCCCGTGTGGGAGTACGCGTTCAACTCCCTCAAGGTCGCCTGTGCCAACGTTGTCACCAACTGTGTCGGCGCCGCGCTGGCCGGTTACGCGCTGGCCCGGCTGCGCTACCGGGGCCGCAAGGCGGCGACCCTCGCGTTCATCCTCGCCATGCTGGTACCGGTGGAGGGCATCATCATCGCCCAGTTCACCACCATGCGGGAGCTGGGGCTGAACAACACCCTGCTCGGCGTACTGCTGCCCGGGTCGATCGGCGCGCTGAACGTGCTGCTGATGCGCAACGCCTTCCTGGGGCTTCCGGCGGAGGTCGAGGAGGCGGCGTACGTGGACGGGGCGAACGCCTGGCAGCGCTTCCTGCGCATCGCGCTGCCCGGTGTCAAGGGCACCCTCGCCGTCGTGGCCATCTTCGCCTTCATGGGCGCGTGGGACGACTTCCTCTGGCCGCTGATCGTCCTGAGCGACCCGCAGAACTACACCCTGACCATCGGACTCAACTACCTGCACGGCACGTTCGCCAACGACGAACGGCTGGTCGCGGCCGGCACGATCATCGCCGTGCTGCCGCTCATCGTGCTCTTCGCCTGCCTCCAGCGCTACTTCTTCCGGGGCGTCGGCGAAGGCGCCGTCAAGGGCTGACCCCGCGAGCCGGGCGGGACGGACCGCCGACTCTCCACAGAACCAGGACAGGACGACATCGCCCGTATGAGCACTCCCGTGCCGCGCTTCGGCGTCAACTACACGCCCAGCCAGGGCTGGTTCCACCACTGGCTGGACTTCGACCTCGACGCCGTACGCGCCGACCTCGACTCGATCGCGGCCCTGGGCCTCGACCACATCCGGGTCTTCCCGCTCTGGCCCCTTTTCCAGCCCAACCGCGCCCTGATCCGCCCGCGCGCGGTCGACCAGCTCGTCCGGCTCGCCGACGCCGCGGCGGAACGCGGCCTCGACGTCCAGGTCGACGGACTCCAGGGCCATTTGTCGAGCTTCGACTTCCTGCCCGCCTGGACCCGGACCTGGCACCGGCGCAACATCTTCACGGACAACGATGTCGTCGCCGCGCAGGCGGTCTACCTGCGCACGCTCGCCGCGGCCCTCGCCGACCGGCCCAACTTCCTCGGAATGACCCTCGGCAACGAGGCCAACCAGTTCTCCGGGTCACCGCACCCCGACCCCGACCCCGTCACCCCCGAGCAGGCAGCCGACTGGCTCCGGCGGCTGCTGGCCGCCTGCGAGGAGGGCGCGCCGGGCCGGCTCCACCTGCACGCCGCGTACGACGCGGCCTGGTACCAGGACGACCACGCCTTCACCCCCGCGCACGCGGCCCGCATCGGGGCGGTCACCGCCGTGCACTCCTGGGTGTTCAACGGCACCGCCCAGCGCCACGGCCGTACCGGCGTCGCCACCGAGCACCACGCCGCGTACCTGATCGAGCTGTCGAAGGCATGGGCCGCGGAGCCGGACCGGCCGGTCTGGCTCCAGGAGGTCGGCGCCCCCGCACCGCTCATCCCGCCCGAGCACGCCGCGGAGTTCACCGAGGCGACCGTCGCGAACGCGCTGGACTGCCGCGACGTGTGGGGGGTGACCTGGTGGTGTTCCCACGATGTCTCCCGGGACCTCGCGGACTTCCCCGAACTGGAGTACGGTCTCGGCCTGTTGACCAACGACCGGCGGACCAAGCCCGCGGGGGAGGCCCTCGCGCGGATCGTCCGGGACCGACGCGGCCGGGCGTACGATCCGGCGCCCCGGACGACCGCCCTGGCCGTCGATACGGGGGACACGGGCGAGGGTACGGGGGACGGCGACACGGCGCCGGCCCGCTCGGTCTGCGCGCCGGGCGGTGCCTTCTTCGAGGCGTTCGCCCGGCTCATCGAGGACGGTGTCCGGCCCGCCGCCGTCCTCGCGAGCCGTGCCGAGGACAGGGCGCACCTGGCGGCTCGCGGTATCACCGAGGTCGTCCACCCGGAGGAGGTGCTGGGCGCCTGAGGCGGGGGCGACGACCGCCACCGCACGCCCCGTCCCCACCACGACCTGTCCCCACCACGCTCCGTCCTCTCTCACACCTCACGCCCCGACCGTGCCACGGCACGACCCGACGTCCGCCACCAACCCGCACCACCACGCCGCCGGCACCACCGCGCGGCCCGTACCACCACGCGACCCGAACCGCCCGACGAGCCGCAACCCACGCGATCCAGGAGCAGCCCCTCATGCACGACGACCGCCGCCTGATCGAAGGCCGCCTCAAGCGGGTCCTCGACGAACGCATCCGGCCCGCCGTATACCCCGAGTCCGTCCCCCTCGACATCGCCGTCTGGACCGCGCCGGGGGAGCCCGTACCCGTCGCGGAGGGCCTCGCGGGCCCCACCCGGCCGATCGCCGTCGGGGACCGGTGGGGCGCTCCCTGGGGAACCAGCTGGTTCCGGGTGTCCGGCACCGTCCCCGAGGCGTGGGCGGGCCGGACCGTGGAAGCGATCCTCGACCTCGGCTTCGACGAGAACATGCCCGGATTCCAGTGCGAGGGCCTCGTCTACCGGCCCGACGGCTCGCCGGTCAAGGGACTCAACCCGCGTAACCAGTGGGTACGGATCGCGGCGCCCGCCGAGGGCGGCGAGGAGGTGCTGCTGCACATCGAGGCGGCGTCCAACCCGGTCATCCTCGACTACCACCCGTTCCTGCCGACGAAGCTGGGGGACAAGGAGACGGCCGGCGCCGAGCCGCAGTACACGCTGGCCCGGATGGACCTCGCGGTCTTCGACGAGGACGTCTGGCAGCTCGTCCAGGACCTGGAGGTGCTCGGCGAGCTGATGGCGGAGCTGCCCGTCGAGGGCGCCCGCCGCTGGGAGATCCTGCGGGCCGTCGGCCGTGCGCTGGACGCCGTGGACCTCCAGGACGTGCCCGGTACGGCGGCCGCCGCCCGGGAACGGCTCGCCGGCGTACTGGCCACTCCCGCGCCGCCCACCGCGCACCGGATCAGCGCGGTCGGCCACGCGCACATCGACTCCGCCTGGCTGTGGCCGCTGCGCGAGACGGTGCGCAAGGTCGCCCGCACGACGGCGAACATGACCGCCCTGCTGGACGACGAGCCCGAGTTCGTCTACGCCATGTCGCAGGCGCAGCAGTACGCCTGGATCAAGGAGCACCGCCCCGAGGTCTACGCGAAGGTCAAGAAGGCCGTCGCGGAGGGCCGGTTCGTCCCGGCCGGCGGCATGTGGGTGGAGTCCGACACCAACATGCCCGGGTCCGAGGCCATGGCCCGCCAGTTCGTCCACGGCAAGCGCTTCTTCCTGGACGAGTTCGGCATCGAGAACGACGAGGCGTGGCTGCCCGACACCTTCGGCTTCGCCGCCGGGCTCCCGCAGATCATCAAGGCCGCCGGGTCCAAGTGGCTGCTCACCCAGAAGATCTCCTGGTCGGCCGTCAACACCTTCCCGCACCACACCTTCACCTGGGAGGGCATCGACGGCACGCGCATCTTCACCCACTTCCCGCCCGTCGACACCTACAACTGCTCCATGACCGGCGAGCAGATCGCGCACGCCGCGCGGAACTTCAAGGAGAAGGGCCGCGCCCGGCACTCGCTCGCGCCGACGGGCTGGGGCGACGGAGGCGGCGGCACGACCCGCGAGATGATCGCCAAGGCCGCCCGGATGCGCAGCCTGGAAGGGTCCGCCACCGTCGAGTGGGAGGCCCCCGCGGCGTTCTTCGCCAAGGCCGAGGCGGAGTACCCCGATCCGCCGGTGTGGGTCGGCGAGCTGTACCTGGAGCTGCACAGGGCCACGCTCACCAGCCAGGCCAGGACCAAGCAGGGCAACCGGCGCAGCGAGCACCTGCTGCGGGAGGCCGAGCTGTGGGCCACCACCGCCGCCGTACGGACCGGCTTCCCCTATCCGTACGAGCAGCTCGACCGGATCTGGAAGACGGTCCTGCTGCACCAGTTCCATGACATCCTGCCCGGTTCGTCCATCGCCTGGGTCCACCGCGAGGCCGAGAAGACCTACGCCGGCGTCGCTGCCGAACTGGGCGCGATCATCGACGGCGCCCAGCGCGCGCTGGCCGGGGACGCCTCCGGAGGGACCACCCTGCTGTTCAACTCCGCGCCGCACACCCGGGCCGGGGTACCCGCCGGGGGAGCGGCACCCGTCATCGGCGGTGGCAGCGCCCAGCTGCTGCCGCGCGAGGGCGGCGGCTACCTCCTCAGCAACGGACTGCTGGAGGTGGAGATCGACGGCCGCGGCCTGGTGGTGTCGGTGTACGACGTCAGCGCGGAGCGCGAGACCGTCCCGCCGGGCGAGGCGGCCAACCTGCTGCAGATCCACCCCGACTTCCCGAACCAGTGGGACGCCTGGGACGTGGACGAGTTCTACCGGAACACCGTCACCGACCTCACGGACCTGGACGAACTGACCCCGATCGGTGGCAAGGGCACCGACTGCGCGGGCGTACGCGTGGTGCGCGGTTTCGGCTCCTCCAAGGTCACCCAGACGGTGACGCTCTCGCCGGGCACCAAGCGGCTCGACATCGAGACCGAGGTGGACTGGCACGAGACGGAGAAGTTCCTGAAGGCCGCCTTCCCGCTGGACGTGCACGCCGAGCGGTACGCCTCCGAGACCCAGTTCGGCCATGTGCACCGGGCCACGCACACCAACACCAGCTGGGACGCGGCCAAGTTCGAGGCGTGCAACCACCGGTTCATCCACCTGGAGGAGCCGGGCTGGGGCGTCGCGCTGGTCAACGACTCGACGTACGGACACGACGTGACCCGTGCCGTCCGGGCCGCCGACGCGGGCACCACCACCACGGTCCGGCTCTCCCTCCTGCGCGCCCCCCGCTTCCCCGACCCGGAGACCGACCAGGGCGTGCACCGCTTCCGGTACGCGCTCGTGCCGGGCGCGGGGATCGGGGACGCCGTCAGGGAGGGCTACCGGATCAATCTGCCGGAGCGCCGGGTCGCCGGGCAGGCGCCGGTGGCACCGCTGGTGACCGTCGACAACGACGCCGTCGTGGTCAGCGCGGTCAAACTGGCCGACGACGGCAGCGGCGACCTGGTCGTCCGCCTCTACGAGTCGAACGGTGGGCGGGCCAGGGTCCGGATCGGGCTGGGCCTGGAGGCCGGCGCGGTCGCCAGGACCGACCTGCTGGAGCGTCCGCTGACGGACGCGGAGCGGCCGGAACTCACGGACGGCGGGATCCAGCTGGCGCTGCGCCCGTTCGAACTGGTCACCCTGCGGCTCGCGCGGAGCTGACCGGGTCCCGGCGAGCCTCTGGCCCACCGCTCACGGTTCACGCCGGGCCCGCTGACGCTCACCCGCTCACCCGCCGCGCGATCCGCGTGCGCGGCGGGTGAGCGCCGGGGCGCGCGCCCCGGCCCCCTGGGGTGAGGTCGCCCTCGCGGCAGACGGCGCCTGTGCGGAGTCGGCCAGCACGGCCCGTACCGCCGCCGGCGGACGCACGTGCGCCCGCGCCGCCGCGTGGCGGTCGGACCGGGGGAGGTGCCGGAGGCGCCGGATGTCGTGGTGGTCATGGACCGGGTGTGGCCCATGGGTGGTCCGACACCGCCCCCGCGGTCGTCCGCCGCCCGTCACTCCTCGACGAGCATCCCGGCCCGCAGCTGAGTGATGATGCGGTTCAGCAGCCGCGAGACGTGCATCTGCGACACGCCCAGCCGCGCGCCGATCTGGGACTGCGTCATCTCCTGGCCGAACCGCATCCGCACGATGTCGCGTTCGCGCTCGTCGAGCTGCTCCAGCAGCGGGGCCAGGGCGTGCAGGTTCTCGACCTTCTCGATCGCGGGGTCCGCGTCGCCCAGCACATCGGCGAACGTCCGCCCGCCACCGTGCGGGTCGTCCTCGCCGGCCGGCATGTCGAGCGAGCCGGCCGTGTAGCCGTTGGTCGCGACCAGGCCCTCCACGACCTCCTCCTCGCTGATCCCGAGCAGCTCCGAGAGCTCCCTGACCGTCGGTTCCCGGTCCAGGCGGGTGGCCAGCCGCTCCTTGGCCTTGGCCAGCTCCACCCGCAGTTCCTGGAGACGGCGCGGGACATGGACCGCCCAGGTGGTGTCCCGGAAGAAGCGCTTGATCTCGCCGACGATGTACGGGACCGCGAAGGAGGTGAACTCCACCTCGCGGGACAGGTCGAACCGGTCGATCGCCTTGATCAGGCCGATGGTGCCGACCTGGAGGATGTCCTCCATGTCACCACCGCCCCGGTTGCGGAACCGGCTCGCGGCGAACCGGACCAGCGACTGGTTCATCTCGATGAGCGTGTTGCGCGCGTACTGGTACTCGTGCGTGCCCTCTTCCAGCACGTGCAGCCGGTCGAAGAAGAGCTTGGAGAGTTCCCGCGCGTCCTTCGGCGCGACGCTGCCCGGATCCTCGATGTACGGCAGCTCGTCCGACGGTGACGGCGACGCCGGCCACCCGGCGTCGGCCGGCGCGTCGGTGTTCGCCGTCACGCCGGAAGCCAGGACGTCATCCGCCTGCTCCGTCACAGCGGCCCCGGCAGCATGGACAGTTCCGGTCGTCATGACATCACCTTTCAGTGCGGCGGATCCTCGACGGAGCTGCGCCTGCCCCTGATGCCCGCCGTCATGCCCCCTTCTCACCAATTATTTTTTCGACTGAAAAGTCGCCATGGGGAAACGGTTCGGCCCCCGCCGCCACGCCGACGGCCACCGGGCGGAGGGCGTGAACGGGGCGTTCAGCACGGCGGAACCGCGGGGACGGGCCGGGGGACGTAGGGTCGGGCCGTGTCATCATCCGTTCGACGGAAGGAGCCCCGGCCATGGCCACCGGAGCGCTGTCCCAGCAGGAGACCGAGAACCGGCTGCGGGAGCTGCCCGGCTGGTCCGTGACGGACGGCCGGCTCGCTCGGACGTACCGCCTCGGCACGCACTTCGCGGCGACCGCCCTCGTCGTCCATGTCGCCCGGATCCAGGACGAGTCGAACCACCACTCGGAACTGACGCTGGGGTACGACACCGTGGCCGTCGCCGTGCGGACGCACGACGCGGGCGGCGCCCTGACCGAGAAGGACTTCGCTCTCGCGCGCCGCGTCGAGGAGATCGCTCCGTCCCACGGCGCGAGCTGACCGGTCGCGGCGCGAGTCCGCCGGGGCCGCGGTCCGGCGGCTCGCGCTCGCGCCTCCGCGCCCGCCCCGTCGTACGACGAAGGCGGCTCGCGCTCGCGCCTCCGCGCCCGCCCCGTCGTACGACGAAGGCGGCGCGCGCCCTCGCCGGCGCGCGCCGCCTTCGTCGTACCGTACCGGCCCGCCTCGGCCGGCCCGTCGTACTCAGCGAGCGCCGGCGGTGAAGACCGTCGGGTCGGGGCCCAGGCGCTTGCCCTCGTCCAGCGCGGCGAGTGCCGCCAGGTCGTCCGTGTCCAGCTCGAAGTCGAACACGTCGATGTTCTCCCGGATCCGGGACGGGGTCACGGACTTGGGGATCACCACGTTGCCCAGCTGGAGGTGCCAGCGCAGCACCGCCTGCGCCGGGGTCCTGCCGTGCTTCCGCGCGATCGCGACCACCGTCGGGACCTCCAGCAGGCCCTTGCCCTGGCCCAGCGGGGACCACGCCTCGGTGAGGATGGAGCGCTCCGCGTGGAAGGCGCGCGACTCCGCCTGCTGGAGCTGCGGGTGCAGCTCGATCTGGTTGAGCACCGGGACCACCGCGGACTCGTCGGCCAGCCGGTCCAGATGCTCCGGGAGGAAGTTCGACACGCCGATGGCCTTGGCCCGGCCGTCCGAGTAGATCTTCTCGAACGCCTTGTACGTGTCCACGTACCTGTCGACGGAGGGCATCGGCCAGTGGATCAGGTACAGGTCGACGTAGTCGAGACCGAGCCTGCCCAGCGAGGCGTCGAAGGCGCGCAGCGTGGAGTCGTAACCCTGATCGCTGTTCTGCAGCTTCGTGGTGACGAACAGGTCCTCGCGGGCTATCCCGGAGGCGGCGAGGGCCCTGCCCGTGCCCTCCTCGTTGCCGTAGGCGGCCGCGGTGTCGATGCTGCGGTATCCGGCCTCCAGCGCGGTGGCGACCACCGATGTCGCCTCGGCGTCCGGCACCTGCCAGACGCCGAAGCCGAGCTGGGGAATCTTCACGCCGTTGTTGAGGGTGAGTGCGGGCACCTGGCTCACGAGCTGTCGGTCCTCACGTCGTAGGGGGTGTCTTCGGGAGCAACGATCACAAGGGCCACCGGATTCCCGCGGCGGGGGTCCGGTCTTCCCGTTCCCTCCGCCCCTGCCCGGCCGCGGCCTCGGCCATTCACCGGTAGAGCGCCTCGACCTCCGCCGCGTACGCGGCCTCTATCGCCTTCCGCTTGAGCTTCAGCGACGGTGTCAGCAGCCCCTGTTCCTCGCTGAACGGGTGCGCCAGGATACGGAACGTACGGATCGACTCCGCCTGGGACACCGAGGTGTTGGCGGCCACCACCGCACGGCGGATCTCCGTCTCCAGGTCCGTGTCCCGCACCAGCGCGGCGGGTTTGAGCGGCGGCCGGCCCTGGATGGACAGCCAGTGATCGACGCCTTCCTTGTCCAGCGTGACCAGGGCGGCGACGTACGGCCGGTCGTCGCCGACCACGAGGCACTGCGCGACCAGCGGATGCGCCCGTACCCGCTCCTCCAGCCAGGCGGGCGACAGGCTCTTGCCGCCCGAGGTGACCAGGATCTCCTTCTTCCGCCCGGTGATGGTGAGATAGCCGTCCTCGTCGAGCGCGCCCAGGTCCCCGGTCGCCAGCCAGCCGTCGCGCAGGGTCCGGTCGGTGGCCTCCTTGTCGGTCAGATAGCCCGCGAAGACGTGGCCGCCGCGCAGCCAGACCTCGCCGTCCTCGGCGATCCGCACCGACCCGCCCGGTATGGGCAGCCCGACCGTGCCGAAGCGGGTACGCCCCGGAGGGTTCGCGGTCGCCGCCGCGCTGGACTCCGTGAGCCCGTACCCCTCGTAGATGGTGATGCCCGCGCCGGCGAAGAAGAGGCCGAGCCGCCGGTCCATCGCGGAACCGCCCGACATGGCGTGCCGCACCCGCCCGCCCATCGCCGCACGCACCTTGGCGTACACCGCCTTCTCGAAGAACTGGTGCTGTACGCGCAGCGCGGCGGAGGGCCCCGGGCCGAGGCCGAAGGCCCGCCGCTCCCTGGCCTCCGCGTAGCGCACCGCCACCTCCACGGCCTTGTCGAACGGAGCGGCCTTCCCCTCTGACTCCGCCTTGCGGCGGGCCGCGTGGTAGACCTTCTCGAAGATGTACGGCACCGCCAGGACGAAGGACGGCGCGAACGCGGCCAGATCCGGCAGCAGGGCGCTCGCCTTGAGGACCGGCTGATGGCCCAGCTTCACCCGGCCGCGTACCGCCGCTATCTCGATCATGCGCCCGAAGACGTGTGAGAGGGGCAGGAACAGCAGGGTCGAGGCCTCGTCGTCCGGGCGGGAGCGGAAGACCGGTTCCCAGCGGCCCAGGACGGTGTCCGCCTCGAACATGAAGTTGGCGTGGGTGAGGACGCAGCCCTTGGGCCGGCCGGTGGTGCCCGAGGTGTAGATGACCGTGGCCGTCGAGTCCGGCGTCACCGCCATCCGGTGCCGGTGCACGACGTCGTCGTCCACCGTCTCACCCGCGGCGAACAGCTCCGCCACCGCGCCCCCGTTCAGCTGCCAGAGCCGCTTGAGGCGGGGCAGCCGGTCGATCACCGAGCCGACGGTCATCGCGTGGTCCTCGTGCTCGACCATACAGGCGGACACCTCCGCGTCGTACAGCATCCAGTGGACCTGCTCGGCGGAGGACGTGGGATAGACCGGGACGGGCAGGGCGCCGACGGCCCAGAGCGCGAAGTCGAAGAGCGTCCACTCGTAGCGGGTACGGGACATGATCGCGACCCGGTCCCCGAACCGTACGCCCTGTGCGAGCAGTCCCCTGGCCAGGGCCATCACCTCGTCACGGAACTCCGCCGCGCTCATGTCCCGCCACCGGCCCGTCGCGTCCTTGACGCCGAGCGCGGCGCGTTCCGGATCCTCCAGAGCGTGCTCGAACACGATGTCCGCGAGCCCACCGACATGGGGGGCGGCCGGCAACGGGGGGACGGTGATCTCGCGCAATGGCATGGCTCCTCGTGGCGCTCCGTACGGCGCCGGTGACGGTACCCCACCCTCCGGAGCGTGGACAGAGCCCGAAGGGAGCTGGTTACCGGCGGTATTCGCACAGGTCGACGACCCGAAACGGGCCGGGAGAACAGGGGTTGGGCCGCTTCGCGGGCCCGCGACGGATGCGGCGGCCCGGAATCTCCACCGAATCCGTACGGAGGAGTCACGTCCGCTCTACCGCGCGGCGGGCTTGGTCCGTACCTGATGAGTTGCTGACGGGCTCTCACCTGCGAACTTTCCGCCGGAAGCGGCGCCGGGCGGTTTCGGGGGACGGCCGACGGCGCGAGCGTACCGAGCGCGCGGGCCCGGAAGGGGGCAGCAGGCGAGCCGCCACGGCTCGGCCCCGACCGGGCACGCGTCGGGCGGCGAACGGGCAGCGGCCCGGACGGGCGTCACGTGCGGCGGAAGGGCGCCACGCGTGGCCGTCGAGGGCTTCAGCCCTCGGCGGCCGGGCGGCGCAGCCGGTCACCGGCCGCCAGGATCGCCGCGGCCAGCGCGTCCGCCGCCTCCTGGGCGGCCCCGCCCCCGCGCCCCGTACTCCTGGCGCCGTGCAGGAGGACGAAGTCCACCTCGCCCAGTTCCGGCAGCCCCGCCCGGGCCGGGACCGGGACCAGCCCCGTCGGTATCAGCCCGCGCGTGTGCGCCATCACCCCGAGCCCCGCCCTGGCCGCCGCGATCAGCGCGCTCAGGCTCGCGCTCGTACAGGCGACGCGCCAACGCCGGCCGTGCGCCTCCAGCACCGTCAGGGCGCGGGCCCGGGTGATCCCCGGCGGCGGATACACGATCAGCGGGACCGGCCGGCCGGGGTCCAGCCGCAGCCGCGGGGCGCCGATCCAGGTCAGGGCGGACCGCCAGACCAGCTCGCCGTGTGTGTCGCCGCCGCGGCGCTTGGCCAGCACCAGATCGAGAAGGCCGGCGGCGAGCTGTTCGTGCAGGGTGCCGGAGAGCTCGACGGTCAGCTCCAGGTCCACCTCGGGATGGTCGCGCCGGAACGACTCCAGGATCTCGGGGAGCCGGGTGAGGACGAAGTCCTCCGACGCCCCGAACCGCAGCCGGCCGCGCGGCCGGCCGCCGGTGAAGAAGGCCGCCGCCCGTTCGTGCGCGGCCAGGATCGTCGAGGCGAATCCGAGCATCGCCTCGCCGTCCTCGGTCAGCTCCACGCTGTGGGTGTCACGGCTGAACAACGGCCGGCCCGTCGCGTCCTCCAGCCGCCGCACGTGCTGGCTCACCGTCGACTGGCGCACTCCCAGCCGGCGGGCGGCCTGCGTGAAGCTCAGGGTCTGGGCCACGGCCAGGAAGGTACGCAGCTGTGCGGGGTCGTACATACCGCCACGCGGATCACCGGGCATATAACCAGGCTACGGGTCATCGCGAAGCGTGATGACAGTCAGAGCGGTATGCGGGATTCCCGATCGGCCCGAACGGGTGGAGCATGGGGAGGCACGATCTGTACCGACCGCACGTAGTAGTGGAGCACATGAACCGCCGCCGTTCCCTTCGCCCGCCCTCCTGGTTGCCCCTCGACCCGTACCTCCTGGCGCTGATCGGAACGGTGGCCCTCGCCGCGCTGCTCCCGGTCTCCGGTACGCCCGCCACCGTGGCGGGCGGCGCGTCGACCGGCGCGGTGGCGCTGCTGTTCTTCCTCTACGGGGCCAGGCTGTCGACGCGCGAGGTGCTCGACGGGCTGCGCCACTGGCGGCTGCACGTGACCGTCCTGGCCGGTACGTTCGTGCTCTTCCCGCTGCTCGGGCTGGCCGCGCGGGGCCTCGTGCCGTTCGTGCTGACACCCTCGCTGTACAGCGGGCTCCTCTTCCTGTGCCTGGTGCCCTCCACGGTCCAGTCGTCCATAGCCTTCACATCCATGGCCCGGGGCAACGTGGCCGCCGCGATCTGCGCCGGATCGTTCTCCAGCCTCGTAGGGATCGTGGCCACCCCACTGCTCGTGGCGCTGCTGATGGGCGGCGGCACGGGCGGCTTCTCGGCGGGCTCGCTCCTCAAGATCGTGGCGCAGCTGCTGCTGCCGTTCCTGGCGGGGCAGGCGCTGCGCCGCTGGGTCGCGGGCTTCCTGACCCGGCACAAGAAGGTGCTCGGCCTGGTCGACCGGGGCTCGGTGCTGCTGGTCGTCTACACCGCCTTCAGCCAGGGCATGGTCGAGGGCATCTGGCACCAGGTGACCCCGGCCAGGCTGGGCGCGCTGCTGGGTGTCGAGGCCGTGCTGCTGGCCGCGATGCTGGCGGCGAGCTGGTACGGCGCCAAGGCGCTGGGGTTCGGCCGGGCGGACCGGGTGGCGATCCAGTTCGCGGGCTCGAAGAAGAGCCTGGCGGCGGGGCTGCCGATGGCGAGCGTCCTGTTCGGGGCGCAGGCGAGCCTGGCCGTCCTGCCGTTGATGCTGTTCCACCAGATGCAGCTGATGGTGTGCGCGGTGATCGCCAAGCGCCGGGCCCGGGATCCGCTGGCGGAGCCGGACGCGAGCCCCGTCGTGGCACGGTCCGCCGCCCGGCCGCCCGAGGACCGGGCCGCCATGGCGGACGGACGCGTCGGCCGCTGACGTCCCCGGCGGTCCGTGGGGGCCGACGGCTCAGCGACGCCGGTCCTTCCGGAGCGTCCGCGCCCCAGCGGTCGCCTCCCGGGCGAGACGGGGTGCCTGATACGTCCGGGCCGGGCACGTCCGTGGGCGAGTGGGCCAGGGGCCGGGGCGCCCGATACGTCCGGGGTGCCCACGTCCGCCGGCGAGTGAGCCGAAGGGGACTTCCGCCCGCGCCCCGGAGGCGAAGCGAGTCTCCGAAAACTCACACCTGGCTGTGCAAGGCGATCCGCTCCTCGCCCGCGTACACGTTCATGGACGCCCCGCGCAGGAAACCGACCAGCGTCAGTCCCGTCTCCGCCGCGAGATCGACGGCGAGGGACGAGGGCGCGGACACCGCCGCGAGCACAGGTATGCCCGCCATCACCGCCTTCTGGGCCAGCTCGAACGACGCGCGCCCGGAGACCAGCAGGATCGCCCGGGACAACGGCAGCAGGTCCTGTCGCAGTGCCCGGCCGACGAGCTTGTCGACCGCGTTGTGCCGGCCGACGTCCTCCCGGATGTCCAGCAGCTCTCCGGCTTCGGAGAACAGCGCCGCCGCGTGCAGCCCACCGGTCCGGTCGAAGACCTGCTGGGCCGCCCGCAGCCGGTCGGGGAGGGCCGAGAGCAGCGTGGGCTCGACGCGGACCGGGGGAGTGTCCGCGATCGGGAACCGGGCCGTGGTCCGCACGGCGTCCAGGCTGGCCTTGCCGCACAGCCCGCACGACGACGTCGTGTAGACGTTCCGCTCCAGCGTGATGTCCGGTACCGGCACGCCGGGGGCGAGCTGCACGTCCACCACGTTGTACGTGTTCGATCCGTCGTCCTGGGCCCCGGCACAGTACACGACGGACCGCACCTCGGAGGCCGAGCCGAGTACGCCCTCGCTGACGAGGAACCCGGTGGCGAGGGCGAAGTCGTCCCCCGGGGTGCGCATCGTGATGGCGAGCGGTTTGCCGTTCAGCCGGATCTCCAGCGGTTCTTCGGCGACCAGGGTGTCGGGCCTGCTGCTGACGGCTCCGTTCCTGATGCGGATGGTGCGGCGGCGCTCGGTGACCCGTCCCATGGTGATCAGCCCTTGTAAGTTCGCAAATTTGAGAGATGAGAGATTACGGAGTTGCCGGTGTCACCGGATCGTTCGCGCGGTGACGTGATCTCTCACGATCTCACTGTCCCGGACACAAAGCCTTGTGCATACAGTATGCGAACCTGCCCGCAGGTGACAGGGGCGCCCGATCCGAGCCCCCGGTAACGGCGCCGCGACTCCCAGTGGGTCACGGCGTCCCAGTCCTGGCGCACGGCCGGTGAACTGCGTGGAAGACCTTCCCAAGCGCGCTGAGGGTTCCTAGAGTTCGCGACCATGACCCCACCAATCGCACCCGCAGGCTGGAGCCGCTGGCTGGTGCCGCCCGCCGCGCTGTCGGTGCACCTGTCGATCGGCCAGGCGTACGCCTGGAGCGTGTTCAAGCCATCGCTCGAATCCGCCCTCGGTCTCTCCGGCACCGAGAGCGCCCTGCCCTTCCAACTCGGCATCGTGATGCTCGGCCTGTCCGCCGCCTTCGGCGGCACGCTCGTCGAGCGCAACGGCCCGCGCTGGGCCATGACCGTCGCCCTGTGCTGCTTCTCCTCCGGTTTCCTGCTCGCCGCGCTCGGCGCCGCCACCCGTCAGTACTGGCTGATCGTCCTCGGCTATGGATTCGTCGGCGGCATCGGCCTCGGCATCGGTTACATCTCGCCGGTCTCCACACTGATCAAGTGGTTCCCCGACCGGCCGGGCATGGCCACCGGCATCGCCATCATGGGCTTCGGCGGCGGTGCGCTCATCGCCTCGCCGTGGTCCGCGCAGATGCTCGACACGTACGGCAACGACAGCGACGGCATCGCCCTCGCCTTCCTGACGCACGGGCTGGTCTACGCGGCCTTCATGACGCTCGGCGTGCTGCTCGTCCGCGTACCCCCGCCGGGGTACGGGCGGTCGAAGGCCGCCGACCCCGCCGCCACGGGCCGGGCCGCGGACGCCGCGTCCGTGGCCACACCCCAGGTCTCGGCCCGCTCGGCCATCCGCACCCCGCAGTTCTGGTTCCTGTGGCTCGTCCTGTGCATGAACGTCACCGCGGGCATCGGGATCCTGGAGAAGGCCGCCCCGATGATCACCGACTTCTTCGCCACGAGCGACACCCCGGTCACGGTCTCGGCCGCGGCCGGTTTCGTGGCGCTGCTCTCCGCCGCCAACATGGCGGGGCGCATCGGCTGGTCGTCCACCTCCGACCTGATCGGCCGCAAGAACATCTACCGCGTCTACCTGGGCGTCGGCGCACTGATGTATCTGCTGATCGCCTTGTTCGGGGACGCCTCCAAGCCGCTCTTCGTGATCTGCGCGCTGGTGATCCTCTCCTTCTACGGGGGCGGCTTCGCCACCATTCCCGCCTACCTCAAGGACCTCTTCGGCACCTACCAGGTCGGCGCGATCCATGGTCGGCTGCTCACCGCCTGGTCCACCGCCGGTGTGCTGGGCCCGCTCATCGTCAACTGGGTGGCGGACAGCCAGGAGGAGGCCGGCCGGAGCGGAGCCGGTCTCTACGGGCTCTCGTTCACGATCATGATCGGCCTGCTGGTCGTCGGTTTCATCGCCAACGAACTGGTCCGGCCCGTCCATGCCCGCCACCATGTCCCCGCGGCGGACATCGCAGCCGCGACGGCGACCGCAGCCGCGACCACCTCCGCCCCCGCCGCCGCATCCACGTCCGCCTCCGGCACAACCCCCGCACCGAAGGAGGCCGCCGATGGCCGGTAGCCCGTCTCCGAGCAGTTCGTCCCCGGGTGGCGCCGCGCCCGAGGCCCGGGCGCGGACCGGTGCGCCCGAAGCGTCACGGCGTACCGGTCTGATCGTTTTCGCGTGGCTCTGGGTGGGGACCCCGCTGGCGTACGGGGTCTACGAGCTGGTGCTCAAGGCCGCCCAGTTGTTCACCGGTTGACGATCACGATGTGGTGGAGTCTCCAACCGGAGGGGGTGAATCCTGTCGGATCCCCTGCACGGTTACTCACGAGTCCTTGACAACACTTGAGGATTCCTGACGACCGACAACAAAGGGGGTCCCGGGCATGACGGGCACTCGTATCGCCGCGCTCGGGCACTATCAGCCCGCCAAGGTGCTCACCAACGACGATCTCGCGGTCATGGTGGACACCAACGACGAGTGGATCAGCAGCAGGGTCGGCATCAAGACCCGGCATGTCTCGGGCCCCGACGAGCCCGTGGACGAGCTGGCCGCCCACGCGGCGGCCAAGGCGCTCGCCTCGGCAGGGCTCACCCCGGCGGACATCGACCTCGTCCTGGTCGCCACCTCCACCGCGACCGACCGGTCACCCAACACGGCCGCCCGGGTCGCCGCGCGGCTGTCGATGGAGTCGCCGGCGGTGATGGACCTCAACGTCGTGTGCGCGGGGTTCACCCACGCGCTCGCCACCGCCGACCACGCGATACGCGCGGGCTCGGCGGCCCGGGCCCTGGTCATCGGCGCGGACACCATGTCCGCCGTCGCCGACTGGACCGACCGTACGTCCTGCGTCCTGGTCGGCGACGGTGCGGGCGCGGCGGTCGTCGTGGCGGCCGGGGAGAGCGAGGGGCCGGGGATCAGTCCCGTGCTCTGGGGATCCGTTCCTCAGATGGGGCGCGCGGTGCGGATCGAGGGCACCCCGCCGCGGTTCGCGCAGGAGGGGCAGACGGTCTACCGCTGGGCCACCACCCAGCTGCCGCCGATCGCACGCCAGGTCTGCGAGCGGGCCGGCGTCGCCCCCGAGGATCTGGCGGCGGTCGTGCTGCACCAGGCCAATCTGCGGATCATCGAGCCCGTCGCCCAGAAGATCGGCGCCGTCAACGCGGTGATCGCCCGCGACGTGGTGGAGTCCGGCAACACGTCCGCGGCCTCGATACCGATGGCCCTGTCCAAGCTGGTGGCGAGGGGAGAGGTCGAGTCGGGGGCCCCGGCCCTGCTGTTCGGCTTCGGAGGGAACCTCTCCTACGCGGGGCAGGTCGTGCGCTGCCCCTGAGCCGGCCGCGCGTCCCCCAGGTGCCGCACCGTGCGTGCCACGCCGCACCGTGCGTGCTTCGCGCGTGCCGGTCCGCGGCGCCCGGGGAACCGTCTCCGTCTGATCCCCGTCTTCCCAAGACCGTCAAGAAGGCAACTGTTCTCGGTAGACTGTAGACGATAGCCAATCGCTGGTGCGTGTCGCGCGACGCGGCCCCGCACCGGTCTTTCGACACTGTCGTCAGGAGGGGGACCGCGCATGCTGTCCGCGAAGTTGGCGCAGGGAGCCGTGCCCAAGCTCGAACGGCCGGGGCCGCTGCGTGAGCGTGTGTACGAGGCCCTGCTCGAACTGATCACGACCCGCGCGCTCCAGCCGGGGCAGCACCTGGTCGAGAGCGAACTGGCGGGCCACCTCGGCGTTTCCCGGCAGCCGGTGCGCGAGGCACTCCAGCGCCTGAACACGGAGGGCTGGGTCGATCTGCGCCCGGCCCAGGGCGCGTTCGTCCATGAACCGACCGAGGAGGAGGCGGACCAACTGCTCTCGGTCCGTACGCTCCTGGAGGCCGAGGCGGCCCGGCTGGCCGCCGCGAACTCCGGCTCCGCCGGGATCCGCGAGCTGGAGGCGCTGTGCGCCGTGGGCGAGCGGGCCGTGGCGGACGACGACGTGGAACTCGCGGTCGCCACGAACGCGGCCTTCCACGCCAAGGTCATGGAACTGGCGGGCAATGTCGTCCTGGCCGAGCTGGCCGGGCAGGTGGACCGCCGGGTGCGGTGGTACTACACGCCGGTCGCCCGGCAGCGGGGCAAGCAGTCGTGGATCGAGCACCGTGATCTGATCGACGCGATCTCGGCCCGGGACGAAGTGCGCGCGACGGAGGTCATGAGGGCGCACACGGAACACACGCGTACGACGTACCACCAGCGCGAGCGCGGCTGACCGCGCCCCCTCGGCCGCCCACCTCCTCGCCGCCCGCACCGCGTTCCCCGTGGGCGTCAGCTCCGCCCCACGTCCTTGACGAACACCATCCCGTCGATCCCGGCCAGGTGGGCCGGGTCGAGTGGGGCGTAGCCGTACCAGGGGGAAACGCGGGGAGCGGGCAGTGTGTCACCGAGGGCGGTGGCCGGCCGGGAGGAGTCGACGACGTAGCGGTCCTCCGGGAGTGCGTACAGGAGGCCTTCGACGGTGTCCGGCGGCGGGGTGTCCACTCCCTGGTGCCGGATCGTGCCGACGGCCGTGGCCACGAAGGCGTACTCCTCGCCGAGCCGGGCACTCACCAGCGCACCGGCGCTCCACCACTCCACCGGCCCCTGCCACATCCGCATCGTGCTCTTCTCCCGCTGGAGATGGCTGTTGTGGGCGTGGACCAGTGCCGGGCCCCGTTCGGCGACGGCGAGGAGGTTGTGGGCCATCATCACGTCCCGCAGCGCACACAGCCGTGTCATGCGGGCGGGTGACGTGTCGGCCATCCAGAAGTGGTAGCGCAGCAGGCCGGTGGCGGTGCGCCCGTACAGGTGCGCCCGGTCCCAGGCGTCCCGCGCGGCCGCCGTGATCAGGTGCGGGGTCTGTGCGTCCAGCAGGGCCACCAGGTCGTCGGCGAGCAGCCGCAGCTCCCTGGCCTCGGCCGACTGCCCCACGGACCGGGCCGGGTCCGTCATGGCCGCGGGGTCGGTCCACCGGTCGTCGGCGCCGAGCAGGGTCGCACCCCCCACGGCTACCGCGCCTATACATACCTCGCTGCACGCGCGGGCCCTGCGCGCGTTCCTCGCCCTGGTGCCCGGCCACGGCCATCCGACGGCGACGTCGATCATGCGGGCGGTGAACGAGGGCGCGGCCGACGAGGCGTTCCGCCTCATCGACGAGAGTCACGCCCAGCTCCTGGACGACCGCCGGACCCTCCAGGCCGTGGAGAGTGCCCTCCGCGACCTGGAGCCCACCGAGGCGTCCGAGCCCGGCCCCGGGTGCGCGCAGATCACGGTGCGCGGGCCGGGCGCAGGGTCGGGGCCGGGCGCGGGGGCCAGGTCCGGTGGCACGTTCATCGGGCCGCTCGCGGACGAGCTCGGTGTCCGGCCCGCGACACTGCGCAAGTGGGAGCGCGCCGGGCTGGTCCGCCCGCGCCGCGACCCGCTGACCGGGTACCGCGTCTACGACGAGGCCGACGTACGGGACGTCCGGCTGGCCCACCAGCTCAGGCGGGGCGGCTACCTGCTGGAGCGGATCGCCCCGCTGATCGCCCAGGTGCGGGCGGCCGGCGGGCTGAAGTCGCTGGAGGGCGCACTGCGCGACTGGCACGGCCGGCTGTCCGCGCGCGGGCGGGCGATGCTGACCGGGGCCGCCGAGCTGGAGGCGTACCTGCGCGAGCGCGGATGAGACGTCCCGGACGAGACCTCGGTCGTCGGCCGACGAGAACACAGGCCGACGAGACTCAGGAGTCACCGACGTTCCGCCGACGGCCTCCCCGGGCGGCTTCACCGGACCTTTGTCCTCGGTGTGGAGAAAGTTGGGACTGATTCGTGCGCAACTTCTTCCCCCTGCGGGCAAGCGCTGCTACGTTCCCTCAAAAGCCCGATAATCACAGCCGAGAGGCGGGGAGGGGCGCGTGAGACGTATGACCGCACGGCCCGCGAACGCGCACCAGGCGCGACTGCTCCGACTGTTGCGCGACGGTGGCCCCAACTCCCGTGCGCAACTCGGCGACCAGGTCGACCTCTCCCGCTCCAAGCTCGCGGTCGAGGTGGACCGGCTGCTGGAGACCGGTCTGGTGGTCGCCGACGGACTCGCCGCCTCGCGCGGAGGCCGCCGCTCCCACAACATCCGGCTCGCGCCGGGCATGCGCTTCCTCGGTGTCGACATCGGCGCCACCTCCATCGACGTGGCCGTGACCAACGCGGAGCTGGAGGTGCTGGGACATCTCACTCACCCCATGGACGTCCGGGAGGGGCCGGTCGCGGTCTTCGAGCAGGTGCTCGTCATGGCCGCCAAGCTCAAGGTCTCCGGTCTCGCCGAGGAGTTCGACGGGGCGGGGATAGGCGTTCCGGGCCCGGTGCGCTTCCCCGAAGGCGTCCCGGTCGCGCCGCCGATCATGCCGGGCTGGGACGGCTTCCCCGTGCGGGAGGCGCTCAGCCAGGAACTGGGCTGCCCGGTCATGGTCGACAACGATGTGAACCTGATGGCGATGGGGGAGCAGCACGCGGGCGTCGCCCGCTCCGTGGACGACTTCCTCTGCGTCAAGATCGGCACCGGCATCGGCTGCGGGATCGTGGTCGGCGGCGATGTCTACCGGGGGACGACCGGCAGCGCCGGGGACATCGGCCATATCCAGGCCGTACCCGAAGGCCGAGCCTGCGCCTGCGGCAACAAGGGCTGCCTGGAGGCGTACTTCAGCGGGGCCGCGCTCGCCCGGGACGCCGAGGAGGCGGCCCGTAGCGGAGCCTCGCCTGAATTGGCCGGCCGGCTGGAGACGTCGGGCCGGCTGACCGCCGTGGACGTCGCCGCGGCGGCGGCGGCCGGTGACGCCGCCGCCCTCGACCTGATCCGCGCCGGCGGAAACCACGTCGGACAGGTCATCGCCGGGCTCGTCAGCTTCTTCAACCCGGGCCTCGTGGTGATCGGCGGTGGCGTGACCGGCCTCGGGCACACGCTGCTCGCCAGCATCCGCACCCAGGTCTACAAGCAGTCCCTGCCGCTGGCCACCGGCAACCTCCCCATCGTCCTGGGCGAGTTGGGACCGGCCGCCGGGGTCACCGGCGCCGCCCGGCTCATCAGCGACCACCTGTTCTCGCCGGTCTGACCCGGCGCGCACCATCCGGCTGTCCGGCGTGAACCGCCGGCAGCCCGGCCGCACCGCACGCACAACGCGCACCACCCCGCACGACTCGTAGACACAACACATCACAACAACACACGACAACAGACACACCAACAACACGCGACACACAACAGACGCGTCAACACATCCGCACCGCATTCGTAGCCGCAGCCAGTACCTCTGCCCGTGCCCGTACACCGCGCATCCGCATCCGCCGCGCGCCCGTACGGCGTACGACACCACCACTCCGCACCTGGCTCCGCCCTGCCCTGCCCGCGTTCAGCCCTGCCCGCGGGGCAGGCCGTATCCGCCGAGGAGACAACACGTCATGGCACCAGCATCAGCACCGGCACCACCCCAGACCCCGCTGCTCACCATGTCCGGCATCACCAAGACCTTCCCGGGCGTGCGCGCCCTCGACGGCGTCGACCTGGAGGTCCAGGCGGGCGAGGTGCACTGCCTGCTGGGCCAGAACGGCGCGGGCAAGTCCACCCTCATCAAGGTGCTCGCCGGGGCCCACCAGCCCGACGACGGTGTCATCACCTGGCAGGGCGAGGCGATCACACTCAAGTCGCCCATCGCCGCGATGCGGCACGGCATCGCCACCATCTACCAGGAACTCGACCTGGTCGAGGGCCTGTCGGTGGCCGAGAACATCTTCCTCGGCCACGAACCCACCACCGCCGGATTCGTGGTCAAGGGCCGGGAGGCCAGGGCCCGGGCGACCGACCTTCTGGCGCGCCTCGGCCACCCGGAGATCCAGGCGCACCGCCCCGTCGGCTCGCTCTCCGCCGCCCAGCAGCAGATCGTGTCGATGGCACGGGCCCTGTCCCACGACGTACGACTCATCGTGATGGACGAGCCGTCCGCGGCGCTCGACCCCGACGAGGTCGACAACCTCTTCCGTACCGTCGCCACCCTCACCGCCGACGGGGTGGCGGTCATCTACATCTCCCACCGGCTGGAGGAGATCCGCCGCATCGGCGACCGGGTCACGGTCATCAAGGACGGCCGCACGGTGGCCGTCGGGCTGCCGGCCGACCGGACCCCGACCCATGAGGTCGTCGCGCTGATGACCGGGCGCAACGTCGAGTACGTCTTCCCCGAGCGGCCGGGACCCGCCACCGCGGCGGCCCGGCCCGAGCCGGTCCTGCGGGTCGAAGGACTCGCCAGGGACGGCGAGTTCGAGCCGGTGGACCTGGAACTGCGTCCGGGCGAGATCGTCGGGCTGGCGGGGCTGGTCGGTTCCGGACGGTCCGAGATCCTGGAGACGATCTACGGCGCGCGCAAGCCCACCGCGGGCCGGGTCCTGGTCGACGGAGTGGCGCTGCGCCCCGGCAGCGTACGGTCCGCCGTCCGCGCGGGGCTGGGCCTCGCCCCCGAGGAGCGCAAGGCCCAGGGCCTGCTGATGCTCGAATCGGTCACCCGCAACGTGTCGGTGTCGACCCTCTCGCGCTTCTCCCGGGCCGGCTGGCTCGACCACGGCGCCGAGCGGTCCGCCGCCCACACGGCCATCCGGGAGCTGTCCCTGCGGCCCGACAACCCCGACGCCCGGATCCGTACCCTCTCCGGCGGCAACCAGCAGAAGGCGGTCCTCGCCCGCTGGCTGCTGCGCGGCTGCCGGGTGCTGCTGCTGGACGAACCGACCCGCGGCGTCGACGTCGGCGCCCGCGCGGAGCTGTACGCCGTGATCCGCAGGCTGGCCGACGACGGACTGGCCGTCCTGCTCGTCTCCAGCGAGGTACCCGAAGTCCTGGGCCTCGCCGACCGGGTGCTGGTGCTCAGGGAGGGCCGGGTGGTCCACCGGGCACCGGCCCAGGAGCTCGACGAGCACCGTGTCCTCGACCTTGTGATGGAAGGGAGCCCGACGCGATGACACCGCCTGCCTCCGAGGCGCAACAGGGCGGGACCGGCGCCGCAGCCGCGTCCGGTCCGCCCACGCCGAACACAACGGAAACACCGAACGCATCGAACACAGCGAACACAACGAACATGACAAAGACTTCGAGCACACCGAACACATCGAACGCGTCCCCCGCGTCCGGGGGCAGGCCCGGCCTCGGGCTGCGCCTCGACGTCCGTAACCTCTCGCTCCTCGGCGTGCTTCTCGCCCTCGTGATCGTCGGCGGTTTCACCCGACCCGAGCAGTTCCTGTCGACCAGCAACCTCCAACTCGTCCTCACCCAGGCGTCCGTGATCGGTGTGGTCACGGTGGGCATGACCTTCGTGATCACCAGCGGGGGCATCGACCTGTCGGTGGGCGCGATCCTCGCGCTCGCCTCGGTCTGGGCCACGACGGTGGCCACCCAGGAGTACGGATTCGCCGGCATCCTCTTCACAGCGGTGGCCGTGGGACTGGCCTGCGGCCTGGTGAACGGACTGCTCATCGCCTACGGCGGGATGGTGCCGTTCATCGCCACGCTCGCGATGCTCGCCTCGGCCCGGGGGCTCGCCCTGCAGATCACCGAGGGCAAGACCCAGATCGTGACCGTCCAGTCGGTCCTCGACCTCGGCGTCCCCGACTCCTACGTGCTGGGGATCCCGCCGCTCGTCCTGGTCTTCGCCGCCGTCACCGTCATCGGCTGGCTGGTGCTGAACCGTACGACCTTCGGCCGGCGCACCGTCGCCGTCGGCGGCAACGCGGAGGCCGCGCGCCTCGCCGGGATCGACGTCCGCAGGCAGCGGCTGTACCTGTACCTGCTCTCCGGGCTCTGCTGCGGCATCGCCGCGTTCCTGCTGATCATTCTGGCCGGCTCGGGACAGAACACCAACGGAAACCTCTACGAGCTGGACGCCATCGCCGCGGCGATCATCGGCGGCACGCTGCTCACCGGGGGCCGCGGCACGATCGTCGGCTCTGTCCTCGGTGTCCTCGTCTTCACCACGATCACCAACATCTTCGCCCTCAACAACCTGCAGAGCGACGTCCAGCAGATCGCCAAGGGGGCGATCATCGTCGCCGCCGTCCTGATCCAGCGCCGCACCCTACGGGGCGGCGAGTCGTAACCGGGTCCCGCCCGCTCCCACCACACCTCTCCCCCGTACCGGCCTACCGCGAAGGGTTCCATCCCATGCCAGAAACGAGCCGCAGAGGACTGCTCTTCGGCACCGCCGCCGTCTCGGCGGGTGCCTTCCTCACCGCCTGCACCAGCAACGAGCCCGCGAAGAAGGAACCGGCGGCCGACAGCCGTCCGGCCGCCGACGACAAGCCGGGCAAGCACGTCACCATCGGCTTCGCAGGTCCGCAGGCCGACCATGGCTGGCTCAACGCCATCAACGAGCAGGCCAGGTCGCGCGCGGAGACCTACTCCGACGTGACGCTGGACGCCACCGAGGGTTCCAACGACACGGCCGCGCAGATCGGTCAGGTCGAAACCCTGATCAACAAGAAGGTCGACGTCCTGGTGATCCTGCCGGCCGACGGCAAGGCACTCACCCAGGTCGGACTCAAGGCCATGCGGGCCGGCATCCCGGTGATCAACCTGGACCGGGTCTTCGCCGATCCCCAGGCCTACCGCTGCTGGGTGGGCGGCGACAACTACGGCATGGGCCTCAACGCCGGCAAGTACATCGGCGAGAAGCTCAAGGACAAGCCGAACGCCAAGGTCGTCGAGCTCTCGGGCCCGGACAGCCTGGAGCTGACCCAGCAGCGCACGAAGGGCTTCGACGACGCCCTCAAGAACTATCCGAACATCCGGAAGGTCGCGCGCCAGGCCGCCGACTTCACCGTCGAGTCGGGCCAGGCCAAGATGGCCCAGCTGCTGCAGGCCCAGTCCTCCTTCGACGCCCTGTGGAACCACGACGACGACCAGGGCGTCGGTGCGCTGCGCGCCGTCCAGCAGGCGGGCCGCGAGGGCTTCCTGATGGTCGGCGGGGCGGGCGCGAAGTCCGCGATGGACGCGATCAAGGCCGACAACAGCGTGCTCAAGGCCACCGTTCTCTACCCGCCGACCATGGCCGCGTCCGCCATCGACCTGGCCCGCGCGCTGGGCCAGTCGAAGGGCATCAGCGGCATGTCGGAGCTGGAGATCCCGGCCTCGGTCACGCTCTTCTCCGCCGTGGTCGACAAGCAGAACGTCGACCAGTACCTGCCCACCGGGTTCAACTGACCGTCGGCACCGCCCCCGGCCCGCGACGAGGAGGCCGGGGGCCGCGCCACCCCACCGGTCGGTTCACAAGACGAGGAGTACTCCGTATGACCCCCAGCGAAGCGTCGGAGACGGCAGCGGGCGCCCCACCGGCACCGCCGTCCGCACTCGGTGTCGGTATGGTCGGATACGCGTTCATGGGCGCCGCCCACTCCCAGGGATGGCGCACCGTTGGTCACGTGTTCGATCTGCCGGTACGGCCCACGCTGGCCGCGATCTGCGGGCGGGACGCGACGGCCGTCCGCGCGGCGGCCGACCGGCACGGCTGGGCCGCCGCCGAGACCGACTGGCGGGCGCTCATCGCGCGCGACGACGTCCAGATCGTGGACATCTGCACACCGGGGGACAGCCACGCGGAGATCGCCGTCGCCGCGCTGGCGGCGGGCAAACACGTGCTGTGCGAGAAACCCCTCGCCAACTCGGTGGCCGAGGCGGAGGAGATGGTGCGGGTCGCCGAGGAGGCAGCCGGACGCGGCCAGATCGCGATGGTCGGATTCAACTACCGCAGGGTGCCGGCCGTCTCCTACGCCAGGAAGCTGATCGAGTCGGGCCGGCTCGGTGAGCTGCGGCACGTCCGGGTCACCTACCTCCAGGACTGGCTGGTCGACCCGGAGGCTCCGCTCACCTGGCGGCTCCGCAAGGAGCACGCCGGATCGGGGGCGCTGGGCGACCTGGGCGCGCACATCGTGGACCTCGCGCAGTTCCTGGCGGGGGAGCCACTGGTGGGCGTCTCGGCGCTCGTCGAGACCTTCGTCAAGGAGCGGCCGCTGCCCGGCGGCGCGGCGGCGGGCCTCTCGGCGAGCACGCGGGCCGACGGCGGCCGAGGGGCGGTGACCGTGGACGACGCGGCGGTGTTCACCGGCCGCCTCGCGTCGGGCGCGCTGGCCACCTTCGAGGCCACCCGGATGGCCGCCGGGCGCAAGAACGCGCTGCGCCTGGAGATCAACGGGGAACGTGGTTCGCTCGCCTTCGACCTGGAACGGCTGAACGAGCTGTCGTTCCACGACCACACCGAGCCCGCGCCATCCTCCGGCTTCCGCCGCATCCTGGTGACCGAACCGGAACACCCCTACCTGGAGGCGTGGTGGCCGGCGGGGCACGCCCTCGGGTACGAGCACACCTTCGTCCACCAGGCCCGCGATCTGGTCGAGGCCATCGCGACCGGAACCGGCCCGGTGCCGTCGTTCGCCGACGGGCTCCAGGTCCAGCGCGTGCTGGCCGCGGTGGAGGACAGCGCCGCGAAGAACGCCGTCTACACGCCCGTACCGCAGCCCACGGACTGAACAGGGAGTATCGCCCGCGGCG
Source organism: Streptomyces hebeiensis (assembly GCF_052983195.1). Classification (NCBI taxonomy): domain Bacteria; kingdom Bacillati; phylum Actinomycetota; class Actinomycetes; order Kitasatosporales; family Streptomycetaceae; genus Streptomyces; species Streptomyces hebeiensis. The sequence goes on from NZ_CM129812.1 coordinate 6,712,269, forward strand.
CGCCGCCGCACCGGCCTGCTGCCGCACCACCCTGTCGCCGTACCGCCGTACCGCCCTATCAAGGAGGCACGAATGCCCCGCCCGTTCACACTGTTCACCGGCCAGTGGGCCGATCTGCCCCTGGAGGAGGTGTGCCGGCTCGCCCGTGACTTCGGTTACGACGGCCTGGAACTCGCCTGCTGGGGGGACCATTTCGAGGTCGACAAGGCGCTCGCCGACCCCGGTTACCTGGCGGGCCGCCACGAACTGCTCGACAAGTACGGACTGAAGTGCTGGGCCATCTCCAACCACCTGGTGGGCCAGGCCGTCTGCGACCACCCCATCGACGAGCGGCACCAGAACATCCTGCCCGCCCGGATCTGGGGCGACGGGGAGCCCGAGGGCGTGCGGCAGCGCGCCGCCGCCGAGATCAAGGACACCGCGCGGGCCGCGGCGGCCTTCGGCGTCGACACCGTCATCGGCTTCACCGGATCCTCGATCTGGCACCTGGTGGCGATGTTCCCGCCCGTCCCGCCCGGCATGATCGAGCGGGGGTACGAGGACTTCGCCGAGCGGTGGAACCCGATCCTGGACGTCTTCGACGCCGAGGGGGTCCGCTTCGCCCACGAGGTCCACCCCAGCGAGATCGCGTACGACTACTGGACCACGCACCGCGCCCTGGAGGCGGTCGGGCACCGGCCCGCGTTCGGGCTGAACTTCGACCCCAGCCACTTCGTGTGGCAGGACCTGGATCCGCTCGGCTTCCTCTACGACTTCAAGGACCGGATCTACCACGTCGACTGCAAGGAGGCCCGCAAGCGCCTGGACGGCCGCAACGGCCGTCTCGGCTCGCACCTGCCCTGGGGCGACCCGCGGCGCGGCTGGGACTTCGTCTCCGCGGGGCACGGGAACGTGCCGTGGGAGGACGTGTTCCGGATGCTCCGGTCGATCGGGTACGAGGGGCCGGTCTCCGTGGAGTGGGAGGACGCGGGGATGGACCGGCTCGCGGGTGCGCCGGAGGCACTGGCGCATTTGAAGCGGTTCGACTTCGAGCCGCCGCAGAGCTCGTTCGACGCGGCTTTCGGTTCATAGCGTCGTAGCCGGCGGCGTCCGCCCGCGGCGGCGCGCTCCTCGTCTCCCGCGGTTCCCGCCATTCCCGCGGTTTCTCACCGTTCTCGCGGTTTCCGGGGTTTCTGCGAGGGAAAGGTGTCCGCCGCGGGCGCTTCCGGCGTCCCCTTTGTCTTTCCGCTGGGGAAAGTTCAACTTCACCCCTGCGCAAGGTCTTTTCGTTGAGGACGAACACAGCTACCGTCCCTGATGTGTACAGGACATAGGTCTGGGTCCCCGATGTGACGGCGCACGTCGGTGACGAAGCCACCTCCGCCCCGCCCGGTGCCGGACGAGCACCCGGGCCGGGGAACGGAGGCGAGCACGGCGGGTGACCGCCGCGCCCGTAGCGGCATCCCGCACGTACGTACAGCCCCATTGTGGAGGATCCGTGCACAGTAAACGCACCCGAGCCAGAACCCTCCTCGCGCTCCTGACGGGCGCCATGCTCGCGGCAGCGAGCCTCAGCGCCGTGCCCGCCACAGCCGCCGATTCCGGCGCGGCGGCCGTCGCCCACGACCCCGGGCACGACGACCCCGGCCATGACGTTCCCGCCGCCGAGGACTTCCAGCAGGTGACCCTCGCCAAGGGCGCCGACGAGACCGGTGAGCCCATGTCGCTCGCCGTGCTCCCGGACCGCAGTGTGCTGCACACCTCGCGGGACGGCACACTCCGGATCACCGACGCCGGCGGTGACACCACGATCGCCGGCAAGCTGGACGTGTACAGCCATGACGAGGAAGGGCTCCAGGGAGTTGGTGTCGACCCCGGGTTCGCCGAGAACCGCGCCATCTACCTCTACTACGCGCCCAAGCTCGACACACCGGCCGGCGACGCCCCCGAGAACGGCACGGCTGCCGACTTCGCCCCCTTCGACGGCATCAACCGCCTCTCGCGCTTCACGCTCGACGAGGACGGCACGCTGAACACGGCGAGCGAGAAGAAGGTCCTCGACGTCGCCGCGTCGCGCGGCACCTGCTGCCACGTCGGCGGCGACATCGACTTCGACGCGGACGGCAACCTGTACCTGTCGACCGGCGACGACACCAACCCGTTCGCCTCCGACGGCTACACCCCGATCGACGAACGGACCGACCGCAACCCCGCGTTCGACGCCCAGCGCAGCGCCGGCAACACCAACGACCTGCGCGGCAAGCTCCTGCGGATCAAGGTCGCGGAGGACGGTTCGTACACCATCCCGGAGGGCAACCTCTTCGCTCCGGGCACGGAGAAGACCCGGCCCGAGATCTACGCGATGGGTTTCCGCAACCCGTTCCGCATCTCGGTCGACGAGAAGACCGGCATCGTGTACGTCGGTGACTACGGGCCCGACGCGGGCGCCGCGTCGCCGACCCGGGGGCCGTCCGGAATGGTCGAGTTCGCGCGGGTCACCGAGGCGGGCAACTTCGGCTGGCCGTACTGCGTCGGCAACAACGAGCCTTTCATCGACTACGACTTCGCGACCAAGCAGTCCGGCGAGGCCTTCGACTGCTCGGCTCCCAAGAACACCTCCCGGAACAACACCGGCCTGACCGACCTCCCGGCCGCGAAGCCCGCGTGGATCCCCTACGACGGCGGAAGTGTGCCCGAGTTCGGCACCGGCTCGGAGTCCCCGATGGCCGGGCCCGTCTACCGCTACGACGCGGACCTCGACTCGCCGGTGAAGTTCCCCGAGGCCTACGACGGCGACTTCTTCGCCGGGGAGTTCGGCCGCAAGTGGATCAAGCGGATCGAGCAGGGTGAGGACGGAACGGTCGAGAAGATCAACCCGTTCCCGTGGACCGGCACCCAGATCATGGACATGGACTTCGGCCCCGACGGCGCGCTCTATGTCCTGGACTACGGCCTCTCCTGGTTCGGCGGCGACGAGTACTCCGCGCTCTACCGCATCGAGAACGCCACCGGCGGCAAGTCACCGATCGCCGAGGCCACCGCGAGCAAGACCTCCGGCAAGGCTCCGCTGAAGGTGGCCTTCTCCTCCGCCGGCACCGAGGACCCGGACGGCGACAAGCTGTCCTACCAGTGGGACTTCGGCGACGGCTCCACCTCCACCGAGGCCGACCCCACGCACACGTACAAGAAGAACGGCACCTACAGCGCACGGCTCACGGTCACCGACCCCACCGAACGCACCGGCACGGCGTCCGTCCGGGTGGTCGTCGGCAACACCGCGCCCACGGTGACACTGGAGCTCCCCGCCGACGGAACCCTGTTCGACTTCGGTGACACACTGCCCTTCAAGGTGAAGGTCAGCGACCCCGAGGACGGCACGATCGACTGCTCCAAGGTGACGGTCCGCTACGTTCTCGGCCATGACAACCACGGCCACCCGATCACCTCGGCGAACGGCTGCGAGGGCACCATCACCGCCCCCGCGGACGCCGAGCACGACCCCAACGCCAACATCTTCGGTGTGATCGACGCCGAGTACACCGACGGCGGGGGCGGCGGCCAGGCCGCGCTCACCAGCCACGACCAGGCGCAGCTCCAGCCCCGCCACCGGCAGGCCGAGCACTTCACCGGGTCCTCCGGCGTCAATGTGATCGAGAAGGGGGCCGCCAACGGCGGCAAGACCGTCGGTGACATCGACAACGGCGACTGGATCTCCTTCAAGCCGTACAACCTGACCGGCTCGAAGACGCTCACGGCCCGGGTCTCGTCCGGCGGCTCCGGCGGCTTCCTGGAGGTACGGACCGGCTCCGCCAAGGGCACCCTGCTGGGTTCGGCGCCGATCCCGGTCACCGGCGGCTGGGAGACCTTCCAGGACGTGGACGTTCCCCTGCGCTCCGTACCGAAGAAGACCACCGAGCTGTTCCTGGTCTTCAAGGGCGGCTCCGGAGCGCTGTTCGACCTGGACGACTTCGAGATATCGACGAAGACCCCCGGCAAGACCGAGAAGCGGGTCCTGGTCTTCTCCAAGACCGCGGGATTCCGCCACGACTCGATCTCCGCGGGCGTCGCCGCCCTGAAGGAGCTGGGCAAGACCACGGGGATCACCGTCGACGCCACGGAGACGGCGGCCCAGTTCACCACCAACAACCTGGCCCGCTACGACGCGGTGGTCTTCCTCTCCACCACCGGTGACGTCCTCGACGCGGAACAGCAGAAGGCGTTCGAGAACTACGTCGCCACCGGTGGCGGCTACATGGGGGTGCACGCGGCGGCCGACACCGAGTACGACTGGGCCTTCTACGGCGGGCTCGTCGGCGCGTACTTCGGCTCCCACCCGGCGATCCAGCAGGCCACCGTGCGGGTCGAGGACAAGGACCACCCGTCGACCGCCCACCTGGACGACGAGTGGCAGCGCACCGACGAGTGGTACAACTACCGCACCAACCCGCGCGAGCAGGCCCGTGTCCTCGCCACCCTGGACGAGACCACCTACCAGGGCGGCACCATGAAGGGCGACCACCCGATCGCCTGGTGCCAGACCTACGAGGGCGGCCGGTCGTTCTACACCGGCGGCGGCCACACGAAGGAATCGTACGAGGACGCGGCCTTCCGCCAGCACCTGCTGGGCGGGCTGCGCTACGCGGCCGGCCAGGTGAAGGCCGACTGCAAGCCGCGGACCGGCTACCGGGACATCTTCAACGGCAAGACGCTGGAGGGCTGGAAGCAGGCCGGACCGGGCAAGTTCAACGTCGTGGACGGTGAACTGCGCTCGGAGGGCGGGATGGGACTCCTCTGGTACCAGGCCAAGGAGCTGAAGTCCTACTCGCTCAAGCTCGACTGGAAGATGGAGGGCGACGACAACTCGGGCGTGTTCGTGGGCTTCCCGGCCTCCGACGACCCGTGGTCGGCGGTGGACAAGGGGTACGAGGTTCAGATCGACGCGACCGACGCCCCGGACCGTACGACGGGCGCCGTCTACGGCTTCAAGTCCGCCGACGTGAAGGCCAGGGACCGGGTGCTCCGGCCGCCCGGGCAGTGGAACGCGTACGAGATCAAGGTCCAGGGCGAACGGCTCCAGGTCTTCCTCAACGGTGTGAAAATCAATGACTTCACCAACACGGACCCGGTGCGCAGCCTGAAGGACGGCTACATCGGACTCCAGAACCACGGGGCCGACGACCAGGTGTCCTTCCGTGACATCCAGCTCAAGGAACTGCCCTCCTCCTAGAACCGGCCGCCCGCCCAGGACCCTTCGGGGGCCCGGGCGGGCGGCCCGTCGGACGGGCGGCGGGCGGGGGAGGCGCCGAACCCCTCGCCCGCCGTCCACCTCAGCCCCTTCCCCGACCGGCCGGCCATACGCACCACCGGCCATACGCACCACCGCGCTTTCCGCACCACCTCGTATTCCGTATCACTCCGCATTCCGTACCACCCCGCAAGGAGGCACCCCCGTGACGACGGCCAGTACAGAATCGACGGCAGTACGCACCGGAGTCTGGTTCGTCGGAGCGCGTGGCTCCGTCGCCACCACCGCCGTCGTGGGCTGCGCGGCGATCACCGCGGGTCTGCACCCCCCGACGGGCATGGTCACCGAGACCGCGCCCTTCGCGGAGTCGGGCCTGCCGGGCCTGGCCTCGCTCGTCTTCGGCGGCCATGACACGGCGAGCTGTCCACTGCCGAAACGGGCCGAGGAGCTGACGGCGGCGGGCGTGCTGCCGCACGGCCTGTCCTCCGCCGTACGCGCCGAACTCGCCGCCGCCGACCGGGAGATCAGACCGGGCGGGCCGCAGGCGGGCGACACGCGCGACGACGAGGAGATCATCGCCGCGTTCGCCGCCGACCTCGCCGACTTCGGCCGCCGCACCGGCGTCGCACGGACCGTCGTCGTCAACGTCTCCTCCACGGAACCCGCCCCGTCGCCGGACGACCCGCGGCTGCCCGCCAGCGCGCTGTACGCGACGGCGGCCGTGCGGGCGGGCTGTCCATACGTCAACTTCACCCCGTCGACCGGCATCCGGGCCCCCGGACTGCCGGCCGCCGCCGAGGCCGGCGGGCTTCCCCACGCCGGCCGCGACGGCAAGACCGGCCAGACGCTGCTCCGTTCCGTGCTCGCCCCCATGTTCGTCCAGCGCGCCCTGACGGTACGGGCCTGGTCGGGCACGAACCTGCTGGGTGGCGGGGACGGGGCGGCGCTGGCCGACCCGGCCGCGGCCGCGGCCAAGAACGCGGGCAAGGAACGCGTCCTCGCCGACACGCTGGGCACGGCCCCCGAGGGCGAGGTGCACATCGACGACGTACCGGCGCTCGGCGACTGGAAGACGGCGTGGGACCACATCGCCTTCGACGGGTTCCTGGGCTCCCGGATGGTGCTCCAGACGATCTGGCAGGGCTGTGACTCGGCGCTCGCCGCGCCGCTGGTGCTCGATCTCGTCCGGCTGGTGGCGCGGGCGCACGAGGCCGGGCTGAGCGGACCGCTGCCCGAGCTGGGCTTCTACTTCAAGGACCCGGACGGCGGCCCGGCCGCGCTGGCCGAGCAGTTCGAGGCGCTGCTCGGCTTCGCGGAGCGGCTGAAGGCGGCCCGGTGAGCCCGCGCGGACGGGGCCGGCTGCGGGCCTGGGCGGAGCTGCTGCGGGTGTCCGCGCTGTTCACCGTCCCGGGGGACGCCCTGGCGGGCGCCTCGGCCCTGGGCGTACGGCCCCACCGCGGCACCGCGCTGGCCGTGGGCGCGTCGCTGTGCCTGTACGAGGCCGGCATGGCCCTCAACGACTGGGCGGACCGGGAGGAGGACGCCGTCGACCGCCCCCACCGGCCGATCCCCTCGGGCCGTGTCTCCGCCCCGGCCGCCCTGGCGGCCGCGGGCGCCCTGACGGCGGCCGGGCTCGCCCTGGCCGCCCGCGCCGGCCGGGCCCCGCTCGCGGTGGGCACGGCGCTGGCGGCGACGGTCTGGGCGTACGACCTGAAGCTCAAGCACACGGCGGCGGGACCGGCGGCGATGGGGGCGGCGCGGGCGCTGGACCTCCTGCTGGGCGCGACGGCGACCGCCGCGCCGGCGGGCGGGCACACCGCCACGCCGGGGGCCGGGCGTCCGGCACCCCGGCCGGGCGGCGCGGCCACCGAGCGCGGGACCCGGCCCTCCGGGAGCCGCCCCCGGCCGGGACCGACCGGTGCGACCGGCACGGGGCGGGGCCCCCGTGGAGCCGGGAGCGCGGTGCCCGCGCGGCCCGGCCCGCGTGGGCCTGGCGCGCGGCTCTCCTCCCGGGACGTACGGTCCTCCGGAGCCTGGGCGGGCGCACGGGCGGCACTGCCGTCCGCGGCCCTTCTCGGCGCGCACACGGTGGCGGTCACCACCGTCTCCCGTCACGAGACCCAGGGCGGCTCGACGAAAGCCCCGCTGGCCGCACTCGCGGCGACAGCCGCCCTGGCCCTTTTCACGGCACGGTCCGGCACGCCGCCGGCGCCCCGGACCACGGGGGCCTCGCCGGACGGGGCCCCGGCGCCCTCGCCGTACGGGTTCCCGGCGTCGGGAAGTCCCGCACCGGCGGGGCCGGGGAGCGCTGGTTCCGGCGGCTCCGGTTCCGGCGGCCGGGTCGGACCCGGCCGGTTCGCCGCCGGCCGTACGGCCTCCCACCGCGCCCTCACCGCGGGCCTCGCCGCCTCCTACCTCGCCACCGCCGCACCACCCCTCCTGCACGCCGTCCTCAATCCCTCCCCGCCGCTCACCCAGCGCGCCGTCGGGCGCGGGATCCGGGCCATGATCCCGTTCCAGGCCGCCCTCGCCGCGCGGGGCGGGGTGGCCGGGGCGGCCGTGGGCGTCATGGGGCTCGTTCCCCTCGCCCGTACCGTCGCACGGAAAGTGAGCCCCACATGAGTCTTCGATTCGGCTACGGCACCAACGGGCTCACCGACCTGCGGCTGGACGACGCGCTCGCGCTGCTCGCCGACCTCGGCTACGACGGGGTCGGGCTCACGCTCGACCACATGCACCTCGACCCCATGGCACCGGGCCTCGCCGACCGCACCCGGCGGGTCGCGCGCACCCTGGAACGGCTGGGGCTGGCGGTCACCGTCGAGACGGGCGCGCGCTACGTGCTCGACCCGCGCCGCAAGCACGGACCGTCCCTGCTCGACGCCGATCCGGCCGGCCGTGCCGCGCGCTGCGAACTGCTCGTCACCGCGGTCGAGGTCGCCGCCGACCTCGGCGCGCACGCCGTGCACTGCTTCAGCGGCGTCACCCCGGACGGCACCGACCCGGACACAGCCTGGAAACGCCTCGAAGAGGCCATCGCGCCCGCCCTGGAGGCCGCCCGGGCCGCGGGCGTGCCGCTCGCCGTCGAACCGGAGCCCGGCCACCTCGTCGGACGCCTCGCCGACTTCCATACGCTCAGGCACCGCCTCGGCGACCCCGACGGTCTCGGTCTCACGCTGGACCTCGGCCACTGCCAGTGCCTGGAACCCGCCTCACCCGCCGACTGCGTGCGGGAAGCCGCGCCCTGGCTCCGCCACGTCCAGATCGAGGACATGCGCCGCGGCGTCCACGAGCACCTGCCGTTCGGGGAGGGCGAGATGGACTTCCCGCCCCTGCTCGACGCGCTCGACGCGACCGGCTACCAGGGCCTGACGGTGGTCGAGCTGCCCCGCCACTCCCACGCCGGGCCGGAACTCGCCCGTACCTCACTGGACTTCCTCCGGGCCGCCCGAGCGAAAGGGGTACGCGCATGACACCCGCCCCCGAACAGCCGCTGCCCGGCCTCGACCCGGCCGCCCGCGCCTGGCTCGACACCGCCCTGACCGAGGCGGACCGCGCCGCCGAGGACACCGGAACACCGGGCCCCGCCGAGGCGGTGGGAACCGCCGCGCCCACCGGGAGCGGGACCGCGAGCGACAACGTTGCCCCCGCCCCCTGGGAGCTGCGCTTCGCCGCCGCCGGCCGGCACGCGGGCCGGCCGCACGCCGACGCCGTACGCACGCTCCTGCTGCACCGGGCCCGCGCCCCGCTCGCCACCCTCACCCGGCTCTACCGGCACGGCACCGCGGCCGAACGCCGCGCCGTCCTGCTCGCCCTGCCCGACCGCGTCGCCGGCCCCGGCGCCCTGCCGCTCGTCGAGGACGCCCTGCGCACCAACGACACCAGCCTGGTCGCCGCCGCGGTCGGCCCGTACGCCGCCGCCCACCTCGACCCCCACGCCTGGCGGCACGCCGTCCTCAAGTGCCTCTTCACGGGCGTCCCCCTCGACGCCGTCCACGACCTGGAGCGCCGCGCCCACAAGGACACCGAACTGGCCCGCATGCTCGCCGACTTCGCGGCCGAGCGCACCGCCGCCGGCCGCCCCGTGCCCGCCGACCTGACCCGCGCGCTGAACCTGACCGGCGAGGAGTCCTGATGCGCATCTTCGACCCCCACATCCACATGACCTCCCGTACCACGGACGACTACCGGGCGATGTACGCCGCCGGCGTCCGCGCGCTGGTCGAACCGTCCTTCTGGCTCGGCCAGCCCCGCACCTCACCCGCCAGCTTCCACGACTACTTCGACGCGCTGCTCGGCTGGGAGCCGTTCCGCGCCGCCCAGTACGGCATCGCCCACCACTGCACCCTCGCCCTCAACCCGAAGGAGGCCAACGACCCGCGCTGCGTCCCCGTCCTGGACGACCTGCCCCGCTATCTCGTCAAGGACTCCGTCGTCGCCGTCGGCGAGATCGGCTACGACTCCATGACCCCGGCCGAGGACCACGCGCTGGCCGCCCAGTTGCAGCTCGCCGCAGACCACGGCCTGCCCGCGCTCGTCCACACCCCGCACCGCGACAAGCTCGCCGGACTGCGCCGCACCATCGACGTCGTACGCGAATCAGCCCTCGACCCCGAGCGCGTCCTGCTGGACCACCTCAACGAGACCACCGTCAAGGAGGCGGCCGGCAGCGGAAGCTGGCTCGGCTTCTCCATCTACCCCGACACCAAGATGGACGAGGACCGGATGGTGGCCGTCCTCAAGGCCCACGGCACCGACAAGGTCCTGGTGAACTCGGCCGCCGACTGGGGCAGGAGCGACCCCCTGAAGACGCGCAAGGTGGGCGACGCCATGCTCGCCGCCGGGTTCGGCGAGGACGACGTCGACAAGGTGCTCTGGCGCAACCCCGTCGCCTTCTACGGCCTGAGCGGCAGACTCCAGCTCGACGTCCCGCCACCGGCGGACCTGCACGAGGGCAACTCCATCCTGCGCGGCGGGGAGTGAGCGCCCCATGCGCTTCCGCCACCCCGACGGCTCCACCGTCCACCTCTCCTACTGCACCAACGTCCACCCCGCCGAGACACTCGACGGCGTCCTCGCCCAGCTCCGCGACCACTGCGAGCCGGTGCGCAGACGCCTGGGCCGGGACCGGCTCGGCATCGGCCTGTGGCTCGCCCGAGGCGCCGCACGGACCCTCGCGGCCGACCCGGCCGCGCTGCGCGGCCTGCGCGCCGAACTGGACCGGCGCGGCCTGGAGGTCGTCACCCTCAACGGCTTCCCGTACGAGGGATTCGGCGCCGAAGAGGTCAAGTACCGGGTGTACAAGCCGGACTGGGCCGACCCCGAACGGCTCTCCCACACCGTCGACCTGGCCCGGCTGCTGGCCGCGCTGCTGCCCGACGACGTCACCGAGGGCTCCGTCTCCACCCTTCCGCTCGCCTGGCGCACCGCGTACGACACCGCCGCCGCCCGCGCCGCGCACACCGCGCTGACCGTCCTCGCCGAACGGCTCGAAGCCCTGGAGGAGCTGACCGGCAAGACCGTACGGATCGCCCTGGAACCGGAACCCGGCTGCACCGTCGAGACCACCGCCGACGCCATCCGCCCGCTCACCGGCGTCGGCAGCGACCGGATCGGCATCTGCGTCGACACCTGCCACCTCGCCACCTCCTTCGAGGACCCGGCGACCGCCTTCGACGCCCTGGACGCCGCCCGCGTCACCATCCCCAAGGCCCAGCTCTCCGCCGCCCTGCACGCGCAGTCACCGCACCTGCCCGAGGTACGGGCCGCGCTCGGCGCGTTCGCCGAACCCCGCTTCCTGCACCAGACCCGCACCCTCACCCCCGACGGCCTGCTCGGCACCGACGACCTGGACGAAGCCCTCGGCGGCGACACCCTGCCCGACACCGCCCCCTGGCGCGCCCACTTCCACGTCCCGCTGCACGCCCCGCCCGCCCCGCCGCTCACCTCCACCCTCCCCGTGCTCCAGGACGCCCTCGCCCGGCTCGTCGGCGGCCCCGCCCCGCGCACCCGGCACCTGGAGGTCGAGACGTACACCTGGCAGGCGCTCCCGCCGGAGCTGCGACCCCGCTCGCGCGGCCGGCTCGCCGACGGGATCGCCGCCGAACTCACCCTGGCCCGCGACCTGCTGGTCGACCTCGGCCTGAAGGAGCTGCCGTGACGGACGCACCCCAGTCCACCCCCCGGACCGCCGACCAGGCCGCGCCCGGGTCCACCACCCGGCCCACCCCCCTCCTCGTGCTCGATGTCGTCGGCCTCACCCCCCGGCTCCTCGAACACATGCCGCACCTGAAACGGCTGGCGCGGGCCGGCTCCCAGGCCCCCCTCACCACCGTCCTGCCCGCCGTGACCTGCAGCGCGCAGTCCACCTTCCTCACCGGCACCCTCCCGGCCGAGCACGGCATCGTCGGCAACGGGTGGTACTTCCGCGAGCTCGGCGACGTCCTCCTGTGGCGCCAGCACAACGGCCTGGTCGCCGGCGACAAGCTCTGGGACGCCGCCCGCCGCGCCCACCCCGGCTATACGGTCGCCAACATCTGCTGGTGGTACGCCATGGGCGCCGACACCGACTACACCGTCACCCCCCGGCCGGTCTATTACGCGGACGGCCGCAAGGAACCGGACTGCTACACCCGCCCGCCCTCCCTGCACGACGAACTGACCGAGAAGCTCGGTACGTTCCCCCTCTTCCACTTCTGGGGGCCGGGCGCCGACATCGTCTCCTCCCGCTGGATCGTGGACGCCACCCGCCACATCATCCGCACCCGCACGCCCGACCTGGCCCTGTGCTACCTCCCGCACCTCGACTACGACCTCCAGCGCTACGGCCCCGACGACCCCCGCGCGCACCGCGCGGCGGCCGAACTCGACACGGTCATGGCCCCGCTGCTCGACGAGGCCGTGACCGAGGGCCGGACCGTGGTCGCCCTGTCCGAGTACGGCATCACCCGGGTGTCCCGGTCCGTCGACATCAACCGCGCCCTGCGCCGCGCCGGACTGCTGGAGGTCCACACCCAGGACGGCATGGAGTACCTGGACCCCATGGCCTCCCGGGCGTTCGCCGTCGCGGACCACCAGCTCGCCCACGTCTACGTCCGCCGCCCCGAGGACCTCGACGCCACCCGCGCCGCCCTCGCGGACCTGCCCGGCATCGATGAACTCCTGGACGACGAGGGCAAGAAGCGGCACGGACTCGACCACCCCCGGGCGGGCGAACTGGTGGCCGTCGCCGAACCGGACGCCTGGTTCACGTACTACTACTGGCTCGACGACGACCGGGCGCCCGACTTCGCCCAGCTGGTCGAGATCCACCGCAAACCCGGCTACGACCCGGTCGAGTTGTTCATGGACCCGCTCGATCCGTACGTCCGCCTCAAGGCGGCCAAGGCGATCGCCCGCAAGAAGCTCGGCATGCGCTACCGGCTCGCGGTCGTGCCCCTCGACCCGTCACCTATTCGCGGCAGCCACGGCCGCCTTCCGCCGAGCGACGACGAAGGTCCGCTCATCCTGTGCTCCATCCCCCGAGCCGTCGGTGGCCGCGTCGCGGCCACCGATGTGAAGTCCCTGCTCCTCCAGCTTGCCGCACGGCACTGACAACCGGCCCCCGTGCCGCGGCCGGCTCCGTACCGCGACCGGCACCGGCCGCCGGGTCGGCCCGGTCAGCCCGGTCACACCCCCGACAAGGAGTTCCCTCATGAGCCGCAAGAAGCCCGCAGACGCCGAACTCGCCCACAAGCTCAGCAGACGGGGCATGCTCGGCGTCGCCGCCGGCGCCACCGCCGCCGCCGTCCTCGGTGCCTCGGCCACCCAGGCCGCCGCCCTCGACAAGACGCCCGCCCCCGATCTCGGTCACGGCCACGGCGGACACGGCAAGGGGGCGCCGGTCCTGCCGCCCGGCCGCCTCGGCATCCAGCTCTACTCGCTGCGCGACAAGGTTTCCACGATCGGCTTCGCCAAGGTCTTCGACGAACTGGAGCGCTTCGGCTACGACGAGATCGAGTTCGCCGGCTACACCCAGGGCACCGCGGGCGACATCACCCTGCCCCAGCTCAAGCGGCTCGCCAGGGACCACGGACTGAAGCCCATCGGCAGTCATGTCAACTACTACGACAACAACAATCCCAACGCCTACAGCTTCGCCCAGAACCTGGAGAAGGTCCTGGACGACGCCCAGACCCTCGGCCTGGAGCACATAGGGACCGCCGCGGGCCCGTTCCGTTACGGCTCCACCGTCGACGCCTGGAAGCGGGCCGCCGAGGACTTCAACACCTACGGCGCGGCGGCGAGGCGGCGCGGGATGAAGTTCTACCAGCACAACCACGCGGAGGAGTTCTCCTTCGCCACGGACAATCCGAACGTCCGGCTCTACGACGTGCTGCTCGCCGAGACCGACCCCGAGCTGGTCTACCTGGAGATGGACATCTACTGGGCGCACGCCGCCAAGTTCCGTTTCAGCAAGACCCCGGAGGGCAGGCCCGCGCCGCTGGACCCGCTGCGCTACGTCCTGAAGCAGCCGCACCGCTACCCGCTCTTCCACGTCAAGGACGGCATCGAGGACACCACCACCCGCGACGGCTACCAGATGGTGGACGTCGGTGACGGCGACATCGACTACCGGCGCTTCATGTCGGCGGTGAACAAGACGCACGGCGGCCGGCGCGGCCACCACTGGCAGGTGGAGCACGACCAGCCCGTGGACTCCATGGCCTTCGCCCGCAAGTCGTCCGCGCACCTGCACTCGCTGCGCGAACGCCGCTGACCCGCGGCCGGGCCGGATCCCACCAGGTCCCGGCCGCGTGACGACGGCCCTCCGCACGGCTCGACAGGAGCCGTGCGGAGGGCCGTCCGTCCGTCGCGGACCGGGCCGCGGCCCCACCGGGACGCGTGCCCGCCGTCAGGTCAGGCCATATCCCGGACTGTCGGATGCGGATTGGGTTCCACCCGGTCGGCACGCGGCCGCCCGGGCGCCCGCAGGAACAGCGCCAGCACGGCCGACGCGATGCCCACGCTGCCGGCGAGGATGAACGCCCCCTCGTAGTCCCACGCGGCCACCACGACGGCTCCCATGCCCGAGCCGACCAGCCCGGAGATGAGCTTCGAGCTGTAGACCACGCCGTAGTTCGAGGCGTTGTGGTTCTCCCCGAAGTAGTCCGCCGTCATCGCCGCGAACAGCGGGAAGATCGCGCCGCCGCCGAACCCGGAGACCATCGAGCAGAGCAGGAAGAACGGCATGCTGCCGAGGGATCCCGACGCCAGTACGCCGTACTGCGCCAGGCCCAGGACCACACAGACGAAGACCAGGGTGTTGCGGCGGCCGTACCGGTCGGAGATCCAGCCGATGACACCGCGTCCGGTGCCGTTGACGATCGCCTTGAGGGACATCGCCGTTGCCACGATCCCGCCCGCGAAGCCCATGTCCTTGCCGAAGGGCACCTGGAAGGCGATCCCGAAGATGTTGATCCCCGCCGTGCACAGCAGGCAGAACCACATCATCCACAGCACCGGCGTGCGCACGGCCTCCCTCGGTGTGTACTGCTTGACCGCCGGCGGGTTCTTCTCCAGCGCCCGCCGCACCCGGGGGTCGTCCGACTTCTTCAGCGGGTCGACATGGACCGGCCACCAGTGCTTCGGCGGGTCCTTGAAGAACCAGCCGGCGACCGCGACGACCACGCAGCAGATCACGCCGACCGTCACCAGCACGCCCTGGTAGTTGCTGAGGTCCATGTACGAGGTGAAGAGGAAGACGAACGGCACCGAGCCATAGGCGAAACCGCCGTTGACCAGGCCGGTCTTGCCTCCCTTCCGCTCCGGGTACCACTTGCCGACCATGTTCACGCACGTCGCGTAGATCAGGCCGGCGCCGATGCCGCTGAACATCCCGTAGCCGAGGTACGCCACGATCACATGCGGCGCGTAGGCGAGGGAGAGGTAGCCGAGGAAGGTGCCGAGAGCACCCAGGAACATCGCGTGCCGTGCCGGTAACCGGCCGCTCTCGCGGAGCTGGCCGGCCGGGAAGCCGACAGCCGCCTGGAAGAAGATCCAGACGCCCATCAGCCAGAATATGTGCCCGCTGCTCCAGAGATGGGCCTCGTGCAGAGTGTCCTCCGCCGAGGTGAACGCGTACTCCGACGAACTGATGCCGAGCATCCCCATCCAGGGGAAGAGCACCATCGTCCATCGCGGCCGCCCCATGATGTCCCGGTCGGTCTCGCCGATCCGGTACACGCGGCCGTTGCGGTCCGTCACCTCCTTGACGGGGACGGAAGTGGGGAGTTCGGTGGTTGTCATGTGGATTCCCTTGCGTCGAAAGAGCTGGCCAGCGCCCCCTGTCCAAAACCTTTCGGTGTCGCTCGGGTGTCATCAGGTCATGCGCCGCCTCCTCCCCGGGCCGCCCGCGTCCGCGTGACGGCCCGTCGTGCTCCCGCGCCGGCCCGTCACAGCAGGCCCGCCGCCCGCGCCCAGGCGTACTTCGCCCCGAGGGCGGCCACCGGTTTCTCGGTGGTGTACGGGTAGGCCACCACCCCGCGTTCGAACAGGTACCGGCAGGCCTCCTCGACCTCCACGTCGCCCGCCAGCGAGGCGACCACCGGCTTGGTGACGCCCCGCTCCCGGAGCTCCGCGACGACCCGCGCCGTCAGCTCGGCGAACACCATGGGCGGGGTGACGATCGTGTGCCAGTAGCCCAGCACCAGCGCGTGGACGCGCGGGTCCTCCAGGCCCAGGCGGATCGTCGCCTCGTACGTGGCCGGGGGCTCGCCGCCGGTGATGTCCACCGGATTGCCCGCCGCCCCGAAGGGCGGGATGAACGCCCGGAACGCCCGGTCCAGGTCCGGCGGGATCTCCATCAGCCGCAGCCCGTTGTCCACCACGGCGTCCGAGAGCAGCACGCCCGAGCCGCCGGCGCCCGTGATGATGACTACGTTGTCACCTTGCGGCGTGGGAAGGACGGGCAGCGCCCGCGCGTACTCCAGCATCTCGTTCAGCCCCGGCGCCCGGATCACCCCCGCCTGCCGCAGCACGTCGTCGTACACCGCGTCGTCCCCGGCCAGCGCCCCGGTGTGCGATCCCGCGGCCTTCGCGCCCGCCGCCGTACGCCCGGCCTTGAGGACCACCACCGGCTTCTTGGGCACGGTCTCCCGCGCCGCCGCCACGAAGGCCCGGCCGTCCTTGAGGTCCTCCAGGTGCATGGCGATGCACTCGGTGTGCGGGTCCTCGCCGAACCAGGTCAGCAGGTCGTCCTCGTCCAGGTCCGACTTGTTGCCGAGCCCCACGATGGCCGACACCCCGGTCCCGGTGGTGCGCGCGAAGCCGAGGATCGCCATGCCGATGCCGCCGGACTGCGAGGTCAGCGCCACCCCGCCCTTGACGTCGTACGGCGTGCAGAAGGTGGCGCACAGATCCTGCCAGGTGGAGTAGTAGCCGTAGATGTTCGGCCCCAGCAGCCGCACGCCGTACTCCTCGGCGATGGCCACGATCTCCGCCTGGAGCTCGTGCTCGCCCGTCTCCGCGAAGCCCGAGGGGATCAGCACCGCGTTGGGGATGCCCTTGCGGCCGACCTCCTCCAGCGCCGCCGCGACGAACTTCGCGGGGATCGCGAAGACCGCCACATCGGGTTCGCCGGGCACGTCCATCACGCTCTTGTACGCCTTGCGGCCGAGGATGTCATCGGCTTTCGGGTTCACCGGGTGGATCTCGCCCGGAAATCCACCGTCGATCAGGTTCCGCATGACCGAATTGCCGATCTTGCCCTGCTCGTTGGAGGCACCGATCACGGTGACCGAGCGGGGCCGCATCAGCCTGCGCATCGACGCCAGGATCTCCTCGCGCCCGTAACGCCGCCGGGCGGCGGGCCGCTCGTCGGTCAGCAGGATCCGTACGTCCGCGGCCATCACGCCGCTCTCGGAGGCGAACACCGGATTGAGGTCGACCTCCACGATCTCGGGGAAGTCCGCGGCCAGCCGGGAGACCGTGACCACCAACTCCGCCAGCGCGTCCCGGTCGACGCCCGCCGAACCCCGTACGCCGCGCAGGACCTCCGCGGCCCGGATCCCGTCGAGCATCGACAGCGCGTCGTCCCGCGTCGTCGGGGCGAGGCGGAAGGTGACGTCCTTGAGGACCTCCACCAGCACCCCGCCGAGGCCGAACGCCACGATCTTGCCGAAGGTCGGGTCGGTGACCGTGCCGACCAGCACCTCCGTACCGGCGGGCACCATCTGCTGGATCTGCACGCCCAGGATCCGTGCCTCGGGTTCGTACGCGCGGGCGTTGGTGACGATGGCGCTGAACGCGGAGCGCACCTCGGCGGCCGAGTTCAGCCCGATCCGCACACCGCCGGCGTCCGTCTTGTGCAGGATCTGCGGGGATACGATCTTCATCGCCACGGGGAAGCCGATCCGGTCGGCCAGTGCCACGGCCTCGTCGGCGCATTCGGCCAGTCCCTCGGCGGGGGTGGGGATGGAGTACGCGTCGGCCACGGCCTTGCCCTCGGGGCCGGTCAGTGCCGTGCGCCCCTCGGCGAGTGCGGTGTCCAGGACGGTGCGTACCGTCCGCCGCCGCTCGTCGGCGGCTGTTTCGGCGGCCGCTCCGTAGGTCGTTTCGTCGGTCGGCGCGTTGTCGGTGGTGCTGACGCTGGTGCTGTTCACCGCTAGATGACTCCGTTCGTCTTGAGCAGGCTCAGTTCCGTCTCGTCCAGGCCGAGTTCGCCGGCGTACACCTCGTGGTTGTGCTCGCCGAGCAGGGGCGAGGTGACGACGTCCACGGGGGAGTCGGAGAGCTTGAGCGGGCTGCCGACCGTGGTGAACGAGCCGCGCTCGGGGTGCGGGACCTCGACCACCATCTCGTTGGCCGCCAGCGAGGCGTCCTCGATGATCTCCTTGGTGGAGAGGATCGGGCCGCACGGGATGTTGTGCGCGTTCAGCTTCTCCAGCACCTCCCACTTGGGGAGGGTGGCCGACCACTCCTCGATGAGCTGGAACATCTTGCCGAGCTTGGGCAGCCGGGCCTCCGGCGTCGCCCACTCCGGGTCCTCCGCCAGTTCGGGCCGGCCGATCAGCTCGGTGACCGGCCGCCAGCCGACCGGCTGCACGATGACGTACACGTAGTCGTTGGGACCGCCGGGCGCGCACCTGACCGCCCAGCCGGGCTGCCCGCCACCGCTCGCGTTGCCGCTACGGGGCACCTCGTCGCCGAAGTCCTCGTTCGGGTACTCGGCCAGCCGGCCGTGCGCCAGGCGCTGCTGGTCCCGCAGCTTCACCCGGCAGAGGTTGAGCACCGCGTGCTGCATCGCCACATTGACGCGCTGGCCCCGGCCGGTGTGCTCGCGCTGGTAGAGCGCGGCGAGAATGCCGGCGACGGCATGGATGCCGGTGCCCGAGTCGCCGATCTGCGCGCCGGTCGCCAGCGGCGGGCCGTCCTCGAAGCCGGTCGTGGCCATGGAGCCGCCCATGGCCTGGGCGACGACCTCGTACGCCTTGAAGTTGGTGTACGGGCCCTCTCCGAAGCCCTTGATGGAGGCGTAGACGATCCGCGGGTTGATCTCCCGGATGCGCTCCCAGGTGAAACCCATCCGGTCCACGGCCCCCGGGCCGAAGTTCTCCACCATCACGTCCGAGCGCCGGATCAGCTCCGTGAGCAGTTCCTTGCCGCGCTCCGTCTTGGTGTTGAGGGTGATGCTCCGCTTGTTGCAGTTGAGCATCGTGAAGTACAGCGAGTCGACATCGGGCAGGTCCCGCAGCTGTTTGCGGGTGATGTCGCCGGACGGTGCCTCCAGCTTCACCACGTCCGCGCCCAGCCAGCCGAGCAGCTGGGTCGCCGAGGGGCCGGACTGGACATGGGTCATGTCCAGGACGCGTATGCCCGTCAGGGCCTTCGGCGCGTCGCTCGCGCGCGGGGTCTCAAGAGCCTGGGTCATCGAAGGGCCCCCTTACTTGTACATGGTCTGGTTCATGGTTCCGGGCGCGTACGCGTCGGGGTCGACCCACACGTTGATCAGCGACGGCAGCCCGGACTCCCGGGCGCGCCGCAGCGCGGGCGCGATCTCGGCCGGGTCGCGCACCTCCTCGCCGTAACCGCCCAGCATCTGGGCGAACTTGTCGTAGTGGACATCGCCGAGGGTGTTGCCGACGCGCTCGCGCTCCTCGCCGTACTTGGCCTTCTGGCCGTACCTGATCTGGTTCATCGAGGAGTTGTTGCCGACGATCCCGACGAACGGCAGGTTGTAGCGGACCAGCGTCTCGAAGTCCCAGCCCGTCAGGGAGAAGGCGCCGTCGCCGAAGAGGGCCACGACCTCCTTGTCCGGCCGCGCCTGCTTGGCGGCGAGGACGAAGGGGATGCCCACGCCGAGGGTGCCGAGCGGGCCCGGGTCCATCCAGTGGCCGGGCGACTTGGGCTGGACGACCTGGCCGGAGAAGGTGACGATGTCGCCGCCGTCGCCGATGTAGACCGAGTCCTCGGTGAGGAAGTCGTTGATCTCGCTGACCAGCCGGTACGGGTGGATGGGCGAGGCGTCCGAGCGCAGCTGCGGCAGCCGCTTCTCCACCGCCGCCTGCTCGACCGCGCGCAGCTCGTCCAGCCACGCCTTGCGCCCCGCCGAGCCGCCGTTCACGTTCCCGCTCGCGGCCTGGGTGACCTGCGACAAGATCAGGCCCGCGTCGCCGACGACGCCGAGGTCGATGTCCCGGTTCTTGCCGACCGTACGGTAGTCGAGGTCGATCTGGACGACCGTCGCGTCCGGCGAGAGCCGCCTGCCGTAGCCCATCCGGAAGTCGAAGGGCGTGCCGACGATGACGATGAGATCGGCGTTGGAGAAGGCGTAGCGCCGGGACAGCTGGAAGTGGTGCGGGTCGCCGGGCGGCAGGGTGCCGCGCCCCGCGCCGTTCATGTACGCCGGGACGTTGAGCGTCCGTACGAGCTCGATCGCGGCGTCCGTGCCCCGGGTCGTCCAGACCTGGCTGCCGAGCAGGATGGCCGGCTTCTCGGCCCGTACCAGCAGGTCGGCCAGTCGCTGTACGGCCTCGGGGTCACCGGCGGCGCGGGTCGAGGCGCGGTAGCGGCCGGTCCGGGGGACCCGGGCCTTGGCGGCCGGCACCTTCGCGTCCAGCACGTCGCGCGGAATCTCCAGGAACGACGGCCCGGGAGCGCCGTGGTAGCACTCGCGGAAGGCCATCGACACCATGTCGGCGGCGCGCGCGGTGTCCGGCACGGTCGCGGCGAACTTGGTGATGGGCGTCATCATGTCGACGTGCGGCAGGTCCTGGAGGGAGCCCATCTTGTGCTGGGTGAGGGCGCCCTGACCGCCGATGAGCACCATGGGGGACTCGGCGCGGTAGGCGTTGGCGACGCCGGTGACGGCGTCGGTCGTACCCGGTCCGGCGGTGACCACGGCGCAGCCGGGCTTGCCGGTGATCCGGGCGTAGCCGTCTGCGGCGTGGGCGGCGACCTGCTCATGGCGAACGTCGATGACGTCGATGCCCTCGTCCACGCAGCCGTCGTAGATGTCGATGATGTGGCCGCCGCAGAGGGTGTAGATGACCTCGACGCCTTCGGCCTTGAGGGCCTTGGCGACCAGATGCCCACCGGAGACGAGGTCCTGGCCGGCGTCCGAGGTGTCAGGCGTGTCGGGCATGAGGAAGTCACTGTCCCTTCGTAGGGGAGGGACGGGCGCGGGCGCACGCCCTCCCGGTACCGTGCATCGCACATTGCATACAGTCGACGAATACTGTATGAAGCTTGTTATCTCGCATCCAGTGGACGGTGTCCAGGGGGCGTGCGGCACTTTCCGTCAAAAGGGAGTCGGCATGGATCTGTTCGAGCACCGGGCAAGGGAGCTCTTCGCGGAGCACGGCATCGCGGTACCGGACGCCGAGGTGGTGCGCCGGCCGGCGGACGCCAGGGGCGCCGCCGAACGGCTCGGCGGACGCGTGGTCGTGAAGGCGCAGGTGAGGACCGGGGGTCGGGGCAAGGCGGGCGGGGTGAAGCTCGCGGCCGACCCGGTGGCGGCCGAACTGACCGCACGCCAGATCCTCGGCATGGACATCAAGGGGCATCAGGTGCGGGCGGTGATGCTCGCCCGGCCCGTGGACATCGAGGCCGAGTTCTATGTGAGTTACGTCCTCGACCGGGCGGCCGGGACCTTCCTCGCCATCGCCTCGGCAGAGGGCGGCATGGAGATCGAGGAGGTCGCGGCCACGCGTCCGGAGGCGGTGGCGCGGATCCCCGTCGACCCGGCGGAGGGGGTCACCGAGGCCAAGGCGGCCGAGATCGCGGCGGCGGCCGGGCTGCCGCCCGCCGTCGTACCCGTACTGCGCGCGCTGTGGCGGGTGCTGGTGCGGGAGGACGCGCTGCTGGTCGAGGTGAACCCATTGGTTCGCACGACGAACGGGCTGATTGTCGCCCTCGACGGCAAAGTCACCCTTGACGACAACGCCCGTTTCCGGCATGAGCGGTGGGGCGGTGGAGAGGGTGAGGCCGGCGACGAGGGGGGCGGCGAGGGTGGCGTCGACCCGGACGTGGACCCGCTGGAGGCCGCGGCGGCGGCCAAGCGCCTCAACTACGTCAAGCTGGACGGCGAGGTCGGTGTCATCGGCAACGGCGCGGGCCTGGTGATGTCCACCCTCGACGTCGTGGCCGGCTGCGGCGCCCGCCCCGCCAACTTCCTCGACATCGGGGGCGGCGCCTCGGCCCAGGTGATGGCCGACGGGCTGGGCGTCATCCTCTCCGACCCGGCCGTCCGGTCGGTCTTCGTCAATGTCTTCGGCGGGATCACCGCGTGCGACGCCGTGGCCGACGGCATCGTCCGGGCGCTGGAGTCCGTGACGCTGACCAGGCCGCTGGTCGTACGCCTGGACGGCAACAACGCGGCGCGCGGCCGGGCGATCCTCGCGGAGCGCGCGCATCCGCTCGTCGAGCAGGCGGACACGATGGACGGCGCGGCGCGGCAGGCGGCGGCGCTCGCGCACGCGGGCTGACCGGCCGTGACGAGACCGGCCGGCGCGAAAACGACCGTGACGAGACCGGCCGTGACGAGACCGGCCGTGACGAGACCGACCGTGACACGACCGGGCGGGACGCGAGCGGGCGGGACGCGAGCGGGCGGAACGAGACGAGACCTGCCGAGACGAAGGGACAAGAGACCGTGGCCATCTTCCTGACCAAGGAGAGCAAGATCCTCGTCCAGGGCCTGACCGGCGGCGAGGGCATGAAGCACACCCGGCGGATGCTCGCCGCCGGCACGGATGTCGTCGGCGGTGTCAACCCGCGCAAGGCGGGCCGCGACGTCGACTTCGACCAGCGGACCGTCCCCGTCTTCGGCTCCGTACGGGAGGGCGTCGAGGCGACCGGGGCGGACGTCACGATCGTCTTCGTGCCGCCGCCGTTCGCCAAGGCGGCGGTGATCGAGGCGGTGGACGCGGGGATCGGCCTGGCGGTCGTCATCACCGAGGGCATCCCCGTCCACGACGCCGTCGCCTTCCACGCGTACGCCAAGAAGCGCGGCACCCGGATCATCGGCCCCAATTGCCCCGGCCTGATCAGTCCTGGCCAGTCGAACGCGGGCATCATCCCGGCGGACATCGCCGCCAAGCCCGGCCGGATCGGGCTCGTGTCCAAGTCGGGCACGCTCACCTACCAGCTCATGTACGAGCTACGGGAGATCGGCTTCTCCACGGCGGTCGGCATCGGCGGCGACCCCGTCGTCGGCACCACCCACATCGACTGCCTCGCCGCCTTCGAGGCGGACCCCGACACCGAACTGATCGTGTTGATCGGTGAGATCGGCGGCGACGCGGAGGAACGGGCGGCCGCCTATGTGGCCGAGCACGTCACCAAGCCGGTCGTCGGTTACGTGGCCGGGTTCACCGCGCCCGAGGGGAAGACCATGGGGCACGCGGGCGCGATCGTCTCCGGCTCCTCCGGCACCGCGGAGGCCAAGAAGGAGGCCCTGGAGGCGGCCGGGGTACGGGTCGGCTCGACGCCCTCGGAGACCGCGCGGCTGGTGCTCGACCGCCTGGGGGAGGCGGGCGGCACGGCGTGACGCCCTGGCCCGGCGGACGGACCGCTCACCACCGAACGCCCACCGGCCCGCCGCCCCCGCGACGGCGGACCGCCCCCTGGGTCGGCACGTACCGTGTTCACCCGGGAACAGCATGTGAATGTCGGTCCCGGTCCGGGCCCCGTCGTGCCGCCCATGGCCGCTGACCACCGGATATGCGGGAGAAGAGCACCCCGATCCCCTGGTATCGTTGTGTCTGTCGCCGCGATCGCAGCACCGCGGTTCGACCACTTGTCCGGGTGGCGGAATGGCAGACGCGCTAGCTTGAGGTGCTAGTGCCCTTTATCGGGCGTGGGGGTTCAAGTCCCCCCTCGGACACCAGCAGAGACCCCAGTTGATCTGGGGTTTTTCTGTTCATCCGGCTGTGGCGTGACCGCCGGGTTCTCGTGGTTGTCGAGATCGTTCGTGATCTTCGACGCCCGCCAGTCGTGCAGCCGGAAGTTCTCCGGCAGGTGCAGACGGTTGCGTGCCGTCCGCCAGCGGGTCGACACCTTCTCGCGGTCCTGCGGTCCGCCTGCCTCGCCCCGGTACAGCTTGAAGCCGTCACGGGCGAACACGAGGTCATGGTCCACCCAGAGATCCCCGAGCCGCTCCCGCTCCGCGTCCTGGCGTTCCTTCTGCCACTTCAGGACGTTCATCAGGGCTTGGTCTACGTAGATGATCGCGTTGTCGTCTCCGTCCTTGGTGAGCTTGCGCAGCCGGTAGGTGTTGCCTTCCCCGACCACGACCCAGGCCAGTTCGATGGCGCACTCGTCCCAGTGGGTGAGCGACCACTTCCACCCCAGCACTTCGCTACGGCGGCATGAGGTGGCCGCGTACGCCGTCCACAGCGGAGCGTCCCGAAGGCACCGCGCGGCGGTTCGTGGTCGGGATCGCGTAGCGGTGGAGCGGGACCATCTCGCCGTCGACCGACAGGCGCAGCCGGGGCGGGGGTCGGCTCCAACTGCGAAGGCGTGGGCGACGCGCGCCTCCATCCGCCGACGAGGGATGTCATCCCGGAGATGCGGGCTTCCCGCGGCCGAAGCCGCGGGAAGCCCCGAACGGTGGGACAAGCTCAGACGCGGACCACGATCTTCCCCCGCGTGTGTCCGCGCTCGGCGTACGCGTGCGCTTCCGCGATCCGTTCGAGCGGGTAGGTTCGCTCGATGCGCGGTGTGTAGCGGCCTTGCCGGCCGAGTTCGCGGGCTTCGGCGAGGAGCGTGGAGTCGTTCTCCGCGTTGGCGAGATGCACGCCCAGGCGCCGGGCGTTGGTGTAGTCGGCGATCGTCGACACGCGAGCAGGGTCGCCCACGATCGCGACGAGATCGGCCAGGGACCCGGAGGCCGCGGTGTCGAGCGCCATGTCGACACCGTCCGGAGCCAGGGTGGCGAGGCGCTCGGCGAGGCCGGTGCCGTAGGTGGTGGGAACGGCTCCGAGAGAGATGAGGAACTCGTGGTTGCGTTCGCCGGCCGTCCCGATCACGGTGGCGCCCCGAGCCACCGCGATCTCGACCGCGGCACTGCCCACGCCCCCGGCCGCGCCCTCGATGAGCAGGGTGCGCCCCCGCAGGGGGCCGAGCGCCTTCAGCCCGCCCATCGCGGTCACGGACGCCAGGCCGGCGCCGGCGGCCTCCTCGTCGGTCCATGTGGTGGGGGCGTGGGCCCAGGCCGAGAGTACGGCCAGCTCCGCTGTCGCGCCGGTGACGCCGCCCAGCCCGAAGACGCGGTCGCCGATGCTCACCCCCCGCACGCCCGCACCGGTCTCGTCGACCACACCGACGGCTTCGCGCCCAGGAATCGCGGGCAGGTCCACGGGGAGCACCTCGCGCACCGCACCGGAACGCACCTTCCAGTCGACGGGATTGACACCGGCCGCCGCGACGCGGACGCGGATCTCGCCGGGCCCGGGATGCGGGTCCGGCACCTGCTCGACCACGAGGGTCTCCACACCGCCGTACTCGTGATATCGGACTGCGCGCATGAGGTTCTGCCTTTCCACACGGCCTGGACCGGCCGTTCGTGAGATCAGTGGGGTGAATGTTCGGCGAGCGCCGACGCTCCACCACGCTAGAACCTGACGTCAGCGTCAGATGCAAGTCGGGCGGACCGCCCGGACAGAAGAGGACCGGTGCGCGGTGCCCAGGGCGTTCGCACCGCGGAGTTCGGCCGGGAGGACCTCGTGCAGCCGGGGCCGCACCCCGGCTACGACTCGGCTGTGGTCGTACCGGGACATTCTCCGCGTGGGGCAGCGGGCAGGAATGGTGGTGACCACGGCTCTGACGGCGGACACCCGCAGAGCCCTTGAGCAAGGCAAGGAAGTGTTCATGATGCGTACGAACCGGAAGATCGCCGTCACCTTCGCCGCCACGCTGCTCGCGGGCGCAGCCGGTGCGGGAGCCGCGCAGGCCTCGCCGACGACGAGTGGAAACGCGGCCCCCTCCGCCTGCCGTCCGGCCAACCACACCGCGGAGATCACCGAGGTGGCCGGCAGCGCGGGGCACCGTCACTACCGCGTCACCTTGACGGCGCCGCTCGGGTACGAGCCGTGCGCGCTGGCCGGTTCGCCCGCTGACGTACGATTCTCGAACCACGGTTCGGACAGTGGGGTCACCGCAGGCCGCTACGGCGGTCAGAAGAAGGTGGTGACCTTCGGCCCGGGCCGCCCGGTGCACTTCGACATCCAGGTTCCGAGCAGCCGCCGCGGCATTCCTGCGGACGAGGCGTCGTTCACACTCCGGGCCCCCGACGGGGCGATCCCCGGCACGTCTTTCGCCCAGGGCGGCCTCAAGGTGGCCACCGGCACCCTCGTCGGCCCGGTCCGGCGCGGCTCCTGACCCTCTTCGCGCTCCGGTGGCGTTCCAGTGGTGTTCCGGCGGCTGTGTCTTCGCCGGAACACCACCGGCCGTGCGCGGCGGTCAGTACTGGTTGCAGTACGCGCCCTTGCGCATGGACTCGAAGTTGGCCTTGTAGCTGTCGTACACCGCCGCATTGTCGATCTTCAGCAGGGTCTCGTCGTTCGCCCGGAGGTTGGGGAACGTGTAGTTGTGGCTCCCGGTGAAGACGAGCTTGCGTTTCGTTCCTCCGAGGTAAGTGCCCTCGATCAGCATGTACTTGGAGTGGATCCCGATCGCCTGCGCGGCTCCGTCGGAGTCGACGAAGGTCCCCGCGCACCTGCTGAGGGTCGTGATCTTTCCCGTGAGGGCGGACTGCACCTTGGTGCCGATGTTGCCCGACTCACCGTTGTGGACGACGTCCACCCGGCAGCCGGCCTTCTTCAGCTCCACCAGTTTGTCGGCCACCTGGACCCGGGTGAAGGCGTACATCCCGATCCGGATCTGGGTGGCGCCGTCGGCGCAGTCCACGTTCTTCAGCAGGGAGACGACCGTGTCCGTGCCCGGGTTCGTGTCGTACGTTCCCGAGGTCTCCTTGCGGGGGAAGAAGTACGTCTTGTACGGGCCGCTCTGTTGCGTCAGGTAGTAGTTGTCGGTGCCGGAGCCGGCGGAGCCCTTGTCCCTCAGGTCGCCCCAGTAGGCGCGGTAGGCCGCGTACAGGCCCGACCCGGCGTCCGGGACGGTGACGGCGTTGTTGTAGTAGCGCTTGCGCTGCGTGGTGGTGAGGTTGGCCGAGGTCTGGAAGACGACCTTCTCGGTGGCGCCGGCCTTCGAGAAGAGGAAGAACTTGTTGTGGTTGATGGATCCCGTGTGGGTGTCGTGGAGCGTGCGACCGGCGACGCAGCCACGGGACGCCGGACAGGCCAGCACCCACGAGTCGGCCGACAGGTCCGTTCCGAGCGCCGCCTTGAGCACGTCGTACTGCGTGCCGTCGTTGCTGAGCGCGTCGCCGTCGACGATGACCTTGACCTTGACGCCCCGGTCCTTGGCGGCCGTCAGCGCCGTGGCCACGGAGCTGTCCGTGAACAGATAGACGGATCCGTTGATCTCGGAGGCGGCCGGGGCCCGGTCGATCAGGGACCGCAGCTCGTCGCGGACCGCGTCCCGCTCCGCCACCGTCCCGACCGGATTGTTGAACGTCGCCTTCAGCTCCACGGCGTCGTCGGCGGCGACCGCCGGACCGGGTGCCGCCAGCACCGAGGTGCCCATCGCGGCGGCCAGCACCACCGGTGCGATACGTCTGATTCTCATGTGTCGCCTCCCCCGTTCCTTCACATGAGTGGACAAGCACCATACGTGAAGTTTTCGCCGAGTCCCAGGAGTTGGGTGCGTGGCATGCCGTCACCGGCCGGAGCCGCTCACGGACACGCGTGAGCGGCTCCGGCCGATGACGGCCTGGGGGTCGTGCGCGGAACGGTCAGCGGGACTGCTCGAAGAGCCAGTCGACGACGACGTCGTTCTCGTACGTCTGCGCCCACGCGAGGTGCGGGTTCACCGGCGTGGTCCCCGGCGAGTAGCTCGTGAACAGCACATGGCTGCCCGTCCGGCGGGCCTCCTTCAGCAGGGCGCGGGACTTCGCCTCGAACTCGGCCTTCGGCAGGTCGTTGCCCCACTCCGCGCGGGTGACCCGGGCGCCGGCGCCCTCCAGCGCGTTCATCAGGCCCCAGGTGCCGGGCTTGCCGAACCGGCCCTCCCGGTAGGGCACGACCGGGTCGTCCATGGAGTGGTCCGCCCAGAGCGGGATGTGAGTGATCTTCTCCATCGTGGCGGTGTCGCCCCAGCCGGCGGTGGCCACGGCCGCGGCGAACCGGTCGGGCCGCTTCGGCAACAGGCCGAAGATTCCCCGCGCGCCCGACGACAGGCCGACGAGGTAGAGCCGCCGCTCGTCGACGGGGTGCCCGGCGGCGAAGGCGTCGACGAGTTCGGCCAGCGCGCCCTGGACACGCGCGTCGGTCCAGTCGGTGGCGTCGGGGCCGTCCATGGGGCGGGGCAGCGGGACCTGCGGGGCCAGTACGAACGCCGGGTGGGCGCGCTGTCGTTCCGGCTTGGCGAACGTGACGGCGATGCGGTTGCCGGTGAGCTGGGTCATGTTGTTGTCCGCGACCTCGCCGCCGCCGTGCAGGGTGACGACGAGCGGATACCGGGTGCTCGCCCCGGGGCGCTCCACGAACCCCCGGGGACGGTGCAGGCGGAAGTCCATTTCGAAGCCCGTCGAGTCGGTGAACGACCCCGCGACGAAGTCGTCGACCACGGGGGTGATGACACCGTCGTTCCGGACCGCGAACGGGGAGGCGGCGAGTACGGTGACGCCGCCCGGGGCCCGTACGTCGGCCACCTGCCGGACCGCGTAGGCACGATCGAGGGGGAACGGGTCGCTCCCGGCGGCGGGGGAGTTGGTGTCGGCCGGGTCGAGCTCGATGATCAGGAAGTTCCCGGGGCGCCCCGAGCCGGCCCGTTCGTCCACCTCGGCCGCGGTGTGCGGATAGACACGGGTCACCGTGCGGGGCGCGGTCCGCCCACCCACGGTGGCGGTGACCTGGAAGGCGGACGGCGGGATCACACCGCCGCGCGGGTCGATGCGGTGCGCGTACCGGAGTGCCACCGCCACCACCCGCCAGTTGTCCCTCGGGGTCACCCGCGTGACGAGGTCGGCCCGCAGGACGGGCGAGAGTCCGGCCGTCCCCGCCCCTCCCGGCGCGGCCCCGGCGGTCGCTGCGGCGGGTGTGGACACGCCGGTCGCGGCGGCGGCACCCGCCGCGACGGTGAGCAGTGTGCGTCTCGTGACGCCGGTCATCGAGCCTCCTCGGGACGTTCGGTCGGGTCGGTACGCGAACGGGACGCGCGGTCGCGCCCTGCGGGCGAAGGGAACTCGTCCTCGCGCCGGGCCGGAGGCCGGGGGCTCCCCCTCGTAGCGACGCGTTACGGGAGAGTTTCCGCGCGTCGCCACGGGGCGTCCAGCGGCCGGTCGACCATCTGTCCATGCGGTATCAGCATCAATGCCGGCCGGACGAGAAGTGCCGTTCCGCCGTCGTGGCGTCGCGAGCTCGTCGACCTGGGCGCGGCGCCCGGGGCCCGGGGGCCCGGGGACGAGCCCGGGACTCACGCCTCCTGGCGCGACAGCTCGCGCGGCGCCGGGGCCGTCGGGCGGGGCCTGGTGCGGTGGAGCCATCCGACGTCACGGGCGAACGACCAGGTCAACAGAGTCAGCGCCAGTACGACCGCCGCCAGGGACAGCAAGTGGGGGAGGAGGTGCGAGGACGCCACGAGGAGCAGGATCCCCTGGAGCGCCGCCACCGTCTTACGGGCCGTGCTCGGCGGCAGCGGGGCGTTCAGCCACGGCTGGAAGCGTGCCGCCGCCACGAAGGCGTACCGCATCGCGCCGATCAGCAGCACCCACGCGCCCAACGACAGGGAGACATGGACACTGAGGACCAGGATGAGGAAGGCGTCCACCTCCATGTCGAAGCGCGCGCCGAGCGGGGACGCCGTGCCCGTACGGCGGGCCACCTGGCCGTCGACGGCGTCCAGGACCAGGGCCACCGAAGTGAGGCCGACCAGCAGGGCGACCGGTACCGGATGCGCGAAGGAGTCCGCCACCAGCGCGGTCACACCGCCCACGAGTGTGGCCCTGGCCAGGGTGACGCAGTTGGCCGGTCCGAACGGCCGCTGCCACGAACGGGACAGGGCGCGCGTGAGCATGGCCCACGTTCCGAGCGCGAACGCCAGGCCGGTCAGCCAGCCCGCCGTTCCCAGGTCGACCGCCGTACCGAGCAGGGCCAGCAGCACTACTTGCGCGCCCGCTCCCGCGGCTGTCTCGTGACGCAACAGCCTGATGTCGTAAGTGTGGTTCAGGGCCACAGTGCACCTTCCGCCCGTGTGGCAGAGTCGTTGACCGCCGCGTACCGTGTGCGCGGCTCCGTGCCCATCAGAACGTGAACCGTCGCCGGAATGTTCAGCGCGGTTTTCCGAACCCCTCGCTCAGGAGGACGCCCATGACGCGTTCCGCCCGCGCCTTTTGGCTCCGCGCCCCCGGCCACGGTGAGATACGGGACACCCCGTTGCCGGCTCCCGGCGACGGCGAGGTGCTCGTGCGCGCACTCTTCTCCGGGGTGAGCCGCGGCACCGAGACGCTCGTCTTCCGCGGTGGTGTGCCCGAGAGCCAGTACGCCGCGATGCGGGCGCCGTTCCAGGAGGGTGAGTTCCCGGGCCCCGTCAAGTACGGCTACCTCAACGTCGGCCGGGTCGAGGAAGGCCCGGCGCGACTGCTCGGCCGTACGGTGTTCTGCCTCTACCCGCACCAGACCCGGTACGTCGTCCCGGCCGACGCCGTCACTCCCGTACCGGACGACGTCCCCGCCGCCCGAGCCGTGCTCGCCGGGACGGTGGAGACCGCGGTGAACGCGCTGTGGGACGCGGCCCCGCTGGTCGGTGACCGGATCGCCGTCGTCGGTGCCGGCATGGTCGGCTGCTCGGTCGCCGCGCTGCTCGCCCGGTTTCCCGGCGTCCGCGTCCAGCTGGTCGACCCGGAGCCGGCGCGCGCGGAAGTGGCGGCGGCCCTCGGGGTCGGATTCGCCCACCCGGAGGAGGCCGTGGGCGAGTGCGACCTGGTGGTGCACGCCAGCGCCACCGAGGCGGGGCTGGCCCGCTCCCTGGAACTCCTCGCGCCCGAGGGGACCGTCCTGGAACTGAGCTGGTACGGCGACCGGCGGATCAGCCTGCCGCTCGGGGAGGCCTTCCACTCCCGTCGACTGGTCGTCCGCAGCAGCCAGGTCGGCGCGGTCTCCCCGGCCAGGCGCTCCCGCCGCACCTATGCCGACCGGCTCGCGCTCGCCCTCGAACTCCTCGCGGACCCCGCCCTCGACGCCTTGATCAGCGGCGAATGCGCCTTCGAGGAACTGCCCCGGACACTGCCCGCGATCGCGGCCGGCGCTCCGCCGGGTCTGTGCCACCGGGTGCGCTACGACTCCGGCGAGGCGTAGGGCGCGTCCGAGGCCCGGGGCCCGGATCGACCACCGATCGGATCCGGCCTGAACAACGAGGCCAGAGCGGACGTACTACACAGCATGCCTGTCCGGCGCGGGGCCGCCACGCCGGAGCGGGCACACCTGTCGTACGTGCCGTACCTGGAGGGTCGTCCGTTGTTCAGCATCACCGTCCGCGATCACCTCATGGTCGCCCACAGCTTCCGCGGCGAGGTCTTCGGACCCGCACAGCGCCTGCACGGAGCGACGTTCCTCGTGGACGCCACCTTCCGCCGCCCCGAACTGGACGACGACAACATCGTGGTCGACATCGGCCTCGCCACCCGCGAGCTGGGGGAGGTGGTCGGCGCGCTCAACTACCGCAATCTCGACGACGAGCCCGACTTCGCGGGACGCAACACCAGTACGGAGTTCCTGGCCCGGGTCATCGCGGACCGCCTCGCCGAGCGGGTGAGCGCCGGGGCGCTGGGCGAGGGGGCGCGGGGGCTGGCCGGCATCACGGTCACGCTGCACGAATCGCATGTCGCCTGGGCGAGTTACGAGCGCACGCTGTGAACGGCCGCCCGCCGACGGGGGACGGCGTCGCCGACCGCGGTCCCGCGGACCGTGACCCCGCGGACCGTGACCCCGCGGACCCGGACCCGGCCCACAGCTCCGAACCCGCCGAACCCGCCCGGGGGCCCGAGCCCGCCCACGGGGCCGGATCCGCCCGCCGAGCCGGATCCGTCCACCGCGCCGCCCCCCTTACGCACCCGCCCCGCTCCGTACGCGTCGTGATGCCCGGCGACGTCGCCGACCCCACCGCGCCGAGCGGCGGCAACACCTACGACCGCCGGATCTGCCAGGAGCTGCCCGGCATCGGCTGGCAGGTCCACGAGCACCCCGTGACCGGTGGCTGGCCCGATCCCGGGGCCGCCGCCCGCGCCGAACTCACGCGGCTGCTGTCCGAGTCGGCGGACGGCAGCGTCGTCCTCCTCGACGGACTCGTCGCCTGCGGCGTGCCCGAGATCGTCGTGCCCGAGGCGGAACGGCTGCGCCTGGCGGTCCTCGTGCACCTCCCGCTCGCGGACGAGACGGGCCTGCCCCCCGTCCGCGCGGCGGACCTGGACGACCGCGAGCGCCGGACGCTCCGTGCCGTGCCGTCGGTCATCGCGACCAGCTCCTGGGCGGCCCGGAGGCTGGTGTCCCACCACGGCCTCGCCCCGGGCACGGTCCGCGTGGCCGCCCCGGGGGCCGATCCCGCGCCGCCGGCGCCCGGCACCGACGGCGCCTCCCGGCTGCTGTGCGTCGCGACGGTGAGCCCGCGCAAGGGGCAGCGGCGGCTGGTGCGGGCGCTGGCGGAGGCGACGGAGGCCGGGGAAGCCGCCGGGACGCAATGGAGTTGCGTGTGCGCCGGCGGGCTGACCCGGCATCCCGACTACGTCACCGGGCTGCGTGAACTCGTCTCCGCGTACGGCCTCGACGACCGGGTGCACCTCGCCGGTCCGCTGGCCGGGGCCGATCTGGACGCCTCCTACGCCGCAGCTGACCTGCTCGTACTGGCCTCGTACGCCGAGACGTACGGCATGGCCGTGACCGAGGCGCTCGCCCGGGGAATTCCCGTCCTGGCCACGGACGTCGG
The DNA here is from genome assembly GCF_052983195.1 of Streptomyces hebeiensis. Lineage (NCBI taxonomy): Bacteria > Bacillati > Actinomycetota > Actinomycetes > Kitasatosporales > Streptomycetaceae > Streptomyces > Streptomyces hebeiensis. Next base: position 6,745,012 of record NZ_CM129812.1, read on the forward strand.
CGGAATCTCCGAAGCGCTCGGGCGCGCTCCGGACGGCACCGTGCCGGGCCTTCTCGTCCCTCCGGACGACCCGTCGGCGCTCGCGGCGGCGCTGCGCCGCTGGTTCACCGAGCCGGCCCTGCGGCAACGGCTGAAGGCCGCCGCGCGTGGCCGCCGCGCCGCACTGGACGGGTGGGAGGCGACAACGCGCGCGCTGGCCCGCGCGCTGGAACAGCTGCACCACGGACCTCGGAGGGCCGCATGAACAACACCGTCGACACACCGGGGCCCGGCGCGCAGGGACCCGACAGGCCGGGACCGGACACTCCGTCAGGGCCCGACAGTTCACGGGAGCCGGACGCGCCGCCCACGTCGAACACACCAGACGCACCCGCGTCCGGGGCGTCTCACTCCGACACCCCGCACACCGAGGCGCCCGGCTACTCACCTCAGTGGCTGGAACTGCGCGAAGGCGCCGACGCCGCCGCCCGTGCCCCCGGCCTCCTGCGACCACTGCGCGCCTTTCTGGCGGACCGGCCGCCCAAGGACCTGGGCCTGGTCATCAGCGACCTCGGGTGCGGCACCGGTTCGATGACCCGCTGGCTCGCACCCCGGCTGGACGGTCCGCAGCACTGGATCCTGTACGACCACGATCCCCGCCTCCTCGACCGGGCCGCCGCGCTCGCGCCGCCCACCGCCGCCGACGGCGGCCGTGTCACGGTCTCGACGGAACAGGGCGACATCGGCCGGCTGACCGTGGACGGCCTGGCCGGTACCTCGCTGGTGACGGGCTCGGCACTGCTGGACGTGCTCACCGCCGACGAGGTGGAGGCGCTCGTCGACGCCTGCACAGGCGCCGGATGCCCGGTGCTGCTCGCGCTCTCCGTGGTGGGACGGGTGGAATTCACCCCGGCCGACCCACTGGACGCCGAACTCACCGACGCCTTCAACGCCCACCAGCGCAGGCACCGGGACGGCCGGCGGCTCCTCGGCCCCGATGCCGTCACCGCCGCGACCGAAGCCTTCGAGCGCCGGGGCGCCACGGTGCACACCCAGGCCAGCCCCTGGCGGCTGGACCCGTCCCGGGGTGCGGAGGAGTCCGTACTGACGGAGTGGTGGCTACGGGGCTGGGTCGAGGCGGCCCGCGAACAGCGGCCGGACCTCGCGCCGCGTGCCGAGACCTACCTGCGGCGACGCCTGAACGCCTGCGCGGAGGGCGAGTTGAGCGTGGTGGTGCACCACGTGGACCTGCTGGCCCTGCCCGGACCGGCGGAGGCGGCGACGTCGTGACCGTACGCACGCCGGAGGCCCGCCCCGACACGGTCGCCCGCGCCGCGGTGTTCCTGAGCCCGGGGGCGCCACCGCGCCACAACACACCGTCAGGTGAGGACTCACCGTCACGCGAGGACTCAACATCATGTGAGGACACACCACCGCGCCAGGGCCCCGCCCGGTGCCGTCCCAGCGGCAAGGCCCTCGGCACGCTCGCCGGCGTCGGCATCCTCGCCGTCCTGATCTGGCGGCTCGGTTCAGGTCCCCTCCTGGCGGGGCTGCGCGGCATCGACGGCGTGACCCTGCTGGCCACGCTCGGCCTCGGCCTGTTCACCACCGTGCTCAGCGCCTGGCGCTGGCGGCTGGTGGCGCGGGGGCTGGGGATCCGGCTGCCGCTGGGGCCCGCCGTCGCCGACTACTACCGGGCCCTCTTCCTGAACGCGGCGTTGCCCGGGGGCATCCTCGGTGACGTGCACCGCGCGGTACGGCACGGTCGCGAGACAGGTGATCTCGGCCGAGGCGTCCGCGCGGTCGTCCTCGAACGGACCGCCGGCCAAGTGGTCCTCGTCCTGGCAGGGGTGGGCGTGCTGCTCGTCCAGCCGGTACCGGCGCTGACGTCGGCCGCTCACCGCCTCGCCGGGGCGGCGTCCGGGTCGGCCCCCACCGCCACCTCCGTCCTGATCGCCCTGCTCCTTGTCGCCGTGGCCGTGCCGGCCGGGGCTCTCCTGCGGCGGCGTGACACGGCGGGCGGCCGGGGTGCCGGCCGCCCGTCCTCGCCCCGGCGCCGGGCGCTGGGTGCGGCCCTCGCCGAGGCCCGCCGCGGCCTGCTCGCGCGCCGGACCTGGCCGGGAGTGGTGCTCTGTTCCGTCGCCGTGCTGGCCGGATATCTCGCCACGTTCCTGCTGGCCGCCCGCGCCGCGGGCTCAACCGCGCCGGTCGGCCGGCTGCTGCCCCTGATGGTGCTGGCCCTGCTCGCCATGGCGTTGCCCCTGAACGTCGCGGGCTGGGGGCCCAGGGAAGGCGTCACCGCGTGGGCCTTCGGCACCGCGGGCCTGGGCGCCGCCCAGGGCCTGACCGTCGCCGTGGTCTACGGCGTGCTCGCCTTCGTCGCCGCCCTGCCCGGCCTGGGCGTGCTCATCGCCCAGTGGATCGCCCGACCGGCCCGCACGCAGGTCCAGCTCGAAGAGCGTGTCCTCGCCGAGGGCGACGCGTCGCACCGGAGGTCGCAGCGCGTCACGCAGCACCGGGGCGCCGTCGAAGCGCAGCCCGGGCACACCGTCGCCGATCAGGAGGGGCGCCACGGTGACGTAGAGCCGGTCCAGCGCTCCCTCGTGGAGGAAGCGCGACACGGTGACACCGCCGCCCTCGACCAGCAGTCGGCCCAGACCGCGCCGCGCGAGGGCACATGCCAGACGCCGGGGGGCGAACGCGTCGCCGTCCGGCAGGACCAGCATCTCGACCCCGTCACCATACGGAACGGTCACGGCCTCCCCAGTGTCGCGGCCGGAACCGGAGCGGTGGCGGGACTCGCGTCCTCGGTCGCTGTCGGCGCCCACCACCCACACGGTAGGTGCTGAGCCATCGGTGAACACCCGGCTTCGCGACGGCACCCGGCCGTGCGGATCGACGACGACGCGCACCGGATTGGACCCCGCGCAGGCGCGTACGGTCAGTTGGGGATCGTCATCGGCGGCGGTGCCGGCCCCGACGAGCACCGCGTCCGCCAGTGCGCGCAGGCGGTGCAGATGACAGCGGTCCTCCTCCCCGGTCACATAGTCGGCGTCGCCCGTACGGGTGGCGATGAAGCCGTCCAGACTCTGTCCGAGCTGCGCGAACGCCAGGCGCGGACCGGCCAGGCAGAGCGGCAGGTACAGGGCGGCGAGCCGGTCCGCCGCGTCGGCGGCCCCGCCCGCCCACCGCGGGACGCCGTCCGCGTCCCGCACCAGCCCCGCGGCCGTGGCGTCGGCCTCGGACCGGACGGAGCGCAGCCGCTCCCAGGCCGCATCCGTGTCGATCACGGTACCGATCACCGCGTACCCCCGCCCGCGCGCGGCGCCCCACCCGTATGGCGATCCACACTCGTATGGCGATTCCCGCCCGTTCGGCGGTCCGCCCCTCCACGGCCGTCCCCGTCCTCCCCGGCGAGGAGGGAGAAATAATCACCGAAAGACTCGACGAGCCCGGCCAGCAATTCCTTGCCCTTGGCGGCGGACCCGAGTGACGGGCGGCCTATGACACCGGACTCGGTGTAGGCGGGCATGCCGAGCGTGAGGAGGTGCTTGCGTTCGTCGGCCAGGAAATCGGAGTTCTCATATCCGGGCCGGACGAGTTCCGGCTGGGCATGCAGCAGGATGGCGGTCTCCGCTTCCCCCGCGTGCATATCGCTCTGCGACGAGGTCTGTACCCCCGCCCGGTCCCTGGCGTCCGCCCAGTCCGCCGAGCCCGGGAAAAGCGCCATGCGTATGTCGACCCCGGCGGATTCCTGGACCACGTTCCGCAGGACGTAATTGCCGCCGTGGCCATTGACCAGAATCAGCGCGCGGACACCGGACCGGCGCAGCGAGTCGGCGATGTCCCGCACGACCGCGTAGAGCGTCGGGGCCGAGATGCTGACCGTTCCCGGCCAGGCGGCGTGTTCGTGTGAGCACGAGACGGTCACCGGTGGCAGCAGCCGCACCGGATACGCCGCCGCGATCTCCCGGGCGATCGCGCAGGCGACGACCGTATCGGTCACCAGCGGGAGAAACGCCCCGTGTTGTTCGAAACTGCCGATGGGCAGGACGGCGACCGGGGCCGCGCGCGCCCGCACGTCCTCCGTGGTCTCCGTCGGCCACGGACCGGCCGTCGGCCCGGCGGCCTGCGCCGCCCCGGCCGTCGCCGCCGGTCCGTGCCGTCCCGTTCCCGAACCGCTCATGTTCTTCCGGCCTTTCCTCTGCCTTCGCGCCCGCACCCGCGTGCACGTCCGAGAGCAGGTTACGCGTCGGCCGTTCAAACCGCCGGTCGAATGTGATGAATCGAGCAACTCCCGGATTCCCGCGCGCCATCGGGGGTTTCCCGGATAGCATCTGCGCATGACAGAAAGCAACGGCGTGTTCGTCGGAAGTGATGGCCCGTCGCGGGACGGAGGTGATGCCCCGTCATATGTCGAACGGGTGGTGGATGTCCGGTTGTCCACCGCATACGGTGAATTTCTCGCCGTCGGGTACCTGGACCACGAGCGCGGGGACGAACAAATAGCCCTGGTATACGGCGACGTGGCGGAAGAGGGAGTGCTCGCCCGCCTGCATTCCGAGTGCCTGACAGGAGATTCTTTCGGCTCCCGCCATTGCGAGTGCGGCGACCAACTGGCCGCGGCACTGGACGCCATCGTGTCCGAGGGCAGCGGCATCCTCCTCTACCTCCGGGGCCACGAGGGCCGCGGCATCGGCCTGCTGGCCAAGCTCCGGGCGATGAAGCTCCAGTCGGAAGGCATGGACACGGTCGAGGCCAACCTCGCTCTCGGACTCCCCGCCGACGCCCGGGACTACCGGGTCGCCGCGGAGATCCTGCACGACCTCGGGGTGCGCTCCGTCCGGCTGCTGTCGAACAACCCGCGCAAGAGCGAGGCGCTCCAGCGCCATGGCATCAAGCTCGCCGAACAGGTCCCGCTGCTGATCCCGCCCTGCGAGGAGAACATCTCCTACCTGCGCACCAAACGGGAGCGCATGGACCACGTCCTGCCGCACCTCGACGGCCTGACGCACGTGGACGGCATGACGCACCTGAACGTCATGGCCGATTCATCCTGAGACGCCGTTCCCGTGCGGGCCCGCCCGCGTCTCAGGCCCCTTGAAGCGGTACACGTGCCGATGCGCACCCCCTCGGGGCTCCGCGGGGGCCGTCCTCGGGTGAGGCGCTTCGACCTGTGCAAGCTGTTCGGCACGGAGAACGTCGGCATGCTGACCGGCGACGCGTCCGTGAACGCCGTTCACGCAGCGCGATCGACGCCAGCACCTCGGCGGTGCAGCAGGTCACCGGGGCGTCTACCGGCACGTCGGCGGTGAGTTCAGCGTGCCTGAGGTGCTTTCACCGGAAGCTATGAGGCTCGTCGACGGGGACGCCACCGGTTCAACGGCAGTTCCTCGACAGCAGCCGTGCCGGTTCTCTCTGTCTGCTTCGCCGGCATCGTTCGGTCGGAGATCCTTTCCGTACGGAGCATCTTCTTGGCGTGGTGGTCAACTGGCCCTCGGTGCGGCCTGACCGATGATTTTTCCGCACCGTGCTGGTCTGTACGTCGAAAATACCGACTCACCGGAGGCTGACATCATGCGGAAACTGACGTTTGCCATGAACATGAGCCTGGACGGCTACATCGCCGCGCCCGGCGACGACCTCGGCTGGAGCATGCCGAGCGACGAGCTGTTCCAGTGGTGGTCCGACCGGGTGGACGCGACGGGCCTGGCGCTGTACGGGCGCGGGCTGTGGGAGACGATGAGCTCCCACTGGCCGACCGCCGACAAGCAGCCGGGTGCCACACCGGCGGCGATCGAGTTCGCCGGCCGCTGGCGGGACATGCCGAAGGTGGTGTTCTCCTCTACGACCAGCACGGTCGACTGGAACACCCGGCTGGTCACCGGCGACGCGGTCACCGGGATCACCAGGCTCAAGGCCGACGACGGCGGCCCCATGGACATCGGCGGTGCCACACTCGCCGCGGCGGCCATGCGGGCCGGGCTGATCGACGGGTACGCGATCGTCACTCATCCGGTCCTGGTGGGCGGCGGCACGCCGTTCTTCACGGCCCTGGACAACTGGGTGAACCTGAGCCTGGTGGAGACCCGGACGTTTCCTGACGGCGTGGTGCTGACCAGATACGAGACCAGGCGCTGAGTGCCCGACGTCCAAGGCGATCGTGACGTCCCTGACGGATCCTGTTCTTCGGTGCCTGCACGGACGCCGGCCACGTCACCGTCCTCGACGGCGCGTCGGCCCTTCGAGGTCGATCTCCCCGGCCTTGGGGCGTTCGGGAGGCCAGCTCACTCCGGAGACGGCCACGGTCCCGGCGCTCGCGGACTGGGCGGGGCGCTTCGCGTCCGGACGCGGACCACATCCCCACGGAGAAGGCGCCCGGTCGGATCGCCCGCGCGCTCATCGACTTCTTCACGCCGTAGAGGTCCGCGCGGGGCGGGGGCCGCCCGGCAGTCGCTACTGGCCGGCCAGGCCCGTCTGGGCCACCCCGCGCACGAACTGCCGCTGGAACAGCGTGAACACCACCAGCAGCGGCAGCCCCGCGATCACCACGGACGCCATCATCTGCTCGTATCGCAGCCCGTACGACGTCTGGACGTTGACCAGCCCGACCGGCAGTGTCATCCCGTTCGGGTCGGTCGTGACCAGGAACGGCCACAGGAAGTTGTTCCACGTCGAGATGAAGGTGAAGATCGCCACCGCGGCGAGCACCGGGCGCGACAGCGGCATCACGATCGTCCAGAAGACCCGCCACCGCCCCGCGCCGTCGACGAACGCCGCCTCCTCCAGCTCGCGCGGCACCCCGTCGAAGAACTTCACCAGGATGAACACCATCGCGGGCACGGCCACCTGCGGCAGGATCACACCCCAGTACGTGTCGACCAGCCCCAGTCGCGCCATCTGCGCGAACAGCGGGGCCATCAGCACCTGCGGAGGCACCATGATCCCGGCCAGGACCGCCCCGTACAGGACCCTGCGCCCGCGGAACTCGGTGCGGGCGAAGCCGTACGCCGCCATCGAGCACAGCACCACGGTCAGCAGTGTCGTCATCACGGAGATGTAGGCGGTGTTGAACATCCACCGGCCCAGGTCGCCCGACTCCCACACCTGCTGGTAGGCGTGGAAGGTGATCCGCGAACCGATCCAGCGCAACGGTGTCCTCGTCGCCTCGCCCTCCGGTTTGAGGGAAGTGGCCAGAGCCCAGGCCAGCGGCGCCACCCACACCGCGGCGAGCAGCAGCGCCAGGGCCAGCAGGGCGAAGCGGCCGGCGGTCCAGCGGGGCGCGCGGCCCTCGTCCTCCCTCGCCCGCGCGACGGTCCTCCTGCGGAAGCCGACGGCACTCACGCGGTCTCCTCACCACTTCGGCGGGACAGCCGCAGCTGCACCAGCGAGACGACCACGATCAGGGCGAAGAAGAGGTACGAGACAGCCGACGCGTACCCGATGCGGTAGCCGGTGAACCCCGCCTGGAACACGTACTGGAGGACCGGTCGGGTCGAGTCGTCCGGTCCGCCGCCGGTCAGGATGTACACCTGGTCGAAGATCTTCAGCGAGGCCAGGACCTGCAACACGACCACCACCCCCGTTGTGCGCCTGAGCAGGGGCAGTGTGATGTGCCGCAGCCGGTGCGCCGGGCCCGCGCCGTCCAGTTCGGCGGCCTCGTACACGTATGGGGGGATGGCCTGGAGCGCGGCCAGGTACAGCAGGAAGTTGAAGCCGACCGTCCACCACACGGTGGCCAGGACGATCGACAGCATCGCGTACCGCTCGTCGGTGAGCCAGCCGATGCCCGGGTGCAGTCCGAAGGACGCCAGCACCTGGTCGGCGAAGCCGAAGTCCGACGGGTAGATCACCCAGAGGAAGAGCAGCCCGATCACACCGGACGGCAGCAGGAAGGGCGCGAACCACGACAGCCGCCACAGCCACCGCACGACCCGCACATGGTGTGCGAGCAGCGCGAAGACCAGCCCGACGAGGACCAGCGGGACGGTGGACAGGACCGTGAACCACACGGTGTTCCACAGCGACGACCAGACCTCCGGGTCCCCCAGCGCCTCCGCGTAGTTGTCGAGCCCGACGAACTCCCCGCCCACTCCCGTGATGTTGTCGCTGCGCAGGCTCATGGCGAGGCCCGACACCAGCGGCCAGACCAGGAAGAGCGCGTAGACGAGGAGGAAGGGCGCGACGAACATCAGCCCGTGATCGGTCCACCGGTGGCGCACCCCGGCCGGCCTCGCACCGGTCGGCCCCGGCCCGTTCGCCCGCGCCGGGCCGGGCCCCCCGCCCGCCGTCCGGGCGCCGCCGGAGCTGTCCGCCCGTACCGCGTCCCCTGGTGTGCCCACGCCCGTCATACGGCATCACCTCCCGTGCCGCCGAGCGGGGCCGGCGTGTCCAGCAGTTCCCGCAGCCGCGTCTTCGCCTCGCGCAGCGCGTCACGTGGCGTACGGGAACCGGTCAGCACCCCGGAGAACACCGACCCCAGCCGGATCCACAGCACGGACGCGGAGCCCGCGAACCACGCGGGCTGGTCGAGTACGACATCGTCGATGACGGAGCGGTACGCGGACTGCGGTGTGAGCCGCAGATACGCCGGGTTCCGCAGCGTCGGCAGGTACGCGGGCACGTGCCCGCCCTTCGCCCATTCGACCGAGTGCCTGACCATCCAGGCGACGAAGGCGTGGGCGGCGTCGTTGTTCGCGCCCGTCGGTCCCGAGTCCCGTCCCCGCTGGTGGGGGAGGACGAAGGAGTGGCAGTCGGCCTGGGCGGTGGGGCGACCGAAGAGGGCCGGGACACGCGTCATGGAGAACGGCAGCCCGGAGGTGGTGAACGTGGTCACCTCCCACTCGCCGTTGAGGAAGAAGGCGGTCTTGCCGGCGTTGAACACACCGACCGTTCCCGGGTAGTCGGTACGGCGGACCAGCAGCCCCTCGGCGGAGAGCATCGCCATGTAGTCGAGCACCTTCAGCGCCTTGGCGTCGTCCAGGGTGAGCCGTTTGCCGTCGGCGGACAGGACCGTGCCGCCCGTCTGGGAGTAGAAGGTGGCGAACAGACGCCAGGGGCCCGCCGAGTCGGGGCCCAGGGTCTCGGTCGTCAGGGCGGGGGCTCCGGTGACCTTCCTCGCGGCCCGGAGCGCCGCCGTGAAGTCGTCGGCGCCGTGGATGGGGCGCAGCGTTCCGCCGCCGCCCGAGCCGCCGCCCGGACCGGCGTCGTCGAGCAGCCCGGCCTTTTCACAGATCTCGGTGTTGTAGTAGAGGACCATGGGATGGGTGTCCAGCGGGATCGCGTAGTGCCGCCCGCCGACCTCCCCGCGCCGCCAGATGTCCTCGGGGAACTGGGCGGCGGTGACCCCGTGGTCCGCCAGCAGGTCCAGGTCGAACGGGTCGAGCAGCCGCCCGGGTGCGAAACCCGGGAGCCGCGCCAGGTGCAGCACGGCGACCTCGGGCGCCCGCCCGCCGGCCCCGGCCATGCCGAGCTTGGTGTAGTACGGGCTGCCCCACTGGAGCTGGGTCGCCTCCAGGTCGACGGACGGGTGTTCGGCACGGAAGGCGTCGACCAAGGACCCCATGTTGACGCCGTCGCCACCGCCGAAGAGGTGCCAGTAGCGCAGCCGAGTCTTCCCGGCGGCGACACCGGAGGGCGCGGCACAGCCGGCCGTACCGAGGAGGCCGAGGGCCGCTCCGCCCGCCATGGCCGCTCCGCCCAGTCCCGCGAGCGCGCTTCGCCGGCTCAGGGAAGGTTCTCCCACGGTCGCTCACCCCCTTGTTCCGTTGCCCGTGCCATCGTTCGGCATTTCGAATGACGTACGTAACCGCGAACGGCGAACGCATGGGACCGTAGAGTCGAAGCGCTTGCGCGTCAATGATTCGCGCACACACTCGATGAAGCCGAACCCTGGTCGGTGGCAGGCGGCTTCACCCGCACGAGCGAAGAAGGGCATCACCGGGCGTGGTGGGGAAAGCACGCGCGCGGCGCGATGGGGAAAGCACGCGCATGGCGCGGTAGGGAAAGCCCGCGCGCGGTAAGCATCCTCCGTGGTTCTGACGGACGGCCGACCTCGGGAGTGACGACGAGTCATGTTGAGAAGAACGTTTCTGCGCGTGGGAACAGGTGGGGCGGCCCTGCTGGGCGGGCTGCGTGCCGCACCCGCGTCGGCGGTGCCCCTCGGGGCCGGCCCGCTGCCGTCGGTCAACGATCCGCAGTACAAATCGCCTGTCGCGGACGTGAAGGCGATCCCACGCTTCGTCAATCAGCTCCCGAAGCCACCGAGGATCGACCTGCTGGAGGGCGGCGGGGCGCGCGTGGTCATGGCACAGACCACTCAGGACATCATCGGCGCCGGCCTCGGACTGAAGACACCGGTATGGGGCTACGGGCCGGCTGACGGGCCCGGGGACGGACCCGCACGCCGGGGCGGCGCGCCGCGCACCGGGACGCGCGTCACGTATCCCGGCCCGACGGTCGTGGCGCGCGCCGACAGGCCCGTACGGCTGGACTGGGCCAACGAACTGCCGTTCCGTCACCTGCTGCCGGTGGACACGGCCATCCACTGGGCCTACCACGGCACCCGTTACACCATCGAGAAGCAGGGCGTACCGACCGTGACGCACCTGCACGGCGGGCACACCGAACCGGCCGGCGACGGACACCCGGACTCCTGGTACGCGCCCGCCGGGGCCAGAGGACAGCGCTTCACCGGACCGGAGTACGAGTACGAGAACACCCAGGAGGCCGCCACCCTCTGGTACCACGACCACACGATGGGCCTCACCCGGGTCAATGTCTACGCGGGGCTGGCCGGGTTCTACCTGCTCCGGGACGACCGGGAACTGGCGCTGATCGAGGACAACCGGCTCCCCGGCGGCCCCTACGAGCGCGAAGTGATCATCCAGGACCGGATGTTCTACCCGGACGGCCGCCTGGCCTACCCGGACGCCCCGGGCGCGTCCCCGCACGTCCCGGGTGTCTGGGCGGACGAAGGCTCCGAATACTTCGGCCGGGTCATCGTCGTCAACGGCAAGGCGTGGCCGTACTTCTCGGTGGAGCCGCGCCAGTACCGGCTGCGCCTGCTCAACGGCTCGAACGCGCGTTTCTACCGGCTGTCGGTCGGGGGCAAGTGGCCGTTCCCCGTCACGCAGATCGGTGCGGACGGCGGCTTCCTGCACCGGCCCCACCGGCTCGACACGTCGCTCGTGATCGCGCCCGCCGAGCGGGTTGACCTGGTCGTCGACTTCAGGGACGTCGCTGGAAAAACGTTCACTCTCACCAATGACGCCCCGTCGCCGTACCCGAACGGAACCCCTGTCACCTCGCCCACCGACTCCGTGCTCCAGATCCGGGTGGACCGGAAGTACAAGAGGGACACGCCCGAACCTCGTCTGCCGCGCACCCTGCGCGAAGCCCCCTTCAAGGTGGGCCGGCCGAAGACCCGTACGCGCCGGCTGCTGCTGTTCAAGACCACGGACCACGCGGGCCGGAAGATGCCCATGCTCGGCACGGTGGAGAAGGGCAAGCTGGCATGGCTGGACCCGGTGACGGAGAAGCCGAGGCTGAACAGCACGGAAGTCTGGGAGTTCTACAACACCACCGCGGACTCGCACGCCGTCCATCTGCACCTGGTGCAGTTCCAGGTCGTGGACCGCGCGCCGTTCACGGCGACCCAGGACAGGACCACCGGCGCGCTGACGAACATCGCGGTCGGCAAGTCCGTGCCGCCGGGAGCCGGCGAGCTGGGCCCGAAGGACACGGTGCAGGCACCCCCGGGCCAGGTCACCCGGGTGAAGGCGCTCTTCGACAAGCGCGGCGTGTACGTCTGGCACTGCCACATGCTGGAGCACGAGGACCACGAGATGATGCGCACCTACGAGGTCGTCTGACGGCGCCGGCCGCGGCGGAGGTCCGGACCGGTTCCGGCCCTCCTCCCGAGCGGGCCGGGACCCACTTCAGCGCGGTACGCCACCCGAAGGGCGCCCCGGCTCGTCGGTCAGCGGGGCGTTACGGCGTCCGCGTCGTTCGAGTCGGTCGCGTCGTCCGCACCGTCTGCGATCGTCGTGTCGCGTGTGTCCACCGCCCGGAGGGCGAGGAAGCTCGAAGCCGCGACGAAGACCAGAGGTACGACCAGCGCGCCACGCAGCCCGTACTCCTCGCCGAGGAAGCCGAGCACCGGCGGTCCGACGAGGAACGCGACATAGCCGACGGTCGCGACCAGGGAGACCCGGGCGGCGGAGTCGGGTCCGGAGTCGCCCGCCGCGGACAACGCGACAGGGAACCCGAGAGACGCGCCGAGGCCCCAGAAAACGACCGCCGCCGCGGCCACGACCTGGTCGTCGACGAACGCCACCAGCGCCAGACCGACGGCACCGAACACCGCGCTCCCGGCCAGCACCTTGGCGCGCCCGACCCGCTCGATGATCCTCCCGCCCACGAACCTGCCGACGGTCATCGACGCGGCGAAGGCGGCGTACACCGTCGAGCCCAGCGCGGGATCGAACCCGTGCCCGTCGACCATGACGAGCGGCAGCCAGTCGTTCGCGGTGCCCTCGGCGAGCGCCATCGCCAGCACGATCACGCCGATGAGCAGCAGACGCGAGTCCTTCCACAGCGCCGGGCCGCTCCGCGCGACCTCGCCCCGGCGCTCCCGCCGGGGAACACGTCCGGTGCCGTCCGGTATGGCGCGCATGGCGAGCAGGAAGAGGAAGAGGGTCAGGACGCCGATGATCACGAGGTGCCAGACCACGGAGAATTCCGTCGCGGTGAAGACGATGCCCGCCACGGCGCCCACGACCGTACCGAGGCTGAAATAGCCGTGGAGGGCCGGCAGGAAGGGCCGTCCGATCGCCTTCTCGACGTCGGCGCCCTCGACGTTCATCGCGATCTCACCACCGCCCATGCCCGCGCCGAAGAGGAACAGCCCCGCCGCGACGAGCAGCTTGAGCGAGAGGGCGCCACCCAGCCCGATGGTGGGCAGGCTGATGATCAACGCCAATGTGCCGACGGCGATGACGGGCCGCGCGCCGAACCGCGCGACGAGCGCGCCGGAACAGAGAATGCCGAGCATCGACCCCACCGAGAGCCCGAACAGGACCAGGCCCATCTCCGCGGTGGACGCCTCCAGCAGATTGCGGACCGCGGGTGTGCGGGTCACCCAGGAGGCGATTCCCACACCCGGGATGAAGAACAACGCGTAGAGCGCCAGGCGGCGCCGCGCGATCGTGGTGGCCACGGAACTCCTTGCACAGCCGTCGGTGATGTACAGACGTACACACTTTTCTGTACAAGCGTACACACTCATGGATCTGTGAGAAGGTCGTCGCAGGCACGTGGACGCGTGCCCGTGGGAGGAAAGACCGATGGCTGGGCGCAGGCAGGTCGCGAACGATCCGGACCGCAAGGACCGCATCGTCGCCGCCGCTCTGGAGGTCATCGTCGACCACGGCGTGCACAAGACGACCCACCGGCTCATCGCCGAGCGGGCCGACGTCCCGCTCGGCTCGCTGACGTACTACTTCGACGGCCTGGCCGCGATCCTCGAAGCGGCGTTCCGGCGGCTCTCATCGACCATGTCGGTCCACTACCGGAAGGTCCTGAGCGCGGCCACGACCCGGGCCGAGGCGTGCGAGGCGGTCGCGGAACTGATCTGCGGCACCGGCTACGCCACGCCGAGGGAGATGACCGCGCTGTTCGAGATGTACGCGTACGGCAACCACGACGACGCCGTACGCGCGCTCGGACGGGACTGGCTGCTCGTCAGCCGCGAGAGCCTCGCCGTGCACTTCTCCGAGGCCACCTGCCGCGCGCTCGACGCCCTCATCGAGGGCTGGCCCATGCACCGCGACTTCGAGGGCGCGCCGCTGGACCGCGAACTCGTGCTGGCGACGGTGCGCGCGGTGGTCGACCGCCTTGAGGGGGAGAAGTGACGGGGGGAGTTGGGTGTACGGGAGTGTATGGGGTGTGCGGGGGCTCAGGACGCGGCGTACGACACGAAAGCGCGCCATCCGTGGGCGGGGACGCGGAGTACCGGGCCGGGGACGTTCTTGGAGTCGCGGATGTGAACGGTGGGGGAGGTGAGGGCGACCTCTATGCAGTCGCCGCCGCCCGATCCGCTGTAGCTGCTCTTGGACCAGGCGACTTCCACGCAGTCCCCGCCATCCGATCCGCTGTAACTGCTCTTGAACCAAACCAGTCGCGAGGAACCGGCCGTGATGTGCCCCGTGCTCATAGTTCTCCTGCCAAGCGCTCGATAAGACGTGCGGACTCTTCGGTGTTGAGGGCCAGCGTGCGCAGCTTGCCATAGCGCAGTCCGAAGGCGCTGACCTTCGCTGCGTCGGTGATCACGAGCCCCACGCCCTGAGACTCGACGTAGCCGACATGGCGGTGCTCCATGGTCTCCAGCACGACCATAGGCCCGTTGAGCCCCAGGTGGAAGCTGCGAGTTGCGGGCATGACCTGGATCTGGACGTTGGTCGCCGCCCCTTGTCGCAGCAGGTGCAGCAACTGGGCGCTCATCACCTCGGCATTGCCCACCACGGTGGTCAGAGCGGCTTCGCTGACGATGAAGGACAGTTCCGCCGGCGGGGTGCGCGTCAGCAGCTTCTGTCGGCTGAGCCGTGCTTCGACATGCTGCTCGACGGTGTCGTCGTCGAGTGCGGGGCAGTGCGCGGAGAAGAGCGCTCGCGCGTAATCCTCGGTCTGGAGCAGGCCGGGGACGAGCAGGGGATCGAAGGAGAACCTGGACAGCGCGTCGACCTCGATCCGCGCGAAGTCCTGGAAGAACGCGGGCAGCTTGGCCAGGTCCACGTCGTCCTGCAGCACCTCCAGGGTCCCGCGCGCGTCGAGCACCCCCTCCGCCGCCGTCGTGAACGCCGACTTCGCCGGCCTGCGGCCCTGTTCGATCGACGCGATCTGCTCCACCGAGTACCCGAGCGCGTCCGCGAGTTGCTGCTGGGTGAGCTGGACGCGCTCCCGGTGCAGCTTGACCAGCTTTCCGTAGCCGACCCAGATGCCGGGCAGGTCGTCCCGTTTGGCGCGCTGTTTCTTCTGACGGCTGGTTGCCATGTGTCCCACACCCCAACGTGTTTGTCGCGTATGTGCAGTTGACCGGCCAACGGCGACGGCGGCCCCGGGTTACGGGGTGCGGCCCGTACAAAACGGGGTCCGACTCGTACAGGACCGATACGTACGCCGCTTCTACCTGGCGCCATTCCATAGAGTGACGAGATGGTCGCTGTATGAAGTCGGAGAACTCCCCGCGCACCGCGCCCGTCGTCGCGGCCGGTGCCGCGCCCGCCGCCCCGCTCCCGCCTCCGCCGCTGGAGCCGCTGTACCCGCCGTCCCGGCTCAGGTTTAGCTCGTCGCACCGGGGCGCCCGGCTCGCACGGTTGCTCGCCGGGCAGCAGCTGGACGACTGGGGCATCGCGCGGGCCACGTCCACCGCCGCCGTGGTGACCGCTGTCGTGGCCGAGCTGGCCGCGAACGCCGCGACCCATGGCCGTACCCCCGGCCGGGACTTCGAGGTGCGGCTGGCGCTGGCGCGGACCGCCATCCGGGTCGAGGTCATCGACACCCGCCCCGACCGTTTCCCCCGCGCGCCCGGTCTCACGCCACCGCCCCCGCCGGACTCGACCGGCGGGCGGGGGCTGTTGCTCGTCGCCGCCTACGCGGACCGCTGGGGGTGGCTGGTGCGCGACGCGTACACCAAGACGGTCTGGGCGGAGGTGGATCACGCCCTTGACGTGGGCCTGCCCGGGCCCGGTTCGCTCGGGGGCTGAGAGCTCCCGCTGGCCCCGGAGCGGACGGGCCCGGCCGGGGCGTCACGGGAACCCCGGCAGGCGGGTGTCGGCGGACGTGGCCACCCCGGACGTATCAGACGTACCGGCGGGCGCGAGGGTGTTGACTCGCTCACCATCCGTGACGGAGCATCGCCTATGCCTCGCGGGCCGGCGATGTCGCCGGAGCCCGGGGTGTCGAGATGCCGTAGTGCAGTCGAACGGGGGCCGTCGTGCCAGGGGGCTATCTCACGGTGGACGAACTGACCGCCCGGGCCACGACGCTGGCCACCGCTCATCCCGGCCGGGCCGTCCTGCGGTCGATCGGGAGGTCGAGGGCCGGCGAGCCGATACGGGTGCTCTCCGTGGGGCACGGCAGCCGGGACGTGCTCGTCGTCGCGGGGCCGCACGCCAATGAACCGATCGGCGGGGTCACCGCGTTGCGGCTGGCCCACTACCTGGCCCGGGCCGGCCGCCCGGGCGGGCCGTCGGCGAGGGGGCCGTACGGCCCCTGGATCTCCGACACCACCTGGCACTTCGTCCTCTGCCTCGACCCCGACGGGGCCCGCCGCAACGAGCGGTGGCTCAAGGGCCCGATGACCTTCGCCCACCACTACCGCCACTTCTTCCGCCCCGGTTTCGCCCGGCAGCCGGAGTGGCTGCCCACCGAACCGGGCGCGGTGCCCATGCCCGAGACACGGGCCCTGCTCCGGCTCCAGGACGAGTTGCGGCCGTACCTCCAGTGCTCCCTGCACGGGGTGGACGTCGGCGGCAGCTTCGTCCAGCTGACCCGGGAACTGCCCGGACTCGCCGATCATCTGAACCGGTCCGCGGCCGAGTTCCGGATCCCCGTCGAACGCGGGCCCTACGACGCGTTCTTCTGGCCGAGCCCCGGTCCGGGCGTCTACGACATGCCGCGGCCCCAGGAGGCCGACCAGTTCCTATCCCTGCCCGCGGCCACCGCGACATCCACCTGGTTGCGTCCGCACCGCTACGGCACTCTCACCGCCGTGGTCGAAGCGCCGATGTGGGCCGTCGAGGAGGTCGGCGACACGGCGCCCCACCCGGACCCGCACGGCGCCCTGGAGGACATCAGCCGCCGACTGCGCGAGGACGCCCGGCTGCTGGCCGGGCTCCTGGAACGCGTGCGTCCGGCCCTCACCGCCGCCACGGCGCCGCTGCTCGCACCGGTCGAGGAGTATCTGGCCGTCTGCCCCGGCCTGGCGGACGAGTGGGCTCCCGAAGGCCCTCTCGGCGGGACGGGCGGCCCGGAGGACGGGGACCTGCCGTTGAACCGGGCGCGGATCATGGCCCTGCGGATCGCCGCACAGCGGCTCGTCGTCCGCACGGCGGGCCTGCTGGGACAGATGTCCGCCGGTGCGTCCGAGGCTCCGTCCGCACCGGCCGCCGACGGCCCGTCCGTCCCGGAGCCGGAGGACGTACGGACCACCCTCGACCGCTTCCTCACCCGGCGCTGCGCCGCCTTCGAGGTTGACTGCGGGGCGCGCTGGATACCCGTGCACGACCAGGTCGAGCACCAGTTCAGGACGGTCCTCGCCGTGGCCGAACTCGCCGCCCGCTCGAGTGAGCCGAAAGCCGTACGAACGTGAGGTCCGCCTCCGCCCCCGCCTCCGCCTCCGTCGGCTCCGCAGAGGCCGCCGACGCCGCGACTCGCGCGCACGCGACGACGCCTTCTACGCCCAAACTCGTCGATGCGCAGTCGAACGGCCGAAATAGTCGCTATCCAGGCTCGCCCGGTCCGCCGCGGAGTACCCTCACCACGGTGACCCGAGCACCGCTCACCTGCGCGATCCGATGACAGCCGAGAAGACGATGCGTGAAGACCAAGCCCGTGAACGGGGAGGTAGGCCGGTGCACCGCCCGGAGTCCGAAGGCACCCTCCCGCTGCTGGAGCGCGAGCCCGAACTCGCCGCGGCGGCACACGCCGTGGACGCGCTCTGCGGGGAATCGCGTACCGGGGGACTGCTCGTCTACCGGGGTGCCGCCGGGCTCGGCAAGACGGCGCTGCTCTCCGAGGTGCGCCGGCTCGCGGACGGCCGCTGCGCCGTGTGGTCCGCGCGGGGCGGCGAGGCCGTCACCCCCGTACCGTTCCACGTCGTACGGCAGTTACTGCTGCCCGCCTTCTCAACCGCGGGACCGGCCGGGGAGCCCCTGGACGCGCGGGACCTGCTCGGCGGCCGGTACGAGATCGCGGGCCCCGCGCTCGGCATAGCGCCGCCCGGTGAGCAGCACGCCGACCCGCAGGGCGTCCGGGACGCGCTGGACGAGCTGGTCCTGCGCCTGACCGAGGTGCACGGGCCGTTCGTCCTCGTCGTCGACGACGCGCAGTGGGCCGACCTGGAGACCCTCGCCTGGCTCGCCTCCTTCGCGCAGCGCCCGCTCGGCGCGCAGCCCGTGCTGGTCGTCGTCGCGTACCGCACGGAAGAGGCCGTGGGGGAGGCCGTACGGCATCTGCACACGCTCGGGATGGCGGCCAAACTGGTGGTCAGCCTGCGTGCCCTGACCGCCGACGCCACCGCCGGGCTCACCCGGGCCGCCCTCGGCGAGGAGGCGGACGACCCGTTCTGCCGCGAGGTGTGGGCGGTGACCGGCGGCAACGCGTACGAGACGGTCGAACTGCTCGCCAAGGTGCGGGACGCCGGGCTCGCCCCGGTCGAGGAGTCCGCCGACCGGCTGCGGGCGCTGGGCGCCTCGGCGCGCGGCCAGGGACTCATCGCCCGGCTGGAGGAACTGGGCACGGCGACCACCCGGTTCGCCTGGGCCGCCGCGATCCTGGGCACGGACATCTCGCTCGACCTCGCGGTCTCGCTGGCGGGGATGAGCCACGAGGAGGCCGACGAGTGCGCGGAGCGGCTGCGGGCCGCGCGCATTCTCGTCGGCACGGACCCGCTCGAATTCGTCCATCCGCTGATCGCGGGGGCCATCTACCGCGCCATTCCCTCCGGTGTCCGCACCGCGATGCACGGCCTGGCCGCCTGGGCGGTGACCCGCAGCGGCAGGGGCGCGGCGGCCGCCGCACCGCACCTGCTCGAAGTGCATCCGGACGGCGACGCGGAACTGGTCGAGCAGTTGCGCGAGGCCGCCGCCGAGCACCTCGCCGTCGGGGCGCCCGACGCCGCGCGGCGCTGCCTCGAACGCGCCCTGACCGAACCGCCGTTGGATCACGTCCGCCCCATCGTGCAGTACGAACTGGGCTGCGCCACCCTGCTCACCTCGCCCGCCACCACAGTCGCCCATCTGCGGGCGGCGCTGGACACCGGGCACCTGGACGACTCGCTCCGCGTGGACGTCGTCTTCCGTCTCTCACAGGCCCTCATCCACAACAACCAGGCCGGGGACGCCGCGCACGTGGTAGCCACCGAAGCGGCCCGCGCCGAGCCCGGACCCGACCGGATGCGGCTCCAGGCCGCGCACTTCCTGTGGGAGGGAGTGCAGGCGGTCGAGGAGGACGGGCCGGGGCGTTCGCGCAGGCTGGCCCGTACGGCGGAGGGGATCACCGGGCGCGACAACACCGAGCGCGTCCTGCTGATGCTGCGCGCCTTCGACGGCACGGCCCGGGGCGAGAACGCCGAGGAGGTCGTCCAGATCGCGGACCGCGCGCTGGTGGACGGCGGTCTTCCGGCCGGCATCGGCTGGACCGACGCCGCGTGGGGCTTCGAACCACCGGCCCTGCTGGGCCTCTCGTACGCCTTCGCCGACCGGCTCGACCGCGCGGAGAGCCTGTTCACGGAGGCGCTGCGGGCGTTCGAGATCTCCGGCTGGAGCGGCGGCCACCTCGCCTTCGCGCACGCGCTCGTCGGATACGTGCACCGCAGGCGCGGCCGGCTCGCGGACGCCGAGACGTATCTGCGCGAGAGCCTGCGGCTGGCCGACCGGGTGGGCGACGGGCTGCCCATGCACTGGGACGCCGCCTGCATGCTCATCGACACCCTGCTCGCGCGCGGCCGGGTCGACGAGGCGCACGAGGCCGCCGAACGCTACGCGTTCACCACGCCCTACTCGTCCTCGATCGTCATCCCCGACGCGCCCTCCGTGCGCGGCCGGCTGCTGCTCGCGCTCGGCCGCAAGCGGGAGGCCGTCGCCGAACTCGAAGCGGCCGGACGGGCGTTGACGTCCCGGGGCCGGCACAGCGTCGTCATGGCCCCCTGGGCGTGCGACCTGGCGCTGGCGCTCGCGGACGAGGACCCGGACCGGGCCGCCCGGCTCGCCTCGTACGCCCGCGACCGCGCCGAGCGCTTCGGCACGCACACGGCCATCGGTATCGCCCTGTGCTGCGCGGCGTCCCTGAAGGAGGACCGCGAGTCGCGGATCGCACTGCTGGGACAGGCGGTGGCGCACCTGGAGTCCTCGCCGTGCGCGTACGAACGCGCCGCCGCGCGGATCGAGTACGGGATCGCGGCCGGCTTCCCGGCGGAGCTGTCCTGCGGGCTGGAACTGGCGGAGAGCTGCGGCGCGGACGGGCTGGCGCGGCGGGCGAGGACGGCGCTGGAGGCCCGGCACGCGCAGCGCTGACCGGCCGGGCCCATGGAGGTGCGGGGCGCTGACCGGGCGGCCCCGTGGGGGTGCGGGGCGCTGACCGGGTGGGTCGCCCGGCACGCGTGGCTCAGGCGCGCGCGAGCAGTTCCAGCGTGTCGACGACCCGGTTCGAGAAGCCCCACTCGTTGTCGTACCAGGCCACCACCTTGACGTGCCTGCCGTCGACGCGGGTCAGGGCCGAGTCGAAGATCGACGACGCCGGGTGGCCGGTGATGTCGCTGGAGACCAGCGGCTCGTCGGCGTATTCGAGGATGCCCTTGAGCTCACCGTCCGCGGCGCCACGGTAGGCCGCGAGCACCTCGTCGCGCGTGACCTCGCGGGAGACCGTCGTGTTCAGCTCCACGATCGAACCGACCGGGACCGGCACGCGGATCGAGTCGCCCGACAGCTTGCCGTCGAGGTTGGGCAGCACCAGACCGATGGCCTTGGCGGCACCGGTGGTGGTGGGCACGATGTTCACCCCGGCGGCGCGGGCCCGGCGGGGATCGCGGTGGGGCCCGTCCTGGAGGTTCTGTTCCTGGGTGTAGGCGTGCACCGTCGTCATGAAGCCGTGCTCGATGCCCGCCAGGTCGTCCAGCACGGATGCCAGGGGGGCCAGCGCGTTCGTGGTGCACGAGGCGTTCGAGACGATCACGTGCTCGGCGGGGTCGTAGATGTCCGTGTTGACGCCGTAGGCCAGTGTGACGTCGGCTCCGTCGGAGGGAGCGCTCACCAGGACGCGGCCGGCGCCCGCGCGGAGGTGCGCCCGGGCGGCGGTGGCCGCGGTGAAGCGGCCGGTGGACTCGAGCACGATGTCGACGCCGAGTTCCGCCCACGGCAGGTCGGCGGGCTCGCGTTCGGCGAGCACCTTGACGCGGCGGCCGTCGACCACGAGCTCGGCTCCGTCGACCTCGACGGAGCGGCCGAAGCGGCCGAGCGCGCTGTCGTACTTGAGCAGGTGCGCGAGGTCGGCTGGGGCGGTGAGGTCGTTGACGGCGACCACGTCGAGGTCGCTGTCGCGCTCGGTCAGGGCGCGGAGGGTGTTGCGTCCGATGCGGCCGAATCCGTTGATGGCGACGCGGGTCATGGCGGCTCTGCCTTCCAGGTCGTGGGTCTGCGCCGGGCGTGCGTCGATGCCGTGCTCATGCGCTGGTCATGAACGCACTGGTGAGGAATGCGCTGGTCATGCGGCACGATCGTGGAGCCGGGGGTGCTGAGGGCGGCTCCACTCGTTCCGCCTCTCCAGCGTCGCCATCCGGATCCCGGACCGGCAGTGGCCTGAACGCCATGACGCGCAAGGATCCCGCCAGGCTGCCACGCCGCGCCAAGGACAAGGGGAGGGCCGGCGGGCTCAGGGCGAGAAGGTGTGCCGGTACTCCGTGGGGGAGATGCCGAGAATGCGGTGGAAGTGCAGACGCAGATTCGCACCGGTGCCGAGCCCCACCCGGGCGGCGATCCGCTCCACCCCCAGATCGGTGCGTTCGAGCAGTTCGCGTGCCAGGTCCACGCGCGCCCGGAGCACCCACTGCATCGGCGTGTAGCCGGTGTCCTCCACGAACCTCCGCGAGAAGGTGCGGGCCGACACCCGCGCGTTGCGGGCCAGGGTCTCCAGGGTCAGCGGTTCGGCGAGGTGCGCCAGGGCCCACTCACGCGTGCTCGCGAACAGGTCGCCGAGCGGCTCCGGCACGCTCCGGGGCACGTACTGCGCCTGCCCTCCGCTGCGATAGGGCGCCGCCACCAGCCGCCTCGCCACATGGTTGGAGAGTCCCACGCCGTGGTCGCGCCGCAGCAGGTGCAGGCACAGGTCGATGCCGGACGCCGCGCCCGCCGACGTCAGCACGTCGCCCTCGTCCGCGAACAGCACGTTCTCGTCCACCAGCACGAGCGGATGCCTTTCGGCCAGCGCCTTCGTGTAGTGCCAGTGGGTCGTCGCCCGTTTGCCGTCGAGCAGGCCCGTGGCCGCCAGTGCGAAGGCCCCCGTCGAGATGGCCGCGAGCCGGGCCCCCCGCGCGTGGGCGGCCAGGAGGGCGCCGACGACCGCGGCCGGCGGCTCCGTCGTCGCCGGCTCCCGGTAGCCGGGGATGAAGACGGTGTCCGCGTGCGCCAAGCCTTCGAGGCCCTCGGCCACGTGATAGGAGAGGCCGTCGCCGCCGGTCACCGGTCCGGGCGCGGGGCCGCACACGCGTACCTCGTACGGCATGCTCGGCCGGTTGGAGAAGACCTGCGCCGGGATGCCGACGTCGAGCGGCTTCGCGCCTTCGAGCACGAGTACGGCTACGCGATGGTTCTCGTGACCCAACGGGCCTCCTCCGACTTTCCTCCCGCGGTCGCACGGACGCACGGGCGACCGGGCCCGCGGGCCCGGTCATGATCGTGCGCCCACGACCGTGCGCCCATGACCGTGATGACGTCTACCGCAAGCATCCTGCCACTGCCCGACGACACGGATCCCGTCCTCCGGGCGGACGGCGCCGCTCGGACGGCACGTCCTAGACTCGGGCTCGTCCGGGTGGCAGGGCAGGCCCCGGCCGCACCCGTACCGCCCAGCCCCTCGCGACAGGAATCCGGATCCCCTTGTCCCACGAAACCGACCGCTCCGATCTGCGGGCCGACTGCGGACGCTGCGCCGGGCTGTGCTGCGTCGCGCTGGCCTTCTCGGCCTCGGCCGACTTCCCGGTCGACAAGGCCGCCGGCGACGCCTGCGGCCACTTGGCCGCGGACTTCCGGTGCGGTGTCCACCCGGAGCTGCGGGAGCGCGGCTACCGGGGATGCACGGTGTACGACTGCTTCGGCGCGGGCCAGAAGGTCTCGCGCGTCACCTTCGAAGGAGCGGACTGGCGGCGTGATCCGGCCGCCGCCCGGCGGATGTTCGCCGTGCTGCCGGTGATGCGGCAGCTGCACGAGGTGCTGTGGTACCTCACCGAGGCCCTCACGCTGGAGCCCGCGCGTCCCCTCTACGGCGAGCTGCGCCGCGAGCTGGAGGAGACCGAGCGCCTGACGCGCACCACCGACGCCGAAGCCCTGCTGGCCCTGGACCCGGCCGCCCGGCGGGCCGCCGTCAATCCGCTGTTGCTGCGCACGAGCGAGCTGGTGCGGGCGCAGGTCCGGGGCAGGAAGAAGAACCACAGGGGGGCCGACCTGTTCGGGGCCCGGCTGATGGGCGCGGACCTCAGGGGCGCCGATCTGCGCGGGGCGTATCTGATCGCCGCCGATCTGCGGGGCGCCGACCTGCGGCTGGCCGACCTGATCGGGGCGGACCTCAGGGACGCCGATCTGCGGGGCGCCGACCTGACGGGCAGTATCTTCCTCACCCAGTCCCAGACCAACGCGGCCAGGGGCGATGCCGCCACCCGGCTGCCGGGCCCGCTCAGCCGCCCGGGCCACTGGCGGACGCCCGACGGCCCCGCCACCGTCGCCGTACGAGGAAGAGGGAGGCCGCCGCGGCACAGGCCGCGCCGGTGAGGGCGGCGGGCACCGGAACGCCGGACAGCGCGCCCTCGCCGCCCTCGCCGCCCTCGTCCCCGGAGGCGAGGGCGTGCGTCGGCGGGGATGCGGACGCGGTACCGGGGCGCGAGCCGGGCGTCGAGGACGCCGGGGGAGCGGTCCGCACCGCCTGCGCGACCGGCCCCGGCTCCGGGCCCGCCTTCGCCGGCCGCGGCGGGAGAGGGGGCGGCGGGGGCTGGAGCGAGCCGACCGGCGCCACTTTGCCGTCGGCCTTGAAACCCCAGTCCAGCAGCTCCCTCGCCTCCTCGTACACCGCGCCCGACCAGCCCGACTGCGGGTTCATCACCGAGACCACCAGCGTGCGCTCACCGTGCCGGGCGGCCGCGATCAGGGTGTAGCCGGCGCCGGAGGTGTACCCGTTCTTGACGCCGATCAGGCCGGGATACGGTTCGATGCCGTCCTCGCCGCTCAGCAGCCGGTTCGTGTTGTGGATGCCGTACATGTAACCGTCGCCGGGGAACAGCGCGTCGCGGGTGGAGCTGTACCGGACGAACGCGGGAGAGGCCAGACCCGTACGCCCGAACACCGCCAGGTCGAACGCCGAGGACACCTGCCCGGGCGCGTCGTAGCCGTCCGGCGAGACGACGTGCGTGTCCAGCGCCCCCAGGAGCTTCGCCTTCTCCCGCATCTGGGCGACGGTGGCGTCGACGCCACCGTTCATCGCGGCGAGTGCCCGCACCGCGTCGTTGCCGGAGCTGAGGAACACGCCGCGCCACAGGTCCGCCACCTCGTACTCCAGCCCCGGGGCGATACCGACCGTGCTGCTGTTGGGGCCGATGTCGTCCAGCTCGGCGTCGGTCACGGTGTGCCGGCCGTGTTCCGGCAGCCGGGGCAGGGCGGTGAGGGCGAACAGGGTCTTGAGCGTGCTGGCGGGGGGCAGTTCGAGATGGGCGTTGTGCGCGGCCAGCACGTCACCCGTACGGGCGTCGGCGACCAGCCAGGACAGGGCGGACAGCTCCGGCGGCCGGGGCACGCCCCGCGCGGGCCGCACATGGGTGCCGGGCCGGTGGAGCAGCCTGCGGTCGACGAGGGTCCCCCGGGCCACCGAAGGAGAGGCGGCCGGGGCTCCCGGGCCGGCGGACGTCGAGGCGCCGGGGGAGGGTCGCGCCCCGAGCGGGAGCGGGAGCCCCGAGGTGCGGGAGACGGCGGTGCCGTGCGGGCCCGCCGAGCCGGGGAAGACGAAGAAACTCGCGCCGCGCGTGGCCGGATCGGCACGGGGATCCGCGGCGGCCGGCGCGGACGCGGGCAGGAGGACGAGCAGGCCGGTGGCGAGGAACACCGCCGTCGCGAGGAGCGCGGAGGGCGCGGAGTGCGTGGTGCGGGCGGAGAACCCGCTACGGACGAGGTGTGCGGTGCGGACGGAGCGCGCGGTGCGGACGAGGCGCGCGGGGCTCGGGCGCGGCACGGATCTGAAGCACATTCAGCCACCGTAGGAACGGTCCGCGCCGCGCGCACCGCCGCCTGAGCCGTCCGGACGTATACGCCACCCGCCCCGGCGCGCCGGGTTGAGCGGGCGGCGGTCGAGCCCTCCGCGTACGGTGCGTGACCACGATGACTCCGCACCCGAACGGGTGATGGAAGGCGCTGGGGTCAGAGAGGCGCGGTCTCCGGAGCCGCTCCAGGAGCCGCCTTCAGGCCCGCGTCGTGACCGAGCGCGTCGAGCAGTTCGAGCCGGTCGGCGGCAGCGGTACCGGGCGCGGCGGAGTACGCGGTGATCCTCAGATCGCACCCCGGTACGGTCAGCGTGTCGCACTCCAGGGTCAGGGAGCCGGCCTCCGGGTGCCGGACGGTCCTGACGGTGGTGTCGTGGAGGCCGGTGATACGGGAGTTCCACAGCACCGCGAACCGGCCGCTGACCCGGCGCAGTTCCCCGATCAGGAAGCGGAGCCGGACGTCGGTGGGGTAGTGGACCGTCGCCGCCCGGAGGTCGGCGACCAGGGCCGCCTCGAAGCGGGCCTCCTGCTCCGGGGTGTACGTGATCCGGCCGGGCACGCCGGTGAAGTGGTGCCAGGCGGCGTTGCGGTCCCGCCCGGAGGCCGCCGCCGGGTCGCCGAGGAGCGCCGCCCAGAGCGGGTTCCAGGTGATCAGGTTCCAGGCCGCGTCGTGCACTCCGAGCGGGGTGCCCGGCAGCCTGCCGAGCAGCCGCCGCACGCTGGCGGGGACGCGGTCCGGCACGCGCCCGGTGCCGGGCGGCGACTGCCCGGCGAGCAGGAAAAGGTGTCCGCGCTCGTCGTCGGACAGGCACAGGGCGCGCGCCAGCGCGGTGAGGACCTGGACGGACGGGGAGGTCGCCCGGCCTTCCTCCAGCCTGGCCAGGTAGTCCTCGGACAGGCCGGTCAGCCGGGCCAGTTCCGCGAGCCGCAGCCCGGTCCCGGAACCGGCCTCGGACACGGACCCGGACCTGGCCTCGGACACGGATCCGGAACCGGCCTCGGACCCGGACCCGGGAACGGCGCCGGGCCGCGGGTGCGGCTCGGCCCGGGGAAGCCCGGCCTCGGCCGGTGTCATCCGCTCACGCCAGCGGTGCAGGGCGATGCCCAGCTCTCCGTGTCGGGTCATGCAGTCAGTATCGGGTCGGTCGCCGGGACCTGCCTGATACCGCTCGGTACCTTCCGGATGTCCCCCTCCGGCACCAGCGCGCAACCCGCGCCCCATACCCGAACCCGGCCCGGGGCAAAAGGCGTTGCGAGTACGCGCCAACCTTTCCCAACCTGCCATGATGCCGACTACGGTTGATCCTGGAAGATTGAACCGGGGGGACGGCCGGGGGGGGGGAGCTGGGCATGCTGGATCCGTTGTCCGTGGCGGCGATCACCGCTGTGGTGGGTGCCGTCGGCGCGGGGATGGGCAACGAGGCCGGGAAATGGGCCTGGGAATCCCTCGGCGGCCTGTGCCGGCGCGCGCTGGGACGGGAGGTGACCGCGCCCACGAGCGGGGCCGAGGTGGCGGCCGTGGCGGAGCAGATCCATCAGGCGCTCAGGACCGACCCAGCGCTCGCCCGGGCCTGGGAGGACTTCGCGCGGGCCGCTCCCGGCCCCGCCTCCGTCGGCACCGCCCGGGCGGTACCGACCCTGCCGCCCTCCATACGTTTCTTCACCGACCGTGAGGGCCCGATGAGGGTTCTTCGGCGGGAGGCCGGCCGCAAGCCCGACGGCCGGCCCCGGGTCGCGCTGGTCCATGGTCCCGAGGGCATCGGGACGAGCGAGCTGGCCGTCCACTGGGGCTGCCGGGAAGCCGCCCGTTATCCGGGCGGGCAGCTGTACGCGGACCTGCGCGGTGCCTCGTCCGGCACGGCCGTCGGCTCGGCCGAGGTGCTGCGGAGCCTGCTCCGGCAGCTGGGCATGGACCAGGAGGAGATTCCGCCGGGCGCGGCGGACCGGCGGGAGGCGTTCCGCCGTTGCCTGACCGGCCGACGGGTTCTCGTCGTCCTCGACCACGCCTACTCGGCCGCGCAGGTCAGACCGCTGCTGACCTCGGCTCCCGAGGTGTTCACCGTGGTGGTCGCCCGCCACCTCCTGCCGGGACTGGACGCCGTACCGGTCCCCGTCGGCCCGCTGTCCGAAAGCGATGCCCGGCGGTTGCTGACCAGACTTGTGGGCAAGGAGACCCTGGCCGGGGCCAGGGCCGTACTGCCCCGGGTCCTGGAGCGGTGCGGAGGCTCGCCGTTCGCGCTGCGGGCGGCCGTGCCCGACCTGTCCGACCCGCACCGGCTGGAGGAGGTACCGACCATGCCAGAGAGTGGTCCCCCGACCGGGAGCGGTCCCGTTCGCGCCGCGGCCGAGCGCGCGTACCGCATGCTGGAGCCGACCGCCGCCAGGGTGTACCGGCTGATGGCGCAGCGCGAGTGGCCGGCTTTCGCCGCCCCGGTCGTCGCGCACACGGTGGGCATGTCGGAGGGCGAGGCGGCCCGGCACCTCGGTGAGCTGGCCGACCGGCGGCTGCTGGAGCCGGTGGAGGCGGACCCGGACACGGACCCGGTGACGACCGGCCAGGACGGCAAGGACGGGGACGGGGAGCGGGCCCGTTACCGCTACCGGCCCTCGATACGCGGTCATGCCGTGGAGGCGGCCTTCCACGAGGACGGCATCGCGGGCTGCTCGGCGGCCGTGGCGGGATCGGTGCGGTGGTATCTGGACTTCGCCGTTCGGGCCCGGCTCGCCGCCCTGCCGGGCTCCTGGGGGCTCGGGCCCCGCTTCGAGGCATCGGCGCGGGACGCGTCCCCGTACGGATCGGAGGGCGAGGCGCTGACAGCGTTGCGGGCCGAGCGCGGCAACCTGATCGAAGCGGTCCACGCGGCGGAGGAGTTCGGCGACGCCGACTCCGTCTACCAGCTGTGCCAGGCGCTCTGGCCGCTCCAGCTCAAGGCGGGGCACCACGACGAGCTGCTGCCCGCCCTCCGGGCGGGCGTGCGCGTGGCCGAGGCGCGGCACCCGGGCAGCCGCATGGCCGGCCGGATGCACTCGCTGCTGGGCCTGGACCTGATGGAGCTGCGGCGGTACGAGGAGGCGGAGGCGGAGCTGTCCGCCGCCGCCGAGGCCGAGAAGGACGCCGGGCACGCGCGCGGCCATGCCTCAGCCGTCGAGTCCCTGGGACTCCTGCGGCTGCGGCAGTGGCGCTTCAGGGAGGCGTACGGCTGCTTCGACGAGGCGGCCGGGATTCTCGCCGGCATCGGGCCGGGCGACGAGGGGGAGCGGGACCTGCCGCGCGCCCATGCCCTCCTGGAGCGGCACCGCGGCCGGGCGCTGCGCGGCCTGGGCCGCTTCACCGAGGCCCGCGAGCGGCTGGAGAACGCGCTGCGGTACTTCTGCGGTTGTGGTGACGCCTACAACGCGGCCCGGAGCCTCACCGATCTCGCCGAGGTCGCTCTGGACGCGGGGGACGCGAGCGGCGCCCTGCCGCTGATCGACCGGGCGACGGAGATGCTGGACGAGGAGAAGGCGGCATACCACCTCATTCATCTGAGGTCGCTGCGCGCGCGGTGCGTGAACTCGCTGGACTGACCCGGAACGAGGCCGCCCGCCCGACGCGGGCCCGGACCCGGGCGCGGCTCACGGAACGTCGGTCGGTGTCGCCGGGGTGATGGAGGTGACAGAGACCCGATGCGCGCACGCGCCGTCGGCCCTCGCGCCGTCGGCCGTCGTTTCGGTCTCGGTTCCTGTGCCGGTCCCGGTCCATACGGTCATCCCGCTCGCGGCCAGGTCCCGAAGGCTCTTGCCCGCCGCCAGCCAGGCGTAGAGGGCCGAGGCGAACAGGGCGGGATCCGCGGACCGGGGGACCTCGGCCCCGGGAGCGCCGTCGAGAAGGACCAACGGGCCGCCCCGGGCCCGGGCGACGCAGCGGCCGTCATCGGTGACGAAGGCCGCCAGGCCGCATTCCGGCATCCGGTCCAGTACCTCGGCCGTCCACCGGCCCGGGCCGCCGAACCGTACGTCGTCGGCCGCGCCGTAGCGGTAGATCACATCCGCCAGGGCGAGCACGCCCGGGTCCCGGGTGTCCTCGTGCACGGCCAGGTGCGCCTCGCCCTCGCCCGGCGGTGGCGACACCGGGTCCGCGTACCGGCTCACCTCGATTTCGCCGGCTCCCGGCAGCCGCGTCGTCACCCGCATCGGAGCGGTCCGTTCCACGCGCTCGTACGCGGGGAGCGACAGCGGATCCAGCAGCGCGGGCTCCGGCGGCTCGGGGATGCCGATCAGTTCGTAGAAGTGCCGTCGCAGCAGCGCCGCCGCTCGGCCCGGGACCGAGGAGACGAGTTCGGCGGGACCCCGTGGCGGCCCCGATCCGTCCAGCACGCTCTCCAGTTGGGTCCTGAGCGGCACATGGGGCACGAGACGCGGCGCCTGCCGCACGAACGAGGCCACGGGGGAGCCGGCGTCGAGCAGGCCGGCCGAGTCCACGCCCATCAGGACGGGAATGCCGAGCGCCGCCGCGTAGTAACTGACCGATCCGGCGTCCCCGATGACCACGTCCGCCGCGATCAGCGCCTGGCGCCAGCTCGTCACCGGATCGACCAGCGCGAGACCACCGCGCCGCGCCCGATCCAGCCAGGCACGGATCTGGCCGGGGCCGTGGCCGTACCAGATGTTGGGGTGCAGGACGGCCGCCGAGCGGTACTCGTCCGCGGGCAGTTCGGACGTCAGCCGCGGCAGCAGGGACGGCAGCACGTCCGCGCCGCCGCCGTCCCCGAACAGGGACGAGGGGTTCCAGGTCGAGTTGAGGAGGACGAGACGCTGGCCGGGGCGCAGGTCCAGGGCCCGGCGGAAGCGTTCGCGGTGGCGGCGGGCGGCCGCCATCCGGTCGAAGCACGGATCGCCCGCGAGTACGGCGGTGGGCGCCGCGTCGGGACACGCGGCACGCAGCCGGTCGAGCTGTTCGGGGTGGGAGAGGACCATCGCGTCGGCGACGGGGGAGCCGTCCACGAGCAGCCACTCGGGGGAGAGTCCGAAGACGGGCGGCGCGGCATCGGGACGCGCACCGGGATCAGGGCCGGCCTCGGTCTCGGCCTCGGGCGAGAGGCGCCCGGTGTCCGGTGTCCGGTGTCCGGTGTCCGGTGTCGCCAGCCTCTTATTGTAGCCAACACCGTGCGAGAGAACGGTCAACTTCCCCTGTATCCGGTGGAGTTCGCCGCCGAAGCTCGCGGAGATCGCCAGATCCACCGGGAGCCCGAGCGCCTGCTCCCACGGCAGTACCGGAAGGCCGGTCTCCGCCAGCAGTTCCCGCACCCCCGCCTGGAACGGTGACGAACCCGTGCAGGTGGCCAGCGCCTGTATCCGGAAGTCGTCCCGGAACAGCGGCAGGACGTCCAGCAGCCGGGTCGCGGAAGTGACGTTGTGTACGACGAAGAGCACGCGCTTGCAGCGTCCCCGGGTCGTCCACCGTGTCGAGTCGGCCCCCACCGGCACCCGTATCCAGCCGGTCCCTCCCTCGCTCAACCGCTCTCTCCCCGTGTCGCCATCGGCCGTCGTCACGTCACCGCTCCGGGTGCCCGGACACGATAGCCGCGTCACCGTACCCAGCGCGCTCGCCGGGTACGAGGCCGCCGCGGCAATCACGATGGGTGCCGATTCGAAAGCGCAGCGTGCAAACGCGCGAGTCTATGCCCGATGGTGTGGCCTGCGCGCGAGGTTCCGGGAATATGCCGATGTGGCGATCCGATCGGACTAAGCTCTCGCGAAGTGCGCAGAGTTGATACGTAATCAGGCACTTGTTCCTATGTGTCTCGATCATTTGTATATGACCGATCAGCATTGACCGCCAGAAGGCTTACATGGTTCGTGACGAAATCCCCCCGAAAGATCAAGAGTCCGCAGTTGCCCGCGTGTTGGTCATCCCCGTCCTCCTGGCGGCGGCCGTCACGGTCGGCACCGCGTCCCTGGTCACCGAATCCGCCCGGATACCTCTGATCTGCTACGGCGTGGCCGCCACTGTCGTCGTCGCC
This sequence comes from Streptomyces hebeiensis, assembly GCF_052983195.1. Taxonomy (NCBI): domain Bacteria; kingdom Bacillati; phylum Actinomycetota; class Actinomycetes; order Kitasatosporales; family Streptomycetaceae; genus Streptomyces; species Streptomyces hebeiensis. The sequence continues at coordinate 6,776,227 of NZ_CM129812.1, forward strand.
TGGTACGCCCGGGCGCTGCACCGGCGCGCCGGGGCCGCACGCGCGATCCACGAGGGCTACGGGCACCGGATCGCCCGACTGGAACGGCGCCTGACCGAACAGGACGAGGCGACGGTCCGGCTCGGCAAGGAGCTGATGCCGGTCGCGGTCCACCGGCTGCGCCAGGGCGAATCACCGGCCGAGGTGATGCGCGCCGTCGTGGACGGTGACGAGCGGTACCGCGGACTGCCCGACGCCCAGCGCTCCCTGCTGCTGTCCGTCCTGGACCTCGCCGACGACGAGGACGCCATGCGCGAGTCCGCGCAGCGCGCCTTCGTCAACATCGCCCGGCGCGTGCAGGCGATCGTCCACCAGCAGGCCAGCGAACTGCGGGCGATGGAGGAGGCGCACGGCCGTAACCCCGAGGTCTTCGACGACCTGCTGCGCATCGACCACGGTACGGCGCTCATCGGCCGCCTCGCCGACAGCATCACCGTGCTCGGCAAGGCGCGTCCCAGCCGCCAATGGCCCAAGCCCGTACCGCTGTTCAGCGTGTTGCGCGGGGCGATGTCCCGGATCCTGGAGTACCAGCGCGTCGACCTGCACTCGATCGCCAAGGTCGCCGTCGTCGGCACGGCGGTCGAACCGCTCATCCACGCCTGCGCCGAACTCCTCGACAACGCCACCCGCTACTCACCGCCGCAGACCCGGGTCCACGTCACCGCAGTCGAGGTGCAGACGGGCATCGCCATCGAGATCGAGGACGGCGGTGTCAGCCTCAGCGAGGAGGCGCGGCGCCGGGCCGAGCGGATGCTCGCCCAGGCCCAGCTCGGACTCGGCCTCAAGGACCTCGGCGACACGCCCAGGCTCGGCATGGCCGTGGTCGGCCGGCTCTGCCAGATGCACAACCTCCAGGTCTCGCTGCGGCAGTCGGCGTACGGCGGGGTCCGGGCCGTCCTCATCGTGCCGCACGACATCATCACCACCGGGCCTGCGCCGGGCATCGCCCACGGCATCGGCGCCGCCGCCCTGCCCCGGGCCGCCGACGACCTGCCCACCAAGGACGTGCTGCGCCCCGCCAACCGAAAGCCCCGGCCGGTCACCGGCCCGCAGCGCACGGTGCCCCTCCCGGCCGGAATGGACGACGACGTACCGGTGGTGACGGAGTGGACCGAGAACGGCCTGCCCCAGCGCCGCAGCCGTGGCCGTGCCCCGCTCGGCTCCCACAACCTGGGTGCCGCGCGCTACGGAGCGGGCTCCTCGTCCTCCGAATGGCAGCAGGGCTCCCCGGCCGGCGGCCACCGCGGCGACACCCGCGGTCCCGCCGCGGCGGGCGGACCGGCCGTCGGCTCCGTCAACGGTCACGCGTCGGCCGGTCCGGACCGGCTGAACGGTAACGAGAGCGGCCGAGTACGGGGCCCGGACCACGGCGACGGCGCGGCCGCCGGGACCACCGGGCCCGTACCGGGGGCCGGGTCCATGACGGGGTCCGGGTTCCAGGCGCCGGACGGCAGACCGGGCCCCGGCGTCTGGCTCGAAGCGTTCACCAAGGCGGTCAACGGCACCCCCCACGAGCCGTCCACCGGTACACCGTCCACCGGTACGGGGGAGGTCGCGGGGCAGCCCGGTGACCAAGGCGATTCCGATGACACGTGGGGCAAGGGAGATCTGAAGTGATCCAGCAGCGGGCGAACTTGGACTGGATGCTGAAGGAACTGGCCGACGGAGTACCGCAGATCCAGCAGATCGTGGTGCTCTCGGCGGACGGACTCCGGATCGCCCGGCACGGTGGCGACCCGGACGTCGCAGACCGGCTCGCCGCGGCCTGCGCCGGGCTGCAGAGCCTGGCCGCCGCCGTCGCCGTCGAGATCCCGCACAGTGACGGACGGATGCGGATGGTCGTCATCGAGATCGACGGCGGCTTCTTCTACCTGATGGAGGCCGGGACCGGCGCGTATCTCGCCGTCCTCACCGACGACACGGTGGACGCCGGCCTGGTCGGCGCCCGGATGCGGGACATGGTCGTCCGGATCGGTGCCCACCTGACGAGTCCGCCCCGCCATGACGGGCAGGCCGGATGACGCCGCCCCCACATCCCCGGAGGGAGCGACGGAGCCCGGAGATCGCGGATACGGAGGCGGCGGACCCGGAGCGGCTGTACGTGATCACCGGTGGCCCGGACGGGACCGAGCGGGCACCGCTCGACCTGGTCACCATGATCGTGGCACGGGAGCCGGCGTCACCGACGGTGCCCCCGGAGCAGGCCGCGATCGTGCGCCTGTGCCGCGCCCCGCTCTCCGTGGCCGAGATCTCCGCCTACCTCAGTCTCCCGTTCAGCGTGGTGACCGCGCTGCTGACCGAACTCCTCGCGACCGAACTGGTCGAGTCGCGCGCGCCCATCGCGCGCGCCGCACTGCCCGACCGGTCCCTTCTCGAAGCGGTGATGCATGGACTTCAGAAACTCTGACACGATCACAGGGCCCCGGACCGAGGACGTCCTGCCCACCACGGCGACCTCCGCCGTCAAAGTGGTGATCGTGGGCGGCTTCGGCGTCGGCAAGACGACGATGGTGGGATCGGTCAGCGAGATCCGCCCCCTCACCACCGAAGAGACCATGACCCAGGCCGGCGTCGGCGTGGACGACAACTCCGGGGTGGAGAGCAAGACGGCGACCACCGTCGCCATGGACTTCGGCCGCATCAGCATCACCGAGCAACTGGTCCTCTACCTCTTCGGCACGCCCGGCCAGGAGCGCTTCTGGTTCCTGTGGAACGGGTTGTTCGAGGGCGCTCTCGGGGCCGTCGTCCTGGTCGACACACGGCGGCTCGAGGTCAGCTTCGACGTGATCGGCCGCCTGGAGGAGCGAGGCGTGCCGTTCGTCGTCGCCGTCAACACGTTCCCCGACGCGCCGCATCACCCCGTGGAGGCGCTGCGGGCGGCCCTGGACCTGCCCGACGAGGTCCCGATGGTCGACTGTGACGCGCGGCTGCGGGCGTCGAGCCGTGATGTCCTGCTGACCCTCATGCGCTACCTGCACTCGCTGGCGCTACCGCTGGGCTGACCGACGCACGCCCATGCCGCGGCCGGGCCGACGGACACGCACGCCGACGCCGCGGCCGGGCCGACCGGCCATGCCGCCGTTGCCGTGCACGCCCGACGCCCGCACGCCGGCGCCGCCGTTGCCGCCCCACCACACCCCAACTCTCCCTGCTCGATTTTTGGAGCGACCGACCGTGACCACCCCCTTTTCCCACCGACCCGGATCGGACGACCGCGCGGCGCCGCCGCCCGGCTGCCCGGCCCATGGCCTGGACATCAGCGGCATGGGCCTCGGCCCGAACGGTGTGCGACGGCTGTACGGGCCCGAGGCCGAGAAGGACCCCATGGGCCTGTACGAGAAGCTGCGCGCCGAGCACGGTCCCGTCGCCCCCGTACTGCTCCAGGGCGACGTACCCGCCTGGCTGGTCCTCGGGCACAGCGAGAACCTGCACGTGACGCGCACGCCCTCGCAGTTCTCCCGAGACTCCCGGCGCTGGCGGGCCCTGCACGACGGCACCGCGCCGCCCGACCATCCGCTCGCGCCCATCTTCACCTGGCAGCCCATCTGCGTCTTCGCGGACGGCGCCGAGCACGAGCGGCTGCGCGGAGCGGTCACCGACTCGATCGGGCGCATCGACCACCGGGGCGTCCGGCGCTACATCAACCGTCACAGCAACCGGCTCGTCAACGACTTCTGCCGGGACGGCAGGGCCGATCTCGTCAGCCGTTTCGCCGAGCACCTGCCGATGATGGTCATGGCACAGATCATCGGCATGCCCGAGGAGTACAGCGAGCGCTTGGTGCAGGCGGCCCGCGACATGATCAAGGGCACCGAGACGGCCAACGAGTCCAACGAGTACGTGATGTCGGTGCTGCGCCGGCTGGTGACGCGCCGCCGGGCCGTACCCGAGGACGACTTCGCCACCTGGCTGACCGAGCACCCGGCCGGGCTGAGTGACGACGAGGTCAGCCAGCACCTGCGGCTGGTGCTCATCGCCGCCTACGAGACCACCGCCAACCTGATCGCCAACGTCCTGCGGATGGTGCTCACCGACCCGAGGTTCCGCGCCCGGCTGAGCGGCGGCCATATGACGCTGCCGGAGGCGGTGGAGCAGACACTGTGGGACGAGCCCCCGTTCACCAGCATCTTCGGCCGGTGGGCGGTCGGGGACACCGAGCTCGGCGGACAGCGCATCAAGGCCGGCGACGCGCTGATCGTCGGTATCGCGGCGGCCAATGTGGACCCGGTGGTGCGGCCTGAGCCGAGCGCCTCGATGCGGGGCAACCGGGCCCATCTCGCCTTCAGCGGCGGCCCGCACGAGTGCCCGGGCCAGGACATCGGACGGGCCATCGCCGACACCGGCGTCGACGCCCTGCTGATGCGGCTGCCGGACGTCCAGCTCGCGGTGGAGGAGCACGAACTGCGCTACCGCGGCGCGCTGATGTCACGCCAGCTGCTGGAACTTCCCGTGACGTTCGCCCCGAGGCCGCCGCAGGACGTGACCGTACCGCCCAGCGAGGCGGTCGTCGTACCGCCCCCGCGGGAGTGGCGGGTTGCTTCGCCGCCCCCGGGGGCCGTACCGGGGGAGCGGCCGATGCCGGTGCCCGCTGACACGGCCGGTGCCACCGAGGCCGCCTCGGCGCGCACGGCGACGAGCGCGGAGGCGGGTGCGGCACCGGGCGCCTCGGCAGTCGTGCCGACGGCCGTACCGACGGCTGTGGACCCGGGGCCCGCCCCCGGGGCCGCCACCGACTCCGCGTCCGTTCCCGCGTCTTCGGCGATCCCTCGGCAGCACACCGACAGCGCGCCCGTCCGGGCCTGGCGGTTCGTCACCCGCTGGTGGAAGGGGTAGTGAGTCCCTGAGAGGCGGGCGGGGGCGTACGACCGTACGGCCCCGCTCCCCCTCCCGGCTTCAGGAGAGCGCCGCCGCGACGTCCGCGCGCAGGTCCGGGAGGTCCCCGTACAACACGGTGCCGGGGCACTCGGTGGCGAGCCAGTCACGGTGGCCGCTGATCATCTGGACGTCCTTCGTCACGCCGTTGACCGGGTTGACGAAGGTGACGGCGGCCCGCGGATCGAAACCGTGGTAGTCGGTCAGGGACGCCAGCAGCGTGGTGAGCGACTGGCGGGCGGCGGCCGTCGGCCCCTGGCCCTCGAAGGTTCCCAGCAGGGCGATGCCGAGGTTGCCCGAGTTGTAGCCGGCGGTGTGGAAGGCGGTGACCGCCTTCCCGCCCGCGTCATGGGCCGGGATGCCGTCCGCGCCCGTGTAACGGCCCTCGTAGACGCGGCCGGCCTCGTCGATCAGGAAGTGGTAGCCGATGTCGCCCCAGTCGTTCACGATCGCGTGCAGGTAGTAGTACGCCCGGATGGTGGCCGCCGGGTCCGTGTCACCGTTCGCGCCGGCCGTGTGATGCACGGTCAGCGTCTGCGCCGGGTAGTAGGTCTGCGGTGAGTTCTCGCTGCCGTCGGGCTTGAAGCGCAGGGACTCGTCGGCGCCCCACTCGGCCCGGGTGATGATGTCCAGGCCCGGGAACGGCTGCGCCCGCGCGGCCAGGGAGACGTCGACGGCCGGACCGTTCACGGTGTCGATCGCGGTGGTGCGAACGTCCGTCGCCCCGTCCGGCAGGCGGAGCTCGTACCCGGCGGCCCCGCCGACCGGCACCAGTGCGCGGACACTCCTCGCCGGATCCCCGGCACCCCCGTCGGCCCCGGCCGCACAGACCGGTCGCAGCGCCGTCCACGCGCCGCGGCCGCCGTCCCGCTGGAGCAGCCTGATACCGGCGCCCCGCCGGGGCCCGCTCCAGTCGACCGCGACGTACTCGATGGGAAAGTCCGCCCGCACGGCGCGCGCCGCGGCGCCGGTGACGCGCTTCGCGCGCGTACGGGGAACGCGGGTCGTCCGCATCCGAGGGGCGGCCACGGCCGGTGCCGCCGAGCCGATCGCCGGTACAGCGGCGACTCCGGCCGCGACTCCGGCGGCGACACCGGCCGCTCGGAGAACGGAACGGCGGGGCAAGGCAGGTTCGCGAAGCACGGTTGATCCCCTTCGGGTTGCTCGTAACACCGGGACTCTACACACGCGGTGGTGCTCAGCCGTCCCTTCAGCCACACCAACGCCTGGCAAAGTCAACGGTGTTGGCGCGAGTGGTGTCAGCGCACGCCGTCCAACTGGTCCCACCACCACGCGATCGTGGGGAGCGGCAGCGGCTCCAGGCTGTCGTCGGCCGGCTGCCGCTTCCACCATCCGCCGGGGGGCGACTGCGGCCCCGTCGGCACGGTGTAGCGGGGGCAGTGGGTCGCCCAGTCGAGATGTCCGCGGACGAACTGCCCCAGTCCCTTCACATAGCGGCGCAGGCCGTCGTCCGCTTCCTCGAGCACCTGTGCGGTCAGCCGGCCGAAGAGCACCATCACCCGGTCCCGCATCGACACCGCCCGGACGAGGGCCTGGCGCGGCTCGCAGTCGTGTTCCTGGCACAGCACATCGATCAGGTTGAGGTCGTCACCGGCCCGCAGGAGTTCCTTGTTGCGGGAGTAGAGATCGTTGTCCCAGCTCACCAGAGTCCAGGTGATCTCGGTCAGGGCCCGTACCCGGGGATCCTGCATGTCCTTCTCCGCCACCGAGAAACCGCCGACCACTTCGATCATCGCCGTGGACGGAGCCATTCCGATGGCTCGCATCCACAGCGTGACGTAATCGTCCACGGAGGGCAGCCGCGGGTTGCGCCGCCAGGACGCCTCCCACACGAGTCCCGAGGTGTAGATCCGCATGGCGTCGGTCACCCTGCGCACCTGGAGCGGCGTGGCGAACCGTTCCAGTTCCCGCCGGAGCCCGCGCAGCGCCGTCGCGTGCGGCGAATCGCCGGCCGCGTAGGAGTCCGGCGCCTCGACGGCCCGCATGATGCGCGAGGTCTCCTGAGCCAACAGGTCCGCGGTGGCCTCGGATTCGTCACACACTCCGTCGTCCAGGGAGAACAGGACGGCGTGGAACTTCGACATCAGCGTGAGCGGCCCGAGTTCTCCGTACGGCATGGTCGAGGCGGTCAGTCCGCCGAAGTCGCACACTTCGAGCCGTTTGACCTGGCGTTCGTCGGTGTCCAGGCGCTGATGGAGCATCCACCGTACGGTCTGCTCGTTGAGCGCCCCGCGCGCCGGGTGCCGGGCGGGAGGCACGGGACAGTAGAAGGGCACGGCCGGAAGGCGTTCGGTCGACCCTTGTGCCGAGACATCCGTGATATCCGTGACATCCGAGACGCAGGTCATGATCGGCCTCCTGGCGCGAGGTGAGGGGTGGACGGGGCGTGGGGGATCCGGTGAACGGTGTCATGCGGGTGGAGTGAATATGGCCGAGTCGGATCGCCCTGAACAAGGCAACTGGCCACTAGCTGGCTGGAATTGACTCCTTATGAGCCGGGTTTATCACTTCCGGGGCCGGTGATGCGAGAGATCGGACGGACCGTACGTATGTGCCTGGAGGCGTCTGCTGACTGTTTACCGGTGCCGACTCCGGTGGGCGCGGCGAAAACGCCGTTGTCGGCCGGGCGATTTCGCTGCGACCCGCGTTCGAAACCTCACACTTCCGCCGGGCGTTCCCGTTCGGTCGGGCTACGTCGATCGGAGGAGGCGCGAGCGGTCCGACGTACGGAAAGCCCCGCCACCGGCCCGACCTCTGTGCACTCGACCCATGCCGATCCTCCACGACGACCGCCGGACGCCCGTGGGCCCCTCCCGGGCGCGGACTGACCGGGAGGGGCCCACGGGCCGGGGCGCGCCGCCCCCGTCCCCACGGTGCGGCGCCGACGGGCCGTCGTCTCCGCTCGGACGACGGCCCGCCCGTCATGAGGGCGAGCCCGAGGCGGCTCGCGGGCCGGCGCGCAGGCCCAGGGCGGGGAACACGGAGGACTCGAGGAAGCGGATCAGGTAGTCCTCGTCCGCCTGGCGGCCCTCCACCAGCATCCGGGCGCGCGTGAGGCCGATCAGCTGGGTGGCCACGAACTCGGCCGCGGGGTGGTCGGCGGGGATCTCGCCGCGCGCCACGGCGCGGTCGATCATGGCCTGGATCGCCTCGGCCCCTGGCTGGAGGAGGGTCTCGCGCAGCACCTGGAGCAGTTCGGGGTTCTGCAGGGCCGCGTGGCCGAGCGCGTGCGTCAGGGCGGTGTCGCGGCCCGCCCCCGCGGCGGCCGAACGGGCGACGGCCCGCAGGTCCCCGGCCAGCGAACCGGTGTCGACGTCCGCCAGCCCGACCCCGCGCGTGCCCCGCAGCGCGGCGGCGACGAGCTGGGGTTTCGTACGCCACTGGCGGTACAGCGTGGACTTGCCGCAGCGGGAGCGGGCGGCGACGCCCTCCATCGTCAGCGCGTCGTAGCCGGCCTCCCTGAGCAGGTCGAGGGCGGCCTCGTAGAGCTCCAGCTCCCGTTCCGGCGTGATCTTGGAGCGGCGCTGCGGGGGCGTCATCGTCTCTCCCGGTCGGTCTCTCCCCGCTCGGGCGGGTGATCACGTGTGTCATGGCGCGGGCGTGCGGGGTGCCGTACGCGTCGGCCAGTCTACCGAGCCGCCCGCGTACCGATACGCCAGTGTACCGATACGAACGCGTATCGGTACACTGGCGTATCGATAGGGCGTGGCTCCGGTCGCGCCGCCGCGCCACCGCACCGTCACACCACGACGACGTGCCCGTCCATGCCGAGGAGGCCGGGTGAGCCACGCCCACCGCGCCTGCGGGCCTCCCCCCGTACCGCGAGCCACCACGTCAGCAGCCGCCCGATGAGCGGGGCGACGGCCGTCGCGGTCGTGCTCTCGCTCGTCTCCGCCGTCGCGTACGCCACCGCCGCCGTGGCCCAGGAACGGCTCGCCGCCCGTACCAGGGACCGGACGGCTTCCGGGCCCGGGCTGCTCGCCCTGCTCGGCGGGGGCGCCTGGTGGTGGGCGGTCGCGCTCAACGCGGCCGGTGCGCTGCTGCACGTGGCGGCGCTGACGTACGGGCCGCTCACGGTGGTCCAGCCGCTGGGGGCGCTCACGCTGGTCGCGGCCGTGCCCCTCGGCGCCCGGCGCGCGGGGCGGCGTGTCGGCCGGGACGAGTGGCGGGGGACCGCCTGTACGCTCGTCGGCCTCGCGGTCATCCTGCTGACGGCCGCGGGCGCGGCTCCGGACGAGGTGCTGAGCCTGCCGCGGGCGCTCGGTGTCGCGGGCGTGGCGATGGTGCTGGTGGGAGTGTTGTGCCGGCCGGGTGCCCGGCCCGGACTACGGCACGCGGCGGCCTCCGGCATCACCTCCGGCGTCGCCTCCGCGCTCACTCAGACGGTGACGGTGGCCGCGACGGCTCGCGGGACGAGTGCGTTGCCGCTGTGGCAGGCGGGGGCCGTGGCACTGGTGGTCGCGGCGTTCGCGTCGGGCGGTCTGCTGCTGTCCCAGCGGGCGTACCGCGGCGGGCTGGGCGCGCCCCTCGCGGTCCTCACCCTGGCCAATCCGGTCGCGGCCGCGGTCATCGGGCTCTCGCTGCTGGGCGAACGGCTGCAGGGCGGCACGGCGGGCGCGGGAGCGGCCCTGATGGGGGCGGTCGTCGCGGCACGCGGGGTGGTGCTGCTGACGCGTGCGCCGGTGAACGCGGCCCCGGCCCCGGCCACAGTGCCCGGCCCACGCCCGGGACCGGCCCCCGTGCGGGGCGAGGGACGGGGCCCGGGACCGGGCGGGGACCACGGACCGGCCTCCCCACAGGCGCGGCCGGCGGCACCGGCACGGAAACCTGTTCCGGCACCGCGGTGGGAATCCGTACCGGCGCCGCCGTCACCGGGATCCGAACCGGCGCCGTCACTGGAATCCGTACCGGGGACGGGGCCCGCCCGAGCGCCTGGGACCGCGCGGGCTCGGCGGGTCACCAGGGCCCCGGCCCCCGGTGGCACCACCCGGTCGGCGGTGCCTCGCTTCCCCGTCCGGCGAGCGCCCGTACCGGTCCCGCCGCTCGCCGGCGACGATGCCGACGAGGTGCCGGAGGCCCCGGAAACCGTGCTGCCTCCGGCGCGTCGCCGCGTACGACGGCGCCCCGGGCGGCGGTTTCGCGCCGGGGCGTGAAGTTCCGCTGTGCGCCCGGTTAAGAAATCCTCGATGGACTGAACCGCCGGTACGGGTCAGATTGGTGATCGACCACCGAACAGCGATCACCGGCGGGCCATGCCACCACGGGCCGTACGGACCACGGGCCGTCGCGCCCGCGCGCGTCGGAACAGCGCCAGCACCCCCGGGAGCCGCCCCATGAAGGCACTTGTCAAGCAGAAGGCCGAGCCCGGCCTCTGGCTCATGGACGTCCCGGAACCGGAGCCCGGCCCCGGGGACGTACTGATCAAGGTCCTGCGCACCGGCATCTGCGGCACCGATCTGCACATCCGCTCCTGGGACGGCTGGGCCCGGCAGGCCGTCGCCGCGCCCCGCGTCCTCGGCCACGAGTTCGTCGGCGAGGTCGCCGCCGTGGGTGCGGCCGTCCCGGCGGACATCGCCGTGGGCGCCCTCGTCAGTGGCGAAGGGCACCTGGTCTGCGGCGCCTGCCGCAACTGCCTGGCCGGCCGCCGCCACCTCTGCCGCCGCACCGTCGGCCTCGGCGTCGCCCGCGACGGCGCGTTCGCCGAGTACGTGGTGCTGCCCGCCACCAATGTGTGGGTGCACCACGGCGAGGTGCCGCTGGACGTGGCGGCCATCTTCGACCCCTTCGGCAACGCTGTGCACACCGCGCTCACCTTCCCCCTCGTCGGCGAGGACGTCCTGATCACCGGTGCCGGTCCCATCGGGATCATGGCCGCGGCCGTGGCCCGGCACGCGGGCGCGCGCAATGTCGCGATCACCGACGTCAGCCCGTACCGCCTCGAACTCGCGCGCAAGGCGGGCGCGACCCTCGCCCTGGACGTCTCCCGCACCGGTATCGCCGAGGCCCACCGCCTGCTCGGCCTGAAGGAGGGCTTCGACATCGGCCTGGAGATGTCCGGGCGTCCCGAGGCCCTGCGCGACATGGTGGACAACATGACCCACGGCGGCCGGATCGCCATGCTCGGCCTGCCCGCCGAGGAGTTCGCCGTCGACTGGGCGAAGATCGTCACATCGATGATCACGATCAAGGGCATCTACGGACGGGAGATGTTCGAGACCTGGTACGCCATGACCGTCCTGCTGGAAGGCGGCCTCGATCTGACACCGGTGATCACCGGGAGCTATGGGTACGAGGACTTCGACGCGGCGTTCGACGAAGCGGCCACGGCCCGCAGTGGCAAGATCATCCTCAACTGGGCCTGAGCAGGTCCCTCGCCCCCGCCGCGGCCCTTCCGCACCCCCGGCGGCCGACAGAACAGCCGACCGAGGCTGACCGCCGAACGAGAACGACCTCGAACGACCGCGAAACGACCGTAAAGGAGCCCCGGCCATGTACGGGTCCGTCCGGGACGAACTGTCCGCCACGCTCGAGGAGATCCGCGACGCCGGGCTCTTCAAGCCCGAACGGGTGATCTCCAGCCCCCAGCGCGCAGCGGTCGCCGTCACCTCCGGCGACGCCCCGGGCGACGTCCTCAACTTCTGTGCCAACAACTACCTCGGTCTCGCGGACCATCCGGAGGTCGTCGCCGCGGCCAAGGAGGCGCTGGACCGCTGGGGCTACGGCATGGCGTCCGTACGGTTCATCTGCGGCACCCAGGACGTGCACAAGGAACTGGAGCGGCGGCTGTCCGCCTTCCTCGGGCAGGAGGACACGATCCTGTACTCCTCGTGCTTCGACGCCAACGGCGGGGTCTTCGAGACCCTGCTCGGCCCGGAGGACGCGGTGATCTCCGACGCCCTCAACCACGCCAGCATCATCGACGGCATCCGGCTCTCCAAGGCCCGCCGGCTGCGCTACGCCAACCGCGACCTCGCCGAGCTGGAGACCAGGCTCATGGAGTCGCGGAACGCCCGCCGCCGGCTGATCGTCACCGACGGCGTCTTCTCGATGGACGGGTATGTCGCGCCCCTGGACGAGATCTGCGACCTCGCCGACCGCTACGACGCCCTGGTCATGGTGGACGACTCGCACGCCGTCGGCTTCGTCGGCCCCGGTGGCCGGGGCACGCCCGAACTGCACGGGGTGCGCGACCGCGTCGACATCGTCACCGGCACCCTCGGCAAGGCGCTCGGCGGCGCCTCGGGCGGCTATGTCTCCGCGCGCGCCGAGATCGTCGCGCTCCTGCGGCAGCGCTCGCGCCCGTACCTGTTCTCCAACTCCCTCGCCCCCGTGATCGCCGCCGCGTCGATCAAGGTCCTGGACCTGCTGGAGAGCGCGGACGACCTGCGCGAGCGGCTGCGCGCCAACACCGCCCTGTTCCGTACGCGGATGGTCGAGGAGGGGTTCGAGATCCTGCCCGGTGACCACCCCATCGCGCCGGTCATGATCGGTGACGCGGCGCGGGCGGGCCGGATGGCGGAACTGCTCCTGGAGCGCGGGGTGTACGTGATCGGCTTCTCCTACCCGGTCGTCCCGATGGACCGGGCCCGGATCAGGGTCCAGCTCTCGGCCGCGCACACCCGGAACGACGTGCTCCGCGCCGTCGAGGCGTTCGTCGACGCGAGGGAGGCGATGGACCGGGCTGACACGCCCGGGAGCGTCTTGGCAGGATGAGCGGGTGATCGATGCCCGGCGTCTGCGCGTGCTGCGGGCCGTGGCGGACCACCGTACGGTGACCGCCGCGGCCGCCGCGCTGTACCTCACCCCGTCCGCCGTCTCCCAGCAGCTGACCGTCCTGGAACAGGAGACCGGGCACGCGCTGCTGATCCGCAGCGGCCGGGGCGTACGGCTCACCGCGGCCGGCGAGATCCTGGTCGGCCACGCGCACACGGTCATCGCCCAACTGGAGCGCGCGGAGGCCGAACTCGCCGCCTACGCGGGCGGGACGGCCGGGGAGGTCACCGTCGCGGCGTTCGCCACCGGTATCGCGGAGGTCGTCGCCCCGGCCCTGCGGCGGCTGTCGGGTCCGCACCCGGGCATCCGCGTACGGGTACGGGACGCCGAGGGCGACGAGAGCCTGCCCCTGGTCCTCGACGGGCGGGCGGACCTCGCGGTCGCCGTCGAGTACCGGGGCGCGCCGCACGAGGACGACCGCAGGCTGTCCCGGACGCCCCTGTACGCGGAGCCCTTCGACGCGGTCCTGCCCGCCGCGCACCCGCTCGCCCGGCTCCCCGACGTGGCGCTCGCCGAACTGGCCGGCAACGACTGGGCCGGACCGTATCCCGGCAACCCCTGCCACGACGTCCTCCAGCTCGCCTGCGAGCGGGCGGGTTTCGAACCGCGTCTGGCGCACTCCTCCGACGACTTCCACGCCGTCGTCGCCCTCGCCGGCGCGGGCGCCGGAGTCGCTCTCGTTCCGCGCTCGGCGCTGCGCGGCATGGAGCTGAAGGACGTCGTCGTGCGCCCCGTACGGGGCCCGGCCGCCACCCGCCGCGTCTTCGCCGCCGTCCGCCGGGGAGCCGAGGGGCATCCGCTGATCCGGCCGGTCCTGGACGCCCTGGCGTCCGTGGCGGCCGGACTCCCGGCGGACTGAACGGGCCCGGCGTCCCCGGGCGGGCCGGCCCCGTGGGGCGGACGGCCGCGGCCCACGGGCCCGGCGGAGCGGCCGTCAGTTCAGCAGGCTCGGGGCAGCCCGGTCCAGGACCGAGCCCACCCGTTCCCAGGTCGCCAGGTCACGCTCCACCGGCTCCAGTTCCGGGCCCTCGCCCGCCCGCCAGGAACGCGCGATCGCCACCGGGTCCTCGCCCGTGGCCGCGCCCGCCGCCAGCGCCGCCGCGCCGAGGGCGACCAGCTCGCCGTTCTCCGGAACGACCAGCGGGCGCCCCGAGAGCCGCCGTACCGTCTCGACCCACGTCCGGCCCTGGGCGCCGCCGCCGACCAACCGCAGGGGCCGGGCCGCCACCGCCGGATCGGCCGGGTCCAGACCACAGGCGCGCAGGACCTCGTCCAGCGCGCGCAGCACCGTCACCGCCGCCCCCTCGTAGGCCGCGCCCAGCAGCTGCTGCGGGGTGGTGTCATGGCGCAGCCCGGTCAGCAGGCCGGCCGCCGTCGGCAGATCGGGGGTGCGCTCGCCGTCCAGGTACGGCAGCAGCACGGCCTCGCCGCCCGGCAGCGCGTCCTCGCGGTCGAGGCGGAGCAGGGCGGCGACCTTGTCCACGGCCAGAGTGCAGTTGAGGGTGCAGGCGAGCGGCAGGTACGTGCCGTCGGCCGCGGCGAACCCCGACAGCGCGGGGGAGCCGGGGCGGGTGCGGGTCGCGGCGAAGACCGTGCCCGACGTGCCGAGGCTGAGCACCGGGTGGTCCAGCAGTCCGTCGCCCCCGAACCCCAGGCCGACCGCCGCGCTCATGTTGTCACCGGTGCCCGCGGCCACCGCGATGCCCGGCGGCAGGCCCAGCTCCGCCGCCGAGCCGGCGGTGAGCGTGCCGACGCGGGTGGCGCCCGTCCCGGCGACGGCCGGCAGCAGGTCGGCGTCCAGCCCGAGCAGCGCGAGCAGTTCCGCGTCGTACTCGCCGGTGGCCGTCGAGTACCAGCAGGTGCCCGAGGCGTCGCCCGGATCGGTGGCGGCGGTGCCCGCGAGCCGCTCGGTGAGGAAGTCGTGCGGCAGCCGGACGGCGGCGGTGGCCTCGGCGATCGCCGGGTCGTTCTCCCGCAGCCACTGCCACTTCGACGCCGTCATCGAGGCCACCGGCACCGAGCCGGTCCGCGCCGTCCAGGCGTCCGGGCCGCCGAGCGCCTCGGTGAGGGCGGCGGCCTGCGGGGCCGAACGCGTGTCGTTCCACAGCAGCGCCGGGCGCAGCGGCCGACCCGTACGGTCCAGCACCACCAGTCCGTGCTGCTGGCCCGCGACCGCGATCCCCATCACGGCCGAGGCGTCGGTCCCGGACTCCTTCAGCCCGGCGGCGACCGCCTCGCGCAGCGCGTGCCACCACACCTCCGGATCCGTCTCGCGAGCGCCGCCCTCACCGGTGACCCGGTGCGGGGCGCGGCCCACGCCGAGCAGCCGTCCGGTCGCGGCATCCGTGAAGGCGGCCTTCGTGGACTGCGTGGAGCTGTCGACGCCGATCACGACCGGGCTCTGTGTCATGGGGCCTACCTCTTCCTGACGGGCGTACCGGAATCACCGGACCCACCGGCTCCGCTGATGCCACGGCTCCGCCGCATGACGGGCCGCGAAGCGTGGGAGATTGCCTTTTGGACTGCCGGCAACAAATTACGCGATGGCCCGGCGCGCGGGAACGGGGGTGGCGATCATCCGCTGTAGCCGGTGCGGTGTACCGCGATCGGAGGAGCCTGCCCACCCGGTCGCATCAGGGGGTTTTCCGGACCGGCCCTCATGTGCATCATTAGTCATGTCAGGAAACAAAAGGCCGGGCGGGTGCCCGGGCCACGAGCTGTCGAAGGCGGCCAGCGAATGACGGAGCGTTTCATCCCCACCCCCGAGGACAAGTTCAGCTTCGGTCTGTGGACGGTGGGCTGGCAGGGCAGGGACCCGTTCGGCGACGCGACCCGGCCGGCCCTGGACCCCGTCGAGTCCGTCCGGCGCCTGGCCGAGCTGGGGGCGTACGGCGTGACCTTCCACGACGACGACCTGTTCCCGTTCGGCTCGTCCGACACGGAGCGCGCATCGCACGTCAAGCGCTTCCGGCAGGCGCTGGACGCGACCGGGATGGTCACGTCCATGGTGACCACCAACCTCTTCACCCACCCCGTCTTCAAGGACGGCGCGTTCACCGCCAACGACCGCGACGTCCGCCGCTTCGCCCTGCGCAAGACCCTGCGCAACATCGACCTCGCGGCCGAACTGGGCGCGCGTACCTTCGTGGCCTGGGGCGGCCGGGAAGGCGCCGAATCGGGTGCCGCGAAGGACGTAAGGGTCGCGCTGGACCGGATGAAGGAGGCCTTCGACCTGTTCGGCGAGTACGTCACGGAACAGGGCTACGACCTCCGGTTCGCCATCGAGCCCAAGCCCAACGAGCCGCGCGGCGACATCCTGCTCCCCACCGTCGGGCACGCGCTGGCCTTCATCGACCGCCTGGAACGGCCGGAGCTGTACGGCGTCAACCCGGAGGTCGGCCACGAGCAGATGGCGGGCCTGAACTTCCCGCACTCCATCGCGCAGGCCCTGTGGTCCGGGAAGCTCTACCACATCGACCTCAACGGCCAGAACGGCATCAAGTACGACCAGGACCTCCGCTTCGGCGCGGGCGACCTGCGCGCCGCCTTCTGGCTGGTCGACCTGTTGGAGAGCGCCGGCTGGGACGGCTCGCGCCACTTCGACTTCAAGCCGCCGCGCACCGAGGACTTCGACGGGGTGTGGGCGTCCGCGGCGGGCTGCATGCGCAACTACCTGATCCTCAAGGAGCGCGCCGCCGCCTTCCGCGCCGACCCGGAGGTCCAGGAGGCGCTGCGAGCCTCCCGGGTGGACGAACTGGCCCAGCCCACGGCCCCGGAGGGACTGGCGGGCCTGCTGGCCGACCAGACGGCGTACGAGGACTTCGACGTGACGGCGGCGGCGGAGCGGGGCATGGCCTTCGAACGGCTGGACCAGCTGGCGATGGACCACCTCCTGGCCGCGCGCTGAAGTCTTGCTTTGTTGAGGCGCGGTTCGCCTCCTGGGGCGCCCGCGACCTTCGGGGCGACCCCACCCGCCTCTGGGTTCCCGTGACGTCCCGGCCCCGGCACGTCCGCCGACGGGTGAGCCGGCCGGGGTGCCCGATACGTCCGGGGTGGCCACGTCCGCCGGCGAGTGAGCCGAAGGGGGCGCGGCCGCTGTCGAAAGGGAGAGCGCGCGGAGGTTTGTGAGGTACGAGCAAACCGAGCACGGTCGACCGTCGACAGTGGCTTGGAGCGCCCCCGGAGGCGAACCGAGCTCTCAAAGAAGGGGCGCGCGGCGGTCAGTGAACGTTCCGGCTTCCGTCGGAGGTTCCCGGCCCGGGCCCGCCGGATACACGCGACCCGTACGCCACCGGGTCCGCCAGTACCCCCCGCACCACCAGTCCCGCCGCCCCCCGCGCCGCGTCGCCCGCCGAGGAGGACGCGCGGAGTCGCCCGCCCGCGGGGGGCCAGAGGCCCGAGACCGTGCGGGAGGTCAGTTCCCGGTCGGCGGACGGGGACAGCCAGGGCATCAGCTCCCGGTAGATCCCGCCCAGCACGACCGCTTCCGGGTCGACGAGGTTCACCGCGCCCGAGACCACCCGGCCCAGCATCGTCCCGGCCCGCTCGACGGCCGCCACGGCGCGTGCCTCGCCCGCGCGGACCCGGCGTTCCAGCTCCGCCAGGCCCGGCGCGCCCGCGTCCTCGTGGATGCCCGCCGTGCGCAGCAGGGCCGACTGGCCCGCGTACTGCTCCAGGCAGCCGCGCGAACCGCACCGGCACCGCGGGCCCGACGCGTCGGCCACCACGTGGCCGATCTCCCCGGCGAACCCGTGCGCGCCGCGCAGCAGTTCACCGTCCAGCACCAGCGCGCCGCCCACCCCGATCTCGCCGGTCAGGTAGAGGAACGTACGGATCGGGCCGAGGCCGCCGAACCACAGCTCGGCCAGCGCCGCCAGGTTCGCCTCGTTGTCCGAGCTCACCGGCAGAGCGGGCGCGGCGGGCCGCAGCCGGGCGAGTGCCCGCGCGAACAGGTCCTCGGCCGGCACCCGGTTCCAGCCCAGATTCGGTGCCTGGCGGACCGTGCCGTCCGACACCAGCCCCGGCAGGGCCAGCTGGGCCCCCACCGGCCGCAGTCCCTGTTCGGCGGCCGACTCCAGTGTCCGCGCCGCGATGGTGGCGGCGCGGGCCAGTACCCGGTCCGGTGGGGCCCCGCGGTTGTCCAGGTGCTCGGTCAGCCGTACCCGGTCCGTACCGGCCAGGTCGACCACGCACACCGACACGTAGTCGATATTGATCTCGATCCCGATTCCCGCGGGACCGGAGCGGGTGACTTTCAGTACGGTGCCGGGCCGTCCGGCCTGTCCGCTGAACGTCTTGCCGGACTCGGACAGGAAGCCGCCGTCCAGCAACTGCTCGACCAGTGACGACACGGCGGCCCGGGTGAGCCCGACCAAGGCCGCCACGCCGGCCCTGGTCGCTTCGCCCTCGTCCCGTACCGCCCGCAGCACAAGGCTGAGGTTGTGCCGGCGGACGGTCTCCTTGTCGGCCTTGGGACCGAGGGGGGCGTGGTTGGTGTTCATCGCGCGAAAAGCCTATGCGATCGGCCCGCGGGACCCCGGGCCGGATCTCGGCCGAGGGCCGCCCCCGGACCGCGGTGCCGTTCCGCCGCGGTCCCGCTGTGTCTCGGACGCTCAGCCGCGGGACGCTCAGCCGCGCTGCGGCGCCGGGACCGGCGGCCGCGGCGACCAGGCCGGAGCCGTCCCCGAGAGCTGGCAGACCATCAGGTAGAAGGGGATCGGGGGGGTGTAGGGGGTCGAGTCCTCGGGCCAGTGGATCAGCCGGGGATGTGTCGCGGGCACCGTCGTCCCCGTCACGTACCGGGCCGGTGCCGGCCAGGCCAGGTCGAGGTCCGAGCCCGAGGGAACGATCCACCACCACCAGTCGGCGTCTGCGAACACGCAGCCCGTCCGGGGCAGCCGTGCCATCAGCCGGAAGCCGTGCCGCTCCGGGACGCCCACCGCGTCACAGCCCAGCGAGGCGGGCAGGGTGGGCGGCAGCGGGAGTTCGGCCCCGCGTGGCGCGGCCGGGGCGGCCGGGGCGGTCTCCTGTCGGCCGCGGCCGAGACGGTGCAGCGCGGTCCTCAGCACGGTGGCTCCGTCCGATGCGGGGTACGGGGGGCGCGGCGCGGCGGCGGCGTACCGTACGACGACGCCGCCCGGTGTGTTTCCTTCCGAACCGTTTCCGAGCGGACGGCTTCCGCCCGGACCGGTTCCTTCCGAACCGTTTCCCCTCGAACCGTTTCCGTACGGCGCCGGCTCTCCGTCCGGCCGGGCTCCGCCCCGCGCTGCTGCGGGAGTTGCGGCTGGACCTGTCGGCGTGGCTCGGCCTGCCGCTGCGGCTCGGCGGGCTGCCGGCGTGGCTCGGGCTGCTGGAGCGCCTCGCACGGCAGCTCCGCCCACACCACACGGCCGGGCCCGTATCCCGAGGTGTCGTGCGTCCCCCAGCCGCTGCACACCGCGTCCACCAGGAGCAGTCCCCGTCCCGATTCCCCCTCGGACGCCGAGGGACGGTGCAGCTGCGGTCCCGTCGGCCCGTATCCCTGGTCCTCCACCGCGATCCGCAGCAGGCCCCCGCCGTCCCGCAGCTCGCAGATGACGTGGTCCCCGGCGGTGTGCACGACCGCGTTGGTCACCAGCTCGGACACCACGAGCACGGCTGTCTCGCGAATGTCCCCGGATATCTCCCAGCGGGTGAGCCGGTCGAGGGTGAGCTGTCTGGCACGGCCGACGGACTCCGCGTGCGCGGGTAGTTGGAACCCGTAGCGGCGGACAACGTTGCCGGGGCACAGGGCGGCGAGCTGGGGACTGAGTGCATTACCAGGTGCCACGACCGATTTCCTCACGGTGGGGGAGCGGTCACCGGACGGGGTGCTCGCGCAAGCGGAGCCGGGTAACCGCGTGAACTGGTTCACCCGATCACTCTCCACCCGCCGGAGACACTTGGCAAGTGGCACTCTGAAAAATTCAGAGTGACGTGTGCTTAGGCTTGGATGCATGGCAGACTGCTGCCAACCGTGCGTGGGGAGGTCCCGAAGTGAGCGAACCGCGGTCCGCCCCGACCGTCGGTCAGGTCGTGCTCGGCAAGCGTCTCCAGGACCTGCGCGAGCGGGCCGGCCTTCGCCGCGAGGAGGCGGCGAAGCTGCTGCGCGTGGCTCCCGCGACCATCCGCAGGATGGAGACGGCCGAGGTCGCTCTCAAGATCCCTTATGTGCAGGTGCTGCTCAGGGGCTACGGGATCGCGGAATGCGAGGTCGACTCGTTCGTCGAGCTCACCGAGGAGGCCAACAAGCCCGGCTGGTGGCAGCGGTTCCACGACATCCTGCCTGACTGGTTCAGCATGTACGTCTCCCTGGAGGGCGCGGCTTCCCTCCTGCGGAGTTACGAGCCGCACTTCGTTCCCGGGCTGCTCCAGACCGAGGCGTACGCCCGCGCGGTGATGCGCGCGGGCGCCGTCGGGGAGAGCCGGCCGGAGGACATCGAGCGCCATGTGGCGCTCCGGATGGAACGGCAGTCGCTCCTGCTCCGCGAGGACGCGCCCCGGTTCTGGGCCGTCCTGGACGAGACCGTCCTGCGCCGGCCGGTGGGGGACGACCCGGACATCATGCGGGAGCAGATCGACCGCCTGCTCGACGCCTCGGCCCTGCCCAACGTGACCCTTCAGATCGCGGAGTTCTCCGCCGGGCACCACCCGGGCACCTACGGGCCGTTCGTCATCTTCCGTTTCGCGGTACCCGAACTGCCGGACATGGTCTACAGCGAGTACCTCACGGGCGCCGTCTACCTGGACGCGCGTCCCGAGGTGGCCACTCACCTGGAGGTCATGGACCGGATGGCGGCGCAAGCCGCGACTGCACAACGCACGAAGGAGATCCTCAGGGATGTCCGCAAGGAGCTGTGAATGGATCCCATATACAACGGCATGCCCGCCGCTGAACTCGGTGCCGAAGGCTGGCGCAAACCGTGGAGCGGTGGCAACGGCGGCAACTGCATCGAGGCCATGAAGCTGGCCGACGGCAGAGTCGCCGTGCGCCAGTCAGCCGACCCTGACGGCCCCGCTCTGATCTACACCACCGGCGAGATAGCCGCATTCATCCAAGGCGCGAAGTCGGGGCAGGCGGACTTCCTCCTCACCTGACCGTACGCACCTGACCGCTTGACCCAAGGGCCGGATCCGGTCCTCGGCGGGGGCCGGATCCGGCCCGAACCGCTCAGCCTGATCATCACTCACAGTCACAATACGGCCACTCGGCCCGGTGAATCCCGCACTATCGGCACTCTGAGTGACAGCTCCACCGCAGTAAGCCTGATCAGCTCCCTCGTACCGCAGCGCACCCTCGTCGCCCCCAGGCCCGGCTCCCAGCTCCGGCCCGGCCCCGGTCCGACGCGGCCCCGCTCCTGCCGCCACCTCCAGCTCCACCTCCCGCTCCAGACCCTGCTCCCGCTCCCGCTCTCAGCTCCAGTGCACGCACCACCCGCTCACCGATCCTGGGATTCCACACCTCATGGAGCGCACCATGACCGTGCATGAACCGATGCATGACTCGACGCGTGATCCGGCCCACGACCCCGCGTATGACCTCGCGTATGACCTCGCGCGCGATCCGCTGGACCTCGTCAGCCGGGCGTTCCGGGACCGCGCCGTGCGCTGGCTGGGCGCCGAGGGCGGGGTGCGGCAGTACCTCGACATCGGTACCCGCGTCCCCACCGAGCCGGGCCTCCACCGCGTCGTCCAGGAAGCCGGGCCCGGCTCACGGGTCCTGCACACCGGCGGTGAGCCGCTCGCCCTCCGGTACGCCGAGGCGCTCCTGGGCGGCGGCTCCGCGGCCGTGACGGAGTACGCCCAAGCCGATGCCCGCGACCCGGAGGCCGTCGTCGAGGCGGCCGGCAAGGTGCTGGACCTCGGCCGGCCCGTCGCCCTCCTCCTGCTCGCGCGGCTGCACTTCATCTCCGACGAGGACGGCGCGTACGACCTCGTGCGCAGGCTGCTCGAGCCGCTGGCACCGGGCAGCTTCCTGGTGCTCTCCCACGCGACCGGCGACTTCGACAGGGCGGACGGGGTGGACAGGGCGGACGCGGAGCCGGAGGGAGCACCGTACGAGCAGGCGGCGCACGAGCGCTGGCGGCCGGCGCCGGCCGCCCGGTCCCGGGAGGAATTCGCCAGGTTCTTCAAGGGACTCGAACTGGTGGAGCCGGGCATCACCCTGGCCGCCGACTGGCGTCCGGACCCCGGTGGGCCCCTAGCGGCTCCCGGCCGTGATCCCGTCGCGGGCTACGTGGGCGTGGCGCGCACGCTCTGAGCCGACGGGGCCGGACGGGGCCGGTCACGGACGCGGCGTCGCGACACCTTCAGGTGTGCCGCGGCGCCGCGTCCGTCGTACTCCGGAGCGCGGGACCGCCCCACAGGCCCACTGGCCGTGCGCCCTTGGGCGCGGGACCGTCAGGCGCCCACCCGGCGCTTGTTCCAGACGTCGAAGCCCACGGCGGCCAGCAGCACCAGCCCCTTGATGACCTGCTGGTAGTCCGTCCCGATGCCCACCAGCGACATACCGTTGTTGAGGACACCGAGGACCAGGCCGCCGATGATCGCCCCGAACACCGTTCCGACGCCGCCGCTCATCGACGCACCGCCGATGAACGCGGCCGCGATGGCCTCCAGTTCGAAGTTGATGCCGGCCTGCGGCACACCCGCGTTGAGCCGGGCCGCGTACACGACGCCGGCCAGCGCCGCGAGGACGCCCATGTTGACGAACACCAGGAACGTGACGCGCTTGTCCTTGACGCCGGACAGCTTCGCCGCGGCCTGGTTGCCGCCCAGCGCGTAGACATGACGGCCCACCACGGCGTTGCGCATCACATAGCCGAAGCCGAGGAGCAGCGCCGCGAGCAGCAGCAGGACCACCGGCACGCCCCGGTAGCTGGCCAGCGTCATCGTGAACGCGAGCACGGCCGCGGCCAGCGCCACGCACTTGGCCAGGAACAGGTTGCGCGGCAGCACCTCCAGGTCGTACGCCTTCTGCCGACGGCGGTCGCGGACCTCCTGGACCAGGGCGAACGCCAGCAGCGCCAGTCCCAGCAGCAGCGTGATGTTGTGGTAATTGGTGTTCGGACCGACCTCCGGGAGATAGCCCGTCGCTATCTTCTGGAAGCCCTCGGGGAACGGGCCGAGCGAGCGCGACCCGAGGAAGATCTGCGTACCGCCCCGGAAGAGGAGCATCCCGGCGAGGGTGACGATGAACGACGGAATGCCCAGATACGCGATCCAGAAGCCCTGCCAGGCCCCCGCGATCGCCCCGATGACCAGTCCGATGGCCAGGGCCAGGACCCAGGGCACGTCGTGTTCGACCATCATCACCGCGCAGGCGGCGGAGACGAACGCGGCGAGCGAGCCCACCGAGAGGTCGATGTGGCCCGCGATGATGACGATCATCATGCCGATGGCCAGGACCAGGATGTAGCTGTTCTGCAGGACCAGGTTGGTGACGTTGTTCGGTTTGAGGAGGACCCCGTCGGTCCATATCTGGAACAGGATGACGATCAGGGCGAGCGCGACGAGCATCCCGTACTGCCGCATGTTGCGGCGCGCGGCGTCCAGCAGCAGTTCCGCCGTGCCGCGCCCCGCCGGGCGCGGTGTGGGCGGGGTGCCCTTCGGTGTGTCGCCCCTCGATGTGGCGGTGGTGACCGGACCCATCTTCGACTACCTCGTAATCTTGGTCATATGGCGCATCAGGACTTCTTGAGTCGCGTCCGCCCGGGAGATCTCGCCGGTGAGCCGCCCGGCCGCCATCGTGTAGATGCGGTCGCACATGCCGAGCAGCTCGGGGAGTTCGGATGAGATGAAGACAACGGCCTTGCCCTGCGCGGCGAGCTGGTCGATGACGGTGTAGATCTCGTACTTCGCGCCGACGTCGATCCCGCGCGTGGGCTCGTCCAGGATCAGCACCTCGGGACCCGCGAAGATCCATTTGCTGAGGACGACCTTCTGCTGGTTGCCGCCGGAGAGCCGGCCGACCTGCTCGAAGACGGTCGGCGCCTTGATGTTCATGCTCGTGCGGTACGACTCGGCGACCCGGGTCTCCTCGTGCTCGTCGACCACCCCGCGCCGGGCGACCTTGGACAGGGCGCCCAGGGTGATGTTCCGGCCGATGGTGTCGATGAGGTTGAGCCCGTACTGCTTGCGGTCCTCGGTGACATAGGCGATGCCGTGCTGGACGGCCTCCGGCACGGTCCTGGTCTGGATCCGCTCGCCGTCCTTGAAGACCGAACCGCTGATGTTCCGGCCGTAACTGCGCCCGAAGACGCTCATCGCCAGTTCCGTGCGGCCGGCGCCCATCAGACCCGCGATACCGACGATCTCGCCCCTGCGCACCTCGAACGAGACGTTGTCCACGACCTTGCGCTGCTGGTCGATGGGGTGGTGCACGGTCCAGTCGACCACCTCGAGGGCGGGGCGCGCCCCTGCCTCGCCCTCGTAGGGGGTGCGGTCGGGGAAGCGGTTGTCCAGGTCGCGGCCGACCATGCCCCGGATGATCCGGTCCTCGGTGGTCGAGGCGGCCTTGACATCGAGGGTTTCGATGGTCCTGCCGTCGCGGATGATGGTGACGGAGTCGGCCACCTCCGCGATCTCGTTCAGCTTGTGCGAGATGATGATCGAGGTGATTCCCTGGTCCTTCAACTCGCCGATCAGGCGCAGCAGCTGGGCGCTGTCGGAGTCGTTGAGCGCCGCCGTCGGCTCGTCCAGGATCAGCAGCTTCACCTCCTTGGCCAGCGCCTTGGCGATCTCCACCAACTGCTGCTTGCCCACGCCGATGTCGGCGACCCGGGTCTGCGGGTGCTCCTCCAGACCCACCCGCTTGAGCAGCGCGGCGGCGTGCCGCAGCGTCTCGTTCCAGCTGATGAAGCCCCGGGTGGCGTGCTCGTTGCCGAGGAAGATGTTCTCGGCGATCGACAGGTAGGGCACCAGCGCGAGTTCCTGATGGATGATCACGATGCCCTGGGCCTCGCTGGCCCGGATGTCCCGGAAGGCGCAGGGGGTGCCCTCGAAGAGGATCTCCCCCTCGTAACTCCCGTGCGGGTGGACGCCGCTGAGCACCTTCATGAGGGTGGACTTGCCCGCGCCGTTCTCCCCGCAGATGGCGTGCACCTCCCCCGGGGCCACGGTCAGCGTGACGTCGGAGAGCGCCTTGACCCCGGGGAAGGTCTTGACGATGGAGCGCATCTCCAGGACAGGTGCGGTCACTTCAGGTCACTCGCCTTGATGTAGCCGGAGTCCACCAGTTCCTTCTGGTAGTTGCTCTTGTCGACGCTGACCGGCTTCAGCAGGTAGGCCGGGACGACCTTGGCCTTGTTGTTGTACGACGTCTCGTCGTTGACCTCGGGCTTCTTGTCGTTCAGCAGGTCGTCGGTCATCGAAGCGGCCGTCTTGGCCAGCAGGCGGATGTCCTTGAAGACCGTCATGGTCTGCTGGCCCGCCGCGATCGACTTGATCGACTGGACCTCGGCGTCCTGCCCGGTGACCAGCGGGTAGGGCTTCGCGGCCGTCCCGTAGCCGTCGGACCTGAGCGCCGACAGGATGCCGATCGAGATGCCGTCGTACGGCGAGAGGACGGCGTCCAGCTTCTCGGAGCCGTACGCCCTGGTCAGCAGGTCGTCCATACGCTTCTGGGCGGTACCGCCGTCCCAGCGCAGGGTGGTGACCTGGTTCAGCTTGTCCTGGCCGCTGCGGATGACGAGCTGCTTGTTGTCGATGTACGGCTTGAGCACCTTCATCGCGCCGTTGAAGAAGTAGCCCGTGTTGTTGTCGTCCGGGGAGCCCGCGAAGAGCTCGATGTTGAACGGGCCCTTCTCGCCGCTCTTCAGCCCCAGCTTCTCCACCAGGTACGTGGCCTGGAGGACGCCGACCTTCTCGTTGTCGAAGGACGCGTAGTAGTCGACGTTCTTGGTGCCGAGGATCAGCCGGTCGTACGAGATGACCTTGATGTCCTGGTCGGCGGCCTGCTGGAGGACGTCGCTGAGCGCGCTGCCGTCGATGGCGGCGACGATCAGGACGTCCACGCCCTTGGTGATCATGTTCTCGATCTGGGCGACCTGCTGGGCAACGTTGTCCTCCCCGTACTGGAGGTCGGTCTTGTAACCGAGCTTCTTGAGCTCCGTGACAACGTTGTTTCCGTCCGCGATCCACCGCTCGGACGACTTGGTCGGCATCGCGATGCCGACGGTGGATCCCTTCCCGCCCTTCTCCTCCTTGCCGCCGCCGTCGCTGTTCTGCCCGCAGGCGGCGAGGGAGAGGACGAGGGAGACTGCGGTGAGGGCGAGAGCGGCCCTGTTCCTGCGCATGAGGTTCATCAGTCCTTGATCAGTGGTCGATGGTCAGTGGTCAGTGGCGTCGGTCACGGGAAAGCGCCTGAGCGGGCCCGGCAGCCGGGAGCCGAGCGGCGACATGCCGCCGTCGGCGCCGTGTCGGGCCAGCAGATCGAGGACCAGCCGTCCCCGGCGCACCCGCTCGCGGGCGCTGCTCAGGGCAGTGTCGCGGAGCTGGGCGCCGTAGGGATAGATGCCGGGGGACTTCGACAGGCCGAACTTGAGATAGAGCGGGGAACCACGGCGGATCAGCTCGGCCGCCTCGTACATCCGCACGTAGCCGCCGAGGTCGTCCGGTGCCTCGATGTAGAGGTCCATGGGAGCGCCGCTGGTGCGGCGGATCTCGGTGAGCTGAGCGAGCGTCAGGTCCGACGGAATGTTGATCGAGTCGGCGCCGAGCCGCTCGAAGACCGCGTACGACGCCGGGTTCACCGGGCCGATCAGCGCCGAGACCTTGAAGGTGGTGTCGGCCGGGAGCACGCCCCGCTCGCGCAGCCGGTGCAGGGTCCACAGCACCCCCTCGTCCGCGACCAGGAGGCATTTCACCCCGAGTTCGGTGGCGCGCACGGCGTCCTCGACACATCCGGCCAGCGCGCTGTGGCCGCGTGCCCGCAGGCCGGCGCCGCCGGAGTCCGTACGGGTCGAGGCACCGGTGTCCCAGGTGCCGCGCGGCCCTGTGAACAGACACAGCTCGATGTCGCGGGAGGCGCAGGCGTCGACCATCTCGGTGATGTCGGCGTCGGAGAGCATCCATACGCCGCTGCCCTGGCTGACACGGTGGATCGGCACGTTCAGGCGGGAGGACTCCTTGAGCACCTCGGCGAGGCTCTCCGGGCCTTCCACGGACGGGATCTCGGTGCGCCATCCGCCGCCGTCGGGGAAGGCGTGCGGGGAGGCGTCCGCGGGGTTGTCGTCGGGTGCGGCCAGGCCGAGGGAGGCGAGCGCCTGGTCACCGGGGCGGCGCGGGTCGGGGGCTGATGCGTCGGTCACGGACGAGTCCTTCGGTCGGGGTCCTGCGCGGAGGGATCGGGGGCCGGGGCCCGGGGGCGAGCCGTGCGGTACGGGCCGGCCGGCCCGGCCGGCCCGGCCGGTTCGGCCGTCCTACGGGCCGGAGTGGCGCCGCGGGGGCGGCCGCCGGCGGTGGGTCGTGGCGGGTGGCGCGTGGGTCGCGCGGGTCGGTACGGAGCCGGGGAGCCGGTACGGAGTCGGCGCCGATGACGTTGAGCCGGAGCCGGAGCCGGAGCCGGAGCCGGAGCCGGAGCCGGGATGCCGGGAAGGCGGGGCGGTCGGGGCGGGCCCGGCCCCGCTGGACCCGGTCGGTCCGGCCCCGGGAGCGGCGCCCGGCGGGGCCGGGTCGCTCCGGCCGGCCGGTCAGGGGCGGAGCAGCACCTTGCCGGTGCCGGGATCACCCCCGCCCACCAGTGTCATCGCCTCCTCGAACCTCTCCAGCGGCAGTTCGTGCGTCACCAGCGGCCCCGGGTCGAGCAGCCCGCCGGTGAAGGCCCGTACGGCGTACGACCAGGCGGCGGACGGCGCGCCGAAGACGCTCCGCACCGTCAGCTGATGCACCGACAGGTGCACGGGATCGATACCGGCGGCTCCCGCGGCGAACATCCCGGTCAGCACCACCCGGCCGCCGCGCCGGGCCAGCAGGCACGACGAGGCGGCCGTCGTGGCCGCCCCGGCCGTCTCCACCACCAGGTCGTACGCGCCGTGCAGTTGCCCGGCCTCCTCCGGGCCGAGGGCGCCGGTGGCGCCGGACCCCCGGGCGACTCGGCCCCGTTCGGCCCGTGGGTCGATCACGGTCAGCTCGCCGGGGGAGGAGGCCGCGAGCAGTTGAACGGCCAGCAGCCCGAGGGTGCCCGCGCCGACGACCGCGATCCGCTCGCCCGGCTCCGGGCGCCCGGACCGTACCGCGGCCGCCACCACGGCGGCCGGCTCCAGCAGGGCGGCGGCCCGCAGGTCGGCGTCGTCGGCGAGGAGGTGCAGCAGCCGGGCCGGGACGAGCACGTGGTCGGCGAACGCCCCCGGCCGGGTGAAGCCGGTCTCCTCGTATCCGGCGGTGCACAGCGAGGTCTCGCCCTCCCGGCAGCGCGCGCACCGGCCGCAGGCGCGGAAGCCCTCGGCGACCGTCCGGCGGCCGATCAGCTCCGGGCCGACACCCTCGCCGACCGCCTCGACGGTTCCCGACCACTCGTGGCCGGGGGTGATCGGGTAGCGGACGTAGCCGGGGGCACGGCGGCCGTCGTACAGCTCACGGTCGCTCATACAGACTCCGGCCGCGGCCACCCGTACCCGTACCTCGCCCGGGCCCGGCTCCGGCGTGTCGACGGTCACCAGGCGGTGCGCGCCGGGCCGGTCGACGACGACGGCCCGGCCGACGCCGCTCACGGTCCCGCCGCCGGCCGTCCCGGCGTTCGCGGTCCCGCCGCCGGTCGTTCCGCCGCTCACCGGGTGCTCTTCGGGTCGCGCTTCTCCCAGCCCTCGGCCCACAGGTCGAACCGCGCCTGCTGCTGCGGGAATTCGGCCGCGGCCTCGGCGTCGAACTCGACCCCGAGCCCCGGCGCGTGCGAGACCTCGAAGCAGCCCGTGGCGGGGTCGACCCGGGGGGCACCCTTCACCACCTTCTTGATGTCCGCGTCCGCGAAGTCGTTGAAGTGCTCGAGGATCTTGAAGTTCGGGGTGCAGGCGGCCACTTGCAGGCTCGCGGCCGTCAGCACCGAGCCGCCCACGTTGTGGGGCGCGATCAGCATGTAGTGCGTCTCCGCGGTCGCCGCCAGCTTCCGGGTCTCCAGGATGCCGCCGATGTGCCCCACGTCGGGCTGGATGATGTCGGCGGCCTGGGACTCGAACAGCTCGCGGAACTCGATCCGGTCATGGATGCGTTCACCGGTCGCGACCGGCAGGTCCACCCGCTCGGCGACCTTGGCGAGCGCCTTCAGGTTCTCCGGCGGTACGGGCTCCTCCAGCCAGGCCGGGGAGTACGGCGCCAGCTCGCGCGCCATCCGGATCGCGGTCGCCGGGCTGAACCGGCCGTGCATCTCCAGCATCAGCTCGGCCTCGGGCCCGATCGCGTCCCGCACGGCCTCGATCAGCGCGACCGCCTCGTTGCTCGCGGCCCGGTCCAGCTCGAAGTGCCCGGTCCCGAACGGGTCGATCTTCAGGGCCCGGTAGCCGCGCGCGATCACGGCTTCGGCCGCCTTGTGGTACGCCTCCGGGGTACGCTCCGTCGTGTACCAGCCGTTCGCGTACGCCTTGACCCTGTCCGTCACCTTGCCGCCGAGCAACTGCCACACCGGGACGCCCAGCGCCTTGCCCTTGATGTCCCAGCACGCCATCTCCACGACCGCGACACCCGACATCACGATCTCTCCGGCCCGCCCGTAGTCGCCGTACTTCATCCGGCGGACGAGGTCCTCGACCGCGAACGGGTCGGAGCCCTGGATGTGGTTGGCCTCGGCCTCCCGCAGATAGCCGAGCAGCGCGTCGGTCCTGCCGAGCATGCGCGTCTCACCGACTCCGGTGAGACCCTCGTCGGTGTGGACCAGGACGTAGGTGAGGTTACGCCAGGGCGTACCGACCACATGTGTGCTGATTCCGGTGATGCGCACGGCAACTGCCCCTTGGTGTTCGGTATTTCGTCACACGTTCGAAATCGTGGCAGGACGGTATTCAGGCACGCCAGGGGGTGTCAATGGGTTGCGCGACGGTTAGCCTGTGTTCGTCATTCCGGCCGATGGCCGAAGTACCGAACGAGAAGGGGGGTCGGCCATGGGGCGACTGGTCCCCGCGGTGACGCGGGCCCTGGACATCCTCGAACTGTTCCTCGAGGGCGACGGCACGCTCACCGCGCCCGAGGTGATCCGCAGGCTCCAGCTGCCGCGCACCACGGTGCACGAGTTGCTCACCACACTCGCGGCCCGCTCCTACCTGGCGCCGGTCCCCGCGCAGCCCGGCCGCTACCGGCTCGGCGTGCGCGCGTACCAGCTCGGCAGCCGTTACGCGGAGCAGCTCGATCTGGCCGCCGAGGGGCGGCAGGTCGCCCGGGAGATCGCGCAGACCTGCGACGAGACCGTCCATGTCGCCATCCTGGAGGACAC
Organism: Streptomyces hebeiensis; assembly: GCF_052983195.1. NCBI lineage: Bacteria > Bacillati > Actinomycetota > Actinomycetes > Kitasatosporales > Streptomycetaceae > Streptomyces > Streptomyces hebeiensis. Next base: position 6,806,369 of record NZ_CM129812.1, read on the forward strand.
CGACGTCATCTACATCGCGAAGGTCGACTCCACGCACGCCGTCCGGATGGTCTCCGCCGCCGGGCGCAGGCTGCCCGCGCACTGCACCTCGGTCGGCAAGATGCTGCTCGCGTCGCTGCCCGAGGCCGAGCTGGAGGCACTGGTCGCGGAACACGACTTCGTCGCGATGACGCCCGCGAGTGTGACGGACCCGGTGGCGTTGCGTGCGGAGCTGGCGCGGATCCGGGAGCGCGGGATCGCGGTCGAGCACCGGGAGTCGAACCCGGACGTGAGCTGTGTTGCGGCGCCGGTGCGGGACAGCGCGGGCCGGGTCGTGGCGGCGCTGTCGATCTCGGTGCCGATGATCCGCTGGAGTGACGAGCGCGAGGAAGAGCTGGCTCAGCTGGCGGCGAAGGGCGCGGGCGCGCTCTCCGTACGCCTCGGATACCGGGGGCAGAAGTGAGCGCGAACGCCGAGAGCCGCATGGGCACGACCACGGCCGTCCGGAGCGGCCGGACCGGCCTGAGCGGACGGTCCGGCTCCGCCGTTGTCGAGGTCGCCGTACGGGAAGAGGCCGTCCTGGGGGAGGGACCGGTGTGGGACGGCGCGGCCGGCCGACTGCTGTGGGTGGACATCCTCTCCGCCCGTATCCACAGTTACGACCCCGCCTCCGGGCTCCGTACGGTCATGGCGACCGAACAGCACGTCGGCGCCGCCCTGCCGCGAGCCGGCGGGGGACTGGTGGTGAACCTCCGCGACGGCATCGGCCTCTACGGTCCCGACGGGGACGCCTTCTCGTGGCTGGTCCACGACCCGGTGCCGGGGCGGCGCGGCAACGACGCGGCCGTCGCGCCCGACGGCGCGCTGTGGGCGGGAAGCATGCGCTACGACGAGGGCGCGGACGGCGGGGCGCTGGTCCGGGTGGCCCCCGGCGGCGCGGTCACCGAGGTGGCGGGCGCCACCATCAGCAACGGCACGGGCTGGAGCCCGGACGGCCGCACGATGTACTACATCGACACCCCCACCCGGCGCGTCGACCGGTTCACGGTCGACGGCGAACGGGTCACCGGCCGGCGCCCCCTGGCGTCCGTGGAGGACGGCGCGGGTTCCCCCGACGGACTCACCGTCGACGCGGACGGCTGCGTCTGGGTGGCCCTCTGGGACGGCGGACAGCTGCGCCGCTACACGCCGCGCGGCGACCTGGACCGCACGGTCGACCTGCCCGTACGGCGCCCCACGTCGTGTGCGTTCGGCGGCCCGGATCTGCGCGATCTGTACATCACCACGGCCCGAACGGGCCTTCGCCGCCCGCACCCGTTGGCCGGCTCCCTGCTGGTGCTGCCGGACGCGGGGCAGGGCCTGCCGGGCACCGCCTTCGCCGGCTGACCGGCACGGGGGCGGCTGACGGTGCCGCGCCGGCCCGGGCACCGCTGTGCCTCGCGCCGCGCGTCCGTGTGCGTCGCGGGGTTTCGTACCGGGTGCCGGGCGTACTCCGTGCGGGGCGCGGGCCGGGGCGGCGTACCGGCACAATGGGCGCCATGTCCCGACGCTCCACCGGACCGGCGCGGTCCCGCCGCTCCCCGGTCACCGACACCTCGCCCTGCCCGTGCGGACCGCCGGGGAAGGACACGTACGGCGCCTGCTGCGGCCGGTTCCACCGGGGCGCCGCCGCGGCGCCCGACGCCGAGTCGCTGATGCGCTCCCGGTACAGCGCCTTCGTCGTACGCGACGAGCCGTACCTGCTCAGGACCTGGCACCCGGACAGCCGCCCGGCGGCCGTGGAGAGCGACCCCGCGACACGGTGGACCGGGCTGGAGATCGTGGAGACCACCGGCGGCAGCGCGTTCCACACCACCGCCACCGTCACCTTCCGCGCGCGCTTCACCCGCGACGGCGTACCGGACACCCTGCACGAACGCAGCCGCTTCACCCGGCACGAGGGCGCCTGGGTCTACGTCGACGGCATGTTCCTGGACTGAGGGGACCGGCCGTCGGCACACGCCCCGCCCCGGGCCAGGCCGGGGCCGGGGCGCCGTCAGCCACTGCCCGGACCGGGCGGACGGAGCCCGCGCCTCCGGTGACACGTACGCGCATGACGGGCGCGTCGTGGTCACCGAGGGGCGTGGAGGTCACCCGGCGGTGGTCTCAGCACCTCCGCCAGGTCGTAGCGCACCGGCTCCTCCAACTGCGCGTACGTACAGGACTCCGGCGTCCGGTCCGGGCGCCAGCGGCGGAACCGGGCCGTGTGCCGGAACCGATCGCCCTCCATGTGGTCGTACGCCACCTCGCACACCCGTTCAGGCCGCAGCGGCAGCCACGACAGGTCCTTCGTCCCGGACCAGCGGCTCGGCGCGCCCGGCAGGCGCGCGGTCTCGTGCGCCGACTCCCGCGTCCACGCCGCCCACGGATGGCCCTCCGCCGACTCCATCCGCAGCGGTGCGAGTTCCTCGACCAGCTCGGCGCGGCGCTTCATGGGGAACGCGGCACAGACCCCGACGTGCTGCAGGACGCCGGCCGCGTCGTACAGGCCCAGCAGCAGCGAGCCCACCACCGGGCCGCTCTTGTGGTGCCGGTAGCCGGCCACGACGGTGTCCGCCGTGCGCTCGTGCTTCACCTTGTACATGGCCCGCACGTCCGGCCGGTACGGCAGGTCCAGGGGCTTGGCCACGATCCCGTCGAGCCCGGCGCCCTCGTAGCGCTCGAACCAGTCCCGGGCCAGCTCCGCGTCCGTGGTGGCCGGCGCCAGGTACACGGGCGGGCCGGCCACCGCCAGCGCGGCCTCCAGCGCCTCCCTGCGCGCCACGAGCGGCAGGTCGAGCAGCGCGGCGTCCCCGAGCGCCAGCAGGTCGAACGCCACGAAGCTCGCCGGGGTGCGCTCGGCGAGCATCTCCACGCGGGACCTGGCCGGATGGATGCGCTCGGAGAGCCGGTCGAAGTCCAGCCGGTCGCCGTGCACGAGAACGATCTCGCCGTCCACCACACAGCGCGCGGGCAGCTCGGCCAGGAACGCCGCGACCAGTTCGGGGAAGTACCGCGTCAGGGACTTGCCAGTCCTGCTGCCGATCACCACCTCGTCGCCGTCACGGTGCACGATCGCGCGGAAGCCGTCCCACTTGCCCTCGTACTGCATCCCCGCCGGGATCCGCGCCACGGACGTGGCGAGCATGGGTTTCACTGGGGGCATCACCGGCAGGTCCATGACCCGATTGTGCTCGGGAACGGAGGCGTCCGCCCGATGTGCGAACGTCCGGCGACCGGCCTACCGTGACCCTCATGGGCGCGGCGGTGGAACTGGAGGCGGACGGCAGGACCGTACGGCTGTCCAGCCCCGACAAGGTCTACTTCCCGGAGCGTGGCTACACCAAGCTGGACGTCGCGCGGTACTACCTGGCCGTCGCCCCGGGCATCCTGCGCGCCCTGCGGGAGAGGCCCACCACCCTGGAGCGCTTCCCCGAGGGCGTCACGGGCGAGTCCTTCTTCCAGAAGCGCGCCCCCAAGAACCTGCCCGACTGGATCCCGACCGCCCGCATCGACTTCCCCAGCGGCCGCTCCGCCGACGAGATCTGCCCGACCGAGCCCGCCGCCGTGCTGTGGGCGGCCAACCTCGGCTGCCTCACCTTCCACCCGTGGCCGGTCCGCCGGGGCCGTACCGACCACCCCGACGAGCTGCGGATCGATCTCGACCCGCAGCCCGGCACGGACTTCGCGGACGCGGTCGTCGCCGCCCACGAACTTCACGCGTTCCTGACGGAGCAGGGCCTGGGCGGCTGGCTCAAGACCTCCGGCGGCCGGGGCCTGCACGTTTTCGTCCCCATCGAGCCGCGCTGGACCTTCACCGAGGTCCGCCGCTGCGCCATCGCCGTCGGCCACGAGCTGGAACGGCGGCTGCCCGGCCGGGTCACCACCGCCTGGTGGAAGGAGGAGCGCGGCGAGAAGATCTTCGTCGACTACAACCAGACCGCCCGGGACCGCACCATCGCCTCCGCCTACTCGGTGCGCCCCCGGCCGCACGCCCCGGTCTCCGCCCCGCTGCGCTGGTCGGAGCTGGACGACGTGGCACCCGAGGACTTCGACCTCACCACCATGCCCGCGCGCTTCGCCCGGACGGGCGATGTCCACGCGGAGATGGACGACCGCCGGCACGGCCTGGAGGGGCTGCTGGAACTGGCGGACCGCTACGAACGCGACCACGGCCTCGGCGACAAGCCGTACCCGCCGGACTACCCGAAGATGCCGGGCGAGCCCAAGCGCGTCCAGCCGAGCCGCGCCCGCCGCGCGGACTCCTGACCCCGGACCCGGGCGCGGCGACAACGCGAGGTGCCCTTCCCGTACGTCACGTGACCGTACGGGAAGGGCACCTCGCTCACCGGGGAGCGTTACAGCTCCTGGATGCGGATGTTGCGGTACGAGATCACGTCCGACACGCCGTGGACCTGGAGCCCGACATAGCCGGAGGCGTACCGCCGACCGTCCGTGCCCGGGTCACCCGCGCGGTCCGGGTAGAAGCTCTGCCCGCCCACGTTGTCGAACTCGTTGATCACGACGCCGTTGCGCAGGATCGTGAAGTGCTGGCCGACCACCCGGACCTCGTAGTCGTTCCAGGTGCCCTTCGGGGTGACGCCGGCACCGCCGAGGCCCACCCGGTCGAAGCCGTAGACGGAGCCCGTCTTGTACAGGTCGCCGTCGGGGCGGTCGAGGATCTGGATCTCGTGCCCGTAGTTGATGGCGACCCACTCGGGCCGGGACTCCTCCGGGTGGTCATGGACGTTCGGGAACCGGACGAACACACCGCCGTTGGCGTTGCCGCCGCCCGGGGCGTCGTCGCGGAACTGGAGCTTGAGCGAGAAGTTCCCGTACTTGCGCTGCGGGAACCACAGCATCCCCATGCCGTCGACCTTCGTGCTGCTGGTGATGGCGCCGTCGGCGGAGAGCTCGAACTTGCCGCCGCCCACCTGCTCCCACTTGGCCAGCGACTCGGCCGTGCCGTCGAACAGGTCACGGTAGCCCTCGGTCTGGCCGGGCTTGCCGATGCCGGACTCCCCGGCGGCCTCCGTGATCGCCGTGAACTCGCGCTCGTCGATCACGTTGTCCACGCGCAGCTTGTCCAGCACCGAGTCGACGTGCTTGAGGAAGAGGGCGTGCGAGGTCCACTCCTTCTCGTCCTCGATCAGCTCGTTGATGGTGCACCGGCTGCGGGTCAGCCGGTTCGGCACGCCGGAGTCGACCGTACCGACGATGACGGTCAGCCGCTCGTCGTACTCCGGGCAGTTGGGCGCCGGTACGCCGCCGCCCTGGGCGATGGTGAACGACGCCTTCCGGGCCTCGGCGGTGTTGCCCGCCTTGTCGGTGGCGCGGTAGGACAGCGCGTGGTAGCCGACCTTGTCCACGATCACGGGGGTGGTGTACGCGAGGTAGGGGCCGCCGTCGAGGGAGTACTCGATCTTCTCCACACCCGACTCGGTGTCGGTCGCGGACAGCGTCACCGTGGCGCTGGTGAGGTAGGCGCCGCTCGAGTTCTTCGTCCCGGACACCACCGCTCCGGTCACCGGCGGGGTCGTGTCCTTCACCGGCGGGGTCACCACCGTGAACGCGACGGACTTCGCCGCCGCCGCGTTGCCGGCCTTGTCGGTGGCCCGGTAACGGACCGTGTGCGTGCCGACGTCGTGCACCATCACCGGCGCGGTGTAGGGCTGCCACGCCCCGTCCGCCCCGAGCGCGTACTCGATGGTGTTGACGCCCGAGCCGGTGTCGGAGGCGGTCACGGTGACCGTGGCCGTCGACAGGTAGTTGCCCGCCTCGTCCTTCTCACCGCTCACGGTCGCCGAGGTCTCGGGCGGGTCCGTGTCGTCCGTCGGCGGGGGCACCACCGTGAAGTCGACGGACTTCTCGGCCGCCGCGTTGCCGGCCTTGTCGGTGGCGCGGTAACGGACGGTGTGCGTGCCGACCTGGTCGACCACCACCGGGGCGGTGTACGGCTGCCAGGGGCCGTCGGCCCCGAGCGCGTACTCGGTGCTCGCCACCCCCGAGCCGTCGTCGGTCGCCGTCACCGTCACGGTGGCGGAGCCGACGTACGCGCCGTCGGCGTTCTGCTGGCCGTCGACCTCGGCCGAGGTCGCGGGAGCCTCGGTGTCCTCACCGGTGCCCTCGGTCACGGTCAGCACACCGGTCATCTGGCCATGACCCGGGATGGTGCAGCGGAAGCGGTACTTCCCGGGCGAGAGGTTGACCTCGAGGGTGTATTTGCCGCCGTTCGCGTCACCCGGGTTGGCCAGGATGTTCACCGCGACGTCGTTGTTGTACTCGGGGTCCGAGACGTCGAACGTCAGCGTGTGCGGCATCCCCGTGGTGTTGCCGGTGGCGGTGCTGTTCTCGAAGACGATCGTCGTCGGACCGGCCTGGGCGGTGGTGGGGAAGGACAGGTAGCGGTCGATCGGGTCGCCCGCGGTCCAGGTGAGCACCTGGGCCGCGGCGGCCTTGCCGTCGTCCGTACGGTCGGCGGGCGCGGCGCCGGAGCGCCCGTACGCCGCCGTCGAGGTCAGCCCCAGCACCATCAGGAACGCGCCCAGCAGGGCCGTCCACAGGCGCGCGGGCCGCCGCGTCGGCCCCGGGCGTGGCGGTCGGTGTCTCACTGCTCCACCTTTCTGACCAGGTCGGAGGCGGCCGGAGTCGAAGCGCCGCCCTTGTACGTCACACGCCACAGCGCGGACGCGCCGTCGGAGGTGAAGAAGCCGCGCCCGTAGTCCAGGACGTAGAGCGAGCCGTCCGGCGCGAACTTCCAGTCCATGAGGTTGCGGATGCCGCCCTGGCCCACCGGGATGATCTTCTTCAGGGATTCGGCGTGGACCGGCAGGCCGCCCTTGCCGACGGTCTTCGGGTCGGTCACCACCGCGTGGCGCGGGCTGCCGGCCGCGTCGTAGAAGTCACCGACGAACCACTTGCCGTCCCAGTACTGCGGCCACTTGTCGGCGCTCGCGCTCCGCGCGTCGTACCGGTAGACCGGACCGTTCATGGTCGCCTGGCCGCCGCCCTTGAGCCACGGCAGCAGGTACTTCGCCTCCTCCTGCTTGTAGCTGGGCACGCCGTTCGCGTCCCGCGGGTAGTCGGGGGCGCCGCCCTGCGGCGAGTACCAGATGGTGTTGCCGGTGACCGGCGGCAGGTTGACCAGACCGTCGTTGTTCGGCGACTCGTTCTTCGGCGCGGCGCAGTTGTACCAGCCCTGGGGCTTGGACGGGTCGGGCAGGCTGCGGTCCCGGTAGGGCTGGTTGTTGCCCATGCAGAACGGCCAGCCGTGGTTGCCCGCCTTGGTGATCGCGGTGAACGTGTCGTACTTGGCCGGGCCCCAGGTCGTGCTGGGCGCGCCCGCGTCGGGACCGACCCAGCCCGCGTACAGGGTGTCGGTCTGCTTGTCGACGAAGATCCGCGCGGGGTTGCGCACGCCCATCACGTAGATCTCGCCCCGCGTCTTGCCGCCGCCCTCGTCCTGCTCCTGGCCCGTGAACAGGTTGCCGGCGGGCAGGGTGTACGTGCCGTCCGGCTCCGGGTGGATCCGCAGGATCTTGCCGTTGAGGTTGTTGGTGTTGCCGGCGGTGCGGCGCGCGTCCGCGAAGGAGAGGCCCTTGTAGTTGGGCTGCGGGTTGTTGCCGGAGTAACCGTCGCTGAAACCGGAGGAGTTGTTGTCCCCGGTCGCGATGTAGAGGTTGTTCTTGGAGTCCCAGGCGAGGCCGCCGCCCGAGTGGCAGCAGCTGTGCACCTGCACCGGCCACTTGAGCAGGACCTTCTCGGAGGCGAGGTCCAGCTTGTTGGTCGCGAGGTCCAGGGTGAAGCGCGAGACGCGCCGCTCGGCGACCTGCGTGTCACGGTTGAGCCCGGAGTGCGGGGTGTAGTGCAGGTACACCCAGCCGTTCGACTGGAAGGCGGGGTCCAGCTCGATACCGAGCAGCCCCTCCTCGACCTTGATCAGTTCCTCGCCGCCGCCCTTGTTGCCGAAGATCGTCAGCGCGCCCGCGAGCGTCACCTTCTTCGTCTTCGGGTCGTAGACGTGGATCTGGCCGAGGCCCTTGCCGATGTCCGGGTCGTTCCAGTCGGTCACCACGGGGGCGCTGTTGTCGCCGCCGCCGCGCCCGATGTAGAAGACCCGTCCGTCGGGCGCGGTGACCAGACCGTGCGGCTCGCCGATCTGGTCCTGCTGCCCCGGCTGGTTCGGCTGGGTGACGCGCTCCGCCGTGTAGTTGCCGTCGATCGTGGCCTTGCAGTCGGCCCGCGAGATCCGGCTGGTCCACAGCAGCGCGCCGCGCAGGTGGTCACGGAAGTCGGTCTCGTCGTACGAGGCGGCCGTACCGCCCATCCCGGTGTAGAAGGACCGGCCGCCGTCGTAGTCACGGCACCACGAGACCGGGTGGTCGGCGCCGTTGGCCCCGGTGCCGGGCTGGTAGCTGCTCTCCCTGACCCGGGCGACGGTGTGCACCTTGCCGGTCGGGTTCGTCGCCCAGTTGAGCCACTTGTCCGGACGCTTCCACTCCAGGGGCAGACTCTTGGTGGCCGGGTGGATCCGGTCACCGACCTCGACCGTGGCGCGCTGGACGTTCGTGGGGCTGGTCTTGGCGGGCCGGGCGCCGATCAGCTCGGTGAACCAGGCGGAGTACGGCTCGGTACGGGCGGCGTCATGGACGCCGAGGAAGCCGCCGCCGGCCTCCATGTACGCCTCCAGGCCGGCCTCCTGCTCCGGGTCGAGCACGTCGCCGCCGCCCGTGAGGAAGACGACGGCGTTGTAGGAGCCGAGCCTCTTGGCATCGGTGAAGACCGAACCGTCGTCCGTGGCCTCGGTCTTGAAACGTTCGTTCCAGGGCCCCGAGAGGCCGATCGACTCGATCGCCTCGATTCCGGCGTTGACGACCGGTGACTCCTCGGTGGCCGACGCGTGGAAGACGAGGACCTTGACGTCGTCCCCGCCGGGAGGCGACGGCAGGGACAACGTTGTCGAAGCCGGTTCCGGGTACGGTCTCGCCGTGGCGGCGTTACCGCCCAGCAGGGACGCCGCCATCGTGCCGGCCACCAGGGCCGCGGCCGCGGTACGCCTGGTTCTCGACCGGCGATGTGGTGCGCGCTGCATGTGTTCACCCACCCTCTTTGGTCACAGCAACGCGCCTGAAAGTAGACCTCTTTCGGCGACTCGCCAATAGGTTGGACCGCAATCCCACCAACTTTGTCCTCAGTGTGGATAAACGAAGATCCTTGGTCTACCGTGTGGCCGTCCGGGGGCCTGGGTCATGCCCTGGTACATCTGTCAATCTCCGTACGGCACTGGGGAGTTCGCTATGGCCATGGACAGGCGGAGTTTCAATCGGCGGCTTTTCGCAGGTGGCGCGGTCGCCGCCACGGGTATGACATCGTTGTCCCTCGCCTCAGCGCCGACGGCCACTTCGGCCGAATCGCCACCCCGGACGGCCCCGGCGGGCGGCACGGTCCGCCATCTCAAGATGTACGCGGAAACGCTGCCGGGCGGTCAGATGGGCTACGGCTTCGAAAAGGGGAAGGCGTCCATTCCCGGCCCCCTGATCGAGATGATCGAGGGCGACACCCTCCACATCGAGTTCGAGAACACCACGGACGTGGACGCCAGCCTCCATGTGCACGGCGTGGACTACGACATCGCCAGCGACGGCACCCGGATGAGCGGCAGTCACGTGCCGCCGGGGGAGAGCCGTACGTACACCTGGCGCACCCACACCCCGGGCACCCGCGCGGACGGCACCTGGCAGCCGGGGAGCGCGGGCTACTGGCACTACCACGACCATGTCGTCGGCACGGACCACGGCACCGGCGGCATACGCAAGGGGCTCTACGGCCCGCTGGTCGTCCGCAGGAAGGGCGACATCCTGCCGGACAAGCAGTTCACGATCGTCTTCAACGACATGACGATCAACAACAAACCGGGTGCCGAGTCCCCCAACTTCGAGGCCACGGTGGGCGACCGGGTCGAGATCATCATGATCACGCACGGTGAGTTCTACCACACCTTCCACATCCACGGTCATCGCTGGGCGGACAACAGGACCGGCCTGCTGACCGGCCCCGACGATCCGAGCCGGGTGATCGACAACAAGATCACGGGTCCCGCGGACTCCTTCGGCTTCCAGATCATCGCCGGCGAACGGGTGGGCGCGGGCGCCTGGATGTACCACTGCCACGTGCAGAGCCACTCGGACATGGGGATGGCGGGCCTGCTGCTGGTCAAGAAGCCGGACGGCACGATCCCCGGGTACGAGCCGCACCACCCGACGGGCGCGGCGAAGAGCACGGCGAAGGGCGCGGCGCCGGACGGGACGAAGGGCGCGACGAAGGACGGCGGCGGGGCGACGGCGAAGGAGTCGTCCGGTCCGGGGGAGCACTCCGGTCACTGACGGGAGTCCGGAGGTGATCGAGGGTTACCGGGGGCCGGTCGGGCGTGGTGGGTGACGGCCGCCGATGATCCCGGTCGGATCTCGACCGGTCCGGACGGTCCGGACGGTCCGGACGGTCCGGACGGTCCGGACGGTCCGGACCGATTCCCTCCGGTCGCCGGTGGGGCGCGCGCCCGGCTGCCATGCTGGGGCCATGGCGGAACTGAACGGACGGCCGGTCGACATGGCGGAGCTGAGCGCGCTCGCCCTCACCAACTACGGTCACTTCACGACGCTCCGTGTCGAGGGCGGCCGGGTGCGGGGGCTGGCGCTCCACCTCGACCGGCTCGACCGCGACTGCCGGGCCCTCTTCGGCGCCGAGCTGGACCCCGACCGGGTACGCGCGCTGCTGCGCCGGCTCGCACCGGCCGACGGGGCGGCGACGATGCGGGTCACCGTGTTCGACCCCGCCCTGGACATCGGCCGCCCCGACCGGGCGGGGGATCCGCGGATCCTGGTCACCCGGCGCCCGGCGTCCTCCGGCCCGCTGCCGCCCCTGCGGGTGCGGAGCGTCCGGTACGAGCGCGAGGCCCCCGAGATCAAGAGCGTCGGGCTGTTCGGGGCGCTCCGGCAGCGACGGGCGGCCCGGCAGGCCGGATTCGACGACGCGCTCTTCGTCGGCGCCGACGGACTCGTCTCCGAGGGCGCCACCTGGAACATCGGTTTCCTCGACGGTGAAGGCGGCGGTGACGGGACGGTGGTGTGGCCGCGGGCCCGCTGCCTCCCGGGGGTGACGATGCGGCTCCTCATGGCGGCCCACGGACACCGCGTCGCCCCGGTCGCGGCGGCGGACGTCGGGTCGTCCCGTGCCGCGTTCGCCACCAACGCGGCCATCGGCGTACGAGCCGTCACGGCCATCGACCGGATGGAGTTCCCGGCCCACCACCCGGCCGTCGATCTCCTGCGCGAGACCTACGCGGCCCTGCCGGGCGACCTCCTTTAAGGGGTCCTTTCACTATGCCCGTCCGGGTCACGCGGCCTGGCACCGCACCTCGCCGCGTTGCCGAAAAGCCCAGGTAGCTCCGCTACCAGGACTCTCCGGCGCCTTGCGATGCACGGCACCAGACCACGCGCCCTGCTCGGACGCTCATAGTGAAAGGACCCCTAAGACGCCTTTCAGGCTCCCCGTCCCGCGGTCGTCGCCATCGCTCCCCGCGCGGCACATGCGGCGCGGGCCCATCCGGAGGAGACTCGGAGAACAGAGAGACGGGATTCCACCAAGGAGCGCACCATGCTCACCTCCCCCTACCCCGCGGGGTCCCCCATCTGGACCGACCTCGGTACGACCGATCTCGAAGGAGCGAACGCCTTCTACCACGGGGTGTTCGGCTGGGACTTCCTGTCGGCCGGTCCCGAGGCGGGCGGCTACGGCATGTTTCAGACGGACGGCAGGACCGCCGCGGGCGTCATGCCCCTCGAACCCGGTCACGGCTCGCCCTCCTGGACCCTCTACTTCGCCACCCCCGACGCCGACGCCACAGCCGCGGCGGTCAGGGACGCGGGCGGCTCTGTCGAGTTCGGCCCCATGGACGTCATGGACATCGGCAGGATGGCGGCCTTCACCGACCGTGCGGGCGCCCGCTTCGCGGTCTGGCAGCCGGGCCGGAACAAGGGCCTGGACATCGTCAACGAGCCGGGCAGCCTCTGCTGGGCCGAGTTGTACACCCCGGACGAGGACGCCGCGTACGCCTTCTACAGTTCGGTCTTCGGCTGGGAGGCCCTCAGCATGCCCATGCCGGACGGAAGCGGCACTTACCGCATGGTGAATCCGGCGGGCAAGGGCTCGGACGCCATGTTCGGCGGCTTCGTTCCCCTGGGCAACGATCCGATCGAATCCGGCGGCGCGCCGTACTGGCTCCTGTACTTCGCGGTCACCGACTGCGACGCTACGGTGGCCGCGGCGCGGAAGCTGGACGGTACGGTCCGGATGGAGCCGACCGACATCGAAGGCGTCGGCCGCTTCGCCAAGCTCGCCGATCCCTACGGGGCGCGGTTCGCGCTGATGCGCGGAGTGGAGCGCGCCGCCGCCTGACGGGCGGCCCGCGGGCGGCGTCGATCATTCGTCCATCAGGTGTTTATCCCGACGGGGCAGCCTGTCGGCATGCCGACCGACATCATCGACAGCACCACCGACAGCGCCATCGACGCCATCGGCGCGCCGGCCGCGGCCGCCCGCACGGAGGGCGAACTCGCCTGGCAGGAGAACGCGTTGTGCGCTCAGACCGGGCCGGAGTTCTTCTTCCCGGCCCCCGGTTCCTCCACACGCGAGGCCAAGCGGCTGTGCCGCGCCTGCGAGGGCCGGGAAGCCTGCCTCCAGTACGCCCTCGCCAACGACGAGCGGTTCGGGGTGTGGGGCGGGCTCTCCGAGAAGGAGCGGCTGGATCTCCGGCGCAGGAGCGCCTGACCCGGCACCCACCGCCCGATGCCGATGCCGATGCCGATGCCGATGCTGATGCCGATGGCGAGTGCCGGTGCCGGCGCCGCACGGTGTCGGCACCGCACGGTGTCGGCGCGCCACGGTCCGTGACGCGTACCGGCACGCGGTAGTGAGCCGGCCCGCTACGGCGGTGGAGCCGGGCCGGACGCCTCAGCTCTGGTCGATCCTGAAGGTCTCCCCGTACACCTGCCAGGTCAGCGGCGGTTCGAGCGCCATGTTGCCGTCCCGCAGGAAGACCCGCTGAGCGGTGTCGATACGCGACGAGTCGCGCTGCTCCGCGATGAGCTTGGTCTTCATCACGGCCCGGCTCGCGTCCATGAACGCGTTCAGGTACGCCTTCTCGTCGCCGCCCTCGGCGGCGGTCTTCTCCTTCTTCATGGCCGCCTCGCGGATGCCGTAGAAGCCCCGCGCGTCGAGACCCGGGCCGTGCAGGACCATGGCGTCGTAGTAGACGAACTGCCCCAAGGTGCCCAGACCGTCCATCTTGGCCAGCCGGACCGCCGGATCGAAGTAGAGCCGGTCGCGGGTGCTGTCCTGGGCGGAGCGGAAGTCGGCGGACTCGGCGGCCTTCGCCCAGGCTTCCCGGAAACCGGGGTCGAGTCCCTCGTGCGAATCGGTGCCGTCGACCTTGCGCAGCGCCGGCAGGAACGGGGCCAGCGGATTGTCCGGGTGCTTCTCCGTGTACGACTCGACCAGTTGGAGCATGTCGTTCGTGCCGGAACAGAAGCCGATGACGCCGGCCGTGTAGCCGTTGCCGTCCCCGAGGTCCTCGATCGCCGCGTACTGGCGGCGCCAGTCGAGCGTCGAGTTCTCGGCGCTGGCCACCAGTTGGGCCGCCAGTTCCTTCTTCTCGGGTGCCGCGAGACCGGGCGGCATCGCGTCGATGCGCCGCGCCAACTCCTCACGGTCGTCCGGGTCGCCGGAGCTGAGCGGGTCGGGAGCGCCGCTGCGCTCCGGGCGGGCCGGCGGGTTGTCCGCGAGCACACCTGAATCGCCGCCGCTGCCGAAGATGACGGCGGCGGCGACGAGGACGGGGGCGCCTATGAGGAAGAGGCGCGTGGCAGGCTTCATCCGGCACAGCGTACGACTTCTTCCGCGCGGGCCCGAGCGGGATCCCCCCGACGGGCCGGCCAAGACGGATGGGCCGGACAGGGGGAACGGGGAGGAAGCGGGCCGGCCGGCCGAGGAGCCGGCCGGCCGAACGCGCGGACGGAGACAGCGGACCCGGTCAGCCGGCGGCGCGCGCGGCCACCCGCGCCTTCCGGGCCGCGAGCTTCTCGTCGAACTTGGCGGCCTCGCTGTCCAGTCCGTTCATGTACAGGCCGAGTTCGTCCTGGGCCTTGAGCCCCTCCGGGCCCAGTCCCGACACGTCCATGACCTTCAGGTAGCGCAGCACCGGCTGGAGCACGTCGTCGTGGTGGATCCGGAGGTTGTAGATCTCGCCGATCGCCATCTGCGCGGCGGCGCGCTCGAAGCCGGGCATGCCGTGCCCGGGCATCCGGAAGTTCACCACGACGTCGCGGACCGCCTGCATGGTCGGGTCCGGGGCGATCTCGAAGGCCGCGCCCAGCAGGTTCCGGTAGAAGACCATGTGCAGGTTCTCGTCGGTGGCGATCCGCGCCAGCATGCGGTCGCAGACCGGGTCGCCCGACTGATGGCCGGTGTTGCGGTGCGAGACGCGCGTCGCGAGTTCCTGGAAGGCGACGTACGCGACGGAGTGCAGCATCGAGTGGCGGTTGTCGGATTCGAACCCCTCCGCCATGTGCGCCATCCGGAACTGTTCCAGCTTGTCCGGGTCGACGGCCCGGGAGGTGAGCAGGTAGTCCCGCATCACGATCCCGTGCCGCCCCTCCTCGGCGGTCCAGCGGTGGACCCAGGTGCCCCAGGCGCCGTCGCGGCCGAAGAGCGTCGCTATCTCGTGGTGGTAGCTGGGGAGGTTGTCCTCGGTGAGGAGGTTGACCACGAGCGCGATCCTGCCGATGTCGCTGACCTTCGACTCGGCGGGGTCCCATGCCTCGCCGTCCTCGAAGAACCCGGGGAAGTTGCGGGCGTCGGACCACGGCACGTACTCGTGCGGCATCCAGTCCTTGGCGGCCTTGAGGTGTCGGTTGAGTTCCTTCTCAACGACCTCTTCCAGCGCGTACAGCAGTTTGGCGTCGGTCCACGCCTCCGAACTGCTGAGGTGGGGAGAGGTGATCGGCACGTGTGCTCCTGGGGACGGGAGAATTACCTACGGGTTCGTAGGTTACGACACCGTAGGTTAAAGGCGGGGTAAGCCAAAGACCAAGCGGGGGCGGGCGGCGCCACCGAAGCGCCGCCCGCCCCTCACCGTGCGGACACCGGAGCGGACCGAGCGTGTCCGTCGTTCGTGGCCGGATCCGTGGTCCGCGCGTCGTCGGATCCGCGGTCCACGGGGCGGCCGGGCCCGCCGTCCGCGCGCGGTCAGTTTCCCGGCGTGTCCGGTCCCGTCCCGCGTACCTCCTCCAGGGTCGTGTCGCGCAGTTCCCCGTCGAGCAGCAGCCAGCGGGTGACACCGATCGATTCCAGGAACGGCAGGTCGTGGCTCGCCACGATCAGCGCGCCCTCGTACGCCTCCAGCGCCGCCGTCAGCCGCCGCACACTCGCCATGTCCAGGTTGTTGGTGGGCTCGTCCAGCATCAGCAGCTTCGGCGCCGGTTCGGCGAGCAGCAGGGCGGCCAGCGAGGCGCGGAACCGCTCGCCGCCGGACAGGGTGCCGGTCGGCTGATCGGCCCGCGCCCCCCGGAACAGGAAGCGGGCCAGCCGCGCCCTGATCATGTTGTTCGTGGCCGCGGGGGCGAACCGCGCGACGTTCTCCACCACGCTCAGCGTGTCGTCGAGCACATCGAGCCGCTGGGGGAGGAAGCGCAGCGGCACATGGGCCGTCGCCTCGCCGGACTCCGGTCCCAGCTCGCCCGCGACCGTGCGCAGCAGCGTGGTCTTGCCCGCCCCGTTGCGGCCCACCAGGGCGACGCGCTCCGGGCCGTGGAGCGCGAACTCGCCCTTGACCTCGGCCCCGTAGCGCAGCCGCAACTCGCGCAGCGTGAGCACGCTCCGGCCGGGGTGGACGACGGTGTGCGGCAGTTCGACACGGATCTCGTCGTCGTCCCGGACCGCCTCCACGGCCTCGTCGAGCCGCTCCCTGGCCTCCGCCAGCCGTTCGGTGTGCAGGATGCGGTGTTTGCCGGCGGACTCCTGGGCGGCGCGCTTGCGGGCACCCATCACGATCTTGGGTTCCCGCTTGCTGTCCTGCATTTTCTGCCCATAGCGCTTGCGCTTCGCCAACTTCACCTGCGCGTCCGCGAGTTCCCGCTTCTGCCGCTGCACGTCGGCCTCCGCGACGCGCACCATCCGCTCGGCCGCCTCCTGCTCCTGGGCCAGGGCCTCCTCGTACGCGGAGTAGTTGCCGCCGTACCAGCGCACCTGGCCGTCGCGCAGGTCGGCGATCTGGTCCACCCGCTCCAGCAGTTCCCGGTCGTGGCTGACCACGACCATCACCCCGGACCAGGAGGCGACCGCCGCGTACAGCCGTCGCCGCGCGTGCAGGTCGAGGTTGTTGGTGGGCTCGTCCAGCAGCAGGACGTCCGGCCGGGCCAGCAGCAGTGACGCCAGCCGGAGCAGGACGCACTCGCCCCCCGACATCTCGCCGACGGTCCGGTCGAGGCCGAGGTGCCCGAGGCCGAGCTGGTCCAGGGTGGCGCGGGCGCGTTCCTCGACGTCCCAGTCGTCACCGACGGCGGTGAAGTGGTGTTCGCTCGCGTCGCCCGCCTCGATGGCGTGCAGGGCGGCCCGCGTCGCGGCGATGCCGAGTGCCTGGTCCACCCGCAGGTCCGTGTCGAGCACCACGGTCTGGGGAAGATGACCGATCTCGCCGTTACGGCCGATCTTTCCCCCGGTCGGGGTGAGTTCGCCCGCGAACAGCCGCAACAGGGTGGATTTCCCACAGCCGTTGCGTCCGACGATCCCGGTCCTGCCGGGGCCGACGGCCAACTGGAAACCGTCGAAGACGGGGGTCCCGTCCGGCCAGGCGAACGAGAGGGAGGTACAGGTGAGGTGAGGGGCGGATCGATCCATAAGGGTCTCCGGTTGCTGCGCGCGCGAGATCGCGCGGGCGGGATGTTCGGGGCAACGGATGGAGACACCGTGACGCGAACGACGACGGGCCGGACGACCGCCGTACCCGCGGGGAGCGGGATACGGGCGTGAGGATCAGCGCGGCCCCGGTGAGGGGGCCCGGTCGGGCAGAGCGGGACGGCTCGGCGGCCGAGGTCGCACACGGGCGCACGGGTACGCGAATTCGCACTTGCGTTTCGCGGTGGAAAACCGTGCGGCACGGTGTCTCGGACCTCAGACGAGCAACGTCCTACTCCAATCGACGACAACAGGACCGTCGTAGACGCTACGAGGCGGTCCCGGGTCCGTCAACGGAATATCGGGCCGGGCCCCGGCGGGGGAGGGGCGCCGGTCGGTGAGGGCCCCGGCCGGGAGGGGCCGGGGCCGGCCGGACCGTCAGCAGGCGTCGCGCAGCAGCTCCACCAGATCGTGGTCCAGATCCAGGTAGAGGTGCTCGTGCCCCACCGGTACGAGGTCCTGGGAGCGCTCCAGGAAGGCCCTCAGCTCGGCGGTGCGCAGATGGACCATGGCGGTGCCCTCGGGGGCGCGGAACTCCATGACCGTACGGCCGTACCCGAACGGGCGGACCCGCACGTCGCCGACACCGGCCGGTTCGCCCAGCCCCGTCGACAGCAGCTCGCGGGAGAACTCCCAGGTCACTTCCGTGCCCTCCAGCGTCGCCGGCGGCGGGAAGGCCATGCGCACGGTGAACGGGTCGGACCGGTCGTACCGCAGCGTCGCGTGCACGGTCTCCGCCCGGGGGACGGACGCGACCAGCCGGGCCTGAACAGCCTGTTCAATGACGGGCGCCATGGCCTGCTCCCCTTCGACGGACCGATCGGTCAACTTCTACCGGGTAAGGACGGCGGAGAGGCCCCGGACGTGCTCCGAAAACCGCGTGAGTTGTATCACCCGTCCGGCGGACGACAGACGCCGCGCGCCGCTTTGTGGCGGTGGTCGGCGCCGTGCTATGGGCGGTCCCGGGGCAGCGGAGGCCGCCGTCCGGGCCCGGGTTCCCGGGCAGCGGAGGCCCCTGTACGGTTCCTGGGCCGCCCGGCCCGGTCCGGGCCGTGGGCTGCCGGAGGCGGGGGCGCGATGCGCGGACCGCTTTGAGCTGGAACCCTCCGACGCGCAAGGCACGTCGCTGACGCCGGAGTACGGTGCGTGGAACTCCGGCTCTGGGAGCTCTGTCGTCCGCGGCCCGGTTCTGTACGTGGCCAAGGGGTCATATCGGCCCGAGAACTTTGCCAGGGTTGAGAATCCCGGCCGGGTCGAGAGCACGCTTCACCGCGCGATGCATCTCCATGACGGCCGGGCCGAGTTCACGGGTGAGGCCGGGCCGCTTGAGCAGTCCCACACCGTGCTCACCAGTCACCGTCCCACCCAATTCAAGGGCGTCCGCGATGATGTCGTCGAACGCCGCGCGGGCCCGGACCTGGGCCGCCGCGTCACCGTGTTCCGTCACAAGCAGCGGATGCAAGTTGCCGTCGCCGACGTGCGCGATGTTGGCGATGGTGATCCGGTGCCTCTGCGCGGTCCGGTCGATGCGGGCCAGCATCTCCGCCACCTCACCGATGGGCACACAGACGTCCTCCGTGAGCACCGGCCCCAGCCGCTCGAGCGCGGGGAAGGCCAGCCGGCGGGCCGCGAAGAGCATCTCGGCCTCTTCCTCCGTCTCCGACCGGTCCGCCCAAGTAGAGCCGGCCCCGCGGAAGCAGTCGACCATCCGGCGGGCGCCCTCCTCGGCGGCGCGGCCATCATCGTCGAAACGGGCCAGGAGGACCACGTCCGCCTCGGCGGAGAGCCCCATGTTCTTCCAGGCGTCGACCGCGCGCAGACAGTGCCGGTCGACGAGTTCCAGCGCGGCCGGCCGCAGCCCGGCGGCAGCCGTCGCACGCACCGCGTCACCGGCCTGCCCGACGCTGTCGAAGTAGCCGACGGCGGTCACGCCGACCGGAGGCAGGCGTCGCAGCCGGACCGTGATCTCGGTGACGACACCAAGAGTGCCCTCGGCACCCACCATGAGGCCCACGAGGTCGTAGCCGGCGACCCCCTTCGACGTACGGCGCCCGAGCCGGACCACCTCGCCGGTGCCGGTCACGACCTCCAAACCGAGGACATGGTCGCGAGTGACGCCGTACTTGACGCAGCACACTCCGCCGGCGTTCGTCGCGACATTTCCTCCCATGGTCGACCAGGGCGAACTAGCGGGGTCAGGCGGGTACCACAGGCCGAGCGCCGCTACATGGGCGCGCAGGTCGTCGTTGACCACACCGGGCTGCACGACGGCGAGGCGCTCCAGCTCGTCGACCTCCAGCACCCGATCCATGCCGTCCAGCGCGAGGATCACGCCGCCTTCGACGGCATTGGCGCCCCCCGACAATCCAGTACCGGCGCCGCGTGCGACCAACGGGACTCCTTGCTCCAGGCACGCACGAACCACGGTCCGGACCTCGTCGGTGCTCTTGGCGCGCACGACGGCCACCGCTCGGCCAACAGGCGCCCATACCGCCTGGTCGTGGGAGAGACCGGCGACGATGTCCGGATCAGTCACCACCCGGCCGGCGGGCAGCCGTCGCCTGAGTGCTTCCGCGATACCCCCGGCAGGGGGCGTCGTGCTGACGAAGTCCCGCTCGGCCACCCGCACACCTCCGGAGTAGTTGACTCATATGAATGCGACATTGGTGGCACCACGCCGCACGCGTACCGGTCGGGTGCGGCGTGGTGCCAGGCACCCGGGGCGGCGGCACCGGCCGGGAGCGCCGCCACCCGGCGCGGCGGTCAGACAGAGCCGCGGCGTCCAGGCTTACCGGGCACGGCAGGTCCTGAGGTAGCTGAGGAACGATGCCTGCAGTCCCGTCACGTGCGTTTCGTGCATGAGTGCGCTGGTGACGGATCCGCCGCGGGAGGTGAGGCGGTGAAGGAACGTGGCCGCGTTCTTCGCGAGATTCTGGTAGACCGCCATGTCTCCGAGGAGCTCTCGGTCGTTGAAGGTCACGTGAAGCTTGGTAGCGGGCAGGGTGTCACCCATTGCCTGAAGACGAGCGAAGACCTGACTTTCTGCGTTGACAATGCCGGGGCTGCCCGCGCCGATGCTCTCGAAGAAGGTGCTCTTGGTGAGCCAGGCGTAGAGGCTGAAGAGTCCGCCGTAGGAGTAGCCGAAGAGGCCGTGCCCGCTCGGGGCGGTGCCGTAGTCGCGTTCGATCCGCGGGTGCAGGTCGTCGGTGAGGAAGTTCAGGAACATGTCCCCGCGGCTGTCGCGCAATTCAGCGAGGAGGGCGTCGGCCTGCTCGCGAGTCGTCGTGCCCGCTTCGACCCCCATCTCCACCGCGTCGATGTACTCCTTCGCGATGGGTTCGCCGGGGGGCACCAGGTCGCGGTTGCGCAGCCGCTCCCAGTGCTCCGCTTCCTCACCCGCGTAACCCACGCTGACTTGGATGTAGGGCTGGATCGACTGCAGGGGGTCCAGTTGCGTGACGATGAGCGGGGCGGTCAGGCCCACGGCCCAGTTGCCGTCGAGCACGTACACGACGGGTGCTTGCGCCGCGGCAGGGTCGTAGTTCGGTGGGGTGGTGACCCAGACGCCGTAGTCGTGCCCACCGCTGGAGCGCGTCTCGAAGTAGTCGGTGTGGGCGAGGCAGCCCTGCCACATGGTGCTCATCTGAGGTCCTTCACGATTTCGCCGGCCTGGATGACGAGGACGGCGTTGGTGGGGTCGGAGAACAGTTCCGGGTCTTCGAGAGGGTTGCCGTTCCAGAGAACGAGGTCTGCCCGCGCGCCGGGAGTGATGACCCCCACCTGGCCGGACAGGCCGAGGATCTCGGCGTTGGTCCGGGTCGCCGCCACGAGCGCTTCCATCGGCGTCTCGAGGGCCGCGCGCAGGGTGAGTTCTTTGCCGCGACGGTCCTGGGCCGGACCGATGAGATCGGAACCCAGCCCGATCCGTACTCCTGCGTGCTTGGCGACAGCGAGCGCCTTCGTCATCTGCTCACGTACGCCCTTGGCCCGGTCGCGGGTCGACTCGGCGAGACCGGCTCCGGCGGTGTCGTGCAGCAGTTGCTCGACGACGGCGAACGTGGGCACGAGGGCAACCTCGCGAGCGGCCATCAGGGTCGCTGTGGATTCGTCGAGGCTGGTGCCGTGCTCGACACAGCGCGCCCCGGCCTCGACCGCGTTTCGTATGCCCTCGTTGTTGTGGGCGTGAACGGTCACATAGGTGTTCCGTGCCGCGGCTTCCTGGACTGCGACAGCGATCTCCTCGACGGTGAACTGGGTGTCGGTCAGTCGATCATGCGCGCCCACCACTCCGCCGGTCACGCAGAGCTTCAGGAAGGAGGCTCCGCGACGGAAGGCTTCGCGGACGTTGTGTCGCAGCTCGTCCGCGTTGCCCGCCATCATGGAGAGGACGCACAGGCCCGGGATGTGGTGGCTGCTCCACAGCTCGGTGGGTTCCCATTCGGCTCCGTAGTAGCCGTGCCCGCCTATCTGGCACTGAACAGGTCCGCACGACAGGACGCGCGGCCCTCTGACCTTGCCCTTCGCGATCGCGGTGACGACACCGCCGTCGATCCCGCCGGTGTCGCGAACGGTGGTGAAGCCGGCGTCGAGCGTCGCGCCGGCCGTGGCGAAGATGTCCGCCGCGATCTCGGCGGCGCTTATCCGAAACGAGAAGTGCGGCTGGATCGGGCTCGACAGGCCCAGATGGACGTGAGCGTCGATCAGGCCGGGGGTCATCGTCAATCCCTCGGCGTCGAGACGCTCACCGTGCGCGCTGGAGGCGCCGAGTCGGGTGATGCGGCCGTTCTCGATGGTGATGTCGAGGTTGCTGGGATCGCGCCCCGATCCGTCGATGACCGCCGCGCCGACTACATGAGCAGGTCCCATAGTCGATCCTCCGCCGTTGCGAGCTGACCGCGGCCATGTGTGAAGCGACACGGAACCGCCCATCCGTCTTTTCCAATGGATAAACTGTGGGGGTGGTCCTGTCAACCTCGGAACGCAAGGGCAGCGCGCGCGAGCGACTCCTGGCGCGGCTTCTCGACGCCTTCGGCGAGGACCTTCCCCCGCCCCGCCGGAGATGTCGCTCCCACGTGACAGCTGGGCATCGGCGCACACGGGCCTCCGCGCCGCCAGAGGACCGTCTGGTCCGACAACGAGAAGGTGGTTGGAACATGGCTGAGAGCACAGACGCTGTCGTCGTCGGGGCCGGGGTGATCGGATCCTCCATCGCTCTCGAACTGGTGCGGAGCGGTCTGCGGGTCGTCGTGGTCGACAAGTTCGGCGGCGCGGGCAACGGCTCCACCAGCGCCTCGAGCGCCGTGATCCGCTTCACCTATCCCACGATCGCGGGCGTCAATGCCGCTTGGGAGTCCCGTCACTGCTGGGAAGCATGGCGCGACCATCTCCAAGCACCCGCCAGTGAACCCCTCGCAGCGTTCAACCGCTGCGGCGTCACCATGCTGGACGTGGACTTCGCACCCCGCGGCATGTTCACGCGACACTTCGACAAGGTCGGTGTGCCGTACGAAAAATGGGGTGCGCGAGAGCTGTCCAGGCGGTTGCCCGCCGTGGACACCGGCCGGTACTTCCCGCCCCGCCCCGTGGATGACGACGAGTTCTTCGCCGACGCGTCCGCTCGGCTCGGTGCTCTCCACACCCCCGACGGGGGCTTTGTCGACGACCCGCGACTCGCCGCGCACAACCTTGCTACGGCGGCCCAGCGGCACGGAGCCGCCTTCCGATGGAATACCCCCGTCACCGCGGTGATGCGGCGCGGGGGACGCGTGCGCGGGGTGCGCCTCAAGGATGGAACCGAACTGTACGCAGGGGTGGTCGTCAACGCGGCCGGCCCATGGTCGGGACAGCTGAACCGGCTCGCCGAAGTGGGCGGCGACTTCACCGTCGGTCTGCGACCGCTGCGCCAGGAGGTGCACCACGTAGCGGCGCCCGCCGGCTACCACGACGCCGGCGGCGACGGGCGCGCACCGGTGCTTGTCGATATGGACCTCGGCACGTATATACGGCCCGAGGGCAGGGAGTTCCTGCTCGTCGGCGGTACGGAACCCGAGTGCGACCCGCTGGAATGGCTCGACGATCCGGACGACGGGAGTCCCACCCCGACCGTGTCGCTGTTCAGGACGCAGGTGACGCGGGCGGCTCGCCGACTGCCCGGCCTGCGCGTTCCCAACAAGCCTCGTGGTGTGGCAGGCGTATACGACGTGGCCGACGACTGGACCCCCGTATACGACCGAACCGAACTCGCCGGCTTCTACGTGGCCATAGGCACCAGCGGCAATCAGTTCAAGAACGCCCCTCTGGTGGGCCGCCTCATGACCACCCTGATCCACGGTGTCGAAGGCGGGCACGACCACGACCGGAGCGCGCTCACGCACACCTGTGAACACACCGGCCAAACCATCGACCTCGGTGCGTTCTCACGCCGACGTCGGCCGGCCCCGTCCACGGGCACAGTCCTCGGCTGATGTCGGCCGCTGAGCCGGGTTCCCCGTCGAAGAGGATGGCTTGTACCCGGCGGTCACTTCGACGCAAAGGTGGCCGCGGTGCGGGACCAGGGCGGCTAGTGCCGCGACCGGCAAGGTTTGCCCGTCAAGGAGCGGCGTCCGGTGCGTGTGATCGCAAGGCGGGCAGAAGTCCATGTAGCGGAGCTACCTGGGCTTGTGGCCAACGCGGCGAGCGCGCGTGCCGGGCGTCGCGACGGGGCAAACGTTGCCGGGAGGGGCACTAGGGTGATCGTCACCATGCGGACCACGAGAACCACGAGGGCGACGAGGACACCGGCCGACGAGGCCGAGGCACGTGCCATCCAGGACGAGTTGCGCGGGCATGTGGTGCTGGACGAGGCCGGTCCACCGCCCGGCACCGGCCTGGTGACCGGGGTGGACGTGGCGTACGACGACGAGCGTGACCTCGTCGCCGCGGCGGCCGTGGTGCTCGACGCGGCCACCCTCGCCGTGGTCGACCGGGCCACCGCCGTCGGCCGGGTCACCTTCCCCTACGTCCCCGGGCTGCTCGCCTTCCGGGAGGCCCCGACCGTCCTGGCCGCCCTCGACGCGCTGGGCTCGGACCCCGGGCTCCTGGTCTGCGACGGCTACGGGCGCGCGCACCCGCGCCGCTTCGGGCTCGCCGCTCACCTCGGTGTCGTCACCGGCCTGCCCGCGATCGGCGTGGCGAAGAATCCATTCACGTTCACCTACGAGCAGCCGGGCAGCCGGCGTGGCGACTTCTCGCCGCTGGTCGCCGAGGACGGCGAGGAGGTGGGCCGTGCCGTGCGCACGAGGGACGGCGTCAAGCCCGTCTTCGTCTCGGTCGGTCATCGCGTCGATCTCGACACCGCCTGCGCGCACACCCTCCGGTTGGCCCGCGAACACCGCCTGCCGGAGACCACCCGCCGGGCCGACGCGCTCTGTCGCCGGGCGCTGCGCGAGGCCACCGCGGACTGACGAGCGGGCAGCGCGCCGTCCCCGGACACCCGACGGCCCGCCTCGTCTGTCATCGCCCGCCGTCCCGCCTCGGGCCGCGGCGAGGAGGAAGAACGAAGCCATGGCGATGTGCGCCGGGGTGGTCCTGTGGCTGCACTGCCGTGAGGACGCGGCCGTGCCCGAGGCGCTGGCCTGGGTGGCGCCGAGGCCGCGGCCGCCGCGGGACCGAGCTGAGTATGTGTACGGATACCGATACCCCATGCCGATGGGCAGGCTGGTCATATGACGAACTACCGCGCTGTTTCCAGGTCCGCCGGCTCACCTCAGGGGCGGGGCATGACGACCTTCCTGATGCTGTCCGGCGTCATCGGCCTGGCCTGGTGCGCCGCGATGGTCTGCACGATCGCCGTCTGGGCGTTCGGCTGACCGACCGGGCCGGTCGATCCGGCCGGCTCGGCCCGACCGGCCGGCTCGGCGTAGGAGCCCGGCCCGGCGCTCCGCCCGGGGGCGGGCCGACGCGGCGGCGCTCACCGCGTGTCCGCCACGCGGAAGCGCAGGCCCGCCGCCCTGAGCCGGTCGAGCAGCGCGTCGCCCATCGCCACCGCCGGGGTCACCTGGCCCGCCGTGGCCGGAAGGTCGTCGAAGGCCAGGCTCAGCACCGATTCGGCAAGCATCTTCGACGACTCGTCGTAGCCGGGATCACCGCCGGTGACCTCGGTGAGGACCCGGCGGCCGCCGCCCGTGCCCACGAACCGCGCCGAGAACCAGCTCGCGCGCCTGCGCGCCTCGTCCGGGCCGGTGCCGGAGGCGTACCGCCTGAGCAGGTAGTTCCGCGCCGCCGGCACGTGGGCCAGTGCCACACCGGCGCCCGCGCCCGCCCCGCCGGCCAGCGCGACGGGCAGCGACTTGACACCCGCGAAGTGGCGGTAACGGAAGTCGGGGCCGTAGCGCGGCCGGACCGCCGCCGAGCGCGTCACGACCTGCGCGTCCAGTGTCGGCAGCGGCAGCGCCCACAGTCCCGTCTCCCGGCTGAAGTGGGGGGCGCCGAGCGCGGCCCGGGTCCGGCGGCCCGGCTGCCTCGGCTCGTACAGCCGCCGCTCCCGCGCGGCCCGCACGAGCTGGGGCCCGCGGCTCAGGGCGGTCAGCGCGGACGCCAGCGTGCCGCCGGAGAAGAAGGCGTTGGTGCGGACGAAGCCGTCCACGCGCAGTGGCACGTCCTCGGGCAGCCGCTCCACGGTGAAGTACACCCCGAGGTCGGGGACGACCGCGTCGAAACCGCAGGAGTGCACCAGGCGGGCTCCCGTCTCCCGCGCCCGTACGTCGTACCGCAGGTAGACGCGGTCCGTGAACTCGGCCTCGCCGCACAGATCCGCGTAGTCCGTACCCGCTTCCGCGCAGGCGGCGACCAGCTCCTCACCGTGCCAGAGATAGGGGCCGACGGTCGTCGCGATCACCCGTGTCGATTCGGCCAGGGTCCGCAGCGAGTCCGGGTCGGCCGCGTCCGCGTGCAGCAGCGGGAGCGTGGCGCAGCCCGGGGCGATCGCGGTCAGCCGTTCCCGGAGCCGCTCCAGCCGCGCGCGGTCGCGCCCCGCGACGGCCCAGCGACAGCTCCCGGGCGCGTGCACGGCGAGGTACTCCGCGGTCAGGGCGCCGACGAAACCCGTCGCCCCGAAGAGCACGATGTCGTACGGGCGTTCCGCCCCGTTCCTGCTGGTCTTGGCCATTGCGCCGTTCCCTCCGCCGTACGCTCCGCCCGGCACGCCGGCCCACCCGCCACCGCGCCCCTGCCGGGGCCGCCACCGGGGGCCGTGGGCCGGGACAGACCTTAACCTGGCGGCACGGGCCGCGCGTACGAACGGTGCGATGCGATCCGTCGCCGAGCCCGACCGCGACCGGCGCTCCCGTCGGGCATAGGCTCGTCGGAGGGCCGGTCGGGCGCTCGGCGGTCGCCTTGTGCCGACCGCCGCACGTCCTTGACATCGCCGGCGTCACACCGGTTGTGTCACATCCGTCGGTCGTGGCGGCCGGCCCGTACCGGAAGGCACGGGCGACGCGTCGGCCACGGCGCAGGGAAGTCGAGGTCATGGGTACCACTGGGGGTCGAATGTCGGCGACGGGAAGCGGTCCGCTGACCGGTGTACGGGTGGTCGAGCTGGCCGGTATCGGGCCGGGCCCCTTCGCCGCCATGACCCTCGCCGACCTCGGGGCCGATGTCGTACGGGTCGACCGGCCGGGCGGCGCGGGGCTCGGCATCGACCCCTCGTACGACCTGACCAACCGCAACAAGCGGTCCCTCCTGGTCGACCTCAAGACCGAGGAGGGCGCGGCCCGGGTCCTCGACCTCGCGGAACGTGCCGACGTCCTCATCGAGGGCTACCGGCCCGGTGTCGCCGAGCGCCTCGGCGTCGGCCCGGAGGACTGCCTCGCCCGCAACCCGCGCCTGGTGTACGGGCGCATGACCGGCTGGGGCCAGGACGGCCCGCTCGCCCACCGGGCGGGACACGACATCGGCTACATCGCCGTCACCGGTGCCCTGTCCATGATCGGGAAGGCGGACGAACCGCCCGCCCTGCCGGCGAACCTGCTCGGCGACTACGCGGGCGGCGCGCTCTACCTCGTCATCGGGGTGCTCGCCGCACTCCAGCACGCCCGCACGCCCAACGGCGCCGGACAGGTCGTGGACGCCGCGATCGTGGACGGCACGAGCCACCTCACCACCATGATCCACGCCATGATGGGTGCGGGCGGCTGGCAGGACCGGCGCGGGGCCAACCTGCTGGACGGCGGCAGTCCCTTCTACGGCTCGTACGAGACGGCCGACGGGCAGTACATGGCGGTCGGCGCGCTGGAGAAGCGGTTCTACGACGAATTCGTCCGGCTGCTCGGCATCGCCGACGAACTCCCCTCGCGAAACGACTTCGACCGCTGGGACGATCTGCGCGAGGCCGTCGCCGCCCGGTTCCTGACCAGGACCCGGCAGGAGTGGACGGAGATCTTCGAGGGGTCCGACGCCTGTGTCGCGCCCGTCCTGTCGCTGCGCGAGGCGCCCGGACATCCGCACCTCGCCGCGCGCGCCACCTTCACCGACCACGCGGGCCTCACCCAGCCCGCGCCCGCGCCCCGGTTCTCCGCCACCCCCGCGTCGGTCCGCCGTCCGCCCCCGCGACCGGGCGCCGACGCCGACGAGATCGCGCGGGACTGGGAGCTGCCGCCACGGGCCATGCGGTCCGCGCCGCCCGCGCCGTCCGCGCCACCCACGCGGCTGGCACCCCCCGTACAGCAGCCCGCCCCGCAGTCCTCTCAGTCCTCCCGGCCGCGTCCGTCCGACTGAGCCGCCGAGGCCCCCCGCGTGCCCACCGATCCGTCGAAACGTCGAAAGGCAGCCCGCGTTGAGTACCGAAGCATTCGTCTACGACGCGATCCGCACCCCGCGCGGGCGGGGCAAGGCGAACGGCGCCCTGCACGGCACCAAGCCCATCGATCTCGTCGTCGGCCTGATCCATGAGATGCTCCGCCGCTTCCCGGACCTCGACCCGGCGGCCGTCGACGACATCGTCCTCGGCGTCGTCAGCCCGCTCGGTGACCAGGGCTCCGACATCGCCCGGATCGCGGCCGTGGCGGCCGGGCTGCCCGACTCCGTCGCCGGCGTCCAGGAGAACCGCTTCTGCGCCTCCGGCCTGGAAGCCGTCAACCTGGCCGCCGCCAAGGTCCGTTCCGGCTGGGAGGACCTCGTCCTGGCGGGCGGCGTCGAATCGATGTCCCGGGTGCCCATGGGGTCCGACGGCGGTGCCTGGGCGATGGACCCGATGACCAACTTCGCCACCGGCTACGCCCCGCAGGGCATCGGAGCCGACCTGATCGCCACGCTGGGCGGCTTCGGCCGCCGCGACGTGGACGAGTTCGCCGCGCTCTCCCAGGAACGGGCCGCGACCGCCCGGAAGGAGGGCCGCTTCGCCCGTTCCGTCGTCCCCGTCCTCGACCGCAACGGCCTGACGGTGCTCGACCACGACGAGCACCCGCGCCCCGGCACGACCGCGGACTCGCTGGCCGCGCTCAAGCCGTCGTTCGCGGCCATCGGCGAGAAGGGCGGGTTCGACGCCGTCGTCCTCCAGAAGTACCACTGGGTCGAGAAGATCGACCACGTCCATCACGCGGGCAACTCCTCCGGCATCGTGGACGGTGCCGCGCTCGTCGCGATCGGCTCCCGCGAGACCGGCGAGCGCTACGGACTGACGCCCCGGGCGCGGATCGTCTCCGCCGCCGTCTCCGGCTCCGAGCCGACCATCATGCTCACCGGCCCCGCGCCCGCCAGCCGCAAGGCCCTCGCCAAGGCCGGGCTGACCATCGACGACATCGACCTGGTGGAGATCAACGAGGCGTTCGCGGCGGTCGTCCTGCACTACGCGGCGGAGATGGGCCTGTCCCTGGACAAGGTCAACGTCAACGGTGGCGCCATCGCGCTCGGCCATCCCCTGGGAGCCACCGGCGCGATGATCCTCGGCACGCTGGTGGACGAGCTGGAACGCCAGGACAAGCGGTACGGCCTGGTCACGCTCTGCGTCGGCGGCGGGATGGGAGTCGCCACCGTCGTGGAACGCCTGTGACCGCCTCCGGCCGTTCCCGTCCCCTCCCTCCTCGTCTCCCCTCTCCCCCCTTCTCATCTCCTCTCACGCGGCCTTACGGAGCAGCAGCATGAGCGAGTCCACCACCCCGGTGCCCCCGGTGCCCGCGGCATCCCCGGCGATCCGCTGGGAGCGGGACGGAACCGGCGTCGTCACCCTGGTCCTGGACGATCCGCGACAGTCCGCCAACACCATGAACCAGGAGTTCCGGGCGGCCCTCACGGCCGTCGCCGACCGTGCCGAGACCGAGAAGGACGGTATCCGCGGGATCATCGTCACCTCCGCCAAGAAGACGTTCTTCGCCGGCGGCGACCTGAAGGACATGATCCGGCTCGGCCCCGAGGACGCCCGTGCGGTCTTCGACACCGGCATGGCCGTCAAACGGGCGCTGCGCCGGATCGAGACCCTGGGCAAGCCGGTCGTGGCGGCCCTCAACGGGTCCGCCCTCGGCGGCGGTTACGAGATCGCCCTCGCCTGCCACCACCGCATCGCCCTCGACGCCCCCGGATCCACCGTCGGCCTGCCGGAGGTCACGCTCGGGCTGCTGCCCGCAGGCGGCGGGGTGACCCGTGCCGTACGGCTCCTGGGTATCGCCGACGCGCTGCTCACGGTGCTGCTCGACGGCACGCGGTACCCGCCGCGGCGCGCGCTGGAGCACGGCCTGGTCCACCAGGTCGCCGCCACCCGGGAGGAGATGCTCGACGCCGCCCGCGCGTTCATCGACGCCCATCCGGAGTCCTGGCAGCCGTGGGACGTCGAGGGCCACCGGATCCCCGGCGGTACGCCCGCCGCACCGCGCCTCGCCGCCGAACTCGCGGCCTTCCCCGCCCGGCTGGAGCAGCGGATCGCGGGCGCCCCCTACCCCGCTCCGCGGGCGATCCTGGCGGCGGCCGTCGAGGGCGCGCAGGTCGACTTCGAGACCGCGCAGACCATCGAGGCCCGGTACTTCACCGAGCTGGTCACAGGGCAGATCGCCAAGAACATGACGCAGGCCTTCTTCTTCGACCTCCAGGCCGTCGACTCCGGTGCGAGCAGGCCCCGGTCCGTCGCGCCGCGCGAGGTGCGCAAGGTCGCGGTCCTCGGCGCGGGGACGATGGGCGCGGGTATCGCGTACGCCTGCGCCCGCGCCGGACTCGACGTCGTCCTCAAGGACGTCTCCCGGGAGGCCGCCGAGAACGGCAGGGCGTACTCCGCGCGGCTCCTGGCGAAGGCGATCGCCCGGGGCCGTACGACCGAGAGCGAGCGCGACGCGCTGCTCGCCCGGATCACGCCGGCCGACGGCACCGCCGAACTCGCCGGGTGCGACGTGGTGATCGAGGCGGTCTTCGAGGACGCGGCCCTCAAACGCGAGGTCTTCCAGGACATCCAGGACACCGTCGCGCCGGACGCGCTGCTCTGCTCCAACACCTCGACGCTGCCCGTCACCGGACTGGCCGAGGCCGTCGACCGGCCCGCCGACTTCCTCGGGCTGCACTTCTTCTCGCCCGTCGACAAGATGCCGCTGGTCGAGATCGTCCGGGGCGGGCGGACCGGGGACGAGGCGGTGGCCCGCGCCTTCGACCTGGTGCGCGCCCTCGGGAAGACCCCCGTCGTCGTGGGCGACGCGCGCGGCTTCTTCACCTCCCGGGTGATCGGCCGGTTCCTCGACGAGGGCGTGGCGATGGTCGGTGAGGGCATCGAGCCGGCGTCGGTCGAACAGGCCGCGGCCCAGGCCGGCTATCCAACCAAGGTCCTCGCCCTGATGGACGAGTTGACGCTCACGCTGCCGCGCCGGATCCGTCAGGAGGCGCGGCGGGCGGCCGAGGAGACCGGCGGGGCCCGGCCCGGCCATCCGGCGGACGCGGTCGTCGACCGGATGGTGGACGAGTTCGGACGCACGGGGCGGGCCGGCGGGGCGGGCTTCTACGAGTACGGCGAGGACGGCGCGCGCCTGCGGCTGTGGCCCGGCCTGCGCGAGCACTTCGGCCGGCCGGAGGGAGGGGCCCCGGCGGTGCCGTTCGCCGACATGAAGGAGCGGATGCTCTTCGCGGAGGCGCTGGAGGCCGTGCGCTGCCTGGAGGAGAACGTCGTCTTCTCGGTCGCGGACGCCAACGTCGCCTCCCTCCTGGGGATCGGCTTCCCGGGCTGGACGGGGGGAGTGCTCCAGTACGTCAACGGCTACGAGGGCGGACCGTCCGGATTCGTCGCGCGTGCCCGGAAGCTGGCGGAGCGGTACGGGGAGCGGTTCACGCCGCCCGCCCTGCTGCTGGAGAAGGCGCGCCATGGGGAGACGTTCAGGGACGGGTAGCGGCGGCGCGCGGCGGGGCGGGCCCGGGATCAGGCCGCGCGTGGCTCGCCGCGCACCGGAGACGACGGTGTGACGGCGCTCGACGCCGACCCGCCCGCCCGGCTGACAACGGTGCGCGACATCGGCGAAATGTGGACGTGTGTGCGGCTCGGGCCCGCTCATAGGATCATGCTCATGCGCGTACTCTTCGCCTCGACCGGCGGCTCAGGTCACTTCCAGCCCCTCATCCCGTTCATCGACGCCTGCACCGCGCGGGGGGACGAGGTCCTCGTCGTCGGACCGCCGAAGCTCGAAGCGGCGCTGGCGGCCCGCGCGGAGCCCTACCGGATCGGCGGGGGGCCGTCCGACGAGGAGCTGGGCGCTGTCATCGCGGGGGTGGCGACGATGACGCCGAGGGAGCGGGAGACCACGCTCATCCGGGAGCTGTTCGGCCGGCTGGGCGCCGGCGCGCTGCTGCCCGCTGTCGAGGAGGCGTGCGACGACTGGCGGCCCGACCTGGTCCTGCACGAGGTGGGCGAGTACGCGTCGGTGATCGCCGCCGACCGCCGGGGGATCCCGCACGCCCAGATCTCGGTATCGGCGGCGGAGATGCAGGACTTCGCGCTCGGCGCGGCCACGCCCGTGCTCGAGTCGTACGCGACGGGCCTCGTGGACCGGCTGCGCGCGTCGCCGTTCGTCTCCCGCTTCCCCGGCTCGCTGGACCCGTCCCCCTTCGCCGGGACCCGGCGGTACCACGACGCCGGGGCGCCGAGCGGCGCCGGCTCGCTGCCGGACTGGTGGGAGGGGAACGACGACCCGCTGGTCTACCTGACACTGGGCACCGAGGCCGGCGGGCTGCCGGACACCGCCGCCGTGTACCGGGCGGCGCTGGAGGCCGTGGGCGGGCTGCCGGTGCGCGTACTGCTCACGGCGGGGCGGGCCACCGACGTGTCCGCGCTCGGTCCCATTCCGGCCAATGTGCGCGTCGAGGCGTGGGTCCCCCAGGCGGACGTCCTGGCGGAGGCGTCCGTCGTCCTCTGCCATGGCGGTTCGGGCACCACCTTCGGCGCGGTGGCGGCCGGCCTGCCGCTGGTGATCCTTCCGCTCTTCGCCGACCAGCCGGTGAACGCCCGGCTGGTCGGCGAGGCCGGGGCGGGCCTGGCGGTGACGCCCGCGGGGCCGGAGGAGGGATGGGCCCTGTTCGGTCCGCAGGACGTGCCGAGGATCCGCGCGGCCGTCGAGTCGGTGCTGAAGGAGCCGTCGTACCGTGCGGAGGCCGAGCGCCTGGCGGCCGAGATGCGGGGCACACCCACGGTCGCGCGGGTCCTGGCCGATCTCACCGCCGAGCTGGTGCCGGACCGGCCGTAACCGCGCGGTCGGCGACCCCGCCCGGCCCTCGTACGCCGGGTCCGGCGGGGCCGCCCGGTGTTCCCGCCGTCCGGTCGCCCGGTGTCCTTGCCGTCCGGCCGCGTGGCCGGACGGCCGGCGTCCGCGCCGCTCCCGCGACTCAGGGCCGGGCGCCGGCTCAGGCCGAGGCCCGGCGCACCAGCGTGGTCGGGGTGATCACCGACTCCGGGGCGGGCCCGCCCTCCCGCTGCCGGTCCAGACCGCGCAGCAGCAGCCGGGCCATCAGGCGCCCCTGGCCCTCGACGTCCTGGCGGACGGTGGTCAGGGGCGGGTCGGTGGTGCGGGCGACCGGGTCGATGTCGTCGAAGCCGACCAGCGCCACATCGTCCGGCACCGACCGCCCGCGCGCCTTGAGCACGCCCAGCGCGCCCGACGCCATCAGGTCGTTGGCGGCGAACACCGCGTCCAGGTCCGGACACCGCAGCAGCAGCCGCTCCATCGCCCGCGCCCCGCTCTCCTCGGTGAAGGCGCCCTCGGCGACCAGCTCCGGCTCCGCGTCGGGCAGCACGTCGCGGTAGCCGTCGAGCCGGTCGGTGGCCGAGGTCTGGTCCGGCGGGCCGCCGATGTGCGCGATCCTCCGGCGGCCCAGCCCGCACAGGTACCGCACGGCCGTCCGCGCGCCCCCGCGGTTGTCCGCGTCCACGTACGGCACGGCCTGACCGTCCGCGCCCGCGGTCCAGCCGGGCCGGCCCCCGAAGACCGTCGGCAGGCCGGCCCGGCGGACGAGCGCCGGGATCGGATCGTCCGTGTGGAGTGAGAACGCGAGCGCGCCGTCCACATGGCCGCCCGCCAGATAACGGCCGATCCGGTCGTAATCGCCCGGCCCGTCGACCAGCAGCAGCACCAACTGCGTGTCCTGGGCGGTCAGTTCCCTGCTGATGCCGCGGATCTGCTGGGAGAAGAACGGGTCGGAGAAGATCCGCACCTCCGGCTCCGCGATGATCACGCCGACGGCGCCGGTGCGCCGTGTGACCAGGCTGCGGGCCGCGTGGTTCGGTACGTACCCCAGATCCTCGACCGCCCGCCGCACCCTTTCGGCCAGCGGCCGACGCACTCCCGCACCGCCGTTGACGACCCGGGAGACCGTGGCCCGGGAGACACCGGCGCGTTCGGCGACGGCCTCCAGGGTGGGGCGCGGGGCGGGGCGGGACCCAGGGGACGGCTCGGGCACGGCAGGCGCTCCTCGTCGGCGGTCATGGCGGGGACGGCGCGGCGGCGCCCCGTCGTACGGCGGATCCCCGTCGTACGGGGACGGCCCGCCGGACCGGTACAGCCTACGCCGCGACCGCTCATCTGAGCGCACACCAGGGCGGGCGGACGGCCTCTCCACTCTCCCGACTGCCCTGTTTCGCACAGTAGTTGGACCGGGTACCGTCCGCCCCATGGAGATCAGAGGGCGGAACGCCCGCCGATGGAGCGCGACACCGGTTCTGGCACTCACCGCCGCGCTGCTGGTGTCGCTGCTGGGTCCGGCGGACGCCCGGGCCGCCCAGACCGCACCCGCCGGCCCCGAGCGGCCGGCCCGGGAGAGCGGAGCGGTCTACTCGTACGAGGACGCCATCCGGGAGTCCGTCTGGGTGGACACCGGAATCGACGGCGACGAGGACGGCCGGACCGACCGCGTCGCCGTCGACATCGTCCGGCCGCGGGAGGCCGCGCTCGCGGGCCGCGACATTCCCGTGATCATGGACGCCAGTCCGTACTACTCCTGCTGCGGCCGCGGGAACGAGAACCAGAAGAAGACCTACGACGCGGACGGCGACCCCCTCGGATTCCCCCTCTACTACGACAACTACTTCGTGCCGCGCGGCTACGCCTTCGTCGCCGTCGACCTCGCCGGCACCAACCGCTCCGACGGCTGCGTCGACGTCGGCGGCCGCTCCGACGTCCAGTCCGCCAAGGCCGTGATCGACTGGCTGAACGGCCGCGCCCGCGCCTACGGCAGCCGCACCGGCACCCAGGGCGTGCGCGCCGACTGGACCACCGGCGCCACCGGCATGATCGGCAAGAGCTACGACGGCACCGTCGCCAACGGCGTGGCGGCCACCGGCGTCGAAGGGCTCCGCACGATCGTCCCCATCGGCGCGATCAGCTCCTGGTACGACTACTACTTCGCCCAGGGCGCGCCCCTGTACGACTCCGGCCCCGACTGGCTGTCCGACTACGTGGAGAGCCCCGAGGCCCGCTCCCGCTGCCGGGCCGTCCAACGACGGCTGGTCGAGGGCGCCCCGCGCACCGGCGACTGGACCGGACTGTGGACCGAACGCGACCACGTGAAGGACGCCCGCTCGGTACGCGCGAGCGTCTTCGCCGTCCACGGGATGCAGGACCTCAACGTCCGTACCAAGCACCTCGGCCAGTGGTGGGACGCCCTCGCGTCCGCCGGCGTGGAGCGCAAGATCTGGCTCTCGCAGACCGGGCACGTCGACCCGTTCGACTTCCGCCGCGCCGAGTGGGTCACCACGCTGCACCGCTGGTTCGACCACTACCTGCTCGGTTACGACAACGGCGTCGACCGCGAGCCCATGGCCGACGTCGAGCGCGCGCCGGGCCGCTGGTCCACCGACCGCGTCTGGCCGCCGAGCGGCACCGCCACCACCCTGCGCCCCGGCACGGGCGACGTCCCCGGCGTGGGCACCCTGGGCACCGCCCCCGCGCGGCCCGGTGCGACGGAGACCTTCACGGACGACCCGCGTCAGGGGGAGACCGACTGGGCCACCGACATCGACCGGCCGACCCCCGCGAAGGCCGGCTTCACCACCCGCCCGCTCAGCCGCGACCTGCGGCTGTCCGGCTCCGCCACGGTGACCGTCACCGCCACCCCCTCCACCACGTCCGCCCACCTCTCCGCGGTCTTGGTCGACCTCGGCCCGGACACCATCCGCGACTACGGCGCCGCGGGCGAAGGCATCACCACCCTCACCGAGCGCACCTGCTGGGGCGCGAGCACGGCCTCCGACAGCTCCTGCTACCGCGAGACCGCTCCCCGCACGGCGGACGTCGGCCACACCGTCTTCAGCCGGGGCTGGGCCGACCTGGGAACCGCCGGCTCGCCCGGCCGGGGCCGCCCGCTCACCCCGGGAACGCCCTACACCCTCACGATCCGGCTGGCCGCGAGCGACCACGTCGTCCCCGCCGGACACCGGCTCGCCCTGATCATCGGAGGGACGGACCGGAACCTCATCGACCCGCCGTCCACCACCCCCACCCTCGCCCTCGACCTGGCCCGTACGGCCGCCCGGCTGCCGCTCGTCGGCGGCCCCGACGCCCTCGCCCGTGCCACCACCGGCCCCGCGCCGTCCCTGGGCACGGCACCCGAGTCCCGCCCGAGCGGCGTGGTCGTGCCGCACCGCATCCCACCGATCCCGGGAGACCGCACCTGATGCCGTTCCGCTCCGGTCCCGTACGAGCCGTACGCTCCATACACCCCGTACGCGCCATACGTACCTCACGTGGCGCGCGTTCCGCGCGTGGCACGCGCCCCTTGCGCGCTCTCGCCCTGGCGACGGCCGTCGCCTCCCTCGCCACCCTCGCCGCGCCCGTGGCCACGGCCCCCGCCCACGCGGCCCCGGCCCCGCCGCGCACGGAATTCGAGACCAGCGACGGCGCGCGCTGGACCGGCCAGGCACAGGAGCAGGACTTCCTGGCCGCCGTCGCCGGTGGCGGCGCACGCGTCTCGCTCACCACCATCGGCACGACGAAGCGGGACCGCCCCCTCCAACTGGTCGAACTCGGCGCGCGGCACGCCCCCACGACCGTCCTGCTCGTCTGCAGCCAGCACGGTGACGAGCCGTCCGGCCGTGAGGCCTGCCTGACCACCGTGCGCGACCTCGCCTACACCCAGGACCGGGACACCCGCCGCTTCCTGGACCGGACGAAGGTCCTCGTCGTCCCCACCGCCAACCCGGACGGCCGCGCCGCCGACACCCGGGGCAACTCCGACGGCGTCGACATCAACCGGGACCACATCGCGCTGAGGACCGCGGAGGGCCGGGCCCTGGCCGCGGTCATCCGCGACCGCCGCCCCGACGTCGTCTACGACCTGCACGAGTACGGGGCGACCCCGCCGTACTACGACAAGGACCTGTTCGACCTCTGGCCGCGCAACCTCAACACGGCCGCCCGCGTGCACGACGAGTCCCGCACGCTCTCCGAACACCATGTGCGCCCCGCCGCGCGCGATGCCGGCCACTCCATCGGCACCTACGGCATCTGGACCGACCCGGTCACCGGCGACCCCGTCAAGCAGACCGCGGGCGACGGACAGGAACGCATCCTGCGCAACGCGGTCGGCGTCAAACACGCGGTCGGACTGCTCATCGAGAGCCGCGTCGATCCGCTGACCGATGCCGAGAAGGCCGACGGAGCCCTGAACAACCGGCGCCGGGTCACCAGCCAACTCGATTCACTGAAGGGTCTGTTCTCCTTCGCCGACGAGCGCCGGGGCGCGATCGCCGCCGCCACGGTCACCGCCCGGCTCGCCGGGCTGGCCGACCGCGGCCCGGTCCACCTCGGCGGCGCCGACAACGAGCCGGCGGCCCCGGAGGAGATCCTTCAGGACCCGCCGTGCGGCTACGCCCTCGACGCCGGCCAGTACGCGGACGTGAAGGACGAACTCGCCCTGCACGGCGTGGCGTCCGTGCCCGTCGGCACGGGGGCGTTCGTGCCGCTGCGCCAGTCGCAGCGCGCGCTGGTCCCCCTGCTCCTCGACGCCCGCGCGGAGTACCACCTGACGGAGGGGACGCCCCGGCGGTCCTGCTGACGGCACGCGACGGCACGAGCCTCGGGCGGCGGCGCCGGACGCCCGGCTCATTCCAGCGCGAGCCGGGCGGCCTCCTCCGCACATCCCCAGGCCACGGTGACCCCGGCGCCGCCGTGTCCGTAGTTGTGCACCAGCCGTGCGCCGCCGGGCCGGGTCACGGCCTCCAGCCGGACCCGGGCGCGCCCCGGCCGCAGCCCCACCCGGTGCTCCAGCACGCGCGCGCCCGCCAGCTCGGGACGGACCGCGGCGCAGCGCGCGACGATCACCTCCGCCTCGGCCGGGTCGATCCGCAGGTCCCAGGAGTGCTCGGTCGTCGTGCCGCCGAGCAGCAGACCGTACGGGTGCGGCATCAGGTAGGTCGTGCCGGCCGAGCCGGGCAGGGCCGCCACGAACCACTCGTCGATCCCCGGGTTCTCCACGACCACCACTTGGCCGCGCACGGGATACAGCGACACGTCCGGCGCCAGCTCGCGGGCGCCCAGCCCCGTGCAGTTGACCACGACGGGCGCCAGGCTCGCCGGTTCGGCCAGATCCGTGACCGCGCGCCGCTCGACCGTGCCGCCCGCCGCCCGCAGCCGCGCCTTGAGGTACCGCAGATGAACGGGCATGTCGACGAGCGGCACCGCGGCCCGCACCCCCTGCGCGAACCCGTCGGGCAGCTCCTCGGGACGTGCCTCGCGCAGCTCGCGCACCCGCGCGGCCCAGCCGCCGAGGCTGTCGGGCCGGGTGTTCGCCATCAGCCCGGGGACGATCCGCACCCCGGTCGTTCCGGGGCGCTCCGCGAGCCGCTCGTAGTGGTCCAGCGACCGCTCCAGCCAGGCCGAGACCCGGCGAGCGGGCTCGATGCGGTACGGCCAGACCAGCGCGCCCGCCACCGCCGAGGTGGTCCGGCCGACGGGATCGCGTGTCCACAGGCTCACACGGAGACCGCCCTCCGCGAGTACCACCGCCGTCGTCAGACCGATGACGCCACCACCGACCACGAGCACATCGCTCTTCCTGCCGTTCATGCCCGGGACCGTAGCGGAACGAGGCTTGTCAGGCCCATTCCACGACGCCAGCGGGCCACGGGCGCTCGCCCGGCGGACGCGCGGAGCGGCGCTTCGCGCTTCCCCGCGCCGTCAGTGGCCGGTCGGCGGCGGGGTGGCGGCGGGGTGGCCGCCGGTTAGTATCAGCACCCTGATGACTGCCACGCTCGTAGCCAAGGACCTCTCCGCGGGCCATGGCGACCGCACGCTCTTCTCCGGACTCGACCTGGTCGTGGCGCCCGGTGAGGTGATCGGACTCGTGGGCGCCAACGGGGCCGGAAAGTCCACCCTGCTCCGGCTGCTCGCCGGCCTCGACACCCCCGAGGACGGGGCCCTCGCGCTCTCCCCGCCCACGGCCGCCGTCGGCCATCTGCCCCAGGAGCCCGAGCGCCGCGCGGGGGAGACCGTACGTGACTTCCTGGGCCGCCGTACCGGGGTGACGGCCGCCCAGGCCGCCCTGGACGAGGCCACCGAGGCGCTCGTGGCGAGCGCGCCGGGCGCCGACGACGCCTATGCCCTCGCCCTGGAACGCTGGCTCGGCCTCGGCGGCGCCGACCTGGACGAACGCGCCGAGGAGACCATCACCTCGCTCGGCCTGACCGTCGGCCTCGACCAGCCGATGACCACCCTCTCCGGCGGCCAGGCCGCCCGCGCGGGCCTCGCCTCGCTGCTGCTCTCGCGGTACGACGTCTTCCTGCTGGACGAGCCCACCAACGACCTGGACCTGGACGGCCTGGCCCGGCTGGAGTCCTTCGTGACGGGACTGCGCGCGGCCACGGTCCTCGTCAGCCACGACCGCGAGTTCCTCGCCCGCACCGTCACCAAGGTGCTCGAACTCGACCTGGCGCAGCAGAAGATCACCCTCTACGGCGGTGGCTACGAGGCCTACCTGGAGGAGCGGGAGACCGCGCGCCGCCACGCCCGCGAGGAGTACGAGGAGTACGCGGACCGCAAGGCGGCCCTCCAGGAGCGGGCGCACATGCAGCGGTCCTGGATGGACAAGGGCGTGAAGAACGCCCGGCGCAAGACGACCGACCACGACAAGATGGGCCGCAAGGCCCGGACGGAGGCCAGCGAGAAGCAGGCCGCCAAGGCGCGCCAGACGCAGCGGATGATCGAACGTCTGGACGTGGTCGAGGAGCCCCGCAAGGAGTGGGAACTCCGCATGGAGATCGCCGCCGCGGAGCGCTCGGGAGCCGTCGTGGCCACCCTGCGCGCGGCCGAGGCCCGGCGAGGCGACTTCCGCTTCGGACCCGTCTCGCTCCAGATCGACCGCGGTGACCGCGTCGCCATCACCGGAGCCAACGGTTCCGGCAAGTCCACGCTGCTGGCGGCGCTCCTCGGCCGCCTTCCCCTGGAGGCGGGGCACGCGGCCCTGGGCTCCGGGGTGGTCGTCGGCGAGATCGACCAGGCCCGGGCCCTCTTCCACGGCCCCGAGACCCTCCTGGACGCCTTCCGGCGGGCCGTGCCCGACACCGAGCCCGCCGACGTCCGGACCCTCCTCGCCAAATTCGGCCTGAAATCAGCTCATCTGCTGCGCCCGGCGACCACGCTCTCGCCGGGCGAACGCACCCGCGCGGCGCTGGCCCTGCTCCAGGGCAGGGGCGTGAACCTGCTGGTCCTGGACGAACCCACGAACCACCTGGACCTGCCCGCCATCGAGCAACTGGAGTCCGCGCTCGACTCCTACGCGGGCACGCTTCTGCTGGTCACCCACGACCGCCGCATGCTGCACGCGGTCCGCACGACGCGGAACCTGACGGTGGCGGCGGGCCGGGTGACGGAACACTGAGGCCCGCCCGGCCCGCCGCTCCCAGTGCCGCGACCGGCACTGGACGATCACCGATCCGTCAGTCCCGCCCGTCGCAACGCGTCCGCCATCGCGCTGTTCACCGGCGCCGGCGCCGAGGAGCCCTGACGGCGTGCGCGGCCACCGGCCCCGCGACCCCCGCCCGTCCGCGGCTGCGGCGTACGGCCGCCGTCACCGGACCGCTCCGATCGCTCCCCCCGGTCGGACCGCTCCGAACGCGCCGGGCGAGCCGGGCGCGACCCCCCGGACGCAGGACCCGAGGCCGTGACCTCGTCGTCCAGCCGCAGCGTCAGCGAGATCCGCTTGCGCGGGATGTCGACGTCCAGCACCTTCACCTTGACGACGTCACCCGGCTTCACGACCTCCCGGGGGTCCTTCACGTACGAACGGGACATGGCCGACACGTGCACCAGCCCGTCCTGGTGCACCCCGACGTCCACGAACGCCCCGAACGCCGCCACGTTCGTCACGACGCCCTCCAGCACCATCCCGGGCGCCAGGTCGCCGATCTTCTCCACGCCTTCCTTGAACGTCGCGGTCTTGAAAGCCGGCCGCGGGTCGCGGCCCGGCTTCTCCAACTCGCGCAGGATGTCCGTCACGGTCGGCAGACCGAAGGACTCGTTCACGAAGTCGGCGGGCCGCAGCGACCGCAGCACCGGTCCGTTCCCGATCAGGGCCGCGACCTCGGTGCCCGTGGTCTTCACCATCGACCTGACCACCGGATACGCCTCGGGGTGCACGCTCGACGCGTCCAGCGGGTCGTCGCCGCCGCGGATCCGGAGGAAGCCCGCGCACTGCTCGTACGCCTTCGGACCGAGCCGCGCCACGTCCTTGAGCGCGCGCCTGGAGGCGAACGGACCGTTCGCGTCGCGGTGGGCCACGATGTTCTCCGCGAGGCCCGCGCCGATGCCGGACACCCGGGAGAGCAACGGCGCGGACGCCGTGTTGACGTCCACTCCCACACCGTTCACACAGTCCTCGACCACCGCGTCCAGCGAGCGCGACAGCTTCACCTCGGAGAGGTCGTGCTGGTACTGGCCGACCCCGATGGACTTGGGGTCGATCTTCACCAGCTCGGCGAGCGGGTCCTGCAGGCGCCGCGCGATGGACACCGCGCCGCGCAGCGACACGTCCAGTTCCGGCAGTTCCTGTGAGGCGAACGCGGAGGCCGAGTAGACCGAGGCACCGGCCTCCGAGACCATCACCTTCGTCAGCTTCAGCTCGGGGCGCGCCGCGCACAGCTCCGCGGCGAGCTTGTCGGTCTCCCGGGACGCCGTGCCGTTGCCGATCGCGATCAGCTCGACCTTGTGCACCTCGGCCAGCCGGGCCAGCGTGGCCAGCGACTCCTTCCACCGGTTCGCGGGGACGTGCGGATAGATCGTGTCGGTGGCGACGACCTTGCCCGTGGCGTCCACGACCGCGACCTTCACACCCGTACGGAACCCGGGGTCGAGGCCGAGCGTGGCGCGGGTGCCGGCGGGAGCGGCCAGCAGCAGGTCGCGCAGGTTCGCCGCGAAGACCCGGACCGCCTCGTCCTCCGCGGCCGTGCGCAGCCGCAGCCGCAGGTCGATGCCGAGGTGCACGAGGATACGGGTGCGCCACGCCCACCGGACCGTGTCCGCCAGCCACTTGTCCGCCGGCCGGCCGCGGTCGGCGATGCCGAACCGGTGCGCCACCGAGACCTCGTACGAGCTGGGGCCGGGCTCGTCCGACGGCTCCTCGGGCTCCATCACCAGGTCGAGGACCTCCTCCTTCTCGCCCCTGAGCATCGCCAGGATCCGGTGCGAGGGCAGCTCCGTGAACGGCTCGGCGAAGTCGAAGTAGTCGGCGAACTTGGCACCGGCCTCCTCCTTGCCCTCCCGCACCTTCGCGGCCAGCCGGCCCCGGGCCCACATCCGCTCGCGCAACTCACCGATCAG
This sequence comes from Streptomyces hebeiensis, assembly GCF_052983195.1. Taxonomy (NCBI): domain Bacteria; kingdom Bacillati; phylum Actinomycetota; class Actinomycetes; order Kitasatosporales; family Streptomycetaceae; genus Streptomyces; species Streptomyces hebeiensis. The sequence goes on from NZ_CM129812.1 coordinate 6,848,608, forward strand.
GTCGGCGTCCTCGGAGAACCGCTCGGTGAGAATGGCCCGCGCGCCCTCCAGCGCGGCGGCGGGCTCCGCGATCCCCTTGTCCGCGTCCACGAACGCGGCCGCCGCCGCGAGCGGTTCGACCGACGGGTCGCCCAGCAGCCCGTCGGCCAGCGGCTCCAGACCAGCTTCCCGGGCGATCTGCGCCTTCGTCCGCCGCTTGGGCTTGAACGGGAGGTAGATGTCCTCCAGACGCGCCTTCGTGCCGGCGGCCCGGATCCGCGCCTCCAGGGCGTCGTCGAGCTTGCCCTGCTCGCGCACGGACTCCAGGATCGTGGTCCGCCGCTCCTCCAACTCCCGCAGGTAGCGCAGCCGCTCCTCGAGGGCGCGCAACTGCGCGTCGTCGAGCATCTCGGTCGCTTCCTTGCGGTAGCGCGCGATGAACGGCACGGTCGACCCGCCGTCGAGCAACTCGACGGCCGCCTTCACCTGCCGCTCCCGTACGCCGAGTTCCTCGGCGATCCTGCCTTCGATGGACGTCGTCACGATCACGCTCCGCTGTTCTGGGGTCCGCCGACTGCATTGTGGCAGGTGGCACCGACAGCGGTGGGCGCGACCGGCTGCGGACCGCGCGGACGCCGTGTGCCGACGGGGGAGGGGCACGGGCGGGTGCGGCGCGCGCGTACGGGCAGGCAGGAGGGCCCGGCGCTTCGCGTGGGGATCAGCCGTGCGCGGCGCCGCCGAAGAGGCGGGCGAGCGCGCGGAAGGGAAGCGTCACCACGGATGCGAGCGTGGAACCGATGGCACGCAACACATCGGCGATGGCACGGAACACGTCGGCCTCCTTTCCAGGTGGCTCCGGGGCGGCCACGTGGACGCCCGCGCACACCGCGCACGGGCCGTCGCCTGCGTGCGGGGCACGCGCCGTGAGCGTCCTTCGTACGGTGGGTGGGACCGTGGCCTCACCACCTGTGGAGAAGCGGGTATCCGGTCGTACGGTTCGTAAACACCGCGCGGCACGGCACCCGGCCCGGCACCCGGCCCGGTCGATCAGCGCTTGGCGAAGATCTGCGCGGGGAACGCCCCCGCCGCCCGTGCCGCCGCGGTGAGTCCGGCGGCCAGCTCGGTCAGCCGGGCCACTCCCGCCGCCCCCAGGTGCTCGTAGGGCGCCGCGTCCAGCCGGTCGGTCTCGTCCTCCAGATCGGCGCGCAGCTTCTCACCCGACGCCGTCAGCCCGCCCGCGTCGTCCAGCAGCCCGCGGTCCCGCAGCCGAGCCTGGGCCGCCGCCCACTCCTCCTCGCTCCAGCCCCGGCTGGAGCGGACCCACCCGGCCGCCGCCCCCTGACTGCTCGCCGTGTGGCTGACCAGCGCCTCCAGCGGGCCGAGCCCGGCTGTCGTCAACGCCATCAGGTGGCCGTCGCCCCGGTGTTCGCGCAGCAGCGTCGCGGCGTGCCAGAACGCCAGGTGCGGCTCGCGCGGGACCGGCAGGTCCGCGTTGGCGGCGTACAGCGGGCGGGCCGGGCGGGCGCACGCCTCGGCGGCCCGCAGCGCCAGCTCCGCCGCCTCGGCCAGTTCCTTCGAGTCCAGTACCTCCTCGCCGAGCAGCCGCCGCAGCAGCGAGTCGACCGCGCGCAGCCGTACGCCGAGGGCCTCCTCGGGCGAGAGGGTCTCCCATATCCGGGGGACGTGGAGCGCCACGAGGTCGTGCTTGAAGTTGTAGAAGGTCGCGGTGACGGCTCCCGCGCCGACCCGGCCCAGCGGGGCGGCCCGGTTCGCGAAGTAGACGGCGGCCGGGGCGTCGAGTCCGGCGGCGGCGAACTCGCGGCCGATCTCGGGGGAGAAGTAGACGGTCGAGTGAATGGGGTTGACGACGGAGTAACAGCGTCGCACGGCGTGCTCGGGCAGAGTGGTCATGGCGCTATGTTACCGACTGGTCGGTACGAACGAACGGCGGATCCAGGCCATGGATGGGCCCGGTTCATCGGTCGTCCCCCTCGTCGGCGGACCCGTCCGCGGCCCCCGGGGCGGTCCAGGTGAAGCGCGGCTCCCGGCGCTCCAGGAAGGCGGCGACTCCCTCCGCCGTCTCCCCGCTGTCGCGCGCCTGCCGGGCCCAGTGGGCGTCGCGGTCGGTGCAGCCCGACACGGACTCCTTGGCCGCGGCCTGGGTCAGCCGCGACCGGGCGACCAGGACGCGGGTGAACTCCGCGACACGCTCGCCGAGTCCGCCCGCGGGCAGCACCTCGTCGACCAGTCCGGTGCGCAGGGCGCGCTCCGTACCGATCAACTCGGCGGAGTACAGCAGGTAAGAGGCGCTGGACGGCCCCACCAGCGAGACCAGTCGGCGGGTGGACGACGCCGGGTAGGCGATGCCCAGGCGCGCCGGAGTGATGCCGAACCACGCTCCCTCCTCCGCGAACCGCAGGTCGCAGGCGACCGCCAACTGGCAGCCGCCGCCCACGCAGTAGCCGCGCACGGCGGCGAGTGTCGGCTTGGGGAAGGCGGCCAGTGCCTCTTCCGCCGCGACCACGGGAGCCCGCGTGTCCTCGTCCGGATCCCGCAGCGAGGAGATGTCGGCCCCGGCGCAGAAGGTGTCGCCCGCGCCGGTCAGGACCAGGACCCGGACGGCGGGGTCGGCCGCCAGACGCGCCAGCAGCGGGGGCAGTCGGCGCCACATCGACGGGGTCATCGCGTTGCGTTTGTCGGGACGGTGTATGACCACGGTCGCGACGCCGTCGGCCACGGTGTGCGGCAGCTGGGGCTCCATGCGCGGGATGCTATCCGCCGGAAGATGCGCTGGTATCCCGGAGGCATGTGCACCTGCTCCAAAAACATTATTAAAAGGTCAAGGCCGAACCTCTTGTCATCATCTGCGTGCACTTCCGGTCGCACTCCACCAATAACCATTGACTTCTGTTCAGTAATTGAGTAGTGCCCGGCGGATCCCAAGACTCGGTCCCTGACGGACGAGGCGCGACATCGTCCGCACCGGTCGAACCGAGGGGAACGAGGGGATGAGGGGATGAGGATGGGGCCGCAGAGGGAGAGCCGCGGGAGTGTTCCGGGCCCGGCGCCGCTGCCGTACGAAGGGGTCTGGCGGTTCACCGCGCCCGCCGTCGACGTCTCCGTACCGAGGACCAGACGCGCGGTGCGGGACCTGCTGGAGCGGCGGTGCGTGCCCGCCGGGGAGGCGGTCGTGGGGGCCCTGCTGCTGATCCTCTCCGAACTGGTCACCAACGCCGTCCGGCACGCCGCCGTGGTGTCACCGGAGATCGCCGTCGAAGTGGGGGTCGGCGCGGGGTGGTTAGGGGTCTGTGTCGAGGACCGCCATCCCTACCGGCCCACGGTCCTGGAGGCCGACCCGGAGCGCACGGGCGGCCGCGGGCTGCTGCTCGTACGGGAGATCACCCAAGAGGCCGGCGGCGGCTTCGACATCGAGCGCACCGCGGACGGCGGAAAGGCCGTCCGGGCGATCCTGCCGTTCGAGCCGTCGGCCACGGTACCCGGGCCCGTCGGGACACCGTCGCGCACGACCGGAGCGCAGGCGCCGACCGGCGAGGCACCGTCGGCCCGGCCCCGTCCCCGCGCCGCCGCGTCGCACGACGCGCTCCCTCGCGCCGTACCGCCCCGTACCCCACGAGACCTCGGACCGCAACAGAGTGACCCGCGGGACGACTTGCGAGAGCGTGACCCACGAGACCGCGACGCGGCGTCGTGGGGCGGTGTCACCAGCCCCCGGCGGACCCCGTGAGCTCCCTGATCGCCGGACGCGCCGCGTCCAGGACGGTCATGAACCACGCCGAGAACGGCGCCGCGGCATGCCGCTCGGCCAGTTCCGCCGGGCTGACGAACGCAGTCTCGCCGACCTCCTCCGGATCGGGCCGGGGCGCCGCCTGCGCCAGCCCGACGAACAGGTGGTTGTACTCCTGCTCGACCAGTCCGGAAAGCGGGTCGGGGTGGTTGTAGCGCACGGTGCCGGCCTCGGCGAGGAGCGAGGGCGAGACGCCCAGTTCCTCGTACGTCCGGCGGGCCGCCGCGGCGAACGGCGACTCGCCGGGGTACGGATGACCACAGCAGGTGTTCGACCACACCCCGGGAGAGTGGTACTTGCCCAGGGCGCGGCGCTGGATCAGCAGCCGCCCCTGCTCGTCGAAGAGGAACACGGAGAACGCCCGGTGCAGCTGTCCCGGCGCCTGGTGCGCCGAGAGCTTCTCGGCGGTGCCGACGGTGTTGCCGCTCTCGTCGACGAGCTCCAGCAGGATCGGTTCTCGGGTGCCGCTCGACGCGTCGCTCGCCGTGCTCGCCGTCGTGACTGGTGTGGTCGGCATAGCCATCCTTCGCTTCGGGCCTGGCACCCAAGTCTGCCCCACGGGGACCCGGTCCTCGCATCTCGGGCGGGTGGGCATGTCCGTTCTCGTCACCGCCCGTGGGTGTCGTCCGCGCCCGCTCCCGCCAGGTCAGGACGGGGGTGCGCCGGGTCGGGACGGGCGCCGTCGGCGGGTCCCGTCCCGACCCGGTGGTCCGCCGGCGGCCGTCAGTGGCAGAGCTTCGCCTCGTGCGCCGCGTGGCCCCGGGGCTCCAGTTGGAAGGTGCAGTGTTCGACGTCGAAGTGGTGACCGAGACAGCCCTGGAGGTCGTGCAGCATCTTCTCGTGCCCCTCCGTGTCCAGCGCCTCCTGGTCCACCACCACGTGGGCCGAGAGCACCGGGAGCCCGGAGGTGATCGTCCAGGCGTGGAGGTCGTGGACGTCCGCCACGCCGGGCAGCGCGAGCATGTGGGCCCGTACCTCGCCCATGTCCACGCCCTTCGGCGCCGCCTCCAGCAGGACGTTCAACGTCTCCCGCAGCAGCTTGACCGTGCGCGGGACGATCATCAGGCCGATCAGCAGGCCCGCGATCGGGTCGGCCTGCTGCCACCCCGTGAGCAGTACGATCCCGGACGAGACCAGGACGGTGAGCGAGCCGAGGGTGTCCGCGAGGACCTCCAGATACGCCCCGCGCACATTGAGGCTGTCCTTCTGGCCCCGTACGAGCAGCGAGAGGGAGACCAGGTTCGCGACCATGCCGACGAAGGCCACGATGAGCGCCAGGCCGCCGCGGGTCTCGGGCGGCGTGACGAAGCGCTCGACGGCCTCGTACAGCAGGAAGCCCCCGACGCCGAGCAGCAGCACACAGTTGGCCAGCGCGGCCAGGATCTCCGCGCGGGCATAACCGAAGGTGCGGTTGGCGGTCGCCGGGCGGTTCGCGAAGTGGATGGCGAGCAGGGCCATCCCGAGCCCCACGGCGTCCGTCGCCATGTGCGCCGCGTCCGCGAACAGCGCGAGGGAACCGGCGGCCACACTGCCGACGATCTCCACCACCATCACCGACAGCGTGATCGCGAGCGCGATGCGCAGCCGCCCCCGGTAGGCCGAGGTCGTCGTTCCCGTCGGTGGTCCGCCGTGCGTGTGCCCGTGACTGTGGCCTGCCCCCATGTGGACGCCTCCCGGTCGTTCCGACGCTCTCGACGATCTGCCGACGACGTCAGTGAACTACGGGTGGGGGGTATCCGGCAACACGGCACTGAACACCGTTGTCATATGCTCTGACCTGCGGAAATGAAACGCAGGTCAGGCGCTCGCGGGGGGAGCCGTACGGCTCTGCGACCGGTCGTCCGGTCGCCGACGCGGCGGAGCCTCAGCGGCGCGCGGCCGCCGGGTGGGACAGCAGCCAGCCCTCCCAGGCGGACTCGACCATCTCGCGCAGGCCCCGGCTCGCGGTCCAGCCCAGCTCCCGTTCGATCAGGCCGACCGCCGCCACCGCCGTCGCGGCGTCGCCCGGCCGACGCCCCTCGACCACCGGCGGCGTGCGGTCACCGGTGACATCGGCCACCAGGTCCGCCAGTTCCCGGACCGAGACACCCTCACCGCGGCCGATGTTGACCGTGAGGTCTCCCGGGTCCCCGGCCGCGTCCCGGTCGGCCAGCCGGCGCGCGGCGGTCAGGTGGGCGTCGGCGAGATCCGCGACATGGATGTAGTCACGGACGCAGGTGCCGTCCGGGGTCGGGTAGTCGTCCCCGAAGATCCGTGGTGCCTCGCCCCGGGTGATCCGGTCGAAGTACATCGGGATGATGTTGAACACCCCGGTGTCGGAGAGCTCGGGCAGCGCGGTCCCCGCCACGTTGAAGTAGCGCAGACATCCGGTGGAGATCCCGTGTGCCCGGCCCGCGGCCCGTACCAGCCACTCGCCCGCGAGCTTCGTCTCGCCGTACGGATTGATCGGTACGGTCGGCGTCCCCTCCGTGATCAACGGCACATCGGGGACCCCGTACACGGCGGCGGAGGAGGAGAAGAGGAAGCGCCGCACCCCCGCCGCGACGACCGCGTCCAGCAGCACGGTGAGCCCGTGCACGTTCTCCCGGTAGTACCGCAGCGGCTGCTCGACGGACTCCCCGACCTGCTTCTTGCCCGCGAGATGCACCACACCGGTGACCCCGTGGCCGGCGAGCGTACGGTCCACCAGCTCCCGGTCCGCCAGCGAGCCGCGGACCAGCGGAACGCTCCCGGGCAGCCGCTCGGCGAGGCCCGACGACAGGTCGTCGAGGACGACCACGCGCTCCCCGGCCCCGGTCATGGACCGCACCACATGTGCCCCGATGTACCCCGCACCGCCTGTGATCAGCCACGTCATCCCGCCACCCTAACGGCGTACGGACCGCGACGGCCTCGTCGCGCCGCCCCGGGCGCGACGTTCCTGCGGCCGGAATCCCGCCCGTGTGGTTTGTGGGGCGGGTCACCGATCGACGATGATGATCTCCGCGCGCACCACTCCCGCCCAGATCAGGGCGTCGGTCGCGTAAACGGGCGGTGAACTAGGCCTTCTGTTCATCCGATAGCCTCTGCCGACACGCCGCCGTCCGGATTCCCGGGCCACGTCTTCGCGCGCCCTGCCCCGCCCTGTCAGTGCCAAGGAGTGAGTTCGTCTGTCGACCGCCATCCTCACCGGTTCCCCGGTACCCGGATCGCCGCTCGAAGGCCATCTGCGGTCGCTGGGTTTCGACGTACGTACCGCGCCGGGCGCCGACGAGGCCCGGAGCCTGCTCGCCTCGGCGCCCGCCGCCGAGCGCGTCGCACTGGTCGACGCCGGCTTCGTCGGCCACCTGCACGCCCTGCGGCTGGCACTGACCGACCCCCGCTTCCCGGCCGCCGCCGTACCCGGGGCGCTCACCGCCAAGCCGGAGGCGCGCGCCGCGCTGCTGCGCGCCCTGGCGTCCGTCGCGGACGGCCCGGGCGAAACGGCGAGTATCCCGAGCACACCGGGGGCGGCGGGCGGTACCGGGGCCCCGTCGGCCGGCGTCGCCGCGCCGGCCCCCACCGACGATCCCTCCGCCGCCCCCGCTGCGGCCCCGGCCGAAGGACCGGCCGCCACCGCCGTCGCTCCGGCCGCCTCGCTCGCCGACCGGGTCGCCGTCGCCCTCGGCACCGGCGGCACCGCCGTGCACCGCCCCGAACTGGGCTCGCTCGTCGCCGCCGTACCGGCCGGCCCCGACGCCCGGGAACAGGCCGAGACGGCCGTGGCCGCCGTGGACGACGAGGCCGTACGCCTGCGCTCCGCCGTGAAGGCGCGCGACGGGTTCTTCACCACCTTCTGCATCAGCCCCTATTCCCGCTACCTCGCGCGCTGGTGCGCGCGCCGGGGCCTGACCCCCAACCAGGTCACCACCGCGTCGCTGTTCACCGCGCTGATAGCGGCGGGCTGCGCCGCCACCGGCACCCGGGGCGGCTATGTCGCCGCCGGGTTGCTGCTCCTCTTCTCGTTCGTGCTCGACTGCACCGACGGCCAGCTCGCCCGCTACTCGCTCCAGTACTCCACGATGGGCGCCTGGCTGGACGCGACCTTCGACCGCGCCAAGGAATACGCGTACTACGCGGGCCTCGCGCTCGGTGCCGCCCGGGGCGGGGACGACGTCTGGGCCCTCGCCCTGGCCGCGATGGTCCTCCAGACCTGCCGCCACGTCGTGGACTTCGCCTTCAACGAGGCACACGTCGACGCCACCGCCGCGACCTCCTCCGGCAAGGCCGTGACCGGCACCCCCACCACCGCGCTCTCCACCCGGCTCGACAGCGTCGGCTGGACGGTGTGGGTACGCCGGATGATCGTGCTCCCGATCGGCGAGCGCTGGGCGATGATCGCCGTGCTGACCGCCCTGACCACGCCCCGCGTCGTCTTCTACGCGCTGCTCGTCGGCTGCGCCTTCGCCGCCTGCTACACCACGGCCGGGCGGGTGCTGCGCTCGGTGACGCGCAAGGCCACCCGTACCGACCGCGCCGCACGGGCGCTGGCCGACCTCGCCGACTCGGGACCGCTCGCCGAGGCCGTCGCACGGGTGCTGCGCAGCCCGGCCGGTAAGCTCCCCGGCCCGCTGCCCCTCCTGATCGCCGTCGCCGGCGCCGCCACGGTCCTCGCGACGGCCGCCCTCGCGCCGCTCACGGCCCCCTCCTCCGGGTACGCGCACTTCGGCGGCCTCGTGATCATCGGCGGTGTGGTGTACGTCCTGACCTCGGGGCTGGCCGTCGCCCGGCGGATGGGCGGCGCGCTCGACTGGCTGATCCCCCCGGTCTTCCGGGCGGCCGAGTACGGCACGATCCTGGTCCTCGCCGCCCGCGCCGACGTGCCCGGCGCTCTCCCGGCGGCGTTCGGGCTGGTGGCGGCGGTCGCCTACCATCACTACGACACGGTGTACCGCATCCGCGGCGGCGCCGGCGCCCCGCCCCGTCGGCTCGTCCGGGCCCTCGGCGGCCACGAGGGCCGCACGCTGCTGGTCATCGTGTTCGCCGCCCTCTCCACGCGCGCATTCGACCTCACGCTGGAGCTGACGCTGATCGCCGCCGCCGTGGCGCTGGTCGCGCTGGTGGAGTCCATCCGGTTCTGGGTGTCCTCCGGAGCCCCAGCCGTACACGACGAAGGAGAACCCGCATGATCGGCCTCGTACTGGCCGCCGGTGCCGGACGGCGTCTGCGCCCCTACACCGACACGCTCCCGAAGGCCCTCGTGCCCGTGGACCCGGCGGGGGAGGGGACCACCACGGTCCTCGACCTCACCCTGGGCAACTTCGCCGAGGTCGGCCTGACCGAGGCCGCGATCGTCGTCGGCTACCGCAAGGAGGCCGTGTACGAGCGCAAGGCCGCGCTGGAGAAGACGTACGGCATCGAGCTCACCCTGGTCGACAACGACAAGGCCGAGGAGTGGAACAACGCCTACTCCCTGTGGTGCGCGCGGGACGTGCTGCGCGAGGGCGTGATCCTCGCCAACGGCGACACCGTCCACCCGGTCTCCGTCGAGAGGACGCTGCTCGGCGCGCGCGGCGCGGGTCGGCGGATCATCCTCGCCCTGGACACGGTCAAGGAACTGGCCGACGAGGAGATGAAGGTCGTCACGGACGGCCCCAAGGGCGTGCGCAGGATCACCAAGCTGATGGACCCGGCCACCGCCACCGGCGAGTACATCGGAGTGACGCTGATCGAGCCCGAGGCCGCGGCGGATCTCGCCGACGCGCTGAAGACCACCTTCGAGCGCGACCCCGACCTCTACTACGAGGACGGCTACCAGGAACTGGTGAACCGCGGCTTCACCCTCGACGTCGCCCCCATCGGCGACGTCCCCTGGGTGGAGATCGACAACCACGACGACCTCGCGAAGGGCCGTGAGATCGCGTGCCTGTACTGACGCGGCTCATCCCGTCGCCCGTCGTCGTCGACATCAGGCCGGGCGCCCTGGACGACCTCGCCGGGCTCCTCGCCGATCAGCGGATCTCCGGCTCGGGCAGGCTGTCGATCGCCATCAGCGGCGGCTCGGGCCGGGCGCTGCGGGAGCGGTTCGCCCCGGTGCTGCCCGGTGCCGACTGGTTCCCGGTCGCGGACGGCACGATCGACTCGGCGGTCAGGCTCGCGGACGACATCAAGGGCAGCCGCCGCTACGACGCCGTCGTCGGACTCGGCGGCGGCAAGATCATCGATGTGGCGAAGTACGCGGCGGCCCGGGTCGGGCTGCCGATGGTGGCCGTGGCCACCAACCTCTCGCACGACGGCATCTGCTCACCGGTCTCCACCCTGGACAACGACAACGGCCGCGGCTCCTACGGCGTCCCCACCCCGATCGCCATGGTCGTGGACCTCGACGTCATCCGGGACGCCCCGGTCCGCTTCGTCCGCTCCGGCATCGGGGACGCCGTCTCCAACATCTCCGCCATCGCCGACTGGGAGCTCTCCCACCGGATCAACGGCGAGCCGGTCGACGGACTGGCCGCCGCCATGGCCCGGACGGCCGGCGAGGCGGTTCTGCGCCACCCGGGCGGGGTCGGCGAGGACGAGTTCCTCTCCGTCCTCGCCGAGGCGCTGGTCCTCTCCGGCATCGCCATGTCGATCAGCGGGGACACCCGCCCCTCGTCCGGCGCCTGCCACGAGATCAGCCACGCCTTCGACCTCCTCCACCCCAAGCGGGCCGCGCTGCACGGCGAGCAGGTCGGCCTCGGCGCCGCCTTCGCCATGCGGCTGCGCGGCGCCCACGAGGAGTCACAGCTGTTCACGGAGGTGCTGCGGCGCCACGGGCTGCCCGTGCTGCCGGAGGAGATCGGCTTCTCCGTGGACGAGTTCGTACGGGCCGTCGCCTACGCGCCGCAGACCCGTCCGGGCCGCTTCACCATCCTCGAGCACCTCGACCTGTCCACCGACCAGATCAGGGACGCGTACTCCGACTATGCCTCGACCATCAGTAGCTGAACTCCGCCCGGTCGTTCACCCGGAGGGAGTGAAGGACCGGCGCAGCGGAGAGCACTGGGCCGGGCGACTGTACATGCGGGAGATCTCGCTGCACGTCGACCCGTTCCTGGTGAACACCAGGATCACGCCGAACCAGCTCACGTACCTCATGGTGGTCGTGGGGATCGCCGGCGGGGCCGTCCTGCTCGTGCCCGGGCTGACCGGGGCGATCCTCGCGGCCGTCCTGTTCCAGATCTACCTGCTGCTCGACTGCGTCGACGGCGAGGTGGCCCGCTGGCGGAAGCAGACCTCCATCACGGGGGTCTACCTCGACCGCATCGGCCACTACCTGTGCGAGGCGGCCCTCCTGGTCGGCTTCGGTGTGCGCGGTGCGGACGTCTTCCACCAGGACGGCTCGTCGACCAACTGGCTGTGGGCCTTCCTCGGCACGGTCGCGGCCCTCGGCGCCATCCTGATCAAGGCGGAGACCGACCTGGTCGACGTGGCCCGCCAGCGCAGCGGGCTGCCCGCAGTCAAGGACGAGGCGTCCACGCCCCGGTCCTCCGGCCTGGCGCTGGCCCGCAGGGCCGCCGCCGCGCTCAAGTTCCACCGGCTCGTCGGGGGGATCGAGGCCAGTCTCTTCATCCTCGTCGTCGCGATCGCCGACATGGTCCGGGGCGACCTGTTCTTCACCCGGCTCGGCATCGCGGTCCTGGCGGGCATCGCCGTCCTCCAGACGCTCCTGCACCTGGTCTCCATCCTGGCGTCCAGCAGGCTGAAGTGAGCGACCTGCGGCTCGGCGCGGTCATCATCACCATGGGTGACCGCCCCGGCGAGCTGCGGGCGCTGATCGACTCGGTCGCGCGGCAGGAGGGCGAGCCGGTCGAGGTCGTGGTGGTCGGCAACGGCGCCCCGGTGGGCGACGTGCCCGCCGGGGTGCGGACGGTGGAGCTGCCCGAGAACCTGGGCATCCCGGGCGGCCGGAACGTCGGTATCGAGGCGTTCGGGCCGGCCGGGCGGGACGTGGACGTGCTGCTCTTCCTCGACGACGACGGGTGCCTGCCGAACGCCGACACCGCGCGGCTGGTCCGCGAGGCGTTCACCGCGGACCCCCGCCTCGGCGTCGTCAGCTTCCGCATCGCCGACCCGGACACCGGCCGCACCCAGCGCCGGCACGTGCCCCGGCTGCGCGCCTCGGACCCGATGCGGTCCTCGCGGGTGACGACGTTCCTGGGCGGGGCCAGCGCCGTGCGCACGCGGGTGATCGCCGAGGTCGGTCCGCTGCCGGGGGAGTTCTTCTACGCGCACGAGGAGACGGATCTCGCCTGGCGGGCCCTGGACGCGGGATGGATGATCGACTACCGGGCCGACCTGGTGCTCACCCACCCCACGACCCAGCCCTCCCGGCACGCCGTCTACCACCGCATGGTGGCCCGCAACCGGGTCTGGCTGGCCCGCCGCAACCTGCCTCTGCCCGTCGTCCCGTGCTACCTGGGCGTATGGCTGCTCCTCACCCTGTTCCGGAGCCCGTCCCGGGCCGCGCTCACGGCGTGGTTCGGCGGGTTCCGGGAAGGCTGGGCGACGCCGTGCGGTCCGCGCCGCCCGATGAAGTGGCGTACGGTATGGCGCCTGACCCGGCTGGGCCGACCGCCTGTCATCTGACAAGCTCGGCTCTGAGAGCATCGGGGGGAGACCGGTCGGTCTCGCCCCCGGGGCCTGGCCCTCTCGCGCCTGTGCCCGTCCGGCTGCGCATCTTGAAGACGAAAGTTTCAACTTGTGAGTGACACAACCCATGAGGGTGCGATCGCTGTGAGCGCCCCCCCGTCGCCCGACGACGGACTCTCCCCGGCCGAGCTCGCCGCCAAGCACGGCCTGTCGGTGAGCGGTGCCCGGCCTTCGCTGGCCGACTACGTACGCCAGCTGTGGGGCCGGCGTCACTTCATCCTGGCGTTCTCCCAGGCGAAGCTCACGGCCCAGTACAGCCAGGCGAAGCTCGGTCAGCTCTGGCAGGTGGCCACCCCCCTGCTGAACGCCTTCGTCTACTACCTGATCTTCGGCCTGATCCTGGGCACGAAGCGGGGCATCCCGCAGGACGTCTTCGTGCCGTTCCTGGTCACCGGCGTCTTCGTGTTCACCTTCACCCAGAGCTCGGTGATGGCCGGCGTGCGCGCGATCTCCGGCAATCTGGGGCTCGTGCGGGCCCTGCACTTCCCCCGGGCGTCCCTGCCGGTCTCGTTCTCGCTCCAGCAGCTCCAGCAGCTGCTGTTCTCGATGATCGTGCTGATCGCCGTGGCGGTCGCCTTCGGCAGCTATCCGCGGCTGAGCTGGCTGCTGGTCCTGCCGGCGCTGGCGCTCCAGTTCGTCTTCAACACCGGCCTCGCGCTGATCATGGCGAGGCTCGGGTCCAAGACCCCCGACCTGGCCCAGCTGATGCCGTTCATCATGCGCACCTGGATGTACGCCTCGGGCGTGATGTTCTCCATTCCCCTCATGCTCAAGGACCGGCCGGGCTGGATCACCGACGTCCTCCAGTACAACCCGGCGGCCGTCTACATGGACCTCGTCCGCTTCGCGATGATCGACGGCTACGGCTCGGAGAACCTGCCCGCGCACGTCTGGCTCGTCGCGGTGGCCTGGGCCGTGCTCCTGGGCATCGCGGGCTTCGTGTATTTCTGGAAGGCGGAGGAGCGGTACGGCCGTGGCTGACGACATCAAGCAGGACCGCGTACCCACCGTCATCGCCGACGACGTGCACATCGTCTACCGCGTCAACGGCGGGGGCGGCGGCCGGGGCAGCGCCACCGCCGCGCTGAGCCGCATACTCCGCCGCGACAAGGGGCAGTCCCGGGGCGTCCGCAAGGTCCACGCCGTACGGGGGGTCAGCTTCACCGCGTACCGCGGCGAGGCGATCGGCCTGATCGGCACCAACGGCTCGGGCAAGTCGACCCTGCTGCGCGCCATCGCGGGTCTGCTGCCCGCCGAGAGCGGCAAGGTCTACACCGACGGCCAGCCCTCGCTGCTGGGTGTCAACGCCGCGCTGATGAACGACCTGACCGGTGAGCGCAACGTGATCCTCGGCGGACTGGCCATGGGGATGACACGGGAACAGATCCGCGACCGCTACCAGTCGATCGTCGACTTCTCCGGCATCAACGAGAAGGGCGACTTCATCACGCTCCCGATGCGGACGTACTCCTCCGGCATGGCCGCCCGGCTGCGCTTCTCCATCGCCGCGGCCAAGGACCACGACGTCCTGATGATCGACGAGGCGCTCGCCACCGGTGACCGGAAGTTCCAGATCCGCTCCGAGGAACGGATCCGTGAGCTGCGCAAGCAGGCCGGCACGGTGTTCCTGGTCAGCCACAGCAACAAGTCGATCCGGGACACCTGTGACCGGGTGCTGTGGCTGGAGAAGGGCGAGTTGCTGATGGACGGCCCGACCGACGAGGTCATCAAGGCGTACGAGAAGGAGACGGGCAAGTGACGCATCCGTAGGGCCGCCGCTCCGCGCCGGTACGCACGCCCGACGGGCCCTCGCCGGATCACCCCGCGAGGGCCTCGCCGTTCCCGCCGTCACGGCGGCCGCCCGGCACGGTGCCCGCCGGCCCGGCCGGCCCGGTCCGGCGGCAACGTAGAGTGATCACTGACCGTCAAGGGCCGGTCAAGTCCACGGGAGCCGGGGATGGTTGGCGCGTCATGCGATGTTCTCGTGGAGGGCACCTCACCCAGCGGTGTTCCGCGCACCTGTACAACGTAAGCTGGACGGGTGCCGATTCGTGGCAAGTGGGGTCATACCCCCGGAGGGCTTCAGCCGCCGGACAGGCTGCTGGACCGGACCGACCGGGCGGCGTGTCCGAAATGAGTTGTATTGCGTCGGCAGTGTAGAACGGGAGATGTGACGGCAATGACAGGAAATCTCCGGCTCTGCGAGGATTCCGCCGTCCCCGTGCCGGGCAGCCCCCAGTGACGGGCCCCCCGCAGGTGCGATCCGTCGATTCCTCGCGTTCCTCGCGTACGACGCTGGACAAGGCCGCGGACGAGAACTTCCCCGTGGCCCCTTTCTTCGTCCCCCGTGCCTGGCGCGCCGACCTGATGGCCGTCTACGGCTACGCCCGGCTCGTGGACGACATCGGCGACGGAGATCTGGCCCCCGGCGGCGCCGACGCCCGCCACCTGGGCGTTCCCCCGGACCGCGGCGACGACCGCGCGGCCCTGCTCGACGCCTTGGAAGCCGACCTGCGGCGCGTCTTCGACCTCGAGGGGCAGGCCCCCGGCCACCCCCTGCTGCGTGCCCTGATCCCCACCGTACGGCGCCGCTCCCTCACTCCCGAGCCCTTCCTCGGGCTGATCGGGGCCAACCGCCAGGACCAGGTCGTGCGCCGCTACGAGACGTACGACGACCTGCTCGCCTACTGCGAGCTGTCCGCCAACCCCGTCGGCCGGCTCGTCCTCGGGATCACCGGCACCACGAGCCCCGAGCGCGTGCGCCGCTCCGACGCCGTCTGCACGGCGCTCCAGATCGTCGAACACCTCCAGGACGTGGCCGAGGACCTCGCCCGGGACCGCGTCTACCTGCCGGCCGAGGACATGAAGCGGTTCCGCGTCACCGAGGCCGACCTCGCCGCTCCCACCGCGAACGCGTCGGTCCGCTCACTGATCGCCTTCGAGGCCGAACGCGCCGGACAGCTGCTGGCCGAGGGAACCGCGCTGGTGGGCAGCGTCCACGGCAGGCTCCGGCTGCTGCTCGCCGGATTCGTCGGCGGCGGGCGCGCCGCCCTCGCCGCGATCGCGGCCGCCGGGCACGATGTGCTCCCCGGACCGCCCAGACCCGCCAAGGCGCGCCTGCTGCGCGAAGTGGGAGCCGTCTTGCGAAATGCACACAGAGAGGGATGAGCCGGACCATGGAGGGAACGACGCCCATGTCCGCGCCGGTACTGGCGGCCTACAGCTACTGCGAGGCCGTCACCGGGCAGCAGGCCCGCAATTTCGCCTACGGCATCAGGCTGCTGCCGGCAGAGAAGCGGCAGGCCATGTCCGCGCTGTACGCCCTCTCGCGGCGGGTGGACGACATCGGCGACGGCACGCTCTCGGCCGAGGCCAAGCAGGTCCGCCTCAAGGAGACCAGGGCCCTGCTCGACCGGGTCAGGGACGGCCGGGTGGCCGAGGACGACACGGACCCGGTCGCCGTCGCCCTGGCGGACGCCGTGCGCCGCTTCCCCATTCCCGTCGGCGGACTGGACGAACTGATCGACGGCGTTCTGATGGACGTGCGGGGCGACACGTACGAGACCTGGGACGACCTGAAGGTGTACTGCCGGTGCGTCGCGGGGGCCATCGGGCGGGTCTCGCTGGGCGTGTTCGGCACGGCGCCCGGCGCGCCCGGCGCGGAGCGTGCCCCGGAGTACGCCGACACCCTCGGCCTCGCCCTCCAGCTCACCAACATCCTCCGGGACGTCCGCGAGGACGCCGCCAACGGCCGTACCTACCTGCCCGCCGACGACCTGGCCAAGTTCGGCTGTTCGGCCGGCTTCCACGGCTCCACCCCGCCGCCCGGCGCCGACTTCCCCGGCCTGGTGCGGTTCGAGGTACGCCGCGCCCGCGCGCTGTTCGCCGAGGGACTGCGGCTGCTGCCCCTGCTCGACCGCCGCAGCGGCGCCTGCACGGCCGCCATGGCCGGGATCTACCGCCGGCTGCTGGACCGGATCGAGCGCGACCCCGCCGCCGTGCTGCGCGGCCGGGTCTCCCTGCCGGGCCACGAGAAGGCGTACGTCGCCGTGCGCGGCCTGTCCGGGCTCGACGCCCGGCAGATCTCCCGGCAGGCCGTCAGGAGGCGCGGCTGATGCGCCATCCGTCCCGCGCCGGCTCCCGCGACTCCCGTGCGGGCGGGCACGCGTCCGGCTCAACCCGGCGTCGTCCCGGCGCGTCCCTGACCGAGAAGGCCGGAGGGGGAGCCGCATGACCACTGCCCAGGGCCCGCGCCCGCGCCCGCGCCGGGCGGTCGTGGTCGGCGGCGGGCTCGCCGGGACCACCGCCGCGCTCCGGCTCGCCGACGCGGGAGTGGAGGTGACGCTCCTGGAAGGGCGCCCCCGGCTCGGCGGACTCGCCTTCTCCTTCCGCCGGGGCTCCCTCACCGTCGACAACGGGCAACACGTCTACCTGCGCTGCTGCACGGCGTACCGCTGGTTCCTGGACCGGGTCGACGGCGCCGCGCTCGCGCCCCTGCAGGACCGGCTGGACGTCCCCGTGCTCGACGTCGGCCGCCCCGGCGGACCGCGGCTGGGACGCATCCGCCGCACCGCGCTGCCCGTGCCCCTGCACCTGGCCCGCGGGCTGGCCGCGTACCCGCACCTCTCGCTCGCCGAGCGCGCCTCCGTCGGGCGGGCCGCGCTCGCCCTGAACCGGCTGGACCCCGCCGACCCCGCCCTGGACGGCATCGACTTCGCCACCTGGCTGGGCCGGCACGGACAGTCCCCACGGGCCGTGGAGGCGCTCTGGGACCTGGTCGGCGTGGCGACGCTCAACGCCACCGCGCCGCACGCCTCCATGGCGCTCGCCGCCATGGTCTTCAAGACCGGTCTGCTCTCCGGGCCGGGCGCCGCCGACATCGGCTGGGCCCGGGTCCCGCTCGGCGACCTGCACGACACGCTGGCCCGCAAGGCCCTGGACTCGGCGGGCGTACGGACCGAGCTGCGCACCAAGGTGTCGGCCCTCACCCGCGCCGAGGACGGCGGCTGGCACGTCGACACCGACGGCGAGCGCCTCGACGCCGGCACCGTCGTCCTCGCCGTACCGCAGCGCGAAGCCCACGCGCTGCTGCCCGACGGCGCGCTCGACCGCCCCGACCGGCTGCTGGACATCGGCACCACGCCGATCCTCAACGTCCACGTCGTGTACGACAGGAAGGTGCTGCGCCGCCCCTTCTTCGCCGCGCTCGGCAGCCCCGTCCAATGGGTCTTCGACCGGACCGAGGCCTCCGGGCTGTCCGACGGGCAGTACCTGGCGCTCTCCCAGTCCGTCGCCGGGGACGAGATCGACACGCCCGTCGCCGAACTGCGCGCCCGCTACCTCCCCGAGCTGGAACGGCTGCTGCCGGCGGCCCGGGGCGCCGGGGTACGGGACTTCTTCGTCACCAGGGAGCGGACGGCGACCTTCGCGCCCGCGCCCGGCGTGGGCCGGCTGCGCCCCGCGGCCAGGACCCGCGCACCCGGCCTCTTCCTGGCCGGCGCATGGACCGCCACCGGCTGGCCCGCGACCATGGAGGGCGCGGTGAGAAGCGGCTTCGCCGCCGCCGACTCGGCCCTCCGCACCGTCGGCCGCGGAGACGAACACCCCTTGCAGGAGGCGGCATGAGCCCGAGTACTGCACCGATGAGTACTGGAACAAGAGGAGAGACCGTGCCGACTGTGCCGCCGGTGAACCCGGCTGTCGACACCGTGGACGTGAACGCGTTGCTGGAGCGCGGCCGGACCCTGGCGACACCGGTGCTGCGCGCCGCCGTCGACCGGCTCGTCCCGCCCATGGACACCGTCGCCGCCTACCACTTCGGCTGGATCGACGCCGAGGGCCGGCCCTCCGACGCCGACGGGGGCAAGGCGGTGCGCCCGGCGCTCGCGCTGCTCTCCGCCGAGGCCGCCGGCGCGCCCGCCGAGACGGGGATCCCCGGCGCCGTCGCCGTGGAGCTCGTCCACAACTTCTCGTTGCTGCACGACGACCTGATGGACGGCGACGAACAGCGCCGGCACCGTGACACCGTCTGGAAGGTGCACGGCCCGGCCCAGGCCATCCTCGTGGGCGACGCGCTCTTCGCGCTCGCCAACGAACTGCTGCTGGAGATCGGCACCGTCGAGGCGGGCCGGGCGACCCGCAGGCTGACCACCGCCACCCGCAAGCTGATCGACGGTCAGGCGCAGGACATCTCCTACGAGCACCGGGAGCGGGTCACCGTCCAGGAGTGCCTGGAGATGGAGGGCAACAAGACCGGCGCGCTGCTCGCCTGCGCCGTCTCCATCGGGGCGGTCCTCGGCGGCGCGGACGACCGGCTGGCCGACACGCTGGAGTCGTACGGCCATCACCTCGGCCTCGCCTTCCAGGCCGTCGACGACCTGCTCGGCATCTGGGGCGACCCCGAGGCCACCGGCAAGCAGACCTGGAGCGACCTGCGCCAGCGCAAGAAGTCCCTGCCGGTCGTCGCCGCGCTGGACGCGGGCGGGCCGGCCTCGAAGCGGCTCGGCGAGCTGCTCGCCGCCGATGCCAAGAGCAGTGACTTCGAGAACTTCTCGGAGGAGGAATTCGCCGCCAGGGCGGAACTCATCGAAGAGGCGGGCGGCCGGGAGTGGACCTCGCAGGAGGCCCGCAGGCAGCACGCCGTCGCGATCGAGGCCCTGAACGGTGTGGAGTTGCCGGAACACGTCCGCGCCCAGCTGACCGCGCTCGCGGACTTCGTCGTCGTACGAAAGAGATGATCACCATTCCCATATGACCCGCAGTCGCCGTCCACGGCCCTCCTCCAGGGCACCGGACGACGTCGGAACCCCAGGCACAGCAGGAAGTACACCACTGCACGAAGGGGAAACCATGACAGCGACGACCGGCGGAAGCACCGGGGCCCTCGACCCCCGGGCGACCACGGCCAGCGGACCGACCGAAACCACACCCCCCGCCGGCGGCGGCCCGCGCGCCGCCGCCGAGCGGGCCACCGCACGCTCCGTCGAGCACCTGCTCGGCCGGCAGGACGCCCAGGGCTGGTGGAAGGGCGATCTGGCCACCAATGTGACGATGGACGCCGAGGACCTGCTGCTCCGTCAGTTCCTCGGGATCCTGGACGCGGACACCGCCGGCGCGGCGGCTCTCTTCATCCGGGGCGAACAGCGCCCGGACGGCACCTGGGCCACCTTCCACGGCGGGCCCGGTGAACTCTCCGCCACCATCGAGGCGTACGTGGCCCTCCGGCTGGCCGGTGACGATCCGGGGGAGCCGCACATGGCGAGTGCCGCCCGGTGGGTGCGCGAGCAGGGCGGCATCGCGCGGAGCCGGGTCTTCACCCGGCTGTGGCTGGCCTTGTTCGGCTGGTGGAAGTGGGACGACCTGCCCGAGCTGCCGCCCGAACTGATCTTCCTGCCCTCCTGGGTGCCGCTCAACATCTACGACTTCGGCTGCTGGGCCCGGCAGACGATCGTGCCGCTCACCATCGTCTTCGCGAAGCGCCCGGTGCGCCCGGCGCCGTTCCCGCTGGACGAGTTGCACACCGACCCCGCGAACCCCGGCCCCGCCACCGCCCTGGCGCCCCTGGTCAGCTGGGAGGGAGTCTTCCAGCGGATCGACAAGGCGCTGCACGTCTACCGCGGGATCGCGCCGCGAAGACTGCGCCGCCTCGCGGTCCAGACGGCGGCGCGCTGGATCATCGAGCGCCAGGAGAACGACGGCTGTTTCGGCGGCATCCAGCCCCCCGCCGTCTACTCCGTGATCGCGCTGCACCTGCTCGGCTACGACCTCGACCACCCGGTGATGCGCGCCGGGCTCGACTCGCTCGACCGCTTCACCGTGTGGCGCGAGGACGGCGCCCGGATGGTGGAGGCCTGCCAGTCCCCGGTCTGGGACACCTGCCTGGCCACCATCGCCCTCGCCGACGCCGGGCTCAGCCCCGACCATCCGGCCCTGGTCAAGGCGGCCGACTGGATGCTCGGGGAGCAGATCGTCCGCCCCGGCGACTGGGCCGTCCGCAGGCCGGGCCTGGTCCCGGGCGGCTGGGCGTTCGAATTCCACAACGACAACTACCCGGACATCGACGACACCGCCGAGGTCGTCCTCGCCCTGCGCCGGGTCGCCCACCCCGACCCGGAACGGGTCGAGGCCGCCGTGCGGCGCGGCGCCCGGTGGAGTGTGGGCATGCAGTCCAGGAACGGGGCGTGGGGCGCCTTCGACGCCGACAACACCAGCCCGTTCCCCAACCGGCTGCCCTTCTGCGACTTCGGTGAGGTCGTCGACCCGCCCTCGGCGGACGTCACCGCGCATGTCGTCGAGATGCTCGCGTACGAGGGCAAGGCCCACCATCCGGCCGCCCGGCGGGGCGTGGCCTGGCTGCTGTCCCACCAGGAGCCGAGCGGTGCCTGGTTCGGGCGCTGGGGCGTCAACTACATCTACGGCACGGGCGCGGTGGTGCCCGCGCTGACCGCCGCCGGGGTGCCCGTCTCCCACCCGGCGGTCCGCCGCGCGGTGGCCTGGCTCACGTCCGTGCAGAACAAGGACGGGGGCTGGGGCGAGGATCTGCGTTCCTACCGCGACCCGGCCTGGATCGGGCGCGGTGACAGCACCGCCTCCCAGACCGCCTGGGCCCTGCTGGCGCTCCTGGCGGCCGGGGAACGCGAGAGCGAGGCCGTCGCACAAGGCGTCGCCTGGCTCGCCGCGACTCAGCGGGAGGACGGCTCGTGGGACGAGCCGTACTTCACCGGCACCGGCTTCCCCTGGGACTTCTCCATCAACTACCACCTCTACCGGCAGGTCTTCCCGCTCACGGCGCTCGGCCGGTATCTCCACGGGGAGCCACGGGCCCTCGCCGCCCGCGCGGCCGGCCGCAAGGCGGGCTGATGACAGGGTCCGCGGGGCCGGCCGGCCCCGGTCGGGGGCGCGGGCCCGACCGGGCGGCCGGACCGGGCCCCCGGCCGTCGGCCGGGCCCCCCGCCGACCGGCCCGGGCCGCCGCTGCTGATCGCCTGCGCGCTCTCCATCGAACGGCTCGCCCTGCGCGGCGGCGACGACGAGCGGACGGCGGCGGGGCCGGTGACCGTACTCCGTACGGGCATGGGCCCCCGTAACGCCGCGCGCGCCGTCAGCCGCGCCCTCGCCCGGCCCGCCGCCCGGGACGCGGCCGTCATCGCCTCCGGCTTCTGCGCCGGACTGGAGCCGGGGATGAGTCCGGGCGATCTGATCGTCGCCGACGAGACGCGGGGTCCCGGCGGCCGTACGGCGTGCACGGGCACCGCGACCCTGGTCGAGGCACTGGCCGCGATCCTGCCCGGCCGTACCGTCCACACCGGTCCGCTGACCGGTTCCGACCATGTCGTGCGCGGTCGTGAACGGGTCGCACTGCGCGCCACGGGGGCGCTCGCGGCGGACATGGAGTCCGCCGCGACGCTCCACAGCGCGCTCAGCGCCGGGCCGCGTCCGGTTGCGGCCGTCCGGGTGGTCGTGGACGCTCCAGAGCATGAGCTGGTCCGGATTGGCACAGTGCGCGGTGGAATATCGGCCTTTCGAGTACTTCGCTCGGTTCTGCCAGCTTTTCATGAATGGCACCGTTCTTCGACGCTCCCCAGGAGGTGAGCCAGATGGCCATGCCGCTCCGCCAGACCATCAGGGTCGGGACATACCTCGTCGAACAGAAGCTCCGCAGGCGCGAGAAATTCCCGCTCATCGTAGAGCTGGAACCCCTTTTCGCCTGCAATCTGAAATGTGAGGGGTGCGGCAAGATCCAGCATCCGGCCGGCGTGCTGAAACAGCGCATGCCCGTCGCGCAGGCCGTCGGGGCCGTCCTGGAATCCGGTGCCCCCATGGTCTCCATCGCCGGCGGCGAACCGCTGATGCACCCGCAGATCGACGAGATCGTGCGGCAGTTGGTGGCCCGGAAGAAATACGTCTTCCTCTGCACCAACGCGATGCTGCTCCGCAAGAAGATCGAGAAATTCACCCCGTCCCCGTATTTCGCGTTCGCCGTGCACATCGACGGGCTGCGGGAGCGGCACGACGAGTCCGTCGCGAAGGAGGGGGTGTTCGACGAGGCCGTGGCGGCCATCAAGGAGGCCAAGCGGCGCGGCTTCCGGGTGACCACCAATTCCACCTTCTTCAACACCGACACCCCGCAGACCGTGATCGAGGTGCTCAATTACCTGAACGACGATCTGAAGGTGGACGAGATGATGATCTCGCCCGCCTTCGCCTATGAGAAGGCACCCGACCAGGAGCACTTCCTGGGCGTGGAACAGACCCGGGAGCTGTTCAAGAAGGCGTTCGCGGGCGGCAACCGGTCACGCTGGCGCCTGAACCACTCACCCCTCTTCCTGGACTTCCTGGAGGGCCGGGCCGACTTCCCGTGCACGGCGTGGGCCATTCCCAACTACTCGCTCTTCGGCTGGCAGCGCCCCTGCTACCTGATGAGCGACGGATACGTACCGACGTACCGGCAGCTCATCGAGGAGACCGACTGGGACAAGTACGGCCGGGGCAAGGACCCGCGCTGCGCCAACTGCATGGCGCACTGCGGTTACGAGCCCACCGCCGTCTTCGCCACCATGGGCTCCCTCAAGGAGTCGCTGCGGGCGGCCCGCGAGACGGTCGCCGGGAACTGAACGGCGACGCGGGGGCGCGGGCCGGGCCGGTGCGGCGCCGGCCCGGCGGGAGGCGGTGGCGACACGGGAGGAGAACGTGGAATGAACAAGGCCGAAGAGCACGACGACACGCCGGAGACCGCTCGGCGCAAGCCGTTCGACCTGGGCCGGCTGCTCGCCGAGCGCGGCGCCGAGCGCTACGAGCTGTACACCCGGCACCTCAACCACCAACTGCCGCGCATGCTGCACACGATCGGCTTCGACCGCGTCTACGAGCGGGCCGAGGGCGCCTACTTCTGGGACGAGGACGGCAACGACTACCTGGACATGCTCGCAGGCTTCGGCGTGATGGGCCTCGGCCGCCACCACCCCGTCGTGCGCGAGGCGCTCCACGACGTCCTCGACGCCTCGCTCGCCGACCTCACCCGGTTCGACTGCCCGCCGCTGCCGGGCCTGCTCGCCGAGAAACTGCTCGCCCACAGCCCGCACCTGGACCGGGTGTTCTTCGGCAACAGCGGTACGGAAGCGGTGGAGACGGCCCTGAAGTTCGCCCGGTACGCGACCGGCAGGCCCCGCGTCCTGTACTGCGCGCACGCCTTCCACGGCCTGACCACCGGATCGCTGTCCGTCAACGGCGAGGCCGGCTTCCGGGACGGCTTCGCCCCGCTGTTGCCCGACACCGCCGTAACCCTCGGGGACCTCGGCGCCCTGGAGCGCGAGCTGGCGCGCGGTGACGTGGCCGCCTTCGTGGTGGAGCCGATCCAGGGCAAGGGCGTCCACGAGGCGCCGCCCGGCTTCCTGCGCGCGGCCCAGGAACTGCTGCGGCGCAAGGGGGCGCTGCTCATCGTGGACGAGGTGCAGACCGGACTGGGCAGGACCGGTGACTTCTACGCGTACCAGCACGAGCCGGGGGTGGAGCCCGACCTCGTATGCGTGGCGAAGGCGCTGTCCGGCGGGTACGTGCCCGTGGGCGCGACCCTCGGCAAGGACTGGATCTTCAAGAAGGTCTACTCCTCGATGGACCGGGTGCTGGTGCACTCGGCGAGCTTCGGCTCCAACGCCCAGGCCATGGCGGCCGGCCTCGCGGTGCTGTCGGTGATGGAGGACGAGGGGATCGTCGCCCGGGCGCGCGCGACCGGGGACCTGCTCAGGAGCAGGCTGGCCGCGCTCGTGGACCGCTACGAGTTGCTGCACGAGGTCCGCGGCCGGGGCCTGATGATCGGCATCGAGTTCGGCCGGCCGGAGTCGCTCAAGCTGCGCGGTCGCTGGGCCATGCTCCAGGCGGCCCGCAAGGGGCTGTTCGCGCAGATGGTGGTCGTACCCCTGCTCCAGAAGCACCGGATCCTCACCCAGGTCTCCGGTGACCATCTGGAAGTGATCAAACTGATTCCGCCGCTGATCATCGGGGAGCGGGAGGTCGACCGGTTCGTCGAGGCGTTCACGGCGGTCATGGACGACGCCCACGGGGGCGGCGGGCTGATGTGGGACTTCGGCAGGACGCTGGTGAAGCAGGCCGTCGCCAACAGGTGACACGGGGCGGAGCGTTTTTTGCCTGTGAGGCAAGAAATTTGCCTCACAGGCAGGATGCTGGCGCAATGGGACCATGAGCACACCGTCCGCGAGGCAGACCTCCGACGCGCTGCCCGATCAGCTTCCCGACGTGGCCCCGCGCCTGCGCGACCTGCGCCGGGGCCGTCGGCTGACGCTGGAGGCCGCGGCCCGGCGGGCGGGACTCTCGCCCGCCCACCTCTCCCGGCTGGAGAC
Source organism: Streptomyces hebeiensis (assembly GCF_052983195.1). NCBI lineage: Bacteria > Bacillati > Actinomycetota > Actinomycetes > Kitasatosporales > Streptomycetaceae > Streptomyces > Streptomyces hebeiensis. The sequence continues at coordinate 6,873,396 of NZ_CM129812.1, forward strand.
GGGCCACCGACAGCCGTCCCTGCCCATGCTGCTGGGGCTCGCCCGTATCTACGGTACGACCGTCTCCGACCTGCTCGGTGAAATCCCGCCGGAACGTGACCCCGTCATCCGGGCCGGCGGCGCGGAGCCCGTGGAGGCCGGCGGCTGGACCTACCACCAGGCGGGCGCCGCCGGGCGGGCCATGCAGCCGCTGCGGGTCAGCGTGCCGTACGGGGCCCAGGGCGATCTCGTCCGAGTGCACCCGGGGGAGGAGTGGCTCCATGTTCTCGAGGGACGGCTGCGGTTGAGCCTCGGAGACGCCACGCATGTGCTCGACCCCGGGGACAGCGCGCACTTCGACTCGCTGACACCGCACCGGATCGCGGCGGACGAGCCCGGCGGGACCGAGCTGCTGTTCGTCCACACCCTGGTGCAGAGCGCCGCCGCGGAGCTGTGTCTCGGCGGGGATGTCCCCCGTCGCTGACGGCTCGTCGTGCCGCGACGTCGCGACGTGCCTGGCGCACCCGACGCACCCCCGGTGCGCGCGATGTCCGCGCCACCCACGCCGTCCCGCCGATTCGCCCGAGAGAGGCCTGCCACGATGACGGAGCGCCCGGCCCAGGACCCCGCCGTACCCGAGAGCGCGCCCGGGGGGCCCGTGCCCTCCGTACCGCCGCCCGCGGCCGGGGGCGAACAGACCATGCGGGAAGAGAAGTCGTTCCCCCGCGGACTGGTCATCAGGCTGTTCGCCTATCTGATCGCCGGGCATCTCTTCGCCGGCTTCCTCTACCTGCTGTTCCACCTGGGGGCAGGGCAGTAGAGCGGGGCGTCGCCTTGCGCCCGCACCGGGGTGCGGGCGGGGTGCCGTCGGCTCAGGGGGAAGCGAGTTCGAGCAGCCGCGCCACCGGCTCGTCGCCGTCCAGGAAATCGACGAGTTCGGCGAGGGTCGGGCCGGTGGCGGGACCGGGCCGGCCGACCGCGAAGGCGCCCGCGGCGTTGGCGCCCCTGGCGGCCGAGAGCGGGTCGAGACCGCTGCCGAGCAGGGCGAGGAAGGCGCCCGTGTGGGCGTCGCCCGCGCCGTTGCTGTCGACAGCGGTCACCGTGCGCCCCGGAACGTGCACGGCCTCCTCACCGGGCGCCACCAGCAGGCACCCGGCCGCGTCGGCCCGTACGACCACGCCGGTGTCCGGTCCCAGCCGGCCGACGAGCGCCGCGGCGATCTGTGCGGCGTCCTCCAGACCGGTGAGCAGCGCTCCCTCGCGCCGGTTGCAGCTGACCCAGTCGCAGCGTTCCAGGACGGGATCCAGCACGCCCCGGGGGATGTCGGCGACCAGCGGCCCCGGATCGAGGAAGATCCGGACCTCCCGGGGCAGCCGGGCGACGAGCGACGCCAGGACGGCACCGCCCGTCGGGTAGGCGAGACCGTACCCGGAGATCTGCACCAGGTCGTGCGGGCGCAGGGCGGCGAGCACCGCCGCCGCGTGGTCCTCGGTCAGCCGGGACTCGGCCCCGAGGCTGGTGGCGAAGGTCCGCTCGCCGTCGTCGTCGACGAGGGCGACACAGAAACCGGTGTCCACGTCCGGCAGCGGGGGCACCAGTACCTCGACGCCCTCACGGGCCAGGTCCGCGCGGACCCGGTCCGCGAACGGCCCCGAGCCATGGGCTCCGGCGTACAGGGCGGGCAGCCCCAGGCGGCGGGCGGCCGCGAGGACGTTGAAGCCGCCCCCGGTGGCGAACGTGGTGTCCGTGGCGATGGTGTCGCCCCCGCGTTCCGGCACTCCCGGCACCCGCATCACCAGGTCGACGATGGCGTTGCCGACGAGGACGAGCCGGCTGTCCTTCCGGCCGCCCATGGCGGCGTTCTCGCTGTTCACACGTGCTCCCGCGCCGTCGGTGCGGTCGGAGCGCGCTCTTCCGTGCGGCGCGCGCCGGCCTCCGTCCCGGCACCGCCCGCCAGCCTCCGCAGCAGGGCGTACAGACCCGCGGCGAGCGTCAGGGTCACCACCCACCCCAGCCCGTTGCTGCCGATCCAGCTGTCCGCGAGCGGTCCGGAGAACCAGACGTCCGTCGCGCCGGTACTGGCCTCCGTGAAGAGCAGACCCACCACGATGGCCGCCGCCCAGGCGGTCGTCGCCGGCCAGGAGAAGCCGCCCCGGTACCAGTAGCGGCTGGTGCGGCCGACATTCATCAGGGCGTCGGTGTCGTATGACCTGCGGAGCAGCATGTCGACGGCGAACACTCCCACCCAGGCGGTGATCGGCACGGCCAGCAGGGTGAGGAAGGTGATGAACGGCCCGTAGAAGTTCTCGGCGATCAGGATGAAGTAGACGCCGCCGACGAAGGTGACGACCATGTCCAGGGCGACGGCCACGGTGCGCCGGACCCGTATGCCCAGGGTGATCATGGTCAGGCCGGCCGAGTACACGGACAGGTGGTTGGAGAGCAGCAGGCCACCGAAGGCGGCGATCAGATACGGGATCGACATCCACGAGGGCAGAATGGTGTTGATCGCCGCCACCGGGTCGGCGGCGGAGGCGAGGCCCGGCTCGCCCGCCGCGAGCAGCGAACCGAGCGAGATGAGGACGATCAGCGGGATACCGGCGCCGAACGCGGAGGCGACGACGAGCCGGCCGCCGGGGATGTCACGGGGCAGGTAACGGGCGTAGTCCGCGCCCGCGTTGGCCCAGCCGATGCCGGTACCGGCGGCGATCATGCCGGTGCCCACGACCATGGCGCTCATCGGCCCCGCCGGCGCCTGCAGGACCCGGTGCCAGTCCACGGTGGCCGCCAGGAAGGCGATCACGACCAGATTGAGCAGGCCGAAGGCGTACGTGGCCCACTTGTTGATCCACATGATGGTGGCGTGCCCCAGACCGCTGATCAGCAGGGTGCAGCCGATGAAGACCAGCAGACAGACCACGGTGAGCACGGTGTTCCGGCGCAGGCCGAAAGCGACGTCGAGCAGCGCCAGCAGGGCGAAGGCCGCCGTGGTGGTGTTGATCGTCTCCCAGCCGAGCCGGCTCAGCCAGGTGACCAGCGTGGGGCCCGCGTTGCCCCGCACCCCGAAGACCGCGCGGGAGAGGGTGAGGGCCGGGGCGCCACCGCGCTTGCCGGCGATGCTGAGCGCTCCCACCAGGGCGAACGAGCCGACGGAGCCGAGCACCGCCACCACCACCGCCTGCCAGATGTTCAGCCCGCGGAAGCTGACCAGCGCCGCGCCGAGCGGCAGGCCGAGAATGCTGATGTTGGCCGCGAACCACGTCCAGAACATCTGTCCCGGATGGCCGTGGCGCTCGGCGTCGGGTACGGGTTCGATGCCCCGTGTCTCCACCGCGCCGACGCGGTCGTTGTCTGATCCGGCCATGGTCGTACCTGTCTCTCTGTTCGGGGAGGTCGAGCCGTCCGCGTGGCCCCCGGGGACGGGTGCGCGACGCGGAGGCGAGCGGGCGGTCACCCGGCCGCGGCGGCCCGCAGCGCGAGGAGGGAAGTGGCCAGCGGCTCGAGATCGAGGCCGTTGACCGAGCGGAGGGTGGCGAGGGCGTCGGCGGGCAGAGCCGACGCTCCACCGAGGGAGCCGGCGACGGCGCCCGCGATGGCGCCGACGGTGTCACAGTCGCCGCCGAGGTTCGCCGCCAGGAGGCACGCGCGCCACGGCTCGCCGTCGGCGAGGGCCAGCACGGCGAACGCCGCGGGAATCGACTCCTGGCTGGCGACGCTGGTGCCCACGAGGTCGCTGATACGGTCCAGGGCCCGCTCCTCGGGGAGTCCGCGCACCAGCTCCACGGCCCACTCGATACGGGCCGCGATCGAGGGCCCGTAGACCCAGTGCCCGCGTTCGGCACCGGCGCGCGCCGCGGTGACCGCCGCCGCGAGCGCGTCCTCCAGGTTGCCGCCGGCGACCCCCCGGCTCACCGCCGCGGCCACGGCCGCGGCCGAGGAGATGCCGAGGGTGGTGTCGTGGGTGACCTGGCATGCCGCCGCGACCCGGTCGACGAAGGACTCCAGCGGCGTGTCCGGAAAAGCGATGCCGACGGGGGTGATCCGCATGGCGGCGCCGTTGGTGGCACCGGACTTGCCCGCTTCCTCGGGGGGCACGCCCCGGGAGACGGCCTCCAGCGCGGCCTTGGTGGAGGGACCGAGCAGGTCGAAGGAGCCCTTGGCCTTCATGACCCGCTCCCACTCCAGGAGTTCCCGGGCGAGCGTGAGCGGGTCGACGCGTCCGTTGCCCTCGGTCAGCAGCCGGCCCACGATGACGGCCTGGTCGGTGTCGTCGGTGACCGACCCGGCGGGCATTCCCGCGCTCACGGGATTGTCGGCGGGGCCCGGTTCGAAGCCGGTGACGGTGCCGAACCGGGCGACGATCGACCTCCGGGACATGATCTGGGTCGGCATGCCGAGGGCGTCGCCCATCGCCAGGCCGTACAGAGCTCCGAGCGCGCGGTCGTGCTGGTCGTTCATCAAGGCTTCCTGTCGGTGCGGGGGGTATGAGGGGGTGCGGCCTGGTGTGGTGGGGATGTCGGGGGCATCGGGGATGCCGGGAGGCTTGGGGAGGCGGCGATTCAGCGGTGCGGCTCCCCCGGCGCGCCGGTCCGGCGGTCAGCGCGCCGGCTCTTCGAATCCGAGGTGGAGTTCGAAGCGGGCGGGGTCCAGCAGACTGGTCACGTGCTCCACGACGTCGCCCTCCGGTCCCCGGCTGACCCGGCGCGTACGAAGGAAGACGTCCCCTTCGCCGCGGCGCAGCAGCGTCGCCTCGCCGGCGTCCAGCCTGGTGACGGACGCCCACTCGTCCCCGTGCGTGGCACGGATGCCCGCGGCGGCCAGGGTCCTGGTCAATGAGCCGTCCACCAGGCCGCGCGCCGGTACTTCGGCGAGGGCCGGCAGCAGGGGGACCCTGCTGCGCTCCAGGGCGACGGGGGCCCCGCCGGGCAGGATGCGCAGTCGGTCCAGGGCCATGAAGTCATGGCCCTCCAGGCCGAGTTCCCCGGCCAGTCCGGGGTCCCGCACCGTCTCCAGGCGCAGCACCTCGGTGGTGATCCGGGCGCCCTGGTCGGCCAGGGCCCTGGTCCAGCCCAGCTGGTTGTCCAGCAGATGGCCGTCGAAGGTGACGAACGAGCCGACACCCGCGTGCGTGGAGATCAGCCCCTGCTTGCTGAGCTCGTCCAGGGCCTGGCGGACGGTGGTCCTGCTGACCGAGAAGCGCCGGGTGAGCGCGTGTTCGCCGGGCAGCTTGCTGCCCGGTTTCAGAGCGCCGCTGTGGATCTCACGGGCCAGAACGCGGGCGATGCGCTGATGCTTGAGCACCCCTTCAGTCATGGCTGGAAACTAGCCATACATGTCCAGTCCTGTCTAGTAGCGGGGTGCGTCTTTCTCCTGGCCGGTTCTTCCGGCGGCAGCGGCGGAGGCGGCCCCGCCGGGTGCCACCCGTCACGGGAGGCGGGTTCGGCGGGGCCGGGCAAACGTTGCCGGTGGCTAGCTGTTCTCGTCGAGAAGGCGGGCGCGCAGTCGCTCCCGGGTCCGGGGGGTCAGGCCGAGCCCCTCGGCGAGATAGCGGTCGGTTCCGCCCCAGGTTGTCTCGATGGTCTCGAACGCGGCGGCGAGGTATTCGGCACGCGCGTCGAACAGCGGGCTCAGCAGTTCCATCACTTCCTGGGACGTACCGGCGGGAGTGCTGTCACTGCGTCGCACCGCATAGCGGCGGCCCGGGGCGTTCGACTTGAGGTAGTCCGCCTCGATCGCGTCGCGCTCGACACCGATCGCGAGCAGACAGACGGCGACCGAGAGCCCGGCGCGGTCCTTGCCCGCCGCGCAGTGCACGAGCGCGGGGAGGCTCTCCTCGGCGAGTGCGTGCAGGACGCGGCTGTGCTCGGCGGTGCGGTCCTTGATGATCGACCGGTACGAATTGATCATTCGGGCCGCGGCCTTTCCGTCCGAGAGCAGGTCCCGCAGCTGATCGAGATCGCCGTCCCTGACCATGCGCCAGAAGTCGGCTCCCTCCGCCGGGTCGGAGAGGGGAATGTTCACATTCCGTACGCCGGGCAGTTCCACGTCCGCGCCGTCCAGCTTCAGATCGGCCGCATTGCGGAAGTCGAAGACGGTATGCAGGCCGAGCGAGGAAAGGAAAGCCGCGTCGGCGGCTGTCGCATTGGCGAGATGGCCACTGCGGAAAAGCCTGCCGTACCCGACCCGGCGGCCGTCGGTGGTCGGTAGTCCGCCCACGTCGCGGAAGTTGCGCACGCCGGTCAGTTCCGGCTCCGTCCGCGCGGACTGCGGCATCTCTCGCGTCACGGCCTGCTCCTCCGTGTCAGCCGCCGACGCCCGCCGCCGACGGTACCGACTGCCGACCCTACGGCATCCATTCCGGCCGCAAAGGGCTCGGCGGCTCGATCCGGATGTGCACGATCCCGGACAATCAACGCCATGGGAATTGACCGTAAATGGCCGTCTGTCCGTATTGCTGTATTGAGACGCATTGGGCCCAACCTGCCCCGGTGGTGACCGAGATGGGTGGTGTCAGGTGAGCAGGATCATATTCGTGACGTTCCGTGCTGGTGATCTTCCGCCCTATCGCGATGCCGTCCGGAAATGAGCCGTGTGAAATCCACGCAGGGTGACGAGCGGGCCCGGCCGATAACCGGGCGGCCGACCCCGTCGGTCAAAGACCTGCTTGTTCCGCCCGGGCGACTCGCTTACGTTCAGCCTCAATCCGGACGGAACGCCGAATCCTGCCGCCGCCCGGAATTCGCATCCATCGATCCACGCGTGGCAGGAGCGGGGGACCCAGGTAGTACGCCGGGCGGGTCTACGGACCCGGACGGCTCGGGGTGAAGTCACGCGCACGCGTGGCCGGGCAGCTCCAGCCCGAACCCGACAGCTCACCTCGTAGGCGCCGGAGAGGAATGCGCCATGCCCGGTAAGGGTAAGCACCGACGCCCCAAGACCCGTACGTTCTCGCGGGGGTTCGCCGCCGCCGGAACGGGCGGAGCCGCCATCGCCCTGCCGTTCATCGCCGCCACCGGCGCGCACGCCGCCCCGAAGGCCGCGCCCGCCACCGCGCCGCAGGCCGTCTCCGCCCACGCGGCCGAGGGCGTGTCCCGCACCGCCCAGGCGTCCGTGACGCAGACGTCCACCGCGCCGCGTCAGGCCGCGGCCGCGGCGACCACGACGTACGCCGTGGTCGCGGGCGACTACCTGTCGAAGATCGCGGACGAGCACAAGGTCCGGGGCGGCTGGCAGAAGCTGTACGCGGACAACCGCTCGGTCGTGGGTGACGACCCGTCGCTGATCCACCCCGGTCTCGAACTGACCATCGGCGGGAAGTCCGCCGGGGGCGACGGCGCCAAGAAGCCGTCGTCGGCGCGCTCCGAGACGCCCCGGGCCTCCTCGGCTTCCGCCGCTCCCGCGGCCGAGGGCGCGGGGAAGGCCACCGGCGGCACGGCCGCGAAGTCCGCGGCCGACACTGCCGCGAAGAGCGACACCGGCGGCTTCACCAAGCCGGTCGACGCGCCGGTGAGCACGCCGTACCGCGCCTCCGGCGGCATGTGGTCCAGCGGCTACCACACCGGTGTGGACTTCACGGCGTCCTCCGGCACTCCGGTCAAGGCGGTCGGCGCCGGTACGGTCGTGACCGCGGGCTGGGGCGGCTCGTACGGCAACCAGGTCGTCATCAAGCACGACGACGGCCGGTACTCCCAGTACGGGCACCTGTCGTCCCTGGCGGTCTCCGCCGGCCAGTCCGTCGGCGCGGGGCAGCAGATAGGCCTCTCCGGAGCCACCGGCAACGTCACGGGCCCGCACCTGCACTTCGAGATCCGCACCGGTCCCGAGTACGGCTCGGACGTCGACCCGATCGCCTACCTCCGTCAGAACGGCGTCAGCCTCTGATCCGAGGGTCCGGCCCGGCAGGTCTTCCGGGAGCCGCTCCGGAGACGTCCCCGTCGCCCCCGCCCGGCACCGCGCGTGCCGGGCGCCGGGCGGCGGGGACGAGCGACGCCCGGGCTATTCCCGCTTGGGCGAAAATTGACCGATGGCATATATCACGCGTCGTCAACCCCTCCTTACGGTCGCGTAGGTCACATCCGCGGGTGAAGGATGAACGGCTGTGGGAGACGACGATTCGAGAACAAGTAAGAGTGGCGTATTCGGGTCGTACGCAGCGCTCGGGGACAGCTTCACGGAGGGCGTGGGCGACCCCGGACCCGACGGGCTGTTCGTCGGCTGGGCGGACCGGCTGGCGGTCCTGCTCGCCGACCAGCTGCCGTCCTCGGGCGACACGCCCGACACCGCGCACGGCGACTTCCGGTACGCCAACCTCGCGGTACGCGGCAAGCTCCTCGACCAGATCGTGGCGGACCAGCTGCCCCGGGCGCGAGAACTGGCCCCGGACCTGGTGACGTTCTGCGCCGGCGGCAACGACATCATCCGGCCGGGCAGTGACCCGGACGATGTCGCCGAGCGGTTCGAGCGGGCCGTCGCGGACCTGACCGGTGTGGTCGGCACGGTCATGGTGACCACCGGCTTCGACACCCGTGGCGTACCCGTCCTGCGCCATCTGCGCGGCAAGGTCGCCACGTACACCGCGCACGTCCGCGCCATCGCCGACCGGTACGGCTGCCCGGTGCTCGACCTGTGGTCCCTCAGGTCCGTCCAGGACCGGCGGGCCTGGGACGGCGACCGGCTCCATCTCTCGCCCGAGGGCCACACCCGGGTCGCGCTGCGCGCCGCGCAGGTGCTGGGCGTACCGGTGCCCGCCGACCCGGACCAGGCGTGGCCGCCGCAGGCCCCCCGGGGCACGCTGGAGACACGCCGGGACGACCTCCACTGGGCGCGTGAGTACCTGGTGCCCTGGATCGGCCGCCGCCTGCGGGGCGAATCGTCAGGTGATCACGTGGCGGCAAAACGGCCCGACCTCCTGCCCCTGGAACGCTGAGCGCCTCCCGGCGGGCCCTTCGGACGCCGGGGAGAACGGGCCCCGGGGCCCTGCCGGGGCTTGTCCGCGCCCGTACGGGCCGCGGGGCGGTACCGCGCGGCCCCGGCAGGTCCGTCAGGCTCTCGCCGGGATCCTCTCCAGCACGCCGCCCGCGAAGACGTCGTACAGCGGCAGCGTCTCCAGGTGCACGTAGCCGATGTGGCAGTCGCACACCGCCAGCGGGCACGCGCGGGGCGCCAGTGCCCGGCGGTACGAGCCGTCGTACAGGTTGCCCAGCTCGGACGGCACGAAGTGGCAGCGCCGTACGGTCCCTTCGCCGTCCACCGAGATCACGGACTCGCCCGTGCGGCACGGCAGGCCGGCCGAGCGGTGGGGGTGCCGGCTGTAGGGGAAGAGCGGGTCGAGGTCCGTCCAGCGGGCGGCCTCCTCGTCCGTGTAGGTGTGCCCCTCGGCCGCGTTGATCCACAGGTAGACATGGCCCGGCAGCGCGGCACGCAGCCTGCGGGCGTGCTCCAGGTGCTCGGGCAGGCCGACGACGCCCACGCTGAACCGGGCCCCACGGTCCGCGAGGTCATGGCACTTGGCGAGGAAACGGTCGTACGGCGTCTGCCCCGGGTGGTACGTGCACCACAGGGCCAGCGTCCCGAGGTCGGCGTCCGCCAGCCAGTCCGTACGACAGCTGAGGTTGGTCTGGATGGCCACCCGGCGCAGATGCGGCAGGTGGGACAGCTCGGCGAGGGTCCGCCGGTACCAGGAGCGCACCAGACCCTCGCCCCAGGGCGTGAACAGCACGGACAGCCGGTCCCGCGACTGCTGTGCCGCCCAGTCGGCGAAACGTTCCAGCGCGGCCCGGTCGGCACGCAGCCGCTCGGGGCTGTCCCGCCGCTTGGCGAAGGGACAGTACGGACAGTCGTAGTCGCAGGAGGCGAGCGGGCCGCGGTACAGGATCGTCAGGTCCATGCCGGGCTCACTTCCACGCGTACGCGGCCATCGCGGCCCGTACGGCGGGTGAGAAGAGCGCGGGTCCCAGCGCGTCCGAGTACGCCAGCCCCTCGGGCGACAGCCGGAGCAGGCCCGGGTCCACGTCCTCGGCCAGCCAGCCGAGCGCGGCGAACCGCGCCAGTTCGGCGGGGAAGTCCTCGGCGGGGGTGGTGCCGAACCGCCCTCGGTAGTCCGCCACTTCCATGCCCCGCGCCTGGAGCAGCGACTGGAGCAGATGACGGCGGCGTGCCTCGTCACCGTCGACGCGTCGGCCGACCTCGGCCCGGGAGAAGTCCTCGGTGGTGGTGTAGGTGTCGATGATGCGGCGGATCTCGCGCATGTCGACGGCGTAGTCCAGGGAGTAGTGCAGCGTGGACGTGTACGAGCGGGCTCCGCAGCCGAGGCCGATCATGCCGTCGGTCTGGCAGGCGTAGTCGTCCGCCCCCTGGGGCGGGGCGTCCGCCCGGCGGAACATCCGCATGGAGACCTGCTCGTATCCCTGGGCGAGCACGTGGTCGCGGCCCTGCCGGTACAGGCGCAGCCGCTGGTCGTCCCAGGCCGCGTCGCCGTGCGCGCCGAGCCTGCCGAGGCCGGTGAGGGGCCGGACGTAGAGCGGGTACAGGTACAGCTCCTCGGGCCGCCAGGCGAGCGCGGCGTCCAGGGAACGGCGCCAGGTGTGTTCCGTCTGGCCGTCGATGCCGTAGATGAGGTCGATGTTGAGGACCGGGATCCGCGCCTCGCGTATCCGCCCGAGCGCCGCCTCCACGTCGGCGCGCCGCTGCGGCCGCACGGCGGCCCTCGCCTCGGCGTCGTCGAAGCTCTGGACTCCGATGCTCACGCGGGTGGCGCCCCGGTCGGCGAGCACGGCCAGCCGGTCGGCGGTGGCCGTGGCGGGGGAGGTCTCCACGGAGAGCGGGACGTCCGTCAGCCGCACCCCCATGCGCCGCTCCGCGATGTCGCAGAGCCGCGTCAGCTCGGCGGCGTCGAGGAAGGTGGGGGTGCCCCCGCCGAAGGCGGCGGTGGCGAACCGTACGGTGGCGGCACCGGCCCGGGCCGCCGCCCCGTCGAGCGCCTCCCGCACCGCTGTCGCCTGTCGGTCCAGGGCGTCCAGGTAGCGCGTCGTCAGCTCGTCCGGGGCGCCGATCCGGGTGAAGAGGTTGCAGAAGCCGCAGCGGACCTCGCAGAAGGGGATGTGCAGGTAGAGCGAGAGCGCGTCCAGGCGCTCGCCCGCCCACAGGTCGCGCAGCGCGGGACGGTCCGGCAGCGGACGGTAGGCCGTCTTGTGCGGATAGGCGTAGACGTAATTCTCGTACGGGCGTGGTGTGGTGGCGCTCGCCGCGACCGGCTCCGCACCGGGATCGGTGGCCGCGTCCTCATGGGCGCGGAGGGTGTCAGTGGTGCTCATCAAGGGCCCCGTTTTCCAGGAAGAAATGGGCGTACGGCACGGTCCAGACGGACTCGTGGGCCAGGCGGTGACCGGTCCAGCCGTCGTCGCCGTAGGCGGTGCCGTGGTCGGAACAGACGATGGTGAAGCAGCGCCGCCGGCTGCTCGCGGCGGCGAAGAGCCGGCCGATGTGCCGGTCGACGTAGGTGAGCGCGGCGGCGTGCGTGGCGCGGGAGTCGCCCGCCTCGCGGGTGGCGCCGGGCAGATGGAACCAGTTGGGCTGGTGCAGGGCGGCCACATTGACGAAGAGGAACAGCCGCTGCTCGCGCGGCAGGCCGGCCACGACCTGTTCCGCGCGGGTGACCTGTGCCTCGAACGAGGTGGGTGAGGCCACGCCGAACTCCGGTTCCCAGTGGCTCTCCTGGAACATGCCGGGCAGGACCGAGCCCAGCGCGCCCCGCTTGTTGAAGAAGCCGACGCCGCCGACGCACACCGTGCGGTAGCCCGCCGCCGCGAGGGCCGAGGGCAGATCCGGCGTGTCGAAGACGTAGGTCCGGCCCGCTGTCGTCTCACTGCCGCCGAAACGCCCGGCGAACAGCCGGGGGTGGCGGCCCGGCACCGCCGGGGTGGGCAGGAACCCGGCGAACATCGCCTGGTGGGAGGCGTAGGTGAAGCTGCCGGGGGCGTGGCGTTCCTCCCAGCGCCCGCCCGGCAGATGCCGGGCGAGGTGGGGGATGCGGCCTTCGGCGGCGAGTTCGCTCGCCACGTCGTGGCGCAGGGTGTCGAGGGTGACGAACAGGAGATCGTCCCGGCCGACGACCTCGTTCATGTCAGGAATCACGTCGGGCGTTGTGTCGGCAGGCGGGTGTGCCGGTGTCAGCTCGGGCGGGTGCATTGCCGCACCTCCTTCCCCGGACTGCGGGGCATGCTCCGGGGCAGCGTGGCGAGCTGCGCTCCGTAGGTGTCCAGACCCTCGCCGGCGCTGCCGGGCAGGCCGGTCAGCCGGGGCAGCAGGTCACCGAAGGCGTTGACCTCGCAGACCGCGAACCGCCGCCAGTTCGGGGCCGCCAGCAGATCGACGCCCACGCAGTGCGTGCCCGGAAAACACTCGGCCGCCCGCTCGCACACGGCCATGGCCGCGGCCCAACCGGCTCCGGACGCGTCCATCGCCGCCCGTGCCGCGCCGAGATCCCCACGGGAGCCGCCCAGATGGAGATTGGTCATCGGGGAGCCGCTGGTGCGCACCACCGCGTGGGTGGCACGCCCGGCGACGATGACGACGCGCAGATCGGCCGACCGGCCGCCCTGTGTCGCCTTGGGCAGCCACTTCTCGATGTGCAGCCCGTCGGGGGCGAGGGTGTCCACGATCGCGGCCACCTCCGCCTCCGTCGTATAGCGACGCACCCGCAGCGAGTTGAACAGACGTCCCTCCGGGTCACGTTCGACGGAGGTCGTGGCCCGCACCCGGCCGGGCCCCGCCGTCTCCAGCGCGATCACCCCGGACGCCGAGGACCCGTGGGCCAGCTTGACGAACGCCCGGGACAGCCCGGCGTCCGCCATCAGGGTCCGCACGTCGTCCCAGCCGGACACGGCGGGCGCGCCGGGGCCCGAGGTGGGCGAGAGGGGCACCGTGACGCCCGCCCCGTCCAGCACGCCGTGGCAGAGCCTCTTGTCGAACAGCACCGCGATCTCCCCGGGGTCGTCGAGCAGCAGCGCCCCGGCGTCCGCCGCCGCGCGTCCCACCTCCCGGGCGGCGGCGGTGAAGTGCCTGTACCAGCGGCCGGTGCCCTCCACCCGGGTCGGATCGTCCGCGTCGCGCAGCAGCCGGTCCACCTCGGTGTCCTCGCCCGGGGAGTCGATCCGCACCGTCTCACCGGCCCCGAACGCGGCCCGGCCGCGCAGCACGTCGAGCCAGGAGACCTCCCTGGCGGCGGGCAGGCCGGCGGCCCGTACGGCGTCCTGGAAGAGGATGACGCGGCGGTTGGCCGGATTTCCGACCACGGCCAGGGCGTGTCGCGAAAGCCCCGCCTGGTCGGCGGGCGCGTTCGGGGACGGTGCCATGGCTTACTCCGACACCGCTGTGTAGCGGCCCTCGACACCGTCGGAATCGCCGTCCGCCGTCTCGGCCTCCGAGATATCGACTTCCACCCCGGCCGCGCCGAGCGTGGTCGTCAGCCGCTCCCGCATCGCCTCACTCAGGAAGTGGTGGTGCAGATCGAGCTTCTTGAGGTGGGTGAGCGGCTGTCCGCTCAGGAGCGCCTCGGCACCCTCGTCGCCGAGCGTCCCCATGGAGAGGTCCAGTACCTCCAGACCGGCCACGACCGGGGCGCCGGCCAGCGCGTTCGCGATCCGGTCCTGTATCTCGCTGTTGCGCAGCGCCAGATGCCGCAGCCGGGGGAAGCGCTCCCCCGAGAGGAACGGCGCCAGGTCGGCCACTTCCGTGGTCCCGCCGTACCAGGAGACGCCCAGCCAGAGGTCCAGGTGCTCCAGCGCGGGGAGGTCGGAGGCGCCGACCGACCGTACGACCTCCGCGTCCAGACCGCCCGTCTCGATGGTGAGCGAGCGCAGCCGTTCGTGCCGGACGGGGGAGAACCCCAGGTCCTGGCCGCCGCGCACGCCGAACTCGGTCAGCTCGGGGAAGGCTTGGAGCAGGGGGGCGACCTGCGTCTGATGCATCCAGGAGATCTCACACTGGTCGAAGGTGACGTCCCCGAGAAAGACCGCGCGCAGCGCCGGCAGCCGGTCGCGCGCCGCGACGAGTGTTTCGATGACGTCGTCGGGGCCCGAGTCGTAGACGTCGCTCCAGGCTCCGACGATCAGCGCTCGCACCCGCGTCGGATCCACGGCCTCGGTGAAGCGGGCGAACGCCTCGTCCCACTGCTCGTCGCTCTCGTACGCCTCGACGGCGATGCGCCAGGCCACGGAGGCCGGGTCGGGAAGGGAGTCCTCCGATCCCGCTTCGGGGAAGTCGAACGCGGGCAGGCCGTACAGCTCGTTCAGTTGGTCCGAGACGGTCATGGTGGATCGCTCCAGTGCACCGGTGTGACGTTGGTCGGTTGATGTGGAGAAGTTCTACCAAGGCCCACTGACAAGGCCCTCGCCGGGACTGAACGAGGCCCTCGCCGGGACCGGACCGCGCCGTCGTCGGGGCCGGTTGTCAGACCCTCGCCGTAGCGTTCGTCTCAGGTCGGCGCGCTCGGCGCCACCGGATCGAGGGGAGAGCCATGTTCCGGCAGGGAGACGTACTGATCACGCCCGTCGCACAGGAGACCGTGCCCGCGCGACTGCTGGACGAGACGGGCGTGCGGGGCGAGCCGAGGGACGCGCGGGGCCGCCTGGTGCTCGCGCTCGGCGAGGTCACCGGACACGCCCACGCCGTGCCCGGACCCGGGCGCCTGGTCCGCGAGTCCGGTGACATGTCGGCACCGATGTACCTCCACCTCCCGGACGGCGGGCGCGTGGTGCACGAGGAGCACGCGGCGATAGCGCTGCCCAAGGGATGGTTCCGGGTGGTGCGCCAGCGCGAGTACGTGCCGGGGGCGTTCCGGGTCGTCGCGGACTGACCGGGGCGATCGCGGATCAGGACGCGGCGGGACAACGGCGTACGAGTACTGCAGGGGACGGGTAGCGAGGTATGGGTGCGGAAATGAGCGGTGTGGACATGTGGCGGGCCGTCGCGGCGGCGACGGGGGCGGCGGACCGGGCCGCGGCCGAGCGGGGCGTGCGCCTCGCCTACCGCAAAGCGGGGCTGACGGAGCCGGAGCGAATCGTCTGGGCGGCGTCACCGTCGGCCGGTGTGCGGGCCGTACGAGAGCTGGGCGACGCGGGTGCGTCGGTGCGCGACGACGTGCGCACCTACCCATGGGCCGGCGAACGGCGTCGACTTCACCAGGAGTTGGGGGTCGCCCGCTGGGCGGAGCACTGGAGTGCCACCGGGGCCCGCCTGTGGGACACCACCCGGGCGCTCGCCGACCGGATACGCGCCGGCGTCGTGGAGGCGCTCGCGAAGGAGTCCGTCGAGGCGGCCGATGTCCGCGCGGTGCTGCTCGACGCGGTCCTCGGGCAGCACGACGCGGCCTGGCTCGCCGCGTTCGACGGGCACGGCGAGCGGCTCGAGGGACTCGCCGAGGTCGCGCGGCACGCCGGCTGGTGGTGGCCGTACGAACGTGCCGTCGTGATCTGCGAACGCCCCACCGAGCTGCACCGGGACGAGGCGGGCCGGCTCGACCGCGGGGACGGGCCCGCGCTGGCCTACGCCGACGGCTTCGCCCTGTACGCGTGGCGCGGCATGCCGGTCCCGGCCGAGTTCCTCGACGAGTTGGCGTCGCTGACGCCCGAGCGGATACGGACCGAGGGCAACGCGGAGCTGCGCCGCGTGATGCTGGAGTACTACGGCTACGACCGCTATCTGAGCGAGTCGGACGCCCAGCCCGTGCACAAGGACGAGACCGGCGTCCTGTGGCGGATCCGGCTGGACGACGACGAGGACGTCGTGATGGTCGAGGTCGTCAACTCCAGTCCGGAGCCGGACGGTTCGTACCGCACCTACTGGTTGCGGGTGCCGCCCGCCACCCGGACGGCCAAGGAGGGCGTCGCCTGGACGTTCGGGCTCGACGAGGAGGCGTACGACCCTCTGCGGCAGACCTGAGCCGCCGCCGTGGTTCGGCGCCCGGGCCCGAGATCGGGCCCGGATCACCGTGGCCCGTTGTCCGGGACGGGACACCGGGCCCGCATCGGGGGCCGGTACCCGGCGTGCCCGGCGCCGCTCAGGCCGGGGCCGCGAGCAGGGCGTCCTGTCCGATGAGCGCGGTACTGCCCTCGCCCGTACAGGCGTGGGCGCCCGCCACGGCACCGAGCCGGGCACACGCCTCCAGGTCCCGCCCGGCCAGCCGACCGTAGAGGAAACCGCAGACGTACGCGTCGCCCGCGCCGTTGGAGTCCACCACCGGTGCGGGGGGCACCGTCGCGGGAACGGGCCGCGGGGTACGGCTGCCGTCGCGGCTCATCACGTACGACCCGCCCGCGCCCGCCGTCGCGACCACCGCCTCCGCCCGCCCCTCGCGCAGGATCTCCCGCATCACGGAGGCGATCCGCTCACCCGCCCCCACCGCGCTGAGGAACACCAGATCGGAGCGGAGGGCGAAGTCCCGGTGGTAGTCGCTCAGCCCGTCCCAGTCGTGCAGATCGGTCGAGACCGGGACTCCGAGCGCCTCGATGTCGTCGTACAGGAACCGCGTGAAGTTGGTGATCGAGAGATGGACATGACGGGCACGTTCGAGGTGGGGCAGGTAGAACTCGCGCGGCATCCGCAGGTGCTCCGGGTCACGAGCGTCGTGGAAGGACATCCGGCGGCCGGTCTTCTCGACGAGGTTGACCGCGCGCCGGGTCCCCGTCTCCGAGACCAGCGTCTCGAAGTCCACACCGCCGGCCGTGAGCCGGTCGCGGACCAGGCCGCCGATCCAGTCGTCCCCTATGTAGTCGAGGAACTTCACCTTCAGACCGAGCGCCCGGCAGCCCAGGGCCACGTTCCCGCCGGTGTGCCCCGGCCACTCGTGGATCGGGCCCACACCGACCGAGTCGGCCAGCGGCACCGGCAGGGAGTCGACTCGGACGATGGTGTCCACTCCGCTGCCGCCGACGACGAGTACGTCGTGGGCGGCGTCGACGGTGCTGCCCGTTTCGGCCGCCTCGGTCGTGTCTGTCTGCTGATGGCTCACGAGATCCCTTTCGGTTCTGCGTCCCTGTCCGTGTCCGGGGGCCCAGTATGGCCGCCGCGGGACGGCGGCGACGTCGGCCCGCGGAGACAGCCATGACCGGCCGGCCGGCGAAGCGATCGTCCCGTTTCCCCCGGATTCCACCGGTCGATTCCTCCGGCCTGATTCCTCGCACGCATGCGTGCCCGGGAATCCTCGGGGCAATGACCACGTTGGACGATCGGCTGGACGGAACGTACCGAGGGGCGGCGGCGTGATCACTCGGCCCGCACCGCGGGACGCCGCTGGCGATAATGAGGACGACACTGAACCCCAGGAGGTGCTGTGACAGGCGCTGGTTCCTCCCTCTCGTTGCGCTCACGGCTGCGCTCGATCCGACCCGCGGCCTTCGGGGCCGACTCCGCGGGGGAGCGGTTGGAGCGGATCCACCGCTCACCCAACTTCGCGGACGGGTCATTCCAGAACCCGGTGGGAGCCAGGATCAGACCGTCCGGCGGCTCCGGCCTGGAGCTCGCGAAGGTCTACTTCCAGAAGGAGGCGCGGGCACGTCGCGCTCCCGCGGGCACCATCCCCGTGCACCCCACCACCCTCACCGACCTCGCGGCGCCGCCCCCCTCGGGGCTCCGGCTCACCTGGATGGGGCATTCGACCGTACTCGCCGAGATCGACGGCCGACGTGTGCTCTTCGATCCGGTCTGGGGCGAACGCTGTTCCCCGTTCGCCTTCGCCGGCCCGAAGCGGCTGCACCCGGTGCCCGTCCCGCTGCGCGCCCTGGGACCCGTCGATGTCGTGGTGATCTCCCACGATCATTACGACCACTTGGACCTGCCCACCATCCGCGACCTGGCCTCGACGGACACGGTCTTCGCCGTGCCGCTCGGGGTCGGCGCGCATCTGGAGCGCTGGGGCGTGCCCGCGTCCCGGCTGCGCGAGCTCGACTGGAACGAGTCCGCCGAGGTCAGCGGCATCCGGCTGACCGCCACGCCCGCGCGGCACTTCTGCGGCCGGGGACTGCGCAACCAGCAGCACACGCTGTGGGCCTCCTGGGCGGTGGCCGGGCCCGAGCACCGGATCTACCACAGCGGGGACACCGGCTACTTCTCCGGTTTCCGGGACATCGGCACCGAGCACGGTCCGTTTGACGCGACCATGATCCAGATCGGTGCCTACAGCGATTACTGGCCCGAGAACCACACGGATTCCACCCCGCTGCCCGGCGCGTGGCCGGACATTCACATGAACCCCTCGCAAGGGGTCCAGAGCCACCTCGACCTGCAGCAAGGCCGACCCAGCGGTGTCATGCTGCCGATCCACTGGGGGACGTTCAATCTCTCGTTGCATCCCTGGGCCGAGCCCGGCGAGTGGACGCTGGCCGCCGCCGGTGCGGTCGGACAGGCAGTCGCCGTCCCGGTCCCGGGCCAGCCCTTCGAACCCGCTGGGGACCTCCCCGCGCGCCCTTGGTGGCGGGATGCGTCGCTGCCGCTGAACCGTAAGTGGCCCGTTCCCGAGATCACACCGGCGGCGTCCACCGACGGTCTCGATCTTGTGGGCGAGAACTGACCACGGATGAGCCGAAGTGCGTGATGGAAGTCCTCTCGGGCTCATCGGTGAGTCCTGGGCATTGTTGACGGCGGTGCCTGCGGAGGCGAGGTGTTGGACGCCGGCCTTCTGCGCGGCGTGGACGATGTTGGCGTGCTGCGTGAGGACGGACTCCAGCCCTCGACCCGGCTGTCACCCGTGACCGGGCCGAGGGCGCGGTCCGGTCACGGGCCGGCACTCCGACGGGTCAGGACGAGACCGCCCGCGGTGTCCTGGCGCGGCGGCGGTTCCGGGCGCGCTGGACCAGCAGGCCGGTGACGCCGAGCGCGAGCACGAGGTAGAGGACGATCGTGATGGGGCTCGACACCAGCACCGACGGGTCGCCCTCGCTGACCGCCATCGCGCGGCGGTACTCGGTCTCGGCGAGCGGGCCGAGGATGACTCCGATGAGGACCGGGGCGACGGGCAGCCCGTACCGGCGCATGGCGAAGCCGAGCAGGCCGATGGCCAGGACGAGGACGAGATCGAGGACCTTGCCGCTGGTCGCGTAGACACCCAGCATGGCGAACACCGTGATCCCGCTGTAGAGGTAGTGCCGGGGAACTTTCAGGAGCTTCGCCCACAACGGCGCGAACGGCAGATTGAGTACCAGCAGGACGGTCATGGCGACGAAGAAGCTGGCCAGCAGGGCCCACACGAGGTCACTCGCACGCTCGAAGAGCAGCGGGCCGGGCTGGAGTCCGTACTGGCGGAACGCGGCCAGCAGTACGGCGGCCGTCGCCGACGTCGGCAGGCCCAGCGCGAGCAGGGCGCCCATCGCGGTGCCGGCGGTCGCGTTGCCCGCCGCCTCCGGTCCGGCCACGCCCTGGATGGCGCCCTTGCCGAACATGGAGTCCGCGCGTCGCGATCCGAGCCTGCGCTCGGTGCCGTAGGAGAGGAAGGTCGGCACCTCGGATCCGCCTACGGGGATGATGCCGAACGGCACACCGATCGCGGTGCCGCGCAGCCATGCCGGCACCGCCAGCCGGATCTCCCGGCGCGACAGCCACAGCCGGCCGGTGGACGGCATGACGCGCAGGTCCTCCTTGGTCCCGCGTCGTGCGGCGACGGCGACGACCTCGCCGAGCGCCAGCAGGCCCACGGTGATCACCACGATGTTGATGCCGTCGAACAGCTCCGGCAGGCCCCCGGTGAAGCGTGCGGCGCCCGACATGCCGTCGACGCCGACCAGCGCGATCGCGAGTCCGATGACCAGGGCGGCCAGGCCGCGGAGGACCGACTCGCTCACCACGGCCGAGATGGCGACGAACGCGAAGACCGCGAGCGCCAGGTACTCGGCGGGGCCGAAGAGCGTGGCGAGTTCGGCCAGCGAGGGGGCGAAGAACACCACGAGGACGGAGGAGAGGATGCCGCCGATGAACGCGCCGATGGCGGCGGTCGCGAGCGCTTGGGCGGCGCGACCGGATTTCGCCATCCGGTGCCCCTCGATGGACCCGGCGATCGCGGTGCTGTTGCCGGGGGTGTTCATCAGGATGCCGGCGGTCGAGTCACCGAACAGTCCGCCGAACAGCACGCCGGCGAACATGATGAACGCGCCGATCGGGTCCAGCGAGAAGGTCACCGGCAGCAGCAGTGCCACTGCCATCGCCGAGCCGAGGCCCGGAAGTACGCCGACGGCCGTGCCCAGCAGAGCGCCGACGAGCACCCACAGCATGTTCATGGGCGTCAGGATCGTGAGGAACCCGTCGCCGAGGTTGCCCAGTGATTCCATCAGAGGACTCCTGCCAGGATGCCCGGGGGAAGGCTGAGGCCCAGTCCTGCGGAGAAGGCCAGTTGAACGGTGGACGAGATCGCGATCGACAGGAAGGCGTCGAACACCGGCCGACGGCTGCCCAGCGCTCTGGCGACCCCCCAGAACAGCAGCGCGCCGGACAGCAGCCAGCCGAGGGGGACGAGCAGGGCTATGAACGCCGCGATCGTGCCGACGAGTCCGAGCACCGCCCAGCGGTTGCTCCGGACCCTGCCCGGGTCGACGGCGTCGTCGGCGTCGGACCCGGTGGTGTCCGCGGCGGCGGTGGAGACGGCGGTGCCGGTGGCCTCGGCGGCGGTATCGGTGCCGGTGGGCGGAGTGCCGTTGGCCGGGGCGGCGACCTGCTCGGGCTCGGGGCGGCGCACCACGTCGACGCCCAGGAGGACGGCGAACACGACGCACGCGACGGCGACCACCGTGGGGAACATCCGGGGCCCCGGTGAGGCGACGTTGGCCGGCACCTCCATGGTGAGTGTTCCGGCACCCAGCACGACGCCGGTGACGAGCAGCAGCAGCGGGACGATCAGGCCGGTGCGGCGGCGCAGGAAGGCGGCCGGTCCCGTGTCCGGCACGGGGTGGGTGGTCACAGCCCCAGCTCCTTGATGATGGTGTTCACCCTCAGCTGGTCCTGGCGGATGAACTCGGCGAACTCGTCACCGGTCAGGAGGCTGTCCACCCACTTGTTGCGGGTGAGGGCGTCCTCCCACTCGGCCGTGCGGGTCCCCTCGGTGACGATGTCGGTCAGTTCCTGTCGCTGTGCGTCGCTGATGCCCGGCGGGGCGACCAGGCCGCGCCAGTTGGGCAGCGACACGTCGACGCCCTGCTCGATGAAGGTAGGGGTGTCGATTCCCGGCACCGGCCTGTCGGCCGAGACCGCGAGGGCCCGCAGGTTGCCCGCCTCGATCTGGTCGCGGAAGTCGTTGTAGCTGCTGACCCCGATCTCGACGGTGTTCGACAGCAGTGCCGTGAGTACCTCACCGCCGCCCGCGAACGAGATGTAGTTGACCTCCTTCGGGTCGATGCCGGCCTCGCGCGCGGCGAGTCCGGCGAGCAGATGGTCGGTGCCACCGAGCCCGCCGCCGCCGACGGCGTGGCTGTGCGGGTTCTCCTTCCACGCGGCCATGAAGTCCTGGAGCGTCCGGTACGGGGAGTCGGCCGGGACGATGAAGACCTGGTAGTCCTCGGCGAGCCGGGCGATCGGCGTGGTGTTCTCCAGGTTCACGCGCGATTTGTTGACCGTGATCGCGCCTTCCATCACGGTGCCGGTCATCATCAGCCGTGTGGGGTCGTCGCCGAACTCGACGAACTGCCCGAGCCCGATGGTGCCGCCGGCTCCCGGCACATTGACGACCTGCACGTTGTTGACGATCGAGTCGCCCCGCAGGGCCTGCTGGAACTCGCGAGACGCGAGGTCCCAGCCGCCTCCGGGCGCGGCCGGGGCCGTGACCGTCAGTTTCGACCTCGGAGTGGCGCCCGAGGTGGAGTTGCTCGCGTCCACCGCGGCGGCGCCCGCGAGCACCACGGTGCTCAGGACGCCGGCGACGGCGAGCATGAAACGTTTCCTCTGCACGATCACTCCCTTGTGACCCCGGACCGAGCGTGACGTCGTGCCTGGCTGGATTCGCGGTGGTCGGCTACCTCAGTGTGTCCATCTGGTGGATACTGATGACCGCCAGATGGTAAACATCATTTCCGGGGCGAGGCAATGGAGATGACACAACGAAGAAGGGAACCGATGTCTCCGACATCTGACGGGGGTGGGATCCGGGCGGTGAGCCGGGCGTGGCAGGTGCTGCGGGCGTTCACACCGGAACGCATGTCACTCACACTGACCGACCTTGTCCGCGAGACGGGCCTGCCGAGGACCACCGTGCTCCGGCTCGTGGAGACGCTGGCCGGAGAGGGACTGGTGGAGTCCGGGCGGGACGGGCGGGTCCGGGTCGGCACCAGCCTGATCGCCTTCGCGGCCTTCGCCGACACCGCCTGGACGGTCCCGCCCGCCTCACTGGCGCGGATGCGCGCCCTCGCCGCCGAGACCGGTGAGACGGTGAGCCTCTACGTCCGCGAGGGCACGGGGCGGGTCGTGGTCGGTCAGGCTCCCAGCCCCAACACCCTGCGCCATGTGGTGGAGCCGGGTGACGTCCTGACGATGTCCGTGGGATCCGCCGCGTACGTACTGCTCAGCCTCGAACCGCCGGAGGAACGGGAGCTGCTCTTCGCGCGCATCGCCGCGGAGTCCGACGGGGACGCCGAGGCGCTCCGCGCCGGAACGGAGGCCGCGGCCGAGAGGGGCTGGTGCGTCACCCACGGCGAACGCGAACCGGGCAACAGCGGTCTGGCGGTACCCGTCCCGTTCCCGGGCGACGACGCACCCGCCCGCCCGCCGGTGCTCGCCGTCGGCGGACCGACCGTGCGGTTCACCGAGGACAAGATCCCCGGCTTCGTGCTCGCGGTGCGCCGCTGCGCCGAGGACATCGCGCGAACCGGTCTGCCTCCCGCCCTGTACTGACCCGCCGAACTACCGCGCCGTACCGACCCACCGGCCGTACCGACCCACCGGCCGTACCGACCCACCGAAGGAGAACCGTGCACCACTATCCGCCTCCCGGGGCGTTCCCCGTCGCCACCGTGTCCGACGCGATGGACCGCTTCGGCGTCGCCGACGGCATCCGCCCGCTGTGGCCGGGCGCGGTCCTGTCCGGCCCCGCGTTCACCGTGTGGACGCGGCCGGGTGACAACAAGGGCCTGCACGCGGCGTTCGAGACGATACGGCGCGGGGAGGTGCTCGTCGTCAACGGAGGCGGCGACGTCACCCGTGCGCTGATCGGCGAGCTGGTGGTGCAGAAGGCGAGGGCGCTGGAGATCGGCGGCATCGTCCTCGACGGCGCTGCCCGGGACGTCGTCGAGCTGGCCGGGCTCGGCGTCCCGGTCTTCGCCCGAGGCGTGACGCCCGCGGGACCGTGGAAGACCGGTCCGTACCGCGTGGGCGGCCCGATCGCCGTCGGTGGGGTGCCGGTCGGCCCCGGGGACTGGGTGGTCGGTGACGACGACGGTGTGGCAGTCGTACCGGCCGGGGAGGCCGACGACGTCATCGCCGGCACACGCCGGCTCCTCGAGGGCGAGACCGAGCGTCGGGCGGCCAACCAGCGGCTGGTGCCCCGTGACTGACCGCCCGCTCGTCTGGATTCCCCGGCCGGTCCACGAGGACGCCCTGGCGCGCCTGCGCCCGCACGCCGACGTGCGCCTCGGGTACGGCACGCAGGGCGTCCCGTTCGACGAGATCAGCGATCGGGTCACCGCCATCCTGCTGCGCACCGAAAGGGTCGACGGCGCCATGCTGCGCGCCGCGCCGCGGCTGCGCATCGTCGCCCGGCACGGCGTCGGCGTCGACACCGTGGACATCGACACCGCGCGGGAGCTGGGGATCACCGTCACCACCACCCCGACGGCCAACAGCCGGTCCGTCGCCGAGCACGCCATGGCGCTGCTGCTCGCCGTGCGCCGGGGCATCGGCATCGCGGTCCGCGACGAGGGGGATGCCCGTGCCGCGATCCGCGGGCGTGAGCTCTCCGGCGCGACACTCGGGCTGATCGGCTTCGGCCGGATCGCCCGTGAGGTCGCGGCGATCGCCGGTCAGGGCTTCGGTATGCGTGTCCTGGCCCACGACCCGATGGTGCCCGCCTCCGTCATCGAGGAGGCGGGCGTCGAACCCGTGAACCTGCCGGTCCTGCTGTCCCGGGCCGACAACCTCAGCCTGCACGTGCCGCTGGTCGAGACGACCCGGAACCTCATCGGTCTGCCGGAACTCCTGGCACTGCCCGAGGGCGCGGTGGTGGTGAACACCTCGCGCGGGGGCGTCATCGACGAGTCCGCCCTGCTGGACGCCGTCCGGCGGGGCCACCTGGCGGGCGCCGGGCTCGACGTCACGGCCGTCGAACCGCTCCCGTCGGACCACCCGCTGCGTGACGAACCGTCGGTCGTCATCACCCCGCACACCGGCGCGCAGACCGCGGAGGCGCTGCGCCGCATGGCCACCGAGGCCGCCGACCACATCGTGGCCGCCCTCACCTGACGGGGCGTCCGTGGCACCCGCCGCCTCGGACGGGGTGTGCCACGGGCGGTCGCCCCACACGTCGGAGCACGTGCGCAGGTCTGCCCCGACGAGAGAAACGAACTGACGTTCGTACCACTAGGTGGTTTGTTTGTGCTGCCAAATGGTTTCGTGGTCTGATGGTACGGCCCGCTCACCGGCCGGGGGCCGCCTCGCCGGTTGTTCCGACACGAGGGAACGGCATGCCTGAATCCGACGCCGGTGGTGTCCGCAGTGTGCAGCGCGCGGTGGACCTGCTCGCGCTCTTCGACGTCGAGCACCCCAGCCGGTCCGTACGCGAACTGGTCGACGCCACCGGACTGCCGAAGACCACCGTGGTGCGGCTGGTCCACACACTGGAACAGTGCGGTCTGCTCTGGAGCCGGGGCGACGGCCATCTCGTTCCAGGCGCCGGACTTCTCCGGTGGGCGGAACTGGCCAACCGGACCTGGCGGTTGCCCGAGGAGGCCCTGCGCCGCCTGGCCGAGCTGAGCGAGGCGAGCGGGGGCGAGACGGTGTCCGTCTACGTCCGTCAGCAGAACAGCCGCGTCTGCGTCGCCCGCCACGAAGGCACCCGCACGCTGCGTCACGTCGTCCGCGTCGGGGCGGAGCTGCCCCTTTGGTCGGGGGCCGCGAGCCATGTCCTCCTGTCCCGCTCGGACCGCGCCGACGTCGCCGCGGTGGCGTCCCGCGCACCGGGCGACGACTGGTGCGAGCCGCTCTGGGAACGCGCCCGGAAGGCCGACGCCGACGGCATGGCCGTCAGCCACGGCGAACGCGAGCCCGGCGTCTCCGGCGTCGCGGCCCCGGTCTTCGCCGCCGCGTCGGGCCGCCTGACCGCGGCGGTCGCGCTGGGCGGCC
Organism: Streptomyces hebeiensis; assembly: GCF_052983195.1. NCBI lineage: Bacteria > Bacillati > Actinomycetota > Actinomycetes > Kitasatosporales > Streptomycetaceae > Streptomyces > Streptomyces hebeiensis. Next base: position 6,898,680 of record NZ_CM129812.1, read on the forward strand.
CGACCACCCGCTTCACCGACGAGGCCGTCGCCGGCCTCACCCCCGCCCTGCTGGACACGGCACGCGCCCTCACCGCGCTCGACTGCATCGGAGGCACCGCCTGATGACGACCCCCCTTCTGGAGGGCGTACGGATCCTCGATCTGACCAACGTTCTCGCCGGCCCCTTCGCCGGCTATCAGCTCGCTCTGCAGGGCGCCGATGTCGTCAAGGTGGAGATGCCGGAATCCGGTGATCTCGCCCGCCAGTTGGGCGCCGACCGCGCCCTGGGGGAGGAGCTGCTGGGCGCCTCCTTCCTGGCACAGAACGCGGGCAAGCGCTCGCTCACCCTCAACCTGAAGGATCCGGACGGGCGGGAGGCGCTGCTGCGCGCGGTCCGCGAGGCCGACGTGCTGCTGGAGAACTTCCGCCCCGGTGTGATGGACCGCCTCGGTGTCGGCTGGAAGACACTGCGCGCCGAGAACCCCCGGCTCGTCTACTGCGCGATCTCCGGTTTCGGGCAGACGGGCCCCCTGCGTGACCGCCCGGCATACGACCAGATCGTCCAGGGCCTCAGCGGCATGATGAGCGTCACCGGCACAGCGGACACGGCGCCCCTGCGGGCCGGGTTCCCCGTAGCGGACACGCTCGGCGGCATGGCGGCCGCCTACGCGGTCGCGGCCGCCCTGGTACGCCGCGGACGTACCGGGGAGGGCGCCTTCGTCGACGTCTCCATGCTGGAGTCCGCGCTCACCGCCATGGGCTGGGTCACGTCCAACTACCTGATCAGCGGACGCGTGCCCGAGCCCATGGGCAACGAGAACTTCACCGCGGCTCCCTCCGGCACCTTCCGCACCGCCGACGGGTACCTCAACATCGCCGCCAACCGGCAGCAGCAGTTCACGACCCTGTGCCGGCTCGTCGGGCGCGAGGATCTGACGACCGACCCCCGCTTCACCCACCCCGCCGACCGCAAAACGCACCGCGACGCGCTGCGCGACGAGGTGGAATCGGCCCTGGCCGCCCGACCGGCGGCGGACTGGGAGGAGATCCTCTCCGACGCCGGGGTCCCGGCGGCACGCGTACTGTCCGTGCCGGACGCCCTGGGCCTGGAGCATCTGGCCACACGTGGCTTCGTGTACGACCTCCCCTTCCCCGACGGACGCGAACGCCCCCTGCACGTGCTGGGCAGCCCGCTGCGCGTGGACGGTGAACCGGCTACGACTCCCGCTCCGCCACCGCTGTTGGGAGAGCACACCGACGACGTGCTGACGGAACTCGGTTACACCCCGGCGGAGATCGCCGCGCTGCGCGAAGGCGGTGCCATATGAGCGACACGGCCGTACCAGTGGGCGACGGACCGGCGCGGGAGCCCGGGAGCGGTGGCGGGGCGGGCGGGAGCGAGGCGCTGATCTCCGAGCGTGCCGTGACCGACTGGTGGTCCACGGCGGTGAGCGAGATCCGGCCCGGCGAGATCCGGCTGCGCGGCTATCCGGTCGAGGAGCTCATCGGCCGGATCACCTTCGCCGAGCAGATCTGGCTCATGCTCCGCGGTGAACTGCCCACGCCTCCCCAGGGCCGCCTTCTGGAGGCCGCGCTGGTCGCCGCGGTCGACCACGGCCCGCAGGCCCCGTCGATCGCCGCGGCCCGTATGGCGGCGACCTGCGGCGTGGGACTGAACAGCGCCGTCGCGACCGGCGCGGGCCTGCTCGGGGACGTCCACGGCGGGGCGGGGCAGCAGTGCATGGAGATCCTGCGCCGGGTCGCCGACGGTGAGGACGCCCGCGCGATCGTCGCCGAGTACCGTCGACGCCGTGCCTACATCCCCGGATTCGGCCACCGTTTCCACCCCCGGGACCCCCGGCGGGACCCCCTGCTCGCGCTGGTGCGGGAGGCGGTCGCCGAGGGCGAGACCCCCGGGTGGGCGCTGGAGGCCGGACTGGCGATCGAGGCCGCGCTCGCCGAAGGCCGGGACCGCCCGGTACCCATGAACATCGACGGGGCCACAGCGATCATCTACGCGGAACTCGGCTTCCCGTCCGAACTCGGCCGGGGCTTGTTCGTCCTCTCCCGCAGCGTCGGGATTCTCGCTCACGCCTGGGAGGAGACGGAGAACGGGGCCCGCATCAAAGGACCACTGCCCCGGCCGCTCCTCGCCGGTTACCACGGCACTCCGAAGCGCCACCTGGACCGGGGAGCCTGATCCGCCCCGGACCCTCCGGTGGCCGCGCCCGCCGCCCGGGCGCCGGACGGGCTGTTGCGGCCGACCCGGGCTCGTGCGAGGTACGGCCGACGAGGCGTCCCCGCACGGCCCGGGCGCGGTGCGGTCAGCGCACCGTCAGGCGCCGCAGGCGTGCCACCGCCGCCTGCGCCCCGTCGACCTCGACGCTGACGTAGCGGGCCGTCCCCGAGACGGTCAGCCGGCGCAGGCGGCCCCGACCGGTGAGTGGTCCGGCGTTCCGGTAGGTGATGCCGTCCGTGCTGAAGCCGGCCTGCGCGCCCGGCACCGTGCCGGCCGTCCACTCGGTCTCCACCAGGCGGACCGGAAGGGCCGCGCCGAGGTCCACCACCATGCGGCCGCGCGCGCCCGGCTGCCACGCTGTGCGGGCGTCGCCGTCCACGGCCGCCGCGGGGTCGGACATGCCCTCCGGCAGGGGGCTCGTGGGGAAGACGGTCCTGCCGAGGGCCAGGTCGTCGTGCGGGTAGGCGGTCGCGCCGTCCAGGACGACGGTGATCGTCCGGTCCGCTGTGACCGAGGCGACCCTCGCACGCCCCTGGGCCTGGACGCGCAGGGCGCAAGAGACCCCGGACAGGCGCACGGTCGCACCGTCGACGACCTGGACCCGCAGGCCCGGCGGCAGTCGCCTGCCCGTGAGAGGGGTGAGCGTGAAGCGCGGGGCCAGCACGACCGCCGAGGCGGCGGGCAGCGCGGCCTCCAAAGAGGTGCCGTCGGCGGTCAGCGTCTGCGTGCCCTCGAAGACCACGGTGTCCGTGCTGGTGCGCGGGATCGCGATCCTCGTCCTGACGGGCTCGCCGGAGAGGTTGAACAGGGTCAGGTGCCCGTCCGTCAGCGTTGTGCGCACCTCGGTGGTCTCCGCCGCGGGCGCGGGCCGCCGGGCGATCGTGCGCAGCTCCCCGGCCGACGTGCCGGGGAAACCCTCGACGAGGAGAGGTGCGGCCGGGCCGTCGCCGAGGACGACCACGTCGTCGTAGACGCTGATCGGGTTCCGGCCGTCACGCACCACGAGCCCCGCGCGCCCGTCGACGTCGAGCCAGCCGCCGCGGCTGCTCACCGCCGGCCTCGGCCCGGTCACCAGGTCCTTCCAGTCCCGGCCGTCCGCGGAACCCTGGACGCGGTAGGCGCGACCGGCCGCCGATTCCCAGCGCAGGGTGACGCGGTCGACCGTGCGCTCGACGCCGAGGTCGACGGCCAGCCAGCTGTCGGCGCGCGGACGGTCGGCCCTGGACACCGCCCAGCGTGTGGTCGCGTCGCCGTCCACCGCGAGGGGCGCTCCCCTCCCGGCGTCGGCCGACGAGGCGGTGGCGGACCCGCCGCGCGCGAGGTCCTCGCCCTGGGTGCCGTCGCGCACCTCGAAGGCGTACAGGGAGTAGCCGTAGGACGGGTCCGGCCGCACCCCGAGCATGCGGACGTGGCGCACCGTCGTGGGCGTGAAGCCGAGCTCGTCCACCCGCCCGGCTGGGGTGCCGGTGGAGGTGTCGCGGGCGCGGACGGTCGCCTCGCCCTCCTCGAAGCGGTAGGTGCGTGCCCCGTCGAGTCCCGGCATGCCGGGCATCGTCAGGTTGTGCACGTCGAGGTGGCCCTCCGCATCGGCGGTGCCGCTGCTCGCGTAGACGACGGCGCCCGTCGGCAGCGTCGCGAAGCCGGCCCAGCCGCCGTCCAGGCGCAGCAGCGTCGCGCTGCCGTCGAAGCCGTCGCGCAGGGACTCGTACACGCGCACCGTACGGCCCCGGACCTTCGCGCCGGTGGCCGGCAGGAACATCGGGGTCGCGCCACTGAGCCGGAACAGCCAGTCGTCGTGCCCCGGCTGCCAGGCGAACTTCACGAACCCGGGCTTGGTCACGGCACCGGCCCACGCGGCACGCGACTGGTGCGACACCAGCCCGGGGCCGGTCCCGAAGTCCGTGACACCGGAGGCGCGCGCGAACAGTTCCTCGCGCGACAGTGCCGTCACGGGCCGACCGGAGGCCGCCGCCCACACGTGCAGCAGATAGCTGATCGCGATCTCGGCACGTGCCTCCGGTTCGTACTTCGGCTCCCCCGAGAACTTCACCATCCGGTGCGCGGGCGGGTATTGCTGGTAGGCCTCCAGCCGCGACGCCAGCTCCTGCTCCGCGCGCGCCGCGGCCCGGTCGCCCATCACCTGGGAGAGGAAGGCGAGCGGAATGACGTCCCTGCCGTAGAGGTGCTCACGGTCGTTGACCATCGGCATCAGTGGCTCGCCCGCGTCGCTCATGACGCCGAGCAGGGTGCGCCACAGCCGCTGGGCGTTCGGCTGCCGCACGAGGACCTGCGGCAGGGGGCGCCCGGCGGCGAGGAAGTGTGCGGAGTTGCGGCCGGAGGTGCGCCACAACTCCTCCTGGTAGTGCGGGCCGAAGGAGCCGTGGTTCTCGACGATGAAGGTGTCGTACAGATTGCGGGCGGTGTTCTCGGAGACGGCGACGCCGTCCACGCGGGCCGGGTTGGCGAGGTCGGCGGGTGGCAGCCCCGCCTCGTTGCGCGACCAGATGCCGTACCACCTGGCCCAGTCGGCGGCGCGGCGGTCGTCGTGGGCCCACGCGAGCGCCGGTGCGAGGGTCTGCGCGTACAGGCCCATCTCCTCCAGCTTGGTGTCGCCGACGTGTCCGCCGAGCAGGCCGTTAGGCGTCCAGTCGCCCGAGGCGGGGTCGTCGCCGCTGCCCAACGACACGGTATAGGCGGCCTGTTCGCGGACGATGGTGTCGACGTTCGTCCGCGTCGTGGTGTCGAGGTCCTGCCACAGAAGCCGGGCGGCGAGGATGAAGTACGACTGGAACGTGGTGTCGAAGAACAGCTTGCGGCCCCACTCGTCGCCGCCCGTGAGCCGGCTGGACGCGGCGAAGTGGCGGATCGTGGCGAGTGTGCGCCGCTTGAGCGTCTCCGGGTCCGTACCCGCGCGCTCCGCGTCGTAGGTGCCGTGGGTGAGCAGGACCGCGTTGCCGAGGACCACGGCGAACCCGAAGTCCTTGGCCCTGTAGCGGCCCAGCGCCTCGTCCCACTGGGTCTCGGACCACCGGGTGTGGTCCTGGAGCACACGGAGGTAGGTGGCCGCGACGGCGTCGGGGGGCGTGTCCGTGCGGCCTTCCGCCGCGTACGGGCTCGCGGTTGCGCTGAGCGGGGGCAGGGCGGCCAGCGCTCCCGTGAGACCGGCGAGGTGCAGGAAGCGGCGGCGGTCGAGGGGCAGGGGATGCGACACGGGCGAAACCTCGGAGGCTAGACAACGTTGTCAAATGGGCCTCGCACATTGTTCGGCGGTCCCGGTGTGCGCGTCAACGGGTGTGACGTCAGCAATTCTCGGTCGACGTCTCGCCGGTCGACGTCTCGCCGGTCGACGTCTCGCCGGTCGACGTCTCGCCGGTCGACGTCTCACCGTCGGCGTCGGCGAACAGCGTCGTCGACGCGTGACGCGCGCCGGACGCGGGCTCGCCCCCGAGCCCGCGTCCGTTGGACGCGCGCGACGCCGGCGACCGGTGAGGCGCCGCCCGTTCAGCTTTGATCCAGTGCCGTGACCACGAACGTTCACGGTGTCGGCGGCCATGCCGTCGGCCCGCGGGTGTGGCGGTGGGAGTTCAGCTGACCTCGTTGCGGACGGCGGTGTCGAGGTCGGTGGCGGTCAGGCCGAAGGTGTCGGCGGTCTCCGTCGCGTCCATGTGGAACGGCGCGTACCACTGGTAGTCCATCTCGGCCATCTCGCGGGCGATCGGCACGATCAGTCCGGCCGTACGCGTCACGGAGCGCGGTATCTGGATCAGTTTGACCGGTGGCCGGCCCGCCGCGACGGCGTAGCGCCGCGCCAGCTCGCGAATGGTGACGGCCGGCGCGGACGGCACGTGCCAGGGTCGGCCCCACGCGCGTTCTTCGGAGGCCAGCGTGATGAGGGCCTGTGCCATGTCGCCGTTGAAGGTGAAGGTGTGCGGCATGTCCAGGTGGCCGGTGATCCAGGCCGCTTTTCCCTTCTCCAGGGCCGACTTGATGAGCAGGGAGTAGATGCCGTTGGCGTCCTTGCCGATGTAGTCGGAGCCGCGGACCTCGACGGTGCGGATCCCCCCGGCAAGGGCCTGTTCCCACATGCGTCTGCGCAGGCGGCCCTTGTGCCCGGTGGCGGCCATGGGGGTGTGTTCGTTCATCCGGCCCCCGGGCTGCGGACCGTAGGCGTAAAGGCTGCCGGTCAGCGCGAGGACGGCGTCGTTCGCCTTGGCGGCGGTGATGGCCGCCGTCTGCAGGGGCGGCAACAGGCGCTCCCACACCGTGTATGAGGGTGGATTGGCGCAGTGGTAGATCACTTCCGCGCCGCGGGACAGCTCGGTCAGGCGGGACGGGTCGGACGCGTCCGCGGCGACCCGGTCGACCAGCGGGTGCTCGGGGCCGGAGCCGCTGCGGGTGACGATCCGGACGCTCTCGCCGCGCTCGGCGAGCAGACGAGCGACGTTGGTACCGATGGAACCGGCACCGATGATGACGTGCTTGGCCATGACGGTTCTCCTTCTCCGGGGTATCGGTCAGTCGTCCACGCCGGAGCCGGTATAGGTGGGCACGTCTGCGAGCATGCCGGCGATCTGCGGGTTGAGCTCGTTGCGGCGCCGGTGCAGTTCCTGGATCTTGGCGTTCAGGTCGGGGTCGTCGTCGTCACTGACGTCGAAGATCTCCAGCCGTTCGACCAGGTGCAGCCCGAGGTGGTCGGTCTGGTAGGTGGTCGGGTGCGTCAGGTAGGCGAAGAGCCCGTCGAGATGTTCGACGACGAACACCGCGCCGTACGTGTAGTCGCCGCCGTGGTCGCGGCCGACGACGAAGGACTTGATGGCGGGGTTCGACCGGCCCTGATTGCGCCAGCTCTCCAGCACCCCTTCGATCTGCTCAGGCGTCGCAGTGGCCTTCATCGTGACTCTGTTGATGTGGTAAATCATGACTTACTATCCGTTCCTAACGTCGTTAGATTTCCTAACGCCGTTAACTATGGCGTGCGTCGCCGACGCGGTCAAGACGGTGACTAGTGTTCGGGAACACCATCGAAGCGAAGTGACAGACCATGCCGACCAGCACAAGACGGGCCCGCGAACGGGCGAACACCCGGGAGCGGATCATCGAGGCCGCGCTGCACGTCCTCGAGACCGAGGGCATCGCGGCCCTGACGATCCGGCGCATCGCCACCGACGTCGAATATTCCGCGCCCGTCGTCTACCAGCACTTCGCCAACAAGGACGCGCTCGTTCTGGAGCTGGTCGCGTACGGTCACCACCTGATGCTGACCGAGTTCCGCCAAGCCGCGCGGGAGCCCGATACGGATCGGCGCATGACGCGCATTGCGTCGCAGTACGTCCGGTTCGCCGGCGAGCACCCCCACCTCTTCCAGGTCATGAACGACCCGATGGTCGACGCGGACGAACGCCGACGCGTCGCGGAACCGGTCATCGACGTCATCAAGGAACTGCTCACCTCCTGGTCGGCTGCACACGACGTGGTCCTGGCCGATTTCGACCAGGCTTGCGAGATCCTCTGGGGCACGCTGTACGGCATCGCGTCGCTCAGTCACCTCGGCAACGTGGGCAGCGATCGCGCCCACCGCCTCGCCGAACAGGCGCTCCGCGCGATCCTTCTCGGCTGGCAAAACGAGGCGCCGGCGAACGGTCGACCGGCGAGCAGCTAGTGCCGCGACCGGCAAGGTTTGCCCGTCAAGGAGCGGCGTCCGGTGCGTGTGATCGCAAGGCGGTCAGAAGTCCATGTAGCGGAGCTACCTGGGCTTTTGGCCAACGCGGCGAGCGCGCGTGCCGGGCGTCGCGACGGGGCAAACGTTGCCGGGAGGGGCACTAGGAAACGCCAACAACCGCAACCGCATGGTTCGGCGACTTGGCTACCTGATGCACGACGGCGCCCGGATCACCGCCGGGCGCCACAAATGGAAGGCATCGCCGGGCATCCGCCGCCAACGCGGGGCGGCCGCCCGGGCCATCCGTTCGTGCGGCGTCTCCATCCCGCCGGCCGCGCGGGGCGCCGCCCAGCCGGTGCCGGACCCTGCCGACCATCCCACCGCGGCGACGGTGGCCGCCGTACCTGGCATGGTGTGGGCTGCCCGCAGGCCATTGACCGGCGCCGTGGGTCCCGCTCACGGTGTCCGTGGGGGCCTGTGGCGTGTCGGCCGGTGCTCCGAGCCGCGCGGGCCGGTGTACCGGAGGATCCACACGCCTTGGTTCTTGTCCGATATGTAGATGCAGCCGCGGCGGTCCACCACCACGTCCTCGGTCTGGGTGACGAGGCGGTCCTCGGGCATCGGGCCGTGACGGCGGCTGGGATCCGGGGGCAGGAAGTAGCCGACTTCGCGCGGCAGCCGCACGTTGGAGACGTCGTAGATCCGCAGCCCGGCATTGAAGTGCGCGACATAGAACAGGTTGCCCTGGCGCTCCACGTCCGGGTGGTGCTGATGGTGGTTGATGTTGTGCGGGCCGCGCCAGCCACCCCGGGTCGTGAAGTCGTCGTACGGGGCGTTCTTCGGCGGGACCGGCTCCGGGAACAGTGACAGCAGGTACGGCTCGGCCGGTTTCGAGATGTCGACGATCGAGTTGTGGTGAGCGGGGCCCTCGGCGTACGTGACGTTCTCGGAGTTGGCGAAGGCGATGCCGCGCTCGGGCAGGGGAAGCACGCTGTGCACGCCGAAGCGGGAGTGGAAGGGCGGGCTGAACCGGAGCGTGCTCACCGGCGTCGGCCGGGACAGCTCGGAGATGTCGAGGACGATCATGCCGGCGGCGCCGTAGGGCAGGTACGCGTGGTGGCCCGCCACGTACGCCGGACCGTGCAGCGACACGTCCGCGCCGGTGGGGCAGCAGAAGCCGTGCCCGGCTGGTGCCGCGGTCGTCGCCCCGTCCCGCTCGGACGCCCGGTCCGGCCCGGATGCCCCGTCCCGCTCGGCCGCCTCGCCGTCACGCTGGCCGGGCACCCACCAGCGGCCCGCCTCACGCGGGCGGCGCCGGTCGGCGATGTCGAGAATCAGGTAGATGTTGCCGGTGTGGCCGGGCAGTCCGGCGGCCAGGTGCACGTACCGTCCGCCGGGGTAGTGGTTGCGGTGGGTACCCGTTCCGCCGGTGCGGAAGTGGCCCAGACGCTTCGGTCTCAGCGGTTCCTCGATGTCCCAGATCAGCACACCGTCCTCGAACTCGGCGTCCGGGTCCCCGCCGAAGTTGGGAAAGATCTGCTCCAGCGCCGTGACCATGGTCGTCCCGGACAGGTCGACCTGCAGGGTCCAGGTGTCCGGGGGGCCCGGCACGAAGGCGGCCACCTCGGGTCGCGCCGGATCCGTGACATCGACGACACTCCAGCCGGAGTCCCAGAAGTGGCCGGTGTAGAGATACCACCGTCCCGCCACCTCGCGGATCGCCATCTTGAACGCCGGCCGGCCGTCCATGTCGCAGTAGCCGACGGCTTCCACGTTCCACGCGTACCCGCCCCCGGGCATGCCGTGCCCCTCGGCGGCGGCCCGAGTCCCCGGTAACGCCGCGACCGCCGCGGACGTCATCCCGGCCCGCACGGCCTGCCGCCTTGTCCAACGCCCGCCGCTCACACGGCCTCCCGCTGCCTCGGTGACGCACGATTCGTCCGCTGCCCCACTCCATTGACGCAGATCCGGGGTAAGGGCCCTGTCAGCCGGTGAGGTAGCCGCCGGACGCGTCGATGTCGGTGCCGACCACGGCGCTCGCTTCGTCCGAGCTGAGCCACATCACCACCGAGGCCATCTCCTCGGCGCGGACGATGCGTCCGATCGGGTAGTCCCGCGCGATCTCCTCGTAGGTCATCCCGAACGCTTCGGCGGCCCGCCGCAGCATCGGGGTGTCCACCGCGCCGGGCGCGAACGCGTTGACACGGATGTTGTCCGCGGCGTACTCCAGAGCCGCCACCTTGGTCAGCGAGGCGACAGCGTGCTTGCTCGCGTTGTAGGGCGCGATGGTCCCGAACCCGACCTCCGCCGAGATGGACGCCGTGTTCACGATCACCCCGCCCCCTTGCGCCAGCATCTGCGGGATCTCGTACTTCATGCCGAGGAAGACACCGCCGGCGTTGGTGCGCCAGACGTCTTCCATGTCCGTGAGGGACTGTTCGTGCAGCCGCGCCGCACGAGGACTTTCGACGCCGGCGTTGTTGACCGCGACGTCGAGTCTCCCGTAGCGGCTGACGCAGGCGCGGACGAGGTCCCGCACCTCGCCCTCACGGCGCACGTCGGCGCGGAGGAACGTCGCCTCCCCGCCGGCCGCCCGGATGCCGGCGGCCACGTGCCGGCCCAACTGCTCGCGCCGACCGCAGAAGAAGACCCTGGCCCCCGCCCGCGCCATGGCGCGGGCGGTCGCCTCGCCGATGCCCGACGTGGCGCCGGTGATCAGGACGACCTTGCCTGTGAACCGTCCGGATCCCGCGCCGGACGGCGCCGTCGCCACGGAAGTCGCCGCGGATGCCGTGGCCCCGGGCGCGGTCGCCGCGGTGGCAGCCAGTCCGAGGGTGCCGGCGGCCAGGACCCCTCGGCGGGAAGGAAGATGTCGGGGCATCGGGAAACCTCCGGTCGGCGCTGGGCAGGATGCTCGGTCGGAGCGCCGGGGGAGTGTCGCCCCGGTGCACCGTTACCGGTCAGGAAAATCGCGCAGACCCTCCGGCGTCCAATACCTGCGCTCATACGCTTGGGGCATGAGGGGCGACTCGGGCGGGGCCATGGACATCGACACACGAGTGCTGCGCTACTTCGTCGCGGTCGCCGAGCGGCTCAGCTTCACCCAGGCGGCGAGGGAACTGTTCGTGTCGCAGCCCTCGTTGAGCCGTCAGGTCCGCCGGCTCGAAACCCGCCTCGGCACCGAACTGTTCACACGCAGCACAACCGAGGTCCGGCTCACCAGGGCCGGAGAGGTGCTGCTCGACGCCGCCCGCCGCCACCTGGCCGACTGGCAGCGCACCACCCACATCGTGCGCGCCACCGCCGCAGGCGAGCGCAAGGTCCTGCGCTTCGGTTTCGTGGCCGCGGGAGGCGGTGCGCTCGCCCGCCGAGCCCGGTCGGTGTTCGCCCGGCGACATCCGGACGCCACGGTCGAGCCCAAGCGCTTCCCCTGGGGCGGCGAGGCCGACGCACTGCGCCACGGGCTGGTGGACGTGGCGTTCCTCTGGCTGCCGGCCGACACCTCCGGGCTCCACGCCGAGATCATCGCGACCGAGACGCGTTGGGTGGCCGTGGCCCGCGCCCATCCGCTTGCCGCGTCGGACAGCGTCACCCTCCACGACATCCGTGACGAGCCGCTGATGTGGACCCGCCGCGCACCGACCGCGTGGGTCGACTGGTGGGCGGTCAACCCGCGTCCCGACGGCTCCGAGCCGGTGTGGGGACCGGAGAACGACAACGTCGAGGAAATGCTCGAACATGTCGCCGCCGACGACGCCGTCTGCATCGGCTCGGAATCGATGGCCGCCTACTACTCACACCCCGATCTGATCTGGCGGCCCGTCACCGACATCGATCCATTGCGCATCGCCATCGCCTGGCCGCGGAACGGCACCCCCAATCTCCTCGTCCCCGATTTCGTCCGTATCGTGCGTGCCCTCGCCCGGCAGGGCTGAGCCTCGTTCCGGAAGGCCGCCCCGACGCTCGGGCGGTGCTCGGGCCGCGCTCGGGCGGCGCCGTGTGACGCCGGATCCCGGTGCGCCTCGCGCGGTACCGGGGCTCTGCCGCGGGCACCGTAATTGATCATTCGTAGGGGGGCGTGCGGGCATAGTGAAAGCACCCCTAAATGTCGTCCACCGGCTCGCCCTCCGCCTGGGACGGCTCGGTCCTGGGGACGTCCGGATGCTGTTCCACGGCCGCGTTCTCGGCCGGTTCGTCGCGCTCGCCCTCGGCCTGCGAGGGCGTGCGCGAGTACAGCCAGCGGTCGTCGTACGAGGCGCCGGTCTTCATGGCGGGCCTCCCTCGGTCGCTCATCTCCATACTCCTCCCGGGGGCGCCACGAGGCGAGTGTGCTCCGTGGCGCGTACGCCGTCGGCGCCGTGCCGCTCCGGCCGGAAATCGTCCCGGCGCCGGAATTCACGCGCCCCCAAAAGTGACGATCAATTCCCGATACTTGATATTCGTAACGCACCCGAACCGGCGTTTTGAGGTGAACCCGGAGGGATCGAATCGCGCCAATGGGAAGTCGTACGCATCCCCGCGGCCGAAAAAACGCTTGGACGGCCTGGGTGCCGTCACGGGAAACTGCCGTTCTCGCGGCGCTTTCGACGTGCGAGTAGCGGAAGGCAGGGGGATGGGATCTCCTGAAACGCACGACGCAATGCCGGGCAAGGGCTCGGTGCTCCTCGCACTTCGTTACTACCGACGGGAACTGGTCCGTCTCCGGTGGCTGACGGTTCCCGGGATGCTGCTTCCGGCGCTGGGCAACATCGGCATCTACTACATCGCTCCGTTGCTCGTCGCGAAGCTCGTCGGCGGCATCGCGGGCGACACCGGCACCGACGTCGGCGCGGCACTGCCCTACGTCCTCGGCTTCGCAGGTGCCCTGTTCCTCGCGGAGGCGGTGTGGCGCGTCGGCCTGCACTGTCTGAACCGGGTCGATGCCCGCGGCATCGAGCACTTGTACGTGATCGGAATGGACGAGCTGTTCGCCAAGGACGCGGCGTTCTTCCACGACCACTTCGCCGGCTCGCTGACCAAGCGGGTCCTGAGCTTCGCCGCCCGCTTCGAGCAGTTCGTCGACACGCTGACGTTCTCGGTCGTGGGCAACTTCGTGCCGCTGCTGTTCGGAGCGGTGGTGCTGTGGCGCTACGAGCCGCTGCTCGTCGTCGGGCTGCTGGTGATGATCGCGGTGACGGGGCTGTGCGTGGTGCCCCTCATCCGCCGTCGCCAGGCCCTTGTCGCCCAGCGCGAGCGGGCGGTCGCCCGGGTCTCGGGCCATGTCGCCGACAGCCTCATGAACATGGACACCGTACGGGCGTTCGCCGCCGAGGACCGTGAGGCCGCGGAGCACCGGTCCCGCGTGGCGGAGTCGCGGCGGCTCACGCTGAGGTCGTGGGACTACGGCAACCTGCGAATCGACACCCTGGTCGCGCCGATGTCCGTGATGACCAACGTACTGGGCCTGCTGCTGGCGGTCACGCTCGGCGGGGGCGGGCAGGGAGTGGAGGCGGTCGTGGTCGCTTTCACGTACTACACCAACGCGACGCGGATCATGTTCGAGTTCAACCAGATCTATCGCCGTCTGGAGAGCTCGATGACGGAGGCCGCTCAGTTCACCGAACTCCTGCTCGAGCCGCCTACCGTGCTCGACCCCGCCTCGCCCGAGCCGCTGCGGCCCCGGGCCGCCGACATCCGCTTCGAGAGGGTGACCTTCGCCCACGCGGGCGCGGAGCCGCTCTTCGAGGGCCTCGACCTGGCCGTGCCGAGCGGGGCGAAGATCGGTCTCGTCGGCCGGTCCGGCGGAGGCAAGACCACACTCTCCCGGCTGCTGCTGCGGATGACGGACATCGACGCCGGCCGGATCCTGATCGGCGGCCAGGACATCAGCAGGCTGCGCCAGGCCGACCTGCGCGGCCTGATCGCGTACGTGCCCCAGGAACCGGCGATGTTCCACCGCACGCTTCGGGACAACATCGCGTTCGCCCGGCCGGGGGCCACCGAGGCCGAGATCCGCCGCGCGGCGGAGGCGGCGCACGTCACCGAGTTCGCCGACGTGCTGCCGGACGGTTTCGACACCATGGTGGGCGAGCGGGGCGTCAAGCTGTCCGGCGGGCAGCGTCAGAGGGTCGCCCTCGCCAGGGCGATCCTTCGCGACGCGCCGATCCTGCTGCTCGACGAGGCCACCAGCGCCCTGGACTCCGAGAGCGAACTCCTCGTCCAGGAGGCGCTGTGGCGGCTCATGGAGGGGCGGACGGCCCTGGTCGTGGCGCACCGGCTGAGCACGGTCGCCACCATGGACCACCTCGTCGTCCTCGACCGGGGACGGATCGTCGAGCAGGGCACGCACCACGAACTGCTCGCGTCGGACGGTTCCTACGCGAGGCTGTGGCAGCATCAGTCGGGTGGCTTCCTCGACGACAGTCCCGTCGGCGACAGCCTTGTTGGCGACAGCCCTGTCGGCGGCATGGCTGTCGACGGCACTCCCGCGCCGGCCGACCTGCACTGAACGCGGACTGCCCGCCACTGCCGCCCCGGAGCGGGGCGGGCGCCGCCGGAACGCGGTGTCGTGGTCAGGACGGCGAACCCGGCTCCGGCGCGGATGCCGGCCGCGTGCTCGGAGAGGATGCCGTACCCGGGGTGACGGCGGCGCGGTCCCAGGTACGGGAGGTCACGCCGCGCTCGCGCAGGGCAGCCTTGCGGACCTTGCCGGTCTCGGTGAGCGGCAGCGCCGGAACCGTCTCCACGAAGCGGGGAACGGCGAAGGCGGGCTCGACCGCGACGGCCGTTGCGTCGGGGCCGTACCGTTCCGGGATCCGGAGGGACCGTGGCCCGCCGTCGCACCCGTCACCTGAGCGATCCGGCGCTCAGAGCAGCCCGTCCTCCAACCGCTGGATGTGCGCCATCAGTTCCGCCGCGGACGCCTTGATGGTGTCCAGTCCCTCCCGCCCCCAGCGCCGGGGCTCGGTGTCGACCACACAAACGGTGCCCAGGGCCAGCCCCGTACGGTCGATGAGCGGGGCTCCCAGATAGGAACGGACACCGGTCTCGTCCACCAGCGCGTTCGTGGCGAATCGCGGGAAGTCCCGCACGTCCTCCAGGACCAGGGCCTTCCGCCGTACCACCACGTGCGGGCAGTAGCCCAGGTCGCGCCCCAGCGACCTGGCGTCCCCCGCGCCGCGCGGCGTATGGAGTCCGGCGAAGAACTGCAGTTCCTCACCGATGAAGTTGACCATCGCGTACGGCGCGCCGGTCAGCTGCGCCAGCCGCCGGGCGAAGGCGTCGAAGGCGGGCTCGGGCCGCTCCCCGAGCCCGAGCCGGCGCAGCCGCGCCACGCGGTCCGGCGCCTCCCGGTCGACGGGGGTGAGCAGCAGACGGCCGATCGGATCGTATGTCATGCGCGGGCTCCGTTACGCCGGGCCGGCCGGCTCGTTGGCCGGCTCCATGGCCGGTGCCGAGGTGATCAGATGCTGGACGAGAGTGACCAGGGTGTGGATGCCGGAACTGGCGATGCGGGCGTCGCAGAGCACGATCGGTACCCCGGGATCCAGGTCCATGGCGGCCCGGACCTCCTCGGGACCGTACCGGTACGCCCCGTCGAACTCGTTGACGGCGACGATGAACCCGATGCCGCGCTGCTCGAAGAAGTCGACCGCGGAGAAGGAGTACTCCAGCCGCCGGGTGTCGGCCAGCACGACCGCGCCGAGCGCGCCCCGGGACAGCTCGTCCCACATGAACCAGAAGCGTTCCTGACCGGGAGTGCCGAAGAGGTAGAGCACGTGCCGGTCGTCCAAGGTGATCCGGCCGAAGTCCATGGCGACCGTGGTCGACGTCTTCGCCTCGACACCCGTCAGGTCGTCGGTGGCGGCGCTGACCTGGGTCAGCAGCTCCTCCGTGTTGAGCGGCGCGATCTCACTGACGGCCCCCACGAAGGTGGTCTTGCCGACCCCGAAGCCGCCCGCCACCAGGATCTTCACCGCGGTGGGAAAGGGCTCGCCGACGGCACCGGCGGCGCCGTCGGAGGACTCAGAGCTGTCGTCGTAGGCCATCGAGCACTGCCTCCAGCAGGAAACGGTCGGTGGGGTTGTCGAAGCTGTCGGGCGGCCGTGTGGTGATCGCGCCGCAGGCCATCAGGTCGGAGAGCAGGACCTTGGTGACCGTCACCGGCAGTTCCAGGTGCGCCGCGACCTCCGCGACCGAGAGGGGCCCCCGGCACAGGTCGACGGCCTGGGCGTGTTCGGGTCCGAGGTGCGGCGGCGGCGCGGTGCCGGTGGCCCGCACCAGCGTCAGCAGGTCGAGGGCGGTGGCCGGCCGGGTCCGGCCGCCGCTCACGGTGTACGGGCGGATGAGCCGGCCGGCCGCTTCGTCCAGCCAGGGCCCCTCCGTGGGGACCGGCACGCTCACCGCCTCGGGAGACTGGGTGCGGCGCCGGGCCCGCCCGGCGCGCTTCCCACGCCCTGCCGCAGCGGTGTGGCCAGGTACGGTCGTACGCTCTTGACCAGCATCGCCATCTCGTAGCCGAGCACCGCCGCGTCCGCCTCGCTGTCCGCCAGCACGGCGAGACAGGTGCCGGAGCCGGCGCTGGAGACGAACAACAGCGTGGAGTCGAGCTCCACCACGACCTGGCGGACCTCGCCGCCGTCGCCGAAGCGGACGCCGGCGCTGCGGCCCAGGGAGTGGAGTCCGGAGGCGAGGGCGGCCAGGTGGTCGGCGCTGTCCGGGTCCAGCCCGTGCAGGGATCTGACGAGCCCGTCGGCGGAGAGCAGCACGGCGCTGCGGGTGTACGGAACGCGCTGGACGAGGCCGCTCAGCAGCCAGTCGAGGTCGGAGACGTGGCCGGTCGGCAGTTCGCTCGCCATCGTGTGTCTACTCCTTGGGGGTGGTGGGGTGGCGCTGCGGTTCCGGCGGTTCCGGGAGCGGCTGTGGCAGGGCGGGCGCGGGGGCGTCCAGGGCCCGCGCGGTGTGGCCCGCCGCGGGCCGGGACCCGTAGGCGCGGGCGGACTCGGACGCCGCCCCGGAGTCCGACGCGCACGTGTACGTGGACGTCGACGTGGCCTCGCCCGGCGCGGATTCGGAGATGGACGGGGACGGCGGCCGGCCCCCCGGCTCCGGCCCGGCCCCTGACTCGGACCGGGACTCGGCGAGGCCGATTCCGCGCCGGAAGGCGGCCATCAGACCGGGATTGTGCAGCACGTGTTCCTGCCCCCGGACAGGCGGTGGCACGGGCCCGCCGCGCAGTTGCGGTACGAGGTGCTCCTGCCCGCGGCGCCGGGGCAGCGGGGGTCTGCCCGGACGCGCGGTCTGCACGCCGTCCGAGCCGGGGGCGCCGAAGCCGGCACCCGGGGGAGCCCCTTGGGGGAGGCGGGCCGGGGCGACGGGGGCGTGCGACGGCCGCGGGGGCGCCTGCCGGGGCACGGGCAGGGGAGCGGTCGGTGCCGTGGCCCGGCCCGTGCCGGTGACCGGTGCGGGAACGTGCGACGTGACCGGGACCGGGACCGGGACCGTGGCGGGGGCGGGTGGCTGCACGGCCCAGGGGGCGGGAGCGGTGGTCGTGGCCGGGACCGGAGCCGCTTCGGGCCGACCGTCGCTGCCTCGCTCCTCGGCCTGCTCGGGCCGCTCGGCGTGGTCGGGCCCATGGCCGTGGTCGGGTCGGCCGGCGCGGCCGGCCGCGCCGGTCCCGTCGGCCCGGTCGGATCCGAGCAGACCGGGCGGCAGGACGAGAACGGCCTGGATCCCGCCGTAGATGTTGGACTGGAGCCGGACCGCGATCCCGTGCCTGCGCGCCAGGGCGGCGACGACGAACAGTCCGATCCGTCCGTCCTGGAGGAGTCGTGCGACGTTGACCTGGTCGGGGTCGGCGAGCAGGTCGTTCATCTTCTGCTGCTCGGCCGGTGGCATGCCGAGTCCCCGGTCCTCCACCTCGACCGCCAGACCGGCGGTCACCCGCTGGGCGCGGAGCAGTACCTGGGTGTGCGGGGAGGAGAACAGTGTGGCGTTCTCCACCAGTTCGGCCAGCAGATGGATGACGTCGGCGACGGCGTGCCCGCGCAGCGCGCCGTCGACCGGCGGCACGAGTCTGACCCGCGGGTACTGCTCGACCTCCGCGACGGCGGAGCGCAGGACCTCGGTCATGCTGACGGGCCTGCTCCACTGGCGCCGGGAGACCGCCCCGCCGAGGACGGCGAGGTTCTCGGCGTGCCGGCGGATCCGGGTGGCCAGGTGGTCGACGTGGAACAGGCCCTTGAGCAGTTCGGGGTCCTCGACCTCGTTCTCCAGTTCGTCCAGCAACTGGATCTCCCGGTGCACCAGGGACTGGAGCCGTCGGGCCAGATTGACGAAGACCTCGACCTTCTGCTCGTCGCCCACGCTGCTGGAGAGCCGGGACGCCTGTACGACCGCGCCGACGGCCGCCTCGTGCGACCGGCCCAGCTCGTGCGTCAGGTGGTCGAACTCGTCCGCGTGTGCCCCGGCGGACGACGGCGGCGTACGGGGTTCCGGCACCCGCTCACCGCGCCGCAGGCGCTCCACGACCGCGTCCAGGTCCGCCTGCCGGCGGGCGGTCGCGCGGCGCAGCGCGTTGCACCGGCCGAGGACGGACCTGGCCGTACGTTCCGCTCCCAGCGCGGCCGTGGCGATCGCGGCGAAGGCCATGAGGGCGGTCCCGCCGAGGGCCGCCCAGGTCAGGCCGGACGGTTCCGCGGCGGAAGCGCGCAGGACGAGGATCACGGCGGTGGCGCCGCTGAGCGCCGCGACTGTCGCCGGGAGGACGGCGGTACGCAGAAGCCGGGACCGTAGGCGGGAGTCCGGCGCAGCCGCGGGGTCCGCCCTTCCCGTGGCCACCGGCGGACGGGGGCCGTGCGGCCGGCCGTGCCGCCCGCCCTCTCGGCGTTCCGCCCGCGCGGCGGGTGCGCGAAGTTGAGACATCAGTGTCCTCGGTAGGTGGGGCCCGCGATATCGGCAGCGCTCGTGTTTCGGTCCTGGTGCGCGGTGGCGGGGCCGACGCACGCGCCAGCCCTCCGTTGATCACCGGGTACACACCGTAGTCGGCAATTCGGCGCGCAAGGTGGGTAGTTGACAATCTCCTCCCAGAGCGTCCCGCTTCCGCATGAGTGATCGCACATCAGCGCGAAATGGAGCATTCGGGGGAGAGGGGGTGTCGTCGCCCGTTCCGGAGCGGTGCCCTCGTCGGCCTCGCAAGGGCTGTGTCTCCCCCGTACCTCAAGAAGGCCCCCCGCCGGATCATCCGCGATGACGAGACGTCATAAACCGTGTGGAGGGCCCTGCCTCGTCCCGTCGGACGAGGCAGGGCCCCTCGGGCGCCGGAAGAATCGAACGCGTCACGGTCCGACCGGCCGTGACCGATTCACGGGGAGGACGATTCATGAGAAAAGCCGGGTTCGTCGGCGCTGCCATCAGTACCGTCCTGGTGATGACCACCCTCGCTCCGGCCGCCGCCGCCACCGTGCGGGATCCCGCCGCACCCGCCGCCGGGGCACCGGCCTCGGAGACCCGGGGCCCGGGGGCCCCGGCGTCGGGGGCCCTGGACCCGAAGGCCTTGCGCACCACTCTCGACGCCGTCACGGCCGCGGGCATGTACGGCACGTACTCCTCCGTGCGCGACGGGGGCCGGAGCTGGACCGGTGCGTCAGGGCTGGCCGACGTGGACACCGGACGCCCGGTCGAGCCGGGCATGCGCCACCGCGTGGGCAGCGTCTCCAAGACGTTCACCGCCGTCGCGCTCCTCCAGCAGGTGGAACGCGGCAGGATCGATCTCGACGCGCCCGTCGCCGACCATCTGCCGGACCTGCTGCCGCCCGGACTCGGCTCCACCGTCACCGTGCGCATGCTCCTCAACCACACCAGCGGCATCGGGGACTACGTCCTGGGCGCGTTCCCCTCGCTGGCCGAGAACTCGACGGCCAGCCTGGACGAGGAGCGCTTCCGCTCCATCGAACCGGAGGAACTCGTACGGCTGGGCCTGAAGGCCCCGGCCACCGGCGCGCCCGGCGAGCGCTTCTCGTACTCCAACGTCAACTACGTGATCGCCGGACTGCTCCTGGAGAAGGTGACCGGCCAGGACGCCCGGACGTACATCACCCGCGACGTCATCCGCCGGGCCGGGCTGCGCGACACCACCTACCCGCGCACCCCGTACATCTCCGGCCCGCACGCCCGGATGTACGAGTCCTTCTACGGGCTGATCGACCCGCCGCGCGACTACAGCGTCTACGACATGTCCTGGGCGAGCACGGCCGGTTCGATCGTCTCCACCACCGATGACCTGAACCGGTTCTACCGCGCGCTGCTCGGAGGCGAGCTGATCGGCCCCGCCGCACTGACCGAGATGCTGCGGACCGTACCGGCGGGCGGCATACGGTACGGGCTCGGCATCTACGCCATGGACCTGCCCTGCGGCCGTTTCTGGGGTCACGACGGAGCGGTGTTCGGCGCCGGAACGATCGCGCTGTCCAGCCCGGACGGCGCGAAACAGCTCGCGCTGGGCTGGAACCTGATGAAGTATCAGCGCCTCAACCCCGACGGCACGCTGGAGCCGAGCCCGATCGACCAGGCCCTGAACGGCCACATCTTCCAAGCGCTCTGTCCCGCCGGGGGGGACGGCGGCACGGCGTCGGCCACGCCGGCGGAGTCCGCGGCGGCGGCCCGTGAGGCCCTGCCCGACGGCCTGCCCGGCGTCGACCTCTCCCCGGGCCCCTGGCGGCCCGCGCCCCGCTGACCGGCCCCGCGCGGACGGCTCCGAGGCTCGCTCCCGGTGCGGCCGTGCCCTCGGCCGCACCGGGAGCGGCGCGGTGACGGAGCGGCCGCGGGCGCGGAGCCCGGTCAGGGGCGTTCCAGCCAGCCCCGGACGAAGGCCGCCTGCCCGACGTGCTGGAGGTCGTCGGAGACGACGCTGACCAGGCGTACGCCGAGGGTGACGGGGGGCGACCAGGTCTCGTCGATGACCCGCTCGTAGTCCGCGTCACGGAGGGTGTCCAGATATCCGACCGTGCTGTCGTGCACGGCGTCGTGGTAGCCCGTGAGGAGTTCGGCCGAGACGCCCCCGAGTGCGGCCACGTTCTTGGGGGAGTGGCCGTAGCCGGTGGCACCGGGCGAGAAGGGCAGGCCGAACCGGCTCACCCAGTCCTGGCCGGTCCACGCCTGCTCCGTGCCGGCCAGGTCGCTGACATGGTCGTCCTGCACCCGGGTGAGGTGCCAGACGAGCCAGGCGACCGAGTTCGCCCCGTGGTCGATCCTGACCGCCAGCTCGTCGGGGGAGAGGCCGTCGACCACCTCGTGCACGGTCTCCCGGATGCGCCCGAAGGCGTCGATGAGCAGGTCTCCGCTCGCGGTCATGGCGGGCTCCCTTCCTGTGGCTGCGGTGGTCCGGTACGGCGCGTCCGTACCGCCGCTTCCGTCCAGGTTCCCCCGGCTCCCCGGACGACGCGCCCCGGCGCCCGGCCGGATGGCGGCGCCGGCGTGGCGGCCCAGGGCCGCGGAAAGCGATTCGTGACCACGGGGCCGAGTGCGGTATTGTTCTCATGCACGTTCGGCACGGGGAAACCCCAGGTCAGACGGGCAACGGGACGTGGCGCAGCTTGGTAGCGCACTTGACTGGGGGTCAAGGGGTCGCAGGTTCAAATCCTGTCGTCCCGACTTGTGAGAGTCGTGGTTCAGGGCCGGTTTCGGAGAAATCCGAAACCGGCCCTCGGTCATTCCCGGGGACCGGTTGGGGGACCGGCGTCCTTGACCCGGGGTCAGCGGACGGCGCCGGACGTACACGAGATCGCGGCCGCCGGAGCAACGCCCTCCAGGAGGCGGCCGGGTCTTGCTCCTTCCGTGCTCTGTGTGCGATCTTTGAGGCATTCCCGCTATGGAAACGTTTCCACGAGGAGGTGGAGCCGGTGACCACGATCAAGGACGTCGCGGCACGGGCCGGGGTCTCGCTGGGTACCGCGTCCCGGGTACTCAGCGGCAGCAGCCAGACCTCGGCCGACTCCCGGTCCCGCGTTCTCGCCGCCGCGGCCGAGCTGGGCTACATCGCCAACGGCCCCGCACGTTCCCTGCGGCGCTCCCGTACCGACGTGCTGGGACTGCTCGTCTCCGACATCCGCAACCCGTTCTTCTCCGAGCTCGCCCACGCCGCGGAGCAAGAAGCGCGTCACCACGGCTACACCGTGCTGCTGGCCAACGCGAACGAGGACGCCGAACAAGCCGACGCGTACCTGCGGACCTTCGCCTCGCAACGCATCGACGGCCTGTTGTTCTCCCCGCAGGGCACGGTCTCGCCGCAACTCGCGGCCACGCTGGCCTCCGGGCTGCCGCTCGTCTTCCTCAACCGTACGATCGAGGGCGTCGACGCCCCGTTGTACGGCACCGACAACGCGCAGGGCGTCGAGCACGTCCTGACCTGGCTGCGGCAGCGTGGACACCGCGACGTGGCGTTCATCGGCGGCCCCGACGCGATCTCCACCGGCGCGGAACGCCGCGCCGCCTACCTCGCCGGGCGTGAGAAGCACGGGATCAGCACCGACGAGAGGCTGCTCGACGCCGGTGACTTCCTGGCCGGCGGCGCGGCCGAGGCGATGTGCCGAGTCATCGACCGGGGCGCCCCCTTCACGGCCGTTTTCGGCGCGAACGGCCTGACCACCCTCGGGGCCGTCCGCGCGCTGCGCGAGCGGCTCGGCGCGGAGCGGGCCGCCCGCATCGAGGTCGTCTCCTTCGACGACCTCGAGTGGTTCGAGTTCGCGTCACCGCCCATCAGCGCGGTCCGCAACGAAGCGTCGTCGATCGGCCGCCTCGGTGTGCGCGGACTGGTCGACCTGCTCGCCGGCCGCGCGGCGACCGGTCAACGCGTCGCCACCTCCTTTGTCGACCGGTCGCCGAAGGGTGTCCGATGAGCACGCGCGTCACCGTGGTGGGCAGTATCAACATGGACGATGCCATCCGGCTCAGGCGGCTGCCCGGCCCCGGCGAGACGGTCGGAGCACACTCGTCGATGACGGCCCTGGGCGGTAAGGGCGCCAATCAGGCCGTCGCCGCCGTCCGCGCCGGTGCCTCCGTGCGTATGGCGGGTGCCGTGGGGGCCGCGGACGGCGCCGTCCTGCTTGATCTCCTCGCTCGCGACGGCATCGACATCGGCGCTGTCGCGCGGCTGGAGGACACCTCCTCGGGCCGGGCCGTCGTCCTCATCGACGACGCGGCGGAGAACTGCATCGTGGTGGTGCCCGGCGCCAACCACGCGATTCCCGCCGCTGATGTCGACCGCGCCTGCGCGGCGCTGCGGTCAGGCGAAGTCCTGCTGTTGCAGAACGAGGTTCCCGCCCACATCTCGGCCCGCGCGGCCCGCCGGGCACGGGAAGCCGGGGCCCACGTGATCTGGAATGCCGCACCGGCGCCTGTTTCACGCGATGACATCGTCGCCGACCTCGACCTGCTCGTCGTCAACGAGCACGAACTCGTGGTCGTCGCCACGTTGCTGGACATCCCCGGCCAGGATCTCCGGTCCCGCCTCGCCGATCTCTCGGACGCGCTCGGCACCGACGTCGTCTGCACGCTCGGCTCCGACGGCGCGGCCTACCACCTCCGTGGCGGCGAGAGCGGGCACGCGCCCGCACCCCGCGTCAGCGCCGTCGACACCACAGCCGCGGGCGACACCTTCACCGGTTACCTCGCGGCGCTGCACACACTGCCCTTCGAACAGCGGCTGCGCGCGGCGCTCGCCGCCGCCTCGCTCGCCGTCACGCGGCCGGGCGCCGCACCCTCCATTCCCCACCGGGCCGAACTCGAGCCCGCCCTCTTCGAACGGACCAGCCGATGAAAGTCGCCCTCGGCGCAGACCATGCCGGGTACCCGCTGAAAGACGCCGTGCGCCGGGCCATCGAGGACCTCGGCCACGAGGTCCTCGACTGCGGCACCCACAACTCCGACCCTGTCGACTTCCCCGACATCACCCGGGCCACCTGTGACCCGGTGCTCTCCGGAACCGCGGATCGGGCCGTGCTCGTCTGCGGCACCGGTCAGGGCGCCGTCATGGCCGCGAACAAACTGCCCGGCATCCGCTGCGGGCTGACGCACGAGCCCTACTCCGCCCACCAGGCCGTCGAGCACGACGACGCCAACGCCATCGCCATGGGTGCCTGGCTCGTTCCGCACGCACTCGTTCCCGACATCGTCCGTGAGTTCCTCGCCGCCACGTTCGACGACAGCGAGGACACCCGCCGCAGAGTCACCAAGCTCAACGCGCTCGACACACTGTCCTCACCGGCACCCTGACCCCACCGGTCCGACCCGACCGCTCTGACCGCACCGGTCCGACCCGACCGGCCTGGCCCCACCGGCCTGACACCGCCGGCGGGCAGTCCGCCCGCGGGCGATGTCCCGCCGCGCCCTCTTCGTACGACGCCGCCGACCACCGCCGCGCGTCACCCCGGCATATCCGGAAGCACCGGACAGGAACCCCGGCCATGCCGTGCGGTCCGCGGGCCTCCCGCGTCACGCACCCGCGATCCGGAGCCCACCTGCAAGGAGAGAACACTCATGTCCACCAGCACCGTTGCCGGACGGCGGAGCGTGCTCGGCTCGAAGGACCGCGTCAAGACCGCGGTCGCCGCGGCCGTCGGCACCAGCGTCGAGAACTACGACTTCATCGCCTACGGAACCGCGTCCGCGCTCTACTTCGGAGCCGTCTTCTTCCCCGAGAGCGACCGGTTCGTCGGCACACTCCTGTCGTTCGCCACCCTCGCGGTCGGCTTCGTCATG
Source organism: Streptomyces hebeiensis (assembly GCF_052983195.1). Classification (NCBI taxonomy): domain Bacteria; kingdom Bacillati; phylum Actinomycetota; class Actinomycetes; order Kitasatosporales; family Streptomycetaceae; genus Streptomyces; species Streptomyces hebeiensis. The sequence continues at coordinate 6,923,293 of NZ_CM129812.1, forward strand.
CGCCCGCTCGGCGGCGCGATCGGCGGCTACTTCGCCGACAAGCTCGGCCGCAAGCCCGTCCTGGTCGCCGCCATGATCGTCATGGGCGCCGCCACCTTCCTCATCGGTGTGCTGCCGACCTACGAGCGGGTCGGTGTGCTCGCGCCGATCCTGCTCGTAGCGATCCGCATGGTCCAGGGCCTGGCCTTCGGGGCCGAATGGGGCGGGGCGATCACCATGGCCTACGAACACGCCCCGTGGCACCGCCGCGGTATGTTCGCCGCCATCCCCCAGTCCGGTAACCCGCTGGGCATCGCCCTCGCCGGCGGCGTATTCGCCTGGAGCGCCACACTCGACGGCGACTGGCAGTGGCGAACCCCCTTCCTGCTCAGCGCCGTCCTCGTCATCGTCGCGCTCGTCGTGCGCTCCCGGCTCTCCGAATCCCCCGAGTTCCAGGAAGCACGGGCCAGCGGCACGACCGAGAAGAACCCCCTCCTCGCGACCCTCCGCGACGACTGGCGGAGCATCCTGCGTGTGATCGCCCTGCGCGTCGTCGAATCCTTCGCCTACTACTCCACCGCGACCTACCTGCTCAACTACATCACCGAACGCGACCCCGACCTGCGCCCCGTCGCTCTCGGCGCCATCACAGCCGCCAGCATCCTGGCCATCGCCGTCACCTTCCTCGCCGGCGCGCTCACCGACCGCATCGGACGCCGTCCCGTCTACATCACGGGCTGCACGGCGGCGATCCTCTTCGCCTTCCCGATGTACCTGCTCACCAACACCGCCCATCCCGCACTGATCGTGGCCGTGTTCATCATCGGAATCGGGCTCATCCACGCCTCGCTCACCGGGACACAGGGGTCTCTGCTCACCGAGCAGTTCCGCACCGCCACACGCACCTCGGGAGCCTCGCTCGGCTACCAGGTCGCCGCGGCCATAGGCGGCTTCGCACCGCTGCTCGCCGCCGCCCTGGTGGGCGCCTTCGGCTGGCCCGGCGCAGCACTGCTCTACCTCGGCGCCGCCGTTGTCGGCCTCGTCGGTATCCTCGCCACCAAGGAAACCTGGGGCCGCCACGAGCGCGAGCGGGTACTCGCCCTCGTCGCCGAGGAACGCCGGCCCTGACACCGGGGCTCAGTGGCCGACGCGGAAGGTCGCGTCCTCCCGCTCGGCCACCTCCCGGGCCACCGCGTCGAACGGATCCTCCGCGTGCTCGACCCTGCCGCCCCGAAGAGTCCACGTACTCTCGCCCCGCGGCGGTACGTGACGGGCGAGCAGCACCCGTCCGTCCTCGACGCACACGGCGTACGCCGCCGGCCGGAGACTCGAGGCGGCGTCACCGGGGCTCATGCGCGTCCTGCGCGGAAGGGCGGGGGCGACGGGCCCATGCCGCGGCCGCCGCCACGCTTGTCGGCACTACGGCGAGGAGAGCCCAGGAGAGCCGGGTGTTCTGTTTGCCCGAGCAGACATTGAGCACCTGGTGGCCCCAGTCGGCATCGTCGGACACGCTCGCCTTGCTGTCTTCGAACGCTTCCCTGCCCTCCTTGCCGAATCCGAGGCTCAAGGCGGGACGGCACTCCCCGCCGCTCACTCCCGAGTCGGGTGGACTCAACAACAGCCAGAGAACCAGTGCGAGGCCGGCCAAGGCGAAGCCCAGGAAAGGCAGTTGCTGACGGCTGCTCATGTGTTCATGCTATCGACGCCTCGCGGGACTTTGCCTTGTCTTTGCCGTGGGGGAACCCGGTGACTCCCGGGGGCGTTCACCTGGGGGACCGCGAAGAAGCGCGACCGACGACCAAGGCCGGACAGACAGCAGCAGAAGTCGAGGTGGCACCAGTGGCTATGTGGGACCGGATCAAGGACCAGGCCAAGAACCTCCAGCAGTCCCAGAGCGCTCGGGGATCGGGCGGGCACGGGCAGGGCCCCTTCGGGCAGGGGCAGCCGAGCGGCCACGGGCCGGGCCATGGCTCGGGCTCGTCCTCCGGCGGCTCCAAGGCGCAGCTGATCGGCGTGCTGAAATCTCAGCTCGCGTCGGTCAAGACCGAGCTCAAGAGCGGCGCTTACCGGGACGCCAGCATGGCGATGTGCGCGCTGGTGGCCGCGGCCGACGGGCATGTGGAGCCGGCGGAGCGGCAGCGCGTGGAGGAGCTGATCGTCTCCAACGAGGTCCTGCAGAACTTCCCGGCGGACCAGCTCCGCCAGCGGTTCAACAAGCACGTGGACCGGCTCGTCGCCAACTTCCAGGCGGGCAAGGCGGAGGCGTTGCAGGAGATCGCCAAAGCCGCCAAGAAGCCGGCGGAGGCTCGCGCGGTCATCCAGACGGGCATCGTCATCGCCGGTGCCGACGGGTACTTCGAGGCGTCCGAGCAGTACGCCATCCGCGAAGCCTGCGGCGCGCTCGGCGTGTCGCCCACGGAGTTCGGTATCTGACGGTGCCGTGCCGCTCGATGACGTCATCGGGGGGAGGGTGGACGTGCGCGGTCCCGGGGCGCTGAGGCCGCCGCACGCCCCCGTGGCGGGGGCCTCCTCGGAGTGTCGGCCGTCGCGTCAGGCGGCCGGGCGCCGGCCGAGGGCCGGGCCGAGTCCGGTGACGATGTCGGTGAGGATCTGCGCATAGTCCTCGTGGTCGAAGGTGAACGGCAACGCGAAAGCCACCTCGTCGACTTCACGGAACGCCGCATGGGCGAAGAGCCGTTCGGCGATCTCGGCGGAGGGCCCGACGAGGTCGGGCGCGAACAGCATGCGTCCCGGTCCCTGGGGCGTGGCGGTGCGCGGCAACCGCTGCCGGGCGTAGTCCTCGTACTTCGCGCGCTGTGCGGGCGAGGCGGTGTCGGTGGGGAGGACGACGAGCCCCTGGGAGACCCGGGCTTCGTCGCCGTCCGGGTGGTGGGCGCGGAAGGTCCGTATGTGCGACAGCTGGATCTCGGCGAAGTCCTCCGACTCCTCAGCCTTCACGACACTGCTGGTCAAGAGGTTCATTCCGTGCTCGCCCGCCCACCGCGCCGACCGCAGGCTCCCGCCCCCGTACCACATGCGGCGCCCCAGGCCGCGGGCGTGGGGCTGGACGCGGTCGGAGAACACCTCGAAGCCCTCCGTGCCGCTGAAGTCGGTGGCGGGTTCGCCGCGTACGAAGTCCAGCAGCCGTCGCACGCGTGCGTAGCCGAAGTCCTCCGTCTCCGCGGTGTCGGGGTACAGCGCGGCCTTGACCCGCTCGTAGTGCATGGGTGGCCCGACGCTGACCCCCGGGTTGAGGCGGCCACCGGAGAGGATGTCCACCGTCGCCAGGTCCTCCGCCAGCCGCAGCGGGTTCTCCCACCCCAACGGGATGACCGCGGTGCCCAGTTCGATGCGGCTGGTGCGCTGGGAGGCCGCCGCCAGGACGGTGAGCGGGGAGGAGATGCCGTACTGGAGATGACGGTGCCGCACCCAGGCGCTGTCGAAGCCCAGCCGCTCACCGAGCTCGATGATCTCCAGGGTCGACTCGTGGCCCCGGCGGGGGTCCGCGCCGTCGAACAGGCCGATGGTCAGGAAGCCCAGTTTCCGCAAGGGGCGTGGGGTCGTCGGCACGGGAAGCCGTCCTCGTCCGTAGGTGCTCTTTCCGCCGCACCTACAGTACGTGGGACCCGCGGGTTCCGGGCTCGGATCAGAGGCCGGGGCACGGAGGCGGCAGGCGGACCGCCTCCCCGGCGGGCCGGCCGGCCGCGGGCGGCGTACCGGCCCCGACCGAAGGTCAGTCCGCCACCGTCTCGGCCACCTTCCCGATCGCCTCCGTCAACTCGTCCTCGCCGATGGTCAGCGGCGGCGCCAGCCGGATGGTCGAGCCGTGTGTGTCCTTGACCAGCAGACCGCGTGCCATGAGCCGTTCGCTGATCTCCCGGCCGGTGCCGACCGCGGGGTCGATGTCCAGCCCCGCCCACAGGCCACGGGCCCGGTAGCGCAGGAGGCCCCGGCCCACCAGCGGACGCAGGTTCGCCTCCAGCACGGCGCCCAGACGCGTGGCGCGCTCCTGGAACTCACCGGTGCGCAGCAGGCCGATCACCGCCTGCCCGACGGCCGCGGCCAGGGGGTTCCCGCCGAAGGTGGAGCCGTGCTCGCCCGGGCGCAGGACGCGCATCACGTCCCGGCGGCCCACGACGGCGGAGACGGGCACGATGCCGCCGCCGAGCGCCTTGCCGAGCAGCACCAGATCGGGCGTCACGTTCTCGTGCTCGACGGCCAGCGTGCGGCCCGTGCGGCCCAGCCCCGACTGGATCTCGTCCGCGACGAACAGCGTGTTCGTGGCCCGCGTCACCTCCCGTACGCCGGCCAGATAGCCGTCGTCGGGGATCAGGACGCCCGCCTCGCCCTGGATCGGCTCCACCAGCACGGCGGCGGTGGTCTCGTCGACGGCCGCCTCGAGGGCCCCGAGGTCGTTGTACGGCACCACCCGGAACCCCGGCGTGAACGGGCCGAATCCGTCGCGGGCGACAGGGTCGGTGGAGAAGGAGACGATCGTCGTCGTACGGCCGTGGAAGTTGCCGTCCGCGACGACGACCGTCGCCCGGTCGGCCGGCACGCCCTTGACCTCGTAGGCCCACTTGCGGGCGATCTTGATGGCGCTCTCCACCGCTTCCGCGCCCGTGTTCATCGGGAGCGTGACATCCAGGCCGGTCAGCTCGGCGAGCCCTGCCGCGAGTCCGGCGAGCCGGTCGTTGTGGAAGGCGCGCGAGGTCAGCGTGAGCCGGTCGAGCTGGTCACGGGCCGCTTGGACGAGAGTGGGGTGGCGGTGGCCGAAGTTGAGGGCCGAGTAGCCGGAGAGCAGGTCGAGGTAGCGCCTTCCCTCGACGTCCTCGACCCAGCATCCCTCGGCGCGCGCGATCACGACGGGCAGCGGGTGGTAGTTGTGCGCGAGGCCGGCTTCCTCCGCCCGGATCACCTCGGCGGAGGGGCGCGCGTCGGCGCCGGGTCGGGCGGCGGGCGTGGGCCCGGTCGGCGTGGGCGTGTGCTCGGCGGGCGCCGCGGCTGCGGGTGCGGCGGACTCGGTGACGGTCCGGCCGTCCGTGGTGGTGGTGACGCTCATGAGATACGGATCTCCTGGGTGCAGCATTTGATCCCGCCGCCTGCCTTGTGGAGTTCGGACAGGTCGACGGGTACGGGCGTGTAACCGCGGTCCGCGAGCCGCGCGGCGAGCGCGGTGGCCGCCGGAGCGATGAAGACATGACGGCCGTCGGACACGGAGTTGAGGCCGAAGGCCAGGGCGTCCTCGCGCGTCGCGAGCACGGCGTCGGGGAACAGCGTCCGCAGCACTTCCTGGCTGCCGGCGGAGAACGCCCCCGGGTAGTAGGCCACGTTCGTGTCGTCGAGCGCGAACAGCGCGGTGTCGAGGTGGTAGAAGTACGGGTCGACCAGACGCAGGCTCACGGTCGGCCGGCCGAAGTGCTCCTGTGCCTCGTGGTGCGCCGCGGTGGTGGTACGGAAGCCGGTGCCCGCGAGGACGAGATCCCCGACCGGGGTGAGGTCACCCTCCCCCTCGCACACGGACTCCGGCTCCCGCACGTCGAACCCCGCCTCCTTGAACCAGAGGTGGAACAGGGCCGATTCCGCCTGCCGCTGGGGCGCGTGGAACCGCGAGCCGAGCACCCGGCCGCCGACCACCGCCGCCCCGTTGGCGGCGAACACCATGTCGGGGAGGCCGGGAGCGGGTGCCAGTTCCTCGACCGTGTGTCCGTACGCCCGGTAGGCGTCGGCGAGCGCCCGCCACTGGGCCGTCGCCCGGCCGCGGTCGACGGTGACGTTCCGCCTCATCCAGGGGTTGATCACGTACGACACGTCGAAGTACGTGGGCGCGCACAGCAGAAAACGGCGTGGCCGGCCGGGTGCGCCGGACGTGACGACGGACGGGGCGACGAACGGTGCGGGCGGAGCAGACGGGACGGACGACGCGGCGGAAGCGACGGACGGGGCGGACGGCGGGTCCACGAACGGCGACGGGGGTGCGACGGGGGATGAAGCCATGACGGACGTGTTCCTCTCGCCAAGGACGACTCCGGTGCCGTCCGGCGCGTGCTCGGTGCGCCGGGCGGCTCGATGTCTCCACGGTAGGAATTCCGGGAAATCGCCGACAAGCCGTCATGATTGCGCGCCCACGCAGCGTTCTTGCGTGAGACGGCGCCTCAGCCACCGTTCGTTGCGTCGCTCAGTCCGGCGGGGCTGCCGGCGTCCGGGCTGCCGGGCAGCAGATGGGTCAGGACGATGGTGCTGTCCGTTCGGCGGATGAACGGCTCGTTCCTGATCTGCTCCAGGACGTTCTCGAAATGTTCGATGTCGGCGGCCCGGATGTGCAGCAGCGCGTCGGCGGCTCCGGTGACGGTCACGGCGGCCACGATCTCCGGGTACTTGCGGGCGACCTCGGCGATCCGGCGGGGCGGCGCGGCACTGTCGCAGTACACCTCCACGTACGCCTCCGTACGCCAGCCGAGTGCCCCCGGGCGCACGATGGTGGTGAAGCCGGTGATGACCTCGGCCTCGCGCATCCGGTCCACCCGTCGCTTGACGGCGGGCGCGGAGAGCCCGATGCAGGCGCCGATCTCGACGAAACTCGCGCGGGCGTTGGCCACCAGCGCCGAGAGGATCTTGCGGTCCAGCTCGTCGAGCGGGAGCGAGGAGCGGCGCTGGGTCACGGGTGCACCTGTCTTTCCGGAGACGTACATGTGTTCTGCGGCCGGTGGGTCGCGGCTTCGGTCATGACCTGTCGCTCATGGCCTGTCGCGTTGTGCGGGGCGGAGTTGTTGTGCGGTGTGGCTTCCGGCGGGCGTCCGCGCGCCGGTCCGGACGGTCACGGCCCGGCCGGTACGGTGCCGCGCGTCCGCCTATGATCGCCGGACCGCGCGGGGCCCCGCTCCCGGCCGGACGTGCCTCGCCCCCGGTCACGGTGTCATGCGGCCAGAGGAAACGGGGCACTCGATGCCGGAACCCGGAAGCCGGACGAGTCGGAGCCGAAGAGGAGGCGGATGCGGTGGCGGGGCGTCGGCCGTGGGCATCGCTGTGGTGGTGGCTGAGCTGGGAGGTGTCGGCCGTCCGCCGGTCCTCGGCCGCGGCGCTGCGGGCCCCGGGGCCCGAGCGGGACACGATGGTGCAGGCTCTCAAGGCCGCGGGCGCGGCCGTCGCCGCGTGGGCGCTGACGGGGTGGTGGCTCGCGGCGCCGCTCGCGCTGATGGCCCCGTGGACGGCGCTCGTGCTGATCGACGCGACGGTCTACCGGTCGCTGCGGGCCGGGATGCGGCAACTCGCGGTGATCGTCGCGGGCACGCTGTGGGCGTCGGCGGCGATGGTGATGACGGACGGCGACACGCTGGAGGCGATGCTGATCGCGCTGCCGGTGATGGCGCTGGCCGGTACCTACCGCAGACTCGGCGCGCAGGGCGTCTACGGTGCGACGACGGCGCTGTTCGTCATCACCTACGGCGCCTACTCCCCGTCCGAGATCGGCCATCGGCTGCTGGAGACGCTGATCGGGGCCACGATCGGGGTCTGCGTCAACGCCTTCGTCCTGCCGCCCGTCCACCTGCGGGACGTACGCGAGCAGCTACGACGGCTGGCGCGGGACAGCGCGGGGCTGCTGCGCGCCATGGCCGACGGACTGCGCACGGAGTGGGACGCCTCGGACGCGGCGGGCTGGCACGACCGGGCCCGGCGGCTGGACCAGGTGCTGCGCGCGCTCACGGAAGCGCGGGGATGGAGCGCGGAGAGCGCCCGGTTCAACCCCGGACTGCGGTTGCGCCGACGGCCGCTTCCCCAGCCGCCGGCGGAGGCCGACGCGCTGTGGGACGGCGTCGTCGGCCACCTGACGGCCCTCACCCGCACCCTTGCCGGCACGGCGGGCGAACGGGCCGGGCTGACCGCGCCCGACGCGGCGTTCCTCGCCCGCTTCGCCGACCTGGCCGAGGAGATGGCCGGGTTGTGTGACGCGGAGGAGGAAGCCCTCGCGGCGGCGTCGGTACGTCCGGGGGGTGTGCAGAGGGACGACGCCTCCGCCGAGGAGCGGGCCTGGTCGCTCTACGAGGAACTGGCCGCCGGCTTCCGGGCCCGGACCGGGGCGACGGCACGGGTCAGTGGCGGCCTGCTGCTGGAGGCCGAACAACTGCTGTCACGCCTCGGCCCTCGACGCGAGGAGCCGGAGCCGGACGGCTGAGGGCCCGGGCACGCGAGCGGGACGGCACGGGGCGGGAGGTGTGCGCCCGCGGGACGAGTGGAAGACGGCGCACACGAGTGCGTACATGAAGGTGAGTGCGTACATGAACGCCATGAGCGTCACGAGTGCCACGAACGACCGCACTCGGACGGATCGAAGGAGGACTGGACGATGAGCGGGAACGGTGACTCCACGGACACGGCCGCCGACGAGGTGTTCAAAGAGGTGGAGGAGGCCGAGACGCGGCTCCCGGGCGAGGACGAGGGCCGGGGCGGAGAGAGCGGCGGGGCCGGAGACGCCCTCAGCCCCAACCAGGGCGCGCAGGAGGACGCCGAGAGCGACAAGGGCTGAGCCGACGGCCCGGGGCCCGTCGGGCGGCCACGCCCGGATACCCGGCCCCGGGCCCGGCGAAGCCGGCGGACCCCGCTTTTCCCGTGTGCCCGCCTCGGGTACCCGGCCGGGGCCGGCCCCGCGGAGCCGTGCCACCGGCACGACGCGCCTTCCCGACGCGCCTTCCCGGGGCGTCGGCCGCGGGTGGCGACGGCCTCGCCCCCGTCGGCACTCGACAGGACCGCGCCACCGCGCGTCGGCCGCCGACCCGCCACCGGCGGAAGGCCGTTACTCCCATTCGCCCCGCACGCCCCACGGAGCCGGGGTAGCGTCCGGTGTCGTACGGACAGGCAGGAAGGAGGCCGCCGTGAGTGCATCGCCCGAACGCCCTCAGCAGCCCGCGCGGCGTACGGTGCTCGAACCCACCCGGATCATGCGCCGTCGCCGGCCCCGGGAGCTGACGGACTTCGACGACCTCTTCAGGCCCGACCACACCGGCACCACCGACCCGGCGGCCGACCGGGGCGGGGCGTGGGAGCAGGTGCCGGTGGCCGACGGTGCCGCCCGGGGCACCGATGAGTCGGCGTCGGACGACCGCTCGGACGACCGCTCGGACGTCCCTTCGGACGGCCGCCGGGCCGGGGACGCGAAGGACGAGGAGTACGACACCGAGGAGATCCCGTCCGTACGGGGACGGGAGCGGACCTATGGCCATCGGCCATGGAGCGGCAGGGGCGTCCTGGTCACGTCCGTGGCCGCGGCGGGCCTCTCCGGACTCGCCGTGGCGCTGCTCCTGACCTGGCGCGGCATGGAGGACCGGTCCCAGGCCGCGACACCACCTCCGGGGGCCGCGCCCACGGCCTCCGCCCCCGACGCCGCCGCCCCGAGCCTCCCCGCGTCCCAGGCACCGCCGGCCGCCGACCCCGACGGGCCCGGCGTACTGAGGGAGGGCGACAGCGGGCCGGAGGTGGCCGACCTCCAGGAACGGCTGCTGCGCATTCCCAATGTGTACGACGGCGGCAGTGTCAGCGGTACGTACGACACCACGCTGACCGAGGCCGTCGGCCGCTTCCAGCTCTGGTACGGCATACGGGGCGACGAGACCGGCGTGTACGGCGACGACACCCGCCGCGACCTGGAGTCCCGGACCTCCACCTGATCCTGGACCCGAACCCTCGGCCCGGCCCCGCGCCCCCGGCCCGCTCCCGCGCCCCCGGCGGGGGACGCGCGGCCGTCAGGGCGACGGCCGGCGCGACCCGGCCCGGCCCCCGCCGTCCTCCCCCTCGTTCCGCCCGCCGGCGGCCGCCTCCCGGCCCAGCCGGCCGCGGGTTCCGGTGATCTCCAGCAGCCGGTCCAGCGCGGGCCGACACTCCGACAGGACCAGCCGTACGCCGTCGCCCTCGGTGAGACGTCTGATCAGCAGCAGGGCCGACAGCCCGGCCGAGTCGCACAGGGTGAGACCGCCGCAGTGCAGCTCCAGGGTGCGCACACCGCGGTGGGAGCGCAGCAACTGCCGTACGGTGTCTACCACTTCGTACGCCGTCTCGAAATCCATCGCGCCGTCGAGCCGCACCACGACGGTGTCGGCCCGGGGCGTGGTGACCACCACGGCCAGGGGATCGGGCAGCGGTCTCGGCAGCGACTCGGTCATCGGTGACCGAGTGCGCTGTCGAGACCGGCGTCGCTCCTCATGGGATCCCAGGATGCCACGGGTTTCGGGTAGTTGACGCGGCGGGTCGGAGCACGGGTACCGGGCGTCCAGGCCCCGGGCGCCATGGGCGCCCCGGGCACCGGCCACCGCCCGCGCCGCTCGGACGGTGTGCCGCGCCGGTCCCCCCGGCGTGTGTTTTCCCCACCGTGCGCCGATCGGCGTCGGCAGGGTCGCATATGCTTTCCCGCCGGAAGACATAGGCGGGCCGTGCCGCCATGCGAGAGGGGTGCACATGGTCGAGTCGCCCGTCGGCCTCTCCTCCCGGCCGGTGCCGGAGCGCCGTCCCCTGGGAGCTTTGGGTTCACCGGCCCCCGCCGGTGACACCGCGCCCGTACGGGACGGCGGCGTACCGGACTCGCTCCGGTCCGGGGACGCGGCGCTGGTGCTGGTCGAGGACGACGCCGGTGACGCGCTGCTCGTCGAGGAACTGCTCGCCGACAGCGATCTGGACTCCCCGCTCACGTGGTGCAAGACGCTCGCGGAGGCCGAGCGGTTCCTCTCGGGCCGCACCACGCCGGTCTGCGTGCTCCTCGATCTCCACCTGCCCGACGCCCAGGGACTCGACGCCGTCACCCGTATCGTCCGCAGTGCCCCCGAGGCGGCCGTGGTGGTGCTCACCGGCATGGCCGGGGGCGACACGGGGCTGTCCGCCGTGGCGACCGGCGCGCAGGACTACCTCGTCAAGGGACGGTTCGACCCCGAGACGCTGAGCCGGGCGCTGCGCTACGCGCTCCAGCGCAAGCAGGTCGAACAGGCCGCCGCCGCGCTCCGCGCCAATGAGCGGATCGCGCAGGAGAACGCCCGGCTGGAGCGGGGGCTGCTGCCCGTGCCGCTGCTGCGCGGCGAGGACTTCGAGGCGGTCGCGCGGTACGAGCCGGGACGCGCCCACGGCCTGCTCAGCGGTGACTTCTACGATGTCGTGCAGACCGTGGACGGCACGGTCCACGCGGTCATAGGCGACGTGTCGGGGCACGGAGCGGCGGAAGCGGCACTCGGGGTCTGTCTGCGGGTGGCCTGGCGCACGGCGGTGCTCTGCGGCACGCCGCAGCTGGAGCAGGTACGCCTGCTGGAGGAGATCCTCGTCGCCGAGCGGGCCGACCCCCATGTGTTCGCGACCGTCACCTCCGTGGTCTTCCCGCCCGACCGCCGGGACGTGCGGGTCCTGCGCGCAGGCCACCCCGGACTGCTGGTCCGCCACGGCGGCGCGGTCGCCTGGGAGGAGCCGCCCGTCGGCATGGCCCTCGGGCTGCTGCCCGGGACGGGCCACTGGACGGAGTCGGCGCTGCCGCTGCCGCTCGGGGGGCATGTGGTGCTGTTCACGGACGGGCTGTTCGAGGGGCGTACGGGGCCGGCCACCCGGCTGGGGGAGAGCGGGCTGCTCGGGCTGGCCAGGAAGCACGGCGCACTGCCTCCGGATGCCTTCGTGGACGCGCTGGTCGACGAGGCCGAGGAGGGGGCCGCGCCGTACGGAGGTCTCGCCGACGACGTCGCCGTGCTGCACCTCGGCTGGGGCGGCGGGCGATGACGGCGGCGCCGGAGGGAGCGGAGCCGGGCCGGCCGCGAGCCGCCGTACCCGGGGGCGAGCAGCCACCGCCGGGGCGCTTCGCGCGCTCCCGGCTCTCCGTGCAGGGCTGGGTCCGGTTGATCCTCGCCCTGCTGGTGCTGGTGGTCTGCGGCTGCGCGCTGGTCGCCGGGGCGTTCATGGTGCGGGCCAACGACCGCACCGACGACCTGGTGGACCGCATCCAGCCCGCCCGGTCGGGCGCGTTCCAGCTCCAACGGGCCCTGCTCGACCAGGAGACCGGCGTCCGCGGCTACGCCCTGACCGCCGACCCGTCCTTCCTCGCACCGTACGACCAGGGCCGCGCGGAAGAGCGCCGGTTCGTCCGGGGCATGCGCGCCGTCGTCGCCGAGGACGCCGTCCTCGCCACGGACCTCGACCGGATCGCGCGGGCCGCCGAGCGGTGGCGGCGCGAGGACGTGGCTCCGCTGATCGGGGCCGTACGAGCCCGGGGGGCCGAGTCGGCGTCCGCACAGCGGCTGGCCCGGAGCAAGGCGGGCTTCGACGAACTGCGCACCCTCTTCGCCGTACAACAGCGCCATCTGGATGTCGCCAGGGACCGGGCACGCGCCGAGCTGGACGACGCCCGGGCGCAGCGGGACGCCGCGTCCGTCGCCGCCCTCGGCGTCTTCGTGACGGCCGTGGTGGTGCTCGCTCTCGTGCTGCACCGGATGGTCGGCCGGCCGCTGAACGCGCTGCGCGCCGCGTCCGACGACGTGCGCGCCGGGGCGTTCGACCGGCGCATCGAGACGGGCGGGCCGTCCGATCTGCGCGCGGTCGGCGCCGCCGTCGAGGACATGCGCCGGCGTCTCGTCGCGGAGATCTCCGCGACGCAGTCGCGCGAGGCCCTCCTCGCGGAACAGGCCGACGAACTGCGTCGCTCGAACTCGGAGCTGGAGCAGTTCGCGTACGTCGCCTCGCACGACCTCCAGGAGCCGCTGCGCAAGGTCGCCTCGTTCTGCCAACTGCTGGAGAAGCGTTACGGCGACCAGCTGGACGCCCGCGGCAAGCAGTACATCGACTTCGCGGTCGACGGCGCCAAGCGCATGCAGGTCCTCATCAACGACCTGCTCACCTTCTCCCGGGTGGGCCGGGTGCACGACGCCTGGCAGGACGTCGACATGGGCGCCGCGCTGGACCGGGCGCTGGGCAATCTCGCCCTGGTCGTCGAGGAGGCCGGGGCCACCGTCGTACGGGAGTCGGAGCTGCCGAGGATCACCGGCGATCCCACCACCCTGGCCATGCTCTGGCAGAACCTCGTCGGCAACGCGGTCAAGTTCCGCCGGCCCGAGGTGCCGAGCCGGATCACCGTCGGCTGCGTCCGGGAACGCGCCGAGGCCGACGGGGCCGAGGTGTGGCATGTCACCGTCTCGGACAACGGCATCGGGGTGGCGCCGGAGTTCGCGGAGAAGGTCTTCGTCATCTTCCAGCGGCTGCACGGGCGGGACGAGTACGAGGGCACGGGCATCGGGCTGGCGCTCTGCCGCAAGATCGTGGAGTTCCACGGCGGCAGGATCTGGCTCGAGTCGCCGCCGGAGGGCGGTACCCGTGTCCATTTCACGCTGCCCGCGCTCCTCGTGCCCGAGCAGCCGGGGGAGGCCGGGGAGGCCGGGGAGGCCGCTGGGACCGTCGCGGTGGAGAAGGCGCCCGGCCCTGCGGGTACGGTGGCCCTGCCGCCCGCCGACGGTCCGGCCGCGCCTTCCGCGACCGTCCCCGACCCGTCGGACGAACGACCGCCGACCAGCCCACCGGGAGCCGCTCCGTGACCAACGTGAACCCGCCCGCGCAACCCATCGAGGTCCTGCTCGTCGAGGACGACGCGGGGGACGAGTTGATGACGCGCGAGGCGTTCGAGGACAACAAGATCCGCAACACCCTCCATGTGGTGCGCGACGGCGAGGAGGCGCTGGACTTCCTCTACCGGCGCGGCGCCCACCCGCAGGCCCCTCGCCCGGATCTCGTCCTGCTGGACCTCAACCTGCCGAAGTACGACGGACGTCAGGTGCTGGAGCAGATCAAGACGGACCCGGAACTCGCGGCGATCCCCGTCGTCGTGCTGACCACCTCCTCCGCTGAGGAGGACATCCTGCGCAGCTACAGGCTGCACGCCAACGCGTACGTGACCAAGCCGGTCGACCTGGACCAGTTCATCGCGGCCGTCCGCCAGATCGACGAGTTCTTCGTGACCGTGGTCCGGCTGCCCGGGCGCAACTGACGGCCGTCGCCCGTGCCACCCGTACATGACAGACGTACGTGACGCCCTTCACGAAACCGGTCGGCATACCGTGCGCGTGGTGGGGCATAAGGGAACCCGAGAAGGGATCCCCCGATCGCCTTCACCGGTGCCCGGGCAGGAGAGTATGAACGAACAGACCATCGGCGGCAGGACCTTCGCGTCCCTGGCGGATTCCGGGCAGCCGCTGCGCCGGGCCGCCGAGTACAGCGGCGAACCCGGGTGCATAGCCGAGGCCCGGGCGCTCGCCGTCAGGTTTCTGCAGCAGCTCGAAGCCGAGTGGTTCGCCGATCTCGGCGGCCGCACGGGTGACGATCTGCTGCTGGTCGTCAGCGAGTTGGTCACGAACGCGGAGCGGCACAGCCACGGGCCGTATCTGCTGGAGCTGGAGGGGACGGCCCGGCAGGTGATCGTGACCGTGTACGACAGCAGTACGGCCCTCCCGCGCCGCTTCCCGAGGGACCCGGCCAGGCTGGGCGGCCACGGCATCGAGATCGTGCACGCGCTCAGCGACCGGCTCACCGCCGAGCGGGTCCCCGTCGGCAAGCGCGTCCAGGCCGTGTTCGACCTGGAGCGCCGCAAGGTGACCGCGGGGACGACCGCCTGACGCGGGGGCCGGGCGCGGCGCCCGGGGCCCACCGTACGTGGAACCGGGGTGCTGCCCCCGGAGCCCGCCGCCGAGCCGTGGGCGCCGCCGCCCGCAGGACCGTGGAGCCCGCCGCCGGGCGCCCCTACGCGACCGGTTCGTCCGCTCTGCCGAACCAGTCCAGGCACAGCACCAGCGCGTCGTCCGTCGACTCGGCGTCGCGGTAGGCCGCCAGCTCGCCCAGCATCGCGCGCGGCACCATGGCGGCCGGCAGCAGGCTTGTCGAGCCGATCGCGCGCGCCAGCGCCCGGTCGCCGAACGCCTCGCCCTGCGGCGAGACCGCCGCGTACACCCCGTCGCTGACGAAGACCAGCCGGTCACCGGGCAGCACCTGGAAGGTCTGCGCGGCGTAGTCCGACTCCTCGAACATGCCGAGGGGCAGCTGCGGGTCGAGCGCGATGCGTTCGACCGACTTGCCCCGCCTGCGCCACAGCTGGGGCGATCCGGCGTCCACCGCCTCGACCCGGCCCGTCGCCAGCTCGAAGCGCAGCAGCAGCGTCGAGACGTACGCCGCGCCCCGGTGCTGCTCGTACAGCGCCTGATCCGCCAGCGCCGCCTGGTCCGCGAGGGCGATACCGGCCCGGCGGGCGTTGCGCAGCGCGTTGACGGCGAGATTGGTCAGCAGCGAGGCGTGGATGCCCTCGCCCATGCCGTTGGTCACCGCCAGCGTCAGCTCCTCGGCGTCGGCCGCCCAGTCGAAGTTGTCGCCGTGGATGGCGTAGGCGGGCTCCAGCTGGGCGCCGATGGCGTACTCCCGCGCGGCGCAGGCCCGCGCGGGCAGCAGGTCCCACTGCATCTCGGCCGCCAGGGTCAGCCGGCTCGCCCGGCGAACCCGCTGGTAGAGATCGGTGTCCCGTTCGGCCACCAGGATCTCGTGCCCGAGCAGCTCGGCCACCTGGGTCAGGTCCGCCACGACGGCCGGGGTGGAGCGGTCGCCGGGCAGCCGGACCGTGAGGATCCCGAGCCGTTCCCCGCGCACGGTGACCGGCAGGTGGTGGTCGACCGCGTCCCCGTGCCTCACCTGGTGTTCGCGCGGCTCCTGGCTGCCGAAGGCGCGGCCCTCGGGGCTGTTGTGCAGGGACAGTGCCTCGCCGGGGTGGGTGACGGTGTCGACCGGCCGGAGTACCGTGAGGCCGTAGTCGGCGAGATGGAGCCGTACGGATGCCGCCCCGTACGCATCGGTCAATGCTGTACGAAGCGTGTCGACGAGGGCATGCGGGGCCGCCGCACGGACCGCTCTTTCCACATCCGCGAGTAGAGTCACTGTCGCTCAGCCTTCTTCTTCCATGGGTGGATCCGTCTGAGCTGACAAAGGTCCGAGCCGGATGAAAGGGTGGATCGATGTCCCGCTTCACCGGTCAGCCGAGCCAGCGCGAACAGGTCGCCGAGGCCGCCTGTGCCGCCTCGGAACTGCTTGAGGTGCTGTGGGGGCGTGGCCAGGAGGCGGCGCCGTCCGGTCCGGTCTCACCCTCCCAGCTACGTGCCCTTCTCGTCATCGAGAAGCATGAGGGCGCGAATCTGCGGACGCTCGGCGAGGTCCTCGGCTCGCGCGCGTCCTCGGTGAGCAGACTCTGCGACCGGATGGAGGCGATGGGGCTCGTGATGCGCTCGCCCAGTCCGACGAGCCGCCGGGAGGTCGAGCTGCGGCTGAGCCGACGCGGCCACAACGTGCTCGACGAGTACCGCGCCTTCCGCACCCGTGAGGTACGCATCGTGCTGGAGTTGATGGACCCCTCGGACGTCATCGCGCTCGCGAAGGGGCTGACCGCTTTCCGCGCCGCGGCGACCGGGCGGTTCGGAGCCCTCGACAGCGTCGCGCCCGCGGCCTCGGAGCCAGGCACCGTGGCGGACAGCGCTTAGCTTCATTCGAGCCCACTTCCTGGCGATCGGCCGGATTACTGTCCGTGTGCTGTCCGCGCCGAGCGTCGTGCGGAAGCGGGTGACAGATTGTTGCCTAGATTGTTGCCCACCAGTGAATGTTGTCAAATGGCAACTATTGCTTCTATCGTGGGGTCGCTCCGTCCCCGGCCCAGAAGGATCTACGTGCACCCTCCCCACAGCGCAGGCAAGGCCATGGGAGTGGCCAGGAGGCAGGACGGCGACGGGATGGTCCTCGCCGTCAGCGGCGATCTCGACCTGGAGAGCATCGCCCCCCTCACCGCCGCACTGACCGAAGCGGGAGTGGCCGTCCCCGGCGCGGTCGTCGTGGATCTGTCCGGTGTGTCCTTCGCCGATTCGAGCACGGTGAACATCCTCCTCCAGGCGCACGGCGTGCTCGGTGCCCGGCTGCGCCTGGCCCGTCCGTCCGCGTTCGTCCGGCGGCTGTTCGGGGTCATCGGCCTCGAACGGGCCCTGCCGGTGTACGACACGGTCGAGGAAGCGCTGGCGGTGGGGCAGGCGTCCTGACGCCTGCCGGGTGCACGGCGTCCCACCTGCGTAATCGGCCCGCGCGCCGGGCCGGATCACCGGGACCCTTGGATTCGCTTCGCGGGGGTAAACGGCGGGCAAGACGGTCGAACGTGATGACCAGCCGACGGGGTGAGTGCCGATGAATCATCCGCTGATGCGGGACGACGAGTCCGACCGGTATGCCGAATGGACCTGCCGGCCGGAGCGGGCGGCCGATGCCCGGGAAGCGAGTTACCGGTTTCTGGCGGCCCTCCGCCCGACGCCCGGCACGGCCACCGCGCAGGACCTGGTGCTCGTGGTGTCCGAGCTGGTGACCAACGCCCTGCGGCATGCGGGCGCGGTCACCTCTTTGCAGTTGCGGGCCGACGCGCACAGCCTGCGGATCGTGGTGTCCGACCCCAGCCCGGTGTGGCCGAGCGACCGAACCCCCGACCTCACCGGGCAGAGCGGCGGCTTCGGCTGGCCCCTGGTCCAGCGACTGGCCCAGCGGGTCGCTGTCCGGCCCGGGGCGGGCGGCGGCAAGGTGGTCCTGGCCGTCCTCGCACGCTAGTGCCGCGACCGGCAAGGTTTGCCCGTCAAGGAGCGGCGTCCGGTGCGTGTGATCGCAAGGCGGCCGGAAGTCCATGTAGCGGAGCTACCTGGGCTTTTGGCCAACGCGGCGAGCGCGCGTGCCGGGCGTCGCGACGGGGCAAACGTTGCCGGGAGGGGCACTAGTACGGGGCGTGTGTGGCGTTTCCGCCGGTCCGGGCCCGCGCATCCTTCCGCCAGGAGGACGCCGGGAAACCCGGCTCGGGCAGGACGACGAGGGGGCCGTACCGAATGCGCGCACACCGCCGCAGGCCCGCACCAGGGCCGGACGTGGTCCGTGGCGCCGCCGCCGTGGCCGGACCGCTGCTCGTGTCGCTGACGGGGGCGCTGCTGACGGGCTGCGCCGGCGGAGCCGGGACGCAGCCGGCACCGGGGGCCGAGCCCTCCGGAAGCCGGACCGGGACCGCCCCGGCCACCGCCGCCGCTCGCCCCGGGACGAGCGGCGAGCCGGGCGGGACGCCGGACGCCTGCGCGGACGCCGACTGCGAGGTGCGGCTCGTCGCCGGGGACGGAATCCGTTTCACGGGTCCGGCCGGCGCGGCCCGCTTCGAGATCGGCGCGGTGGACGACGGGGCCGTGACCTGGAGCCTGCCGGGAGCGCGGCGGTGCGGGACGTCAGGGCCGGGGAGCATCCGGGTGACGAGCGACGGCGCGGGCTGCCGGGGGACGGTCGGACCGGGTACGACGCTCCGGGCGGAGGGCGTCACCGTGACCTTTCTCGACGTGGGCGCGGACACCGTGCTCGTACGGCTGCGGCCCCGGCTCTAGAAGGTTGTCCGGGACCGGGACGGGTGTCGACCGGCTCCGACGCCGGATCCACCCCTGGACCGGTGCCGGATCCGCCCGGGCCGGCACTGGGTCGGATCCCGGATCAACCCGTTGACATCGCCATACGTCCACCATACGTTTCTGTCGCGGAAAGCGCTTGCTAGAACCCCGTCCGAGATCCCTGTCCGCACGAGCAACTCGAAGCCCGAAGGGGAGTGTTCGCGACGTCTCCGCGCAACCTGACAGACCGGCGGATCCGCGCCGCCGTCATCGGCACCGGACAGATCGCCAAGGGCGCGCATCTCCCGGCCCTGCGTACCCTCGACGACGAGGTCGACATCGTCGCCGCCTTCGACATCGACGAGGAGGCCGTCCGCGCGTTCTGCGCCGACGGGGACATCCCGCACCCGTACACCGACCTGGCCCGCATGCTCGACGAGCAACGCCCGGACCTGGTGTCCATCTGCACCCCGCCCGTCTTCCACCGTGAGCAGACGGTGGCCGCGCTGCGCTCCGGCGCCTGGGTGTGGTGCGAGAAACCGCCCTGCCCCTCCCTCGCCGAATTCGACTCCATCGAGGCGGCGGAGGGCACGGAGGCGGACGGCGGCCCGTTCGCGGCGATCGTCTTCCAGCACCGGTTCGGCTCGGGCGCGGACCACGTCCGCTCCCTGCTCGCCGACGGGTCGCTGGGCCGCCCCCTGGTCGCCCACTGCCAGACCACCTGGTACCGCGACACCGACTACTACGCCGTGCCCTGGCGCGGCAGGTGGGCCAGCGAGGGCGGTGGTCCCGCGATGGGCCACGGCATCCACCAGATGGACCTCCTGCTGGACCTGCTCGGACCATGGTCCGAGGTGCGCGCCATGACCGGCCGCCTGGTGCACGACGTCGAGACCGAGGACGTCTCCACCGCGCTCGTCCGGTTCGACGGCGGCGCGCTGGCCACCGTCGTCAACAGTGTGCTCAGCCCCGACGAGGTGAGCCGTATCCGGATCGACTGCGAGCGCGCCACGGTCGAACTGACCCATCTGTACGGCTACGGCAACGACGACTGGCGGATCACCCCCGCGCCCGGGACCGCGGCCGCGGAAGCGGCCCGCTGGCAGGACATGGGGGAGAACGTCCCCAGCTCCCACCTGGCCCAACTGCGCGGACTCGTCACCGACATGAGGGCGGGGCGCCGACCGCGCAGCAGCGGCGCCGACGGCCGCAAGAGCCTGGAGCTGATCACCGCGCTCTACAAGTCCGCGTTCACCGACACCACCGTGCGCGCCGGGGAGATCGGCCCGGGTGATCCGTTCCACACCGTCCTGCACGGTGGCGCGCCCGGCTGGGCGCCGGACGCCGAGGCCGGGGACGCCCCCGTACCCGCGCGGGCTCCGACCGCCACGCCTGACCCGACCGCCGCATCCGCCGAACCTGCCGCACCAACCACGGAGATCCCCGCATGACGACGTTCGACACCGCCCCCGACGCCGCCTCGGATTCCGTCGTCGCGACCGCCGCCGGTACCGCGGCCCGTCCCGCGGACCAGGCGCCCGCCCCGGCCGGGCTGCTGCTGACCCACGCGCACGGCGACCGGATCGAACTGCGCGCCGGGGACGTCACCCTGCTCAGCTACGTCTACCGGCCCGAGGCGGCCTGGGAGGCGCCCAAGCCGTATGTGCACCCGCTGCGCACGCTCTCCGGAGGCGTGGTCACCGACTACCGTCCCAACGACCACCGCTGGCACAAGGGCCTCCAGCTC
Organism: Streptomyces hebeiensis; assembly: GCF_052983195.1. Classification (NCBI taxonomy): domain Bacteria; kingdom Bacillati; phylum Actinomycetota; class Actinomycetes; order Kitasatosporales; family Streptomycetaceae; genus Streptomyces; species Streptomyces hebeiensis. Next base: position 6,943,438 of record NZ_CM129812.1, read on the forward strand.
ACCGCGTCCCACCTGTCGGGGCAGAACCTGTGGGGCGGCAACTCGTACGTGCACGGCCAGGGATACCTCCGGCTGCCCGAGCGCGTCGGCTCGATGAGCCACGAGGACTTCGACGAGGTGTCGGCCGGGGACGGCCGGGCCGTCATCGCCGAACGGCTTCTCTGGCGCCACCACGACGGCACCCCCTGGGCCGGGGAGACCCGCCGGATCGAGATCCACGACATCGACCGCACCGCGGGCGCCTGGACCCTGACCTGGTCCAGCGCCGTCACCAACCGCCGCGACGAGGAACTGCGCTTCGGCAGCCCCACCACGGCGGGCCGCGAGATGGCCGGTTACACCGGCCTGTTCTGGCGCGGGCCGCGCGCCTTCCGGGACGGACAACTGCTCGGGCCCGAGCTGGCGGGACAGGAACTGATGGGCACTCAGGCTCCCTGGGTCGCCTACAGCGGTGAGTTCGACGGACGGGACGGCCACGCCACACTCGTCTTCGCGCACGCCCCGGAGAACGACCACACCGGCGCCGGGGGGCGGCACCCCGCCCACTGGTTCGTACGCAGCGACCCGTTCGCCGCCGTGGCCCCCTCGTGGGCCTTCCACGAGGAACTGGTCCTGCCGCCCGGGGACACGCTGGCCCGGCGCTGGCGCGTGGTGATCGCCGACGGGAGCTGGGACCGCGAGAAGATCACGGACTACCTGGCAGGGCTGCCGTGGTGAGCCCGGACGCCGGGTTCCCCGGACTGCCGGGGGCCGTCGCCGTCTCGCACTTGAGCGTGTACGACTGGGAGAGCTCCGACGGAGTGCGCGGCGGCACCCCGCACCTGCACCTGACCTGCTCCGAGGCGTACGTGGTGACCGAGGGCCGGGGCGCGGTCCAGACGCTCAGCGCCGGGAGTTGCGAGACCACACCGCTGGAGCCGGGAGCCCTCGTGTGGTTCACGCCCGGCACGATCCACCGGCTGGTGAACGAGGACGGGCTGCGCATCGTCGTCCTCATGCAGAACAACGGACTCCCGGAGGCCGGGGACGCCGTGCTCACACTGCCGCCGGAGTATCTGGCCGACCCCGAGACCTACGCCCGGGCCGTACGGATCCCGGCCGCGGGCGACGCGACGGAGGCCGAACGCGCCGCCGTGGCGCGCCGACGCCGGGATCTCGCCATCGAGGGCTTCACCGCGCTGCGCACGGCGTGGCAGGCGGGCGACCCCGAGCCGTTGCTCGGCTTCCAGCGGGCCGCCGCCGAGCTCGTACGGCCCAAGGCGGCGGACTGGCGGGCGCGCTGGGAGGCGGGGGCCGCGGAGGCGGCCCGGCAGACCGGCGCCCAGCTCGACCGGCTGGCGGCGGGCGACGCCTCCTATCTGGCGGAGGCGGGCGTACGCGCACGGCAGCCGGCGGCTCGGGGCGGGTTCGGCATGTGCGGCCTGCTGGACACGTACGACATCCTGCGGGCGGACGCTTCGTAGCGGTGCGCCGGTGTTCCCGTCGCGCCGTCACGCGTCGGCGGACGGCGCGACCGGGGATCGGCCGACGCCCGCGGCTCCGGCGGCCGTGCGGCCGGGCCCGGGCGTCCGAGCACCGATTCACGACCGGCGTTGCGGAGTGCTGCCGGCTGTCCGATTCTTCGGACCCGCGCGACGTCGTCTCCGGTACAGGCGAGCGAGCAGCCAGAGCGCCGAACCGGTGAACAGCAGGGCGGTGACGACCAGCCACCGGGAGAGGAAGACGTCGGCGGGCAGCCCTGTGCCGCGTTCGTAGTGCTCCACGCGCCGGGTGATCAGCGGGAACCACACCAGGAGCAGCAGACCGCTGAGGGCGGCCGGTACGCGGACGAAGTTCATCCATTCCCGGCCCCGAACCCCGGGCAGGCTCCGCAACGCGCGGTCGGCGAGCGCGTACAGCGGCAGCAGCACCAGGTCGTGTACGAGGGCCGAGCCGACGAACCACAGAGCGACGGCGAACCAGTCGCCGTTCAGCAGGCGCAGCCCCGCGTAGCCGGTCACGGCGAACGAGGCGGCCAGTAGCAGCAGGTGCAGCGGCCCTTCTCCGTACCGGGGCCGGAACCGGGCCGGCCGGTGGTTCCTCATTCCAGTTCCCCGAAGGTCATCCGGGCCACCCATTTGGTGTTGAGCACGCCGGGCGCGGCGGGAACGATGATCCTCGCCGGGTAACCGTGGTCGGGTGAGAGGCTTTCGCCGTTGACGCTCAGGGCGAGCAGCGACCGGGGGTCGCGTACCTGGTTGTGGCGCAGCGCGGCGTTGCGGAACGCCCCGCGGCGTTGGAGGGACTCCACGAATACGTCCGGCGGTTCGTCCGCGTCCTCGTACCCGGCCAGGGCGGCAAGGTCGCGGAGCCGCACTCCGCTCCACCACTGGTCCCCGGTTGACCAGCCTTCCACGCAGGCGATGGGCAGCGCGGCGCTGTGCTGGGGGAGGGCCAGCAGCTCGTCCCTGGACAGGTGGAGGTCCGCGCGGCGGCCGGAGAGGGCCAGCCGCCACGCCTTCCCGGTGTCGGTCCGGTGGATGCCCGCGGCCGCGATCGTCTTGTTGATCTGGAAGCCGTTGGGCCCGTTCCCCGGGTCGCCGCCACCGTGCGGGGCGAGGAGCGCGGTCCGGCGCAGGGGGCCGTCGAAGTTCTGGCCCGCCGTGGTGGCCAGCAGCAGGAGCGAACCTCCGCCGGCCAGACTCAGCGCGCCGCGCCGCGAGAGTGTCGGTTCCGCGGGCCGGGGGGAGACGAGCCCGGTCCCGTCGTCGGGCTCCGGGTGGCCCGCCGGCCGCACGTGGCCGCCAGGCCGCGGAGGGCCCGCGCGCCGTAGGTGCGCCCGCACTCCCTGTTCCCGCAGCGTGTGGACGGTCCGGGGGAGGCGCAGAGCCACATGGACGACGAAAGCCGCCATGAACACCCATGCTCCGTAGAAGTGCAGGGGGTAGAAGGAGCCGGGGAAGAGGTAATCCAGCTGGATGTTGAGGATTCCGGTGACGAACTCGAACAGTGCCCCACCGACCAGCAGCAGCAGTGACAGCCGCTCCAGCGCGTGCCCGGGAGATCGTGCCGGGGGCAGCGCGAACAGCTTGGGAATGACGGACCACAGCTTCGCGAGCAGTACCGGGAACAGGGCGATGCCGACGGTGACGTGCAGGCCCTGATTGAGGCGGTAGAGCCAGTGCGGATCAGTTGGCCAGTCGAACAGGTAGAAGCCCAGTACGCCCTTGTCCGGCGTCTTGTCGTTCACGGGTGACAGATTCGGGTTGTACGCGGCGTACGACAGCAGACCGGTCACGAACAGCAGCGTGATGCCGGCGAGCAGGACGACACCGAGCACGGACGTCAGCCAGGGCCCGCGCAGTGGGCTGCGCCAGAACGCGGGGGAGGCCGACGGGCGGTCTGATCTGAAGAACCCTTTGCGCATGATGCGGCCATCCTCGGCGGTCTACGCGACGTCCGGCCGTCGCACTGGCTCGACGGTAGGCCCGGCGGGTGGTCTTGGTGGGGCGGCGACCGATGACGAAACGCTGACGTCCTCCGCCCGTACGCCAGGCCGTCCCAGGATCTGACGGTTGTGTGACGTCCCCCCGCGATGCGGCCCGGACTTGGTGGTTCCCTCCTACCGTGCAGGCGTGGAACACCATGACACCCTCACCCGTCACTCACGCCCCGGTGTGCGAAGCGATGTCGCGGCGGCCGGCGCGGCGGCCCTTCTGGTCGTGCTGGCGGTGATCGTCGGCAGCGCCGTCCAGCGCGCTGACGGGAGCCTCCGCGTCGGTTGGCCGCCACTGCTCGCCTCCTGGTCCCCTCATACCGGTCCCGGGACCCCGGCCGCGCTCGTGGTGGCCGTCGCCGTGATCGTGTACGGGCCGGTGCTCGCCGGCAGGCTGCCCTGGCGGGGGCTGCTCCTCGGCTCGTGGCTGACGTCGATGGCCTGGACCTGGTCCCTGGCGCTCATCGACGGTTGGCACCGCGGCATCGCGCGGCGGCTCACCACCCGGAACGAGTACCTCCAGGTGATCGACCGGTTCGACGACATCCCGGCCGCTCTGCGCGACTTCACCCGGCACATCCTGATCGACTCGCCCGACAACTGGCCCGCCCACGTGGCCGGACACCCCCCGGCCGCCACCCTCACCTTCGTCGGCCTGGACCGGATCGGGCTCGGCGGCGGCGCCTGGGCCGGGACGTGGTGCATCACGGTCGGGTGTACCGCGGCGGCGGCGGTGCTCGTCACCGTCCGTGCCCTGGCCGGCGAGCCGCTCGCACGCCGGGCCGCGCCGTTCCTCGTGCTGGCCCCGGCCGCGATCTGGGTCGGCGCCTCGGCCGACGGCTACTTCGCCGCCGTCACCGCCTGGGCGATCGCCCTGCTGACCCTGGCGGCCACCCGTGCCCCCCGCTTCCCGGCCGCCGCCCTGGGCTCCGGGCTGCTGCTCGGCCTCACCTGCTACCTGTCGTACGGGCTCACGCTGTTCGCGATCGTCGCCCTCGGCGTACTGCTCGCCGCCCGCACGACGCGCCCACTGCCGCTGGTGCTGTCAGGGGCGGCCGCCGTACCGCTGGTGTTCACCGTGCTGGGCTTCGACTGGTGGGAGGCGTACCGGCTGCTGACGGAGCGCTACTACCAGGGGGCGGGAGGTGTCCGACCGTACGGGTACTGGGTGTGGGCCAACCTCGCCTGTACGGTGATCGTGCTGGGCCCGGCCACCGTCGCGGGTCTGCGGCGGGCGGTGGTGGCCTCACCCGGTGCGGTGCGGGCGGCCCGTCTCCGTCAATCCGTGTCCTGGCCCGTGAGGGGGACAACGGGGGCGCAACGACTGGTGATTCTCGTGCTGGCGGCTCTCCTCGCCCTTGTCGTCGCCGATCTGTCCGGAATGAGCAAAGCCGAGACCGAGCGCATCTGGTTGCCGTTCGCCACGTGGCTGCTGGCCGCCGCCGCCCTGCTGCCTGCCCGTGGCCGCCGAGCCTGGCTGACCAGCCAGGCGGTTCTGGCGCTGGTGGTCAACCATCTGCTGTTCACCGGCTGGTGAACAGCGGGGCCGGGGCCTGGCCGCCGCTCGAGCCCGAAGGCTGAGCAGCGGCCGGGCCGATGAGCCGGACCGGTTCGGTCAGGACGGTTGAGCCGGGGCAACCCTGCCCGCCGCCACACGCCGCAACTCCGCGAAACTGCGCTCTTCCGCCCGCCACTGTCCGGTGACCCTCCACCCCGCCGCTTCGGCGGCGGAACGCAGCGCCCGGGCACCGACCCGGGCCCAGGGGAACGCGTCCCCCCGGGCCCCGCGCCCGTCGTCGACCCTGACCCGTACCCGTTCGTCGACATCGGGCAGGGCGGTTTCGACGAGCGCCACCCCGTCATCGGCGGCGAGTTCGGCCACCCTTGTCAGCAGCGCGGCCGGGTCACCGCCGATGCCGATGTTCCCGTCCATCAGCAGCACCGTGTCCCAGCGGCCCCCGCCGGGCAGCCGCTGGAAGACCGAGCGGCACAGCGCCCGGCCGCCCGAGCGGACGGTGCGCCGCACCGCCTCGGGGTGCACATCTATGCCGAGCACGGGACGGCCCCGGGCGGTGAGCGCCGCCACCAGCCGACCGGGCCCGCAGCCGATGTCGAGCACGGAACCCCGGCACCGCTCCAGCACCGCCAGGTCGGCCGCGTCCGGCGCGGCGCACCAGCGCTCCACCTCCAGCGGCAGCAACCAGCCGTCCCCGCGCCGCAGGAAGAGCGGGCCGCGACCGGTGCGCAGGGCGGCGGCATACAGATCGTCTCGCCATGCCGCCCGTATTGGTTCCGGGGCGCGGGCGACCGATACCTCGGCCACCTTTCCCCCGCTCACCGGGCCCCGGTCCGGTCGAGTTCCGCGTGGAGAGCACCGAACCGGGTGCCGGGTGCCCCGGCCGCGACCGCCGACGCGTCGGCCGCCGTGTCGACATCCCGCAGCATCGGCAGATCCCGCACAGCCAGGCGGGCGTGCGTCAGTCTGCGCCGCTGCGCCGCGCCCGTCCCGGGCACGGACATGGGCACGCCACGCAGCAGGGCCGGGTCCGGTTCGGCGAACCCCAGCGCCCAGAAACCGCCGTCGGCGGCCGGTCCGAACCTCGCCCGCGCGTAGCCGAAATCGAGCCCTTCGGCCAGGAGCGACGGGGTGACCTGCGGGGTGTCCATGCCGATCAGGAGCGTCGGCCCGGTGCTGAGCGCGAAGGCGCCGGCGAGCCGTTCGTCCAATGTGCCGTCGCACTGGGGTACGACCTCGAAGCCGGGCGGCAGCCACGGTCCCGGTCGCCCGTCGAGTACCAGCACCCGGCGCTCGGCCGGAGTGGCACGCACCGCCTCCAGCGTGTCGGCGAGCGCCGCCGCCGCGAGCCGGGCCGCCTCCTCGGGGCTGAAGGGCGGGCTGAGCCGTGTCTTCACCCGGCCCGGCACGGGTTCCTTGGCGATGACGAGCAGTGTGGTCATCGGACGCTCCCCGCTCCGGTCGTACTGGTCGTCGACGGCGCGGCGAGTACCCCGCGCATATCGTGGACCGTTTGCCAGGTGCCCCGCCATGTCCCGGTGACCTTGGACTTTCCGGTACGGGGTAGATACGGCACGTCCATCTCATGTACTCGCCACCCCGCGTCGGCGGCACGCACCACCATCTCCAGCGGATAACCGCTGCGACGGTCGGTCAGCCCGAGCCCGAGCAGTTCCGCGCGCCGCGCTGCCCGCATCGGCCCGAGGTCGTGCAGGCGCAGCCCGGTACGGCGGCGCAGCATCCGGGCCAGCACCAGATTCCCCGCACGGGCGTGCACAGGCCAGGACCTGGGAGTCCGCGGGCGCCGGCGCCCGAGCACCAGGTCTGCTGTGCCGGCGGCCACTCGGGCGACGAAAGGAACGAGCAGTGCCGGATCGAGCGAGGCGTCGCAGTCGCAGAAGCAGACGACATCCGCCTCCGCGGCCAGCAGCCCCGCGTGGCAGGCGGCGCCGAAGCCACGTTTCGGCTCGTGCACCACGGTCGCCCCCAACGCGTGGGCGATGCGAGGGGAACCGTCGGTGGAACCGTTGTCGACGACGATCGCCCGCCACGCGGCGGGTATACGCTCCAGGACCCAGGGCAGGGCCGCCGCCTCGTCGAGGCAGGGCAGGACGACGTCGACCGTCGATGAGATCGAGGGAAGGGAATCGGTCACGGTTTCACCGTACGGAGCCGAAGCGGACATTTGGGATCTCGGGGTCTTACGAAACGCGAACGTCGTCCCGTGACACCGGCAATCGCAGGGAACGGCGGCAACCGCGGTGCGAGTCTGGAGACATGGAGAGCAACAAGAGCATCCTGGTCGTGGACGACGATCCCACCGTGGCCGAGGTCGTCACCGGCTATCTGGAGCGGGCCGGGTTCGCCGTGCACCAGGCTCCCGACGGGCCCGCAGCCTTGCGGGCGACCGAACTGCGGTGGCCCGACCTGGTCGTCCTCGATCTGATGCTGCCCGGTATGGACGGCCTGGAGGTCTGCCGCCTCCTGCGCTCCCGCGGCCCCCTCCCCGTCATCATGCTCACCGCGCGCGGCGATGAGGACGACCGGATCCTCGGCCTGGAGATCGGCGCCGACGACTACGTCACCAAGCCCTTCAGCCCTCGCGAGCTGGTGCTGCGCGTCGAGTCCGTACTGCGCCGTGGCTCATCGTCCCAGCCGCCCGGGGCGACATTGAGCGCGGCGGGCCTGGAACTCGACCCCGCGGCCCGCCGCGCCACCAAGCACGGGCACGACCTCTCCCTGACACTGCGAGAGTTCGACCTCCTGGCCTACTTCCTGCGTCACCCGGGGCAGGTCTGCGACCGCGACCGGCTGATGCGTGAGGTGTGGGGCTGGGAGTTCGGGGACCTGTCCACCGTCACCGTCCACGTACGGCGACTGCGCGGAAAGATCGAAGACGACCCGGCCCGGCCCCGGCTCATCCACACCGTCTGGGGTGCGGGGTACCGCTTCGACCTCCCAACGGGTCCCGCACCGCACCCGGCGGGGAATCAGGTCTGACAGCCAATGCGCGATCTTCTGCTCATCGCCCTGTACGCCTTCCTCGGCGCGGCCGCCGCCGGGCTGCTCGGAGCTCTCGCACTGCGTCTGCTGCGCCGCCGTTCGATCGCGGTCTCCCTCGCGGTGGTCGCCGCCGTCGCGGTCGGCGCGATGCTCGCCGGAACTCTCGCGGTCGCCAGGGCGATGTTCCTCTCCTCCCACGACCTGACCGTCGTCACCACCGTGGTCGCCATGGCCGCCGCCGTCTCGCTCGCCACCGCTCTGCTGCTGGGCCGCCAAGTCGTCGTCATCTGCCGCGATCTGGCCCGGGCCGCACGCCGCTTCGGCGAGGGCGGCACCTTCACCGCCCCCGGCGCCACGGCGCCCGCCGAACTCAGGGCACTCAGCCGCGAACTGACCGCCACCAGCGAACTCCTCACCGCGGCCCGGGAGCGGGAACGCGCGCTGGAGACATCCCGGCGCGAACTCGTCGCCTGGATCTCACACGATCTGCGCACCCCACTCGCGGGGCTGCGTGCCATGTCCGAGGCTCTGGAGGACGGCGTCGTCACCGACCCCGCCCGCTACCACCGTCAGATCCGTACCGAGGTCGACCGCCTCAACTCCATGGTCGGCGACCTCTTCGAACTCTCCCGTATCCACGCCGGCGCCCTCGCCCTCACCACCGCCCGCGTCTCCATGTACGACCTGGTGGGCGACGCCCTGGCCGGTGCCGACCCGCTCGCCCGCGAACACGGGGTCCGTCTCGTCGGCAATCGCGTCGCCGCGGTGCCCGTCGAGGTCGACGGCAAAGAGATGACCCGCGTCCTCGCCAACCTCCTCGTCAACGCGATCCGGCACACCCCCGCCGACGGCACGGTCGCCGTCGCCGCCGAACTCCGCGCCGACTCCGTCGTGCTCTCCGTCACAGACGGGTGCGGAGGCATCCCCGAGAGCGATCTGCCGAACGTCTTCGACACCGGCTGGCGCGGCACCGCCGCCCGCACACCGAGTCCGGCGGGCGCCGGACTCGGTCTGGCCATCGTGCGCGGCATCGTCGAAGCGCACGCCGGCCGCGCCGCCGTGCACAACGTCACCGGCGGCTGCCGCTTCGAAGTCACTCTCCCCGCAGCCCGCTCCTAGTGCCCCTCCCGGCAACGTTTGCCCCGTCGCGGCGCCCGGCACGCGCGCTCGCCGCGTTGGCCAAAAGCCCAGGTAGCTCCGCTACATGGACTTCTGACCGCCTTGCGATCACACGCACCGGACGCCGCTCCTTGACGGGCAAACCTTGCCGGTCGCGGCACTAGCGAATTCCGCCATACCCTCCGCGAAACCGGTCTCCGGCTTCCACCCTGTCTCGGCGATCAGCCGTCGCGAGTCGGCCGTGATGTGCCGGACATCACCGAGCCTGAAGTCGCCGGTGACCGTCGGCCGGGGCCCGTCGTGCGCGGCGGCCAGCGCCCGCGCCATCTCGCCGACCGTGTGCGGCTCGCCGCTACCGGTGTTGTACGCGGTGAACGCGCCCGGCGGCCGCCCGGCGATCGTCTCGGCCACCAGTGTGTTGGCCGTGGCCACATCGTGCACATGGACGAAGTCACGGCGCTGGCCGCCGTCCTCGAAGACCACGGGAGCCTCACCACGCGCCAGCGCCGATCGGAACAGGGAGGCCACACCCGCGTAGGGAGTATCGCGGGGCATGCGCGGACCGTACACGTTGTGATAGCGCAGCGACACGGCCCGGCCGCCCACCGCGCGTGCCCAGGAGGCGGCCAGGAACTCCTGGGCCAGCTTGGTCGCCGCGTAGACATTCCGGGGATCGGCCGGGGCGTCCTCACCGACCAGCCCAGGCTCCAACTCGGCTCCGCAGCGCGGGCAGAGCGGCTCGAAGCGACCGGCCTCAAGATCCGACACGGCGCGGGGTCCCGGCCTGACCTGGCCGTGCCGGACGCAGTCGTAGCGCCCCTCCCCGTACACCACCATCGACCCGGCGAGAACCAGGTCCCGTACCCCGGCCTCGGCCATCGCGGCGAGCAGAACCGCCGTCCCGAGGTCGTTGCAGGCCACATACGCGGGCGCGTCCGCGAAATCCTTACCGAGCCCCACCATCGCCGCCTGATGGCACACCACGTCCACCCCGGCCAGAGCCCGCGTCACCGTGTCCGGGTCCCGCACATCGCCGGGAACCCACTCCGCTCCGTCAGGAACCGCCGGGGCCTGCTGGTGAGCGGTGGGAAGCAGGGCGTCCAGGACGACCGGCTCATGCCCGCGTGCCCCGAGTTCCTCGACGATGTGCGAGCCGATGAAGCCCGCCCCTCCGGTGACAAGTACTCGCATGATGCCAACGCTACGGAACCCGGCCGCCAACGGAACGGACGTGGCCGCCGATGTCACGAAGGCGTAAGAACCCGCGAGACCATCCGAAGCCGTCGCGCCGGGCGTATGTCTCGGAGAAAGCGACGACGTGAGGGTCGGCGGGGCGGAAGAAGCGCCTTCCTCTTGCCGTGGCGGCCCGGCGACCGTACGGTGATCCGAGGGGTGAAACGTTTCACATCCGGTGTGGCAGGGAGGGTGAGGGGATGGCGCGAGGCCGCGCCGCGATCGCGATCGCAGTCGGGTCGGCGATCGAGGACCCCATGGCGCTACCGGCCCCGCTCCGGTTCCCCGTCGCGCCGCAGCAGATACGTGTCCATGATCCAGCCCTTGCGGGCGCGCGCCGCCGCCCGCAGTTCCTCGATCCGGCCGGCGGCCTCGGACAGCCGCCCGGAGACCAGGATCTGGTCCTCCGTCCCCACGTAGGCGCCCCAGTGGATGACCGGATCCGCCGCGAGATGGCGCCGGTAGGACTGCTGGGAGTCCAGCATCACCACGACGTCGTCCACGCCCTCGGGCCAGCCGTCGGCCAGCCGGCGGCCCGTGGTGATCTGTACGGGGCCGCCCACGCGGTTCAGTGCGATCCGGTGCGCGGCGGCGAGCGCGGAGACACTGCTGATGCCGGGGATCACCTCGTGGTCGAAGCGGACCGTGCCGCGCGCCAGGATGTCCTCCAGGACGGCGAGCGTCCCGTCGTAGAGGGCCGGATCGCCCCAGACGAGGAAGGCTCCGGTCCGGTCGTCGGCGGGTCCCTCGCCCAGTTCCTCGGTGATCAGGCGTTCGTAGAGGTCCGTCCGGCGAGCGCGCCACTCGGCCACGGTAGCGGAGTAGGCGGCGGTGTCCGGCGCGGGCGCCCGCACCGGATCGCGCGCCTCGACCACCCGGTGCGCGTGACCGCCGATGTGCCGGCGCAGAATCTCGTGCCGCAGCCGCCGGGGGCCGGACCTCTCCTCGCCCTTGTCGAGGAAGAAGAAGACGTCCACCTGATGGAGCGCCTTGACCGCCTGCACGGTCAACTGGTCCGGGTCGCCCGCGCCGATACCGATGACATAGATCTTTCGCACCCGGTCGAGTCTGCCGTACGGGCCGCTCGGCGCCACCGTCGCGGTGGCCGGATCCGGTCCGCCGGGTCCCTCGGGGCCGGATCCCCCCGGCTCCGACTTATCTCCGCCGAGAAAGGCGACGATCCCTCCGATGTCTGATGCCTGATCTCCCGTCATCCGCGTCGCGTGACGGGCTTACGTATGTCCCTGACGCGACATATGCTCCGCCCATGCGTGCCGCCCTCTTCGTGACCTGCGTCAATGACGCCCTCTATCCCTCCACCGGGATCGCGACCGTACGGCTGCTCGAACGGCTCGGTGTCGCCGTGGACTTCCCCGACGCGCAGAGCTGCTGCGGCCAGCCGCAGTTCAACACCGGCTACCGCCGGGAGACCGAGCCGCTGGTACGTCGCATGGTGCGGGCGTTCGAGGAGTACGAGTACGTCGTGACACCGTCCGGGTCCTGCGCCGCGATGATCCGTCACCACTATCCGAAGTTCGGGGGCCGGGCCGCCGCCTCGCTCGCCGCGCGGACCTACGAGCTGACGGAGTTCCTGGCCGACGTCCTCGGGGTGACGGACGTCGGGGCGTACTTCCCGCACACCGTCACCTACCACCCCTCCTGCCACGGCCTGCGCGTGCTGGGCCTCGGGGACCGGCCGCGGAGACTGCTGGAGGCGGTGCGCGGACTCCGGTTGCGCGAGCTGCCGGGCGCGGAGGAATGCTGTGGCTTCGGCGGCACCTTCGCGGTGAAGAACTCCGATGTCTCGGTGGCGATGGGCCGGGACAAGGTGCACAACGCCGTCTCCACCGGAGCCGGTGTGCTGTGCGGCGCGGACAACTCGTGCCTGATGCACATCGGCGCGATCGCGAGCCGCGCGGACGCCCCGCTGCGCCCCGTCCACCTCGCGGAGATCCTGGCGTCGACGGAAGAGGAGCCCTGGTCATGAGCGGCACGTTTCTGGGCATGCCGGCCTTTCCCGCGGCGGCGCGCGACGCGGTGGCCGATCCGACGCTGCGCGCCAATCTGCGGCACGCCACCCACACGATCCGCGACAAGCGGGCCAAGGCCGTCGCGGAACTGGACGACTGGGCGCGGCTGCGGGAGGCCGGCAAGCGGATCAAGGACCACACGCTGCGCCATCTGGACCGCTACCTCGTCCAGTTGGAGGAGGCGGTCACGGCGGCGGGCGGTGTGGTGCACTGGGCCGCCGACGCGGCCGAGGCGAACCGCATCGTGGCCGGTCTGGTCAAGGCCACCGGCGAGCGCGAGGTCGTCAAGGTCAAGTCGATGGCCACCCAGGAGATCGGCCTCAACGAGGCGTTGGCGGCCGAGGGCATCACCGCGTACGAGACGGACCTGGCCGAGCTGATCGTGCAGCTCGGCGACGACCGGCCGTCCCACATCCTGGTGCCGGCGATCCACCGCAACCGGGGCGAGATCCGGGACATCTTCCGCGACCGCATGGCCGCGTGGGGCCGGGCGGCGCCGGAGGGCCTGTCCGACACGCCCGGCGAGCTGGCGGAGGCGGCCAGACTGCACCTGCGGGAGAAGTTCCTGCGCGCCAAGGTCGGTGTCTCGGGCGCCAACTTCATGGTCGCCGAGACCGGTACCTGCGTGGTCTTCGAGTCGGAGGGCAACGGGCGGATGTGCCTGACCCTGCCGGAGACACTGATCTCGGTGGTGGGGATCGAGAAGGTGGTGCCCACCTGGCGGGATCTGGAGGTCTTCCTCCAGACGCTGCCCCGTTCCTCGACCGCCGAGCGGATGAATCCGTACACCAGCACATGGACCGGCACGCATGACGGCGACGGGCCGCGCGTCTTCCACCTGGTGCTGCTGGACAACGGCCGCACGGACACCCTCGCCGACGAGGTGGGCCGGCAGGCGCTGCGCTGCATCCGCTGCTCGGCCTGCCTGAACGTCTGCCCGGTGTACGAGCGCGCCGGCGGGCACGCGTACGGCTCCGTCTACCCCGGCCCGATCGGCGCGATCCTCACCCCCCAGCTGCGCGGGACGGAGAGCGAGATCGACGCCTCGCTGCCGTACGCCTCCTCGCTGTGCGGGGCCTGCTACGACGTGTGCCCGGTCGCCATCGACATCCCCGAGGTCCTGGTGCACCTGCGGGAGCGGGTCGCCGACCGGGGCGGCAAGGGGCACCGGCTGGAGAAGGCGGCGATCAAGGCGGCCGGCTGGGTCTTCGACCACCCGCGGGCGCTGGCGGCGGGGGAGCGGATCGCGTCGAGGACCCGCGCGGTCCATCCGTCGAGGATCCCGGGCGCGGGGGCGTGGACGGAGGGGCGCGATCTGCCGGTGCTGCCGAGCGAGCCGTTCCGCGACTGGTGGCGGAAGAACCGGAGGAACGGCGCGGACCCCGCCGGCCTCGGCGTGCGTGGGCCGGTGCGGGCGAGCCCGGACGCCGACGCCGGCCGGTCGGACGATCGATCCGGCGAGCGTCCGGACGGCCGGCCCGCGGTCCGCTCGGGTGATCGGGTCGGCGACCGGCCGGGCGACCGCGCAGAGGACCTGTCCGGGGAACGGACCTCGGAGAAGCCTGCCGAGCGGAAGGACGGCGACGTATGAGCGGGGACGGCGGTACGGGCCCGGGCCGGGAGCCCGGCGCGGGGGCGGCAGGCGTCGGTACGGGCGCGGTCACGGGCCGGGACGCGGGGCCGGGCGCCTCGGTCGGTTCCGTACCCGGCGCGGCGGGAGGCCCCGGGACCGGTTCGGGCGGCGGCACTCCGGGTGCCGCCGGCGCCACCACGGCCTCGCGGGCGCGGATCCTCGACCGGATCCGCAGGGCCGTGGCCGACGCGCCGGAGGCGCCCGTACCGGACCGTGACTACCTGGACACGCACACCCCCGACAGTCGTGCCGTCGACCTGCTCGCCGAGAACCTCGCGGACTACCGCGCGATCGTGCACCGCACCGACGCCGAGGGCCTGGCGGTGCTGATCGCCCGGCTGCTGTCGCGGCGCGGGGCCCGCACCGTCCTGGTGCCCCCGCTCCTGCCGTCCTCCTGGCTCTCCGCGACACCTGCCGAGGTGGCGCGGGTCCAGGACGGGGCCGGGGACACGGCACGGGAGCTGGACGCGCTGGACAGCGTGGTCACCGGCTGCGCGCTGGCCGTCGCCGAGACCGGCACGATCGTCCTCGACGCGGCACCCGACCAGGGGCGGCGCCGGATCACGCTGGTCCCCGACCACCACATCTGCGTGGTGAGCGTCCCCGACCAGGTGGTCACCTCCGTGCCGCGGGCCATGCCCCGGCTCGACCCGACGCGCCCGATGACCTGGATCTCAGGCCCCTCGGCCACGAGCGACATCGAGCTGGACCGGGTGGAGGGCGTGCACGGGCCGCGCACGCTGGAGGTGGTGCTCGTGACGGAGGGCCCCGCGGGGTGACGGCGGGGGCACCCCACGTCCGTAGGCGTCAGGCGGCTTTCGTAAGGCGGGGTGCCTCCTCCGCCGCGTCCACGGTCGCGCCCCCGGCTACCCGCGCGGCCAGCTCCCGGGCCCAGATCAGCAGCCCCGCGATGTCGATGCCATGAGGGGTGGGAGTCATCCCGTACGCGGCGATCCCGTCGGCACCGCGCAGCAGCAGCCGCGCCCCGCCCGTCGTATTGCCCCGGGCGGCGTGCGTCAGGCCGACCGCCAGCTGCGCCATTCCACGCCACAGCGCTTCCTCGTCGGCGGGACCCGATTTCCACGCGTCCTCGAACACCTCGTGCGCGTGAAAGGGCTTGCCCGCCGCCAGCAGCCGCTGTGCCTCACTCAGCGTCTGCTCGGGCCCACGGACGATTCCCTCCGGCTGCCGAGCCACTCCGGGTGCCCCGTACGGCAGCGGACGCCCCAGCCCGTCCCGCGGCCGAGCGCTCCGCGCCCGCCCCTCACTGTCCCGGTCCCGTCGGTTCTCCGTCATACCGTCGATTGTCGCCCGGGGCGGGGGCGTCTTCCCGCCACGTGGAGTGAGGTAAACTCTCTTTCGCACGGCCGGACGGGGCGGTTTCCCGAGCGGGCCGGGCACCGGGACGTGGCGCAGCTTGGTAGCGCACTTGACTGGGGGTCAAGGGGTCGCAGGTTCAAATCCTGTCGTCCCGACCAGCGTTTTCGCAGGTCGTAGGCGGTATCGGAGAAATCCGGTGCCGCCTTTCCATGTTTCTCGGGGGACCGGTTGGTGCCACGGGGATCCGGTGCGGCGAGCCGCTCGGCGGGGCGGGAGCGGTGCTCGTGCTCGGCGTCGGCGGAGCGCGCTGCCGAGATCGGCGAGTGCGAGCCGGATCGTGAGCACGATCCGGGTGAGCGAAATCGAGGCCCGCGACTGCGGCTTGATGTCACCTACGCCGGACAGCCGGCATGTCGCACACTGGTCGCCAACGGCCAAGTTGTCATGTTCACACCTTAATAAGGAGGGTGCCCGGTGGAAGGATGCACGTTCACACGGCGCTCGGTGTTGGCCGCGGCGGCCGGGGGGATCGCGGCGCTTGGTTCCGGGCCGTTCGCCGACACGGCCCGCGCGGCGACGGGACCGGCGGAGAGGAAGGTCGCCGACCCGCCGACCGGGACGGTGCGAGTGTTCTGGCTCAAGCCCTCGGACGTGGCGAACGACGCGCGGTATCCCAACGGCATCACCGGCGTGATGCGGGAGTCGCAGCGCTTCTACCGCCAGGAACTCGGCGTGACGTTCAAACTGAACAACCCGGTGGTGGAGGTGGTCCAGGGCAACCACGGGCGGGCCTGGTACGAGAACACGCCGAACGGCGGCGAAGAGTACTGGTGGGTGGTCTTCAACATGCAGCAGGAGCTGATGGCCAGGTTCGGACTCAGATCCCCGGACCCGCGCTGGCTGTGCGTCGGCGAAGTCAGCGCCGAGAAGGCGGGTGTCTCCGGCGGTGGTGGGGGCAGCGGCTGGGTGATCCTCAGCGGCCACGACGCCGACGGTGCTGCCGGGACCAACGGCGCGATGAACCGGTGGTACGGCGGCATGGTGCACGAGTTGGGCCACGCCTTGGGTCTGCCCGACTCCTCACGCACCGACGGCACACCGATGTCGGCCTCGTTCTACGACTACCCGAACTGTCACTTCAGCCAGCAGCAGAAGGACGGGATGCGGAACGGGCCCTACGGCAGCTTCCTGTCCTAGGGTCCGGTGCGTGTGATCGCAAGGCAGCCAGAATTCCATGTAGCGGAGCTACCTGGGCTTGTGGCCAACGCGGCGAGCGCGCGTGCCGGGCGTCGCGACGGGGCAAACGTTGCCGGGAGGGGCACTAGGGTCTCGAACTGGCGACCTGGCGTCATCGGAAGTCGCGTGATCCCCGCTTCGAGGGTTCGAGGCCACGGTGAGTGGTCGCCCGGGGCATGGTGCCGCCGCGCGGAGACGGCTCACGGGCCCAGTGGGCCGCCCCGAGGCCGGCCGGGGCGCGTTCCCCCTGCATTGTCAGACCCATGCGGAAGGATGATCCGCATGACGACTTCTCCCGCCGTTTTGAGGCGCTGACCACCCCTGCCCAGTACCGGCACGCGATCGTGCGCGTACGCGAGGCCGCCCAGGCGTACTACGGCGGCGACGGGGACTTCGCCACCGAGAGCGCGATGGACGACGCCACCTATGACGAGTGGCTGCTCGCGATCGCCGCGTACGAGCAGGACCACCCGGCCGAGGTCGCGCCGCACTCCCCGACCGACCACCAGGTCGCGGCCGGCGCCGCGCCGATCGGCGATGTCGCGCACACCGTACCGATGCTGTCGCTGGACAACGTCTTCTCCGCCGAGCAACTGGTGTCATGGGGCGAGGGGTTGCTGCGGCGCCTGGGCCGTCCGGTCGAGGGCGGCTTCACCGTGGAGCCCAAGCTGGACGGAGCGGCGGTCGCCGCCCGCTACCGCGACGGGCGCCTGGTCCAGATCGTCACCCGAGGCGACGGCCGGTTCGGCGAGGACGTCAGCCACGTGATCGGCACCATCATCGGCCTGCCGGAGCAGCTCGAGGTGGCGGACACGGTCGAGGTGCGCGGCGAGGCGCTGTTCACTCAGGACCAGTTCGAGCGCGCCAACGAGATCCGCGTCCGGCACGGCGCGACGGTGTTCCGTCATCCGCGTAACGGCACGTCCGGCACGCTGCGCGCCAAGGACCGGCCCTACAGGCTCTCCATGACGTTCTGAGTGTACGACCACGTCGTCGTCGCGGAGAACCTCCACCGCCTTCAGCCGCTGCTCCAGCGGCTCGGCGACGCCCGGCGCGCGGAACTCGGCTGGGACGGCGGCGAGGGCCTGGGCGACATGCTCCTGGCGCGCCGCTACTTCGGCCCCGAGGCCCTGCCGATGTGGCGCTGGCGCGACGCAGCTCGCCGGCGGCGACCGCGTCGCGGAGGTCCGGCTCGGAGCCGACCGCATCGTCCTTGCCCTGCGGACCGACGTGACGGTCGGGCGACGTCGGCTTCGAGGTCCTGGTGGGCTGCCCTGCCGACGACGAAGGCGAGGGCGCGGCGTGGGCGCCGGTCCACAACGTGACCGACCTCCTGCGCGCCCTGACCGGCGAGCCGATGAACGACCCGGACGTGCGCCGCACCGTCCACGGCGGCCCCGACGACGTCGAACAGGAGGCCGACGACCACGCCCTCCAGGGCGACGACCCCGAGGGCCGCGCCGACCTGGAAGCGCAGCACGCGGACGCGGTCCGCGCGTGAGCCGCGCCGCCGACGGGCCGCGCCCGCATCCGCTCACCCCGGCCGAACTCCCCGACCGGGACGACTGGTTCCACGGCTGCCCGGACTGCCACCTGCCCATCCAGGGCGGGAGCGCCGGCCTCGCCGCCCACCGCCGCACCGTTCATACCCCGAGCCGGTGACCCGCGCATCCCCATCACGATCCGGCTCGACTTCTGACAAGGAGACCCGCACGGCCGTCCAGACCAGGACCGACACTTTCGCCGCGCTCCGCGGCTGCTTCGCCACCGACCTCGACGCCCTCATCGGCGACCGGCCGCCGCGCGGGACCGCCCCGAACGCCTTCATCGACCTGGCCGAAGATGTCCGCGACGTCCCCGGCGCGTCCAGTATCGGCAACCGGCAGGACGCCAGCAAACACCTGGACTCCGCTGCCGACTACCTCACCGACGCACTGACCAGCAAGGAGAACGACCATCGCTCACTGCTGGCCTGGGCGCGCGCCCACCTGCGCGACGCCATTACCACGGTCGGCCGAACCCAGAGCTGAGCGCACTCTGTGCCGCTCCGCCCCCGCTTTGACGGAGCCGGAGCGGTCGCAGTGGCCCCTCAGGACTCACCAACCGAGAGTCGGCCTCTGAAGGAGCCCGTGCAGACGGCTCAACTCCAGGCTCTGAGCTGTAGCTCCGCCCCCGGGACAGGCGCGCAAGGCGTCCCAACCAACCGCCCGCCCCGGGCCCACCCGACCCGTACGAGACGAGAGGGCGATCCCCAGTATCGGCTCCGCTCCGCGTTCAGTGGGCCACCGCCATCGCCGCTGGGGCCAAGCCGATCGAGAACCGACCGCAGCCC
Source organism: Streptomyces hebeiensis (assembly GCF_052983195.1). Classification (NCBI taxonomy): domain Bacteria; kingdom Bacillati; phylum Actinomycetota; class Actinomycetes; order Kitasatosporales; family Streptomycetaceae; genus Streptomyces; species Streptomyces hebeiensis. The sequence goes on from NZ_CM129812.1 coordinate 6,962,335, forward strand.
TGGTCCTGGCGCGCCTGGCTCATCCTGTACACGGGCCGGCAGACCGACCGGACCGCCCTGCGCGAGTGAACCGGGCAATCCCGCTCAGCGAACATGTTCGTTACGATCGGGTTATGACTGTAGGAAGAGAGCCGATCAGCCGCCGGGACCGTCCGGCGAAGCCCGCCCTGTCCCGGCACTGGATTGTGGACACCGCCGTGCGGATCATGCGGGCGGAGGGGCTGGGGAAGGTCACGATGCGTCGCCTGGCGCAGGAGCTGGACACCGGCCCGGCGTCGCTGTACGTCTACGTCGCCAACACCGCCGAGTTGCACGCGGCCGTACTGGATTCCCTGCTCGGCGAGGTCGACCTGACCGGGCGGGACGGCGGTGGGGACTGGCGCGAGCAGCTCCGTGCCGTCATGACGTCGTACACCCAGGTGCTGTTCGAGCACCCGCAGCTCGCGCGGGCCGCGCTCGTCGCCCGCCCGAGCGGCGAGAACTACCTGCGCCTGGTGGAGCGCATCCTCGATCTCCTCTCGCAGAGCGGGGCCGGCCGCGAGCAGGTCGCCTGGGGGTTGGACAAACTGCTCCAGGATGCGACAGCCACCGCTGCCGAGCATTCCACCAGTGAGCACGACCCCGCCTCCGAGGACGAGTGGAGGGCCACCGCGCGTGCCCTGCACGCCGTGGACCCCGCCACGCATCCGGCGATCACCGCGCACATGCCCGCCCTGATCGGCGGCTCGGTGCCGGACAGGATCCGCTGGAGTTTCGACGTCCTCGTCAACGGCATCACGCGCACACCTGTCCCGGGCGCAGGGGGCTGAGCCCGGGGGCGGGGGCCCGCGTGACGGCGGACGCCGCCAGGAGACACGGAAGTCCTCCTCGCCGCCTGACGCTACCGGCGCGGAACTTGTTCGTAGCGAACGTGTTCGTTACGGTGGCGCCGTGGCCGAGGCACCCCTTGCCGCCCCGCCGTGCACGCCGCCCTAGTGCCCCTCCCGGCAACGTTTGCCCCGTCGCGACGCCCGGCACGCGCGCTCGCCGCGTTGGCCAGAAGCCCAGGTAGCTCCGCTACATGGACTTCTGACCGCCTTGCGATCACACGCACCGGACGCCGCTCCTTGACGGGCAAACCTTGCCGGTCGCGGCACTAGCAAGGAGCCTTGCGGCGTCGGCGGCGATGACTCGGCGCACCGAGGTATTCCCCTACTGCTTCCGGAGGCCCCCTTGAGCACCAGCCATTTCCCGATAGCGATCATCGGCGCGGGGCTCGGCGGCCTGACCGCCGCCCGCGTCCTGCACGTCAACGGCATCGAGTCGGCGATCTTCGAGTTGGAGGCGTCGGCGGCGGCCCGTACGCAGGGCGGGATGCTCGACATCCACGAAACCAACGGGCAGAAGGCCCTGCACGCCGCCGGCCTCCACGACGACTTCCTCAAGATCGTCCACGAGGGGGGTCAGGCCATGCGCCTGCTCGGCCCCGACGGCACGGTGCACGTGGCCGAGGAGGACGACGGCACCGGCGGCCGGCCGGAGGTGGACCGCGGTGACCTGCGTGACCTGCTGCTGGGCTCCCTGCCCGACGGCACGATCCACTGGGGCCGTAAGGTCACCGGGGCCCGGGCATTGGGCGACGGGCGTCATGAGGTGACGTTCGCCGACGGCTCGGCCATTACCACCGATCTCCTGATCGGCGCGGACGGCGCCTGGTCCCGGATCAGGCCGCTGGTCTCCAGCGCCTGGCCCGCCTACACCGGTATCTCCTTCGTCGAGACCGACCTGTTCGACGCCGACACTCGCCACCCGCGCAGCGCTGCGGACATCGGCGGTGGGTTCTTCGTCGCGCTGGGGCACGAGCGCGGTGTCCTCGCGCACCGGGAGAGCGACGGCAGTCTCCACGTCTACACCGCGCTCAAGGCCGACGAAGGCTGGCTGGACACAGTCGACTTCACCGACGAGATCGCCGCCAAGGCCGCGGTCCTCGCCCACTTCGAGGGCTGGGACGAGAGCCTGCGCGCCCTGGTCGCCGACGCGGACATGATCACCCCGCGCCATATTCACGCCCTGCCCGTCGGGCACCGCTGGGACCCCGTCCCGGGCGTGACGCTGCTCGGTGACGCCGCCCACGTGATGTCCCCCTTCGCCGGGGAGGGCGCCAACCTCGCCATGCTCGACGGCGCCGAACTCGCCCTGGCCATCGCCGCCCACCCCGGCGACACCGAAGCCGCCCTGGCCGCGTACGAGGAGGCCCTCTTCCCGCGCAGCGAGGAATCCGCCGCCGAGTCCGCCGCCAACCTGGACACGATGTTCGGCGAGCGCGGCCTGGAGCAGATGGTCGCCTTCTTCACCTCCGACCCGGCAGCCCAGTGAGGCCCGCCCCGACGGCCACCGGACCCCTCGGCCACCGACCCCCCGCGTCCAGGAGCACCTCATGACCGCACCCCTGCAGCGCGCCGTACCGCTACGGCCCGGCCTCGACCTCGACCTGTGCGTGGCCGGCACCAGTGGCAGCCCGGTCCTCGTCCTGCACGGCGGCCCCGGCCCCTCCAGCATCACGCCCCTGATCGACCACCTTGCACCGGATCACAGGGTGGTCGCGCCGACCCATCCGGGCTGGGAGGGCACCGTACGGCCCGACGTCCTGGACTGCGTGCCCGCACTTGCCGCTGCCTACCTGGAACTTCTCGGCCACCTCGAGTGGAACGACGTGACGGTGATCGGCACGTCCTTCGGCGGCTGGGTCGCCACCCAGACCGTCCTGGACGACCGCGAGGGCCGGATCTCCCGGCTCGTCCTCATGGACGCCATCGGCCCCGTCATACCCGGCCAGCAGATCACCGTGCCCGTCGGGCCACCGGCTCCGGCGGCCGGAGGACTGGCGCCGCAGGGCGGACCGTCCGCACAGGCGATGGCCGCCATGCGCGCCTACGCCGGGCCGGCCATGGCAGACGCCGGCATGCTGCCCCGCCTTTCCACCGTCACCTGCCCGGTCCTGGTGATCTGGGGCACCGACGACACAGTCGTCACCCCCGGCTTCGGCCGCGCCTACGCCGCGGCGTTCCCCCACGCGCCCTCGTCGAGCCGCTCGGGGGCACGGACACGGTCGGTCCACCCCAGGCCCTTCGGGGGCGCAACCCGGTCCGCACGTCGGACTCGCTCACCGCTCGTCGTCCTCGACGCCGTCGGGGCCGGCAGGATCGCGCAGCGGGCGCGGGCCGCTTCCGACGGGACAGTGGCGCGGGAAGCTGTAGCGGCCCACGCAGTTGAGGTGGGCGTGCTTGAGCGGGGACAACCGGGCGACATCGGCGTCGGCGACCGCGTCCCACTGCTTGCCGTCCAGCAGCCACGCCCGCGGGGTCCGCCCACCGGTTCGACGGCGAGGCGAACACGTCGCGCCGGTTCAGCGCGCGGTAGAGCTGCTCCAGCACGCACACCACGTACGCGTCGCGGTCCAGCGCGCTCTCGGGCAGCTCCGGGGTTGGAGTGCACGGCCCGCTTCCACGCCGACGGCGAAAGACGGGGCCATTCCTCATATTGATATTGACGGCCGCTCACCGCATGGACATGCTCTGAGAGCGCTCTCAGTCATGAACACGACCAGGAGGAAAACCTGATGTCCCCCATTCGCTGGCTCGCCGGCCTCGTTCCGCTCGGACTCGTCGGCACGCTTGCCCTCGGGCAGGCTGTGACCACGGCCGGTCCCGCCGAAGCCATCGCCGCGGTGGCGGACGACCAGGCGTCCGTGCTCGGCCGCGCCCTCGTCGGCGGCGCGGACCCGAGTGTCATCAAGGTCGGTGACCTCTATGTCTCCGCCAAGTCCGTGGACGGCGGCATCGCGGTGCGGACGGCGTCCACTCTGGAGGGTGTCGCCACCGCGCCCAAGCACCAGGTGTGGCGGGACACCGGCGACCTCGGCGAGGTCTGGGCCCCCGAGATCGTGTATCACGACGGCCACTACCGCATCTACTTCGCGGCCGGCCGCGGCGCGGCCCACCGGATGTACCACATCAGCTCGACCAGCGCGGACACCGGCTATTCCGCCGCCACCAAGGTCGCCCTGCCCGGTGACAAGTGGGCCATCGACGGAGTGCCGTTCACGTTCGGCGGTCAGCGCTGGTTCGTCTGGTCCGGCTGGTCCGGCGACACCAATGTCGAGCAGAACCTGTACGTCGCCCGGATGAGCGGTCCCACCACGACCACCGGCGGCCGTTACGTCATCTCGCAGCCGCGCGAGTCGTGGGAACGGGTCGTGGGAAACCCGTACATCAACGAGGCGCCCCAGCCGATCGTCGACCCCAAGGGGCAATTGCACGTCGTGTACTCCGCGAACGGCAGCTGGAGCAGCAAGTACTGCCTCGCGGACCTGCGGTTGCGGGCCGGTGGCGATCCGACGTACGTATGGGACTGGTACAAGAGCAACGGCTGTCTGTTCGGCTCGTACGCCCCGTCCATGATGTCGGGCTGGGACCCCACACTGAACGTCGACGGCCCCGGCCACCACACGTTCGTCCTGCCGCGCGGCGACGTGGCCGCCGGTCCACCGTCCGGCAACCGGTTCCCGACCATGTTCCACGCGGTCGCCAAGGGCACACCGTACTCGTGGTCCAACCGCTACTGGTACACCGGCACGGCCGTCTGGTGGGGCGACACCACCTACCGCCGGGCCAATGTTCCCGGCGCCACCACCAACGTCGGGTACGGCCTGAAGTTCTTCGAGTGAGAACCGTGCCCCTGACGACCGGTCGCGACCGTCTCCGCGGTGTCGTTCACCGCATGTCCGCCGCTTCGTGCGCGGCCGCTTGCGCCGCGAGGCCCGAGCCCGCTCCCGCGGTGGACCCGCGGGAGCAGGCCGGGTGACCTTCGCCCCGCCGGGGCGCGCCGCCCTGACCGAGACGGCGCACCCCGGCGGGACTCAGCGGGGCCGGCGGACGGCACCATCCGAGGGGACGTCGGTCATCCGGAGGGTTCGACGGAAGATCTCCGACCGGCCGCGGACGTCACCAGCGTCAGGACCATGCCAGTGGAGTTCGGGAAAAGCGGGGACGGCACGCTGCGGCTGATCGTCTTCATGGGAGCGGCCACCACCGGCCGCACGAGGAAGAAGGAGAAGCCGGCATGGCGATTCAGCGGATGGACAACGTCGGCATCGTCGTCGAGGACATGGATGCCGCCATCGCGTTCTTCGTGGAACTCGGCATGGAGCTGGAGGGCAGGGCGGAGGTGGAGGGCCTCTTCGCCGACCAGTGCACCGGACTCGACGGCGTCCGCTGTGACATCGCGATGGTCCGGACCCCGGACGGTCACGGCCGGCTCGAGCTGGCGAAGTACCGCAGCCCCGCGGTGATCACCGCGGGGCCGCGCAACCGGCCGCACAACGTTCTGGGCACGCACCGCGTCATGTTCGCCGTCGACGACATCGAGGACACCGTTGCCCGCCTGCGCCCTCACGGCGCCGAACTCCTCGGCGAGATCGCCCGGTTCGAGGACAGCTATCTGCTCTGCTACGTCCGCGGCCCGGAGGGCATCATCGTCGGACTGGCCGAGCAACTGCGCTGAGAAGGAGCGGCCTGCGTCTGCGGGCCTGACGGGCGACGGGTCGATGCGCCACCAGCCGATGAGCGGGACGATCTGTCCGCTCGGCCCAGCGACGCACTCACCGTACGCAACTCGTCCAGGGCCGCCAGGACATACCCGGTGGGCTCGTCCTCGCCGTCGTGGCCGCGCCGTCACGGCGGTCCTGGGCCTGGTCTCGCGCGGGGCCCGGAGCACGGCCGTACGCCTGCCCCGCACGGTCCACGACCAGGGCACGGGCGGGTGCGCCGGCTTGCTGACCGACATGGCACACCGCGGCCGAGGCCCCGGCGCGAGGCGGGTTCCGGGTCAGCGGTATCCGGCCGCGTCGGCCGGCTTGCCGGCGTCCTGGACCTCGGAGATGTACCGCCAGGCGTCCGGCCGGCTGCCGTCGAGATCGGTGAAGCCGTATACCTGTGCGAGTCCGCCGCTGGACAGCGACCGACCGTTCCAACGGCTCACCTGAGGGTCCGCGGCCAGGGCCGCGACGGCGCGTCCGACGTAGGACGGTGTCTCGGAGATGCAGAAGTGCGGCTCGTGCTCCAGCGCGGCGCGCCACGTCTGCTCGGTGACACCGAATTGATCCAGCATGATCTCCGAGCGCATCCAGCCGGGTGTCAGTGCCACGGCGGTGGCGCCCCGCGGCCCCAGTTCGTGGCCCAGGACGAAGGCCGTCCGGAGCACCGAGGCCTTGGCGAGATCGTAGAAGTACGAGTTCCGGTAGGTGTGCCGGTTGTATTCGGCGGTTCCGTCGGTCATCTCGACCACCAGGCCGCCCTCGTTGCGCAGCAGGAGGGGCAGGGCGTGATGGCTGGTGATGGCGTGGGTCTCCACCGCGAGCCGGAGCAGCCGCAGTCCCTTGTCGAGGTCGTGCTCCCAGACGGGGAGGTTCCACTCGAAGAGGTTTTCCCCGCCCCAGATGTCGTTGACCAGCACGTCCAACCGGCCCTGCTCGGCCTCGACGCGCTCCACGAGAGCGCGGACCTGGTCGGGGTCCAGGTGGTCGGTCGGCACCGCGATACCGCGGCCGCCCGCCTCCGTCACCAGATCGGCCGTGTCCTCGATCGTCTCGGGACGGTCGTACTCCGACCGCTGCCGCCGGGTGCTCCGGCCGGTGACGTAGACGGTGGCCCCGGCCGCGCCGAGTTCGACCGCGATCCCTCTGCCGGCCCCGCGCGTCGCTCCCGCGACGAGAGCGATCCTGCCGTGCAGTGCTGCTGACATGTCTGTCCTTCCGTGTTCACGTGCCGTGCCGTGCCGACACCGCGGTGCCGACGCCCGTGGGGACGTCGACGGCACGATGCTCGCGCGGAAAGCGGACAGCTTCTGTCGGCTTTTCCGAAGGTCTTCGGCGGCCTTCCCGTCCGGGTGCCCCCGCCGGGTACTCGGCACGTCCTCGCGCGTGGACGGTTGACGGTTACGGCGTGGTGGCCAGGTCGAGGCCGGGCGGCGGCATCAGCGGCCGGGCGGATCCGTCGCCGGTTTTGTGGACGAAGGCCGTACGCAGTCGGTGGTAGGGAGCTAGCGGGTCGAAGAAGATCCGGTGCATGGCGGCGAGTTCCGCGCGGCGGTGGTCGGCCAGCGGCCGGGCCGCCTCGTCCCGCTCCAGCGCCGTTCGCTTCGCCGCGACCCTGCGCGCGAGATCCGGGGCGTGTGCCGACTCGGCGGCCATGCGTTCCACCGTGGCGGCGAAGTTCGGCGGGGACACGGGGAGGACGCGGTCCACGAGCCCGGCGCGGGCGCCCGCGGCCGCGCTCACCGGGAGTGCCCGCGCCATGAGTTCCTCGGCGGCCTCCGTCCCGGCACGGCGGGGGAGCGTGTACGTCCAGAACTCCGATCCGTACAGCCCCATCCGCCGGTAGTGGGGGTTCAGGACCGCTCCGGCGCGGCACCAGACCTCGTCGGCCGCCAGGGCGAGCATGGCGCCCCCGGCCGCCGCGTTCCCGGCGAGCGCGGCGACCACCAGCCGGTCCGTCGTACGCAGCACCGCCTCGACGAGGTCGTCCATCGCGTTGATGTTCGCCCAGGACTCGGCGGCCGGATCGGCGGCGGCCTCGATGACGTTGAGGTGGATGCCGTTGGAGAAGAAGTCGCGGGTCCCGCCGAGCACCAGGACCCGGGTGGGCCGCGTCAGCGCGTACCGGTAGTCGGCGAGCAGCCGGCGGCAGTGGTCGGTGCTCATGGCGCCCCCGGGGAAGCCGAAGCGCAGGAGGCCCACGTCGCCGCGTTGCGCGTAGCGGATGTCGGCCCAGGTGCGCCGCCGCTCGGGCAGTTCCAGGGGTGCGGGCTCCTCCGGCACACCGGCGAGCCGGCCGCCCAGCACGGCGGCCGCGGGGAGCCGGTACGTGGCGGGGCCGCCCGGCCGGCGCCGGGGCCGCAGCTCGGGGATCCACACGGCACCGTCGAGCGTGGCCCGGCACACGGCGCCCCTACGCGTCGCCAGCAGCTCTCCCGGGCGTCCGCGCAACTCGTCCTCCGGGTGGCCGCCGTGCAGGAAGAACTCCTCGCCGCACAGCTCGTCCAGCACCCCCGGCCGGGAGTCTGCGCCCCGGAGCCTGCTCAGCACCGCCTCCGTCGTGTCTCTCCGCCAGTCGATGCGCCGGTGCTCCTGCCGGCAGGGGGCGCGCCGTACGACGCCGACCGAGGGATCGTGCTGAGGACGCGGTTTGAAGGAGCCGCTGCCGAACCGCTCCACGGCGAGCAGGACCGCCGCCACCGCCGCGTCGGACACCTCGTTGCGGTACAGGTCGCTCTTGCCGACCGGGGGTACGTCGAACGGGACGCTCGCCCAGATGTCACCGGCGTCCAACTCGGCCTCGGCCTGGAGGACGGTCACCGCCCAGCGTGTCGCTCCCCCGGCGATGGCCCAGTCCAGCGCGGACGGGCCCCGGTCCCCGGGGGGCCCGGGATGGACGATCAGGCACGTACGGGACGACCACACGTCCTCCGGCAGGGCCGTCCTCAGCATCGGCGCGAGGACCAGGTCGGGCCGCGCCTCGCGCACGGCCTCGCGCACCGCCGTGTCCCCGTGCGCGTCCCCGCGCCCCGCGAGCACCACGTCCACGTGGTGGCCCCGGTCGGACAGCTCGGCGTACACCCGCTGGGACAGGCTGTTGAAGGCGCTGGCGACGAGCAGGACGTCCATGAGGCTCCCTGGGAGGTGAGGGGCGGACCGGGGGAGGAGGGCAGCATCGTGGCCCGGGGCCCGGGGCGGGTGGAGGAGCCCGCCCGGCCCACGCGGGGAATTACGTCGAACGGGCGCCGAGGTCGACGGCACGGGCGTCCGTGAATCCACGGCACGGGCGCCGGGCGGGTCCGCGCCCCGCCCCGGAAGGGGTTCCGTGCCCGGGAAGCGGCTCACCGCGGGCGGAACACGCGGATCGCATGTCACCCCAATGGCCCGAAAAAACGCGGCACCGGACGAGCGGTGCGAGTGTGAGCCCGAGAGGAACGGGCCACGGACCTGTCGGGGCGCCCTCCGCCGGGCACACCGTGTCCTCGGCCCCGGGCGTGCGAAGGAGACGTGGATCGTCGCGCTGGGAGGCGAGATGGCGCAGCAGCATCCCCCAGGTGGTCATCTCCTGGGTGGTCCTTTCGGGGAACCGGCTGAGAGCGAGCCCCTTCAGGGTGGGGAGAGCGGCCCCCTTCGGAGTGTGGACGACGGCCCCGTGCACGGTACGGACGCGTTCCACGGGATGGCGGCAATCGCCGATGCCGTCCTGTACGAGGGCTACCTGCTCTACCCCTATCGCAGGTCCTCGCCGAAGAACCGGGTGCGCTGGCAGTTCGGCGTCCTCACACCCAGGAACTGGGCGGAGGCGAACGGCCCCGTGCCGCCGGGCCTCTCGGGCTCGGTCGATTCCTGGTACCAACAGACCGAATGCCTCACGCGCGCCGAACGCACCGCCGTCGTACGGGTACGGGTGCGCTACCTGCGGGTGTGGCACAAACGCGTGGAGCGCAGAGACCGCGACGGGCGCCACCACCCGGTGGAGTCGCTGGCGCTGGGAACGGGCACCACCCACCTCACGTTCGACGAGGCGCTGCCGTGCGAGACGGACCTGGTCGTCCCGCTGGCGGACCTGCTGGACGGTGAACGGTGCTTCGCCGTGGGCGCGCCGGCCGGGGAGGAGACGGAGGAGCTTCCGGACCTCGCCGGGCGTGTCGTGCGCCGGTGCGAGCGCGTTGCGGCCAGGACGGTGGTACGGGCCCGGCGCCTCACGGGCCCCGACGGCCTCTGCCGGCTCACCGTTCGTACGGAGAACACCGGAACCGCGGCCGGCCCGGCGGTCTCCCGCGAGGAAGCCCTGCGTCAGGCGCTCGTCGCCACCCACACGTTCATCGGCGGAGAAGGGCTGGAATTCCTCTCGCTGATCGATCCGCCGGAGGAGGCCGAGGAACACGCGCGGGACTGCCGGAACCTGTACACGTTCCCGGTGCTGGCCGGGGCGACGGGCTCCCGCCGTGCCGTGCTCTCGTCGCCGATCATCCTCCCGGACCACCCTCAGGTGGCGCCGGAGAGCCCGGGGGACCTGCACGACGCCGCCGAGATCGACGAGATCCTGACACTGCGCACGCTGCTGCTGACCGACGAGGAGAAGCACGAGGCACGGGCCACCGACAGCCGGGCCGCGCGGATCCTGGACCGGGTCGAGGCCATGCCGCCGGAAGTCTTCTCCCGACTGCACGGTGCCATCCGCTCGCTCGGGCCCGCCGGGGCATCCCGGCCGTCCGCGCCGGAGCCCGCCCCGGAGCGCGGTTCCCTTCCCTGGTGGCGGGAGGGCGGCGACGACGGTTTGTCGCCCTCCACGGACAGCGTGCTGGTCGACGGGGTGCCCGTGGCGGGCGGCAGTCCGGTCAGGCTGTGCCCGCGCGGCCGGGGCTCCGACGCGCAGGACATGTTCCTCGCGGGCCGGACCGCGCGCGTGGCGGCGGTGTTCCACGACGTGGACGGCAGTGTGCACGTCGCCGTCACCCTCGACGACGATCCCGCCGCCGAACTCAACGACTGGTACGGCCGGTTCCGCTACTTCCGGCCCGACGAACTCCGGCCGCCGGCCGCCGGCCCGGACGAGGAGGAGCGCCATGGACGCGGTCGAGCCGTCGAGGCGTGACCACCGCCGGCCGGTGACCGGACATGGCCGGGCCCGTGGTCCGTGAGCCGTCCTCGTGCCCCTCACGGCACCAGCACGCGGCGCGGAGCGCCCCCGGACACTCGGAGCCGGCGCTCACGGGCCCGGCGGCCGCGGCCCTACGGCCGGCCCAGAGACCGACTACAGCGAAGGCCGAGCACATGAGCATCGAAAGCGGCACCACAGAAGTCAGCAGGGAGCCCGGAGGGGACCAGGAACGGGCCGGCTTCGACGAGATCCATATCCTGTGGATCTCCGAGGGAATGAGCTGCGACGGTGACACCGTCTCCATGACGGCCGCCGGCCAGCCGTCGATCGAGGACGTCGTGCTCGGGCTGATCCCCGGGCTGCCGAAGGTGAACCTGTACAACAAGGTGCTCTCCCCGAGCCTCGGCGGGGAGGACTTCCTCGCCCCGTACCGCGCGGCGGCCCGCGGCGAGCTCACCCCGTTCATCCTCGTCATCGAGGGCTCGATCCCCAACCAGAACATCATCGAGGGCGACGGCTACTGGACGTCGTTCGGCAACGACCCGGACACCGGGGAACCGCTCACCCTCAACTGGTGGATCGACCGGCTCGCCCCCAAGGCCTGGGCGGTGGTGACCGCGGGCACCTGCGCCGCCTACGGCGGCATCCACGCGATGGCCGGCAACCCCACCGGATCCATGGGCCTGTCCGACTACCTCGGCTGGGACTTCACGTCGCGGGGCGGCCTGCCCGTCGTCAACGTCCCCGGCTGCCCCATCCAGCCGGAGAACTTCATGGAGACCCTGATCTGGGTGCTCCACCACGCCGCGGGCTCGGCGCCGCCGCCCCCGCTCGACCACATGCTGCGCCCGCAGTGGCTGTTCGGGAGGACGGTGCACGAGGGGTGCGACCGAGCCGCGTACTACGAGCAGGCCGACTTCGCCCGGGACTACAACTCGCCCAAGTGCCAGGTCAAGGTCGGCTGCTGGGGACCGGTCGTCAACTGCAACGTGCCCAAGCGGGGCTGGATGGCGGGCCTGGGAGGCTGCCCCAACGTCGGCGGCATCTGCATCGGCTGCACGATGCCCGGCTTCCCCGACACCTTCATGCCCTTCATGGACGAGCCCGCGGGCGGCAGCCTGTCGTCGATCCTGATCAAGCCCTACGGGGCGTTCATCCGGCGCATGCGCGGCATCACCAACATCGCGGTGAACCAGGAACCGAAGTGGCACCACAACAAGCCGGAACTGACCAGTGGCTACGCCCCGTACTGGCGCCCCTCACCGGCGCGCCCGCAGCGAGGAACGAGGTAGGAGCACCATGACGTCAACCGAGGAGCGCACCCGGGCCGGGAAGCGGAAACCCGGGCAGATCGTGGACATGTCCTGGGATCCGATCACCCGGATCATCGGCAACCTCGGCATCTACACGAAGATCGACTTCGCCAACCGCGAGGTGGTCGAGTGCCACAGCACCTCGTCCCTCTTCCGCGGCTACTCGGTCTTCATGAAGGGCAAGGACCCGCGCGACGCGGGCTTCATCACGTCACGCATCTGCGGCATCTGCGGCGACAACCACACCACCTGCTCCGACTACGCCCAGCAGATGGCCTACGGCGTCAAACCCCCGCCGCTCGCCGAACACATCGTCAACCTCGGAGAAGCCGCCGAGTACATGTTCGATCACACGATCTTCCAGGACAACCTGGTGTTCGTGGACTTCTGCGAGGCCATGGTCAAGGCCACCAACCCGGGCCTGCTGGCCACGGCGGAACGCACCGAGGCACCGAACGGGCGGATCCACGGCTACCGGACCATCGCCGACATCATGCGCGCCTTCAACCCCTTCGAGGGTGAGGTGTACAAGCAGGCCCTCAAGGTCAGCCGCGTCACGCGCGAGATGTTCTGCCTGATGGAGGGGCGTCACGTCCATCCCTCCACGCTGTATCCCGGCGGTGTCGGCACCATGCCCGAGCCGACCACGTTCACCGACTACCTCTCCCGGCTGATGAGGGTCCTCGACTTCGTCAAGCGGGCGGTGTCGATGAACGACGACGTCTTCGACTTCTTCTACGAGGCCCTGCCGGGCTACGAGGAAGTGGGACGCCGCCGGATCCTGCTGGGCTGCTGGGGGGCGTGGCAGAACCCCGACGTCTGCGACTACCGCTACGAGACGATGAACGGCTGGGGGAAGGCGATGTACGTCACCCCCGGGGTCGTCGTGGACGGCGCGCTCGTCACCAACAACCTGGTCGACATCAACCTCGGCCTGCGGATCCTGCTCGGCAGCTCCTACTACGAGGACTGGGTGGCCGAGGAGCCGTTCGTCACCCACGACCCCCTCGGCAACCCCGTCGACATGCGCCACCCGTGGAACCAGACGACGGTTCCGGTGCCGCAGAAGCGAGAGTTCGACGGCAAGTACAGCTGGGTGATGAGCCCGCGCTGGTACGACCGCAACACCGATCAGCACCTCGCGCTGGACACCGGGGGCGGCCCGCTCGCCAGGCTGTGGTCGACGGCGCTGAACGGACTGGTCGAGACCCCGTACATCAAGGCCACCGGGCACAGCGTGCGGATCTCCCTGCCCAAGAGCGAGGAACTGCCGGAGATGACGCTGGAGTGGAAGATCCCGAAGTGGAGCAACACCATCGAACGCGACCGGGCGAGGCCGTACTTCGTCGCCTACGCCGCCGCGATGGCTCTCCAGTTCCTCGAACAGGCCATGGGACTGGTCCGCGCCGGGGACACCAGGGTCTTCCAGGAATTCGAGGTACCGGACGAGGCGATCGGCTGCGGCTTCCACGAAGCGGTCCGCGGCGTCCTCTCGCACCACCTGGTGATCAGGGACAAGAAGATCGCCAACTACCACCCGTACCCGCCGACCCCCTGGAACGCCAGCCCCCGCGACAGCTACGGGACGCCCGGTCCCTACGAGGACGCCGTCCAGGGCCAGCCGATCTTCGAGGAGAACGGCCCCGACGACTTCAAGGGTGTCGACATCATGCGCACCGTCCGAAGCTTCGACCCGTGCCTGCCCTGCGGGGTGCACATGTATCTCGGCAAGGGCAAGTCGATGCAGGTGTCGCACACACCGACGTACGGGGCGAGCCATGGCTGACGTCGCGCGGCTCGACGACACGGCGGTCGCCGGGCGGCTGGGCCGCGTGGACGAACTGCTCGAACAGCTGGAGGCCGAGCCCGGGCCGGCCGCGCGGACGGCGATCGAGACGGTGCGGGCCCTGACGGAGATCTACGGCGAGGCGCTGGCCCGCGTGCTGGACCACGCGGACCGGCGGCTGGCCGGCCGGCTGGCCGACGACGAACTGCTCGGGCACCTGCTGGTGCTGCACGAGATCCACCCCGACCCCACGGACCGCCGTGTCGCGCGCGCCGTCGACGTACTGCGGCCGGCCGTCCGCGAACGGGGCGGTGACCTGGAACTGGCCGGGATCGACGGTGGTGTGGCCCGGGTACGGCTGACCACCAAGGGGTGCGGTTCCGCGTCCGCCGGCCTCGAGGAGGCGGTCCGGGAAGCACTGTGTGCCGCCGCCCCCGAGCTGTCGGGAGTGGAACGGGTCAAGGACCCGGCCCGGCCGCCCGCGTTCGTCCCCCTCGACACCCTGACGCGGCGCGTCGCCCCGGCGGGCCCGGCGGCCCCCGCGAAAGAGCCGACATGACCACCGGCGCCCTGGCCCGGGTCCTGCGCGGGTCCGCCGACCACGCGGAGGGCCGGTCGGCCACGCGGACCGACGCCGCCGAACCCTGTGACCTCTGCGGTGCTCCCGTACCGGCCGACCACCGTCATGTGTTCGACGTCGGCCGGCAGGAGATCCTGTGCGCCTGCCGGCCCTGCTCGCTGCTCTTCGTCAAGGAAGAGGCCGGAGAAGGGCATTACCGGCTGGTGCCCCGGCGACGGGTACGGCTGCCCCCGGTCGACACGAAGGCCCTGGGAGTCCCGGTCGGCCTCGCCTTCTTCGTCCGGCGGCCGGACACCACGGTGACCGCGCACTACCCGAGCCCGGCCGGGGCGACCCGGTGGGAGGCGGATCCACGGGCCTGGCGGGAGGCCGTGGCGCGCTGCCCCCCGCTGGACACCCTGGCGCCCGACGTGGAGGCCCTGCTGGTCAACACCGCACGCGGCCTTCGGCACCACTGGATCGTCCCGGTCGACGACTGTTTCCGGATGGTCGCCCTGGTACGCCGCCATTGGCGGGGGATGTCCGGGGGAGACCGGGTGTGGCCCGCCCTGGAGCGGTTCTTCGGGGAACTCACCGAACAGCGGTAAGGAGTGGAGTGGAAGATGAGCGGCATCAGAGTCGGCAAACCCCAGGCGAAGCCCGACACCCCGGCACACGTCCGCGGGATGCGGCAGGGCAACAGGGGCCCGTACCGGCGGCAGCCCGGACACCACATGGACGGCACCGCCGACGCCCGGCGGGCCACCGGCATCCACTGGAAGAAGCACAACGCGGTCGCGAAGACCATGCCGAGCATCCCCCCGGGATGACGGTGCCGTGTCGCCACGCGAACCCGGAGCGTACGGCCGGCCGTACGGAGGGCCGGCCGTACGAAAGGACGACGAGGAGCAGAGGACGAGGAGCGAAGGATGAAGGCCGAACGGGTACTGATGGCACAGGCCGCGCTCGTGGGCGGACTGGCGCTCGCGCTGCTGGTGAGGGAGTTCCCCGGACTGGTGCGTGAGATCAAGATCTGGCGGATCGTGGGCTTCCGGCCCGGCATCCGCCGCCGGCGGTGACCCCACGGGGGAAGACGGCCCGTACACCGACGACATTCCGTACCGGTACCGGGAGCGGTCATGCATGAACTGTCGATCGCGACGGCGATCGTCGACCGAGCGGCCGAGGTCGCGCGCGAGCACGGTGCGGCCGGTGTCTCCTCGGTCACCGTACGGCTGGGCGAACTGGCCGGTGTCGTCCCCGACGCCCTCACCTTCTCCTTCGAGGTGGCGCGCGAGGGCACGGCACTGGCCACGGCCGCGCTCGTCGTCGAGAAGGTCACCGCCCGGGCGTACTGCGAGCCGTGCGCGGCCGAGTTCCCGGTCGGGATGCCGCCCCTCTTCTGGTGTCCGCGCTGCGAGCAGCCCTCGACCGGATTGCGTGGGGGACGCGAACTGGAGGTCGTCCGCGTCGAGTTGCGGGAGGACGCGGGGCCGGTCCCCCGCCGGCGGTGAACGCGGCCCCGCTCCACCCGGAGGCCGCGCGGAGCGGAAGGCGCGCCCGGCGCGCCGGGCGCGCCCTCATCAGGAGGCCGACGCGGGGAGGGAGGCCAGAACCGTCCGGGCGCGCCGGGCCACCGGGGGGAGGAAGACGGACGCGAGGGTGGCCGCCGTGGCCGCGGTGAGGGCGATCGACCAGCCGAACGGGCCCAGCGGGGTGCTGCCGAAGAAGTGGCTGACGCCGGGCGTCTGGATGACCGCGGCGAGCGCCGCCATGGAGCCGGCCGCGGATGCCAGGACGGCGAGGCTGCGCCCCCCGACCAGCAGGGTCTGACCGAGCTGGGTGCCCACCAGCGCGGCGAGGGCGACCGTACGGGCCCGGGCGGGGCGGCCCGTGGCGCGGGCCGCGAGCCACGCGGCGGTGGCGCCGAGGGCGGTGGTCACGGCCCGTACGGTGATCTCGTCCGTCAGGGCGGTGCCGAGCGAGGACTCGGGTCCTTCCTGGAGCAGCCGTTCGGCCGCGTCCTCCCCCGGCGGGCGCAGGGCCACGGCGATGGCGGGCGCGAGGTCGGTGAAGAGGTTGACCAACAGGAGCTGACGGGCCGTCAGGGGCGAGGCGCCGGTGACGGTGGCGCCGAGGACCGTGAAGCCGATCTCGCCGAGGTTCCCGCCGAGCAGGATGGCCAGGGCCTGGCGCACGGAGGCCCACATCGCGCGCCCCTCGACCAGCGCCGCCAGGATCGTCTCCAGCCGGTCGTCGGTGACGACGAGGTCCGCGGCGGCGCGGGCGGCCGGGGTGGCGCGGGCGCCGAGGGCGATACCGACGTCCGCGAGCCGGATCGCGGGCGCGTCGTTGGCGCCGTCGCCGGTCATCGCGACCGTACGGCCCAGCCGCTGGAACGCCCTGACCACCCGCACCTTGTGGGTGGGGGTGCCCCGGGCGACCACACCGACGTGCGGCAGCAGCTCGTCGAGCGCGTCGTCGTCCAGCGCGTCCAGATCCGCGCCGGTGACGACCCGGCGGCCGTCGACCACGTTCAGTTCCCGGGCGATCGCCTCGGCGGTCTGCGGGTGGTCCCCGGTGATCATCACGATGTGCACGCCGGCCTCGGCCAGCTGCCGCACCGAACGGGCCGCGCCCACGCGGACCTTGTCGCTCAGCAGGAGGAAGCCGAGGAAGTCCAGTCCGCGCACCGTGTCGTCGGTGAGCGGGCCGCCCTTCCCGCCGCGCGCCTCGGCGACCGCCAGGACCCGGTGGCCCCGGGCGGCCAGCCGCTCGCTCTCGGCGAGGAGCGCGTCCTTGTCCGCGCGGCTCAGGGAGCAGCGCTCGACGACCCGCTCGGGGGCGCCCTTGACCGACAGCAGCCACTGCCCGTCGCCGTGGGCCCGAGTGGCGTGGAAGCCGCGACTGGGTTCGAACAGCAGGCCGGCGGTCCGCCGCCAGCCGCGTGCCCCTTCGGTACGGGCCACCCCGGCGCGCTCGGCGCCGGTCGTCACGGCGCGATCGGTGAAGTGCTCCAGTTTGCGGCCGCCGCGCGGCCGGGGGGTGGCCCGCAGCCCGGCCGCCAGCACGGCCCGGTGCCCCGGCCCGAGGCGTTCCGGCGGCCGGGCCTCCGGGTCGCCGTACGCGACCACCTCGGCGAGTTCGATCCGGCCGTGCGTGAGCGTGCCGGTCTTGTCGAAGCACAGCACGTCCGCGCGGCCCGCCGCCTCGATGGTGCGCGGGTCGCGGACCAGCACCCCCACGGCGGACAGCCTTCGGGCGGCGGCGAGTTGGGCCGCGGAAACCAGGAACGGCAGCCCCTCCGGCACGCTCGCCACGGCGAGGCCGACGCCCGCGCCGACGGTCTCCTTGACCGGCCGGCCGCGCAGCAGCCCGGCCGCCAGCACCGCGCCCGCCGAGCCCAGGGCGAGGGGCAGGGTGGTCCTCGTGATCCGCGCGAGCCGGTGCTCGACCCCCACCGGGGGCGGCGCGCCCCGGGCCGCGCCGGCGCCCCGTCCGGCCTCGGTGGCCCCGCCGGTCGCCACGACGACCGCGCGGGCCCGGCCGGCGGCCACGGTGGTGCCCTCGTAGAGCATGGACGTACGGTCCGCCACATCGGAGGCGAGCACGGGGTCCACCGTCTTGGCGACCGGCAGGGACTCCCCGGTCAGCGCCGATTCGTCCGCCTCCACACCGTGGGCGTCCAGCAGCCGGCAGTCGGCGGGGACGACATCGCCGGAGGAGACGGCGACGACGTCGCCCACGACCAGGTCCTCGGCCGGGATGACGTGCTCCTCGCCGCGGCGTACCACCCGGGCCCGCACGGCGGAGCGCTCGTGCAGCCGCCGTACCGCCCGGTCGGTGACATGGCGCTGGGTGCCGCCGATGAGCCCGGACACTCCGGTGACGGCGAGAACGATGGCCGCGTCGAGCACGCCGCCGACCGTCGCGGACAGGGCGGCGCCGCCCACCAGCACCGGCGTGAGCGGATTGGCCAGCTCGGTCGCGACGGCGCGGGGCAGCGAGGTGGGCCGCACGGGACGGTCGCCCGACCGCTCGGAGCGGTCCAGGGCCTCGCGTTCGCTCAGACCGTTCCCCGTGCTGCCCGTTCTGGCCAGGACCGTCTCCGGGGTCATCGCGTGCCAGGGCTGCCGGGACGCCACGCGGGCCGGCGGTCGGCGCAGCAGCTCGGCCGCCGACCAGGCCCCGTAGGCCAGGCCGAGCGCGGCGGACCAGTTGACGGCCGCCAGGCTGCGCACGCCCTGCGTGCCCGTCCGCCCGGCGAGCGTCATCGTGCCGCCGAGGCCCGCGGCGCCCTTGGACAACCAGACGCCACGCCGCGAGACCCGGCGGGCCACCCCGCACGCCTCGACCACGACCACGGCGTCCCCGGGGTCGGCGGTGTGCAGATGGGCCCCCCAGGCGGGCTGTCCCTCCGAGCCCGCGATGCCGATGCCGACGTCGGCCGCGTCCAGCGCCACGCGGTCCCGGGAGATCAGCAGCACCCCCGCGCCGTCCTCCTGCCGCTCGCGTACGGAGGCGGTGAGCCGCAAGCCGCCGGGGACGGTGCCGTCGGCCCCGGTCACCACGGCGGGGGCGCCCTCGCCCGTCGCCAGTACCCGCAGTCCGGCCCGCCGGGCGGCGCCCACCAGCGCCTCGGCGGCCTCGTGCGCCTCCGGCACGATGCCGACCACCGCCATCAGCCGTGCCTCACGCGCCAGGCCCAGCACCCGCGCGGCGCCCTCCCGCTCCAGTCGCGCCCGGGCCCGGGCCCCGGTGCGGCCGCGCAGGGAGAGCCGGTCGACCGGGCCGAGGCACCAGCCCTCACCGTCCTCGCGGTCCCGGCTGAGCCGTTCGGGGTGCTCCGGGTCGAAGAGGCGGTGGGCGGTGGCCGCGAGCTGCCCCGCGGCGCCGTCCGCGTCCAGCGGGACGAGCGTGGCGAGGGCGTGCGCCCCGGTGGTCAGCGCGGCGGTGTCGAGGACGACGGTGTCGATCCGGTCGAGCCTGCGCAGCGCCTCCGGGGTGGCGACGAGGGTGCCGCTGTGGGCGAGGGCGCCGCCGAGGGCGCAGGCGAACCCCTCCCGGGCCAGCCAGGGAGCCTTGGGGATGGCCGCGAGCGAGGCGGTCGCCGCGTCGGGCACCCGCCGGGTGACCGCCAGCGCCCCGGCGAAGGTCAGACCGGCGAGGACGGCGGCCGTGTCGGCGTACCGCTCGACGGGGCCCGGCCGCAGCGGTACCGGCCGGGGTGCCAGGTCCTGGAACTCGGCCCCGGCCAGGTGCGGGGCTCCGGCCAGCTCCGGCTCGGCCGTGGTCCAGGAGGCGCGGTGGGCGTTGAGTTCGGCCGTGCGCATGGCATGCCGTACGACGTCGACCGAGAGGCCCAGGAATCCGCCCGCGCTGCCCTGGGCCGCGGCGTTGACCGTGGCGAGCACCACGGCGGTGTTCCGCTCGCCCACCATCCGCGACACCATGCGCCGCAGGCGGGGCTGGGTCTCCACGATGGTGACGAACGAGGCCACTTCGAGGGGCAGGGGTGCGCTCCGGGTCAGGCGGGCGAGGACCGCCACCGGCAGGGCCATGGCCTGGCTCGCCATGGCCCAGGCGGCCCGGCCGGCCGGTTCCGGGGAGACCGGGTGGGGCGGCAACGGCCCGCGGGCGGTGTCGTGGGCCTGTTCCGCCGCCTCGACCACGTCGATCAGCGCCTGTACGGTCGCCTCCTCGTCCGCCGGGCCCTCGGTGGCGACGACCACGGCCTCCAGGACCGCGTTCACCGCCGCCCACCGCACCCCGGGCACCTCGGCAAGCTGTCGCTCCACGTGCTCGGCGAGCTTGACGCCCGACGCTCCCCGCAGGCCCCGTACCGCCAGATGCACCCGTTGGCGGTGGAGCATCCGTACCCGTGGGTGGGGACGCGGCGAGAGAGGAGTGATCAAGGCTTCCAGCAGGGTGCCGACGGGCCGTCCGACTGCCCTGAACGCGCCGAGTCCCGGGATTCTCAAGGGCTGACCCTCCACCTTCGGCTGATCGGCCCGGGTGCCGGTGGAGCGGCGTCCGGCGCGGACCGCGCCTCGCCGACGGCCGTCGGCGGCCCGGGGCGCACGGCACGGATATGGTGGAAAAGTAGTATAAAAAGGACAAATCCTCAAGGAGGTGGCCGATATGGCAGACGACACCGCGACCACACGCGGGGGCAAACGGGGGAGTGCGGGCAAGAAGCACCCGGACGGGAACCGGTCCGACGGTGATGGTCTGCGGATGCACACGCTCCACGCGGAGCTGCCCATCCCGTACCTCACCCCCGGCGACGTCACCGCCAACGCGCGCGCCGCCGGATCGAAGCTGGTGCCCCCCATGCCGTCCAAGGCGTCGATGCCGTCGATGCCACCGCCCAAGCGGCTCGCCTTCTACGGCGGGCTCGGTGCCCTCGCGGTCTTCGGGGCCGTCGACTGGCCGGTGGCGTTGGCCATCGGGGCGGCGACCGTGGTCGCCCGCGGCGGCCGGCGCCAGGAGGGGAACGGGGACGGGCGTGCCGCGAAGCGCTCGGAGGAGGGCGGAGCCGCGTCGACGGCGACGTCCCGGCGGCGCGGTGGCGGGGCGCGGTCCGGTACCGAGGCCGGCGCGGGTGCGGGGGGCGGCACGAAGGCCGCCGCGAAGACCACGGCGAAGACCACCGCGAGGAGCGGCTCCAGGGGTGGGACGGGGAGTGCGACGACGTCCGGCACGCGGAGCGGCGCGAGGAAGCGGACCGCGAAGGCGTGACAGGGAGGGCGATACCGGCCTCCCGCTCCACCCGGCGGCATCCCGGCGGCCCGGCGGCACCGTCCGCCGGGCCGCCCCGGGACGGGCTCCGGCGGGGCCGCCGTGGTCGGTGGACGGGTCGGCGGACGGGCCGGCCGCGGCCGATGGGCCGGCCGTCAGGCGTAGGCCGGCGCGGCGGCGCGCCGTGAGTGCGCGTAGTCCGTCCACAGCCGCGTCAGCGCGCGGGTGACGACCGCCTCGATCGCCGCGAGTGCCAGCTTGGTGAGGATCGAGCCGAGAATGGCGGGCATGGGGCGCCCTTTCTGTCCGTGGTGTCCTTTCCTCCCTTTGTGGGCGGAACAGGCTTCGAGGTGGCGGACGACGACCGAACACCAGGTGAACACGTCATGACGAACGAGTCCGGGAAGGGAGGCGGTGGGCCCACGGGCGCACGGCCCGCCAGGACGCGCACGACGCGGGACGAGGGCCGGTCGACGGACCTGGAGGAGGTCGCCGATGAGCTGTACGGGCTGCTGCCGGGCGAGTTCGTCGCGGCCCGCGACGCCCGCGCGGCCGAGGCACGGAAGGCCGGGGGTCGTGACCTCGCGGACCGGATCCGGGCGCTGCGCCGGCCGACTTTGTCGGCCTGGGCGAGCAACCTCCTCGTACGCGAACGGGCGGACCAGGTCGAGCCGCTGGTCGACCTCGGCCGGGCATTGCGCCACGCCCACCAGGAGCTGGACGGGGAGCGGTTGCGCGAGCTGTCCCGCGGGCGGCACGCCCTGGTGACGGCGCTGGCGAGCCAGGCACGTCAGCTGGCGGCCGACGCGGGGCAGCCGGTGGGCGAGCAGGCGCGACGGGAGGTCGAGACCACGTTGCACGCGGTCCTCGCCGACCAGGACGCGGCCGAGCGCTGGGCGGCGGGGCGGCTGGCCAGGCCGCTCAGCCCGCCGGTCGGCTTCACCGCGGCCCGCGCCGCCGCCCCGGCCCCCACGTCCGGGCCGGTCCCCGCCGGTCGGAAGAGCCGGAACGGTCGGAACGGCCGAACCGACCGGAAGAGCGAGGCGGCCATGGTCGGCGACCTGGACGAGGCGCGCCGGCGACGGGCCGGGCGGCGGCGCGAGGAGCAGCGCCGGGCGGAGCTCGCCCGCGCCCGTGAGGCGGCCCGGGCCGCCGAGCGGGAGGTCACCTCGCTGACCGGCCGACTCCGGCGGGCCGAGGCGGAGCGGGACCGGGCCCAGGTCGCGTTGGAGGAGACCGACCGTCGGGCCGCGGACCTGAGACAGCGGCTCGAGGAGACCGAGGAACAGCACCGCACCGCGCGGCGGGAGGTGGGCGACGCCCGCTCCCGTGCGCGGGAGGCCGAGCGCGTGGTACGGGACGCGCGCCGCACGGCCCGGGACGCGGCGACCGTCGTCGAACGCCTCACGGCCGACGGCCCCTGAGGTCGTCGCACGCCGCGGCCCGCGTGCCGTCGCCGTACGCACGCGGGACCAGGCGCTTGGGGGCGGCCGGTGGGCCGGGCTCGGCCCGGCGTCGGGGTCGGTGACGGCCTGTCGGCCGCCCGCCCCGGGGCCGGCGGCCGGTGGGCCGGGCTCGGCCCGGCGTCGGGGTCGGTGACGGCCTGTCGGCCGCCCGCCCCGGGGCCGGCGGCCGGTGGGCCGGGCTCGGCCCGGCGTCGGGGTCGGTGACGGCCCGTCGGCCGCCCGCCCCGGGGCCGCGAGGCCCGGCGACTCGCCCCGGACACCGCGGCCGGTCGCCGCCGGTGCCCGCGCGGTCGCCGCGCCCCTCGGATTCGCGGTCGGCCCGGGGCGGGACCGTGACGGCGGACCCGCGCCTACGGCAGTGGCCCCCGGCTCGCCGGCTCCAGCACGGGCCGCAGCCCGGCCGGGCGCTCCTCCACCGGCAGATGCTCCACGAAGTGCACGGAACAGCCCAACTCGACCGCTCCGCCGTCCGCCCGCCGGTCGTCCCCCACCATCAGGCAGTCGTGCGGATCCTGGCCGAGCAGCTCGCAGGCCGCGGCGAACAGGCGCGTGTCGGGTTTCTGGACGCCGTGTTCGTAGGAGAGCACGTACGTGTCCACCCAGGTGTCCAGGCCATGGGCCCGGAAGACCGGCCGCAGGTCCCAGCCGATGTTGCTCACGACCGCGACACCGATGCCCTCGCGCCGCAGTGTGCTCAGTACCTCGGCGGCGTCGGCGTACGGACGCCAGGCGTCCGGAGTCATATGGCGTTCGTACAGCGCGTCGTACAGGGCGGGGGAGGGCAGCGGCACCGTCCTGGCCAGCCCGGTGTACGCGGCCCGGTGCCGTTCCGCGCTCTCGTCGCGGGTGGCCCATACCTCGGCCAGGTCCGGCGGCACCTGCTGAGGGGCGGTGCCGCCGGGCAGCGCGCCCGCCACGGCCAGCCGCATCGCGTACCGCCGTACCTCCTCGGGCGGCAGGACGATGCCCGCCTCGTCGAGCACGGCCCGCAGCCAGGATCCGGCGGATTCGATGCGGAAGAGGGTTCCGGAGAAATCGAAGAGCACACCCTTGTAGGTCATGCGTCCGATCCTCGCGAAGTCATCGCGCCCGGGACAAGGCCAGTCGTTCGTACCCGGCCACGGACAGCGCGACCAGCAGGCCGCCGACCAGCCAGCCGCCCAGGACGTCGGAGCCCCAGTGAACGCCCAGCCACATCCGGGTGAACCCCACTCCGACCACCGAGACGACCGCGAGGGCCAGGATCGTGGCCCATGCCCAGCCGGACACACCGTGTCGGCGTACCAGCCACAGCACCAGCCCACAGGTCACGGTCGCCGTCAGCGCGTGTCCCGAGGGGAAGGCCGCGAAATGGGCGGAGTCGACCGGGTCGGGCCAGTGCGGCCGCGAGCGCCCCACGGCGGACTTCATCGCCTGCGAGACGCCCGCACCCACCCCGCTCGTCACCGCGACCCACAGGGCGAGGAGTCGTTCCCGCCGCAGCCACACCACGACCACCGCGACCGCGGTCAGCGCGCGCATGGTCCAGGGGTCCCAGACCCAGTCGGTGAGCACCCGGTTGGCGTGGGTGAGGCCCGGGTCGGCGACCGCCTGCCGGTGCAGCCCGACGGCGATCGTCCGGTCGAAGGAGTACAACGGACCCCACTTGGCCGCCACCAGCGCCACCAGCACGGCGGACGCGGCGCCGAGCACGATGGCCGCGCGGGCGGCAGTGACCCGCCGAGGACGGACCGGAGGCGGAGGGGCGGGCGCGGGAGCAGGTGCGGAGTGCATGGAGCCGATCTTCGCCGACGGCGTACGTGCCGGGCCAGGGCGTGTCGCGAAAAGAGCGCCGTCCGTCCCGGAGCGCGGGGCCGACGGCGTCCGGTGCGTCGCGCCGAGGTGGTCGCCGGGGGACCGGAGGCGAGTCACCGGCGGAGATTCGCCGCCGGGTCTCGAAGGCCCCCAACAGCGTCCGGAGACAGGGAGGTTGGCAGGCAGGGCTTGGTCATCCGCGCGCGGGCGGGAACGGCCGTGTCGCCGCCGAGAGCGACATCGGACGCTGCGCGGCGGGCGCTCCTTGACGGGCGAACCTTGCCGGTCGCGGCACTGGACCAGGTGCGTCGCGCACGACGAATCGTGTCAGCCGAGTGCGCGCAGCGCCGGGAAGAAAGCCACCAGCAGCGGGATCGCGGGCACCGCGGCCGCGGCGGCCGTCAGGCGCAGCCGGCGCCCCGCGGTGAGCCGGGGCACGGGCGACAGCAGCCGATTCACGCGCTGCGACAGCTGTGCCTGCGGGGTGGTGGCGGGCCCGAACACGCCACGGTCCTCGTTCAGTTCGACCAGGGCGAGGGCGATCGTCAGTCGCCCGAAGCGGCGGGAGGCCACGTCGTCCGCGGCCAGCTCCACCAGCCGGTGCATCTCGTCGCGGAACGCCGCGAACACCGGCACCTGCGGAAAGCCGTTCGCCAGAGCGCCCGAACAGTGCAGCAGCCAGTCGTGCCGAGCGCGCGCGTGACCCTGCTCGTGCGCCAGTACGGCATCGAGCTGACGGCCCTTCAGGCGACGCAACGCGGCCGTGGTGATGACCAGTTGCGGCGCGGCACCGGCCAGCCACCAGGCGTCGGGACGCTCGCCCTCCAGGACGACCAGCGGCTCGTCGCCCGGCTCCTCGCCGGGCAGGACCGGGGCGCGGACGAGAAGTTCGGCCCGGCGCTGCCGCCGCCTGCGGCGCGCCCGGTGGATCTCGCGGGTGAGCATCGCCGCCGTCCACACACCGCCGCTCGCCAGCAGGACGGCGAGCACGGCCGACCACGGCCCGTGCGCGGTGAGCGCGTACGCCTCCACCACCCCGCGTGGTGCCGGCGCGAAGACATGGCCCCTGACGGCCTGCCAGGCCGCCGCAGCGCTGAACACCATGGAGAGCGCGAAACTCAGCAGCACGGCCGCCACCACGCACTGCCACACCCACAGCGCCACCACGGGCTCTCGGTCCGGCCACTCGGCACGCGACAGAAGCCGCGGGGCGACGACGGCGGCCAGTGCGCCGAGCGACAGCAGCGCCAGGGAGACCATCATGGACGACAGACTATGAGGGTCCTGATCCTCAGGGGTATGCCCTGAACCGTCAAGTGACCTACGACACGTTTCATCCTGGACAAACGGCGGTCGTCGTGTCGGGTGGCGGAGTGTCAGAGGATGAGGAGCATCGCCAGCATGGCGAGCCCCATGGACAGCCGGCAGGCCAGGGCCAGTTCGGCCCGCGCGCCCCACGGGACCACAGCCGTCCCACCGCCGGTCGCTCCGCCCCGGGCCGTCACGTCACCGGTCACCCCGCGGCCGGCGACCGCGCCCCGCGTGATG
Source organism: Streptomyces hebeiensis (assembly GCF_052983195.1). NCBI lineage: Bacteria > Bacillati > Actinomycetota > Actinomycetes > Kitasatosporales > Streptomycetaceae > Streptomyces > Streptomyces hebeiensis. The sequence continues at coordinate 6,988,218 of NZ_CM129812.1, forward strand.
CCGCCGGTCATGTCACCACGGGGCGTTCCGCCCACCGGGCCCACGTCCTCGGGCCCGGCCGGTACCGCCACCGGAAGCAGGCGTGTGCCCGCCCGCAGGACGTAGACCGTGTAGTACGTCAGCAGCACACCGGTGACGAGCGGCGCCCCCGACGGCATGTGTCCCGCCGCCGCGCCGTGCGCCTCGGTGGGCGCGGCGGCCATCGCACCGGCCATGTAGACCATGGCGAGCGTGCCTATCAGGTGGTGCAGGCGGTGCCCCGAAGCGCGCGGGCCGTGACCGAGCGCGTGCAGTGCCGCTCCGCCGAACACCACCGCGTACACCAGCCAGACTTCCCGCGGTGGCGTCAGCGCGGCGGCCGGTACCGCCATGACCGCCATACCGAATCCCATCACCGCCTCACCGCCGGCCGTGTCACCCCGTCCGCTCGGACCGGCGCGCCATCGGAGCAGGCAGTACCCTCCGGACGCCGCGCACAGCGCGACGAGCAGCCAGCCGGCCGCTGTCGGTCCGTGCATCGCGCGCCTCCCCGTCCCCGTTCGGATGGTGTCGTGATTTTTCCTGCCCCTCGTGCCCGGTGCGCATACGAGCGCAGAGGGTCACAAGGGGAGCGCGGCGGGCGGACGAAGGGCGCCCATCCGGGCGTGCGCGCCGTGCGGTTAGGCTTCCTCGATCACCCGCGACCGACACGACGGACGCGGGGCACACGATGCCGCGCGCCACGACCGTGCGCCGCAACGGCCGGGAGACCGCACCGTCGGCGCCGTCGCCTTGTGCGCGAGGAAACACACCGCGCCACCCGACTACGGAGACCGAGCCCATGGACACCGCGCCGCGCACCGCCGACGACCTCATCTACCGGAACGCCACGGCGGCCGACGCGGAAGCGGTCGTCGCGCTCGTGCAGTCGGCCTACCGGGGCGAGTCCAGCCGGGCGGGCTGGACCACGGAGGCGGACATCCTCGACGGGCAGCGGACCGATCCGCAGGGCGTTCTCGAGGCGATCGAGTCCCCCGGCAGCCGGCTGCTGGCGGTCGAGCGGGACGGCGCGCTCGTCGCCTGCTGCCGGCTCGAACGCCAGGGGGACACCGCCTACTTCGGCATGTTCGCCGTACGGCCCGGCGCGCAGGGCGCGGGGCTCGGCCGGAAGGTGCTCGCCGAGGCGGAACGAACCGCCCGGGAGAGCTGGGGAGCGCGGGAGATGCGGATGACCGTGATCACGGTGCGCGAGGAGCTGATCGCCTGGTACGAGCGGCGCGGCTACCGCCGTACGGGAGAGGTGTCCCCGTTCCCGTACGGCGACGAGCGCTTCGGCGTCCCGCGCCGCCCGGGCCTGGCCTTCGAGCTGCTGGTCAAGCCCCTCGCGGCCTGATTCGCACCGCCGCCGGACCCGGTCCGCCCGTCCTGACCCGCCCGGCCGGCGCGGGGGCGCCGGGACCGGCGGCGGACCGCTCCCGTTCCAAGCCCGGTCCGCCGTCGGCGGCGGCTTCAGGCCGACTGCCTGGTCGCGTGCCGGATCTCGGGGAAGTCCGTGGTCACCGCGTCCAATTCGAAGGCCCGCGCCAGTCGCAGGTGATCCGAGGTGTTCACGACCCAGCCGATGATCTCGAGCCCCTCCGCGCGGGCGCGCTCGACGGTCTCCAGGGTCAGCCTGCGGATGTTCAGCGCCAGCCGCTCGGCCCCCACCGCCGTGGCGCGGTCCACCACGTCGGCGCCCCAGCGGCTGGCGATCAGTACGGTCCGTACCCCCGGCACCAGGGACTTGATCTCGGCGACCGCCTCGTCGTGGAACGACGAAACCTCCACCCGTTCCACCAGCTTCCGTCGGCGCATCACCTCGGCCAGCGCGCGGGCGGCGGCCACGTCCTTGATCTCCGCCTGGACCGGAGATCCCACGGCGTCCAGGACCTCCTCGAAGACCGGTACGCGCTCGCCCTGCCCCGCGTCCAGCTCGCGCAGCTCGGCGAGCGTCCGGTCGGCGATCGCGCCCGTGCCGTCGGTCGTACGGTCCACGTCCGTGTCGTGCATGACGACGAGAGCGCCGTCCTTGCTCAGGTGCAGGTCCAACTCGATGGCGTCCATGCCGACGCGCTCGGCGTGCGCGAAGGAGCGCAGGGTGTTCTCCGGTTCGACACCCATCACTCCGCGATGGCCGATGGTGAGGAAACTCAAGGCGGATCTCACTTCCGTCGACGCTGAATCCCGCCCGGGAGCCTAGTCCCTCACCGCGACGCCCGGCCCGCCCCGCGCCGGAGCCTTCGACAGGTGAGGGATACACGTGTCTCCCGGTCGTACGACAGGAAAATCAACGGTGATCGAGGGGTTCAACAGGAGGATTTCCCCAAGGTGCGCTTGTATAGAAGAACGAACGGCCTATACGGTGCCTTGACGCCAGATTCTCCCGTGGAGGAAGTGACATGACGGACATCCTTGTGCGGCCCGGGGCCGAACCCGGAATGCACGACGCCCCACGGGTGGTCGACCACCCGGCCTGGCCGGAGCTCAAGGACGCGGTCGAGGAGATCCGTCCCTGGCAGTCCGAGGACGGCTCGATCGACCTCGCCGCGGACGGCGCGCCCGGGCGCGCCACCGTCGAGGCGGCGCTCGACCGGGTCGTGGCCGCGCTCCAGCGGCTCTCCCCGCTGCTCCCGCACGATGCGGCGTACCACTCCGCGCTGGTGACGGACCTGCGGCGATGGGCGGAGGGCGGCTTCGGCGTGCCGGACTTCCTGGACTCGCTGCTCGCGTTCCAGCCCGCGGCGCACCGGGCGGACGGCCGCCAGCACCTCGCCGTCTTCCCCATGTACACGCAGAACGGCAACCCGGACCGCAACCTCGAGGCGGTCGTGGTGCGCATGGTCTGGCCGGAGTGGCTGGCCGAGCTGGAGCGCACCCGGTACGACAACCCGCTCTTCTGCGGCATCACCTTCGAGGGTTTCACCGCCGGCTACGACACCAACTCCGCGGTGTTCTTCCCGGAGACGATCGCCGTGCGCGAAGCTCCCGAGAGGTTCAGCTGGGGTGCGATCTTCTGTGACCGGGAGGCCGCCCGCTTCCGCCGGGTCATCGGGGCCGCCGTCGACACGCTCGGACTCGAGCTCCCCGACGACATCCGCGAGATGATCGCCGACCAGGACCGCTGCCAGCAGGCGTTCGTGCTCTGGGACATGGTCCACGACCGCACCCACAGCCACGGCGACCTGCCGTTCGACCCGTTCATGATCAAGCAGCGGCAGCCGTTCTGGATGTACGGACTGGAGGAGCTGCGCTGCGACCTCACGGCGTTCCGTGAGGCCGTGCGGCTGGAGTCGGAGGGCGTCGCGCAGGGCCGGGACGTCCAGTACGCCGTGCTCTTCGACCGCATGTTCCGCTTCCCGGTCACCGGGGAACGGGTGCGCAACTACGACGGCCTCGGCGGCCAGCTCCTGTTCGCCTACCTCCACCGGCACGACGTGGTGCGCTGGACCGACAACACCCTGCGCATCGACTGGGAACGGGCGCCACTGGTCACCCAGCGGCTCTGCGCGGAGATCGAGGACCTCTACCGGGCCGGGATCGACCGTCCCAAGCTCGTCCACTGGTTCGCCGCGTACGACCTGGTCTCCACGTACCTCGCCCCGCACCCCGGCTCCCGCTGGGCCAAGGGTCCCGACGCCCTGGACCTGTCGCTGCCGCCCCGTAAGCTCGTCGACGACGTGCTGCCGGACGAGTTTCCGCTCAGCATGTTCTACGAGGCGCTCGCCAAGAAGCTCAGGAAGGTGGTCGCCTCGACCAAGGGCATCACCGCGACAACCATCGATCGAGCGGCCGCGTGAGCGCCCGCGGACGGGAGACGACGGACATGAGCGACAGCGACGGAAAGGGGAGCGGGTTGGACGGCGCGGTCGTCGCGGTGGCCGGCGCCGGGGGCCCGGCGGGGCGGGCGACCCTGCTCCGGCTGGCCGAGGCGGGCGCCACCGTCGTCGCCGCGGACGCGGACGCCGCCCGGCTGGCCGAAGCTGTCGACGCCACCCGGTCCGCGCACGACGGCGCGGTCGTCATCGGGGACACCGTCGACCTCCTCGACCCCGCCGCGGCGCGGGCCTGGGCGGACAAGGCCGAGAAGGAGCACGGCCGGATCGACGGGCTGGTCCATCTCGTGGGCGGCTGGCGGGGCAGCGCCTCGTTCACCGACACCGACCCCGCGGACTGGTTCCTGCTGGAGAAGCTGCTGGTCAGGACCGTGCAGAACACCTCCCTGGCCTTCCACGACGCCCTGCTGCGCAGCGACCGGGGCCGCTTCGTGCTGGTCAGCGCCGCGGGCGCGACCAGGCCGACGGCGGGCAACGCCGCCTACGCCGCCGCCAAGGCCGCGGCCGAGGCGTGGACGCAGGCGCTCGCCGACGACTTCCGCAGGGAGGGGGGCGAGGAGGGGCCCCGCGCGGCCGCTGCCATCCTGGTGGTCAAGGCACTGGTGCACGACGCGATGCGCGCCGAGCGCCCGAACGCGAAGTTCGCGGGCTTCACGGACGTCAAGGACCTGGCCGAGGCCATCGTCGAAGTCTGGGACCTGTCCGCCCGGCGAGTGAACGGAAACCGACTGTGGCTGACCCCCGAGCCGTGAGGCCCCGCACGACCGACGCGCGCCGCCACCACGACCCCGAGGTACGGGGCTTCGCCAGCGACAACTACGCGGGAGCCCACCCCGAGGTGCTCGCCGCCCTCGCCCTGGCCAACGGCGGCCATCAGGTCGCCTACGGCGAGGACGAGTACACCGACCACCTCCGGCGGATCATGCACAGCCACTTCGGGGCGGGTGCCGAGACGTTCCCCGTCTTCAACGGCACCGGCGCCAACGTGGTCGCGCTCCAGGCGCTCACCGACCGCCGGGGCGCGGTCGTCTGCGCCGAGACCGCGCACATCAACGTGGACGAGGGCGGCGCCCCTGAGCGGGTGGCGGGCCTGAAGCTGCTGACCGTACCGACACCGGACGGCAAGCTCACGCCCGAGCTGATCGACCGGCAGGCGTACGGCTGGGACGACGAGCACCGGGCCATGCCGCAGGTCGTATCGATCACCCAGAGCACCGAACTGGGCACCGTCTACACGCCCGACGAGGTCCGGGCCATCTGCGAGCACGCCCATGAACGCGGGATGAAGGTCCACCTGGACGGTGCGCGGATAGCGAACGCCGCCGCGTCGCTGGACGTCCCGATGCGCGCCTTCACCAACGCCGTCGGTGTCGACGTCCTCTCCTACGGCGGCACGAAGAACGGGATGCTCTTCGGCGAGGCCGTCGTCGTGCTGAACCCCGACGCGGCGCGGGCGATGAAGCATCTGCGCAAGCTGTCCATGCAACTGCCGTCCAAGATGCGGTTCGTCTCCGTGCAGTTGGAGGCGCTGCTGGCGAAGGACCTGTGGCTGCGCAACGCCCGGCACAGCAACGCCATGGCCCAGCGCCTGGCGGCGGGCGTGCGCGCGGTCGACGGCGTGGAGATCCTTCACCCCGTCCAGGCCAACGCGGTCTTCGCGCGACTGCCGCACGACGCGGCCGGGCGTCTCCAGGAGCGGTTCCGCTTCTACTTCTGGGACGAGAAGGCGGGGGACGTGCGCTGGATGTGTGCCTTCGACACGACGGAGGAGGACATCGACGCCTTCGTGCAGGCGCTCAAGGAGGAGATGGCCGCCTGACGCCAGGGGGTCGCACGAGCATGCGGGGACGTCCTCGCGCTGCGGACCGGCGTCTGCCACGCCAAGGCCCACGCGCCGACCGCCCCGCTGCGGGCCCGCCTGGACCGTACGGGCGGAGTGCAATGAGTTGGACTATCCGGTACTGTTCGATGCACCACGCCCGGCCGTTCTGAGCGTGCTCAAGGCCGCCGTGGACCGGACCCGTCTCTGGCGGACGCTGCCGACCTCGCTCCGACGCCGGCCTGCGGCGCCCGGAGCCCACCCTTTCCGAACGCAGCGAGGCACGACAAACGATGACCACTCCCCTGAAGCTCTCCGTGTCCGACGAGGTGCGTACCCTCGCTCCCGGCTTCGCCCACCTCGCCGTCGAGGCCCACGGCCTGGTCAACGGGGCCGGTACGGAGGAGAGTTCCGCCCTGCTGGACGACGCGGCGCGTCGGCTCGCCGTACGCCTGGACGGGCGCGCCCCGCACGAGGACCCGCACCTGGCCGCCTGGCGCGAGGCCTACGCGGCCTTCGGCGCCAAGCCGTCCCGTACCCGCAACTCGGCGGAGGCGCTCGCCAGGCGCGCCCTGTCGGACGGCGGGCTGCCCCGGATCAACCTGCTGGTCGACCTGTACAACGCCGTCAGCGTCGCGCATCTGATCCCCGTCGGCGGCGAGGACGCCGACCGGATCGCGGGCGGTATGCGGCTCGTGCGGGCGACCGGAGAGGAGCCGTTCGCCACCGTCGCGGGCGGCGAGGAGGTCATCGAGCGCCCGGAGCCCGGCGAGGTGGTGTGGTGCGACGACGCGGGCGTCACCTGCCGGCGCTGGAACTGGCGCCAGGGTGTGCGTACCCGGCTCACCGAGGAGTCGGTGAACGCGGTCTTCCTGCTGGAGGGGCTCGCACCGCTCACGCGGGAAGCGCTCGAGGCGGCGGGCGCCGAGCTCGCGGAGTCGCTCCAGAAGCTGAGCCCCGGGGCGCGGATCACGGTCCACGAGGTGGAGTGAGCCGGGCGCCCCGCCGTCGACCGGCTCCTGGCGCGGCCCGTGGTCCGGGCCCGGGGGAGAGGCGTTTCCGTCGGGCCGGGACCAGGTCCGGGAGGTCTCAGCCCGCCTCGGCCGCGCGTGCCTCGGCCGGCGTGGGTGCCGTACCGCCGAGGTGTGCGGGCACCCACCAGGTGTCGTGGGCGTCCTTCGGCCGTACCGGGTAGGCCCGCTGCGCGGCCTCCAGCAACTCCTGCACCCGTTCGCGCACCCGCCGGGTGATCGCCCCCGCGTACTGGTCCGTCGCCGCCTCGATCTGCTCGCCGACCCGGATCGTCACCGGGATGTGCTGGCGCTTGAAGTTGCGCGGCCGGCCCTTGGTCCACAGCCGCTGCGTGCCCCACAGGGCCACCGGCACCAGCGGCACACCGGCCTCCTGCGCCAGCCGCGCCGCCCCCGACTTGAAGCTCTTGAGGGTGAAGGACTGGGAGATGGTCGCCTCGGGGAACATCCCGACGATCTCTCCGGAGCGCAGTGAGTCCAGCGCATGCGCGTAGGCGTGCTCGCCCTGCTTGCGGTCCACCGGGATGTGTTTCATCCCGCGCATCAGGGGACCCGAGACCTTGTGCCGGAAGACCGACTCCTTGGCCATGAACCGCACCAGGCGCTTGTTCGGGAGGGCGGTGAGTCCGGCGAACACGAAGTCCAGATAGCTGATGTGATTGCTGACGAGCACGGCCCCGCCGGTACGCGGGACATGCTCGGAACCCTGGGTGTCGATCTTCAGGTCCAGCGCCTTGAACATGGTGCGGGCAGCGCCGATGACCGGCCGATAGACGAGCTCTGCCATCTGGTGGAAACCCTTCTTGTCCCGGGCAGGGTTCTCCCGGCGGAAGTTACGCAGCCGTAGGTCTGCGGCATTGGGCCGATCGTGCCGCATACGAGCCTTCGAGGCCAGCCCCGGTCTGCTCGTACGGCGAGATTCTTGTCACGTCGGCGTGTCCGTCAGCTTACGTTCGCTGACGTCAGGGCGGTACGGCGGGGAATAGTGAGCGCTCCGGCGGGCGCTGGGCGAAGGCGAGAGGCACTGTGATCGCGGACCGGCGGACAGGGAAGGGGACAGGTGGTAGGGGTGGCGTACGAGCGACACGTCAACACCGACATCGGCACCGGCATCGCCGTCGAATCGGGGGCGGAGCGCGGGCGGAACCGCACGTCCGACCCGGCTCCGGACGGCAGCCTGGGTGAACGGCGTCGGCTCGGGGCGGCCGAACTCGGTGCCGCGCCGGGGGAGCGGGCCACCCTCGTCCAGTTCTCCACCGCGTTCTGCCAGCCCTGCCGGGCGACCCGGCGCGTCCTCGCCGAGGTGGCCGCCATGGTCCCCGGGGTCGCACACGTCGAACTCGACGCCGAGTCCCGGCTCGACCTGGTCCGGGAACTCGGGATCCGGGCGACGCCCACCGTGCTGGTCCTCGACGCGGCGGGCCGCGTCGTACGGCGCGCCACCGGGCAGCCGCGCACGGCGGACGTGATCGCCGCGCTGGGGGAGGCGGTCTGACGCGCTCGGTTTCCCGGGCGCGCGCCTGTCCGCTTCCGGCTGCTCGCGTTGGGTAGGTCACAGTGCGAAGCGCTTGCTCAGCGGGAACCATCTGGGTGTACTGGCGAGTAATATTTATCGCGGGTGCACCGGTCTTCCGGCCGGAAACCGCCTGACAAGGCGCCTATGCTGCGTGCAACGAGGCAGCCCGGAAATAACGATGCAGTAGGAGAGCCGGCGTGAGCTTGAGGATCGTTGTCTGTGTGAAGTACGTGCCCGACGCCACCGGCGACCGCCATTTCGCCGATGACCTGACTCTGGACCGCGACGATGTCGACGGGCTGCTGTCGGAACTCGACGAGTACGCGGTCGAGCAGGCGCTCCAGATCGCGGACGAGGCGGACGACGCGGAGATCACGGTGCTGACCGTCGGTCCGGAGGACGCCAAGGACGCGCTGCGCAAGGCGCTGTCCATGGGGGCCGACAAGGCCGTTCACGTCGAGGACGACGACCTGCACGGCACCGATGTCCTGGGCACGTCACTGGTGCTGGCCAAGGCCATCGAGAAGACCGGGTACGACCTGGTGATCTGCGGTATGGCGTCCACCGACGGCACGATGGGTGTGCTGCCCGCGGTGCTCGCAGAGCGGCTCGGCGTCCCGCAGGTCACGCTGCTCTCCGAGGTCTCGGTCGAGGGCGGTGCCGGGGGTACGGTCAAGGGCCGCCGGGACGGCGACAGCGCGAGCGAGAGCCTGGAGGCGTCCCTGCCGGCCGTCGTGTCCGTCACCGACCAGTCCGGCGAGGCCCGTTACCCCTCCTTCAAGGGGATCATGGCGGCCAAGAAGAAGCCGGTGCAGGCCTGGGACCTGGGTGACCTGGAGATCGAGGCGGACGAGGTGGGCCTCGAAGGGGCCTGGACGAAGGTCGACTCCGCCACCGAGCGGCCGGCCCGCACGGCCGGAACGATCGTCAAGGACGAGGGTGAGGGCGGCAAGCAGCTCGCGGCCTTCCTCGCGGAGCGGAAGTTCGTCTGACGACGCGGTCCGACGGCTGCCGGCGGCCCGGCCGGCCCGCTCCCGTCACTCCCACCCTCACGACCACCAGCACCGCAGGAGAGAAGAAGTCCCATGGCTGAAGTCCTCGTCTATGTCGACCACGTGGACGGTGCCGTCCGCAAGCCCACTCTGGAGCTGCTGACCCTGGCCCGTCGCCTCGGCGAGCCCGTCGCGCTCGCCCTCGGGGCGGGCGCCGAGGCGACCGCCCCGGCCCTCGCCGAGCACGGTGCGGTCAAGGTGCTCACGGCCGACGCCCCCGAGTTCGCCGACTACCTCGTCGTGCCCAAGGTGGACGCGGTCCAGGCCGCCTACGAGTCGGTCTCGCCGTCCGCCGTCCTGTTCCCCTCCTCCGGCGAGACCAAGGAGATCGCGGCCCGCCTCGCGGTCCGGATCGGCTCGGGCGTCATCACCGACGCGGTGGACCTCCAGGCCGGTGAGGAGGGCCCGGTCGCCACCCAGTCGGTGTTCGCAGCCGCGTACACCACCACCTCCCGGATCACCAAGGGCACCCCGGTCATCACCGTCAAGCCCAATTCGGCGCCGGTCGAGGCCGCCCCCGCCGCGGGCACCGTGGAGCCGCTGACGGTGGCGTTCGGGGAGCTGGCCACCGGCACGAAGATCACCTCCCGCACGCCGCGCGAGTCGACCGGCCGCCCTGAGCTGACCGAGGCGGCGATCGTGGTCTCCGGCGGCCGCGGTGTGAACGGCGCCGACAACTTCGCGATCATCGAGGCGCTGGCCGACTCGCTCGGCGCGGCCGTCGGCGCCTCGCGCGCCGCGGTCGACGCCGGCTGGTACCCGCACTCCCACCAGGTGGGCCAGACCGGCAAGTCCGTCTCCCCGCAGCTGTACATCGCCTCCGGCATCTCCGGCGCGATCCAGCACCGGGCCGGCATGCAGACCTCGAAGACCATCGTCGCGGTCAACAAGGACGCCGAGGCCCCCATCTTCGACCTGGTCGACTACGGCGTCGTCGGCGACCTCTTCGAGGTCGTCCCGCAGCTGACCGAGGAGATCAAGGCCCGCAAGGGCTAGGGCGTGTTGCGAAAGTCCCGCCTGGCCGGCGACGCCTGGCACGCACTCCCCCGGCTACCGCTGGGAGGTGCCCCCTGCTGCGTTGTCGGAGTCGTCCAAGTACGTCCCAGTACGAGGACGATCCTCCGCCTTGCGATCGCACGCACCAGACACCGCCGGCCCGGACGGCGCTACTTTCGCAACACGCCCTGGCCGGACGGCGGTACGAGTGGTACGGGCCCGGGGCGCGCGGCGAAGACACCGCACGCCCCCGGGCCCGCCCCGTGTCCAGGGCCCCTCCTGGAGGCGCCCGGTCCTCGTTGACGGGGAACGAACCCCGCTGCTTGACTTCCGCCGCCGGCGGAGCGCCGCTCCCGTGCGGCGGAAAGCGGAAAGAGGAGGCCCGGGATGGGACAGCGGGAGACGGTGACGACCAGCCTCACCGACCGGGTCGACGCGGAGATCGGTGCCCTGCTCGCGCCGGTCGACGCCGAACTCGCCCGCCGTTACCCGGGCGACCCCGGCACCCGTCGGCCCGTCCACACGGTCTACGTCCCGGCCGACGTCTTCCACGCCGGCACCATCCGCTCTTGGGGCGACCAGGCGCTCGCCGCGCTCGACGAACACGCCCCGGACGCCGCCACGCTGGCCCGGGTGCTCGGCCTGCCCGACGAACTGGCGGGTCCGGTGTACGAACGCGTCCGGGACAAACTCGGCCGCGAGCCCGTCGAGGACCTCCGGATCGACTTCGAGGACGGCTACGGCGCGCGGTCGGACGACGAGGAGGACGAAGCCGCCGCCCGCGCCGCGCGCCTGGTCCGTGAGGCGTACGACGGCGGCACGGCGGCGCCGTACACGGGCATCCGCGCCAAGTGTCTGGAGGCCGCCGTACGGAGCCGGGCCATCCGGACCCTCGACATCTTCCTCAGCGGGCTGGCACGGGCCGGCGGACTGCCCGACGGGCTCGTGCTCACCCTGCCCAAGGTCACCTACGCCGAGCAGGTCGCCGCGATGGCCCGGCTGGCCGGGGAGTTCGAGAAGGCGCTCGGACTGGCGGCCGGGCGGATCGGCTTCGAGATCCAGATCGAGACCAGCCAGGCGATCCTCGCCGCGGACGGCACCGCCACGGTGGCCCGGATGATCGACGCGGCCGGCGGCCGGGCCACCGGCCTGCACTACGGCACCTTCGACTACAGCGCCTCCCTCGGGGTCGGGGCCGCCCACCAGGCGAGCGACCACCCGGCCGCCGACCACGCCAAGGCCGTCATGCAGGTCGCCGCCGCCGGCACGGGCGTCCGCGTCAGCGACGGCTCCACCAACGTCCTGCCCGTCGGCCCGACCGCCCAGGTGCACGAGGCGTGGCGGCTGCACTACGGCCTCACCCGGCGCGCCCTCGCCCGCGCCTACTACCAGGGCTGGGACATGCACCCGGGCCACCTGCCCACCCGGTACGCGGCCGTCTACGCCTTCTACCGCGAGGGCCTGCGCCCCGCCGCCGCACGGCTCACCGCCTATGTCGCCAAGGCGGGCGGTGCCGTTCTGGACGAACCCGCCACGGCGGCGGCGCTCAGCGGTCACCTGCTGCGCGGACTCGACTGCGGCGCGCTCGACCCGGACGAGGTCACCCGGCTCACCGGCCTCACCCGCGCCGACCTGGCAGGTTTCACGAACCCGGCGGCCCGGCACCGACCGGCGTACGGCGTCGCGCCGCACGGCTCCCGTCGGGGCGGAGACCCGAGACCCTAACCGTCCGCCGGCGGCGGGATCTCCCCGGAGCCCCGGGCGATCAGCCGCGTCGGCAGCACCACCCGTGACGGCGCGTCGGCCGCCCCGTCGAGCCGGTGGAAGAGCCGTTCCGCCGCCGTGCGCCCGAGGGCGGCCGCGTCCTGGGCGATCACCGTGACCCCCGGGTCCAGGAGGTCGGCCAGTTCGATGTCGTCGAAGCCGACCAGTGCGACGGGGCGGTGATGCGCTGCCAGGACCCGTACCGCCGTCACCGTCACCCGGTTGTTCCCCGCGAAGATCGCCGTGACCGGCTCGGGGGCGGCGAGCATGGCGGTGACGGCCTCCCGGACGCGGTCGGGGGCGGTCGTACCGAGGGACACCCACGCGTCGTCGATGGCGAGATCCGCCTCGGCCATCGCCGTGCGGTAGCCGCGCAGCCGCTCGCTCGCCGTGTGGATCCGGGGCAGGTCACCGACGAAGCCGATACGGCGGTGCCCGTGCGCTATCAGGTGCGCGGTGCCCGAACGGGCGCCGCCGAAGCTGTCGGAGAGCACCGCGTCCGCGTCGATCCGGCCGGCCGGGCGGTCCACGAAGACCGTCGCAACCCCCGCCTTGATCTCCGGTTCCAGATACCGGTGGTCGCAGCCGGCCGGGATCACGATCAGCCCGTCCACCCGGCGCGCGCACAGGGCGAGGGCCAACTCCTGCTCGCGGTCCGGGTCCTCGGCGCTGGAGCCGTTGATGAGCAGTGCGCCGTGTGCCCGGGCCACCTCCTCCACCGCCCGGTTCAGCGGACCGTAGAACGGGTCGGCGAGGTCCTCCAGGACCAGGCCGATGCTCGCCGTACGCCCCTTGCGCAGCACGCGCGCCGAATCGTTGCGGCGGAACCCGAGCGCGTCGATGGCCTCCTGCACCCGGCGCTCGGTGTCGGGGGTGACGCCCTGCTCTCCGTTGACGACTCGGGAGACCGTCTTGAGCCCCACCCCGGCCCGCGCGGCCACGTCCTTCATCGTGGGGCGGGTGCCGTAACGGGGCTCGGGTCGGCGGGCGGTGTCTGCCACGGTGCGCAATCCTCGTCGTCGCTCGGAGATAGGGGCGCCGTGGTGTGCCATGGGACTTGCCATACACGGCGATGGCGTCGAGCATAGGCCCTGGACAACGTTGTCACCGAGGGGAGGGCGTACCGCCGGACCGGAGGTTCACTCACCTTCCTGTAGGTCCGGACCATCCCCTGTCCGTGCGGGGAGACATCATCTTCTGTTGTCCGTCATGTCCGGCCGTCGACTGCCGGCCGTCGAGGCCCCGCCCGGCACCGGCGGCCGCCGTCGCGTCCCCGCCCCCTGCCCACCGACCCCTACCCATGGAGACCCGAGACCGATGCATACCGACACCGTTGCCGCACTCGACATCGGCGGCACCAAGATCGCCGGCGCGTTGGTGGACGGCAGCGGCAGGATTCTTGTCCGTGCTCAGCGGCCGACTCCCGCGCAGGAGGACGGTGAGGCGGTGATGCGCGCGGTGACGGAGGTGGTCGCCGAGGTCTCGGCGTCCCCGCTCTGGCCGTCGGCCACGGCTCTCGGCATCGGCAGCGCGGGGCCCGTGAACGCCCTGGCCGGTACGGTCAGCCCCGTCAACGTGCCCGGATGGCGCGGATTCCCGCTCGTGGAGCGGGTACGGTCGGCCACCGGCGGACTGCCGGTGACACTGGTCGGCGACGGTGTCGCGATCGCCGCGGCGGAACACTGGCAGGGCGCGGCCCGCGGGTACGACAACGCCCTGTGCATGGTGGTCTCCACCGGTGTCGGCGGAGGACTCGTCCTGAACGGGAAGGTGTACCCGGGCCCGACCGGCAACGCGGGCCACATCGGCCACATCAGTGTCGACCTGGACGGAGATCTGTGCCCGTGCGGTGGCCGGGGGTGCGTGGAGCGCATCGCCAGCGGACCCAATATCGCCCGCAGGGCACTGGAGGGCGGTTGGGCGCCAGGGCCGGACGGTGACACCTCGGCCGCCGCGGTGGCCGCCGCCGCGCGGGCGGGCCATCCGGTCGCCGTCGCGTCCTTCGAGCGGGCCGCGCAGGCGCTGGCCGCCGGGATCGCGGCGACGGCGACCCTGGTCGAGGTGGGCATCGTGGTCGTCGGCGGGGGTGTCGCGGGCGCGGGCGAGGTGCTCTTCGCCCCCCTGCGCCGGTCGCTCCAGGACTACGCCGCGCTCTCGTTCGTCCGGCGGCTCACGGTCGCACCGGCGCTGACCGGCACCGACGCGGGACTGGTGGGCGCCGCAGCGGCCGCCGCGGCGGCGCTCCGGGACCGGGATAGCCGAGCCGCGGCGGTCGGCGGCTGAGAGGTCCTCGCACTGTGCCCGTCCGGACCACGTGACCCGGACGTGCACAGTGAAAGGCCCCCTGAGCCGGGGGCGGGCCCACCGGGGGCCGGGGTCACCGGTGGCGCCGGCCGGGGCCCGTCGACAGCGTGCACGCCGTCCGCGCGGCGGCAGGCGGGGATCCGGTGCCGTGGCCGGCGAGGTGTGCGCCGTCGCGGCGCGCCCTTCGCCGGACGCCCTAGGCGGGCGAGTCCGTCGCCTGCCGCACCACGACGACGAGGAACAGGTCCGCGTCCAGGTCCATCACCACCTCGGCCGGCGTCCCCTCCGCCCGCCGGGCCCGTGCGAACTCCTCCGCCGGCCAACTGCCGCGCGGTCCGCCCGCGGGAAATCTCTCCAACACCGTCCTGCCCATGAGGCACCCCCCTTTGTCGTGGTCCAGTGTCCGACGACTCCCCGGCGCCGGTGTGACGGCCCGGCGCGGGGATCGGTTCGTACAGTGGACGCTCCGCCGGCATCAGGATGACCTCGAACCGGCCACAGCTCGGCCACAGCCGGCTGGCCGCTCAGGCGCCCTGATCCGAACAGGGGTTTCCGTGGCAGGGTGTTGCGGGCAGTCCACTGGGGGCTATGGAAGAGGGGGAACCGTGATCGTCTGGATCAACGGTGCGTTCGGGGCCGGCAAGACCAGCACCGCGCGCGAACTGATCGACCTGATCCCGAACTGCACGCTCTACGATCCGGAGCTGATCGGCGCGGAAGTGGCGAGACTGCTGCCGCAGAAGCGGCTCGCGGAAGTGAGCGACTATCAGGATCTGCCGATCTGGCGGCGCCTTGTGGTGGACACGGCGGCGGCACTGCTGGCCGAGGTGGGCGGGGCGCTGGTCGTCCCCATGACTCTGCTGCGGCAGGAGTACCGCGACGAGATCTTCGGCGGCCTCGCGGCGCGCCGCATCCCGGTCACGCATGTGCTGCTGGCAACAGACGAAACGATACTGCGTGGCCGGATAGCCGCCCGTGAGGATGTCGAGGAGGGGGCGGAGACGAACGTACGCGGCCGGCAGTGGTGTTACGAGCACATCGAACCCTACCGGGCGGCCCTCGGCTGGCTCATGGCGGACGCCCACGTCATCGACAACACCGCCCTCACCGCACGGGAGACGGCGGCCCTGCTCGCGACGGCCGTCCGGTCCGGCGCGGCCCGCGTCAGCGACATCGTCCAGACACCCGAGCCGACCTCCGAGACGCTCGCCGCCGGCGTGCTGCTCTTCGACGAGGAGGACCGGGTGCTGCTGGTCGATCCCACGTACAAGCCCGGCTGGGAGTTCCCGGGCGGGGTGGTGGAGGCCGGGGAAGCACCGGCCCGCGCGGGGATCCGCGAGGTCGCGGAGGAGATCGGCATAGAACTCAGCCAGGTCCCGCGGCTGCTGGTAGTGGACTGGGAAGTGCCGCACCCGCCCGGATACGGCGGCCTGCGCCTGCTCTTCGACGGCGGACGGCTGCCCGCGCGGCTGGTGGAGCAGCTGCTGCTGCCGGGCCAGGAGCTACGGGGCTGGCGCTTCGTCGCCGAGGAGGAGGCCGCGGGGCTGCTGCCGCCCGTACGGTACGAGCGGCTGCGCTGGGCCCTGCGCGCGCGGGAGCGCGGGACGGTCCTCAACCTGGAGGACGGCGTCCCGGTCGGCTGACCAGGACGCGACGGACGGGGCGGGGCGCGACCGCGGAGGTCCCGCGGCCCGCGCCCGAGGTGTCCTGTACGGCGTCCGAGGTGCCGTGTACCGGGTCCGAGGCGCCGTGGATCGCGCCGGGCGCGTCGGTGGGACCGCGGCCGGGCGCCTCAGTCCCGCCCGGCGCCCGCGTAGTTGACCAGGAAGTGGGCCTCGGCCACCGCCAGCCGCCGAAGCTCGTCGGGCGAGACGCTCTCGTTCACGGCGTGGATCCGGGCCTCCGGCTCGCTGAGCCCGATCAGCAGGATCTCCGCCCGCGGGTACAGCGAGGCCAGGGTGTTGCACAGCGGGATGGAACCGCCCTGGCCGGCGACCTGCATCTCCTGTCCGGGGTAGGCCACGCTCATGGCGTCCGCCATCGCGGCGTACGCCGGGCCCGTGGTGTCCGCCCGGAACGGCTGTCCCTCGCCGACCTGTTCGACCCGCACCCGCGCGCCCCACGGCGTGTGCCGCTCGATGTGCGCCGTCAGCAGTTCGGTCGCCGCGCCCGCGTCCTGGCCCGGCGGTACGCGCAGACTGATCAGGGCCCGCGCGCTCGCCTGGACGGACGGGGTGGCACCCACCACCGGCGGGGCGTCGATGCCGAGGACGGTGACGGCGGGCCGGGCCCAGATCCGGTCGGCGACCGAGCCGTGGCCGATGAGGCCGACCCCGTCGAGGACCTCGGCGTCCCGGCGGAAGTCGTCCTCCGCGTAGTCGAGGCCGTCCCACCCGGCGTCCGCGGCCAGTCCGTCCACCGTGGTGGACCCGTCCGCCGCGCGCAGCGAGTCGAGCACCCGGATGAGCGCGGCGAGCGCGTCGGGGGCCGCCCCGCCGAACTGGCCGGAGTGCAGGTTGCCCGCCAGCGTGTCCACCTCGACGCGCACCATGGTCATGCCGCGCAGGGTGGCCGTGACCGTCGGCAGGCCGGTCCGGAAGTTGCCCGCGTCCCCGACGACGACCGCGTCGGCGGCCAGCAGGTCCGGACGCGCCTCCGCGTACCGTTCCAGTCCGCCGGTGCCCTGCTCCTCCGAGCCCTCGGCGATGATTTTGACGCTCACCGGCACGCCGCCGTTCGCCTTGAGGGCGCGCAGGGCGAGCAGGTGCATCACGAGGCCGCCCTTGCAGTCGGCGGCCCCGCGCCCGTACCAGCGGCCGTCCCGCTCGGTCAGTTCGAACGGAGGCGTCAGCCAGGCGCTCTCGTCCAGCGGCGGCTGCACGTCGTAGTGCGCGTAGAGGAGCACCGTCGGCGCGCCCTCGGGGCCCGGAAGCAGACCGTAGACGGACTGGGTGCCGTCCGGGGTGTCGAGGAGCGCGACGTCCTGGAACCCCTCGGCGCGCAGCGCGTCGGCCACCCAGGCCGCGGCGGCCTCGCACTCGCTGCGGGGGAACACCGCGGGATCCGCCACCGACCGGAACGCGACCAGTTCCGTCAGCTCCGCGCGGGCGCGGGGCATCAGGGACGCCACGGTCTCGGCGATCGGATTCGCGGTCATGGGCACGCTCCTCGTGGGTATGACGTCATGTCGGTCAGGCGTACGTCGAAGGCATGGTCGATCCTCCCACAGTGGGTTCGCCGGTCCCGCGCCGTAGGATGCCGTTCGACAGCAGGGGCCACCGTCGGGATCAGGAGCAGAAGCACATCGTGAGCAGCGAGAACGCAGACGCCACAAGCGGGCACGACGAGTCGGTGTGGGATGTCGTCGTGGTCGGGGCGGGACCGGCGGGAGCCTCCGCGGCATACGCGGCGGCGGTCACGGGGCGAAAGGTACTGCTGCTGGAGAAAGCCGAGTTGCCCCGGTACAAGACCTGTGGGGGCGGGATCATCGGCCCCTCGCGCGACGCGCTGCCTCCGGGCTTCGAGCTGCCGTTCAGGGACCGGGTGCACGCGGTGACGTTCTCCATGAACGGCAGGCTGGCCCGGACGCGCAGGTCCAAGCGCATGCTCTTCGGGCTCGTCAACCGCCCGGAGTTCGACGCGAGTCTCGTGGAGCACGCGCGGAAGGCGGGCGCCGTGCTCCGTACGGGCGTGACCGTCTCGCGCGTGGAACAGCACGGCCCGGCCGTGCCCGACCGCCGTACGGTCGCCGTCCTCCTCGCGGACGGCGGGACGGTCCTCGCCCGGGCCGTCGTCGGCGCGGACGGCAGCGCGAGCCGCATAGGCGCGCACGTCGGCGTGAAGACGGACCAGGTCGACCTGGGGCTGGAGGCGGAGATCCCGGTGCCGCCGACGGTGGCGGAGGACTGGGCGGGCCGGGTGCTCATAGACTGGGGTCCGCTGCCCGGGAGTTACGGCTGGGTGTTCCCGAAGGGGGACACACTCACCGTCGGGGTGATCTCGGCACGCGGCGAGGGCGCGGCGACGAAGCGGTATCTGGAGGACTTCATCGCGCGGCTCGGGCTCGCCGGATTCGAACCGGCGGTCTCGTCGGGGCATCTGACGCGCTGCCGCAGTGACGACTCGCCGCTGTCCCGCGGCCGGGTGCTGGTCTGCGGCGACGCGGCGGGGCTGCTGGAGCCGTGGACGCGGGAGGGAATCTCCTTCGCCCTGCGGTCCGGGCGGCTCGCGGGGGAGTGGGCCGTACGGATCGCGGAGTCGCACGACGCCGTGGACGCCCGCCGCCAGGCGCTGAACTACGCCTTCGCCATCAAGGCCGGCCTCGGCGTGGAGATGGGCGTCGGCCGCCGGATGCTCGCGATCTTCGAGCGCCGGCCCGGCGTCATACACGCGGCGATCACGGGCCTGCGGCCCGCGTGGAACGCGTTCGCGGACATCACGCGCGGCTCGACCTCGCTGGCCGGCCTGGTCCGCACCCACCCGCTGGCCCGGCGCGCTCTGGACCTCCTGGACCGCAAACAGGCGGGGCGGACCGACGCCGACGGCGCCTCGGACACGGACCCGGACGCGGCACCCCGCGAACCGGGCGTGCGGGAGGACGGCGTGCCGTCCTGACGACGGCCTGCCCGGACCCCGCGGGCGGGTCAAGACGCGGCTCGACGCCCGGGCCCGCCTGTCAGGAGCCCGGCGGCCGGGAGGACCGGCCCCGGGGCACGGGGCCGGTCGGGTGACACGGGCCGGGCCCCGGTCCGGGGGCGCCGGCGCGGGCGGTGCCGGTCCGGCGGGCCTCCGCCGGGCCGTCGTCCGTCCGTGCCCCGGCGCGCTCGCCGTCCCCCGCGCCTACGAGCCGGAGCCGGTACGACCGGGCCGTTCCGACCGGCCCGACGGCCGCGGAAAGCGCCACAGCACCCGAACGACGCGCACCACGAAGGCGACACCTGCCGCGACCGCCGCCACGCGCGTTGCGAGGTCCGGCAGACCGAGGTACCAGGCCGTCACGGCACCCAGCGCGAACACCGCGCCCGCCAGGACGAGTCCTGTGACCAGGGCGAAGACGATCTCGACGGTGACCGCGTCCCGTGTAGCGGCGCTCCGGGTGCTCTGTGGGCGTAAGTCCATGACGGGAGTCTGCCGCGCGGCCCGCACCCCGGGCAAGGAAAGCCCCGGGCAAGGCGCCCGGTCGGGGAAAGCCCCCGGTGGAAGCCGCACGGCGTTCGTCGGTCCCGTTCGGAGAATTCTGACAGCTGGGTGAGGTGGAGCGCGCTCCAGTCGGCCATCGCCCCCTCGCCGTAGGCCGTGCACAGGGCGATCATCGTCACGACGGCGCCCCCGGCGGACCATGGGAGACTCGCCCCCATGAACGGCAGGGAAACCACCACTCGGACGAGGCTGGAGAGGGGCCGTGGCGCGCTGGGCCCGGCACTTGAACTGGTGCACACGGGCCGGGCGCCCACCCGTGCCGTGCTGACGGCGGAGCTCGGGGTCACCCGCGCCACCGCCGGTGCCGTCGCCGCCGAGTTGGAGGCCCTCGGCCTGATCCGGGTCGACCACCGGCCGGCCTCGGCGGCCGGATCCCAGGGCAGGCCCTCGCACCGGCTCTCGGTGGACGACTCCGGGCCGGTCGCGCTGGCCGCCCAGGTCCACGCGGACGGCTTCCGGGCCGCCCTCGTCGGGCTCGGCGGCCGGATCGTCGCCACCGCGCACGGGAGCGGCACGGCCTCCGCCGACCCCGCGCAAGTCCTCGGCGAGGTCGTGGAGACCGGCGCGGGCCTGCTGCGGGAGACCGGGCGGCGCTGTGTCGGCGCCGGCCTCGCCGTCCCCTCGGCGGTCGCCGAACCGGAGGGCACCGCCCTCAACCCGCTCCATGTGGCCTGGCCGGTCGGCGCTCCCGTGCGGGAGGTCTTCGCCCGGCTGGTGCGGGACGCGGGCATCGACGGCCCCGCGTTCACCGCGAACGACGTCAATCTCGCCGCTCTCGCCGAGCACCGGCACGGCGCCGGCCAGGGCGCCCGGCAGCTGCTCTGCGTCGCCACCGGACACCGGGGCGTGGGCGGCGCGCTCGTCCTCGACGGCCGTCTGCACACCGGGAGTTCCGGCCTCGCCCTCGAAGTGGGCCACCTCACCGTCAACCCCGAGGGCAGGCCCTGCCACTGCGGCAGCAAGGGCTGCCTCGACGTCGAGGCCGACCCGTACGCCTTTCTGACCGCGGCGGGCCGCGCCCCGGGACCCGAGGTCTCGCTGCTCCAGCAGGCGCGCGATCTGCTGCGCACCGAACGCTCCGAGGCGGGCGTGCGCAGGGCCACCGAGGAACTGATCGACCGGCTCGGCCTGGGGCTCGCCGGTCTGGTCAACATCCTCAACCCCGACCGCATCATCCTCGGCGGTCTCCACCGGGAACTGCTCGACGCCGATCCGGAGCGGCTGCACGCCGTCGTCGCCGAGCGGAGTCTGTGGGGGCGCAGCGGCAGCGTGCCCGTCCTGCCCTGCACGCTCGATCACAACAGTCTGGTGGGCGCGGCCGAACTCGCCTGGCAGCCGGTCCTGGACGACCCCCTGGGCGCGCTGGCTCCCCTGTGACCACCGCGTGGGCCGGGGGCGGGTTCTCAGACGACCACGGCCGCGCGCACCGCGGGGTGTGCGTGCTCCCCCGCGAGCGCGCCGGAAGCCGCCCCCGGAAAGGGTCCGTCGGTCGTCGCGCCGTAGACCGTGCGCGACGCCAGGGACAGGGCGCCCGGTGGCGCCGGAAGAGTGAACCAAATACTCTTGCCCGTCTCGCCCCGGGCACGTATGCCCCAGCTCTCGCTCACCGCCGCGATCAGCGCGAGGCCCCGGCCGCAGGTGTCGAACAGACGGGCGTCCTTGATGGCGGGGACCCGGGGGTCGCGGTCGCTGACGGAGACCATGAGCCGTTCGAGCAGGAGCTCGATGTCGACCGTGCACGTCTTGTCCGGCTGTGCGTGCCGGTGGACATTGGTGAGCAACTCGGTGACACCGAGTGCCGCTGGGTCGATCAAGGCGTCGAGACGCCAGTAGCGCAACTGCGCGGAGATGATTCTGCGAACCTGGCCGATCCGCGACGGCAGGGCCTGGAGCTCCACCGTGCAGTGCCTGCTGTGCTGGCTGATCACGGCTGCGACTCCCCGGATGAGGTGGGAAGAAGACTTGAGAGGAGGACCCGGCGGCGGACGTGTCCGCCGAATCCCCGCCCGAACGAGGACCGGGCCCGGGCCCGACGGACCGGTCGTAGCGTCACGGTCGATACACCCTGAGTGAGACGGAACCAGCGTGACCCAGCCGCACGGGCGCCGCAACTCGCGCCTGCCGCCGCGGGCCACCACGGCCGTCCCGGCCCGGCACCGGCCGGCCGCGTCACCTGCGGTGTGCCGCCCGGTGCGCGCCGTCCGGTCAGGTGTGCCGTCCGGTCAGGTGTGCCGTGCCCGGCTCACCGTCTCCATGAAACGTCCGGCCAGCGTCGCCGCGTCGGACAGTCGCCCCTTCTCGCTCATCGTCAGCCGGTAACGCCTCCCGTTGACGGTGGCGACCGTGCTGCCGCGCCCCGCGAACCACGGTTTCGCGGCTCGGACGGCCCGCAGCGGAGCGCTGTCGATGACCCTCCCGTAGCTGGTCAGCAGGGCCAGCCTGCCGTCCTGGATCAGTACCTGGCCCGCTTTGGTCAGCGAGCGTGGCCACCGCTCTATCCGAACACCGCGCGCGCTGAACTCCGGTTCCGCCATGGCTGTTCCGCCCCCTGTCGTCCAGGCCCCTGATGGCAGTGTGCACAAGTATCCGCCCCCGCACCAGAGTGCCCTCACGGCGGGGGCGGGAAGGCATCCCTATGGAAACCCAAAGCAGTCGTTTGCGCAGGTGGTACGGATAGCGTGGCCTGTGGCCGACGGTAGTGGCGTGGCGACGACAAGGGTGATGACACGACGCTTCGTCGACCGGGCACGGCTGAGGTGTTGACGAGGGAGGGTGGGTGTGACGGGTATGACACGACCGGAGAGACACGAAGGGTCCGCGCACAACAGGGAATCCGTACACGGCGAACACAACGGCTCCGCACCGGACGGAGTCCCACGGGCGGGATCCGTGGCGGAGACCGTCGACGTCGACCGCAGCGACCCCGCGTACCGCGCCTGGCTCAAGGAAGCCGTCCGCAAGGTGCAGGCCGACGCCAACCGCTCGGCGGACACCCACATGCTGCTCTTCCCCCTGCCCGAGGAGTGGGGCATCGACCTGTACCTCAAGGACGAGTCGACACATCCCACCGGCAGCCTCAAACACCGGCTCGCGCGCTCGCTCTTCCTCTACGGCCTGTGCAACGGCTGGATCCGGCCCGGCAAGCCGGTCATCGAGGCGTCCAGTGGATCCACCGCCGTCTCCGAGGCGTACTTCGCGCAGCTGATCGGGGTACCGTTCATCGCGGTCATGCCCCGGAGCACCAGCGCCGAGAAGTGCCGGCTGATCCAGTTCCACGGCGCCCGATGTCACTTCGTGGACGACGCCCGACAGCTGTACGAGGAATCGGCGCGGCTCGCGGAGCGGACCGGCGGTCACTACATGGACCAGTTCACCTACGCCGAGCGCGCCACCGACTGGCGGGGGAACAACAACATCGCCGAGTCCATCTACCAGCAGCTGCGTCTGGAGCGCTATCCGGAACCCGCGTGGATCGTCGCCACCGCCGGTACGGGAGGCACCTCCGCGACCATCGCGCGCTACGTCCATTACATGCAGTACGACACCCGGGTCTGTGTCCCGGACCCGGAGAACTCCTGTTTCTTCGACGGCTGGACCCGGCACGACCCACTGGCCCACAGCGAGCGCGGGTCCCGGATCGAGGGAATCGGCCGTCCCAGGATGGAGCCCAGCTTCGTCCCCGGCGCCATCGACCGGATGATGAAGGTGCCCGACGCGGCGAGCGTCGCCGCCGTACGCGCCCTGGAGCGGGCCATCGGCCGCAAGGCGGGCGGGTCCACCGGAACGGGCCTGTGGAGCGCCCTGCGCATCGTGGCGGAGATGGTCGCGGCCGGCCGTACCGGCAGTGTGGTCACACTGATCTGCGACCCGGGCGACCGCTATCTCGACAAGTACTACTCGGACGAGTGGCTCGCCTCCCAGGGGCTGGACATCGCTCCGTACACGGCGACGCTGGAGCGGTTCCTGACGCGCGGTGTCTGGCCCGACTGACCGGGCGGACGGTGTCCGTCGCCGACCGCGCGCAACGTGCCGCCTCCGGCGAGGCGCGCCGTCGGTGTCACCGTGCACACATGTCGCCCGGGAGGGGCGTCAGTCGCGCAGCAGCCCGTCCACCGCCCGGCCGAACACGAGCCGTCCCGCCCGCGCCGTCAGTGTGTCGAGCGCCCCGGGCAACGGGCGGACCCGTAGTTCCTCCTCCCAGCGCACCCGGGTGACGCCGTGTTCCTCGTCGCGCCGTACGCGGATCTCGGCCCAGCCGAGCACGGTCCGGCCGCGCTTCTCCAGCCGGCAGCGGCCGGGGGTGCCCGGGGCCGGCGGGTGCCAGTGGACGACCTCCATCGGGTCGTCGACCGCGACCGGGCCGAGCCCGCTGCGGGCGACGAGGAACGTGCCCACGCGCGTGGGGCCCGGGGGCGTGACGGAGATACGCGTCAGCGGCACCCGGTCTCCCTGGGCCCGCCAGTCGGTGAGCCGCCGCCACGCCTCGGCGGCGGACAACCGGGTGGTGCGGTCGATACGGAACACGGTCACCCCGCGATCGTAGGCCGGGCCTCCGCCCCTTCGCCCACCGGGCACGGGACGGTCCGCCGGATACGGTCCGGCACCCGCGCCCCGGCCGGCGGACCCGCCCCGGCACACTGTGCCGCGCACCGTCCGCCGCCCCGGCCCGCCGCTCAGTCCCGCTCGGCCGACGGGTCACCCGGCTCGCCCGCCACCACCAGGCGCGGCAGGTGTTCCGCGATCACCTCGCGGTCCTCCCGGGCCAGTCCCGCGTCCGTCACCAGCGTGTCGACCTGGTCCAGCCTCGCGAAGGAACTCAGCCCCACCGTCCCCCACTTGGTGTGATCGGCCACCACCACCAGGCGGCGGGCGGACGACACGAACCCGCGGTTGGTCTCCGCCTCCGCGAGGTTCGGGGTGGACAGACCCGCCTCGACCGAGATGCCGTGCACCCCGAGGAAGACCACGTCGAAGTGGAGCGACCGGATCGCCTGGTCGGCCACCGGCCCCACCAGTGAGTCCGAAGGGGTGCGCACCCCGCCCGTCAGCACCACCATCGCGGCGCCCGGATGCCGGGCCCCCGCGCCGCCGCTCTGCTGCGCCAGGTGGAACACGTCGGCGACGCGCGTCGAGTTCGTCACCACCGTCAGATCCGGTACGTCCAGCAGATGGTGTGCCAACGCGTAGGTCGTCGTGCCGCCGGACAGCGCGATGGCGCTGCCCGGCACGGCCATCGCCGCCGCCGCCCGCGCGATGTCCTCCTTGGCGCTCAGCTCCAGCCCCGACTTCGCCTCGAACCCGGGTTCGTGCGTGCTCGCCTCGGCCACCGGCACCGCGCCGCCGTGCACCTTCTCGATGACGCCCTGCCGGGCCAGCGCGTCCAGGTCCCTGCGCACCGTCATGTCGGAGACGTTGAGCTTGCGCGTCAGGTCGTTGACCCGGGCCCCGCCGTGCCGGCGCACCTCGTCGAGGATCAGGGAGCGGCGCTGCTCCGCGAGCAGGTTGTGGTTGTCGCTCACCGCCGCCCCCGTCCCACCGTGTTGTCGTCCACCCGTTGTCCACCCGTCGTCCGTGCCCGGCCCGTACGGCGCGCGTGACGCCGCGCCGTACGGCCACCCGGCAACCCCGTGCACCGTGCCCGTACCGTCGCACGCCCGCCGCCGCCCGTCGTGCCCGGCGGGCGGCGGATGTCCGATCGTCACGGGTTCCCCATCCTCCCACGGGCTTTGATCACATGCCGCGGGGTTGGCGGACCCGGCCGACGGGGAGATGGTGTCTGGGACAGCGGCGCGGCCCTCCCGCGCCGGCGGATCCGGCCAGCGTGAGAGCGAGTCACCGACGTGCCCCCTGAGACCCAGCGGCCGCGCAGCGGCGGAGCCGCACTCGAACTGCTCGTGCACGGCGTCGGCGGCGCCACCCCGCAGGAGATGCTCGACGATCCGCGGACGGTACGGGTCACCGGCGACAGGACGGCCGCGGTGTACCGGCGGGCCGACGACGCCGACGCGGAGCGCCACCCCGAGCGGTACGGCGAGCGGCCGATCCCCGAGGCGTACTGCTGGTCCAATCTGACCTCCGGCAACGGCTCACGCGCCCTGTGGCTGCTCCTGCTGCCCTTCATGGTGGTCAACCTCGCCCACTGGATGCGGCCCGCCACCACGGGCCTCGGCAGGTCCCAGCGGCTGTACGGCGTACTGGTCCGGCTGGTGGCGCTGACCCTGACCGTGACTCTGACCGCCGCGGCCTGCGAGGTGGCGCTGGACCTGACGGCGTGGCAGTGCGCTGGTTCGCCGCGCTGTGTCGAGGGCCGGTCCTGGCTCGGTTTCCTCGCCCCGGAGGGGCACGGCTGGTGGTCGCAGCCCGGGCGGCGCCTCGCGCTCGCCGCGGTGGTGCCCGTCGCGCTGGTGACCCTGCTGTGGTACCTGTCCAACCGCACCTGGAGCGCGTACGAGGCCCAGCGCCCGCTCACGGACGACACCCCGGGAACCGGCACGAACGCCGGCACGAACGCCGGGACGGACACGGCGGGGAACGCCGGTGCGAACGCCGTCACCGCCACCGGCGCGGGAGACGACGACAGCGGTCCCGGCGAGGACGCGGAGGGAGCCGACGGGGCCAGGCACCGGGAGCCGGGACCCGGGACCACCGGGGCCGGACGCCGTGTCACCGTCCGTCCCGCGCTCGGCCGTCCCGGCTTCTGGTACGGACGCCGGCTGGTCGCCAGGCTGCGTGCCGCGCACACCGCCGCCGGCTTCCTCACCGTCGCCGGGGCCCTCACCGCCGCGGCAGTCGACCACGACCGGCGTCTCGGGGGCGCCACGGCGCAGTCCGCGGGCGGGCTGCTCCAGGCGGCGATCGCGGTCTGCGCGGGCGTGGTGGTCTGGGTGGTGTGCAGCAGGGGGCGCAGCGAGCGCAGACGCGACGCCGGTCTCGACCGGGTCCTGGTCACCTGGCTGCCGGCCGGCTCGCTCGTCCTGTTCGGCCTGGCCGCGTGCTACGCCGCCTGGTCCCGCCCCGGCTGGGTCTCCGCCGGCGCGCTGCCCGGCAATCTGACCTTCCGGTGGATAACGCTGGCCCAGCTCGCCCTGGTCGTCTCGCTCGCCGTCACCGCCCACGCGCTGCACCGCCGCTCCCGGCACCCGAGGGTGGCGATGCGCGGCCTCGGCGGGCCCGCCGTCGCGATGCTCGCCTGCGGCTTGGGCGGGGTGATGACCGGCGGGGTCGCCCAGCGCGTCGCCGACTGGCTCGACAAGGACGCCACGCCCGGTACGGGCGACGGCGCGATCGTGGGCCCGCCGGTGCTGCTGAGCTGGCAGGCGGCCGTGATCCCGGTACTCCTGGTGCTGCTGCTCGTTCCGGTCGTGCTGCTCCTCGCGCGGACCCGGCGGGTCACCCGTCTGCTGGCCCCGGTGGTCGAGGCGGAGTACCGGCCCGTCGAACCCGGCGAGGGGGCGAGCGCCCCCGGGGGCCCGAGGGGCCGGCGCGCGGCGTCCGACGGCCTGCGGACCCGGCAGATCGCCGGTGCCAGGGCCAGGGCGGGACTCACCGACTTCGCCCCCCGCCTCGTCGCCGTGCTCTCCGGGACCGCCCTGCTGCTCGGCGCCGCCGCCGTCCTCGGTTCCTGGGCGAGCGGGGAGGTGCCGGGAGAGGCCGCGGACAGCACCGACTCCTCCCTCGTGCAGTCCGTCGCAGACACCGCCCAGGCGCTGGGCTCCTGGCTGGTCGGCCTCGGTTTCATACTGTTCGTCACCTGGGGCCGCCGCGCCTACCGGGACGCTTCGGCCCGCCGCACCATCGGCATTCTCTGGGACGTCGGTACGTTCTGGCCGCGTGCGGCCCACCCTTTCGCGCCCCCGTGTTACGCCGAACGAGCCGTCCCCGACCTCACCTGGCGGATCGCCTCCTGGACCCGCCGCACCGGCGGTCGGCTCGTTCTCTCCGGCCACTCCCAGGGCAGCGTGCTGGCCGCCGCCGCCGTGTGGCAGCTGCCGGACGCGACCCGCCACCGGGTGGCGCTGCTGACGTACGGTTCGCCGTTGGAGCGGCTGTACGGCCGCTGGTTCCCCGCCTACTTCGGAGCCGCGCACCTGTCCGCCCTCAGCCGCGAACTGCACTGCTGGCGCAATCTGTGGCGCGACACCGACCCGATCGGCGGGCCGGTCCTGGTCCCCGCCGAGGGGGAGCGCCCCGAGGTGGACCGCGGACCACTGCTGGATCCGCTCGCCTACGGGCGCACGGCCGACCACCCGTTGCCCGAACCGATCCTCGGGCACTCCGACTACCAGGCGGACCCGGTCTTCGCCGAGGAGCGGACCGAGCTGCTGGACCAGCTGCCGCCGCCCCTGCTGCCCCAGCAGCGCCACGAGGGTTCCCGGCCGGGACCCGAGGCGGCCGGGCCGGTGGCGCCAGGACGTGCGGAGCCCGCGGAGCCGCACGGGGACTCCCAGGGCCCCGGCCCCCGGCGCACGCCGGGCAATCAGGACACGCCGGGGAAGACTCAGGGCAGCTCGGGCAGGTCGTCCGCGTAGAGCAGCGTCAGATCGTCCGTGCTGGTGAGCGGCAGCTGGGCCACCCGCCCGGCGTGCCGCTCCACCATCGACTCGAACGTCTGGCGCGCGGTGCGGCCGTTGCCGAAGGCCGGGCCCTTGGGCAGGGCCGTGAAGTACTTCAACAGCGCCTCGCCCGTGCCCTCCGCCAGCCGGTACTCATGCTCCTCGGACTGCTGCTCCACGATCCGCAGCAGTTCCTCGGGCACGTAGTCGCTGAAGGTGATCGTCCGTGAGAACCGGGAGGCCACACCCGGGTTGACGGTGAGGAAGCGCTCCATCTCGGCGGTGTAGCCCGCGACGATCACCACCACCGCGTCCCGGTGGTCCTCCATCAGTTTCACCAGCGTGTCGATGGCCTCCTTGCCGAAGTCGCGCCCGGAGTCCTCGGGGGACAGCGCGTACGCCTCGTCGATGAAGAGCACCCCGCCACGCGCCCGGTCGAACGCCTCCTGGGTGCGGATCGCGGTCGAGCCGATGTGCTCGCCGACCAGATCCACCCGGGACACCTCGACGAGGTGCCCGCGCTCCAGCACCCCGAGGGAGTGCAGGATCTCGCCGTACAGCCGCGCGACCGTCGTCTTTCCGGTCCCGGGGTTGCCCGTGAACACCAGGTGGCGACGGACGGACGCGGCCTTGAGCCCCGCCTCCTTGCGCCGGCGGCCCACCTCGATCATGTCGGTGAGCGCCCGGACCTCCCGCTTCACGCTCTCCAGCCCCACCAGCGCGTCCAGTTCGGAAAGGACCTCGTCCGAGGCGCGCGCGGGCCGGTCTGGGACGCTCTCGGGCGCCGGGGCCGCCGTGGCGGCGGACCGGGCCGGAACACCGCCGAGCAGCCCCGGCGACGACTGGGTCGCCGTCAGCACGGACGGCGGTTCGGGGACCGGCGGGGTCAGCACACCGCTCTCGTCGCTGGTGCAGTCCTCGGCGGTCGGGCCGTCCTCGGGGAACTCGTACCCGCCGCGCGCACAGCGCTCCGTGCGGCAGCGGGTGAGCGTCGTACGGCAGCCGTCCATCACATGGAAGCCGTAGCCGCCGCTGCCCGTCACCCGGCAGTGGTGGAAGGATCCCCGGCCCTCGGCGGAGACGTAGAAGCCGGCCTCGGCGGGCGAGGTGACCGTGCACCGCTCGATGGTCGGGTCGGCGCCCTTGGTGACGATGACGCCGGTCTGGACGGTGTCGATCGTGCAGGAGTTGAGCGTGCCGCCACTGCCGTGGTCACGGAACCAGGCCCCCGTGGACACCTCCTTGATCCGGCAGTCGTCCAGCTGCGCGGTGGCGCCGTCGCTCACCGACACCGCCGTGTTGCGCACCGACGACAGATCGCTGTCGACCACGTCCACCCGGGACCCGCGGTCGAGCACGAACAGCGCGTCCGGCACGTCCCGCACCCGGCAGGAGTCGAGCACGGCGGTGGCGCCGTCACTGACCCAGACGGCCGGATAGTCGCCCGTGCTGTCGTGGATCTCGCACTGGTTGGCGTCCACGCGGGTCCCCGGGTCCCAGACGGAGAGCCCGTTGCGGCCGAAGTGCCGGACCGTGGAGCGGGTCAGGGTGAGGACCGAACGCGAGCGCAGGTCGACCGCGTTCTCCGGGATGTCGTGGATGTCGCAGTCGGAGAGCGTGAGCACCGCGTCGGTGTCCAGGGTTATCCCGTCGGCCGAGGTGCGGTGCACGGAGGAGTCCGTGAGGTGGGCCGAGCCCCGCGAGGCGATCTGCACGCCGGTGCCCTTGATCTCGTACACCTCGCAGCCGATCGCCTCCAGGCCGCTGCCCTCGCCGGTCACCGACAGGCCCGCGCCCGAGGCGTGGTGGACCCGGCAGCGCTCCAGGCGCGGATGCGCGCCGCCGCGCACCGAGACACCGGCCTGTCCCGCCGCGAGCACCTCGCACTCCTCGAACACCCCGCCCGACCCGTCGAGCACGCCGATGCCCACGCCCGCCGGATTGTCGACGGAGCAGCGCCGGACGGTCGGGCGGGCGGCCCCCCGCACCTCCAGGCCGGCCGCCGAACGGGTCACGATCCGCAGGTTGGACAGCTCGGGCGCGCCGTCCTCGACGAGCAGCGCGGGGGCCGCCGTGTCCTGGCCCTCCACATGGAGGTCCTGGACCGTGGCGGAGGCCCGCACGGTCAGCGGGACCCCGTCCAGGGGCGCCAGGCGGACCGAGCCCGCCGCCCCGTCCGGGCCGCGCAGCGTGACCGCGCGCGTGACCACCAGATTCTCCCGGTAGGTGCCCGGGGCGATGGTCAGGATGTCACCGTCACCGGCCGCCTCCAGCGCCGCGGCGAGGGAGGCGTACTCGCCCGTGCGGCGCCGCCAACGCGATGTACCGGTGTGTGTCACCTGGACCGTGCCCTGTGCCATGGCGCTGTTGTGCCCCCACCTCGTGCGTGTGCGCGACCGCGGATACGTCCGCGCGTGCCCTGCCGTCCCGGGTGCCGGCCCCGGCCCCCGGCCGCAAGAGCGAGACCGGTCGGCACCACCGTAGCGCGCGCCACACCGCGAAGTTGACGCGAGAGGGAGGACTGCTCGGATACGTCCCGGACTGATCTGTGCAGATGGCGGGAGTGGCGGCGGCCGGCGCCCGGCGGAACCCGGCCCGGACCGCCCGCGCGGCGTCAACTGCCGGTGCCCGTACGCCCCCAGTCGGGCCCGACCTGGGCCCACGCCTGGTCGAGCCGCCTGTACCGCCGCTGGACGAGCCGCCATACGACCAGCCGTCGGCCGCCCTCGATCGCTCCCGAGGCCAGGAGCACGGTTCCGATTCCGGCCATGACGGCGTGGAAACGGGCCGACGAGACGTTCATCGGCGCGCGCACCGGCCGGCCCTGCGGGTCGGTCCAGAGCGTGAACCTGTCACCGGCGCGCGGTGTGTACAGCGGAGCGGAGACCTGGCCGGTGCGCGCGCCGCCGTCGGGCGCGCGCCAGGAGGCGTGCACGCGGACGCCGGAGCCGGGCTCCGCGGGCGACTCCGTGTCGTACGCGGTGAAGCGCGGCTTCGCGTCGCGGTCGACGACCACGGCGGTCGTACGGTGGCGCTGCTCGTGCTGCTCCCGCACGGTCTTGCGTAGCGTGGCGTCCGCCAGGTTCCCGGAGACCAGGCCGGCGGCCGGGGCGCCGAGCACGAGCAGCAGGAGCGCCGTCAGGGCGGCCCACGCCTCCGCGAGATCGGTTCCTCTGTACAGAGGGTTGTGCCGCCAACGCCAGAGTCCCACGATGGTCCGCAACGTTCCGAACCCCCTTCCGTGTCCCCGTGTCCCCATGTCTGTGGTGGCCCGGAGTGGCGCCGCGCACACACCGGGGCAAGGACCCCTCACTGCTGCTTCGTGTTTCCCGTAAGGGGCGTGATAACACAGGGCGGACGGGGGCGCACGGAGCACGCCTCGGTGCACGCTCAGTCCAGGACAGTCACCGGATCGCCGGTCCGCAGCGTGCCCGTGGTCTCGGGGACGAGGTTCTGCCCGAAGAGCAACTTGCCGCCGAACCGGCGGTAGCGGCCGAGCGTGCGCAACGGTTCCTTGCCGCGCTCCGCCGTGGCCTGGTCGGTGGTGGTGACGACACACCGGCCGCAGGGTTTGGTGACCCGGAAGGTGATGTCCCCGACGGCGATCCGCTGCCAGTCGTCCTCCGCCCAGGGGGCCGTGCCCGTCACCACGAGATTCGGCCGGAACCGGTCCATGGGCAGGGGGCCCTCGTCAGGGTGGTCACCCTGTGCGACGAGGGAGTTGAGGGCGTCGAGCGAGGCCGTGGTGGTGACCAGGAGGGGGAAGCCGTCCGCGAAGCTCACCGTTTCGCCGGGGCGCGCGTAGAGCGGGTTCACGGGGCGGCGCCGGGCCGGGTCGTCGAGGTGGACGAGCCGGACGTCCAGGCCGAGGAACGCGCTGAGCCGCCGGTCGACGCCGCCCTCTTCCTCCGCACCGCCGAAGCCGTCCGTGCCGTTCGCGGCGCCGCCGGTGCCGTCCGTGCCGTGGCCGCCGTCCGCACCGCGCGTACGCTCCGTACCGTCCGTGCCGGTGACACACATGCCGTCCGGGCCCGACGGGCGCGCGGTGACGGGTACCGCCTCCACCTTGGTGCCGAAGATGTCCACCACGACCGTGCCGCCGTCGACACCGGCTCCGGACGGGCTCGCGTCCACGGGGGACGGAACGGCGACCGTGAGCGGGGCGAGGCCGGGCACGTGCAGCCGGATCCCGCCGTCCGGCAGCGTGTGCGCGACGATCAGCGCCAGCCGTGGCTGCTGGCGCTGTGTGACCACCCTCCCCGTGTCGTCCACCAGTGTCCAACGCCGGTCCCCGGCCAGGCCCCACGGTTCCACCACGGCGCTGTCCCGCGTGACGCCGGCCATCGACTTGACCGGATAGAGCCGCAAGGAGTGCAGAGAGGAACGGGGTGGCTTCGGCATGCGGCCATCATCTCAGCCGGAACCGGCCACCCGCAGGTCAGTACCCCCGGCTCTGGTACGGCCGGTTGTACGGATCGTCGTACTGAGCGGGCGCCGGCGGGCGGGGAGCCGCGGGCCGCATCGCCTCGTACCCCGTCCCCGGCGGCACCGGGCGCTGCGGCTGCGGGTGCGGCTGCGCCTGTATCGGGCCCGGCGCCTGCGGCTGAGCGGGGCCTGGGTAGCCGTACCCGCGCGGCGCGGGCTGCTGCGGGATGTACGGCGCGGGCGCCTGCTGGAGCGGCATCGGCGCGGGCGTCGGCGCCGACTGCGGCTGATATCCGCTGTAGGCGCCGGAAGGCTGTGAAGGAGCCGCCGGCAGCGCGGGCAGCGCCGCCGGCAGAGCCGGCAGGTAGCTGTTGCCCGAGTCATAGGCGGAAGGCACTCGGATCGGCGCGATCTGAGGCGTGCCCCGCTCCGCGACCAGGGAGTCGTAGATGGGGGTGTCCGGGAACGACGGCGCGGTGTAGTAACCGCCGCCGTAGGGGGCGCGGGGGGAGGTCATAGGACATAAGTTAAGCCCTCCCGTGGTTGGTTGGGGAGTCCGAACAGGGGGTTGTTTCGGGTCTTGTGGGTTACTTCGGATCCCCAATGCGAGCGAACATGGGAAAAACGGTCGCCCCGCGGTGTTCTGATCGTGTAAAGGGCAAGGTGGCGTGGGGTTACCGGCGGGTCTCGGCACGGGGCACTAGCGTGTCGGGACGGAGAACATCGGGCATCCCGACGTGATGAGGGGGGCGAGCATGTCCATGCTTAAAGGAGCCAATCTTCCGGTGCCGGCGGCGGCCGTCCGCGTGGAATTGGGATGGCGCACGGGGCCGGGGGTTCCGGACGTCGACGCGTCGGCGCTGCTGCTCGTGTCCGGAAAGGTCCGTGACGACGAGGACTTCGTCTTCTACAACCAGCCCGCCCACCCCTCCGGAGCGGTACGCATCGACGGAAAACGGGTGGTGACCGGCGGCGGAGGCGTGGACGGGGGCGCGCGGGCGGGCACGGGCGTCGTGGTGGACACCCTCCGCGTCGACCTCGCGCGCGTCGAGCCCGCCGTCGACCGGATCGTCCTGGCCGCCTCGGCCGACGGGGGCGACTTCGGCCGGGTGCCCGGGCTCTACGTACGGGTGCTGGACGCGGTGTCCGGTGCGGAGATCGCGCGGTACGACAGCCGGGACGCCACCGTCGAGACCGCCTTCCTCCTCGGTGAGCTCTACCGGCGCCAGGGTGCGTGGAAGTTCCGGGCGGTGGGCCAGGGGTACGACAGCGGACTCGCGGGCCTGGCGACGGACTTCGGGATCGCGGTGGACGAGCCGCGACAGCATCCGACGCCGACGCCGACGCCGACGCCGACGACTCCGGCCCCGGCATCGGCCGCGGCCCCGGAACCGACGATTCCGGCCGCGCCGAGCGCCACGTCCGTACCGCCCGCTCCGCCGGTCCCGTCCGCCCCGTCGGCACCACCCGTTGCCGCTTCCATCTCCGCTCCCGCTTCCGCACCCGTACGTCTCACCAAGGTGACGCTGACGAAGGACACACCGTCCGTCTCCCTGAGCAAACAGGGTGGTACCTCCGGCACCATGCGGGTGAACCTCAACTGGCGGGTCCGTCAGCAGTCCAAGGGCTGGGCGGCCAAACTCGGCCGGTCCGCCGTGGCCCGCAGTGATCTCGATCTCGACCTCTGCGCGCTCTACGAACTCTCCGACGGACGCAAGGGCGTCGTGCAGGCACTCGGCAACGCCTTCGGCGCCGTCGACCGGCCGCCCTACATCCTTCTCGACGGCGACGACCGCAGCGGCGCGTCCAGCGGCGGCGAGAACCTCACCATCAATCTCGACCACAAGGACCGGCTGCGGCGGATCGTCATTTTCGTGACGATCTACGAAGGCGCGCGGAGTTTCGCCGATCTCGACGCGACGGTCACACTCGAACCGCGGCTCGGCGCCCCGATCGAGTTCTCGCTCGGCGAATGCACGGTGCCGTCCACGGTCTGCGCGCTCGCGCTGATCACCCACACCGGCGCGGACCTCGTCGTGCAGCGGGAGGCACGCTTCCTGGTCCCCCGGCGCGGAGTCAGCCCGCAGCGGACCGTCGATCACGCCTACGGCTGGGGCATGAACTGGACGCCCGGCCGGAAGTGACCGGGTGCCGGGCGCCGGACGCCTGTCGCACCGCGCCGGGTGTCAGGTGTCAGCGGTCCGGGGCCGTCTCGGGGCGGGGGTACGTGCGTCCCTTCCAGGCCGCGCCCGCCCCCCGGTAGTGCCGTACCGCCGAATCGACCGTCATCAGCAGATAGAGCAGCGCCGTGAACGGCAGCAGCGGCGCGAGCCACACCGACTGCCGGTAGTACCGCAGCATGGGCAGGTACGTCGCCGTCATGACCGCCCAGGCGGCCAGGCCCAGCCACCCCGCCGCCGCGTCCCCGGTCACCGCGGCCACGCACACGGCGACGGGCGGCACCAGATAGACCAGTGCCAGTGCCAGTACCGCGCCCGCCAACAGCAGCGGATTGTGCCGGAGTTGGGCGTAGGCGCTGCGGGCCACCATCCGCCACAGGTCGGCAAGGCCGGGATAAGGGCGCACGCTGTCCACCCGCTCCGCGAGCCCCAGCCAGATCCGGCCCCCGGACCGCCGTACCGCCCGGGCCAGCGCGACGTCGTCGATCACGGCGTGGCGGATCGACTCGGGCACCCGGGCCCGCTCGGCGGCCCTGTCGCGCAGCAGGACACAGCCGCCCGCGGCCGCCGCCGTCCGCGCGCCCGGACGGTTGATCCGGCGGAAGGGGTAGAGCTGGGCGAAGAAGTACACGAACGCCGGTACGACGAGCTTCTCCCACATGCTCCGCACGCGCAGCCGCGCCATCTGCGAGACGAGGTCGAGCCCGTGCGACTCGGCGGCCGCCACCAACACCCGCAGACTGTCCGGCTCATGGGCGATGTCGGCGTCGGTCAGCAGGAGGTACGCGGGGTCGTCGGCGCGTGCCAGCTCGATGCCGTGGCGCAGCGCCCACAGTTTGCCGGTCCAGCCGTGTCCGGGCTCGCCGGGGGAGGTCACCGTCAGCGGCAGCCCGCCGTACCGCGCGGCCAGTTCTCGGGCCAGCGCGCCCGTGCCGTCCGTGCTGCCGTCGTCCACCAGGAAGATCTCGGCCCTGCCGGGATACACCTGCGCGAGGAGGGAGGGCAGGCTCTTGGCCAGCACCGCCGCCTCGTCCCGCGCGGGGACGACGACGGCGACGGAGGGCCACCGTTCCGGGTCGCCGGCGTCGTGTGCGGGGGCGTGGCCGTGATCATCGGCATACTCGATGTCGCGGGGCAGACCCTCGCGGGTATACCCACCGCCGGGGCCCGGGCGGCCTCCCGCGGCGTCCGGGCCGCTCGCGTCGGTGTACGGGCCGGTGACCCTCGGCGTACGGCCGAAGCCGGGACCCGGGCGCGGCCCCGGTCCCGGGGAACGGTTCTCGGCCTCGTCGGACGGCGGAAGCCGCTGGTCCGTACGCCAGAAGAAGCCCTGGCCCAGCGAAAGCCAGCCCCACGCGGCCAGTGAACCTACGGCGATCCAGGCAATGGCGCTCATTCGTCGCAGTCTGCCCCACATCGTGGGGGCCGCACACGCTGTCGACTATGGTGACCGAGTGAAGATCGCGCTCATGGACTCCGGCATCGGCCTGCTCCCGGCGGCACGCGCGGTGCGCCGGCTTCGGCCCGACGCCGATCTCGTCCTCTCCTCGGACCCCGACGGAATGCCCTGGGGGCCGCGTACCCCGGCCGACCTCACGGAGCGCGCGCTCGTGGTCGCCCGGGCCGCGGCCGAGCACCGGCCGGACGCCCTGATCGTCGCGTGCAACACCGCGTCCGTGCACGCGCTGCCCACGCTCCGGGCCGAACTGGAGCCGGACCTGCCGGTCATCGGGACGGTCCCGGCCATCAAACCGGCGGCGGCCGGGGGCGGCCCGTTCGCGATCTGGGCGACCCCGGGCACCACCGGCAGCCCCTACCAGCGCGACCTGATCCGCCGCTTCGCCTCCTCCGTGGCCGTCACCGAGGTGCCCTGTCCCGGCCTGGCGGACGCGGTGCAGCACGTCGACGAGGAGGCGATCGACCGCGCGGTGGCCACGGCCGCCGCGCTGACCCCCCGTGATGTCAGGGCCGTCGTGCTGGGCTGCACCCACTACGAGCTGGTCGCCGAGCGCGTCCGGGCCGCCGTCCAGCGGCCGGGCGGGCCCACGGTGGTCCTGTACGGATCGGCGGGCGCGGTCGCCGCGCAGGCGATGCGCCGGACGGGGGACCGGTCGGCACCCGGCGCCGCGGGCGTCCCGGGCACGCCGGTCGCGCCGGTGGCCCCGGCCGTCCCGGGCGTCGCCGCCGTTCCACGGGTCCCGGACGGTGCACCGGACGGGCTCCCGGGCGTCCCCGGGACGGCGGGGCTGCTGGACGACCCGGACGTCCCCGAGGCGCCGGCGGGGATCCTGGGCGTCCCCGGCGGGCGGCTCACCGTCCTGCTCAGCGGGCGCGAGTCCACGCTTCCGGAAGAGGCGCTGGCGTACGTGGAAGGGCGGCAGCTCGCCGCCGTCAGCCGGGTGCGCTGACCGCCGTCCGCACCGGGCCCACGGGCCGGCGGGGTGGTCCGGCCGCCCTCCGAGCGGCCTGTCGTCGGCGCGGAATCTGAGTACGCTGCATGGCATGAGGGAGCACCCCCGGAACGAGGGCCACCCCACAGAGGCCCTGCCCGAGACCTGGACCGGCCGCGCGAGCAACCGAGTGCAGTGGCTGCTGGCGGCCGTGGGCGCGGCGTGTGTCGCGCTCGGGGTCGAGCTGGCCGTCGATTCCAACTGGACCTCCGGTTCGGCCGCCCTGCTGATGTCCGTCGTCGGCTGTGTGGCGGCGGGGCTGCTGATCCTCTTCGGGACCCTGGCGTTCGTCCACGTGGCGGTCAGACTCGACGGCGACTGCGTGGAGGTGCGCTGCGGCCACATGGGCGTGCCACGCCGCCGCATCCAGCTCGCCCACGTGGTGGACGCCGTCTTCGTGCCCCGGGTCACCCCGCGCCAGTGGGGTGGCTGGGGCTACCGCTGGCGCCCGGAGAAGGGCACGGCCGTGGTGGTGCGCCGGGGCGAGGCGCTGGTCCTCAAACTGGGCGACGGCATGGATTTCACGGTGACCGTGGACGACGCGGAGTCGGCGGTACGGATCATCCGCAACCGTCTGAATCCGCTGCCCGACGCGGACACGGCGAACGCCTGACCGCGCGCCCGCGCCGCCGCACGACGACCGTCCGCCGCCCCTCGTCCGCGACCGTCCAGCCGACCGCCTCCCCTTCCGACGAGGGCCCGCTCCCGTCGGACTCGGCCGGTCGGCTCACCCGACCGGCCCACTGCCCCCGAACGGCGCCCGCCCGGGGCGATGCCGGGGCGGGCCGGGGACGTACGCCCGGCTCCCGCGCTCCCGCGCCTCCCGGGAGCAGCCGTAGACTCCCCGGGTGAGCGCCACGATCAGCACCGTCGAGACCCCTCCGCCCGCCCGGTCCCCCGGCGGCGGCCGGACGCCGCCGCGGTGGCTCGCCAGGCCCGGCGCGGCGGTGCTGTCGGGACTCCTGCTCTACGTGAGCTTCCCGCCCCGCACCCTGTGGTGGCTGGCTCTGCCGGGCTTCGCCCTGCTCGCCTGGTGCCTGTACGGCCGCCGGCTGCGCGCCGGGCTGGGCCTCGGCTACCTCGCGGGGCTGGGGTTCCTGCTCCCGCTCCTGGTCTGGACCGGCGTGGAGGTCGGCTCCGGCCCCTGGCTCGCGCTGGCCGCGGTCGAGGCGCTGTTCGTCGGCGTCGCCGGCCTCGGGATCGCCGCCGTGAGCCGACTGCCCGCCTGGCCCGTCTGGGCCGCGGCGGTCTGGGTCCTCGGTGAGGCGGTCCGGGCCCGGGTGCCGTTCGGCGGCTTCCCCTGGGGAAAGATCGCCTTCGGTCAGGCCGACGGCGTCTTCCTGCCGCTCGCCGCGCTCGGCGGTACCCCGGTGCTCGGCTTCGGTGTCGTCCTGTGCGGCTTCGGGCTCTACGAGGCGGTGCGCCGGGCCCTCGCGTACCGCGCGACCCGCCGGCTGCCGCGCCGGGCCGCGACCGTCACCGCGGTCACCGTCCTCGCCCCCGTCGTCGCGGCCGTCGCGGCCCTCCCGCTCGTGAGCGACTCCGCCGAGAACGGCACCGCGACCGTGGCCGCCGTACAGGGCAACGTGCCCAGGGCCGGCCTGGAGTTCAACGCGCAGCGGCGCGCCGTCCTCGACAACCACGTACGCAGGACGCTCCAGCTCGCCGCCGATGTGAAGGCCGGCAAGGAGCCACGGCCCGACTTCGTGCTGTGGCCCGAGAACTCCTCCGACATCGACCCGTACCGCAATGCCGACGCCCGGCTGGTGATCGAGCAGGCGGTCGGGGCGATCGGCGTCCCCGTCTCCGTCGGTGCCGTCGTCACCCCCGAGAACGGGCCGATGTTCAACCGGCAGATCCTGTGGGACCCGAAGCTCGGCCCGACCGCCACGTACGACAAGCGGCAGATCCAGCCCTTCGGGGAGTTCCTGCCGCTGCGCTCGGTCGTGCGGAAGATCAGCCCGGGCTACGCGGAGATGGTGCGGCGCGACTTCAGCCGGGGGACCACGACCGGCGTCTTCGACATCAAGGGCACGAGGGTCGGGATCGCCACCTGCTACGAGGCCGCCTTCGACGGGGCCGTGCGGGACACCGTGGCCGACGGCGCCCAGCTGCTGTCCGTACCCAGCAACAACGCGACCTTCGACCGCAGCGAGATGACCTACCAGCAGCTGGCGATGTCGCGGGTACGGGCCGTCGAACACAGCAGGACCGTGGTCGTCCCCGTCACCAGCGGGGTGAGCGCGATCATCCAGCCGGACGGCAGGATCACCGAGAAGACCGGCATGTTCACGCCCGGGGCGCTCGTTGACGCCGTGCCGCTGCGTTCCTCCCTGACCCCGGCCACCCGGCTCGGTGTGCTGCCCGAGGCGGCGCTGGTCGCGGTCGCCCTCGGCGGGCTCGGCCGGGTGGCGTTCCGTTCCGTACGGGAGCGGCGGCGGTCGCGGCCGGCGGCGGTCTGACCGAGCTGTTCGGCCGCGGTCGGCGCAGGCCGCCGGGTCCGGCCGTACGGTCCGCTCCCGTCGGGCCTGGCGCCGCCGGCTGACGGCCGTCTCCCGCGAACGGGGCGGTGGCGGGCAGTCTCCGCGACAGTCGGCCCGCGGGCCGGTGCCGGAGGACCGGTGCCGGAGGTCGGCGGTCCCGGTCAGGAGGGCGCGGCCGTGGAGTCCGTGCTCTCGCGGACGATCAGCTCGGGTGTCAGCAGCACATGTTCCGGTGTGCCCCGCGGATCCTTGATCCGGGCCAGCAGCAGCCGGGTGCAGACCTGGCCGACCTCCGTGAGCGGCTGGCGGAGGCTGGTCAGGCTCGGCGTGAGCAGCGCGGCCGCGGAGGAGTCGTCGAACCCGACGACCGCGACGTCCCGGCCGGGGGTGCGTCCGGTGTCCCGCAGCGCCCGGTAGCAGCCGAGGGCGAGGGTGTCGCTGGCCGCCACCACGGCCGTCACCCCCGCGGTGAGGAGCGGGCCCACGGCCTCCCGCGCGGCCTCGACGTCGTCCCGCGAGGACGCTCGCAGGCCGCGTGCGGACAGCCCGTGCCGGCGCATCGCCTCGCGCCAGCCCCGCGCCCGGTCGTCGCCGACACCGGAGCCGCGGGGCCAGCCCAGGAACGCGATCTTCCGGTGCCCGAGGGCGACGAGATGGCCGACGGCGGCGGCCGTTCCGTGCGCGCCGTCGACATCCACCCAGTCCCCGGCCTCCCGGTTCGACCACGGCCGGCCGAAGGCGACGAAGGGTATGCCGCGCTTGCGCAGCCAGTCGGGGCGGCGATCGCCCCGGTGGGTGTTGCTCAGCACGAACGCGTCCACGGACCGTTCGCGTAACAGCTCGGCGTACGTGTCGGTCTCGTCGTCCGCGTCGCCGGGCGCGGCGAACAGCAGGATCCGGTAACCCGCCCGGTGCGCGGAGTCGGAGAAGGCGTGCAGGAAGTGTTCCATCACCGGACCGGAGATCCCGTCGGGCGTCGGCTGGACGCCGTAGCCGATGAGCCGGCTGGACCGGGAACGCAGCGAGCGCGCGGCCTGGTGCGGCCGGTAGTCCAACTCCTCGATCGCCCTGCGCACGCGCTCCAGGGTCCGGGGCGCGAGCAACTCCGGCGAGTTGAGCGCGTTGGACACCGTCTGCGGGGACACGCCGGCCCGCTGGGCGACCACCGCGAGCGTGGCCGGCCCGTCCTGGCGCGCCCTGCCGCGCCCGCCGCCCGGCGTGGTGTCACGCGGCATCAGCTCGCCCCCGCTCCTGGCCGGCCGTCCGCCACCGGCTCACCGTGCGAGGTGTGAGCCGGGTGCGATGCGTGTGACACGTGCGCGGTCCGCGCGTCGGGTGCCCGGGGGCCGTCGGCCGGCCCGCCGTGGCCGTCCGCGCCCGGGTCGAACCAGGTCGGCCCGTCGCCCATGGCCTGTTTGATGCGGAACAGCGAGAACTCGCTGAGCGGGGGAAGGGCGTCCAGCGGGAACCAGCCGACGTCCGTCGATTCCTCGTCGTTGACCCGGGCCTCGCCGCCGGTGGCCCGGCAGCGGAAACACACGTCCACGAACTGGCAACGGTCCTCGTTGGGGTACTGGACCGGTTCCAGTGTCTGGACGAGCACGACGCGCTCCACCACGCAGTGGACGGCCGTCTCCTCGTACACCTCCCGTACGGCGGTGACCCCGGGCTGCTCGCCCGGTTCGGTGATGCCGCCGATCAGGGACCACTCGCCGGTGTCGGCGCGGCGTGCCAGGAGGACCCGGTGGTCGTCGTCGAGCACGACGGCGCTCACCCCGGGCAGGAAGAGCAGCTGGTGGCCCGCGGAGGCCCGGATGGCACGGATGAAGTCGGGCGTTGACATGCTCCGACCCTATCGGGCGGGTGGATCGGCCTCGCACCCGTTATGTTCCCGGGCGGCGGGCGCGCGGCGGCCCGGCCGGAAGCGCCGACCGTGCCGGCGGTGTTGGCGGTGTTGGCGTTGTTTCAGCATGATCTAGTGCCGCGACCGGCAAGGTTTGCCCGTCAAGGAGCGGCGTCCGGTGCGTGTGATCGCAAGGCGGCCAGAAGTCCATGTAGCGGAGCTACCTGGGCTTGTGGCCAACGCGGCGAGCGCGCGTGCCGGGCGTCGCGACGGGGCAAACGTTGCCGGGAGGGGCACTAGCGCGGAACCCTGGGTGTTCACGCCCGGGAGGAAGCGCTTCTTAACGCTGCTCTGACCCGCGCGGGTGCACGGGTCTGCGCTGTTGACCTCAGCCGGGTCGTTTCTGGTTCTCGATGTACTCCTTGATGACGGCGAGCGGGGCGCCGCCGCACGAGGCGGCGAAGTAGGACGGCGACCAGAAGTGTTCGCCCCACAGGTACTTGCGGATGTGGCCGGGGAACTCCTGCCGCAGGCGCCGGGCGGAGACGCCCTTGAGGGAGCCGACGAGGCGGGAGATGGCGACCTTGGGCGGGTAGTGCACGAGCAGGTGGACGTGATCGCGTTCGCCGTTGAACTCCCGCAGTTCCGCGCCGAAGTCGGTGCACACGTCGCGCATGATCTCTTCGCAGCGTCGAAGGATCTCGTCGGTGAACGGTCCGCGCCGGTACTTGGGGGTGAAGACCAAGTGGGCATGCAGGGTGTAGACAACGCTACGACCCCTGCGAATATCGGGGTTTGGCTCCCAGCGTGGTGACATAGATCAATGCTACGATCGCGCCCGTGAAGATCGTGACACAGGTCAAACTCATGCCGGATGCCGCGCAGGCATCTGCACTTGAGCGCACCCTGCGCATGGTCAATGACGCCGCGAACTGGGTGTCGGAGGTGACGTTCGAGCACGGCGTGCCGCGTGAGTACGAGCTGCGCAAGTACACCTACGCCGAACTCAAAGCGCGAGGGCTGGGAGCGCAGGCCGCGCAACACGTCATCAAGAAGGTGTGCGACTCGTACACCACGCTCAAGGCCAACATCCGGGCCGGCAACCTCGGCAGAGAAGGCTCCAGGCGTCGCCGCAAGGCCGAGTCCAAGCCGGTCACCTTTCGTCCCGAGGCCGCCCAGCCGTATGACGACCGGTGCCTGAGCTGGCAGTACGACCAGCGGACCGTGTCCATCTGGACCATGGACGGCCGGGTCAAGAACGTGCCGTTCGTGTGCTCCGCCGACGCACTCAAGACGCTCCAGGCGCACCGGCAGGGCGAATCCGACCTGATCGAGCGCGACGGCATGTTCTACCTCGTCGCCACCTGTGACGTGCCCGAGGCCGAGCAGTACGAGCCGGACGGCTTCATCGGCGTGGACCTCGGCATCGTCAACATCGCTACCACGTCCGACGGCTACCTCGCGGCCGGGCGGGGGCTCAACCGGTACCGCAGGCGACAGCTTGCCCTGCGTGCCAAGCTCCAGAAGAAGCGCACCAAGAGCGCCAAGCGGCGGCTCAAGGCCCGTGCCCGCAAGGAAGCACGGCACGCCGCCAACCAGAACCACATCATCTCCAAGTCGATCGTGACCGAGGCTGAACGCACCGGGCGTGGCCTGTCCCTCGAAGAACTCAAGGGCATCCGTAACCGGGTACGGCTCCGCAAGCCCCA
Organism: Streptomyces hebeiensis; assembly: GCF_052983195.1. Lineage (NCBI taxonomy): Bacteria > Bacillati > Actinomycetota > Actinomycetes > Kitasatosporales > Streptomycetaceae > Streptomyces > Streptomyces hebeiensis. The sequence goes on from NZ_CM129812.1 coordinate 7,031,392, forward strand.
ACGGGTCGCACTTCACTCCTGGGCCTTCGCCCAGCTCGGAGACTTCATCGTCTACAAGGCCAAGCGGGCCGGTGTGCCCCTGGTCTTCGTTGATCCCGCGTACACGTCGCAGACGTGCGCCGAGTGCGGCCACGTCGACAAGCGCAACCGTGTCGGCCAGGGGCTTTTCATCTGCCGGGGGTGCGGGGTCGTTGCCCACGCCGACCGGAATGCTTCCCACAACCTCGCCACCCGTGGCGAGAGCGTGTGGAACGCGGGGCGTGAGTCACGCGTCCCTGCCACCCCATAGGGGTTGCTGGACGGAGGAGTCCACCCAGCAACCAGCTGGGCACTACCTCCAAGCCCGGCCCTTCAGGGGCCGGGTCGAGTTGACTGCCATTCGGTCTTGATCGGCGTTGGCGGCGGGAACGTCATGGGGACCTGACCCCGCCGGGCAGCCGCCCCGGCGACCTGTGCGATTGAACCGATGACCTGTGCGACCGGGGTCGTCGCCGGCGGCCGTGATCCCGGCACGCAACGGTCGGCTTCACACCAAAGTCAACGGAAAACGTTCATTGCTCCGCCGGTGTCCCGGGGCGGGGCAGAATGCCGTCATGCGGTTCTCCGCGCGGGGCGCGCGGGAACGCTCTCGCCCGTACGCACACCCGGTTCCGCTTCCGGCGGAACGGCGAAGACCCAAGGCGGTTCGCATGTCATCCACCGGCCCGCACGGCGCCGGCGCCCACACCACCCGCTCCGCCGCCACCAGTTGTCCCGGCACCTCCCCGGCCACCCGTCCTTCTGTCACCCGGCCCCGTGTCGCGCTCGTCACCGGGGCCAACAAGGGGATCGGGCGGGCCGTCGCACGACAGCTCGGCGAGCGCGGCATACGGGTCTATCTGGGCGCTCGGGACGAGGAGCGCGGCCGGGCGGCCGAGCGCGAGCTGCGGGAGGGCGGCCTCGACGCGCGGTGCCTACGGCTCGACGTCACCGACGAGTCCACCGTCGGCCTGGCGGCGAAGCGCATCGAGGAGGAGAGCGGGAGGCTCGACGTCCTGGTGAACAACGCCGGGGTCGGCAGCTCGTCGCAGGTGCCCAGCCGTACCTCCGCCGACGAGGTCCGACAGACCTTCGAGACCAACGTCTTCGGCGTCGTCACGGTCATCAACGCGCTGCTGCCGCTCCTGCGCCGCTCGGACGCGGGCCGCATCGTGAACATCAGCAGCACGCTCGGATCGCTCACCGCTCTGGCGGACGACCGCGACCCCACCGGCGCTCTCCCGCCCGGCTCCCTCCCACCGCCGACCGGTTACAGCACCTCGAAGGCGGCGCTGAACGCGCTGACCGTCCTGTACGCGAGGGAGCTGCACGAGGACGGGATCCTGGTCAACGCGGCCTGTCCCGGTTTCGTGGCGACCGACATCAACGGAAGGCAGGGGCACCTGACGCCGGATCAGGGCGCCCGGATCCCGGTGCTGCTGGCCACCCTCCCCGAAGGGGGCCGCACCGCCGCGTTCATCGGCTCGGACGGTAGCCCGACGGGGGTGGAACTGCCCTGGTGACCCGGGCCGCCGGGGCCCGGCCCCGCCCTCGCCGGGCACCGGGCGGGCGGGCCGTGCCGACTGGATCAGCCGCATCAGCCGCATCGGCGGGGCCGGCCGGACCGGCCGGAGCCCTCGGGTCGCTCACGGCAGGAGCGACAGTTTCCTGACGAGCTTGTCCACCCGGTTCCGCGGGCCCACCACACTGACCGCGTAGTAGCCGATCTCCGCAGCCGGTTTGGCGGCGATCCGCGCCAGGTACTCGTCGTAGACCCGGGTCAGCTGGGCGTCCGACGGCATGTCGGCGACGTGCACGCCGGGCGAGGCCGCGGCCTTCTCCCGCAGCTCGGAGAGCTGGGCGGTGCTCGCGCCGAGGATCGTGCAGCCCGCCCAGGGCAGCCCCGGGTGCGCGGCGCCCCGGGCGTCCACGGCGTCCGGGCCCAGCAGTCCCGTGACCGCCGAACCCGTGGCCGTCGCGGCGCAGACCGCCGCGTTCACGGCCCGTCCGGCGGGCAACGACGAGTCGACCGCGATCACCCACTTCAGCCGGGCCGAACGGGTCGGTTCACCGGTTCTGATCTCCTCCGGCAGGAATCCCGTCGTCTCGTCCGCCCTGTCGTCCGCTCCGCCGTCCCCCCGGGACAGGCTCCCGGACGCGATGCTTCCGGACGTGATGGCCGTCATCGTGTGCTCCTCACTTTGTGCGGTGTCGGGCGTGCACGCTAGTCGTCCATCCGATAGCTTTGCAATCAAGCCGTACTTCATACGGAGAAAGGGTGGATCAGGTGGCTCTGGACGAACTTGATACGGCCATCATCAGGGAACTGCAGGCGGACGCACGGCGCACCAACCGGGACATCGCGGCGGCGGTCGGCGTCTCCCCGACGACCGCGCTGGACCGCACCCGCTCGCTGCGCGAGCGAGGTGTGATCAAGGGGGCGCTCCTCGATGTGGACCTGGCCGCGCTGGGCCGGCCGGTCCAGGCGCTGATCGCGGTCCGGGTCCGCCCGCCCACACGGCGGGCCATCGAGGACTTCCGGGAGTGGGTGCGGGCACTGCCCGAGACGCTCGGCGTGTTCGTCACCTCCGGTGCGGAGGACTTCCTCATCCATGTCGCCGTGCCGGACAACAACGCCCTCTACGAGTTCGTGATCGACAGGCTGACCGCACGCGAGGAACTGGCCGACGTGCGCACGTCGGTCATCTACGAACACCTGCGCAACGACCGCATGCCGCCCCACCGGCCCACGTGATCGTCGCCGGTGGGGCGGGGCGGGTGCCGGATCCCGCGCGCGGGCCCGGCGGCGGGGCTTTCCGTCTCGACGCCGGGGCGGCGCCGGCTCCGGATACCGAGGGTGTGCGACGCCCGGCCTGGAACGTTTCAATCCAGCCGGGCGTACGGGGCGCCCGGCCGGGGGCCGATCGGGCGGTCGCGCACCTGGGGTGGTGACGTACGGGCCGAAATGACCACCGTGCGGGGCCTTGGCCCCGGCGCCCTCCTTCGGTACTGTCCCCCGACAGCCGTGAAACGTTTTACTTCCTGTTTGTCCCCGCGTCCGCCCCTCCGCTTGCCCCGTCACCCGCCCCGGCTCCCGCCCCCTCCTCGGCCCCGCTCGCTTCGCCCGGTTCCTCCGACACTGCCCGTGCCGTACCGCGGTCCGGGGCCGTCCGCCCCGGCAGACGTACCCGTATGACACGAAGGATGGTCGTGCCGTGATCTCTCCCGAGCTGCACGCGTTGTTCCGCGATCCGCCCCGTGACTTCGGCCCCACACCGCTGTGGTGGTGGTCGGGCGCGAAGGTCACCCGGGAGCGGCTCGCCTGGCAGATGCGGAAGTTCACCGAGGGCGGTGTCCACAACCTCGTGGTGATCAACCTCGCGCCCGCGGGGCCGAGCTTCGGGGCCCGGGCCGACGACCCCGCCTGGTTCGGTGAGGAGTGGTGGGCGCGGTTCACCGACGCCTGCGAGATCGCCCAGGAACTCGGTACGCGGCTGTGGTTCTACGACCAGCTCGGCTTCTCCGGCGCCAATGTCCAGGGCGGGATCACCCACCGCCATCCCGAGGCGGCCGGGCAGGCGCTGCGTTCGCGCCGCGGTGTCGTCGGCGCGGGACGCGTCGCCCTCCTCGGTACGGAGACCCTGGTCGGCGCCTACCGCGCGAACGGTGAACGCCTCGCCACGACGGCGCCGGACCGGGTCGGGGCGGCGGACGGTACCGAGGTACGGATCGTCACCGCGGTCCCGACGGCCTTCGACTACCTCGACGCACGCGCCGCCGGCCTGCTGCTGCGGTCCGTCCACCACGAGTTCGACCGTCGCGTCCCGCGGTACCTCGGCAATGTGATCGCCGGGAGCTTCCAGGACGAACTGCCGGGCACCAACTCCTGGACGCGCCGCTTCCCCGAGGAGTTCGCCGCCCGGCGCGGCTACGACCTGCTGGACCATCTGCCCGCGCTCTTCGGCGACGACGGCACGCTCCGTACCGACGGCCTGCACCACGCCGCGAAGGTACGGACCGACTACTACGCCGTCCGCACCGAACTCACCGAGGAAGCCCTCTTCCGGCCGCTCGCCGCCTGGCACGACGAGCGCGGCATGCTCCTCGGCGCGGACCAGAGCAACCCGGCGCGGGCCGGGTTCCCGACCCAGGCCACCCAGATCTACAGCGACTACTTCCGCACCCACCGCTGGTACAGCGCCGCCGGCAGCGACCACGAGGGCGATGCGAAGATCCATTCCTCCATGGCCCACCTCTACGGCCATGACCGGGTCTGGATCGAGGCGTTCCACTCCTCCGGCTGGGGCGGCACGCTGGAGGACACCTACGACTGGCTGCTGCCGTTCCTGCGCAGCGGCGCCAACCTCTACAACCCGCACGCCAGTTACTTCGGCACGGCCGGCGGCTGGTTCGAGTGGGCACCGCCGTCCACCGACTGGCGCCAGCCCTACTGGAAGCAGTACCCGGCCTTCTCCCGGGCGGTCGCCCGGATCGCCTCCGTCATGTCGTGGGGCACCTACAGCGCCGAGGTCGCCGTGCTGCACCCGACCACCACCGCCCAGGCCCTGCTCCCGCTGGACGTTCCCGTCGCACACTTCGGGGACGGGCAGCTCGGCGCCGGCCACACCGAACTCGACCTGGCCCAACGGCACTATCTGGAGCTGTGCGGCACCAACAACTGGTTCGCCACCCGGCTCGGAGCCCTGGACCGGGCGCGGGTGTCGTTCGACGTCATCGACGACGCCTCCGTCCAGCGGGCCGAGGCGGTGGGCGGCGCGCTGCGGGTGCGTGACCTCGGCTACTCGGTGGTACTGCTGCCGTCGGCGAGCGTCCTGGAGGAGGACACCGCGCGCCGGCTCCGCGCGCTGCTCGACAGCGGCGGGCGGGTCGTCGTCGTGGGGCGCGCGCCCTCGTACGCGGCCGGCGTGCGCGGTGACGACGCGTCGGTCGCGGCCCTGGTGGCGCACCCGCGCCTGGAGTACGCCGACGACGCGGAGGCGGCGGCGAAGGCGGTGGGCGACGCGGCCGGACACGCGACGGGTGACGTACCGCTGCTGGTACGGCGCAAGGGGGCCGAGGGCGCGGCCTTCGTCACCGGCGCGTTCCCGAACGCCTCCGCGTACCCGCTGCGCGAGGGGGCCTGGCTCTGGGAGGACTACGACTTCGACCCCGCCCGGTACGCGACGGTCTCCTCGGTGCGGGTGAACGCGGTGGTCGCCGAGGCGGAGGTGTGGAACCCGGCCACCGGTGCGCGGGAGGCGGCACCGGTGACCGTCCGCGGCGGGACCTCCACCATCACGGTCCCCCTGCGCGGCGCACCGGCGGCGATCGTCGTGTGGCGGGAGGAACCGCCGGAGGGACCGGGAGAGGAATCGGCTCAGGAGGCGCCGGGCCGGGAAGGGACGGCGGGGGCGCGGCATCAGGAGGACGCGGCGGCGGGCGCGCCGCGTACCCCCGTGGCCCCCCGTGCCCGGGCGGTCCCGCACACCGGGCCGGACGCGTACGCCGAGGCGCGGGACGTCTCGGTCACCGACCTCTCCACGGGCTGGCGCGGGCGCCTGGTGCCCACGATGGACAACACCTGGGGCGACCTGGCGCTTCCCGCCGGCGCCCCGGTCGACGCCGTACCGCTGTGGACCCTGCGGTGGGCGGAGGGCAAGGACGTGGAGGGCGGCGTCGGGGAGCCGGCCGGGACGGTCCGGGCGACGTACGGGAACCGGGTCCGTGTCCTCGGCCCCGTGGCGGCCGAGCGGGCCCCCGCGCCGCTCGACGGCGACGAGGCCGACGCCGTACTCGCCGGTGCGCGTCCGCTGGTGCCCGCCCGGGAGGCATGGGCGACCTCGCTCCACTCCACCTCCCGGGGCATTCTCGATCCGGGGCACGGCGCGCTCGGCAACAAGGGGATGGTGGACGAGGAGTTCGTACGGGTCGCGGCGCCGGGGGAGGGAGCCGTCGTCCGGGTCCGCGCGGTCGTGGAGACCGACCGTCTCGGCCCGGCCGACCTGGTCCTCGGATCGCCCGCGGCGAAGCGGTGGTGGTGGAACGGCCGGGAACTGCTCCCCGGCGGCGATTACCTCGCCACCGCCCGGATCGAGGTGCGCCGGCCGCGCAATGTCCTCGAGTACGAACTGGCCGACCCCGAACTCGCGTCCGCCGCGGCGACCACGCGCCGGAGTGCCACCCTGGGCAGCTTCTTCTGCCTGACCCCGCCCGGCGGCTTCGCGCCGCGCCCGCAGTTCATGCGCCTGCCCGGCACGGAGCGCCCGGACGGCCGGGTCACCTACCGGGGAAGGCTGGCCCTGGACCGGGACGCGATCGAGGCGGTGCTGGTCGTGGGTGCCGCCACCGGCGTCACCGTCACCCTCGACGGCGCGGTGGTGGCACGGCAGGAGAAGGTCGAGTACTACGAGTCCAGTTGGGGCGCGCAGCCGATGTACTTCCGCCACGCCCTGCCTCTCACCGCCGGGGAACACGTCGTGGAGGTCGTCGCCGACAGCGTACGGGCCGACGACGTGGTCTTCGTCGACCTCGTCGCCCGTACGGACGCCCCGCCCGGGAGCGGCACCCCGCCCGGGACCGACGGCGGCGCGACGGCGCTCGTCAGCGGTGCCGGGTGGGAGGTGGAGACGGCCGGCCGACGTGGCCGGACCGTCGAACACCGGGGCCGCTGGGCCGAGACGCAGTCCTCCTACGCCGCCGTGCGGCCGCATCCGCTGTCCGGCACCGAGTGGCTGACCGGCGCGCCCGTCCTCGGCACCCGGGTGGACACCGTACGGACCACCGACGACGTCGTCCCGGCGGCACAGCGCTTCCGGATCACCCTGCCCGTGGGGGCCGTGTCGGTGGACCTGCCGCTCGCGCTGCCCGCCACGGTCCGTCTCGACGGGGTGGCACAGCCGGTCACGGACGGCGTTCTCGACTTCGGCGGGCCTCTGGAGGCACGCGCGGAACTCGATGTCGTCACCGAGCCGACGGCCGTGCTGCGCGGCGGTGCGGCCTGGTCGGGGCCGGTGAGCGTACGTACGGCCGAGACCGGGTTCCCGCTCGGCGACTGGCGCGCGTGCCTGGGCCTGGCCGGCTGGAGCGGCGGCGTGGTCCACTCCCGGACGCTCCGGGTGCCGGCCGGGCCCGACCCGGTGCTCGACCTGGGACGGGTGCGCGGCAGTGTCGAGGTGACCGTCGACGGCGAGCCGGCCGGCGAGGCGTTCTGCGCCCCGTACCGGTTCCTCCTGCGCGGCACGGCCGGCCGGACGGTACGGCTGGAGGTCACCGTCTACAACACACTGGCGCCCTTCCTGCACGAGACCACCCCCACCGCATGGACGTTCCCCTCGCAGCTCGTCTCCGGGCTGCTGGGCCCGGTGACACTGCGCACGCCGCGGGCGGCGGAATGAGCGGGCGCGGCGCGACGCCGTACAGGGCAGGCGGCGCCCCACACACTCACAGCACCCCCCACGTCCGCCACCTCCCACACATACGGCACCACCACAGGAGCACACGCACGACGAACCCACTCAAGGAGTCTGAATGCCGGACAAGTCAACGGCCCTGGCCAGGCTGCTGCCGCCCGCGCGACGGCGCAGGACCCGCGTCGGTCTCGTGGCGGGCGGACTGGGCACCTACTGGCCCCAGTTCCCCGGCCTGCTGCCCCAGTTGAAGGAGTCGACGCGCTATGTCTCGCGCCGCTTCGAGGAGATGGACGCCGATGTCACCGACGTCGGCTTCATCTCGGACGAGCGGGAAGGCGCCGCGGCGGCCGAGACGCTGCGGCGGGCGGACTGCGATCTGATCGTCATGTTCCTGACGACCTATCTGACCTCGTCGATGGTCCTCCCCATCGCCCAGCGCTCGAACACACCGGTCCTCGTGATCGACCTCCAGCCGACGGAGAAGATGAGCCACGCGGACTTCGACACCGGTGCCTGGCTGGCGTACTGCGGCCAGTGCCCCGTGCCCGAGGTCGGCAACGTCTTCCGCCGCGCCGGGATCCCCTTCCGCTCGGTCTCGGGCCATCTGCGCCAGGAGTCGGCCTGGCGGCGCATCGGCCGGTGGATCCGTGCGGCCCACGTACGCGCCGCGCTGCGGCACGCCCGGCACGGACTGATGGGCCACCTCTACCCGGGCATGCTGGACGTCTCCACCGACCTCACGCTGCTGCCCGCCACCTTCGGCTCCCACGTCGAGGTCCTGGAGTTCGACGACCTGCGCCACCGCGTGGAGAAGGTCACGGACGACGAGACGGCGGAACGCGTGAAGGTCGCGCGGGAGATCTTCACCCTGGACGACACGGTCGTGGACGACGACTTCTCCTGGGGCGCCAAGGTCTCCGTGGCGCTCGACCGGCTCGTGGACGACTTCGCGCTGGACTCGCTGGCGTACTACCACCGCGGCCTGGACGGTGAACAGCACGAGCGGCTGGGCGCGGGCATGATCCTGGGCGCCTCGCTGCTCACGGCGCGCGGGGTGCCCGCGGCGGGGGAGTACGAGCTGCGCACCAGCGTCGCCCAGCTGGTCACCCAGGCGGCCGGGGCGGGCGGGTCCTTCACGGAGATCCAGGCGCTCAACTTCGAGGACGGCGTGGTCGAGATGGGCCATGACGGGCCGGCCCACCTCGCGGTGAGCGCGCGGGACCCGCTGCTGCGCGGGCTGGGCGTCTACCACGGCAAGCGGGGCTGGGGCGTCAGTGTCGAGTTCGACGTGCGCCCCGGGCCGGTCACGCTGCTCGGGCTCGGACAGGACCGCGACGGAACCCTCTCCCTCGTCGCCTCCGAGGGCACGGTCGTCCCCGGACCGCTGCTGGAGATCGGCAACACCACCAGCCGGGTCGACTTCGGGCGCGACCCGGGCCTGTGGGTCGACGAGTGGAGCGCGACCGGGGTGGGGCACCACTGGTCGCTCTCGCTCGGCCACGGGGCGGGCGACTACCGGGCCGCCGCGAGCCTGCTCGGCATCGACTACCGGGAAGTGTGACGGGAGCCGACGGAAGCCGACGGGAGTCACCGGAGCACGACCGGGTGCTCCCGCCCCGGCGCCCACCGTGAGCCCTCGCGCACCACCGTCTCGAATAATTGACGAACCATCCGGAAATGGCCGGTCAACCGTCGAGAACATACCCGGCGTCCATTCCGGTGCGATGCGCCCATGGAAATGACACATCGCGTCCGGTCGCCTACGACGGGGCATTCGGCCCGCCCCGGCGGGGCATTCGGCGAATGGCGTCGCGCGGCCTGTGAACAATCTCCACACCGGTTACCTGGGGGCCACATTCCCGCCCGGCCCGCCGCCCCCTCCGCGGGAGCGTCTGTGCAATGGGCGGGAATGTCGCTTTCCCTGTGGAAGCTGGGCCCAGCCAGTCGATATTCACTCTCGCGAACGCGTGAAGATGGTGTCATCACTTCGTGGACGCGGGGGCACTCCACGTCATTTCCGCGTCACGACGCATCGCGACAGGTGCTCTTCCGAGTTGGCGACGTGACGCGTCCGCGTGCTTTGATCCTTCGCATCGCGGCAGTCGCACCGACACGCCCTCGGAATTCCCTGGGGGCGGCCGGTGCGTCGGAACCGCCGTGGTGACCGAGAGATATCCGAGATATCAGCGCGAAGGGAAACACACATGTCCTTCACCCCCCAGGTCGAGACCCAGGAAATCGCCGACAGCGAGCTGGACAACGTCTCCGGCGGCCTCGTCGACGGTGTCGTCGGCAGCGTCGTGAACACCGCTGACGGCATCGTCCCGGTCTCGGGCGTCGTGGGCACCGTCACCAACACCGCCGGTGGCGTCGTGGGTCTGGCCACGGGCACGGTCGCCGCTCTCTGATCCGGCCGTGTGCCGCTGAGCGGTACGCCCACGTGTGGTGACGACGGTGCGGTCCGACGGTTCCCCGACCGACAGGCCGTACCGGGTGCCCCGGTTCCGCTCCGGTTCCGGGGCACACCGCCCCCCACGTCCTCGACGCCCGGAAAGAATGTCGTGCAGTTCCGTCAACAGGCGCTCTCCAAGCTCCAGTCACCCGAGGAGATCGACCTGCCGGTGCGTTTCGCCCGGCCCCAGGGGTGGCTCGTCCTGGCCGTCACACTCGTCGTGATGGCCGCCGCCGGCGTGTGGGCGGTGACCGGCTCCCTCTCCTCCACCGTCGGCGCGGCCGGCGTCCTCACCCACGCGCAGGGCAGCTATGTCCTCCAGAGCCCGGTCGCGGGCCAGGTCACCGACGTCCTCGTCGACGAAGGCCGGTCCGTCTCGGCCGGGACACCGCTGTTGAAGGTCCGTACCGACCGGGGAGCCACCGCCGTGCGCGCCCTCGCCCCGGGCCGGGTGACGACCCTCGCCGTCACGCTCGGCTCCGTGGTCACCCCCGGCGCGGACGTGGCCGCCATCGAGCGCGTCAAAAACCCCGACGACCCCCTGATGGCGATGCTCTACCTGCCCGCCGGCAGCGGGGCCGCCGTCCCTGTCGGCGCCTCCGTCGACCTCACCGTCCAGTCGGTGCCGGCCGAGCGGTACGGCCTGTTGCGCGGCCGGGTGAAGTCCGTCGGCCGGACCGCCAGGACCGACCGGCAGATCGGGGCGTTCCTTGGGGACAGCCGACTCGGTGAGCGGTTCGCCGAGAACGGTCCGCCGGTCCCCGTCCTGGTCACCCTGGACCGCTCCGCCGCCACCCCCTCCGGCCTGGCCTGGTCGTCCTCGCAGGGCCCGCCGTACGAGGTCGCCTCCATGACGCTCGCCTCGGGCTCCGTCCACCTGGCCGAACAGCGTCCGATCGATTGGCTGCTTCCGTGACCCCACCGCACAGATCCACGCCCCGGCGCGAGCGGCCCGGGGCCGCGCCCGGGGCCGCGGGCCACGGCAGGTCCAGGGCCGCCCGGCGGCCCAAGGCCACCCGGCACAAGCGGGTCCGTACCCCCTCCATCCTCCAGATGGAGGCCGTCGAGTGCGGCGCCGCCTCACTGGGCATGGTCCTCGCCCACTACGGGCTGCACGTACCGCTCGAAGAACTGCGCATCACCTGCGGGGTCTCCCGGGACGGATCCCGTGCCAGCAACCTGCTCAAGGCCGCGCGCCGGTACGGGCTGAGCGCCAAGGGCATGCAGATGGAGCCGGCCGCGCTCGCCGAGGTGGCGCCGCCCGCCATCCTGTTCTGGGAGTTCAACCACTACGTCGTCTACGACGGCATGAGCCGTCGGCCGGGCCGCCGGGGCGTGTACGTCAACGACCCTGGCAAGGGCCGCCGTTTCGTTCCGGAGGAGGACTTCGACACCAGCTTCACCGGGGTCGTCCTCGTCCTCGAACCGTCGGAGAACTTCCGCGCGGGCGGCAGCAAACCCGGCGTGCTGGGCACCGTTCCGGCCAGGCTGCGCGGTACGGCGGGCACCTTGCTGGCCGCGTTCCTCGCCAGCGTGCTGCTCGTCGTGGTGGGCGCCGCGGTGCCCGCGCTCAGTCGCACGTACATCGACATGTTCGTGGTCGGCGGGCAGAGCTCCCTGCTGGCACCGCTGTTCGCCGCCATGGCCACCCTGGTGGTGCTGACGGCGACGCTCACCGGCCTCCAGCAGGCGAACCTGCTGCGCGGCCGCATCATCTCGGCCACGCTCACCAGCGCCCGCTTCTTCCGCCATCTGCTGCGGCTGCCCGTCACCTTCTTCGCCCAGCGCAGCCCCGCCGACCTCGTCCAGCGACTCCAGTCCAACGACACGGTCGCCGAGACCCTGGCCCGGGACCTGGCCGCCGCCGGGGTGGACGGCGTGGTGGTGCTCCTCTACGCCGTCCTGCTGTGGACGTACGATCCCCAACTCACGGTCGTGGGCGTGCTGATCGCGCTGCTCAACGTGGTCGCGATGCGGATCGTCATACGGCTGCGGGCCGCCCACACCCAGAAGCTGCGCGCGGACGCCGCCCGGCTGACGAACACCGCCTACACCGGTCTGCAGCTGATCGAGACGATGAAGGCCACCGGCGGCGAGAACGGCTACTTCCGCCGCTGGGCGGGCCAGCACGCGACCACGCTGGAGGACCAGCAGCGGCTCGGCGTGCCGACCGCGGCCCTCGGTGTCGTCGCGCCGGCCCTCGCCACACTCAACAGCGCGCTGATCCTGTGGATCGGCGGACTGCGCGCCGTCGAGGGCCATCTCTCCATCGGTCTCCTCGTCGCCTTCCAGGCCCTCGTCACCCGTTTCACGGCGCCGATCACCCGGCTGAACGGAGTGGTGGGCCGGATCCAGGACTTCGCCGCCGACGTGGCCCGGCTGAAGGACGTGGAGAGCTTCCCGGCCGACGAGCTGTACACCCGGCCCGAGCCGGAGGCCCGTACCCGCCGGCTCGACGGCCGGGTGGAGCTGGTGGACGTCACCTTCGGCTACAGCCCGCTGGACGCGCCGCTGCTCAAGGACTTCTCCCTGACCGTCGCGCCGGGCCGCCAGGTCGCGCTCGTCGGCGGCTCCGGCAGCGGGAAGTCCACCGTCTCCCGGCTGCTCTCCGGCCTGTACCGGCCGTGGGAGGGGACGATCCGGGTCGACGGACAGCGCCTGGAGGACATCCCCCGGGGCGCCCTGGCCGCCTCGGTGTCCTTCGTCGACCAGGATGTCTTCCTCTTCGAGGGAACGGTCCGGGACAACGTCGCGCTGTGGGACCCGTCGGTGCCGGACGAGGCCGTGGTCGCGGCCCTGCGGGACGCCGCCCTCTACGACGAGGTGATCGCGCGCCGGCCCGAGGGCATCCACGGCCGGGTGGAGCAGGACGGCCGCAACTTCTCCGGCGGGCAGCGGCAGCGCCTGGAGATCGCGCGGGCGCTTGTGCGGCGGCCGAGCATCCTGGTGCTCGACGAGGTGACCAGCGCCCTGGACGCGCGCACCGAGCAGCTCGTCATCTCCAACCTGCGCCGGCGGGGCTGCGCGTGCGTCGTGATCGCGCACCGGCTGAGCACCGTACGGGACAGCGACGAGATCGTGGTGCTCGACCACGGCTCGATCGTGGAGCGGGGGACCCACGACGATCTGGTCGCCGCCGGTGGCGCGTACGCCGCACTGGTCAAGGAGACATGAGGTGACCTTCCTCCAGCCCCCGTCCCAGCCGGAGTCCCGACCTCAGCACCGGTCCCGGCCCCGCACCGCCGAGTCCGGGCCACCGTCCCCGGCCGCCGCCGGGCCCGGCGCACCGGCGGCGGGCGACCCGGTGATCCATGCCCTCGGCGGACTCGGTGCCCCCGCCCGGGCCGCGGGCGCGGGCAGCGTGGAGCTGGAGGGCCCCCAGGTGCTGTGGCTCGTCGAGACCGGGGCGCTGGACCTGTTCGCCGTGGACGCCGGCCGGCAGGGCCACTGGCACTTCCTCGGCCGGCTGGAGGCGGGCGCGCTGCTGCTCGGCCCGGTGGCGGGCCCGCTCCACACCCTGGTCGGCAAACCGTCCCCGGAATGCGGGCTGCGCCGGATCCCGCTGCGCGAGCTGCCCCCCACGGCGTACCCGGGGCCGTACGACTACGGCCAGGGCCATGCCCAGGAGGGCCAGGGCGCGTACGGGTACGCGTACGCCGACCCGCGCGGACCCGGTGGCGCCCACGGAACCGACGGATCGCACGGGTCCGGGCAGGCGTACGCCGCCGGTCCGTCCGCGTACGACCCGGTCCACGCGGGCGACCCGTACGCGAGCGGGAGCGAGCCCCCGCCGACCCCCCTGGAGCACGCCTTCGCCCTCGGCACCGCCCGCGGGCTGGGCGTCCTGTTCGAGGCACCCCTCGACGGCCGTCCCGGCGGCGACGAGGGCATGGCCGACGACGACGTCCTGTGGATGCCCGTCCCGCCGGGGGGCGTGCGGTACGGCGCCGAGTACGACGCGGACGCGGCGGGCGACCTGCTGGTCGACGGCGCGATGTGGCAGCGGATGGTCAACCAGCAGTACCGGCTGCTGTCCGCGGTGGACCGCTGGATCGAACAGCTCGAGCGCGCCCACGAGGACCGCACCGCCGCCGGCATCCGGGCGGGCGAGACGGTACGCGCCCGCGCGGACCAGGCGCTGATCGCCTCCATGGGCCGGCCCACCCGCTCGGGCCGCGCCACCGACGGCGCGCCCGGGACCGGCGACGACACCGTGTTCGCCGTCTGCCGGCTGGTCGCCCGAGAGGCCGGGATCACGCTGCGCGAGCCGTCCAGGAACGACCCGGCGGACGAGCGCACCGACCCGGTCGAGCGGGTCGCCGACGCCGCGCGCGTGCGGACCCGCGCCGTACGGCTCGACGGGCGCTGGTGGCGGACGGACACCGGCCCGTTGGTCGGTCACCGGGCCAAGTCCGGGGCGCCGGTGGCCCTGCTGTGGCGGCGCGGCCGGTACGAGGCCGTGAACCCGGTCTCCGGGCTGCGGCTGCGGATCGGCGAGGACAACGCCGGGGAACTCGCGCCCCGGGCCGTGATGTTCTACCGGCCCCTGCCCGACCGGCCCCTGACGCTCGGCCGGCTGATGTGGTTCAGCCTGCGCGGCAGCCGTACGGACCTGCGCAATCTGGTCCTGAGCGGGCTGGTGACGGTCGGCCTCGGCGCGCTGGTGCCCATCGCCACCGGCCGGGTGCTCGGCGTTTTCGTACCGGCCGCGCGGACGGACCTGATCGCGCAGATCTGCCTGGCGGTGATGGCCACCGCCGTCGTGACCGCGGTCTTCACGCTGTTCCAGAACCTCACCCTCCTCCGGCTGGAGGGCCGCGTCGAGAGCGCGCTCCAGCCCGCCGTGTGGGACCGGCTGCTGCGGCTGCCGACATCGTTCTTCACCGAGCGCTCCACCGGGGAACTGGCCAGTGCCGCGATGGGCGTCAGCTCCATCCGGCGGCTGCTCTCCGGGACCGGCCCGGTCGCCGTCCAGGCGGGCACGCTGGGCGCGGTGAACCTCGGTCTGCTGCTGTTCCTCAGCGTGCCGCTGGCGCTGGCGGCGCTCGCCATGCTGACCGTCATCGCGGCCGTGTTCCTCGCCCTCGGGCTGTGGCAGGTGCGGTGGCAGAGACGGCTGGTGGAGCTGGACCACAAGCTCAACAACCAGGCGTTCCAGACGCTGCGCGGACTGCCCAAGCTGCGGGTCGCGGCGGCGGAGAGCTTCGCGTACGCGGCCTGGGCCGGCGAGTTCGCCCGCTCCCGCGAACTGCACCGGCGGGCGGGCCGGATCAGGAACCTGACCACGGTGCTGGACGCCGTCTACCTGCCGCTCTGCTCGCTCATCATGTTCATGCTGCTGGCGGGGCCGGCCCGGGGCAGCATGGCGGCCGGCTCCTTCCTCACCTTCCACACCGCCGTGACGATGCTGCTGACCGCGGTCACCCAGCTGACCGGCGCGTTCGTGTCGGCCGCGGCGGCGCTGCCGATGTTCGAGCAGCTCCGGCCGGTCCTGGACGCGGCCCCGGAGGTCCCCGCGGCCCGGGCCAGGCCCGGCGCCCTGACCGGGGCGATCGAAGCCCGGAAGCTGTCCTTCCGCTACGCTGCCGACGGGCCGCTGGTGCTGGACGACGTCTCGCTTGAGGTACGGCCGGGTGAGTTCGTGGCGGTCGTGGGCCCCAGCGGCTGCGGCAAGTCCACCCTGCTGCGGCTGCTCATCGGCTTCGACGAGCCGGCCTCGGGCAGCGTGCTCTACGACGGCCAGGACCTGGCCGCCCTGGACCAGGCGGCCGTGCGCCGCCAGTGCGGGGTCGTCCTGCAGAACGCCCAGCCGCTCACCGGGTCCGTCCTGGACTGCATCCGCGGCGCCGAGCCCTTCACCCCCGAGGAGGCCATGGCGGCGGCCGAGATGGCCGGACTGGCCGAGGACATCAAGCGCATGCCGATGGGGCTGCACACGATGATCTCCGGCGGGAGCGCGATCTCCGGCGGACAACGGCAGCGTCTGATGATCGCCCAGGCGCTGATCCGCCGCCCGCGCATCCTCTTCTTCGACGAGGCCACCAGCGCGCTGGACAACGCGACCCAACGCGTCGTGACCGAGAGCACACGCGCGCTGAACGCCAGTCGCCTGGTGATCGCCCACCGGCTCTCCACGGTCATGGACGCGGACCGGGTGATCGTCATGGAGCAGGGGCGCGTGGTGGAACAGGGCCCGCCGGCCGCGCTGCTGGCCGAGGAGGGCGGCCACCTGCGGGAGCTGGTACGGCGTCAGATGACCTAGTGCCCCTCCCGGCAACGTTTGCCCCGTCGCGACGCCCGGCACGCGCGCTCGCCGCGTTGGCCACAAGCCCAGGTAGCTCCGCTACATGGACTTCTGGCCGCCTTGCGATCACACGCACCGGACGCCGCTCCTTGACGGGCAAACCTTGCCGGTCGCGGCACTACTAGTGCCCCTCCCGGCAACGCGATCCGTGGCGAACCGGCAACCCTTCGCCCGCCGGCGGCGACTGTCCGATGACAGCCGCCACGCGCACCCGCGCCCCGCTCTCGAGGGAGACACGGCATGGACACCTCATCGCACCACCGGTCAGGAACCGTCGCGCGGTCCCGACGCAGGACCCTGCCGGCGTACGGCGTCGTCCTGACCCTCGCCGTCTGCGCCGGTCCCGTCGGCGGGACCGCCTTCGGCGCCACCGCCCCGGGCGGAGCCGCCGGGCCGACGGGTCCGCGCACCGCGGCGGCCACGACGCTCACCGTGGCCAAGAACGGCACCGGCCAGTACACGACCGTCCAGGCGGCGGTGAACGCCGTCCCCGCGAACAACCCCTCCCGCGTCATCATCTCCATCGCCCCCGGCACCTACCGGGAACTCGTCAAGATCCCGTCGAACAAGCCGCATGTGACGCTCCAGGGCTCGGGAGCGAGCCGCAAGGACACCGTCATCGTCTACAACAACTCCGCCGGCACCCCCAAGCCCGACGGGTCAGGCACCTACGGCACCAGCGGCAGCGCCACGGTCGCGGCCGAGGCGGACGACTTCCAGGCGCGCAACCTCAGCATCACCAACGACTTCGACGAATCGACCGCCACCAGCGGCGCCCAGGCCGTCGCGCTGCGCACCGCGGCCGACAGGGTGTTCCTCGACGGCGTCATCGTCACCGGCGACCAGGACACACTGCTGCTCGACTCCGCGGCCAAGAGCGCCCTCGGCCGGGTCTATGTCACCAACTCCTACGTCATCGGGAACGTCGACTTCATCTTCGGCCGCGCCACCGCCGTCATCGACAAGTCGGTGATCACCCTGAGGAAACGCTGGGACGGCAGCTCGGCCGGCTATGTCCTCGCACCCAGCACGGCCGCCGACCGCAAGGGCTTCCTCGTCATCAACTCCACGGTCAACGGCGACGTCTCCAACGCCAGTCACTACCTCGGCCGCAACTGGCACGCGGGCGGCGACGCCGCGCTCGACCCCCAGGCCACCGTGCGCGACACGAATCTGAGCGCCGCCGTCAAGACCACGCCGTGGACGGACATGGGGGGCTTCTCCTGGAAGGACGACCGGTTCGCCGAGTACCGGAACACGGGTCCGGGCGCGGGCCCGGCGAGCGCCAACCGCCCGCAGCTCACCGACGCCCAGGCCGCGGACCAGGAGATCGGCGACTGGCTGGCGGGCTGGACACCCGGCGCGTCCTGAGGGGCCCGGCTTCGCGCACGAGTACCGGCGCCGCCCGTAGTGACAGGCCCCCTCAGCCGGGGAGGCTGTCGCGGTAGGCGTGCGGGCTCGCGCCGGTGACCCGGCGGAACACCCGGCTGAAGTAGGCCCGGTCCTGGAACCCCACCGAGCGGGCCACGCTGTGGACGCTGTCACCGCTCAGCCGGAGCCGGTCGCCCGCCCGCCGGACGCGCAGCCGGATGAGGTACTCCCACACGGTCACCCCGTAACTCCGGTGGAAGAGCCGGCCCAGGTGGTCGGCGCTGACGCCGGCGGCCTCGGCGACCTGCCAGCGTGAGATCCGGTGCCGGTAGTGCTCGTAGAGGAAGACCAGCGCGGTGTGCACGGGCGCGCGGGAGCGGTCCCGGCCGGCCGGCCGCTCCCGCGCCATCCGGCCCAGCAGCGCTGCCGCCTCCTCGTGGCCGAGCACCGTGTGGTCCAGCAGGAGCAGCGCCCGGTGCGGCTCGGCGCGGCGGGCGTCGGCGGCGCTGAACCCCCGGTCGCCGAGCACGACGACGGGGCAGGGCGGGCGGCCGTTGCCGTGGTCCATGTGATCGACGACGTCGAGCGCGTGCATGTCCGGGAGCGTGCGCTCCAGCAGGATCAGCGCGGGTGTCTCCTCGGCCACCAGGCCCAGCGCCGTCGTGCCGTCGGGCGCGATCCGCAGCGGGTGGTCGGGCAGGGCGGCCGCCGCCAGCCGCACGCAGGCCTCGCGGTACCGCACGGTCGTGGCGGCGGCGATCACGGGCCGGGCCGGCCCGCCGGGGCGCAGCGCCCGCAGTGCCCGTGACAGGTCCGGCCCCTCCGCCCCGAACAGCAGGAACGGAGTGTGCCGCAGTCGGGGGTCGTCGTGCAGCCGCTGTACGCACGGCCACTCGTCGGGCCCGGCCGAGCCCGCGTCCCAGGCGACGGCCGCGGGCCGCGCGTCGGCCACCAGGGCGTCGAGGTCGTCGTCCGCCGTCGGCCGGCACAGCAGCAGCCCGTGCTGGTCTGCGAGGTCACGCAGCGCGGGTGCCGGCGGTCCCGGGGCGACGACCAGGAGGCGGTCTCCGGGCCGCGCCGCCGGGCCGGGCCGGCCGTCGGGAGTGGGCAGCGGCAGATCCAGATCGAGCCTCAGACGGCCGGGGGAGCGGTCCACCGCCAGCGAGCCGCCGTGCAGCATCGCCAGCCGCTGGGCCGTGGCCAGGGCGATCTCCGCCGCGCGGGCGCCGGGGGAGTCGGCGCCACGGCCCTGACCGGGTGGCCGGGGGGCGGGGAGTGCCGCGGACGCGGCGGAGGCGGACCCGCGAGGCCGGGTGTTGGACGCACGCGGCGAACCCTCGGTCGTACGGGACGAGTTCCCGCTCGTACGGGACGACGGGCCCGGCGGGAGGGACGTCATCGGACCGGCCGGGGGAGAGGGCGGGAGCGGCGCGGAGAGCGCTGCCGGGAACGACGTCGCGAGGGGCCCGGCGGCGCCGGGACGTGGCGGGCCGGCCACCGCGCGGGACGAGCCGACCGTGATCCGGACCGACGCCGGGCCCGGCCGCGCCGCGAGCGTGAGGCCGCCGTCGGCCCCGGCCTGAAAGGCGGCGGCGGACAGGAGGTTGCCGACGAGCCGGCCCAGCCGGGCGCCGTCGACCGGGACCGAGGGCAGCCGGTCGGGCAGGTCGAGCGTCCACGCGTCACCGCCGGTGCGGCCGTCCGCCGCCGTACGGAAGGCCCGGGCCAGCAGCGGGGCCGGGTCCTCCAGACGGCGGGTCGGCTCCAGGTCGTCGGCCTCGGACCGCGACAGGTCGAGCAGGTTGTCGATCAGGTGCAGCAGGTGCGCGGCGTCCTGGCCGGCCAGCCCGAACGCCCCGCCGGACGTGGCGCCCGGGTGCCGGAGCAGTGCCTCCACGGGCGTGCGCAGTTCCTGGGTGACGTGGCCGAGCAGGCGGGTCTTGAACCGGCTGGCCTGCTCCGCCGCGTCCCGTGCGCGCCGTACCTCGTCGAAGAGGCGAACGCCCTTCAGCGCGGCGCTGATCTGATCGCCGAGCGCGCGGTAGACGGCGCCCGCGCGTTCGGCCTCCGGGGCGGTTCTCGCGTCGAAGACGGCGAAGCCGAGGTGGTCGTCCCCGATGTGGAGCGGTTCCAGTACGAGGGCAAAACGTTCCGGGTCCGGCAGCAGTCGGTCGGGGAGCAGCAGAGCGGCGGGAAATCCGGCGTTCGGCGTCGCGTCACCGCCGCTCCCGGCGCGCTCGGCGCCGCTGGGCAGCACCCGTGCCAGGCGCTGTACCGGCGGCAGGTCCGGACGGCGCTCCCCCTCCTCGTACAGCACCACCCGGCAGCGCGGCATGCCGGCGGTGTCCGCATGGCGCTCGAGCACATCACCGAGCGTCTCGGTGTCCACGACGGTCGTCAGGGCCGTGCCCAGCTCCAACAGCCGCTGGGAGAGCTGCCCTTGGGACCAGCGCTCGTACTCCAGCAGCCGGTGTGCCTTCTCGGCCACCATCAGCCGCGCCTGTCCCAGCAGCAGGGCGCCGTACCGGCCGCGGTCCGCCGGCAGGGCGGCGAGGACACGCCCGCGCAGCCGCTCCAGCGCCCCGTCCCACGCCGCCACGTCCTTCGGGGTACGGACATCGGCCCCCAACAGCCGCTCCAGCAAGGGCAGGAACGTCCCCACGGACCCGGAACCGGCCCCGGCCGGCCGCACCGGTGCGCCCGGCCCGACCGATCCGCTGGTTCCGGTGTCGTCGGACGCGCCGGTCCCTCCGGGGTCCGCGGCACCGGTGTTCGTGGCCCCGGCGTCGGCGGTGTCGGCGGTGTCGGCGTGGAAGGCGGCGGCGAGCCGGTCGCCGGCGTGCGGCAGCAGCGTGAAGGGGTCCACGTTCCCGGCGGCCCCGGGGCCCGTGGCTTCCACGGCCTCCCGGCCGGCCTGGGCCACCAGTGGTGAGTGGCAGCCGCAGGACCGGCGTACCACCAGGGTCCCCGGCACCGCCGTACGGTCCGGCGGACGGGTCCACCGCAACCGGGCGACAAGCGTGTCCACGGCGAGCGCGCCCAGTTCCGCGAAGGGGAGCGCGACCGAGGTCAGCGGCGGGTCGGACAGCCGGGCCTCGGGCGAGTCGTTGAAGCCGACCACGGAGACGTCCTCCGGGACGCGGATCCCACGGGCGGTCAGAACACGCAGCGCGTCCGCCGCCAGCACATCGCTGCCGGCGACCACGGCGTCGAAGTCGACACCGGGGACCAGCCCCCGCGCCTCGGTCAGCACCCGCATCGCCGCCGCCCCGGCACCCGCGGTGAAGTCGACCGCGGCGCAGGTCAGGGCGCGGTCGTACGGAACGCGCAAGCGTCCCAGCGCCTCGACGCACGCACGGTGGCGCTCCTGGGAGACCGGATTGGCCAGCGGCCCGCGGATGCAGGCCACCCGCCGGCGCCCGTGGTGTTCCACGAGGTGCCCTACCGCGTCCCGCATCCCCGCGTACGAATCGACGGTCAGCGTGTCCTGACCAGCGCTCAGCGGCTGGTTGAGGCTGACGACGGGCAGATGGGCCAGTCGGCGCGTCAGGCGGTCCGCGCGCTCGCTCCCGGCCGGCAGCCCCAGGGTGGAACTCCAGCACACGACACCGTCCAGCCGCGCCGGGCCGACCAGTTCGTACAGCGCGCTGCGGGGCACGTCACCGTGGCGCAGGGGGCCGCCGGGAAAGCAGACCAGGTTCACGTCGGCGCGTTCGGCGGCCCTGAGCGCGCCCGACCAGAGGGTGGCGCCGACTCCCAGGTGGATGTTGGCGGTGACCAGCCCGATCGTCGGACGCCGTGCCCCGTGCCGGCCGCTCTGTTCCCATCCGGCCCGTTCCCATCCGGCCCGTTCCCATCCGGCCCGTTCCCGGCCGGTCTGTCCCCGCCCGGCCTGTTCCCGCCCGGTCCGCCCAGGCGCGGGCAGGTCCGCGGGCGGGAGCCGTCCGGGGTGGCGCGTCGCACGGTACGCCGGGTCGTCCGCCATGCAGGAGCCTCGCTCACCGGGAGGGGCCGTCCGCCGCCGGCGCCGTCGGTGTGGCCGGCGCCGGAAGCGTACTCGCCGGAACCGTAGAGGAGCGAGGAGGCCGGGGCAAGACCGGTGGCGTGGGGGATCCACCGGTCCGGCCCCGGCCGGGTACACGGGTGTGCGGGGACCGGGTCAGATCTTGCCGACGCCCGCGCCCGCCGTGACGGACGCCTTCACACCGGACGCGCTCTCCGCGGTGTAGCCGTACGGGATCGCGGCCACGCTGCCGCCGGTCTGGCCGGCCGTGGAGTTGACGAAGTGGTTGTCGCGCGCCACCAGCGAACCGGGGTCGGAGGACCCCTCTCCGAGGTGGTAGGTGTCGTCCACGTTCTCGAAGTAGTTGCCCTCGACGAGGACGCCCGCCTGTTCCGTGGAGGCGACGCCGTACGCACCGATGTTGCTGAAGTAGTTGTTCAGCACGTGCACCGGGTTGCCGAAGCGCACCCGGGGGTTGCGCTGGGTCGTACCGTCGAACCAGTTGTGGTCGTACGTCACCTTGAGCTTGCCGCTGTCCTCGGACGCGTTGTTGTCCGAGTGGCCGAGCAGCATGTTCTTGTCCTGGTTGTGCATCCGGTTCCAGGAGACCGTGACGTTCGTGGCGCCGTGCTTGATGTCGATGCCGCCGTCCTTGGCGTTGGAGACGTCGTTGTGGTCGACCCAGACCCTGGTGGAGCCGTCCACGTTGACCGCGTCGTCGTTCGAGCCGGTGAACGTCAGGTTCTGAATGATCACATTGCTGACCCTGCGGACGTTGAGCCCGCTGCCCGTGATCCTGCCGGCGGTGCCCGCGCCGACGACGGTCTTGTTCGCGGCCACCCGCACCATCTCGCTCAGCGAGATGGTGCCGTTCACCCGGACCACCAGGGCGCCCTCGCGCTGTACCGCCTCGGTGAACTGGGCCGCGTTCGTCACGGTGACGGTGGAGCCTCCGGCGCCGCCGGTGGTCCCGGCACCGAATCCGATCGGGCCCGCGGCGGCTCGCGGACCGTCCAGTGGCGCGGGGGCGGCGCCGGCGGCCGTGGCCCCGGTGAGCGCCAGGGCGACGGCGGCCGCCGCCGCGACGAGGGAGAAGGTGTACGGTGCGCTCGTCCTGCGCATGGGTGTTCTCCGTCCGTGGGGTTTGGAGAGCGGGTTGCTGGTGTGCACCGATGCCGCGCGGCAGGCATGAGGCGAGGCTAGAACGATCCCCGTGGACGATGACGCCGCCTGTGTGGACTATCCCGCGCGGGCGGCGACGACTGCCGCACCACCGCCGGACGGCACCGCGCCGCGGGTGCGGGGCCCGCGCGGCGCGTGACGCCGGCCGGGGCGACCGGCGTGACGCCGGCCGCCCCGCGTGCCGCCGGACCGGAGGCCCTACGCCGTCGGGGCGGCGGCCTCCGTACGCCGGGTGGCCCCGACACGGCGCAGCCCCGTCGCGAGTGCGGCGACGGCGAGGGCGAACGCCACCAGCAGGGCGCTGACCCACACCGGCGAGCGGTAACCGAACCCGGCCGAGATGGCGAGGCCGCCGAGCCAGGGGCCGGCCGCCGCGCCCACGTTGAGCGCGGCGGTCGCGCAGGCCCCGGCGAATGTCGGCGCCCCGGTCGCCTCGTACAGCGCCCGCGCGATCAGCGTGGACCCGACGGCGAACGAGAGCGTGCCCTGGACGAGCACCAGCACGAGCGCCGTCACGGGGCTCTGGGCGGTCACCGCGAACACGCCCCAGCCGACGAGCAGGGCGGCGCCGCCGCCCACCAGGAGCGGCAGCGGCCGGGTGTCGGCGAACCGGCCGCCGAGGGTGACGCCGAGGAACGACCCGATCCCGAACAGCGCCAGCACGGCGGGGACCCAGGCGTGGCCGATCCCGGAGACCGAGGTGACCAGCGGGGCGAGATACGTGAACGTGCAGAAGGTCGCGCCGTTGACGAGGGCGCCGAGCACCAGGGTCACCACCAGCCGCGTGGATCGCAGGGCCCTCAACTCCTCGCGGGCACCGGTGCCCTCGGCCGACCGGGGTGTCCCGTCCGGCTCAGCGGGCCCGGGTGCCACGGTCGGCCCGGGTGTCCCGGCCGCGCCGGTCGCCGGTCGTGCACCGTCCGCGTGGGCCGCGTCGCCGGGGACCGACCGGACGATGGCCACGACGGCGGGCACGGACACGGCGGCCACGGCCCAGAAGGCGGACCGCCACCCCCACCACTGCCCCAGCAACGCCCCGGCCGGAACCCCCGCCACGCACGCCGCGGTCACCCCGCCGAGCAGGATGGACGTGGCACGCCCCGTGGCGCGCGGTCCGGCCAGCACGCTCGCGGTCGCCAGGGCCACGGCCAGGAACCCCGCGTTGGCCAGCGCGGCCACCACCCGGGTGGCCAGCAGGACGGGGAAGCTGGTGGTGACGGCACCGACGACATGGACGAGCAGGAAGACGACCAGGAAGACGAGCAGCGCCCGCCGCCGCGACCAGCGCAGGCCGACCACCGCCATCAGCGGCGCGCCGACGATCATTCCCACGGCGAACGCCGAGGTCAGCGCGCCCGCCGCCGGAACGGACACCTGGAGGTCGCGCGCGATGTCCGGCACCAGACCGGACAGCATGAATTCGGATGTTCCCTGGGCGAAGACGGCCAGGGCGAGGACGTACAGAACGAGAGGCACAACAAGACTCCGCAACCACATCAGGGCTGGATCGACACGGCGGCGACGAGCCACGGCGGTGCCCCTGCCGGCGCGCGGGAGCGACGGATCCCCGAAGGCACGTGAAGGCTCGACGGGGAGGGTGACCGGGGCCCGTGCGACCGCACGGGGAAGGCCCGCCGGTGTCACGCACGGCGACAGCACGGTCGAGGCCGGACACAGTCCGAAGACGCCGATCCGATGGCAGCGCTCGCGAACGCGGCGCCACCAGGGCCCGGAGAAGGCTGTGGGAGCGCTGCTACGACGCGACGACGAGGTCAGCCACCGGACGGCCGGTGGCTACAGTCTTGATGCCTCGGGACTGGACACGCGCGACAGCGTAGCGGCGCGGGGGCCGGGGCACCAATCCGTACCGCTCACGCCGTACGGGATGCGATCACCGGGGGTTGGGCGTCCGATGGAGTGAGGAGGTGGCCTGTCCATGGCGCGTCCCCTGTGGAACGGAGTGCCGTCCTTCGGGCTGGTCAGCCTGCCCGTGCAGCTCTACTCCGCCACCGAGAGCCATACCGTGCGCGTGAGTGCCCGCCCCGCGCGCTGCCGCCGCCGACCGCCGGACCCGCGGCCACCACGGCCCGGCGGTCAGCGGCGCGCCGACGCCGGGGCTCAGCGGCCCAGCGCCTTGGAGAGCTGTTGCTTGTTCATCGACGAACGGCCTTCGACACCACGCCGCTTCGCCTCCTCGTACAGCTGGTCCTTGGTCGGCCCCTGCGCGCCGCGGTGCGAGCGCTGGCCACCGCGCTCGGAGGCGGACTTGGGGTCCCGCACGGAGGTCTTGCTCGCCGACTTGGACTCCCCGGCCCGTGCCCGCTCCTTGTTCACGGTGCGCGCGGCGATCTCCTTCGCCCGGCCGGTGGACGTGCCGCGCTTCTCGGCACCCTCCTTGATGTGTTCGTACTGTCGCTCCCGCTTCGAACTGGAACCTCGCGGCATGGCGCTACTCCTTCGTCGGGCTCCGCCCGTTCGGGGCCGAGCGCGTGGCGTGGGCAACCGGTGACAACGGTGCGCCTACCCACTGGCCCACCGCTCTCACATCAGCCGCCGGTTCCACTGCACGCCCCACGGCCGCGGTACGCGACACGGCATGCGCCGTACGGGGCAAAACGGGCCGTGACGCCCCGCCGCTCACCCGGTGTCGGCCACGCGCTCCCGGGGCAGGCGCCTCAGTGACGGCCCTCTCGAACCGACTGAACCCGTCACCCTCGTCCGTCCGGCCCGCCCGAGCAGCGGGCCGGGGACGGGAAGGGCAAGGGCAGGAAGGAGCAGTCCCATGAGCGCGCGAGGTATCGACCACGTCGGTGTGACGGTCCCCGACCTGGACGCCGCCACCACCTTCTTCGCCCATGTCCTGGGCGCCGAGCCGCTGTACGACACACTGCCGCGCGGGCAGGGACCGAGGTCCGGCCCCGCTCTGGAGCGCCGCACGGGGGTCCCCGGGGGGACCCGGCAGATCGCGGTCCGCATGCTGCGGCTGCGCGACGGCCCCGGTCTGGAGCTGTTCGAGTTCGACGGTCCGCGCCAGGGGGCCGCGGTGGTGCCGAGCGATCTCGGCTGGCAGCACGTCGCCTGCTACGTGGACGACCTCGACGCGGCCCTGCAGGCCGTGGAGAGCGCCGGCGGCACGATCCTGGACGAGCCGGCGGAGCTGCCGGGGCCCGAATCGGGGCCGAACAACCTGTTCGCGTACTGCCGCACCCCCTGGGGCAGCACCCTGGAACTGCTGACCTACCCCGATCCGCAGCCCTATGAGGACGACACCGAACTGCGCCGCTGGTGTCCCGCCCCGTAGCCTCGAGCCACCTCGGTGGATCGATGATCAGCCACCAACGCGCCCCGGCCCGGCCCGGGCCGGCACCGGCCCGCGAACGTGCGACGGTGCGCGGCGCGGGCCGGGCCCGGGGATCCGCGAGGGGGCAGGACCACATGAAATCCGCACTCATCGTCATCGACATGATCAACACCTATGATCACCCCGACGCGGATCAGCTCATGCGTTCGGTAAGGAAGGCGCTGCCGTCCGTGGTGCGCCTCCTGGCACGCGCCCGTGCCGCGCGAGTGCCCGTCATCTACGTCAACGACAACTTCGGCGAGTGGCGTTCGCACCACGGCGAGATCCTGGACACCGCGCTCTCCGGCCCCCACGCCGACCTGGTCGAGCCCGTCCGGCCGGACGACGACTCGCTGTTCGTCGTGAAGGCCCGGCACTCCATCTTCTACGAGACACCGCTCGCGTACCTGCTGGCGCAGCTGGGCACCGAGCGCGTGATCCTGTGCGGGCAGGTCACCGAGCAGTGTGTGCTCTACTCGGCACTCGACGCGCACGTCAGACACCTGACGGTGACCGTCCCCGAGGACGCCGTCGCCCATATCCACGACGATCTCGCGCGGGCCGCGCTGCGGATGATGCGGCGGAACATGGACGCCGAGATCTGTCCCGCCGGACGCGTCGCGTTCACCTGAGCCCTTGGGGCCCGGCGGACGGTGGCACGCCCGGACGCCGCGCCCACGACGGACACGACCCTCGTCCACGACCCCGCACCACCGCACCGGCGTGCGTCCGGGACCTCGCGGTGACCGCGCCGTAGTGTGACTCACCCGACGGGCCCCTCCGATGCCCGTTACCTGGGCTTGTGGCCAACGCGGCGAGCGCGCGTGCCGGGCGTCGCGACGGGGCAAACGTTGCCGGGAGGGGCACTACGTCACCTGGCTCGCCGTGGGCGTCGCCGTGCTGTTGGTCGCCGTCACCGTCCAGACCTGACCCGCACACCCGGGGTCCCGCGGCTCCGGCGGTGTGCGGGTCAGGAGGGCGTCAGGAGCGGGCCAGCGTGGCGACCTCGGCGGCCGTCAGCGTCCTCCCGTAGACCCGGAAGTCGTCGACCGCGCCCCTCAGATACGGGTCCGGGTACTGCGACCTGCCGATCCAGGAGGACCTCATGGTGTTGCCGAAGTGCCGCGGCTCGACGGTGATCCCGGTCCTGCGGCCCGCCTCCGCGCCGTCCACGTACAGCACCGCCGTACCGCCGCCGTACGCCACGGCGACATGGGTCCACCGGCCGGTCGCCAGGGCGGGGGCGTCGATGCGCGCCTCCGCGCCGCCGCCGCCCGCCGTCACGGCGAACCGCAGGGTGCCCGAGTCGCTGCGCGGGGTCAGGAACAGATTGGCGGTCACCCCCGTTCCGAAGTCGAAGATCCGGCTCCAGGCCGCCGGCTGCCCGTCCAGCCTGACCCAGGTCGCCACCGAGTACGCGGAGGCGCCCGCGAGCACGTTGTCCGCCACGACCACATGCCCGTCGGTGCCGTTCAGCGCCACCGCCCCGGCGGTACGGCCCGCCGTCCAGGAGGCGCCGCCGGCCAGGCGCGCCGTCTTCCCGTTGCCGGTGGCGTCCGCGGCCGCCGTGCCCGTGGACTCGTCGAAGCGGTACCACGCGGCGAAGGCCGGTGGCGGTGGCGGTGGCGTGCCCGTCAGCCAGTAGACGTGGTAGCGCTGGTGGTGCACGCGGGCGATCGGCAGCAGGGAGACCATGGCCCCGCCGGCGCTCGCCGTGAACCGCATCGGCGCGTCGGCGGTCTTGCGCACCGACGCGGCGTCCAGCCGGGGCATCGACGTGCCGGCGCTGTTCCCGTACGCGCCGGCCAGCACGACCGGCCCGTACAGCACGGCCTGGACATCCGGGTCGTCCGGCGTCGGCTCGATCGTCACGCGCATCGGCAGCACCACCTCGACCTGGTCGCCGGTGCGCCAGGTGCGCTCGACGGTGAACCAGCCGCCCGGGGCCGGGGTGCCCGGCGCCGGCGTCCCGTTGACCCGGACCGAGGGACCCGAGGTCCAGGAGGGGATACGGATCTGGAGGCGGTGGGCGGCCCCGCCCGCGACCACGGACAGGGTGGTGCCCGCCCCGTCGGGGAAGGTGGTGGTCTGCCGCCAGGTGATGCCCTTCTCGCGCCAGGCCACCTCGGACGGGATGAAGAGGTTGACCAGCAGCCGGTCAGCGTCGTGCGTGTAGACCGTGTCCGCGAACTTCGCGTGGGTCTCCATGCCGGAGCCGTGGTCGCAGGAGAAGTTGTCGTAGTCGGTGGAGTACATGTTCGGGTCGGTGCCCATGAAGGACGGCTGCTGCTTGAACGACCCGGGCGCGAGTCCGGTGTAGTAGATGTTGAAGCCGTGCGCGGAACCGGGGTCCTGTTCGCCGAGCATCTGGTTGAACAGCGTGCGCTCGTAGTATTCGAGGAGTTCCGTGCGCTCGGGGGCGTGGAAGTGCAGCAGCCGGGTCAGCTTCAGCATGTTGTAGCTGTTGCAGTTCTCGCAGCAGTTGTTGCTGAGCTGCGCCGCGATGGCGTCCGGCTCGTGGAACGCCTCACCGTTGCTGTTCCCGCCGATGACATACGTGTGGTGCTCGGTGACGATGCGCCAGAAATTCTCGGCGATGGTGCGGTAGCGGTCGGGCAGGCCCTCCTCCCACAGCCGCATCGCTCCCACCGCCTTGGGGATCTGGGTGTTGGCGTGCAGCCCGGCCAGCCGGTCCTCCCCGCGGGCCAGTGGGTCGAACACCCGTGCGTGGGTGAAGCGTTCGGCGACCTGGAGCCAGGTCGCGTCACCGGTGACCGCGTGCAGGTCGGCCAGTACGTCGTTCATCCCGCCGAACTCGGTCTCCAGCACCCGCTGCATCTGGGCCGGTGACAGCCGCGCGGTACGCCGGTCCACCCAGGCGGCCTGGGCGAGGACGACGTCGAGTGCCTGACTGTTGCCCGCCAGCCGGTACTGGTCGACGAGGCCGGCCATGATCTTGTGAATCGTGTAGTACGGCGCCCACACCCCCGTCCCGGCCTCCAGCCGGTCGAAGAAGTTCTCGGGGAACGCCGAGAGATAGCCCTGCCCGAACCCCGCCCGCGGCGAGCGCGCCTGGCACTCGGCGAGCGCGGCCACCAGCCGGTTCCCCTTGTCGCGCAGTGCGCTCTCACCGGTGTTGGCGTACGTGAGGGCCAGGCCGGAGAGCAGGTGGCCGGTGCTGTGCCCGCGCAGTTCGGTGGTGGGCGACTCCCAGCCGCCGCAGGGCGCGGCGCCGCTCGCCAGCCCGACGTTCAGCCGGAAGGTGTGCAGCAGCCTGTCGAGGTCGACGAAGCGCAGGTAGGCCGTGTTGCGCGACTGGTTGTCCTTGAACGCGCTCGCCAGCAGGGTCACCGCGCCGAGGGGGAAGGGCTGGACGACGGGGGCCGCGGCCCGCCCCGCCTCGCCGCCCCGTGTGTCCGGTGCGGTGGGCGGTCCGTCGGCCGGTGCCGCGCTCGCGGCGGTGTCGCCCGCCGCCACCAGCGCGGCGGCCGTGGCCCCGCCGGCGGCGGTCGTGAGGAAGTGCCGTCTGTCGAGTGGTCTGGTCATAGCCGGATCTCCGCATGTCGTGGGCCGGTGGGCCCGAGGTGTCCCGTCACCATGGAGTGTTCGGTATGTCGAACGTTGTGCGACATGCTGTGCGCTCCCACGCTACTGACGTCCCAAGGGAAGTCAATGCACCCGGCGCGAGGCCGAGTTGTGGGAGTCCGGGCGGTACGGTCGACGCTATTGACTACCTGTCAATAACGGGCGCAGTGTGGTCGCCATGTCATGGGGCGAGGCGACGGCGGTACGGATCACGGGGCGGGGCGCGCGGCGGCGAGGGCGCTCGGGGCGGCGCGGGGGCCCGAGGTGGGGCCCGGGACGGCGAGCGTGCGTGCCAGGCGTCGCCGGCCAGGCGGGACTTTCGCGACACGCCCGAGGGCGCGGCGCACTGCTCGGCGCGGTCGGCCTGCTCCTCGCCACGGTCGCGCTCGCCGGTCCTCCCGCCCGCGCCGCGGACGGCGATCCGCAGTGGTTCGACGGCCGGACGGCCACCGAAGTGAGCGTGGACGACGGCCGGTTCAGCGACGGACACGGCCGTGAGGTGGTCCTGCGCGGATTCAACATCTCCGGCGAGACCAAACTGGAGGAGAACGGCGGCCTGCCCTTCGCGAACGCGGCCGACGCCCGCGCCTCCGCCGCCGCCGTCCGCACCCTGACCGGGGGCAACGCCGTCCGCTTCCTGCTCTCCTGGGCGCACGCCGAGCCCGCGCCCGGCGTGCTCGACACCGCCTACCTCGACCGGGCCACCGAGCAGATCAAGGCCCTGCTGGCCGTCGGGCTGCGGGTGTTCCCCGACTTCCACCAGGACCTCTACTCCCGCCACCTGTTCGACGAGGACAGCTGGTACACCGGTGACGGCGCGCCCCGCTGGGCGGTCGAGGCCGGCGGGTATCCCGACGAGTCCTGTGGCATCTGCGTCCTGTGGGGCCAGAACATCACCCAGAACCAGGCGGTCAAGAGCGCCACCCGGGACTTCTGGGCCAACCGTGTCCTCACCGTTCCCACGCCCTCCGGCCCGGTCTCCGTGCCCGTCCGGGACGCCTTCCTCGACACCGCGCAGAAGACGATGGAACACCTGGCCCGCGATCTCGACGCGGACGAGTTCGCGGGCGTCGTCGGCTTCGACCCGTACAACGAGCCCTACGCGGGCGAGTACGCGAGCGGACAGGACAGCCGCGCGTGGGAACGGGACGTCCTGTGGCCGTTCTACGAGGAGTTCCGGGCCCGGATGGACGCCGCGGGCTGGCGCGACAAGCCCGTGTTCGTGGAGCCCAACATGTTCTGGAACGCCAACCTCGACTTCGCCCGGCAGCCCGGCGGCCTCCTCGACGCGGGCGCCGTCGGCGACGACTACGTCTTCAACACCCACTTCTACGACCAGAAGGCCATCTCGGGCATCTTCATGTGGGGCAAGGCGCGGGACGGCCGGTACGCCACCGACTTCGCGGCGGTGCGTGACCGCGCGGCGGCCCTGGCCACCCCCGGCATCGTCAGCGAGTTCGGCCACCCGCTCAGCGGCACCACCGCCGACAAGGCCCCCTCGGTGCTGAAGGCCATGTACCAGGCGCTCGACTCCCGGCTGCCGGGCGCCGCCTGGTGGTCGTCGGCGGCGCGGTCGGGCCCCGTCCTGTCGGGCACCCAATGGCAGTGGGACCTCTACAGCGGCCGCCACCGTGAGGCGATGAACGGCAACCCCGGCAAAATTCTCACGGACGGGGACGCCTGGAACGACGAGGACCTCTCCTCCGTCGAACTCGACGCGTCCGGCAAGGCCGTCCTGCGCCAGGACGCCCGGCTGCTCGACCGCCTCTACCCCACCGCCGTCGCCGGCCGCGCCCTCGCCTTCACCTATGAGGACCGGTCCCGCGACGGCACCTCGGTGATGAGCTGGAACCGCGTTCCGGAGGGGATGCCCAACACCGCGCGGCTGGTGGGTCCAGGGCGCTACGGTGTGATCGTCTGGCGCTCCGAGGGCGCCACGCGGGCGCCGACCGAGCTGCACCTGCCGAGCGGTTTCGACCCGGCCACCACCACCGTCGTCTCCGACCTCGGCGCCGTGACCGGCCTGCCCGCGTACACCGCGCAGGGGCAGACGGCCGGCCATCCCGTCGCCCGGGCCGCCGAACGGGGCGGCCCGGGCGCGCACCGGCTGCTGCTGTCGGCCCCGGCGGCGGCCGACGGGCCCGGGACCCTCCACTACGCACTCGTCGCGGACGGCACCACGTCCCCGAGCGCGGAGCTGCGCGCCGCGGCGGGGCGTGAACTCGCCGCGTGGGCGGCGTCCTCGGCCTTCCCCGCGGCGGGCTGACCGGGGATCCGGTACGGAGTGGACATGAGCGCGGTTGAAAGGAATATCTACTTAGCTTAGGCTTCCCTAAGCCGCTGTTGACCGGTGTCGCACGGCTGCCTGTGCCCCATGGCCGCAATACGCCGCATCACACAGAGGAATCCGATGCCCACCTGGTCCACCCGAGTGCGCCGCCGCACGCTCACCCTCTCGGCGGCCGCCGCCGCGCTCACCCTCGTCCTCGGCGGTTGCTCGTCGGGAGGATCCGACGAGGGGAAGTCCTCCGGCGGTGCGGCGAGAAACGGTGGCGGTGCCTTCCCGGTCACGATCAAGAGCTCGCTCGGCGAAGCGAAGATCAGCGAACAGCCCGAACGGATCGTCACCCTCGGGCAGGGCTCGGCCGAGACCGCCATCGCGCTCGGTCACACCCCCGTGGGCATCGAGGAGTACGCGTGGGGGAGCGACAAGACCGGCTACCTGCCCTGGATCCACGAGGCGGTGAAGAAGTCCGGCGACGAACTGCCCGAGCAGTTCGCGGGCGGTGAGGACATCGACTTCGAGGCCATCACCGAACTCGCCCCCGACGTGATCCTCGCCCCCTGGTCGGGCATCACGCAGAAGCAGTACGACATCCTCTCCGACATCGCCCCGACCGTCGCCTACCCCGGGCTGGCCTGGAGCACCAACTGGGACGAGCAGATCGAGATCATCGCCAAGGCGCTGGGCAGGCCGGCCGAGGCCAGGACCCTCATCTCGCGGATCGAGAAGCAGCTCGCCGACGCCGCCGCGACCCGCCCCGCGTACAAGGGCGTCTCGTTCTCGTACATCTACACCTCGGGGCCCGGCACGCTCGGGGTCTTCCTGCCCGAGGAGCAGCGGGTCGAGATGGTCTCCTCGCTCGGGCTCACCGTCGACCCGGTCGCCAAGACGTTCAAGGAGACCAAGGGCACCGACTCGGCGCTCATCGGCCTGGAGAACGCCGAGAAGCTCTCCGGCAGTGACGTGATCTTCACCTTCTACACCGACGCCAGGACCCGCGAGGAGATCGAGGCGCAGCCGCTGTACGCGGCGATACCCGCCGTCAAGCGCGGTGCCGTCGTCGCGAGCGACGACACCTCCTTCGTCACCGCGTCGTCGATCATCAACCCCCTCACCGTCCCCTGGGTCGTCGAGCGCTATCTGCCACTGATCGACAAGGCCGTGGCCAGGGCCGGTGGCTCGGCGGGCGCCACGTCCTGACACCGCGTGGTGCCCCCGCACCTGCCGGGCCCGGCGGCCCGGCGCCGGGCGACCCGTGACAGGCCCACCCGCCGGACAGCGACCATCAGGACCCCATGACCACCACCACCTCAGCCGTCCGCCCGGGCGGTGCCGGTACGTCCCGGCGTACCGGCACCGCCCGGCGGGTGTACGTCCTCCTCGCCGGGCTCGCCGTCCTGGCGTGCGCCGTCGTCGCCAGTGTGATGTTCGGCAGCAGGACCACTTCCTTCGGCGATGTCGTGGACGTGTTCTCCGGCGCCGCCGACCCGTACGTCGCCACCGTCGTCGAGAGCCGCTACCCGAGGACGGCGCTCGGCCTGCTGGCCGGGCTCTGCCTCGCCGTCGCGGGCACGCTCATGCAAGGGGTGACCCGTAACCCGCTGGCCGACCCCGGGCTGCTCGGCATCAACGCGGGCGCCTCCGCGAGCATCGTCGCCGCCACCGCGTTCCTCGGTGCTTCCGGCGCCACCGCCACGTTGTGGTGGGCGCTGCCCGGGGCGCTGGTCGCGGGGGTGCTCGTGCACGCCATCGGATCGGCGGGGGCCGGCCGGAGCATGGTCAGGCTGGTGCTCGCCGGGGCGGTGCTCTCCGCCGTGCTGATGGCGTTCATCCAGGCCGTGACCCTCAGCAGGCCCAAGGTCTTCGACAGCTACCGGTACTGGGTCGTCGGGGCCCTCGGCGGCCGGGACTTCGACGTCCTCTGGTCGGTCCTGCCCTTCGCCGCCGTCGGGTTCGCGCTCGGCGCGCTCGTCGCGCCCGGTCTCAACGCGCTCGCGCTCGGGGACGATTCCGCGACCGCGCTCGGCGCCCGTCCGGCCCTGGCGCGCGGCGGCGGTCTGTTCGCCGCCACGCTGCTGAGCGCGGCGGCCACGGCGGCGGTCGGCCCGATCGCCTTCGTCGGGCTGGCCGTCCCCCATGTCGTACGGGCCCT
The DNA here is from genome assembly GCF_052983195.1 of Streptomyces hebeiensis. Classification (NCBI taxonomy): domain Bacteria; kingdom Bacillati; phylum Actinomycetota; class Actinomycetes; order Kitasatosporales; family Streptomycetaceae; genus Streptomyces; species Streptomyces hebeiensis. The sequence continues at coordinate 7,065,492 of NZ_CM129812.1, forward strand.
CGTCGGCACCGACTTCCGGACCCAGGTCGCGTTCTCCGCCGTCGCGGGCCCGGCCCTGCTGCTGCTCGCGGACGTCGTGGGCCGCGTCGTGCTGCGGCCGCAGGAGCTGATGGTGGGCGTGGTCACCGCGTTCGTGGGCGCCCCCGCGCTCCTGTACGCCGTACGGAGGATGAAGGGAACGGCGGGATGAAGCACACCATCCGTAGCGCGGATCCGCGCGACACCTCACCCGCGTCGCACGGCACACCGAACGGCATACGGAACGGCATACGGAACGGCATACGGAACGGCATACGGAACGGCACCTCGAACGGCGCGCCGGACCCGGCGCGCCGACCGTCCCGGCGGACCCGCCCCACCGGCGCGCCACGCGGCTTCCTCGTCATCGGGCGGGCCCTCGCGCTCCCGGTCCGGCGGATCTCCGTCGTCACGGCGCTCCTCGTCGTGCTCCTGACCCTCGCCGCCGCGGCCGCGACGCTCTCCCTCGGCCGGACCGGGGTCCCGCTCGCCGACCTGCCGGGCGCCCTCACGGGCGGCGCACGGGGAACGGACGTCTTTGTCCTCGAACGGCTGCGCGGGCCACGCCTCGTGGTCGCCGCGGGGACGGGCGCGGCGCTCGGACTGTCGGGCGCGCTCTTCCAGTCCGTGACCCGTAACCCCCTGGGGAGCCCGGACGTGATCGGCCTGGGTTCCGGGGCGGGCGCCGGCGCCGCGATCGTCGCGTTGCTGCTGCCGGGCACCCTGCCAGTACCCGTCGGCGCGCTCGCGGGGGCGGCCGCCGCCATGGCGCTGGTGTACGTCTCGACGGGTGCCGGCTTCCGCAACGGCGGACGCCTCGTGGTGGCCGGTATCGGAGTCGCCGCCATCGGGACGGCGGTCACGCAGTACGTGGTCTACGCCGTGGAGCGGGACAAGGCCACCGTCCTGACCGCCTACGTCAACGGCAGTCTCGCGGCGCGGTCCTGGAGCGACGCCGGTGTCATCTGGCTGGTGCTGCTGGCCGCGGCCCCCTGCACGGCCCTGATCGCACGGCGCCTGGACATCGGTGAGATGGGCGACGACCTCGCCGAGGGGCTCGGCGCCCGTCCCGGGAGCACCAAGTCCCTCGCCGTCACCTTGGCGATCGTGCTCTCCGCGGCGGCCGTCAGCGTCGCGGGGCCCATCGCGTTCATCTCGCTGACCGCACCGCAGATCGCCAAGCGCCTCACGCGCGGCTCCGGCCCCCAGCTGACGCAGGCCACCCTCGTCGGCGCGCTGCTGCTGGTGTCGGCGGACCTCGCGGCCCAGCAACTGCCCCTGTTCGAGGACCTCCCCGTGGGCATCTACACGATGGCCCTCGGCGGCGGCTATCTCGGCTGGCTCCTGATCCGCGAGTGGCGCCGGGGCGTGCTCTGAGCCGTGGCGCCCGGTGCCGGGCGCCACGCGGCGCGGCGGATCCGGTGGACCGCGGCCGGGCCGGGCCGTACCAGGGCCGAACGGCCACGGTGAGGCCGAACGGACCTCTAGGGCCAATACCGCTGTTTTAAGGGCTTTCCTGGCGTCTGCTGGTGGTTTTGGTGGGTGGGACCAGTGTGACTGTCGTGGCCGGGGGCTGGGGTGGGTTGCGGTGATGGGGGTGTTTGAGGTGCCAGTTGGACATCTTGCGTTTGATGACACGGGGGTTGGTGCGTGGCCTTCGGGGTGGCAGGAGTCGTTCCAGCAGTTCACGGCCCGTGTGTCTCAGCGCCTGCTTCAGTCGTGAGGGGGGAAAGTGCCGCCTGGCCGGTGACGTGCCGGCGGGCGGCGTTCAGTGTGCGGGTGAAGGAGATCCGGTCGGGGTCGAGTCCGGCTCGGTGGGCGGTGCGGTGTATGACGTCTCTCAGCGCGTGGTGGACCAGGAGGAATCCGTAGATCTCCTGCTCGACGCCGTCGGGATGGCGCGAGCGCAGGACGAGGTGGTGTCCGCCCTGATGGGTCTTGATCTCGTCGAGAGTGTTCTCGATCTCCCACCGCTGGTGGTAGAGGGCGGCAAGCTCGGCCGCGGGAGCCTGGTCCGGGTCACAGACAGTGGTGACGAGCCGGTAGACCGTCTCGTCCCCTCCGTTGAGGGTGTACTCGACCACTCTGACCGTGGCCGGGTCACGGCGGCGGGCTCGGTCGCTGGTGGCGACGATCTCGGACAGGTAGGAGCCGTCGTCGAAGTTCTCGAGGACGGGCAGCACGACGTTCTTGCGGACCCGCCACACCAGGTCCGCGCCCGTGTCCGTGGCGGCCCGCCACAGCTCGAACCCGGTGATGCCCCGGTCGGCGAGCACCAGCATGCCCGGCCTGAGCCGGTCCAGCAGGCCGGGGATCAGGTGCTGTTCGTGGACCGAAAGCGGTGCGGTCGCCGCGGCAAACACCGCATGCGTGCCGCACTCGACCAGGGCGGTGACCCTCACCTGCGGGTAAGCGCTTCGCTGCTGTCCCCGGGCTGAACCGGGCCGGCCGAAGAAGTCTGCGTTCGCGTCGGTGTCCGGGATGTCGAAGACGGTGCTGTCCACCGAGACCAGTCGCCACTGCCGGTACCAGGCACCGGCAGTGTCCTGGTCGGCCACCGGCCGGCAGACACGGTCGAACAGCACCTTCAACGGCTCCGGCCCCAGCCGTGAGCGGGCCCGGCCGATCGCCCCGGTCGTCGGCACCCGCCACGGCTTCTCCCACCGCCGGGCCCGCTCCAGCCCCTGCGTCAGCAGCCTGGCGACTTCCTCATAGCCCTGCCCGGAGAACAGACACATCGCCAGCACGAAATACACCACCACACGGGCCGGCAGCAGACGCGACCGCTGTTCCAGACGCCCGCACTCAGCAATCACCTCATCCACCAGCTCCGGCGGGAAGACCCGCGTCAGCACCCCCAGAGCAATTCGGTTCGACAGACGCTCACCCGACGACGACTTCACCTGACCAGGCCTCGGCACACCACACCCAACGACCCACACCACACAAAGTCACTGGTATTGGCACTAGTAGTGCTTGGTCATGTTGGTGCGGGGTGTGGCATGTCGCGGTGACAGGTGGGGCAGGCGCCGGTCCAGATCGCGAGGAGTAATTGCAGCTCGCGAACGACTTGGTAGAGGCTCAGGCCGACGCCGTCTCTTTTGGGGATCGGCTCAGTCGCTGCAGGGTGCAGAAGGCGTGGGCGACCGAGACGAGGGTGACGTGGTGGTGCCAGCCTGGCCATGTCCGGCCTTCGAAGTGGGCCAGGCCCAGGGTCTGCTTCATCTCGCGGTAGTCGTTCTCGATGCGCCAGCGGAGCTTCGCGGTGCGCACGAGGACGGGCAGCGGAGTGGTCTCGGGCAGGTTGGAGAGCCAGAACTGCACGGGCTCGTCCTGGTCGGCGGGCCATTCGGCCAGCAGCCAGCGGACCGGGAGCCCGGTGCCAGCCGTGGCCTTGCGGATCTCCCGTCCGGCAGGCCGGACCCGCAGGGCCACGAAGCGCGAGTACATGCGCTTGCGCCCGCTGCGGCCACTGCCCGGCCTCGATCCCTCCCGCCACTGCACCGGCCGCGCGGCGCGTTTCCCGGCCGCGATGACCAGGCTCTTCACGGTCTGTGCTCGCTCGGGGTAGGCCGGGACCGGCCGTCGGCCCAGGCCGGGGTAGGCCGGGGTGCACGGCTGTGCATCCCCGGGGTGCGCCGTGGTCGTGGTCGAGATGCCCACCACATAGTCGAGACCGCGTTCTTCCAGGCCGAGCCGGAAGGCGGCGGTGTCCCCGTAGCCGCCGTCGGTGATGACCTGGGGTACTTCGATGCCCCAGGACCGCGTCTCGTCGATCATGTCGAGGGCCAGCTGCCACTTCTCGACATGGCCCACCTCGGCGGGGATGGCGCACCTGGCACGGCGGGCCACTTTGGCCGGATCTGCCTTCGGCGAGGCGGGGTCCCAGCTCCCGGGCAGGAACAGACGCCAGTTCACCGCCGCCGAGGCACCGTGGGAAGCCAGGTGCAGAGAGACGCCGGCCTGGCAGTTGGTGACTTTGCCCGCTGTGCCGGTGTACTGCCGGGTCACGCACGCGGACGCGTCCCCGTCCTTGAGGAACCCGGTGTCATCGATGATCAGCGCGGTGGGCTTGATGACCGGCTCCATGCGCCAGGCCAACCGGGCCCGCACATGCGCTGCATCCCACGGACTGGAAGTGACGAAGTGGGCCAGGGCCTGACGGTTCCCGTCCTCGCCCAGGCGGGCGGCCATCGGCTCCACCGACTTACGCCCGCCGTCCAGCAGCAGACCCCGCAGATAGACCACACCCCACCGTCGCTGATCCACCCGCGCGAACGGCTCGAACATCTCCGCCGCGAAGTCCTCCAGATCACACCGGACCGCAGCCAACTCCCCACCCAGCACACCCGGTCAACGACACGACCAATCAAAAAGACACGCCATCCCAGACCGCACATGACCAAGCACTACTAGACGCCGTTCATCGAATCATTTAATGATGGCGTCACCGGGTACTACGGCCTGCGGGTCGCCACCCGACAACGCCCCTCGCGAAGCGGACGACGCCAGAGCTACGGGAGTGCCTACATGACGGACGGTCAGCAGAAGAGTCGCCGCAGCCAGGCATGGTTCGGCGCACGGGGCCGCAGCGGGATGGTGTACCGCTCCTGGATGCGCAACCAGGGCTTCGGGCACGAGGTCTTCGACGGGCGCCCGGTCATCGGCATCGCGACCAGTGCCTCCGAACTCGCCCCGTGCAACGCCCATCTGACTCGCGTCGCCGAAGCCGTCAAGCGCGGCGTGTGGCAGGCGGGCGGCCTGCCGCTGCAGTTTCCCACCATGGCCACCGGCGAGACTCTGATGCGTCCCACCGCCATGCTGTACCGCAACCTGATGGCCATGGAGGTCGAGGAGCTGATCAGGGCCAACCCGCTCGACGGTGTCGTGCTGCTGTCCGGCTGTGACAAGACCACCCCCGCCATGCTCATGGGCGCCGCCAGCGTCGACCTGCCCGCCGTCATGGTTACCGGCGGGCCGATGCTCAACGGCAAGTACCGGGGTCAGGACGTGGGGTCCGGTACTCACGTGTGGAAGTTCGAGGAAGATCTGAAGACCGGCAGGATGACCGAGGAGGAGTGCTTCTTCGCGGAAGGCTGCATGGCCCGTTCCAACGGGCACTGTATGACGATGGGGACCGCCTCGACGATGGCCTGCATGGCCGAGGCGCTCGGCATGCAGCTGCCGGGCTCGGCGGCCTGGCCCGCGGTCGACTCCCGGCGGATGGAGACCGCGCAGGCGGCCGGGCAGCGCATCGTGGGGATGGTGGAAGAGGAACTACGCCCCTCGCGGATTCTGACCCGGGAGGCGTTCGAGAACGCCGTCCGGGTCAACGCGGCCATCGGCGGTTCCACGAACGCCGTCATCCACCTCACCGCCCTGGCCGGGCGGGTCGGCGTCGAGTTGAGCCTGTCGGACTTCGACGGCCTGGCTCGCGCGGTGCCGACGCTGGTCAACCTGATGCCCAGTGGCGCGTACCTCATGGAGGACTTCTGCTACGCGGGCGGCCTCCCGGCTGTCCTTGCCGAGCTGCTCGGCGGCGGGCTGCTGCACGGCGACCAGATCACAGTCACCGGACGCACCATCGCCGAGGACACCGAGCACGCCGAACGCGTCGACTCCGACGTCATCACCCGCCTCGACGCCCCCTTCCAGCCGGCCGGCACCGGTATCGCGGTCCTGAGCGGCAACCTGTGTCCCGACGGGGCCGTGATCAAACAGTCCGCCGCGTCACCGCACCTGCTCACCCACCGCGGCCCCGCGCGCGTCTTCGACTCGCCGGAGGCCTACCACGAGGTGGTCGACGACCCGGACCTGGACATCGACGAGAACACCGTCATCGTCATCCGCAACGCCGGCCCCAAGGGCTACCCTGGCATGCCCGAGGTCTCCAACGTCCCGCTTCCCGCCAAGCTGCTGAAGGCCGGCGTCAAGGACATGGTGCGCGTCTGCGACGGCCGGATGAGCGGCACCGGGTACGGCACGGTGGTCCTGCACGTGGCGCCCGAGGCCGCCGTCGGCGGACCTCTCGCCCTGGTGCACGACGGAGACTCCGTCGTCCTCGACGTCCCGAACCGCACCCTGCGCCTGGACGTGGACGACGTTGAGCTGACCCGGCGCCGGCAGACGTGGAGGCCACCCGCTGACCGGTACGACGGGGGCTACACCTGGCTGTACACGCGGAACGTGGAACAAGCCGACCGGGGGGCCGACTTCGGGTTCCTGCGCGGAAGCCGTGGACACGAGGTCCCTCGCGACTCCCACTGAGACGGCCCCAGGCACCGCACCCCCGGACCCAGGAGAGCATTGATCGTGGAATCGGCAGCCGCCCGCCCCCGTCCGGTCCTCACCAGCGGCTCCGTCCTTCCGGAGGACGCCGACCGCGCAACCCTCGTCGCCCGCGTCCACGCCCCGGAACACGACGGGCCGTGTGTGGCCGCGGTTCGCGGCGAGCGGGTCGTCGACCTGACGGCCGTCGTTCCCACCGTTTCCGACCTCATGGAACGCGACGACGCGGCGGCAGTCGTCCGCGAGGCCGACGGAGGACACGTCTGGCGCCTGGACGCATTGCTCGAGGCACCTACCGGTCGCCGTGACGTTGCCCATCTGCTCGCCCCCGTCGACCTGCAGGTGATCAAGGCCGCCGGCGTCACCTTCGCCCGGAGCCTGCTGGAACGCGTCATCGAGGAGCGCGCAGGAGGCGACCCGGCGCAGGCTGCCCGGGTGCGGGCCCGCCTCGTGGAGGCGGTGGGCGGTGCGCTCGACGGCATCCGTCCCGGATCACCCGAGGCCGACAAGGCCAGGGAACTCCTTGTCGCCGAGGGGCTGTGGTCGCAGTACCTGGAGGTCGGCATCGGGCCGGACCCGGAAGTGTTCACCAAGGCGCCGGTGCTGTCCGCGGTCGGCGTCGGCGCCGACATCGGAGTGCTCGGCGCCTCGGTGTGGAACAACCCCGAGCCCGAGGTCGTCCTCGTCGTGGACTCGGGCGGCCGGGTCCACGGTGCGACGCTCGGCAACGACGTCAACCTCCGTGACATCGAGGGACGCAGCGCCCTGCTGCTCGCCCGCGCGAAGGACAACAACGCCTCGTGCGCGATCGGCCCGTTCCTCCGCCTGTTCGACGAGGACTTCACCCTCGACACCGTACGCGGTCTCGACGTCGATCTGCGGGTCGAGGGCACGGACGGATACGTACTGCACGGCAACAGCACGATGCGGGGGATCAGCCGCGACGTGCTGGACCTGGTGGCCGCCACGTACGGTCCGCACCATCAGTACCCGGACGGCTTCGTGCTGTTCACCGGAACGCTGTTCGCCCCGACCGAGGACCGAACGGCACCCGGCATGGGCTTCACCCACGCGTACGGCGACGTCGTGCGGATCTCCAGCCCGCGACTCGGCGCCCTGGTCAACACCGTCGTCCCCAGCGAGCAGGCCGCGCCGTGGACGTTCGGTGTACGAGCGCTGACGCGCAACCTGGCCCGGCGCGGCGTCCTGTGAGACACCGGGGACCACCAGGCCCCGGCGCCGCGACCGACCACCGGGATGTCCCGGCTCAACGGCTGAATCCGGCGGTCAGACCGCTCAACAGTTGGCGGCGGCCGAACGCGTACAGGATCAGGACGGGCAGTGTGGTGAGGACGACGGCGGCGAGAACGGCGGGGACATTGACCCCGTACTGGCCCTGGAAGGTCCACAGCGCGAGCGGCAGGGTCCGGCGCTCCGGAGTCTGAGTGAGCACCAGCGGAAGCAGAAACCCGTTCCAAATGGTCAGGGCGTTGAAGATGGTCACGGTGAGGATGGCCGGCCGGGTGAGTGGTGCCGCCAGCCGCCACAGGGTCGTCCATTCGGTGGCGCCGTCGACCCGCATCGAGTCGAACAGTTCCTTGGGCACGTCGCGGATGAAGTTGGCGAGCACCAGCACCGACAGTGGGATGGCGAAGGCGATCGACGGGAGGATCAGCGCGAGCAGTGTGTCGTACAGCCGCAGTCTGATGATGATCAGATAGACCGGGATCACCGTCGCCTGCAGCGGGATGGCCAGGCCCATGAGGAACAGCCCGTTCATCGCGCGCAGCACCCGCATGCGCCAACCCCTGACGATGGCATAGGCCGCCATGAAGGAGAACACGACCGCCGGCACCACGGCGCCCGCGGTGACCACGACGCTGTTCAGGAAGTAGCGCAGGAAGTCGGACTCGATGACCAGCCGGTAGTTGTCCAGTGTCGGGTCGCCCGAAGGCACCAGCGGGTTGCTCGCGTAGTAGCGGCTCTGGGCCTTGAGGCTGGTGATGAGGGTCCAGTACAGGGGTACGGCCACGACGACCAGCCAGAGCCATCCTGCCAGACCGCCGGGCCAGTTGCGTCGGCGGGTCCTGCGGGGGGAGTGGCGTGGCCACTCGCGGGGGGCCGTGCCGCGCGGTCGCCGTGCCTCGGGCAGCGTGGTGGTCACCTCAGGCCCCCTCGAGTTGGCTCGCCCCGGCGTCCCGGCCGCCGAGCCGGCGCAGCAGCAGGGCGAGGGCCAGACCCACCAGGACGAGGATGACGGCGATGGCGCTGGCCGGTCCCATCAGGCCGGCCTGGAATCCCCGCTTGTACATGTCCAGTGCCAGGACCCGGGTGGCGTCGCCGGGGCCGCCCTCGGTCAGGACGAAGATGAGGTCGAAGAAGGTCAGCGACCCGACCACCATCAGCGTGGACGATGTGATGATGGTGTATCTCAGCTGGGGCAACGTGATGCCGAAGAACTGCCGGATTCGTCCGGCACCGTCCAACTGGGCCGCTTCGTAGAGTGACTGGGGGATCTGCTGGACACCGCCCTGGTAGATCAGGGAGTGGAACGGGACGAACTGCCAGGAGACGACGAAGACGACGACGCCGAAGGCAAGGCAGGGCCGCCCCAGCCAGTCCTGGCTGAGCAGGGGCAGCTTCAGTCCGGCGCCGAGCCCGAAGTTGGGGTCCAACAGGGCCTTGTAGGCGATGGCGATGGCCGCGGAGCTGAGCATCAGGGGGACGAAGTACACCACGCCCAGCACCGCGCGGTAGCGCTGGCGGCCCGCGAGGAACGTGCCGAGCAGAATACTCAGCGGCGTCTGAACGGCCCACGACACCGCCATCACCATGAAGGTCACGCGGAGGGCGTGCGGCAGCCCGGGGTCGGTGAGCACCGCACGCCAGCTGGTCAGCCCCGACCGGTGGACGGCGCCGATCCCGTCCCAGGTGGTGAAGCTCAACGCGAAGACACCGACGAGCGGGACCACGGCGAAACCGACGAAGACCACCAGCGCCGGTGTGGCCAGCCAGGGCAGGATGCTGTGCGGTCGGCGGCGCGGTGGGTGACCGGTGGGTGAGCTCATGTGCCGATGACCGCGTTGAGGTTGCCGGCGAACTGCTCCGGCGAGATGGACAGCTGGAACAACTTGACGACGTTGTCCAGCAGGGTCTCGGCGGCCGTCGGACTGAGTGCCTGGTCCCAGGACTGCACGAACGTCTTGGCCTTGCTGGCGATGCCGTAGTCGACCTGGAGGAAGTCGGCGCTCTGGGAGGCGGCCAGCAGCTTTTCCGTGCCCGGCCGGACCGGAACCGACCCGTTGTCGATCCATGCCTTCACCTCGGCGTCCTGGAGGACACCGGTCGCAAAGAAGTCTTTGGCGATCTTCTTCTCATCGTCGGTGGCCTTAGAGGAGATGGACAGGTACTGAGCCGGGTTGCCGACCGCGTTGCTCGGATCGCCCTTGCCGCCGTCCACGGGCGGGAAGTTCATGTAGCCCAGTCCACCGCTGGAGACGAAGTCTCCGCCGTCGGCCCGCTGGATGCCGTACGACCATGCACCGTGCAGCATCATCGCGGCCTTGCCGGTGTACAGCAGTGCCTGGTCAGCGTTGGAGTCCGCGGTGATGGAGGAGAAGCCCTTGATGAACCCGTCGGCCTCGACCAGTTCCTGCACCTTGGTCAGCGCGGTGATGGCGTCCGGGTTCGACCAGGCGTTCTTCTCGCCCTCGACGACGGCCTGGAACACCTCGGGACCGCCGATGCGGTCGAACAGGAACTCCAGCCACATCATGTTCGTCCACCGGGACTGGCCGCCGAGGGAGAGCGGTGCTATGCCCTTCGCGTTGAATTTGGGCACCAGCGCCATGATGTCGTCCCAGGACTCCGGCGGCTGTACGCCGACCTGGTCGAAGACCTTCTTGTTGTAGTAGAGGATGATCGGCTGTACGGTCTCGCACGGCATTGCGTAGATCTTGCCGTCGACGGTTGCCGCGCCGAACGAGGAAGGAAACAGCTCCTTCTTGACTTCGGGGTGCTCGCCGAACCACGACGTGAGGTCTTCCACTTGGCCCGCTCGCGCGTAGGTGCGCAGTGTCCCGCCGCCCCAGCCCCAGATGATCGTGGGTACCTGCCCGGCACCGATGGCGGTTTTGATCTTCGTCTTGTAGGCGTCGTTCTGAAACGTGGTGTCGTCGATCCGGCCGTGGGGACGGGCCTTGTTGAACGCGTCCACCGCACCGGCTCGGACGCCTTCCTGCGGCTGACCGTTCAGGTACCAGTATGTGGCCCCACCACCGCTCTTGCCGGGGCCGGACGAGCCGCAGGCCGCCAGTGCCGCGGAGACCGGCACAGCGGCGGCCAGGCCGAGGAGGGTACGTCGGGAGAGCGCCATGTCTTTTCTCCGCACTCGAGAGCCACCGGCTTCTCGTGAGTCATGGTGAAAGATTTTCGAAACAGCTTTCTCCGAGCTATGTTCGTGCAAATTAGGTTTCGAGTTGATGGCCTGTCAAGGGACGTGAAGGCGCGTTCTGGAGGTGTGTTCGACCTGTGCGGTACCGGGCCGCAACGACACCCGAAAAGGCTCGCGGGTTCGAAACAGTTTCGAAAGTCATGGGCTGCGGGTAAGGCAGGGAGATGACCCCGGCGTGAGCGCCGGCGGGGCTGGTCGGGTCGTGCCGAAGGCAGGCGCGGTCGGTACCTCCCGGGACGGGCTCATGGCGGGTTGCCGTATTGTTGACCGGTTCCACCCGCGTTGCCGGCCCGATCGGCGACGGACCACACCGGTGGACGTCTACGGGAGGTAACCGATGCGACCGAACGCGAGGCGCACCACTTTGGCGGACATCGCTCAAGCGGCCGGCGTCTCCGTCGCGACCGTGTCCAAAGTGGTGAACGGCCGCGGTGACGTGGCCGCTCAGACCCGCACCCGGGTGCAGGAACTGCTGGACCACCACGACTACCTCGCCCCGGTGTTCCGTCACACCGAGGCCGTCGTAAGCCCGACGATCGAGGTGCAGTTCAAGGGCGGTCTGAAGTGCTACGTCGCCGAAACCCTGGAAGGGATCATCGACTCCGCCTCCGAGCTGGGGGCCTCGGTGGTGATCAGCAAGGCGTCTCGCGCCCCGCACTGGGCCCGGGACCTGGTTTCCGCCGGGCGTCGTGCCGTCATCGCGGTCACCAGCGTGTACACCACGGCGCACCTGAACGAACTGGCCCGGTCCGGGCTGCCGCTGGTCGTATTGGACCCCTTGCACCTGCCGGACACCCGGGTGAACAGCGTGGGGGCCACCAACTTCGCGGGCGGCCTGGCCGCGACGCGGCACCTGCTCTCCCTGGGGCACCGCCGCGTCGCCTATCTCGGTGGACCCGCCATGGCCGTGTGCAACCAGGCACGTATGCACGGTTACCGCGCCGCCATGGAGGCGGGAGGGGCCCGCGTACCCGAGGACTACGTCCGGCCGGGAGAATTCACCTACGAAACAGGACTGCTCGGGGCAGCGGCACTGTTGGGCCTGCAAGAGCCACCGACAGCGATCTTCGCAGGCAACGACGAGATCGCCGTCGGGATCATCGAGACCGCCCGGGCGCGAGGTCTGCGCGTCCCGGAAGACCTGAGCGTGGTCGGCTTCGACGACACGAGCCTCGCCCAGGTGGCCTCACCGCCCCTGACCACCGTGCGCCAGCCGCTGCGGGAGATGGGCGGTGCCGCCTTGCGTACCGCCCTACGACTCGCCAACGGTGAGAAGGTCGACTCCCACCACATCGAGCTCGCCACCGAACTCGTCGTACGTGCCTCGACGGCGCCGCCACCCGCGAGGTCTCCGGAGCGCGGGTAACCGAAGAGGTTGGGTACCGAGGGCCGCTGGAGGAAGGGCCGCACGTCTTCCGCGCGGGCTGCCGCCCCTACTCGGCGGCGACGTCGATGCCGGGCCGGTCGTCAGTCCAGCGGGATGCCGCGCAGGTTGGGGCCGAGGTGTCGAACGAGCTGTTCGTCCGACACCTCGGCCAGCGGCCCGTTCTTGCCGGACTCCTCCTCCGAGGCCACCGCACGCAGCATGGCCACGAATGGATCGCTGCCTCCGCTCTCGGCCATGCGCCGCACATAGGACCGGGCGATGCGCGTCGGCAGGGTCTTGGGGTCGCCGGCCACTTCCGCATGAGGGTGCGGCGCCTGACGCCCGGCGGCTTCCGCCTTCCGTGTCCCTGCCCGGCCCGGTGCCGGGCAGGGGGTCGGGTGAGGTTCTTCTCGAGGGCGGTCAGGGTGGGGGCGGAGTCCGCCGGGCCGTGCCCCGTCCGCGTACCGGCCCAGAAGGGCCATGCCGGAGGAGCGGCTCTTCTGGGCCGGACGGCCCGCGCGTAGGGCCGGTCGGTCCCGGGGAGGACCTGTCCGGCCCTAGGGGCCCGGCCCGGCGTCCCGTGATCATGGTTGCGCCGGGAAGAGCTGGACCATGTCCCCCGCATTCCCCAGCTCTTCCCGGCACGTTCGACAGTTGTGAGATGCGGAGGGTACGGGCCGGTGGACAACGCACGAGCGAAGGGGCGGCCGGCTCGACCGGAGCGGGAGCCCGAGACGGGACGCGGATCGGAGTCCGGGCGGAAGACAGGGCGGAAGACCGGGCAGGAGTTCCCGGCGGGACCACGGGCCGAGTCCGGGCCGGGGCCCGCGGCGAGACCCGGCCCGGACGCGGAGGACGCGGCGCCGGCGCACCGCGCCCCTCGGCATGTCGTCGTGGACTGGCTGACCACCACCGACCACAAGCGGATCGGGACGCTCTACCTCGTGTCCGCGTTGTTCTTCTTCCTGATCGGCGGTGTGCTGGCGCTGGTGATGCGCGCCGAACTGGCCCGTCCCGGCACCCAGATCGTCTCCAACGAGCAGTTCAACCAGGCGTTCACCATGCATGGCTCGATCATGCTGCTGCTCTTCGCGATGCCGCTGTTCACCGGATTCGCCAACTGGATCATGCCGCTTCAGATCGGGGCGCCCGATGTGGCCTTCCCCCGGCTGAACGCGCTCGCCTACTGGCTGTTCCTGTTCGGTTCGCTGATCGCAGCCGGCGGTTTCCTCACCCCGCAGGGCGCCGCCGACTTCGGCTGGTTCCTCTACGCGCCGCTCTCGGACGCCGTCCACTCGCCGGGCGTGGGCTCCGACATGTGGATCATGGGTGTGGCCCTGTCGGGCTTCGGCTCCATCCTCGGCGCGGTCAACTTCATCACCACGATCGTCTGCATGCGCGCCCCCGGCATGACGATGTTCCGGATGCCGGTCTTCACCTGGAACGTGTTGCTGACCGGCGTACTGATCCTGCTCGTCTTCCCGGTGCTCGCCGCCGCCCTCTTCGCGCTGGAGTGCGACCGGAAGTTCGGTTCACACATCTTCGACGCGGCGAACGGCGGCGCCCTGCTGTGGCAGCACCTGTTCTGGTTCTTCGGCCACCCCGAGGTCTACGTGCTGGCCCTGCCGTTCTTCGGCATCGTCTCCGAGATCATCCCGGTCTTCTCCCGCAAGCCGATGTTCGGTTACATCGGCCTGGTGGGCGCGACGATCGCGATCGCCGGCCTCTCCGTGACGGTGTGGGCCCACCACATGTACACGACGGGCGGTGTGCTGCTGCCGTTCTTCTCCTTCATGACCTTCCTGATCGCCGTGCCGACCGGGGTGAAGTTCTTCAACTGGATCGGCACGATGTGGAAGGGCTCGCTGTCCTTCGAGACGCCCATGCTCTGGGCGACCGGTTTCCTGGTCACCTTCGTCTTCGGTGGCCTCACGGGCGTCATCCTGGCCGCGCCCCCGCTGGACTTCCACGTCTCCGACACGTACTTCGTGGTCGCGCACTTCCATTACACGCTCTTCGGCACGGTGGTGTACGCGATGTTCGCCGGATTCCACTTCTGGTGGCCCAAGTTCACCGGGAGGATGCTCGACGAACGCCTGGGCAAGATCACCTTCTGGACGCTCACCGCAGGCTTCCACCTGACCTTCCTCGTACAGCACTGGCTGGGCGCGCGGGGCATGCCCCGCCGGTACGCGGACTACCTCACCGCCGACGGCTTCACCACCCTGAACACCGTGTCCACGGTGGGTTCGTTCCTGCTCGGCCTGGCCCTGCTCCCGTTCTTCTACAACGTCTGGAAGACCGCGCACTACGGGAAGAGGGTCACCGTCGACGACCCGTGGGGCTACGGCCGCTCCCTGGAGTGGGCGACGTCGTGTCCGCCGCCCCGGCACAACTTCGTCGCCCTGCCCCGTATCCGCAGCGAGTCCCCGGCCTTCGACCTGCGTCATCCCGAGTTCGCCGAACTGGAGGCGGCGGCGCGGGCCGCGGTCCCCACGCCGCGTGCCTGACGCGCGCACCTGACAGGCGTGCCCCGAACCGCCTCCGATCGCCACCGACCGCTTCCGGCCGACCGGGCGGAAGCATGAAGGGAAAACATCATGTCGCACGGTGTTCCGGCCCTGGGGATCGCCCTGCTGTGCGGCGCCGGCTGTGTCTGGTACGTGCCGGCCGTCGCCGACCTGCGCGCGGGGGCGGACCGGCCGGTCTCCCGGCGGCTGGGCGCCGCGGCCGTGCTGACGGGGTGGGGCACCGCGGCCCTGGCCGTACCGCTGCTCCTCCTGGCCACCGCCCGGGGCACGGCCGTCCTGACGGCGGCCGGTGCCCTGGCGACCCTGGCGCTGGCGGTGTGCTCGGTGGTACGGCGCCGGAACGAGCAGCGCGAGACGGCCGACCGCTGGGCCCTGCTCCGAGGGGAGCACGGGCCGTGTGGTGCGACGGAGGCGGCCGCGGGCCGTCCCGCCGACGGCCGACGGGCGGAGCGCGCCTTCCTCGCCTGGCTCGTACCGGGCCTGGTGCTGGCGCCCTGCGCGGGCGTGGCCGTCCTCCTCACGGGCGGTGCCCTCACCCCACAGCGGATCGCCGTCGCGGCCGGGGCGGCGACGGTGGTCGAAGCGCTGTTCCTGACGACGGCGGCAGTACGCGCGGGTGCCGCCGCGCGGTGAGATCACCCCGTGACGCGGACGGCCGTACGGGGGCGGCCGACGCCCATGACCGGGCGTCCCGGTCGCCCCACCGGGACGCCCCTGGCCCCCGTGGCCGCTGTCGGACGGCCCTCATCCGTCCGCCGGCAGGCCCTCCTGAGCGGCCGACGGCATGGCGGCCCGCTCGGCCGACCGCGCCCGGTACGCCATCCAGGCCGCCACCAGCGCCCCCGACACGTTGTGCCAGACCGAGAACACCGCGGCGGGCAGGGCGGCCAGCGGGCTGAAGTGGGCGGTGGCCAGGGAGGCGGCGAGGCCCGAGTTCTGCATGCCGACCTCGAAGGCCATCGCCCGGCTCGCGGGCGCGCCGAGCCGGGCCAGCTTCCCGGCGCCGTAACCGAGGGCCAGCCCCAGACCGTTGTGCAGCACCACGGCGACGAACACGAGCAGCGCGGCCGACCGGATCGCGCTCGCGCTGCCGGCGACCACGACCGCCACGATCACCGCGATGGTGGCCGCCGACAGCCAGGGCAGCGCCCCCATCACCCGGTCCAGGTACCGTCCCGCCAGCAGCCGGACCGCCAGCCCGACGAGCACCGGCAGCAGCACGGTCTTGAGGATGTCCGCCACCATCGAGCCCGCGTCCACCGGCAGGAACTCGCCCGCCAGCAGCAGTGTGAGCGGCGGTGTCACCACCGGGGCGAGGACGGTGGAGACGGTGGCGACCGAGACCGACAGCGCGACGTCGCCGCGCGCCAGATAGGTCACCACATTGGACGCCGTACCGCTCGGCGCACAGCCGACCAGGATCACCCCCGCCGCCAGCTGGGGCGGCAGCCCCAGCGCGTTGGCGATCAGCCAGCCCAGCCCGGGCATGATCACATAGTGCGCGACCAGCCCCAGTCCGACCGCCCACGGCCGCCTGGCGACGCCCCGGAAGTCCTGCGGCGTCATCGTCAGTCCCATGCAGAACATGATCACGCCCAGGAGGTACGGCACCGAGACCGACCAGCTCGCGAAGGTGCCAGGGGTCAGCAGCCCGAGGACGCCCGCGACGAGTACCAGGACCGGGAAGACGGTGACGGCACGCCGGGCCGCACGGTC
Organism: Streptomyces hebeiensis; assembly: GCF_052983195.1. Classification (NCBI taxonomy): domain Bacteria; kingdom Bacillati; phylum Actinomycetota; class Actinomycetes; order Kitasatosporales; family Streptomycetaceae; genus Streptomyces; species Streptomyces hebeiensis. Next base: position 7,081,864 of record NZ_CM129812.1, read on the forward strand.
GGCGGGGTCCGGCGCGGTGGGAGTGGAAACGGTGGGGGGCTTCTGTTCTGACGACACGGCGCGATGGAACGCCTCGCGGTCCCGTCGCGCAACACCGTCTCGTCATCTGGTCCCTCCCGCTCACCCCGGGTCACGACGTAACGCGGAGGGTCACGGCTCGGCACGGGAGGGCCCCGGCCGGTCATGGCGGCCGGAGCGCGGTGACGCCGCCCGGTGTCCACCGGGCGGCGTCACGGTCGTGCGTGGCGGGCCGACGGGCGTCACCGGTGACGCCCGTCGACGGTGTGGGTGTGGGTGCTACGGGACGAGCTTCAGGAGCTTGTTCGGCGAGCCGGTGCCCGGGCTGGTCACCACGCCCGAGGTGGCGCCGTTGACCAGGGCCGCCCCGACCTGCGCCGGGGTCGCGCTCGTGTGGCCCGCGAGGTAGACCGCCGCCGCGCCCGCGACGTGCGGGGTGGCCATCGAGGTGCCCGAGATGGTGTTGGTGGCCGAATCGGAGGAGTACCAGGCACTGGTGATGGAGCTGCCCGGGGCGAACAGGTCCACCACCGAGCCGTAGTTGGAGTAGCTCGCGCGGGCGTCGGTGCTGGTCGTCGCCCCGACGGTGATGGCCGCGGCGACCCGGGCCGGCGAGTAGTTCGCGGCGTTGGCACTGGAGTTGCCCGCCGCGATGGCGTAGGTCACACCGCTGTTGATGGAGTTCTGCACGGCCGTGTCCAGCGCGGTGCTGGCGCCGCCGCCCAGGGAGACGTTGGCGACGGAGGGCCCGCTGTGGTTCGCGGTCACCCAGTCGATGCCCGCGACGACCTGGGCCGTGGTGCCCGAGCCGGAGTTGTTGAGGACCCGCACGGCCACGATCTTGGCGCTCTTGGCCACGCCGTACGAGGAGCCGGCGATGTTGGCCGCGACATGGGTGCCGTGGCCGTTGCCGTCCTGCGCGGTGGTGTCGCCGTCGACGGCGTCGTAACCGTACGAGGCCCGGCCGCCGAAGTCCTGGTGGCTGATGCGGACCCCGGTGTCGATGACGTAGACCGTCGCTCCCGAGCCGGCACTGTCGGGGTAGGTGTACCGGGAGTCCAGCGGGAGCGACGCCTGGTCGATCCGGTCCAGCCCCCAGGACGGCGGGTTCGTCTGGGTGCCCAGCGCGTGGACCGTACGGTCCTGGATGACCTGGTCCACCGCGGGGTCGGCGGCGAGCCGCGCGGCCTGGGCGGCCGAGAGGCGCACGGCGTATCCGTTGAGGGCGGCCGTATACGTTCTCTCGATCTTCGCGCCGTACTCGGAGACGACCTCCCGGCCTGAGGCCGAGGCGGCCTTGAGGCCGGTGTTCTTCTTGAGCGTGACGATGTAGCTGCCCGGCACGGCGTCCTTGGCCCGGGCGTCGATGACCGTGCCGACGGCGGGCGCGGCCTGGGCGGGAGCGGCGACGGCCGCGAGGGCGGCGGTCGCCGCGAAGGCGGTGAGCGCGGCTGCTATCCGCGTCGTGGTGGTACGGGTCGATGCCATGCTGAGGGATCCTCCTCATCGGGGCGCGCCAGGGTGCGTGCGCGACAGGGGGGCGGCATGCCGCAGGCATGCGCGAGGCGGTCCGGACGGGGTCGTGTGACCGCCTGTGAAAAACCATCGCCGAGGAGTGAGAGGCGGAACAAGGAGGACTGACGGATTGTCACCTTCCTGACATGGTCATGCAATAAGCTGATCGTACCGATGCGGGCAACCCGCCCCACCTCGCCAGGTCCCGGACACCTCGCCACGTTCCTTGTGCGAAGCGGGAGCTGACGACGGCAGGCACGCACGGCGGAGGGGCCTCGAGAGCGCACGCGCTCCCCGAGGCCCCTCCGTCCCGCGCCGTCCGCCCGCGAAGACCGGCCGGACCGGTCCGCACCCACTACGGGCCCGCCCGGCGTCCGGCCGGTGATGTTCCCCTCGCTCAGGAGACGTCGGCGCCGTGTTCCACCGTCACCGGGTCGAAGGCGATACGGGTCCACTCACCGTCCCGCGCCCATTTCACCTCGACCACCTCACCGCGCACCCGGGTCTCGCTCACGGCGTCCGCCGACGGGGCGGCCCGGGGCCCGGCCGTGAGCGACGCGAGCGCCACGAAGAGCGCCGTCCCCTCCGCGCCGCCCGTCAGCCGGGGCACCACCGCCCAGGGCGTGAACGCCGTGCCCTGCGGCGCCCGTCGCTCGTCCGCGTCCTGCCAGCCGTACAGCCCGTGCAGCGCCGACCGCGTGTCCTCGCCGGGCCCGGTCGCCCAGCCCGACTGCCACACCCGCGCACCGGGCGGCGCGCCCACCACCCGGTGCGCGCGCAGCTCGTACCCGCCCCGGACCACCGTGACGCTGTCCACCCGCAGCCCCGGCACCATCGGGGCGCCGGAGGAGAACACCGGCCGGTGCCAGGAGGCGGCCCAGCCCCAGCCGTCCCCGTGCCCCGCCCCCAGCGGGTGGATGCGGCGGCGGCCGCTGACCGCGCCCGCGACCTCCACGGTCAGCTGGTTGTCCGCGACGTTCGCCGCGGACGTCGGACCGGTCCGGGTGGAGTAGGCCAGCCTGCTGTACAGCGGGTCGTCCGGTATCCCCGACTCGCCCTCGTGCGGCCGGACATGGTCGCTGCCGTGGTTGTGCAGCCGTACGATCCCGTCCGCCGCGGTGGACTGGACGAGCAGCCCCGCGGCCGGCAGCGCGAGCACCCGGTCGGCCCCCTCGACGGGTGCCGGCTTCTCCGGGGCCCGCCACAACGGATGCGCCTCGGGCGCGAGGAGCGCCACGAACGCCTTGGACGCCCAGTAGGGCGAGGCCGGGCCCGAGTAGGTCTGGAGCGTGGCGTCGTGCGGACCGTGCCAGCCGAGGTTCAGCAGCCCGTCCGTGCCCGTCGCGCCCCGGTCGGTGAAGTAGCGCAGCGCGCCGCTGATCAGCCGGCGCGAGACACCGGGGGCGAGCGGGGTGTGGCCCGTCACGGCGCCCAGCGCGACGGCCGCCCCCGCCGCGAACCGGTAGGTGAGCGAGCGGCCGAAGTGGATCGGCGCGCCGTCCGCGCCGAACAGCAGCGAGAAGCTCTCCAGGTGCTCGCGCAGCCGGGGACCGTAGGCGCCGTAGCGGTCCGGGCCGGCGTGGTCCGGACCGCTGCCGTCCCGGTCGTCGGCGAGGCCGGCCGGACGCGTGCCACCGAGGCCGACGGTGGCACCGGCGGCACCGTCTTCACGAGCCGCCAGATACGCGTCCAGGACCGGATAGAGGTGCAGTGCCCAGCCGTTGTAGTGGTCGAAGGCGCGCCCGTCGCCGTCGGTGTACCAGCCCTGTCCCCGGTACCAGCCCTCCAGCAGGCCGGTCGCCCGCTCCCGTGCCCGGGCCGTCTCGTCGTCGCCGCGCCCCACCGACTCCAGGAACCCGGCCACCGAGTAGGGGAACAGGTACCAGTTGTTGGGCGCCGGGGTGTGCCGCAGGGCGCCGCGCAGCCACTCCTCGGCCCGGTCCTGGACGCCGGAGTCCAGCCGGTCCCACAGCCATCGCCGGGTCAGCCGCAGCCCGAGCGCGACCGACGCGGACTCGACCATGGGCTGGCCCTGCACATGGTGGTCGAGGATCAGCGGCCAGGACTCGGTGTCGTCGCGGCCGGGCGTACGGGTGCCGGCCGCGAGCCCGTCCGCGTACCGCTCCAGCCAGCCGAGCGGGTCCTTCCCGTCCGCGCCCGCGACCCGGAACGCGGCGGCGAGGAACGTCCGGGCATAGCCCTCCAGACCGTCCGAGCGCACGCCCGAACGGGACGGCCTGCCCGGCAGGTCGAGCAGCGCGCGGCCAGGCGTCGCCCACTGCCAGGCGGCGGTCAGCAACCCGTCGGCGGCGGCCTCCCAGTGGTCCCGGGTGTAGCCGGTGTACGGGCTGTGCGCGCGGTCCTCGCCCGGGAGCACGAGGGGAACGGGCGCCGGGCCCGCGCGACCGGTCCCGGCGGCGGCGCCCGGACCGGCCGCGGTGGTGGTGGCGGGGGCGGCGGGCGGATTCGTACGGGATGCGGTCATGCGAGGAATGCCAGCCTTTCGCGTCGTACGGGATGGGCGAAGCCGTCACCCGCGGCCCAGCGGGTGACCTCGGCGACGGCCAGTTCCGCCAGCCGCCGCAGTTCGTTGCCCTGCGACCCGGCGAGATGCGGGGTGATGACGGCGTTCTCACACTCCCACAGCGGATGGTCCGGAGGCAGGGTCTCCGGATCAGTGACGTCGAGGATCGCTCGAATCCGTTCCTTGCGGACGACGTCGGTGAGGGCGTCCTGGTCGACGACCGCGCCCCGCGCGGTGTTGATGAGCACACTGTCCCGCCGCATGGTGGCGAGCAGGTCACGGCTGACCAGTCCGGTGGTGGCGGGCAGCAGCGGGGTGTGGACGCTCACCACGTCGCTGCCGGCGAAGAGTTCACCGATCTCCACCTGACGGACACCGAGCGCGGCGGCCTCCTCCGCGGAGACGTACGGGTCGTACAGGGCCACGTCCAGGTCGTACGGGCGCAGCAGTTCGATCACCCGCCGCCCGATCAGCGAGGCGGACAGGATGCCCACGGTCCTGCCGTAGTTGCCCACCACGTCGGGGAGGCGCAGCCAGGTCTCACGGCTGCGCGCGGTCCTGTAGTCGCGGGCCCGCTCCAGGGCCCGCTTGCCGGACAGCAGGATCATCGCGACGGTGTACTCGGCCACCGGCAGCGCGTTGGCGGCGGCGGCCGAGGAGACCGCGATGCCGCGTTCCCAACAGGCCTCGGTGACATGGCCGCGTACCGTCCCCGCGGTGTGGACGACCGCGCGCAGCCGGGGCGCCGCCGCCAGGACCTCCTCGTCCAGCGGCGGGCAGCCCCAGCCCGTGACCAGCAGTTCGGCGTCGGCCAGGGCCGCACGCGCCCGGGCCGTGCCGAAGTCGTCGAGGACGGGGGGCGGCGTGAGGTCGCACACCGCGCCGAGGGCGGCCAGGGTGTCGGGACGCAGGACCGCGGCCCCGGCGTCCGGGGACATGGCGAGGGCGGCCCGGGGGCGGGAGCGTGCTGTTGCTGCGGTAGCCATGAATCTCCTGGGTTTCCTGATGCTCCTGGTGGGGGTGGGTGTGGCTCCGATGGCCTGTCAGGTGGGCGGTCCGCTGCTCGGGTGGTTCGCTATTTGACGGCGCCCGCGGTGAGTCCGGACCGCCAGAACCGCTGGAGCAGCGCGAACGCGAGGATCAGCGGCACCACCGCGAGCAGTGAACCCGTGATCACCACCGGGTAGTACTCGGGGGAGACCCTCGCGGCACTGTTCCAGGCGTACAGGCCGAGGCTGACCGGATACAGGTCCTGGTCGGACAGCATCACCATGGGCAGGAAGAAGTTGTTCCAGATGGTCGTGAGCTGGAAGAGAAAGACGGTGACGAGCCCGGGGCCGAGCATCCGCAGGGACACCCGCACATACGTCGTCAGCTCGCCGGCCCCGTCCACCCGCGCCGCTTCCAGCACCTCGTCGGGTACGTACCCCTGGCTGAAGATCCGGCCCAGATAGACCCCGAAAGGATTGAACAGGACCGGTATGAAGACCGCCCAGAAGGTGTTGACCAGCCCGACGCCCGACGCCATCAGGTACAGGGGCAGCGCGAGCACGGTCTGCGGCACCATCACGGCCGCCAGCACCAGCCCGAACAGCTTCTCCTTGTGCCGGAAGTGGTACTTGTCGAAGGCGTACCCGCAGGCGATGCTCACCAGCGCCCCGATCGCCGCGCCGAGGACGGCGTACAGCAGGCTGTTGGCGTACCACCGGCTGAAGAGCCCGCCGTCCATCGCGAACACGTCCCGCAGGTTCTGCGCGAAGGAGAAGTCGCTCAGCGACAGCAGGTCGCTGCGGAACAGCGCGTCCCGGTTCTTGGTGGCGGCCAGCACCAGCCACATGACCGGCAGCAGGGTGTAGAGCACCGAGAGGCCGACGACGAGATTGACGACGGCGCGGCCCAGCAGGTGCGGGCGCCTCGGCGGCGCGGTACGGGGAGCGGTCAGCGCGCTCATCGGGCTGCCTCCTCGGCGCTGTTCGCGCGGTTGGTCCAGCGGGTGACGCCGTAGGAGAGGGCGACGGTGAGGATCAGCAGAATGACCGAGGCGGCGGCCGCCAGACCGTAGTTGTTGCGGGTGAACGCCGCGTCGTAGATGTACATGCTCGGCGAGAACCGCGCGTTGATCATCGGCGAGGACTGGCTCAGCAGCACCGGCTCGGTGAACAGCTGGAGCGCGAAGATCAGGGTGAACATCGCCACCATCACGATCGAGGAGCTCACCAGCGGAGTCTTGACCTGGAGCGCGGTACGGACCGGACCCGCGCCGTCGACGACCGACGCCTCGATGACCTCGCGCGGCACCGCCTGGAGCGCGGCGTAGAAGATGACCATGTTGTAGCCGAGGTTGCTCCACAGCGCGATGTTGACGATGGAGGGCAGGACGGTGTGCACGCCGAGGAAGTCGATGGTGATGTCGGCCTTGGCGAACAGCTCGATGACCGGGCTGATGCCGGGGGTGTAGAGGTAGAGCCAGATGAGGGCGGCGATGATGCCGGGCACGGCGTGCGGCAGGAACAGCCCGAGCTGGGCCCAGGAGCGCAGCCGTACCACCCCGGAGTCCAGCAGGAGCGCCAGGGCCAGCGCGCCGATCACCATCAGCGGGATGTAGATCACGCAGTACAGGACCACGGTGCCGAGGCTGCCGAGGAAGGTGGGGTCGGTCAGGACGGCGGCGTAACTGCGCAGGCCGACGAAGACGGTGCGCTCCGGGCCGAAGCCGAGCCCCGGCTGGTCGTCACTGAAGAAGCTCAGCCACACGGCCGTGCCGACCGGTATCAGGAAGACCGTGACGAGGAGGACGTAGAACGGGGTCATCAGGGTGGCGGCCGCGGCGAGTTCGCGGCGCCGGGCGGAGGCGCGGGTGGCGGTACGGCCACCGGGCGAGGAGGCGCCCCGCGCGCGGATGGAGCCGAAGACGCGGCGTGTCGTCTCCGGGGGCGTGGTCGTGTCCTCGGAGGCGGGGAGAGGGCCGGCCAGAGGCCTGCTCACGGGTTGGCTCATGGGGAGTCACCTGCCTTTCGGCTGCGGGGGACGCGGGGACGGCGAGGAGCGGGCGGCGCGGCTCATGTGCTGTGCTCCGTGGTGGCGAGGCCCAGAGCCTTGAGGTCGGGCATGGTGCCCTTCTGCGCCTCGCGCACCGCGTCGAGCAGTGAGCCCCGGCCGCCGCTCGCCCGTGCGAAGTTGTCCTGCATGACCTTCTGGGTGGCGCTGCTGCGCGGCCCCCAGATCCAGCCGTCCCGTACCTTGTGCGCCTCCTGCTCGAAGAGCGTGTAGATGTCCTGGCCGCCGTAGTACGACCGGTCGAACGCCTCCCGGCCGATGTCGACGAGCCCCGGCGCGGCCGGGTACTGGCTGCTGGCGCCGCTGGAGAGCCGGGCCCGCAGCGCGTCCGGGTGCGAGACCTGCCATTCGATGAACTCCATGGCCGCCTCCGGGTGCTTGCTGTCCTTGGTGACGGCGAAGGTGGAGCCACCGTGCGTGCCGACGGCGGGCCGGGCGGGGTCCCACTGGGGGAGCGGCGCGATCGACCACTGGCCCTTCTGCCCGGGGCGCGCGTTCATCTGGGCTCCCGCGTCCCAGGCACCGCTGAGCCGGGTGAGGACGACCCCGTTCGCGATCTGAGCGTCGGCCTGCGTGCTTTCCACGGCGTTCATGTGGACCAGGCCCCGGTCGACCAGCCTCTGCCAGTACGCCGCGACCTTGCGGGTGGGCGCGTCGGCGAGCGAGACGTTCCAGGCGCCGCCCGCGGTGTCGAACCACTGCGCGCCCGCCTGCCAGGAGTACGCGGCGAACTGGGTGAAGCCGTCCGTCGGGAAGAGGGCCAGCCGTCGGCCCGAGCCCTCGCGCCGGACGGTCTCCGCCGTCTCCTCGAACTCCTCCCAGGTGCGGGGCACATCGAGTCCGTACCGCCGGAAGAGGTCCTTGCGGTAGTGCATCACCATCGGCTCGATGTCCAGCGGCACGCTGAACACCCGCTTCTCGAACGTGGTCAGCCCGAGCGCCTGCGGCAGCAGCCCGGCGCGCAGCCGGTCGCTCAGCAGTCCGGTGATGTCCCGGGCGACGCCGTCGATGGCGTAGGCCGGGACCTGCGGGTATTCGATGGTGGCGACGTCCGGCGCGTTGCCCGCGCGGGCGGCGTTGCTGAGCTTGACGTAACCGCCCTGGGTACCCGAGGGGACCTGCTGGAAGTCGACCTGCACCCGGTCATGCGTCTCGTTGAACGCGTCCACCACTTCCTGGCTGCCCCGCAGGGCCGACCAGAAGGTGATGTGGGTGGCTTTTCGGCTGGTTGTGCTGGTCTTGCTGGTGCTGCTCGACCCCCCGCCCCCGCTGCAGGCGCTGAGCGCTCCTGCCAGCGGTAGCGCGGCGATCGTGGCCAGCACGGATCGACGGCTCTGTCGACCAGGCATGGGCGCCTCCCGCGGCTCCGGTTCGAGACACGGGAATCCTGATCGGCTGATCGGATGCGGTCAATAGATCGCTCAGAAGAAAATTAAAACGGTCAAACGCTCATCTTTGGGCGGGAGTTGTCCCTGCCGGCGGCGGGATCGGCGGCATGTCGACGGCAGGGCGTCACGGCCCTGTCCGGGATATCGGAAGGTGCTGGTCAGGCAGCCGGCGGAGAGCGGCGCGGAGTGCGCCTCCGCGCCGCTCTCCGTCTTCTGCGCCGCGTGTGCCGCGTGTGCCGCTCACGGGGCGTGTGCGGCTTCCGCGGTAGCGGTCCGGGGTGCCCGGGCGGCTTCTTCCGCCTCCGGATCTCCCGCCTCCGTCACCCCTGCTTCGGGGCACACCGCCGGACCCGTCGATCCCCGCACCTTCAGCTCCGGCAGCAGCTCGATCCGGCGCACCGGGCCCGGCGCGCCGGCCGGCCGGGCGAGCCGGTGCAGCAGCAGTTCCGCCGCCGCCCGGCCGATCTCCGCCTTCGGCGGTGAGACGGCCGTCAGCGGAGGACTGCCGAGTCCCGCGATCACATCGTCGTAGGCCACCACCGAGCAGTCGCGCGGCACCCGCACCCCGGCCTCCGCGAGCCGCTGCACCAGCATCAGCGCGTCCACGTCGCCGTGCATCACCGCGCCCGTCGCGCCGCGCTCGCGCAGCAGCGCGGCCAGGTCGAGCGGTGTGCGGTCGTGCGCGGCGCGGGAGGTCCTGGCCGCCGTCGACGCGCCCCCCTCCGCGGGCCCCGCCGCCTCGGGCCCCGGGCCCGGGACCGCGTCCGGCGAACTCAGCACCACCGACCAGTCGGACACCTCCGGCCGGGCCGCGGCGATCTCCGCGAAGGCCGTGCGGACCCGGCGCGCCGTGGGGCTGTCGTCACGGGCGGCCAGCACGATACGGCGGTGGCCGAGCGCGATCAGATGGTCGATCGCGAGGTGGATGCCGTACCAGTGGTCGGAGGAGACCGAGTCCAGCGCGTGCAGCCCGCTCCCGGCCGGCGGCCGGCGCTCCATCAGTACGGTGGGCACCCCGACCTCGGCCAGCCAGCGGTAGTCCGCCTCCTCGGTGAGCGCGCTGCGCCAGCGCGGCGCGATCAGCAGCCCCCGCGCCCCGGCCGTCAGCGCGGCCTCCACCAGGGGGCGTTCGGCCCCGACGGTCTGCGGCGCGATGTGCAGGGCGATCCGCGTCCCGGACTCCTCCAGCACGGTCCGGGCGCCGTGCAGCGTCTCGTACAGGTACGAGTGCCGTTCCGGCACCACCACCGCGACCGTGGCGCCCTCCGGCGACCACTGCCCGGGCCCCGCCGCGGACCCGGCCCCCGACCGGTCCGCGGCGGGGCCCGGGGCCTCGACGGGCCGCACCGGCCGGGCCACGCCGTGCCCGCGCCGCAGTCTCCCGGCCCGGGCCAGCTCCTCGACGTCCCGTCTGATGGTGACCACCGAGACCTCCAGCTCGGCGGCCAGCGCGCTCACCTTGACCGCGCCGCGCGACTCCACTACCGCGAGGATCCGCTGACGCCTCAGCTCGACCGGCTCCCGCATGCCCAGCCCCCTTGCTCCGCCCGGTCGCCGCGCCGGGACCGGACCGCTCCGTCACGCACCCGCGGCGTGTTGTTTCGTTTGACTGTTTGGTTGAGCGTTTCGGTCGGCAGCATAGCGATCGTTCGCCGGACGGCGGCCCTCCCAGGTCTCGCTACACGAGACCGCGTTGACTCCGAGTGATGTTCCTCGGGATGGTTGGCTGCATGATCCATGTATCTCCACCGCGGCCGGGGGCCGTTCCGTCGAGTGATCCGAGCGACCGGGACGTGCGGTGCGGGGAGTTCTGACCGGGTTCGCGGTCATCGCGGTCGTCATCGGCGTCGGCTATGTGATCGGCCGGCGCAAGTACCTCGGCGACAACGGGCGCGAGGTCCTCACCAAACTCGCCTTCCACGTCGCCTCGCCCGCCCTGCTGTTCACCACTCTGGCGCGGGCCGATCTGTCGGTGATCCTCTCCAGCCGGCTGCTGATCACGGCGATCACCACGGTCCTCGCCGCCGGGGCCTTCGTGGCCGTCGCCGCGATCCGCCGCTGGGGGGTGGGCGCCGGCACCATCGGCGCGCTGTGCTCCAGCTACGTCAACTCGGGCAACCTGGGCATTCCGATCGCCGTGTACGTGCTCGGCGACGCCTCGCTGGTGGCACCGGTCCTGCTGTTCCAGCAGATCGTGGTCACGCCGATCGCGCTGACGGTGCTCGACCTCACCGGCCCGGACGAGCGGAAACGGCCCATGTGGCAGATGCTCCTCACACCGCTGCGCAACCCGGTGGCGGTCGGATCCCTGAGCGGGGTCGCCGTGGCGGCGACGGGCTGGACGGTACCGGGGCCGGTCATGGACCCGCTCATCCTCATCGGCAACATGTCCGTGCCCGCCGTACTGCTGGCCTTCGGCATATCCCTGCGCGGCAGCGCCCTGCCGGGCCGGGGCGCCGACCGGTATCCGGTCCTGCTGTCCGCGGGGATCAAGGCGGCGGGCCAGCCCGCGGCGGCGTGGCTGCTGGGCGCCTGGGCCTTCGGCCTGCACGGCGCGGCGCTGCTGGACGTCGTGGTGACCTCCGCCCTGCCCGCCGCGCAGAACCTCTACACCTACGCCTCGCGCTACCGCGTCGCCGAGCGGCTGGCCCGGGAGTCGATCCTGCTGTCCACCCTGCTGTCGGTGCCCGCCCTCGTGGTGATCGCGGTGCTGCTCGGCTGAGGGGTCCTCGCACCGTGCCCGTCGGGGGCGCGCGTCCTGGCACCGCGCCTCGCCGGCGGGTCTCAGAGTGGGGCGCCCGGCGGGATCCGGGGCCCGGGGCCGGTCCGTGGCGCGTCGTCTCCCGCGAGGAAGCCGTCGATCGCCCGCGCCGCCGCGCGCTCCGCCTCGTCGCCGCCGCGCAGGTCCTCGGCCAGCCGGCCGAGCCGGTCACCGACCCGGGCCCGTACCGTCGCGTGCGGGCCGTCCCCGCGCAGCAGGCCGAACGTGGCGCGCAGCACCACCCAGCCCGCCGTCTCCTGCACGGCGGCGCCGCCCGGCAGGTGCGCGGGTACGGGATCGGGCCTGCGCCAGGTGGCGGTCAGCAGCGCCTCCACCACGTCCGCCGGGCCCGGCACGGCGGGGTCGGCGGCGTGCTGCCAGGCCAGCCGGTTGAGGAGGGCCGGCTCCAGCAGCTCCCCGGTGACCAGGGCGGCCGTCGCCTCCACCGCGGCGAACGGGTCGAAGACCCGTCCCGCCCGCGTGTCGAAGTACTCGGTGCTCCGGCCGTACCGGATACCCGGCGGAGTGAGCACGGCCAGGACGTTCTCCGGCAGCGCGAGGTGTTCCGCGCGCAGCAGCCCGGCCAGCCGCGCCAGCGCCCGGGCCTGCGTCCGGGCCGCGACGGGCACGGTCCCCGTGCCCTCCTCGCCCGCGAGGCCGTACCCGTACCGGACACCGCCGACCAGCCGGGCGACGGCCGAGAGCTGGGAGCGGTGGTAGAGCTGGAGCAGCGCCGCGCGCTCCTCCAGCTCTCCGGTCTGCCGGTCCGGCGGGAGCACGGCGCGCGAGAAACCCGCCAGCGCCACCCGCCGTACGTCCAGCGCCTCGTCCAGCGCGGCGAAGACGTCGGGGCCGGGGGCGGTCCAGACGACCGCGTCGGCGTGGGCCGCGCCAGGGCCGCGCGCGTCCTCGTCGCTCACGTAGATCAGTCCCCGCGCGGCGGCCCGGTCGCGCAGCCGGGCCAGGGCGGTCTCCTCGTCCTCGCCGGGGAAACGGCCGTACGCGTGCGCGACCAGGAAGTGGTCCCACGGGCCCAGGCCGTGCGCGTACGCCCGGGAGGAGTCGAGCGTGCCGTCGGGAGCGACCGTCACACGGGGGTGCGGGTAGTCCATCACCGAGGGGTGCGGGTGGTGGCTGCCCGCGAAGTTGTGCATGAAGCCGAGCGCGTGGCCGATCTCGTGCGCCGCGAGCTGGCGCATCCGGCTCAGCACCAGTGCCTCGACGGCGGCCAGGCGCTCGCGCTCGTCCTCCTGCCCGTACGGCGCGTACAGCGCCTCGGCGAGCGCGGTCACCTGCTCGACCCGCTGGGAGCCGAGCCGGACGCGGCCGCAGACGATCTCCCCGGTGCGCGGGTCCGTCAGCCCCTGCCCGTGCGACCAGCCACGGCCGTCCCGGTGCACCCAGCGCACGGAATTGACGCCGAGGTCGTTGTCGTCGAGCCCTTCCGGGGCCACCTCGACCCGGAAGGCGTCGTGGAACCCGGCCCGCTCGAAGGCGTCCGCCCACCAGTTGCCGCCCTCCACGACGGCGGTCCGTATCGGCTCCGGGATCGCGGGGTCGACATGGAAGACGACCGGCCGGCGGACGGGCCCGGCCGGGGCGTCCGGATCGACGGGCTCCAGCCGGAAGCGCGGCTGGAGCCCGACCCGGCGGCCGGACCGCGCGTCGTTGCCGTGGTCGTCGTGGCCGATGCCGTATCCGCCGGACGCGGGGTGGTAGCGGCGGGTCGGCAGGGGCGGGTCGGGCAGCGGGACGAGGTGCAGCTGCTGGACCACGGTGAGGGAGTGCGGCGCGGGCGTCACGGCCTCGACCGCGGCGCCCGGCGCGGCCTCGCGCGGGAGCCGGAAGGTGAGCAGGGCGGGCAGCCGGGCCCCGCCGGGGTCGGTCCGTGCCTCGTCGGCGAGCGGGAAGGAGGCGCCGGGGTCGAGCGCGTACGCCCCCTGCCGATGCTCGCGGAGCTGGTCGGCGACCCCGTGGAAGTCGGTGAGGGCGAGGCCGGACGCGTCGACGACCACGCCGCCGTCCCGTTCCCCGAGCACCGGCGCGCTCCAGACGACGGACTGGGCGAAGGACTCCTCACCGGCCCGTACGGCGGCGGTGCCACCGCTCGCCAGGTGGTGCTTGTTGCGCAGGACGAGGACGACGCGCCCGGCGATCCGGCGGAACTCCGCGACCTTCACCTTGCCCGCCTTGCCCCGGTCCAGGCCGAGCGTGCTGGAGCCGGCTCCGTGCGAGAGGGAAGCCATCAGCAGGAACGGTTCGCCGAAGCGCCGGACACCGAGGAGGAGCCGTCCGTCGTCGGCGCCGGGGCCGCCCGGGAGGTCGAGGAATCCGGTGGCCGTCGTCCCGGGCGTCCGGTCCACGGGCAGGTCGCTGACGTCGCTCACACGGGGCTCGTCTCTCTTGAGGGGCGCGATCCTCGAAACGGAGAAGCAGATGCTACGTCCGGGGCCATGACGGCGAACAGGCGGGGGGCGCGGGCCCGGGCCGAGGTCCGGGCCCGGTGGCCCGGCCGGCCGGGCGGGAGCCGGACACGGGCCGGGTGCCCTCGGCCGGGTGCCCGCGCGCCGGCCGGCGTACGAGGCGAGGCGCCCGCCGTCTCAGGCGCGGGCGTCCGCCGGCTCCGCCGGGATCTCGTACGCCAGGCGGAACCGCTCGCCCGGCACGACCAGGTCCGCCGTCTCCAGCGGTCGCGTCCCCGCGTAGTACGTGCGCTCGATGGCCGCCACGGGCGCGCCCGGTGCCAGGTCGAGGACGTCCGCCTCCGCCCGGGTGGCGGTGCGCGCGGTCACGGTCTCCGTCGAGCGGGTGATCCGGAATCCGATGTACGACATCCGTGCCACGACGCTGCTGCCGGCCATGGGACCCGCGCCGGGCAGCGAGACCGGGGTGCCGCCGGTGATGCCGAGCGGCTCCCAGCTGACACAGAACATCGCGGGCCTGCCGTCCCGGGTGATCAGGTACTCGCTGCGGATCACCGGCTCCGCGGCGGCCAGCCCCAGTCGCCGGGCGATCTCCTCCGGGGCCTCGCCGGTGGTGGAGCGGGGCGTGCCGCGCACCGTACGGCCGTCGTCCACCGGGCCATCGGCGTCGTCCTCGAGGCCGACGGTGCCGGTGTCCGCTTCGGTACCGGTGCCCGCGCCGTTGTCCGCTCCGCCGCCCGTGACCGCGAGCCGGCCCTGGAGCCGCTCCTGGGTCCACGAGCGGGCCATCGTCCGCGACGAGGACCGTTCCCGTACGAACACCCCGCGCCCCATCCGGCCCTTGACCAGGCCTTCCGTGGCCAGCGCACGGATCGCGGCGGCGGCGACATTGCCGCCGACGCCATAGGAACGGGCCAGTTCGGCGCGCGAGGGGAGCGGATCGCCCGGCGTGAACTCGCCGTCCCCGATCCGGCGACGGAGGTCCTCCGCCACCGTCCGATAGGCCGCGACCGCCATAGACGTCTCACTCTCTGGACAGTGTCTTGCTATGTGAGAAATTTTTCGATGCCCCGGTCATGAGACAAGGGCCCGAAACGGATCTTCCGAGTGGCTTGCCGGGTCACTTGATGCAACAGGCCCGGCCGATTCTCCGCTTTCCCACGCAGTCTGCCATGTCCACGGTCGCACCTGTTGCATCAGGTGGTGGTCCGCACCGGCGCCTCACGACCTCACGGAAACGCCATGAGCAGCGTTTATTCCCGCTCCGGGGCCTTTGCGCCAAGCCCTTCGCCGCAGTTAGCTTTCACCTCCGAACAGCACGGCACGCCGCCGGGGAAACAGGCCGTCTTACCAGGCGGACACCGGATGGACACACGTGGCGGCATGGACCCGCAGGGGAGGAGGACCGGGCATGGCGGACAGCACTGGGCAGCGCGCCGGACTGAGCGAGCACACGGCCGAGGCGCGCCGGGTCCTGCTCACGCCCGAGGACCCCGGCACGCTCCCGGCCGAGCTCCGGATCGCGGCCGCCGCGCGCGCCGCCGAGCGGACCGGCCAGCCCCGCCTCGCCGCACGGTACCGGGCCCTGATACCCGGGGCCGTCGCGCCCGAGGCCGTCTCGGGGCCGCACCTGACGGCCGCGGTGCTCCACTTCACCGACAGCGTCACGGTCGCGCCCGCCGATGTGCGTCCCGACGCTCTGCGCGAGCTGACCGCGCGCGGTCTGGACGTTCCCGCCGTCGTCGCCCTCGCGCAGATCTGCGCGTTCGTCTCCTACGAGGCCCGGGTCGTCTCCGGGCTCTCCCTGCTGGCGGGCGGTCCCGCGGTCGAGCCCACCGCCGTCCCCGGCCCCGCGCCCACCGCCCCGAAGGCGCCGGACGGCGACCGGTTCACCCTGGCGCGGCTGACCTGGCGGCCCCGCGTCCCGGCGGTCGCCGCCGACGCGCTCACGCCCGGTCAGCAGGCCGTCGTCGACGCGCACGCCACGCTGTCCACGACGTCCCCGTACTACCGGACGCTGCTGCACGACCCGGCCGCACTCGACCACCGCACCCACGTCTACAACGCGATCATGTACGGGCGCGGCGGCCTGCCCCGCGCCGAGCGCGAACTGGCGACTCTGCTGGTCTCCCGTGCGAACGGTTGCGTCTACTGCGCCTCCGTGCACGGCCGGAAATACGGTCAGCTCTCCCGCGACGAGGCCGCCGCCCGGCGGGTCCTGCGGGCGGGCGGCGACGCGCTCGCCCCGGACGCCCGAGGACTGGCCATCGCCCGGTTCGCGGCGGCCCAGACCCACACCCCGCCCAGGGGCGGCGCCGAGGACGTGGCCGCCCTGCGCGCGGCCGGTCTGACCGACGCCGAGCTCACCGACCTGGTGCACGCCGTCGCCCTCTTCGGCTGGGCCAACCGCCTGATGCTGGTCCTCGGCGACGCGCACCCCGCCGATGCGGCGCACCCCGCCGATGCGGCGCACCCCGCCGATGCGGCGCGGGCCGACGTGGCGGCGCGTCCCGCCGTCGTACCGGCCGCCACGGGCACGGCCTCGGCCGCCGGAGCGGCGGAGCCCGCCGCCACGGCGGCCCCCGGGACCCCGCGCGACGGCGCACGGGAGTCCTGTAGCAGGACGTCGGACCGGTCCCGCCCGGCCGACGGGCGGTAACCCTCCCGTCCCGCCGGGGCCCGCGGTCCGACGTCGCCCCGCGCCCTTCCCCCCGCCCTTCCCCGTCACCCCGCCCGACCGGAGACCGCGATGCCTTCCCTCCGTCCTGCTCTCACCTCCGCCGCCGTACTGTCGGCCACCGCGCTGCTGGCGACCGCCTGCTCCTCCACCGCCACCTCGCCGTCCGGCTCATCCGGCGGCGGGGGCAAGCAGACCGTCACCTTCATGGGCTTCTACGGCACCTTCCAGGACACCTTCACCAAGACGGTGATCGAGCCGTTCGAGAAGGCCAACCCCGACATCGAGGTCAAGTACGTACCGATCCAGAACTCCTCCGAGGTGCTGGCCAAGCTGCGCGCGAGCAAGAGCCGGCCGGTCGCCGACGTCGCCCTGATGGACAGCTCCGTGGCGCCCACGGCCAACAAGGAGAAGCTGTTCGCCCAGCTCGACGCGGAGAAGGTGCCCAACCTCGACCGCCTCGTCGACACCGCCAGGAGCAGGACCGGCCACGGGCCCGCGCTCACCTTCGACAGCCTGTCGATCCTCTACAACTCCGAGAAGGTCAAGAAGGCGCCCACCAGCTGGAACGACCTCTGGGACGCGCGGTACAAGGGCAAGCTCGCGATGCCCATCGCGGACACGCGCGGCGTCGCGCTCATCGTCGCCCTGGAGAAGATCCTGGGTGCCGACTACAAGCAGGACATCGACCCGGCGATCGACAAGCTCAAGCAGCTCTCGCCCGCCGTCCAGACCTGGCAGCCCTCGCCCGACGTCTACACCGCGATCCAGTCCGGTGACGCCGACATCGCCGTCGGATGGAACGCCCGGGGGCAGTACTACAAGAACACCTCCGACGGTGTCGTGCAGCCGGTCCTCCCCAAGGAGGGCACGGTCACCCAGGTCAACACCATCAACCTGGTCAACAACTCGCGGCACACGGCCGCCGCGGAGAAGTTCATCGACTACGCCATCGGCGCGAAGGCGCAGAAGGCGTTCGACGACGAGGCGTACTACGCGCCCGTCAACAAGGACGTCACGCTCAGCCCCGACGCGAAGGAGCGCACCACCGCCTCCGCCGAGCAGCAGAAGAACCAGATCCCGGTGGACTGGAACTGGCTGACCACCCGCTACACCGCCTGGGTCGACCGCATCAAGCAGGAGGTCATCGGTGGCTGACGCCCCGGCCCGCACCCCGTCGGCGCCCGCCGCGCCGGCGGGGGACACCCCGTCCCCCGAGGGCCCCGCCGCGCACCTGGTGCTGGACGGACTGGTCAAGACCTACCCGGGCAAGGACGGCGCCGCCGTGCGCGGGGTCGACCTCGCCGTGGAGCGCGGCCGGATGCTCGCCGTCCTCGGCCCCTCCGGCTGCGGCAAGTCCACCACGCTGCGCATGATCGCCGGCCTGGTGGAGCCCACGGCGGGCCGCGTCCGGGTCGGCGGCCGCGACATCACCGACGCACCCGTGCACCGCCGTGACATGGGCGTGGTCTTCCAGTCGTACGCGCTCTTCCCGCACCTGGACGTGGCGCGCAACGTGGCCTTCGGGCTCGAGATGCGCAAGACCCCCAAGGCGATCCTCAAGCGCAAGGTGGCCGAGGCGCTGGAGCTCGTACGGCTCGGCCACCTCGCCGACCGCCGGATCGCCCAGCTCTCCGGCGGCCAGCAGCAGCGTGTCGCGCTGGCCCGCGCGCTGGTCGTGGAGCCCGCCGTGCTCCTGCTCGACGAACCACTGTCCAACCTGGACGCACAGCTGCGCGCCGCGATGCGCGACGAGATCTGCCGGATCCAGCGCGAGACCGGTGTGACCACCGTGTTCGTCACGCACGACCAGCAGGAGGCGCTGTCCATGGCCGACCGCGTCGCCGTGATGAACCACGGCCGGATCGAGCAGACCGGCTCGCCCGAGGACATCTACGAGCGGCCCGCCCGCTCCTTCGTCGCCCGCTTCGTGGGCCGGGCCAACCTGCTCCCCGGCACGGCCGACGGACGGGACGGCGACCGCACCCTGGTCGCGCTGGACGGCCTCGGCCGGGTCCCGGCGGCCGGTGATCCGGTGGCGCGGGGCGGCACGGCCACGGTCATGCTGCGCCCGCACCGGATCGCGCTGTCCCCCGCCGCCGGCGGCACGGGAGCGGTGCGCGGCACGGTGCTCTCCGCCGGGTACGCGGGCGAGACCGTGGCGTACCGGGTGCGCGTCGGGGACGACGGTCCGCTCCTGGACGTCGAGCGGCCCACCGGCACCCAGGAGCCCTTCGGCCCGGGCGCCGAGGTGGAGCTGACCTGGGACCGTGCGGCGCCCCGGCTGGTGTCGGACGAGGACGGCGACTCGGAGGGAAGCCGCTGATGACGGCAGACTCCCCGGACCCGGCCCACGCGCGGACCCCACCGGGCCCTCCCGCGTCCGCGGGTACGCCGGAATCCCCCGGGCGCGCGGCGACACCCGGAAGCGGTGGCGCCCCGCACCCCTCCGCGACCGGGCCCGCCCCGGCCGGCACCCGGCGCCGCTCGCCCGGCCGCGTCGCGTTCGCGCTGCTCCTGCCCGGGCTGCTCGCCCTGCTGCTGACCTACGCGCTGCCCCTGGTCTGGGTCCTGCGCATGTCGCTCAACGAGGCCGAGGACGGCGGTGTCATCCGGCAGACACTCTCCGTCGCCACCTTCACCGACGTCCTCGGCAGTTCCCACTACTGGAACGTCATCGGACAGACGCTCGAGCTCGGGGCCCTCGTCACCCTCTGCACGCTCGTCGTCTCCTACCCCGTGGCCCTGTTCCTGGCCCGTACGACCAGCCGGTGGCGCAGCCTGCTCGTCGCGCTCGCCGTCGCGCCGCTGCTGATCTCCTCCGTCGCCCGCACCTTCGGCTGGATGGCGATCCTCGGCACCCAGGGCGTGGTCAACAAGACCCTGGACGGCCTGGGGCTGATAGACACCCCGCTGCACCTCGCCAACAACCTCACCGGTGTCGTCATCGCCTCGACGGAGATCTACATGCCGTTCGCCATCCTCGCGATGATCAGCGGGTTCGGCCGGCTCGACCCGGCGCTGGAACACGCCGCCGCCGCCCTGGGCGCACCCCGGCGCACGGTGTTCCGGCGGATCGTGCTGCCGCTCACCCTGCCCGGTGTCCTCACCGCCGCGCTGCTGGTGTTCGTACTCAGCCTCAGCGGCTACGTCACCCCCCGGCTCATCGGCGGCGGACGGGTCTTCGTGCTCGCCACCGAGATCTACGACGAGGCCGTCACCGCACTCAACTGGCCGGTGGCCGCCGTCCTCTCCGTCCTGCTGCTCGCCCTCTTCGGCGTGGTCATCTCGCTCTACCTGTGGGCCCAGAAAGCCCTCGAAGCGCGTTTCACCGGACCGGGGGAGGCACGGTCATGAACGTCAGCCGCCTGTCCCGGGCCGCCCGGTCCGTCGTCCTGACGGTCCTGTACCTGTTCCTCCTCGCGCCGATCATCATCGTGCTCGTGGAGTCCTTCGACAACGCGACGTACCTGCGCTTCCCGCCCGAGGGATTCACCCTCGACGCCTACCGGCAGGTCTTCGCGAACGAGGCCTTCCGCGAGGGCTTCCAGGTCAGCGGCGTCACCGCCGCGGCGACCGCGCTGCTGGCGGTCCTCACGGGCGTACCGGCCGCGCTCGCGCTGACCCGGCTGCGCTTCCGCGGCCGGAGCGCCATCGAGGCGGCCTTCCTCTCGCCGCTGCTGGTGCCGCACATCGTGCTCGGCCTGGCGCTGCTGCTGATCCTCGCCCCGATCCCGCTCACCGACACCTACTGGGGGCTGATCCTGGCCCACCTGGGCGTGACCGTGCCGTACGTCGTACGGACCGTCTCCGCGTCCCTGGTGTCCGCCGACCCGCGCGCCGAGGAGGCGGCACGCACCCTCGGCGCGGGCGGGTTCACCACCTTCTGGCGGATCACCCTGCCGGCCATCAGACCCGGACTCTTCTCGGGCGGCATCATCGCCTTCCTGCTGTCCTTCGACGAGACCGTCATCTCCCTGTTCGTCTCCGGCCAGAACACCGTGCCGCTTCCGGTGGCGGTCCTCCAGTACGTCGAGTACCGCAGCGACCCGTCCGTGGCCTCCCTCTCCGTCCTGCTCGTGCTCCTGTCCGTCGTGGTCGTCGTCCTCGTCGAACGCGGCCTCGGCCTGCGCCGCACCCTGCGGTCCGGCTGAGCGTCCCCGCCCGCGCCCCGGCCGGTCCCGGGCCGCCCGGCCGCCCGGCCGGATCGAGGCGCTGTCCGGCCGCCCCCGCTTTCCCGCCCCACCCGTTCCAAGGAGATCCACCGTGTCCGTCACCTCGGCACAGCCCCTCGACGCCGCCCGGCTGCACCGCGACAACATCGTCTTCAACGCGCTCGACTGCACCCCGCTGGTCTGGTCGGACGAGACGTACCTGGGCAAGCTCGCCGCCTCCGGGGTCACGGCGATCAACCACGCGGTGTCCATCTCGCAGGACTTCGACGCCGCCGCGGCGGGCATCGTCGGCTGGCAGCGCCGGCTGCGGGAGACCGGCGGCCGGATCTTCCAGGCGTACGGTCTGGACGACGTCGTCCGTGCCAAGGCCGAGGGCCGGGTCGCCTGGTTCGCCGGGTTCGAGGACAGCAAGCCGGTGGGCGAGGACCTGTGGCGGCTGGAGGCCCTGCACCGGATGGGCCTGCGCTTCATGGGGCTCACGTACCAGAACCGCAACTACGCCGGTGACGGCAGTGGAGAGGTCGCCAACGGCGGACTCAGCCGCTTCGGCCGCGCCCTGGTCAAGGAGAGCAACCGGCTCGGGGTCGCCCTCGACCTGTCGCACACCGGCGAGCGCTCCACCCTGGAGACGATCGAGGTCTCCGAGAAGCCCGTGCTCGTCACCCACGCCGGCCTGACCCACTTCGTGGACAGTCCGCGCAACAAGAGCGATGTCGTCGTCCGCGAACTGGCCGCGCGCGGCGGGGTGTTCGGGCTCGCCGCCAAGTCCGGCTTCCTCAGCCCCGAGGGCCTGACCCGGCGCCCGGGCGCCGAGGTGTTCGCCGACAACATCGACCACCTGGTCGAACTCGTCGGCATCGACCACGTCATCGTGGGCACGGACGTCGGCGACGAGCGCAAGTACACCCGCGAGGGCATGGCCCGGGTCCGCCGCCTCTACCCCGAGATCCCCATGGCGGGCGAGGACCTGGACCTGGAGCGGATGCACCCGGTCGGCATGGGCACCCCCGCGGACCTCCCGCGCATCACCGAACTGCTGGTCGGCCGCGGTTACACCGCCGACGACATCGCCAAGGTCCTCAGCGGCAACCTCCGGCGTGTCCTGGCGGAGATCTGGGACACCGAGGCGTGACGCCGGGACGGGTGAGCGTCGCGGTCGTCGGGGCGGGGCCGCGCGGCAGCGCCGTACTGGAACGCCTCACGGCGAACCTCGGCCCCGGCGGCCCCTGGGCCGCCCTCCCCGCCGACCTGCACGTGGTGGACGAGCACCCGCCCGGCGCCGGCCGGGTCTGGTCCCCGGGGCAGCCGGAACACCTGCTGATGAACACGCTCGCCGGGCACGCCACCGCCTTCCCCGACGACACCGTGGCCATGGCCGGTCCCGCGACCACCGGGCCCACTTTCCTCCAGTGGGTCCGCGCGCACGAGCCCGGTGATCCCGGCGCCCCCGCGTTGGAGGAATGGCACCACCCGAGCCGTGCGCGGATGGGCCGTTACCTGACGTGGGCCCACCAGGAGGTCGTACGCTCCGCGCCGCCGTCCGTCCGCGTCGTCCACCACGCGACACGGGCCGTCGCCCTGGAGGAGGTGCCCGGCCGGCGACTGCGGCTGCGCCTGGCGGACGGCGGCTCACTGGTCGTCGACGCGGTCGTGCTCGCCACCGGACACACCGACCGGGAACCCGGGCCCGAGGAACGCGACCTCACCGCGGCGGCGAAGCGCCACGGGCTCGTCCACGTCCCGCCCGGCCACCCGCACGAAGCCGCGCTCGACCTGCTGCCGCCCGGGGAGCCCGTACTCGTCCGCGGCCTGGCGCTCAACTTCTTCGACCAGCTGGCGCTGCTCACCGCCGGGCGCGGCGGTCGCTTCGAACCGGTGGGACCCGCGGGGGCCTCCGGCGCCCTGCGCTACCTGCCCTCGGGCCGCGAGCCCAGGATCCTCGCCGGATCGGGCCGGGGCGTGCCGTACCTGGCCAAGCCCGAGGAGCCGGGACGGCTGCCGGCCGGCCACACTCCGCGCTTCTTCGACGCCGCGGCGACCGCGGAACTGATGGCCCGTGAGCCGGGCTCGGTCGGCTTCCTGGCCGACGTCTGGCCACTGATCGCCAAGGAGGCGGGCGCCGCCTGGTACCGGCTCCTGCTCCGGCTGCGTCCCGAGGCCTGCCGGCTGCCGGCCGGTGACTTCCTGGACCGGTACGCGGCCGTGGACCACGGCTCCGAGGCATGGGCGGACCTGCTGGCCGAGGCGTTCGAGGACCCGGCCGACCGCTTCGACCTCATCGACCTGGACCAGCCGCTGGCGGGCCGGACGTTCCCCGGCCGCGCGGCCTTCGGCGAGTGGATGCGCGAGCGGCTGCGCGCGGACCTGCGCGAGGCCCGCGCGCCCGGGACAAGCCCGCTCAAGGCCGCCGCGGCGGCGGTCGCCGCGGTGAAGGGGCAGGTACGACGGGTCGTCGCCGCGGGCGTGCTGACCGGCGGCTCCGTCCCCGAACTGGCCTGGTTCCGGGCCTTCGGCGCCCATGTCTCCAGTGGGCCGCCCGCGAGCCGCGTCGCCGAGCTGATCGCCCTGCACGACGCGGGCGTGGTCGAGTTCACCGGCGCGCGCCCCACCCTCACCGTCGACACCCGGTCCCGCCGGTTCTCCGTCACCTCCCCGACGGTGGACGGCCCCCCTGCGACGGCCCGCGCCCTGCTGGACGCCTGGCTGCCGGGTACCGACCTCGCCCGCACCGCCGATCCGCTGCTGCGCGGCCTGCTCGCCTCGGGCCTGGCCCGTCCGCACCTGGCGGGCACGGGGGACGGGAGGCGGGCGTCGGGCGCGCTGGACGTGGACCCGGTGGAGCTGACCGTGCGTGACGCCACGGGCCGGCCGCATCCGCACCTGTTCGCGGTCGGCATCCCGATCGAGGGCGTGCAGTGGAACACGGCGATCGGAGCGCGGGCCCGTGCGAACGCCGAGCTGTTCCGCCAGGCGGACACGGTCGCCCGCGGGGCCCTGACGGCGGCGGCCCCGGGCGCGCGGGAGGATGCCTGACCACGGGCGGGGGCCGGCCGGCCTGACCGTCCGGCCCGTGCCCCACGACGCCCACGGCCTCGGGGCGCGGCGCGCCCCGCGCCACGACGCGCGCCACGACGCGCGCCGTGCCCCACGCCCGGACACCGGTTCAGTCCAGCAGGCTGCCCAGACGTCCTTCCAACAGGACCAGCAACTCGCCGAGGGACTCCGCGAGCCGCTCCTCGTTCCGGGCGCCGAGCCCCTCCAGCAGCGCCGCCTCGTAACCCAACTGCTCAGGCAGCAGCCGGTCGAGCAGCGCCACTCCCTCGTCGGTCAGGGACAGATGGGACACCCGCCGGTCGCGGCCGTCCGGCCGGCGCGCGATCAGCCCCCGGCTCTCCAACTGCCGCAGCCGCTTGGTCACGGCCGCCCCGGAAGCGAACGTCTCGCGGGCGATCCGACCCGGCGTCAGCTCCCGGTCCGTCCTGCGCAGCGTGCCCAGGATGTCGAACTCGGGGCGGGTCAGTCCCGCGCGGCGCAGCGGGGCGTCGGCGGCCTGCTGGAGCAGGGCGGAACAGCGGTTGAGCCGCCCGATCACCGCCATGGGCGCCGTGTCCAGCTCGGGCAGCACCCGCTGCCACTGCCGGATCACCCCGGCGACGATGTCCTCGGCCACGCCTGCCCTCCTTCGTCGGTCCGGCCGATTCTGCCCGCCGCGGTCGTCGGCGGGCACACGGGGGCCGGTGCGGCCGTGGAGTGCCGGACGAGGAGAGCCAGGGCGTGGTGCCCGGAACGCTCGGCCTCGGTCACCCGTTCCGTCGGCAGGGCGCGTTGCCACCACTCGCCCGAGGCCACCTCGAAGGCCTCCCGCAGTTCGGTCAGGGCCGACGCCAGCCGGGCCCGGGCCCGGGCCGTGGCCGTACCGTCCGGCTCCTCGTCGAGCGCGCGTCGCGCGGCGTGTTGCGCCGCCGCCACCTGTGCCAGCGCGTCCTCGATCCGGTCCGCGGCACGCTGGTTGGTGACCACCACACAGCACGCCAGACCCGCCGCCGCGCCCACGAGCGTGTCGATCAGCCGGTCGGAGATCAGAGTACGGGCCGGGAGCGCGCCGCCGAACTCCGTCAGCAGCAGCGCCATGGGGGTGACGCACACCGATCCCAGCCAGTAGTTGCGGGTGATGAGCGCCTCCGCCCCGATCTGGAGGGCCAGTGCGAGCAGCACCATGGCCAGGTGGCCGGTGCGGACCAGCGGCAGCAGCGCGAAGAACAGGCCCAGGCCGAGGACGTTGCCGAGGATGCGCTGTACGGCCCGCTGCCAGGAGAGCGTGGTGTTTGCCTGGTAGACGGAGGCGGCCGTGACCACGGCCCAGTAGGGGTGCCCGACCCCGGCGGCCAGGGACACCCAGCCCGCCAGCGCGCAGCCGGCCGCGACACGGGCACCGGACGGCAGCAGCGGGGAGCCGGGACGCAGCCGGGCCAGGACGGCCCGCGGCCCCCGCTGTCCGTCCGGCGCGGGGCGGCGCGGCCTCCGGCGGAGGGCGGGGCGACGGTCCGGGGCTCGGTCCGCCCCGGCGCCGGGCGCCGGTGTGTTCCGCTCGGCGGCGACCCCGACGAGTTCGCGGTCCTCGGCGGCCGTGAGGCCGACGACCGGCAGCGGCCCGCCGCCCCGGAGCGCCCGGGCCAGTTCCGCGCACCGGTCCGCTTCCCTGGCGGGCCCAGGGGTACGGTCCGTTCCCGGCACCGCGAACGGGCCCGGCTCCGGCGCGGCGAGCGACGACTCCGCGTGCACGAGGAGCCGTTCGAGCCCGGTGCGGACCGGGTCGGGCCGTGTCCGGGAGCCGGCGCCGTCCGCCCGGGGGGCGGGCCCGGCGGAGTCCGGCGCGGGCCCGGGTTCCGGCACCAGGCGCAGTGTGTGCCAGGCGGCGCTCACCGCCGCGGCCACCGCCCGGCGGGCCGCGGGCACACCCGCTTCGTCGTCCCCTGCCGCCGGGGGCCGCGGCGCCCGCTCCCGCGCCCGCCACAGCGCGGCCGCCGCCTCCAACGCCCGGGCGACCGCCGTGCGTTCGGGGCCGTGCGGCCGGACCAGACCGGGCGCCATGCAGATCAGCCACGCGACCGCCCCGCCGCCGAGGGCGAGCACGACATGGAACGGTACGTCCGCCGTGCGCTGCGGCACGAAGAACGCCGAGGACGCGATGAAGGTGAGGATCAGATTCCCCGGCGGGCCGATCCGGGTCGCGTCGCACGCCATCTTGTGGACGGCGGCCAGCAGCGCGGCGAGCGGGACGAGCAGGGCGGGCGAGCCGATGAGCGAACCCGCCGTGAGCGCGGCGCCGAGGCTCACGGTCATTCCCAGGACCACCCCCGCCAGCGTCCGGGCGCGGGCCGCGTAGGGCAGGCCGTGCGCGTACAGGGCGCACATCGCGCCGGCCGAGGTGTACAGGATCAGGTCCAGCCGCCCGAGGGCCAGCAGGGTCAGGTCGGGCACGGCCAGGGCCGCCGCCGCGCTCAGGGCGGTCTTGCGCCAGAGGTCGACGGGGCGCCGTAGCCGAACGGTGCTCCGGACGGGGAGCGGCCGCGCCCGTACCGGCCGGGCGGCCCCCGCCGACGCGCCGGCCGCCTCCGTGCGCGCTCGAACGGCGCTTCCGCTGTGCTTGCCCATACATGAACGTTAGCATGTGTTTTACAAGTAAAAGATACATCGGGATCCTCTTTCGGCTCGGCTACACAAAACCGGGTAAAGCGCGCAAACTGGTCTAGGCGCGGCTCGATGCCGCGCAGCACGGCTCAGACTTGCGGAGATGTGAGGAGGCGAGTCGCATGGCCGACGTCTCACCCTCGAGGGGGGACCTGTCCGGTCATCCCGATGTCCAGGAGATGCGGGTGCGCTACGCCCGTGTGCTCGGAGGACGCGACGTGGCACTCGTGGACGGGCCGGTGTTCCTCGTCGGCCTGTACTGTGCGGTGTCGCCCTGGATCCTCCACTTCACCCTCAATCAGCCGGCCCTCGCGGTGCACAACCTGATCATGGGCGTCGCGATCGTCGTCATGGCCCTCGGCTTCACCGCCAATCCCTCCCGGATGTACGGGCTGAGCTGGGCCATGTGCGCCATGGGCATCTGGCTGATCATCGCTCCGTGGATCGTCGGCACCGGCCCCGACGCGGGAGTGATCGCCAACAACGCCGTCATCGGCGGACTGACCTGTCTGCTCGGTCTGGTGTGTGCGGCGGCGGCGATGAGAAGCGGCCGGAAGGACCGCAGGGAGGGGATGGCCGGGCGGATGTGACCGGGCGGAGGCGGGCCCACGGCGTCGCGGGACCGCCTCCCCCCCGGAGCCGGGGCCGACCGCTCAGAACGGCCGGTCGCCCGCGATGGCCACGCGCTCCGCCACCCGGCGGTGCGGCGCGTAGTCGTTCACCGCGTAGTGCTGGGTGGCGCGGTTGTCCCAGAACGCGACGTCCCCCGCCTGCCAGCGGAAACGCACCTGGAACTCGGGCACGTGCGCCTGCTGGAACAGCAGCCGCAGCAGCCGGTCGCTCTCCTCGCGTCCGATTCCCACGATCCGGGTGGTGAACGAGGTGTTCACGAACAGCATCCGTCGGCCCGTCTCCGGGTGACGCCGCACCACCGGGTGTTCGACGGGCGGGAACACCTCCTGGAACTCGGCCAGCCGGGCCGCGTCCATGAACCGGGCGAAGCCCGGGAGGAAGTCGTGGACCGCGCGGGCGCCGTCGATACGGTCCTTCACCTCGGGCGCCAGATTGTCGTACGCGGCGGCCATGTCGGCCCACATGGTGTCGCCACCGACCGGCGGCACCTCGCGCAGTTGCAGAACGGCACCCAGAGCGGGCCGCTCCCGGAACGTGACGTCGGTGTGCCAGACATTTTCGAACGTCGGTACCGCTGTACGGTCGAATCGGACCACATCCGGTGAGTCGCCGCTGGTCAGCAGCGGATTCGTCTCCAGCTCGCCCCAGTTGCCGGCGAAGGCACGCTGGGCGTCTGAGGACAGGTGCTGCCCCCGGAAGAAGAGCACCTTCCACTCCAGCAGGGCGCGGTTCAGTTCCCCGCGCACGGCGGGGTCGAGCGACCCGGACAGATCCAGGCCACGGATCTCCGCACCGATGAGCCGGCCCTGCGGGACCACCTCGAAACGCTCGTACGGCCGTTCCTCCCAGCCCTCGGGCACCCGGCGCAGCTCCCGCGGGCCCTCGTACAGGCCGTCGGCGGGGATGCGGTGTTCCCGCAGTCCTCGCAGGGCGGGAGCCGGGGCGGCCACGGTGGTGGGTTCGGCGGCGATGGTCACGACGTTTCTCCTCTGGATACGAACCGGCGGGGGAGACGGCGGTCCGCCCGGCGACCTGGGGCGGAACCACTCTGGGGGCCGCCTGCGGGAAGCGCGGGAGGGGTCGAGCGCCGGGATGCGGAACCGGTCGGGAGGACTCCTCGCCACGTCAGCGGCGGCGCTGGTCAGCGACAGGAAGGCGCCGGGGGAGAACCCACCCGGCCGCGGCGGCGCAGAGCGCTCTCGCCACGGGGCACGCACGCGCCGCGGGCGCCGCTGTGACGCGGCTCCTCTGTGCGGCGGTTCGAGTACGGACCCATGGCGCGCACCGTACCCGAAAAGCGCCGGTGCGCGCGCCCCCCTGCCCGGATGGCGAGACCGCCCGGGCGTGGTGACGACGCCGAAGACCGGTCCCCGGTCCCCTCGTCATGGCCGGTGTGCCCCGCGTGGCGGGGCACACCGGCCGCCGGTCACGCCTGCTGCAGACCGGGCCGCCCCGCCTCCGTCACGTACGAGGTGCGCGTCGAGACGGGCGCGCCCGGGGTCGTGACGTACGGCAGCACCCGGAAGTCGGCGCGGCAGGTCTGCGGGGTGAGGGAGCAGCGCACGTAACCGCGCTGGTAGTTGGTGAACTTGATGTGGTCGTTGGCGGCGAGCAGGCTCGCCCCGGACGGGTCGAGGTCCATGCCGTCCATCTTGGTGGAGATCGAGGTGCCGACGAACTCGACGCCGATGGTCGCCGAGTCGGGGTCGTCGAAGTCCCGCTTGAGGTTGGCGGCGAGATGGCGGTGCATGTCGCCGGTCAGGACCACCGGGTTGCTGACGTCCCGGTCGACGATCGCCTTGAACAGCCGGTCGCGGGAGGCCGTGTAGCCGTCCCAGAAGTCCATGACGAACGACTGTCCCGGACCGGTGTCGGTGTCGACCTGGGTCACGGGGATCTGCTGGGGGATCAGGTTCCAGGTGGCGTCCGAGCGCCCCAGGCCCTTGTGGAGCCACCGCTCCTGCTCCGCGCCGAGGATCGTGCGCTGCGGCTCCAGCCGTTCCTCGCAGCCGGCCTTCGTGCCGTCGCCGCAGGGCTGGTCGTCGCGGAAGAGCCGGGTGTCGAGGATGTGGAAGCTGGCCATCCGGCCATAGCGGAGCCGGCGGTACATCCGGGCGTTGAAGCCCCTCGGCTTGTTCGGCAGCCGCAGCGGCAGGTGCTCGTAGTACGCCTGGAACGCGGCCGCGGCGCGCTCCCGGAAGACGAGGGGGTCCTGGTCGGGCTCGTTGTCGAGCTTGGAGTGGTCCCGCGCCCAGTTGTCCTCCACCTCGTGGTCGTCCCAGACGACGGCGAACGGGTGGGCCTGGTGGGCGGCGATGAGGTCCTGGTCGAAGCGGTGGAGGGCGTGCCGGTTGCGGTACTGCGTGAGGTTCATCGGCTCGGGACGCAGCTCCGCCGCCACGGGTACCTTGCGCACGCCGCCCATCGCGTCGATCGGGTTCTCGTAGATGTAGTCGCCCAGATGCAGGACGAGGTCGACGTCCTCCTGCGCGAGATGGCGGTACGCGGTGTAGAAGCCCTCGAACCACGCCTGGCACGAGACGAAGCCGAAGTTGAGGGACGAGGGGTTGCTGTGCGCCGCGGGTGCCGTGCGGGTGCGGCCGACGGGGCTGATCACGCCGCCGGCGCGGAAGCGGTAGTAGTACTGCCGTCCGGGGTGGAGTCCGGAGACTTCGACGTGGACCGAGTGGGCGAGTTCGGCCACCGCCCGGGTGGTGCCCCGGCGCACGACGCGCCGGAAGTGCTCGTCGGTGGCGACTTCCCAGCCGACGGGGACCGGTGCGGGCGGCATGCCGCCGGTGCCGTCGGGGGAGAGGGGGTGCGGTGCGAGGCGCGTCCAGAGGACGACGCCGTCCGGCCAGGGGTCGCCGGACGCCACGCCCAGCGTGAAGGGGTCGTCGGTGAAGCGCTGCACGGCGCCGGCTCTGGAGGCCGTCAGTCCGCCGGCGGCGAGGGCCAGGGCGACCGTCCCCGAGGCACCGAGCACCGCGCGTCTTCCCAGCCGTCTGCCGCCGTCATTACCACTGTTCATGCTCATGAATGCAGGTCCGTTCGTCGTGCGGGACCCCTCCGGGCAAGGAGGAGGCCACCGCGTGATTTAACGTCCGTTCATGTGGTAATCACACGGTGGAATATCACGAAGAGTCAGGTGCCACAAGAGCCCCTGCCACCGGGTGACAAAGCCTTGTCGGGGCGACTGTAGGGCTCTTGTATGAGCAGACAGGTGACGCCACGAGGCCGACGAATGACCACCTCGGTAACACTCTTGACACTCCTCGCGAACGGCTCATAGTCTCCACGCCACAGAATTCACGTTGGATTTCACATTCAGAACACCCGTCTTCACGTACGAGGATGACGACGGATCAGCGACGGTGTGAGCGCCCTGGTCGGCGCGAAGGAGGACGTGCCTGTGTCCGGTCCCCCGGCAGCGGATGTGCCCGACCACCGATCCGTCGCACCCGCCGAGGGAGAGCAGGAGAATCCGGGCGCCACGGGGACAGGCACGTCCGCGCGGTCCCCGCGGCCCTACGCCCTGCGCTGCGACCACCGCGTCACGCCGCTGGGCATCGACGAACGCGCGCCGCTGCTGTCCTGGCGCCTCGCCGCCGACCACCGGGGCGACGACCCCGCCGCCCACCGCGTCCGGGTCGCGGAACGCCCCGACGACCTGACCGGCGACTCCCGGCTCGTGTGGGACACCGGGCGCGTGAGCGACCCGGCCGCGATCGGCGCCGTCTACGCCGGCTCCCCACTCCTGCCCCGTACGCGCTACCACTGGCGCGTCGACGTCTGGCCGCGTACGGCGGCGGGGGAGGAGCCGGCCCCGCCCGCCCACGCGACGTCATGGTTCGAGACCGGACTGTCCCCGGCCACCGACCCGCCCGGCGGCGCCGAGGACTCCTGGCGGGCTTCCTGGATCGGCCACCGCCCCGGCCCCGCCGCCGTGATGGACGCGCCGACCGAGGGAGAGCGCGCCCTGGACGACCACGGTCTCGCCCCCTGCCCCGTACTGCGCCGCTCCTTCGCCGCCCGCACCGCCCGGGCCGCCGCGGCAGGCTCCGGAGGCGGCGAAGAGCCCGTCGTACGCGCCCGGCTGTACGTGACGGCGCGCGGTCTGTACGAGGTCACCCTCAACGGCACCCGGGTCGGCGACGCGGAACTCGCACCCGGCTGGACCGACTACAGCCACCGCGTCCAGTACCAGACCTACGACGTGACCGGCCTCCTGCGCGACGGCGAGAACGTCCTCGCCGCGACCCTCGCCGACGGCTGGTGGAGCGGCTTCGTCGGCTTCGAGCCACGACGCGCGGGCGCCCACTACGGCACCTCCCCCCAACTCCTGGCCGAACTGCACCTCACCGGCGCGGACGGCGCCACCACCACCGTCGTCACCGACGACACCTGGCGCACGCACACGGAAACGATCCGACACGCCGACCTCCTCATGGGGGAGTGCCACGACCTGCGCCACACCGCCGACGGCTGGCGGCTGCCCGGATTCGACGACTCCCACTGGACGCCCGCCCTCGTCACCGGCACCGACCACCACCTCCTCGAGGCGTCCGTGGACGAGCCCGTGCGCGCCACCGCCGAGATCCGCCCGCGCGCCATCACCCGCGTCGGCGACGGCGTGCACATCGTGGACTTCGGACAGAACCTCGCCGGGCGGGTACGGCTGCGGGTGCGCGGACTCGCCCACGGAGCGCGGGTCGTCGTGCGCCACGCCGAAGTGCTCGATCCGGCCGGCCGGCTCTACACGGCGAACCTGCGGACGGCCGCGGCCACCGACACCCTGATCGGCGACGGCCGCGCCGAGGCCGTCCTCGAACCGCGCTTCACCTACCACGGGTTCCGCTACGCGGAGATCAGCGGCGTCCCCGCCCTGTCCGAGCGCGACATCGTCGCCGTCGCCCTGCACAGCGACACTCCGTGGGCCGGCTCCTTCGACTGCTCCGACCCCGACATCCGGCGACTGCACGCCTGCGTCGAGTGGGGACAGCGCTCCAACTTCGTCAGCGTCCCCACGGACTGCCCGCAGCGCGACGAACGGCTCGGCTGGCTCGCCGACGCCCAGGTCTTCCTGCCCACGGCCGCCCTCAACGCCGATGTCGCCGCGTTCTTCACCAAGTGGCTGCGCGACGTGGCCGACGCCCGCACCCCCGACGGCGGATTCGGCAACGTCGCCCCGCGCCTCGTCGGCGTCGCCGACGAGGGAGCCCCCGGCTGGGGGGACGCCGGGGTGATCATCCCGTGGCATCTCCACCGCACCTACGACGACCCCCGCTTCCTCGCCAGGGCGCTGCCCGGCATGCGCGCATGGGTCGACCTGATCCACCGTCACAACCCCGACCTCGTCTGGCGCCACCGGGTGGGACCGCACTTCTCCGACTGGCTCGCCCCCGGCGCACCGACCCCGCGCGAGGTCGTCGCCACCGCCTACTTCGCGCACAGCGCCCACCTCACCGCGCGCGCCGCCGACGTACTCGGCCACACCGGCACCGCCCGCGGTTACCACCGGCTGGCGGCCGCCGTCCGGACCGCCTTCACCCAGCACTTCGTCACCGAGCGCTTCGTCGCCGACGACGGACGACCGGGCGGCGGGCGGGAGGTGCGGGTCGAGGGTGACACGCAGACCGGCTACCTCCTCGCGCTCGCCTTCGGCCTGCTGCCCGAGGACCGCAGGGACGCCGCCGCCCGCCGGCTCGCCGAACTGGTCGAGGCGGCCGGGCCCGCGCTCACCACCGGCTTTCTCGGCGTCGCGCTCGCGGCGCCCGTCCTCGACGACCACGGCCGCGCCGACCTGGCGCACGCCCTCCTGCGTCGCGCGGACCCGCCCTCCTGGCTGTTCCCGCTGCGGCACGGCGCCACCACCATCTGGGAACGCTGGGACGGCTGGACACCGGACACCGGGTTCCGCGCCCCGTCGATGAACTCCTTCAACCACTACGCGCTGGGTTCGATCGGGGAGTGGCTCCACCGCGGCGTCGCCGGCCTCGACCAGCGCCCCGACTCCACCGGCTACCGCCACCTGCTCATCAGACCCCGGCCCGGCGACCTCGCCCACGCGAGCGCCCGTTACGAATCCGTGCGCGGCACCGTCGCCGTCCGCTGGGAACGCCACGGCGACGCCCTGACGCTCCGGGTGCGGGTGCCACCCGGGGCCGACGCGGAGGTCCACGTACCCACCACCGACCCCCGCACGGTCCGGGAATCCGGTCTGGTCCCCGAGGACGTCCCGCACCTCACGCCCCTCGCGGCCACCCCCGGACACGCCGCCTACCGCGTGGCCTCCGGGGTCTACCGCTTCACCGCGACGTACGCGCCGGCCCCGGCACCCCGGCCGCCGGCGGCCCCGTCCCGTCCGCCGCGCACCACGAGCCCGCGCACATCCCGTACGGCGGCACCTTCGTTCGTCGGCTCCCCCGAGGAGGAGACACCATGACCACGGGTTTCCCCAGGTCCAGGCATGCGAGGACCGACGGGCCGGGGGACGGCCTGCCCGTCCCGCCCGGCCGTGGGACCGTCAGCCGTCGCGGGCTGCTGCGGATCGGGGGCACCGCCGCGGCCGCCGCCGCGCTCCCCGCCGCCCTCACCGCGTGCTCCGGGTCGGGCGGCGGCACGGGGCAGGTACGCGTCGTCGGCGTCGCCGACCAGCAAAAGCCCCTCGAAGAACTCATCGCCGCCTACCGCGCGGACCACCCCGACGACCGGTTCAGCACCTCCTTCGCGCCCACCGACCAGGTGCAGACCGTCGTCCGCACCCAACTCGCCGGGGGCAACGCGCCCGACGTGCACGTGCTGTACCCCGGCAGCGGCAGCGCGATGTCCATGGCCGAACTCGCCAAGGCCTCACTCCTCACCGACCTGAGCGCCCAGCCCTGGACCAAGGGCATCCCCGCCTCCTTCGACGCGGCGTACCGCAGGGACGGCAAGACCTATCTGTACTCGGCCGGCAGCAGCGTCATCGGCGCCATCTACAACAAGAAGGCGTTCGCCAGGGCCGGTGTCGAACCGCCGCGCACCTGGGCCGAACTCCTCGACGTCTGCGGCACGCTCAAGGCCGCGGGCATCGTGCCGATCGCGCTCGGCGCCCAGACCCCCTGGGTCACCCAGCTGATCAGCTACGCCCTGGTGCCCGACGCCGTCTACGCGCGGGAGCCGGACTTCGACGACCGGATGACCGCCGGACGCGCCACGTTCGTGGACTCCGGCTGGGCCGACGCACTGGGCAAATACAAGGAGCTCCAGCGCAAGGGCTTCTTCAACGACAACCCCAACGGCACCACGTTCGAGCAGCAGACCTCCCTCGTCGCGAGCGGGAAAGCCGCCATGGCCGTCCAGGTCTCCGCCGTCCTGTCCACCTTCCGCCAGGCCACCAGGACCCCCGACGACCTCGGCATGTTCCCCTTCCCCGCGGGCGACGACGCGAAGAAGCAGTGGATCCCGGCGGGCGTCGTCGTCGGCCTCGGCGTCGCCGCGCACGCCAAGAACCCGGACAGGGCGAAGGCGTTCGTGGAATTCCTCGGCCGGCAGGAGAACATCGACCGCTGGGCGAAGGCCGTCTCCGCGATCCCGTTCAAACGCGGCGCCGCCACCCGGCTCGACCCCGTCCTCGACCCGTTCCTTCCCGTCATCGACGCCGGCCGGGCCGTCCCCTTCATGGACCAGCGCTGGCCCAACGCCGAGGTCCAGCCCGCGCACTTCGCCGCCGTACAGGACCTGCTGGCCGGGAAGAAGGACGTCAAGGGCGCGCTGACGCAGATGGACGCGGCCTACAGGAAGAAAGCGTGAACTCCGCCCCCCGCACGGCCACCTCCGGCGCCCCCCGCGCCACCCCGCCCCGGTCCGCGCCCGCCAAGGGCCCCGGCGGGCCGGGCGGGGGCGGACGCGCCCGGTGGTCCCCGTTCCGGACCGACCCGTCCGTCCCGCCCTGGATCTTCGTCGTCCCCGCGCTCGCCGTGTACGCCGTCGTCGTCCTCTACCCCAGCGTCGCGGGGGTCGTCTACGCGTTCACCGACTGGTCCGGCGTCGGCTCGTTCTCCTTCGTCGGCGTGGACAACTTCCGTACGCTGCTGGACGACCGGCGGGCCCTGGAGTCCGTCGGCAACACCCTGCTGCTCACCGTCGCCGTGGTCGTGGTACAGAACGGCATCGGCCTGCTGCTCGCGCTCGGCGTGCACGCGAACATCCGCTCCAGGGGCCTGCTGCGAGTGATCTTCTTCGCCCCCGCCGTGGTCAGCCCGGTGATGGTCGCTTTCCTGTGGAAGTACGTGTACAACCCCGAGGGCGGCGCCGGGCTCAACGGCGTCCTCGGCGCCCTCGGCCTCGGCGGTCTGCGCCAGGACTGGCTCGGCGACCCCTCGCTCGCACTGTGGTCCGTCGCGGCCATGGTGATCTGGCAGTACGCGGGCTATTCGATGGTCATCTTCCTCGCCGGGCTGCAGGGCGTGCCGGCCGAGCTGCACGAGGCCGCCACCATCGACGGCGCCGGGGCGTGGCAGCGCTTCCGCTACGTGACCTGGCCGCTGCTGGCTCCCGCGCTGACCATCAACCTGATGCTGTCGACCATCGGCGGCCTCAAGCTCTTCGACCAGGTCTACGCCGCGACCAACGGCGGGCCCGGCACGGCCAGCGAGACCCTGTCGACCGTCCTGTACAAGGAAGCCTTCGTGTACGGCAAGTTCGGCTACAGCACCGCTGTCGCCCTCGTCCTCGCGCTGTTCGTCGCCGCGGTGTCCCTGGTCCAGCTCCGTTACCTGCGCGCCCGGGAGGTCACCGCGTGAGCGCCGCCACCCCCGTCCGTCCCGGTGCCTCCGAGCCGTCGGCCCGCGGTGCCGACCGCCGCCGGCGCCTGCCCCGGTCCGGCCGCTACCTCCTCGAACTGGTCATGGCCGCCGCCGCGGTGGCCTTCCTCTTCCCCGTCTACGCCCTGGTCAGCATGGCCATGAAGGACCCGCGGCAGATCGCCGAGTCGCCGCTGGCCCCGCCCGCGCCGCCCACCCTTGCGAACTTCGGCGACGCCTGGTCCTCCGCGTCCCTGGGGCCCGCGCTGGTCAACAGCACGGTCATCACGGTCGCCAGCCTCCTGCTGCTGATCGTCCTCGGCTCCACCGGCGCCTACTACCTGGCGCGCCGGGCCCGCGGGCTCGGCTACGGGCTCTACGTCCTGTTCCTGCTGGGGATCGTCCTGCCGTTCCAGCTCGGCATGATCCCGCTGTACAAGCTGGTCGACAGCCTCGGCTGGCTCGGCACGTACCAGGGCATGGTCCTGTTCTACACGGGCATCCAACTGCCCTTCACCGTCTTCCTCTACACCGGGTTCATCCGCGCGCTGCCCCAGGACTACGCCCAGGCCGCGCTGATCGACGGATGCGACCACCGCCAGGCGTTCACCCGGGTCGTCTTCCCCCTGCTGCGGCCGATCACCGGGACCGTGATCATTCTGAACGCCGTGTTCATCTGGAACGACTTCTTCACCCCCCTGCTCTACCTCGGCGGCTCCGACAAGGAGACCGTCCCGGTGGGGATCTTCTCCTTCGTGGGCCAGTACGTCTCCGACTACGGCCTGGTGTTCGCCGGACTGGTGCTCGCGGCGCTGCCCGTGCTGCTGGTGTTCCTCCTGCTCCAGCGCTACGTGATCAAGGGATTCGCCGGCGGCCTCAAGGGCTGATTCTCCGCGCGGGTCCTCCGCGCCGGTTCTCCGCGGAGCGTGCTCGCTCCCCTCACTCGAAAGGGTTGTTCCGCGGAACGACCTCTGTCGCTGTCCGTGCGGTGTGTGCGCCAATTGACTCACCCACCGGGGTCGCCGGAACGGGGCGACAGCCAGCAGGACATGTCGAGCCGGTCAGCGGGACGGGTGGGACACCACATCACACGAGGCCGTCGGCCGGGCCGCGTATCCATGCCCGGGCGGAGAACGACCTGGCACCGGGCGGCGGGCTCCCTTCAGAGAAAGGGACACGCATGGCGAGTTCCGACGCGCAGGGCGCCGCACCCCGCGTTCTTGCCGCCGTCGACGACCAGGCGCCGCCGACCGGCGGGCCTGCCACCGCCCTCGTGGCGGTCGCGGCCGTCGACGACATGGCGGCGGACGAGGCCGGTCCCCGTTCCACCGCGGCCACCGAGGCCCCGAGGGTCCTCGCGGCCATCGACGACCAAGCGGTCTGAGACCGTCGGCACCAGGAGGAAAACCGCATGAGTACCGTCATCCGGCGTGTTGTCGTGGGCTCCGGCCACGGCACGTTCAAACTCCCCGTCAATTCATCGGTCACCAACCGGAACAGCAGCGTCGTCGTGTCGATCAGTGAGATCGACGCGAACGGAAACGCCTTCATCGGCGCCGCACGGCTCGCGGTGTACAACGTCGCCCCCAGGGACGGCGGCTACGACCTCTGGGTCGAGATCAGCTGGAACAGTGACCTGAGATACCGGATCACCGTCCTGGTCAGCAACGACTGACCGAAACGACACAGCGCGGGGATCAGTACGCGTCGGCCGGTCCCCGCCACCGTGCCCGGGCACTCCCGACCCGGAACAGATAGTCGGCGTAGGCATGTTCGTAGAACGCGACGCCCGCGGGATCGGGATCCACCACGGCGTCCGGCGCGGTCCACTCCGCCGCGTCCACCGCGTGCCCCAGCTCCGCGCCCCGGGCCGCCACCGCCGCCAGGACGGCGCCCCGCGCGCCCGGCTCCGGCCCCCGGGCCACCCGCAGCGGGCGGCCCAGCACATCGGCGAACATCCGCAGCCACGGCAGGCTGCGCGCACCGCCACCGCACACGGCGAGCTCACCGGTGAGACCCGCGGCCTCGAGGCAGTGCCGCGCCGCGAACGCGATCGCCTCGCACATGGCCCGTACGAGATCGGCGCGCGAGGCCCGCAGGTCCAGCCCCGTGAACTCCGCGCGGGCGGTGGGATCGACGAACGGAACCCGTTCCCCGGAAGGCGACAGATAGGGCAGCGCCGTCACCCCCCGGGCACCGCGCGGGGTGTCCTCCAGCATCCCGGACACCTGCTCGTAGGAGGTGCCGGTCATCCGCAGCACCCAGTCCAGCGCCACGGTGCCGGTCATCGCCGGCAGCGCCCGCAGATGACGGTCGGACCGGGCCGTGGCCAGGTGGAAGCCGACCGGATCGGCCTCGAACGCCACGCTCTCCACGACGACTTCGCACGCCAGCGTGGTGCCCACGATCAGCAGCCCGTCGCCCGGTTCCGTCACCCCGGCCCCGAGCGCGCACGCGGGCAGGTCGTACGGCCCCGAGCAGACCGGGGTTCCGGCCGGCGGTCCCGGCACCCGGCCGTGGGCCTCGCCGCAGGGGAGGTCCGGCACGATCGGCGGCAGCAGGTCCGCCCGGTGGGCCACCGAGAGGTCCTTCATCGCCTCGGGGGAGTACGCGCGGGTCCGCGGGTCGAGGAAGGGGACGGACGCGTCGGACAACTCGGTGCCACGCTCGCCCGTCAGCCGCAGTTGGAGGATGTCCTTGCACGCGGCGGCGGTCGTGGCCGCGTCCAGGGACTCCGGTTCCTCGCGGTCGAGCCAGGCCAGCAGGGGCCCGGGGGAGCCGGGGAAGAGCACGTTCCCCGTCCGCCGGTACATCCGCTCGGCCGTGCCGTCCGCCATCCAGTCCGCCACGAGGCCGCCGGCCCGGCCGTCCATCCAGGACAGCGCCGGCCGTACGGCCCTCCCGTCGGGCCCGGCCAGCCACAGCCCGTCCCCCTGTCCGGTGAGGGCGACCAGCGCGGGATCGTGGCCGCGGGTCACCGCCGACAGGACCGTGGAGGCGGCGCGGACCACCTCGTCGACGTCCTGCTCGACGCGTTCGCCCGCGCCGCCGAGCGCGATCGGGGTCGACTCCACCCGCAGCGCCGTGCCGTCCGGCGCGAAGGCCACGGCCTTGGCGATCGAGGTCCCCATGTCCAGTCCGACGAACACCATGTCTCCTCTTTCCCGGGATGACGGTGACGTGCTCCGCGATCTGCTCGGACGTGCTGTTCCCGCTGGTTCTGCCCGCTCCCGCCGTACGTCCCGGCGCGCGTGCCGGCCGGCGCCCCGTCAGGCGACGCGGTGCGCCGGCGGCTCCCCCCGCAGGAAACGGCCCACCTCGGCGGCGGCGATCCGAGCCGCGTTGTGCGCCACCGCCGTGTTCGCGCCGGCCAGGTGCGGCGTCATCACCAGCCGGGGCGCCGACCGCAGCCGTGAGTCCGGCGGCGGGGGCTCCACGGCGAACACGTCCAGTCCGGCCGCCGCGAGCCGGCCCGACTCCAACGCGTCGCACAGCGCGTCCTCGTCCAGCAGCGCACCGCGCGCGCAGTTGACGACCACCGCGCCCTCCGGCAGCAGCGCCAGCTCCCGGGCGCCCAGCAGGCCCCGCGTCTCGGGTGTCAGGCGCGCGTGCAGCGACACGACGTCGGAGCGGCGCAGCAGGTCCGCCAGCTCCCCGACCGGCGTGCCCGCCTCCCGCAGCACCGCCGGATCGGCGTACGGGTCGTACACCAGCACCCGCGCGCCGAGCGCGGTCAGCGCCCGCGCCACCCGGCTGCCGACCGCGCCGCAGCCGATCAGCCCGACCGTCGAGCCGTCCACGCCCGGCCCGCAGTTGTCGTACGTGTAGAACTCGCCCGCCCAGCGGCCCTCGGCGAGCGCCGCCGAGGTCTCCGGGATCCGGCGCATCGCCGCGAGCATCAGGCCGAGCGTGTACTCGGCGGTGGCGGCGGCGTTGCGCCCCGGGGTGTTGCACACCTGGACGCCGCGTTCCCTCGCGGCCTCCAGGTTGACGTTCACCGGGCCGCCCCGTCCGACGACCACCAGCCGCAGCTCCGGCGAGCCCTCGAGCACCTTGCGGGTCAGCGGAGCCATCTGCGTGACACACACCTGGACACCGTCGAGCGCGTCGAGGAGCGTCCGCTCGTCGCCGGACGCCTCGGTCACCTCGCCGACCGGTCCGAATGGTGTCAGCGGCCAGGGCAGGCGCAGGCGGGTGATCGTATGGCCGGAGCCGATCTCGGCGTCGAGCTCCCGGGCGAACAACTCGGGGGCGACGAAGTGGTCACCGGCGGCGAGGATGGTCGTCAACGCGGTCTCCTTGACGGGGGATCGGGGATCGGTGCGACGTCGTAACGCACTCCGCGCTCGTCCAGGGACCGCAGGTCGTCCGGCGGGGTGCGGCCGTCGACCAGAACCAGGTCGAAGGTGGACAGCGGGGTCAGCCGGTGCAGCGCGGTACGGCCGAGCTTGGAGTGGTCGATCAGGAGGACGGAGCGGCCGGCGGCGGCGAGCATCGCGCGCTTGACCGCCACTATGCGCTGTTCCTGGTGGAACGCGTGATCACCGTACACGGACGACACGGACACGAAGCACAGGTCGACCCGGAGCGCCTCGACGGCCTCCACACAGGGGACCCCGAGGAAGGAGTCGTGCAGGGGGTCGTAGTCGCCGCCGAGGGCCATCAGCTGGATCCCGCGCTCCTCGGCGAGCAGGTTGATCGCCTCACGGAAGTTGGTGACGACGGTCAGCGGTTCGAACCGGGGGAGCAGCCGGGCCAGTTCCAGCACCGTGGTCGAATCGTCGATCAGCACGGACATGCCCGGTTCTATGAGCGTCGCGGCCCTGGCCGCGAGCGCTTCCTTCTCCGCACGCATGGTCTTCTTGCGGAAGGCGACGTTGCTCTCGAAGACCCCGGAGGGCTGGGCGGTCACGCCGCCGCGGAACTTGCGCAGGATGCCTTCGCGTTCGAGCTCGTCGATGTCCCGGTAGATCGTCATGGGGCTCACGCCGAACCGCTCCGCCAGGTCCGCCGCCGAGGCCGACCCCTCGCTCAGCACATGGTCGGAGATCTCCCGGCGCCGCTGTACGGGGCCTCGGTGGCTTCGGTCCTGTGACATTCCCGGTCCTCATCCCGCTGACGTCGGCCGCGGGCGGGTGAGGACGTCTGCGCTCCTCCGCCCGGGACACCTCATCAATAACATGAAAGTGTGAGGATATAACAGAGATGTTGTTGTACCGTTCGGGCAGTGTTTCCCACAGCGGTGACCGGGTCAACCCGGGAGCGGCCTCGGCCTGGCGGACGACGCCCAGGTGGGGCATGGGGCAGCGGTCGTACGGGAAGCATGTTCCCGGGCCCGGCGAGGGCCGTGACCAGCATGTGAAAAGCGTGGTGGGATCACCGGAGAACACCCGGCGGCCACGACGACCGGAAAGCGGGAGCCTGTGACGGACACACGCCACCAGGACATGTGGATGGGCGTCGATCTGGGGACCCAGGGCGTGCGGGTCCTGGTGGTCACCGACGACGGGGAAGTGGTCGGCCGGGGCTCCGCCCCGCTGACCGGCCACCGCGACGACGGGCGGCACGAACAACTGCCCGCACACTGGTGGGACGGTGTCGGAGCCGCCGCCCGGCAGGCGCTGCGCACGCTCCCCGCCGAGCGCGTCCGGGGCCTCGCGGTGTGCGGCACGTCGGGCACGGTCCTGCTGACCGACTCACGCGGCGAACCGGTCACTCCGGCGCTGATGTACGACGACGCCAGGGCCGGCGCCGAGGCGCGGGACGCGCAGGAGGCCGGCGCGGACGTCTGGCGCGCGCTCGGCCACCGTATCCAGCCCACCTGGGCGCTGGCGAAACTGCTGTGGCTCCACCGCGCGGGGCGCGGCGAGGGGAGCGAAGGGCCGGACGCCCGGGGCGGCGGGGGCCGCCGGGCCGGCGGCGGCGGGGGCGGCGGGGGCGCACGCGTCTGCCACCAGGCCGACTTCATCACCCGCCGGCTCGTCGGCCACCCGGTACCCGCCGACTCCAGTCACGCCCTGAAGACCGGATACGACGTGCTCCACCGCGCCTGGCCCACCGAAGTCCTCGACCGGCTCGGCCTGTCCGGGCTCGACTTCCCCGCCGTGACCGCGCCCGGCACCCGGCTCGGTACGGTCTGCCGCGCGGCGGCGGAGGCCACGGGCCTGGCCGAGGGAACCCCGGTCATCGCGGGCATGACCGACGGCTGCGCGGCCCAACTCGGCTCCGGCGCCTGGGGAGTCGGCCGGTGGAACTCCGTCCTCGGCACCACCCTCGTGCTCAAGGGCGTCACGGCCGACCCGCTGCACGACCCCGCCGGCGTGCTCTACAACCACCTCTCCCCGGACGGGAACTGGCTGCCCGGCGGGGCCTCCAGCGTCGGCGCGGGCGTGCTGAGCGGTGCCTTCCCCGGAGCCGACCTGCAACGCCTGGACCGGCTGGCCGCGGGAAGGGAACCGGCGAGCGTCCTCGCGTACCCTCTGGTCTCACGCGGCGAGCGGTTCCCGTTCCTGGCCGCCGAGGCGGAAGCCTTCCTCACCGGCCCGCCCGCC
This sequence comes from Streptomyces hebeiensis, assembly GCF_052983195.1. Taxonomy (NCBI): domain Bacteria; kingdom Bacillati; phylum Actinomycetota; class Actinomycetes; order Kitasatosporales; family Streptomycetaceae; genus Streptomyces; species Streptomyces hebeiensis. The sequence continues at coordinate 7,124,063 of NZ_CM129812.1, forward strand.
GACGACGCCGACCACCACGCCGCCCTGCTCCAGGGCGTCGCCCTCGCCGAACGGCTGTGCCTCGCCTACGTACGGCTTCTCGGCGCGCCCGTCGAGGAGCCGGTCACCTTCACCGGCGGTGCCACCCGCAGCCCGTACTGGAACCAACTGCGCGCGGACGTGCTCGGGCTGCCGGCCCGGATTCCGGAACACACCGACTCGGCCCTCGGGATGGCGGTGCTCGCCGCGTACGGCGTACGGCGGGTGTCGGGCGGCGGCGGGACCCGGGCCGGTGCCCCGGCCGCGGCGCTCGCGGACCTCGCCGGTATGGTGCGCGTCCGTACGGTCCTCGACCCCCGTCCGGAGGTACGCCGCCGATTCGACCAGCCGTTCGCCGAGCTGGTCGGCGAACTGGAACGACGTGGCTGGCTGCCCTCGGAAACCGCCGCCTACGCACGGGAGCACGGATGACCACCCCCGAACCCACCACCCTGTTCCTCACGCGACACGGGGAGACCGTCTGGCACGCGGAGAACCGCTACGCGGGTGTCAGCGACATCGAGCTGACCCCGCGCGGCATCGAACAGGCCGAGGCGCTCGGCGCCTGGGCCGCGGGCGCCGCGCTGGACGCGGTCGTGACCTCGCCCCTCTCCCGCGCCCGGCGCACGGCGGCACCCGCGGTGCGGACCACGGGCCTCGACCCCGTCGTGGAACCGGAGCTGACGGAGCTGGACTTCGGGATCGTCGAGGGCCGTACCCTCGCCGAGCTGGAGCGGTCCCATCCGCGCGAGGTCGAGGCGTTCCGCGCCGATCCGGCCGCCCACCCGCTGCCGGGCGGGGAGGACCCCCTGGCAGCGGCGGGCCGCGGCGCCGGCGCGCTGCTGCGGCTGGCCGAGGCGTACCCGGCCCGCCGTGTCCTCGTCGTCGCGCACAACTCCCTGCTGCGGCTGGTGCTGTGCCGCCTGCTCGCCATCCCGGAGAGCGAGTACCGGCGGGTGTTCCCCGGCCTGCGCAACTGCGCGATCACCGAACTGCGGGTGGCGGACGGACAGGTCTCCCTGATGTCGTACAACGTGCCCACGTCGTAGACGCCGCGCGGCCTCGCGTCAACACGCGGGGCTCACTCCTCGTCCTGGCGGCCCGGGCGCGCCGAAACCGTGAGGTCGTGAGCCTGGAAGAGACGGTGCGGGTAGCTGACGGAGATGTGGTGGGCGGCGGCGATGTCGCTCGGCGAGAGCCGGGGCTCGTGCAGGTGCTGCCGGATGAACGCCGTGACGCGCAGCACCAGGGTGCGGCGGTCGGATTCCCCGGGCACCCGGTCGTCGGTGTCGAGGTGGTGGGCGAGCGTCGCGGTCAGCAGGTCGAGGCCCACCGTGCCGAGCCTGGGTGCGTCCCTCGGGCGGTATCCCGCCGAGTCGACGGTGAGAGAAGTGAAGAACTGGGTGAGCGATCCGCCCACGCCGTGCCGCCCGGACAGCGGCAACGGCGGCAGGCGGGCGACCCGGTCGCGCGACGGCGGCAGCGAGGTCCGGGGCACCTGGGCGCGCACGACCGTGGCCGTGCCCCGGCCGTCGGCCTCGGCCTCCGCGTCCGCCGCGATGCGGATGTCGGCCGTCAACGGCCCCGGGTGAACGGTTTGTCAAATAACCGGCTGCGGACGGTCAAGGAACGGTCCGGCCGCGGGCCTCTGGGAAACGGCACTCTTGTGTCAGGCGTTGCGCCACAGGCGCTCGCCGACACTCGAACCGGTGGAGGCGCCGAGGCCGGGGCCGTGGGCAGCGCGACCGCCGGTTCCGCTCGGTCCGCGCGCCACCGTGCCGTCCCGTGCGGCGCCGACGGGTGCAGGAGCCCGACCCGCGCCTCCCGGCCCGCCAGGTGCGGCAGGGGCGGCGTCCGGTCGCTCGGCCCGCCCCTGCGCCACACCGACACATAGGTCGTCCCGCCCGCCCGCAGGCCCAGGGCGACCCACGGATCCGCTACCGCCGGTTCCCCACGGCGGACACGGTCCAGCGCTGGTTGCTCCCGGAGTTCGGCGTCCAGAGCCCGACCCGCGCGCCGTCCTGCGTCGCCTGGCCCGCGACTTCCAGCAGGTCACCGGTGGCCTCGCTGACGAACGTGTACGAGCCGTCGCCCGTGCTGGACAGGATCCAGCGGGCCGCCGCCCCGGGCCGGCCCCGGTCTCTCTCCAGGACGGCGGCGCCGTCCCGCACAGCCAGCCTGCGCCCGTCCACGGCGCTGGTCAGCGCGTACCGCGCACGGTTGGTGTCGCCTCCCGTCATCTTCCGCACCCGCCACACCTGCCCGCGGTCGGCCGCGTCCGTGGTCCGGATGACTGTGCCCATACCGTCGTCCGAGACGTCCAGCGCCTTGCCGCTGCCCGCGCCGGTCAGCCGGTACTCCTGCCCGTCCCGGATCGGCGCGCCGTCCCGCGCGACGCCCGACACACCGGAGACCAGCAGGCTGGTCACGGACCGGGCGGGCACGGTGACGGTGGCCCTGCCCTCGGACACGGCGACCGGCGCCCGCCGGACGAGCGCGCCGGACGCGTCCGTCACCACCGGGGTCACCTTCGCGCCCCGCGCGACCTCGGCGAAACCGGAGAGGTCCACGGTGACCCGCCGGGCGTCGAGCGTGTCGTTGACGTGCACGACGGTCGCGCCCCGGCCGGAGGCCGGGACCGCCGCCGCGCTGGTGGTGTCGTCCACCTTCACCAGCCGGTCGCCGGGCCGGATGAAGTGGGTGAAGTTCCGGGCCGTGTCGAACTTGGTGTTGGTCCTGACCGGGCAGCTCTCCAGGGTGTCCTCGGACGTGCAGCTGAACGGCACCTGGACACTGCCCCAGTTGCCGCCCTTGCCGGACTCGCCGCCTGGCTTCATGTTGTCGTAGTCCTCCACGGGCTGCCAGAACAGCCAGGCGGACGGCTCCAGTTCGCGCAGGTCGTCCACGATGTGCCGGGCCAGCCCCAGGCCGGGGCGCATGTCCTCGAAGTCCTGCCCGTCGCCCCAGTCGCCCTCGACCTCGCTCATCCACAGCGGCTTGTCCGCGGCCTTGGCGATGTCACGGACCGTCGTGCGCCCGCCCGTCCCGTACGTGTGGACGTTCAGCTGGTCGACCTGATCCCGTACCGCCGCCGGATACGCGGACCAGTTGCGGGCGAACGTCGTCGGATTGGTCTCGTCCATCGCGGAGATCGACGCGTCGGTCCTGGACCCGTCGAGCTCCTTCCGCAGCGCGCTGATGACCTTCCGCTGGAGCTCGGGGCCGATGTGCGCCCCTTCCTGCCTGCCGCCGACCGGCTCCCCGTCCGGACCCAGCGTCGTCCCCCAGTAGGAGGTGTTCGGCTCGTTGAACGGATCGAGGGTGTCCACGTCGATCTTGTGGGCCTTCTCCAGCCGCTCCACCGCGCCCGTCAGATAGGCGGCGAAGTCGTCCACCCGGTCGGCGCGCAGCTGGTCGGACCCGGCGTCGAAGTTCCCGGAGACATAGCCGCTCTCCGTCATGAACCAGGGCGGGGAGTTGCTGAACGCCTCCCAGTGCGTGATGTCCTTCTTGATCCGGTCCACCCACCAGCGCTGCGCCGGGTCCGCGTCCGGGTTCCAGTCGGCCCGGTCGTCGGCCGACCACCAGGTGGTGTCCTCCCGGGTGGTGCCCTCCGGCGCCCGCCACCAGCCGGGCACGGCACCGCCCGCGCGCAGGTAGTCCTCGACGTCGGGGGCGTTGCCGCCGCCGATGTTGTAGCGGGCGATGTTCAGGGCCAGGCCGTCGTCTCCGAAGACCAGCTCCGCGAGCCGTTCGCGGATCTCCTCCGGGTAGTCGCCGGTGGCGTTCGCGAACCAGACGAGGCTGGTGCCCCAGCCCTCGAATCTCTGGCCCTGGTAGGAGGGGTCGGGCCGTACGGTGGCGGCGGAGGCCGGTGCGTCCGCCGCGGCCTTCTGGCCCGCGGCGGCGGGCGGCGGGCCCGCGGCGAGCACCCCGCCCGCCGCGAGGACGACGGCGAGTGCCGCCGGGAGAAACCGGGTGGTACGTGGTCGCTTCATCGTGACCTTCCCTTGTCCGTGCGTCCGTGCGTCCGTGCGTCCGTGCGTCCGTTGTCCGTACGTCCGTTGTCCGTGCCGAATGTGCGGGAAACGAGCGGCAATGAGGGGGAATCGGTGGGAATGCTCCTGAACGGTCGCGGACGGCGTCACGTCCCGGACGGGCTCTCCCGGCGCACCACCGCCACACCGCGGGGAGCGAGTACGGCCGGGCCGACGGGGGCGGCGGCCGGGGCGTGGCCGGTGCTCGCGGCTCCCGCGCCGGCGCGGCCGGTGAGCGACCGGCCCGTGACACCGGCCAGGCCGACCTCCTCGTCCGTGCGGTTGACCAGGAACCAGTACGTGGTGCCGCCCTGGTGGCGCACCGCCAGCTCGACCCGGCCGCGCAGCTCCTCCGGCAGCTCCGAGCGCACCCCCGCGCCCGCCAGCAGCCGGGCCAGCACACCGGGCAGCCCCTCGGGGCCCAGGCGGGTCGACACGTAGGAGGCGGAGCCCGGGCCCACCGGCCGGCGGGTGATCGCCGGCCGCCCCGCCTGGGGTCCCGTACGGTAACCGGCCAGCACCTCCACCGACGGGTCGGTGACGGTGATCCGGTCGGTCCACAGCGTGCCGGCGGTGCCGACCGCGTCGTCCAGGGTGACGCTCTCGCCCGCGAGCAGCGGCCCGAACTCCTCGATCCTGATCCCGAGCAGGTCCCGCAGCGCGCCCGGGTAACCGCCCAGCCAGGCATGGTCGTTCTCGTCCACCACCCCGGAGAAATAGGTGGTCACCAGATGCCCGCCGCCCTCGGCGTAGTCGGTGAGCTCCTTGGCGAGCGCGCGCGGTACCACGTGCAGCACCGGCGCCACCACCAGGTCGTAGGCGTCGAGCGACGCGCCCTGGTGGACGACGTCGGCCCGCACCCCGAGGGCCAGGAAGGCCGAGTACCAGTCGAGCGCCTCCCGTCGGTAGCGCAGCAGGGAGGAGGGGTGGGAGTCCTGCTCGCTCGCCCACCACGACTCCCAGTCGAAGAGGATCGCGGCCTTCGCGGGGGTACGGACCGATCCCGCCACCTCCGCCAGGTCGTCGCGCAGGGCGGCCCCGAGGCACGCCACCGAGCGGAACAGCTCGCTGTCCGCCCCCGCGTGCGGGACCATCGCCGAGTGGTACTTCTCGGCGCCCGCCGCCGACTGGCGCCACTGGAAGAAGCAGACGGCGTCGGCGCCGTGCGCCACGTGCAGCAGCGAGTCACGCGCCAGCTCCCCCTCGCGCTTGGCGACATTGACCGGCTGCCAGTTGACCGCGCTGGTGGAGTGTTCCATGAGGAACCACGGGCGGCCGCCCGCGAGCGAGCCGGTGAGGTTCGCGGAGAACGACAGCTCGTCCAGCGCCTGCGGGCCCGGCCGCACGTAGTGGTCGTTGGAGACGAAGTCCACCTCGCTCGCCCAGTCGGCGTAGTGCATGCCCTTCGTCTCGTCCATGACCATGAAGTTGGTGGTCACGGGCACGTCGGGGGTGAGGCGGCGGAGCACGTCGCGCTCGGCCCGCAGGTGCTCCTTCAGCGCGTCGGAGGAGAAGCGCTTGAAGTCGAGCTGCTGGCTGGGATTGGGGTGGGAGGCGGCGAGCCGGGGCGGCAGGATCTGCTCCCACGCCGTGTAGCGCTGGGACCAGAAGTCCGTGCCCCAGGCGGTGTTGAGGGCGTCGAGTGTGCCGTAGCGGGTGGTCAGCCACTCCCGGAAGGCGCGGGCCGCGTCGTCGGAGTGGTCGTAGACGTTGTGGCAGCCCAGCTCGTTGGAGACGTGCCAGGCCGCGAGCGCCGGATGGCCGCCGTACCGTTCGGCCATCGACGTCGTCAGCCGGAGCGCGTACTCACGGAAGACGGGCGAGGTGGGCCGCCAGTGCTGGCGCGCGCCGGGCCAGACGGTGGCGCCGGACGCGTCGACCGGCAGGATCTCCGGGTGCAGCGTGGTCAGCCAGGGCGGCGGCGACGCGGTGGCGGTGGCCAGGTCGACGGCGATCCCGCCCGCGTGGAGCAGGTTCATGATCTCGTCGAGCCAGCCGAAGTCCCAGGTGTCGGGCGCGGTCTGGATCCGGGCCCAGGAGAAGACGGCGAGCGAGACGATGTTGACGCCCGCCTCGCGCATCAGCCGGACGTCCTCGTGCCACACCTCGCGCGGCCACTGCTCCGGGTTGTAGTCGGCGCCGTACCAGAACCGCGGCGCGGTGTCGTCGGACGGCCGGCGCAGCCAGCGGGGCGACGGGACGCGGGGCATTGTGCTCCTCGGGGGTCGTACGGGGGTGCGGTGGGGTTAGGTCCTGTCCGGTCGATCTTCGCGGGCCCGCGACGCCTGGCACGCACACTCGCCGCGTTGTCGGAGTCGTCCAAGTACGTCCAGTACGAGGACGATCCTCCGCCTTGCGATCGCACGCGCCAGACGCCGCGGGCTGATCCACGAAGATCGACCGGACAGGACCTACCGGGCCGGGGTACGCGGGCGGCGTGCGCCGCCGCCCGCGTACCCCGGGCGCCCGGCCGGTCAGTCGCCGATGGTGAAGCCCTGTTCCTTGCCGTAGGCGATGGACGCCTTCTGCCACTGGGCGAGGCCCTGGGACAGCCTCGTGTTCGAGGCGTACGCCTTGCCCACGTTGTCGTTGAAGATCGAGTTCGCGTAGACCTGGAAGGGCAGGTACGACCAGCCGGCGGGGACCTGGGACGCCGACTCGGAGAAGATCTTGTTGGCCTCCTGGCCGCCGAAGTAGTCGAACTTCTTGGCGAGGAACTCCTTCGACGTCAGCTCGGCCGTGGTCGCCGGGAACGCCCCGTCGTCCACCCGGGACTTCACACCGGCTCCGGCGTTGGCGTACTCCAGGAACGCGTAGGCGAGTTCCTTGTTCTTGCTCGCCGCGGGGATGGCGAGCGAGCTGCCGCCGTTCTCGGCGCTGACGGCGGCCCCGGCCTTCCACTGCGGCAGGGGCGCCACGCGCCAGTCACCTGCGGCCGAGGCCGCGCCCGTCTCCAGGTTCGTGGGCATCCAGGCGCCGGTGGCGAGCGTGGCGATGGAGCCGTCGGCCAGTCCCTTGAACCACTCGTCGCTCCAGGAGACGACCGGCGCCACCAGCTTGTCGTCGAGCAGCTTCTGCCAGGTGCCGGCGTAGGTCCTGCTGCCCGCGTCGGAGAAGTCGACGGAGACCTTGGTGCCGTCCACCTTGTAGGGACGGCCCCCCGCCTGCCAGATCAGGCTGGTGGCGAACCCGGGCTCACCGGTGTCGTTGGTGATGAAGACCTTCGGGTCGGCCTTGTGCAGTTTCCTGGCCGCGTCTACGTACTCGTCCCAGGTCTTCGGCACCGCGATGCCGTGCTTGTCGAAGACCTTCTTGTTGTAGTAGAGGGCCATCGGACCGGAATCCAGCGGCAGCGCGTAGACCTGGTCGCCGGACGCCACCGCGTTCCAGGGGCCCGGCGAGTAGGAGTCGGCCAGCTCGTCCGCACCGTAGGCGGACAGGTCGGCCAGGGACTTGCTCAGCGAGAACTGACCCAGCGCGTAGTACTCGATCTGCGCCACGTCGGGCACGCCCTTGCCGGCCGAGATCGCGTTCTCGAGCGCGGTGTACTGGTCCTTGTTGGTGCCGGCGTTGACCACGTTGATCTTCACCTTGGGATGCGCGGCCTCGAAGTCCTTCGCCACCTGCTTCATGGTGAGGTCCCAGGTCCAGACGGTGAGGCTGCCGCCCTCGGCGAGCGCCGCGTCGACGTCGGCGGGGCTCGACTCCGAACCGTCGTCGGAGGAACCGCAGGCCGTCAGGGAGAGCGCCAGCGTGAGGGCGGAGGCCAGCACGGTGCCGCCGCGCAGGACGCGCCGCGATGCGTTGTTCATCAGAGTCATCTCACTTCGTTGTCAGAGAACTGCCGAAAGCCCGGGAAAGGGGGGTGTGGACCGGAGGTCCGCGGAGGTCTCACTCCTTGACGCTGCCGGCGGCGAGCCCCGACTGCCAGTACCGCTGGAGCAGCAGGAACGCGGCGATCAGCGGCACGATGGTGAGCAGTGAGCCGGTGATCACCAGGTTGAAGATGGCCTCGCCGCCGTTGGTGGCGGCCTGGTCGTTCCATGCGTCGAGTCCCAGCGTGAGCGGGTACCAGTCCGGGTCCTTGAGCATGATCAGCGGGAGGAAGTAGTTGTTCCAGGTCGCGACCATGGTGAACAGCAGGACGGTGACGATGCCCGGGGCGAGCAGCGGCAGGCTCACCGTGAAGAAGGTGCGCATCTCGCCCGCGCCGTCGATGCGCGCGGCCTCCAGCAGCTCGACGGGGATCGCCTCCGAGGCGAAGACCCACATCAGATAGAGGCCGAAGGGCGAGATCAGCGAGGGGATGATCACCGCCCAGGGGGTGTTGGTCAGCCCCATCTCGCTGAACATCAGGAAGGTGGGGACGGCCAGCGCGGTGGTGGGCACCGCGACCGCCCCGATGACGACGGCGAAGACACCGCGCTTGCCGGGGAAGTCGTACTTGGCCAGCGCGTAGCCGCCGAGCACCGCGAGGAACGTCGCGCCGCCCGCGCCCGCCGCCACGTACAGCAGGGTGTTCAGCAGCCAGCGGACGAAGACGCCGTCGTCGTAGGTGAGGGTGTCGGCGATGTTGCTCCACAGCGCGAAGTCGTCGTCGAACCAGAGGCCGAAGGAGTCGAGCAGGCCCTCCTGGCTCTTGGTGGCGCCCATGGCCAGCCAGATCAGCGGCACCAGCGCGTAGACGAGGACGAGTCCGGTGAGCACGGTGAGCAGCGCGCTGCGGCGCGGGCGGTCGACGCTGTGCCGGCTGCGCGGAGCGCGCAGCCGGGCGGCGGGGCGTGGACGGCGGTCCGCCGGCGGGGCCACGGTGGTGGGGGCGGTGGCTCCCATCGTCACGCTTCCTTTCGCATGCCGCGGAGCTGCACGACATAGGCGATGACCATGGTGAGGACACCCATGACGATCGCCACCGTGGCCGCGTAGTTGTGCTGCTGACCGGCGAAGGCCAGCGAGTACGTGTAGGAGTTGGGGGTGAAGTACGTGGTGATCGCGTTGGGCGCCAGGGGCTTGAGGATGCTCGGCTCGTTGAAGAGCTGGAAGCTCCCGATGATCGAGAAGATGGTGGCGACGGCCAGCGCGCCCCGGATGGCGGGGAGTTTGATCGCGGTGATGATCCGCAGCTGTCCCGCGCCGTCGATCTCCGCGGCCTCGTACAGGGCGTGCGGGATCACTCGCAGCGCGGAGTAGAAGATCAGCATGTTGTAGCCGACGAACTCCCAGGTGACGATGTTGCCGATGGAGGCGAGCACCAGATCCGGGGAGAGCGGGTTGGGCAGTTCGATGCCGAACGCGTCATTGATGTTGCCGACCAGACCGAAGCGCGTGCCGTACATGAAGCCCCACATCAGGGAGGCGACCACGGCGGGCACGGCGTAGGGCAGGAAGATCGCGATGCGGAAGAAGCCCTTGCCGTAGAGCCGGCCGCTGTCGATGGCCAGGGCCACGAGGAGCGCGATCCCCAGCATCACCGGCACCTGGACGACCAGGAAGAGGCTCACGCGGCCGAGCGCGGACCAGAACTGGGGGTCCTCCATCGCCCGCCGGTAGTTGTCCAGGCCGACGAACGAGGTGCCGCCGACGAGCTGGTTCCGGAAGAGGCTCAGGTAGAGGGAGTAGCCGATCGGCGCGAGGAACACCAGGGCGAAGACCGCCATGAAGGGGCCGACGAAACCCCATCCGACCCAGGCTCGCCTGCGCTGAAGTCCGCCGCGGCGGACCGGGCGGCGGCCCTCCGCGGCGGGGGGTGACAGTGCCGTCATGGGCAGTTCCTCGCTGGTTCTCGGGCACCCCGCCGCGAGCGGCAGGGGTGGAAACGCGCGTCGGCGTGGCGCGGTACGTGCCTGGCCGCCGGTGCGGATGTTTACGTAAACATCGATGGGTGGGATGCTTACATTCGCTCCGGGAGGCGTCAAGATTCCTGACGGGGCCAATTCGGTCGCCGGGAGGTCGACGAGCGAGGAAGACGAGGTCAGGGTGGAGGAGACCGTGGATGCCACCGGGGCGGACGCCGCGGAGGCGGACGCTCCGTCGGCGCGCTCCGGCGCGGGGAGCGTGGGGAGTACGGGGGACGCGGCGGGCGCGGCGGATGAGGTGAGCGCGGGCGGCACGTGGCGCGCGTCGGGCGACGGGCCGCCGCGCCGGCGGCGCCGGGTCTCCATGGCCGACGTCGCCCGGCGCGCCGGGGTCTCCTCGCAGACCGTCTCCCGGGTGTCCAACGGTCATCCCGGCGTCGTGGAAGCGACCCGGCAGCAGGTGCTGGACGCGATGAAGGAACTGGGCTACCGGCCCAACAGCGCCGCCCGCGCCCTGAAACGGGGCGAGTTCCGCACCCTCGGCATCATCCTGTTCACCCTCTCCACCACCGGCAACGTCCGCACCCTGGAGGCCATCGCGACCTCGGCGGCGCAACAGGGGTACGCCACCACCCTGCTCCCGGTCGCGATCCCGACCCAGGACGAGGTGCGGGGCGCCTTCACCCGGCTGGGTGAACTGGCCGTGGACGCCATCATCGTCATCATGGAAGTGCATCTCCTGGACGCGGCCACGGTCTCGCTGCCGCCCAACGTCGGCGTGGTGGTGGCCGACTCCGACGCGGGCGACCGGTACAGCGTGGTCGACACCGACCAGGCGGGCGGCGCCAGGGAGGCCGTACGGCACCTGCTGGACCTGGGCCACTCGACAGTCTGGCACCTCGCGGGCCCCGAGGACTCCTTCGCCGCGCAGCGCCGGGCCGACGCCTGGCGGGCCACACTGCGGGAGGCGGGCCGCGAGGTGCCGGAGCCGCTGCGCGGCGACTGGTCGGCCGAGTCCGGCTACCGGGCCGGGCTCCGGCTCGCCCGCGAGCCCGGCTGCAGCGCCGTCTTCGCGGCCAACGACCAGATGGCACTGGGGCTGCTGCGCGCCCTGAGCGAAAGCGGGCGCGGGGTGCCGGACCAGGTCAGCGTGGTCGGTTTCGACGACATCCCGGACGCCGGCTCGTACATGCCCCCGCTGACGACCGTGCACCAGGACTTCGCGGAGGTCGGGCGCCGCTGCGTGGAGGGCGCCCTGCGCCAGATCGGCACGGGCACGGACGAACGCGGTACGACGCTGGTGCCCACACGCATGGTGATCCGCCGGAGCACGGCCCCGCCGCCGGGCCGGTCCACGCCGCCGGCTCCGCCCCCGCCTCCGGCCTCGCCCACGCCGCGGACACCCCCGAATTCGCCCGCGCCGTAGGCCGTGGGTGCCGTCGCGGTGCCGGTGCCGTCGGCCGACACCGGTGGTCGCCGGCGCCGTGCCCGGCGGATCGTCAGGGAGCCGGCCGCCGTACGGCCGTCGTCTCCGGGAGCGCGATCTGACCGGTCACGAACCAGCTCCACAGCCCGATCCGCTGCCGCCGCTCGCCCGGCCGCGCGGACGACTCGGCGAAGCTGACCGTCCCACCGCCCGCCTCCCGCCTCGCCCCCCACTCCAACCGGAAGCGGGCGGTCCCGGCTCGCTCCTGCGGCGGGACGGCGCTCGGAGGCAGGATCTCGTCGAGGGCCCAGCGGTAGCCGCGCCGTTCGTAATACGGAGTGACCCGCTCCCAGGTCAGTTCCAGGAGCGTGCCCGCGGCCGGGATGACCACCAGCGCGCCCCGCGCCCCGCTGTCGCAACGGGTGTTGAAGGCCAATACCTCCGCCGTGCCCTCCGGGTACGCGTGGGCCGTGCCGCGTCCGACCTGTGAGCCGTCGGGGCACGCGGTCACGCCCTTCTCCTCGATCAGCGAGCGCGCGCACACCGGGAACGCCTCCGGGCGGAAGGCGAGCGAGCGGTCGAAGAGGAACACGAAGCGCCGCGCGCCCGCCGGGGCGCCGCCCGTCTCCGCCCGGCTCGTACGGTCGAAGGCTACCCGTACGCCTCGGGCCGTACCGCCGTCCGGGACGATCGTGGCGCCGAGCGCGTCGACATTGCGCGGCCCCGGGACGTCGGGCTCGTACGGCCGCACGGGCCCGCCGGGCGCCGGGTCGGGCGGCGGCCCGTGCGCGGCGGCGCCCGTGCCCGGCGCGCCGGCGGTGAGCGCGAGCAGCAGCGCCGCCGTCGCACCGGCCGTCGTTCCCGCCCGGCCGCGACCGCGCCGCCCGCCGTTCCCGCCCGGGTGGTTCCCGGCTCCGCCACCGCTGCCCCCGAGTCCGTTCTCGCGTCTCATACGACGTCCCGTCCTTCCCTTGCCCTCGAGCTCTTCCCCCGCCGCGTCGGCCGGCCCTCCCCATGCTGGCGCCCCGACCGGCTCGGTCACGGTGCTCCGTGCTGCCAGGGGTCCGCCGTACCCAGGGACCGCCGGTACCAGGTGCGGTGAGAATGAACTCATGAGGACAAGAGGAGAGTTGGGGGACTTCCTCCGGTCGCGCCGGGCCAGGATCCGTCCCGAGGACGCCGGATTCGCCTCCGGGGCCGGGGTGCGGCGGGTGCCGGGTCTGCGCCGGGAGGAGCTGGCACATCTGGCGGGCGTGAGCGTCGACTACTACGTACGGCTGGAGCAGGGCCGCAACCGCGGCGTCTCCGACGCCGTGCTGGGTGCCGTCGCGGACGCGCTCCGGCTCGACCAGGACGAGCGTGACCACCTGTTCCGCCTGGCACGCCCCGAGACGTCGCACGGCGCGGCGGCGGGCGAGGACGCCGTGCGCCCGGAGGTGTGGCGGCTGCTGGACTGGATCAGCGCGCCGGCCCTGGTCATGGGGCGGCGCATGGACGTACTCGCCTGGAACGGCCCGGTGTGCGCGCTGATCACCGACTTCGGCCGCCTCCCGGCGCGCGAGCGCAACCTGGTCCGGCTCCACCTGCTCGACCCGGAGATCGGCCGCCGCTACCCGGACGTCGACACGATCGCCCGCGAGGCGGTAGGGCACCTGCGGATCGCGGCCGGCACCCACCCCGACGACCCCGAACTGTGGGAACTGGTCGAGGAGGTGAGCGCGCGGAGCGAGGAGTTCCGGCGGCACTGGGCACGGCACACGGTCAGGACCAAGGCGTACGGTGTCAAACGTGTCGAACACCCGGAGGCCGGACCGCTCACCCTGACCTACGAGGTCACCCGTTTCCCGCAGGACGCGGAGCTGAGCCTGCTCGTCTACACGGCGGAGCGGGGGAGCGCGGAGGAGGTGGCGCTCAGGGACTTCGCGAAGGGATGACCGGCGGGCGCCGCGGGGACGGGCGCGCGGGTGACCGAGCCCGGCGGCCTGCCCCGGGGCCCGGTTCGGGATCCCCCCCGTAGCGGCGGAGGGCTTCGAGCCGGCTCGCCGGCCCCTTTCGAGAGTATCCCGGCGGGCCCCCAGACACTCGGTCCGCGTCTTCGCTCGCCGGTCATGACTTCGCAACTCGCCAGGGTTGAGGTTCAACTGGTCGGCCAACCGGGCCACCGCCACCGGCGGCACCCGGACACGTGATCCGGCACGAACCCCGGCCACGGCAACGTGCGCAGCGCGACCGACAGGCCGAGCCGATCCCCGGGCCCACGCCCCCGGGCAGGATCGACACACACGACATCCGCCGGAGTCAGGGTGAAAAATCGGAACAGCTCGTTCCGACCGATCTCCGGGAACCTCCGCAGGCGCTCCAACTCCTTGTCCGAGAACACCTGCGTCGCCCACAACGACGTTGGAATATCAGCTGAGCCCTGGAATCTCGGTCGCCGGCCTCTCCTGGCCGGCCGCCCACGACACCAACAGGGCCAGACCGTCCGCGGTCGCCGTGCCGGCGGGCGCGGTGTAGACGTTCAGGAGCAGGCCGGGTTCGGCGGGCAGCTCCATCGACTCGACGTCCAGGTCGAGCCGGCCCACTACCGGATGGTGCACACGCTTGCGTCCGGACCGGTGGAGCCGAACGTCCTGAGATGCCCACCGCTGCCGAAATAGTTCACTGCGTGTTGATAATTCACCGACCAGGGCGATCAGCTCCTCGTCGTGCGGATTGCGGCCGGCTTCCATGCGTAGCTTCGCGGCCACATCGCGAGCGATTCGGTCATAGTCGACGAAGAACGTTTTTGCCGCTTCGGGATCCAGATACACGAACCGCGCGGTGTTCGCCGGCCGTCGCGTGTCGGCCAGCACCGGTGAATACAGCGCGCGGGCAGGTTGATTCATGGCCAGCACGTCATAACGGCCGTTGCAAATCCAAGCCGGCGCATCGGTGATGGCGTCGAGCACCTGCTGAAGCGCCGGACGCACCGTCACGGTGGGGCGCCGGCGCCGTGGACCGCCGGACGCCCTGGACTGCCGCGCAAGGTGGAACAGGTGATCGTGCTCGGCCTCGTCAAGTTGCAGGGCAGAGGCCAACGCGTCGAGCACCCCGTCGGAGGCGCCGGTGAGGCTGCCGCGCTCCATACGCACGTAGTAGTCGACCGATACCCCTGCCAGGAGAGCTACCTCTTCGCGACGCAGACCTTTGACCCGGCGGTTGCCGCCGTAGGCGGGCAGTCCGGCCCGCTCGGGCGCGATCCGCGCGCGACGCGAGCTCAGGAACTCCTTGATCTCAGTGCGCAGATCGATCGTGGCCACCCCTTCACCATAGGCCCTGTCCGCGGGTGAAGGGAGGTACTGCTGGTACCCCGACGGCTACGCACCCCCTCACACGCGGCATGCGCCCAGCGTCGTAGCAGGAAAAGGCCCGCGTCGACACGCGTGATGTTCGCCGAGGCCGTCCGCGGGGCGACCGCGGCGCGGGTGCCGCCCAGCCACGCGGCGGCCGGCCTGGACAGGGCGGTGTGGGGGCACCAGGCCCTGGCACGCGCGCTCGCGGCGTTGGCCACAAGCCCAGGCAGCTCCTTCTCCGAGCTCTCAACTCCGTTCGAGCAGGGGAGACCCCATCCAAGGGCTTCCGGCCGCCTTGCGATCACACGCACCGCAGTGACGTCAGCCGCTGCGCGGCGGGCGCTTCTTGACGGGCAAACCTTGCCGGTCGCGGCACTAGGTACCTGATGCGGTCGTGGCGATGCCGCCGTCGATCGGGATGATCGTGCCCGTGAGGTAAGCTCCGGCCCGGCTGGCGAGGAACACGGCGATCCCTGCCATGTCGTCGTCGCGGCCGAGCCGGCGCAGAGGGGCCTTCGCCGTGATCGTGTCGCCGATGGCATCGAGCGTGGCCGCCATCATCTGCGACGGGAACGGTCCTGGGGCTACCGCGTTCACCGTGACGTGCTGTGGGCCCAGTTCTCTGGCAAGGACTCTGGTGAGTTGATGGAGTGCCGCTTTGCTGCTGGCGTACGAGTAGTTGGGCGACTCGGCGACGTGGATGGCGGCGATACTGCCGATATTGATGATCCGCGCGGGATCATCTGCGGTGCCCGCCCTGCGAAGTGCCGGGAGCAGCGCCTGCACCAGCCAGAACGGCGACTTGAGGTTGACGTCGATCACTGCGTCCCAGGCCTCGTCCGGGAACGTCTCCAGCGGCTCGCGCCACATCGCTCCCGCGTTGTTGACGAGGATGTCCAGGCGTTCCGAGTCGACCTTGACAAGATCAGCGAGGCGCTGACACTCGTCGTACCTGGACAGGTCGGCCGGGATTGCTTGAACGTCGCCGAATTCGGACAGTAGATGCTGTGCCTCCGCGCACGTGTCTGCCTTGCGTGAGCTGATAATGACGCGGGCGCCCGCCTGCAGAAGGCCGCGCGCTATCATCATCCCAATTCCCCTGGTGCCGCCAGTGACAAGTGCGTACTTCCCACTCAGGTCGAAAAGGTCTGCGTGAGTGGTGAACTGGTTGTCCGCCATTGGTCTTCGTCCCTCCTGCCGTGGAAGCATGTGCTGACACGGTCGCGCGTCCGGTGCGGCTGACTTGAACTGATGGGGGGTAAAGCTGCGGTGCGTGTCCATGGAGTGTTGTCGGCGCTTTCGTTCCGAGCGCCTGGGACGGGTTCTCGGGCGGCCGCCGTGCGCGCCTCCCGTGGATCCATTACTTCTCCTCTCTGTAGCTGGGAGCCGACCCAAACAGGTTGACGGGCGTCCTGGACGTCTGGGAGACCCTGGTGATACAGGTACTGTGAGAGCCCCCCTGCACGCCTCGGCGACCAGCAGTGCCACCAGCGGGCCCGGCAGGCCGGCCATCCTGGAGGCGCCCTCGGAGACGTGCGCTCAACCGCGTCCGCCCGCCCTCGTGTGGGACGACGACCTCGACCTTCGCGTCCGGCCCGGCCTCGGCCGTCCTGTCGGCCATCTGCCGCCACGCCGCGTCCGGACTCCCGGTCGGCTCACCCCCACCGGCCCCGACGGGCCCCGGCATTGCGGGTCCGGGCGAACTCAGGTCTGCTCCGTCACCAGTTCGTTTCGCGTGGCGGTGTGCTTCCTCTCTCGCAGGAGGGCGTAGCTCATGGGGCAGAAGACGACCGCGAGGAGTACGGCCGAAGAACCCGCCGTGCCGAGGTCGAGGCCGCCCTTGGCGATGGGCTTGGTGAGGAAGTCGCCGGCGGCGCGGGCGAGCCGGATGGCCAGCGGGAGCCCCAGCCCGGCGCCGTCGTGGCCGTCGTCGGGACGGGCTCGGTGGCCCGGCTCGAAGATCGCGTCCCGGACGGTGTCCGGTACGCCCGGCCCGTCGTCGCCGATGACGGCCCGGACACCGCCCCGCGGCCCCGGTGCGCACTCCACGGTGATGCTCTCCGCGGCGTAGCGGCGGGCATTGTCCAGCAGCGGGGCGAGGATCCGCTCGGCGATCTGCGGGGAGACGCCCACGACCAGAGCGGATTCCTCGCCGGTCAGGTGAACGGTGAATCGGTGGGACGTCCGGTTGGTCCGGGGCGTCGCGGGCGACGGGGTCCCGGACGAGCGCCGGGAGCTCGCACCGGCCGGGGGCCTGCCCGGTGCCCCGCGTGCGGGCTTCGGCCAGTAGCGTCTCGCAGATGGCGCGCATGCGGTCCGCTCCCTCGGCTATCGCCTCGATGGACTCGTTGCGTTCCTCGGCGCCGCGCTCACGGGCCAGCAGCCAGTCCGTCTCGGCGGTGATCCGCGCCAGGGGTGTGCGCAACTCGTGGGAGAGCTCCGAGGCCGGTTGCTGTTCGTGGCGGAGGACGGCAGCGAGCCGGTCGAGCAGTTCGTCGAGGTTGCCGGCGAGCGCGTCGAGCTCCCCCGCGCGCGGTACGGTGCCGAAGCGGCGGCCCGTGTCGTGGTCGCTCCACTCGGCCGCCTGGCGGGTCATCTCGGTCACCGGCCGCAGGGCGCGCCCGACCGTGGCGCGGCTCACCAGGTACACGCCACCGAGCAGCAGCGAGCAGCAGCAAGGCCAGCCCGGTCGAGCCCACGAGAGCCGATTGCGCGGTGTGCCGGTACGGAGCGAGGTCCACGGCGGTCACCACGGTCCCCACCTGATGCCCATCGGCACGGATCGGCCGTGCGTACAAGCGCGTGGTGGGCGGATCGCCGGTCTCCTCGAAGACGTCATGGCGGCCGGCCAGTCGAGTGCCTTTCGGGTTTCCTCCGGGGGCGGTCCGGCCGTCACAGGCCCGGCGCGCCCCAGACCGGGAACCAGCGGGCCAGATCCGGTTCGATCCGCAGGTCGTTCCCGAGCAGTGCCCTGACCTGGAGTTCCCGCTGGCTGTCGCGCTTCTCGGCGCCGCCGGGGACGGGGGCGAAGGGGTAGAAGGAGCCCCGCTTGTAGAGGTAGACGAGGGCGAGCCGCCGTCCCTCGTCGTCCCGGAAGCCCAGCAGTGAACACAGCAGCTGTGGCCCGAATCCCCCGTCCTGGAGCAAGGTGTTGACCGCGTGCAGGTCATTGACCAGGGACGCCGTGTCCTCGGGGGACCTGCGGACCAGCAGCCAGGTGTAGCCGTAGCCGTCCTGGCTGAATTCGACCGGGTGCCCGCCCTGCCCGGCGCTCGCGTCGAGCAGGTCCCGCACGTCCTGGCGGACGCGTGCGAATCCGCCGCCCTCCACGCCCGCGAAACAGACCGAGCCGAGCCCGGTGGGCGTCAGCCCGGCGCCGGCCTGGAGCGTGAGCGCGGCGGACGGCAGGGCGAAGAGCTGGTCGAGATCGGGGCGGACCGGTTTGCTGCGGCCGAGGATGGCGTCGAGCAGACCCATGGGGCCTTCCTCTCGTGTTGTACGGGGGGACGGGCTCGTACGGGGAGCGGGCCGTGTCAGCGGGTGGCGGGCGTCACGGCCGGGCCAGCTCCTCGGAGATACGGGCGAGCTGGTCCAGCCGCTGCTCCAGCGGCGGGTGGGAGGAGAGCAGCCGGCTCAGGCTCTCCTTCGAGGAGAACGCCGGTACGAAGAAGAAGGCGTTGTACGGCTCCGCCTTGCGCAGGTCCTCCGTCGGGATCCGCGCCATCTGGCCGCTCACCTTGGTCAGCGCCGAGGCGAGCGCCGAGGGGCGGCCCGTGAGCAGGGCGGCGGTCCGGTCCGCGGAGAGCTCGCGGTAGCGGGAGAGCAGCCGGGTCAGCAGGAAGCCGATCACGTAGACGACCGCGCTGACCAGCGGTATCAGCATGATCACGATACCGGCGGGGCTCGCGTTCTGATTGCTTCTGGACAGTCCGCTGTACAGCGCGATCCGGGTCATCAGCCCCGCGAGTACACCCAGGAACGAGGCGATGGTCATCACGGCGACATCCCGGTGCGCCACGTGTGACATCTCGTGCGCGAGGACGCCTTCCAGCTCCTCCGGCTCCAGCCGGCGCAGCAGGCCGGTGGTCGCGCAGACCAGGGCCGTGCGCTCGCTGCGGCCGGTGGCGAAGGCGTTGGGTATGTCGCTCCGCGCGATCGCCACCCGCGGCTTCTCCATGTCGGCCAGCGCGCAGATCCGGTCGACGGCGCCGTGCAGCTCGGGGGCCTGCTCGGGCGTCACCTCGTGCGCCCCCATGCCGAAGGCCGCGATGCGGTCGCTGAACCAGAACTGGGCGATGAACAGACCGCCCGCGACGATCAGGATGATCGGCCAGGCGTGGTTCAGGACCGCGAGGAGGACACCGACCAGGACCACGTAGAGCAGACCGATCAGGAACATGGTGGTGACCATGCGCGTGGTCAGCCCACGGTCCGGGGTGTAGCGGGTTCGTGTCATCGTCGGCCTCCCGTGCCGCTGCTCCTGAGTTAATTTTCCTCCGTTTCCGTCGAAACGGTACAAGTGGCGAGAAGTGGGGGCGAAGGGCGCGGTCGGGCCTCCGGGTGGCTGGATCCCCCGGTTGTGTGGCCGGAACTTTGGGGCGCATGGAGGCGCACTGCTGTACGCCCGGCTCACAACCTTCTGGAAAGTGACGCGTGTGCTGCCCTGAGCCGGGGTTCTTCGTGTATTACAGAACGGTGACGCGTGTGCGAAGGAGGTAGAACAGGGTAAACGAGTTCAATGCTCTGCAGGAAGTCGGCGGTATGAGGGGGGTAGGGCCATGATCCGGGTCCTGGTGGTGCACAATGGGGGATTGATTCGCTCGGCTCTGGTGGCGCTGTTGCGCTCCGAATCTGCGTTCGAGGTGTCATCGGGAAGTGGGCGTACGGGATTCCGTGCGGTGCACGGCAGGACGCCGGATGTCTATGTGGCCGACATCGATTGTCTTGATTCCCTCGGAAGAGTGTGCGGAAAGTCTGTCGGCCGGGGTGACCTGGCCCGTGACCCGGCGCTCCTCGTCCTGGCCGGCGCCCGGAAGCCCGGCGCTCTCCGCAAGGCCTTTGACGCGGGAGCCCTCGGATACATCAACAAGGACGGGGAACCGCAGAGATTAGTGGAGGGTATCCACAGAGTGGCGAGAGGCGAGAGATTCATTGATGAATCACTCGCTTTCGATTTTCTCCAGGCGGCGGAGATGCCGTTGACGCCTCGGGAACTCAGCGTTCTCGCGCAGGCCGCCGAGGGGGCTTCGATCGAGGAAATCGCGAGGTCGCTGCATCTGTCCAAGGGAACGATACGCAACTATCTGGCGGCCGCGATACGAAAGGTCGGCGGACGGAACCGGTTGGACGCTGTTCGGATATCCCAAGGCGCCGGCTGGCTGTGACACGACACGACACGACACGACACGACACGACACGGACCGCCGCGGCACCGGGCCGGTCCGTGTCAGCCGTCCTGCCAGTGACCCGCCAGATCACGGTAGAGCGGGGACACGGCCAACAGCTCGTCGTGCGTACCGTACGTGGGCCTCGTCCCGTCCAGGACGAGGATCCGGTCCGCCCGGCGCGCGGACGACAGACGGTGCGCGACGACGATCAGCGTCCCCGGACGCGCGGCCAGCGCGAGTTCGACGCGCTCCTCCGCGGCCGGGTCCAGATGGCAGGTGGCCTCGTCGAGGACCAGGAGCGGCGCGGACGCCACATGGGCCCGGCACAGCGACAGCAACTGGCGTTCGCCCTGGGACAGCCTGGCGGGCTCGACCGGGGCGGTGAGCCCGCCGAGCCGGCCCACCAGTTCCTCGGCGCCCAGCGCGGTGACGGCGCGACGCAGCTCGTCGTCCGGCACCTCGGGGCGCAGGTACGCCAGGTTGTCCCGGACCGTACCGCTGAAGACGTACGCCTGCTGCGGAATCAGGACGCGCAGGGCCGCCAGTTCACGGGCGTCCCGGCCCGCCACCGGTCGGCCCGCCAGCAGGACGGATCCGCCGTCCGGAGCGAGCAGCCCCGCGAGGACCCCGGTGAGGGTCGACTTGCCGATGCCGCTCGGCCCCACCACCGCCACGTGCTCGCCCTGGTCGACCAACAGATCGAGACGGTCGAGGACCGGCGGCGCGCCGGGGCCGTACGCCAGGGTCACATCGCGCACCTCGGCGGCGGGCACCGGCCGTGAGTCCGAGCCCGAGCCCGAGCCCGAGAGGATCGGCAGGGACGCCGGTCCGGTTCCCTGCCCGGCGACCGCGACCCGCTCGGTGACCGCGGGCTGCCCGCCGGCCCCGGCCGACGGGGTGGCCGGGAGCGGGGTTGTCCCCCCGTCCGTGCCGAGGCCGGCGGCCTCTTCGCCCCGTACGGGATCGCCCGGAGACCGGTGTGCTGTGCGGGCGCCGTCCTCTCCGGCCGCCGGGTCCGTGAACCGGTCCAGTACGACCAGCAGCCGCGTCCCGGCCGCCCCGAGCGCCGTCATCAGGGTGTGCAGGGCGGGCAGCAGCGACTGGACCAGGTAGGTCAGCGCCCCCACCAGCGCCCCCGCGGTGACCCCTTGCCGCACCAGCCACGGAGCGGTCACCAGCAGCAGGAGCACCGGGGACTGTCCGGCCACCCCCAGCGCCAGCGTGCGCACGGCCGCCCAGCGAGCCAGCGCCCGCGCCGCGTCGGCCCCCGCGTCGATCAGCTCTCCCGTACGCTCCGCCGCCCGTGCCGAGGTCCCGCACGCGGCGATGTCGCGCAGCCCCGCGCCGATCGCGCCGACCCGGTCCGCGAGGGCCTCGTCGGCCGTCAGGTACGTGCGCTGGGCGGCGGCCATCGGCGCCAGCGTGGCCAGGAACAGCAGCAGGCCCAGCGTCAGTGGCGGCAGCACCACCAGCAGGAACCGTGGCGCGAGGGTGAACAGCCCGGCCAGCGCCCCCACCGCCGTGAAGACGAAGGACCGGGCGGTGAGGACCAGCCCGGCGAAACTGTCCCGCACGATCTCCGTCTGATGCGTCAGCCGGGAGACGGCGCCGGCGTCCGCGCGGGCCGGATCGGTGATCGCGCCGTGCAGCGCCCGTTCCACGGCCCGGCGCACCAGAGCGTCCCGCAACGGCTCCACCAGCGCGGCCAGTTGGCCGAACACCCCGCGCAGCAGCGGACCACCGGCCAGGATCGCGGCCGCCGCCACGGCCAGCCAGGCCAGACCGAGCCCCGTACGTCCGGCCAGGAACCCGCCGTCGAGCGCCCGCGCCACGCAGTAGCCGCCGAGGAAGGTCTGGGCGGACTCCAGCAGGGACCAGCCGGCCAGCCGGTACAGCACCCTTTTTCTTCGGCCGAGGAAGCGACGGCCCGGAGGCAGAACGCGGCGCAGCGCCCCCTGCCCGGCACTCCGCCCGGCGCTCGGGTCCGCGGACCGGCCGGTGTCCGGCCGGGCGGGCCGGCTGCCGGGTCGCGGTCCGGCGGCGGTCACGGCTCCGTCCCATCCGTCGCGGGGGCGGGGCGGCCCGCGGCGCCGGGCACGGGCGCCGACGCCGGAGCCGGTCGCGGTCCGGCCGCTGACGCCGGAGCCCGGCCCCGGCCCCGGCCCCGGCCCCGATCTCGATCCCGGGACCCGCCCTCGCGCTCCCCCTGTGCCCTGCCCTCGGCCCGGGCACCGCCTTCGGCCCGGGGTGCGCCCGCTGCCTGGTCCCGGTCCGCCGGCGGCCCTGGTGTGGTGAAGATCCCGCGGTATTCCGGATCCCGCCACAGTTCCGTATGCGGCCCCACCGCGCGCACCCGCCCGTCCTCCAGCCAGATGACCAGGTCCGCCCGCGCCGCCGAGGACAGCCGGTGAGCGACGACCAGCCGGGTGCCCGGGCGGACCTGCCGGGCCAGGGCCCGTTCCACCTGGCGCTCGGTCACCGTGTCCAGGCTGGAGGTCGCGTCGTCGAGGATCAGCAGCCGGCCGGCCCGCGCGAACGCCCGGGCCAGGCCCAGCCGTTGCAGCTCGCCCCCGGACAGCGGGGCGTGCGCCGGGGGAGTGGCGTACCCCTTCGGCAGCAGCCGGACGAACGCGTCCGCGCTCGCGGCCCGCGCGGCCGAGCGCACCACGCTCTCCGGGATCCGCCCGGGGCCGTCGGCCAGGGCCTCGGCGATCGTGTCACCGAACAGCACCGGGCGTTCGAAGGCGTACCCGACCTCCCGGCGCAACGGAGACCGGGCCACGGTCTCCAGGCGCACGCCGTCCAGCAGGACCTGTCCCTCGTCCGGATCGGTGAGCCGCCCGGCGACGGCGGCCAGCATCGACTTGCCCGCGCCCGACCGTCCCACCACCGCCGCCGACGCGCCGCCGGGAATCCGCAGCTCCACGTCGGACAGCAGCGCCCGGCCCTCGCGTACGACCGTGACGCCCCGCAGTTCGAGCGTGCCGGGGCCATCGGGCGGCAGGGACCCGGTCCCGTACGCCAGGGCGGGCAGCGCGGCCGGTCCGGCGGTCCTGCGCGCCGCGGACCGGCTCCGTACGAGGGTGCCCAGCAGCCCCGCCACCGCTCCGACCCCGGCCGCCAGTGCCGCGTACCGGGAGACCGCGAGCAGTTCCCCGACGCTGATCCGGCCCGCCGCCACCCGCAGACCGCCGACCGCCAGAACGGCTGTCGTCAGCAGCGGCATCAGCACACCGCCGCGGGCGACCGCCCGGCCGTGCACGAGCCACATCCGCCGGCCCTGCGCGGAGAGTTCGGCGAGCGGCGCCAGGATCCGGGCGCGCTCCCGCCCCTCGGCTCCGGCGGCGGCGATGGTACGCGCGCCGTCCAGCGCCTCCAGCAGCCGGGCGGCCAGGTCCGACTGCACCCGCTGGTACCGCGCGACGCTCTCGGAGGAGTCCCGGGTGAAAGCGCGCAGTACCAGCACCAGCAGGGGCAGGCCGACGAGGAAGGCGACCGCCGTCCACACGTCGATCAGGAAGAGGGCGACGAGCGCGCCGGCCGGCGCGAGCAGCGAAGCGGCCAGAGCGGCCACGGTCACGGGCGCGTTGCCGGCCTCCGTCGCGTTCGCGGACAGCCGGGTCGTCAGGTCGCCGGGGGAGAAACGGGCGCCGTCCTCGGGGCACGCGTCGAGGACGGCCCGCAGGCCGCGGACGCGCAGCCAGGCGGTCGAACGCGCGGCCACCGTACCGCTCAGCCAGGCCACCACCGCGTCCAGGAGCACTTCCGCGGTGATCACGACGGCGCAGACGGTGAGCCAGAATTTGGCGGAGTCGTCCCGGCCGAGCAGCAGGTCCAGGGTCCGGCCGAGGAGCGCGGGTGCGGCGAGCGCCGCGGCGGCCGACGCGGCGGAGCAGAGGAACACCGCCGAGGTACGGCCCGCGCTGTGCCGGGCGGCGCCGAGCAGCAGGCTCGTACCCGTCGGTGGGCCCGTGGACCCGGAAGCGGACCCGGAGGCGGAAGCGGAGGCGGGAGCGGGGGGCGGCTCGGGGCAGGCACCGGGCGCGAACTCGGGCGCGGGCCGGGTTTCGGGCGCGGACGCCCGCGAGGCCCGGTTGCCGCGACGGGGGAGCACCATCGGAAAGCGGTCCTCCTCGGGGCCGGGGGAGACGAGGGCCGGGACGGGTGGCGCGGACGCGCGGGAAGGTCCCGGGCGGCGAACCGCCCGGGACCTCCTTGTCAGGCGTCGATGTCACGGCGTCGCCGTCACGTCGTCGGCGTCATGCCGTCGACGCGACGACGCCGTGCCAGGACACCGGCGACGTGCCAGCGGGGACACGTCGCCGACGTCACGACGTCAGTTACAGGTGGTGACGCTCAGGCTGCTGTCACCGCAGAGCAGCAGGCTCGCGCGGCTGCCGGTGGCGACGTCACCCGTGGCCTCTTCCTTCGGGGTCTCCATCGACTGAAGCTCGAGCAGGTTCATGGTGTTTCCTCTCTTGTGGGGACGATGTGTTTCGGTTACGGCTCCCGGTGGGAGCCGGCTCTAGGGCCGCCTGAGCGGCGGCAGGAACGGCAGGTGCGCCGTTCGGTCGTGCGCGGCGGCGAGCGCCAGGAGACAGCCGGCGGTGCCGGTCGACAGGTCCATGGACAGCCGCATCATCTGTTCGCCGGGAAAGGCGAGATGGCCCTGGTACGTCATGGCGTGCCAGGAGAGGGCGTCCATCTGCCGCCGTACGTCCGCCTCTTGGGTGCCCGGGCCGCCGGCCGTGGTGCGGCTGAGGTAGAGCACCATGCCCGCGGCGCCGCGGAAGAGGCCCGGCTGTGCGTAGAAGGTGGCCTGCGCCGCCCGGACGATCTCACCGCGCGCCCGCTCGAACTCCTCGTCCGGGCGGTGCGCGAGGTAGTCGTCCAGCACCATGCCGATGCCGACGCTGCCCGCGCCCAGGTACGGCATGGTGCGCCAGCCCTCGTCGACCTGGAGGGTGCCGCCGGCGCCGTGCCTGCACCGGGCCAGGTCGCGGCGGAGCGCGACGGCGGCGAGGTCGAGCAGCGCGGTGTCCTGGGTGCGCTCGTACAGACGCAGGAACAGCAGGGCGGTGCCCGAGGCGCCGTACAGCAGCCCGGCGCGTGGCAGACCGTCGGCTCCGCGCGGCATTCCGCCGACCTGCCCCGCCACGTCACCGTCGGCCGGGGTACCGGAGACGGCGGAAGCCGCCCGGTCCGCGCAGCGCAGTGCCGCCTCGTGCAGCCTCCGCTCGCCGGAGGCCGCGGCGAGATCGCTCAGCGCGAGACCGAGTCCGGCGGCACCTCCGTGCAGGTCGGGCGGCAGTTCCCGCCATGCCTGACGTAACGTCAAGTCGACTAGGTCCAACGCCTGTTCGCGATGACCGAGACGGTCCAGGGTCCAGGCCACACCCGCCAGGCCGTCGTAGAAGCCGAGCGGGGTCCCGGGGGCCGGGTCCTTGGCTCTCAGCAGCAGCCACTCCTCCGCCGGACCGTGCCGGCCGGCTCCGCTCCGCTCCAGCGCGTACAGCACGCCGGCCGCGCCGTAGCCGAACGACAGGCCACCGCCCGCCGTGCCGAACTGGGCGATGTCGCCGGGGAAGAAGCGGTCCTCGCGGTCGGGTGAGGCGGAGGCGAGGACGGCCCGCGCCATGGAGTCCCGGCTGCGCGGCCACGCGCCGGGCTCGACGGGCAGATACGGAACGCCCGTGGGGGCGGCCACCGTCCTCGTCCCGGCCGCCCCGGTTCGCGTACCGGCCGATGCCGATGCCCCCGCTCCGGCTCCGGCCACCGCCGGCTCCCGGCATATCTCGGCGACGGCCTCGTCCAGGAACGCCCGCTCCACCGGGAACTGGCGCGCGATCACCTCCGCGAGGTGTTCCGCCTTGCCGCGGTCGATGGCGAACAGGCTGGTCAGCGGGATGAACAGGGCGAGCCGCAGGCACGCCAGCGCGTACCGGTCGACGTCGAGGCCGCGCCGGTCCGCCGGGGCCACGAACGCCGGGTTGGCCACGGTCTGCCGGCCGCCCCGCTCGGCGGGGGCCGCCGCCTCGAAGTCGAGCAGCACCACCGACGACTCGTCCTCGGACACCATGATGTTGAACAGGTGCAGATCGTTGAAGACGACACCACGCTCGTGCACCGCCGCCACGGCCCGCTCCACCAGACCGTGGATCCTGAGCGCCCACGCCGTGTACTCGGCGAGTCGCGCCGGGTCCGGATCGGCGTCGATCAGCGGGTGCCGGCGGGCGAAGAAGGTGTTGAGCGGCTTGCCCTCGATGTGTTCGAGCACCAGGAAGCGATGGCCGCCCAGTTCGAAGCTGTCCCGCACCTCCGGGGTGCAGGCAAGGCCCGACAGCCGTTCCAGCGCGTCCTGTTCCCGCTCCAGCCGGGTCACCGCGTCGGCTCCGTCCGCGGCCAGCCCGGCGTGCGGTCTGGCCTCCTTGAGGACGACCCGCTCGCCGGTTCCGGTGTGGTGTCCCACATAGACGCCACCGCCGTTGGAGAAGTGCAGGGCACGCTCGATGGTGTACGGCATGCCGGTGACCGTCGTGGCGTTCCGCGCGTCGAGGTGCGGCCGGAGGAAGTCCGGCGGGGTCACCCACTCGGGTATCCGGAACACCGGGCCCCGGAAGTCCGGTACGAGCCTGCCCTCGGCGTTCTCCACGGCCGGGCGCAGTTCGCCGTCGGCGTCGTAGCAGTTCCGCCGGGTGAAGCTGCCGTAGCGCAGGTGCACGGGTCCCTCGCCCCAGCGCAGGTCGCTCAGGATGTACGGTCCCGGCTCCCCCGTCAGCAGCGCGTCCAGCTCCGCCGCCACGGTGCCGCACCGCTCGGTGTCGGCCGGGTAGACGGTGATGAACTTGCCGCTGGCCGCCCGGTCCGCGTACTTCGCGTTGCGGGTGTGCAGCAGGTATCCGCTCGGCACGAACTTGAACGCGAGCGAGCGGGGGACGCAGTAGTCGATCACACGGTCCAGTACGGACTCGGCGTTCCTCAGAGTCGCCGACACATGGATCTTCCAGCCCTGGGAGGGCAGTCGCGCGTCGAGCGGACGCCAGGCCAGCCAGTCTCCCGTGCGGTGCGCCTGCCAGCCGGCGGGCGCCGGCCGCCGGGCGGCCTCGTACTGCTTCTCGCGGCCCGTGCCGCCGGTGGAGGACAGGCGGTGCGGCGCGTCGTAGAAATGCCGGTCGGCGTCGCAGAACACTGCGTACCCCTTGTTCACTACGCGCTCCCTCGGCCGGTGACTGCGCCAACCGTGTCATGGCGGCCGAAAGGCGAGACAGTCGCCGATGTCACCTCCCTGTGATGGACTACGCACGAGTAACTCGCTCGAAAACACGCAGAAACGCGCACACATGGAAGGGCCGGTGGACAGGAGTGTCCACCGGCCCCCGCGGGTGCCTGCCGCGGCCCTGCCGGGAGGGCCGTTCATGAGGGGCGTACTCCTCCCGGCGAGGTCCGCCCGGTCGCGCGGACCTCGCCGGTCGCGGAACTACAGCGCCGGGTAGGCGTTCTTCATCAGCTCCTGGAACTGGGCGGAGAACCAGTCACCGGAGAGCGGCGCGTTGGGCAGCGCGCCGGACATGTTGTTGTTGTTGCGCGGGTTCCCCGTGTAGGTCGGGTCGCACATCCGGTCGAATCCCTTGCCCTGGTCGTTCGGGATCTCCCGGCTCGCGCCGTCGGACTCGCCCGGCGGCTTCATCCAGACGTACGCGTCGATGCCCGCCGCGGGCGCGGCCTTGGGCCGTTCGCCGAGCCCGGCTCCGGACTGGTTGCACCAGTTGCCGAGGTGGATCCGACGGTCGTACCGCCCGCCGTCCACATACGTGTCCACACTGGTCTGGGCGCCGGGTCCGGAGGGCCGGGCGGACCCGCCCCACCCGTTGCGGGAAGTGTCGATCAGCATGCCGACGCCCGAGGGGAAGCCGACCTTCACCGCTTCCTGCCGGAAGGCCTGCGCGAACGACTGCTCGTCGACGTAGCGGTTCCAGTCGACCCACTTCGACTCACGCACGGACTTGCCCGCGATGTTGTCGTTGATGGTGAAGTTGTTCTCCTTCGTCGCGCCGTAGTTGGCGGTGTTGACGATGAAGCCGTGCACGTTGTCGACCGTGCTGCCCTCGGCGGTCGCGGCCTGCTTGAATATCTGGGCGGAGGCGTTGAAGTTGTCGTCCCAGCCGATCCAGCCGTGGTGTCCGGCGTCCACGTAGTTGTAGACGTTGCCGATGGCGCCCAGCTTGTTCAGCGCGTAGCCGACGCCCTTGATGTAGTTGCCGTTCGCCTTCATCACGTCGCACTGCGGGGTGACGGTGGGCCGCGGGGTGACGTTGGTGACGAGGTTGGGCAGCGAGTCGATCTCGACCGTCGTCACGATCCGCAGGTTCGCGTACTTGCTGTCGGCGAGGATGGCGGCGATCGGGTCGATGTACTGGGTCTTGTAGCGGTCGATCTCCGTCGGGCCCAGCTCGCCGTTGGACGCCAGCGCCGAGCAGTCGCGTCCCGGCAGGTTGTAGATGACGAGCTGGACGACGAACGCCCTGCCCGCCGCCTGTTGCAGCGCCCTGTCCAGGTGGGCGCGCAGGCCCATCTTGCCGCCCGCGCCCTGGATGGCGGCGATCCGGTCCAGCCAGACGCCGGTCGGCTGGTTGGAGACGCGGCTGCCGCCCGGCTCGGCGGCGGCCTTCGCGGACCACTCGGGGTTCACGTACACCCCGGCGCCGACGTAGGGGTTGTCGACCTTGGCGGCCGGCGCGGCCACGGCGGCGGCGGCGCCGCCCGGCGAGGTCACCATGCCCGCCGCGGCGGCGATCAGCGCGCAGGCGCCGAGGAACGCCGTTCGGGTGTGCCGTGTTCGCCGTGCGGGGGTGTGGATGCGGCTCATGACAGTCCCTTCAGATGGTCACGTAGTCCTACGCCGAAGGAGGTCGGCGTACCGTTGTAGTCGCTGATCAAGGACGGGCCCGAAGAACAGTCCCAGGTGTTCCAGGTCCAGCCGAGGTACGAGGCGCCACGGGCGTCCAGCCACGCCATGACGCGGTCGATATAGCCGTGCGAGCAGGTGTTCTCGCCGATCTCACCCGCCACGAACGGCACCTGGGCCGCCACCGGCGCGAGCTGTTCGTTCCAGCAGCTCTCGCTCGCGCAGACGTTGAAGTTGTACGTGTGCCAGGCGGCGGCGAGGTTGCCCGCCGGGTCGGTGGGCCGGTACTCCGGCCACTGGCGCATGTCGTTGGAGTACGCGATGCCCGGGACGAGCACCAGGTTGCCGGCGCCGGTGGCCCGCACCGCGTTCACCAGCGACTGCATCCCCGCCACCGGGTAGTCGATCCCCGGGCAGGTGCCGCCGTCGCGCCAGCAGGTCCAGGCCGCGGTCAGGTTCGAGGTGGCCCGGTCCGGGAACGGCTCGTTGAACAGGTCGAAGACGACCGCCGGATCGTTCTTGAACGTCTGGGCCACCGACGTCCAGAAGGACGGCGTGTACCGCGCGTTCGGCATCGGTTTCTGACACGTCGCGTACTCGGTGTCCGGACAGTGGCTGTCACCGCCCGTGTACTTCCCGTTGGACCAGTGCAGTTCGAGGATCGGTGTGATGCCGTGCGCCTCCAGCCGCGCCACGAACTGCTTGACCGCCGTGATGTAGTTGGCGCCGGCGTAGGCCGGGTTCACATGCGACAGGCCCAGCCAGCACTCCTCGTTGAGCGGCACCCGGACGGCGTTCACCTTCCAGTCCGCGATGGCCTTGACGGACGCGTCGTCCACCGGGCCGTCGAAGACGCCGTAGCCCTGGACGCACATGAACTCGCCGCCGGAGCGGTTGACCCCGAGCAGCCGCCGGGTCGCCCCCTTCTCGTCCACCAGCTTGTTGCCGGACACACGCAGCTTCGGGGGCGCGCCGCCCGGCGACGGGTCCGGGGGCGGCTCGTTCGGGTCGGTCGGCCCCGAGTCCCCGGTGCACGCGCTGCCGTTGAGCGTGAACGCCGTCGGTGCCGGGTTGGACCCCGACGTGGCGGCGGTGAAGCCGGCGCTGACCGAGCCACCGGTGGCGATCTCTCCGTTCCAGCTCTCGTTGACCGCGGTCACGGTCTTCCCGGACTGGGACCACTTCGCGCTCCAGCCCTGGGTCACCTTCTGGCTCCCGGGGAAGTCGAAGGCGAGGGACCAGTTCTCGAGCGGTGTCCCGTGGTTGGTCAGCGTGACGCTGCCCTGGAAGCCGTTGCTCCACTGGCTGGTCACGCTGTACTCGACGGTGCAGGAAGCCGCGGTTCCCGACGCGGAGCCCTGCGGTACGAAGGCGGTGGCCGCCATGGCCAGGGCCACGGCGGCCACCAGCGCTCGCAGGCGCGGTGGTGGTCGCATGGAGCGACTCCTCGGTGGCCAATACGCCGCCTGGTGCGGCGTATGACTGATGGAAGCGCTCCCACTGGTTCTGTTCGACGGTAGCGCCGAAGTGGCGTGAGTCAACACCTCGGTTGACTTCTTTTATCGGTGATGTCGTCCGGACGTGGGTCGTGTTCAAACTCTTGACACCTTCGCGGGCCACCCCGACGCTTGGGAGCGCTCCCACTGGTTCGCCCCCACACCCGCACCGAACCGCGAGGAGGACCACCCCCATGCCCGCCTTACGTGGATCCCCGCCCGGGGCACTGCCTCCGCCGAGACGGCCGGGCCGGCCGCGCGGAGTCAGACGGCTGCTGACCGCCCTGGTGGCCGCCCTCTCCCTGCCGCTGGCGCTTAACGCCGGCGGCGGCGCCCCCGCCCACGCCGCCGCCGTCCAGTGCGGTGTCGACTACAAGACGAACGACTGGGGCTCCGGCTTCACGGCCGAGCTGACGATCACCAACCGAGGCACGGAGGCCGTCGACGGCTGGAGCCTCACCTACGGTTACGCCGGCAATCAGACCCTCACCAACGGCTGGAACGGCAGCTGGTCGCAGTCCGGGAAGACCGTCACCGTCAAGAACGCCTCCCACAACGGGAGGATCGCGCCGGGAGCCGCCGCCACCACCGGCGCGAACTTCACCTACAGCGGCGCGAACACCGCCCCCACCGTCTTCTCCGTCAACGGTGTGACCTGCGCCGGAGCGCACCAGCCACCACTGACCGTGCTGACCAGCCCGGCCCCCGGCGCCGTCTTCGCCGCGGGCGGCACGATCCCGCTGGCCGCCACCGCCGCGGCCGCGGACGGAGCGGGCATAGCCAAGGTCGAGTTCTACAGCGACACCACGCTGCTGGGCACCGACACCTCCTCGCCGTACAGCTTCGACTACACGAACGTCCCGGCCGGCGATCTCTCGCTGTACGCCAAGGCGTACGACGGCCAGGGCGCCGCCGCCGAGTCCACCCCCGTCGGCGTACGGGTCACGGCGGGCCCGTCCCTGGTCGCGAGCCCGGTCCAACTGGGCGTCCAACAGGGGAAGACGGGCACGTTCGGCCTGAAGCTGTCGACGCGGCCGACCGCCAATGTGACGGTCACCGTCGCCAGGACCGCGGGCACCACCGGGCTGACCGTCGCCTCCGGCGCCGGCCTCACCTTCACCCCCGCCAACTGGGACACCGCGCAGAACGTGACGATCGCCGCCGCGGCCTCCGGCACCGGCACCGCGACCTTCACGGCGACCGCGCCCGGACAGACCAAGGCGGAGGTGACGGTCACCCAGCTGGCCGCCACCGCCGGGTACGACGCCAAGTTCCTGGAGCTCTACGGCAAGATCACGAACCCGGCCGCGGGCTACTTCTCGCCCGAGGGCATCCCGTACCACTCCGTGGAGACCCTGATCGTCGAGGCCCCCGACCACGGTCACGAGACCACGTCGGAGGCGTACAGCTACCTGATCTGGCTCCAGGCGATGTACGGAAAGGTCTCCGGGGACTGGTCCAAGTTCAACGGCGCGTGGGACATCATGGAGAAGTACATGATCCCCACCCACGCGGACCAGCCCACCAACAGCTTCTACAACGCGTCGAAACCGGCCACGTACGCCCCCGAGTGGGACCAGCCCTCGCAGTACCCCTCCCAGCTCAACCCGGGCGTCTCCGTCGGCAGGGACCCCATCGCGGGCGAGCTGAAGAGCGCGTACGGCACCGACGACATCTACGGCATGCACTGGATCCAGGACGTCGACAACGTCTACGGGTACGGCAACGAGCCGGGCACGTGCGAATCCGGACCGGCCGCCCAGGGGCCCTCGTACATCAACACCTTCCAGCGCGGCCCGCAGGAGTCCGTCTGGGAGACGGTGACGCAGCCGACCTGCGACGGGTTCAAGTACGGCGGCAAGAACGGGTACCTGGACCTGTTCACCGGCGACGCCTCGTACGCCAAGCAGTGGAAGTTCACCAACGCCCCCGACGCCGACGCGCGCGTCGTGCAGGCCGCCTACTGGGCCTCGGAGTGGGCCAAGGAGCAGGGCAAGGGCAGCCAGATCTCGGCCAACGTCGCCAAGGCGGCCAAGATGGGCGACTACCTCCGCTACGCCATGTACGACAAGTACTTCAAGAAGATCGGCAACTGTGTGGGTGAGACCGCCTGCGCCGCCGGCACCGGCAAGGACAGCTCCCACTACCTGCTCTCCTGGTACTACGCCTGGGGCGGCGCCACCGACACCTCCGCCGGCTGGTCCTGGCGCATCGGCTCCAGCTTCGCGCACAGCGGGTACCAGAACCCGATGGCCGCGTGGGCGCTGAGTTCCTACCCCGACCTCAAGCCCAAGTCCGCCACCGGGCAACAGGACTGGACCACCAGCCTCAAGCGCCAGCTGGAGTTCTACCGCTGGCTCCAGTCCGCCGAGGGGGGCATCGCGGGCGGCGCCACCAACAGCTGGGCGGGACGCTACGCCACGCCCCCGGCCGGCTCGTCCACCTTCTACGGCATGTTCTACGACGAGGCCCCCGTCTACCACGACCCGCCGTCCAACCAGTGGTTCGGCTTCCAGGCGTGGTCGATGGAGCGCGTCGCGGAGTACTACAACAGGACGGGGGACGCCGCCGCCAAGACCGTCCTGGACAAGTGGGTGAAGTGGGCCCTGTCCAAGACCACGGTCAACCCCGACGGCAGCTACCTGATCCCGTCCACACTCCAGTGGTCCGGCAAGCCCGACACCTGGAACGCCGCCAGCCCCGGCGCCAACGCCGGACTGCACGTGACGGTCGCGGACTACACCGACGACGTCGGCGTGGCCGCCGCGTACGCCAAGACCCTCTCGTACTACGCGGCGAAGTCCGGTGACGCGCAGGCGAAGAGCACCGCCAAGGCACTGCTCGACGGCATGTGGGACCACCACTCGGACGCCCTGGGCATCGCGGTGCCCGAGACCCGTGCCGACTACAACCGGTTCGACGACCCCGTGTACGTACCGAGCGGCTGGACCGGGACCATGCCGAACGGCGATCCGATCGACTCCAGTTCCACCTTCAGCTCGATCCGGTCCTTCTACGAGAGCGACCCGGCCTGGTCCAAGGTCGAGGCGTACCTGAAGGGCGGCGCCGCGCCCACCTTCACCTACCACCGCTTCTGGGCCCAGGCGGACATCGCGCTGGCCCTGGGGGCCTACTCCGACCTCTTCGAATAGCAGGCCGGCTCCGGCGACACGCCGACGCCCCTCCGGCACCCGCCGGAGGGGCGCTCGGCGTTTCGCCCCGTCCGGGTAAAGCCAGTTGATGCCGTTTTTGCTTAGTCGAACGGACAACACACGGTCAAATTCTGGTATTCGAACTATTCGAACCTGACCCATCGGTGTCAGTCTCTGGTCGGCTCACCGCGCGTAGAAGGCGCGCAGGGCCCCCTTCATGACACACGCACAGCTCAGCACGGCTCCGCACTCCCGGGCGGCGGCCCCGATCGGCGCCGCCGCTTCCCCACACGGAGCCGCTCACCGGCGGCCCGACACCCTTGGAGACTGAGTGAGACTCGTAGCGTCCTCCCCCCGGAAGAACTCCTCCCGCACGCACGCCGCCCGGCTCGCGGCACTGGTCGCCTCCGCCGCCATGGTGGTCGTGGGCGTGCAGGCGCCCCTGGCCGGCGCGCAGTCCGGCACCGACCGCGCGAGCGGCGCCACCGCGCTCCTGCTCACCCCGGGCCAGCGCGCGGCGGCCATCGCGTCCGCCCAGGCGGACAGCGCCGCCGAGGCCGGGGCCCTCGGACTCGGAGCCCGGGAGAAGCTCGTCGTCCGGGACGTCGTCAAGGACGCCGACGGCACGGTGCACACCCGCTACGAACGCACCTACGCGGGTCTGCCCGTCCTCGGCGGCGACCTGGTCGTCCACCGGGCCCCCTCCGGGACGCGCGGCGTGACCAGGGCCACCGACGCCCGGATCACCGTGGCCGGGACCGACGCCGAGGCCGGCCCGGCGAGCGCGAAGCACACCGCCCTGAAGGCCGCCGCCGCGGCACGGACCACCGACGCCACCGCCGACAGCGCGCGCAAGGTGGTCTGGGCGGCCTCCGGCACACCCGTGCTGGCCTGGGAGACCGTCGTCAAGGGCGTCCAGGCCGACGGCACCCCCAGCGAACTGCACGTCGTCACCGACGCGACCACCGGCAAGGAACTGTTCCGCGACGAGGCCATCCACACGGGCACCGGCACCGGCGACTACAACGGCAGCGTCACCCTCGGCACCACCAAGAGCGGCAGCACCTACAACCTCACCGACAGCGGTCGCGGCAACCACAAGACGTACGACCTGAACCAGCGCACCTCCGGCACCGGCACGCTCTTCACCGACGCCGACGACGTCTGGGGCGGCGGACGTCAGAGCGCCGGCGTCGACGCCCACTACGGTGCCGCCGAGACCTGGGACTTCTTCAAGAACGTGCTCGGCCGCAACGGCATCAAGAACAACGGCGTCGCGTCCTACTCCCGTACCCACTACGGCAACAGCTACGTCAACGCCTTCTGGGACGACAGCTGCTTCTGCATGACCTACGGCGACGGCTCCGGCAACGCCAACCCGCTCACGTCCATCGACGTGGCCGCCCACGAGATGAGCCACGGCGTCACCTCGAACACCGCGAACCTGAACTACAGCGGCGAGTCCGGCGGCCTCAACGAGGCGACCAGCGACATCTTCGCCACCGCCGTCGAGTTCTACTCCGGTACGCCCAGCGACCCGGGCGACTACCTCATCGGCGAGAAGATCGACATCAACGGCGACGGCACCCCGCTGCGCTACCAGGACAAGCCGAGCAAGGACGGCGCGTCCAAGGACTACTGGTCCTCCGGTCTCGGCGGCATCGACGTGCACTACTCGTCAGGACCGGCCAACCACTTCTTCTACCTGTTGTCCGAGGGCAGCGGCGCCAAGACCATCAACGGCGTGAGCTACAACAGCCCCACCTCCGACGGTTCCAAGGTCACCGGCATCGGCCGGGACAAGGCCATAAAGATCTGGTACAAGGCGCTCACCACGTACATGACATCGACCACCAACTACGCCAGGGCCCGCACCGCGACGCTCAGCGCGGCGGGCGACCTCTACGGCACGTCGAGCGCCGAGTACAAGGCGGTCGGCGCCGCCTGGACCGCGATCAACGTGAAGTGACGGGCTGACGGCCCCGTGGGCCGACCGGCACAGTTCCGGCACGAAGGGGGACGGGCCCGCCGCGTGGTGCGCGGCGGGCCCGTCCTGCGGCGGGGGAGCGGCACGCGTGTCGGCGCGGAGCCGATACCTTCCCCGAACCGGGGCACTAGGGTACGAACCATGCCACGGAAACCGGAGCGGGACAGGGGCGTCCCGGCGGACGGTGCCCCAGGGCCGGGCGGCGCGGGCGGCGAGCCCGATCCCCGGCGCTGGAAGGCGCTGGCGGTGTGTCTGGTGGCCGGGTTCATGACCCTCCTGGACGTTTCCATCGTCAACGTCGCCCTGCCCTCCATCAGGCAAGGACTCGCGGCCCCGGAGTCCGATCTCCAGTGGGTCGTCTCCGGCTACGCCCTCGCCTTCGGACTCTTCCTCGTCCCGGCCGGGCGGCTGGGGGACGCCCGGGGCCGGCGGGCGGTCTTCATGGCGGGGCTCACGCTGTTCACTCTCGCCTCCGCGGCCTGTGGCCTGGCCCAGTCCAGCCTCTGGCTGGTGGTCGCCCGGCTGGTGCAGGGCCTCGCGGGAGGCATGGTCTCCCCGCAGATCTCCGCGCTGATCCAGCAGATGTTCGCCGGACACGAGCGGGGGCGCGCGTTCGGCATGTTCGGCACGGTGGTCGGGTTCTCCACGGCCGTGGGTCCGCTGCTCGGCGGTCTGCTGATCCAGGCGGCCGGGGCCGAGGAGGGCTGGCGGTGGGTCTTCTACGTCAACCTCCCGCTGGGCGTGGTCTGCCTGCTGCTCGCCCGCCGGCTGCTGCCGGACACCCCGTCGGCCACCCGGGTCCGGCTGCGCGACCTGGACCCGTACGGAGTCCTGCTGCTGGGAACCGGGGTACTGGCCCTGCTGCTCCCCTTCGTCCAGGCCCAGCAGTGGCACGGCAACGCCAAGTGGCTGCTGCTGGTGCTCGCGGCAGGGCTGCTGGCCGGCTTCGTCAAGTGGGAGTCCCGGTGCCGGCCGGGCGGGACGCAGCCGCTGCTGAACCTGGGACTCTTCCGGTTCCGTTCGTTCTCGCTGGGCTGTCTGCTGATCCTGCTCTACTTCGCGGGATTCACCTCGATCTTCTTCATCACCACACTCTTCCTCCAGAACGGACGGCACTACACGGCACTGGAGGCCGGACTGGCCATCACCCCCTTCGCCCTCGGCTCCGGCGCGGCGGCCGCCCTCGGCGGCCGGCTGGTCACCCGGCTGGGCAGGCCACTGGTTGTCGTCGGGCTGGTGATGGTGGCGGTCGGTCTGGGGGCCACCGTGCTGGCGGTGCACCTGGTGCCGGGGCGCGGCGTCGGATGGGCGATCGCGGCGCCGCTGCTGCTGGCCGGACTGGGCAGCGGCCTGGTCATCACGCCCAACCAGACGCTGACGCTCGCGGAGGTCCCCGTGCCCCTGGCGGGCAGCGCGGGCGGCACCCTCCAGACCGGTCAGCGCGTCGGGTCCGCCGTCGGGATCGCGGCGGTCGGCTCCGTCTTCTTCGCCCGGGTCACCAGGGAGGGCTGGGCGGGGGCGTACGACGACGGGCTGATCGTGGCCGTCGCGTTCGTGGTGGCCGCGCTGCTCGTCGCCCTGGCCGACGTCGCCGTGGGGCACCGACGGGCAGCGGGCGCCTCCCGCGGGCCGGCCTCTCCGGGGTGAGTCTCCGGGGTGAGGGCCCTTACCCGACCGGACGGGACCACGGGCGACCTGACACGGAGCGGGCCCCGGCCTGGGACATCCGTCCGGTTCGGGGAAGGCTGAGACCGTCGAGCGCAGCACCGTAAGGAGTACCGACGATGAACGACCCGAAGGAAAACCGCTCCGTGGACAGCCGCCCCGAGGACGGTGCCCCCGACGGCAACGAGAGTTACGGCCGCAAGCCCTTCAAACGATCGAAGAGCCACTTCGCCGACCGCGTCACCGCCGACGGCGGGGACGGCTGGCCGGTCGAGCCCGGCCGCTACCGGCTCGTCGTCAGCCGTGCCTGCCCCTGGGCCAGCCGCGCTGTGATCTCCCGGCGGCTCCTCGGCCTGGAGGACGCCCTCTCCCTCGCCGTCGCCGACCCCGTCCAGGACGACCGCAGCTGGCGCTTCACCCTCGACCCGGACGGTCGGGACCCCGTCCTCGGCATCCACTTCCTCGCGGAGGCCTACGACGCGCGGGAGACGGGCTACCCGGGCGGGGTCAGCGTGCCCGCGATCGTCGACGTACCCAGCGGGAAGCTCGTCACCAACGACTTCCAGCAGATCACCCTGGACCTCGCGACCGAGTGGACCGCGCTGCACCGCCCCGGTGCGCCCGACCTGTACCCCGAGCCGTTGCGCGAGGAGATCGACGAGGTCATGGAGGGCGTGTACCGCGATGTCAACAACGGTGTCTACCGCGCCGGGTTCGCCTCGGGACAGCGGGAGTACGAGGAGGCCTTCCGCGATGTCTTCCGGCGCCTGGACCTGGTCTCCGAACGGCTCGTGGACCGGCGCTACCTGGTGGGCGACACCATCACGGAGGCGGACATCCGGCTGTTCACCACGCTCGTGCGCTTCGACGCCGTCTACCACGGCCACTTCAAGTGCAACCGGTCGAAGCTGACCGAGGACCCGGTGCTGTGGGCGTACGTGAGGGACCTGTACCAGACGCCCGGCTTCGGTGACACCGTCGACTTCGACCACATCAAGCGTCACTACTACCAGGTGCACACCGGCATCAACCCGACGGGCGTCGTGCCGCTCGGCCCCGATCTGTCCGGCTGGCTGACCCCGCACCACCGCGAGGAGCTGGGCGGCCGGCCGTTCGGGGACGGCACCCCGCCGGGCCCGGTGCCCCGGGGCGAGGAGGTCCCTGCGGCCGGACGGCCCTGAGGCCCTAATGGTCGGCGGCGGGGGCGGCGGCCCCGGTTCAGCCCCCGGCCGGCGGCCTGCGCAGGACGTACAGCCCGACGCAGGCCGCGAGCACCGTCACACAGAGCGCGAAGGTCATGCCGGCACCCCGCAGCCCCAGCCCGAGCGTCAGCGCGCCGACCCCGACGACCGGCAGCGAGATCCCCAGGTAGGCGACGACGAAGAAGGCGGAGATCGTGCCGCCCCGCTGCTCCGGCGGCGCCGCCCCGCTCACGGCGGTCAGCCCCGCGCGGAAGGCGAGCCCCTGGCCGAACCCCCCGCACAGCGCGCCCGCCACGAGCAGTGGCAGCGACTCCACCAGCAGCGAGGAGCCCACCAGCACCAGTCCGGCCACCAGGATCAGACAGCCGCCGGGCAGCGCGGCCCGCGCGCCCACCCGCGCCGTCAGCGACTGACCCGCAGTCGACGCCAGGAAGGCCGAGAAGACGATCGCCCCGGTCACGGCCAGGTCGTGCACGTCCAGGGTCCGGGCCACGAAGGACGGCGCCACCGCCGTGAACAGCCCCAGCAGCGAGAACCCGGCGAACGCCGCGAGCGCCGACGGTCCGAAGACCCCCCGTACCCGGGGCGGTACCACCATCCCCTGCGGCCTCAGCCGGAGCCGGCGGCGTGGACGGCGGACCGTCTCCGGCAGGAACCAGGTCACCACGGACGCCGCCAGGACCAGCGCCAGATGCGTCAGGAACGGCAGTTTCAGCGGCCAGGGCGCGTACTGGGCCAGTAGACCCGACAGCAGGGGGCCGCAGCCGAGGCCGCCCATGTTGGCGGCCGTCGCCGCGAAGGCTGCCCGCGCCTCGCGCCCCGGCCGCCCCAGTTCCAGTACCGCCGCGGTCGCCGCTCCGCTGAAGAGCCCGGCGGCGAAGCCGGACAGCAGGCGGCCCGCGAACAGCGCGGGGAGCCCGCCCTCGAACAGGAAGCAGAGCGCACTGGCCGCGGACAGCGCCAGCGCGCACAGGAGCACAGGGCGTCGGCCCACCTCGTCGGAGAAGGTGCCCGCGAGCAGCAGGACGGCGATGACGCCGAGGGCGTAGACCGCGAACACGACGGTCACCATCAGCTCGGAAAAGCCCAGTTGCTGCCGGTAGAGGCCGTAGAGCGGGGTGGGCAGGGTCGTCCCCGCCATGCCGACGGCGAAGACGCCCGCCGCAGCGAGGTAGCCGGGGTGACGGCGCCCGCCCCCGCCTCCGTCCTCGTTCGTGGTCTCGTCCCGGCCTCCACCGCCCCCGCCGAGCCGGGCGCCCCCGCCCGCACCGCCGTCGGCGTCCGCGGCGCCTTCTCCGCGGCGGTCCGCGCCGCCCGTGCCCGCGCCGTCCTCGCCTCGTCCGTGACCGGTCATCCGTGACATCCTCGTGCGCGTACCCGCCGAATCGTCCCAGGCACGGGCACGGGGCCGCGCCCAGCGGTGCCCGGCGCACGCCTGCGCCCATCAAAGGACCATCGCAGCACTTCGCGCCAGCCGGAACCGGCATCCGGGGGCACGAAGCCGGGCCGAGCACCGGGGGAGTGCCGAGCATCGGGGCAGCGCCGAGTGGGCGCGGCCGCGGGGGTCGGGCGGCGTCAGGGTTCGCAACGGTTCAGGTCGCCGGGCAGACCGGCGTCCGGTTGCGGCACCTCCCCGAAGTCCTCGTCGTCGCTGTCCACGCGGAGCCGGTTGATCACGGACTCCAGCGCGGCCGGCAGCGTCGGATGGTTCCCGTCCCGGCACTGGCTGAGCAGATCGTGCCGTACGGATTCCGGCAGCAGGGAACGCAGGGAGGACAGCGCCGACGGAGCCGCGGTCCTGGGCGGGCCGGACAGCTCCCGGGACTGCGCCCGCCAGTAGGCGGCGTCCTTGAACTCCGCGCGCTGCTGGTGGGCGAGGAAGAGACAGAAGGCGGCGGTCCGGTTGCCGCCCCCCGCGGCGAACTGCCACCAGAACTGGGCCGCGTCCTGATGTCCGGTCAGGTGCAGCAGCGCGGCGAAGACGACCGCGCCCTCGGGGTCGATCCGGTCCTGGTCGACCAGACGGGCCAGACCGGTCGCCGCCTCCGGGGTGTTGAGCACGAGCGCGACGGCCAGGTCGAGGTCGTGAGCGGCCTGTTCGTGCGCGGAGAGATGACGCCGGGGCGCCCCGCCCGCGTCCGTGGCGGGTATCTCCTCCGCCGCGGCCCGGGCCGCGATCCGCCGGCGCGCGGCTTCGACGTCGTAGTCGTCGTAGGTGTCGGTGAGGACTTCCGCGTCCTCCAGCAGGACTTCCATCGGGGCGGTTTCTTCGGTACGGCGCACGGTTCACTCTCCCCTCTCGGTTTCCCTGACGTCCAGGTCCTTGGCGAGTCGTCGCCGGGCATGGCGTACGTGGGAGCGGACGGTGGCGACCTCGATACCGAGGTACTCGGCGACTTCCTCGTCCGGGACGTGCAGGACGTAGCGGAGCACGATCACGTCGTACTGCCGCTCGGGAAGCCGGGCGATGGCCCCGTAGAGCCCGATCTCCCCTTGCAGGACGGCGAACTGGTCCCGCATCTCGTACAACAGGAGCTTGCGGATCGCGGCGTGGAAGGCGGCGGTGTCCACCAGGACGGGCTGCAGACCGTGCTGGTACAGCCACCTGGCCACCTCCTCCTTCAGGACCGCCCACGCGTACCGCGCGACCGACTCCTGCTCCAGGACATGGGGCCAGTGTCGCAGCAGCCGGGCGCAGGTGGCGTCCACCACCCCCTCGGCGGCCGATCTGCTGCCGACCTGGGTGTGCGCGTAACGCAGCCACAGCTTGTGGTGGTGCGCCTGAAAAGCGTCAAATGTCAACTCGAGCCGCCGCACGGGTCGGTGGTCATATAAGTGATATGAGCCACGGTTGTCCACGCCCCGGGCACCGTCGGTGGCGGAGGCCATCAGAAGCCGCTCCTCTCGACGGCGCTCCGGGCCACCACCGCGGTTTCCGGATCGACGAGCACGGATGCCCCGTTCCCTGGGCACCACGCCGCTCCACTGCGGGCGGCGTCGGTGCGGGAGGTGCTCCCTCCCACTTGTCAGCCAACCGGATGTCCGCCCTCACTGTGCAGGGGACCCCCAGGCTTTTTCGCTGACAGTCATCATATGATTACGCATGCGTCGGGTGGTGCCGCGGGTGACTGTCGGGTTCCCGCCGGTCCCACCAGGTCTTCCCCGCAACGACGTT
Source organism: Streptomyces hebeiensis (assembly GCF_052983195.1). Taxonomy (NCBI): domain Bacteria; kingdom Bacillati; phylum Actinomycetota; class Actinomycetes; order Kitasatosporales; family Streptomycetaceae; genus Streptomyces; species Streptomyces hebeiensis. Next base: position 7,165,640 of record NZ_CM129812.1, read on the forward strand.
GGGACTTCCCGTACGGTTGTCCGTGCCCATGGACGGGCAGGTGGCAGGTGTCAGGTTCCGATGGCCTGCCGAACGGGAAGCGGGGGCGCGCGGTGGGGGACAGCGGTGCGGTGGATCTCGAGCTGGACCGGGCGCACTCCGCCCGGATGTACGACTACTACCTGGGCGGGACGACCAACTTTCCGGCCGACCGGGAGGCGGCGGCGCGTGCCATCGCCGCGTTCCCGTCCATCCTGACCACCGCCCGGATCAACCGGCGCTTCATGCACCGGTCCGTCCGCTTCCTCGCCCGGCAGGGCATGACCCAGTTCCTCGACATCGGCACCGGCATCCCCACCTCGCCCAATCTGCACGAGGTGGCCCAGCGGGAGGTGCCGCGGGCGCGCGTCGTCTACACCGACAACGACCCGATCGTCCTGGCGCACGCCCGCGCGCTGCTCCGCAGCAGCCCCGAGGGGCGCACCGCGTACGCCCATGCCGATGTCACCGACCCCGAGGCCCTGCTCGCCGCGCCGGAGATCCGGCGGACGCTCGACTTCGGCCGGCCCGTCGCGCTCAGTCTGAACGCGCTGCTGCACTTCGTGACCGACGACCACGGCGCCCACGCCATCATGGAGCGGCTCAAGGACGAGCTGCCCTCCGGCAGCATGCTCGCGATCGCCCATGTCACCACGGAGTTCGATCCCGAGGGCATCGCCCGGCTCACCGCCGCCTACCGGGCCGCGGGCACCCCGGGACAGGCGCGCACGCGCGAGGAGATCGCCCGGTTCTTCGCGGGCTGGGAGCTGCTGGACCCCGGGATCACCCCCTCGCACCGGTGGCGCCCCGACCCCGAGGACATCGCGGCGGGCGACAGCGACCAGGCGGCGGCGTGCTACGCGGGCGTGGCACGCAAGCCGTAGCCGGGCCGCCTGGCCCCGGGGGCGAAGACTCCCGGGAAGACTCCTCGGCGGAACCTACGTCCGGCCCTCCGGCGCACCGCACCCGCAGGGCGCCCGGGGTGTCGCGGGCCCCGTGGCGAGGCCGGCCTCGACCTCGTCGAGGGCGCGCCGGGCCGCGGCGATCCGGGCGAGCAGCGCCGTCCGCGACTCCTCGCCTCCGGGGTCGGCCACGGGGACCTCGTGCCCGGGTGCCTCCTCCAGTTCCCGTGCCTCCTCAAGGGAGTTGATCACAACGCCGATCAACAGGTTCACCAGCAGGAACGAGCCCAGCAGCACGAACGAGGCGAAGTAGACGATGGTCCAGCGGGAGATCTCCAGCCCGCCCCGGACGGCGTCGCCGAGACCGTCCAGCGTGATCAGCAGGAACAGGGTGAGGGCCGCGCGGCCGAGCGAGCCGTAGTGCTCCGGATCCTCGGCGGCGAAGAACATCCAGCCCACCATGGCGTACAGGTACAGCAGCAGTGCGCCGACGAGTACGAAACTCAGCGTGCCCGGCAGGCTCTTGCCGACCGCGACGATGACGACGCGCAACTGCGGCAGGAAGCGGGCCGCGCGCAGCACCCGTGCCAGCCGCAGCAGCCGCAGTACGGTCGCGTTCTCGCGGGCCAACGGAGTGAACGCCAGCGTGATGACCGCCAGGTCGAAGACGTTCCACGGGTCGCGGAAGAAGTCCTTCGGGCGGTCCGCGAACGTGGCCGCGCGCAGCAGGATCTCCGCGGTGAAAGCGGCGAGGAAGAGGTGCTCGGCGAGCCTCAGCTCCTCACGCCACTCGTGCACCGCTCCGGTGTACGTCTCGATGCCCAGCAGGCCGGCGTTGCCGACGATGAGGCAGAACACCGCGGCGGTGAAGGGGCCGGACTCCACGATGTTCCGGCTGCGTCCGGCGAGCGCCGGCCCTAACCGGCGCGGACCGCTCGTGGCGTCGGACATCTCATGAACCATTCTCGAACAAGGGAGTGCGTGTCAAAGGGATACAAGGGATGCAAGGGATGCAAGGGGCATGGGAGCAGGTGAGCGGCCGGTGCCCGGGGCGGGGCACCGGCCGCTCGGCCGCCTCGTCAGGCGGCGGTCGGCGAGCCGGCCGAAGGGCCGACCAGTTCCTCCAGGACGTCCTCCATCGTCACGAAGCCGATGACGGTCCCCTTGTCCCCGGTGACGGCCGCCAGATGCGTCCCGGCGGCACGCATCGCCGTCATGGTGTCGTCCAGCGGGGTGTCGATCTCGACCCGGACCATCGTGTGCAGCGCGCTCCGGGGGAAGGGGCGGGAGCGTTCGGCGGCACCGAGTGCGTCCTTGATGTGCAGGTAGCCGAGGATGGTCCGGTCCGGTCCGGTGACCGGCAGCCGGGAGAAGCCGGTGGACACGGCCGTCCGCTCCAGCTGCTGCGGGGTGATCCGGTGGTCCACGGTCGCCGTACGGGCCAGCGGGACCATCACCTCGCCCACCGGGCGGGTGCCCAGCTCCAGGGCGTCCCGCAGCCGCTCCCCGTCCGCCGGGTCCAGCAGTCCGGCCTCGCTGGAGTCGTCGACCATGCGGGCCAGCTCGTCGTCGGTGAAGACGGCGGCGACCTCGTCCTTGGGCTCGACCTTCAGCAGCCGCAGGATGGCGTTGGCGAACGCGTTGATCCCGAAGATCACCGGACGCAGCGCCCGGGTCAGCCAGACCAGCGCGGGACCGAGCGCGAGCGCGGTGGGCGCGGGGGCGGCCAGCGCGATGTTCTTCGGGACCATCTCGCCGACCAGCATGTGCAGATACGTGGCCAGGGTCAGGGCGATCACGAACGCGATCGGATGGATCAGCGCCTCGGGCACCCCGACCGCCTCGAAGGGCGGCTCCAGCAGATGGGCGATCGCGGGCTCCGCGACGGCGCCCAGGACCAGCGAGGAGATGGTGATGCCGAGCTGCGCGGTGGCCATGGCCGCCGACAGGTGTTCCAGGCCCCACAGGGTGCTTTTCGCGCGGCGGCTGCCCTTGAGCGCCTGCGGCTCGATCTGGCTGCGCCGCACGGAGATCAGGGCGAACTCGGCGCCGACGAAGAACGCGTTGGTGAGCAGGGTGAGCGCGCCGATGGCGAGCTGGAGGCCGGTCATCGGGCGTCTCCCGCGTACTCGGTGGCCGGGAGGGGCGCGGTGACGCGCACCCGGTCGGCCTGGTGGTGCTCGATCCGCAGGACGGCGAACAGCCATCCGTCGACCTCGACCGTGTCGGTCAGGACGGGGAGCCGTTCCAGACGCGTCGCCAGCAGCCCGGCGAGCGTCTCGTAGGGACCATCGGGTGCCTGGAAGCCGATCTCCTCCAGTTGGTCGAGCCTGATGCCGCCGTCCGCCTCCCAGACCCGCCGGCCGTCCTCGGCCGCCGGGCAGGGGGCGAGGTCGGGCGTCTGGTCCGGGTCGTGCTCGTCGCGTACCTCGCCGATGACCTCCTCGACGATGTCCTCGACCGTGGCGACCCCGGCCGTACCGCCGTACTCGTCGATGACCACGGCCATCGTCCGCGCCTCGCGCAGCCGCCGCAGCAGCCGGTCGACGGGCAGCGAGTCCGGTACGAGGAGCGGTGTGCTGGCCAGGTCGGTGACGGGGGTACCGGCCCGCTTCTCCTCGTCCAGCGCCAGCACGTCACGGATGTGGATCGTGCCGATCACCTCGTCCAGGCTGTCGCGGTAGACGGGGAACCGGGAGAGTCCGGTGGCCAGGGTCAGGTTGGCGGCGTCCGCGGCCGTGGCGTGGGCCTCCAGGGCCTGGACGTCCACGCGCGGCGTCATCACGTTCTCCGCGGTCAGCTCGGCCAGGTGCAGGGTTCGTACGAACAGCTCGGCCGAGTCCGCCTCGATGGCTCCCTCGCGCGCCGAGTGCCGGGCCAGCGCGACCAGCTCCTCGGGAGTGCGGGCCGAGGCCAGCTCCTCCGCGGGCTCCAGGCCGAGGCGCCGTACCAGCCGGTTCGCGGTCTCGTTCAGGTGGTGGATCAGTGGCCCGAACGCGGCGGTGAACACGCGCTGCGGGCCCGCCACGACCTTGGCGACGGTGAGCGGGCTGGAGATCGCCCAGTTCTTGGGGACCAGTTCACCGATCACCATCAGCACCACGGTGGACAGCGCGACGCCGAGCAGGGTGGCGACCGTGGGCACCATGCCCCCGGGCAGGCCGACGGACGTCAGGGGCCCGCGCAGCAGCGTGGCCAGGGAGGGCTCGGCGAGCATGCCGATGACCAGGGAGGTCACCGTGATGCCGAGCTGGGCGCCGGAGAGCTGGAAGGTCAGCCGCTTGGCCGCCGCCAGCGCGCCGGAGGCGCCCCGCTCACCGGCCGCGGCGGCGCGTTCGAGCTCGCTCCGCTCCACGGTGGTCAGCGAGAACTCGGCCGCGACGAACACCGCGCAGGCGAGCGTCAGGGCGAGGGCGAGAAGCAGCAGGAGTACTTCGGTCACCGTGCCACCTCCGCTCCATGGCTCGGCGGGGCGGATATGGCACGGCTCGTACTGGGAGGCTCACCCATTGCGGGACCGCAGCTCCTAACTCTGGTCAGGTGGTGAAGGCGGGGTGGGTACCCCGGCCACCAATGGTAAAGGAAACGCAAAACAATGCAATGGCCCGGGAAAACGCCGCCACCGTTCCGGCGGGGATCCCGTACGGCGGGCCCGGTCCGGGTGCCGTTCAGCGCACGGTGTCGAAGTCCGTTCCCACGGTCAGCGTCACCTCGCCCGGCGCGGCCGCCGTGTCCTGCCGGGCCGAACTGCCCGGCACCCGTGAGGACAGGACCTCGGCGGAGTCCTCCAGGCCCTCGGGGTAGTCGACCTCGGTCCGTTCGGCGGGCTCCGGCGCGTTGCCGACCCCCGAGACCGTGAACCCGGCGGTACGCAGGGTGTCCGCGACCTTGGCGGCCCGCCCCGGGATCCCCGTCCCGTTGAGGACCCGGACCCGTACCGTACGGGCGTGGACCGGCCGGGCCGCGTCGGCCTCGAGCTTTTCCTTGTCGACCTCCCGGTCCTTGGCCAGAGCGTCGAACAGGTCGGCGGCCTGCGGGTACTGCCACACCACGTTGGCCTTGTCGCTCGGCACGTCGGCCTCCCGCGCGTAGTTCGGCACGGTCACGAAGGTCAGCCGGTCGCGGGGTATGCCGTTGACCTCGGAGGCCAGACCGGCGAGCGGTTTGATGCCGGCCAGTTCCCTGTCGGTGGTCAGTGACTTGGTGGCCGAGTCCAGGAAGCCGTACATCGCGTCCGGGCTGCTCAGCCGCTGCTGTGCCTTGGCTGCCAGCGCCTCCATGAACTCCTGCTGCCTGCCGATGCGCCCCAGGTCGGAGCCGTCTCCGGTGCTGTAGCGCGTCCGCACGTAGCCCAGGGCCTCCTCGTCGCGGACCGTCTGGCAGCCGGCGGCCAGATCGAGGCTCGCCTTCTTGTCGTTGATCGGCTCCTCGGGGCAGACCTCGATGCCGTCCAGTGCGTTGACCATGCCCTTGAAGCCCTGGAAGTCGACCGACATGAAGTGGTCGATGCGCAGACCGGTGTTGTGCTCCACCGTCTTGATGGTGCAGGCGGCGGCCCCGGCGACCTCGCCGCTCGTTCCGCCGATGGCGAACGATTCGTTGATCTTGAAGTGGTGCGGGTCGGACGTCGTGCCGTCACCCCGGTCGCAGGAGGGGATGTCCACCCAGGAGTCCCGGGGGAGCGAGACCACCGTGGCCCACTTCCGGTCGGCCGACAGGTGCAGCACCATCAGCGTGTCCGACTGCATGGTCGACAGACCCTTGCCGTACGCGGAGTTGGCACCGTCCCGGGAGTCGGAGCCGACGACGACGATGTTCTTGGAGCCGGGGCTCAGGTTGACCGGCCGCCCGCCACCGATCTTGTTGTCCAGGTCGGCGGCGTGGATGTTGCCGTTCAGGCTCTGGTAGACCCAGGCCGCGGCCCCGCCGGCGCCGACGAGCAGCACCGCCAGCGCGACACCGGACCAGACGACTATTCGCCCACGCCGGGTCAGCCGGGTCCGGCCGCCGCCCGGTGCTCCGGCCGGCGTGCCGGCGGCCGCCCGGCCGGCGCGCTTCGCGCGGCGGTCGGCGGCGCGGCCGGAGCGGTGGCCCGTCGGCTCGCCCGCGGCGCGGCCTTCGCCCTTCCGGCCCGTCGCGTGCCCGCGGGCCCCGGCGGAGTTCGGCCGCCCCCTGGAATTACCGCCCATGCTGCTCCTTCGTGCCCCGTCGTCGGCATGGCCACGCCTAGACTCTACTGGCTCTACAGGCGTGTAGAAGCAGCCCCCTTCCCGGTTCCCCGCACGGTGGCGCGGACAATTTCTACAGTGTTGTAGATTTACGGAAGTGCCTCACCGGCACCACGCCGCGCCGGGCGGTCCGGCGCGCCCGGATCGAAGGACGGACGAAGGGAAACGACATGGGTGTGAGCCTCGCCAAGGGCGGAAACGTCTCGCTGAGCAAGGAGGCTCCCGGTCTGACCGCCGTGCTGGTCGGGCTCGGCTGGGACGTGCGGACCACGACCGGGGCGGACCACGATCTGGACGCCAGCGCCCTGCTGTGCGACGGCTCCGGCAAGGTCCTGTCCGATCAGCACTTCGTCTTCTACAACAACCTGACCAGCCCGGACGGTTCGGTGCAGCACACCGGCGACAACCTGACCGGTGAGGGCGAGGGCGACGACGAGTCCATCAAGGTCGACCTGGCGACCGTCCCGGCCCAGGTGTCGAAGATCGTCTTCCCGGTCTCCATCCATGACGCCGAGTCCCGGGGCCAGAGCTTCGGCCAGGTCCGCAACGCGTACATCCGGGTCGTCAACCAGGCGGGCGGCGCCGAACTGGCGCGCTACGACCTGAGCGAGGACGCCTCGACCGAGACCGCGATGGTCTTCGGCGAGCTGTACCGGCACGGCGCGGAGTGGAAGTTCCGCGCCATCGGCCAGGGGTACGCCTCCGGGCTCGCCGGGATCGCCTCCGACTACGGTGTCAACGTCTGACCGTCCCGCGTCACCGCCGCACGGCGGCGCCGGCCGTCGACGCGTGCGCGCCGGGCACGTTCCGGTACGACGCGCGCGGCGGTCCGCACCCGCGACAGCTCCTCCCCCCACCCGTACTCGCCTCCGAGACCGTTCCAGGAGTCACCGTTGAGCATCAACCTCTCCAAGGGCCAGCAGATCAGCCTGACCAAATCGGGCGGGGGCGAACTCACCCTCGTCCGCATGGGGCTCGGCTGGCAGGCAGCGCAGAAGAAGGGCTTCTTCGCGCGGATGACCGCGAAGGAGATCGACCTGGACGCGTCGGCGCTGCTCTTCGCCGACAAGCAGGCCGTGGACGTCGTCTTCTTCCAGCACCTGACGAGCGACGACGGCTCCGTGCGGCACACCGGCGACAACCGCGTCGGGGGCGCCGGGCAGGGCGGTGACGACGAGTCGATCCTCGTGGACCTGAAGCGGGTGCCCGTCCACGTCGACCAGATCGTGTTCACCGTGAACTCCTTCACCGGTCAGACCTTCGAGGAGGTCGAGAACGCCTTCTGCCGCCTCGTGGACGAGACCACCGGCCAGGAACTGGCCCGGTACACCCTCACCGGTGGTGGTGCGCACACCGCGCAGATCATGGCCAAGGTGTTCCGCTCCGGCGACGGCTGGCAGATGGGCGCCATCGGCTCCCCGGCCGAGGGCCGTACGTTCCAGGACCTGATGCCGGCCGTCGCGCCGCACCTGTGAGACCCGGGGCCCCTCCCCGCGGCCGTCGGGCCGCGGTACGGGCGGACCGTCCGACCGGAGCCCTCCCGCCGAACCAGAACCGAACCAGACCCTGAAACAGGAGATACCCGTGGCCCTGTGGGACCGCATCAAGGATTCCGCCGCGTCGATGCAGACGCAGCTCAACGCCAAGAAGAACGACCTCAAGAGCGGTGCCTTCCGGGACGCCAGCATGGCCATGTGCGCGCTGGTAGCCGCCGCCGACGGCTCCATCGACGCCTCCGAGCGCCAGCGCGTCGCCGGGCTCATCATGAGCAACGACGTTCTGCAGAACTTCCCCGCGGAAGACCTCCAGGCACGGTTCAACGACTACTGCCAGAAGCTGACGGCCGACTTCGACTTCGGCAAGGTCGGCGTCCTGCAGACCATCGGCAAGGTCGCCAAGAAGCCGACCGAGGCCCGCGCGGTCATCCAGATCGGCATTGTCATCGGCGGCGCCGACGGCGACTTCGACGAGCAGGAGCGCGCGGTCGTCCGGGAGGCGTGCTTCGCCGTCGGCATCTCCCCGAGCGAGTTCGACCTCTGATCCCACCACTCGTCAGACCCCCCACCGGGGTCTGACGAGCTCCGCCGCGGCACCGCGCGGGCCCGGCCGGCACCGGGCCCGACGCACCCGCGCGTTCACCACCGGTCCGGCCGCGCGAGCTCCCGGGCCAGACGCCGGTGCGTACGGTGTTCGTGGTAGAGGCGGCCCACCAGCGCCCCGCCGTAGACCACGAAACCCACGCCGACCAGCCACGACTGAAGGACGAGGACCGTCCCGAAGGGCCCGTAGGTCACCGCGTTCGAGGCGATCAGCGGCGAGAACACCAGCCGGGAGAACACGCGCAGCCCGAGCAGCCCCAGCGCGGTCGCGGCGGCGCCCGGCGCCAGCGCACGCCACCGTACCCGGCCGGCGAGCAGCAGCCGCTGGGACCACCAGAAGAACAGGAAGGTCCCCGCGACGTCGCCCACCGTGATCAGGATCCCCTCCGTGGTGGACGCGGAGGTGACGGGAGTGTTGACGAAGCCGACGAGGAAACCGACGAGGACCGCCAGCCACACGACGTGCCGCCACATCGTGTGCCAGCGGGCCGTCGGCAGCTCCCAGACCCGCTCGTAACCGGTCTGCACGGCGCCTCCGAACGTCAGCCCGAACGCGGCGAGCGCGGCCAGCCCGAACGCGGTCGTCCGCTGGAGCGCCTGCCCCGGCCGGCCGAACAACTGCTGGAGCTCGTCCTGTGACGCCGACGAGACGCCCAGCCCCTGCCCCAGCCACCGCGCGAACCCCTGACCACTCGCGGGGTCGGCCGCCGCGACCAGGATCAGCAGGGGCACCAGGGTCAGGAACCCGAGCGCCGCGAAGCTCATGGCCCGGTGCATCAGCTCCATCTCCCGGCCGCGGTTCCACGCGAGCAGCACGACGGAGTCGGCGACCCCGCGGTACAGCCGCAGGAACCGGTGTCGGTCCACGATGAGCGCGCGCCTCATGCCCATGGGTGTATCCGAGCACGCCGACGTCCCTGATCGCGACCTGGAACGCCGCCCGTGACGTCGGGCGTTCTCACCGCGGCCGGAGGAGGAGCGCGCCGTCCGGTGCGCGGTCGACACGTGATCCGACCTCCCGGCCGACATCGCTCAGCACGTCCGCCAGCCACTCGACGGCCTCGTACGCGGCGTACCGCAGCCGCATGCGCCGCGCCTGGAAGGGCACCATCCGTACCTCGGCGGCCAGGCCCGTGTCCGGCTCCACCGACACCAGGTACAGCAGGCGCAGGTCGTCGCGGTACCGCTCGTAGCCGCTGATCCCCTCGTAGTCGTTGACGGCGTCGCCGCAGCCGTACAGAACGAGCTTTCCCCGGTACAGCTCGGCGGGGCGCGGATGGTGCGAGGAATGACCGTGCACGATGTCCACGCCGCCGTCGATCAGCGCGTGTGCGAAGCGGGCCTCGTCGCGGGAGACGCGGTAGCCCCAGTTGGGGCCCCAGTGGACCGACGCCACCACGATGTCCCCCGGCCGCTTCAGCCCGCGCACCCGGTCGGTGAGCCGGGCGGCCGCGGCGGCCGAGGGCTCGGCGACCACCGCGACACCGCTCCGCCGCCGTGCCGCGGCCCACCCGGGCGGGACACCGCTGGTCGGCATGGCGAAGGAGAGGACCAGCACCCGGCCGGGGCCGGTGGGGACGATCGCGGGCCGCTCCGCCTCCGCCGCGTCCCGCCCGGCCCCCGCCGTACGCAGCCCGGCCTCCGCCAGGGCGTCGAGCGTCTCGACGAGCCCTCGGCGGCCGAAGTCCAGTACGTGGTTGTTGGCCAGGGCGCAGACGTCCGGGCGGGCGGCGGCCAGCGCGGGCAGATTGTCGGGGGTCATCCGGTAGTGGACGCCCTTGCCGGGCGCGAACTCCCCGCCACGCGTGACGCCGGTCTCCAGGTTGATCACGGTGGCGTCGGGGGCCGCCGCGCCCAGCACCTCCAGCGCGTCGCCCCACGGCCAGCCGAACCCGACCGGCCATGGGATCGGTCCGTGCGCGGCCTCCGCGAGCTCGACGTACGTCCGGGCGTCCGTCACGTATCTCTCCCGCAGCGCGGGGTCACCGGGGTGCGGAAGGATCTGGTCGACGCCCCGGCCGAGCATCACGTCACCGCAGAGGAACAGGGTGATCGGACCCGCGTCCACGAGCCCCAGGTTACGCGTCGGCGCCCGGCCCGCGCCGGGGTCCGCCCGCCGCGGCCGCCGGAGTCGTGGAGTCGGCCGCCCGGGCGGAGAATGGATGTCGCCGTCCACCGGGGGCCGGGGCCCGCGGACCGGGGCCCGGGGACGACGGGTCGCGCGGTCCGGTACGGACGAAGCGGACCGGCACCGCCGTACGCGACGGTGCCGCGAGGAGCGGGGATGACTGGCTCTGTGGTGGTGGGAATCGACGGCTCGGCGGAAAGCCTGGTCGCGGGCGCCTGGGCCGCGCGCCAGGCGGAACTCCGGGAACTCCCGCTGCGTCTGGTGCGCGCCGTGTCCGCCGCGGTGTCCCCGCCGGAGGAGGACGACGTGCTGGAGCGGGCCATGGGGCGGTTCACCGAAGCGCGTCCCGCTACGGAGGTGAGCGCCGTCCGCGCCGTGGCCGGCACGCCCTCGGCGGCGCTGCTCGACGCGGCCGGGAGCGCCGGACTGCTGGTGGTCGGAGCGCGCGGGCAGGGCGGGTTCGCCGGCCTGGCGATGGGATCGACGGCGCTGGCGGTGGCGGGTGCCGCTCCCTGCCCCGTCGCGGTGGTGCCCCGGCCGCCGGCCGGTCCGGACGGCGGCGCGGGAACGGCCGCGTCGGCCCGGCGGCGCGACGTCGCCGTGGGGGTGAGGTCGCGCGAGGCCGCCCGGCCGGTTCTGGCCTTCGCCTTCCAGACCGCTCACCTGCACGGCACGGCGCTGGTGGCGGCGCACGCGTGGGCCCTTCCCGGCGGTTCGCCGCGGACGGCCCCGGGTGTGCTCGAAGAGGACCGGGCGACCTGGGAGGACGAGGAGGAACAACGCCTGTCCGATGTGCTCCGACGGTGGCGGCAGGAGTATCCGGACGTCGCGGTCCGGCACGATGTCGTGCTCCTCCACCCGGCGCGGGCGCTGGTGAACCTCTCCCACCGGGCCGGCCTGCTCGTCCTCGGCCGCACCGACGGACGCCGGGTGACCGACGGACGCCGGGTGGCGGAACGGCGCCTGGGCCCGGTGGCACACGCCGTCCTGCACCACGCGTGCTGCCCGGTCGTCGTCGTGCCCCACGAGTGACCGTACCGGCCGGTGCGGAGCCTGGAGTGCGCGGCTCGGGAAGGGGACCGGGGGCGGACGCACGCCGCGCGCGGGCCGCCGGCGCCGCCCCTCAGCTGCCGAAGAAGAGACCGAATTCCGCGTACAGCTCCGGGGAGACGCGCTTGGTCGCCGCCACCGCGTCCGCGAGCGGCACCCGCACGATGTCCGTGCCCCGCAAGGCCACCATCGTCCCGAAGTCCCCGTCCTTGACGGCGGCCACGGCGTGGAGCCCGAAGCGGGTCGCGAGCCACCGGTCGTACGCGCTCGGGGTGCCGCCGCGCTGGATGTGGCCGAGTACTGTCGTCCGTGCGTCCTTCTCCGTACGGCTCGCGATCTCCTGGGTGAGCCAGTCGCCGATGCCGGACAGGCGTACATGCCCGAACTCGTCCCGCGACGCGTCCCTGACCACCATCTGTCCGGCCTTCGGGACCGCACCCTCGGCGACCACGACGATCGGCGCGGAGCTGATCCGGAAACGGCTCTCCACCCACACGCACACCTGGTCGATGTCGAACTCCCGCTCGGGAATGAGGATCGCGTTCGCGCCTCCCGCGACGCCCGCGTGCAGCGCGATCCACCCCGAATGGCGTCCCATCAGCTCCACCACGAGCGTCCGCCGGTGCGACTCCGCGGTCGTGTGCAGACGGTCGATCGCCTCGGTCGCGATGTTGACCGCCGTGTCGAAACCGAAGGTGTAGTCGGTGCCGCCGACGTCGTTGTCGATGGTCTTGGGCACCCCGACCAGCCGGACCCCCTCCTTCGCCAGCGCGCTCGCCACGCCGAGCGTGTCCTCACCACCGATCACGATCAGAGCGTCGATCTCGTGCGCGGCCAGGGTGCTCCGCACCCGTGCGACGCCGTCCTCGGCCCGCAGGGGATTGGTGCGCGAGGACCCCAGGATCGTGCCGCCGAGCGGCAGGATGCCCCGGACGGTGGCGATGTCCAGCGGCATGGTCACGTCGTTGACGACCCCGCTCCACCCGTCGACGAAACCGGTGAACTTCCAGGCGTACTCCTGGACCCCCTTGCGGACGACACCGCGGATCACCGCGTTGAGACCGGGGCAGTCGCCCCCGCCGGTCAGAACTCCGATCCGCATGCTCTCTCCCTGACCGTCCTCGCCGCGCCGACGCACTCCCTCCGGCCAGGAAACGACACGGGTGAACTCCGCGCCACTCGGCCCTGTCCCGGACGCGGAGCGGCCCGGGGCCGGGCCCAGGAGCATCGGAGTATCCGACCGGGGCGCGCGAGCACCGGACCCGAGGCCAGGGGCACCGGGCCCGGGGGTCAGGAGTAGCGGGTCACCAGCCCGCGCCGGCGGAAGACGGCCGTCATACGGCCCAGGAAGAGGATCCCCGCCGCCAGCAGCACCGCCGTGCCCGTCGTCGCCCACAGCAGTTCGCCCCAAGGCATGGCCCGCCCCGCGGCCAGCTCCCGTCCCACGGCGAACAGATGCGTGGTGGGCAGCAGTTCGGCCACCGGTCGCAGCGGCGCCGGCAGGGTCGAGACCGGGTAGAACACGCCGGAGAGCGGCATCACCACGGACAGCGCGCCCCAGACCAGCGCCTCCGCCCCGCCGCCGTACCGCAGCACGAGCCCGACCACCATGAGCGCGACCGACCAGCCGCAGGTCAGCAGCAGCGCGGCCACGGGAAGCAGGCCGAGACCGAGGTCCGTCACGTCGAAGGCGTAGGCGGCCAGGGCCAGCGCCGCCACCGCGGCCGTGCTCAGCGCGGTACGCAGCAGCGCGAAGGCGCCCACGCCCGCCAGGTACTCCCAGCCCCGGGTCGGCGTGGTCAGCAGCCCCATCACATTGCGCGACCATGCCTCCTCGAGGAAGCCGGTCGCGAGCGAGATCTGCGTCTGGTGAACCAGATGCCACAGGACCGTACCGCTGAGCAGGAAGACCATGACCGCCGCGACCTCGCCGTCGGCGCCGGCGGCCGCAGCCGCGTCGGCGGCGAACAGGCCGATCGAGCCGTACAGCAGCGTGTCGACCACGGGCCACACGAAGACGTCGAAGAACCGGTGCGGGCTGCGGAGCAGCAGCAGCCAGTGCCGGCGGGCGACCGCGAGGACGCGGTGGGCGGAGGCGGCCCGGGGCGTGCGCAGCGCGAGGCCGGTGGCCGTCACGAGAGTGTCTCCTCGCGGTCGCGGTCGTCCCGTGCGCGGTCCCCGCTCCGGTCCCGCTCCTCCGCCAGGTGCAGGAACACCCCCTCCAGGTCCGCCCGGTCGAACCGCTTCGCCACCTCCGCCGGCGATCCGTCGGCGGACACCCGTCCCGCGGACAGGAAGACGACCCGCTCGCACAACTTCGCGACCTCGGCCATGTCATGGCTGGTGACGAGCAGCGCCGTGCCCTCCCGCTCGCACAGGCCGAGCAGCCCGTCGCGCACCCGCAGGGCCACGTCCGGGTCCAGCGCGGCCGTCGGTTCGTCCAGCACCAGCAGCCCGGGCCGGTGCAGCACGGCCTTCGCCAGCCCCACCAACGTACGCTGTCCGCTGGACAGTTCCGTGCCGATGGACTGCGCCAGATGTTCGATGCGCCACTGTTCCAGCACCTCCCGTACGGCACGGCCCGGATACCGCAGCCCGTACAGGTCGGCGTACATCCGCAGGTACTCGTGCACGCGCAGCCGGTCGGGCAGCGGGAGATAGCCGGCCGCGAAACCCACGCGCGCCATGGCCGCCGCGCGCCGGGCCGGAAGGGGGTGTCCGAAGAGCTCGACACTGCCCGAGTCCTGTTCGATCACGCCCAGGCACATCAGGAGGGTGGTCGTCTTGCCCGCCCCGTTGGGGCCGAGCAACGCGACGCGCTCCCCCTCGCGCACCCGGAGGTCGACCCGGTCGACGGCGCGGCCGCTGCGGAACTCCTTGACCAGAGCACGGGCGGTCAGGAGCGGCGCCCCGGTCACGCCCCGGCCTCCGGCGCGGGGGCGGTCTCCGGCGGGCCGGGTTCGTCGAGCGGCGCGGGTTCCGCCAGTGACCAGACGCGCTCCGCGCGCAGCGGCCCGCCGCGTGCCAGCAGCGCGCCGTGGTCGACGGCGAGCGGGGCGAGTTGCGAGGCGTACGCGAGCACCGCCGCGCGTTTGCGCGCCCACTCCTGGTCCGTGAGGATCCGTTCGTACGCCGTCCGCGTCCGGTACCGGCTCACGATCTCCTGGTAGGAGAGGCCGAAGTCCCGGTCCTGGGCGAGCGACACCTCCACGTCCGGGGCCGCCCACCGCGCCGTGTGTCCCGTGTAGGGCAGGTCGGCGTAGACGAGGGGGAGCGGCCTGCCGAGCTTGTCGAGGATGAGCAGGGCCCGGTCCCGGACCCTCGCGTGGTCGGGCTGGTTGGTGCCCAGCGGGACCAGTACGCGGGTCTCGGCCGGGAGGTCGGAGAGGTACGCGTCGATCTCGTGGAGCGCACCGCCGTCGCCGTACGGACCGTCCGGATGGTTGAGGACGACGTGGTCCACCCCGAGCAGCGCGCACGCCCGCGCGTCCTCCGCCAGCCGGGCCAGATGTGCCTCGCCCGCGGAGGAGAACCCGCAGGTGCGGTCCCACCAGGAGATCTCGTGCCCCGGCGCCGGCGCGCCCCCGTGGACGGTCACGACGCACACGGGCGAGGGGAGAGCCGGGATCAGCCCGGCCAGCGAGAGCGCCGCGTCGTCGAAGTGCGGGGAGAGGATCACGGTGGCGGGCGGCGCGGAGGAGGGTGAGTGCGAGGTCATGCGGAGGAACGCTCCTTGGAGTCGGGGACGGGGACGGGGAGGGGACGCGGGCGCGGTCACGGCGGACAACGGGACGCGGCACGCGCGGGACGGCGACGCGGGAGACGACGGAGTACGCGGGGCGGCGCTCGGTCACGGGACCCGCCCGGCGGGGACGAAACGTATGTCCTGGAACACGGCGTCCCACGCGGCGTCGTCCCCCTGCCACCGACCCGGCACCTCCGCCACCGTGCCCCACGTGATCCCGGGCCCCAGCGCCTCCGCGTCCACCGGCGGAGTCCGGCGCAGCCAGAGCAGATCGAACCGGTGTCCTGGGTGCGCCGTCGCGATGACCAGCCGCAATCGGCGCAGATCCGCGGCGGTGACCTCGTCGAAGGCGTCGTGATGCACGTACAGCACCCGGGCCGGTGAATCGGCGAGCCCGCGCCACCGGTCGGCCAGCGCGGCGAACTTGGCGCGGACGGCGGTGAGTTGCGAGTCGATGTCCGACTGGCTGAGCGCGCGACCGGACGACGGCCGGAAGTCGTGGAAGAAGCGGATGTCGGTGCCCCGGTCCAGTGCGCAGTGGCCCTCGCTGAACGGTTCGACCATTCCGGGCCGCAGCACGCCCGAGAAGTCACCGGCGATGGTTTCCACGACGGACTCGAATTCGAGGTCGAGCCAGTCGAAGAAGTGTGCCCGGTCGTCGCCGGTGATCCGGCGGATCTGGTGGGTGGACTCGCAGTGGTAGCCGAGCCCGACACAGCGGTCGTACATGTCAGTTCTCGCCTCCGGGGCAGCACAGGGCAGACGGAGCAGGACGGGACCGGACGGGACGAGCACGAAACGGGGCGGGGCCGGCCGGTGAGGACGCGGCGGGCGGCCGAGCGCCGCGGGCGGTGTCGCGCGGCGGCGGATCAGTCGGGCGCGCGCCTAAGGAGCACCCCCACGCTGCCGCGCTTGCTCAAGTACGCGCGCCCCGCGCAGACGGTCTCGACCCGCGGTGGCACCAGGACCCTCTGCTCGGCGACCCGCCACGTGGCGGACCGTTCGAGCCAGGGGAGCAGGCGCAGGTCGAGCGCCTCGGGTTCCAACGAGACGAACAGGAGGCCCGTGGGCAGGCTGTCGAGCAGGGCGAGGTCCTGGTCGTAGTAGAGCATCTCGATCAGCAGGTGGGCGGCGGCCCGGGGCGGCGCGTCCTCCTTGGCCAGCCGGGCGAGGTCCGCGTCGTCCACGGTCACCGACGCCGTACCCGCCAGCGCGGTGGCGAGCCGGGGACGGAAGACCGGGTTGGGTTCGGTGGCCCGTACGGTGAAGCCCGCGGCGGCGAGCCGCCCGGTCAGCGCTCCCTCGCAGGCGCCCACCTCCACGAGCGGACCGTCGGCGGGGTCCAGGTGCTCCCCGATCCAGGCGGCCGTGGCGTCCAGCCGCCCCCTCTCGTACGGCGAGGTGGCGAACTCCCAGGGGTCCTCGACGGCCGCGGCCCCGTCGTCCAGGCTGGCGAGCAGCGCGAAGAGCCGGTCCCGTTCGTCGGCGGAGGCGTCGAAGAAGCGCTCGGTGGCCGGAACGCGCGCGGTCCCGAGGGCGAACTCGGCCTCCCGCTCGGCCAGGAGAGGTCCGCACCAGCGATTGACGAAGTCCAGCTTCGCCGCGACGCGGGCCGCGTCCAACGGGCGGTCGAGATCGCTGAGGAACTGGAGGTACGGCGAGTACCCGACCGCGTGGCGCACACCCCGACCCCCGCGTGCTGTCAGTGCGGTCGGTGCGAAGGTGTCGCCAGGAACGCCGTCGGGAGCGGTGCCGTCGAGGGCGGCGCGGGCGACGGAGGTGTCCCGGCCCAGTCGTCTGCGGCCGGGCCGGTTGTCCGCCGGGGAGTGCGTCCACACTCGAGGACCGTCCGCCGCGCCCGGGCTTCCGCCGGGCCCGGCTCCGCAGGCGCGGAGGAGGCCGGCGAGGACCTCGGGCCCGGGCGAGGCGGCTCCGTTCGCCGCGGGGCCGACGTGGCGGCCGAGCAGCGCCAGTCGTTCGTCCGCCCCCGCCCCGGCGGGCAGGACCAGAATCTCGGCACGGTCGCCGAGGATCACCCTGGTCTCGCCCGCGTGCGCGTCGGTGAGTACGGACAGGAAGTCGAGGACGGCGTCCTCGGCCCGGAGTACGACAACGATATCGGTCACGGACTTCGGTCCTCGGTGCAGAGCTCTGCGGAGCCGGCGGGGGATCGGGCGGGAAGACGGACGACGGGCGGGAGCGCCCGGACCCGGCTGGCAGGGACCCTAGCGCCCGCCTTCCAGGTGGTCCAGACCAATCTCCGGAAAGAGGGGCGAAAATCGGCCACCTCCCGAGCGATGCCGGATGCCGTACGGCGCCGCCCGGCACGTCCTCGGCACACGGCTCACGACGCACGGCTCGTGGCTCATGGCGCACTGCTGTCGGCCGCGACCGTACGGTCCGATGGCGCCGGCGGCAGCGGCCGATGGCAGCGGGAGCGGCGGCCGGTGGTGGCCCGGCGGCGTTTCGTCAGCGGCGGCCGAGCCTGCGCTCGCCGCTCGCGCCTGTGCTGTACGGCAGTCCGTAGTGGGCGAAGATCTGGGGCTCGTCCTCGGCGGGCAGTTCACCGTCGGTGTCGATGGAAGGTGCTTCCTTGGCGAGCTTCTTGTCCCATGGGATCTTCAGGTAGTCGGGTCCCACCGTGGCGTCCGCCAGTGGGACGAACACCAGCCGCCGCTTGGTGGGCAGACCCACGGTGACCGTGGCGAACGAAGGGGTGTCCGTCGAGGTGTCGACGTACACGGCCTCCAGCGTGCCGATCTTGCGCTTTCCGGTGTCGACCACGTCGTGGCCCCGCCACTCCCGGATGTCCTCAGCCTCGAACATGAGAGTTTCGCCTCTTATCCAGTGGTTCGCGCGCATACCTTCTGAAGGTCGCATACCCCGGAAGTCCGAAACCGTACCGGTGATGTCCGTTCCACAGGAGTGGCACACCTCGGGATCGTGAAAGCGGTGGCGGCCGCTCCGCCCGCCCGGCATCCTGACCGCATGAAGATCCGGGAAGCCACCGCCGAGGACTGGCCTGCCATCTGGCCGTTCTTTCACAAGATCGTCGCCGATGGCGAGACGTTCCCCTACCCCCTCGGCACGGACGAGGACGAGGGCCGGGACCTCTGGATGGTGGCGGCCCCCGGTCGTACCGTCGTCGCCGTCGACAGCATCGGCACGGTCATGGGCACGGCGAACATGTACCGGAACCGCATGGGCAACGGCAGTCATGTGGCCAGTGCCAGCTATATGGTCGACCCCGCGTACACGGGACGGGGTGTGGGCCGGGCGCTGTGCTCGTACTCCCTCGACTGGGCCCGCGCGGCGGGCTTCCGGGCCATGCAGTTCAACGCCGTCGTGGAGACCAACGAGCACGCGATGGCCCTCTACCGGTCACTGGGGTTCGAGGTGCTGGGGACGGTGCCCGAGGGATTCCTGCACCCCACGAAGGGGTACGTCGGCCTGCACATCCTGCACCGCAGGGTCTGAAACCGGGCCGCTCTCCGGGTCTCGACGGCCACCACGGTCGTCGAGACCCGGAGAGCGGGGGTCCGGTCGGCACGCCGGACGCGACCGACGGCGGTGCTACCCGCGCTCCTGGAGTACGGAGAAGACGTTGCCCGCGGGGTCGGTGAACCACGCGATGTACGGGCCGCCCCCGCGGAAGATGCCGCGGTCGTCGGCCTCCATGCCCGGGTAGCGCTCGAAGCGCACGCCCCGCTCGACCAACGCGTCGACCGCCGCCTCGATGTCCTCGACGGGGAAGTTGAGGACGGTGAACGTCGCGGGCGTGTGCTCCGGCTTGGGGTAGACGAGCACGGAGGCGCCGCCGCCGAGGAGGAGATGGAGCAGGCCGTGCTCCTCGGTGACCTCAAGCCCCAGGGTCCCGGTGTAGAACCGCTTGGCCTCCTCGATGTCGTTCACGGCGAATCCACTGAACGCCTTGCTGCCGCCGAGCATGATGCTGGTCCTTTCCCACGGTGTCTGTGATCGGTTCCGGTGCGCCCCCGCTCACCTGCCGCTCAGGGGCTCCCCGCCGACGTGGTCGCCCCGTACCGGCTCCGTCCGCAGCGGTTCCCCGCGGGCCACCAGCGGGCGCAGCCGCGTGCCGTGCAGCCGCTCGGCCAGGGGCGCGGCGCGCCGGGTGACGGCCATCAGGACCCAGGCCACCAGCGCCCCCACGATCAGCCCGAGCACCACGTCGTGGGGATAGTGCGCCCCGACCCAGACGCGCGATCCGGCCATCAGGAGCGCGGCCGGTACGGCGAGGGCCGCGAGGGCGCGGTCGGTGAACAGCAGGGTGACGGCCGCGGCGGCGGCGATGACGGCGTGGTTGCTGGGCAGGGACCAGTCGCCCGGCGGGGGACACGACTCGAGGGTGATCGCGTGCAGCGCCTGGCAGGGTCGCTGCTCACGCAGCACCGACTTGAGGGCGCCGCTGGCGAGGTAGGCCGTGCCCACGACGAGAGGGGCGGCCAGGGCGAGCGCCGACAGGGCGGAGTCCGTCGGCCGGGCGCGCCACCACGCGACCAGGAGCAGGACCGCGAACAGCCCCGGTCCGTACGTCGACCAGGCGGAGACGGCGCTGTCCAGCCAGTTGGGGGAGTGGTGGGCCAGATCGGTGACGTAGGTGTAGACGCCGTCGTCGAACCAGCGGCCGGTCATGAGCGCGTCCCCTCCACGGAGGTCCGGCGTGCGCGGAGCACTTCCAGGAGCGGGGGAACGAGCGAGACCACGACCACGAGCGCCACGATCGGCAGCAGGTAGCGGTCGACGTGCGGGACGGATGCTCCCAGCGCGTATCCGGCGAGCACGAGTCCGGCCGTCCAGAACAGGCCGCCGGCGATCTGCCAGCAGGCGAAGGCGCGTGCGGGCACGTCCAGGGCGCCGGCCAGCGGGTTGAGCACCGTACGCACCACGGGCACGAAGCGGGCCAGCACGATCGCCTTGGCGTGGCCGTACCGCTCGAACAGTTCCCGCGCGCGGGTCGCGCCCTCGTGGAGCCGGCGGCTCCGGCCGTGCGCCAGCAGTGCCCGGCCACCGCGCCGCCCGATCCAGTAGCCGGTCTGCGCGCCCAGCAGGGCGCCGGCGGCCGACGCCAGGAGCACCTGGGGCAGGGCGAGGTGGACGGGGCCGTCCCTGCCGGGAGCGCACAGCAGCCCGGCGGTGAAGAGCAGGGAGTCGCCGGGCAGGAAGAACCCGACCAGCAGGCCCGTCTCGGCGAAGAGGACGACGGCGATGCCGAGGGCACCGGACGCGGAGAGCAGGGATCCCGCGTCGAGGAGATTCACGGCCATCGGAAGCGCCGCGAGCACGGATTCGGCCATGGAGTGCTGCTCCCATAATGGTGGACAGGGTCAGTACGACAGTCGGACTGTCTACAGTGCCGTAGTCGGTCTACGACACTGTAGACGAACGAAAGGGAGGGGACGTTCCCATGGGCCACGGGAGTGCGGACCGGCGGTCGGCGGGGGAGCTGGAATCCGACGTGCTCGCCGCCCTGTGGGCCGCCGAGGGGCCGCTCACCCCGGGCCGGGTGCAGGAGTCGCTGGGCGGTTCGCTCGCCCGGACCACCGTCACCACGATCCTCGGCCGGCTGTACGGGAAGGGCACCGTCACCCGGGTCAGGGCGGGACGCGGATACGCGTACACGCCGACCGAGGACGCCCCGGGTCTCACCGCTCGGCGGATGCACTCCGAACTGGCCAAGGACGAGGACCGGCGCGCGGTGCTCGCCCGCTTCGTCTCCCAGCTCGACGACGAGGACGAGCGCATATTGCGCTCCCTGCTGGACGCGGAGGACGGCCCGGACCGGCCGACCGGGGGTGCGGCCGGATGAGCTGTGCCGTCTGGGTTCCCCTGCTGGTGCCCTTCATCGCGGCGCCCACGGCACGCCGGGCCGCGGCGTACCTGTCACCGCGACACGCCGTGGTGCTGCTCACGACCGCCGCGCTCCTGCCGGCCGCCACCAGCTCGGCCGCACTCGCCCTGCTGGCCGTGCCCGGGGCCTCCTACCTCCCCACGGTCGCGGCGCTCGGTGAATTGGTCAGGCCGCTGTCCCTGGGGCCGCCCCCGGTGACCGTCGCAGTCGCGCTCGCCGCCGGGGGAGTGCTGGCATGGCGCGCGGGCCTGGTCGCCGTCGCGGCCCGCCGCGACCGGGCGGAACTGCGCCGGGCCCGGGCCGCCGTCGGCGGTACCGCGGGTGAACTGGCGGTCCTGCGCCGGGCCCGGCCGGACGCGTACGCGCTGCCGGGCAGGCCCGGCAGGATCGTGGTGACGACCGGAATGCTGCGCGCCCTGGAGCCGGACGAGCGCGCGGCGCTCTTCGCCCACGAACGCGCCCACCTGCGCGGCCGTCATCACCGGGTGCTCGTCGCGGTGGAACTGGCCGCGCTCTGCCACCCCGCCCTGCGCACGTTGGGCGAGCCCGTCGGGTACGCGCTGGAGCGCGCGGCGGACGAGGCCGCGGCCGCCGCCGTCGGTGACCGGCGGCTCGTGGCGCGCGCGATAGCCAGGGCCGCCCTCGCCGCGCGTGCCGCGAGCGCGCCGGCGCGGCCGGACCGCCCGCGCGCCGCCCTGGGGATGAACGCCGGGCCGGTGCCCCGGCGTGTCGCCGCGCTGCTCGACACGCCCCCGGGCGCCCCTTCCACGCGCCGTCCCGCGGGCCGGCTGGTCGTGGCCGCGCTGGTGATCTGTCTGACGGTTTCCGGCGCCACCGCCCTGGACGCGGTGGAGGATCTGCACGGACATGTCGAGATGGCCCAGGGGCAGAACCTCACTCGCTGACCTGCCGGCGGCCGACCCCCCTGAACGCGAGACCGCTCTCGGCCGTCCGGTCCGAGTCGTCCGGTTCCGGCCGTGCGGCGTCAGCCGTAGAGCCGGCCGAACTGCACGGTGTCCCCCAGGGGATCCCCGCTCTCCGCCGACGGGGCCGCCTCGCCGGGGAGTCCCACGTGCTCGCGGGCCGCGACCGGTTCCTGGTGCGCGATCCGCGCGTACGGCGCGTAGGGCGTGTGCGGCGTGCTCAGGACGGAGGCGGCGACGTGCCACTCGGACCGGACCGGCTCCTGCCGCGTCGTCGACGCCGGCCGCAGCGGGCTCACCCGGTTCATGCGCAAGGCGTCCACGGATTCCGCGAGCAGTTCGTACTCGGTGGTGTCGTCCTGCGTGGCGACGCGGATGAGGCGTCCGGCCGCCAGGTGTTCCGCGACCGTGTCCTGGTGGGCGATGTCGTCGCGCCAGTTCCGGAGCGTCGTCGGCACGTCCGGCACGCCGTCTGCCACGGGCGTGAGCGCGTCGGCCGGAAAGCGAGGGTTCTCGGGGCGGGGGTCCAGTCGCTCCGCTATCCAGGTCGCGCGGTCGCGCAGCCACCACAGGGCGAGGGCCAGCGTGGGGGCGCGATAGGTGCCGAGGGGGACGCCGATGCGTTGTCCGCCGCTGATGCCGTACGCGGTGACATGGCAGAGGAATTCGTCATGCACGGCCGCTCTCCTTGCGCCGTTCTGTGGGGCCGGTGGTGCGGTGCGGAGCCGGTGGTGCGGGTGGGGCCGCGTTTCTTGTGCCGTGACGTGCGCGGTGCGTCGGGTGGGCCGCCGGTGGATCCCCGGAAGCGTGGAGATCGTCCTCGGATCGCCCGAACTCACAATGATGGGTGGTCTGTTGACGTTCTGTCACGGTGCGGTTCCGGCCAGAGGTAGGGCCGTTCCCGCCGCCTTCTGGCCTGAATGTGTCTTCCCGCACCCTCCGGACGGTGCCGCGCGAAGGCGAGCGGGGACACCCTGGCCGCGTACGGACGGTGTTGTCGCCGGCCCCGTGCGCGCCGGCGCGGGGGCCGGCCGGCCGAGTCGGCGCCCTGTGAGAGCCGTCACTCGGCACCCTCCGACCTGAGTGACGAGACGCTGAACACCTCTCCGAAGTCCGCGATCTCCGCGACCAGACGGGGGACGCTCCCCGTGCCCTCGATGTCGACGTACACCGTGGCCGTCCGGGCGTCCGCCAGGTCCACGGCCGGGCGCTGCTCCTCGTCCGGATCCCCGGCGACGCGGTCCACCCGTATCTGCACCACCTGGAAACCCTTGCCGGTGACGTACTCCAGGAGCCGGGTCATCACGCCCGTGCCCATCCGGTAGGTCAGAATCAGCCTGGTCTGTTCCGCCGAATTGAAGGCGGGAATGCGCCGGGTCAGCCAGGGATAACCCTGGATGACGAGGAAGTGCACGAGCGTCGCGCCGATCGCCAGCAGGATCAGCCCGCCCCCGCACGCCATGCCGATGGCGCAGGTGAGCCAGACCGTGGCGGCGGTGGTCAGGCCGCGTACCGCGTCGCGCCGTACGAAGATCAGCCCGCCGCCGATGAAGCCGATCCCGGAGACGATCTGGGCGGCGACCCGGGTGGGGTCGAAGGAGACGTTGTCCAGGTCGAGCACGGCGTTGAAGCCGTGCTGCGAGACCACCATGAACAGTGCGCTGCCGACGCCGACCAGCGTATGGGTCCGCAGACCCGCGCTCTTCTGCTGCGTGGCCCGTTCCGCGCCGATGAGGGTCGACAGTACGAGCGCCAGCCCCAGTTCGGTGAACTGGCGGGTGCCTTGGCCCGCTTCGAAGTCGAACAGTGATGTGGCCAGATCGAGCAACCGAGCCTCCTCGTCGTAGCGCGACGCCGGATGGACGGACAGGTCAACGGCAGACCGATGGTAGGGCGAATGGGGGACTGTCGGATACAGGGCATCCCAAGGAGGGGCGGAACGGGACGGCTGCCGCGAAGCGGGGCAATCGGTGCGACTGCGCCGGGCGTGGTGCCGGGCACGTCATGACACCCGGGTGAACGCCGGAGGGGAAACCTCGTTAGGGTGCCTCGAATGGTTGCTCCGCTCACTCCCCCCGCATCCCCGTCAAGAGGCGTCCGCACCGTCCGCGCCGTTCGCGGCTTCCCCCAGGAGGCCGGATGTCTCACCTGACCGACCAGTCGTCGCTACGGACCGCGTCGGACGGCGGAGCGCGGGCGGCCGGGACGGCCGCCCCGGCACCGGCGGCGGACGCGCGCCCGGCCAGGACCCGGGACGCCTTCTTCGACAACGCCAAGTACCTGGCCATCGTGCTGGTCGCCATGGGACACGCGTGGGAGCCGCTGCGCGACGGCAGCCGGGCGGTGTCGGCGCTGTACATCGTGGTGTACACGTTCCACATGCCGGCGTTCATCATCATCTCCGGCTACTTCTCGCGCGGTTTCGACTTCCGGCCGGACCGGGTGCGCCGCCTGATCACCGGCATCCTCGTGCCGTACGTCGTCTTCGAGGTCGCCTACAGCCTCTTCCACCGGTACACGGACGACGACCCGTCCATGCCGATCAGCCTGCTGGACCCGTGGTACCTCACGTGGTTCCTGCTCGCCCTCTTCATCTGGCGGATCTCGGCGCCGGTCTGGCGGCTGATCCGGTGGCCCGTCCCCGTGGCCCTGGCCATCGCGGCGCTCGCCACCACCTCGCCGCAGATCGGGGACGACCTCGACCTCCAGCGCGTGCTCCAGTTCCTGCCGTTCTTCGTGCTCGGCACGTGCCTCAAACCGGAGCACTTCCTGATCGTGCGGCGCAAGGAGGTGCGCCTCCTCGCGGTGCCCGTCTTCGCCGTCACCGTCGTCTTCGCCTACTGGGCGGTCACCCGGATGAACATGGCGTGGTTCTTCCACCGGGACAGCGCGCCGGAACTGGGGGCGCCCTGGTGGAGCGGCATTCCGATGACGTTCGCGCTCTTCGGCTGTTCGCTCGTGCTCACGGCCTGTTTCTACGCCTGGGTCCCGGGCCGCCGCACGTGGTTCACCGCGCTGGGCGCGGGCACGCTCTGCGGCTACCTGCTGCACGGCTTCCTCGCGCAGAGCGCCGGAACCTGGCACTGGTACGACCCGAAGTGGCTGCACCAGCCCCTCGGCGCGGTGTTCGTCACGGTCGTCGCCGGCGTGGTCGTCACGCTCCTGTGCACGCCACCCGTCCAGCGCCTCTTCCGCTTCGCCCTGGAGCCCCGGATGGCCTGGGCGTTCAAGAAGGACTCCCCGGAGCGCACGGCGCGGCGGCGCGAGGGCTGACCGAGGCGGCTGTCGGACGAAAACGCGGACGAAAGCACGGGGGCGGCGGGACATCCACTGTCCCGCCGCCTCGCCGGCCAGTGAGTTCCCGGCGACGGAACGCGGCCGGTCGAGCCATCGGCGCCGCGCCGACCGGGGCCGCGCCGCCGGGGCCACCGAGCCGAGCCGGGCGTCGCGCGGCGGCCATGACACCGGCGCGCCGCGGAGCCCTCCCCGCTGTGCTGCCGCTCACGCCGGGAAACCGCCTGACGTCAGGATGCCGGGGCGGCC
Organism: Streptomyces hebeiensis; assembly: GCF_052983195.1. Classification (NCBI taxonomy): domain Bacteria; kingdom Bacillati; phylum Actinomycetota; class Actinomycetes; order Kitasatosporales; family Streptomycetaceae; genus Streptomyces; species Streptomyces hebeiensis. The sequence continues at coordinate 7,191,145 of NZ_CM129812.1, forward strand.
TGCCACCACAGCAGCCCGACATTCACGCCCGCCACCACGATCGCGGCGAGGAACGGCATCCTCGGGCGGTCGCGGCCCAGCAGCGCCCCGCCGACCGCCACGGCCGGCGCGACGGCCGCGGCGACCACGGCCGCACCCTCCGGCGCCCCCGGCGGCCCCAGCGCCAGCAGCAGCGTGGCCGCCACCAGCGGGGCGGGCAGCAGCACCCGTACCGCGGCCGGTCCCAGCCGCTGGGGCCAGCCGCGCACCCCCGTGGCCAGGTCGTCCTCGATGTCCGGCAGCACGTTGCCCAGGTGCGCGCCCACCCCCAGCAGCGCCGCCGCCGTCACGGTCCACCAGTCGGGCCACGCCCGCCCCGGCAGCCCCAGCGCCACGAACGCGGGCAGGGAGGCGAAGCCGAGGGCGTACGGGAGCCAGGAGAACACCGTCGACTTCAGCCGTAGGTTGTACGCCCAGGCCGCCGCCACCCCCACCAGATGCGCCGTGCCCGCGAGCGCCCCGTACGCCAGCGACAGCGGTACGCACAGCGCCAGCGCGGCCAGCGCCGCGCACCGTACGGTCCGCGCCGTCACGGCCCCGCCCGCCACGGGCTTCGCGCCGCGGCCCACGGCAGTGTCCCGGGCCGCGTCCACCGCGTCGTTGCTCCAGCCCACCGACAACTGCCCCGCCGCGACGGCGGCCGTCGCGAGGGCGCACCCCCCGGCGTCCTGTCCCGCGGCGACGGCGAGGCCCGCGGTCAGCAGGGTCACGGCGGCCGCCGGACCGGGGTGGCACGCCCCCAGCAGGGCGCGGACACGCCGCGCCGCGCGAACGCCGGACCCGCCGACGGGCCCCTGGTCCGGCCGGCCGTCCGGCCCGTCGGCCGGCGTGCTCGGGCCCGGCGCCGGAGCCGGGACCGCCTCGCGCGCCGACCGCGCGCTCCCCGTGCCGTCGGTGGTGTCCACCGGGCCATCGTAGGCACGGAGTTCCCGCCCGCCCCGGCGCGCCGCCCCGGTACGGCCGGACGTTCAAAAAGCCCGCCGCGCGGGTCCGTACAGGCGACTTCGCGTGTGGCACGGCCACACGAGGGCAGGGATGTGTGACGGCGTATCGCACCCGGCCGGCCTTCGGTCCCGGCCGGCTCTCGCCCCCGCCCGTTTCCCAGACCCGGGACATTCTCAGATGACACGGATCGCAGCCGTCCACGGTGCCCTGGCCCCGCATCAATACGCCCAGTCCGAGGTCACGGACATGATCGCCACGACCTGTCTGCCCGTGGGAGCCGACCGCCGGCTGCTCGACCGGCTGCACGCGGGGGCGGGCGTGAGGGCCCGTCATATGGCCCTGCGGCTGGAGGAGTACGCCGGTCTCCAGGACTTCGGCGTGGCCAACGACGCCTTCCTCGACCTGGCGGTTCCGCTGGGCGCCGAGGCCGTGACCAGGGCGCTGGACGCGGCGGGGCTGGCGCCGCGCGATGTCGACCTGCTGATGTTCACCTCCGTGACCGGCATCGCCGCGCCCTCCGTGGACGCGCGGCTCGTGGGCCGACTCGGACTGCGCCCCGACGTCAAGCGGATCCCGGTCTTCGGGCTCGGGTGCGTCGCGGGCGCCGCGGGCGTCGCCCGGCTGCACGACTACCTGCTCGGGCACCCCGACGACCTGGCGGTCCTCCTCTCCGTGGAACTGTGCTCGCTCACCTTCCAGCGCGAGGACCTCTCCCCGGCCAACATGGTGGCCACCGCGCTGTTCGGGGACGGCGCGGCGGCCGTCGTCGCGTGCGGCGTGCGGCGCGCGGCGGCGGGGCCCGCCGTCGTCGACACGCGCAGCCACCTGTACCCGGACACCGAGCAGGTGATGGGGTGGGACATCACCGGTTCCGGCTTCCGCATCGTGCTGGACGCGAGCGTTCCCGAGGTCGTGCGCAAGGGCCTCGCGGCGGACGTCGACGCCTTCCTCGCCGACCACGGGCTGATCCGCGACGACATCACGGCATGGGTCTGCCACCCCGGCGGGCCGAAGGTGCTGCGGGCCGTCGAGGAGTCCCTCGCCCTGCCGGCCGACGCCCTCGACCTCACCTGGCGATCCCTGGCGGCCGTCGGCAACCTGTCCTCCTCGTCCGTGCTGCACGTGCTGCGGGACACCCTCGCCGAGCGGAGACCACCGCCCGGCACACCGGGGCTGCTGCTCGCCATGGGCCCCGGGTTCTGTTCCGAACTGGTCCTGCTCCGTTGGTAGAACCCCTGGCAGGGGAGAGGAAGAGATGATCTGGTACACCGCGCTGGTCCTGGCCGTCGCCGGGGAGCGCGTCGCCGAACTGGCCGTCGCCCGCCGCAACGCGCGCTGGAGCCTGGAACGCGGTGCCGTCGAGCGGGGCCGGGGACACTATCCGGCGATGGTCGTACTGCACACGGCCCTGCTGCTGGGCGCCCTCGTGGAAGTACGGCTGGCCGACCGCCCCTTCGAGCCGGCTCTCGGCTGGGCCATGCTCGCGGTGCTGCTGGCCTCACAGGCACTGCGCTGGTGGTGCGTCCACACGCTGGGGCGGCGCTGGAACACCCGGGTGCTGGTGGTGCCGGGCCTGCCGCTGGTGACCGGCGGCCCGTACCGGCTGCTGCGCCATCCCAACTACGTGGCGGTGGTGGCGGAGGGCATCGCGCTGCCGCTCGTGCACGGCGCCTGGCTGACCGCGCTGGTGTTCACCCTCGCGAACGCGGCGCTGCTGACGGTACGGATCCGGTGCGAGAACCGCGCGCTGGCCGGGCTGCCCGCCGCGTCCGTGAGCGGTCCGTGATCGACCTGCTGGTGGCGGGCGGCGGTCCCGCGGGCCTCGCCACCGCCGTCCACGCCGCGCTGGCCGGCCTGGAGACGGTGGTGGTCGAACCGCGCCACACGCCGGTGGACAAGGCGTGCGGCGAGGGGGTGATGCCGAGCGGGGTCCGGGCGCTCGCGGCCCTCGGTCTCGACCTGCCACGCGGACACCCGCTGCGCGGCATTCGTTACGTACGCGAACCGGACCGCGCCGAGGCCGCGTTCGCGGACGGCCCCGGGCTCGGCGTCCGGCGCACGGATCTGCACGCGGCGCTGGCCCGCCGGGCCGTCGAGGCCGGTGTGCGGACCGTGACCGGCCGGGTCGGCGACGTGGCACAGGACGCCGCCTCCGTCACCGCGGCCGGGCTGCGGGCCCGCTGGCTGGTGGCCGCGGACGGGCTGCACTCACCCCTGCGGCGCCGCCTCGGCCTGGACGCGCCCGTCGGCGGGCCACGCCGCTACGGTCAGCGCCGGCACTACCGCATGCGGCCGTGGACGGACTTCGTGGAGGTGCACTGGGCGCCGGCGGGCGAGGCGTACGTGACCCCGGTGGCCGAGGACCTGGTGGGCGTCGCCGTCCTGAGCGCGGTGCGGCGCGGCTACGACGACCACCTCGTGGACTTCCCCGCACTGCGCGCCCGGCTCACCGGCCCGCCCGCGAACGCCGTACGGGGCGCCGGTCCGCTGCGCCGGCGGGCGCGCCGCCGGGCCGCGGGCCGGGTGCTGCTGGTCGGTGACGCGGCCGGCTACGTCGACGCGCTGACCGGCGAGGGCGTCGCACTGGCACTGGCCTCGGCGGAAGCGGCGGTGCGCTGCCTGACCGAGGGCCGCCCGCAGGACTACGACCGGCGCTGGCGCACGCTCTCCCGCCGCCACCGCCTGCTGACACACGGACTGCTGGCCTGCGCCGGCCGTCCGGCCGGGGCCCGCCTGATCGTGCCGGCGGCGGCGCGCGCTCCCGCGGTGTTCAGGGCGGCGGTACGGGCGTTGAGCTGAGCGGACGCCGTCCCCGGCGCCCGGCCCCTCGCGCGCGGGCGTCGAACAGGGCCTGGCGCTCCTCCCGACGAGGTTCGCCCCGGCGTGCCGCCCGGCAAGCCGTTACCCGGGCCACGGGCGGACCTTGCCGGTCGCGGCACCAGGAGCGCCGCCGGGGAAGATCACGGGGACAGATCGCCCGACGCCTCCGCGGAGCCCGGCGCCATCGCCTTCGTCGCACGCGGCAGCACATGCGCCACGTAATCCTCGATCGTCGCGTCGAGACCGACGTCCCGTCCCGCGTTCTCCGACAGGTACCACCGGTGCTCCAGCACCTCGTGGTAGATCTGCGCCGCGTCCATCTCCCCGCGCAGCTCGCGCGGCACCTGCCGGACCGTCGGCCGGAAGACGTCGCGGACCCAGCGGTGGGCCAGCACCTCGGGCCGTGCGCCCAGCGGGTCGCCCGGGGCGTAGTCCTCCTCGCCCGCCATCCAGCTCTCCAGGTCGTTGAGCAGCCGGCGCGCCTGGTTCTCCTCGGCGTCGAGCCCCGTCAGCCGCAGCAGCTGCCGCTGGTGGTGGCCCGCGTCCACCACCTTGGGCAGGAACGTGATCATGTCACCCGCCGGTGAACGCTCGATCTGCATCTCCGCCACGTCGAAGCCGAGGTCGTTCAGACGGCGGATCCGGCGGTCGATGTAGTGGCGCTTGCCCACCGGATACACGGACTCACGGGTCAGCTCGTGCCACAGGTCCTCGTACCTGCGGCAGATCTCCGCGCCGAACGGCACCGGGTCCACCGACGGATGCAGCGCCCCCGACGCCTCCAGGTCCATCAGCTCCCCGGCGATGTTCACCCGCGCCAGTTCGATGTCGTACTCGCGCTGGCCCGGGCTCAGACTCTGCTGGAGCTGGCCCGTCTCGGCATCCACCAGGTACGCGGCGTACGCGCCGGCGTCCCGCCGGAAGAGCGCGTTGGACAGCGAGCAGTCGCCCCAGGCGAAGCCCGCCAGGTGCAGCCGTACGAGAAGGACCGCGAGCGCGTCCATGAGCCGCTTGACCGTACTGGGCCGCATCGTCGACTCGAACATCGAGCGGTACGGCAGGGAGCCCTTGAGGTGCCGGGTGATCAGCGCCGGTTCCAGCGGCTCGCCCGAGGCGTCCGTGCGTCCCGTCACCACGGCCACCGGGTCCACGGCAGGGATGCCCAGCCGGTGCAGATCGCGCAGCAGCCCGAACTCACGCACGGCGCCCCGCTCGGATATCTCCTTCACCGCCATCACTTCGGCACCGGCCGACGCGAAGCGCACCACATGGCGGGAGATACCGCGGGGCAGCGCGACGAGACAGTCCTCGGGCCACTGGTCGAGCGGTGTGTTCCACGGCAGGTCCAGGAGCACCGCGGGCTGCTCAGGGTTGGTCGCGCTGATCTGAAGCGCCATCGTGCCTCCCACGGCTGTCGTCCGGGCGTCCACCACAGTGTGCCGAACGTCCCGGGCGGCCCGTGCACCCCGGGGGTACAGGGGCGCGCGGGGCACGGGCAGTCGCGGCGCGGGGGACCGGGGAGCGGGCGCGCGGAGCGGGGACGCAGGTCTCACCGGCGCAGCAGCAGTTCCGTGTTGCGGTCGGGCGGCGTGCCCGCCGGCTTGGTGGTGGAACCCGGCGCGTTGTGCGCCAGCTCCCGGTAGAGCGCGGCGAGGCCCGTCTGCGACAGATCCGTGAGGTCGGTGCGGTGCGGGGCCGCCGACTCGATCAGTGTCGTGAACAGCGACAGCGTGCCGTCCCCGTTGTCGGCGATCTCGATGACCCGGGCGAGCTGCGGGAAGTCGATGTGCGAGGCGGTGGAGATCTCCCAGAATCCGTCGCGCGGGGCGATCGAGTTGCGGTGGCTGTGCCCGTTGACCCAGGCGATCACATTGCGGTGCCGCCCCAGCAGGTCGAGGACCTCGTCGCCGTTGTGCCGCGCCTCGCCCGGCCGGCCGGGGGCCGGGTGCGTGTTGGTCATCGTCCAGCTGTTGTGGTGGCTGAGGACGACGACGTGGTCGTCCCGGTGCTCCACCAGCTTCCGCCCCAGCCAGTCGAACTGGGTCGTGTCGAGCGAGCCGGTGAAGTGCCCGGCGCGGTCGGTCGTGTCGAGGCTGATGCCGGTCACACCGTCCGCCATCGGGAAGGTGTAGTAGAGCGTGTCGCCGTGCAGGTTGGCCGGCGTGTAGCCGTGCCCGACCGGCCCGTTGCCCGCCTGTGCCGGGTTCAGGTGCGCGGTCAGGTACTGGCGCGGGGTGAAGGGCGCCCGGGCCGGATCGGGGGTGACCGGCCGCATCCGGCGCCTCGAGCGGCGCAGCAGTTCCACGAGGTGGGTGCCGGTGGGGTCGCTCCCCTTCGCCAGGACGGACATCAGGGCCTTCGCGTCGGCGTCCGGGATGTCGTACAGCTTCCGCGACCCGACGGCGAAGTCGGCGAGGAAGCCCGACCGGTCGGCGATGGCACCGCTGGCCAGCCCGTCGTGGTTGCCCGCGGTGGAGTACCACGGCAGCCGGAGCCCCGGGCTGTTCACGGAGCCGATGGCGGCGGCGAGGAATCCGTCGATACGGGGGTAGCCGAGCCGTTTGTCGGTGTCCCGGAGGGCGTCCTCCGGGTGCCAGTACAGCCGCTCGCCGGAGTTCTGCGGGCCCTCGTACTGCCGGGGGTCGCCGGTGTTCGGGGTGATCCGGCCGCCGTTCATCACGGTGAGGTACCAGTCCAGCTCCGCCCGGGAGTTGTTGTCCGTGTTGTCGCCGGTCGTTACGGCGAAGGACAGCGGCGCGCCGGTCGCCGGCCCCGCCGTCAGGGCGTTGATCTGCTCGATCAGCGAAACCGCGCCCTGCACCGTGAGCGCTTCCTGCGGCCGCCAGCCGGAGACCCCCTGCGAGCGGAGGTACTCGGTGCGCACCGGGTGCTGGACATCCACCAGGTGCAGGTCGGTGAGCTGGACGAAGGACGTCAGGACGGTACGGCGGCCGGCCCGGCCGGACCGGGGCGCCGCCAGGTCGTCCCGTACGAGTCTGGGCCAGCCGGGACCGTCGCCCAGCCGCCGGTAGGCGACGGAGGTGTCGCGCGGTGCGGCCACCGAGTCCAGGGTCGTCCGCGCGGGGATCGTACGGGCGGGCGTGGGCGGGGCCGAGGAACCGCGGGGACCGGGCACGGTGGGCGAGGCGCCCGCCCCGGGCGCGGCCGCGGCCCGGTCGGAGCCGCCGCCCGCGCCGATGGCCAGCCCGATCCCGGCGGAGATGCCCACCGCTCCGGTCACGGTGAGGAAGGAGCGCCGGTCGACGGCGGTGACTGCGGAGTGTATGCGTGACATGGATGCGGTCTCCCGAGTGCGAGCGCAGCGGTGAGCGCGCCGGGGCAGGGTCCCTGGCTACTCCTTTGATGCTCGACACTTGGTGTGGCCTGCGCGTGAACGACGCTCCAACGCGCGACACCCATCACCGCACAGGGATCACCGAGTCCGTGAAGCGTCGCCGGACCCACGCCGCCCGGACCGGAACTGGTCACTCACCGTTAACCGTGGCGGGAAGCGACCCCGGGAAGCGGGGTGATTCGGCCGATCCGGAGAAGAAAGAAAAACAATGTGCATAACCCGGGTCTGAGAGGGCACACGCATCGTGGAGCCGAGCTCGCGGCCTTCCCCCCGGGCCGCAGGAGCTCCCCCGGCCCCATCGGCGCACCCCCCTACGCCGGTGGGGCCGCTTCCTTGTCGTGGCCGGCCGGGGGAGTGCGGTCCACCAGAGCCGCCACCGCGGAACGGAAGGCGCCCAGGCGCTCCGCCGCCTGCGCCGCGCCGATCCGGGGTTCGTAGACCGCCGAGGGCCGCCACGGCGGTACCACCTCCTCCGGTGTGAGAGCGGGATCGAGCCCCAGCCGTGCGAGCGCGCCCGCTCCCAGAGCCGTGGCGTCCGGCAACGCCGAGACCTCGACGGGCCGTTGCAGCAGATCGGCCTGCGTCTGCATCAGCAGTGCCGACCGGGTCAGCCCGCCGTCGACCCGCAGGTCCGTCAGCGGCGCGCCGAGATCGGCCGCGGCGGCGTCGGCCAGCTCCACCACCTGGGCGGCGATGCCCTCGCACAGCGCGCGCACCAGATGCCCGGGGCCGGTCTGGAGCCCCAGACCGGTCAGGGAGCCGCGCAGGTCACCGCGCCACCACGGGGCGGCGAGTCCGGCCAGCGCGGGGACGAACGTCACCCCGCCGCTGTCGGGTACGGCCGACCCCACCGGATCCAGATCGGCGGCGCCGGAGATGACTCCCAGCCGGGTCAGCCAGCGTACGGCCGAGGCCGCCGTGTAGACCTGCCCGTCGAGGCAGTAACTCGTACGCCCGCCGAGCCGCCAGGCCACGCAGCTGACCAGACCGGACGTCCCGCGGCGCGGCCGGTCACCGGTCTGCGCCAGTAGGAACGCGCCCGTGCCGTACGTGCACTTGGCCGACCCCGGGCCCGTCACGTCCTGGGCGAGCAGCGCGGCCTGCTGATCGACGATCAGCCCGGTCAGCGGCAGTTCGGGGCCGAAGGCGGCGGTGGTGCCGACGGGCCCGGCCGTGTCCACGACGCGGGGCAGCCGTTCGCCGGACAGCCCGAAGACGTCCAGGGCCTCCGGTGACCACGCGGCGGTGTCGAGGTCCAGCAGCTGGGTCCGCCCCGCGGTCGCCGCGTCCGTGACGAAGGCACCGGTCAGTTGGTGGATCAGCCAGGAGTCGCTGGTGGTGACCACGCCTTCCCGGGTCAGCCGACGGCGGATCCAGGCCATCTTCGGCGCGGCGAAGTACGGGTCGAGCGGCAGCCCGGTCAGCTGTCGCAACCTGCCTGCCCACGGGGCGAGTTCGGTGCACAGCGACTCGGCGCGCCGGTCCTGCCAGACGATGGCGTCGGTGAGCGGCGTGCCCGTGTCCGGGTCCCAGGCGAGCACCGTCTCCCCCTGGTTCGCGAGGCCGACGGCCGCCACCCGCCGCCCCGCGTCCCCCGCGTCGGCGAGTGCCTGCCGTCCCGCGTCCAGGACGGAGCCGAGCAGCACGGCCGGATCGACCTCCACCAGACCGCCGGAGGCGTACCGGGGCGGCGCCGGGGCCGTACCCGTGCCGACGACCCCGCGTTCGGGGCAGATGACGAGCGCTTTGGTGGCGGACGTGCCCTGGTCGACGGCGAGCACCGGAAGGCCGGCCGGGTCGGCGGGGGAGCCGTGGACGGGCGAGAAGGGTGTCTGCTGGGCCGGCGACATGTCCCGTTTCCGGTCGTAGGAAGAGTCAGGAAGGAGCTCGGAAGAGGTGAGGGAAGAGGTGAGGATGGGTCAGGAAAGAGCCAGAAACGAGGCATGGGAGGAGAGAAGAGGGGCGGGGGGCGGGAGTGATCGTTGGGCGAAAGAGTGATGCAGGTCGGCGCGGGCGTCAAGGGTTTCCGGGGCGCGGTGGGGACCGTTCGAGCCATGCGGAGCGCGATCCGTGGTGCGCCTCATTCGATCAACGGAGAGTGGCGAAAGATCAGCAAAGTGTTCAGGTGCGGTCATGTGGAGCCCTACACTGATCGCCGAGCAGCGGCAGGGCGCACTGCGTCAGTGCGCCCCTGTCCGCGGGCACGGCCGGCCGGTGCCGCCGTGTGACGATCCCTTGGGCCACCCTCGCAACACCGCACTTCCGCAACGTCGTTGAGGAATCATGTCGACCATATTTTCGTCCGGGCGCCCTGTCGGCGGTGCCCGGCGCACGGTCCACCGACAGGCTCCGGCGTACCCGCCCGCCCCGAGACGTGCGGCGTCCGGGGAGCGGGAGATGCCCCCGGCGCAGGCGGCGTCCCGCACCCCGGCGGCCTCCGGGGCGGCGGACCGTACGGACTCCCGCACCCTCCGCCGCCCGGGTCCGCCGGGGCCGAGGGCGGCGGAGCGGTGTTAGGTCACGCGCCCGGACGGAGCCGGGCCCATGGCGAGTGACCGTTTCCGCCCCGTCTTCCACCCGGCGGGCCACGACGACGAACTGCGCACCGCGGTGCAGGACCTGCGGACGGGGCGCTGGCTGTCGATGCGCGACCTCCTGGCGCGGACGCCCGACTGGCCACTGTGGACCCAGCGGACCCAGGTTCTGGCCACCGTCGCCGCCGGGACCGACGCCGTGCAGGCGTGGCTGGCCGAGGAGCCCCGGTCCTCCGCCGCGGCCGTGATGCACACCCGCGTCCTCGTCGAGCGTGCCGTACGGGCGCACCGCGAGAACCACCCGCGGACCGAGGAGCTGTGGCAGGGGGCCTGGGAGGCGTGCCACGTCGCCGCGCGGCGGGCGCCGGACGACCCCGTGCCGTGGGTGTGCCTGCTGGCGCTGTCCCGGCTCGACAACGGCCAGCGCATGGAGGAGCACCGGCTCCCGCCGCCCGGCCCGATGCTGTTCCCCGGCCCCTGGGCGCTCCTCGCGGAGGCGGACAAGCGCGACCCGTACAACCGCGAGGCCTATCACCGCATGCTCCAGTTCGTCTACGCGCGGCGGGCCGACGCGTCGCTCTCGGAGGCGGTCAACTTCGTGCAGTGGGCGTCCTCCTCGGCGCCCCAGGGGTCGGCGCTGCACGTCCTGCCGCTCTTCGTCAGGGTGGAGCGTTACCGCAGGGAGAACGGCCATGAGAAGGCGCTGGACCTGCACTGGGTGACGCCGGACGCCACCAGGGACGCCCTGCGCGCGCTGGGCCTGTGGTTCGACCACACCGCCGTGGCCCGGGCGTCGCTGCTGGACCTGAACCACCTGGCCCACGCGTTGTGGGGGGCGCTGCGATTCACCGAGGGCGCCCGGGTGTTCGAGGCGCTCGGGCCCTACTACGCGACCGCCCCGTGGTCCTGCCGCACGCGCGACCCGAGCGATGCCGCACGGGTCGAGGAGGTGTTCCTCCGCGCCCGCGGCCGCTGCCTGAGCGCGGACCGTGACCAGCGGGACGGGGATTAGAGAGCCCGAGGGGGCCGGAGGAAGCCGTACTCCACACCACCGTCCCCGCGCACAGTGATGTTTGATCATGTCCATGTCATTATCTGGAGGTACCGCCGTGTCCGCTTCCCCACCGACCTGGCCGACGACCGGGGCCGCGTCCCGGAAGGACGAGGAGCAACGCCTGCGCGAACTGGGCTATCAGCCGGTCCTCGCCCGCCGCATGGGAGGCTTCGGCAACTTCGCCATCAGCTTCTCCGTCATCTCCATCCTCTCCGGATGCATGACCCTGTACGGGTTCGGCATGGGTACCGGCGGCCCCGCGGTCATGCTCTGGGGCTGGGCGGGCGTCGGCCTGATGGTGCTCTTCGTGGGGATGGCGCTGGCCGAGGTCACCAGCGCCTACCCCACGTCCGGGGCCCTCTATTACATGGCCGACCGGCTCGGTGGCCGTTCCTGGGGCTGGTACACCGGCTGGCTCAACCTGCTCGGACTGCTGGGCGCCATCGCCGGGATCGACTACGGTGCCGCGCTGTTCACCGGGGCCTTCCTGAACCTCCAGTTCGGCCTGGTGCCCACGCCGGGCTCGACCTTCCTCGTCTTCCTGTGCATCCTGCTGCTGCACGCCACCCTGAACCTGTTCGGGGTCAGGCTGGTCAGCGTCCTCAACTCGATCAGTGTGTGGTGGCACCTGGCCGGCGTCGCGATCATCGTCGGTGCTCTGGCGATCATTCCCGACCGCCATCAGTCGCCCTCGTTCGTCTTCACCGAGTTCGTCAATGACACGGGCTGGCAGAACCCGCTCTATGTGGCCGCCATCGGTCTGCTGCTCGCGCAGTACACCTTCAGTGGGTACGACGCCTCCGCGCACCTGTCCGAGGAGACGTCGAACGCCTCCGTCTCGGCGGCCCGCGGCATCGTGCGGGCCATCTGGGTCTCCTGGATCGCCGGATTCGCGCTGCTGGCCGGTCTCACCTTCGCCATCCAGGACTACGAGGGCGCGCGGGACAGCGCCACCGGTGTGCCGCCCGCGCAGATCCTGATCGACGCCCTCGGCGCGGACGGCGCGACGGCGCTGCTGCTGGTCGTGATCGTGGCCCAGCTCTTCTGCGGCAACGCGGAAGTCGCCGCGGCCAGCCGGATGGTGTTCGCCTTCAGCCGGGACAACGCCCTGCCCGGGTCCGCCCTGTGGCGGCGCGTCAGCAGCCGTACCCGCACCCCGGTGCCGGCGGTCTGGCTGTCGGTGGCCGTCGCGGCCGTGCTCGCCCTGCCGTCCCTGTACTCCGCGACCGCGTACGGCGCGGTGACCGCCATCAACGTCATCGGCATCACGCCGGCGTACGCCATTCCCATCTACCTGAAACTGCGCGCGGGGAACCGCTTCGAGCCGGGACCGTGGACCCTGGGCCGCTGGAGCAGGCCCATCGGCTGGATCGCGGTGGTGTGGGTGGCCGTGGTCACCGTGCTCTTCTGCCTGCCGCAGTCGCACCCCGTGACGGCCGACTCGATGAACTACGCCGTGATCGCCCTCGCCGTGGTGCTCGTTCTGGCGACCGTGTGGTGGTTCGTGGCCCGACGCTCCTACAGCACGCCCCAGGCGTACGGCACCGCCCGTGAGCGGTCGGAGATCTCCGACAGCATCGTCTGAGAGCCCCGCGCGCGGCGGTCCCGGCCGTCCGCGCCGGGGCCGCCGCGCCGGGTCGTGCCGCCGGGGAGCGCCGTACGACGCGTTTCCCAGTGCCTCTTCCAGGATCAGGGCACCCGACGCGCCCCGGCCCGGTCCCGGTCTCCGTTCTCCAGGAGGAACTTCCGCGCCAGCTTCTCACCGAGCCGTACCGTGGTGGCCCGGTCCTCGGGCGGCGAGACCTTCGCGTCCCGGAACACGATGAACGTCACGTCCGGGGCGGCGGTACCGCCGCCGCCCGCCGGGGTGGTGGGCACACCCAGCCCACGGGCCGTGGCGTACGACGCCTCCCCGATGGTGCCGGGCGGCCCGGTGTCGCCGACGACGGCGTAGCGCACCGTGTCACCGTGCACGACGGCCGCGACCGACCCGCCTCCGATGCCGAAGTCGCGGTGGTCCCAGAGGCCGCTGGGGGACGGTACGACGATGTACGGCAGTTTCTCGGCGTTCAGCGGCAGACCGTTGGACTGGGTGTAGGCGGTGGTGTTCGCGAACCGGGGATCGGCCCGGTCGTTGCACCGGACCGTGACCTGGCCGTCGCAGACCACGGTCAGGGGGGCCTTCCAGAAGACGGCGCCCTCGGCGCCGCACACGGCGACGCGAGCGGGTCCGGCCCCGTCGGTGCGGTAGGCGCCCTTCGAGATCCGTTCGCAACGGCCGGCGCCGGCCCGCAGGGCCGCCGCGGTGACGGGGGCGGGGTCCGGCGCGGCCCGGCGCCAGGCCGGCGTCGTGCCCGCGGGCGCTCCCTGGGCGCCGCCCCGCCGCCGGGGCGGTTCGTGCGGTACGGGCGAGGGAACGGACGCGGTCGGCGGGAGCGGGGTCGTCGAGGGCGGCACCGGCGGGGACTCCACGGGCCAGGCTCCGGCGGCGGCCGGCTCCCCGGGGGACGCGGCCAGCCCGGGCAGCAGAGCGGCGGGAATCGCCACGGCGGCGAGCAGCGCCGTTCCGATCCCGAGGAGGACAGGGGGACGAAGGTGCGGCACGGAACGGGACCCTTCCTGGTGGCGATGCGAACGGGAGCGGGAACGGGCACGACGAACGGGCACGACGGGGGAGCGGAGCACCGGACGCGGGCATGGCCCGGGCAGGGGCGCCGTGCGGGTCGCGGGAGTGCGCCGGATGCCGGAACGCCCGGACGCCGGTGCCGACCGGGCGGGCACCGCGAACGCCGGTCAGCGGCCGGGTACGGCGGGCGGGCGGCCGTCGCCTATGCACCGGGCCAGCCGCTCCAGGAAAACCCGCTGCCCGGCCACCAGCGCCTCCTCGGCGTCCGCCGGCGAAAGCCAGGCGACCCGGTCCAGTTCGGGGAACTCGCGCGTCTCCCCGGACCCCCTCGGCCACTCCATGGTGAACGTGCCGGGCACGGCGCGCGCCGGGTCGAGGTCCCCTTCGACCGACCAGACCCGTACCGTCTTGCCGCCGCGCTGCCGGGACTCGCCGAGCGACAGCCACGGTCCCTCGGGCACCGGCAGCCCCAGCTCCTCCCGGAACTCCCGGCGCGCGGCGTCCTCGGGCCGCTCGTCGGCGGTGTACTCGCCCTTGGGGACGGTCCAGGCCCCGGCGTGGCGGCGCGACCAGAACGGCCCGCCCATGTGCCCGAGAAGGACCTGGGTACCGCCGTCCCTGACCCGGTACACGAGGAGGCCCGCGCTGTGTCCGCCCGACATGCGGTCAAGTCTGTGCGTCGGAGCGCCGCCTCGCCATCCGGGCAGCGGGGCAGTGCGCCATCAGGGGCGGAACGAGGGAAGACGGTACGCGTGGCTCTTCGCGCTCGGCGGCCCGTGGGCCCCGCCCACGATTGCACGCCGGGAGACCTGGGCATCAGGACAAGAAGAGTGGTTGGAGTGCATGGAGTGGACGGACCGGTGCCGTGGGGAGTGCCCCGGCGGTCGTCCTGCTCGGGGGCGAGAACGCCGGTTCCTGATGGAAGGAGTGATTCCGTATGCGTGCGTACCGGCGTGCTCATGATCGTGCCGCACGCGCCACGTACCTGCTGCCCCGCTCGGAGACGGCGCCTCGTCGGGCCCGGCAGCTGACGGCCGCGTACCTCACCGAGGAGTGCGGCGAACGGATCTCCGCCGACCAGGTGGCGGACGCGCTGCTCGTCGTGTCCGAGCTGGTCACGAACGCCACCCGGCACGGCCGGGGGGAGTGCCGTCTCCGGCTGGGCGTGGCGGACGGCGAGGTCGTCGTCGAGGTCCATGACAGCAGCCCCGTCCAACCGCGGCTGCGTCGCCCCGACTCCCTGGCGGAGGGCGGGCGCGGCATCGCGATGGTCCGCGAGCTCTCGCGCCGGTTCTCCGTCCTGGGCGGCCCGGGCGGCGGCAAGACCGTACAGGCCGTCCTCGCCTGCTGAGCGGCCGCGGCGTGATCCGGGCCGCGCGGGAGCCGGCGGCCGGAGCGCCGCCCCGTGGAGCGGCACCGTCCCGGTCCCGGCGCCTCCCCGTCTTGTTCGCCGTGTCAGGTTTGTCGCGACTGCCGCCGATTGCGCGCGGGCGCGCTACGCGTGCGCGCTCAGCGCGTCCGCGACCGTGTCGTAGAAGCGCGCATGGGCCCGGTGGCTGCCCGGTATCTCCGGGTTCCAGGGCACGATCCGCGCCCGCTGCTCGATGGCCCGCCAGTCCGCGTTGTCCCGCAGCCGTATCCGCGGCGCGGCGTTGGCGCGGGCATCGGCGAGCACGACGTCCGGTTCGAGCGCGGCTGCCTCGGACCAGTCGACCGTACGCCAGTTGGCCCCCGCGCCCTCCGCCGGATCGATCAGTCCCACCCCCAGGCCGCCGAGGGCCCGCAGGTCGGGCCAGGTCAGCGGACGGGCCAGGTACGCCGAGTCCGGGCCCGCGGCCGACAGGGCCAGCACCCGCGGCGCGTCGGGCCTCGCCGCCACGTCACGCAACCGGGCCTCCGCGCGCGCCAGTTCCCTGGCCGCGGGCTCACCCGGCGCGCCGAGGGCTGCGGCCAGTGCCGAGAACCGGTCCCTGATCCCCTCGAACGGGCGGTCCTTGCCCACGTCGAGGACGACCACCGGCAGGCGCTCCTCCAGGCGCTTGGCCGCCTCCGGGTCGATGCCGTACACCTGCCCGCCGCCATAGCTGACGGCGACCACGAGATCCGGCTCGGCCGCGTAGAGGGCGTCCAGGTCCAGGGAGCCGCCGGCGCCGAAGGAGCGCAGGCCGGCGAGGGGCAGCTCGCCCGCCTTCGCCGGATCGGGCTCGTCCCCGTCGTGATGGGAACCGAAGATCCCCAGCGGGCGCAGACCGTGGTCCCACAGTGTCGCGCCCGCCTGTATGTAGGTCACCACCCGCTCCGGGTGGTCGCGTGCCACGGTCGGATGGCCGCGGTCGTCGGTGAACTCCCAGCTGTTGCCCGAGCTCATGCCTCGCCTCGTTCCGCTTCGGTCGGTGCGATGTCCGTGCGCGGCGCCCGTACGCGGTACCCGTACCGACGCCACCCACTGTCTGCCCAGCTCGGCCGGCCCGGACGCGTACCGTGGCCCGGATCTCATCGGACCGGCCGTCGGCGGCGCGTGGGACGGGCCACCGAGCCGGCGTGCGGACGGGCTGCCGGAGAGCCGTCGAAGCGGTGTGCCGGGTGTGGCTGCCGGAGCGGGCGTCGGGCGGGCGTCAGGGCTCGATCAGGCCGGCCCGGATCGCGTACCGCGTGAGCTCCAGCCGGTCCCGCAGGCCCAGCTTCTGGAGGAGATTGGCGCGGTGCCGCTCCACGGTCCGGTCGCTGATGTGCAGGATGCCCGCGATCTCCTTGGAGGTGTGCCCCTCGGCGACGAGCTTGAGGATCTCCTCCTCGCGCGGGGTGAGCGCGTTGTCCGGGACGCCTTCGCCGTGCCGTACCCGGTCGAGGTAGTTCCGGATGAGGGCCGTGACCGCCCCGGGGTAGAGGAACGGTTCGTCGCGCATCGCGGCCCGGCACGCCTCCAACAGGTCCCGGTCGGCGACGGACTTCAGGACGTACCCGCTCGCGCCCGCCTTCAACGCCTCGAAGAAATACTGCTCGTTGTCGTACATCGTCAGCATCAGGATGCGTACGCCGGGCTGCAGCCGCGACAGTTCGCGCGCCGCCTGGAGCCCGGTCAGCCGGGGCATCGCGATGTCCAGGATCGCCAGGTCGGGGCGGTGGGCGCGGGCCAGTTCGAGGGCCTCGGCGCCGTCGCCCGCCTCGGCGACGACCGTCAGGTCCGGTTCGTTGTCGAGGATGAGGCGCACGCCACGGCGCACCAGGGCGTGGTCGTCCGCCAGCAGGATGCGGGTCTGTGCCGTCCCGGTCATGCGCTCTCGCTCCCTTTCTCGCCGCCGCCCGCGGTCGCGTCCCCGCCCGGGATCTCCTGCACGGTCCCGTTCCCGCCCGGGGTCCCGTACCCGGCCCCGCCCGGGGGCCCGCTGGTCCCGTCCGGGCTCCGGCCGCCGGCTCCGTCCGTGGCCCCGGGCCCGCTCCCGACGGGAACCCGCAGCCGCACCTCGGTTCCGGCGGCTCCCCCCGGCCTCCCGCCCACGAAGACATCGGCCCCGATGAGCAGGGCCCGCTCCCGCATGCCGCGGATCCCCGCGCCCTCGACGGCCGTGCCGATACCGCGGCCGTCGTCGGTCAGGGACAGCTCCACCCCGCCGGGCGTGCGCCGCAGCGCGAGGTCCGCGTGGCGCGCGTCCGAGTGCCGGACGATGTTGGTGAGGCCTTCCTGGGCGACGCGGTAGAGCACGAGTTCCACGTCCGGGCCGAGGGCCGGCAGGCCGCTGTCGAACGCGTGGCGGACCGTGAGCCCGGAGTGTTCGGTGAGTTCGGGCGTCAGCGCCCTGAGCGCGCTGATCAGGCCCAGTTCCTCCAGTACCCCGGGGCGGAGGCGGCGGGCGATACGGCGGATCTCGTCCAGGCTGTCGCGGGTCGTCTCCTGCACTTGGCGCAGCTCTTCCCGCAGCGGCGCGGGCGCCCGGTCGGCGACCCGTTTCAGCTCGAGCAGCACCGCCGTCAGGGTCTGGCCGATCTCGTCGTGCAACTCCTGGGCGATCCTGCGGCGTTCGGCCTCCTGGGCCGAGAGGGCCAGCCCGCTGCTGGCCGCGCGTTCGGCCTCCAGCCGGTCGAGCATCGTGTTGAACGTCCTGATCAGCCCGGCGATCTCGGCATGCCCCGAGACCGCGGGCCGGCGGCCCGGGCGCAACAGGTCCGTCGTCGTCATGGCGCGCGTGAGCCGTTGCAGCGGAGCGAGTCCGACCCGGAGCAGCGCGGCGTTGGCGACGAGCATGGCCACCAGGCCGAGAGCCATGATGAGGGCCTCGGTGAGCAGGACCGGAGCCGAGACGGTGACGGGGCCGAGCAGCAGCAGGGCGGTCGCCGCGAACAGCACGGCGGCGTTGAGCAGAAAGATCCGCCAGAACAGGGACACGGAGTGGGCCTCCTCGGGTTGACGCGCCCTCCACTATCGCCCGGCGTCCTGGCCCGGCCCGACAGCCGCCCCCGGTCGGAGCGCGGCACGGTCGGTGAATGCGTGTCGTCCACACCCGGATTTGGGTGTTCACACCTATGGCGGTCGGACCGGTGCACACAGGACCGTGGTGGTACGGCGGACCGTGCCGGTGACCGGACCGAGCGGGAGGTGTCCCATGGCTGCCCAGGACGAGCGAGGGCCCCACGAGGACCAGGTGCCCCAGGGGAGCGGTCGGCCCCCGCGGGACGGCCACCGTGCCCAGGACCGGCACCGTGCCCAGGGCCCGCGCCCTGCCCAAGGAGGGCACTACGCCCGGGACGGGCTCTCTCCCGCGGACCGGTGTTCGCCGGAAGACCGGCGGCTCGCCGAGGTGGCCGAGCGACTGCGCCGGGACGACCCCCGCTTCGCCGAGGCCTTTCAGGCCGGTGTGCCCTGCCGCCCGCGTGAGTACCGCCACGGGTGGGCCTGGCTGCTGCTGGCCGTCGCGCTCGGCGGGTTCGCTCTGGGCGTCGCCGTGAGCCACGGCCTGCTCATCGCGGCCGGGCTGGTGCTGGCCGGGCTGGCGGCCCATCTCTTCGACCCGGACCGCGGCCGGTACGGGCGGGGCGCTCCGTCGCGCTTCTGAGCGGCTGACGAGGCCGAGCGAGCGGAACCTTACGGGGCGAACAGTCTCATAAGGTAAGATCGGTATATTTTATTTTGCGTTAAGATGACGTTAGGGTGCCCAAGAAGTCCTTGCGTTTGGCGCGCCCATTACTCATACGGGCGGTCGGTCGAAACGCGGTTCTGAGGGGGCGGTTCCTACGCGCACACCCTCGCCGTCCGTCCACGACCGCGCCGCCGACGCGGAGTCGGCGCCGTCGCGGGTGCCCTTACCGGTGCTCTCCCGCAGCGCATGACGCGGACGCGTCGTATCAGACGGTGGCACACCGTCCCCCGGCGGACGGTGGCACAGCGCTGTCCGGACCCCGCCCGCTCATGGCCTTCGGGCCCTGCCCCCGGCCGCCCGGCCCTCACACTCTCACGTTCGCCCGCATGGAGCGTTTTCCTATGGAGCACCCCGCTCACGTCAGCAAGACCACCCTGCCCGGGGTCGGTACCCGCTACGACCTGAACACGGAAACAGGCAAGCACCTGTCGGTCGTCGTGCACCAGGACGGACGGCGCATCCTCGCGTTCCACGATCCCGAGGACGACGACGACTGCCGGGACGCCGCGGCCCTCGCCCCGCACGAGGCGACCGCGCTCTCCAAACTCCTGGTGCCCGACCCGGTCGCGCATCTGCACCAGCACCTGGAGATCGACCTGCTCACCGAGCACATCCCGGTCACGAAGCGGTCCCCGTACGTCGGCCGCACGCTGGGCGACACCCAGGTCCGCAGCCGTACCGGCGCCTCCATCGTCGCCGTCCTGCGCCGTACCGACGCCTTCCCCTCGCCCACTCCGGACTTCCGCTTCGCGCTGGGCGACACCCTCGTCGTCGTCGGCACCCGGGAAGGCGTGGACGCCGTCGCCGAACTGATCACCGGAGGATAACGGTCCCGTGCACGACACCACCGCTCTGCTCATCGAACTCGGGGCCATCATCCTGGGTCTCGGGATACTCGGCCGGCTCGCCGGTCGAGTGGGCTTCTCCGCCATCCCGCTCTACCTGCTCGCCGGACTCGCCTTCGGCCATGGCGGGCTGATCCCCCTCAACGCCAGTGAGGAGTTCATCGCCACCGGCGCGGAGATCGGCGTCATCCTGCTGCTGCTCCTGCTGGGCCTGGAGTACAGCGCCTCGGAACTGGTCACGAACCTCAAGACCCAGTACCCCTCCGGCATCGTCGACTTCGTCCTGAACGCGGTGCCCGGCGCCGCCGCCGCGCTGATCCTGGGCTGGGGCCCGGTCGCCGCGGTGGCCCTGGCGGGCGTCACCTGGATCTCCTCCTCCGGCGTGATCGCCAAGGTCCTCGGCGACCTCGGCCGGCTCGGCAACCGCGAGACGCCCGTCATTCTCGGCGTCCTGGTCATCGAGGACCTGGCGATGGCCGTCTACCTGCCGCTGCTCACGGCCCTGCTCGCCGGGCTCAGCCTCGCCGGCGGCAGCCTCACGCTGCTGATCTCGCTCGGCACGGTCGGCGCCGTCCTCTACCTCGCACTGCGGCACGGCCGCCTCATCAGCCGCGCGGTCTCCTCCGACAACCCGGAGATGCTGCTCCTGGTGGTCCTCGGGCTGACCGTCCTGGTCGCCGGAGTCGCCCAGGAACTCCAGGTCTCCGCGGCCGTCGGCGCCTTCCTCGTCGGTATCGCGCTCTCCGGCGAGGTCGCCGAGGGCGCGCACAACCTGCTGGCCCCGCTGCGGGACCTCTTCGCGGCCGTCTTCTTCGTCTTCTTCGGGCTGAACACCGATCCGGCCGCCATTCCGCCGGTGCTGCTGCCCGCCCTCCTCCTGGCCGCGGTCACGACCGTGACGAAGATCGGCACCGGATGGTACGCGGCCAAGCGGGCCGGGGTGCGGACGGCGGGCCGGTGGCGTACGGGCGGGACCCTGGTGGCGCGTGGTGAGTTCTCCATCGTCATCGCCGGGCTCGCGGTGGGGGTGGAGCCGCGGATCGGTCCGCTCGCCACGGCGTACGTCCTGATACTCGTGATCCTCGGCCCGCTGGCGGCGCGCTGGACCGAGCCCCTGGGCAGGCGGCTGTTCGGCCGGTCGGCGCCCGCCGCCGTGGTGGCCGGTGGCCCGGCGGGCGCCGGCGCGGCCGCGGTCGCGGTCGGCGCCCCCGAGGTTTCCGGGCCCGGGTCGCCGGAACGGACGGAGCCGGAGGCGCACGCCGTCGTGGACCCGGAGGGCGTGCGGGACGCCTCCGACGCGTCGGCCGCTCGGGAGGCCAAGGAGCCGGACGGCGCCACGCGCCGCCAGGGCTGAGCGAACGGGGCGCACCCCTCGCGCACGACTCCCTCGCGCACGACTCCCTCGCGCATGACTGGGGGCACAGGGTTCGGCCCTGTGCCCCACAGTCATGCGATCCCTAGACGCGCCCGGCGCCGCCGGACGTGTCAGACGCTGACGCCGAAGTCCGCGGCGATCCCGGAGAGCCCCGAGGCGTAACCCTGGCCCACCGCCCGGAACTTCCACTCCGCGCCGTTGCGGTACAGCTCGCCGAAGACCATCGCGGTCTCGGTGGCCGCGTCCTCGCTCAGGTCGTAGCGCGCCAGTTCGGCGCCGCCCGCCTGGTTGACCACCCGGATGTACGCGTTGCGGACCTGGCCGAAGCTCTGGCCCCGGGACTCGGCGTCATGGATGGAGACCGGGAAGACGATCTTCGACACCTGGGCCGGGACGGTCGCCAGGTCGACCTTGATGGTCTCGTCGTCGCCCTCGCCCTCACCGGTCAGGTTGTCGCCGGTGTGCTGCACCGAACCGTCCGGGCTGGTCAGGTTGTTGTAGAAGACGAAGTGCTCGTTGGAGCCGACTTTGCCGTTCTCGTCGCACAGCAGGGCGCTGGCGTCCAGGTCGTAGTCGGTGCCGGTCGTCGTCCGGACGTCCCAGCCGAGGCCCACGACGACGGCCGTCAGGCCCGGCGCCTCCTTGGTGAGCGAGACATTGCCGCCTTTGGACAGGGAAACTCCCACGATTGCTCCTCCTGAGCCGAGTCGTGCCGGTGATCGGGATTAAAATCTACAGCACTGTAGAAGTAGCCGGCGCGGGACCGCACCGGGCGATCGGCGCGGATCGCGCGCACGAGTGAGCGGGGCGGTGGCGGTGCTCAGTACCATGGGGCCGGGGCATGCCGCGAAAGCGGCGCCGCGGTCCGCCCGGACAGCGGGGCGGGCGGATCCCCGTGGCCGTCGCGCCCGCGGCGGGGCCGCCGAAGCCACTGACAGCCACCGCCGTGGCGGGCGGCACGTCGGCGCTCGGGCCGCGTTGTCGGGGGCGATGGGGGTGTCGGGGGCATGCGCGTACGACCGGCCCGTCGAGGGCGCCGGTCCGCCGCCGCACGAGGTCCCGCGCCGCGGGCCGATCTGCGAGGATCCGCCGAACAGGTGCCGGTACGCGCGGCGACGGCCCGGCCGGAGGGAGAGACACGTGAGGGACACAACGTGAGGACGCACGGCGGCCCGGATCCGGACGAGCGCCCTCGCCGGCGCGGCCAGGGCGAGTTGGAGTCGCAGGTCCTCGCCGAGCTGAGCAGGGCCCCGGGCCCCGTCACGGCCGCCTGGGTGCAGGAGCGCCTCGGCGGGGATCTCGCGTACACGACGGTGATGACCATCCTGACCCGACTGCACGCCAAGCACGTGGTCACCCGGGAGCGGACCGGGCGCTCCTTCGAGTGGCGGGCCTCGTCGGACGAGGCGGGGCTCGCGGCGCTGCGGATGCGCAAGGTGCTGGACGGCGAGGCGGACCGCGAGGCGGTCCTGACCCGTTTCGTCACCGCGCTCTCCCCGGACGACGAACGGCTGCTGCGCGATCTGCTGGGCCTGCCCGAGGACGCGCCGGTGGGCCCGCCCCCGGGCGGGGGCTCCTGGGCGCGGCAGGGGGCGGTCGGCGCGGACGGGCCGTACGGCCCGTACGGGCACCGCGACGCGAACTCCCCGCGCGGAGCCGGCGGCCCCGCGACGGCCGTGCCGACCGCGACGACCGCGACGTCCGGCGGACACCACGACCCGGCCGACGGCCGCGCGCCCGCCGACAGGCCTCGCCATGACAGTCGCGCGGGCGACGGGCGAGGCGACCGGGGGACCGGCGACGGGGCGCGCCCGGCCGGCGGCCCGGCCGGATCGGAGGGCTGACGGCGTGGGCATGTTCGTCTTCCTGCCGCTCGTCCTGCCGCTCACCGCCCTGCCCATCGCGCGCCTGGCCGAACAGCATCTCCACCCGCGCCTGGCGACCCGGCTGCTCTCGGTGCTGGCCTGTGTCCTCGCGACCTGCAGCACGCTCTGCCTGGGGTTGCTGGTCGTGGTCGGCACGGCCCAGCTGCCCGGCAATCCGCTGCCCGACGGCTGGTCCGACCCCGAGGTACGGGAGGCCGTTCCGTACGACGAGATCGCCGGCAAGGCGGCGATGGTCGCCCTCGCGGCGGTCGCCGTCGGCTGCACGACCGCCGCCTGCCACCACCGCCGGGTGCGGCGACGGGCCCGGCAGGCCCTGGGCGGACTGCCCGAGGGCGAGCCGGCCGTCCTGGTCGACGACCAGCCCTACGCCTACGCGCTGCCACGGTCGCGGTCGATACGTTTCCCCGGGCCCGGCCGGCTGTTCACCCGGCGCCGTGCCCGCCCTGCCGGGGGCGCCCAGGACCCGGACGCCGACGCCGGACCCGGCGGCTGGATCGTGGTGTCCACGGCCATGCTCGCCTGTCTCGACGCCCACGAGCAGGAGGCGCTGGTCGCGCACGAGCGGGCTCATCTCGACGGGCACCACCACCGGTTCCTGCTGGCCGTCCGGCTGGCCGCGCGGGCCAACCCGCTGCTGCGCCCGCTGCGTACGGCGGTGGCGTACACGACGGAGCGCTGGGCGGACGAGGACGCGGCGGGCGTCACCGGGGATCGTACGGTCCTGGCACGCGCCATCGGCAAGGCCGCACTCGTCTCGCGGGGCACCCCCGCCCCCACGCTGGCCGGATTCGCCGCCCCGGCGGCCGGTCCGGTCCCGCGCCGGGTGGCCGCGCTGCTGGGCCCCGCGCCGTCCGCCGTCAGCTGGCCCTCCGTGTTCACGGCGGTGGGGCTGGCCGTCTGGACGGCCGCCGCCGGGACACTCGGCTCGGCGCTGTCCTCGGCGAACGCGACGGTCACGCTCTTCCTGCTGCTCAAGGCCGGCACGCCCCTCTGAACCGGCCCGGCGGGCCGCGCCGCGGACGGTGCCGATCCCCAGCGGGACCGCACCGCGGACGGCGGGACCCGCCGGCCGCGCCGGGCGGGTTCCCGGGAGCTCACTCCCTGACAGGCCGGGGCGTGGCGGGTCCCGCCGCACGGGCGATGTTGCGCGCCATCCCCCCGAACACCGCCGAGTGGAACGGCCACACCGCCCACCAGTAGGCGTGCCCCAGCAGCCCCCACGGATGGAACAGCGCCCGCTGCCGCAGCACGGTCCGGTCGGCGCCGTCCGGGTCCGCGCGCAGCTCCAGCCAGGCGAGCCCCGGCAGCCGCATCTCCGCGCGCAGCCGCAGCAGCCTGCCCGGTTCGATCTCCTCCACCCGCCAGAAGTCCAGCGAGTCACCGACCCGCAGGCGCTGCGCGTCCCGCCTGCCCCGGCGCAGCCCGACGCCGCCCAGCAGCCGGTCGAGCCACCCCCGTACGGTCCAGGCCAGAGGGAAGGAGTACCAGCCGTGCTCCCCGCCGATGCCCTCGATCACCCGCCACAGCGTCTCGCGCGTCGCCTCCACGGTCATCTCGCGCCGGTCCTCGTAGAGGCTGCCGCCGGCCCAGTCGGGGTCGGTGGGCAGCGGATCGCTCGGCGCTCCGGAGACGGCGGCGGACGACCAGTGGGTGGCCACCCGCGCCTCCTGGACGCGCCGCAGCGCCAGTGCCACCGCCCGGTCGAAGCCGGTGAGTCCGCCCGGCGGGTCCGGGATCCACCGCGCGATGTCCCGCTCGCGGCAGACCACCTCATGGCGCAGGGACTCCGCCAGCGGCCGGGCGATGGCGGAGGGCACGGGCGTCACCAGGCCGATCCAGAGGCTGGAGAGCCCGGGGGTGAGGACCGGTACGGGCAGGATGACCCGCCGGGGCAGCCCCGCCACCGCCGCATAGCGCCGCATCATGTCCCGGTAGGTGAGGATGTCGGGGCCCCCGATGTCGAACGCGCGGCAGACGTCGTCCGGCAGTCGCGCGCATCCCACGAGGTACCGCAGCACATCCCGTACGGCGATCGGCTGGAGGGCCGTCCGCACCCAGCTGGGCGTCACCATCACCGGCAGCCGCTCGGTCAGATGGCGCAGTATCTCGAAGGACGCCGAGCCGGAGCCGATGATGACGGCCGCCTGGAGCACCACGGTCGGTACGCCCGAGCCGAGCAGGATCCGGCCGACCTCCGCGCGGGAGCGCAGGTGCGGCGACAGCTCCCGTTCCGGTACCTCGGCGGGGGTGAGCCCGCCGAGGTAGACGATACGGCGCACGTCCGCGGCCCTGGCCCGTTCGGCGAAGACGCGGGCCGCGCGGCGGTCCGTGGCCGCGAAGCCCTTCCCCGTGCCGAGCGCGTGCACCAGGTAGTACGCCACGTCGATCCCGGCCATCGCCTCGCCGACCGAGGCGGCGTCGGTCACGTCGCCGCGTACCGCCTCCACTCGGCCCGCCCAGGGGTGGTCGCGCAGTTTGCCGGGCGTACGGGCGAGACAGCGCACCGCGTATCCCGCGTCCAACAGCTCGGGGACGAGCCGGCCGCCGATGTATCCGGTGGCCCCGGTGACCAGACACCGGGTGCCCTGCCGCCCGTTCCCCGGGCTCTCGCCGGGTGTGTCCGACGCCGTCATACGGCACTCCTTCGCGGTGTCCCGCCCCGCACGAGCCCCCACCACGAGCGTGGACCCGGTGCGCCGCCCCGGCAAGGCGAGGCCGGGCCCGCGGTCCCGGAGCCGGGCTCCGGCGGACGCAGTGCGCCGGACATGGTCCCGGCGAGGCGGGCCGGGCCGCAGTCCGCAGCCGTCTGCCGACAGCCGCAGTGCGCCGGACGTGGTCCGGCTGCCGCTGCCGCTGTCCTGGGCCCGGCCCTGGTCCGCCCGCGCCGCTCCCGTCCGCTCCCCGCCCGCTACTCCCGTCGTGCCTGGGGCTCGGTCGGGGCCGGCCGGACCGGGCCGAACAGCACCGCGCGGGCCACTCGCGGCGCGAAGAGCACCGACCCCGGCTCCTTCAGCGCGAGGACGGACCGGAAGGCGGCCCCCACGACCGGGTCGCCGGGGGCGCGCCGCTGCACCCTGCCCAGGTACCAGGCCGCGGGCCGGTCCGCCGGCCGTAGCCGGACCGCGTCCCCCCGCGCGCCCGGCAGGACCCGGTCGGCACCCGAGGCGATGTCCCACGCCTGCCGCGCGGCCCGCGACAGCGCGCGCTGTACGCGTCGCGTCGTCGGCGTACGGCGCGGATCCGCCAGCGCGTCGCGCAGCGCCAGCGCACCGAACGCGGCCACCGTCAACCCCTGTCCGTACACCGGGTTGACGCAGCACAGGGCGTCGCCCGTGGCGAGGAAACCGGCCGGGCGGCGCCCGGGACGGTCGTACCGGCGGCGGATGTCGGACGTCGAGCGGAACGCGTGCACCGCCGACTCCGGCTCCGCCTTCAACAGCCAGTCGTGCACCAACGGGTGCGGCAGCCGCGCCGCGAAGTCGGTGAACTCGGTCTCGTCCGCGGGCGGTTCACTGCCCCGCAGTCCGGAGAGCGTGACGAGGTACCGGCCACCCTCGATGGGCAGGACGACGGCTCCCCGTGCCTCGTCCCGGCCCGGGACGAAGTAGTAGCCGACGCAGTCCACCGCGTCGGGTTCGCCGCCGCCGTCCGTGCCGGGTTCGCCGGGTGTGCCGTCGGTGCCGTCGGTGTCGGAGGTGTCGGCCGAGGCTGGTGTGCCGCCGGCGCCCGCCGGGTCCGTCGCGTGCCGTGTCCCGGCCGGGGCCGACGGCCCAGGGGCGCCGGGCCGGTCCGCCGGGCCCCGGTACATCCGCGTCGCGTAGGCGAGACCCGCGTCGATCGTCTCCTCGTGGGGGACGTCCGCGCCGATGGCCGCCAGCCACTCCGGGGCCCGCGAACCCCGCCCGGAGGCGTCGACCACCAGGTCGGCGGTCAGCTCCCGCACGTCCTGGTGCGTTCCCGCGCCGCGCTCGCGCACCCGCACGCCCCTGACCCGTGCGGCGTCGCCGACCAGGCCCACCACCTCGGTGCCCTCCATCACCGTGATCCGCGGGTCGGCCAGCACACGACGCCGCACCAGCCACTCCAGGAGCGGCCGGGACCCGGTCAGCAGATGCGCGGTCGCGGGCGTCCGCCGGTAGAAGTGGTGGTCCTGCCACTGCACGAGGTCGTCGGGCATGCCGACGCGCGGCGCCCCGTGCTCGCGCAACTCCCCGACGATCCCGGGGAGCAGCTTCTCCAGCGCCCGCTGGCCGCCTTCCAGCAGGACATGGTTGTGCCGGCTCTGCGGAACGCCCGCCCGGGGCTCGGGCCCGTCGGGCAGGCGGTCACGCTCGACGAGGGTGACCCGGTCGGCGTGCGAAGCGAGCACGCGGGCCGTCAGCAGCGCCGCCGGACCGCCACCGACGACGACGGCATGGCGTCCGCGCCGGCCGGAGGAGTGGTGCGCGCCGTCGCGAGAGGCGGTCGTGCCGGTCCCCGCGCCTGCCGAGTCCACCATGCCTGTCCCTCCGGGTCCCGCGCCGCCCGGCGGACGCCGTGCCGTCGCCGTCCGTGCCGGTGCCGTCGCTGCCACTGATCCGTGACGTTCAGTATCCCGGCGACGACGGTGCGGGAACACGACGACTTCGCGTCGTTCCGGCCGTGTTCGAGGCGTGGTGTCGCTTCCGGGGCGGCCGACGCGACCCGGACGGGCACGGTGAAAGGCCCCCTCACTCCTTGCGGTACTGGTACGCCTCCGACGCCGCCGCTTCCACCGCGTCCAGGTCCGCCCCCGCCGACGCCGCGACCAGGGCGGCGACCGCTCCCTCCACGAAGGGCGCGTCCAGCAGCCGCGCGCCCTGTGGCAGCTCGTCCCCCTCGGCGAGCAGCGCCTTCACCGTCAGTACGGCGCTGCCGAGGTCCACCAGGATGGCGACCCCCGCACCCCGGTCCACCTCCTCGGCCGCCGCCGAGATCAGCTCAGCGCTGGTCCCCAGTCCGCCGTCCGGGGTGCCCCCCGCCGCGGCCACCGGGGCCGTCGTCCCGCCGCCCGCCAGCCCGCGCGCCAGCTCGGCGACGGCCGTGGCCACCGGTCCGCTGTGGGAGACGAGCACGATCCCGACCGGAGCGCCGGTGTTCATCGGGCCGCCTCCTCCGCCGTCGCCGCGAGGGTGGTGATCAGCAGGGCGGACGACGTGGCACCGGGGTCCTGGTGCCCGATGCTCCGCTCGCCCAGATAACTCGCCCTGCCCTTGCGCGCCAGCAGGGGTACGGTGGCGAGCGCGCCCCGGTCCGCCGCCTCGGCCGCCGCCGCGAATGACGTGCCGAGCGCCTCGGCCGCGGGCTCCAGCGCGTCCAGCATCGTCTTGTCCCCGGCCTTCGCCCCGCCCAGCTGCGCGACCCCGGTGACGCCGGCCCGCAAGGCCTCGGCCAGCTCCGCCGGCGTCACCTCGGCGGCATCCCCGAGCGCCTTGCCCGCCCGCCGCAGCAGCGTTCCGTACAGCGGCCCGGACGCCCCGCCCACCGTGGAGATGAGCTGCCGTCCCGCCAGCGTCAGGACGGCGCCGGGGGTGGCCGGGACGTCCTTCTCCAGGGCCGTCGTCACGGCCCGGAAACCGCGCTGGAGGTTGCTGCCGTGGTCGGCGTCCCCGATCGCCGAGTCCAGCTCGGTGAGCCGGTCCGCCGCACGCTCCACCGCGGCGGCCATGGCGGCCAGCCAGCGACGGAAGAAGGCGGTGTCCAGCACCGGGCCGCCATTCTGGTCGGTCACGTGATCTCCTCTCCCCGTGGGCCGTTCTCCGGCCGCTCCGCCACGACACCTGCCCCTTCCGGAGCGTGCTCAACGGCCCCAGCGGAGCGCGGGGGTCTCGACCGGCGCGTCCCACAGCCGCAGCAGCTCCTCGTCGACCTGGCAGAGCGTCACCGAGCAGCCCGCCATGTCGAGCGAGGTCACATAGTTGCCGACGAGGGTACGGGCCACCACGACGCCGCGTTCGTCCAGGACCCGCCGGACCTCCGCGTTGAACCCGTACAGCTCCAGCAGCGGCGTCCCGCCCATCCCGTTGACCAGCACCAGGACCGGGCCGGTGGGCCGCAGGTCCGCCAGCACCACGTCCACGGCGTAGTCGGCGATCTCGCGCGCGGTCATCATGGCGCGCCGCTCGCGGCCGGGCTCGCCGTGGATGCCGATGCCCAGTTCGAGCTCGCCCTCGGGGAGGTCGAAGGTGGGGCTCCCCTTGGCGGGCGTGGTGACGGCGGTCAGGGCCACGCCGAAGCTCCGCGCGCGCTCGTTCACCTGCCGGCCGATCGCCTCGACCCGTTCCAGCGGCGCCCCCTCCTCGGCGGCCGCTCCGGCCAGCTTCTCGACGAACAGCGTCGCGCCGGTGCCGCGCCGCCCCGCCGTGTACAGGCTGTCCGTCACCGCCACATCGTCGTTGACCAGCACTTTCGCGACCTGGATACCCTCGTCCTCGGCCAGCTCGGCGGCCATGTCGAAGTTCAGGACGTCACCGGTGTAGTTCTTGACGACGAACAGGACCCCGGCCCCGCTGTCGACGGCCGCCGCCGCCCGGACCATCTGGTCGGGCACGGGGGAGGTGAAGACCTCACCGGGGCAGGCGGCGGAGAGCATCCCGGGCCCGACGAACCCGCCGTGCAACGGCTCGTGCCCGGATCCGCCCCCGGAGACGAGGCCCACCTTGCCGGCGACCGGTGCGTCCCGCCGTACCACCACCCGGTTGTCCACGTCGACCGCGAGCCCTGGATGCGCGGCGGCGAGGCCCCGCAGCGCATCGGCGACCACGGTCTCGGGCACATTGATCAGCGACTTCAAGGGTGCCTCCCAGGTTGGTGAGCAGCCGCGCCTCCGACCGGCGTTTCCACAGGCCGGATCGCGTATGGATGCTTCGTGATCTTGGTTGTTCCCGGCGAGTCGGAGCGGGGCCCGGCGGAATTGAGGCCGACCTCGTACCGACCATGCCTGATGAGTGGTCAGCTTCCTGTGCGGCGGTACGGCGCGACGGTCGGCCGCCCAGCTCCAGTATCGATCGAACCCGACCAAGTGGCACGGCCTACGACGTGATCGCGGGGCGGGACGCGTGCCGGTCCCCGGAGCCGGTCGTCGGCCGCCGCGGAACAGGCCGGCCCGCCTCGGCTTGATAGGCAAGTGAGTGGTTGCCTATCCTGTGGTCGTGGCCGACGACCTCTTCAAAGCATTGGCCGACCCCACCCGCCGGACCATCCTCGACGAGCTCACGGAGAAGTCCGGACAGACGCTGTTCGAGATCTGCTCGCGGCTGAGCGTGAAGCACCGGCTCGGCATCTCGCGCCAGGCGGTTTCCCAGCACCTCGCCGTGCTGGAGGCCGCCGGGCTCGTCGAGACCAGGCGGGAGGGCCGCTGCAAGTTCCACGACCTGAACACAGGTCCGCTGCGGCAGATCGCCGAGCGATGGCTCGTACCCGGCACGTCGGGACCGAAGGAGAGCGCCCCATGAAGATCCACCTGACCAGCGTCTTCGTCGACGACCAGGCCGAGGCCCTGCGCTTCTACACCGAGATCCTCGGCTTCGTGAAGAAGCACGACGTCCCGGTGGGCGAGAAGGACCGGTGGCTGACCCTCGTCTCGCCCGAGGAGCCCGGCGGTACCGAACTCCTCCTGGAACCCGCCGGCCACCCGATCGTCGCGACCTACCGCGACACGCTCGTCAAGGACGGCATCCCGCTCGCGCAGTTCGCCGTCGACGACGTCACGGCGGAGTACGAGCGTCTGCGCGGCCTCGGCGTGCGCTTCACCCAGGAGCCCCTGGACATGGGCCCCGTCACCACCGCCGTCTTCGACGACACGTGCGGCAACCTCATCCAGATCGCGAGCGCGGCGCAGTCGCGGTAGGCGGTCGGGCGGGGGCGGCCGCTCGCGGCCGGACATCGGACCCGCTGATCCGCCGATCGCCGAGTGAGGTGCTGAAACGCGGACAGGGCAGCGCATCGGGCCGCCCACTCAGGGAAGTGCCCACGCAGGGAAGGAAGTGACCCCGACGTGACCGATTCCGCGAGGGCGACTGCCGAGGAGGTCACCGCCGCCCTGGACGACGTGGCGGCTCTCGGCGGCTTCTTCGTCCTGCCCACAGGCGGCCGGGACGAGGGCTGGCACCCCGTCGGCGACTTCTACGCGTGCGGATTCACCGACCTGGCCGAGGCCGTCACCCGCCGGTACCGCGCACGGGAACCGAGAGTCGGCGTGTCCGTCGCCCATCTCGGGCACGCGGCACGCCTGTGGTCGCCCGCCCTGGCCTGTGTGGCTCTGCACGGGATCGTCCCGGACCTGGGCGGCCTGCAGCGGGCCGACGACGGACCGGCGCTCCGTCTGCCCCGCCCCGCCGGCTGGCACGCCGACCGGCTGCCCGACCCCGCCCTCGCCCTGAGCGAGCAGGTGACGCGTCAACTGCGGGGGTTCGCGGCCGGGCTCCGCGTCAAGATCGCCCCGCGCCTGCTGGACGGGAACGCCGCCTCCGCGCTCGTCGGCGCGGCGCACGTCCTCCTGACGGCCCGTCCCGGCCTGCGCGAGCCGCTCACCAGCCTCACGGTCGAACTGCTGAACACCGGACGGCTCGTCGGGACCGGACGTCTCACCGGACCGGATCTCACCTTCCGCCGCCGCAGCTGCTGCCTCTACTACCGCGCGCCGGACGGCGCGAAGTGCGGCGACTGCTGCCTGGCCGGACGGGACGTACGGTCCTCACCCTCACCCGGACGGCGTTGACAAGGTCCCCGGGGACACGGCGCGGAGGAGGCGACCCCATCGAGGACGCGTACGACGTGGCCCGTCCGCGCGAGTCGGCCGGGGGAGCGCCTGCCGCGATGAGTTCCGGCCGGGTCGGGAGTCTGTTCAGTCGAGCGTCGTAGGACGTCGTACGACGCCGCCCGGCACGGCCACCACCACCGACGCGTCTTCGCCGACGCCGTCGGCGAAAGGCCTCGGGCGGGTCAGCACAGTGGGGAGATGGAGGTGGGCAGGGCGATCGTGGATGTGGCGTGGGCGATGTTCTCCGGGCCGTTCTCCGGGGGCCAGATCCCGCGTTCGTAGGAGTCCCGGCGGATCTCCAGCCGGGCGTCGAGGCCGGGGAAGGGCCAGATGTGCGTGATGCGGGGGACGCCGTCCAGGCCGTACATGGCTGTCGTCAGCGGGTACAGGCGGGTGCGCTCCGGCACGGCGGCCTCCCATCCGGCCATCGTGGGGACGAGACCCCCGACCTTGAGGTGGTAGGTGCGGAACTCGTACACGGAGCCGTACCGACCCGGCTCGACCGGTGGCAGGAAGGCGAACGGGGCGTAGCTTTCCACCTGGTAGGCGGTCAGGTGCTCACCGATGCCGAACGGGTCGGGGTCGGCGAGAACGCGCCGCCGCTCCTCCGCGAGTTCCTCGGCGCTCTCGAAGCCGCGCAGGAGGATCAGCTGCCCGACGATGACGCCGTGTTCGGGTTCCCAGCAGCCGAGCAGCCGGCCGCCGGTGCTCTCGCTCCTCGTGTAGGCCTCCAATGCGGGCAAGGCCGTCGGGATCGTGCGCAGCTTGAGCGAGAGGGTCGCGAGTTCGTAGAGCATGGTGGGTCTCCCGTCTGGTGTCGGTGCCGCCGCCCACACGTCGGGCGGGCTCCTTGTCCCGGCTTCGGTGATCGTTCGGCGGCGCATCGTCTCACCAAGGCGTGAACCACCAGGGTCCGCGACGGTGAAACCGCGAACCCGGTCAATGGCTGAATTAAATCAGTCGCTTGACTTAGCTTGGCTCGGTCGGGTTACCTGAAGGCGGGCCGACGGCCGGACCGGAGGAGGTTCGCATGGATTCGAACGACGGCGCGCGGGTGTGGTGACCATGGCCGGCGGAACCGTTCGGGCCGAACAGGTGAGCGTCACCCGGGAGCTGCTCCTGACGGCCGCGGAACGGCTGTTCGCCGAGCGCGGCGTGTACGCGGTGTCCAACCG
This sequence comes from Streptomyces hebeiensis, assembly GCF_052983195.1. Taxonomy (NCBI): domain Bacteria; kingdom Bacillati; phylum Actinomycetota; class Actinomycetes; order Kitasatosporales; family Streptomycetaceae; genus Streptomyces; species Streptomyces hebeiensis. The sequence continues at coordinate 7,223,713 of NZ_CM129812.1, forward strand.
GCAGGTCAGCGAGGCCGCGGGGCAGGGCAACAACGCCGCGGTCGGCTACCACTTCGGCACCAAGGCCGATCTGGTGCGAGCCGTCGTGCGCAGGCACGCCGAACCCATCGAGCGACAGCGCGTCAAGCTCTTGGCGCGGATCGGCGACTCCGCCGAGCTGCGGGACTGGGTGGCCTGCCTGGTGCGCCCGACCCATGAGCATCTGGCGGCACTGGGCAGCCCCACCTGGTACGGGCGTTTCTGTGCCCAGGTGCTGACCGACCCCGCGCTGCGCCAGATCATGTTCGAGGAGTCGCTCGCCTCCCCGTCGCTCCAGAGAACCGTCGAGGGCCTGCGCCGCTGCCTGCCGGACCTGCCGGCCGAGGTGGGCGCCGAACGCGCCGCCATGGCACGCCAGTTGCTCATCCACACGACCGCCGAACGGGAACACGCGCTCGCCGAGAGTACCCACACCCCCTGGTCCAACTGGCACGACGCCGCTTCCGGCCTGATCGACGCGATCGTCGGAATGTGGCTGGCGCCCGTCACGCGCGACCGTGTGGCGAAGGACGACTGAGGAGAACCGATGACGAATCGAGGAACCGGCATGACCAGCACAGCGAACCCGGCGGACGAGCGCACGGCCCGGATCCCGGAGTTCCCGATGGCCAGGGCCGCGAAGTGCCCCTTCGATCCGCCCCCGGCGCTGCGGGACGAGCAGCGGGAAGGGCCGCTCAGGAAGGTCCGGCTGTGGGACGGCAGCACGCCGTGGCTGGTGACCCGGTACTCCGAACAGCGGGCGCTGCTGGGGGACGCGCGGGTCAGTTCCGAGGTCACCCGGCCGGGCTTCCCGAACCAGGCACCGGTCAGGAGCGGGAGCACCGGACTGAGTTTCATCACGATGGACGACCCGGAGCACTCCCGGCAGCGGCGCATGGTGACGGCTCCGTTCGCCATCAAACGGGTGGACGCGCTGCGGCCCGCCGTGCAGAAGATCGTCGACGACCTGATCGACACCATGCTCGCCGGCCCCAACCCGGTGGACCTGGTGGAGGCGTTCGCCCTGCCCGTGCCCTCGCTGGTGATCTGCGAACTGCTCGGTGTGCCGTACGCCGACCACGACTTCTTCCAGTCCAACAGCAGGGTCCTCATCACGCGGGACGTGGACCCCGAGGAGCGGTGGGGCGCCATGAAGCGGCTGACCGACTACCTGGACGAGCTGCTGGGCGAGAAGATCGCCCACCCCGTCGACGACCTCCTCTCCGGACTGGTCCCGCGGATCGAATCGGGTGAACTGACCCGTGATGGGGCGGCCCAGATGGGGGTGCTGCTTCTGCTCGCCGGCCACGAGACCACCGCGAACATGATCGCGCTCGGCACCCTCGCCCTCCTGGAACACCCCGACCAGCTCGCTCTGCTGCGGGAGACCGACGACCCCAAGCTGGTCGCCTCGGCGGTGGAGGAACTGCTGCGCTACCTCAACATCACGCACGGCGGGCGGCGCCGGCTGGCGCTGGAGGACATCGAGATCTCCGGGGAGACCATCCGCGCGGGCGAGGGGATCATCGTGCCCAACGAAATCGGGAACCGGGACCCCGAGGTCTTCGCCGACCCCGACCGGCTGGACCTCCGGCGCGACGCCCGTCGCCATGTGGCCTTCGGTTTCGGTGTGCACCAGTGTCTGGGCCAGCCGCTGGCCCGGATGGAGCTCCAGGTCGTCTACAGCACGCTCTACCGCCGGATCCCCACCCTGCGGTTGGCCACCGGACTGGAGAAGATCCCGTTCAAGCACGACGGGTCCGTCTACGGTGTCTACGAGCTTCCGGTGGCCTGGTGAACCACCTCTGACGGCCGGACAGGGCCCTCAGTCCCGTACCCGAAGATGAGCGAGAAGAAGGACAGAACATGCGTGTGGAATTGGACGAGCCGAAGTGCGTGGCGTCGGGGCAGTGTGTGATGGCGTCGCCGGAGGTGTTCGACCAGCGTGACGAGGACGGTGTCGCGGTCCTGCTGGAGGAGACACCCGGTGCCGAACTCCTGGACGCGGTCCGGGAAGCCGTGGCGATCTGTCCGGCGGCGGCGATCCGGCTGGTGGAGGGGTGACGCGGTACGTGATCGTGGGGGGATCGGCCGCCGGGCTCGCGGCGGCCGAGACCCTGCGCCGCGAGGGCTACGACGGCACGCTCACCCTCATCGGCGACGAGCCGCATCCGCCCTACGACCGGCCGCCGCTGTCCAAGCAGGTGCTGGCCGGTCAGTGGGACGCCGACCGGCCGCGCCTGCGCACCCCGGCCGACCTGGACGCGCTCGGCCTCGACCTGCGGCTGGGGGTGGCCGCCGCCGGGCTGGACACGGCGGGCCGTACGGTGCGGCTGGCGGACGGGACGTCGGTGGCCTACGACGGGCTGGTCGTGGCGACGGGGGTGCGTCCGCGCCGGCTGCCCGGCCAGGGCGCGCACGTTCTGCGAACCCTGGACGACGCGCTCGCGCTGCGCGGGCGGCTGGCGGCGGGACGGCATCTGGTGGTGGTGGGGGCCGGGTTCCTCGGGGCGGAGGCCGCCGCCGTGGCGCGTGGGCTGGGTGCCCGGGTGACCCTGCTGGAGCCGGCTCCGGTGCCGCTGGCGCACGCTGTCGGCGAGTCGGTGGGCCGTGTGCTGTCGCGGGCCCATCTGGAGCACGGGGTGGATCTGCGGACCGGGGTCACCGTGGTGGAGGCGGGCGCCGGCGGGGTGCGGCTGGCGGACGGCACGGTGGTCGAGGCCGACGAGGTCCTGGTCGCGGCCGGTTCGCTGCCGAACACCGAGTGGCTCGACGGCAGTGGTCTGACGGTGGAGGACGGTGTGGTGTGCGACGCGTACTGCCGGGCCGCGCCGGGCGTGTACGCGGCCGGGGACGTCGCGCGCTGGCACAATCCGCTGTTCGGGGTGGCGATGCGGATCGAGCACCGGACGAACGCGGCCGAGCAGGGCATGGCCGCCGCCCGTAACCTGCTGCGGCCCGAGGCGGGCAAGCCGTTCGCGCCGGTGCCGTACTTCTGGTCGGACCAGTACGACATGAAGATCCAGGCCTACGGCTATCCGCGGGGCCACGACGAGGTGACCGTGGCCGAAGGGGACCTTGCCTCGGGCCGGTTCCTTGCCGTCTACCGCACCGGGGACCATGTGTCCGGGGCGCTCGCGGTCGGCATGCCGCCCAAAACGATCCGCTCCTGGCGCCAGGCCATCACCACCCGCACCCCCTGGCACGACGCGATGGGAGCCGTTTCCGTGAACTGACCCGCCCCGCCGACAGAGAGACCGGCTTCCCCCGCCGCGCGAGGGAAGCCGGTCTCTCCGTTCCGTGGGGGCGCGCTCCCGCGCCCCCACACGGATCAGACGGGTTCGGCCTCCCGGCTGTCGGGCACGGTGGCCGTCATCACGGTCCCGTCCGGACGCCGGCTGCCGACGATGTCCCGTACGGTGGGCGCGCCGGCCAGCCGTGGCGTGGGTGCGAGCGCCACGGTCACCGGGGCCTGCGGCCCCACCGTGACCTCCTGCCCGCGCACGACGAGTGTGGCCTTGTCGCCGTCCTCCACGGTCAGGGTCAGCTCACCGTGCCGTATGTCGGCCCGTACCCGCGTGCCGCGCAGCGTCAGCCGGAAGGTCAGCTGCTCCCACTCCTCGGGCAGCCGGGGATCGAGCGTCACCGTCTCCCCGTGGTCACGCATGCCGCCGAAGCCGTTGACGAGCGCCGTCCACACCCCGCCGGCCGACGCGACGTGCACCCCGTCGGAGCTGTTGCGGTGCAGGTCGGCCAGGTCGACGAAGAGGGAGGAGGTGAAGTACTTGATCGCCAGGTCCTGGTAGCCGACCTCGGAGGCGATCACCGACTGCCCGGCCGCCGACAGGGTCGAGTCGCCCGTCGTCAGCGGATCGTAGTAGTCGAAGTTGGCGCGCTTCTCCTCCGGGGTGAACTGGTCCCCCTGGAGGAACAGCGCCAGCACGACATCGGCCTGCTTGAGCACCTGGAACCGGTAGATCACCAGCGGGTGGTAGTGCAGCAGGAGCGGCCGCTTCTCCTCCGGCGTCTGGGACAGGTCCCACAGCTCCTTCTCCAGGAACTGCGCGTCCTGCGGATGCACCCCGAGATTGGCGTCGTAGGGGACGTGCATCCGGTCGGCGATCCTGCCCCACTCGACGACCTCGTCGTCCGTGAGGTTCAGGCGCGCGGTCATCCGGGCGTACTCCCGGGGATGGTCGTCGCGCAGTTTGCGGCTCGCCTCGGCGGCGGAGCGGAGGTTCGCCCGCGCCATCAGGTTGGTGAACAGACTGTCGTTGACGACGGTCGTGTACTCGTCGGGCCCGGTCACCCCGTGGATGTGGAACGTGCCGGCGCCGGTCCCCCGCCAGAAGCCGAGGTCGGCCCACATACGGGCGGTCTCGACGAGGATGTCGATCGCCTCGCGGGCGAGGAACGCCTCGTCACCGGTGGCGTTGACGTACTGCCGGACGGCGTGGGCGATGTCCGCGTCGATGTGGTACTGGGCCGTCCCGGCCGCGTAGTAGGCGGACGCCTCCTGCCCGTTGATCGTGCGCCACGGGAACAGGGCGCCTTCCTGGTTGAGCTCGGCCGCCCGCTGCCGGGCCGCGTCCAGCATCAGGTACCGGAAGCGCAGCGCGCTGCGGGCCGTCTGCGGCGAGGTGTAGGTCAGGAACGGCAGCACATAGATCTCGGAGTCCCAGAAGTAGTGCCCCTCGTAGCCCGAGCCGGACACTCCCTTGGCCCCGATGCCGAGGCCGTCGGCGCGGGCCGTCGCCTGCGCCAGCTGGAACAGGTTCCACCGCACGGCCTGCTGGATCTCCGGCCGGCCCGCCACCGAGACATCGCTGCGTGCCCAGAAGTCGTCCAGCCAGGCGCGCTGGGACTCGAACTGCTTCTCGGCTCCCTCGGCGGCCGCCCGGTCGAGGGTACGGCGGCAGCGGTCGGCGAGTTCGAGGGCGGGGACGCCGCGCGAGGTGTGGTAGCTGACCACCTTGGTGACGACGATCGGCTTGCCCCGGCGTGCCCGCACCCGGTAGACGTGCTTGGCGACGTCCTCCTCGATGTGGCCGTGCTCCTCGTACTCGTTCTCGGTCTCGATCGTGTGGTCCGCGGCGCACGCCAGCGTCATCCCGGAGGACGTGCACCGGTAGCCAAGGACGTAGCGGCCGTCGCCGGAGTCCTGCGTGGTGGGCTGGAGCACCCGCCCGTCGAACCGCGGCGCCTTGCGGGGGTCGAACCCCTCGCCCAGCGCCGCCGAGGGCACGTCGTACTCGTCCTGGCCGTCCTGGCGGTTGAGGATCTGGCTGGAGAGCACGACGGGGGCGTCGGCGTCCAGCATGGTCACCTCGTAGGTGAGGACGGCCAGGTGGCGCTGGGTGAAGGAGACCATGCGCCGCGAGCGGATGTGCACGCGCTTGCCTGCGGGCGTGCACCACACCAGTTCACGGGAGAGCACTCCGTCGGCGAAGTCCAGAGTGCGCTCATAGGACTCCAGGTCGGCGACCGACAGCAGCAGCGGCTCGTCGTCCACGTACAGCCGCAGGACCTTGGCGTCGGGGGCGTTGACGATCGTCTGGCCGACCCGGGCGAAGCCGAACGCCTCCTCGGCGTGCCGGATGGACCACGTCTCGTGGAAGCCGTTGACGAAGGTGCCGTGGCTGTGGCTCTCCCGGCCCTCCTCCGCGTTGCCGCGCAGGCCGAGGTAGCCGTTGCCGACGGCGAACAGGGTCTCGGTGCGCCCGAGGTCGGCGGCGTCGTAGATGACCTCCCGGAGCCGCCATTCGTCGGCCGGGTACCGGTTACGGTCGAGGGGATCGCTGCTGGCGGATGGTGCGAAGTTCATGAACGCTGCTCATCGGACTCGTCGTTGCACAGGAGAAGGGCGTCGAGGTCGTCCACGACCTGGTGCGCGCCCGCTTCGGTCAGCGCCTCGGCGCCGGCGCCCCGGTCGACGCCGACCACCAGGACGAAGCCGCCCTTGCGGCCCGCGGTGACGCCCGACTCGGCGTCCTCCAGCACGGCCGCCCGCTCGGCCGGGACGCCCAGTTCCTCGGCCGCGTACAGGAAGGTGGCGGGGTCCGGCTTGCCCGGCAGCCCTCGCTCCGCGGCGGTGACGCCGTCCACCACCAGGGCGAACCGGTCCGCCAGCCCGGCGGCTTCGAGGACGGGCCGCGCGTTGCGCGAGCTCGACACGACGGCGATCCGGCGGCCGGCCGCGACGAGCGCGTCGATCAGCCGTACCGAACCGGGGTACGCCGTGACGCCCTCGGTCCGCAGCACCTCGTTGAACAGAGAGTTCTTGCGGTTGCCCAGACCGCACACGGTCGCGGCGTCCGGCGGGTCGGACGGGTCGCCGTACGGCAGGCTCAGCCCGCGGGAGACGAGCAGCGCCCGCACTCCCTCGTACCGCGGCTTGCCGTCGATGTGCGCGAAGTAGTCGCGGTCGGTGTACGGCGGCTCGACACGGCGTTCGGCGAGGAACGGGGTGAACAGCTCGGACCAGGCGCGCATATGCACGAGCGAGGTGGGAGTGATGACTCCGTCGAGGTCGAACAGGACGGCGTCGACCTCCCCGAGGCACCTGGCCAACTGTCCTTCGGCGGGCGGCGCGGTTCCCAAACTTCTCTCCTTGGTGCCGTGTTGCGCTGTGTCACGCGACGAGCGTTTTGGTGCGGTGTTACAACTGGGTGTCGCTTGGATCAACGTACCGTCTTGACCCCGCCCCGGCGTACCACGACGGAATCCCAAGTGGCCGCGCCCGGACCGGGTTCGGAGCCGGCGTGCGCTCGTGGCGGACCGGCGTCCGGGAAGAAGGCGGGGGCCGGGGCCCCGCGGGCGGTCGCCTCCCTCACCCCGGCGGACCGGACCGGCCGGGCCGCGCGCCCCGGGTCTGTCACGGTACTGCGGTCGGCGGACGCCCCGTCAAGCGTCGTCCGGCCGGGGCCGTCCCTCCAACAGGCCGACGAAGGCACGGAACGCCGCCGCCATGTCGACGGACTCCGGGTCGTGCAGCCACTGCACCTGGAGCCCGTCCATCACGGCGATCAGCAGGGGAGCGGCCTGCTCGGGGGTGAGACCGCTCGGGAGTTCGTCGCCGTACTCCGCCCGCAGCGACATCGCGGCCCGGGCGCGGACCGTGCCGTAGCGGTCCCGGAAGAAAGGGCGCGCCGGATGGTCCTCGGTGACGCTGTCGCCGGCCAGCGCGGTGAAGACCTGGACGACGCCGGGGCGGGTCGCGTTGTACTCGACGAGGCTCGCCAGCATCTCCAGCGGCCAGGCCGTCGTGGACAGCAGCGCGGCGGAGGCCATGTCCCACTGGTCCCGCGCCTCCAGCACGGCGGTCAGCAGCGCGTCCTTGGACGGGAAGTGGTGGAGCAGGCCTTGTTGGGTCAGGCCCACGCGCTCCGCCACGGCGGCCATGGAGGCGCCCCGGTAACCGCGTTCGGCGATCACTTCGAGGGCGGCCTGCACGATCTCGGCGCGCCGGTCCTCGCTCCGCGCCGTGCGGCCACCGCTGAGGGTCCGCGTGAGCCGGGTGGCCGTGCCCCCGCCCTCGTCGCCGGGGTCGTCCGTCGTCATGCCGGTGAGCCTAACGTGCGGAGGGCGTCCGTGCGGACGACGAGGTAACGAGTGTGTTACTTGGCCTACCCATCTACAGACGGGGCCGGTTCCGTGGACGGTCCGACCGCACGCCGTCGGCCGGCGGTACGGAGTTCTCTGGTCCCCTCGTCCTTGCCCTCCCCGTCATCGTGCCCGGCGAGGCGGGTGCGCGCGGGAGAGTCTCCGCCGGTCATCCGGTCGAACGGGCGTACGCGCGTCGAGGAGGCGCGGGCGGGGTTAATCTGGCCGGGTAGCCCACTGTCGGGACGCAGCCCATGAACGAACGAGAACGTCCTCACGGCAGGCGAGCCCCCGCTCCCGCCCCGGACGGTCGCGCCAACGCCCGCATCGCGATCGATGCCGCGGGGGTCGTCACCGCCTGGAACGAAGGCGCCGAGCGCCTGCTGGGACACCCCGCGCACGAGGCCGTGGGGCGCCCCGCCACGGCGTTCCTGGCCGAGGGCGCCTCCTGCGACGTCCCCCGCGACACAACCCCCGGTACGCCGTGGAGCGGCTGGACGGACCTGCGGCACCGGGACGGCGCCCCGGTCCGGGCCCGCCTGGTGGTCCACCACCGGGCCGCGGAGGACGGTGCCGCCGCCGACTGGCTCGTGTGCGTCGCCCTGGAGGGAACCGCCCGGGCGCCCGGCGACGCCCGTCTGGAGCAGTGGGCGTACGGCCAGTCCCCGTGTGCGGTCGCCGTATACGACCTGGACGGGCGGCTGCGCAGCGCCAACCGGGAGATGGAACGCGTCATGGGGCTGACGGAGGACGAGGTCCGCGGGCTGCGGCTGTCCGAGATCGGTGGAAAACGGAAGAGCCGCGAACTGGAGGAGCAGCTCGACCGCACGCTGGCCGACGGGGACCGGCGCGGTGTACGGACCTTCATGCGGACGGGCGGCGAGGCGAACGAGCACGACTGGTCCGTCCGCTTCGCCCCGCTGCGGGACGGTGACGGCGAGGTGCACGGGGTGTGCCTCGCCGCCTTCGACATCACCGAGCAGGCGCTGGCGCGCAGGCGGCTGCTGCTCGTGAACGACGCGTCCGTCCGGATCGGCAGCACCCTGGACGTGACCCGGACCGCCGAGGAACTGGCCGAGGTCTGCGTCCCGCACCTCGCCGACTTCGTGAGCGTGGACCTGCTCGAACCGGTGGCCCAGGGCGCCGAGGCCCCCGTCGGCCCGATCGACGGCACGGTACCCCTGTGCCGCGTGGCGCACCGCTCACGCCGGGAAGGGGCCCCCGAGGCCCAGGTCGCCGTCGGTGCCGTCAAGTCCTACGGGCCCTTCGCCCCACACGCGGCCTGTCTGGCGTCGGGGCGGCCGGTCGTCCACCGCCACACCGACCCGGCCGCCCGCCGATGGGCCGAGCACGAGCCCGAACAGCACCGCCGCGCCGCCGCGTTCGACTTCCGCTCTGTCATGGCCGTGCCGCTCAGGGCACGGGGCGGGACGCTCGGAGTGGTCGTGTTCTCCCGGTTCGGGCGCCCCGATCCCTTCGTGTCCGACGATGTGCTGCTGGCCGAGGAGATCACCGCCCGCGCGGCCGTGTGCATCGACAACGCCCGCCGTTTCACCCATGAGCGCGACACGGCGATCGCGCTCCAGCGCAGCCTCCTGCCGCACGGGCCGGTACGGCCGTCCGCGGTGCGCGTCGCCCACCGGTACCTGCCCGCCTCACCGGAGGCGGGAGTCGGCGGCGACTGGTTCGACGTCATCCCGCTCTCCGGCGCGCGCGTCGCCCTGGTCATCGGCGATGTGGTGGGCCACGGCGTCCAGGCGTCGGCCACCATGGGCCGGCTGCGCACGGCGGTGCGCACGCTCGCCGACGTGGACCTTCCCCCGGACGAACTGCTCACCCACCTCGACGACCTGGTCATCCGCCTGTCCAGCGAGCAGCACACCGACTCGCCGGTGCAGGAATCCGGCGCCACCTGCCTCTACGCGGTCTACGACCCCGTCTCGCGGCACTGCACCCTGGCCTCGGCCGGACATCCGGCCCCGGTCGTGGTCGGTCCCGACCGGACGCCGCTGGCCGTCGACCTGGCGGCCGGCCCGCCGCTCGGGGTGGGGGGACTGCCCTTCGAGACGACGGTGTGCGTGCTGCCCGAGGGCAGCACGCTCGCCTTCTACACCGACGGTCTGGTCGAGAGCCGTGAGCGCGCTTTCGAGGAAGGGCACCGGCTGCTGCGCGAGACAACCACCCGGCCGACAGGCTCGCTCGAGGAGCTGGCCGACACCCTCGTACGCACCCTGGTCCCCGACGAGGGAGCCTCCGACGACGCGGCGCTGCTGCTCGCCCGCACTCAGGTGCTGGACCCCGCGCGCACGGCCATCTGGAACGTCACCGCCGACCCCGCCCAGGTCGCCGAGCTGCGCCACGAGGTCCTCGCGCAGTTGAGCGCGTGGAATCTCCAGGAGGCGTCCTTCGTCACCGAACTGGTCACCAGCGAGCTGGTGACCAACGCCATCCGGCACGCCGCCCCGCCGATCGAGCTGCGTCTGATCGTCGACCGGACCCTGATCTGCGAAGTGTCCGACTCCAGCGCCACCGCCCCGCATCTGCGGCGGGCCAAGAGCTTCGACGAAGGGGGCCGCGGCCTGCTCCTGGTCGCCCAGGTCGCCGACCGCTGGGGCAGCAGGCCCACCCCGACGGGAAAGATCATCTGGGCGGAGCAGAACCTGGCCGCGCCCCACTGAGGAGCCCGGCGCACGGTACGCCCGCCCACGCGCCCGGGGAACGGGGGCGCCGGACCCGCGCCGCGGCACGGCAGGGAGCCGCACGGTTCACAGGTCGATCCGGTAGGGCAGCAGGCACACCACCACGTCCGTACGGGCCCTGAGCACGCTGGCCAGCAGGATGCCGCGCTGGTTCTGCAGGATCCGGTAGCGGCGATGGCGCGGTTCCACCTCGGCGATCAGGACGGCCACCTGCCGGCCGTCCCGCGCCACCCGCCGGACGTAGGCGACGATCGGCAGCACCAGGGACCGGTGCGGGCTGTCGATGATGTCCAGACGCACCCCGGGGTCCCAGCGTGCCCAGGCGTTCTGGAGGGCGCGGGCCCGTTCGGGGTCGGAGTGGACCGCGACCGCCACGACCTCGTCGCCCAGCGCGAGGGCGGCCGTCAGGGCACGTCTGGCGAGCGCGCTGACCTCGCCGAGCGGGACGATGACCAGCGAATCGGTACGCCCGGGCGGACCGGGGACCCTACCCAGCCCCAACTCCTCGCCGACCGCCGTGTAGTAGCGCTGGACACGGGCGAACAGCAGCATCAGCAGCGGGACGGCGACCACCACCACCCACGCTCCCTCCAGGAACTTGGTCGTCAGCAGGACCAGGCCGGCCGCCGACGTCAACACCGCGCCCAGACCGTTGAGCAGCGCGCGGGCGATCCGGCCGGAACGTCGCGTGGTGAGCCAGTGCCTGACGAGGCCGGTCTGACTGATGGTGAAGCCGATGAAGACGCCGATGGCGAAAAGGGGGATCAGCCGCTGTGTCTCGGCGTCGACGGCGATCAGCAGCAGCGCCGCCAGCAGGGCCAGCGCGACCACCCCGTACCGGTACACGGGCCGCTCGGCACGCAGCCCGAACAGGTGGGGCAGCCGGTTGTCCCGGGCGAGCAGGCTCATCAGGACCGGCAGCCCGCCGAAGCTGGTGTTGGCGGCGAGGCCGAGGACGAGGGTGACCGCGATGTTGGTCGCGTAGTACCCCCAGCCGGTGCCGTACGCCCCCGCGGTCAGCTGGGCCAGCACGGTGACGCCCTCGCGCGGCGCCACGTGGTCCCTGCGGATCAGCAGGGACAGCCCGAGCAGCATCGCCCCCAGGAGCGCGCCCAGCATCAGCTCGGTGCGCTGGGCGCGCCGGACCCGTGGCGTACGGAACCCCGGGACCGCGTTGGCGATGGCCTCCACGCCGGTCAGCGCGGAGCAGCCGGCCGAGAACGCCTTCAGCAGCAGCAGAACGCCGAGGGCCTCCATGGCCGGAAAGGTCATCGAGCCACCGACCACGGCCACCGGCCCGGACCGGACGAGCCCCACCACGACGACACCGAGGACACTCACGACGAACACCGCGGCAGGCAGCATCAACGCTCGCGCGCTTTCGGCGACGCCCCGCAGATTCAGGGCCGTGAGCACGGCCAGCCCCCCGAGACAGACCTCCAGGGAGTACGGCGCGAGGGAGGGGAAGGCGGAGGCGAGACTGGCGGCCCCCGCCGCCAGGCTCACGGCGACGGTCAGTACGTAGTCCACCACCAGGCTCGCCGCCGCCAGGAGGCTCACCCGTGGCCCGAGGTCCTTCTTGGCCACGGCGTAGGCGCCTCCGCCGTCCGGGTGCACCGCGATCACCTGGCTGTAGGAGACCACCAGGACCGCCAGCAGACCCACGATGACCAGGGTGATCGGCAGGGTCGCCGTCAGCGCCCCGGTCCCCGCGGCGACCAGCACCACCACGATCGCCTCGGGCCCGTACGCCACCGAGCTCAGCGCGTCCAGGGACAGCGCGGCGAGCCCCTCCAGGCTCGTCAGCCGGTTCCTGGAGCCCTCGCCCGGCCGCAGCGGCACGTCGGGCCGCACCTGGCGGCGGGCCAGCCCGAAGGTCATGGATGCCCCTCCCGATGCGGCGGGCGCGCGGGGCCGCGCCGGTCCGTCCCGCTCGCGCACGCGCACGCGCACGCGGGGACCCTCGTCCCTGGGTACCAGGTGGCGGTCCGCGCCGCGAGGTGTTGACGGCCGTCCGAGCGCGCGGGGGCTACCGCGGCAATCTCCCATGCGGTCGCCGACGGTGACCGGCCGTCCGTGCGGACAGGGGGCGGCCGCGCGGCCGTCGTCGCTCCGGACGGGCGGAGAGCCGGAGGCCGTCGGGCCCGGGGTGACAGGTGGCCGGAAGTATGCGGTCCCGGTACCGGCCGGGAACCTCTACACCGCCGTAGAAGTTCTGTCGGCGGTCGCGTCCGCGGCCGTCCCGCGAACCGGCGGGTTTCGTTACAGCAGGAGGATGCAGTGGCTCAGATCGACCTCGACAAGGTGCTCGACAAGGCGTGGGCGGACAAGGACCTGCCCGCCGTCCTCGACGCGCCCGTCTCCGCGCTGAAAGGCGTGTCGGACCGGCAGGGCGCCCTGCTGGAGGAGGCGTTCGGGATCAAGACGGTGGCGGATCTGGCCAACCTGAAGTACGCCCGCTGGGCTCAGGCGCTCGCCGCGCTCGCCCCCGCCGGCAAGTGACCACGGCCGCCGCCTCCCGCTCCCGACCGTGCGGGGGCGGGGGGCGGCGGCCCATTCCTTGCCGTCGTCCCTCCTACCTCGTGATGCGGGGCGCGTCGGACACGAGCAGGGAGTCGTCCTCCGTGCGCGCCCCGGGCAGCCGATGCCGGGCGGCGATCAGGGCCGCGTCGATGTCGCGGGTGCCGGTCGAGACACAGAGTGTGTAGGCGACGTCCTCCATCCGCCGCCGTACCGCCGGGGAGCCGTCCTCGGCGTGCAGGACGCGCAGCGCGTCGTACTGTTCGACCAGGTTGCGCAGCACCGCGGGGTGAGCCATCAGCACAGTTTTCCTCCTTCGCACGGGGACGTGCCGCACGCCGGAGCGCGGGGCTGACGCCCGAGTACCCAGGGGAACGCGCGGTATGCCAGGACTTTTCGACGGGGCGCCGGCCGGGGGGCGTCGGTACGCGGCCGCGCCACCGGCCGACCGCGGGAGCGCGGTGCCACCCGGCAGGGGAGCGCCGCCGGGTCAGGGGAGCGGGGTGCCGCCCGTCGCGTTGACGATCTCCGCCGTGATGTAACTCGCCTGCGGCGAGGCGAGGAAGACATAGGCGGGAGCCATCTCGGCCGGCTGGGCGGGCCGCCCGAGCGGTGCCTGTTCGCCGAATTTCCTGGTGTCCGGCAGGGTCGCAGGGATCAGCGGGGTCCACACCGGCCCCGGGGCCACGGCGTTGACCCGGATCCCGTCCGTGGCGACCATCTGGGCCAGCCCCTGGGTGAAGGTGACGATGGCGCCCTTCGTCGTCGCGTAGTCCAGCAGGTGCGGGCTGGGCTTGTACGCCTGGACCGAGGCCGAGTTGATGACGCAGCCGCCCCGGGGGATGTGCGGCAGGGACATCTTGCACAGCCAGAACATGCCGTAGAGGTTGGTGCGCATCACCCGGTCGAACTGCTCCGTGGTGATCTCGCCGATGCCGTCCGGCTGGGACATCTGGTAGGCCGCGTTGTTGACGAGCACGTCGATCCGCCCGAACTCGGCGACCGCGCGCTCGACCAGCGCCCGGCACGACTCCTCCTCGCGGATGTCGCACGCGACGGCGACGGCCTTGCGGCCCGCGTCCTCCACCAGACGCGCGGTCTCCCGTGCCTCGTCCTGTTCCTCGGGCAGATACGTGAACATCACGTCGGCGCCCTCGCGCGCGTAGGCGAGTGCCACCGCCCGTCCGATCCCCGAGTCGCCGCCCGTCACCACGGCCGCCCGGTCCCGGAGCAGGCCGTGGCCCCGGTAGGAGTGCTCGCCGTGGTCCGGCGGCGGGTCCATGGGACCGGTCCAGCCCGGGTGCTCCTGTTCCTGCTGGGGGAACTCCGGGCGCGGGTGCCTGGTCACCGGGTCCTGGGGGTCCTGCCGCCGCTGCTCGTCATGTGCCATCACGCGTGCTCCTGATTCTCTCCGGCTGTGGCGCGTCCGGTGGGGCCGGGGCCGCAAGCCCGGCGGCCCCGGGGGCCGGACCGGACGCGCTCTCCCGGCGCGGGGCGCCGACCTGGGCGCCGTGTCGGACGAAACGGTCCCCTCCCGTTGCCCGACGGGTCCCCTCACAAACGTCTCCCGAGCAGCCCACGCACGCCACCGGGGCCCGACCGGGCCGGACGGAAGGAGGGATCACGGGGGTGGCGGCGGAACGCGCGGGCACCGGTGGAGTGGTTTCCGGCAGCCACGAGGTGGAGCCTGGAAGCAGCGGGCAGGGTCCCGCCGGAACACGGGAACGTCGACCCCGCAGTGGAGGCAGTGGAGGTGGCGATATGACGACTGTGGCCCCGCCCCCGCCGGTCCCCGCCGGACTCGGCAGGGTCCTCACGGTGCCGGGCGTCTACGCGCCCCGGTCCGACAGCCGTCTGCTCGCGCACGCCATGCGGGCCGAGGGCGTGCGCCCCGGCATGGAGGTGCTCGACGTGGGCACGGGCAGCGGAGTCCTCGCGCTGTACGCGGCGCGGCTGGGCGCCACCGTGACGGCGGTCGACGTCGACCGGCGCGCGGTGCTGACCGCGCGCCTGAACGCCCTGCTCGCGCGGCAGCGCGTGACCGTGCGGCGGGGCGACCTGAACCGGCCGCTGCTGCCGGGCCGGTCCTTCGACGTGGTGGTGAGCAATCCGCCTTACGTGCCCGCTCCCGGTCGGCTGCCCCGGCGCGGGCCCGCGCGGGCCTGGGACGCGGGCCACGACGGCCGGGCGCTGGTGGACCGGCTCTGTGCCGCGGCCCCCACCGTGCTGCGGCCGCACGGTGTGCTGCTGATGGTGCACTCCGCCATGTGCGACCCGGAGGAGAGCGTGCGAAGGCTCTCCCGGGCCGGACTGCGCGCGGGCGTCAGCGGCCGTGCCTCCGTCCCGTTCGGTCCGGTGGTCCGGGGGCGGCTGGACTGGCTGAGGCAGCGGGGGCTGATGGATGTCCGTGACGAGAGGGAAGAGCTGGTGGTCATCCGTGCCGAGAGAGTCTGAGCGCCCCCGGCGGGTCACCGTGCGGCGGACCGGGCCGCTCCTGGTGGAGGGACCGGTGGAGGTCGTCCTGGAGGACGGCAGCGTGGTGTGCTCGCGACGGTTCACCGTCGCGATCTGCACCTGCCGCCGCAGCCGCGCCTACCCCTGGTGCGACACCAGCCACCGCCGACGGGTGGGCACGGCGGAGACGCGGTCCGAGCGGTCCGGCGAGCAGCGGCCGGACGAGCAGCGGCCGGACGAGGGGAAGGTCGAGCCGTGACCGCGACCTCGGGAACGCGTCCGGACACCCCCGCGCCGTCGCCCCCGCTGCCCGAGCCCCGCGGCGCGCTGTCGGCGGCGGTCGTCGGGGCGCTGCGCGGTACGCACGCCGTGCTTCCCCCGGCCCGGGAGACCGAGCGCGCCGACGCCTACGGCGAGGACCTGCACCTCGCGCTCTACACGCTGTACGAACTCCACTATCGCGGATTCGCGCGCGTGGACGACCGCGTGGAGTGGGACCCCGGCCTGTTGCGACTGCGCGGAGACCTGGAGAGGCGTTTTCTGGCCGCTCTCCGCGCGGACCTCCCGCCGGGCGGGGACGTGGCCGAGGCCATGGCCGTCCTGCTCGTCGAGCCCGTCATGGACGACGGGAACAGCGTGACTCACTTCCTCCAGGACGAGGGACAGCTCGGCCACCTGCGGGAGTACGCCGCCCTGCGCTCCCTGTACCACCTCAAGGAGGCCGATCCGCACGCCTGGGTCATTCCCCGGCTGCGCGGACGGGCCAAGGCCGCGATGGTGGCCGTCGAGTACGACGAGTTCGGCGCCGGCCGCGCCGAGGACGTGCACGCCCGGCTCTTCGCGGACCTGATGACGGACCTGGGACTGGACCCCGCCTACGGCCGCTATCTCGACGCGGGCACCGCCGAGGCCCTGGCCACGGTGAACCTGATGTCGCTCCTCGGACTGCACCGGAGCCTGCGCGGCGCGCTGGTGGGGCACTTCGCGGCCGTGGAAGTGACGTCGTCGCCCGGCTCCAGGCGGCTGGCGCGGGCCATGCGCCGCACCGGGGCGGGGCTCGCCGCCCGGCGGTTCTACGACGAGCACGTCGAGGCCGACGCGGTCCATGAACAGGTGGTCCGCCACGACGTGGTCGGCGGACTGCTGGCGGACGAGCCACACCTCGCCCCGGACGTCGTGTTCGGGATCGAGGCCACCGGGCTGCTGGAGGACCGCTTCGGCCGGTCCCTGCTGGCCGCCTGGCGCGCCGGCCGCACCGCTCCGCGCCGTCCCCTCGGACCGCCGCCCGTGCGGCCCGGCCCCGAGGGCCGCTCCCGGGACCGCCGACCACCGACCGCCCACCGCTGACCGCGGGCGCGCCGGGCCACCGGTTCCCCCCCGGCGGCCCCGGCCGTCAGGGCGGTGGTGCCGGCGCGCCGCTCCCGGAGTCCTCCGCCCCGGACACGTCCACCTCTTCCAGCGGCCGGACCGCCGGTCCCTGGAGCACCGCGCCGTCGACACCGAAGCGGGACCCGTGGCAGGGGCACTCCCAGGCGGTCTCGGCGGCGTTGAAGGCCACGAGGCAGCCGAGGTGGGTGCAGCGCGCGGACACCGCGCGCACGGTGCCCTCCGCGTCCCGGTGGACCGCGCACGGACGCCCCCCGACGCGTACCACCGCGCCCGTCCCGGGCGGGATCCGCGCCACCGAGTCGGCCGACGCCGCACGCAGCCGGTCCTCGACGAAGTGCCGGGCGATCTTGGCCTGTTCCCTGAGCATCGCGGGTGCCCCGCGCAGCGCGCTCCGCAGCCGGCGGGGATCGTACAGCCCGGCCCAGGGAGGCGCGTCGCCGGTGATGAGGCCGGTGAGCAGCCGCCCCGCCATGACGCCCCCGCTCATGCCCCAGCCCCCGAAGCCGGTGGCCACGTAGGTGTGCCGGGAGCCGGGGTGGAACGCGCCCACGAGCGGGACGGTGTCGGTGGAGTGGTTGTCCTGGGCGGCCCAGCGGTAGGCCGTGTCCCCGACCGGAAAGTGTTTCCGCATCCAGGCGTCCAGGCGGCGGAACCTCTCGCGGGTGTCTCCGGTGCCCGGAGTGAAGCTCTCACCGGTCACGATGAGCAGCCGCCCGCCGCCGTCCACCGGGGCCGTGCGCACCGAGCGCTTGCCCTCCTCCTCGGTGATGAACATGCCGTCCGGGTCGTGGCCGGCGGGCAGGGGAGCGGCGACGGCCAGTTCCCGGTGCGGGGCGAGGCGGGTGAACAGCAGCGCCCGGTCGAAGACCGGGTAGTGGGTGGCCACGACCACGTCCCGGGCCGTCACCGTGTGCCCCGACCCGGCGGTGACCCGGCAGTGGTCGCCCTCGGACAGACCGGTGATCTGGGTGTCCTCGAAGACCAGCCCGCCCCGCCGCCGGAAGTCCTCGGCCAGGGCCAGCAGATACCTGCGGGGATGGAACTGGGCCTGGTCCTCCACGCGTACCGCGCCGCCGACGGCGAACGGCAGGCCGGTCCGCCGTACGTACGTCGCCGGCAGCCCCGCCTCCGCGGCGGCCCGCGCCTCCGCCTCGATCCCGGCGCACGCGGTGGGGTCGGTGACATAGGTGAAGGCGGCGGCACGTTCGAAGTCGCACGCGATGCCGAGTTCGGTGACGGTCGCGGCCACCCGCTCGA
This sequence comes from Streptomyces hebeiensis, assembly GCF_052983195.1. Classification (NCBI taxonomy): domain Bacteria; kingdom Bacillati; phylum Actinomycetota; class Actinomycetes; order Kitasatosporales; family Streptomycetaceae; genus Streptomyces; species Streptomyces hebeiensis. The sequence goes on from NZ_CM129812.1 coordinate 7,241,652, forward strand.
CGGCTTCCTGCTGCGACCTCGCGTACAGCCGCGCGGCGTCGGGTCCCCGGGTGCGGCGCAGCCGGTCGTACACGAGGGTGTGCAGTGCGCTGACCTTGGCCGTGGTGTGGCCGGAGACACCGGCGGCGATCCGCCGGGCCTCCAGCACGGCCACCGTACGGCCGGCGCGGATGAGTTCCCAGGCGGTGCTCAGGCCCGCGATCCCGCCGCCCACCACGGCCACGTCGACCGTGATGTCCTCGACGAGTGGCGGGTATGAGGTGGTGTCGCTGGTCTCCATCCAGAAAGAGTTGTCGTGTCCGGGGAGCGGCGGTGGATTCGGCATGGGGCGTGCCTCGTCTCTTGGTCGGTGGACGGCCGGTCGGGGGCGGGCGCGGCCGGCGCGGCCCGGGCTGTCGTACCGGTTGCCCGTTCGGGGTGCTCATCGGTGCGCGGGTGCTGCTCGGCCGGTGCGCCGGCCGCGGGTGCCGGTCGTGGCGGTGGGTGGCGGTGGTCAGGGCCCGCCCGGCGCGCCGCCCCGGCCACGGGTGGCGAGCGCGCGCTGGGCGCCGGCCAGGACCCGGCGGCCGGCGCCGTGGGCGCGCAGGGCGGCCCGGGCGGCGTTCGCGCCGGGTGCCCCGTGCACGGCGCCGCCCGGGTGCGCGGAGGAGGAGGCCAGGTACAGGCCGGGTACGGGCGTCTCGGGACGGCCCGTGCCGGGCAGCGGCCGGAACACGGCCTGCTGGTGGAGGCTGGTCGTACCGCCGTTGATCGCGCCGCCGTACAGATTGCCGTCCGCGGCCTGGAGCGTGGGCGGGGCGAGGACGCGGCGCGCCCGGATCCGGTGCCGGAAGCCCGGCGCGTACCGCTCGACCTCCCGCTCGATCCGGTCGGCCATGATCTCCTGCTCCCGGTGGTCCCAGCGGCCCGTGAGCGCGTCCGGCCCGGCGTCCCCCCGTACCCGGTGCGGTACGTGGGTGTAGGCCCACGCCGACTCCGTACCGGCCGGGGAGCGCGTCGCGTCGGTGGTCGTCATCTGCCCGAGCAGGGCGAAGGGGTGGTCCGGGATCCGGCTCATGGCCAGTTGCGCCGCGAACCGGGTGAGCGCGTCCATCCCGTCGGCCAGGTGGACGGTGCCCGCCGACGCGGCCCCCGGCGCGGTCCAGGGGATCGGCCCGTCGAGGGCCCAGTCGACCTTGAAGGTGCCCCAGTCCCACTGGAACCGGCGCAGATCGTCGCGGAGCCGTGGCGGCAGCCGGTCCTCGCCCACCAGATCGCGGTACAGCTGCGGGGCCGTCACATCGGCCAGCACGGCCCTTCGGGCGGCGACGACCCCGCCCGAGGCCGTGACGACGCCCACCGCCCTGCCACCCCGTACGACCACCTCGGTGACCCGTTCCCCGCAGCGCACGGCGACCCCGCGCCGGCCCAGCCGGCGCACCAGAGCAGCCGTCAGCTCGCCCGCGCCGCCGACCGGCACGGGAAAGCCGTAGGTCTGCCCAAGCATCGACATCAGCCAGCCGAACCCGCCACTGCACGCGGACTCCGGCGCCAGGTCGGCGTGCAGGGCGTTGCCCGCCAGCAGCAGCCGCCCGCCGTCGCCCGTGAACTCCTCCTCCGCGAGGCGCCGCACCGGCAGCAGCATGCTGCGCGCGAGCCGCAGCCCGCCCACTCCGCGCAACCGGGCCGCCAGCCGGACCCCGGCACGCAGGGGCGGGAACGGGGTGAAGAGCGTGCCCAGCAGATCCTCGCGGAGCCGGTCCCAGACCCGGCACAGGTCCTCCCAGGCCGCTCCGTCGCCGGGCGCGAACGCGTCCAGTCCGGCGGCCGTCACCCGCCGGTCGCGGTCGAGCACCGCACAGCGCCCGTCGTGCAGGGGGTGCGCGACCACGCGCGGGGCATGGGTCCAGCGCAGTCCCTCGCGGTCCAGCGCGAGCCGGGCCAGCACCGGGGACGCGGCGGCCATCGGGTAGAAGGCGCTGAACACATCACTCACGAAGTCCGGGTGGACACCGCGGTCGCTGCGCACGGCGCCACCGGGCTCGTCCTGTGCCTCCAGCACCTCCACGCTCCACCCGGCGTCCGCCAGGACGTTCGCCGCGACCAGGCCGTTCGGCCCGGCGCCGATCACCACCGCGTCGGTCATGAGCCCGTCGCCCGGCCCCGCCGTCCGCCCGGAGCCGCCGACGAGCCGCGCGCCCCCGGCACGTCCCGCTCCACCACGCGCGCGAGCCGGCGGAGCATGCCGCGGTGACGGAGCTGGAGCACCGCGTCGACGGCGGCGTTGTGGGCGGAGCCGCCGAAGCCGCGCAGCGGGTGTTCGTCGACGATGACCAGCGTCTCCTCGCCCCACGGCCGGATGTCGAAGGCGATCCGCGCCGATCCGAGGGGGCCGATGTACGCCTCCAGCTCCAGGGCCCTGGGCGGTTCGTGCCGCCGGACGACCGTACGCCCCCGGAACGTGACGGGGCCCACCCGCACCGTGTAGGCGAGCGCCGAGCCGACGTTGGGCCACCACCCCTCTTCGATGTCGGAGTCCGACGTGCCGACCACCCAGTCGGCATAGCGGGACGGGTCCTCCAGCACCGTCCAGACCGCGGACGGCCGGTGTGCGACGAGCTGATGCCGTACGGCCATGTTTTCTCCCCGGCGGATCGGCGACGAGAGGTGGGCACCTCACGCGTGTGTCCGGGCGGGAGAGCACCACACGGGACACGGGGGCGAGGGGATGCCACACGGAGACATCGAGGACGGCCGCGGGTGACGGGCCGGTTCCATGAACGTACCTTTTGTCTGGCCCGGTCGCTCGGTGACGGCTCGTCGTCCGCCTGCCGGTCGCCGACCCGTGTCGGTGGGGTGTCATGCGCCATGATGAGGGGAGGGCGGTGTGTGGTGGCTTCTTCACAAGGAGGCGGAATGGGAAGGTTCGACACCTATGAACTGGTTTTCACGCACCCGGGCACCCCGGGGACCGGTTCGTCGGACACGGATGTCGTCGCGGTGCGCCGTACGGACCGTTCGGGGCCCGGTGGACACCCGCTCTACGCGGACGACACGGGCATCGTCCTGGCGGAGATCAGTGACCGGGACGAGGTGCGCATGATCGCCAGTGGGGGACACCAGGACCCCGCGGTCTCGGTGCGGGCGCGTCCCGCCCCGGAACCGGCCGGCCCGGCCGACTCCGGCCCGCCCCCGGCCGGCCGGTAGCCCCGACGGACCGGACCACAACGCGTGCCCGGCCGGACCGACGCGCACGGCGTGGCCGGCCGAGGCGCCGTGCGCGTACGAGCGCGGTGAGGGGTCCGGTACGGCCGTACGGCGGTGCCGGACCCGCTTTCCGCCCGCCGTGACGCTCCCGCCCCGGGCCCGGTCACGTTCCCGGGGCGGATCCCGGAGTGCCTGGTTCGGCGGGCGGCAGCAAGGTGCCCAGTGGGCCGAGATCCAGATTCAGGTCCCCCAACGTCAGGTCGTACCGCGCGCAGAGCTCGTTCATCCGGTCGTGGAGGATCATGAGCGTGGCGCCCAGGCGCTCCTCCTGCTCCTCCGTCAGGTCTCCCGCGTCGAAGCGGTGCAGGGCCTGCCGCTCCATCAGCTGCCGCAGCAGTTCGACGAGCGTGAGCACCAGTTTGACCAGGTCCCGTTCCACGCTGTCCGGATCGCTGCTGATCCGGCGGGCCGGCCTCGGCCGCTCCCGGCCCCGCGGCGTGATGTCCTCCGGGCCGGGAGGCAGCAGTTGGAAGGCGCGGGCGGCGGCGTCGGCGACCTCGTCGAAGCGGTCGGCAGGTGCGCGGTCCGGTTCGCTCATGGCTCGCCCCACGTCACGGCTCGTCCCGCTCCGGCGCGGCCGACGCGGCCCAGGGCGACGGAGCGCGCTCGCTGATGGCGACGACGAGCGCCCGCAGCGACACCCGGACGAGATCGATGTCGGCGAGCGAGAGCACCACGTCGCCGGTGAGCACCACACCGTCGCTCAGCAGCCGGTCCAGCAGGTCGATCAGGGCTATTTGGCGGTCCGGCAGCGGTTCCTCACGTGCCGCGCCGCCCGCGGGGGGCGCTCCGCCCGTCGTGCTCATGGTCATGGCGCCGCCCGCTGCGTGCCACGGTGCGCCGGCCTCTCGTCGGGCACCTCGCCGGGGGCGTCGGGCGGCTCGCCGGGGGCGCCCTCACGGCCCTCGTCGTCCCTTTCCACCGGAGCGGCGAAGGAGTACGGGGCCCAGGGGCCGGTGACCTCGACGCGGATCCCGGACAGCCCCTCGACCGCGCGCCGTACCTCCGCGCGGAACTCCTCCCCGCGCTCCAGCGGGACGAGGTAGGCGTCGTTGGTGACGTTCTCGCCGGGGCCGCGGGCCAGTTCGCCCTGCTGGACGCGGTGCCGGGCATGTTCCACCGCATACCGCCGGGCCGCCTCCGCGACGGACTCGGCCGCGCTCCGGGCCGTACGGTAGACGTCGTCGCGCGCGTGCCGCTCGGCCCTGCGCCGCCGCAGGTAGGAGCGTCCGGGGCCGGCGTCGTCCGAGGCGGGAACTGCGGGCGGGGGTTCCTCGGCCGTCGGCTCGACGTAGAGCTTGACGCCCCACTCCACATGCGCGGCCAGACGTGCGAGCCGGTCGGCGAACACGTCCCCCCGCCGGTCGAGCATGCCGCGCACCCGGTCGTCGTCCAGATAGACGGTCGCCAGCCGCAGAGGAAGGACCGTGGTGCGCTCCGTCAGCGCCTCGATCACGCCGTGATGGGCTCGGGCGACGGTTTCCAGCCAGGTGAGGTCCTCCAGGTGGCGGCGCAGCGGGACCTCGCCGAAGTCCGCCGCGTCGACCGGGCTCACGGCGGCCACCAGCTCACCGCCCTGCCCGCCGCGCACGAGGTGCACGGGCGACCGTGCCACGCCCTCCAGGCCGGAGAGCGCCTCCGCCAGTTCCGCCGAGTCCCGCGCCACGGCGTACGCGTAGACGACCTGCTCCGTCATCGCTCACCTCGTCTCCCCGGCCGGCGGCCGGGCTCCGTCCGCCGCACGCGCGCGGGCCGACGGGCGGGCGCGGCGCGGGCCTCCTCCGGCTCCTCGGCCGGCTCCGCCGCTTCCGCAGGAGGTTCCGTCCCCTCCCGCTCCTCGGCGGGTCCGGGATCGGCGGCGGGTTCGTGGACGGCCTCCGCGTATTCGTCCGGGTACTCGTCCGCGTACTCCTCCTCACCCTCCCCGGGCTCCTCGCGATTCTCGTGTTCCTCGTGGTTTCCGCGTACCGCGCGCCGCGCCCGCGGCCTCTCCTCGGCCGGCTCCAGTGCCGCATCGCCGCGCAACTCCTCGACCTCCGCGCGCAGCCGCCTGTTCTCCGCGGCGAGCGACGGACGCTCACCGGCCCGCGAGGACAGTGACGGGTCGTGCTCCCACCAGTCGATGCCCATCTCCTTGGCCTTGTCGACCGAGGCCACCAGCAGCCGCAGCTTGATCGTGAGCAGCTCGATGTCCAGCAGGTTGATCTGGATGTCGCCCGCGATGACGATGCCCTTGTCGAGGACCCGCTCGAGGATGTCGGCGAGGTTGGCCGAGGAGCCCTGGCCGTACTGGGGGGACGCCCGGGACGGTACGGAGCCAAACCTGTTGGCGATGGGTTCGGTCACGACCCTCGACCTCGATCTCGTTCTCGCTCTCCGGCAGGACCTCGCCGCGTACGGCCCGTCATCGCGGACCGATCCGCCGCGCGCGGGCCCTGATCTCCTCCAGCCGGTCGAGGAGTTCGTCCTCGCGCCGGTCGAAGGTCTCCTCGTCGATCCGGCCGGCCAACAGCGCCTTCTCCAACTCGGCCAGCTCCTGTTCGACGGGTGCGGGGTCGTAGTACTGCTCCTCGGCGGCTTCCTTCACGCGCTCCGCCACCCAGCCGACGCCGCGCACCGGCGCCAGTGGCAGGGTCGCGAGCTGGGTGAACAGACCCATGACAACGCTCCTCGCTCTCGGGCTACGGGTCGGCCGGACATGTCAGACGAAGCTGTAGGCGGGCAGCGGCCCGCGCACACGGACGTCGAAGGCGTCACCGAGGTCGTCGACGAGGCCGCGCTCCGCGGAGACGAAGCCCTCCTCGTCGGTGTGGTCCACCAGGAAGGACACATTGACGAAGTCCTCGCCGCCGGGCTCGGAGGAGCGTTCCTCCCGTGCGTAGGGGCGCAGGGTCTCCACCACCCGGGTGGCCAGCGCGTTCTGCCGGACCTGGACCTCCCGCGCGACCAGTTCGCCGAGGGCGAGCGGCAGGTCGGGCCGGTCCGCTCCGCTCCTGATCTCCTCGTTGAGCCTGCGGGCCTCCTCGGACTGCTGGAGGATCTGGCGCAGCATGCTCTCCTCCTTCTGCGCGGCCTTCACGTGGTACTCCACACAGCCCCGCAGCGCCCGCAGCCGGGTCCGGTACTCGTCGGCGCGCTCTTCCAGCGCGGCCCGTACGGCCTCGTCGTCCGGCGCCGTGAGACCGAATCGCAGCGGCAGCACCACGCCGTCGGCCATCAGTCGCTCCTGGACGGCGTGATGGGCGGCCAGGTCGCGGCGCTTGGGCCGCAGCGGCTCCGGCGCGTCGCTGACCACCGCGGTCAGTGAGCCTCCCTCCACCGTACGCAGCTCCCGGGGCGGGTCCCCGACTCCGCCGAGGCCCTCCAGCCGTCGTGGGTGCGACGATCCGGTGATCGAGTAGACGTACACGGCCATGGCTAGTCCTCCCGGTGCCGCACCGGCCTGCGGGCCGCGCGCTCGTGCCGTCGCTCGGGCTCCTCGTCCTTGTCGTCCGCGTGGCCGCGCCGGACGGATTCGGTCACGGCCTCGACGGCCCCGGTGATCGCGCCCTTGCTCCTGCCGCGCGCCCCGCCCTCGGTCACCTCTCCGACGAGGTCGGTCAGCTGCGAGGGCGCCTTGCGGCCGGATTCGAGGTCGAGCCGGTTGCACGCCTCGGCGAAGCGCAGATACGTGTCCACGCTCGCCACGACGACCCGGGCGTCCACCTTGAGGATCTCGATCCCCACCAGCGACACGCGGGCGAACACGTCGATGACCAGGCCACGGTCCAGGATCAGTTCGAGGACGTCGTACAGGTTTCCTGCCCCGCCCCCGCCGAGGGCTGGGCCGGTTCCGCTCTGCGGCGCCACGGTCATGGTGACTCCCTCCACCGGGCCGCCTCCCGACGTGAGGGGAGGAGACGGCACTTGCTCGCGTCCTGCACGCCCCGACCGGCCCACCGGGCCGACAGGGCGTCGCGTGCGGGTTCCCGCACACCCACCCGCTCCCGGCCGCCGGGCCGGGCGCGGTCACGTACCCCGGTCGATCTGTCCCCGGGTGTAGCGGCGGGTCCGCTCGTACGACATCAGCGCGCCCTCCTCGTCCAGTGACACCCGGTAGCTCGCCATCACGCTGGTGGTCTCGGGCACGCGCGAGAGTTCCTCGACCTCGACATCGGCCTGCCAGCCCTCGTCGGTGGGCCGCACGGCCGAGACCGACTCCGGGGCCCGCCCCAGCAGCTCCTCGAGCTGCTCGGACGCGGACCGCATGGCCTGCGGTGCGGAAACCCGGCGAGTCCCGCGCCGCACGGGGTGCTCGGAGTCCTCCCGGCCGGTGCCGCCACGGCGACCTGCCGGCCGCGCGGCGGAGGCGTCCCGGCGGGCGCTCCGGCCTCGTTCGCGTTCGTCCTCGACGGCCATGGTCCCTCTCCGTGCGTTCGGAGACGACACACTGTTCCAAGCGCGTTCTACGCACATTCTGGCGTGCGTTATCCCATGGTATAGGAGTTTTGTTCCCTCGCTCTTCCGTCCGAGGAACGCGAAGGGGAGCGCGCGGGAAGGGTGCGGGGAAGGCGGCAAGGCGCCCGGGGAAGGCCCCGTCGTCGTCCCCGCCGCCGCTGAGCGGGCGGGCGTGACCTGCCGCATGGTGGGAAGGGAGGCAGCGTCGCCGCCGCGCCCGGCGCGCGGTCGCGGCGCACCGAACCGCCGATCGTCAAGGAGTGGTGATGAGGGCTCTGACCTGGCACGGCAAGCGCGACGTACGAGTGGACACCGTCCCCGACCCGAAGATCGAGCAGCCCACCGACATCATCGTCCGGATCACCTCGACGGGGCTCTGCGGCTCCGATCTGCATCTGTACGAGGTGCTCGGGCCGTACCTCGAACCCGGCGACATCCTCGGGCACGAACCGATGGGTGTCGTCGAGGAGGTGGGACCGGAGGTCACGGCGGTGTCGGTCGGGGACCGGGTCGTCGTGCCGTTCAACGTCTCCTGCGGCACCTGCTGGATGTGCCGCCAGGGACTCCAGTCCCAGTGCGAGTCCACCCAGGTCCGGGAGCGCGGCATGGGCGCCTCGCTGTTCGGCTACACGAAGCTCTACGGCCAGGTCCCCGGCGGACAGGCGGAGTTGCTGCGCGTGCCGTTCGGCAACACCCTGCCCGTCAAGGTGGAGCACGGCCCGCCCGACCAGCGCTACCTCTATCTCTCCGACGTGCTGCCCACGGCCTGGCAGGCCGTCGCGTACGCCGACATCCCGCCGGGCGGCAGTGTCACCGTGCTCGGTCTCGGCCCGATCGGTGACATGGCCGCGCGGATAGCCCTCCACCAGGGCGCGGGCCAGGTCATCGGGGTCGACCTCGTGCCCGAGAGGCTGTCCAGGGCCTGGGCCAGGGGCGTCCACACACTCGATCTCAACGAGCACGGCAAGGGCGTCGCCGACGAGATCCGCCGGCTCACCGACGGCCGGGGCACGGACGCGGTGATCGAGGCGGTCGGCATGGAGGCCCACGGCGCACCGCTGGCCAAGGCCGCCCAGCGGTTCGCCGGCCTGCTCCCGGACGCCCTGGGCACGAAGATGATGGACCGCGCCGGTGTGGACAGCATGGTGGCCTTCGACCTCGCCGTCGACGCCGTGCGTCGCGGGGGCACGATCTCCGTGTCGGGCGTCTACGGAGGCGCTCTCGACCCCGTACCGATGCTCACGCTGTTCGACAAACAGGTCCAGCTACGCATGGGCCAGGCGAACGTCAGGCGGTGGGTGGACGACATCCTGCCGCTGCTGAACGAGGAGGACGTCCTCGGGGTCGACCACTTCGCCACGCACACCCTGCCGCTGGAAGAGGCCCCCCAGGCCTACCGGACGTTCCAGGCCAAGCGGGACGGCATGGTCAAGGCGGTCATGACGCCGTGACGGCGCGTGAGCCCTGCGTATGACACCCCGGCCGCGTGAGGCCGTGACGCCGTGACATCGCGACGAGGTGTACCGGGGCCTTGTCGAGCGGGCGCGGGCGGTCACCCACCTGATCGCGGGCCGCGCACACCAGGCGCTACGCCTCGCTACGCCTCTGTGACGATGAACTGCGCGCCGTCGGGATCCCGGATGAGGGCCCGGCCGCACAGGTTCTCCTCGACCGGCGGACGCGGGGCCACCGCGCCCCCCGCGAACTCGGCCGCCACCGCCACCGCCGCCACCTCGCGGACCCGCACCTGCATCTCCCACCGCGGCAGCAGCCGGGGGTCGGGAGCCGCCTCGAGCGCGCCGCCGCGCAAGGAGGCGACGACATGGGTGCTGTCGCGGACGACGACGTGGTCGTGCTCGTAGGCGACGTCGCACCCGCCCGACCCGCGCTCCGCCCAGCCGAGCACCTCGCCGTAGAAGAGGGCGGCGTCGAAGGCGTCGCGGGTGCGCAGTTCCAGGACGGCCGGTGCGCTTCCCCGGCCCACGGACCAGGGGAGCGTACGGCCCTCCCAGCAGCCGAAGACGGCGCCGTCGCGGTCGGCGGCGAGCAAGGCGCGCCCGGCGCCGAACCTGAGGGGCCCCACCGCGACGGTGCCACCGCGTTCCCGCACCCGGTCCGCGGTCTCGTCCGCGTCGTCCACCGCGAAGTACGGCGTCCAGGCCACCGGCACCCGCCAGCCGGGCCCCAGCGCCCCGATGCCCGCCACCGGCTCCCCGTCGTCGTCCAGCGCGACGGCGAACTCCTCCCCGAACAGGGCGGGGCGGAAGTGCCAGCCCAGCACCGCCGCGTAGAACTCCTGAGCCGACCGGAGATCGCGGCTCATCAGGTTGACCCAGCACGGAGCGCCGTGCTCGGGCGAGATGTGTTCGGGATGGTCAGCCAAGGGAATCTCGGTGTCGGACAACGGAATCAGCTCTCCTTCCCGCGTGCCGGCACACGTGTACCGGTGGCGCGTCCGGGGGCCGTCGGCAGGCCCCCGGGCACGGCCACCCGCTCCGGAAGCCGGACCCGTACCCGGCGCGCCCGAGGCGTCCACCGCGTGCCCACACACACCACTTCACGCCGGACCGGCGCCGTCCGTGACACGGCGGAGCCGGCCCGGGATGCGGTGTGCCTGCCTCGACCGTAACTCCGCTGCCGGTGCCGTACCCACCGGGGACCTGCCCGTCCGGGCCGTGGCGCCGTCCGGGCCGGTGCGGGCCGTCGTACCGGGTCTGTGACCTCCGTCGCCGGGCGCGAACGGCGCGGCGGGACCAGGGGCGACCCGGTCACACACCTTGACAGGGGTCTTCGGCGCGCTTCACGATGCCCGGGTGAACCTGTCAGACAGCCAGACAGCTGGCGATGTGCCCCGACGTGTCAGCGCGATGGAAGCCGTACTGAGCCACCTGCGCGCCGCCATCGAGCGGGGCGAGTACGCGGTGGGGGAGAAGCTGCCCTCCGAGGCCGAGCTCTGCCGCCGCCTGACAGTGAGCCGTCCGGTCCTCCGGGAGGCGCTGCGCGCCCTCCAGACGATGGGGCTCACCGTCTCCCGCACGGGGAAGGGCACCTTCGTCGTCTCCGCCGGCCCGGTGGAGGACCCCACCTTCGGCGACTACGCGGCGAGCGACCTGCTGGAAGTACGCCGGCACGTGGAAATCCCGGTGGCGGGGTACGCTGCTGTGCGCCGCACGGCCGAGGACCTGGACCATCTGACCCACCTGCTGGACCGGATGGAACGGGAGACGGACACCACCGCCTGGGTCGCGATGGACACGCTCTTCCATCTCGCCGTCGCCCGGGCCGCCCAGAACCCCGTCTTCCGCCGGGTCATAGAGGAGATCCGCGACGCGCTGGCGCGCCAGTCCGCGTTCCTCAACGACGTCGGCGGGCGGCGCGAGCAGTCGAACGAGGAACACCGGCTCATCGTCGAGGCGCTGGTCGACCGCTCCGAGCACGACGCCGTGGAAGCGATGACACACCATCTCGCACGCGTCGAGTCGACCCTGACCACCATCGTGCGGTCCCCCCACCGCAACGATCCCCCCGAAGAAGGCGAAACCCAGACGTGAGCGAGCAATCCCTCCAGCAGGAGGTACAGCGACAGGCGCCGCCGAGCGGTCCGCATGTCGACGCCGGTGACGCCGGTTACAGCAAGTCCCTGAAGTCCCGGCACGTCAACATGATCGCCATCGGCGGTGCGATCGGCACCGGGCTCTTCCTCGGCGCGGGCGGCCGGCTCGCCGGCGCCGGCCCCTCGCTGGCCCTCGCGTACGCCGTGTGCGGTGTGTTCGCCTTCCTGGTGGTGCGCGCGCTCGGCGAACTCGTCCTGCACCGGCCGTCCTCGGGCGCGTTCGTCTCCTACGCCCGTGAGTTCCTCGGCGAGAAGGGCGCGTTCGTCGCGGGCTGGATGTACTTCCTGAACTGGGCGACCACCGGGATCGCCGACATCACGGCGGTGGCGACCTACACCCACTACTGGGGCATGTTCAGCGACATACCGCAGTGGGTGATCGCCCTGATCGCCCTCGCGGTCGTGCTGACCGTGAACCTCATCTCCGTGAAGTTCTTCGGCGAACTGGAGTTCTGGTTCGCGATCATCAAGGTCGGGGCGCTGGTCGCCTTCATGCTGATCGGCATCTTCCTGCTGGTCACGCAGCAACCGGTGGACGGGCACACCCCCGGTCCCTCGCTGATCACCGACAACGGCGGTATGTTCCCCTCCGGCGTGCTTCCGATGCTGCTCGTCATCCAGGGCGTCGTCTTCGCGTACGCCTCGGTCGAGCTGGTCGGTGTGACGGCGGGCGAGACGGCGGAGCCGGAGAAGGTCATGCCGAAGGCGATCAACTCCATCATGTGGCGGGTGGCCCTGTTCTACGTCGGCTCCGTCGTCCTGCTGACGATGCTGCTGCCGTGGAACGCCTACTCCGCCGGCGAGAGCCCCTTCGTGACCGTCCTGTCCAACATCGGTGTGCCGGCGGCCGGCGGTGTGATGAACCTCGTCGTGCTCACCGCCGCGATGTCCAGCCTCAACTCCGGCCTCTACTCCACCGGACGCATCCTGCGTTCCATGGCGAAGTCCGGCTCGGCGCCCACGTTCACCGGTGTGATGAGCCGCACCCAGGTCCCGTACGGCGGCATCCTGCTCACCTCGGGCGTCTGCGTCCTGGGCGTCGGACTCAACTTCGTGGTGCCCAAGGACGCCTTCGAGATCGTGCTGAACTTCGCCGCGATCGGCATCCTGAGCACCTGGGCGATGATCATGATCTGTCACCTGCTGTTCTGGCGGAAGGCCCGGGCGGGCGAGGTCGTCCGCCCCGGCTACCGGCTGCCCGGCTCCCCGTACACCGAGGTGGTCACCCTGGTCTTCCTCGCCTCCGTCCTGGTCCTGATGTGGGCCGACGGCGGAGCCGGCCGGACGACCGTGCTGTGTCTGCCGCTGATCGTGGCGGCGCTGGTGGGCGGCTGGTTCCTGGTACGGGGCCGGGTCGGGAGCGTACGCGAGGCCGCGGCGTACGAGCGTTCCGGCGTCTCGCGCGGCGACGGCACCCATGGCACCGGCGGCACCGGCCGCACCGGCGACGACAACGGCACGCGCAGCGACGAAGGGCGACGATGAACCACACACTCACGCCCGACGACCACGCCCCCGCCGCGCCGCCCGCCGTCCGGGTGCCCGCCCACGTCCCCCTCGCCCATGTGGTGCGCGGCGGCGTCGTCGAGGGCGTCCACCACGGATCGGTCGTCGTACTGGCGGCGGACGGAACGGTGGAACTCGCCGCGGGCGACATCGAAGCGGCGTTCTACCCACGCTCCGCGCTCAAGCCGGTCCAGGCCGTCGCGCTGCTGCGGGCCGGTCTGCTGCCGCCGGACGAGGAGGCCCTCGCCCTGACCGCCGCCAGCCACTCCGGCGAGGAGCGGCATCTGGCCACGGCCCGGCGGATCCTCGAGGCGGCCGGCCTGACCGAGGACGCTCTGCGCAACGTCCCCGACCTGCCGTACGACCCGGCCGTACGCGACGCGTGGCTGCGCGCCGGCCGGGGCCCGAGCAGACTCGCCCAGAACTGTTCGGGCAAGCATGCCGCCATGGTGATGACCGCCAGGGCCCGGGGCTGGTCGCTGGAGAACTACCTCGATCCCGGCCACCCCCTCCAGCGGTCGGTCGCCCGGGCCGTGGAGGACCTCACCGGGCAGGGCATCGCCCGGGTGACGGTGGACGGCTGCGGCGCACCGCTGTTCTCGGTCTCCCTGCACGGCCTCACCCGCGCCGTCGCCCGGATCGCCGCCGGCGCCCCCGAGAGCCACGAGGGCCGGGTCGCGGCGGCGATGCGGGACCACCCCGAACTGGTCTCGGGCACGACCCGCGATGTCGCCCGGCTGATGCGCGCGGTGCCCGGTCTCCTCGCCAAGGACGGCTTCGAGGGCGTCCAGGTCGCGGCCCTGCCGGACGGGCGGGCCGTCGGAGTGAAGATCGCCGACGGCGCCGACCGGGCCCGGATGCCGGTGACGGCGGCGGCCCTGCTGCGGTGCGGTGTCGACCCGGTGCTGCTCGCGCCCTTCGCCCGTGCGCCGGTCATCGGGGGCGGCCGGGAAGTGGGAAGCCTGCGCGCGGCGGGCGCCCTGGCCGTCGAGTCCGCCGCACTCGCGCCCGTCGCCCAGGGCGACGGCCCGGGTGCCGCGCCGCGGGACCCGGCCCAGGGGGGACCGGAAGCGGACCCGGCCGCCTGAGCCACCGTTCACGTTCGACCCCAACCCACGACACCCTCCTCATCCCTCACGAAGGACCACCTGTGTCATGACTGCCGGCCACCGTCGCGAACACGACCTGCTCGGAGACCGCGACATACCCGCCGACGCGTACTGGGGCGTCCACACCCTGCGCGCCTCGGAGAACTTCCCCATCACCGGTACGGCGATCTCCGCGTACCCGCATCTGATCAACGCGCTCGCCGCGGTCAAGGAGGCCGCCGCCCGCGCCAACGAGGACCTCGGTCTGCTCGCGCCCGAGAAGGCCGACGCGATCGCCGCCGCCTGCCGGGAGATCCGCGAGGACGGCCGGCTGCACGACCAGTTCGTCGTGGACGTGATCCAGGGCGGTGCCGGCACGTCCACCAACATGAACGCCAACGAGGTGATCGCCAACCGGGCTCTGGAACTCCTCGGCCACGACAAGGGCGACTACCGGCACCTGCACCCCAACGAGGACGTCAACCTCGGTCAGTCCACCAACGACGTCTACCCGACCGCCGTCAACGTCGCCACGATCATCGCCGTACGGGAACTCCTCGACGCGATGACCGTGCTGCGCGAGGCGTTCGCGGCCAAGGCCGAGGAGTTCCGGGACATCCTCAAGATGGGCCGCACCCAGCTGCAGGACGCGGTTCCCATGACGCTCGGCCAGGAGTTCTCCGCCTACGCCGTGATGCTGGAAGAGGACCAGAGCCGGCTGGCCGAGGCCGTCCTGCTGGTCCACGAGATCAACCTCGGCGCCACCGCCATCGGCACCGGCCTCAACGCCCCCGCGGGTTACGCCGAGGCGGCCCGCCGGCACCTCGCGGACCTCACCGGCCTGCCCCTGGTCACCGCGGCCAACCTGGTCGAGGCCACCCAGGACTGCGGTGCCTTCGTCCACCTGTCCGGCGTGCTCAAGCGCATCGCCGTCAAGCTCTCCAAGAGCTGCAACGACCTGCGCCTGCTCTCCTCCGGCCCGCGGGCCGGCCTCGCGGAGATCAACCTGCCGCCCGTTCAGGCGGGTTCGAGCATCATGCCGGGCAAGGTCAACCCGGTGATCCCCGAGGTCGTCAACCAGGTCGCCTTCGAGGTGATCGGCAACGACGTCACCATCACCATGGCCGCCGAGGCGGGTCAGTTGCAGCTCAACGCCTTCGAACCGGTCATCCTGCACTCGCTGTCGGAGAGCATCACCCACCTGGGAGCGGCCTGCCGCACCCTGGCCGAGCGGTGTGTCGCGGGCATCACCGCCAACACCGACACCCTGCGTGCGACGGTGGAGAACTCCATCGGGCTGGTCACCGCGCTCAACCCGCACATCGGGTACACCGCCGCGACCGCCATAGCCAAGGAAGCCCTCGCCACCGGACGCGGGGTGGCCGAACTGGTGCTGGAACGCGGACTGCTCCCGGCCGACCGGCTGGCCGCGCTGCTGCGTCCGGAGGTGATCGCGGGCACGGCGATCCGCGCGGACGGCCGGCCGGTGGAGAGCTGAGAAGGCTGTCGCGTGTCCTCACCCGCGTTCACGCGTTACACCGACCATGAACCTGTATCGCATCCTCACCACCGCCGCGGCGGGCTCCGCCCTCCTCGCCGCCGTCGCTCCCTCCGCCCAGGCCGCCCAGGCGCTCGACCTCGGTGGCACCCTGAGCGGTACGGCCCGCACGGCGGCGACGGTCGGCGAACGGGCCAAGCCCGTCGCGGAACAGCTCCTCGGCGACAAGGTCCAGAAGAAGGTGGGCGCCGTGAAGGGCGTCGTACAGGCCGGGTCCGACGCGGTGAAGGCCGGCAACGACCTGGTCCAGTAAGGACCCCAGCCGGCCCGGGTCACGGAGAACGACGACATGAGGGTGGGCGGTGCCGGCCGGCACCGCCCACCCTCATGTCGTCGTCGGCCCCCGCGGGGGCAAGGGTCCCCTGGTGACGCGTGGTTGCCCGGCGCAGCCCGTACGTCAACAATGCCCATGACAAACCGAGAATCTCGGTCACAGAGGGGACCCCCTATGAGAAAGCCTCTCCTGGGCGCGTTACTCGCCCTCCTGCTCCTCGGAGCGGGAGCGGCACCCGCGGCGGCCACGAGCCACGACGCGGGAGCGCCCACGGCGGATGTTCCGGCCCGGAGCACCGCACCGGCGCCCACGGTCCGGGCGATCGACTTCGCCGGCACGGTGGCGCTGAGCAACTGTTCCGGCTCCGTGGTCCGTACGCCCGGGTCGCAGCCGGGCGACCCCGCCCTCGTCCTGTCCAACGGCCACTGTCTGGAGACCGGTTTTCCGGCCGCGGGACAGGTCATCGTGGACCGGGCCTCCACGCGTAGCTTCACCCTGCTGAACTCGGCGGGCACCGGCGTCGCCACCCTGCGTGCGAGCAAGATCGCGTACGCGACGATGACCGACACGGACATCTCCCTGTACCAACTCACCAGCACCTACGCGCAGATACAGAACTCGTACGGCATCACGGCGCTGGAACTGAACGCAGCCCGCCCCGTCCAGGGCACCGCGATCAAGGTCGTCTCCGGCTACTGGAAGCGTGTCTACAGCTGCTCCATCGACGGCTTCGCCTACCGGCTGAAGGAGGGGAGCTGGACCTGGAAGGACTCCGTCCGGTACACCTCCGCGTGCGACACGATAGGCGGCACCTCGGGCTCGCCGGTGCTCGACAACACCACCGGCAAGGTCGTCGCGGTCAACAACACCGGCAACGAGGACGGCGGCCGCTGCACGCTCAACAATCCGTGCGAGGTCGACCAGAACGGCACCGTCACCGTGCGGCCGGGCATCAACTACGCCCAGGAGACGTACGGGATCGTCGCGTGCGTCACCACGGGGAACAGGATCGACCTGAGTCTTCCGGGCTGCACACTGCCCAAGCCCTGACGTCCGCGGCCCGGGAACGCGCGGCGTGCCACGCGTTCCCGGGCCCCTGTCCCACCGCTGGGTCGGGGGCGGCACCGAGGTGCTGGGTATTTCGGTGCCGCCCGCCCGGCCCTCGGCAGGTTACGGCACTAGCCGAGGAGCGTGTTCATCCGAGTGATCTCGGCGCTCTGGGAGGCGATGATGTCGTCGGCCATGCTCGTGGCGCCCGGATGGGAGCCCTTGGACTTCTCCGTCCTGGCCATCTCGACGGCGCCTTCGTGATGCTCGACCATCATCTCGAGGAATGCGGTGTCGAACGCCTGCCCGGACGCTTTCTCGAGCGCCGTCATGTCGTCCTCGCTCATCATTCCGGCCATGTCGTGCCCGGAGTGGTCCATCGCGCCGCCGGCCGCCGGGACGTCCTCGCCCCAGCTCTTCAGCCAGCCCGTCAGGGTCCGGATCTCCGGGTCCTGGGCCTCGCGGATCTCGGCGGCGAGCTTCTTCACCTCGGCCGACGAGGCCCGGGTGGCGGCGAGATCCGCCATCTCCACCGCCTGCCGGTGGTGCGGGACCATGCCCTGGGCGAACGAGACGTCGGCGGCGTTGTGCGCGGAGTCGGACGCCGAGTCGGACGCGGAGGACGAGGCGGACGAGCGAGGGGACGGGCTCCCGGCGTGGCCCGAGGAGTGACCTTGCGAGCCGCCGTCGCTCCCGCCGCAGGCGGCGAGGACGAGCGCGGCACCGGACACGGCCAGGGCGACGGCCGCCCGGCGGACCGGGCGTCGGTATGAGGTCATGGGAAAGCAACTCCTGTGCGTGGTGGAAGTGTGAGGGCATGCCGAGGACGGCCATCGGCCCCTTACGGGTGGCCGACCGCCGCAGGCGGTTGCCTATATGCGCAGGAGTTGCAGTTCGCTCAGAGAGGCGGAGGAGCCGCCCGGTGGCGCTCCGGACGCGTGGCGGGCCCCGTCCACCGGCGTGACCGGGCCGACGGAGGTGACCGCGACGGGCAGGGCGGGCAGCGCCGGGGCGGAGCCGATGCCGGCGGCCGCGCAGGTGGTGTCCGCGTGGTCCATGTGCCCGCCGCCGTCGTGCTCCGGTTGTACGCAGTCCGGTGCCATGGCCGTCATCGCGTGGCTCGTGGGCGCGGCGTCGTGGCCGGCGGTCGTGTCGGCCGACGCCAGGCCGTGCATCGCCAGCACACCGGCGACGACCGCGAGCACCAACGGCAGCAGCACCCGCACCCCGCGGGGCCGGGTCACATCACGCCGCTGCCGTTTCACACCGACATCCTAAACGGCCCCTCGGCCCTGTTTCCGCCCGCCCCCCCTCCGAGACGGGATCGGCGACGGACCCATGACATGTCCCTCACGCTGAAGTTCAGCTTGAGAACTGACCCGACAAACAGGGATTCGTTGTTTTCTGTCGCGTTCATTCCGCCTACCCGGCTCCGGACGCCCGCCTCTCCCGCGACAGCAACCACAGCAGATAGATCCCGCCGAGCGCGCCCGTCACCAGCCCCACGGGGATCTGGAAGGGGGCGAGGACACGCTGTGCCAGCAGGTCGGCCGTGGCCAGCAGCAGGGCCCCCACCGCCATCGCCGGTCCGATCGGCGGGCCGGGGGAGCGGGTCGTCCTGCGGGCGAGCTGAGGAGCCGCCAGGGCGAGGAACCCGATGGGACCCGCCACGGCGATCGCCGTGCCGGCCAGCGCCACACCGAGCAGCAGGCCGAACGCCCGCACCCGGGGGACGTTCACCCCGAGGCCGCCCGCGGTGTCGTCCCCCATCTCCATCAGCCGCAGCGGCCCGCCCATCGCCAGGGCCGCGGCGGCGAGCACGGGCAGCGCGACCGCCAGTGGGGTGACCTGGGACCAGGAGACCGCGTTGAGACTGCCGTACGTCCATGACTTGGCGCTCTCCGCGGACTCCAGGTCGGCCCGGGTCAGCAGGAAGTCGTTGACGGAGGCCAGCATCGCCCCGACGGCGATACCGGCGAGCACCAGCCGATTGCCCGAGACGCCGCGCGCCGCTGTGAACCCGTACACCACCACCGCGGTCAGCAGGCCGCCGAGCACCGAACCGGCGCCGACGCCCAGCCCGGCGCCGCTCCCGCCCGCCAGGATGACGACGAGCGCGCCACTCGTGGAGCCGGTGGTGAACCCGATGACGTCCGGGCTGCCGAGGGGGTTGCGCGCCAGGCTCTGGAACAGCGCCCCCGACAGCCCGAGCGCGGCCCCCACGAGCAGGGCCGCACACACCCGCGGCAGCCGCTGGCCGACGATGATGAACCGGTCGGTGTCCGAGCCGCCGCCGGTGAGCACGTCCACGATCCCGCCCGCGCCGATCCGGTACGTGCCCGTGAACATGGTCACCGCCCACACCACCGCACAGCCCAGCAGCACCGTGGCCGTGACGGCGGCGGCCCGGCGCGAGTGGCGCAGTGTGATTCCGCCGGGCAGCCGCAGCACCCGGGGCCGGGCCGCCGCGCGCTCCGGGGAGCGGTCCCGCGCGTCGCCGGGCGAGGCGCGGCCGACGCGTCGCACGGAGTGGTTCGGTGCCTCGTCCGCCCCGGTCACCGGGCGTCCTCCCCGCGGCGTACGACGAGCCACAGCAGCACCGGCGCACCGATGAACGCGGTGACCACACCGGCCTCGACCTCACCGGGCGGTGCGACCACCCGCCCCACCACGTCGCTGACGAGCAGTAGCAGGGCTCCGCCCGGCACCGAGAGCGCCAGCAGCAGGCGCAGGTCCGGGCCGAGGAGCAGCCGCAGGACGTGCGGGACGACCAGGCCGACGAATCCGATCGGCCCCGCGGCCGCGGTCGCCGCCCCGCACAGCAGCATCACCGAGGCGAAACCGGCCGCGCGCACCCAGCCCACCCTGAGCCCCAGCGACGCGCCGACGTCGTCGCCCAGCGCCAGCGCGTTGAGCGACGGACCGAGCACGAGCGCGATCAGCAGGCCGGCGACGGCGAACGGGAGGATCGCGGGAAGCGCCTCCGTACCCCGGTTCTCCAGCGAACCCACCACCCAGAAGCGGTACGAGTCGAAGGCGTCGCTGTCGAACATGGTGAGGATGCCGGTCCCCGCGCCCAGGCTCGCCGACAGGGCGGCGCCGGCCAGCACGAGGCGGGTGTGGTGGCGGCCCCGGGCGGCGCCCGAGGAGGTCAGCGCGTAGACGAGCAGCGCCGCCAGGACGGCCCCGCAGAAGGCGAACCACACATAGCCCGCCACGCTCGTGACATGGAAGGCGGCGATGGCGATCACCACGGCGAACGAGGCACCGGAGTTGACACCCACGATGCCCGGCTCCGCCAGGGGATTGCGGGTGATGGCCTGCATGACGACCCCGGCCGTCGCCAGCGCGGCGCCGACGACGACCGCCAGCGCGGTGCGGGGGAGCCGCAGCTGATGGACGATCACGGCGTCCGGGCTCCCGTCGTTGTGGAGCAGTACGCGCCAGACGGTGCCCAGGGGCACTCCCCGCGCGCCGACACCGAGCGAGACGAGGACGAACAGCGCGACCAGGGCGAGCGTGACCACGAGGGCGACCACCCGGCGCCCGCCCCGGGAACGCGCGTCCGGCGGCCTGGGGGAGGTACCGTCGTCCGCCCCTCCCGCCCGCCGGGGGGCCGCGCACGCCGGCGGTGCCGAGCCGCCGGGATCCGTCCCCCCGGCGGTGTTGTGATCCATCACATGACCGCCCTGTCTGTTCATCAACACTTAGGGAAGCCTAAGCTAATGGATCGTGTACCGCTTCCGTGATCTTCCTCTCGTCCGTCTGACCGGCGGCCTCGCCCTGGCCGGAACCCTGCTCCTCAGCGGCTGTTCCACGGCCCCGTCCGCCTCGTCGTCCGCCGCGGCGGACGACGGCCCCGCTCCCCGGCCCACGACGCACACCGCTCCCCGCGCCCTGCCGAAGGGAATGGGGAGCGGCGAGCCCGACGGCGCGTTCCCGCGCACGGTCAAGCACTTCGAGGGCAGCACCACCATCCCGTCCGCACCTCGGAAGGTGGTGGTCATCTCCACCGGACAGGCGGACGCGCTGCTCACACTGGGCACGGTGCCGGCCGGTTCCACCCGGGGCGACGGCGCGGACATCATCCCGAAGTACCTGGTCAAGGACTTCCCCGAGGACGCCGGCCGGCTCGCGAAGGTCACGGACGTGGGCTCCCGGGTGGACCCGGACCTGGAGACCATCGGCAACCTGAAGCCGGACCTGATCCTGATGAACACCGCCGGCAAGAACGCGAAGGGCCTCTACGACTCGCTCAGCGCCCTCGCGCCCACCGTCGCCACCCAGGGCACCGGGCTCTACTGGAAGCAGGACTTCCTGCTCGTCGCCGACGGGCTGGGCAAGTCGGAGGAGGCACAGTCCGTCCTGGACGCCTACCACGCCGAGGCGGAGAAGCTCAGGGCCTCCCTGAAGGAGCCGGTGACCGTGTCCTTCCTGCGGCTCAACGGCGACCGGCTGCGCGTCTTCGGCGTGCCCTCGTTCACCGGCGGCATCGCCGAGGACGCCGGTCTCGCCCGGCCGAAGAGCCAGCGGTTCGACAAGACATCGCGGAACATCAGCAACGAGCAACTCGATCTGGCGGACGCCGACTGGCTGTTCTACGGAGTCCAGGGGAGTGACGGCAAGGCGGCACGGCTCACGGAGGCACCGTTGTGGCCGACGCTGTCCGCCGTCGCGGGCAAGACCGCGGTGGCGGTGGACGACGACACGTTCTTCCTCAACACCGGCCCCACGGCGGCGCGTGACGTGCTCGGCGTCCTGGAACGGCACGTCGCCCGCGAGAACTGACCCGGCCCCCGCGCGATCACGGGTGCCGCGCCGTTCTGGCGGAAGCGACGAGGTGACGGACGCGCGCCGGTGCCGTGCCCCCGTCCGGCGGGGGCACGGCACCGGCGCGCGGGATGGTGTCCGGGCGAGGCCGGTGACGCCGCGCCCGGACGCGGTCAGTTCGGCGCGAGGACGACGGAGTTGTACGGCGTGTAGTCGTAGTCGGCGTACGTGCCGGCGGGCTGCTTGCCCTGGCAGCCGGTCCCGTTGTACCCCGTGCAGTTACGGGCCACGGCGCCACCGGTCTGGTTGTTGAAGAACCGCTTCACCCCGAACTGGTTGCTCAGGTTGTGGGCGCCGTACGTGTACCACTTGTACGTCGGCCTGTCGTTGTTCCAGCTCGCGTTCGGGTACAGGCAGACGTACCCGGACGGACACCCGTGGACCGTGGCCGCCGGCGCCGCCTGCGCGACGTTGGCACCCGCGCCGAGCGACAGCAGCGCACCGGCGACGAGTGCCGCCGAGGCGGCGGTCACCTTCCTGGTCAGGTGACGGACATGACGCATGTGAGTTCCCCCTCGCATGGATGTGTCGCCCCGGAGCGCGGGCTCGGTCCCGTGCACCGCGCTCCGAGTGCTCGAGGGCCCCAGCTTCCGCCGGACCGCGCCGGCCCGGCCACCACCTTCGGCCGTGATCGAAAGTCGCAGTCGGAAGGCGGTGGCGGGCCCGCGCGGCCGGGACGGGCTGCGCCGGCCGGCGCGCGTCGGCCGGCCGTCAGCCGGCGAAGATCTCCACGACCGACCAGACGGCGAGACCGAGCATGCACAGCCCGCCGATGCGCTGGACGGTCTTCAGCGGCACCTTCGTGGCGATGAACCGGCCCGCGAGCAGGGCGAGGGCGGAGACGGACATCAGTGCCGCGGCCGAACCGATCGCGGTCGACCAGGTGCCGTTGCTCGCCGCGAGGTTGGCCGTGGTGATCTGGGTGAGATCGCCCCACTCGCTGATGAAGACCGCCATGAAGGCGGTCGAGTACACCGGCCAGAAGCCGGTGACCGTCTTGCTCTCCGTGTCCTCGTCATCGTCGCCGCCGCCCCCGCGCAGCAGCACGAACGCACCGAAGGCGAAGAGCAGCGCCGAGACGAGCTTGACGATCCAGTCGGGCAGCAGCCCCAGGAGGCTGCCCGCCCCCACGGCGATGGCGACATGGACGACGAAGGCGGTGGAGGTGCCGAACCAGACGTAGAGCGGACGCATCCGCGTACCCATCGCGAGGGACGCGAACATGGTCTTGTCGGGGAGCTCCGCGAGGAAGATGAGCCCGAAGGCGGTGACGATCGCCAGGGGGTCGAGTTGCATTCCGGGTGGCTTTCTCTTCTCAGGGCCGGACCCGGGCCTTCGCGAAGCACCGTGACGGAGCCAGGAGGACCACTCGGCCCGGCACAACGATGGAGACCCGCTCCATGCGGGCCTGTGTGTGCCTGACCGAAGGTCTCGCCCGCCCGCCGGTCGGCGGGCCCGGCCACCGGGAACCCGAGGGCTCCAGTGTGTCGACGACCGGTTCGCGGGGCTACTCCCCTTCGCGACCGCCACCCTACCTCACCCGAACGGCGTCACCGCACCCGTCCCGCGGGCCCGGCACGGTGACGCCGTTCGGCACGGCGGGCGCGCGATCCCGGCGCGTACGGAGCGGGTGACCCGAATGGCCCTGTGCGGTGGCCCGCTCCGTGGGCGTGCCCTCTAGTGGGTGGTGCGGCCGTCATGGGACGGCCGGAGTGCTGCCCGTCGGGCGGCTGGATCGGAGGAGCCTAGATGAGGAGCAACATCAGGACAGCAGCTACCGCCGTGGCCACGGCCGTGCTGTGCGCCGCCGCCCTCGCCGGGTGTTCCGGAGACGGCGGATCGTCGGCGGCCAAGAAGGAGGGGGCCGCGGATTTCGCGGCGGCCTCCCCGAGCGAGACCATGCCCCACTCCCCCTCGCCCTCGGTGAACGTGGGCAAGGTGTCCGCCGTGAGCGGGCCGCTGGGGAAGATCCTGGTCGACGGCAGGGGTCACACCCTCTACCTCTTCGAGGCGGACACGAAGAACAAGTCCAACTGCTCCGGGCAGTGCGCGGTGGACTGGCCGCCCCTGATCGTCGCCACCAAGCCGGTCGCCGGCAGTGGCGGCGTCAAGGCGGGCTGGCTGTCCACGATCACCCGCAGCGACGGCAAGAAGCAGGTCACGTACGACGGACACCCGTTGTACACCTTCGACCTGGACAAGAAGCCCGGCGAGTTCAAGGGCCAGGGCCTGAACCAGTTCGGCGGCAAGTGGTACGTGCTCGGTGTCGACGGCAAGAAGATCACCACCATGCCGCCCGGTGCCACCACGAGCCCGTCGCCCACCGGGAGCCCCAGCCCCGGAGAGACCATGAGCCCCAGTGCGACCGGCGCCAGCCCGTCCTGATCCCGCACGGGATCCCCTCGGGGCTCCCGTCGCCGCCCCCCGATGCCGGCGCGGCGTGGGGGAGCGGGGGCCGTCGGTGCCGGGCACCGGCCCACGCGGCTCCGGCCCGTACCGAGCCCGGTCCGGCCCGCGCCGCGGCCCGCACCGCTCCCCCCTGCCGCGCTCGGCCGTCGTTCTCGCCGCGCTCTGTCTGGGCGCCCTCGCCGGCTGCTCCCACGGGCCCGGCGGCGCGACGCGCTCGCCGGCCCCGTCGTCCCCGCCGCCCTCGGCCGCCCCCTCCTCCCCTTCTCCCCCCGCGCAGGCGACCGGCCGGGCACAGATCACCATCAAGGACTTCACGTACCGGCCCGCGCGGCTGACCGTGACACCGGGGACGAGGATCACCGTCACCAACAAGGACGCCGTCGCCCATACGGTGACCGCCACCGGCAAGAGGTTCGACACCGGCACCGTCGGTCCGGTGAAGACGGCCGCCTTCACGGCGCCCGGCACAGCGGGTGCCTACCCCTACCTCTGCACCATCCACCCCTTCATGAAGGGATCGCTCACCGTCCGCTGAGTCCGCCGGGCCTCACCACTCGACCGGGAGGGTGAGCGGGGATCTGACGGGGGAGGCGTCGTCCCAGGCGGGCTCCTGGCCATGCGCCGCTCGAAGCCCCGGGAAGCGGCCGAGCAGGGCCGCCAGGCCGACCGTCATCTGGGCCCGGGCCAGGTGCGACCCGATGCAGTTGTGCGGGCCCCGCCCGAAGGCCAGATGCGGATTGTCCGCACGGTCCAGGTCGAGACGGTCCGCGTCGGGGAACACGGTGGCGTCGCGGTTGGCGGCAGCGTGCACGGGGAGTACGGCGTCACCCGCGCGGATGGTCTGCCCGCGCAGCCGGATGTCCTCGGTGGCCAGCAGCACCACCACGCCGTTCTGCACCGGTGTGTGGCGCAGCAGTTCCTCCACCGCGGTGGGCATGAGGCCCGGCTCGTCCCGCAACCTCGCGTACCGGGCGGGGTCGGCCAGCAGCGACACGACGGCGTTCGCGAGGAACATCGTGCTGCTCCGGTAGCCCGCGACCAGCATCGAGAGCCCGAAGCCCCGCACGCTCTCCTCGGTCAGCTCGCCGCGCTCGTGCGCGGCGACCAGGTCGCTGAGGATGTCGTCCGCCGGAGAACACCGCTTGGCGTCGATGACCGACTCGATGTACGCGCGCAGCCGGCCGCTGGCCGCGCGTCCCTCCTCCAGAGTGATCAGCGCGCCGAGGGCGACGTCCGCGAGCGGCACGAAATAGCCGGCGTCCTGGCGCGGGATGCCCACCAGGTCGCACATCACCAGCAGGGGAAACGGCTCGAAGAAGCCCGCGACCAGGTCCCCGGGGCGGCCTCCGGCGGCGAATCCCTCCAGCAGCTCGTCCGCCGTCGCCCGCATCGCCGGCAGCCGGCCGCGGACGGCACGCGGGCTGAACCACTCGGACAGGGCCCGGCGCAGCGCCATGTGCTCGAGGCCTTCCAGCTCCATCATCGTCGTCAGACCCGGTTCACCGGCCCCGTCGCCGTCGGGTCGGCTCGGCCACTGTTCGATGGTCGGCCTGATCAGCCGCCGGTCCCCGATCAGGTCCCTGACGTCCTCGTACCGGGTCACGTACCAGGCGGGGACGCCCTGTGGCGTCCTGACCCGGGTCACCGGGCAGTGTTCGCGCAGCCACGTGAACTCGGCGGGCGGGCCCATGGTTCCCGGCGGCGGGACGGGATGGTCGAGCGGTGTGGAGGAGGCGACCGGTGCGCCGGGGGCGATCGGTGCGGAGCGGGTGATCGAGGCGGAGGCGGAGGGGGTGGCGCACGCGGGGTCCGGGGAAGACGGGACGGACGGCGGCGAAGTCACCGGGGGAGTGTGCTGCACGGGTTCCCTCTCTGGCGGGTGGGGACGCGGGGCCAACGCGCAGCCGGTAGGGCAGGGTCACGGTTCCGCACGGAGGCGGCCACGGTCGCTCCATTCCGCCGTGCTATATCAGGTTCCGCCACTCTAATGAGCGGAAACGGGCGCTCCCATCACACGAAATGCTGGTTTGGGCGCGGATTCATGGACGTTCTGACATCGTCGGGAAACGTGTCGTCCGGCGCTGTCAGGTGGCGGGGACGGTCGCGGAGCGGTCGACCGTGGCGGCGGTGATCACGATGCCCACCAGGAAGGACGCCCCGGCCAGCACCAGCGCGAGCCGCAGGCCCGGGAGGAACGACGCCGGGCCGCCCGAGAGCAGGGCGCCGAGGACTGCCACCCCGATGACGCCGCCGAGCTGGCGCGCGGCGTTGATCACACCGGAGGCCAGGCCCGCCCGCTCGTGGGGAGCAGTCTCCACCACCGCCGTGGTGGCCGCGGGCATGGTGAACGCCATGCCGAAACCGGTGGCGACCAGCGGTGCCACCAGCAGCGCGTACGGCGTCCGGGCCCCGGTCGCGGCCAGCCCGAGCAGTCCGGCGGCCCCCGCGGTCAGCCCGATCAGCATCGTCCGGCGCGGGCCGCCCGCCCGGGCGGCACCCAGCGTGCCTCCGGAACGGTTCGCCGCCCGCCGAAGTGTGCGGACCCGAGTCGACTCCGGACCGGCCGGTGCAGGACCTACGCGGCCCGCTCGGCCTACTCGGCGTCGATGGCGGTGATGACCGGCTCCCCGAGCGGCGCGTCGCTCGCGGGGAGACCGGCCTGTTCCAGGGCCACGCCCGCGATCCGACGGGCCTCTTCCCGGGCGGCGCCGGATGTGCCGGCCTCCACTTCGAGATGGAGGGTGAAGATGGAGGCGTCGCTGTCGACGGAGAGGATGTCCAGTTCCTCGGCGGCCCCGACGTCCGTCGTCCGCGGGTCCGCCGGCCGCAGGGCCCTGAGCACGGCGGCCCGGGCCTCTTCGGTCAGCGGCCGCTGGAGCGTTCCGGGGACGGTCATCACGTAAGTGGTCATCCTTCACGCCTGTCCCGTCGAGGCGCCCGGCACTCCCACCGCGCGCGGTTTCGTACGATCCGGGCCGCCGCCCGGATCGCGTACGGGCGGCGGCGGGAGACCCGTCCGGAAGGCCGTCGGCGGAGTGGCCCCGCGCGGGCGCGAACGGCCCTCCCCGCGCCCGGCCCGCGGAAAGCGGCCCGCCCCCGCCGGCCACCACGTGCCGCTGATCGACGTGGTGACTCGACGGAGGTCCGCAGCTGGGCGGCGGGGCAGGGGCGGGCACCGCCCGGTCCCCGTCAGCGGCCCGGTCCGCGCCTGCCGCCTCCCATGTCCCGCGTGCCGCCGGTGCCGCCCGTCGGCTCGCCCGTCGTCCGGTCGGTGTCGTACCGGATCTCCTCCTTGCGGACCTCGGCGGAGACCTCCTTCTGCTCGGTCACCCTCTCCGTCTCCATCCGCACCCGCTCCACGGGAACGGTCTCCTTGCTGATGACCGGCTCCTCGGCGTGCAGGGTCACCTCGGTCTGCGCCTCGCCGATCCGGGAGCGCCCGTAGCCGCCGCGCTCCTCGGGCGCGATCGCCTCGTGGACGACCCGGACCTCCTCGTGGCTGAGCGGGACGGACGTGGTCACGTGCTCGGTCACGACGACCTTGCGCAGCCGCGCGTGCCCCACCTCGTGTTCCTCGGCGCCGACCCGGAGCTGTTCCTCGGACCGGATCAGTTCCTCGCCGTGCAGGGCCTTGCCCTCGCCCGGCATGGCGCCGCGCATCCCGGCACCGGCCGGAGCGCGTCCCTGGCCGCCGGCCATCGCGCCGGGCTCGTCCGTGAGGCCGGCTCCCATGCCCGTCCCCATGCCGGCGCCCGCCCCCGTACCGCCGGTCGTGCCCGCCGTGCCGGTACGGGCCCCGGTGCCCGCGCCCTCTTCCGTCCCGGCCCCGATGCCCATGCCCGCGCCCGCCGCCGGGCCCGTGGCGGCGGCCGTCCCGATGCCCGTGCCGCCGACCGACAGGCCGTAGTGCTCGTAGAGCTGTGTCTCCTGCCCCGGGTCCAGATGCTCGTCGGCGTCCAGGCGCGGCGCATCCTTGACGGTCTCCCTGGCGTACGGGACGTGGATGTCCTCGCCCGCGCGGCGCGCCCCGGCCAGCGGGACGAGGCTCTCCTTCATGCCGAACAGCCCTGTCTTGACGGTCACCCACTCGGGGCGGCCCGTCCGGTCGCCGACATAGACCTGGCCCACCGTGCCGACCTTGTCCCCGTTCCTGTCGTACACGCCCAGGCCCACGAGCCTGCTGGGGTTGTTGAACACGCCTTCGGCTGACATCTGCGATCACTCCTCGCGTGGGGGAAGCGCGTCTGCGGGCTCCTCACGGTCAGGCGCGCACATCTCCATCGCGCATCCGTCCCCCGGCGGCGGCAACCGGGGGAGCCCTCCGGGCCGTCGACGGCAGTGGCCCGGGCCGCCGTTCGGCCAGCGTTCACCGCAGCGGGCGCCCCCTCGTCGACATCCGCCATTCGGGTGAATCCCATCCGGGCCGACCGATCGGGGCGCCGCGCTCCGTCCCGGCCCGCAGTCCTTGGTAGTCCTTGACCGTCCCCGGCGACTCCCCCGGCCCTCCCGGCCGCCCGACAGCGTACGGAGGTCACACCATGCCGGTGAGATGCGTGGCGGTCGTCGTCCACCGGGGCCGCCCGGCCGCCGTCGACGCGGCCGGTGCCGTCCGCTCCTGGTGCGCGGCGCGAGGTGTCCCGTGCCAGGAGGCCGACGTGTGGCAGGACCACGAACCGCGCCGCGGCGGCCGGGAAGAGGCGCACGCGGCGGGCGATCCGGACCTCGTCGTCACCCTCGGCGGGGACGGGACGTTCCTGCGCGGCGCGCGGATCGCCGCCGCGAACGGCGCCGCGGTGCTCGGCGTCGATCTGGGCCGGGTCGGCTTCCTGACCGAGGTGCCCGCCGAAGAGGTCACCGGGGCACTGAACGCGGTGCACGAGGGCCGCGTCACCGTCGAGGAGCGCATGACGCTCACCATGCGGGCCTCCCGGGGCCTGGAGCTCCCGGCCGGTATGGAGGCGCTCCTGTGCTACGGCAGGGGGCCCGCCCTGCCGCCGCCCCCGGTCCGGTCCCCGCCGGAGGGGGCGGGGGCCGAGGCCGGTGCCGCCGCCGGGACGGAGGCCGGCGCCGAGGGGTGGGGCGTGCCGCTGGACATCACCGCCGTCAACGACATCGTCGTGGAGAAGCTGGCCAGGGACCGGCAGGCCGCCCTCGGCGTCTATCTCGCGGGCCGCCTGCTCGCCTCGTACTCGGCGGACGCCGTCATCGTCGCCACGCCGACCGGCTCGACGGCCTACAGCTTCGCAGCCGGCGGCCCGGTCCTCTCGCCCCACATGGACGCCGTCGTCTTCACTCCCGTGGCACCGCACATGACGTTCAACCGCACGGTGGTGGCCGCCCCGGACGAGCCGGTGGGCCTGCGTGTCCTGCCGCACTCCGGGCAGGTGGCGGTCAGCGTCGACGGCCAGCTGCGCGGCGTGCTCGGCCCCGGGGACTGGATCGGGGTGTACGGGGCCGCGAACCGGCTGCGCCTGGTCCGGCTGGGGCCCACCGACTTCTACAGCAGGCTGCGGAGCCGCTTCCGGCTCACCGACGCGCCCGCCACGGCCGCCGACGGCGAGGCGGCACCCCTCTTCCGCCCCGACAGCCCCGTCCCGGCCGATCTCGCCCATCTGCGGCTGCCGCCCCGGCCGTCCGGTCCCTGAGCACGCCGGAGTGGACGGGACGGGTGTGACACGGCGGTTTACGGTGAGGAGAAAAGGGACCCGAAGCGGTCGACATCAGTCAGCAGCGGTCGAAGGACCACTGCGCCGCGCGAGTGCGGCGGAGCGGTCCGTCGGATGACGTGAGGAGAGCGGTATGGCGATCGCGACCTACTCCCTGGTGGCCCTGGACTGTCCCGACCCGCCGGCACTCGCCCGTTTCTACGCCGATGTGCTCGGCGGCGAGGTGAAGAAGTACGACGACGTCTGGTACGACCTGTACCTCCCGGGCGGCGCCCGTATCGCCTTCCAGCTCGCCCCCGACCACCGGCCGCCGAACTGGCCCGACGGCGCCCACGACTCCCAGCAGCTCCACCTGGACCTCGACGTGACGGACATCGAGGCGGCGCAGGAGCAGGTGCTCGCGCTCGGAGCCACGCCCCTCGACCTCGACGACGACGGGGGACGGCGCGGCTTCCGGGTCTACGCCGATCCGGCGGGGCACCCCTTCTGCCTGTGCGTGCGGTGACACCCGGGGCGGCTCCCGGCGGGTCCGGTCCCGAGCACGGCCGCGACGAGACGGTCGAGCAGCGCGCGGACCGGCTGTGGAACGAACTCCTCCAGGAGCTGCGGGTGGCCCAGACGGGCGTGCAGATCCTGTTCGGCTTCCTGCTGACGGTCGTCTTCCAGCAGCGGTTCACCGAACTCTCCGAGACCGACCGGGACATCTACACCGCCACCGTACTGCTCGGCGCGGCGGCGGTGGGCGCCCTGATCGCGCCCGTCTCGTTCCACCGGCTGCTGACCGGGCGCCGGCTGAAACCGCAGATCGTCCGCTGGGCCTCCCGGCTGACGATGGTCGGGCTGGTGCTGCTGCTGTGCACGATGGCCTCGGCCCTGCTGCTCATCCTGCGGTTCGTGGTGGCGGACGCCATCGCGGTGTGGCTCGTGGGCGGCATGGTCGCGTGGTTCGTGCTGTGCTGGGGGCTGTTCCCGGCGATGGCCCGTCGGCATGCCACGCGGTCGCACCCCACCGTCACCGGCGCTCCGCCCGAGGACAGGACCTGAGCGGGCCGGGACGCGCCGCTTCCGCACCCCGCCCCCGGTGAGCGGGGTACGGACCGCCGGGTACGGCGTGGCCGGCGCCCGCTCGACCAGCGCCACGCCGAGCGTCGCCGGGTCCCTCCGCGGTGCGGCGGACGGAAAAGGGCGCGTCACGGACGTACGAGATGTTGCCCGCGCGGGTACACGGCATGATCGAGACACAGGCCACGCCCTCGGTCCGCTGTCCGGCCCCCCGCGGTGGCCGCCGGACACCGGGCCGCGCGGGCCCCGACGGCACGGGAGGCGGAGCACACCATGGCGACACGCGCGGCACTGTTCGACATCGACGGAACCCTGGTCGACACCAATCATCTCCATGTGGTCGCCTGGTGGGAGGCGTTCCGGCGGGCCGGGCACACCGTGCCGATGTCCACCATCCACCGGGCGATCGGGCTCGGCTCACAGGACCTGATCGCGCACCTGCTCGGCGACGAACGCGACCCCGCGCGGGACAAGGGGATCGGCGCCGCGCACACCGAGCTCTACGGGCAGTACTTCGACCGGCTCGCCGCCTTCGAGGACGCGGGCGACCTGCTGCGCTCCCTGGCCGACCGCGGCTGGCGGATCGTCCTCGCCACCTCCGCCGGTGACGCCGAGCTCGGCGCGCTCAGGCGCGCGATCGGCGCGGACGACGTCATCGCGGACATCGCCGGAGGAGACGACGTGGAAGCCGGCAAACCGGCCCCGGACCCGGTGTACCTCGCACTGGAGAAGGCCGGGGTACCGACGGAGCGCGCGGTGTTCGTGGGCGACTCGGTCTGGGACATGGAGGCGGCCTCCCATGCCGGGGTCCGGGCCGTCGCGCTGCTGTCGGGCGGTCTCCCCCGCACGGCCCTGGAGTCGGCGGGGGCGGACGAGATCTACGCCGACGCGACCGACCTGCTGGCGCGCCTCGACTCGAGCGCGTTCGCGCGACTGGAGGACCACTGAGGACCCTCGCCGCCGAGATCGGGCCAGGGCCCACGCGGCCCGCGCGTGCCGTGTGGCGCGTTCTCCGACCGCCGGCGGCGGTCGGTCCCCGCGGATGCGGCGGCGCGCCTTCGGGGCGGGCGGCGCATGTCGGGGCCGGCCGGGCACGGCGCCGGTGCGGGCCGACCGTACCGGCCCTTCCGGGCGCCCCTTCGGCGCGAGCGGCCCTCGGCCCGGCCCCCGGCCTCAGGACTTCGCCGGGGCCTTCCGGGACCGGGTCCACTCCCGTAGCTGACCGGCCGTCCAGGTGTTGACGACCCGATCGGCGGGCACCCCGCACTCCTCCGCCCGCGCGCACCCCAGGAGTTGCCAGTCCAGCTGCCCCGGCGCGTGCGCGTCCGTGTCGACGGCGAAGAGGACACCGGCGGCGACCGCCTGCCGGAGCAGCCGACGCGGCGGGTCCAGACGTTCGGGGCGGCTGTTGATCTCCACCGCCGTACCGGACTCCGCGCACGCGGCGAACACCTCCTCCGCGTCGAACTCCGACTCCGGCCGGCCCCCGCCGCCCCGGCTCCGCCCGTCCCGCCGCCCCCGGCCCGATCCCCGGTGCGCCGTCAGCAGCCGGCCGGTGCAGTGCCCGAGCACGTCGGTGCGCGGGTCGCGTACGGCGGCGACCATCCGCCGGGTCATCGCGGCCGGTTCCATCCGCAGCTTGGAGTGGACGGACGCCACAACCAGATCCAGCCGGTCCAGCAGATCCGGCTCCTGGTCCAGCGAACCGTCGGGCAGGATGTCGCACTCGATGCCCGTGAGCAGCTGGAAAGGCGCCCACCGGGAGTTGAGGTCCGCGATCAGGTCGAGCTGTTCCCGCAGCCGTCCCGCCGTCAGCCCCCGGGCGACGGTCAGGCTGGGGGAGTGATCGGTGAGGACGGCCCACTCGTGCCCCAGCGCCCGGGCCGCCCGGCCCATCTCCGCCACCGGGCTGCCGCCGTCCGACCAGTCCGAATGCAGATGACAGTCCCCGCGCAGCGCCGCCCGCAGGGTGTGCCCCCGCTCGGCCAGCGGCTCGCGCGCCTCCCCCTCCAGCCGTCGCAGGTACTCGGGAACGTCCCCGGCCACCGCCTCCTCCACGACCCGGGACGTCGTGGGGCCGATCCCGCGCACCCGGCCGAGCGTGCGGCTCCCGGCGCGCCGTCCGACCTCCTCGGGGTCCATCGCCGCCACGATCGCGGACGCGTTACGGAACGCCTGGACCCGGTACGTCTCGGCCCCCGAGCGCTCCAGCAGGAACGCGATCCTGTCCAGGGCCTCCACCGGTTCCATGGCGTGCCCCCAGTACGTCGAACGGTGTCCGAACGGTGTTCCGGCCCTGTGCGGCGGCCGGGCGGCCGGGCGGCCGACCGGTCTCCCGGAGGCCCTCCGCCATTGTCCGCGCGACCGCCGCGCCCCGCATCCGGCCACGACCGTGGCCGGGCACCGAACGGGGGCCGCACACATGGTGTGCGGCCCCCGGACCGAACCGTCGGCGCCTCTCGGCCTCGTCGCCCCACGCCTCCCGCGGGACGCGCGCCACAGGGCGTGGCGTCGTCCGTTCCGGACCTCTCGGGGCCGGCGCGGGGCGGGGCGGGCCGCGTCACACGGATACGCCGGGCCGCGGCGGCGCGGCGTGCGGTCGTGGCGCGGTGGAGCGGTGGGTCAGCTCTGCGGGGAGCGACGCTTGCGCGCGGCCCACATGATGCCCGCGCCGGCGACCAGCACGACGGCGGCTGCCCCGGCGATCAGCGGCGTGGCGCTGGAACCACCGGTCTCCGCGAGGTCGCCACCGGCGGCGCTCGGCGCGGAGGACGGCACCGCCTCGGAAGCCGAATCGCTCGGCTCCTCGGCCTGGGGCGCGGAGGCCGACGGGGCCGGCTCGGGGGTCTCCTCGGCGGGAGGCGTATCCGCGTCGGACGGCTCGGGAGCCGGGGCCTCCGACGACGGCGGCGGGGTGTCCTCGCACACCGGCGCGACCTTGTCGTCCTCCTTGGAGAACTGGTCGCCGTCGGCCGCCTTCACACTGAGGTGAAGCTTCAGCTCGCTCGTGTGCTCCGGCAGTTCGAGCTTCTTGTGGAAGTCGTTCCGGAAGCTGGTGGTGGGCAGGAGGTCCTTGCCGTCCACCGTGACCGTCACGGTGTTCTTGTCGCTGTTGCCGTAGGCGGTCAGGTCCAGGCTGACCTCGGAGCAGCTCACCGTCCACGTCGGAGTGTGCGCGTTCGCGGGTACGGCCGACAGGCCGACACCGAGCGCGC
Organism: Streptomyces hebeiensis; assembly: GCF_052983195.1. NCBI lineage: Bacteria > Bacillati > Actinomycetota > Actinomycetes > Kitasatosporales > Streptomycetaceae > Streptomyces > Streptomyces hebeiensis. Next base: position 7,275,603 of record NZ_CM129812.1, read on the forward strand.
TCACCGCCGCGACCGTTATGAAGGCGCCTCCGCGCCGCCATGATCTGCTGAGTTGAGTCACAAAATCCTCCGCTATGTGCGCGCCGCCCACGATGACGGCGCGCGCGCACAGTACCGCCATCCGCCGGCTTCGCCCTCGGCCACCCCACGCAACTCGCCTTTTCCGCCCGCCTCATGGCCGTCCGATCCACCGAAAGCCGCCCGGAAAGCCGGAGTCGACGGCCGGGAATCCGCCACCGAGGCAGGGCCGGACCCGTCACCGCGGTCGCCGTCCACGCTGATGGGGGCCGCGCATGCGGTGTTTGGGACGGTGCGGGCGGACTTCCCCGCCCATGCGCACGCGGGCTCATTCCCGCCGGAGCAAAGAATCCGTCAATTATTGACCGCGGCTTTTCCCTGTCCGGAAAGCACTCACCTTCGCGCCCGGGTCGGCCGCCGTCCGCCGGGTCCACCGCCAGATCCGGGTGAGCCGGGTACGGCGCTCCCGCTGTTCGCGCGCGGACCGGTCCAGTTCTTCCATCAGCCGCCTCGAGCGGCTCTCCAGGTCGAGCTCGTCGAGGATCCGGTCGATCTCCGTCAGCAGCGCGCCGTGCAGCTGCCACTGACGGGGGTGGCGCCGTACGCCGTCCAGCAGCAGGTGCGCCACCGTCTCACGGCTCGCCCGCGCGCTGCCGAGGTCCTCGGCCAGCCGGGCCTCCGCGGTCTCGGCGTTGGCGCTCACCTCCGTGGTCACCAGGACGGCGAAGCTCACGACGGCGTCGGCGACCAGGGCCAGCGTCTCCTCCAGCGCCGCCCCGGTCTCCTCCGGGAACAGCGGCTCCTCGGGCCGTTCCTTGGCGAGGTCGGTGAAGGTCCTGGCCAGGACGCGGAGCACCACCGTGCAGATCTCCAGGGTGTCGAGTCCCGTGCGCAGCACCACCCGGTGCAGCAGCCCCTCCTTGACCCGGGGGTTGAGCCGCAGGCTGTCCTCCGCCTGCCGCAGCGCCGCGTCCACCTCGCTGATGTCGTGGTCCAGCCGGCGCGCCTCGTGCAGGCGGGAGGCGGCGCGCTCCACCGGGAGCGAGACGGTCAGCCCCTCGCCGATCGCCAGCAGCAGTTGGCGCATCCGGCGGGACAGGTCCTCGATCGACTGGCCCGCGGTGCCCACCCACACCGGGGGGACCAGCAGGAAGTTGAAGGCCAGCCCCACCCCGGCCCCGATCAGTGTCTCCAGCACCCGGTCCCAGGCGGTCGACGCCACCTGCGTCACCCCGAGCACCAGCATGGCGCTGATCGCGACCTCGGGCACGAACTCGCTCACGCGGACGAGATGCCCCACGGCCAGCGCCGCCAGGATGATCAGCCCCAGGCTCCACCAGGTCAGCCCGACGAGCACGCTGAAACCGATCGCGACGAGCACACCGGCGACGACCGCGTTCACCCTGCGGATCCCGGTGGTGAGCGTGGAGTAGAGGGTGACCTGGACGACGAGCAGGGCGGTGAGCGGCGCCGTCAGCGGGGCCGGCTCGCTGCTCAGCCGCAGCGCCACCACATAGGCGATGGTCGCGGCCGCCGCCGAACGCAGGCTCTGGACGACGACCGGCTCCCGGCGCCGCCTCACCAGTCCGGCGACCGGCTCCCGTATCCTCGCCCGTGCCACGTCCAGCCTGCTCGGCACCTCACGCACGCTCCCTCCCCACCGCCGGTCACCACACCGCCGGTCCCCACACCTCCGGTCACCGTCCCACGTCCGTCACAGTCGCCGGAGCGCCGGCAGCAGCGTCTTCTCCGACCAGTCGAGGAACGGCCGCTGGTGCTCGCCGCCGATCTGGACGAGGGCGATCTCGGTGAACCCCGCGTCGACGTACGGCTTCACCGCGTCGACGAACGCGTCCACGTCGTCGCCGCACGGGATCGTCTCCGCGACGTCCTCCGGCCGGACGAACGAGGTGGCCCCCGCGAACGCGGTCGGGCCCGGCAGCTCCGAGTTCACCGGCCAGCCGCCCGCGAACCAGCGGAACTGGTCGTGCGCCCGGGCGACAGCCGCGTCCCGGTCGGTGTCGTAGCACACCGGCAGCTGGCCGACCCGCGGTTTGCCCGCCCCGCCGCCCTCGTCGAAGAGCTTCACCAGCTCCGCGCGCGGCTCGGTGGCGATCACCAGGTCGCCCAGCCGCCCGGCGAGTTCGCAGGAGCGCCGTCCCGACACCGCGATCCCGATCGGCGGCGGCGCCTCCGGAAGGTCCCACAGCTTGGCGTTCTCCACGTCGAAGTGGGCGCCGTGGTGGTTCACCGGCCCCCCGCCGAACAGCGCCCGGATGATCTCGACGGCCTCCTGGAGCATCTCCAGCCGCACGTGCGGCGCCGGCCAGCCCGCGCCGACGACATGCTCGTTCAGGTTCTCACCGGAACCGAGGCCGAGCCGGAAGCGGCCCTCCGACAGCAGTTGCATCGTCGCCGCCTTCTGCGCCACGACCGCCGGGTGGTAGCGCGTCGTCGGACAGGTCACGTACGTCATGAGCGGGATGCGCGAGGTGGCCTGGGCCGCAGCGCCCAGCACACTCCACGCGTAGGGCGCGTGCCCCTGGCTCTCCAGCCAGGGAAAGTAGTGGTCAGAGGTCACGGAGAAGTCGAAGCCGGCCCGCTCGGCACCCACCACGTGCTCGACCAGGGCCCGGGGACCGGCCTGCTCCGTCATCATCGTGTATCCGATTCGCACCATGGACTGCGCTTAGCCGATCTTCCACGCCAGGAAACCTTCCCGCCGCCCACACCCGGCGATCCGCCTACCCGCGCCCGGCGAATGGCCTCCGGGTCGCACCGGGCGGCATTCGGGGTGAGGCTGATGGTGGTGTGCGTCGGCGTGGCCAGGGCAGGCGGGAAGCGTCGGGCGCGCGGAACACGGCCTACGGGCAGGGTGAGCGAGGTGGAGGAAGCGATGGGCGTCCGCGAACTGCTCCAGGGCTGGCCGGCCTACCGGCAGCTCACCGGCTCGGACCGGCTCGGGCGCGGCAGCGCGGCGAAGTCCGCCCGCACCGGCGGGCTCAGGCCCCGTACCGACTCCGCCGACCGCGTCGTGCGGTCCGTCTGCCCGTACTGCGCCGTCGGCTGCGGCCAGCAGGTCTACGTCAAGGACGACCGGGTCGTCCAGATCGAGGGCGACCCCGACTCGCCGGTCAGCCGGGGCCGGCTCTGCCCCAAGGGGGCGGCGACGCTCCAGCTCACCACCGGCTCCGCCCGTCGCCACCAGGTGCTCTACCGCCGCCCGTACGGCACCGAGTGGGAACCGCTCGACCTGGAGACGGCCATGGACATGGTCGCGGACCGGGTCGTGGAGACCCGCCGGCGCACCTGGCAGTGGGAGCAGGACGGGCTGCGCACCGCGCGCACCCTGGGGATCGCCAGCCTCGGCGGCGCGACCCTCGACAACGAGGAGAACTACCTCATCAAGAAGCTGCTGACGGGCCTGGGCGTGGTGCAGGTCGAGAACCAGGCGCGGGTCTGCCACAGCTCCACCGTCACCGGTCTCGGTACCTCGTTCGGCCGAGGCGGCGCCACCACCTTCATGCAGGACCTCCAGCACGCGGACTGCATCGTCATCCAGGGCTCCAACTACGCCGAGGCGCACCCCGTCGGCTTCCAGTGGGTGATGGAGGCCAAGGCGCGCGGGGCACGGATCATCCATGTCGACCCGCGCTTCACCCGCACGAGTGCCCTCGCAGACCTGCACGTGCCACTGCGCGCCGGCAGCGACATCGCCTTCCTCGGCGGGATCATCAACCACGTTCTCACCGAGGAGAAGGACTTCCGGGAGTACGTGCTCGCGTACACCAACGCGGCCACCGTCATCAGCGAGGACTTCCGGGACACCGAGGACCTCGACGGTGTCTTCTCCGGTCTGGACGAGGAGCGGCACCACTACGACCCCGTCAGCTGGCAGTACGAGAACGCCGAGGTCCAGGCGCCCGCCGGAGAGCCGGACGAGCAGTACGCGCGGCGCGAGCAGGACCCCGAGGCGCGCCGCCGCGTCCACGAGGCCGGCGGCCCCGAGGCCCATGGCTCCGGCGGCGCGCGGGCCGTGCCACGACCACGGCGGGACGAGACCCTGACGCACCCGCGCTGCGTCTACCAGATCCTCAAGCGCCACTACGCCCGCTACACCCCCGAACTGGTCGAGCAGACCTGCGGAGTGCCCCGCGAGACGTTCCTGCGGGTGTGCGAGGACCTGACCGCCAACTCCGGCCGCGACCGGACCAGCGCCTTCGTCTACGCCGTGGGCTGGACCCAGCACTCGGTGGGTTCGCAGTACATCCGCGCCGCCAGTGTGCTCCAGCTCCTGCTCGGCAACATCGGACGCCCCGGCGGCGGCATCCAGGCCCTGCGCGGGCATGCCTCCATCCAGGGCTCCAGCGACATCCCCACCCTGTTCAACCTGTTGCCCGGCTACCTGCCGATGCCGCACGCGCACGCCCACGAGGACCTGGACTCGTTCATCGACGCGAGCCGCACCGCCAAGGGCTTCTGGGGCAACATGCGGGCCTACTTCGTCAGCCTGCTCAAGGCGTACTACGGGGACGCGGCCACCGCCGAGAACGACTACTGCTTCGCCCACCTGCCGCGCCTGACCGGCTCCCACTCCACGTACGACACGACCATGGCCATGCTCGACGGCCAGTGCGAGGGCTACTTCCTGATGGGGGAGAACCCGGCCGTCGGCTCCGCCAACACCCGGCTCCAGCGGCTCGGCATGGCGAACCTCAAGTGGCTCGTCGTACGGGACTTCTCGCTGATCGAGTCCGCGACCTGGTGGCGGGACGGCCCGGAGACCGAGACCGGCGAGCTGCGCACCGAGGACAACGGCACCGAGGTGTTCTTCTTCCCCGCCGCCGCCCACACCGAGAAGTCCGGCTCCTTCACCAACACCAACCGCTGGCTGCAATGGCACCACCAGGCCGTCGAGCCGGAGGGGGACGCGCGCAGCGATCTGTGGTTCATGTACCACCTCGGCCGTCGCGTCAAGGCGAGGCTGGCGGATTCCACCGACCCCATGGACCGGCCCGTACAGGACCTGACCTGGGACTACCCCACGGACGGACCGCTGGACGAGCCGATCGCCGCCGCGGTGCTCGCCGAGATCAACGGGCATGCGCGGGACGGGTCGCCGCTGAGCGCGTACACCCAGCTGAAGGACGACGGGTCCACCCGCTGCGGCTGCTGGATCTACTGCGGGGTCTACGCGGACGGCGTCAACCAGGCCGCCCGCCGCAAGCCCCACACCGAACAGGACTGGGTGGCCGCGGAATGGGCCTGGGCCTGGCCCGCCAACCGGCGCATCCTCTACAACCGCGCGTCCGCCGCCCCCGACGGCACCCCGTGGAGCCCGCGCAAGGCGTACGTGTGGTGGGATGCCGACAGCGGCGACGGCGGCAGGTGGACCGGCCGGGACGTACCCGACTTCATCCCCGACCTGGCCCCCGGCCACGTACCGCCGGACGACGCGCGCGGCCCCGAAGCGCTGCGCGGCGACGATCCGTTCATCATGCAGGCGGACGGCAAAGGCTGGCTCTACGCGCCCGCCGGGCTGGAGGACGGGCCGCTGCCCACGCACTACGAGCCCCAGGACTCCCCGTTCCCCAACGCGCTCCACCCGTCCGTGAGCCGCTCGCCCACCCGCCACCTGCTGCCCCGCGAGGGCAACCGGTACCACCCCAGCGGTGACGACCCCGGTGCGGACGTCTATCCGTACGTGGTCACCACCCACCGCCTCACCGAGCACTTCACCGCGGGCGGCATGAGCCGCTGGTCCCCGTACCTCTCCGAACTCCAGCCGGAGTTCTTCTGCGAGCTCTCCCCGGCGCTCGCCGCGGAACGGGGGCTCGAACACGGCGGCTGGGCCACCATCATCACGGCACGCAACGCCATCGAGGCCCGGGTGCTGGTGACCGACCGGATCAGGCCGCTGACCGTGCACGGCCGCACGGTCCACCAGATCGGGCTGCCGTTCCACTGGGGCCCCAACGGGGTCTCCACCGGCGACGCCGCCAACGAACTCGTCGCCATGGCGCTCGACCCCAACGCGCACATCCAGGAGGACAAGGCCCTGACGGCGGACATCGTCGCCGGCCGCCGCCCGCGCGGCCCCGCGCTGCCGGAGCTGGTCGCCGAGTACCGCCGGCGGGCGGGCATCACCGCACGGACAGGAACGGAGACCCGGTCGTGACGCACCAGCCGCACCACCTGCTCAGCGGCGTCGAACCGGACCCCGCGCGCGACGCGGGCCACGACGACCCGCCGCCGCGCGTGGGCTTCTTCACCGACACCTCGGTCTGCATCGGCTGCAAGGCGTGCGAGGTGGCCTGCAAGGAGTGGAACGCCATCCCCGAGGACGGCCTGTCCCTCACCGGCATGAGTTACGACAACACCCAGGGCCTGGGCGCCTCCACCTGGCGGCACGTGGCGTTCATCGAGCAGCAGGCACCGCCGCGGCCCGCCCCGGACGGCGCTCCCGGCCCCGAGGGCCGCACCGAACTCCCCCTCGTGGCGGACGCCCCCGACGACCGTGGCCGGCGGGCGGCGGGCGGCGGCGAACTGCGCTGGCTGATGTCGTCCGACGTGTGCAAGCACTGCACCCATGCCGCGTGCCTGGACGTGTGCCCCACCGGCTCCCTCTTCCGCACCGAGTTCGGCACGGTCGTGGTCCAGGAGGACATCTGCAACGGCTGTGGCTACTGCGTGCCCGCCTGTCCGTACGGAGTCATCGAGCAACGGCCCTCGGACGGCCGGGCCTTCAAGTGCACCCTCTGCTACGACCGGCTCGGCGCCGGCCAGGAACCCGCCTGTGCCAAGGCCTGCCCCACCGAGTCCATCCAGTTCGGCCCGCTCGACGAACTGCGCGAGAGGGCCGCGCGGCGGGTGGAGCGGCTGCACGAGACCGGCGTCACCGAGGCCCGGCTGTACGGGCACGATCCGGCGGACGGCGTCGGCGGGGACGGCGCGTTCTTCCTGCTCCTCGACGAACCGGAGGTGTACGGGCTGCCGCCGGACCCGGTGGTCACCACGCGCGACCTGCCCGCGATGTGGAAGCACGCGGCCACCGCCGCGCTCGCGCTCGCGGGCGGTTTCGCGCTCTCGTTCACGGCCCCGGCCCTGCTCGGCCGCGGCGGTTCCGGCGCGGCGGGGGGACGGCGATGACCGGCATGGACACCACCGGTCGCGGGCCCGCGACGGGACCGGACGAAGGGCGCGGGGAAGGACACGGGAAAGGGCGCGGAGAGGGGCCCCGCCGCGGCCGTGGCTCCGGACGCGGGCGGAGGCGGGGGAGGCGCGGCGAGGAACTGATGGTGCCCCGGGCCGAGTTCGATTCGTACTACGGCCGACCCGTCATCAAGGCGCCCGCCTGGGCCGCCCGGGACATCGCCGGTTACTTCTTCCTCGGCGGACTGGCGGGAGCCGGCTCCGTGCTGGCCGCGGGCGCGCACCTGACCGGCCGCACCACCACGGCGACCGCGATGAAGGTCTCCTCGCTCGCCGCCGTCAGCCTCTCGGCCGCCGCGCTGGTGCACGATCTGGGCAGGCCCGGCCGGTTCGCGAACATGCTGAGGGTCTGCAAACCCACCTCGCCCATGAGCGTCGGGTCCTGGCTGCTGGCGGTGTACGGGCCGTGCGCGGGCGGAGCCGCGTTCTGCGCGCTCACGCGCCGGCTGCCGCGCGTGGGCGCCACCGCCACGGGCGCGGCGGCGCTGTTCGGGCCCGCCGTGGCCGCGTACACGGCGGTTCTCGCCGCCGACACCGCCGTACCCGCCTGGCACGACGCGCACCGCGAACTCCCGTACGTCTTCAGCGCGTCGGCGGCGGCCGCCGCGTCCGGGATGGCCCTCGTCCTCGCCCCGCCGCGCGAGAGCGCCCCGGCGCGGTACGCGGCCGCGCTGGCAGCCGCCGGCGAGATGACCGCCATGACGGCGGCGGAGCGCCGGCTCGGCATGGTCGCGGAGACCTACCGCGAGGGACGGGCGGGCGCGTTGCTGCGCGCCGCGCGCGTCCTCACCGTGACCGGGGCGGCGGGGGCGGCCGGTGCCGCGCTGTTCGGCGGGCGCGGCAGGCGTGGCGGACGGGGCGGGCCCGGAGCGCGTATCGCGTCGGCCGGGACCGGCCGGTGGATCACGGCGGGCAGTGGCGCGCTGCTGCTCGCGGGCTCGGCCTGCACCCGGTTCGGGATCTTCGCGGCGGGCATCGCCTCGGCCGAGGACCCCGTCTACACGGTGGCACCGCAGCGGGCGGCGAAGGAGCGCGCGGCGCGTGCGCGGAAGAGCGCCGAGCGAGAACACGCCACCGACGAGGACGGGCAGGGCCCGTCGTAGGGCGAGGACGGATCCGGAGCGGAGAAGGGCGCGATGGCCAGGACGCGGAGCGGTATGGACAGCACCACGGAATCCGGCACGGACGGCGGCCCGAACGGCGGCGCGGCCGACGGCCCGTACGGGGTCACCGAGAACGACGACGGTGGCGGCGGCGCGCGGGGCGATGCGGCGGCGGCCGAAGCGGTTCGGGGGTTCATCCCGCTGCTGGACTATCCGCTGTACGTCGTGACCGCGGCCTCGGCCGGGGAGCGCGCGGGGTGCCTGGTCGGGTTCGCGTCCCAGTGCTCGATCGGCCCCGAACGGTTCATGATCTGGATCTCCCGCGCCAACCACACGTTCGGCGTGGCGCGTTCGGCCGCGCTCCTCGGAGTCCATCTGCTCGGTCGTGACCAGTACGCGCTGGCCGAACTGTTCGGCGGCCGGACCGGTGACCGGTTCGACAAGTTCGGCCACGTCCGGTGGTACGAGGGCCAGGGCGGGACGCCGGTGCTGACCGACGCGCCGGCATGGTTCGTCGGCCGGGTGGAGGGGCGTACCGACGGCGGTGACCACGTCGGCTTCCTGCTCACTCCGGTGACCGGCGGCGGGCGGCGGGCGGGACGGGGCGATCCGCTGCGCCTGAGCGACGCGGCGGGCCTGACGGCGGGCCACCCCGCCACCTGACGGCCGACCGGGCGCACGGCCGGCCGTCGGCCGCGTCGGGGCCGGGCCCGCGGTTCACAGACCCTGGTCCCGGCCTGCCCAGGCCCTGGGCAGGCCCTGGGCAGCCGCTGCCGGTGGGCGTCCGTGTCAGCGGTCGTCGGCACCCGGCGGCCGGCGGGCCTCGGTGCCGTGTCCGCCGAGCTGGTACGGCGTGAGCCGTTCCCCCTCGCCTCCGAATCCGTCCGAGGGCTCCGTGGTCTCCTCCACACGGGTCGGGCGGGCCGGCGGCCGGGGTTGTTCCGAGGGGCGGGGCGGCGCGGGTTCCCTGACGCGTATGCGCCGGCCCAGCCAGAAACCGCCGAGGAGGAAGAGCACCACGATCAGCCCCACCAGGAACGCGGTGACTCCGGTCCCGGGACCGCTCGCCGCCAGCGGGACGACCGTGCTTCCGTCAAGTGTGTCCGCAGGATTCATGGTCGTCCGCGTACCCGCCGCTCCCCACGTCATTCGGGCGTCACGCGGATTCGCGGCCCGGACGTACGGCCCGGGCCGCGAATCCGCGTTTGGCACGGAGGGCCGAGGGCACACGGATTTTCGTTCCGACAGGGCGCTCACGGCCCTCTTTCGCACCGCCCAAAGGCCGACGCCGTCCCGCCCTCGCATGCAAGGTGAAACCGAAGTGAACAAAAAGTCGTCCGACGGCAGTACGCGGGTGACCGTTCTGGTGGCACTCGTGGCCAATCTCGTGATCGCCGCGGCGAAAGCCGTCGGTGGTCTGGTCACCGGCTCGCCGGCATTGCTGTCCGAGGCCGCGCATTCGGTGGCGGACAGCTTGAACGAGGTGTTCCTGCTGGCCTCGCTGCGACGCAGCCGCCGGCCGCCCGACGACCGTCATCCTTTCGGATACGGAAAGGAGAGGTATTTCTGGGCGCTGCTCGCCGCGGTCGGCATCTTCGTGATGGGCGGTTGCTTCTCCTTCTTCCAGGGATTCGAGGCACTGCGCTCCACGGAGAGCGAATCGCCCAGCGGTTACGCAGTCGGGCTGACCGTGCTCGGGATCGCGCTGCTCGCCGAGGGCGCCTCGCTGGTCCGTGCCCTGGTTCAGTTGCGCGGGTCACCGGACGGTCTGCGCGATCCCGCGCTGCGCACCGTCCTCGCCGAGGACTCGACCGCCGTGCTCGGTGTGCTGCTGGCGATCGTCGGCATGGTGCTCCACCTGCTCACCGGGAACATCCTCTGGGAGGCGGCGGCGTCCTTCGCGATCGGGCTGCTGCTGGTCTTCATCGCCTACCGGCTCGGTGCCGAGGCACGGGGCCAGTTGATCGGCGAGGCGGTGGATCCGGAACTGCGGGGAAAGCTGCGGACGCTGCTCGAGGCGCAACCCGAGATCGACAATGTGGCCAGCCTGCTCACGATGAAACTGGGGCTCGATTCCACGCTGGTGGCGGCAAGGATCGATCTCACACCCGGCCTGGACAGTGAAACGGTCGAACTCGTCTGTGTGCGTATCAAGAACTCGGTGTCCGGGATATGGCCGACGGCCGACCAGGTATTCCTCGACATCACGGAAGCACCCACCGGTGCGGGGGCCGGTGCGTGCGGAGTGCCCGAACGTCCCGGAACACATCGGAAAAACATCCAGGACGCGCGCACATGAGCGCGCTTTCCCGGGGAAAACGACGTGACGGAGGTTGATAACTATGGTTCCCCTGCTTCTCGTTCTGCTGCTCGCCCTGATTCTCTTCGGTGCGGGTTTCGCGCTCAAGGCACTGTGGTGGATCGCGGTCATCGTGCTGGTCGTCTGGCTGCTCGGATTCATCATCCGGCCGGCCGCCACCGGTGGTCGCAGGGGCCGCTGGTACCGCTGGTGAGCGGTAATGCCTGAGCGGCTTCCGTGAGGGGGCGTTCGCTCTCGCCCGACGTACGCGGGTGCCCGGACGACACCGTCCGGGCACCCGCGTCGTCATGCGAGAGCGTGGTACGCCGGCAACGGCCGGAAGCGGCGCGAACGGCGGGGGACGAGACGTCTGTTCGGTGCGTTCGATCAGTGTCCGAACACCTCGAACGGACGCGGAGTATTCACCGAAACGGGCGTGTCGCCGTCCGCCGCGTGGCATGCTCGACAACCGCCCCCACCAGTGACGACACCGCGTGTTCCCCGGGCGATCCAGGAGGTCCGATGGATCCGGTCCGCACATCAGCCGACGCGTCCCCCGCCCGTACGGGCACCCCGCCGCCACCCGCGTGCGACGCCGGGGAACGGGCGGCTCCCGATCCCCGGGCGTTACGCCGGGAGCGGTTGTTCGCGACCGCCAAGGAACTGTTCACGGAGCGTGGCTACTGGGCCACCTCCATCGAACGCATCTGTGCCACCGCCCGGATCTCCGTGCGCGCGTTCTACGAGGAATTCGAGAGCCGCGAGGGCCTGCTGATCGCGCTGCACAACGAGGTCGCCCGGGCGGGCATGGAGGCCGCGCTGACCGTGCTGAGCGACCCCGCCATGGAGTCCGCCGCGACCCGGGAGCGCATCACCGCTCTGGGACACGCCTTCGTCGACGCGGTGACCGCCGACCCGGCGGCCACCCGGATCGCGTTCGTCGACATCGTGGGAGCAGGCCGCCCGGTGGACGACCACCGGCTGCTGTGGCGCACGTTGTGGGCCGAGTTCCTGACCGGCGAGGCCGAGCGGGCCGCCGCGCGCGGTGAGGCCGCGGAGCGCGACCACACCCTGGCCATGGTGGCACTCATCGGCGCGGCCAACGAGCTGGTGGGGCACTGGGCCCGGCACAGCCCCGCACTCCCGAAAGAAGTGCTCACCACCGAACTGGTCCGCCACGCCCTGGCCACGTTCGGCGTTCCCGCCGGCGACACCACGACCGGCGCGGCCGATGCGCGCGCCGCAGGTGCGCACGCCTCCGCCGGCCCGGTGACCGGCCCCGTGACCGGCACGGCGACCGGCCCGGACGGCCTCGGCGCCCGCGCTCCCGGGGGCGAAGGGAAGGAAACGCGATGACCGGACTCTGGCACCAGGTGCTGCGCACCATGTCCCGGCCCGGCGCGTCCCCCGACGACGATCTGCTCGCCCGAGCCGCCGCGGCCATCGCGCTGCGCGAGCACCCTCACCCGCCCGCCGATGTGGAGCGGGTCCTGGAGATCGCCCGCGCCGAATTCGCCGCCGTCCTGAGCCCCGGCCAGGCCCGTGCCGCCCTCGACGGCGCGCGCAGGCCGTGAGTGTCTTTCCGGGGTGTCACTGGCCGTCGCCGCGCCAGATGTTGTCGAAGGCGGCTCGCTCGATGGCGCGGCGTTGCCGTACGGCCTCCAGTTCCCGGACCGCGTTGTTGACGGCGGCGAGCACGGTCGCGACCGCGTCGTCGGCCACGTCCGGCGGGGTCGCGGCGTGCGGGTCGTCGATCCCGGCGGCCGCCGCGAGGGCGGTGAGCACCGGGTCGCGCGCGGCCCAGCGGTCCGCGGCCCGCCGGTGGGCGGCGGAGTCGGCCGGCACCGTTCGACCGGTCCGCAGGGGCAGCCGGCGGCGTCGCCGGGTGAGCTGTCCTTCGGCCTCCAGGGCGGTCGGATAAGCCGTCGCCAGCCCACGGCCCCTGCGCCACAGCCAGTCGTCGACCGACTCGTACGGTGTCTCTCGGACGAGCGACGACGCGGCCTCGTCCAGCAGGTGATCCGCGAGAGCCGGCCGCTGACCCGGCACGAGGCGGTCCTCGTCCAGCCGGACGGCTTCGACACCGAGGAGATCGATCAGTTCGGCTCCCGCGAGTGCGAGCGACACGTCGCCCCACTCGAGGGGACGGCTGGTCTCCATGCCGTCGGCGTTGCCCGTGGCGGCGTCCAGGGCCACGAACATCAGGTCCCGCGGTGTCGTCATGGCTGGTGCCACCTCGATGGGAAACGGTCGGGCCGTGGGCAGGGGCCCCGCCGGACACCGTTCGGAACGCGCTCACGCACACCGTCGGTGTCAGTGTCAGGCTACGACCGCCCCGTCCGGTCCGCAGGCCGGGCGGGAAGCCTGTCGCTCCGGTCCGGTCGGCGCCGGACCGGGACGGATGGCATCGCCGTCGTGCACGGGCGGCCTGCCACTGCGGTTAGCCTGAGATCACGATGAACCGTTTGACGACACCCTGGGGCGAGTTCGGTCTCACCCGCTTCCCCGAGCATCCCCGCGACCCCCTCCGCGCCTGGGACACCGCCGACGAGTATCTGCTCCGGCACCTCGGTGGAGCCGACGGTACGGACCCTGGGGCGGAGCCCGGAACGGAACACGAGGCCGGCCGCGGGACGCCCGAGGGCGCCGCCGAGGCCGTTGACCTCTCCGGCGCGGTGGTGGTCCTGGGGGACCGGTGGGGCGCCCTGACCACACCGGTCGCCGCCCACCGCCTCGAACAGCTGGTCACCGGACCGCTCGTCCAGCTCACCGACTCCTACCTGACCCAGCGTGCCACCCGCGCCAATCTGCGGCGCGCCGGAGTAGGCCAGGACGCGGTGCGACTGCTGTCCGTACGGGACACCCCGCCGGAACGGATGGACGTCCTGCTGGTCCGGGTCCCCAAGAGTCTGGCCCTGCTGGAGGACCAGCTGCACCGGCTCGCCCCGGCCGTGCACGCCGGGACCGTGGTCGTCGGCACAGGACGGGTCACCGAGATCCACACGTCCACACTGCGACTGTTCGAACGGATCCTCGGCCCGACCAGAACCTCGCTCGCGGTCAGGAAGTCGCGGCTGATCTTCTGCGCCCCCGAGGCCGGCCGGGAGGCCGCGCCCAGCCCCTGGCCGCACCGGTACCCGCTGCCCGCCGACGCCGGCCCCGTGTCCGGGCGTACGGTCGTCAACCACGCGGGCATCTTCTGCGCCGAGCGGCTCGACATCGGCACGCGCTTCTTCCTGCGTCACCTGCCCCGCCGCCGGGGCTCCGAGCACGTGGTCGACCTGGGCTGCGGCAACGGTGTGATCGGCACCGCCGCCGCGCTGGACAACCCGGCGGCCAGGGTGACGTTCATCGACGAGTCGTTCTCGGCGGTGGCCTCGGCCGAGGCCACCTTCCGGTCCAACGTAGACCCGGGCGCGCCGGCGGAATTCCTGCTCGGCGACGGCCTGGCGGACGTGCCGGCGGCGACGGTCGACCTGGTGCTGAACAACCCGCCGTTCCACGCGCACCAGGCCACGACCGACGCCACGGCCTGGCGGATGTTCACGGGCTCGCGCGCCGCGCTCCGTCCCGGGGGCGAGCTGTGGGTCGTCGGCAACCGCCACCTCGGCTACCACGCCAAGCTGCGACGGCTGTTCGGCAACTGCGAGACGGTGGCCGGCGACCCCAAGTTCGTCGTCCTGCGGGCCGTCAAACGCTGACCCGGCCGGTGTCGCCGGACGGACAGTGCGGGCGGGCGGTGGGGGAACGGGCCGCGACGGCCACACCGCGACCCTCGGCCCGGGAACCCTCCGCCGCGTCATCCGATGGCGGCGAGCGCGACCTCCGTGGCCTTGACCAGTACGGTGACCGCCGAACCGGTGGAGAGCCCGAGGTCGTCGACCGCCTCCTTGGTGACGGCGGCCGTCAGTTCCCCGCCCGGTACGGCGACCTTCACCGCCGCCATGGCGACGTCCGCGGCGATGTGCGCGACCGTGCCGGGAAGGTGGTTGCGGATGCTCAGCCCCGTGACCGGTCCGGCCGCCAGCGAGACGTCCGTCGCCTTGACCAGCGCCCGGACGGTCCGGCCCGGAATGAGGTCCAGCTCCTGTACGGCCTCCCGGGTGATGGCCGACGTGATCGCCTGACCGCCGTCCAGGCGCACGGTGACCACGGCGACGGCCGCCCCGAGGCTCACGGCCGTGACGGTGCCGGGCAGTTGGTTGCGGATGCTCAGACTCAGGCTCATGGGGTACCTCGCCTCGCGAGAGATCACAGGGGAGCGGGATGCCGGATTTATCATTATTTCGACTTTCGCACAGGAGTCGTGATCTGTCCGGCACGTGCGTGAGGCGGTGTCGGCGCGGACCTGCGTTTCCCGCAGGGTGCCGTCATCGTCGGATGTCCCGTATCTGCCAGGAGGAAAAGCAGCCAGGTTTGTAAATGCGAGGGATTCCGGCCTATGTTGTCGCACATGCAGTCCTATTCCATCGGCCGGGCGGCCCGGTTGCTCGGTGTCAGCCCGGACACCGTGCGCCGCTGGGCGGACGCGGGCCGGATCGCGACCCGTCGCGACGACGCGGACCGCCGCGTCATCGACGGCCCCGCGCTGGCGGCGTTCTCCGTGGAGGTCGCGCAGGCCGGCACGGACGAGGAGGGGGCGTCGTACACCTCGGCGCGCAACGCCTTCCCCGGCATCGTCACCGCCGTCACCCTCGGGGACGTGGCCGCGCAGGTGGAGATCCAGGCGGGGCCGCACCGGCTGGTCTCCCTGCTGACCCGGGAGGCCGTGGAGGAACTGGGTCTGGAGGTCGGCATGGCGGCCACCGCCCGGGTGAAGTCGACGAACGTGCACATCGACCGGCCCTGACGGACCCGTCGCCCCCGCTCACCGCCCCGTCCGCCCGTACCACCGTTCCGCCGGCCCCGGCCGGCCGCGGGTCCGGGCAGCAGCCCGGACCGGGTCCCACCCGTCCTGCGCCCCTGGTGCTCCCCCGGCACTTCCTCGGCGGAGCCGTCGGAGCCCCTACCGTCGAGGAGTCCCTGCCGTGCCTCATACCCTGACCCGCCGCCGCGCCGCCGCCGTGCTCACGGCCGCCGCCCTGGTGCTGCCCCTCGCCGCCTGCGGCGGCAAGGACGACAGCGGTACGGACGCGGGAGGCGGCAGCGGCGCCGCGAAGAGCGGCGCGCCCGCCGCGAAGCTGACGGTGCTGGCCGCCGCGTCGCTCACCGACGTCTTCACGACGGCGGGAGCCGCGTACGAGAAGGAGCACCCGGGCACGAAGCTGACCTTCTCCTTCGCCGGCTCGCAGGAACTGGCCGCACAGGTCGAGCAGGGCGCGCCGGCGGACGCGATCGTGACCGCCGACACCCGGACCATGGACGGACTGCGGGCGGACACCGGCACGCCGACGGTCATCGCCAAGAACCGGTTGGTGATCGCCACGGCGAAGGGCAACCCCGACCGGGTCGGCTCGCTGAAGGACCTTGCGGACCCCGGGCTGAAAGTGGTCCTGGCCGCGCCCGAGGTACCGGTCGGCCGTTACAGCCGACAGGTGCTGGACGCCCAGAAGGTCACCGTACGGCCGGTCTCGGAGGAGCCCAACGTCCGCGCCGTGCTCAGCAAGGTCGAACTGGGCGAGGCCGACGCGGGCATCGTCTACCGGACGGACGTGGCCACCGCGACGGGCAAGGTCGACTCCGTCGCGATCCCCGATACGCAAAACGCCATCGCCTCGTACCCCGCCGCGACCCTGAAGACGTCCGGGAACAGCGACGCCGCCAAGGCGTTCGTCACCTGGCTCAGCGGGCCCGAGGCGCAGAAGATCCTCCAGGGCGCGGGCTTCCAGAAGCCGTGACCCGTCGCGCCGGCCACCGACCACCTGGACCAAGGCGAGGCGGCGCCCCGATGAGACGCCCCCACCGCCGTTCCGTCGGCGCGCCCGTCGCACTCGCGGTGCCCGCCCTGATAGCGATCGCGTTCCTGCTGCTGCCGCTGGCGGGCGTCCTGGCCCGCACATCGTGGCGCGAACTCGGCACGCACCTCACCAGCCCCGGCGTGGTCGAGGCGCTGAAGCTCTCGCTGCTCGTCTCCTTCTGGGCACTCGGGCTGTCACTGCTGCTGGGCGTGCCGCTGGCCTGGCTGCTGGCCCGGGTGCGGTTCCCCGGCGCGGCGCTGGTGCGCTCACTGGTCCTGCTGCCGATGGTGCTGCCGCCGACCGTCGGCGGTGTCGCGCTGCTGCTCGGCTTCGGCCGCCGCGGGCTGCTCGGACCCTGGCTGGAGGACACCTTCGGCATCACCCTGCCCTTCCACACCTCGGGCGCCGTGGTCGCGGCCACCTTCGTCGCGATGCCGTTCCTGGTCATCAGCCTCGAAGGCACGCTCGCCGGTCTGCGGCCCGCGTACGAGGAGACCGCGGCCTCGCTGGGGGCCTCGCCGGTACGGGTGTTCCGCACCGTGACCCTGCCGATGGTCGCCCCCGGTCTCGCGGCGGGCGCCGCGCTGACCTGGGCCCGGGCACTCGGCGAGTTCGGTGCCACGATCACCTTCGCCGGCAATCTCCCCGGCACCACCCAGACCCTGCCGCTCCAGGTCTATCTGCTGCTCCAGGACTCGCCCGAGGCCGCGACCTCCGTCTCGCTGCTGCTGCTCGCCATCGCCATGGCCGTACTGGTCGCTCTGCGCGGCCGCTGGGCCGGCGGGCCCGCCGGCCGTGGCGGCCGGGTCGGACGAGCCGGCCGGTCCGGGGGAGCCGACCGGGCCGGAGGCCCCGGGCCGGGGGCCCTCGCGACCGACCCCGCCGACGCACCGACCGCTCCCGTCGCCACGACCGCTCCCGACGCGCTGACGCCTTCGGCCGACGGGCGCCGGACGGACACCACCGTCCCGGCGCCCGGCGTCGCCGCGCCCGTGACCCCCGTACCCCGCGAGGAGTGGCGGCTCAGCGCCGAGGTCACCGGCTTCACCACGCTCACCCTCGAAGCGGAGCCCGGCACCACCATCGCCGTCGTAGGACCCAACGGCGCCGGGAAGACCACGCTGCTGCGCGCCCTCCTCGGGCTGACCCCCCGCGCGCACGCCGGGCTCAGGCTCGGCGGCCTGGACGTCACCGCCCGGCCGCCGCACCGCCGCGGGGTGGCCTGGGTACCGCAGGACGGCGCGCTCTTCCCGCACTTGAGCGCTCTCGCCAACACGGCGTACGGGCTGCGGGCCCATGGCGTCTCCCGTGCCGAGGCGCGGCGCGGCGCCCGCGAATGGCTCGACCGCCTCGGCGTCGGCCATCTCGCGCACCGCAAGCCCCATCAGGTCTCCGGCGGGCAGGCGCAGCGCATCGCGCTGGCCCGCGCGCTCGCCGCCCGTCCCCGGCTGCTGCTCCTCGACGAGCCGCTGGCCGCCCTCGACCAGACCACCCGGGCCCAGGTACGGCACACCCTGCGCCGCCATCTCGACGGCTTCGGGGGCGTCTGCCTGATCGTCACCCATGACCCGGTGGAGGCGGTCTCCCTGGCCGACCGGGTCCTCGTGCTCGACGCCGGCCGGGCGCTCCAGGACGCCTCGCCGGCCGAGGTGGCCCGCAATCCCCGCTCGCCCTGGGTGGCCCGGATGCTGGGGCGCAACGCCTGGCCGGGAACGTTCGGGTCCGACGGGCTGAAGCCGGCCGACGGCGGCCGGCTGCTCGTAGCCGAGCCGCTGCCCGACGGCGCGGAGGCGCTGGCCGTCATCGCGCCGGAGGCCGTCTCCGTGCACCGCGAACGCCCCGGGGGCAGCCCTCGCAACGTATGGCGGGGCACGGTCGCCGAGATCACCTCCCTCGGCAGCAGACTGCGGGTGCTGATCACCTCCGACGAGGCCCCCGACCTCGTTGCCGAGATCACCCCCCAGGCCGCCGCCGAACTCGCCCTGGCGGACGGCGCGCCGGTCTGGACGAGTGTGAAGGCCACCGAGGTCACCATCGTCCCGCTCTGAGCGGACGGAAGCGGGCTGCAGCGGACGGAAGCGGGCGGCAGCGGGCTGCAGCGGGCGGAAGCGGGCGGCAAGCCCCGGGGACGCGGGGCCGCGTCGCACCGCCCGATCGCCCGGCGGCACAGGGCTCCGGAACATCGCCCGGCCGACCGTCGAACGGGCCTGCCGGGGAATCGTCCGGCGCACCGTGGCCCGGGCCGCCCCTTGCGCCGACCGGCCGTCAGTTCGCCCCGGGGGAAGGCGATGTCGACCGGGAACGGCCCGGTCAGGACCCCGCTTCCGGGGGTGGGTGTGTCATGTCCCCTTCGGTATTCGGCACACTGTGACCGTGTCCTCACTTCCTCCTCAGGTACAGCACGGCTTGCCGGCGGGTCACATGATCGTCTGCGGCGACGACACACTCGCGCACCGGTTGGCGGGCGAGTTGCGTGACGTCTACGGCGAGCAGGTCGTGCTCGTCGTCCCGCCCGCCCGCGCCTCCCGCCGTCCCGCCGACCCGGCCGCCGGGCTCGGCCGGGCCTCCTCCTTCTTCGGCCGGATGTCCGCGGCCGTGACCCGTACGGCCGCGCCCGGCCCCGGAGCCGGCAGCGGGATCGGCAGGGACCCGGCGGGCGCGGGGGAGCGCCGGGGCTTACTGGAGGCACCGGACCTGGACGAGGAGGCGCTGGTGGACGCCGGGGTGGCGGAAGCGGCGGCCCTCGCCCTCGTGCATGACGACGACGAGGTCAACATCCGGGCCGCGCTGGCCGCCCGGCGGCTCAACCCGCAACTGCGCCTCGTCATCCGGATGTACAACCGCAAGCTCGGCCAGCACCTGGAGGAACTGCTCGACCAGGCGGCGGCCGTCGCGGCTCCCGGACTGGACGCCGCCAGGCTGGACGCCTCCACCACCGTCCTGTCCGACGCCGACACGGCGGCGCCCGCTCTCGCCGCCACGGCCGTCGCCGGCACCAGCAAGGTGATCAGGGCCGACGGCCTGATGCTGCGCGCGGTCGAACGCAACCCTCCCGGCCCCGGCGAGGTGGCCGACCCGGGGCTGTGCACCCTCGCCCTGCTCTCCGCCACCAGCAGCGACCCCGCGGGCACGGAGGGCTCCGACAACAGCGGACAGGAGGGCCCGCGGCTGCTGCCCGACGACGCCAGTGCCGCCGCCGCGACCGGGCGCGGGACGGTCGTCCTGGAGGCCGTGTCCCACGCGGGGCCCGATCTGCCGCCCGGCCGGTTCTCGGGCCGGGGCGCGTCGCTGGCCTCGCTGTTCTCCCGCAGGCTGCGGTGGTCCTTCGCGGGGATCGTCGCCGCCGTCCTGGCCCTGGCCCTGACCTCGTGGCTGGTCACCGACGCCGGCCCGGTGCGCGCGATCTACCTGACGCTGCTGGATCTCTTCGCCATCAACGAACCGGCGGTCGGCGAGCCCGCCGACCGGCAGATCCTGCAACTGCTCGCCGGAACCGCGGGGCTGCTGCTGCTTCCCGTGGGGCTGGCCGCCGTCCTGGAGGCCCTGGGTACGTTCCGTACGGCGGCGTCCCTGCGCCGCCCGCCGCGCGGGCTGTCCGGCCATGTGGTGCTGCTCGGGCTCGGCAAGATCGGCAGCCGGGTGCTGGTGCGCCTGCGCGAACTGGGCATCCCGGTGGTCTGCGTGGAGGAGGACCCCGAGGCCCGGGGCATCCCGCTCGCGCGCAGCCTGCGGGTACCGACCGTCGTGGGCGATGTGACGCAGGAAGGCGTGCTGGAGGCGGCCAAGATCCAGCGGGCGCACGCGCTGCTCGCGCTGACCAGCGCGGACATCATCAACCTCGAGGCCGCGCTGTACGCACGCTCGCTCGCGCCCGGCCTGCGGGTCGCCCTGCGGGTCTACGACGACGACTTCGCCACCGCCGTCTACCGCACCATGCGCACCGTGCACCCCGGCGCGCTCACCCGCAGCCGCAGCGTCTCCACCCTCGCGGCCCCGGCCTTCGCCATCGCCATGATGGGGCGTCAGATCCTTGGTGCCATTCCGGTGGAGCGCAAGGTGCTGCTGGTCGCCGCGATCGACGTGGCGGGGCACCCGTGGCTGGAGGGGCGCACGATAGGCGAGGTGTTCCGCCCCGGCGCCTGGCGGATCATCGCGCTGGACACCGCGGGCCCGGGGGACCGGGTGCCCGATCTCGCGGACATCCGGCTGGACCACGAGGAACGCCGGCCGGCCGGGCTGGTGTGGGATCTGCATCCCGGCTACGTGCTGCACGCACGGGACCGCGTGGTGCTCGCCGCGACCCGCCGGGGTCTCGCGGAACTCCTGGGACGCCGGTCGGCGTCGCGCGCCCGCAGGCCGCCGGGCGGAATCTGAGCGGCCCGGGCCCGGGCCGGGCGGACGGTGTGCGACGGGGATGCGAGCCCGTCCGGCGGGCACGAGAATGGCGTGCACCGGACGAACGAGGAGGCGGCATGAACACGGAGTCCGCTGCGCGGCCGGAAGGCGAGGGCATCACCCCGGACCGGCTGCTGCACACCGGCGCCTGCGACGAGATCACGGCGGAGGACCTCGCGCTGGCCTCGGGGCGCGATCTCACCCCGGAGAACATCGAGTGGGCCGAGCGCCGGCTGGCCCAGAGGGGCCGTGCGGCGATCGAGGAGCAGCTGCCCTGAGCCCGCCGCCGTCGGCCCGGGGCGGTAAAGGGGTCCTCGCACCACGAGCGTCCGATCGGGCCGCGCGACCCGGACGGGCATGGTGCGAGGCCCCCTGATGAGGCGGTTCGGTTCATCCCGCGTCGCGGGCCAGGAGGGCGGGCACGCTCAGGAAGACCGTCGACCGTCAGCCCGACGTGCTGCCCGGCGGTCCTTGCCTCGTCGACGAGTTCCCGCGCGTCGCGTACGACGGGTGCGAGCGCGGACTCCGTCGGGGCGGAGTCCGGGGTCGCGCGGGGCACCGAGAACGTCCCGCGGGTCGGCCAGGGCCTCGGTGGACGCGGCCCGCAGCAGGCCGAGGCGTTCGACGACCGGCGCCGGCAGCGTGTCGCTCCTGGTGGCCAGGACACCGGTGTGCAGGGTGATCAGGCTCAGACTCCGCGTTTCGCCGCGCGACTGCGCGACCTCGTCGCCGCGCACCCCCACCTGGCGGGCGCGTCCCCGAAGGTGGCCGTGCACCGGACGTACGTCGAGCACCTCAGCACCGACCGGCGCTACGACGTGATCGTCTCCGGCCTCCCGCCGACCAACTTCACCCCGTGCAGGTCGACCGCATCATGGCCCGGTACATGGAGCTGCTGCACCCCGGCGGCGTCCTCACCCACTTCGCCTACCTCGGCTCCCGCACGGCCCGCGCCCTGACCGCGTCACGAGCCGAAGCACGCCGGCCGGTGCGGTGGTCGCGGGTGACTTCCTCGCCCACCGCACCGGCAGGCTCCTGGGCCGTCGACTGCGCACCGGACGGCCGGGGCGGCGTATCCCTGACACCGCGTGGCGGTACGCCGAGTCGCTGATGGCGCGTCATGGCGGCCGGGCCGTCGTCCTGGCCCGGTTCCTGCCGCCGATGAACCGACTCCCATGAACCGCGTCTCGTGAACCGCGTCTCGTGAAGCGCGTCTCGTGAAGCGGCCATGTGATCGATCGGTTCCGTAAGCTCGTATCCCCCGCGCGCGTCACCGAACTCCCGTACGCTCCTCTCGAATTGACATGACCTAGACATGTGTAGCGGGAGGAACAACGGACATGGTCCAGCTTCTTCGCACCACGGTGGCGGCCGGTGCCGCCGCGCTCCTGGCCCTCACCGCCACGCCGGCCGGCGCGGCGGACACCGACGGGCTGTCGTACCCGTCCGGCACCGGGGTGGGCGTCCACAACGCGTACGAGAAGGCCACCTTCCCCTACTTCGCGGACGCGTTGGACTCCGGTGCGGGGATGCTCGAACTCGACGTCTGGACCAATGCGTTCGGCCCCTCCTGGCGGGTGTCGCACAGCAATCCGCTCGGCAACGACAACAACTGCGAGAACGCCGCCGACGCGGCCGAACTGCGCACCAAGTCGCGCAACCGTGACCTCGGCGGCTGCCTCGCCGACATCAGAGCCTGGCACGACGCCAACCCCGGGCACCGGCCGATCGTCCTCAAGATGGAGATGAAAGACGGATTCCTGGGCCAGAACGGCCGGGGCCCCGCCGCCCTCGACGCGCTCCTGGGCGCGAAGCTCGGCGACGCGCTGTACCGCCCGGCGGACCTGGCGGGTGACCACGCCGATCTCGACAAGGCCGCGCAGGCCGGCGCGTGGGCCACGCGCGCCGAACTGGCGGGCAAGTTCGTGGTCGAACTCATCCCCGGCACGGTGGAGGAGCAGAACCCGCTCGACACCCTGTGGACCGATGTCGAGTACGCGACCCACCTGCGCGACCTCAAGGCGGCCGGGCGGCTGCCGGAGGCCGCGGCCTTCCCCGCCGTCCACCGCGCCGCTGCCGGGGACCCGCGCACGCGGTACAAGGACGCCTCGATCAGGCCCTGGTTCGTCTTCTTCGACGGGGACGCCTCCGCCTATGCCGCGGCCGGCTTCGACACCGCGTGGTACGCGCAGCGCAACTACTTCCTCCTGATGACCGACGCGCACAACGTGGCGCCGGCCATCGACGGCAAGAACCCGACCGAGCAGCAGGCGCGCGACCGGCTGGCCCTGCTCGCCCAGCGCCACGCCAGCCTGATCTCGGCGGACTGGCACACGCTGCCGACGGTGCTCTCGTCGGTGGTTCCGCGCGCCACGGCACAGCAGTAGGAGTCGGGCCGACCGGGGCCGGACATCGTATTCACATGCCCTGCCCACTTGACGCAGGGCGTACCAGCACCCGCTGGTCGGACTGCTGGAACTGCACCAGGAGAACTTCGCACTACCGGACGAATCGGGCATGGAGCTGCTGGTGCTGTCCGCGGCACCCGGCAGCCCCGCCGAGGACGGCCTGCGCCTGCTCGCGGGCCTGGGCGCGGACCGCGGTGACGCGCATCCCACAGCGAACGCTCAGGTCCGCGAGTAACTCAACAACGCCCACCCACCACCGCCGGGACCGCCTCAACACTGACGGCTTTGCGGTCCCAGGCCTGGTGGTCGTGACCGCGGCCTTCGAAACGTCCTCCTGGGCAGGACCACCGTCGTCAACGAGGGCACGGGCCCGGTCCGACGACGGGTCGCGGGTCGGCATCCGCACGACGGTGCCGGTCCGTGCGGCCAGGGCGCGGGCGGCCCGGCTGCCCATGGCCCCGGTGCCCCGACCACGAGTGCGGTCATCGGCGTCACCGCGCCACCTCCAGCACGAGCTTGCCGCGGGTGCGGTTGGTCTCCCCCAGCCGGTGCGCCTCGGCGGCCTGTTCCAGGGCGAAGCTGCGTTCGACCTCGACCCGGACCGTGCCGGAGTCGACCAGGCGGGCGATGGACGCCAGAGCGGCGGCGTCCGGCTCGACCAGCAGCGGGCTGGTGCGCACACCCGCCTGTCCGGCCGCGGCGGCCAGGCCGTCCGAGACACCTCCCGGGATGGAGACGATCAGGCCGCCGGGCCGGGTCACCGGCACCGACCGCACGTCGGTGTCATCGGCGGCGCCGATCAGGTCGATGACGACATCGACCTCGCCGGTGGCCTCCTCGAACCGCTGCAGGGTGTAGTCGATCGTTTCGTCCGCGCCCAGTTCCTTGAGCCAGGCGTGCCGGGGCTCGCGGGCGGTCGCGATCACTTCGGCGCCAAGGTGCTTGGCGAACTGCACCGCCAAGTGCCCGACACCACCGGCCGCGGCGTGCACCAGCACCCGCTGCCCGCGGGTGACGCGCGCTGTGTCGACCAGGGCCTGCCAGGCGGTGAGCGCCGCGAGCGGCAGCGCCGCGGCCTCGACGTGCGAGAGCGAGACCGGCTTGCGGGCGAACTGGCGGGACGGTGCCGTGACGAACTCGGCGTACCCGCCGGCCGGGCGCGGGAACCACGGCATGGCATAGACCTCGTCGCCGGGCGCGAGCGTGGTGACACCGAAGCCGACCTCCTCGACGACGCCGGAAACGTCCCAGCCGAGGATCAGAGGCAGCGTCTGCAGCCCGGCCATACCGTGGCCCGCACGGGTCTTCCAGTCCACCGGGTTGATTCCGGCGGCGTGCACGCGCACCAGCACCTCGGTCGGCAGCGGCTCGGGGCGCGCGACCCGGCCGGCGGTCAGCACTTCCGGTCCACCGAACCCCTCGACGGTGACGGCGCGCATCGTCTGCTCGCTCATGTCTTCCTCGCTCATATCCGCTTCGCATGTTCTTCGGCCCCGGGACAGAGGCCCGGGCACGTGCTTCAGCCTCGCCGACGCCGGGGGGACGCCGTGAGTGGCTGCGCGGCCACCTGTCGTACCATTCCGGCCATGCCGCATCGTGTCGCCGTTCTCGCCCTCGACGGGGTCGTGCCGATGGACCTGGGCATCGCGGCCCGGGTGCTCAACGAGGCCCTCGATCCGGCCGGGACACGGCTCTATTCCGTGACGACCTGCTCGCTCGGCGGCCGGCCCGTCCGTACGAACGAGGGCATGCGGATCATCGTCGACGACGACGAGTCACTCCTGGACAGTGCGGACACCGTAGTGATCGCCACCCAGGAGCCCGACGAACACCTGCTCGCCACCGGCGAGCTGCCCGCCCGGCTGGTCGCGGCCTTCGCCCGGATCGGACCCGAAACCCGCATCGTCAGCCTGTGCACATCGGCATTCCTGCTCGCGGCGGCCGGCCTGCTGGACGGACAGCGGGCCACCACCCATTGGGCGCTGTGCGACCGGTTCACCCGCCTGTTCCCTGATGTCGAGGTGGATCCGAACGTGCTGTTCGTCGACAACGGACGCGTCCTGACAGCTGCCGGCGGGGCCGCCGGCATCGACCTGTTCGTCCATCTGGTCCGCCGGGACCACGGCACGACCGTGGCCACCTCCGCGGCGCGACGGTGCGTGGTGGCTCCATGGCGTGAAGGCGGACAGGCACAGTTCATCGAGCACCCGGTGCCGAAGGATGCCGGCCGTTCCACCTCGGCCACCCGCCAGTGGGCACTGGACCGGCTGGCCGAGCCGCTCACGCTGCGGGACATGGCCCGCCACGCCCACATGAGTGAGCGCACGTTCACCCGGCGCTTCCGCGCCGAGGTGGGCACCAGCCCCCTCCAATGGCTGCTGCAGAGCCGGCTGACCCGGGCACGCGGCATGCTGGAATCCGGCGACCTGACCGTCGCGCGGATCGCCACGGCCTGCGGCTTCGGGAACCCCGTCGCGCTGCGCAAGCACTTCAACACCCACCTCGGCCTGTCCCCACTGGCCTACCGCCGCGCCCACCGCGCCCCAGGGCCGGCCAGGACAGAACCTCTCCGGATGACGTGAGCCCGTGCGTTTCGGACAGCCCACGGACGGGGCCCGGTGCGCGAGGCGTCAGGTGCGGCCGCCCGGCGGCCGGCCGTGCGCGGCGAGAACCGTGTCCACCGTGTCCGCGTCCTCCGCCCGTTTGTCCTCCCGGTAGCGGACCACTCGTGCGAAGCGCAGCGTCACGCCCGCCGGATAGCGGGAGGAGGTCTGCAGGCCGTCGTACGCGATCTCGACCACCAGCTCGGGCCGGACGGTCACGGTGAAACCGTCGTCCGCCACCGCCAGTTCGCGCAGCCGCTCCGTCTGCCACTGGAGCATCGCGTCCGTCAGCCCCTTGAACGTCTTGCCGAGCATCGCGAACGAACCGTCCGCCCGCCGCGCGCCCAGGTGCAGATTGGACAGCGTGCCGGTGCGCCTGCCGTGGCCCCGTTCGGCGGCGAGCACCACCAGGTCCAGTGTGTGCACCGGTTTCACCTTCAGCCAGCCGGCTCCCCGTCGGCCCGCGCTGTACGGGGCGTCAAGTGCCTTGACCACCACGCCCTCGTGCCCCCGCTCCAGTGTCCCGCGCAGGAACTCCGCGGCCTCGGCCCCGCCCGGGGAACCAGGTGGCCCACCCGGCCCACTCGGTCCTGCCGGGCCGCGGATCTCCACCCGCCGTACCCGCACCGGCTCCGGCACCAGCCGCGCCAGCGCCTCGTGCCGCCGAGCGAGGGGCAGATCGAGCAGGTCCCGGCCGTCCAGCGCGAGGACGTCGAAGAAGACCGGGGACACCGGCACCGCCGCCGCGGCGGACGCCACGTCGGTGCGGGACCCGACCCGCCCCGCGACCTCCTGGAACGGCCGTGGCCTGCCCTCCTCGTCCAGCGCGATGACCTCGCCGTCCAGCACGAACCCGTCACCGCCGAGCCGCCGGGCGAGCGCCGTCACCTCGGGCAGCCGGTCCGTGATGTCGTCCAGGGTGCGGGTGAAGACGCGTACCGTCGTACCGGAGCGGTGCACCTGCACCCGGATGCCGTCCAGCTTCTCCTCCACGGCACAGTCGCCGAGCCGCTCGACCGCCTCCTCCACGCTCCCCGCGCTCTGCGCGAGCATCGGCAGGACGGGGCTTCCCACCGTCAGCCGGAACTCCTCCAGCGCCTCCGGCCCGTCGGCCAGCAGCCGCCGCGCCACCCGCTGCAACGAGCCCGCCAGCATCACGGCCCGCCTCACCCGGGCCGCCCCGGCACCCGATGTCCGGGCGAGCGCCTCCACGGCGATCGCGTCCAGTGCCCCCTGGCGGACCTCTCCCGTCAGCAGTCCCACCAGGAACCGCTGTTCCTCCCCGGTCGCCGCCGCCAGCAACTCCCGCACCAGCCGCCGCCGCTCGGCCTGCGCCCCGGCGCCCGCGACGGCCGCGAGCGCGCTGAACGCGCGGTCCACCCCGCCCACGGTCAGGGTGGCGTTGTCCGCCGGCGCGGGCGGGTCCTTCAGCGAACTCCAGCCCACCCCGATCCGGCCCTGGGGAAGCCGGCCCGCCAGGTACGGGATGACGACGGGCACGTCCTCGGGGCCGGCCGTGCGGAACAACTCGGCCAGCAGCGAGATCTTCCGGGACCGTGCCGACGTCTCGGCGACCTCCCGGGAGACACGGGCGAGCGGGGCCAACAGCATGCAGCCATGGTGCACCGGACGACGCGGCCGTGCCCGTCCGGCCGCCGGGACCCGGGGCTCGGGAGCCGAGGACGCTGCGGTACGGCCGGACACGGGTGTCGCGGACGGGCATACGCTGGCGGCACGACCGTACGAGTCCGGCGGGCGCCGGAGCGGGAGGCACGGACGGTATGAGCACCGCGGGCATGGACGGCATGGGCACGGCGGAGACGGACGGTACGAGCGCGGCAGGCGTGGACGGCATGGGCACGGCAGCCGGGGACGCGGTGCGGCCCCGGCCCGATCCGGGGCTCTTCGGGCCGGACTCCGTCACCTGGCAGCTGCACAGCGATCCGATGATGTGGATCGCGGGGATCCGGGCCCTCTACCTCCAGGCGCTGCACCCCCGCGCCGTCCGGGGCGTCCTCCAGAACAGCGACGTCCGGCAGGACACCTGGGGCCGGCTGCGCCGGACCGCCGGATTCGTGGGCACCACCAGCTACGGCACCACGGAGGCCGCCGAGCGGGCCGGCGCGCGCGTGCGCCGCATCCACCGCAGTCTCACCGCGACCGACCCCGCCACCGGCGAGCACTACGGCGTCGACGAACCCGCGCTGCTGCTGTGGGTGCACTGCGCCGAGATCGACTCCTACCTGCACGTCGTACGCCGCTCCGGCGTACCCCTCACCGACGCGCAGGCCGACGCCTACGTCGCCGAACACCGCGAGTCCGCCCGCCTGGTCGGCCTCGACCCGGCGGCGGCCCCCGCCTCCACCGGCGAACTCGCCGCCTACTTCGATCGGGTCCGTCCCGAGCTCGCCTGCGGCCCGGAGGCACGCGACATCGACGCCTTCCTGAGCCGGCCGCCGGTCCATCGCGCGCTCGTCCCGGCGCGGGAGGCGCTCTGGCGGCGGGTGGCGTCGCTCGCGTACCAGGCGCTGCCGCCCTACGCCCACGAGCTGTACGGCAGGCCCGCGCCCGGCCCGGAGACCGTCACCCGACGGCTGCTGACCGCCGGGAACCTGCTGCGCTGCGTCCCGGACCAGGTGCGCTGGCAGCTGCCGCCCAAGCACATCCTGCGGGCGACGGCCAGACTCGGCCCCGGCACGCGGCCGGACCCGTACACACTCCACCGCACGGCGGCCATACTGGACGGTCCGGGGAGGGCGGCGAGATGACGGGGGCGACGGCGCGCGATGGCGGACACCAGGCTGATCCAGGGCCGCTACCAGCTGCTGGACCTGATCGGGCGTGGCGGCATGGGGGAGGTCTGGCGCGCGCGTGACGAGTCGCTCGGCCGGCAGGTCGCCGTCAAGTGCCTCAAGCCCCTGGGGCCCCGCCAGGACCATTCGTTCACCCGGATCATGCGCGAGCGCTTCCGGCGCGAGGGGCGGGTCGCGGCGGCCCTCCAGCACCGGGGCGTCACGGTCGTCCACGACTTCGGCGAGGACGACGGTGTCCTGTACCTCGTCATGGAGCTGCTCGAGGGCCGCAACCTCAGCCAGCTCCTGGAGGACAACGGGCGGCGGCCGCTCCCGGTGCGCGACGTGGTCGACATCGCGGAACAGATCACGGACGCCCTCGCGTACACGCACGAACAGGGCATCGTCCACCGGGACCTCAAGCCGGCCAACATCATGCGGCTCACCGACGGCACGGTGAAGATCTGCGATTTCGGGATCGCCCGCCTCGGCCATGACATCGGTTTCACCTCGCGGCTCACCGGTACGGGCGTCGCCATGGGGACCCCGCACTACATGTCGCCCGAACAGATCGGCGGCGGCCAGGTCGACCACCGCAGCGATCTGTACTCGCTGGGGTGCGTGCTCTACGAGATCGCCACCGGCGCCCCGCCGTTCGACCTGGAGGACGCCTGGTCCGTCCTCGTCGGCCACCGTGACACGATCCCCGAGCCGCCGAGCCGGCGCCGCCCCGAACTCCCCGGCTTCTTCGACCCGCTGATCCTCGGTCTGCTGGCCAAGACGCCCGACGAACGGCCCGTGGACGCGGGTGACCTCCGGCGCCGGATCGGCGCGGCGTGCGCGGGTACGGCGGCGCGCGGCCACTCCGCGGAGTCGCTGCCCCCGCCGGGCCCTCCCCACGCGGGGCCCGCCGCGTTCCCGCCGCCCGCGTCCTCGTCCTTGCCTCCGCCCTCGTCCCCGCCCGCGTCCTCGGGGGGTGCCGCCGAGGCGCCGCTGCCGGCCTGGACGCGCGGGATGACGACGGGGCACAAGGCGGTGGGCCCCCCGGGGCCGTGGCCCGCCCCGCCGGACGGCGGCGCCGGTCTGACGGGGGCGTGGACCCGTCCGTCCGGATCCGCGGCCTCGCACGCTCCGGTGTCCACCGCCGCCTTCCCGCCGGCACCGGCCGCGCCGTCGCCCGATCTGCTCGCCGTGCTCGCCGGCCGGCACAACGCCGGGCTGAGCCTGGGCCGGCTGGGCCGCTGGGAGGAGGCCGGCGAGGTGCACCGGGCGGTCGCCGCCGAACGCGCGCACGCCCTCGGGCCCGACCATCCCGACACGCTCGGCAGCCGGTACGAGGTCGGCATCAGCCTCGCGAGGACCGGCCGGACCGCGCGGGCACTGCGCGAGTTCACCCAGGTCGCCCAGGGCCGGGAACGCGTTCTCGGCCCCGATCACCCCGACACGCTCGCCGCCCGTCAGGAGCTGGGGTACGTCCTCGGGGAACTCGGCCGGCACTTCGAGGCCCACCAGATCTTCGCCGCGGTCCTGGCCGCGCGCGAGCGCACGACGGGCCCGGACCACCCCGACACCCTGCGCTGCCGCCACAACCTGGCCTACAACCTGGGCCTGCTGGGTCGCCCGGAGGAGGCGTACGCCACGGCGCGACAGGTCGCCGAAGGCCGCGCCCGGGTGCTCGGCGAAGCGCACCCGGACACGCTCGCCACCCGGTACGAGGTGGCGCACGCGCTGGGCCGGCTGGGCCGCTGGGCCGAGGCGCTCGGCGGCTACCGCGACGTCGCCGAGGCCCGTGCCCGGGTACTGGGCCCGCACCACCCGGACACCCTCGCCGCCCGCTACGAGGCCGGCATCTGCCTGGGCCGGCTGGGCCGGGGCGCGGAGGCGCTGGAGCTGTACCGCGTCCTCGTCGACGACCGCACCCGCGCGCAGGGAGCGCTGCACCCGGAGACCCTGCGGGCCCGCCACGGCCTCGGGGTCAACCTCGGCCGGCTGATGCGCTGGGAGGAGGCGGTGGCCGAGGCGCGCGAGGTGTGCGCGGCCCGGGAGGGCGTCCTCGGGCCCGACCATCCCGACACGATCGTCAGCCGCCGTGAGATCGCCGTCGGTCTCGGCTGGCTCGGGCGCTGGTCCGACTCCCTGCCGGTGTACCGGCGGGTCGCCGAGGACAGGGAGCGTGTCCTGGGCCCCGCCCACCCGGACACCCTGGCGGCCCGCAACGACGAGGCGCACTGCCTGGAACGGCTGGGCAGACGGGCGGAGGCGGCGGAGCTGTACCGCAGGGCGGCGGCCCTGAGCGGCCGGCCCGTGCCGCCGCCCGACTGACGCCCGCCCCCGATGCCGGCCTGCCGGGCACCGTCCGCTCCCGGCCCGCGCCCGGTGGCACGCGACGGGCGCGACGTTCTCCCGTCGCGCCCTGGCTCCGCGATCATCCGCGTGTTACCAAGAGCCATGCCCGCACATCTCTCGTACGACGTCGTCATCGTGGGCGGCGGCCACAACGGTCTGGTCGCCGCCGCCTATCTCGCCCGCGCCGGGCGCTCGGTACTCGTGCTGGAACGGCTCGGGAACACCGGTGGGGCGGCCGTCTCCGCCCGGCCGTTCGAAGGGGTCGACGCGCGGATCTCCCGCTACTCCTACCTCGTCTCCCTGCTGCCCCGGAAGATCGTGCGGGAGCTCGGGCTGCGCTTCGCCGTCCGCAAGCGGACCGTGTCCTCGTACACACCGCTGGGCGACGGCGGCCTGCTGGTGGGCGAGGGCCGTACGCGCGCGTCGCTCGCCGTGCTGACCGGCGGGGAGCGGGAGTACGCGGCCTGGCGGGACTTCTACGGGATGACGCGCCGGGTGGCCGAGCGGATCTTCCCCATCCTCACCGAGCCGCTGCTCACCCGGGACGAACTGCGCGCCCACCTGGACGACGCGACGGCCTGGCGGACGCTCTTCGAGGAGCCCATCGGCGTCGCGGTCGAGGAGCGCTTCCGCCATGACCTCGTGCGGGGCGTCGTGCTGACCGACGCGCTGATCGGCACCTTCGCCGACGCCCATGACCCCTCGCTCGTACAGAACCGGTGCTTCCTCTACCACGTCATCGGCGGCGGCACCGGGGACTGGGACGTACCTGTCGGCGGGATGGGCGCGCTCACCGACGCCCTGGCGGACACCGCGCGTTCGGCCGGCGCGGAGATCGTCACCGGTCACGAGGCGACCCGTGTCGACACGGACGGGGCCACCGCCGAGGTCGCCTTCCGTACCCCCGGCGGACCCGCGGCCGACCCGACGAACGGCACGGTCACGGCACGTCATGTCCTGGTGAACGCTTCACCCCAGGCGCTCGCCGACCTCCTCGGCGAGGAACGGCCCCCCGCCGCCGAGGGGGCCCAGCTCAAGGTCAACATGTTGCTCCGCAGGCTGCCCCGGCTGCGCGACGCCTCCGTGGACCCGCGGGAGGCCTTCGCGGGCACCTTCCATGTCGCGGAAGGGTACGAACAGTTGGCCACCGCCTATCAGGAGGCCGCCGCGGGGCGGCTGCCCACCGCCCCGCCGTCGGAGATCTACTGCCACTCCCTGACCGACCCGTCGATCCTCGGGCCCGACCTCGCGGGCAGCGGCCACCACACGCTCACGCTGTTCGGACTGCACACCCCGGCCCGGCTGTTCGCCGAGGACAACGACGCCGTACGCGCCCGGCTGCTCGCCGCCACCCTGGACCAACTGGACCAGCGGCTCGCGGAACCGATCGCCGACTGTCTCGCCCTGGACGCGCACGGACGGCCCTGCGTCGAGGCCAGGACGCCGCTCGACCTCGAACGCGACCTGCGGCTGCCCGGCGGCCACATCTTCCACCGGGACCTGGCCTTCCCCTACGCCATGGAGGAGACGGGGCGCTGGGGCGTGGAGACGGCGCACGCCAACGTGCTGCTGTGCGGCGCGGGCGCCGTGCGGGGCGGCGGGGTCAGCGGGGTGCCGGGCCACAACGCGGCGATGGCGGTCCTGGGCCGATGAGCGGCCGGCGGTTCTCACCCGAACGGGTCAGTCGGCGGACAGCGCCCACCCCACCGCCTCGATCCGTGCCGCGTCCCCGGGCCGGTCCTCGTCGAAGACGGTCCGGCCGCCGTCCTGAACGCGCAGCCCCGTCACGTACGCCCCGCGCCCGACGTAGAGCCGGTCCGTGACGTACCGCCAGCGCAGCCGCGCCTCCTCGCCGCGCAGGCCGGCGAGCGAGGCACTGAGCCGGTGGGTGCGCCGGCCGGACCACCCCGTCACCGAGCCCGTCGGGTGCGTCCGCGGCTCCTGCCCCGGCCGCACCGTCGTGAAAGGCAGCGGCCGCCAGTTCCGCCCGCCGTCCGCCGACACCTCCAGGAACAGCCTGTCGGCGTCCGGTTCGGTGTCCCACCACAGCGAGCAGCGCAGCCCTCCGTGCGCGGACCGGGTCCGAACCGGTGGCAGGGTCAGGGTCGCGGTCGTGCCGTTCGCCATGCCGGAGAACCAGGCGGCCCGCCCCGGCGCCGGGCGGACCGGCACGGCGCGGGCCAGCCGGTTCGCCGTCGCCACGCGCGGCGCGCTCCCGGAGCGCCAGGTGCGCACCGGGTGCACGGAGTTGCCCAGGACGACGAGGAACGAGTCGGTCGTCGGATCGAGGACCAGGCTGGTGCCGGTGAACCCCGTGTGGCCCGCCGTGCGCGGCGTGGCCATCGCGCCCATGTACCAGTGCTGGTGGAGCTCGAAGCCCAGGCCGTGCGCGTGTCCGGGGAAACCGGCGTTGAAGTCGGTGAACATCAGCTCCACCGCCTCCTCCCCGAGGATCCGTGCCCTTCCGTACGCGCCGCCGTTGAGCAGCGTACGGGCGAGCACCGCCAGGTCCCAGGCGCGGCTGAAGACACCCGCGTGCCCCGCCACCCCGCCGAGGGCGTACGCGTTCTCGTCGTGCACCTCGCCGTGCACCATGCCCCGGTCGAGCCCGGACCACGGCGGCCGGGCGTCCTCGGTGGCGGCGATTCCCGGCCGCCAGGAGGCGGGCGGGTTGTAGCGCGTACGGCGCATCCCGAGCGGTCCGGTGATCTCGTCGTGGAGCAGCCTGTCGAGTCTCCGGCCGGTGACGTGCTCCAGGACCAGCTGGAGGGCGATCAGATTGAGGTCCGAGTAGAGGTAGGCCGTCCCGGGCGGGCTCGTGGGGGCCTCGTTCCACAGCAGCCGCAGCCGCCCCTCGTGGGTCGGCTCCGCGTACAGCGGGAGCCAGGCGCGCAGGCCGGACGTGTGGGTCAGCAGCTGCCGTACGGTGATGTCCTGTTTGCCCGCCGCGCCGAACTCGGGAAGGTACGTGGCGGCCTTCCCCTCCAGCTCCAGCGTGCCGCGCTCGACCGCCTGGACGGTGAGGACGGACGTGAACAGCTTGGAGACCGACGCCAGGTCGAACACCGTGTCCTCGGTCATCGGGACGCGCCGCTCCGGTGGCAGCTCCACCGCCGTGTCGGTCTTCTCGTCGTACGCGGCGTAGCGCACGGCCATGCCGATCGGGCGGTGCAGGGCCACCGTCCCGCCCCGCCCCGCGAGCAGGACGGCGCCCGCGTACCACGGACGGGCGGGGGAGGGGCCGAGGAAGGCGGTGGCGTCGTCGACCAGCAGGTCCAGCTGACGCCGGATCAGCCCGGCTCGCTCGGCGGAACCGCGCCGAAGCGTGGTCCTCCCACCGCCCGCGGCGTCCACCGCCATCAGCAGACCTCCCCCGAATGATGAAAGCGTCTTCCGATATTCGAGCGACACAGGGAACTCTCTTGCCGTACGGAAGCGCTGTCAACCGTCGCGGTACCGTACGTTCCGGTGGCGCTCGGCCGCTGAGCCCCCGCGCGGTGCGGTGCCGCGCGCCGCGTCACCCGTCGCGGCGCCCCCTCGTGGCGTCCTCCTCCCGCGCAGCCCTGCGCGCGCGCCCGGGCCGCCTCTGGCAGCGTGGGCGTATGACGACGAGTGGCGCCATCAGGTCCCTGACGTCCCGGTGGACCGTGCTCGTACCGCTGCTGGCGGTGGTCGCGCTCGTCCTCGGCTGGGGACGGAGCCTGCCCGGCTGGGCGGTCGGTGTGGTCGCGCTCTGTCTCGCGGGGGCGGTGCTCGCCGCCGTGCACCACGCCGAGGTCGTCGCGCACCGGGTCGGGGAGCCGTTCGGATCGCTGGTGCTGGCGGTCGCGGTCACCGTCATCGAGGTCGCGCTGATCGTCACCCTGATGGTGGACGGCGGCGGCAAGACGGCCACGCTCGCCCGGGACACCGTCTTCGCCGCGGTCATGATCACCTGCAACGGCATCGTCGGACTGTGTCTGCTGGTGGGAGCGGTCCGCAGCAGGGTCGCCGTGTTCAACGCCGAGGGATCGGGAGCCGCGCTCGCCACGGTGGCGACACTGGCCACCCTGACGCTGGTGCTGCCGACGTTCACCACCAGCGAGCCGGGCCCTCGCTTCTCCGCGGCGCAACTGGGCTTCGCCGCGGTCGCCTCGCTCGTGCTGTACGGGCTCTTCGTCGCGGTCCAGACCGTACGGCATCGCGACTACTTCCTGCCCGTCACCCAGCGCGGCGCGGTGCGCGAGGAGGAGTCGCACGCCCCGCTGCCCGGCCGGCGCGCCACCGTTCTGAGCCTGGTGATGCTCCTGGTGGCGCTGGTCGCCGTCGTCGGGGACGCCAAGACGGTGTCCCCCGCCATCGAATCGGGCGTGGTGTCCGCCGGGCTGCCGCAGGCCTTCGTCGGGGTCGTCATCGCCCTGCTGGTGCTGCTGCCGGAGACGCTGGCCGCCGTGCGCGCGGCCCGCCGGGAACGGGTCCAGATCAGCCTCAACCTGGCGCTCGGCTCGGCCATGGCGAGCATCGGGCTCACCATCCCCGCGATCGCGCTCGCCATGGTCTGGCTGTCGGGACCGCTGGTGCTCGGCCTGGACGCCACGCACATGGTGCTGCTCGCCCTGACGGTCGTGGTGGGCGCGCTGACGGTCGCCCCGGGCCGGGCCACGCTGCTCCAGGGCGGCGTCCACCTGGGAATCTTCACGGCGTTCGTGTTCCTGGCGATCAGCCCGTGAACGGGCCCGGCCTCTGAAGGGGGGCCGGTGGGCGGGACCGGCCTCCGGACGGGGCCGGGGGAGGCGGACCGCGCGGGGACGGGGGCGGGGCGTGCTGCCGGGCCGGACCGACGTCCCGCCCTCGGTCCGGCCCGGCGCCGCACGGGCGTTCCGCTCCCGGCCCGTTGCCGTACGGAGCGCTCAGCGCGGTGCGTAGACGACGCCGAGCTTGTCGATCTCGTCGGTCGCGCGGCCGGTGAAGCCCACGATCCGCCACCCCGCCGGGGCCGTGTAGGTGACCGCGTCCGAGGTGGGCGTGCCGGACGACAGGGTGCGGCCCGCGTCGGTGGTGAACGCGGCGGAGAAGATCCGCGTCCGGCCGTCCTTCTGGCCGCGGGTCAGCCGGACGGATGTCAGATGCTCGTCCGCGGCCAGGGTGAGCGACGTGGCCGTGCCTCCCGTACCGCCGTGCCCGAGAACCGTGCCCCCGTCGAGCGTGAGCCGGACGGCGTCGAGCCGGGACCCGCCGCGCAGGGTGAGGGTCCGGGGGCCGGCGCCGAGGGCAGGACGTCACCGTCGTTGAACGCGGTGCCGTGCGGACCGCCGAAGGTGTCGGAGGCCCGCCGGTTCTCCGGCAGCGACCAGGAGAACCCGACGGCGTGCGGGTAGTGGTCGGACAGGTGCTTCCCGCCGGTGTCCAGGAAGCCTCGCCACTCGTTGGCGTAGCGGGTGGCCACGAGGTTCACCAGCGGGCCGCCGCGGTAGAGGACCTTGTCGACGACCTCGCAGGAGTCGGTCGGCGCCGCCGCGTCGCAGACCAGCGCGTCACTCCCGGCGGCCGGGGCCGAACCGCCCCGTACCAGCCGCACCCACGCGTCGGTCGGACCGTTCTCGGTCAGAAGCGTGCGGATGTTGTCGCCGGTGCGGGTGTAGCGGGTGTTCGTGTCGCCCATGACGACGACCGCGTTGCCGGTGCTGTACGCCTGGATGAAGTCGGAGAGCTGTTCGATGTTGGCGCGGCGGGCGGCGAGCGCGGCGTCCGTGGTGTCTGCGTTGGTGTGGACGTTGTACAGGTCCACGAAGACACCCTCGGTCCGCGCGGCGAGTGGCGCGGCGGACGCGGTGGCCGGTCCCGTGCCGACGGTGGCGAGAGAGGTGAGCGCGAGCACGCCGGCCGTCACGGCGGCGAGGACTCCGCGGAACGGGACGCGGGTCGGCGGGTGTGTCGGGCCGCGCATGGTGGGGGGTCACTCCTGGGGGATGGGTGCGGCGGGACCGACGGCCGCGGGGCGGGGGCCGGGGCATCGGACGAGGCCCGTGACGCCCTGCCCGTGCCGCGGTTCCGTCGCGAGGACACGCACGGCATGAGGCGCCCGTGCCGGGAGAGGTTCATCTGCGCTGCCGCACGCCAGTGCCCCTCCCGGCAACGTTTGCCCCGTCGCGGCGCCCGGTGCGGGGAGGGGCGCCGGGCCCCGGGGTTCGCGGTGGCGATCACCGCAGCCTGTTACGGACCGGGCACGATCGATAGGGTGGCCCGGGACGACGCAGCGGGAGGAGCAGGACGTGGCAGAGCGCACCACCACGCACAAGCCGCTTTCGGGGTGGGACAAGCCCGAACTCGATCTGAGCAACGCCGACTGGCGGTCGGGCAGCCGTGGCAGGGGGGACGTCCAGATCGCCTTCGTCGAGGGATTCATCGCGATGCGCAACAGCGGCAGGCCGGAGAGCCCCTCACTGATCTTCACCCCGGCGGAGTGGCGGGCCTTCGTGATCAACGCGCGCGACGGGGAGTTCGACCTCACCTGACCGAGCGCGCCCGCGTAGCCAGTCGGAACGTACGAGATGCCGGTGCGGTGTGGTGCGGTGCGGGCCTGGTCGTGGGCGGGCCCGGGCTCCGGCCGGTCGCGACGGCCCCGGCCGGCCCCGGCGTGCCGCCTCGTGCGCCGGGGCCGCTTCCGAAGCCGCTCGCCGGGGCGTTCCGGAACCGGGCTACAGCCACTGGATCTAACGTTTGATCGTGACGTTAGCATTAGCTCATGGCTGCCCGTGATCTCGTCCTCGACCTCGCCCTCACCATCCGTCACGACGGTCGGGGCGGAGTGACCGACGATCTCACCACGCCGGGGGAGCTCGCCCGGTGGGTCCTGGCCCACGCCGACCAGCTCGCCCCGGATCTCGACGCCGCGGTGTTCGCCGCGGGCGATGCCGAACTCGCGGACGTGCGGGAGCTGCGCGCCGCGATCCGGGCGCTGTTCGCCCGAGCCGTACGGCCCGAGCCGCCGAGCCCCGCCGACGCCCGGCGGCTGATGCCGTCCGTCGAGGCGCTGCGACGGGTCAACGCGGCGGCCGCCGCCGTGCCCACCGTGCCGCGGCTCGACTGGCCGGAGGGGGCCGCTCCCGCCGCGGACAGCGGCCCGGCCCGGTCCGTCGGGGAGCGCGCGGCCCTGTCCGCCGCGCTGGCCCGCGCCGCCATCGCCTTCCTCGCCGGGCCCGACCGGGACAAGCTGCGCGCCTGCCACGCACCGCGCTGCGTGCGGTACTTCCTCAAGGAACACCCGCGGCAGGAGTGGTGCCGTCCTGCCTGCGGCAACCGTGCCCGCGTCGCCCGCCACCACGAGCGCCACCGCGTGCCGGACCGGGCGCAGGCGTGACCCGGGCCGCGGCGGAGCGGGCGTACCGGACCGCGTGCGGGGGGACCGGGTGCGGCCGACCGGGCGCGGGCGTGCCGAACCGGGCGTACCGGCCGCGCCGGACTGGGGGTGAGCGGTCCGTGCGGCATGCCGTCCGCCATGTCGCGACCTGGTGCCGCGTCGGCCCAGGCCTGCCCGGTGGCGGGGTGTCCTGGTGCGGTCGGCCGCAAGGCGCCGAATCGGCCTCGTAGTGGGCCTGCCCGGTCGGGTCGGCAACGCCGCGGATGGCCGTGCCAGGGCGGCGAGCGGGGCGAACCCCGGCTGACGCGGCACCGGCCTTCACCCGGCTCCGGACAGGTGACGAGAACCCGTACCATGGTGGGATGTCCTTCCTCCGCCGCCGCAGCGCCGCCACACCCGCGGGTCCGGACTTCGACGTCCTGGCCATGGACCCGGGGGACTGGCCCGGAAACCTGGGCGCCGGTCTGCTGCCCGCCCCCGACGGCAGCTGCCAGGGCGTCTTCCTCCGCTACGACCTCTTCGGCGGGCGCGGCCCCGCGATGATCATCGGCAACCTGCCCGAGGGCTCCCCGGCCCGCGAGCCGGCGGACGGACAGGTCCCGTTCGAGGTCGCCCAGCTGCTGCTGGCGCTGGAGAACGACGAGCCCGTCGAGGTGGTGGACACCGAGGACATCCCTGTCATGCAGGGGGACAACCTGCTGATCGTGCGCCGCGTCAAGCTCTCCGAAAGCCGCATTTCCTGCGTGCAGTTCGACCGCAGTGACCATGTGCTCGTCACGATCGCCAGCTGGGACCGGCCGATCACCGACGACCTCTACGCCCTGCTGAAGCCACTCCCGGCGGAACTGTTCCAGCAGGGCTGAGGCTCCGGCGCGGCTTCCGGGCCCGCCCTCCACCGATCCGCCTCCGCACCGCTGCCGCGGGGGCGGATCTGTCATGTCTCGTGCATGTCTCTTGCCGATTCAGTCATCCGACTTTTACCGTGACTGGTCATGACCTCTGGGATCCGCCGCAGAACCACCATCGCTTCTGCTCTCGGGGCAGCCGGTGCCCTGGTCGGCGGTGTGCCGGTGCCGCCCTCGGCCGCAGCCGCCGACCCATCCGATGAATCAGCGCGTGAGTTCTCCCTCGAGTTGCCGCTTGAGCCGACGCCCGGACCCATGCTCTGGTACCGGGCGCCCGCCTCCGACTGGGAGCGCGAGTCGCTGCCCGTCGGCAACGGCGCGCTCGGCGCGAGCGTCCTCGGCACGCTGCGGGACGAGCGGCTCGTTGTCACGGAGAAGACCCTGTGGACCGGTGGTCCGGGGGCGGCCGACGGCTATGACCACGGCGACTGGACCGAGCCCCGCCCCGGCGCCCTCGATGCCGTCCGGGAACGCCTCGACGCGGCGGGCCGTATCTCTCCGGAAGAGGCAGCCGCCCGGCTGGGCCAGGCCAAGCGCGGCTACGGCGCCCATCAGGTTCTCGGTGAGCTGGAGATCGCCGTGCCCGGGGCGCCGACGGTTCCCGACGCCTCCTACCGCCGTGCGCTCGACCTCGGCTCCGCCGTCGCGTCCGTCACGTACACCCACCAGGACACCACGTACACCAGGGAGTTCTTCGCCTCCTTCCCCGCCCGGGTGATCGTCGGACGGTTCCGGGCCGACCGGCCGGGACAGGTGGGCTTCACCCTCCGGTACACCTCGCCGCGCGAGGACTTCACCGCCGCCGCACGCGGCGACCGCCTCACGGTGCGGGGTGCGCTGCGGGACAACGGGCTGCGCTTCGAGGCGGGGATACGGGTGCGCGCCGCAGGCGGCCGGGTCAGCGCGGGAGCCGACGGGACGCTCACCGTCACCGGGGCGGACAGCGCCTGGTTCGTCCTCGCCGCGGGCACCGACTACGCGGACACCTTCCCACGCTACCGGGGCGACGACCCCCACCGGCTGGTCACCCGTACGGCGGACACCGCCGTCGCCCGCCCGTACGAAGACCTGCGCGCCGAGCACGTCCGTGACCACCGCGCGCTCTTCGGCCGGGTCACGCTCGACCTCGGGGGCCGCCTGCCCGCACTGCCCACCGACGAACTCCTGGCGCGCTACGGCGACACCGGGGCGGAGGCCGGGACCGGCACCGCGGCGGGAGCTGCGACTGGCACCGGGGCGGGCACCGGATCCGCCGCCGACCGGGCGCT
Organism: Streptomyces hebeiensis; assembly: GCF_052983195.1. NCBI lineage: Bacteria > Bacillati > Actinomycetota > Actinomycetes > Kitasatosporales > Streptomycetaceae > Streptomyces > Streptomyces hebeiensis. Next base: position 7,316,188 of record NZ_CM129812.1, read on the forward strand.
CGAAGCGCTGTACTTCCAGTACGGCCGCTACCTCCTCATCGCCTCCTCGCGCGCCGGCTCCCTGCCCGCGAACCTCCAGGGCGTGTGGAACAACAGCGTCAGCCCGCCCTGGTCCGCGGACTACCACGTCAACATCAACCTCCAGATGAACTACTGGCCGGCCGAGGTCACCAACCTGGCGGAGACCACCGTCCCCTACGACCGTTTCGTCGCCGCCCTGCGGGCCCCCGGCCGTCGTAGCGCACGGGCGCTGTTCGGCTCGCCGGGCTGGGTCGTGCACAACGAGACCAACCCCTACGGTTTCACCGGGGTGCACGACTACCCGACCGCCTTCTGGTTCCCGGAGGCCGCCGCCTGGCTCACCCAGCAGCTCTACGAGCACTACCGATTCAGCGGTTCCCTCGGCTACCTGCGCTCCACCGCCTATCCGGTGATGAAGGAGGCGGCCGAATTCTGGCTCGACGCCCTGCGTCCGGACCCGCGCGACGGAACGCTCGTCGCCACCCCCAGCTACTCACCGGAGCACGGCGACGTCACGGCGGGCGCCGCCATGTCCCAGCAGATCATCCACGACCTGCTCACCAACACGCTGGAGGCCGCCAGGACGCTGGGGGACACCGCAGCCTTCCGCGACCGTCTGGAGCGGACACTCGCGGCGCTCGACCCCGGACTGCGGATCGGCTCCTGGGGACAGCTCCAGGAGTGGAAGGCCGACCTGGACAGCCCGACCGACGACCACCGCCACGTCTCCCACCTGTTCGCACTCCACCCCGGCCGCCAGATCGAGGCCGGCGGCCCCTGGGCCGAGGCGGCCAGGGTGTCCCTGACCGCGCGCGGTGACGGCGGGACAGGCTGGAGCAAGGCATGGAAGATCAATTTCTGGGCGCGGCTGAGGGACGGCGACCACGCGCACACCATGCTCGCCGAGCAGCTGCGGGGCTCCACCCTGGCCAACCTGTGGGACACGCATCCGCCGTTCCAGATCGACGGCAACTTCGGCGCCACGGCGGGCATCGCGGAGATGCTCGTCCAGAGCCACCACGGCCCGATCGAGGTCCTGCCCGCCCTGCCGGCCACCTGGCCCGAGGGCCGGGTGACGGGGCTGCGGGCGCGCGGCGGGGCGACCCTCGACATCGACTGGTCCGGGGGCACGGCCCGCCGGATCGTCCTGCGCGCGCACCGGGCGGCGGTGGTCACGCTGCGCAGTACGTTGCTGCCCGGCGGTGAGCACACCTTCCGTACCGTCGCGGGACGCCGTTACGTGTTCACCGGGGACTGAGTGGACGCGCCGTGCCCGCCGCCGGGGGTCCGGGAGCGGTGGGAGCGGCCGAGTTCCGGGCCGAGCCCGAAGTAGTGGCGGAAGTTGTAGATGAGGGGGCTCCAGGCGGCGGGGTCGATGTGGTCGGTGCCCGGGACGACGACGCGCGGATCGGCGTGGACCTTGTGCACGAGGGTCTCGACGATGACGAACTCCCCGGAGACGTCCGGCCGCACCCGCTCGGCGCGGGCCTCCAGCTGGATCGGGCATTCGGCGACGCGGGGCGGCCGGACCAGGTGGGACGGTTCGGCCGCCAGTCCCGCCGCGGCGAACTTGTCCGGCTCGAAGCGGCAGCCCTCGGCCTTGGTCGCGGGCACGGGATTCCGGCCGGTCAGCGGCGCCAGCCTCTCCACCGCCGCCCACTGGGCGGGGGCCGGCAGGCTGATGACCAGGTCGGGCCGGCTGCCGAGGTTGTACGCGGTCTGCCCCTCGCGGCCCAGACCGATCACGACCGTCTGTCCGAGCGCCCACGCGGAGGACATCGGGGCGAGGTTGAACGAGCCGTCCTCGTTCTCCGTCGACAGGAGCACCACGGGCGTCCCGAAGTACAGGATGCTCGGCTCGATCGGCAGATGGGTGGCGGCGGACTTCGCGGACGAGGCGCTGGGAGGTGCTGTGTGCATGAGCGGCAGCCTAGGATCCGGTCGTTTCGGCGGGGGCCGAAGTGTCACGAGTGACGAGGGACCCGGTGGACCCGTGGACCCCGTGGCCCACACGGGCGCCCGGCCCACACGGGGCCGACGCGCTTTCGCCCCGGGGCCCTGCCTGTCGAGTTCCGTCCCCTCGTGTCCTGGCGGCCCTGCCGCGCCGAAGCGGCGTCCCGCTGCGGAACCGGGCGGTATCGAGCAAAATGGGCATGTGCCCGCCAGGCCCGCACCGGTCCTCCTCCGTCCGCCGCCGGCCTCCACCGAGCGAAGGGACAGCATGGACAGCAACGTTCTGACGCCCGAGGTCCTGCGCGAGCTGCGTGCCCCGCGCCCGTACCCGGCGGTTTCCCTGACCATGCCCACGCACCGGCGCGACCCGCGGGGCGAACGCGACGCGGTCCAATTGCGCAACCTCCTCGCCGAGGCCGAGCACCGGCTCGAGTCCGACCCGAAGGTGGACCGGCGCACCCGGGCCGCCGTCCAGATCCAGCTCGGCCGTGCGGTCGCGGGCGTCGAGGCACGCCTCCTGCTCGACGGACTGCTGATCCACGCGGATGCCGACGAGCACCGCGTCTGGTACCTCCCGCGCGAGGTCCCCACCCGGGTCGTGTTCTCCGATTCCTACCTCACCCGCAACCTGGTCGCGGCCTTCGCCCAGTCCCGGCCGTACTGGGCCCTGGGGGTCGCCGCCGACCGGGCCACGCTGTGGAGCGGCATGGGCGAGTCGCTCCAGGAGCACCGGGGCGACGGCTTCCCCATGACCGCGCCGACGGAGACCTGGGACGTCGAGCGGGAGGAGCGCGTCGGCGACACACCGAGCACCTTCACCGACGAGGAGACCCGCCGGTTCCTGCGGTCCGTGGACGACGCGGTGCGCGCGGTACTCGCGCGCAGGCCCCGGCCGTTGCACCTGGTCGGCCTCCCGCCCGCGCTCGCGTTGCTGGCGGAGGCGGGCAACGCCGTCTCGCAGGCGGCGGCCGGGCGACTGGCCAAGGGCGGCCTCGTGGACGGTCCCGCCCCGGTCCTGCGCAGGGAGCTGCGACCGGTGGTCGAGGACCACGCCCGGCGGCAGCGGCGCGAGGTGCTGGACCGGCTCGGCGACGCCAAGAGCCGGCGCACCTTCGCCGCCGGGCTCGACGAGGTGTGGGAGTCGGTGCGGGAGAAACGGGCCGACCTGGTCGCGCTCGAAGAGCACTACCGTCGGACGGTACGGGTCTGCGACGGCCACCTGGTGCCGGTGAACGACGAGACCGCGACGCGGCCGGACGTACGGGACGACATCGTCGACGAACTGGTCGAGACCGCGCTGGACGGCAGCGCGGAGGTGGTGTTCCTGCCGGACAGCACGCTCGCCGAGCACGAGCACGTCGCCGCGGTCCTGCGCTACTGACGACCGCCCGCTGACCGACCCGGCCGACGCGTCACGACCCGCGGGTGCCCCGGACCTTGGCCGTCGGGCCGGCCCGCGGGCCCCGCCGGGAGTCGTCGGGTCCCCCGTGCCCGGCGACACCCGGCCCCCGCGAGGGCCGCCGTTCTCTCAGCGGCCCGCCGACCGCACCTCCACGTCGGCGGCCTTCACATAGGCGATCCGGTGCCCGAACTGGATCTCGTAGTAGAGCTCCTCGCCCCGCACCACCCGGTGCCGCGCGATGTCGAAGGTCGGCGCGTACAGGTACTCGCCCGGCCCCCGGTCACCGACCACGTACCGCTGCCCGGCGAGCAGCTTGTAGGGGAGGGGCGAGACCGTCTGCACCGGTACGTCCGGCGGGTACGCGGCCGCCTCCGGGTACGCGCGCCCGTACACCGGCACCTCCGCGAGCCCCGCCTTCGGCGTCAGCACCCGCGCCCGCGAGGCCACCGCCGTGGGAGCCGAGCGCGGATCGTGGAACCACGCCTTCTGCCCCAGGTACCAGATCGCCGTCCAGTCGTCTCGACGGCCGGCGACCGCGTAGCTCTGACCGGTCGAGGCACGCGCCCCCAGGTCGTTGACGTCGGCCGTGGAATCCCCGCCGCCGGGCCGCAGGCCGATGTCCTTCACCAGCGGCGCGCTCTCGTCCGGCGCGGTGTGCAGCCGTACCGCTCCCGAGCCGTGCGGAGCACACGCCTGGCCCGCCTTCTCGCAGCCCGTGTACGGAGGCTTGTGCGCCGGGTAGTCGGGCCGGATCGTCACCACCGCCGGGGCCGCCTTCCGGGGCCCCGCGTGCCCGGGTGCCTCGAACGGCTTGCCGAGCAGCTCGAAGTAGTGCGCCCAGTCCCAGTACGGGCCCGGGTCGGTGTGCATCCCGGGGATCGACGCGGCGGTCGTGCCCGGCACATTGTCGTGGCCGATGATGTGGCGCCGGTCGAGCGGGATGCCGTACCGCTGCGCCAGGTACCTCACCAGCCGGGCGGAGGTGCGGTACATCGCCTCCGTGTACCAGGCGTCGGGCGCGGCGAGGAACCCCTCGTGTTCGAGCCCGATGGACTTGGAGTTGACGTACCAGTTCCCGGCGTGCCAGGCCACGTCCTGGCCGGCCACGTGCTGGGCGATGTGCCCGTCGGAGGAGCGCAGCGTGTAGTGCCACGACACATACGTCGGGTCCTTGATCAGCTTGAGGGTGGTGTCCCAGGAGCCCTCGGTGTCGTGGATGACGATGTAGCGGACGGACTGGGACGCCGGCCGGTCCGCCTTGTCGTGGTTGCCGTAGTCGCCGTCCCCGAATTCCTCGTACGGTGCCGGGACCCACTCGCAGGCGACGGTACGCGGGCACTCCGTCGAACCCGGACCCGAACCCGCGGTCCGGCGCAGGCCGAGCCGTGCGACCTCCGCGCGGTCCGGCGCGACGCCCGGCTCCGCGCGCAGCGCCACGCGCTGTCCGCTGTCCGTCGTCCGCCGCTCGCCCTTCCTGATCACCGCGTAGACATCGTCGGCGTAGGCCGTGGCGGTGGCGGCGTCGTCGGCTCCGGAGAACCGGGCGACCGCCGCGTACCAGTCGGCGGGATCCGGGCTCGGCGGCCGCTTCAGTTCACGCTGTGCCGAGGCCAGCAGCGCGGCGCCGCCCTCGATGTTCGCGGCGGGGTTCTCGCGCAACGCGCGGGCGGGCAGCCCGGTGAGTGCGGCCGCGCGGTCCAGGGTGCGCAGTCGTGCGGGAAATGTGTTCCCGGTGGGCGGAGCGGCGGCCCGGACGGCGCGTTTCCCGGCCTCTTCCCCGGTCTTCGGCGGCCGGGAGGTGTCACCGCGGGCGTCCTCCGTGCCGTCCGCGTGGTGCGGCGCCTCGGCGAGCGCGGTGCGCGCGTCGGTCAGATGCATCGGCCCGTAGCCGCCGCTGACGCTGGGGGCGCCAGGGTGGGCGTCCCAGCGGGACTGGAGATACGAGACACCGAGCAGCACGCTCGAAGGCACCCGATGGCGCTCGGCGGCGGCGGTGAACTCCTGTTGCAGTGTGCCGCTGTCCGGCCGCTCGGCGGTGGCCGAGGGCCCGGCCGAGACGAGAGGCAGCAGCAGGGCGACGGACGCCATGACACCGCCCGCGCCCAGCACACGTCTGCGGGAAGTTCTCGGGCGAGGAGAGGGGGAACCGTGCAATGCGGCCTCCGGTGACGAGTGCTGCGCGACGGACCTGCCGGGTCGGCTGGAGTACAGACGTACCGGGTCCCGGACGATCCGTCAATGAGGCGCCACAGGAAGGACTTCGCACGTCAACGCATCTGTGGGAGAGGTGAGGGGCGGCCGCTTAAGGGCGTTTCCGCCACGGCGGCGCGCGGGCCTGCGGGGCGTCGGAGGAGTGAACCAATGACCGGATACCGGTCACTCCGCCGTCGCCGTCGCCGTCGCCGTCGCCGTCGCCGTCATCCGTCGGCCTCCGGGTAGCGGGCCCGCGTCCCAGCCGTCAGCGGGTGCCGACCGCCGCCCGCACCGCTCGACGCGCCATCGCGCAGTCGTCGTGCAGCCGTCGCAGCAGCAGCCGCTGCTCCTCGCCCGCCGGCGGACCTGTCCGGGCCTGCACGGACGCCGGAGCCGCACCGGGAGCCGCCGTCTCCCGCAGCGCGCGCTGCACCGCCGTCTCGTACATCCGGATCTCCCGGGTCAACACCAGCATCAGATTGACCAGGAACGCGTCCCGGGCGGCCGGTCCCGGGTCCTGCGCGAGCCGGCTGATCCGCTTCCGCTCCGCGGGCGCGTCCCCCAACACCGCCCACAGCGTGGCCAGGTCGTAACCCGGCAGGTACCAGCCGGCGTGCTCCCAGTCGACGAGCACCGGGCCCGCCGGCGAGAGCAGGATGTTGGACAGCAGAGCGTCCCCGTGACAGAACTGGCTCATGCCCTGCTTGCCGATCGCGAGGCCGTGCAGCAGTTTCTGAAGGTCGCCCAGGTCCCGGTCCGTGAACAGGCCCAGCTCGTGGTAACGGGCGATCCTGGGCGCGTAGTCGAGGGGCGCGCCGAACATACCGGCCGGCGGGCGCCACGAATTGAGCCGGTGGACCGCGCCCACCGCCGTCCGGATGTCGGCGCGGGGCGGGGCCTCGGCCGGATGGCGGGCCAGGGCAGCGGCCCGCCCCGGCATCCGTTCGATCACGAGGACGCAGTTCTCCGGGTCCGCCGCGATCAGCCGGGGCGCCCGAACCGGCGGGCGGTGCCGGACGAAGGCGCGGTACGACGCTATTTCGTGCCGGAACCGCTCCGTCCACACCGGCGAGTGGTCCAGCAGACACTTGGCGACCGCGGTGGTGCGCCCCGCCGTCCCCACCAGCAGGACCGAGCGGCCGCTCCGGCGCAGCACCTGCGCCGGTTTGAACTCCGGACAGATCCGGTGCACCGAGGCGATCGCCATCCGCAACTGCGCGCCCTGGGGCCCCGACACGTCGATTCTCCCGCTGGGGGGTTGGGTGACAGCGCCCGCCCAACGCCGGTTCCGGCCTGCGTGGTGGGGGTCGAGATACGGACCGCTGCTCGGGGCGGCGGTGCGCGGCGACCGGGGCGGGGCGGACACGGAGGCCGATGCTGTGTACATGAGGCGAAACAGATCCCTTCGCGCGCCGACGAGTTGACGGCGTCACCCGGCCCGGCGGCCCCAGCACCCTGGGGAGTACGGTCCGGCTGCCGGGCCGGGGTGACGCGTTCCTACTCCACACCCGCGCGCGGGTGGCACACCATCTGGCGGACCCTGGCGAAACCCTGGCGAATAGTCGCCCGCCCCCTGACCGGGGGCTACTGTCGAGGCAGCCGAGAACCTGGGGGCTTGACGTGAGCGGAGAACCCAACACCCGTCTGTCGGATCTGTTCGGCCTGGCCGGCTGGTCCAAGGGCGAACTCGCGCGGCTGGTGAACCGGCAGGCGGCGGCCATGGGCCACCCTCAGCTGGCCACCGACACCTCGCGGGTGCGGCGTTGGATCGACATGGGGGAGACCCCGCGCGATCCGGTGCCGCGTGTGCTGGTGGCCCTGTTCACCGAGCGGCTCGGCCGTGTCGTGACCATCGAGGACCTCGGGTTCGTACGGAGCGGGCGCGCGGGGAGACGACGGGACGCCGGGAAGACCGACAACCCCGACGCCCTCCCGTGGGCTCCCGACCGCACGGCGGCGGTCCTCACCGAATTCACGGGAATGGACCTCATGCTCAACCGACGCGGCTTGGTGGGCGCGGGTGCAGCGCTCACCGCGGGATCAGCACTCACCACTGCCATGCACGACTGGCTGCACTCCGACCCCGTACTGTCCTCCGACGCCCCCCGGCTCGACGACCCCCTGCACGCCGAACTCGCCGGGTCCGACCGGTACGAGGCCGCCCCCATCGGCTCGCAGGAGATCGAGGCCCTCGAGCACTCCGTCGAGGTGTTCCGCGCCTGGGACGCCGCGCGGGGCGGCGGACTCCAGCGCAAGGCCGTGGTGGGCCAGCTCAACGAGGTGGGCGGCATGCTCGCCTACCGCCACCCCGACCATCTCCAGCGGCGCCTGTGGGGCGTCGCCGCCAACCTCGCCGTCCTGGCCGGCTGGATGTCCCACGACATCGGCCTGGAACCGACCGCCCAGAAGTACTTCATCATCGCCACGCACGCGGCACGCGAGGGCGGGGACCGACCGCGCGCGGGCGAGGCGCTGTCCAGAGCGGCCCGCCAGATGATCCACCTCGGCCGGCCCGACGAGGCGCTCGACCTGATGAAGCTGGCCGAGTCGGGCTCCGGCGACCAGACCCTGCCGCGTACCCGGGCCATGCTCCGCACGATCGAGGCATGGGCCGAGGCCTCCAGGGGACGCGGCCAGGCGATGCGCCGGGCCCTCGGGGAGGCGGAGGAACTGTTCGCCTCGGACAAGGGGGACGTGCCGCCGCCCTGCTGGATGCAGATGTTCGACGAGGCCGATCTGTACGGAATGGAGGCGCTGGCGTTCCGCACCCTCGCCGACCACGAACCCTCGGCGGCGGCGACGGCGCAGTGGCACGCCAGGAAGGCGCTGGAGCTGCGGGTCGGCGGCCGCCAGCGGTCCAAGATCTTCGACTACATCTCGATGGCGGCCGCCTGCTTCATCGCGGACGACCCCGAACAGGCCGACCGGTACGCGAGACTGGCGCTGGTGTCGATGGGGGAGACCTCCTCGCACCGCACTTGGCACCGGCTGCGCGAGATGTACCGGCTGACCGGCCGGTACGCGGCCCATGAAAAGATCCGGGACCTGCGCGAGGAGATCGAACAGGCCCTGCCGAGCGCCCCGGTGAGGAAGCCGGGGCTCACCGACGCCTGAGCGCGCGGGCGTCCGGAGCGGCGGTGCCGTTCCATCTCGGTCCTCGCGGGCGGTCGCGCTCGTGCTCGCCGCGCCGGGGCGTGACGACGGCATGCGGCAACGGTCGTCGACGGGTCCTGCCGGCTGTCCGGCCGTGACCGGCGGGCGCGGGGTCAGCCGCGGAGCCTGGCGACCATCACACTGGCGCCGTCCAGGCGTTCGGCTCCGGCGAACGCCCCGGCGACCACCGCCGCACCCTCCTGTGCCGTGGAGACCTCGGCCAGGTGGGACGCCAGCGCCAGCAGCCGGTCCCGGCCCGCCGCGTCACCCTCGCACGTGAGTCCGTCGGTGTGCAGCACGAGCAGGTCACCGGGGAGCAGCCGGATCTCGGCCTGCTCGTAGACGGCCCCCGAGGTCGCCCCCAGCAGCACGCCGTCCGCCGGGGTCAGCGCACACCCCGTCCCGTCGCGGAACAGCAGCGGGGCGGGGTGGCCCGCCTGCGCCCAGGAGAACGTGGCTGTCGGGGGGTGGAAGCGGGAACAGAGGACACCGCCCAGCACGGGCCGCTCCGCCCTGTCGATCAGCTGGCCGAGATGGCCGAGCAGGGCCCCCGGCTCGATGCCCGCCACCGCCATGCCCCGCAGCGCGCCCAGCAGCATCGCCATGGACGAGGCCGTGGCCACCCCCTGTCCGGTCAGTTCGCCGACGGTGAGCAGGGTGTCGCCGCCGGGCAGTTCGAGCGCGTCGTACCAGTCGCTTCCGACCGCCGTGGGGCAGGCCGCGGGCAGCTGGCGCGCGGCCAGGTCCAGCACGGCCGGGCCGCCGCGCGGAAGCTGCGCCGAACCCCGCCAGGAGGGCAGGACGGCCTCCTGTACCTCGGTCGCGATCCGGTGCTCGGTCCGGGCCAGCTGTTCCTCCTGCCGCAGCCGGTCGCGGGTCTCGCGCACCAGCCGCTCGCCCTGCCGCAGTTCGCTGATGTCCCGGAGCACCGCCCACATCGAGGCGGTGCAGCCCCCGGGGTCGAGGACCGGCTCGCCCCGCATGTGCACCGTACGGATCAGGCCGTCCGGCCTGACGACGCGGAACTCGCCGTCGATGGGTTTGCCGTCGATCAGACAGTCGGTGACGATCTGGGTGAGCAGCGGCTGGTCGTCGGGGTGGACCAGGGACGGGAGTTCGTCCAGGGTCAACGGCCCGCTCCCGGGCGGCCGTCCGAAGATCGCGTACAGCTCGTCCGACCAGCTCACCTCGTCCGTGAGCAGGTTCCACTCGGCGCTGCCGACCCGCCCGGGCGGCGCGGCACCGGGGGCCGCGGGACGCGGCCGGCCATGGGCGGGGGGAGCCGCCTGTGGTCCCCGCGCGTCGGCGACGGGTCCGGAGCCGACGCCGGTGCCGTCCGGGCGTCCGGCCTTCAGCTGGTCCAACTGTGCGCCCAGGTCGTCCAGTTGGTGCACCGCCAGATCGCAGAGCGCGCGCTGCCAGCGCCACAGCGCGTCGTCCTCGTCGGCCGCGGTGTCCCGGCGCACGGCGTCCACGTCACCCCGCAGGCGGCGGGTCTGCGTGATCAGCGCTTCGACCGTGTCCCGCTCGTGGGGACGCGGGGCGGGACGGTCCGCGAACAGGGGGGACGGCATCTCGAACTCCGATAGGGGCGCGGCACTGTCGTTGTCCGGGTGATGGACCGTTCCGACTGTTGCACAAGCACACGCGGGCCGTAAGGAGTTTGGCAACACTCGATCCGGTGGTGCTTGTGTCATATGCCACAGGCCGTGCGCCGTCAACCGCACCGGAATGACGAGTTCTGCCCCCTCGGGGTTCCGGTCGGAGGTTGGTGCGGCGTCACCAGATGGACTCGACCCACTCGGGGTGGTCGACGAACGGATTGCGGTTGTGCTGGTACTTCTCGAATATGATCTCGTTGCGGCGACGCTCGAAGGAGTCCGGCGGGTCCTCGTCGTTCCACCGCTTGAGTACGGACAGCTTGCCCATCGCCGGGCCGGAGCCGTTGTTGACCCGTTCGTTGGGCTCCAGGTCGGCGAAGGAGTCGCCGCCCTCGTACCGTACGGCCATGTAGAGGATCATCCGCGCGACATCGCCCTTCACCGCGTCCCGCGGCTCGAAGGAGTCGGAGTCCGTGAAGCTGCCGGGGGCGCCGGAGACCGGGCTGCCGCCGTTGTCGAAGTCCTTGTTGCCCCGGGCGGAGTTGACGCCGACGTCCTCGGGGCGCAGATGGTGCAGGTCGGTGCCCGGGCCGGTCGCCGTGCCGAAGTCGCCGTGGGACTTGGCCCAGACGTGCTCGCGGTTCCAGTCGCCCGTGTTGCCGCCGTTCGCGGACTTGGACCGGGACTGGCCCGAGTAGAGCAGGATGACGTTCGAGGCGTTGCCGGGGTCCTCGTCGGTGTCCTTGAGGGCGTTCCACACCTGCGAGTAGGAGAGTTTGGTCTGGTCCTTGACGATCGTGTGCAGAGCGGCCTTGAGCGCGCCGCCGGACTTGCCGAGCGCGCCCTCGTAGTACGTGTCGTCGTACGCGGCGTCGTCCGGCGCGGCCGCCACCGCCTCCGCGGTGCGCGTGTCGGAGGAGGGCGCCGCGGCCACGGTCGTGGCGAGCGTGGCGGCGGTGGCGCAGAGGGCGAGCAGCGCGCGGTGGGCGGGACGTCGGCGAACGGGCATGGCGGAAGCGGGTCCTCTCCGTGGGGACCGCCAGGGCGCGCGGTCGGGGGTGACGAGGCGGTCGGGGAGTGAGGAAACGGTTCAGCGGGAGCCTTCCACACGCGGCACGGCGCCGTGTGAACGAGATGTGTTGATCATGTGCAGGTCAATCGCGAATCGGCTCGCCGAAGTGGCGCCCGTTTGCTCACGTTTCGAGTCCGTCCGGGGTGTCTTGAGGGGCGCGGTCGGCCATCTTTGGTCCATACCAGCTCCTTGACGGTCGCCCCCGCCCTGTCTTAAATCGAGGCACCCGAACGACCGTCAAGCTGTGTGTCATGCGCATGCCCCCCCACTGAAGTGATGTGATGACCCGTGCGAACGTCCCTGGTGTCCCTCGGCCGAAGAATGGCCCTGTGCGCCCTCGCCCTGGTGTGCTGTTCCGGCGCGGTGGCCGCGCCGGCCGTGGCGGCGCCCGGCCCCGAGGCGCGGAGCGCCGCGGCGCCGGCCGCCGCCGCGATCACGTTCTCCGACGACTTCGACGGCCCGGCCGGGGCCGCCGTCGACGGGGGCAAGTGGCAGATCGAGACCGGCGACAACGTCAACAACCACGAGCGGCAGTACTACACGGCGGGCAACAGCAACGCCGCTCTCGACGGCCGGGGCAACCTGGTCATCACCGCGCGCAAGGAGAACCCCGGCAACTACCAGTGCTGGTACGGCCGGTGCGAGTACACCTCCGCGCGGCTCAACACCTCCGGCAAGTTCACCTCGACCTACGGTCATGTCGAGGCCCGGATGAAGGTTCCGCGCGGTCAGGGCATGTGGCCCGCGTTCTGGATGCTCGGCAGCGACATCGGCCAGGTCGGCTGGCCGAACAGCGGCGAGATCGACATCATGGAGAACGTCGGCTTCGAACCCGGCACCGTTCACGGGACCATCCACGGCCCCGGCTACTCCGGCTCGGGCGGCATCGGCGCCGGCTACACGCTGCCCGGCGGCCAGGCGTTCGCCGACGCCTTCCACACCTTCGCGATCGACTGGTCGCCCGAGGCCATCACCTGGTCCGTCGACGGCAATGTCTACCAGCGGCGCACCCCGGCCGATCTCGGCGGCCGCGGCTGGGTGTTCAACAAGCCCTTCTTCCTCATCCTGAACCTCGCCGTCGGCGGCTACTGGCCCGGCGACCCCGACGGCAGCACCAGCTTCCCGAACCAACTCGTCGTCGACTACGTGCGCGTCAGCACGCTCGACGGCGGCACCGGCGGCAGGACCGGCACCATCACCGGAATCGGCGGCAAGTGCGTGGACGTCGCGGGCGCCGGCACCGCCAACGGCACGCCCATCCAGCTCCACGACTGCAACGGCAACGCCGCCCAGCGGTGGACCGCGGCGTCCGACGGAACGCTCCGGGCGCTCGGGAAGTGCCTGGACGTGCGGGACGGAGGCACCGGCGACGGCGCGCAGCTCCACCTGTGGGACTGTGTCGGAGCGGCCAGCCAGAGATGGGCGCTGCCAGCGGCCCGCGACATCGTGAACATCAAGGCCGACAAGTGCGTGGACGCGACCGGGAACAGCTCCGCGGACGGCACCCGGCTGCAGATCTGGACCTGCGCCGGTACGCCGAACCAGAAGTGGACGTTCAACGGCTGACGACGCCGTCGGCACGGGGCCGCGGGCCTTTCCGCGCCCCGGGTGTCCTCCGTGTCCCCTCCCGCCCCGCCCTCGCCGCTTCCGCCTCCCGGTGGGCGAGGGCGCGCGGCGGGAGGCGTGCCGGGCAGGGGCCTCTCTCGAAGACGGACCTAACGCCGGGCTTCGCGCTCCGGCTCCGCCTCCAGGAAGCGCCGGCGGCGCGGGCCCCGGTAGAGCAACGCCTCCCAGCCCAGCGGCGCCAGCGCCGCCGCGCACTCGCCGAGGGCCCGCTCCTCGTCGGCCGCGGCGCCGCCGCCCGGCGGGCCGAGCCACTCCACCCGTACGCTCGCGGGCCGTTCACCGGCGCTCACGCGGTACCCCGTGGCGGTCCGCCGCCCCTCGGCGTCCACCGCCGAGGGCACCAGGCCCGCCGCCTCCAGCACGAGCGCGACGGCCCGCACCGGCCGCTGCCGCTCCCACGGCGCCGGAACGGACGCCGGGTCACCGGCGCCGGTGTGGGTCAGCCGGCGGATCTGCACCAGGCCCTCGAACGCGACACGCACCTCCGCCGCCCGTTCCCCGGGCGTCCGGCCGGGCACCGGACCGTCCCCGGTGGCCGCCTCGAAGCCGCCCCGGTGCCCGGTTCCCCCGCCGTCCGCCATGCCGTCTCCCCGCCCGCCTTCCGCCGCCGGCCGCCCCGGCGCCGCGCGCCCTGTCGCCCGGCCGCGCGCCCCCAAGTCTGCCGCAGGGGTCGGACAGGGCGGGGCCGCGCGAGCCGGCCGGTCAGGCCGGGAGCACCCAGATCGGGTTGGAGTAGAACCACAGGTCCTGCCACGGGTCGGCGTCGCCCCTGACGTCGCCCGCGGGACCCGCCGGGTCCACCGCCGCGCCCCGCAGGCCGACCGCCGTGCGCTTGCCGTCCGTGCCGCGCAGCCGTACGTACTGGGGCTCCGCTATCCGGCCCAGCCGGTACGTCAGCCGCACGGTGCCCGTGGACTTGCCGACCTCGAAGGACGTGGCGACCTTGGCCGTCGGCGCGGTGAAGGTGTCCCGGTCCGCGACCGGGCCGGTCACCTGGCCCCGGATCACGTCGACCCGGGCCAGCGTGGGGACGAACTGCGCCCAGTTGGGGCCGTTCGCCAGCGCGATCTCGATGCTCAGCTCGACGTCCGTACCTCGCTTGACGTGCAGGGCGCCACCCAGGGTCGCCCAGCGTCCGCCGCCCTTGAGGCGGGCGTCCAGGCCGCTGATCAGACCGCCGTGGTCGACCCAGATCCGGCCCGCGCGCATGCCGTCCATGACGGCCGCGTACGAGAACCGCGCGGCGCCCACGTGCGTACGGCTGTAGTGGCCCGGCCAGTAGTCGTTCTGCGTGAGGTCGAGGCCGCTGCCGTAGACGGGGTCGGCATGCTTGCCGTGGCCCGCGAAGTCGTCGTCCTGCCCGCGCACGGACGGCTCGGCGTAGACCTGGTGCGAGTCGGAGTTGGCGGTGATCCACCAGGGCTTGCCCTCGGCCAGGAGGCTGTCCCACAGGCCGCCGACGGTCGCGGTCATCCAGTCGAAGCCGCCCCAGGTCCGGTAGCTCTCGGCGGGGTAACCGGGGAAGGAGTTGGCGCCGGGGCCGTTCCCGTACAGACCGCGCACCCCGCCCGGGCCCTTCGGACTCGGCAGGCCGGCCGCCTGGTGGCCCGGCGCGCCCTCCATGCCGACGGCGATCGGGTGGGCGGCCGAGGTGGCGTCGCGCCAGTCGCGGATCTCGTGGGGCGAGTCGATGCCCTGCCGGGCCGGGTGGTTGGCGAGCATCAGGGCGTCGTCGACCTTGCGGCGGCGGACCTGCTCCGCGAGGAAGCGCAGGCCCGAGACGGCCAGTGCCTCGTTGACGGAAGGGGACGGGCTCGGGTGCAGGCTGCCGTCGTAGTCGGTCTCGAACCGCTTCAGCACCTCCACCTCGTCGCGGCCGGGGTGTACGAACACGGTGGCGTGCTCGGCGCCCGGGATGTTCCACTCCAGGCCCTGGAAGACGAGCTGGTCCCGGTGGGCCGCGCGGGCGTCCTTGATGTCGGGGTTGACCTTGTCGACACCGATTCTGGCGTGGGTGGCGCTGCCGTGGTCGGTGATGACCATCCAGTCGAGACCGTGCCGGGCGCCCTGCCGCACCTGGTCGATGACGCGGTACTTGCCGTCACTGCTGTACTGCGTGTGGATGTGGTGGTCGCCGGCCAGCCAGAGGAAACCGTTGCCGCTGCCGCCGTGTCCGCCGCCCCGGGTCCGGGCGTCGGAGCCCTGGGGGCCGTTCGTGGCGTTCGGCAGCGCGGCGGCCGGGGTCGTGCCGCCGAGGACGCCCGCGCCGGCGAGACCGGCGCCGAGCAGACCGGCCCGGCGCAGCATCGAGCGGCGGGACAGCTGAGAGGGTGACAGTTCGCTGTCCGGCACGTCGACGTCGAGCGCCGGGGGCAGCGGCCCTTCAGCGGACGGCGTGCCGTGCGAGTGGTCGTGCTGGTGGTCGTGCGGGTGGTGATGGCCGTGGCCCATGCCTGCTCCTCGCCGATGCCTGTGGTGACAGCGGGACACATGCTGGGGCGAGCGGGTGACGGTGCGGTGACGGGCCGCCGTACGGCTCGTGTGCGCTGCGGTACCGACGCACGCCGAGTGGCCCGTACGCCGGGGGCCGGTCGCGGTGTCGGCGTGCGGTGTCGGTGTCACCGGACGCACGGTGTCGCCCCGGCGCGCCGTGCCGGCGGGCCCCGCGGTGCGAGCGCGCGGGCACGGCGCCGCCCACCCGGCCGGGCCTCGGGCGAACGGCTTTTCGGCACCGGCACGGCGTGGCGCCCCCGGCTGTGGGTGCCCCTCCCGTAAACGTCTGGGGGACGGAACGGATCGCACACGGAGCGGAAAGGTCGGGGTCCCGACGTGAACTACGAACGCAGCATGCGCCTCGCCGAGGTGGCCGCACGCACCGACCTCCCGCTGCGCACCATCCGGCAGTACGAGGAGACCGGGCTCGTCGCCCCCTCCGCACGCTCCCAGGGCGGATTCCGCCTCTACACCGAGTCGGACGTGGCCCGGCTCCTGCTGATCCGGCGCATGCTGCCGCTCGGGTTCACCCCGGAGGCGATGCGCGAACTGCTCGCCGCGACCGAACGGCTCGAGGGCCGTCGGCCGGTGCCCGCGGCCGAACGCGCCGAGGCGCTGGCCCGCGTCGGCGCGTTCGAACAGGCGATGGCGGACCGGATCGCGGACCTGCGGGACCAGCTGCGGCGTACCGAGGAGTTCACCGCCACACTGCGCGAGCTGGTCGCGCGGGGCCGCGGCTGACGACCCCGTTCGCGGGTACGCGGACGACCGGACCCGTCCGCGTGTGAAGCGTCGGGCGCCCCTTCGCGTCGGGCCGCCCCTTCGTGCCGGGGGAGCCGCCCGTCGGGGCCGCCGTCCTCAGGAGGGGAACTCGTCCGCCGGTACCTCGGTCGTCGTGGCGTTGCCACCGACGGTCTTGGCCAGCGAGAAGGTCAGGACGGTGTACTGCGTGCCGCCGGTGACCGAGACGGTCCTGAACCCCGCCTCGTCGTCGAACTTCTGGAAGCTGCACTCCCGCGTGAAGGACTTCTTCGCCGCGTTCCAGTCCTCGCCCGAGGTGAAGTACACCGTGTACGAGCCGTCCTCGACCCGGCGCACCGTGGCACTCGTGCCCTTGCGGACGTACACGGTGAAGGCGGGCTTCTTCCCGCGCGTCAGCGACACCACGGCGTCCGACGAGGTGCCGTTGTCGATGGTGAGCCTGCCCAGGCCGCTCCGCCGGCTGTCCTTGACCATGGTCCCGTTGCCGAGCCTGCGGTGCTTCGGCTTCTCGGTGCGGGGGAGTGTGAGGTGGACGGGGTAGCCCAGTGTCTCGAGCCGGGCGCCGACGTCCCGCACGCTCGTCAGGCTCCCGGCCCCGCCCAGCTCGACGCGCGGTGAGGTGGCGCAGCGGCCGCGGTCGGCCCGCGCGTCGTCCAGGCTCCGGCTCAGGTCGCGCAGGGACGAGGCGAGGCCGGTGTTCTCGACCACCGCGTCATCGGGGGTCCGGGCCGTCTCCAGCGCGGTGGCGGCGTCCGTGGCCGCGGCGGAGGCCCGGCCGAGCGCCTCGTTCAGCGCGCCGCCCTCACGCGCCCGGTCCACCGCGCGCAGGGAGCTGTCGAGCGGGCTCAGCGCCGTGTCGAGCGCCTGCCGGTAGGCGGCGGGGTCGACAGTCGGCGTCGGGCTCGGCGAGGGCGAGGACGAGGCGGACGACGCGTCGCCCGTCCCGTCGCCCTCGGTACCCGCCGCGTCGCACGCCGCGAGGGACAGTACGAGCACCGCGGCGGCCCCCAGCGCGGTGACCTTCCCGGACGTACGCGCACACGCTCTTCTCACCCTGCTGCCCCCGATCCCCCGCCGACGCCAGGCTTTGCGTCGAATGCCCAGGGTTCTCCCTTGTGAAGAGACTGTCAAGGCTCCCCCGTCCAGTCGCTCACCCGTTCGGCTCGCGCTCTGCTGGCGGTGCCGGAGGCGCGGTCGTACGGTGAGAGGGCGACTGACTCGACAGGACCGGTGCGGTCGGACGGGCGGCGGCGACATGGCGAAGGACGAAGTGCCCATGACCGGGTTGATCTGCAGTCACCTGGCGGATGTCGAGCAGGTGACTCCGGACAGCCAGGACAGCTGCCCGGAGTGTGTGGCGCTGGGGGACACCTGGGTGCACCTGCGCGAGTGCCAGACCTGCGGGCACATCGGCTGCTGCGACTCGTCCAAGAACAAGCACGCGACGGCCCACTACGGGGCGACGGGGCACCCGCTCATCCGTTCCTACGAGCCCGGCGAGGGCTGGTGGTGGTGCTACGAGGACGAGGTCGTCTTCGAGGTCGAAGGGGTGCCCCCCGAGCGGCCCCGGTGACCGGGGCCGCCCGGCGGACGGCCGGGATCAGTAACCGGCGGCGGCGAGTGCCGCGTCGGCCCCTTCACGGCTGGAGTGCCACTGAGTGGTGACCGGGTCCCACACGCGCATGCCGTCGGGCTGCCCCAGCGCCGCCCCGGTGAACCGCGTGCCCCGGTGCGACGGGTCGGCCGCGACGGCGAGGTCGGCGACGTCGCGGGTCTCGTCGGCCTCCGGATGCACCGTACGGACCGCCGCGTAGGCGGTCGCCCCGGCGGCGAGCCGGTACGGCGCGCTCGACACCGGCGGTACGGGGCGCGCCGCCCCGTCCAGGTCTCCGAAAGTGATGGTGGGAACGCGGTCCACGGCGCAGGGGCGGACACCCGTGTTGGTGACGCGGATACGGAGCAGGTCCTCCCGGCCGGACAGCGACGCGGCCATCGACACAGAGCTCTCCCGGCAGGTGGGGACGGCCGACGGCGCGGCGCCGGCGCCCGTGGCGGCGAGGGCGCCCGGGGCGCCGGCCGTGGCCAGCAGTACGGCCAGGGCGGCCGCCGACGAGGCGGTGAGGGCGGGACGGATACGCGTGCGCATGGACGATTCCCCGTTTCGGTCGGTCGGTGAAGCGGTGGGTGAAGCGGTCGGCGACGTGGTCGGCGGCGCGCGTACGTGTCGCGTACGGCCGGCCGAGGCAGGCCCGTGCCACTCGCAGGGAAAGACACACGGAAGGACCTGGTGGTTGTACGGGCCGCCTCCTTCGTCGCATCCGCCGCCGCCTCCTCGGCGGCGCCACCTGGCCGAGGAGGCGGCGGCGCCTCACCCCGCCGCGCCGTCCGCGGGCCCTCCGGCCCCGTTCCTCCTGCCCGTGCCGCCCACTTCGCCCCCGCCCGTCACGCCTCTGGGCGCGGCGTGCGCCGGTGTCACGTCACGGCCGCCGGGATGACGGTGCCGCCAGATCCAGAACACCCCGGTCGACACCGACGCCCAGCCCGCGAGCACGATGAAGGGGAACGCGTGCTGCGCGTCGCCGAAGTACACGGCCGTGTGCTGGGCGTTGACCGACGCGCCCGGCGGCAGCCAGCGGCCGATGTGGCCCAGCAGGGACGGCAGCAGCGGCCAGGAGACGGCCCCGCCCGAGGACGGATTGCCCAGCAGCACCATCAGCCCCCAGGTCGGCAGCATCGCCCACCGTCCGATCAGGGCGTTGAACATCGTGAACACCATGCCGGTGGTGAACATGGTGAACGCCAGGATCAGCCATGACTCCACGAACGGCAGCCGGAGGGCGTCGAGCCCCCAGTCCACCACGGCGGCGATGGCGAAGGCCCCGAACAGCGCGTACGCGACCGTGCAGGCGATGCGTTCGCCCGGATTGAGCTCCTTCGCGTGCACGCTCAGCTGAATGGCGCCGACAAAGCCGATGATCACGGCCGCGAGCGAGATGTAGAAGAGGGCGAGCCCGCGGGGATCTCCCTTCTGCAACGGCTTGATGTCCCGGATCGTGACGGGCACCCTCGTGGCCTTCGCCACCGAGGCGGCCGTCTGGCCGATCAACTGCGCCACGGACGCGCCGGCCGCGCCGACCAGGCCGACGTCCACCCGCCCCGAGCGGAACGTCAGGACCGCGAACTCCTCCTGCTGTTCCACCGCGCGCCGCGCCGCCGCGCCACTCGGGTAGCGGTGCAGTTCGAGCGAGGCGTTGAGCCCCTTCTCCATGCCCGCCACGAAGGCCCGGGCCTGGGGGGTGGCGGTGGAGCCGACCGCCGCGGCCGGGATGCGCCGGGGGGTGGGGTTGGCCATGTTGTACGTGTACGAACCGGCGAACAACCCGGCCGCCGCCGCGAGGATGAACATCAGGACGACGGCCGGCAGGAAGGGGGAGGCGGTGAACGCGGCCCATCTGTCGGCCGGGGCCGGACGGTGGGCGTGCGCGCCGGAGGAAGGGGGCCGTTCCTGATCCGCGTCCATAAAAGCACCGTAAACCACGTATATCGGGTGTGCGGCGCGGGGGTCACTCAGCGACTGACCGGGTGTCAGCGCAGCAACAGCTGCAGACCGCCGAGAACGGTCGCCCCGATCACCAGCCGCTCGAAGAGGCGTTGGTCGATCCGGTCCACGCACGCCTTGCCGAGGAGGGCGCCGGGGATCACGAAGAGCACCAGCGCGGCGTCCAGCAGCAGGGACCGGGCGTCGATCAGGCCCAGCCCCACACTGAAAGGCACCTTGGAGGTGTTGACGATCAGGAAGAACCAGGCCGAGGTGCCCAGGAAACCGAGCTTGCGGAAGCCGGCCGAGAGCAGGTAGAGCGACATCACCGGCCCGCCGGCGTTGGCGACCATGGTGGTGAACCCGCCGAGCACACCGTACGAACGGGCCTTCAGCCGGCCGGCGCGCGTGGCCGGTCCGCCGGGGTCGGTCGCCTCCGCCGTGTCATCCGGGTCGGTGGCGGCGGCCTTCGCCTCGTTCCGCGCGGCGCGCCGCCGCCACACCGTCACCCCGGCCATCAGCAACAGGATCGCGCCGATCGAGGTGCGCACCGCGTCGTCGCCGGCCACGTACAGAAAGCCCGTACCGAGCAGCACGCCGCCGGCGACCGCGGGGAACAGCCGCCACAGCGTCGGCCAGTGGGCATGACGCCGGTAGGCGATCACGGCGAGCACATCGCCCACGATCAGGACGGGCAGCAGGACGCCCGTCGACTCCCGGGCCGGCAGCACGGCCGCGAACACCGCGAGGCTGACCGTGTTCGCCCCGCTCACCGCGGTCTTCGAGAAGCCGACCAGCGTCGCTGCCGCGGCGAGCGCGGCGAATCCCCACCATGTGATGTCCATGCGACAACCGATGGTATGCCCAACCAATCGGGGGGCTCCGGGCGGGTACTCCTCGCCGGGAGACGCCGGACGCCGCTCCCGGCGCCGGAGGCGCGGGCGGAACCCGCGGTATCGTGGCGGCCCCCGAGCCCGGCAGTGCCCGCGGGGCCGTGGGAGCCCCGGCCAGAACGCGGGCCTCCGGAAAGTCGGAGGACAGACGCCCGCCAGGGTTCGTAACCTCCCTCCCGGTGGCGCGGCGAACCGTGCGACCTGGTGCACGAGGCGAAGGAGCGAACCATGCGGACCGCCGGCCCGACGATCGTCGACGCGCTGTCCCGATACCGCGCGCGAGACCCCGCCGAGGCCGCGGACCTCGACCGGGCCCTGCGGCTCGCGCGGCGCGTCGGGGACCCCTGGCTGCGGTCGCACCCGTTGCACGTGACGGCCTCCGCGCTGATCGTGCACCCGGAGAGCGGACGGGTCCTGATGCGCCGGCACGCGCGCATGGGGACCTGGCTCCATGTCGGGGGCCACGGCGACCCGGGGGAGACGGACCCGCTCGGTGTCGTGCGGCGGGAGGCGCACGAGGAGACCGGGCTCGACGACCTGGTGCCCTACCCGGACGCCTCCCTCGTGCAGGTGGTGATCGTGCCGGTCCCCGCCGGTGGCGGGGAGCCCGCGCACGAACACGCCGACCTGCGCTTCGTCCTGGCGACGGGCACGCCGGACGCCGCGCGCCCGGAGAAGCCCGACGCCCCGTTGCGCTGGATGACCTTCCCCGAGGCGCGGGAGGCGACCGCCGAGGACAACGTCCGCGAGGCGTTGTGGCGCGTGGAGCGGCTGCTCGCGGCGGCACCGGCCGACTGACGCGGTCGGCGGTGGGAGCGTCGGCGACGGCCGGCGCGTACGGAGCGCAGGGCCCCCAGCGGCGCACCGACGCCGACTGTGCGGGCCCGTCGGTCGGTCCCCCGTACGCGACGACAGGGTCCGCACCGCTTCCGGTCTCACCCCGGTGGAGGCCCCGGCGCCAGCAGGAACAGGCCCGCCGCGCACGCGACCAGCACGGCCGCCAGCCCGATCACCCCCGTCGTCGTCACCTGGAGCAGCAACGCGCCCACGGCCGCTCCGGCGCACATGGCCAGCAGCGAGGCCACCTTGCGCCGGGGCAGGCTTCCGGTGCCGGCCCCGAGGACACTCTGCGCGGTGAGCGCCGTGAGGGTCTGGGTGAGCACGGTCGTCGTCAGGTCCCTGGGCGCCAGCAGCCGTACGGTCGCGTTCTGCAGGCCGAAGCAGAAGCCGAGCAGGCCGATGACCGTCAGCGCGGGCCGCCCGCCGACCCGGAGCACACCCGTGCCGACCAGCACGGCGGTCAGGGCCAGCAGGGCGGCCTGACCGGCGAACGCCCCGCCGAGCCAGCGCCGGGGCCGATGGCCGAGGAACCTGCTGAGCTGCCCGCCGAGGAACGCGCCCAGGACGAAGGCCGCCATGGCCACCAGGGGCGCCACCACCGGCAGGCCGTACTCCGGAACGACGGAGAGGCCGAGGAAGACGACATTGCCCGTCATGTTGGCGACGAACACGTGCCCGAGCCGCAGGAAGCTCACCGCGTCCACCAGGCCGGTCGAGAACGTCATGACGAGGAGCGCCCCCACGGCCCAGCGCCGCGCCACGGGAAGGTCCTCGGACACGGGCCCCACCGTCCTTTCTCGGGGTTCGCCGGCCGCCGGCCGGCTCCGGGCGCGCGTTCCCCACCAGGGCCGCGCTCACACTCCGGGGCGCGCCCAGGAGCCCTGACGTCGCCTCACCCGGCCCGTCCCCATCTCACCACGTGGAGCGAGGCGGTTCCGGCCGCACCGCGCGGCGGTGCGGTCCGACCGTGGCACGGCCCCGCCCCAGGCATGCTCCCGTCCCTGAGGCACCCCCGGTCATGAGGTATGAAGAACAACATCCGAACGGACCGGCCCGGTCACTTCAGGAAACTCAGCGAAGGAGAACTCCGTGCCCCAGACGCCCGGACGTCCCGAAGTCCCCGTCGGCCAGATACCGGAGGCGGCCGCTCCGGTCGCGCGCAACTGGGCCGGCAACATCACCTTCAACGCGGCGCGCGTGCACGCCCCCACGTCCGTGGCGGAGCTCCAGGACATCGTCGCCGGGAGCGACGCGGTGCGCGTCCTCGGCAGCGGGCACTCGTTCAACACCATCGCCGACACCCACGGCGATCTGGTCTCCGTGGCCGGGCTGCCCGCAGTCGTGGAGGTGGACGAGGCGGCCCGCACGGTCACCGTGGGCGCGGGCCTGCGCTTCGCGGAGTTCACCGGTGCCGTCCACCGGGCCGGGCTCGCCCTGCACAACCTCGGATCGCTCCCGCACATCTCGGTCGCCGGCGCCTGCGCCACCGGGACCCACGGCTCGGGCACCGGCAACGGCACCCTGGCCTCGGCGGTGCGTGCCCTCGAACTGGTCACGGCGGACGGCGAACTGCGCCGGCTGGAGCGCGGCGACGAGGACTTCGCGGGCTCGGTGACGGCCTTCGGCGCCGTCGGTGTCGTCACGCGTCTGACACTCGACCTCGTGCCGGCCTACGAGATCCGGCAGTGGGTGTACGAGGGGCTGCCGTACGGGCGGCTGCGCGAGCGGTTCGACGAGCTGATGGCCGCCGCCTACAGCGTGAGCCTGTTCACCGACTTCCACAGCGACCGGATCGAGCAGGTCTGGCTGAAGCGGCGGGCCGACGACGGCGGCCTCCACCCCGTACCGGAGACCTGGCACGGCGCCGTGCTCGCGGACGGTCCCCGGCACCCGGTGCCCGGCATGGACGCCGGGACCTGCACCCAGCAGGCCGGCGTCACGGGGCCGTGGTACGAGCGGCTGCCGCACTTCCGCGCCGAGTACACCCCCAGCAACGGCGACGAACTGCAGAGCGAGTACTTCGTCGCCCGCGAGGACGGCCCCGCCGCCCTCGACGCGCTGACCCGGATCGGTGACCGGATCGCGCCGGTCCTCCAGGTCGGCGAGATCCGGACGATCGCGGCCGACGGACTGTGGCTGAGCCCCGCGTACGGGCGCGACACCGTCGCCTTCCACTTCACCTGGATCCCGGACACCGCCGCCGTGACACCGGTGCTGGCGGTCATCGAGGAGGCGCTGGCGCCGTTCCGGGTCCGGCCGCACTGGGGGAAGCTGTTCGCCATGGGAGCCGACCGGCTCGGGGAACTCTACGAGCGCTACGCGGACTTCGAGGCGCTCACGGCCCGACGGGACCCCCGGGGGGTGTTCCGGAACGCGTGGCTGGACCGGTATTTCCCCGGCGGACGCGGCGGCAGCGGCGGCGGCAGTGCCGTCGGCGGCGGGCCCGAGCGCCGACTCCGCTGAACTTGGCCGGATCTGCCGGGTCCCATCCTCCTGTCCCACCCTCGCGGAGGGTGGGAATGAGGCAGTCTGCCCCTGTGAGCACGAACTCGGAAGAGGCAGCGGACGACGTATTCGACGAGGCGGCGGCCCGGCGCCTGCTGGAGCTGGGCGAACGGGAGGAGGCGCTGCGCCGCGAGTTCCCTGTGAACGGCCCCGTGTGGGAGCGCACGGCGATCTCGCACTACACGGCGTACGCCGCGATGGTCCACGAGGACGAGGGCTGGCGGCAGCTCTTCCCGGCACTCCCGGCCGAGGAGGAGGCCCGGCTGGACCTCCGGGACGTACTGCGGGTACGGGCGGCGGACGGCGGTGAGCTGGGGCCGCGGTTCGCCCGGGCGGCCGAGGCGGTCGTGGACGGCGAGGACCAGGTGATCATCGGTGACGACGTCTACCGCCTGGTGCGGGTGGAGCAGACCGTCATCATGACCGACCACGGCCCGCAGACGCCGCTCCCCGGCGACCGGGAGTTCCCCGAGATGCTGGACGAACGCCCCGGGCCGAGGGGACCGGGCCGGCCGCTGGAGGACTGACGGCGCGGATCCCGTCGGCGATGCCGAGCACGGTCGCCGGGCTGGGCCGACCGGTCCCCGCGGACCCGCGGGGACACCGGGACCGGCCGGACACGAGCCGGCCGGACGCGACCCAGGCGGAGGACCGGTGACCGGCGGCGGTGGAGGGCCGGCGGTCACCGCTGTTCGGCGTCCTCCTCGGCCCCGGTGGCGTCCGGCCGCGCGGGCCCCGCCGCCGGCCGCGCGGTGCCGCCACGGCGCGGCAGCCGCCCCCGGGTCGCGGCCAGGACGGCCCCCGACAGGAGCACGGCCGCGCCCACCGCCTGCGTCGGCGTGAAGGATTCGCCGAGGAACAGGGTGGCGCACACGGTGTTGACGACCGGCACCGCGAACATCATCAAGGACGCCGACGCCGGGCCGACGGCGCCCACTCCGCGGTAGTACAGGAGGTTGGCGACGGCGGCGGCCCCGAGCGCGAGATAGGCCACGTTCAGCCAGAGCCCGGTCGGCAGGTCCGCCCACCGGATGCCGGGGATGTCGGGCAGGGCCGTCACACCCAGCAGCACCGCGCCGGCGCAGGTGGCGAGAGTGGTGGCCCGCAGCGGGTCCACACCGGCCAGGACGCGTGGTCCGGCGAGCGTGTACGCGGCCCAGCACACCGCGCTGAGGAGGAACAACGCGTCCCCGGCGAGCCGCGTCATGCCGCCGCCCGCGCCGCCGCCCGCTCCCAGAAAGAAGATCACGGCACCTGCCAGTCCCAGCGCCAGGCCCGTCAGCCGCGCGGCGGACGCCCGCTCCCGCCCCGTCAGCAACAGGAACAGGCTGGTGAGCACCGGACTCATCACCGGGATGAGCAGACCCGCGTCCAAGGACGGCGCGAGGGAAAGCCCCCAGAAGAACGCGGTGTTGTAGGCGAACACTCCCAGAACGCCGGCCAGGGCCGCCCGCGTGGCCGCCCGTCGCGGCACCTTCGTCCGCCGGCCGCCCATCAGGAGGACCACCATCAGCAGGGCGAGCGCCGCGCCGCCGAAGCGCAGCAGCGCGGCCACCGTGTAGGGGACGTGCTCCACCACCGACTTGGAACTGGCGAAGGCACTGCCCCACAGCACCATGGTCACCGTCAGCAGCAGATACGGGTTGTTCGAACTTCTCGTTCCGGACATGCCCCGACTCTGACCGCCGGATGCCGTCCGGGTCTTGAACGCTGGTGCGCGCGCCACAATGCCCTCATGGCGACGGAGAGGAACCGGGTGCGGTACTGGCGGGACGGGGACCGTCCCGTGGAGGCCATGCGTGCGCGCTTCGTGGATCACGTGTACTCGCCGCACAGCCATGACACGTACTCCTTCGGGATCACGGACGCCGGCGCGCAGCGCTTCCACTGCCGGGGCGCGGCCCACACCAGTGGCGCGGGGATGGTGATGGCCTTCAACCCCGAGGACGTCCACGACGGCCGGGCCGCCGCGGAACTGGGCTATCACTACCGCATCGTGCACATCGGCCCGTCCGTCGTACGGGACGTGACCGCCGACGCCACCGACGGCCGCTCCGGCGCCCTGCCGCTGTTCCCGGAGCCGGTGCTGGCCGACCCCCTGCTCTCCGGCCTGCTGGCCCGCCTGCACGGGGCCCTGACCGGCGCCGCCGACCCGCTGGTCCGGGACGAGCGGCTGACCGCGGCGGTCCTCGCGATGACCCGCCGCGGCGCTCGTTCCCCGTCGCCCGCGACATCCGCCCGCGAGCCGGGCGACGGCGCGCGACGCCTGGCGGCCCGCCGGGCCCGGGCTCTCCTGGAGGACACCTACCGGGAAACGGTGACCGCCGAGCGGCTGGCCGAGGCCGCCGGATGCAGCCGGTTCGCCCTCTACCGCGCCTTCCGCGCCGAATACGGCCTGGCCCCCAGCGAGTACCAGCGCCAACTGCGCCTGCGCCACGCCCGCGAACTGCTGCGTACGGGCGTGGGAGCCGCCGACGCGGCGGCCGCCGCCGGCTTCGCCGACCAGGCCCACTTCAGCCGCTGGTTCCAGCGCGTCTACGGCGTCACCCCCGGCGTCTTCCGCCGCGCCTGACCGACTCCCGTGCCGGTCGCACACGCGCCGGTCGCACACGCGCCGTCGTACCGCACGCCGGCGTACGTCCGGGGCCCTATCGCGGGGCCCGGATCGGGATCCGGGCCGCGGAGAACTCCACGGGCAGCGAGACCGGGACCCTGGTCCAGGGCGACAGCCGCCACGCCACCTGCTCGGGCGGGATGCACAGCCGCATGTCGGGCAGCAGGTGCAGGGCGGTGTTGACGGCGGTACGGGTGATCAGCCGGGCGGGCACCTGCGCGGGACAGACGTGCGGACCCGCCGAGAACGCCAGATGGGCGCGGTTGCCCGGTTCGCCGTGGCTGTCGTCGGCGCGGATCGCCGGATCGTCGTTGGCGGCCGCGATACCGAGGACCAGGCAGTCTCCGCGCCGGATGAGCCGTCCGCCGAGCTCCGTGTCGCGCAGCGCGTACCGGGCCGGCATGTTGTTCATCGGCGGGTCCCGCCACAACGCCTCGTCCAGCGCGTCGTCCGCCCCGAGCCGGCCGCCGTGCAGCCGGGCGGCGAAGCGCGGGTCGGTGAGCATCAGCCGCAGCGCGTGCGAGATCCAGGCGTTGACCCCCTCCGTGCCCGAGGAGATCATCACCACCATCGTCTGGAGCCGCTCCGCCTCGTTGACGAGATTGGGGTGGTTGACGAACGCCGTCGCCAGATCGTCGGTCGGCCGGGCCCGCCGCTCGCGCATGATGTCGATCAGCAACTCCTCGACATGGTGGCTGCCGGCCTGCGAGTCACCGGCGCTGCCGAACAGCGCCGTGACCGCGCGGCGCAGCTCCTTGCCCTCCGCGTCGTTCAGGCCGAACAACGTGGCGATGGACAGCAGCGGCACAATCGAGGCGTACTCGCTCACCAGGTCGGCCCGGCCGTGCTGGGAGAACTCCGCGATCAGCTCCGTGCACAGCGATTCGACCCGCAGCCGCGTCCTGCGCTGGTCGATCCGGGCGACACCGTCGTCCAGGGGCTGACGCAGCCGCCGGTGCTCGGGACCGTCGGCGCCGACGACGTTGGCCCGCCACGCCATCATCGGGAGCAGACCCGACTGCGGGGAGACGATCCCCTCGCCGAGGTCGCGCCAGTTGCGGGCGTCACGCGAGTAGAGCTGTTCCTGGCGGGTGATCGTCAGCAGTTCCCGGTACCCCATGACGAGCCAGGCGGTGACGCCCGGCTCCAGCTCCACCTTGGCCACGTTGCCCCACTGCTCGCGCAGCTGCCGGTAGATCGTGCGCGGGTCGACCGCGCCGGTCGCCACGGACAGCGGGAGCAGCCCGTCAGGGGAGTGTGCGGGGCACCCCGGGGGCGGTGTGCGCGGCAGGTCGGCCGAGGGAGCGTTCCCGCCGTTCATGAGGCGGTCTCCCTCGCCCGGACGGCACCGAGGGTGCTGGAGACGAACTCGACGAGACTGATCAGCGCGTTCACGGAAGGGGCGCGTTCGCGCGCGTCACACATCACCACCGGTGTGTCCGGCAGCAGGTCCAGGGCGCAGCGCAGTTCGTCGGCCCCGTAGCTCTCGCTGTCCGGGAACTGGTTGACGGCGACCGTGAACGGCAGTCCCCGCAGTTCCAGCTGTTCCAGGACGTCGAAGCTGTCCTCCAGTCGGCGGGTGTCGACGATGACGAGCACCCCGAGGGCACCTTCGGCGAGCCCGTCCCACAGATCCCAGAACCGCCGCTGCCCCGGTGTGCCGAACAGATACAGCACCAGGCGGGAGTTGAGGGTGATCCGGCCGAAGTCCATGGCGACGGTGGTGGTGGTCTTGGTGTGCATCCCGGCCAGATCGTCCACACCGACACTCGCCTCGGTCATCACCTCCTCGGTGCGCAGCGGTTCGATCTCGCTGACGGAGCCGACCAGCGTCGTCTTCCCCACGCCGAACGCGCCCACGACGAGGATTTTGACCGCTTGCTGCACCGTGTCGGGCAAATAGCGGTCAGCGGAGCCGACGGAGACCATCCAGTACCTCCTGAAGCAGTTGCGATTCGGGCAGAACGGCCTGGGGGATGCTGGAACGGGCGTTCAAATGCCCGCTGTCGACCAGGTCGGAAGCCAGCACCTTCACCAGACTCACCGGCAGTTCGAGATGGGCGGCGGCCTCCACCAGGGACAGCAGCCGCTCGCACATCCGCACCAGGGCGCGTTCCTCCCGAGTCGCGGAGACCGGCAGCTCGCGCGGCGGATCGGCCGCGATGAGGAGGGCCTCGATGCCTACGGTGTTACGGGTCGGCCGCGAACGCCCCTTGGTGATCACATAGGGGCGTAACGCACTCGCCGCGTACTCACCGTCCGGCCCACTCACCGAGCCGATTCCCGTCGGGGCGGACTGCTCAGATTGCCGGCGCCGAACCGCATGACCTGCGCCTGCATCTGCCGGGCGACCAGCTTCGGGTCCACCACCGGGCCCGTCACCACCCCGAGATGCGCGCCGTTCGCGCTGCGCATGAACAGGAAGCCACCGTTGAACTCCACCATCTGCTGGTGAACGGCGCCGCCGTCCTCGCCGAACTCCCGTCCGAGGCTGCGGGCGAGGGACTGCAACCCCGAACAGTTGGCGGACAGCCGGTCGGCGGAGTCCCGGTCCATCCCGTCCGAGCTCGCCAGCAGCAGCCCGTCGGCGCTGAAGACGATGACCTCCCGCACTCCGGGCACCGCGGCCACCTCGGCGATCATCCAGCCGCGCTGCTCCGGATTTTCCACGTAACTCATGCTCAGCTCTGTCCTTCCGGGGAATCGGCGGTGGGAGAGGAAGGGCCGTCCTGGCCCTCGTGGGGAAGGGAGCCGGTCCCTGGAGCGGACCGGCCACCCTCGAAGAACTGTTCCATCCAGTCACCGGCCTCCTCCGGTGTGCCCGGCGGTGTGACGGCGGTGGGGGCCACCGCGACCGCGGGAGCGTATTCGTCTCGCCGCGAGCGGCGTCGGGGCAGCTTCCGGCCGGCGTTCCCCTCCGGGTCGGCGGCCGGCCCGGGCCGCTGCCGGGGCGGGACGAGCGGTGGGGGGGACACCGGACCGTCGGGGAAACCGGGCGGGGGCGCGGCGGCCGTGACCCGTCTCGGCAGCACCGTGGGACCGGCCGGCGGGAAGGGCTCGTCGGGCGCCGGGGCCGGCTGCGGCACCCTGACCGTCCGGTGGGCGAGCGGTCCGGGCACCGCCGTGCCGGCGGGGGCGAGGGTCTCCAGCACGTCCGCCGGCACCAGCACCACCGCGCGGATACCGCCGTACGGCGACGGGCCCAGGTCGACGTCGAATCCGTGCCGGACGGCGAAGCGGCCCACGACCGCGAACCCGGTCTGCGGGATCTCGCCGACCTCGCCGACGCCGAGCAGCCGGCGGCCCGAGACGATCTCGCGCGCCTCGGCCAGTCGGTACTCGTCCATCCCGAGCCCGCCGTCGTCCACCTCGATGACCGCCCCGCGCTGCACGGTACGGACCGTCACCGGCACGCTGGTCTTGGGCGGCGAGTACTCGGTGGCGTTCGCGAGCAGCTCCGCCAGCAGATGGATCAGCGGCTCCACCACCGACGGTGTGACACCGACGTCGGGGTCACCGGTGACCTCGACCCGGTTGAACGCCACGATCCGGCCGGACGCGGCCCGCACCACGTCCACCATGGCCAGGGGCTTCTGCCACTGCTGCCCCGGCCACTCGCCGCACAGCACCTTGAGGCTCTGCGCGTGGCGGGCCTGCTGGGTGGCCGCGTGGTCCACCCGCATCGTGGTCTCCAGCAGGTCCGGGTCGCCGGGATGACGGTCCGCCAGCCCGGTCACCGCGGCCTGGATGCGGTGGGCCGAGGTCTGCACCCGGCTCGCCAGCTCCACCAGGGCCAGCCGGCGGGACTCGTCGCGGTGGGCGACCGCGTCGGAGATCTCGGCGAGCAGCCGGTCGAACCACTCCGCCACCGCGTCGCCGAGCCGCTCCCCGCCGTGCAGGGACGGCGGGACCTCCGCGCGGTCGAGCGCCGCCGGGAGCCGTTCCTTGACGAGGTGCTGGACCTCCTCCCGGACCACGTCGGCCTGCTGCTCGGCGCACCGCGCGACATGGGCCCGCCAGTCGGCCTCGCGCCGGGCCGCCTCCGCCTCCCGCTCCCGGATCTCGGCCCGGCACCGTGCCACATCGGACTCCGCGTGCCGGTGCCGCGTCCGCAGCGCGGACAGGACCGCGAACACCACCGGGGTCAGGGCGCCGTAGGCCAGAGCGGGGCCGGTGGAGAGCGGGGCGAGGAGGAGCGCCGATCCGGCGAGTGCGGCGGGGGCGCCGAGCAGCGCTGCCGGCCAGAGCCACCGTGACCTGGGGAACGGCGGAGTGGCCGCGGGAGAACGTGCCATGGAAAACCTTCGGTTCGGCTGACGATCGTGGTCCGTCGGATATCGCCCGGAGAGCGTCACGGGGAACTCGCGGAGGAACTCACGGGGTAACTCACGGAGGACTCGCGGGGCCACGGACGACGAAAGAGCGATATGGCTGCTGCCGGGTGTGAGTGTGCCGGGCGGTGGGCTCTGTCGGTCTCATCAGGGCCATGCGACTTGATCATTCGATCAGCTATCTCTTCACCAGAAGTTGTTGGGGGATCGTATCCCCGGGACGACCGCGCGGACATCACATCCCGGGAGTTGTGATACGGGAATTGACGCCCGGCCGGTGCATTCGGCAGAGGTCTCAGGGGGATGGAGATCGAGTCGCCTTTTTGTTCCCAGGGTGATGGTGGGCGGAATGGTTGACATGAGAATAAAGAGAAGGCAAAAGCCCCTGAGGAACGTCCATTTCTGTGCGGGGGCACGTCCGGCGAGTGCGAGGGCGCGTTTATGGAATATGCCGGATGGCCTCGTGTGCGGAGAAACGCGCCCCGCCGGGAAAGGCTCCGTATCGGCAGTGGGGTACACGAATCACCGACGGCGGGAAACGGAAAGGAAAAACGCGCCGGTGCGGACGTCTGTCGCCCCTCGTACGGCTCCGGCCGCCGGTTCCCGGCCGCGTCGGCGCCGGCCGGGCCCGCCGTCCGGGCCCGGCCGGCGCGCGGCCCCGACGCGGGCCGGCCGTCAGCCCGTCGTGACGACCGTGAACAGGCCGCCGTCGGGGTCGCGCAGTGTGGCCTCCTCGGGGAAGCGCGAGGCGGCCGGCGGATCGACGACCCGGCCGCCGGCGGCGGTCGCCGCGTCGGCCGCGGCCGAGACGTCCGGCACCCGGAAGAACACCCGCCAGCGGGGCCTGATCCGGGGGTCGGGGGCGCTCTCGATCGCGCCGCCCCGCAGCGCCGCGACCGTGTGCGCGCCGTCGCGCACCAGCACCTCCTCGTTCTCGTAGTGGACCTCGCAGCTCTCCCGGTCCTCCGCGCCCCACAGCAGGACCTGTCCGTAGAAGATCGCGGCGGCGAAGGCGTCGCGCGTGCGCAACTCCAGCCACGCCGGCCCGCTTCCCCGCCCCACCGACCAGTCGCGGGCCGTGGGGCCCTCCCAGAATCCGAACACCGCCCCGTCCGGGTCGGCCGCCAGGGTGGCCCGGCCCGGGGGCATCGCCAGTGGGCCGACGGCGACCGTCGCCCCCCGCTCACGGATGCGTGCCGCCGTCAGGTCCGCGTCCGCCACGGCGAAGTACGGCGTCCAGGCGACCGCGGTCTGGAGGCTGGAGGCGAGCGCGCCGATGCCAGCCACCGGCGCCCCGCCGGAGAGCGCCACGGTGAACTCCTCGCCGAGCCGGGTGGGACGGAAGGTCCAGCCGAGGACCGCGCCGTAGAAGTCCTGGGCGGCTTCCAGACCGCGGGCCATCAGGCTCACCCAGCACGGAGCCCCGAGTACGGGGTGACGTGACGCCGCCATGACTGTGCCGCGCTCCCTTCGCCGTGGTGGGATTGCCCGGTCGGCCCCTGTCCGGGGTGGCCCGGGCCCGGATGCCATGCTTCCCCCAGCCGTGCCGCCCCGCACCTCGGAGCCGCCGCCTCGGAGCCGCCGGGAGCGCGGAGGGGCCGGACCCCTCAGCCCATGGCGCGGTCGAGGTTGATCGCCGAGCTGATCAGGGCGAGATGCGTGAACGCCTGCGGAAAGTTGCCCAGGTGTTCGCCGGTCATGCCGATCTGCTCCGCGTACAGGCCCACGTGGTTGGCGTACGTGAACATCTTCTCCAGCGCCAGCCTGGCCTGCTCCACGTCGCCTGTTCTGGCGAACGCCTCCACCAGCCAGAACGAGCAGATGGAGAACGTGCCCTCGGTACCCAGCAGGCCGTCCGGCGACTCCTTCGGGTCGTAGCGGAAGACCAGGCTGTCCGCCACGAGCCGGCCGGTGATGGCCTCGACGGTGGACAGGAAGCGGGGGTCGGCCGGCGAGACGAACTTGACCATGGGCATCAGCAGCAGCGAGGCGTCCAGGATGTCCGGTGGCGGACTGTCCGCGTCGGCGGACAGCCGCTGGACGAACGCGCGCGCCCGGGGATCCCAGCCGCGCGCCATGATCTGGTGGTAGATCCGGTCCCGGACGGTGGTCCAGCGGCCCAGGTCCCCGGGCAGGCCGCGCTGCCGTGCCATCCGGATCATGCGCTCGACGGCCACCCAGCACATCAGCCGTGAATAGGTGTGGTGCTGCTGCCCCGCCCGGGTCTCCCAGATGCTCTCGTCCGGGGTGTCCCAGTGCTCCATGAGCCAGTCCAGGATCGCGCACAGGTCCATCCAGCTCGCGTGCGAGATCCCCGGGCCGTACTTGTTGAACAGGTAGACCGAGTCGATCAGTTCCCCGTAGATGTCCAGCTGGCGCTGGAGACCGGCGTCGTTGCCGGTCCGTACCGGATACGAGCCCCGGTAGCCCTCCAGATGCTCCAGCGTCTCCTCCGGCAGCCGCTCGGCTCCGTCGATCGAGTACATCACCCGCAGCGGTCCCGCGTGGCCGTCCCCCGCCGTGCGCAGCCGCTCGGTCAGCCAGTCCATGAACGCCTGGGCCTCCTGGGTGAACCCCAGGCGGAGCAGCGCGTACAGCGAGAAGGCGGCGTCCCTGATCCACACGTAGCGGTAGTCCCAGTTCCGCGCGCCGCCCACCAGCTCGGGAAGTCCGAGGGTCGGCGCGGCGACGATCGCACCGGACGGCTCGTGGGTCAGCAGCTTGAGGGTGAGCGCCGAGCGGTGCACCATCTCCCGCCAGCGGCCGGTGTACGTCGACTGGCGCAGCCAGCGGCGCCAGAAGGCCACGGTGGCCTCGAACAGCTCCTCGGCGACCACCGCGTCGACCACGCCCGTGGCACAGCTGATCGGATCGTCGGCGGCTTCGAGCACGAACAGCGCCGACGCGCGCTCGGGGAGGTCGAACTCCGCCCGGACGTCGCCGGCGTCCGTCTCCAGCGGGACGGAGGCCCGCAGCGAGAGCGTGAGCGCGGCAGCGGTGAACCGCACGCCGTCCGGTGTCCGCTCCACCCGGTGACTCGCGCGGCCGTAGTCCATCCGGGGCGCGACCCGCACCGCGAGGCGCATCCGGCCGCGGACGTTGACCACGCGCCGCACCAGCCGCTGCCGGTGGTCCGGGTCCCGCTCCCGCCGGATCGGCATGAAGTCCTGGACCTCCACGATGCCGTCGGCGGTGAGCATGCGGGTGATGAGGATGTTGGTGTCGGGGAAGTAGAACTGGTTGTGCGTCGCGACCTGGCACACCGGCTCGATCGACCAGCAGCCGCCGCGCTCCGCGTCCAGCAGCGAGCCGAAGACACTGGGGGAGTCGAAACGGGGCGCGCAGAACCAGTCGACGCGGCCGTCCGTGCCCACCAGCGCGGCGGTGCGCAGATCCCCGATCAGGCCGTGCTCGGCGATCGGCAGGTACGTGTCGTCCGGCTCGCCCCGGGGCCCGGGACCGGCCGCTCGGTCGTCGTCCCTCATCCTGTCGAGTCTCCCGCACCGGCCCTCTCGTCGCACGTCGGACCGGGATGTCGCGCCGGTGGCGCCGGCGGTGCCGACGCGGGTGCCCGTTCCGGTGCCGGTGAGGCCGGGCCGGACCCCGGCTCAGGCGGACGTCTGGCCGCCCGTGTGCGGGACACCGGCCGTGCCGTTGATCTTCTCGATCGCCTGCCTGGCGTGTTCGCCGGGTGTGCGCGCGGCCGGCGACGAGATCCCGGCCGGTGCGGCCGCCTGGGGCGGGGCGGCCGTCACGGCGGGCGGGGCGGTGGCGGCGGTGGCCGCCCCGGAGCCCGTCGAGGACGCGGAGGTGACGGGCCAGTCCTGGGCGGGCTTCGCCCGGTGCGTGGTCCGGGAACGCAGCCGGTGGCTCGCGGCCTCGTCGAGACTGACGGGACGTTTCATCTGCGCGGCCAGCCGGCTGGCCTCCTGCCCCAGCGCGGCCACGTCCTCCCACTCCAGGCGGACCACCAGACGGAGTTCGGCCTCGCCTCCGGGAAGGGCCTGGACAGGCGGGCCGGCATGGCCGGTCATGGAGTCGTTCATGGGCTGGATCCTCTGGGTCTCGGGGCGAGCGCGCGACCCCGGCGGGAAGGCCGCGCGTCCGGCCGGTACGGCGGATGCTGTCCAGAGTCATACGGAGATCGCCGCCGCCGTGTTCACCAGCGCTCTCGCCGATTCCGCGAGCGCTTACCGGCGGGGCGGGGCGGGCCGAGCCGGAAGGGACCGGGGACGAGCCGGGGACGAGCCGGGCCGGGCCGCTTTCCGTGGCCGCGGGGACGGAAAGCGCCCCGGTACCGTCGGGGTACCGGGGCGGGAGGGCGGGCACGCGGCGCCGGACCGCGTCGGGCGGCTCAGCCGTCGGAGTAGCTGAAGTCCCCGACCGTCCAGGCGCTCACGTCCTTGATGGCGATGCGGTACATGCCGCCGGTCTCGGGAATGCCCACGCTCCCCTGGAGGATGCGTGCGACGTGGAAGTGCAGATGGGTGGGCGGCTCGTCGTGGTCCCGGGGAGCCGGACCGCCGCCGGGGGACGTGAAGATGGCGGAGAAGGACCTCAGCCGTTCGGAGTCCGCCAGCACCTCCGCCACGCGTTCGCGCCACACCGACTCGGGAGCCAGCCGTCCCGTGATGACGCCGCCCGGGACGACCACGGTGAGGGACATCTGATTACTTTGCTCGGACTCCACCGCGATGGCGATGTCAACAAGCAGATGATCAGGCTTCGACATGGGCGCCGACTCTACTACGTCGGCCCGGTGCCTGTGTGCGGGGCGGTCCCGATGTGGATGGCCGTGGCCACCAGACCGCGCGACGCGATCCAACGGCCCGGGAACTGAGTCACCTGTAGCTCGCCGATCACCGGCCCGGGCACCAGCAGCCGGGCCAGAAAGGTCCGGTCCGACGGATCGATCTCGATCTCCGCCTCCGTGAAGTCCAGTTCGCGCCGGGTGAGCGGATACCACACCTTGAAAACGCTCTCCTTCGCGCTGAAGAGCAGACGGTCCCAGCTCACCCGCGGATCGCGCGCGGCCAGCGCTTCCAGACGGGCGCGCTCGCCCGGCAGCGTGACGACGTCCCGTACCCCCTCCGGCAGGGGCGCGTCCGGTTCCGCGTCGATGCCCACCGCGGCGGTGCGCGGGGATCTGGCCACCACCGCCGCGCGGTAGCCCTCGCAGTGCGTCATGCTGCCCACCACGCCCGCGGGCCAGGACGGCGCGCCCCGCCGGTCGGGCAGCAGCGGTACGGGGGCCTCGCCCAGCCGGCGCAGGGCGCGCCGGGCCAGGAACCGTACGGTGGTGAACTCGCGCCGCCGTTTGGGCACCGCCCGGGCGATCAGCGCCCGCTCCTGCGGGAACAGTTCGTCGGACGGATCGCCCTCGGGGTCGTCGTACGCGGCCTCGGCGGCGACCCAGTCCGGCAGTATGCCGCCGATCACCGTGGATCCAGCTCCTCGGGCAGGGGCAGGATCCGCCGTAGTGGTTCCCGGGGCGGACGCGGTCGCCACTCGCGCGGATAGCCGATCGAGACCTCCTCGAAGCGCACCCCGTCGTAACGGGTGACCCGGGGGATGTGCAGATGTCCGTAGACCACCGACACGGCCCGGAAGCGCACGTGCCAGTCGGCGGTCAGTTCCGTACCGCACCACTGCGCGAACTCGGGGTGGCGCAGGATCCGGGTCGGCTCACGCACCAAGGGGTAGTGGTTGAACAGTACCGTCGGCAACGACGGGTCGAGAGCCCGGAGCCGGCGCTCGGTCGCCGCGACCCGGGACCGGCACCAGGCGTCCCGGCCCGGATGGGGGTCCGGGTGCAGGAAGTACTCGTCGGTGCAGACCACTCCCGCCTCGGCCGCCACCCGCAGCGAGTCGGCGGTGGTGGTCGTACCGGGTGCCCGGAAGGTGTAGTCGTACAGCAGGAACAGCGGTGCCACCACCGCCGGTCCGCCGGCGCCCTCCCACACGGGATACGGATCCTCCGGTGTGACGATCCCCAGCTCCCGGCAGAGTTCGACCAGGCGCAGGTAGCGCTCCTCGCCGCGCAGTGTGCACGGGTCCTTCGGATGGGTCCACAGCTCGTGGTTGCCGGGCGTCCAGAGCACGCGGGAGAAACGACCGGCGAGCAGACGCAGTGCCCACTCGATGTCGGCGTACTTCTCCGCCACATCACCCGCGACGATCAGCCAGTCCTGGTCGGAGTGCGGCCGCATCCCCTCGACCAGCGCGCGGTTCTCGTCGTAGGCGATGTGCAGATCGCTGACAGCCAGGAGTCTTCCGTCGGGCACGGTGATCCTCAACGTCGGGGGCGGTCGGGAGCGGACGCCGGTCCGGTGCGGGACGGGGGCCGTACACCCCCGGGCACCGACGGGCCCGTGCGTCCGTGGACACGAACAGGTCCGTGCGTGGCGTGGACAGGGGAGCCGGGGTGTGCGGAGGGTACGAACGCGCCGTGTGCCGCTGTGAGTTCGCCGCACCTGTTTCGCCGCACCTGAGGTGTGCGGGGGTCCGCCCGGGCTCCATGACCACCGATCATATCCGCGTGGCGCGCGATGACCAGGTGGCGGCGGCGCCGGGCCCCACGGGTGCGGTCAGACGCGTCCGGGCCGACGGTGACGCGGTCACCGTCGGCCCGGATGGGGGGTGGGCGGACACGGGGCGCGGCGGCCGCGCTCGGGTCGCCGGTGCCGGCGCTGCTCAGCTCCGGGGCGCCTGGTAGAGCCCACGCCCGGCCCGGTGCGCCCGCGAGGAGCCGACGAGCCGGTCGAGTGTGCTGCGCACGGCGTTGATGCTGCCGGGCGTCTGGTCGCGGTCCAGGGCCTCGGCCACATCGCGGGCACGGACCGGGCTGCCGCCCGCCGCGGCCAGCACGGCGAGCACCTGTTCGGTCAGGCCTGCCTGCGTGTCGCCGTCCCCGCTGTCCGCCGCCTTGGAACTCACGGCCTTGCTGTCGGCCGTCTTGGCGGTGACGGCCTTGGCGGAAGCGGTCTTGGTGGCGGTCTTGGCCGCGGCCGTCTTGGTGGGGGTCTTCACGGCGGCCGCCGGGGCGGTCGTGGTCCGCTTGGCCGCACCGCGTGGGGCGGGGGCGCGCTTGGCCTCGGGCCGCTTGGTCTCTGACTTGCGCTCCGGGGCCGGGGCGGAAGGCTTCTTCGTGGCACGGGACTTCGCGGGCCCCGCGGCCGGTGCCTTCTTCGCCGGGCGGCGCTTGCTGTCCTTGGCGGCCTCCTCCGCCGTGCCCCTGCGGCCGGACCGGGCGGCCGTGGTGTCACCGGCGGCGCCCGGGGTGGCCCTACGGCCCTTGCCGCGTACGGGAGTTGACGGAGACGCCTCGGCGGACGGCCGCTGCGCGGGAAGCTCCGTGGCCGTGGCGGCGGGTGCCTCGGCGGCCTGTTCCGCCCCGGCCGTCACACCGACGGTGCCGTCGGTGGGAGTCCTCCCGGTCGGCGTGCCGGCGTCCGTACCGGCTCCGCCCGCCGGCCGAGCGGTGTCGGTGGGGGCGTCCGCCGCGTCCGCCGACTCGGGCTGACCGGAGAGCGCGCTCAACGCGCCCAGCGCGGTGCGCACCGAGTCCAGTCGCGAGGTGACGCTGGCCAGTTCCTGTTCCAGCGACTGCTGATGTTGTTCCAGGCGGGGGAGTTCGTCCCGCAGGATCTCGGTGGTGGATTCGATGCTGCCCGGTGTTCCGGACACGGATGTCATGGTGTCGCCCTCTCGTCGGTGCCACCGGTGTTGGCGTCGGTGGCCGGTGCACAACAGCCTAAAGTCTGTTGCGTTGTGACCGGTAACGAATGAACGTACTCCCTTCCCGCACCGAAGCACACCACTTACACCGGAACCGGGGCCGACGAGAAGCACGAGGTGTATGAAGGTGAGGTGACGTGATGTCAGCTGAGGGGCAGTGGCAACCGCCGCGGAGTGCCGCGTCGGTGCTCGGTGCTCGGTGCTCGGCGCTCGGCGCTTCGAGGTTCGAGGTTCGAGGTCCGGGGGTTCGAGGTCGTGGTCCGTGGGGACGGGGAAACACACCGCGCGGTGGCCAAACGCTTGGAAGGCGTACAGGTGTGCGGATGGCGCGTCCGTCGCGGTGTGACCACGCGCACACCCTCCGCCCGCCCCGTGACATGGCATGGGGTGCCGGACGCCCGGGCACCCGGATCTGTTGTCATCCGCCCGTAACGCCGTGGCAGCTCGGACGTACAACCGGACTGTTACCGTCGTAGGACGCGGTCGCCGCTGCCCGCCGGTCTGATGTCGCTCTCCGTGACCGGTCGTACAAGGAGGCTCGTGCACGCTCCCTCATCCCTCCGCCGTTCCGTACCCGCCTGGCTCGCCCACCCACTGCGCTGGCGCTCGGCACCCATCCCGCGGACCGCCGTGCTGCGCGGTGCCCTGAGCGCGGGCCCACTGCTCGCCCTGGGGCTGCTCAGCGGACAGCAGAGCGCCGGGGTCCTCGCCGCGCTCGGCGCGATGCTCGCCGGAGTCAACGACCGCCCCGGCACCCGTCGCACCGGCGCGGTGCACATCGGTCTGCCCGCCGTCGCCGGCTGCCTCGGGCTGCTGTGCGGCGGTCTCCTCGGCGAGGCCGGCGGCCGCTGGATCGCCGTGCCCGCGCTCTTCGCGCTGGGCTGGCTCTCCGGCGCGCTCAGCGTGGCCGGACCGGTGTGGTCGGCCGCCGCCATGCAACTGCTGGTGGCCGCGGCCATCGGCGCGGGGATGCCCATCCCCGGCGCCGCCTGGCTGAAGGCCCTCTGCTTCCTGGCCGGCGCCTGCTGGCTGCTGCTGCTCAGGATCGTGCTGCGCGCCCCGCGTCGGAGCGGCGGTCGGCACGGTGGGGAGCGCGAGGCCGTCGCCGCCGTCCTGGACGCGCTCGCCGACGCGCTCCACGCCGTAGGCGGCCCGGACGCCGAGCCCGCCCGGCGCCGGCTGACCGCCGCCCAGCACCGCGCCGACGAGGCGCTGCGCCTGATGCGGCTGCTGCCGTGGCCCGGGCGGCGGCACGGCACCGGACACACTCGGACCGACGCGCTCACCCGGCGTTATGGTGCGGCCACCGCGTTGTGCGAGGCGGGCGTCGCGCTGTTCTGGGAGGGCAGGCCGCTGCCCCGCCGGGTGGCCGAGGGCCCGCGCAGGCTCGCCGCCGCCGTCCGTACCGGTGGCACCCCCGGCGCGCTCGCCGGTCCGGCCTCCGACTCGGTCCAGCGGGACGCCTTCGACCGGGCCCTGCTGGCCGCCGCGGTGACATTCGACCGTACGGCGCCGTCCCGCCCCGGGACCGGGCGCACGGAGCGCCCCGGCCGGGCCGCGGGCGGAGCGGGACCGTACGAAGGACGGCCGGGGACGCCGGTGCGCACCGGCGCGGTCGTCCCCGGAGCACGCCCGGCGCGGCCGCCGGTCCGGCCGTGGCCCGGCAGGATCGCCTCTCCCGCCCAGCGGGAGAACGGACTGCGCGTCGCCCTCTGTGTCGCCGCGTCGGCCGCCGTCGCGCTCAGCCTGCACCAGGCGCACTGGTACTGGCTCCCGGCCACGGCGGCGTTCCTCGTGAAGCCCGACCTGGGCCCGCTGTTCTCCCGGGTGGTGAACCGCGTCGCGGGCACCGCCACGGGCGTGCTCGCGTTCACCCTGGCCGCGTCGCTGCTCGGCGGCACCTGGTGGCTGATCGCCCTGGTCGTCGCGGGCGGAGCGCTGATCCCGGTGGCCACCCGGCACTTCGGGTTCCAGACCGCGGTGGTGACCCTGCTCGTGCTGTCGTTCGTGTACGCGCTCGGTGACACCACGGCCACCGTCTCCAGGCTCCTGGACACGGCGCTGGCCTGCGCCATCGTGCTGCTGGTGGGCCACCTGCCGCAGCTGACGGACCCGCGTGTGCGGGTCGGGCACCGGTTCGCCGTCGCGCTGCGCGGCACCGAGCGCTACCTGCGCCATGTGCTCCAGGCCCCCGGCGCGCCGCGCGGTACGGACGACACCGCCGTCGAGCTGCGCCACGCGGCCTA
Source organism: Streptomyces hebeiensis (assembly GCF_052983195.1). Taxonomy (NCBI): domain Bacteria; kingdom Bacillati; phylum Actinomycetota; class Actinomycetes; order Kitasatosporales; family Streptomycetaceae; genus Streptomyces; species Streptomyces hebeiensis. The sequence goes on from NZ_CM129812.1 coordinate 7,357,168, forward strand.
CCGCGCGCTCGCCGAGGCCCGCGCGGTGGCGGAGACGGCCGCGGCCGAGCTGCCGGGCCCGCGCCGCGCCCACCGGCACGACTGGCTCGCCGTGATGGCCCGGGCGGAGCGCATCGTGGACGCCGCCACCGTCTGTGCCGTACGGGTCGAGCACGGCGTGCCGATGCCCACGGCCGACGAGGTGCGCCGGGTGACCACGGCGCTGACGGAGATGGCCGACATCCTGGAGAGCGGCCGTGTGACGGCGCTCCCCGAACTGCCGGAGGCGCCACGTCACTGCCGGTCGCTGCGGGACGTGATGACCCAACTGGACGGCATCCGGAGCCTGACGACGGCCGCCTGAGCCCCGAGGCGGGGGCGGCCGACAGGTGCGCACCCGACAGCCGCCGTCCGGCTGCCTTCCCCACCGCCTCCACCGCCTCCACCGCGTCGGCGAGCGGCCTCGGCGGTCGACGCCGCCGAGGCTCAACGCCGGCCAGGTGCGGCGGGACACCGACGTGGCAGGTGATGACGTTGCCGGCGGTACGGGCGTACTGCCGGGAGCGGGCCGGGTGGTCAGCCCACTGCGGGGCGTGTGCGGCGTGCGGCGTGTGCGGGCCCCTCCGTCGCGATGTACCGGAGCAGGGCCGCGCACACGAAGGCCGCGGCCGCGTCGACCAATGAGAGCGCGAGGGAGTCGCTCCGTACGCCGGCGGCGAGCGCGACGGCCGCGGACAGTGCCAGGGCGACGTCCGGTGCGGCCGCGGTGGGCGGCAGCCGGGCCGCGAGGCCGTAGCAGACGCAGGCCAGCAGTGTTGACCCCAGCACATCACTGGGCCGGTGGTGGCCGAGGGCCTGGACGGCTGCGGCGATGCAGGCGAGCCACAGCACGCCGGCCGTGGTGACGTAGGGGCGGACGGGGGGGGAGGGGGGACACGACGAGGATGACGCCGACTCACCGCGGAGCGCCCCGCCGTCACCCGGCACGACGACGCGTACGACACGGCCGGTACGTCCGACCCCCGACTTCCGGGTCAGGCCCGCGCGGACCTGACCCGGGGCACGAGCGCACCACGGCCTACGGCTGCCGGCACGGCCCGCTCTCCGGTCTCCAGGCCGATCCGGACGACGTCCCGGCGCGGTCCGGCAAGCCCGTGCTGGTGGCGGATACCGCCCGCGGCCCGCTGGTTCGGGCACCGCTGACCAGAGCGTTCGGCCGGCGCCGGCCGGCGCCTCGTGTCGTCCTGACGGGCCCGCGTCGGCGCACCGGCCATGTCCCCCGGAAGGCCGGGCCGGCTTTCCGGGGGACGTCTCGCGTCAGTGGCCGGTCAGTTGACGAAGACCGGGCTGCCGGACTGGGCGGTGTCCTTCACCGGGCCGTACTTCGCGGAGAAGTAGCTGGTGGACGGGCAGGTGATGGGGCCGGACGCCTTGCTGAAGAGCTGGTTGGCGAAGGTGATGGAGTTGTCCGTGTTGGACGTCGTGCCGTTGATGCCCGTCGAGCTGTACGTGCAGGTCGTCACGCCGAGGATCGTGTTGAGCTTGACGGTGGTCCGCACCGAGCCCCCGGCGCCCACGACGAGCGCGCCGCTGGAGGAGACGGTCGTGTTGGCCGGCAGGTTGTCGACCGTGATGCTCTGCACCCCGGTCGTGCCCACGATGTTGGAGGTGCAGCCACCGAAGGTGTGGGCCGTCAGTGACTCGGTGGCGGTGCCCGGGGCCGTGGGATTGGCCGTGACCGTGGCCGTGAACGACGAGGTGGTGCAGGTGATACCGGTCGAGCCGCCGGAGGTGGTGCGGATCGCGACGGTCGAACCGGGGCTCAGTGACGAGGTGAGCGTGTCCCCGACGGCGACGGCGGAACCGCCGGCGCCGCCGTGGGTGAGGACATTGCCCGCGGCGGGGCCCGCCCCGGTCGCGAACGCCGGTCCGGCGGCGAGTAACGCGGTGATCGCGGTGGAGCATCCGGCGGCGAGAACAGTGCGTCGTACACCCATGGCGAAGTCCCTTTCGCGTGTCAAGGTGGAGGCGCCCGTGTGACGGCGCCGGGTACGGCCGGGCCGGCCGGTGAGGGCCGGCCGGACGTGAAGGAGGCTGTCCGGCGCCGGCTGGGCGCGGGTGGCGCGGGAGCGGACCTACGGAGGAGACCGGAGCGAAGCCGGGGCGGCTCGGGGCAGCGGGGCATGCGTGGGGACGCGGAACAGGCCCGGCGCCACGGACCCGGTCCGCGCCGCCGACCAGCGCGGCACGGGGGAAACCCAAGAGGGTTGTAGACCTGTCCGGCATACCCGGTCAAGGCTTCGCGGCCAAAGTGACCGAGGGAAGTTACCGGCGGTACCCGGACGTCAGCGGTGTCGCGGCCCGAGCACGTCGGGCGGCGTCGCCGGTCGGCGTGGTGTCATGACCCACCCGCACACCTGATCAACACCCAATTTTCACAAGGTAGTTGACCCGGCTACTACGCGGGAGTAACTTACCGTCGACTCCCAAGGCCGCGCCGGCACCCCCGGGGGAACCCGTCGGCGCCGGGAGTCGTCCGCGCCAGGACCTCGCCGCGCAAGCTCACTGTGCACCACACCGTCTTCAGGAGCAGCCCATGGCCTTGTCCGACGTCACCGGCGGCGAACCGCCCCAGAGACCACAGTTGCGGGGCAGGGTGCGGCTGCGCCGTTCCGCTCTCATGGCCGTCCCGGCGTTCGCGGCGGCCGCCACCCTGGTCGTCCTCACCGCACAGGGCGCCATCGCCGCTCAGTTCGCCATCTCGGGCATGCCGTTCACGGTCACCGCGGAACGCCTGGTGGGCCGGGGGTTCGAACAGTTCGGCGGCATGGACCAGATGGCGGAGGACAGCCCCAACGCCGGTGACACCGGCGGCCAGGTCCTCGTCGTGGTCTCCGCGATCAAGGAAGCGGAGCTGACCAAGCTGTGCCAGAGCGTCGAGCTCGGTGGCACCTATCTGCACATCACCGCGGGCGGCAAGGGCACCCCCGTCACCGCCACCGACCTGACCACCGACTCCACCGTGCTCACCGGCAAGACCGCGGACTTCGACAACATCGAGATCGGCGGCGACGCCAGCACCTTCACCAAAGCCGGCGTCAAGGGCCCCCTCGGCGTCTTCGGACAGCAGGCCGACAAGGTCACCATCACCAAGCTGCGGCAGACCAACTGGGCGACCACCGCCGTCAAGTTCCGGCTGCCCGACCTCAACCTCAGGTTCAGTTCGAAGGGCTGCTGAGCGTGGCCCCCGCGCACCAGGAACCCCCGGCCGGGACCACCGTCCCGGCCGGGGACCGCCGCCCGCCGAGCGGCTTCTCCGTTTGGCGCGGCCGCCGCCCCTTCTGGGGCGGTCTGCTGCTCCTGCTCGGCGGCGGGGAGATCCTGCTCACCGAGCAGGCGTCCATCTCGGTCGTGCTCCAGGCGGGCGCGGGCGGCATCGCCGCCTATCTGCTGCCGGTGGTGATGGCCGTGTGCGGGATCCTGCTGCTGGCGAACCCGGGACAGCGGCTCTTCTACTCGGTCGTCGGCGTGCTCGTCTCCCTGGGCACCTGGGTGACCTCGAACCTGGGCGGCTTCTTCGTCGGACTGCTTCTCGGCCTCATCGGCAGCTGTCTGGCGTTCGGCTGGCTGCCCGACCAGGAACCGCGCCGTCGGCGGCGCCGCGGGCCGCGTGCGAGCGCCCCAGGCGATTGAACGGACGCTCCACCAGGTAGTGGGAGGCGAGCGCGGCGGCGATGCTGGCCACGACCGTGGCCGTCCCCTGCCACGGCTCCGCCACCACGTCGGCGGAGAGCCGGCTCAGCGGGTAGTGCCACAGGTAGAGGCCGTAGCTGAGGTTCTGTCCGATCCAGACCAGCGGCGTCAGGGACAGCGCCCGGGTCAGCCACGCACGGGGCCGCAGCTCCAGCGACGCCACCAGTACGGCGGACAGGATGGCGGCCACCAGGAAGCCGGCCGTGTACCAGGACGCGGTCCACGCGCTGGCACCGGTCAGCGGCACCTGCCAGACGATCAGGGCCAGCACCCCGAGTGCGGGCCAGGCCAGCCGCCCCGACCACCGCGCCAGCGCGGCCAGCAGCCGGTCCTCCCGGTGCAGCCGGGCGACCACCAGGGCCAGCAGGGCGCCGATCAGCAGTTGGTCGGCGCGGGTGTCGGTGCCGTTGTAGATGCGGTGGGCCGCGGTCTCGGACCAGAGTGTGAGCCGCCACAGCACGGGGAGCAGACACAGCGCGGCGGTGGCGATCAGCACGGCCCGCGCCCCCACCCGGCGCAGGAGGAGCAGCAGAAGGGGCGGCCAGAGCAGGTAGAACTGCTCCTCCACACCGAGTGACCAGGTGTGCGAGAGCAGGGAGGTGTCGCTGGAGTAGACGCCCGGCTGGGCGGCCCTGACGATATTGACCAGGAAGGTGGCGGACAGCACGACGGCCGTCCACGCCTGGTCGAGGGACGGCAGGTCGGTGGTGAGAGCGAGGAGCGCGCACACCGCGCACACCGTCAGCAGCGCGGGCACCAGTCGCAGCCAGCGCCGCAGGTAGAACCGGCCCATCGCCACGTCGCCGGTCCGGGCGAACTCGACCAGCAGCAGCCGTGTGATCACGAAGCCGCTGATGGTGAAGAAGATGTCCACCCCCAGGGCGCCGCCCGGCAGTACGCCCGGCGCCAAGTGGTAGACCATGACCAGCGCCACGGCCAGGGCGCGCAGCCCGTCCACGCCGCGGACCCGGCCGCCGGCCGCCGCGGAGGGGAACCCGCGGCCGCCCCGTGCGGGCCGGCCCCGTACCGGCATGAGTTCGAGCGCGGGAGCGGGCCGGTCGCCGTCGCGACCGGCCCGCCGGTCCAGCTGTACGGTGCCGTCCGCACCGGATCTGTCCGTCCGGCCCTCCTCCTCGCCGAGGTCGGCCGCCCCGGTGGTGGCGTCCGCGCCACCACCCGTCACTTCCGTGGTCCGTGTGCTCTCCATGGACAGCGCGTGCCCACACAGCGCGGGCGCACGCCGTTCCTCATCGAATACTCAGGAAGAAACGTCAGGGGCCCGGGGCCGTCCGGGCGTCCGGACGTCGGGGCTACGGGGTGACGGGCGGCCAGGTCACTTCAGCGGCGCGGCGAACAGCGGAACGACCTTGTCCAGGGCGTACACCACCGACAGCACCGAGTCCGTCGCGAAGGCCGAGCTGAGCGTCTCGTCGTCGAACACCACGTCACGGCCGTCCTTGACGGAGGGGACCGCCTGGTACAGCGGATCGTCGGTGATCTTCGACGCCTCGACCCCGATCGGGGTCATGACGGTCAGATCGGCGTCGAGCAGGTCGAGGTTCTCCCGGGAGAGGGTGACGGAGAAGGACGCGTCGGCCCTGGCCTCCACCTTCGGGTTGTTCGTGAAGCCCAGGCGCTCGACGAAGTCGACCCGGCCGGTGCCGTGCACGTACGCGCCGAACGCGCTGCCGGTCCGGGAACCGAGCGTGATCGTCTTCCCCTTGAACTCCGGGTGCGCGGCAGCCGACCGGGCGAACTTCTCCTTCGTCTCGGCGATCAGCGCCTTGCCCTTGTCGGCGAGTCCCAGCGCCGTCGAGACCATCTCGGTCTGCTTCTCCCAGGAGATCTTGTACTGCTCGCCCCCGCGGGGGACGCCGATGGTGGGCGCGATCTTGCTGAGGGTCTCGTAACGCGTCCGGTCGCCGCTGGACTTGGTGTCCAGGATGAGATCGGGCCGCAGGGCGGCGATCTTCTCGAACTCCGGCTCCAGCGTGCCGATCATCCGCGGGCTCTTGTCATACCTGCCCTTGGCCCAGGGGCCCACCCCGTCCCCGCCGAACGCCAGCCAGTCGCTGGCGCCCACGGGCTGCACGCCGAGCGCCAGGGCGGCCTCCGCGTCCCCCCAGCCCAGGGCCACGACGCGGGTCGGCTTCTCCTCGACCGTGACCTCGCCGAACTTGGTCGCGACGGTGGCCGGGAAGGCTCCCGCCGAGGCGCCGGAGGAGTCCTCCGCCCCCTTCGGCGAGGCGCCGCCGCCGGACGACGGTCCGCAGGCCGTCAGGGGCAGGAGCAGGGCGCAGAGCGCGACCCACAGTGCGGCCGGGGCCCGCCGGGGACGGCGGGCCGGGGGAGTGGAGGCTGTTCTTCGCATTCGCATGAAGTGAGGTTAGCCTATCCTTATTTTCTATGAAATGGCGGTGGTCTTCCCGCTCTTCCCCGCGCTCGCCGGCCCCCGGTCCCGTCCCCGCTCCGCCTCCGGCGCGGCGGAGACGTGGTGCCGCCCCATCGGCACGATCAACGGTGTCCCCGACGCCGGATCCTCGGTGACCGAGCAGCGCATCCCGAACACGTCGGTGACCAGCTCGGCCGTCACGATCTCCGACGGCGCCCCCTCCGCCACGATCGCGCCGCCCTTCATGGCGATCAGATGACCGGCGTACCGGCACGCCAGGTTGAGATCGTGCAGCACCGCCACCACCGTGGTGCCGTACTCCCGGTTGAGGTCCGTCAACAGGTCCAGCACATCGAGCTGATGGCTGATGTCGAGGAACGTGGTCGGCTCGTCCAGCAGCAGGATGTCCGTACGCTGCGACAGCGCCATGGCGATCCACACCCGCTGCCGCTGCCCGCCCGACAGCGCCTCCACCGGCCGCGCCGCCAGCTCCAGCACATCGGTGGCCAGCAACGCCTCCGCCACGGCCGCGTCGTCCTCGGCCGTCCACCGCCGGAACCACCCCTGGTGCGGATAGCGGCCCCGCCCCACCAGATCGCTCACCGTGATCCCGTCGGGCGCCACCGGACTCTGCGGCAGGATGCCGAGCACCGTGGCGACCTCCTTCGTCGGCATCTCCTGCACGCTCCGGCCGTCGAGCAGTACGCTCCCGGAGGTCGGGGACAGAAGTCGCGCCATCGAGCGCAGGAGCGTCGACTTCCCACAGGCGTTCGGCCCGACGATCATGGTGATCCCGCCCGGCGGGATGTCGACGCTCAACCCCCCGACGACCTCGCGGCCGTCATAGCCGAGCCGGACGTCCCGCGCCCGCAGAGTGTGCTCCGCACTCATGTGCAGGTCCCGCCTTTCACGCCGTGAGTGGTCCGTGGTGTCCGCGCCCCGCCGTTCATCCGCCCCTGCCCACCCGGTTGGCGCGGGCCAGCAGCCACAGCAGGTACGGGGCGCCGACCACGCTCGTCACCACCCCCACCGGGTACTGGGTGGACCCCAGCAGATGCTGCGCGGCGAAGTCCGCCACCAGCACGATCAGCGCCCCCGTCAACGCGGCGGGCAGCAGCGCGGCGCCCTGACGGGGCGACAGCCGCCGGGCGATCGGCGGCGCGACGAACGCGATGAAGGCCACCGGCCCGGCCGCGGCCGTCGCCACCCCGACGAGCAGCACCGCACAGCCCAGCAGCGCCCGCCGGCCGGACTCGACCCGCGCGCCGAGCCCCGCCGCGGTGTCGTCGCCGAGTTCCAGCGTCGGCAGCGTCCGCGCGGCGAGGAAGGTCAGCGGCACAAGCACCGCGAGCGCCACCATCAGTGGCCACGCCTGCTCCCAGGACCGGCCGTTGAGACTGCCCGTCAGCCAGGCCAGCGCGTCCTGCGCCACCGACAGGTCCGAGCTGGTCAGCAGGTGCGACACGACGGCGGACAGCGCCGCGCCGACACCGATGCCGACCAGCACCAGCCGCTGGCCGGCGACACCCCTGCGCCAGGCGAGCCCGTAGATCGCCGCCGCGGCCAGTACCGCCCCGGACAGCGCGCTCGCGGAGAGCCCGTAGCCGCTGACGCCGAACCCCGCACTGGCCAGCACCGCCGCCGCGCTCGCGCCCGAGCTGACACCGATGACGTCGGGGCTGGCCAGCGGATTGCGCAGCAGGGTCTGGAACACGCTGCCCGCCAGGCCGAAGGCCGCTCCCACGAGCAGCCCGATCAGCGCGCGCGGCAGCCGCAGTTCGACGATGACGAACCGGGAACCGGCATCGCCGCCACCCAGCAGGACGGCGAGCACGTCCCGGGCCGGGACCACCAGGTCGCCGTACGCGACCGACACGCACAGAGCCGCCGCCACGGCCACCGCGAGCCCGACGCGGACCGCGATCCCCCTGGCCCGGCCCGCCCTCCGCACCCGGGCGACCTCTCGTACGGCGCCCGCCAGCCGCTCCTGACGGGCCCCGGCCGCCGCCGCGGGCCCGGTCCCTCCGCCCGCGGCCCGTCCCCGCGCCACCGACACGTCGGATCCCCTCACCACTCCACCGGTCACAGCTCCACCAGCCGGCGGCGACGTACCAGGACGATGAACGGAACCGCGCCGAGCACCGCCGTCACGATGCCGACCTGCACCCCGCCGGGCTGGTCGAGCAGCCGGCCCACGACGTCGGACACCAGGACCAGCACCGGGGCCAGCAGCGCGCTGTACGGAAGGACCCAGCGGTAGTCGGGGCCGGTGAACAGCCGGGCGGCATGCGGCACGACGAGGCCCACGAAGCCGATCGGGCCGGCCACCGCGGTGGCCGCCCCGCACAGCAGCACCACGGCCGCGGCCGCCGCCAGCCGGGCCCGGCCCACGCGCTGCCCCAGGGCCCGCGCCAGGTCGTCCCCCAGGGAGAGCGCGTTCAGCCGCGGCCCCAGGGCCAGCGCGAAGACCACTCCCACCGCGACGAACGGCAGCGCCTGCCACAGCACCTCCGGGTCCGGGACGGAGAGCGAGCCGACCCGCCAGAAACGGAAGCGGTCGAAGAGCACACGGTCCCTGAGCAGCAGCGCCGTGGTCAGCGAGCCGAGGACGGCACTCGCCGCCGCGCCCGACAGAGCGAGCTTCACGGGAGTGGCGCCCTCCCGCCCCAGCGAGCCGATTCCGTAGACCAGGACGGCCGCGAGCAGCGCGCCGAGAAACCCGCACCAGAGGTACTGAGTCGGCGCGGTCAGTCCGAGCACACCGATCCCGAACACCACCGCCACCGACGCCCCCGCGTTGACCCCGAGAATGCCCGGGTCTGCCAGGGGGTTACGGGCGACGCCCTGCATGACCGCCCCGGCGAGCCCCAGTGCGACACCCACCAGCAGCCCCGTGACCGTGCGCGGCACGCGCTCCTCCCGCACGATCAGCCGGCCCTTGTCCGACACATCGGGGTCGAGGAGACCGGCGACGACGTCCCGCACGGAGACGTCACCGGGACCGACCGCCAGACTCGTCCACACCGCGGCGACGAGCAGGACCACCGTCACCACCACACCCAGGGCGAGCGTGGGCCGGCCCCGGACGGAGCGGACGTTGCCCGCGGCGGGCTCCGGGCGGGACACCGCCCCGGACGCCGGCTCGCACGCGGATCCTCGCGCCGCTCCGCCCGCCACGGGCCCGGCCGTCACGCGTCACCGCCTTCCACGTGGTGCGCCCCACCCTGCATCCGAACCGCCCTCAGCCGTGCGTCACCGTGCGCGGGCGGACAGGCGCCGGCGGCGCACGGAGCGTCGTGATCTCGTGAAGTAAGGTGAGCCTAACATTACGTGCGGCTTCCCTGAACTGCCCTCGCACCGGGAGGACCACGGCCCAACCCCCGACGCCCCACCTGCCGTCACGGAACCCGGGCCATTACCATCTGCGGGTCGTACACACCGAGTCGCGCCCCGGGCAGCTTGCGCCCGATCCGTACCTCCGCACCCTCCCCGACCCGACCCGAAGCAGGAGAGCACGTGAAACCACCGCCCTACCTCGCCGAGGACAGCCGCTACACGGCCATGCGTTACCAGCGCTGCGGCCGCAGCGGCGTCCAACTGCCGCTCGTCTCCCTCGGCCTCTGGCACAACTTCGGCGACACCAGCCCCCTGGAGACACAGCGCGCCGTCCTGCGCCGCGCCTTCGACCTCGGTGTCACCCACTTCGACCTCGCGAACAACTACGGCCCGCCGTACGGCAGCGCCGAGGCGAACTTCGGCACGATCTACACCCAGGACTTCCGCCCCTACCGCGACGAACTGTTCCTCACGACCAAGGCCGGATACGACATGTGGCCCGGCCCCTACGGCGAGTTCGGGTCGCGCAAGCACGTGCTCGCCAGCCTGGACCAGTCGCTGGCCCGGATGCGTGTCGAGTACACCGACGTCTTCTACTCGCACCGGTACGACCCCGACACGCCGCTGGAAGAGACGATGGGCGCGCTGGACTCCGCCGTACGACAGGGCAAGGCCCTGTACGCCGGGCTGTCCAACTACCCGCCGGAGAAGATGCGGGAGGCGGCCGGCATCCTGCGGCGGCTCGGCACCCCGCTGCTGATCAATCAGCACGCCTACAGCCTGCTGGACCGGGCCATCGAGGACAACGGCCTGATAGCCGCCTCCGCGGAGGAGGGCGCCGGAGTGATCGCCTATTCCCCGCTCGCCCAGGGCCAGCTGACCGGCAGGTACCTGAACGGTGTGCCCGCCGACTCCCGGATGGCCGTCGGGCACTTCCTCACCCGCGACCAACTCACCGACGCCAAGCTCACACTGCTGCGCGCACTGGAGAAGATCGCGCGGGAGCGGGGCCAGAGCCTGGCCGAGCTGGCACTGACCTGGGTGCTGCGGGACCGGCGGGTCACCTCCGTACTGATCGGCGCGAGCGGAGTCGGGCAGCTCGAGCAGAACCTCCGGGTCCTGGAGGCCGCACCGCTGGAAGAAGGGGAACTGTCCGCCGTCGAGAGCGCGCTGGAGGAGCACGCGGCGGCCACCTCCTGAGCGCGGCACGGCCGACGGGCCGCCGGACCACGCGCCGGGGAGAACGGCGGTGCACGGCGGTGGTGCCCGCGTGCCGGGGAGCGCCGGTGCCGGGTCGTACGATGAGCCGTACGGTCCGGCACCGGTTCCGGCGCGGCCCGCGCCGCCGTCCCGAGGCGTCATCGCCGTCCGGGACGTCACCGCGCCGGACGGTCACCGCGGCTGTGTCGTTGCGGTCCGGCGGGGCGGCCGGCCGGTGTGATGTCATCTGACGGCACCGGCGCGGGGCCCCGGGCCGCCGGGAAGCGACATGTGGGAGGTGGCCGTGTCGGACGAGGACGGTGCGCGCGCGGGAGTCGCCGCGCGGCTGCGCCTGATGGAACAAGCCCCCGAGCTGATCGGCACCACCCTGGACCGGGTGACCACCGCACAGGAACTCGCCCAGTTCCTGTGCCCCGGACTGTGCGACGCCGTCACGGTCGACCTGCTGCCCGACGACGCTCCGGCACACCGGCCACCGCCCGTGACCCTCCTGGAGCGCGTCGCGCAGGCCGGCAAGCCGGACCTGGTGGACGCGTGCGGCCCCGCCGGGGACCGGGCCGGGCAGCACGCCGACACCGCGTGGGCACGGGCCCCGGCCGAAGGCCGCGCGGCCACCGTGCCCACGGCCGCGGACGGGGCCCCGCCGACGGCACTCCGCGTCCCGCTCCTCGCGCACGGCCGGGTCCACGGCGCGCTGCTCGCCGTCCGCGAGAGCGAGCGCTTCACCGACGACGAGACGGCGGCCATGGCCTTCGCGGCCCGTCTGACGGCCGTCCACCTCGGGCACGCCGGCCGGCACTCGGCGGTGCGCGACACCGCGCTGAACCTGCAACGGGCCCTCCTGGCCGAGCCCGGGCGACCGCACCCCAACCTGGAACTCGCCACCCGCTACCTGCCCGCGGGCGGCGGCGCCCTGGTCGGCGGCGACTGGTGCGAGAGTGTCCGGCTGCACTACGGCCGCACGCTCCTCGTCGTCGGAGACGTGATGGGGCACGGCCTGGACGCGGCGGTCGACATGAGCGCCTACCGCTCCGCCCTGCGGTACATCGCCTCCACCGACCTGCCGCCCCACCGGGTGCTGCGCCAGGTCGACGCCGCCGTCGCCGAGAGCGACACCCGCCGCCCGGCGACCTGCCTGCTGGTACGGATGGACCCCGTGCGCGGCAAGGCGTCGGTGGCCGCCGCCGGGCATCTGCCGCCGGTGGTGTTCTCCGGCGACGGCACCGCGCGTGTGCTTCCGGTGTCCGTCGGCCCGCCCCTGGGGACGGGGCTCGGCGGCTACGAGCTGACCACGCACACGATCACACCGGCGGAGACGCTGCTGATGTTCACCGACGGCCTGGTGGAACGCCGGGACGAGGACATCGACGTGTCCCTGCGCCGGCTCGCGGCCCACCGGCTGCCGCCCGGGGCGCCGGTCGAGGACGTGCTCGACCGGATCCTCGGCCTGGTGGACCACCACCGCGCGGAGGACGACGTGGCGCTCCTCGTCGCCCGTATCCGGCCCCGCCCCGGCAGGGCCGGGCACCCGGCGGGCCTGGCATGATCGGACGTATGGGTGAACGCGTTATCGCCGCGTGTGACGGGGCGTCGAAGGGAAATCCCGGGCCGGCCGGCTGGGCCTGGGTCATCGCCGACCGTGCCGAGGAGCCGGTGCGGTGGGAGGCCGGAGCGCTGGGGAGGGCGACGAACAACGTCGCCGAACTCACCGCCCTGGAGCGTCTGCTGGCGGCCACCGACCCGGCGGTGCCGTTGGAGGTCCGAATGGATTCGCAGTACGCGATGAAGGCGGTGACGACCTGGCTGCCGGGCTGGAAGCGGAAGGGCTGGAAGACCGCCGCGGGCAAACCGGTGGCCAACCAGGAACTGGTCATGAGGATCGACGAACTGCTGGGCGGCCGCTCGGTGGAGTTCCGCTACGTGCCCGCGCACCAGGTGGGCGGGGACCGGCTGAACGACTTCGCCGACCGGGCGGCGAGCCGGGCGGCGCTCACCCAGGAGGACGCGGGCAGCGCGCTCGGTTCCCCGCCGCCCCCGCCCGCGCCGGACCCGGCGCGGGCGAGGTCCGGGCCGGGTTCAGGTGCCGGTGGCGGGTCACGGGCAGGGGGCGGAGCGGCGCGGAAGCGGGCCTCGGGCAGGACCCTGAAGGCGAAGTTCCCGGGCCGGTGCCGGTGCGGGGGCGCCTACGGGGCCGGTGAGCAGATCGCCAAGAACACGGACGGCTGGGGGCACCCGGCGTGCGCGACCGCCACCGGGGGCGCGTAGCGCTTCCCGGGGCACCCCGCACCCGCCCGCCGCCTGCCCGTACCGTGTCCGTGCCCGTGATCCGGGGAGGGAGCTGTGCCGACGACGCGTACGAACGGACGGCAGGTGGGGGTGGTCGCCTCGTTCGACTTCGAACGGGAGGAGGAACTGCGCCGGTGGCTCCCCGACCCGGTGCGGTGTTCCGTGGCGTACCTGTGCAACGGCCCTGTAAGGCCCTGCCCACCTACGAGGCCGTCGCCCCGCTGGAGCGCGAACTCGGCAAGCCGGTCATCAGCGCCAACCAGGCGACCATGTGGGCGTTGCTGCGCTCGGTGGGCGGCCGGGCCCGTGGCGGAGGAGCGCTGCTGCGGCTCTGAGGCCGGTGTGCACCGCGCTCCCGCGCTGCCGCCCGCCCCGTACCCTGACAGCGCGGAGGGACTGATCGACGGCGGCCCCGGGTCCTTCGGACGGGGCGAGTGGGAGGGGCGGGCCATGGGTGACCTGGGGGAGCGTCACGCGGTGGCGGGGGCGGACGACGTGGTGTCGGTGGTGATGGCGGCGGCCCGGCTGGTGATGGGGATGTCGGCCCGGGCGCTGGCCGAGGTCGACGAGTCGTTGTCGCTCCCCCAACTACGGACTCTGGTGGCCCTGGAGGGGTGCGGGCCGGTCAAGCTCGTGGAACTGGCCGAGGTGTTGGGGGTGAACCCGTCGACCGCGCTGCGCGCGGTGGCGCGGCTGGAGAATACGGGGCTGGTGGACCGCCGTACCAACCCGGACAGCAGGCGCGAAGTGGTTCTGTCACTGACGCCCCGGGGAGAGGACCTGGCGAAGAAGGTGCTGGCACACCGGAGACGCGAGGTGGAGAAGCTGGTGGAAGGAGTGCCGGCGGAGGTACGGGCCGGTCTGGTCGAGGGCCTGTGCGCCCTGCTGGCGGCGGCGGGCGACCGGTCCATCGCGGTGCCCGGGACCGCGGAGGAGTTCCGGAGGACGGTGCTCTGACCGGCGGTCGGCCCCCGGGCGCGGGGCCCCGGCACCGAACCTGACGCGTCAGGGGCGGCGGGCCTGGAGACGAGAGGCGGCGAGGCGGCCGTGCACCGCGAGCCAGGCAGCCAGCGCGGTCCACGCCAGGAGGTGGGTGGCCGTGGCGGGCGGATGGCTTCCCGGTACGGCGGTCAGGTGCGTGGTGGCGGTGGTGTACATGCCCAGCGGGAAGACGATGCACCACAGGGCGGGGTCGTGGACCAGGGGAACGCGGTGGTGCACATGGCGCCAGATCCCGGCCGCCACCAGGAAGGGGATCAGACCGGTGGCCCAGACCCAGAGGCTGAGGACCGTGTCGGTGAGAGGACCGGGGAGCCGGCCGGGCAGCAGAGTGCCGTGCGCGAGGAGCTGGGCACCGGCGAGGGTGCTGATGGCGGCGGCGCCCATGGCGACCCAGTAGGACGGGCCCAGGCCGGTGGGTCCGGGCGGGTGGCGCAGCAGCCGGCGGACGATCACCGCGAGGGTGGCGGCGTACAGCAGCACACCCAGCGCCCACAGACCGAGTGCCACGGCCACGGCGGTGTGGCCGGTACGCGGACCGGTGACGGCGATGACGAGGGACTGCAGGCCGACCGTGGCCAGGAACCAGGAACCGTCCGCCCGCGCGAGCGCCACCCGGGGCGCGCTCCACAGCAGCTCCAGGACCGCGCCGCCGAGCGCCACCCACACCACGGCGGCCACGGCCGGCAGGCAGACCGTGACGGGGGCCGGCCCGCCGAGGCGGGCGGCGAGGACGCCGCTCGCCGCGACGAAGGTGAAGTGGCCGAACGCGCGCGCCGGGTCGCGCAGTTCGGCCCGGATCCGGTCCGGGTGGCACACCACCTTCACGGTCGAGGCCGCGAGCAGCGCGAGGTACGTGATGCCCGCGACGCCCAGAAGCAGCGCCCCGACGAGGTGCGCGCCGGTCCCGTCCAGCGCCCGGGAGACGATGCCGGTGGCCATGACGGGCGCGAAAGCGGCGGGCGGCAGGTTCCGGCACTTCTCGCGCGCGGTCCGCCACATCACCGGCGTGTGCCGGTGTCCCGTACGGGCTCGCTCCGCACGGCGTAGGGGCCGGAACGCTCGGAGCCCGGGGTGTGCCGCGCGCCACGGGAGCGGTAGACGACGTAGGGGCGGGCAAGGTAGCCCAGCGGCGCGGTGAAGGCGTGCACGAGGCGGCTGAACGGCCACAGAGCGAACAGCGCCATGCCGAGCACGGCGTGGACCTGGTAGACGAGCGGAGCGTGCGCCATGGCCGGCACATCGGGGTCCAGGGTGAACAGGGAGCGGAACCACACCGAGACGCCCAGGCGGTAGTCGTACGGGTGGGCCTCGAGCGTGGTGGCGGTGGCCGTGAGTCCGGCGAGCAGCACGGCGGCCAGAACCGGGTGGACGAGGCGGTCGCTGCGGCTGGTCGCGCCCCGGACGGCGGGCACGCGCAGGCGCCGGTACAGCAGGATCGCGAGTCCGGCGAGGGTGGCCAGCCCCGCGGCGCCACCGACGATCACCGCGTTCGCGTGGTAGAGCCATTCGCGGATGTGTAACCGCTCGGTGAGGGATTCGGGGACGAGCAGACCGACGACGTGCCCGGCGACGACGAAGAGGAGCCCGTAGTGGAAGAGGGGACCGCCGACGCTCAGGAGGCGGTGCTCGTGCAATTGGCTGGAGCGGGTGGTGAAGCCGAACCGGTCGTAGCGGTAGCGCCACGCGGAACCGCTGACCATCAGCGCGAGGACCAGGTAGGGCAGGACGCCCCACAGCGTGGTGTGCAGGTGGTTCACCGGGGGATCTCCTTCACGGGGGCGGCGTTCGTGGCTCGTCGGGGGAAGGGCGGCAGGCCCACGGTTTCGGTGGGCGGGCCGGTACGGGCCAGCCGCAGGGCGGCGGCCCGGTCGGCGGGCGACGCCCCCGGCAGGGTGCGGCAGACGGCTTCGAGGACGTCGGCGTACGGACTGCGGTGGTCGCGCAGCGCCAGACGGAGCAGCTCGAGCGCGGCCCGGTGCTCCCGCAGGGCACGCCGTCCGGGCCGCGGGCAGCGGGCGGCGAACTCCAGCGCCAGCGGCAGGAAGTCGGGCAGCTCGTCGCTGGGCGGCCGCCAGCCGTGCGCGCGGTAGAGGTCCTGCCAGCGCAGCAGGGACCGGCCGCGGCGGCGGGTCTCGCCGTCGGTGTAGTACGTCAGGTGCAGGGTGCGACGGCGGCTGCGGTCGAAGGTGGTGACGTAGCGGGCCGACATCTCGAGCACGGGGACGCCGACGACGGCCGTGTGGAAGCGCAGCAGCGCCTCGGCCCCCGGCGCGGAGGAGCCGGCGAGGGCCTCGGCGACGAGCGCGAGCCGGTCCGGCCAGTGCCGGTCGGGGTGGAGCAGCGACAGCGACGCCGCCTGGTGGATCAGCGCGGTGGTCATGCCCGCCGCTCCCCGCGTCGCGGGAACAGCCCTTCGGGCCGTCCGCGGCCGTTCCAGTTGAGGAGGTTGACCCGGCCGCGCAGCGACGTCCCGGCGGGCTCCGGCTCGGCCCCGGCGCCTACGAGCGGCGGGGCGTGGAAGGTCTCCGCGTCGTACATGCCGGGCCCGCCTTCCTGGTCCAGGCTGCATCCGGCGGCCAGGTCGCCGGGGGTGGCAGCGGTGTAGCTGGTCGGGATCACATAGCGCTCGTCGTACTTGGCCAGGGCGAGCAGCCGGTACATGGACTCCACGTCGGCGGCGTCCATGCCGACGGCACGGGCGATGGCCGGGTCCTGCTGCTCGCCGAGGTTGACGCGGCGCATATGGGTACGCATCGCCGCCAGGCGGCACAGCGCGGCCTCCACCGGAGCGGGATCGCCCGCGGTGAACAGCTCGGCCAGGTAACCGACGGGGATGCGCAGGGAGTCGATGGCCGCGAACAGTTTGGCCGGGTCCTCGCCGTCGTGGCCGGTGGCGGCCAGCGACTCCACCACCGGGGACAGCGGCGGGACGTACCACACCATCGGCATGGTGCGGTACTCCGGATGCAGCGGCAGCGCCACCCTGTAGCGCGAGATCAGGGCGTGCGCGGGGGAGCGGCGCGCGGCGTTGATCCAGTCGTGCGGGATGCCGGCCTCCTCCGCCGCCCGCACGACCTCCGGGTCCGCCGGATCGAGGAAGCAGCCGAGCTGGGCCTCGTACAGATCGCGTTCGTCGGGGGTCGCGGCGGCTTCGCCGACCCGGTCGGCGTCGTAGAGGATGACGCCGAGGTAGCGCAGCCGGCCCACGCAGGTCTCGGAGCAGACGGTGGGCTGCCCGGCCTCGATGCGCGGATAGCACAGCGTGCACTTCTCGGCCTTGCCGGTGGAGTGGTTGAAGTACACCTTCTTGTACGGGCAGCCGCTGACGCACATCCGCCAGCCCCGGCACCGGTCCTGGTCCACGAGCACGATGCCGTCCTCGACCCGCTTGTACAGGGCTCCGGAGGGGCACACCGCCACACAGGACGGATTCAGGCAGTGCTCGCAGATCCGGGGCAGGTAGAACATGAACGCCTGCTCGTACTCCAGGCGCACCTGCTCGTTCATCTTCTTCAGCACCGGATCGCCCGCGATGTGCTCGGGCCCGCCCCCGAGGTCGTCGTCCCAGTTGGGCCCCCAGGTCACCGCCGTGGGGCGGCCGTCGACGAGGGACCGGGGCGCCGCCGTGGGCACGTCGTCGCCCAGCGGTGCGCTGATGAGGTTGTCGTAGTCGTAAGTCCACGGCTGGTAGTAGTCGTCCAGCGAGGGCAGCTCGGGGTTGGCGAACAGGCGGGCCAGCCGCCGGGCCCGGCCGCCGCTGCGCGGCACCAGCCGGCCGTGTTTGAGGCGCCAGCCGCCCTGCCACTTCTCCTGGTCCTGGTAGCCGCGGGGATAGCCCTGACCGGGGCGGGTCTCGACGTTGTTGAACCACACGTACTCGGTTCCCGACCGATTGGTCCACGTCTGTTTGCAGGTGACCGAACAGGTGTGGCAGCCGATGCACTTGTCGAGGTTCATCACCATCGCGACCTGTGCCATCACACGCATCTCAGTACTCCACGTTCTGTGTACGACGCCGGATCACGGTGACGGCGTCACGCTGATTGCCGGTGGGGCCGTAGTAGTTGGGCGCGAAGGACAGCTGGGCGTGGCCCCCGATCAGGTGGGTCGGCTTGACCAGCAGTCTGGTCAGCGCGTTGTGGACGCCGCCCCGTCGTCCCGTGGCCTCGGACTTGGGGACGTTCACCAGGCGTTCCTGCACGTGGTACATGAACACCGTGCCGGGCGGCATGCGGTGCGAGACGACCGCGCGGGCCACGACCACGCCGTTGGCGTTCTGCGCCTCGATCCAGTCGTTGTCCACCGCCCCGACGGCCTCGGCGTCGGTGACGCTCATCCAGATCACCGGGCCGCCGCGGGCCAGGGTCTGCATCAGCAGGTTCTCCTGGTACTCGGAGTGGATGGACCACTTCGAGTGCGGTGTCACGTACCGCACCGTGACCGTCCGGCCCGCTCCGTCGCCGGGCCGCGGCTGTTCGCCGAGGGCCGCCAGGTCCAGCGGGGGCCGGTAGACGGGCAGTTGCTCACCGAACTCGGCGATCCACTCGTGATCGAGGTAGAAATGCTGACGGCCGGTGAGCGTGTGCCACGGCTTGAGGTGTTCGGTGTTGATCGTGAACGGCGCGTACCGGCGGTCCGGGGCCTCCTTGCCCGACCACTCGAAGCTCGCCCCGACCTGCACCGGACGGGCCTGGGTGTCGGAGAACTCCACACGCCGCTCGGCGACCGAGGCGGCCAGCTCCGTCAGGTCGGACCCGGTGCCGCAGCGCTCGGCGAGCCGCCCGAACCCCTCGGCCGCCACCCGGCCGTTGGTGGTGCCCGACAGGGCCAGGATCGCCTCGCAGAACTTGACGTCCGTGTCCAGCAGGGGCCGGCTCCGGGCCGGGCCGTCCGCCGCGGTGCCGCAGCGGGCGGCGAGCCACCGGCTCTCCGCGGCGGTGCGCACGGTGACGCCCTTGACCTGCATGCCCAGCTCGTCGGGCAGCGGCCCGAGGGCGGCCAGCTTCTCGGCGATCGCGGTGTAGTCCCGTTCGACCACCGTCAGCTGCGGTTCGGTGTCACGGTGCGGCGGGGCCTCGGCGGGGGTGTCGTGCTGGAGCGCGGTCGCGACGAGGTCGTATGCCGTGTCCAGACGCCCCTTCGCCAGCCGGCTCACCTCGGCGGCGAGGCCGTGGAAGATCTCGAAGTCGGTGCGGGCCTGCCACGGCGGGCTGATCGCCGGGGAGAAGGCGTGCACATAGGGGTGCATGTCCGTGCTCGACAGGTCGTGCTTCTCGTACCAGGTCGCCGCCGGCAGCACCAGATCGGCGAACAGGGTGGTGGAGGTCATGCGGAAGTCGAGCGCGAGGAGGAGGTCGAGCTTGCCGCGCGGCGCCTCCTCGCGCCAGGCCACCTCGCGCGGCCGGGCGTCGGGCGGCGCCTCCTCAGCGCTCGCGTTGTCGGACGCGCCCAGCAGATGCCGCAGGAAGAACTCGTTGCCCTTGGCCGAGGAACCGATCAGGTTGGCCCGCCACACGGTGAGCACCCTGGGCCAGTTGGCCGGATCGTCCGGGTCCTCGCAGGCGTACGACACCCGGCCCGCCGCACGCTCGGCGGCCAGCCAGCGCGCCGGGTCGGTACCCGCCCGGCGCGCCCGGGCCCCCAGCTCCAGGGGATTGACGCCGAACGTCGGGTACGACGGCATCCAGCCCTGCCGGACCGAACGGGCCACCAGATCGGCGGTGTGCAGCCCGGCCAGCGCCCCGGGCGCGGTCGGCGAGGTCAGGGCGTCCGCCGTGAACTTCTCGTAGCGCCACTGGTCCGTGTGCAGGTACCAGTACGGCGTCCCGGCCATCTGCCGGGACGGGCGCACCCAGTCCGCGGCCGTGGCCAGCTGCTGCCACCCCGCGTACGGGCGCACCTTCTCCTGTCCCACGTAATGGGCCCAGCCGCCGCCGTTGACGCCCTGGCAGCCGGTCAGGAGCAGCAGTGACAGGAAGGAGCGGTAGATGGTGTCGGAGTGGAACCAGTGGTTCGTGCCCGCCCCCATCACGATCATGCAGCGGCCCCGGGTCTGCTCCGCGGTGCGCGCGAACTCCCGCGCCGCCCGCACGGCCGCCCGCGCGGACACGGAGGTGATCGCCTCCTGCCAGGCCGGCGTGCAGGGGCTCGACGCGTCCTCGTACGAGGCGGGCCACTGCCCGCCCAGGCCCGCGCGCCCCACTCCGTACTGGGCGAGCATCAGGTCGAACACCGTGGTCACCGGGCGCCCGCCGATCCGCAGCACGGGCACCTCGCGCCGGAGCGTCGCCCCCTCCTCGTCGAAGCGGGGCAGCACCACCGGCGCGGTCGCCGCGCCCGGCCGCTCGTACAGGCTCAAGCACGGATCGACATCTCCGAGCGCCAGATTCCAGCGTCCCTCGCCCGCCTTGCTCCACCGGTCGCCCAGCGTGCCGTTCGGTACCACGGTCCGCCCGCTCGCCGCGTCCATGAGCACCGGCATCCAGCGGCGTGTGCCCGCCTCCGCGTCCCGCGCCAGGCCCGCCTCCTGCGCGGTGAGGAACGCGCCCGGTGTGTACGAACCGTCCTGCCGCTCCTCCAGAGTGATCAGGAACGGCAGGTCGGTGAAGCTCTTGACGTAGTCGGTGAAGTACGGCACCCGCCGCTCGACGAAGAACTCGCGCAGGATCACGTGCCCCATCGCCATGGCCAGGGCCCCGTCGGTGCCCGGATGGGGATGCAGCCACTCGTCGGCGAACTTCGTCGCGTCCGCGTAGTCCGGGGAGACCACCACCACCTTCTGACCGCGGTACCGGGCCTCGGCCATCCAGTGCGCGTCCGGCGTCCGGGTCACCGGCACGTTGGAACCCCACAGCATCAGATACGCCGCGTCCCACCAGTCACCCGACTCCGGTACGTCGGTCTGGTCGCCGAAGACCTGCGGCGAGGCGATCGGCAGGTCCGCGTACCAGTCGTAGAAGGACAGCATCGGCGCGCCGATCAGCGACATGAAACGCGCGCCGACCGCGTGGGAGGCCATCGACATGGCCGGGATCGGCGAGAATCCCGCGATCCGGTCCGGCCCGTACGCCCGCAGTGTGTGCACGTGCGCGGCGGCCGCGATCTGAAGGGCCTCGTCCCAGCCGATCCGCACCAGGCCGCCCTTGCCGCGCGCCGACTGGTAGCGGCGCCGCTTGTCCGGATCACCGGTGATCTCGGCCCAGGCCGCGACCGGGTCACCGCCGAGGCGCCGCTTGGCGTCGCGGAACATCTCCACCAGCACACCGCGTGCGTAGGGGTACCGCACCCGCGTGGGGGAGTAGGTGTACCAGGAGAAGGACGCCCCGCGCGGGCAGCCCCGCGGCTCGTAGTCGGGCCGGTCCGGACCGGTCGAGGGGTAGTCGGTCGCCTGCGTCTCCCAGGTGATCAGACCATCCTTGACGTACACCTGCCAGGAGCACGATCCCGTGCAGTTCACCCCGTGCGTGGAGCGCACCACCTTGTCGTGCGACCAACGATCCCGGTACGGCTGGTCGTTGACTTTCTGATCATGGCGAAAGACCGCCCGTCCTTCGGGTGTCGTCGGTGACCGCTGCAACAACCGCCCGGCGGCGAGCAGTCGTTCGGCCGCGTCCCCCGCGACTCGCTCCGCCTTGTCCTTGCCACGCCACATGCCAGAAGCTCCCCTCGGAGGTCGCGCGACCGGACCGGTCGTCTCCGGCGCGCACCTCAACGGACGAGGGTCAGATTGCTCCTGTCAGCACGGTCACGGATAACGCTTTTTCGCCATTTGGATGTGTCTAGACGTTATTTTTCTTGCGCTTTGCAATGATTCGCGCGCCGGTCCGTGGGGCGTGTGTGGCCCGGGAGGTGGCGGCGGGGCTGCCTCCACTCGGCGCGGGTGCGAAGTGCGGTCGCGCGAGCGGGACGGCGCCAAGGGCGCGTGCCGGCGCCCGGACGCGGTCTCGCCCGGACGGTCGCTTCGTCAGTGGATGATGCGTTCGATCAGCCCTTGCCAGCTGTCGCCGAGGAGGCGGTCCGCGTCCGGCACCGGGGGCGGGTCGGCTTCCGGCATGGACAGGGAGAACAGCAGCGGTGCTTCCAGGGCGGCGGTGAGCTGGATCGCGAGGCCGTTCAGGCTGGGCATCCGCACGTGGGCCCGGTCGAGCAGCATGCGGATGTGGAGCTGGGAGAGCGACGCGTCGCCGCTGGGGGAGGGCTGATTGCGGTCCTGGGCAGCCCGTGCGATGGCGTGGTGGTCCAGGATGAACGCGATGCGGGCGCGGCCGTAGGCGACGAGGCGTTCCTCCGGGGTGGCGCCGGGCCCGAGCGGCGGCGGTCCGGACAGTACCTGCTCCTGGAACCGCCGCTCGTCCGCGTCCAGTAACGCCCGGAAGATGCCGGCCCGGGTGCCGAAGCGACGGAAGACGGTGCCCTTGCCCAGGCCGGCGCGCTCGGCCAGGCCGTCCATCGTCACCTTCTCCACTCCGTGCTCCGCGATCATCTCGCGGGCGGTGTTCAGAAGGTGCTCGCGGTTGCGCACCGCGTCGGCGCGCTCGCCGCGCGGCTTCCCGAAAGGCACTGCAGACCGGTTCACGTGACCAATCCTACCGCCAGGGAAGCTAAGCGGGGTAAAGTCCGTTTATAGTGAGCGTGGCGGTGCCCGGGCACCCGGGCCGCCGTCGTTCCCACACCATGTCCGCCATCGCGGACCACCCACTCTTCGAGGAATCGTGACCATGAACCTTTTCCGCCTGGACGCCAGCATCCTGCCCGGCACCTCCGGCAGCGCCGAGATCGCAGACATCGCCGAGGCCGAGTGGACCGCCGCCCACCCCGGCGCCACCGTGACCCGTCGTCACCTCGGCACCGACCCCCTGCCCGCCGACGCCTGGGCGCTCGCCACCACCGCGGCCTTCACCCCCGAGGCGGACCGCGGCCCGGCCCAGCGCGAGGCGGTCGCCCTGGGGGCGGCGCTGGCGGAAGAGCTCCAGAACGCCGACGCCGCGATCCTGGCCGTACCGCTGTACAACTTCGGTGTCTCCCAGCACTTCAAGACCTGGGTGGACCTCGTGATCGCGGGCGCCGGCCCCACCACCCCGCTGCTGAAGAGCACGCCCACCGTGCTGGTCACCACCCTCGGCGGCGGCTACGGCCCCGGCACTCCCCGTGAGGGCTGGGACCACTCCACCCCGTACCTGGAGCGCATCCTCGCCGACGTCTGGCAGGCCGAACTCACCGTCGTCAAGCGCGAGCTCACCCTCGCCGCCACCAACCCCGCCATGGAGGGGCTGAGAGGCCTCGCCGAGCAGCAGCACTCCCAGGCGCTCGCCGCCGCCCGCGACGCCGGCCGGGCGCTCGCGGGGAGCTGACGGGACCCGTCCGGGGGAGGGGACGGCGGGACGGTGGCGGCAGGGCCCCGTCGTCCCCTCCGTCGGATGCTGTGCGCTCGCGCGGTCCGGCCGTCGTGGCGGCGGTACGGGACAAGGTGCCGGGCCTACGGCGGTGAACTCCTTTGTTTCCGCCGCGTACGCGTTCTATTTCTTTATGCGCAGCAGTCTCGCGGGATACTTGAGAACCAGAGGACGCGCCGCTTTTGGCCGCCGGAGAACATAGGGGCGGCATTTAATCGATCGCCGCCGAGATTCCGTCGACCGTGCCGGTGCGCAAGGGCCGCCTGGGCGTTATTGTCACCCGGCGTATGCTCATGCATACTGCTGAAGGCGTCCTGGGAGTCAATTGCGGGAAAGGGTGGTTCACGGCGTGTCGGCACGGCAGTTACCGCTTTTGTCCATCGGCCGACATGTTCTCCGCTCGGCGCGTACCTGTTCCTTTCGGTGCGGCGATGCCTGCGCCCAGGATGCTCCGAACACCTCGGGGAACACCCCCTTCGGAACCGTCCTGCGCGAGGCGATCTCGCGCCGGGCCGTCCTCGGCGGCGGGGCACTCGCGCTGCTCTCCCCGTCGGCCGACCTCACCGCGCGGACCGTACCCGCGGCGCCCCGTCTGTCCGGGGCGGAGCCCGGTGGCCATCCGGACTTCGGGCCCGTACCGCCCGACAGCCGGGATCGCGTCACCGTGCCCGCGGGATTCGAGTACGAGGTGCTCATCGGCTGGGGAGACCCGGTCCTTCCGGACGCCCCGCCCTTCGACTTCGACCGGCAGACGGAATCCGCGCAGTCCCGCCAGTTCGGCGTGAACAACGACTACTGCGCCCTCGTCCCGCTGCCGGGCGGCGACCGCTGGCTGATGGTCAGCAACCACGAGTACGCCACCGAGCCGCTGATGTACCCCGACTGGGACCCCGCGGCGCCGTCCGAGGAGCATGTGCGCACCGCCTGGGCCGCGTACGGAATGTCCGTGGTGCTGGTGGAGCGCTCCTCGCGCGACGGGCGCCTGCGGGCGCGCGCCGACGGGCGGTGGAACCGGCGCATCACGCTGACCACCCCCTTCGAGCTGCGCGGGCCGGCCGCCGGGTCACCGCGCCTGCGCACCTCCGCGGACCCCGAGGGACGGCACGTCCTGGGGACGATGGCCAACTGCTCCGGCGGCACGACCCCCTGGGGCACGGTGCTGTCGGGCGAGGAGAACGTGCACATGCCGTTCGCGTACGCGGAGCGTGTGACGGACCCGGCGACCAGGGAGGGCCTGCGGCGGTTCGGTTTCGCCGAGGGTGCTTCGACGCGCGCCTGGGAGACGTACGACACCCGCTTCGACCTGGGGCGGGAGCCGAACGAAGCGCACCGCTTCGGCTGGATCGTGGAGATCGATCCCCTCCGGCCCGACTCGGTACCGGTCAAGCACACGGCGCTCGGCCGCTTCAAGCACGAGGGCGCCAACATCTCGGTCGCCCCGGACGGCCGGGTCGTGGCGTACATGGGTGACGACGAGCGCTTCGAGTACCTGTACAAGTTCGTCTCGGACGAGCGCATGCGCGAGGGCGACGACCGGCGCTCCCGCGAGCACAACAAGCGACTGCTGGACTCCGGCACGCTCTACGCGGCGAGATTCACCGGTGACAGCCCCGCGCGCGAGATCGACGGCCGGGGGAGGCCGCCGCGGGACGGCGAGTTCGACGGTACGGGCACCTGGATCCCGCTGGCGCACAACGACCGCAGCTTCGTTCCCGGCATGACCGGCGACGACGTCTACATCTTCACCAGGCGGGCGGCGGACCTGGCCGGGGCGACCCCGATGGACCGGCCGGAGGACGTCCAGCCGCACCCTCGTACGGGCCGGGTCTACGCGGCGCTGACCAACAACGACTACCGGGGCGCCGCGGGCGTCCCGGGGCCCGACGAGGCCAACCCCCGCACGCGCAACCGCGACGGGCACATTCTGGAACTGCGCGAGCGCGGTGACGACCCGGCATCCGAGCGTTTCGTGTGGCGGCTGATGCTCGTCTGCGGTGACCCGCGGTCCCCGGGGACGTACTACGCGGGCTTCGACAAGAGCCGGGTCAGCGCCATCTCGTGCCCCGACAACCTGGCGTTCGACGAGTACGACAACCTGTGGATCGCGACGGACGCCGGCCGTCGGGGCGGGCTCAACGACGGGCTCTACGTGGTCCCGCTGAGCGGCCCGGAACGTGGCCGCGTCCGGCGCTTCCTGACCGTGCCGACCGGCGCGGAGTGCTGCGGCCCGGTCATCGGCCCCGACTTCGTGCTGGTCTCCGTGCAGCACCCCGGAGAACTGCCCGAAGCCGACGCCCGGGACCCCGCCTCGCACTGGCCGGACGGTGGCGACAGCCAGCCGCGCGCCGCGGTCATCGCCGTACGAAGAAGCGACGGCGGTCCTCTTGTCCGAAGACGGCCGTGACACAGGTCCGTCTCCCGAGGGCGGCCGTATTTCCGCCCTTGCCGCATTCGTATCCACATCCGTATCCACATCCGTATCCGCCTCCTCTCCGTCGCCGTGAAAGCTCCAAAAGGGCAGGGATGTGGTCCTGCGCTTTCGTAACCGCACGTTCCTGATCGGTGTTCCGCGACGGAAGTCCAACAGAAAGTAGATATCCGCACGCTATTGGTTCGAGTAAGTGGGTGACCGTGCAGTCGTCTGTGAACTTTTCCCCGGCAGCAGATTTCTACGACCAGACACGCGGAGGTGAGGCGCGGGGCCGCAGGATCGCCCCCGCCATCAGCCGGCGCACCGCGAAGGACGAGCTCCTCCTCGACGCGGGAACGGGAACCGGTGTGGTGGCCCTCGCCCTCACCGAACTGGGGCACACGGTGATGGGGATCGACCTGTCCCACTCCATGCTGACGAAGGCGGTCGGTCGCGTCGGCCAGGTCGTGGCGGCCGCCTCCCTCACCGCCCTGCCCTTCGCCCCGGCCACCTTCAGCCAGGTGTACAGCGTCTGGGTCACCCATGTCGTCGGGGACCTGCGCAGAGGACTCGCCGAGGTCCATCGCGTCCTCGAGCCCGGCGGGCGGTACGTGGTGATCCCCGGCATGATCCTCTTCGACGACCACCCCGTCAGCAGGATCATGGAGGAGATCCAGTCCCGTACCGCCGAAGCGGACGACCGGGCCGAACACGTCGTGCCCCTCGCCGAGTCGGTGGGTTTCAAGGCCGTAGAGGTCGGTGAACTGGAAGCCGCGACGCACGAACACAGCCCCGAGCAGATCGCCTCCGGCCTGGAACAGCGCATGCTGTACCACCTGTGGGCCGTGGACGACGCCGTGTTCGACGAGAAGGTCGCGCCGCTCGTACGGGAGTTGCGTGCCCTGCCCGATCCGGCGGCCCCGGTCGTCCGGCGCACCCGGCGGCAGATCCTCGTCCTCGAAAAGCAGGCGTGACCGTGACCGGGACGAGCCCCCTCGACATCGCCGCCGAGGTCGCCGGCACCCCACTGATCGCCATGCTCACCGAGCCCGGCTCGCCGGCCGTGCCCGAGGTGACCGAGGAACTCGGCAAGGCCGGCATCCGCGCCGTGGAGATCACCCTCACCTCGCCCGACGCCCTCCGCTCCGTGGCACGCGGTGTGGCCACCGGTGCCGCCCTGGTCGGTGCCGGGACCGTCCGTGACCGCGAGACCGCCGCGCGGGCGGTGGACGCGGGTGCGCACTACCTCCTCACCCCCGGGGTGCTGCCCGAGGTGCTGGACGAGGCGCGCACGCTCGGCGTTCCCGTGGTGTGCGGCGCCTTCACCACCACCGAGGTGATGGAGGCGTGGCGGCTCGGCGCCGCACTGGTGAAACTGTTCCCCGCGCGGCTGGGCGGCCCGGCCTACCTGGCCTCGCTGACGATGGCTTTTCCCGACATCCCCATCGTCCCGACCGGAGGCATCACCGCCGACGACGTGTCGGACTACTTCACGGCGGGTGCCCATGCCGCCGCGCTGGGACGGCCGCTCGTCGGTGACGCCCTGCGCGGCGGGAGCCTTGCGGACGTGCGGCACCGGGCAGCCGGCCTGCTCGACCGGGTGCGCGCCGCACAGGCCGGATAACCGCCCCTCCGCCCCTCCGCCCGTTGCGCCGCGGCGCCCGGCGCAGCGTGCGCGCGGCGTCGGCCACAAGCCCCGCTGCGCGGCGGGCGCTCCTCGACGGGCAACCTTGCCGGTCGCGGCACTAGCCGAAAGGGACTCCCTTGGGCCTGGACCACTCCTTCGAACTCGATCGCAGGGCCGAGCAGATCGACGCCCTCGCCGCCAAGCGCAAGAACGTCATCGCCTCGGACCAGATGGTCGAGGGCCACTACCCGATCTTCGCCGACCGTGCCCAGGGAGCCCACTTCTGGGACGTCGACGGCAACAAGTACCTGGACTTCTTCCTCTCCTACGGAACGGTCATCCTCGGCCACGCCGACCCGGACGTGGACGAGGCCGTCGTCAGGGAGATCCGGCGCGGCTTCGCCACCGGCCTGATGAAGCCGATCCAGACGGAGCTGATCAGCGAGCTGCTGGAGATCATCCCCGGTGCCGAGATGGGCATGCTCCTCAAGACCGGGTCGGACGCGACCGGCGCCGCCGTACGGCTCTGCCGTGCCTTCACGGGACGCGACCGCGTGGTGCGCTGGGGCTACAACGGCTGGCACGACTGGTGCGCCCAGTGGGACCACGGCATTCCGGCCGTCAGCCGCGCACTGGTGGACACCTTCACCTACAACGACCTCGGTTCACTGCGCGCGCTCCTCGAACGCCACCGGGGGCGGATCGCGTGCGTGGTGATGATGCCGTTCATGATCGAGCGCCCGGCTCCCGGCTTCCTGGAGGGCGTGCGCGAACTGACGCGGGAGCACGGCACCCTGCTCGTCTTCGACGAGATCCGGTCCGGTTTCCGCCTCGCGATCGGCGGCGCGCAGGAGCACTACGGTGTCACCGCCGACCTGGTGACCCTCAGCAAGGCGTTCGCGAACGGCTACGCGATCTCCGCGCTGACCGGGCGTGCCGATGTGCTGCGCACCCTCGACACGGTGCACATCTCGTCCACGTACTACGCCAACGCCGACGCCATGGCGGCCGCCCTGGCCACCGTGCGCAAACTCCGTTCGGGAAAGCACCTCGAGCGGGTCCGGCAGCTCGGCGAACGCCTCCAGAGCGGACTGCGGGAGCTCGTCGCCACCTACCGGGCGCCCATGGAGGTCGTCGGCCACCCACCGATGCCGTTCCTCGACTTCGGCTTCGGCGGCGAGGAGCGCGACCAGCGGGCGAAGCGCTCGTTCTACGCGGCCACCATCCGTGAGGGTGTCTTCCTGCACCCGAACCACCACTGGTTCGTGTCCGCCGCCACCACCGAGCAGGACATCGACTCGGCGGTGCGCGCCGCACGGAGCGGCTTCGAGGCGCTGGCCAGGGACGGTTGGCTCGCCGGGGAGAGGGCGGAAGCGGTATGACAGATTCCCGGACGACACGCCCCCTGCCGGCTCAGGCCCCACCGACGCGCCCCCCGGCCGCGCACCCCGTCACCGGTCCGCCCGCCCCCGCCGGCCACGGCTGGGGCATGCTCCGGCCGCGTACCGCCACCGAGCGGCACTGGGCCGAGGAGCAAGAGGTGATCGGCCCCGGACTCCAGGCCGTGATGCTGCTCTCCCGGCTGTGCGTCGCCGACGCGGACGGGGCGGTGCTCACCGACATCGACGGGAACCGGATCATCGACTTCCAGGGGGCCGGTGGCGTCAACTCGCTGGGCCACGCGGAACCGCGCTTCACGGCCGCTCTCGCCGAGGAACTCACCCGGGCCACGGCCGGTGCCTTCGCCACGCCCGCCCGCCTGGAGATGGTGCGGGTGCTGCGGGACTTCCTGCCCGACGGCCTGGACACGATCCAGCTCTACAGCGGCGGCACCGAGGCGGTCGAGGCGGCCCTGCGGCTGGCCAAGTCCGTCACGGGCAAACACGAGTTCCTCTCCTTCTGGGGCGGCTTCCACGGCAAGACGACGGGGAGCCTGGCCCTCACCGCCGGCGCCCGGTCCGGGCTCGGGCCGCTCCCGCCCGGTTACTTCTCCGCCCCGTACGCCAACTGCTACCACTGCCCGTTCAAACTCGCCCCGCCCGGCTGCGGGTTCGCCTGTGTCGAGCACGCCCGCGATGTGATCAAGGAGAACTCCACCGGGGCGTTCGCCGCGATCGTGGTCGAGCCGGTGCAGGGCAGGTCCGGCAACGTGGTGCCGCCGCCCGGCTACCTCACCGCCCTCGGCGAGGTGGCGGAGGAGTTCGACGCCCTGCTGATCGCGGACGAGATGATGACCGGCTTCGGGCGTACGGGTGCCGCGTTCGCCCACCAGCACGAGGACGCCCACCCCGATGTGCTCACCGTCGGCAAGGGCATGGGCGGCGGTTATCCCGTCACCGGCGTGGTCGCGGCCGGGTCCACCATGGCGGCGGCGCCCTTCTCCGACCCCAGCGCGAGCTCGTCCAGCTTCGGCGCCTTTCCCATGGCCTGCCGGGCGGTGGCCACCACGACGGCGATCCTCACGAGTGACGGACTCGTCGGGAACGCGGCCGAACGCGGCCGGGAGATGCTGTCACAACTCCTCGACCTGACCGAACTCGCCCCGCTGGTGGGCGAGGTGCGCGGCGCGGGGCTCGCCCTCGGCATCGAGCTGGTCGCGGACAAGGAGACCCGCGAACCCGCTCCGAAGAGCGTGGTGCGACGCGTCTACCTCGACCTCATGGAGGCCGGTGTGCTGGTGATGCTGGGCGGCAGTACGTTACGGCTCTACCCGCCGCTCTCCATCGGCCGGGAACAGGCCCAGGCGGCCGTCGGCATCATCCGCGAGACGCTGATCCGCGCGCGGGGTGAAGGATGACCGTCACGCTCGACACGGACCGTCTCACCGAGACGGCGGCACTGGCCGCCTCGGCCGCCGCGGAGGAACTCCTGAGACGTCGCGCCGCGCCGCACCAGGTACGCACCAAAGAGGGCGACGCACCGGTCAGCGACGCGGATCTGGCGGCCGAGCGCCTCGCCCTGGCCGTACTGCGGGAGCGGACCCCGCGGTTCGGGATCGTGTCCGAGGAGGAGAGCCCGGAGGGCGGTGACGACGGCCGGCCCACCTGGATCGTCGACCCTCTGGACGGCACCACCAACTATCTGCGCGGACTGAGCGACTACGCGGTGGCCCTCGCGCTGGCCGTCGACGGCCGGACGGTGCTGTCCCTGATCCGCCTGCCCGAGTCCGGAGCGGTCTACCGGGCCGTCGCCGGTCAGGGCGCGTACCGCGACGACGTACGCCTGCGCGTGTCGGTCCCACGGACCGGACGGCCGTTGGCGGGCACCGGCTTCGGTACGGAGGGCGTGGTACGCGGACAGCAGCGCTGCGTGGCGGACCGCCTGCTCGACGCGGGATTCGAGATCCGGGAACCGGGCAGCGCCTCCACCGGGCTGTGCCGGGTCGCCTCGGGCGCGTACGACGGATACCTGGAGTTCGGCATCGGGGTGTGGGACACCGCGCCCGGTGCCCTGCTGGTCACCGAGGCGGGGGGCACGGTCACCGGCTGGGGAGGCGAGACGTTCGTGGCGGCGCGCGGACACCTCGTCGCCGCGGCCCCCGCCTTCCACCGGGCCCTTGTCGAGGCCGGGGGCCCGCGCCCGCCGGCGGCCGAGCCGGGAGGGCGGGCATGAGGGTGGCGATCGTGGGGTTCGGCACGGCCGGCACCGCGCGGCTGAGCGGCTACCGGTCCGTCGAGGACGCCGAGGTGGTGGCCGTCGTGGAACCGTCCGAGGAGCGCCGCGGGGCCGCGGCCCGGCTCCTCACGGGCGGGCGTGTCTCCGCCACGCTCGACGAGCTGTTCGCGTCGGGCGGCCCGGACGCCGTGGACGTCGTGGACGTCTGCTCCCCGCCGGTGTTCCACGTGCCGCTCACCCGTGCCGCGCTGGCGGCGGGGCGCCATGTCATCTGTGAGAAGCCGGTGGCGGTCCGCGCCGAGGAGGCGCGCGGCCTCGCGCGCGAGGCGGCCGCACGGGGCCGGCTGCTGTTCCCGTCGCACAACTACGGGACCTCACCGGTGATGCGGACCCTGCGGGAGGCCGTGGCCGACCGCCGGATCGGCCTGCTGGAGTCGGCGACGTTCCGCGTGCTGCGCGACCGTCACGCACGCGGCGTACCGGGATACGCGCCCGACTGGCGCCGCTCCCGCGCGCTGGCGGGCGGCGGCATCCTGCTCGACCACGGCACGCACTGCGTCTACATGGCGCTGCGGCTGTTCGGCCGGGCGCCGGAGAAGCTGTCCTGCACGGTCGTACGGCCCGGCGGCGATCCCGACGCGGTGGACGTGGCGGCCCGGCTGCGGCTCGAGTTCGGCGACGCCCGCTGCGACATCGAGTTGAGCTGGACCAGTGGCGAGCGGTCCAACCACTACGGGGTGGCCGGATCCGCGGGCCAGGTGCGGATCGACGACGGGCGGGTCACCGTCCGGTCCGCGGACGGCGTCCGGCGGTACGCGCTGGTCTCGCCCAGCAAGGACCAGACGCACCTGGAGTGGTTCCCCCCGATGTACGCGGACTTCCGCCGGGTCCTGGCCGATCCCGCGCTGTGGCACGAACCCGCGCGGGAGATCGTCGACACCGCGCGCGTCGTGGAGACGGCGTATCTCTCGGCCGCCGAGGAGGGCCGGGTGATGCCCCTGTGAGCAACGCGCGGGCGGCCGGCCCCGATGGACGGACGGCCTCCCGCGTCACCGGGCGGATGGCCGGCCGTTCACCGGGGCCGGACCGCCGGTCAGCCGGCGGTGTCCGGCGCGAGGCCGAGCGCGCGGCGGAGCAGCGGCCCCTCGCCGGCCAGGTTGTCGAAGGCGCTGGAACGTTCGTGGGAGGCGAAGTAGTGGCAGATCACGCGGTCCTCGATCGCGGGCAGCCAGGTGAGCCGGCCGGACCGGTACGGCTCGCCGAGGTCCAGCGTCCGGTCCTCGCCGAGCCGCCCGCCGAGCAGGGAGTACGCCATCTGCGTCACATAGCGCGGCGCGAAGCTGATCTCCCGGGGCAGCGACGCCAGGATCCGCTCCAGGAACGCCGGGTCGAAGAACGCGGCGGTGTCGGCGGCCGTGAACCCGCAGCACATGTACGGCACGTACGGCGTGCCCGGCAGGTGTTCGGCGATCCAGTGCACGCCCTGCGGCTCCCAGCCGAACTCCGGCGAGTACAGGAAGGCCGGCCGGCGCGCGGGCGGCGCGGCGGCCCACTCGATCAGCTTCGCCGGACGCGACAGGAAGACCACGTCACTGTCCATGCCGACCACCATCGAGGCCTCGCTGAGCAGGAAGTAGTCCACGAGTTGCAGGACACGGACGTTGTTCCGGCGTACGGCCCGGAGCACCGGGTGCTCCGTCAGCAGCGCCTCCACCCGGCGGTCCGCGTCGGCCCGGCCGATGATCCGCGCCTCGGGGACGTGCCGGCGCAGCCGCGCCGTGTCGCGCCCGGTCAGCGTTCCGTCGTCGTGCACGACAGGCGTCACCTCGGGCCAGTGACGGGCCAGGGACTTGGCGGCGAAGAGGTAGAGGGGCACGTGGTCGGCGGAGACCAGGCTGTGCACCTCCACCCCGTGACGGCCGGTGAACCGGGGGGCCCTGGTGGCCAGCAGCCGCCGGGTGAGGGCGAACGCCCCGTCCCGGGCGCCGGGAAGGGACTGACCGGCGGGGGACACGGCTTCCGGGGATACGTCTTCGGTCCTGTTCATGCGGGTCTCCTCGACTCCGAGCACGGAAGGGATAAATGTGTCGACATTGGATGATTATGGTCAAAGCCCCCGTGATGGAGAAGAGTTGGCGTTCAGCTTCTTCGACGCTCACCAGGCCGAGGTGGTGCGCGAGGCGACGGCGCTGCTCATTCCCGGCCCCGCCGACGCCCCGGGCGAGAGCGACCCGGGCGCGCGCGAGGCGGACGCCGTGCGCTACGCCGACCGGCTGCTGGGCGCGTTCACGGTCGAACCGCCGCTCATCTACGCGTCCGGGCGCGACGACAACACGTTCCTGCCGCTGACCCCCGCCCAGCGGGTGGGCTGGCGCCGGCGTGTCGAGGCACTCCAGGAGGCCTACCGCACCGGGATCGCCGTGCTGGACCGCCTGGCGGGCGGCGACTTCGCCGCGGCCCCGGTGCCGGCGCGGCACCTGGCGCTGCGGTCCCCGGAGGCCGAGGAGTTCCGCGGACTGCTGTTCGACCATGCCGTCGAGGCGACGTACGGCGATCCGGTCTACCGAAGCCTCGCGGCCCTGGGACGTCCGGCCCCCGGCGGGCAGCACCACCTGGGGATGCCACGGCCGCCGGCCCGCCCCGGGTCCGGCACCGCGCCCCGCTCACCCGGTACGGCCGGACACGCGGACGCGGCCGCGGGACCCGCGGCGCCGCGCCCGTACACCGGTGACGGCGACGACCCCGTCGTCGTCCTGGCCCGGCACTTCACCGAGGCCGCCCGAGCCCTCGCCGCCGGAGGATCCGATGGCTGAGCGAGCCGTGGTGATCGGCAGCGGTCCGGGCGGGGCGGTGGCCGCCATGGTCCTCGCCGAGAACGGCTGGGACGTCATCGTGCTGGAGCGCGGCCCGAACCACTTCGCCGACCTGCGCGATCCCGCGCCCGGCCACACCTTCTCCGCCGACGAGATCAAGGGCCCGGTGCGCGGCTTCGAGTACCCCGACGCGCTGGCCGAACCGCGCGTGTACCACGACCGGGCCTTCCCCGGGCCGCCGTACACCGGTTTCGTCAACGCGCTGCCGGCCGCCGTCGGAGGCGGTTCGGTGCACTGGGACGCCAAGACGCCCCGGCTGTGGGACCTGGACTTCGCCAAGCGCACCCTCCTCGGTCCCCTCCCGGAGTGTGATGTCGTCGACTGGCCGTTCGACTACGCCGAACTCGCCCCCTTCTACACCGAGACCGAGGCGCTGCTCGGCGTACAGGGCGCCCTGGCGGCCCTGCCCGCCGCCCCGACGCTGCGCCACGCGCCGCGGGACCTCGACTTCCCGATGCCCCCCGGGCCGGACCAGGCGTCCTCGGTACGGGTGGCCGACGCGGCACGGCGGCTGGGCCTCGCGCCCTATCCCATGCCGATGGCCGCCAACTCCCGTCCCTACGGGGGCAGACCGGCCTGCACCGACTGCGGGACGTGCTGCGGCTACGGCTGTCCGAACCAGTCGCGCGGCAGCGCGCTGCCCGCGTTGCGCCGGGCCGTGCTCGCCGGCGCGGAGGTCCTGCCGCTGTCCATCGCCACCGGGGTCCGGTACACGGGGCGCAGGGCCGGCGGTGTGCGGTACGTGGACGCGGCGGGCAGGAGCCGTGAACTGGGCGCCGACCGGGTGGTGCTGGCGGGGTCGGCGGTGGAGAGCTGCCGGCTCGCCCTGCTGTCGGAACTGCCCGATCCCTCGGGCCTCCTCGGCCGCCACCTGATGTTCCACTGGTACTCCGTCGCGTACGGGCTGTTCCTGACCGAGCGGGTACGCGGCGACCGGGGCCGCAACATCACCCATGCCCTGGACGACTTCGCCGATCCGGAGCACCCCGGGGCCCGCGAGGCGGCGCGCGAGGCGGGGCTCACCTACTTCCGGGGCGGTGTGGTGGAGCTGGGGTCCGGTCCGCCGGGACGGGTGGGGGAGGGCCGGATCTACCGCCGTCTGCTGCGCGGGCTCGCGGAGGTGCCGTACGGCACCGCGTTCAAGCGGCTGATGCGCGAAAGCCCGCTGCGCGACCGGCTGCTGGGCGTCCAGATGCACGGCGAGGACGTCTCCCAGCGGGACAACCGCGTCGGTCTCGATCCCCGTACGCGTGACTGGCTGGGTGTGCCGGTGCCCCGCATATCCTGGGCGCCGCACCGCCACGAGACGACGGCCCAGCGCTTCTACCTGCCGCGACTGGCCGCCCTGCTGCGCGCGGCCGGGGCCGACGAGGTCGCGGCCGTGCCCGAGACGCGCTCCCGCGCGTTCCCCCGTGAACCGTCCACCGTGCCGGGCAACTTCCACACCCTCGGCGGCATGCGGATGAGCACGGACCCGCGCGCCGGCGTCACCGACGGCGTCGGCCGCGTGCACTCCCTGGACAACGTCTTCGTCGCCGACGGCAGCCTCTTCCCCACCTCCGGGGCGCACAACCCGACCCTGACGATCATGGCCACCGTGCTGCGGAACACCAGGAGGACGACGTGAGCGCCGACCGCACCGCCGGCACGTCCACGGAGCCCGCCGGCCGGCCCAGGGCCCCCCGACCTCACGTCTTCGATCCGGCCACCGCGCTGGGCTGGCAGAACATCGGCCTCGACGGTCTCGGCTGCTTCCTGCGCTCGGTCGAGGCGGTGCTCCAGCACCGCGGTTACGGCGCGAGGGAAGTGGCACAGGGGCTGGCCGGGCCGCTGGACCTGGTGCGCCGGGGCGAGTGGTACGGGCCGATGAGCGAGTTCCCCGCGTGCACCGCGCGCTGGTACCTGACCGGCATCGGGACGGGCTCGCGGCACTGGCCGCGGATCGCCGCGCTGGTCGAGGGCGGTACCCCCGTGGTGCTGATGCCCGACGGGCACCACTGGCCCGGCGACGAGCACGAGGGGAAGGAGCACTTCCACCACCACATGGTCCTCGCGCACCGGTTGGACGAGGAGGGACTGCACCTGCTCGACACCGACGCCCCGGCGACCGCGGGGTACCGGCGGGTGCTCCCGGTCACCGACGCGCTCAAGGAGTCCTGTACCCGGTACGCGGTGCTGGAGCGCGTCGAGCCGCCGGTCGAGCGCCGGCCGGAGGAACTGGCCGCCCGGCTGGTGCCCGCCTCCCTGCTGCCCCTGGCACAGGACATCGCCGAACTGCGGGCCTTCCACGGGCGGGTGTGGTCCGGGGCCCGGCTGCCGCTGCTGCTGGCCAAGGGCCTGGACGTACTCGTGCTCGGCGACATCCAGCCGCAGCTCTTCCTCCTCGGGCACGCACTGGCCGGGGCACGGGACGAGCGGACGGCCGAGGTCTCCCGTGCCTGTCTGGCCGCCGCCGCCCGCGCCCAGAAGCTCGGTCTGCTGCTGCTCGGACTGCACCGGTTCCGGGCGGAGGGCGTCTACGCGGTGGCGCACGAGGAGGTGGCGCTGCTGGCCGCGAGCCTGGACACGCTGCTGGCCGCGATGTGCCGGCACGCCGCCGCGGTACGCCCGCGTGCCACCGGCGACGGAAGCCGTCTCGTACGACGGCTGCGCGGCGAGACCCACTGGTGCTTCGGCGAGGAGAAACCGCCCGCCGAACTGAGTTTCGGATAGGCGGGCAACCGGACAAAAAAGGTCGTAAATGCCTGGCGAAAGAGAAAGGAGGTGCTGGTTGTCGATATCTGTCGATCCCTTTTCGGGGTTTTTTGTAAAGATTGACATCTGTTGGGTGATTCATTAGCGTATGGCTCGGGTTTTGCGTCCCGGTGTCGTGAAACAAAGGGGATTCTTGATGTCTCTGACCAGTGGGAACGGATTCAGCGTGCCGTCGAGGGAAGAAATTCTCGATGACATCCGCAGGGTTTTGGTGGAGCAGTGCGAAACCCCGCGGGAACGCGCCGAAGCCCTCACCGAGAAGGAGTCGATGTCCTCCCTGGAGCTCGACTCGATCACCCTCGCCTACGTCTTCACCTATTTCGAGCAGAAGTATGATCTGACCTTCGAGAACGACGACATCGACCCGATGCGCTACACCACCGTGGGGGAACTGCTCGACACCCTGGCCGACCGGCTGGCCGCGTCCGAAGCATGCGAAGTATCTGACGTGTCCGGCACGTCCGACGCTTCGGACGTCCGGTGACGGGAAGGGGCGGGACACCCCCCGGCTCCGACGCCGACGCCACGGCGCCCGACGACCGGCTGCTGATGGACACGTACATGTCCCAGTACCGGCTGCCCGCGCTCGCCGCCGCCGACCGGCTCGGCATCTTCACCGCCCTGGCCGACGAGCCCGCGCCCGCCGAGGACCTGGCGCGGTCCCGCGGCTTCGACGCCCATGGCACCACCACGCTCCTCTCCCTCCTGACCGCCCTCGGCTTCCTCACCGTGCACGGCCGGGAACACCACCTCACCCCCGCGGCCCGCGCCTTCCTGCTGCCGGGCACCGCGCGCTACTGGGGCCCGATGCTCGGCCTGGGCTGGGACGAGAGATGCACGGCCGTCCGGCACGTCGTCACGAAGGGCACGCCACACGGCTACCGGGGGAAGGACATCTGGCGGACCCATGGACGGTCGCCGCGCCAGGGCGAGCTCTTCGCCCGCGCCATGCACGCGCACTCCGCGGCTCCCGCCGCCGCGCTCGCCGACCGGCTCGACCTGTCCGGCTGCGCGTCCCTGCTCGATGTCGCGGGCGGGATCGGGACCTTCTCCATGGCGCTGGCCCGGCGCAACCCGGGGCTCGGGGCCACGGTCATGGACCTCCCCGTGGTGGCGGCGACCGCGTCCCGCGTCCTGGCCGACGCCGGGCTGGCCGACCGGGTCGTCCTGTGCCCCGGTGACATGTTCGCGGACACCTGGCCGACCGGCCAGGACCGGGTGCTCTTCGCCGACGTGCTCAGCGACTGGGACGACGAACGGTCCCTGGCTCTGCTGGCCAGGGCGCGCGGTGCGCTGGCCCCGGGCGGCCGGCTGCTGATCCACCAGGTGATGCCCGACGACTCCCGCCACCTGTCGCCGACCGCCGCCGGCTACTCCATGGCCCTCGCGGTGATGACCGGCGGCCGGCTGCGGGCCCTGCCCGAACTCGCCGCGCTCCTCCACGAAGCGGGATTCCCGCGGTACGAGACCACTCCGACGTACGGCCACTACGCGCTCGTCACCGCGCGGCCCGACCAGTGACCCTTCCGGCGGCCGGCCGCCGCGCGGCGGGCGCTCCTCGACGGGCGCTCCTCGACGGGAACACCCTGCCGGTCGCGGCACCGGCTCCCACCGGACCCCACTCCGCACGCGAACTGGAGCAGACATGGACACCCCGCCCCGCGTCACCGCCGTCATCACCAGCCGGGAGCGCTTCTCCTACGCCGAGGAGTCCCTGAAGAGCTTCTACGAGCACACCCGCGTCCCCTGCCACGTCGTGTACGTGGACGTCAACTCCCCGCGCGACCGCTGGGAGCGCCTGCGGCGCCTGAGCGACGAACGCGGCTTCACGGCCGTGCGCGTCAACAAGTACGTGTCGCCGAACTGCGCCCGCAACATCGGACTGCGCTACGCCGTGGGCGAGTACGTCGTCTTCCTCGACAACGACGTGGAGTACACGCCCCACTGGCTCGAACCCCTCCTCTCCTGCGCCGACGAGGAGAAGGCCGCCCTGGTCGGCCCCCTCTACCTGCACGGACCGCTGCAGGAGCAGACCGTGCACATGGCCGGCGGCGACATGGAGTTCTCGGGCACCTGGGGCACGAGGAGCTTCGTCCAGACCCAGCGGCACTTCATGAAACACCTCTCCGAGGTGCCCGCCGAGGAGCTGCGGCGGCAGCGGTGCGACATCATCGAGTTCCACTGCGCACTGGTACGCCGCTCGGTGTTCGACCGGGTCGGCGGCATGGACGAGGGTTTGCTGACCACCCGTGAGCACCTGGACTTCAGCCAACGGGTGCTCGACGCGGGCGGCACGGTGTGGTTCGAGCCGGCGTCCGTGATCACCTACCGGATGCCGCCGCCCTTCGCGCTCACCGACCTGCCGTACTTCATGCTGCGCTGGAGCGACGCCTGGACCGCCGAGACCCTGAAGCACTTCGCCAACAAGTACGGCATCGAACCCGGTTACGTGGAGCGGGTCGCCAAGAACCGCAAGGGGCGCCAGTGGCTGTTGTTCGAACAGATCAAGCGGTACCTCCCGGACACCCTCGGCGAGCGGGGCACCACGGCGGTCAAGCGCGCCTTCCAGAAGGTGGAACCGATCGGCAACCGCGTCCTCGTGGAACTCCTGGCACTCCGCGAGCCCCCGCTGGAATGGCGGTGCCACCACGGGTCCGGCAACCCGGTCCGTGAGCCGTCCGCGGCCGGACCCGTCTCAGCCGCCTCATGAGCCCGCCCCGTCTCATGGGCCCGGCCCCGCGCGGCACCGGGTACGGACGGGTGTTTGTCCTCACCGGTGTCCCCGGCAGCGGCAAGTCCACGGTCGGCGCGCTGCTGGCGCGGCGCTTCGACCCCGCGGTGCTGATCGAGGGCGACGTGCTGCGCCGCATGGTGGTCGCCGGCCGGGCCGAGATGACCACGGACCCGTCGCAGGAGGCGGTGCGCCAATACGGTCTGCGCCTGCGCCACCTGGCGTACCTCACCCGCTCGTACGCCGCCGAGGGATTCACCGTGGTCGCCGAGGACAACCTCCTCGGCGCCCACCTGGAGGAGTTCATCGGTCTCCTGGGGGACGTGCGCCCCTGTCATGTGATCGCGCTGGCACCCGACAGCGCGACCGTCCTGCGGCGTGACGCGGCCCGGTCCGGCCGGGCGTACGACGAGACCGGTCGGTACGCCCGCGAACTGGACCAGGTCCTCCGCCGGGACACCGCGCGGCTGGGCCTGTGGCTCGACACCTCGGAGCAGAAGGCCGAGGAGACCGTCGAGGAGATCCTGGCGCGGCTCGACGAGAGCGAGACCCCGTGACGGAGCTTTTCCGGGCGACCGGTGACGTCGGCGCGGCCGCCGCGGGGACGCACCGCCCGGCCCGGCTCGCCCGCGCCGGGCCACCGCCGGACGGCGGCTCCGCCGAGGTGCGCCAGGCCGTGGTCGGTCCCGCACTCGCCCGCCACTGCGCGGCCCTGCTGAGCCCCGCCGAGCGGGCCAGGGCGGCCCGGACACGGCCCCCGGCGCGGGACAGTTTCACCGTGGCCCGCGGTCTGCTGCGCTCGGTCCTCGGCGGACGGCTCGGGCTGCACCCGGCCCGGGTGCCGCTGGCCGCCCGGTGCCCGGCCTGCGGCGGTCGGGACCACGGCCCGGTGCGCCTGATGGCGGACGGGACCGACTGGCGGCTCTCCGTGTCCCACGCCGGTCTCCTGGTCGCCGTCGCCGTCGACTACGCCGGCCACCCCGTGGGCGTGGACGTGGAGACCGCCGCCAGGACCGCCGATCCGCGCGTACTGGAGCCCCGGCTGTTCGGACCGGCCCAGCGCCCCCGACTGGCCCGGCTCTCACCGGGGGAGCGCCGCACCGCGCTCCTGACGGCGTGGACCGGCGCCGAGTCGTACGCCAAGGCGTCCGGCACCCCGCTGGGGGCCGCCCTCACCCGTATCGGCGCGACGGTCGACGACGACGGCCGGGTGGCCGTCGCACGCCCCGACGCCCTGGGGGGCTGGTGGGTGCGGGCCGTACCGGCCGGCGCCCCCGGTCACGTGGCGTCCGTCACCACGCGCGACGGCACCAGGCTACGAACCGACTGAGCGAGACACACGAGGGGAGCGCGATGCGGCACACACACGAAGGAGACGACGGGAGCGGGACCACCGGACGGCTGGAGGCCCTGGTGCGCGAGAAGCTGGCCGAGCGGATCGGGGACGACCTCGCCCGGTCCATCGGGCGCGGCGAGGAGTTCCACGACCTCGGCATCGACTCCCTCGACATCGTCACGGTACTCGCCGCACTCGAACGCGAGTGCGCCGTCGACCGCATTGTCGACGCCGAACTGTGGGACGTCGCCCACTCGGTCGACGCGCTGGTGCGCCATCTGTCCGAGCGCGGCGGCGCCTTCCCGGAGCGGGCGTGAAGACGGCGCGGCGCGGCCGGGACACCGCGCGCTCCGTCGCCGTCACCGGACTCGGCGTGCTCTCCCCGGGCGGGAGGGGCACCGACGCGCTGTGGCGGGTCTGCGAGCGGGGCGGCGCCGCCTTCCGCACCGTCGAGCACTTCGACGTCTCCCGTACCGGCGCGCGCGTCGCCGGATTCGTCCCCGACACCGGCGACGCCGACACGCCCGCCCCCGGGCAGCCCGGCAGACTGCCGTACCTGCTGCACCGGGCGACGAGCGACGCGCTGGCCGACGCCGAGGCGCGCACCGGCCGCCGACACGTCCCCACCGCCCTGGTGGTGGGCACCACCGACAGCGGCGGCTGCCCCTCCGCGGCGGCCTGGCGCGCCTGGCGCGACGGCCGGGCCCCGGCCGCCGTCGCCGGCTGGACCCCGTACGCCGCACCCGGCTGGGACGGGCCCGTCATCCAGGTCGGCAACGCCAGCGCCGCCGGTGCCACCGCACTCGGCGTGGGTGCCGACCTGGTGCGCGACGGCGTCGCGGAACGCGTGCTGGTGTGCGGGGTCGACACCGTCACCGAGACCGCGTTCCAGGGACTCGCCTCGTTGCGTACGCTCAGTCCGCGTGGCTGCCGCCCCTTCAGCGCCCGCCGCTCCGGCATCCGGGTGTCCGAATGCGCCGCCGCCGTCGTGCTGGAACGCGCCGCCCCCGACGCCCATGCCCATCTGCGCGGCTGGGGCAGCAGCAACGAGGCCCGCCAGGCGGCCAGGCCCGACGTCGAAGGGCTGGCCAAGGCCGTCCGCCGCGCCCTGCGCGACGCCCGCACCGCACCGGACGAGCTCGGCTACGTCAACGCGCACGCCGCCGGGACCCGCCACGGCGACGTGGCCGAGCTCCATGCCCTGGCGGAGGTGCTGGGCGACCACCTGCCCCGCGTCCCCGTCGTCAGCAGCAAGGCGGCGCTCGGCCACTGCCAGGGCGCCGCGGGAACGGTGGAGGCGATCGTGACCGTACTGACCCTGGCACGCGGCCGGGTGCTCCCCACGCTCGGCCTGGCGGACCGCGACCCGCGCTGGCACCACCTGAACCTGGGCGACCAGAGCCCCGGCAGCCCGCCGCAGACCGGCATGACCATCTCCTGCGGCCTGGGCGGCTCCAATGTGGCGGTGGTGTTCGGCCGTGCGGCGTGACATCGCCCGGATCGCCGGCACCGCCGTGCGGTCGACGCCCCGGCGGATCCCCCCGACACCCGCGGACACCACCGAGCTGCCCCGCATGCCCCTGGCGGTGCGCGACGTGCTGGGCCCCGAACTCCTCGCCACCGCCCGGGAGGCACTTGACGCCGCGGGCGTCACCCCGGAGGAGGCCCGCGAACTGGGCTGCGTCACCGCGTCCCACCGCGCCACCGACGCCACCTCCGCGTACATCGCCGAGGTGCTGGCGGGGCCGGGCCCCCGGTGGCTGGCACCGGAGTGCTTCCTGCACTACTCGCCGCACTCGCTGACCGGGCGGCTGTGCATCGAACTGGGCCTCGACGGCACCGCGGTGACCCTGACCGGACCCGCCGGCGGCGTCGACGCGCTGGGCTACGCCGCCGGGATGATCACCTCGGGGCGGTGCGCACGGGTCCTGGTCGCCACCGCGCACTGGCCGGCTCCCACCGGGCCGGGAGACGCCACCCCCACGCCGCTGAACACCGCCGCCGTCGTGCTCGGCCCCGACGGCGAGGGGGGCGGTGTCACCGACTGGCGCCCGGGCGGTGGCCATCCGGCCGTACGGGCCGGGCGGGACACCCCGGCGGACGACGGCGACACCAGCGCGCCCTTCGCCGTGCTCGCCGACTGGTACGCGCGGCGGTCGCCGGACGGCATCGAACTGCGCGGTGGCGGTTCCCGCCTCGCCCTCGTACCGGGAGGCACCGCATGAGCGCGGCGGACATGAGCGTGGCGGACCTGCTGACGACGCTCGCGCGGCGCGCCGCGCACACCCCCCGACGCACCGCGCTGGAGCACCGGAGCACCACCGTCACCTGGGAGGAGCTGTACGCGCGGGTCACCCGGGCGCGCGCCCGCCACCGGACGGCCGGCGACCGGACACCGGGCCGGCGCGTCGGGCTGCTCGGGAGCAACCACCCGGACACCGTCGTCGCGCTCCTCGCGGTGGCCGCGAACGGTACCGAGGCGGTGCTCCACGACGCCCGTGCCACCGCCCACGAACGCGCCCGGACAGCGGCCCTCGCCACCGTCACCACCTGGCACGCCCCCTCCCCGGACGACGAACCGCCGACGGGCCGGCCGGCCGCCGACCCCGGTCCGGAGCGGCCCGCGCGGTACTTCGGACTGGTCACCTCCGGCACCGGAGGCGAGCCCAAGGTCGTGCGCAAGCACTGGGGCGTCACCCTCGCCAACGCGGCGGCCTTCGCCGATGTCGCCGGTTACGGCCCTGACGACCGCGTCCTGTGCACCACCCCGCTGCACCACGCCTACGCGTTCGGTGTCGCCCTGCTGCCCGCCCTCCTCACCGGCGCGACCCTGGTCCTCGCCCCGCACCCCGCCGGCCCCGCGACGCTTGCCGCCGCGCTGCGGGACTCGGGCGCCACCGTCG
Source organism: Streptomyces hebeiensis (assembly GCF_052983195.1). Taxonomy (NCBI): domain Bacteria; kingdom Bacillati; phylum Actinomycetota; class Actinomycetes; order Kitasatosporales; family Streptomycetaceae; genus Streptomyces; species Streptomyces hebeiensis. The sequence continues at coordinate 7,400,778 of NZ_CM129812.1, forward strand.
TACAGAGCGTGCCGTTCCTCTACCGCGCCCTGCTGGACGCCGGCCGGCTGAGGCCGGCCCCCGCGCTGCGGGTGTGCGTCAGCGCCGGCGAGCCGCTCTCCGCCGCGCTCGCCCGGGACTGGCGCGCGCGGGTCGGCGTACCGCTGCGCGACCAGTACGGTGCCACCGAGTTCGGCCAGATCGCGTTCACCTTCGACGACCCCGACGACCCCGGCTCCCCGGACGAGCAGGCTCCCGCGATGCGCCTGATGCCCGGCATCGAGGCACGGCTGCGTACCGAGGACGGCCGCCTGCTGGAACATGACCCGCACGCCTCCGGTGAGCTGTACCTCCGCCAGGACGGCACCGAGGTCACCTACTGGGGCCTGCCCGAACTCGGCCGCGCCGCCCACACCGACGGCTGGTTCCGCACGGGGGACACCGGGCGGCTCCCCACCCCCCGCACCGTCGTGGTCGAGGGCCGCACCACCCGCCGCATCTCGGTGGCCGGCCGGAAGGTGGACCCCGACGAGGTGGAACGCGCCGTCCGAGCGGCGCCCGGGGTGATCGAGTGCCGGGTCGCCGCGCCGCCGGAGGGCACCGCGGGACACGGCGACCGCTTCGTGGCGTTCGTGGCCGTCGAACCCGGCGTCACCGAGACCGGACTGCGCCGCCACGTGGCCCGCACGCTGTCCTCGTACAAGGTGCCCACCCGCTTCCACCTGCGGGACGCCCTCCCGCGCACCGGCACGGGCAAGGTCCACCTGGCCCGCCTGTGGCAGGAGGTGACCGCGTGAGAAGGGATGGTCCTCCAATGAGCGTCCTCGACGACATCTCCGCCGGACGGTACGCGCTGCTCTTCCCCGGCGCGGGGTCGCAACTGCCCGCGATGGCCCGCCGGTTGTGCCGGTCCTTCGGCTCCGCCGTCGACGTGCTCCGACGCGCCCACGAGGCGACCGGACTCGACCTCCTCCGGCTCTGCCGCTACGGCACACCGGCCGAACTGGCGCCACCGGAGGTCGCCCACCCGGCGATCGTCGCGACCGCCCTCGCGGGCAGTGCGGCGCTGCGCGAGCACACCGGAACCCGCTGGGCGCCGCCCGCGCTCGTCGGCGGCCACAGCCTCGGTCACTTCGCCGCCCTGGTCGAGGCGGGCGCCCTCGGCTTCCACGACGCCCTGCGCATCGTCGCCCGGCGCGCCCGGCTGATGGGGGAGGAGACCCGCCGCCGGCCCGGCCTGATGGCGTCCCTCTCCGGTCCGGAACCGGGCCGCGTGGCCGACTGGTGCGCCGCCTGCCCGCCGGACCTGGGCGTGGTGGTCCCCGGCTGCTTCAACGGACCGGCGCGGACCGTGGTCTCCGGTGACACCGCGGCGGTGCGGTGGGTCACCGCGCGCGCCGCACGGGAGGAGGACGTCCGGGTGCGGGAACTGACCGCGGGCGTGGCGTCCCACTCACCGCTGATGGATCCCGTGCAACGGGCGCTGGCACCGCGGCTCGCCGCCGTCCCGCTGGCCGCGCCCACCGTTCCCGTCCTGCTGGGCAGCGACGGACGCGCCGCCCGCCGCACCGGTGAGCTGCGCGAGGACCTGCTGCGCCAGCTCTCGGCGCCCGTGCGGTGGAACGACGCGATGCGCACCGTCGTCGACGCCGGTGTGACCACTGTCCTGGACACCGGACCGGGCCAGGTGCTGGCCAAGGCCGCCCTGCTGCACCCCGAACCCGTCGCCGTGGCACTGAACTTCATGCGGCCCCTGGAAAAGGCGGTGCCGCTGCCGTGAAGCCCCCTCGCATCCGGCCGCCGGAAAGGACCGCCGAGGACCCGCCGCGGCCGCCCGCCCCTCATACGGGACCCCGCGGGCGCTCCGCCCTGGTGATCGGCGGCAGCCGGGGCATCGGCCTGGCCACCGCACACGTGCTGGCGGCCCAGGGCCACCGGGTGACGGTCGCCTCGCGCGGCGGCGAGGGACCCGACGGTTTCGCCTCCGTCCGCTGCGACGTGTCCGACAGCCGCCAGGTCGACGAGGCGTTCGCCCGGACCGAGGAACGGCAGGGTCCCGTGCAGATCCTGATCGCCGGCGCCGCCATCCGCGAGGACGGCCTGCTGATGCGGACCACCGACGCGTCGTTCCGGCGCGTCGTCGACACCAACCTGACCGGGACCTGGCGGGCCGTGCGCCGCGCCGCGCCCGCGATGGTCTCCGTCGGCTGGGGCCGCATGGTTCTCCTCTCCTCCGTCGCGGCGGCCCTCGGCGTGGCCGGGCAGGTCTCCTACGCGGCCGCCAAGTCCGGTCTGACCGGACTGGCCCGAGGAGTGGCCCGCGAACTCGGCCCGCGCGGGGTGACCTGCAACGTCGTGCTGCCCGGCTTTGTCGACACCCGGCTCACCGCCGACGTGGCCGCCCGGCGCCGGGCTGCTGTCCTCGCGAGCACGCCGCTGAACCGGGCGGCACGCCCCGAGGAGATCGCCGCCGTCGTGGCCTTCCTCGCCTCCGAGGCGGCGAGTTACGTCACCGGCGCCGTGGTCCCGGTGGACGGAGGGCTGGCCATGGGCTGCTGACACCGGGCGCCGACGCCGCCCCGCCCACCGGCGCTCCCACGCGCTCCCGCCCCCGCCGACCCGATTCCGCCGAACCCCCTCGGCGGACCCGCTGACCTCCGACCCGCCGACCCGCCGACCTGACCCAGCTGGACCGACGCGGGCCCGCCCCGCCGACCCGAAGGCCCGACCCCGCCGGACCGACGCAGGCCCGACCCCGCCGCTCGAACCGCACCAGGAGCCCTCCATGCGGACGCTGCTCGTGGACAACCACGACTCCTACAGCTACAACCTCTTCCAGCTCATAGCCCGGGCGACGGGCGCGGAGCCCGTGGTGCTGCGCAACGACGACCCGGCGCTGCGGCAGGTGGATCCCGACGCCTTCGACAGCCTGGTGATCTCCCCCGGGCCGGGGCACCCCGGCCGGGCACGCGACCTCGGGCTGGCCGTCGGCCTGCTGTCCGCCTGCGGGCTGCCCACCCTCGGGGTGTGCCTGGGCCATCAGGGCATCGCGCTGGCCGCCGGCGCGCGCGTGCGCCCCGCGCCGATGCCCCGGCACGGCCATCTGAGCCCGATCCGGCACCGCGGCGAGGACCTGTTCGCCGGTCTCCCGCAGAACTTCACCGGCGTCCGCTACCACTCGCTGGCCGTCCCCGAGCCCCTGCCCGCCGCGCTGGAGGCGACCGCCTGGGCCGAGGACGGTGTGGTGATGGGTCTGCGCCACCGCACGCTGCCGCGCTGGGGCGTGCAGTTCCACCCCGAGTCCGTCTGCACCGAGTTCGGCCCGGAACTGATCGCCAACTTCACGCGTCTCGCCCACGCCCACCGCGCCACCGCCCGGTCCGCCGCGCGCCGGCCCCGCCGCCCGGCGGCCGGCCCCGCGAAGGCGACGACCGGCGCCGGCCCCGGTCGTCGCCTTCGCGGGGCCGGCGAGCCGTACCGGCTCCATGTCCGCCGGCTGCGGACGGAACCGGACACCGAGACGGTCTTCCGTACCTTGTTCGCCCGTGCCGCCCACTCCTTCTGGCTCGACAGCTCCCGGGTCGAACCGGGGCTCGCGCGCTTCTCCTTCCTCGGCGACGCGACCGGGCCACTGGCCGAGACGGTGCGCTACCGGGCGGGCTCGGGCGAGGTCGAGGTCACCGCGGCCGACGGCACCGCGACCACCGTCCCGGGCAGTGTCTTCGACCATCTGCGTACCCGACTCGCCCGCCACCGGATCGACGCCCCCGATCTCCCCTTCGACTTCACCTGCGGCTACGTCGGCTACTTCGGCTACGAACTGCGCGCCGACTGCGGATCGCCCCTCAGCAGGCCCTCCACCGCCGACGACGCGGGATGGATCTTCGCCGACCGGCTGGTCGCCGTCGACCACGAGCACCGCACGACCTACCTGCTGTGCCTGTCGCGCGCCGACCACGCGGACCAGCGCCGGGCCGAGCACTGGCTGCGCGAGACCGCCTCGACGATCGCGTCCCTCCCGCCGCCGCCCGCGCGCGTGCCCGCCCCGGCCCCTGCCGCCCCCGGGCCGCCGGAGAGCCGGCTCGCCAGGGACCGGGAACGCTATCTGGCCGACGTGCGCCGCTGCCGTGCGGAACTGCGCGCCGGCGAGAGCTATGAGATCTGCCTGACCAACACCGTGCGGGTCCCCGCGAGCACCGACGCGCTGTCCGCGCACACCCGGCTGCGCCGCCTGAACCCGGCGCCGTACGCGGCCTACCTGAGGTTCGGCGAGCTGGAGGCGGCCTGTTCCTCACCGGAGCGCTTCCTGCGCATCACGGCCGACGGCACCGTGGAGAGCAAGCCCATCAAGGGCACCGCCCCGCGGGGCGCCGATCCCGCCTCCGACGCGCGGCTCAAGCGCGACCTCGCCACCGACCCCAAGACCCGTGCCGAGAACCTGATGATCGTGGACCTGCTCCGCAACGACCTGGGCCGCGTCTGCGAGATCGGAACCGTCCACGTGCCGCGCCTGATGCACGTCGAGTCGTACGCCACGCTCCACCAGCTCGTCTCCACCGTGCGCGGCACACTGCGGCCGGGCACCGACGCGGTGAGCTGCGTACGAGCCTGCTTCCCCGGAGGCTCCATGACCGGCGCCCCCAAGCTGCGCACCATGGAGATCATCGACCGGCTGGAGGGCGCGCCGCGCGGTGTCTACTCCGGCTCCATCGGCTACCTCGGCCTGGGCGGCGGCGCCGACCTGAACATCGTCATCCGGACCGCCGTCCGCTCGGGCGGACGGTGGACCGTCGGAGCGGGCGGCGCCATCGTGCTCGACTCCGACCCGGCCGAGGAGTACCAGGAGATGCTCCTCAAGGCCGGAGCGCCGGTACGGGCGCTGTGCCCCGACGGTCCCCGCGACGAGCCGTCGGCCGGGGCCGGGGCCGGGGACGAGCACGACGCCACGGACGCGGACACCGCGCGCGAACAGCCCTCGCACGTCCCGGCCCCGTACCAGGCGTGACGCCCCGGCCCGCCCTCCTGAGCCCATTCGCACGCCCACCCGCGGACACACACCCGCGCACACACCCGCATGCCCGGGACCGACGGCCCAACGACCCGTCCGAGAACCGGAACCAGAAGGAGTCATCATGATCGACAGTCGTCTGCTCGACATCCTCGCCTGCCCCGTCTGCGCCGAGCGGCTCGAACTCGGCCCCGACCACACCCGTATGACCTGCTTCGGCGCCGCCTGCGGCCGGCGGTATCCCGTCGTCGACGGCATTCCGGTCCTCGTCGTCGGTGCCGAGGCGCCGGCTTCCTCGGCGGGCTGAGGACCGTTGAGCCGGCCCACGGGGGCGGGGCGGGACGCGGCGACGGATCAGGAGAAGGCCCCGGCCCGCCGCACGGCCGGGACCCGCTGCCCACGAGGACTGCTCACGCTGTGGAGCGTCGAGATGTGGGAACGGTTCAGTTTCTACGGCATGCGAGCGATCCTCGTGCTCTTCCTCGCCGCGCCGCCCGACGACGGGGGACTCGGGCTCGCACCGCACCTGGCGGCGGCGGTCTTCGGCGTGTACGGAGCCCTCGTCAACCTGCTGGCGCTGCCCGGCGGCTGGCTGGCCGACCGGGTCCTCGGCTCGTACCGGGCGGTGCTGTGGGGCGGAGTCGTCATCACCCTGGGCCACTGCGTCCTGGCCCTGCCCGTCGGCGCCGGGGGAACCTACCCCGGACTGCTGCTCGTCGCCGTCGGCACCGGCCTGCTCAAGCCCGGCATCTCGACCGCGATCGGCGGACTGTACGACGCCGATGGCGAGGCGGACACCGCGAAGGCCACCGCCCGACGCGACGCCGGATTCTCGCTGTTCTACATGGGCATCAGCGTCGGGGCCTTCGCCGCACCACTGGTCACCGGCTTCCTCGGCGAACGGGTCGACTGGCACATCGGGTTCGGTGCGGCCGCGGTCGGCATGCTCATAGGTCTCGTCGTCTGCCTCGCGGGCGGCGGCCGGCTGCCCGACACGGCCCGTAGGCCGACGGGGACCGCCGGCCCGGCCGGGATACGCCGCATGCTCGGGGCGGTCGGCGGCGCACTCGCCGTCGTCGGCATCGCGCTCGGGGTCACGACGCTGTTCGGAACGACGTTCATCGACGGCGTCATCCAGGCCGTCACGCTGCTCACCGTCGTCGTCCCGATCGCCTACTTCGCCTCCATGTTCCGCGCCGCCGGCCTGGAACCGGTGGACCGCGACAGACTGCGGGCCTATGTGTGGATCTTTCTCGCGGCCGCCATGTTCTGGATGATCGCCGAGCAGGGCGGTTCCCTGATCAGCCTGTTCGCCCGGGACCACGTCGACCGGACCCTGTTCGGCCGGGAGTTCCCCACGAGCTGGTTCCAGTCCCTGGGCCCGCTCTACAGCATTCTGCTGGCCGGTGCGTTCGCCGTGCTGTGGCTGCGCATGGGCCGCCGGCAGCCGAGCACGGCGGCCAAGTTCGCCCTCGGCCTGTTCGGCCTGGGTCTCGCCACGCTGATCATGGCGGGAGCCGGCCTGGCCTCGGCGGACGGCGGACGCGTCTCCCCGCTGTGGCTGCTGGCGGCCTTCTTCGTCCAGATCGTGGCCGAGATGCTCCTCAGCCCCACCGGCCTGAGCGTGACCACCCGACTGGCCCCGGCCGGCTTCACCCACCAGATCATGAGTCTGTGGTTCCTGTCGGTCGCGACGGGCAGCGCGCTCAGCTCCCAGGCCGTACGGGCCACCACCGTATGGCCGGTGGGCACCTACTTCGCGGTGCTCGCCGTCGCCGCGCTGCTCTGTGCCGCGGCCGTCGCCGCCGCCCGCGGGAACCTCAGCAGGCTCATGCGGGGGGTGGCCTGACACCGTACCGGCCACGCGAGCCCGGCCACGCGAGCCCGGCCCCGGCGCTCCCGGAGCCGGGGCCCCTGCCGCCGCCGGGAACAGACACACGTGCGCGCAAGCACCGGGCACCGGGCAGCACGCAGCCGGAACCCAGCTCCGGACGCCGGATCACGGTGCTCCGGCACCCGACGACGTCGCCGACATCCACGCCGCGTACAACTCGGCGTACCGGCCCTCGCGGGCGACCAACTCCTCGTGCGTACCCTGCTGGACGATCCGGCCCTTGTCGAAGACCAGCACCCGGTCGGCCGCCCGCGCCGTGGACAGCCGGTGCGCCACCGACACCGCCGTACGACCACGCGTGGCGTTCTCCAGGGCCTGCTGGAGGCGCTGCTCGGTGGCCGGGTCCACCGCGGACGTCGCCTCGTCCAGCACCAGCAGATCCGGGTCCGCGAGATACGCCCGCGCCAGTGCCACCAACTGCCGCTCACCCGCCGACAGAGCCTCGCCGCGCTGCCCCACCGGCGTCCCCAGCCCCTGCGGAAGTGACTCCAGCCAGCTCCGCAGGCCGAGCGTGGCCAGCGCCCGGCGCACCTCGTCGTCGGTCGCGTCGGGGCGCCCGTACCGGATGTTCGCGCCGACCGTGGTGTCGAACAGGAAACCGTCCTGCGGGACCATCACCACCCGCTTCCGCAGCGACGAGAACCGCACCTGCGACAGCGGCACACCGTTCACCGTCACCCGCCCCGACGACGGGTCCGCGAGCCGGATCAGCAACTTGGCGAACGTCGACTTGCCCGAACCCGTCTCACCCACGACGGCCACCCGGGTGCGCGGCGCGATGTGCGCCGAAATCCCGTGCAGCACCGGCGGGCCGGCCGGATAGGCGTAACCGACCTCCTCGAAACGCACCTCCATCGGGCCCCGTTCGAGGTCCGCCCCGGCCTCCCCCGGGTCGGCCACATCGATGGGCGTGTCCACGACGGCCAACGCCCGACGCCAGCCGGCCAGCGCGTTCTGCAACTCGTTCAGCACTTCCGTGCTCATCTGTGCCGGCCCGATGAACAGGGTCACCAGGAACAGGAACGCCACCAGTTCACCGGCCGTGAGACGGCCGTGCACACCCAGCACGACGCCCAGGCTCACCACACCGCCGATGGCCAGCGCCGCCGCCACCTCACCGCTGGACAGTGTGACGGCCACCAGCCGCTGCGCCCGGCTCTGCGCCCGCCGATGCTCCTCCACCGCCGCGTCGATGCGCCGCCCGATGAGGTCACCGGCACCGTACGCGCGGATCACCGCGGCACCGACGACGGCTTCGCCCGTCGCGGCGAGCATGTCACCGGCCCGGGCGCGCACTCGTCCGTAGTGCTGCGACAGTCTGCGCTGCATCGGAGGGGACACCAGCAGCAACGGGAGGAAGACCGCCCACACCATCAGTGTCAGGACCCATGAGTAGACGAACATCACCGCGCTGCCCACCACCAGTTGGCACAGGCTCACCAGCAGCATCCCGCCGAACTGCAGGAAGATGCTGAACTGGTCCACGTCGCCGGTGACCCGCGCCACCAGGTCGCCGCGCCGCTCGCCGCTCAGCGCGGGGGCCGACAGGTCGTGCACCCGCCGGAACGCCTTGACGCGCAACGTGGCGAGCCCCGCCTCCGTACTGCGGTAGAGACGGTGGTTCATCAGGTACGTGACCCAGGCCGTGGCCAGCACCACGACCGCGCACACCGCGACCGTCGTCAGGACGAAACCGGTCTGCGGGCTCTCCGGCCGCTGGATCCCCTGGTCCAGGGTGATCTGCACCGCGATCGGCACCACCACCCGCCCCGCCGCGGCCAGCAGCGCCAGCCCCGCCACGACGAGGAGACCCTCCCGCAGCCCGGGGGAGACCTGGAGCGCCCGCCGGAACGTGCCCGTGGCGCTGCCGCCCTCGCCGGTGATCCGGCTCATGCCGTCCGTCCTTCCTCGATCGCCGCGACGCCGGAGCCGTCCGGGTCGGCGCTCCGCCGCTCCTCACGCTCGTAGGCGGTGACCAGTTCCCGGTATCCGGCGCACCGCGCCAGCAGTTCCTCGTGGGTGCCGCTGTCCACGACCCGGCCGCGCTCGATGTGGACGACCTGGTCGGCGAGTGCGATGGTGGCCTGCCGGTAGGCGACCAGCACCAGGGTGGACGGCACCCGCGCGTCGCGCAGACGCGTCAGGATCCGGCCCTCCACCTGCGGATCGATGCTGGAGGTCGCGTCGTCGAGGACCAGCAGCCGCGGCCGGCGCACCAGGGCGCGGGCCAGCGCGACGCGCTGCCGCTGACCGCCGGAGAGGGTGGCGCCGCGCTCGCCGACCCGGGTGTCCAGCCCCTGCGGCAGCGCGCGTACGACATCGGCGGCCTCCACCGCCTCCAGTGCCTCCCAGACCCGCTCGTCCGGGACTTTCAGTCCCAGTAGCACATTGCCGCGCACGGTGTCGTCGAAGAGGAGCGCCTCCTGCGGCACGAACGCCACGGCCGAGGACACCTCGCCGGAGCGCATCTCCCGGGCGTCCTTGCCGTCCATCAGCACATCGCCCTCCAGCGGGTCGACGAGCCGCACCATCAGCGCGGCCAGCGTCGACTTGCCCGAACCGGTCGGGCCGACCACGGCCACGGTCCGCCCCGAACCGACCCGCAACGTCACGTCGTGCAGCACGTTGCCGGCGTCGTAGGCGTAGCTCACGCCGCGCGTGTGGAGGCTGATCGGACCGGCGTCGGCGAGCCGCAGCTCCCCCGTGGACCGGTCGCCCTCGGCGTCCAGGACGTGTCGCACCCGCGACCAGCCGACCGAGCTGCGCGGCAGCTCGGCCAGCACCCAGCCGAAGGCGCGCACCGGGAAGGCGATCATCGTGAACAGGTAGGCCACCTGCACCAGTTCGCCCACGGTGATGGCACCGGCCGCCAGCCGTACGGTCCCCACGGCGAGCACGGTGAGGATGCCGAGGTTGGGCAGCGCGTCGAGCATCGGGTCGAAGCGGCCCCGCGTCCGGCCCACGGCGACGTTGGCGTCCCGCAACCGCTCGGCGGCAGTGGCCATCCGCTCCGTCTCGTAACGCTCCAGACCGAGCGTCTTGACGACGACGGCGCCGTCGAAGCTCTCGTGCGCGATGTCACTGACCTCGGCCCGCAGGCTCTGCGCCCGGGCCGCCAGGGGGGACAGCCTGCGCTGGTAGAACACGTTCAGCAGCCCGACCGCGGGGAAGACCAGCAGGCTCACCCCGGCGAGCACCGGGTCCACCAGGGCCATGGAGACGACGGCGGCGAGCAGCATGACGACCACGCCGATCGCGGTGGGCAGCGGCACGATCGGCGCCCACACCGCCTCCACGTCCGAGTTGACGTTGGAGAGCAACTGGCCCGCGGGGTGACGCTGGTGCCAGGAGAGCGGGAGGCGCAGGTAGTGGCGCGCGACCTTGCGGCGGTAGGTGGCCTGGAGGCGGAACTGCATGATGCCGGCCCCGACCCGGCGTCCGATGACCCCGACCACGCGGAGCATCGCCACCCCGAAGATGGCGAGCCCGGCACCGGTCAGCGCGGCCGTGGTGGTCCGGCCGGCCTCGAACGCGGGCAGCACCACCCGCTCGGTGATCCGGCCCAGCACCCAGGAGGTGGCGACCGGTGCGACGCCGTAGAGGCAGCTGGCCAGCAGTGCCGCGGTGAAGATCCACGGCTCCTCACGGACGGCGACGGAGAGGACGCCCAGCCCTCTGCGGAGCGTCGAGCTGTCTGTTCCGGACACGGGAAGGTTCCTTTCGTACGGCGTACGCGTGGCCGGGCGACGCGCGGGACGCCGCGCCGTCGACGTGCACGCCGGTCACTGGCGGGCACCGGCCGGTTCCGGCAGCGCGTCCAGCAGCGCCAGGTCGGCGTCGTCCAGCCGGATGCCGGCGGCGACGGTGTTGTCCGCCAGGTACCGGGGGTTCTTGGTGCCGGGGATCGCCACCACGTGCGCGCCCCGCGAGAGCACCCAGGCCAGGGCGGTCTGCGCGGGCGTGATGCCCCGTCGCCTGGCGACCTCGCGCACGCCCGCGGCGAGCGGCAGGTTCGCCGTGAAGTTCTCCGGGAGGAAACGCGGATTGGTACGGCGGTAGTCACCGTCCGGTACGTCGTCCGCCGAGCCGAACCGTCCCGCGAGGAAGCCCCGGCCCAGCGGGGAGTACGCGATGAGCACGATGCCCTCGCGCGCGGTGAACGGCAGCAGCTCCGCCGCCTTGTCCCGGGTCCACAACGACAACTCGCTCTGCACCGCGGCGACCGGGTGGACGGCCTGCGCGGTTCGCACCTGGTCCGGCGTCACGTCGGAGAGGCCCAGCAGCCGTGCCTTGCCGGCCGACACCGCCTCGGCCATGGCGCCCCAGGTCTCCGCCAGCGGGACCCGCGGATCCACCCGGTGGAGCTGGTACAGATCGACGTGGTCGGTGCCCAGCCGGCGCAGGGACGCGTCGATCGCGGCGCGTACGTGCTCGGGACGCCCGTCCCGCCGCAGCCGGTCCGCACCGGTGACGAATCCCACCTTGGTGGCCAGGAACGCCCGCTCCCGGCGGCCGGCGAGCGCGCGGCCGACCAACTCCTCGTTGGTGTACGGGCCGTAGACGTCGGCGGTGTCGATCAGGTTGGCGCCGAGGTCGAGGGCGCGGTGGATCACGGTGACCGACGTGGCGTCGTCCCGGCCGCCGGGATCGTAGGCGTACGACATGCCCATGCACCCCAGACCGATGACTCCCGGTGACTGTCCGTCCGGTCCGATCCCAAGCGTGCGCAAGGCGGTTCCTCCTCATGGTCGACGGGCCGGCACACAACAGGAGCGGGAGAGCGGGAGGCGCGAGTGCCGGACCGGCGGTGCGGGCCCTGTGCGGGAACGCGTCCCCGTCCGCCCGCCGGTCCGGCCTGTGGGTCGCACGGAGAGGGGGCGCCCCCGGCCGGGCGACGGGGCCCCGGTCAGGCGATGGCGCCCTCGGTCCAGGCCCGCTTGAGGATCTCGTCGACCGTCTCGTCGACGGTCTGCGCCGAGGTGTCGAGCCAGAGCCCGATCCGGGGTGTGCCGTCCCGCAGCACCCGGTCCAGGTCCTGCGGCTGCCAGTCCGGCCCGTACCCCGACTTGGCCCGCTTCCGCTCACGCTCGGCGACGGCCTCGGGGTCGGGCGCCAGGACGACGACGGCCAGCGGCCGGCTCGTGATGGACTCGGTGATCTCGGCCAGGTGCTCACCCAGCAGGACGTCCTGGACGATGGCGGTGAAGCCGGCCCGGCAGTAGGCGTCGGCGGACGCGGCGGTCAGCCGGTGCCGCAGCCTGAGTTGTGCGACGGCCTCCGGCGGTGCGTCGGCGGTCATGTTCACCTGACCGTTGACGATCATGCGGCGAAAGAAGTCACCGCGCACGTGGACGGAGCGTGTCAGGCGCTCGGCGAGTGCCTGCGCGACGGTCGACTTGCCCGCCGCGGAAATACCCGAGATGACGATGACGCCGTTGGTTTCCGCGTCCTGCGGAGGCGTGCTGGTGATACCGGTCATGAAGGGAAGGAATTCCTCTCTTGCGTGCCGACGGCGCGAAGGGCGGCACGGCGGCAATGTGGCGTGTCGCTAGGCACGTTCGAGGACGAGGAGGTCCATGGAAGCGGGCCGACGGGTGGAAACGCCCCAGGTGCCGAGTCGTGGCTCCTGGCACATGCGCAGATCGTAGCGCGCCGCTACCGCCTGGATGTGTTCCAGCCGGTAGGCGATGGCGTATGTCGGTTCCTCCTTCGAATGCACGAAGTAATTCCCGTGGTCGTGCGTGAAGCTGAACGCGGTGTTCCCGCGGGAGATGTTCTCGGCCACCTTGTCGTCCACCAGGTACGCGGTGGCGAGACACCGCCCCCCGGCCCGGAGCACCCTAGCGGATTCCGCGAGGTAGTTGTCCATTTCCTCGGGCATCAGGTGACTGATCAGCCCGACGAGCGCGGCGATGTCGAAGGACGAGTCCTCGGCGGGGAAGCGGAAGTCGGATGCCGAGAGCCTGCCCTCGGGATTGTAGATTTCCTGACGGATGTCGACGTGTTCGAAACGGAAGTTCGGGTGGCGCGCGCCGATGGTCGAACTGCACCACTCGATCGCGTGCGGCACGATGTCGAAGCCCAGGTACGAGCCCTCGGTGAGCACGTCCGTCAGGGGAATCGCGACGCGCCCCGCTCCGCAGCCGGCGTCGAGCACGTCGTGGGACGGGCCCATTCCCAGTTCGTCCCGCATGTAGGCGGTGATCTCGCGGCCGACCTTGAGGAAGTCGCCGTTGCCGATGAATCGGCGGTATCGGCGAGGCGGCAGGAACCGGTGCTCCCGGCCGCGCATTCGGTCCAGGAGATCCAGCAGGCGCAGCCCGGCGCGGTAACTGGATCCCCGTAATCGGTCGATGCCACCGGACCGGCGGAGCGACGAGGTGTACTTCGTCGCCCTGAGCGACTTCAACTCCGACTTGTTCCCCGGCACAGGTGATTCCTCTCTCCCCGGAATCGGGCTTCGACGTCACGGGCGGGGCGGCGGCGCGACTCGGCGGGAGCGCGGCCGGTGCCCGCCCGTCCGGTCGACATGTCGACCGGACGTCCAACGGCCGACGGTCTTTCGAGCCCCCCGTCTCATTCCCTCGCGTCATTCTAGGATTCCGAAGACCGGATTGCGATAACGGCGAGGGAAGTGAGCTGCGCACCGCGAATCGAATAAGACATGTGTGCGGCTCAGATTCGGCGGATCCTCCGACGACGACCACCGCTCTCACCACGGACACGGCGCCCGCCCGCCGCCCAACAGGCCGAGGACGCGCGGCGGTCCCGAAAACACCTTGGCGCACCGGGATGAGGACCGGTAGGGGCGCCCCTTGGAAGGTGGCCTCCCATGCCCCTCCCGGCGAGGTTCGCCCCGTGTCGACGCCCGGTACGCGTTCCCCCGGACGGGCAAACCTCGCCGGTCGCGGCACCGGAACGGGTGAGCGTACGGCTGGGCTCGCACCTGGTCGTAGACAGTGCGTGCCTCTTTCGCCCGAGTGGACACCCCACGTGGCCGGCCGCCCGGCCGGTCACCCTAGACTGCCCTCGTTCTCATATTGATCGGAGCATGACATGCGTCGCCTTGCCCCCGCACTCGCCCTTCTGACGGCCGCGGCCCTCGCACTCGGCGGGTGCGCCCGCGACTTCGAGGAAGGCCCCGCGGGGAAGGTCACCGACAAGGTCAAAGACGGGAAGAAGTTCTACCTGGTCGTCGACCCGGACAAGCCGGATAAGCCGGGCAAGGGGGACGAGGAGGGCGAGGAGAAGAAGTTCCGGGTCAGCAAGTACGACTACCACGACTGCAAGCGGGGCTCCACGTACCCCAAGTGCGTGGGCGATTGACGGCTCGCGGCCGAGAGCGGCGGCGCAGGTGTGTTCGCCGTGCGGAGGGCCGCCGCGCCCGTCAGGACCAGGGCAGCACGAGCGCTCCCCACGCCACCATCGGCCCGAACCCGACGATGCCGCAGGTGTAGCCGATGATCTGGCGGTAGAAGCGCCCACGGTCCACTCCGCGGACGTTGCTGAGGACCAGGGCGCCGTTCGTGGAGAACGGCGAGACGTCGACGATCGTGGTGGAGACCGCGAGGGCGGCGATCAGACCGGCGGCGTTGAGGTGGCTGGAGAGCAGCAGCGGGACGGCGATCGGGATGATCGCGGTGAGGATGGCCGTGGAGGAGGCGAACGCGGACGTGACGGCGACGGTGAAGCAGAGCAGGAGGGCGACCACCAGCGGGGTGCCGAAGCCCGCGGCGTGCTCGGAGATCTTGTCGATGATGCCCGCGTGCTCCAGCATCGCGATGTACGTCATCATTCCGGCGACCAGCAGCAGTGTGTGCCAGCTGATGCCGTCCACCGCCTTCTCCTGACGCCTGGTGTCCAGCAGCGCCAGCACCGCACCGGCGGCGAGGGCGAGGACGCCGATCTCCAGCTGGAAGCCCAGGGCACCCACCACGAGAACGGCGAGCGAGGCCAGCGTGAGCCCCTGGTGCCAGGTGAGCCGGGCGGACGCCGTGGCACCGTCCCCCGACTCCTCCTCGGCGACGGGCGGCAGCGTCCGGTTGCGCAGCGCGGCGAAGGTGATCACGGACAGCAGGACGTTGACGGCGAAGCTCGCGAAGAAGAGCGTCGCCGGGGCGACGGAGAGGTCGGTGTCCCGCACCATGCCGAGCACCAGTGCCCCGGAGACGGCGAGCGGGGAGAAGGCCCCCGCGTGGGCGCCGCTGATCACCAGCATGCCGGTCATCAGCGGGTTGATGCCGTAGCGGAACGCGAAGTTCATCGCGATGGGCACCAGAATGGCGACCGCGGCGGGGGTGAAGGTGCCCAGCGCGGTGAGCGCGCCGGCGAGCAGGAACAGCACCCAGGGGATGAGCGAGACCCGGCCGCGCACCAGGCGCACCCCCGCCGCGACGAGGAGGTCGACGGTGCCGTTGCGGCGGGCTATGGCGAAGAGATACGTGACGCCCACGATGGTGATGAAGAGGCCCACCGGGAAGCCTTCGAAGATCTCTTCCTCGGTCAGGCCGAGGGAGGCGGTGCCGATCGTGAACGAGGCGACGAAGGCCAGGATGCCGATGTTGATCGGCAGGACGGTACCGACGACGAACATGACGAGCAGGGCGCCGACGGAGATCAGCTCAGGAGACATCTTTGTCCTCGTGTGGGCAGGGGCAAGGGGGAACACGCCGGCCGGACCGGCGGCACGCGCGGAGCGGACGGTGGACGTCCTCAGGCGGCCACGGCCGGGGCGGGTACGAAGATCTCGGCGTCGCACAGGATGCGTGCGGCACGCCTGACGGTGACCCGGGCGGGCCCGTCCGGGGAGAGGCCGGACGCGCGGACGGCGAGGACACCGGCCGGGGTGCCGATGCGCAGCGTGGAGCTGCCCGGCGCGGTGGACGCCTCCGCGACGACGGTGCCCTCCCGAAGATTGGCGACGGCCACGGCGACGGCGGAGGTGAGGCCGATCGCCGGGTGGGGGGCGTTCATGGACAGCATGCGTGCGGAGACGTCGTAGTCCTCGGCCGCGATCCGCTCGCCGAGCGTGCTCGTGTACGGGACGGGCGGCCCGACCAGACCCACCTTGGGCACCGCGTCCCCCGGCCTGTCGCCGGGCCGGAGCAGGCCCATACGGGCGGCGGCGCTGTGGCGTACCGCGCGCAGCCAGGGGATCTCGGCCCGCGTCTGCTCCAGGGTCTCCGCGCCGGTGCGGCCGGCCCGTCGCGCGTCGACGAGCACCACGGGTGCGCCCGCGTCGACCATGCTCACGTACGGTGGCGGAAGCGCCGCTCCGCCCGGGCCCGCCGGGGCCGTGGAAAGCTCCTCGGCGGCCGAGCCGGTCGGCAGTCCGGCGCCGGTGCCGCTGCCGACGGGGTCGTGGAAGGTCAGCCCCACGGCGACCCCGCCGGAGAGCGTGCCGGGAACGGTCTGGGTGCCGAACTCGTGCACGACACCGCCGGTGGTGTCCACCTCGGCCCGGAGGATCGCGCCGGTGTTGGTGTTGTGCATCGTCACCCGGGTGCGGTCACCGGTGAGGGGCACCAGGCCCTTGGTCACCGCGTACAGAGCGATGGCCGTGGCGCAGTTGCCGCAGTTGCTGCCCCATTCGACGGTCCCGGTTCCGATGCCCACCTGGGCGAAGAGGTAGTCGACGTCGATGCCCTCGCGTGAGCTGGCGGCGACGACGGCCGCCTTGGACGTGGTCGGGGTGGCACCGCCCACTCCGTCGAGGTGGACGGGGTCCGCCGCGCCGTAGGCATCCACCAGAAGGCGTTCCAGGTGGGCCCGGTCGGCGGGGACGTGCACTTGGTTGAAGAGCCAGCACTTGCTCGTGCCGCCACGCACCAGAGTCGCGGGGATGTGCATGTAGGGAGGAACTTTCTGTGCGGTGAACGACGTGTGAACCGTCGAGCTGCGATGACCTTCGCAAACCGCAGGGTTGAGCACAATGTCTGTCTTCTTCAGTAGCCTTTAGTAGGGCTAAACTCGGATGGTGTTGAACGTACGACGTCTGCTGCTCCTCGCCGAAGCCGCCGAGCGCGGCTCTCTCACCGCGGCGGCGGAAGCGCTCTCCATGACGACCTCGGCCGCCTCCCAGCAGATGTCCCTGCTGGAGCGGGAGGTCGGACAGCCTTTGCTGGAGCGACTGCCACGCGGGGTGCGGACCACCGCCGCGGGCGCGGCGCTGGCCGAGCGCGGCAGAGCCGTCCGCCGCGAACTCCAGGCCGCCCAGGCGGACGTGCGCGAGTTCGCCGACCTGGACCGGGGAACACTGCGCCTCGGCTCGTTCCCCACGGCCAGCGCCTCGCTGCTCCCGCTCGCCCTCACCCGGTTCAGCGGGCGGCACCCGGCGATCCGCACGGTGGTACGCGCGGGCGTGCTGGAGCGGTTGCGCGAGATGCTCCATGTGGGCGAGGTGGATCTGGCACTGATGTGGGAGTACGAGTGGAACCGGATCCAGGACAAGGACCTGACGCTCGCTCCGCTGCTCGACGACCCGACGGTGCTGGTCGTCCCCGCCGACTCCGAACTGCTCACCCGCCCCGCGGTGCGCCTCGGCGCCCTCGCCGAACAGGAGTGGATCATCCGCGCGGAGAACCACCCGGTGGCGGAGGTGCTGCGGCGCAGTTGCCGGCTGGCCGGCTTCGAGCCGCGTATCGCCTACGAGTCGCACGACTACCAGGAGGCGCAGGCCATGGTCGCCGCCGGGCTGGGCATCGCGCTCGCCCCACGCCTCGCGCTGACCAACCGGCGCAGCGACGTGCGCCTGCTCGCCTTCGCCTCGGACGCCCCGGCCCCCGTCCGGCGGATCCTGCTCGCCAGCCCCCGGCACCGCGCCGCCACACCGACGGCCCGGGCCATGGCGCGGATCCTGCACACGGTGGCCCAGCAGTTCACGGACTCGGGCCTGGACCGAGCCCAACTGGGGGCGGTGCGTCGCGGCGGCGGCGCTCGCCACTGACGCCTTCGGCCATCCATCGGATTGCCGTCCCCACGCCGCGGCGGCGCCGAACAAGCGCCCGCCCTGGGGCGCCTGCCCCGCCTGCCCCGGCCTCGGCTCCCGTACGGAGCTCGACTCCGGCCTCGTCGTGCCGGACGACACCAAGTCGCCGGCGAAGGCGCCGTCGCCCCCTGGACCGACACCGGCGGCGCCGACGACTCCGCCCGCCTGCTCGAAGCCCTGGCCGCCGCCCTCGCCGAGGACGGCCACCGGACGCCCGGCCCTCGCGTCCCGCCCCGAAAACGGCGGGCGCCGGCCGGGCCGCGAGCGGTACGGTCCGGGCATGGAGGACGAGGACGGTTACTTCGGAGAAGAGATCGCGGCCACCTATGACGAGTCGTCGGCGGCCATGTTCCGGCCGGAGGCGGTGGACCCGGCGGTCGACCTGCTGGCCGGCCTGGCCCACGACGGACGGGCGCTCGAATTCGCCAGCGGCACCGGTCGGATCGCCCTGCCTCTGGCCCGCCGCGGAATCCCGGTCCACGGCATCGACATGTCACGCGCCATGACGGCCCGGCTGCGCGCCAAGCCCGGGAGCGACGCCGTCGACGTGACGATCGGCGACTTCGCCACGACGAGGGTCCCGGGCACCTTCGCGGTCGCCTACCTCGTCTTCAACACGATCAACAACCTCGTGACGCAGGACGCCCAGGTCGCCTGCTTCCACAACGCCGCCGCCCATCTGAGGCCCGGCGGCTGCTTCGTCGTCGAGGTGGGGGTCCCGGACCTGCGCCGACTGCCGCCCGGACAGGACGCCGTGCCGTTCGAGATCGGCCCGACGCGATGGGCCTTCGACACCTACGACGTCACCACCCAGGCGATGAGTTCGCATTACGTCAAGATCGTCGACGGGCGTGCCGAGCACTGGTCCGTCCCGTTCCGGTACGTATGGCCCGCCGAGCTCGACCTGATGGCACGACTCGCCGGCCTGCGGCTGCGCGACCGCTGGGAGACCTGGACACGGGAGCCGTTCACCGCCGAGAGCCGCTCGCACGTCTCGGTCTGGGAGAAGCCCGTCGACTGACCGCGGCCGGAAGGCGGGAGTCGCAGACGGACCGTGGTGCGACGAGGGCCTCGTCGGCTGGTACCCGCGCGACGGACGCCCCGGCTTTCGCCGCCCGGCCGGACACCGTCCATGTGCCGCTCCGGCCCGTCCCCGTCGCAAACCGGGGTGAGTGTTGTTCACCCGTGGCGCGTTGCGGACTCCTCCGGTCCGCGCAGGGCGGGAACCTGACGACGTCGAGGCGCTCTGGGAGCACCTGCTCGACGGCACCGTCGACTGGGTCGTCAGCGACCACGCGTGCTGCCGCGAGGAGGTGAAGTTCGGCGAGCCCGAGGACGACGTCTTCCTCGCCAAGGCCGGCTTCGGCGGTGCCGAGTACCTCCTCACCGACGCCTTCTTGAGGGGCAACCACATCGTGCGGGCGGGCAAGGTCGTCGGTCCGCCCCTCGGCGCCTACCTGCACCGTCCGACCGGCACTGCCTGAGCCTGGGCGACCTGCCCGGCCCCGGCGGACCGGACGGCACGACGACACGGATCCCGGACCTGCCGACGGCGGCCACGTCACCGGCGGCCCCCCGTTCCGACGCGTGGGAACGGGTGCTCCCGCCCGCGTCCTATCGGGTTCCAATCGACCACCGACAGGGTGGCCCGTGGACAGAGGAAACCACTTCCCTCGCAGGAGGCCGCTTTGCCGTCCCCGATCACGCGCCTGGGCGCCGTCCTCGCCGCGTCGCTCGCGACCGTTCTCCTCACAGCGCCCGGTGCGTCGGCGGCGGAACCGCCGCCGGTGAAGTTCACGAACCAGCAGAGCAAGCTGTGCGTCAGACTCCAGGACAACCAGCTCATCAGCGACTGCTACGGAACATCGCGTGAGATGACCTGGACGCTGGTCGCACCCCACCTCGCGCCGGTCGAGTACCGCTACATGCGCTCCAGGTTCAACAGCGGTTGTCCCTGGGTCGACGGGACCACGATCACCCTGACGCCCTGCACCGACGGAACGCAGCAGGTCTGGGTCATGGTCCGCTACGAGCCCCAGGCACCGCCCGCAGGCATGGCGGGGCTCCGGCTGCAGAGCCTGAACACCAGGAAGTGCCTGGACACCGACGCGGCACGGGACTGGGCGATCGTGCCCAACACCTGCAGCAACTTCTCCACGTCGCAGCAGTGGAACATCCCGCTGGACGCCTTCGACGCCATCTTCACCGAATGAGGAAGGAGGGCTGACGTGCTGTCATCCATCAGACGTGCCGGGCGGGCCGCTGTCGTCGCCGCCGCGACCTTGCTGGCGGCGTCGCTGTCGCCGGGGCAGGCGACGGCGGACACCGGGAAGACCTGGCTGGTGAACCAGGTGAGCAACGAGTGCGTCCAGGGACAGGGCGAGGCCGGGACCGTGGACTCCGGGTGCATCGGCTTCACCCAGGACATCGAGTGGCGCTTCGCTCCGGTCCCCGGGATGCCCGCGTCGGTCGAGTACGTCAAGCTCGACGCGTTCGCCGAGCCCGGTGAGTGTCTGGACAACAACGGGTCACGCATCTACGTACTGCGCTGCAACGGGGGCGGCTACCAGCAGTGGATCGTCACCAGGTTCCAGGCCGCGCCGCCCTCCGGGGGGAAGGTCGGCGTCCGGCTGAAGAACGTGGCGACGGGAATCTGCGTCGACACGACACGGACCAACTTCAGCGGCTGGAAGATCTACCCGAACTCCACCTGCAACGACGGCCCGTACCAGCAGTGGAACATCGACCCTGGGGTGGCCGCCGGACTGGGGGAGTCCGTCCCGGGCGACGCCTCGCACGCCGGTATGACGTGGACCGTGCTCAGCCGGCGTGCCGACGGTGTGGTGCAGGTGGGCCGGGACGAAGAGGCCAGTGACCCGTACAACGGCGACACTCCCGCTCAGGCGTCGCTGCCGGTGCTGTGCCTGCGGACCGACGGGCGTCCGGCGCCGCCCGGTGTCCCGGCCGACGGGGAGAACAGCTGGGCCGAGGGCCAGGTCAAGGCGACGCCCGAGGTCCGGGGCGTGAATCTGGTGAGCCGTGCCGTGGCGGACGCGACCTGCGCCGTGTACTTCGGCCAGGGCTGGCGGATGGCCGAGTTCCACGACGGCGGGGGCTGGTCGCTGTGGGCCGACGGCCCGTTGCCGACCGGTGTCCGCTTCTGGACCGCGATCAACGACCAGCCGGCCAATCCTTGGAACTGAGGGTTTCGGGCCGAAGACCTCGTCCGGCCGGTTGACGGGCCGGTACGGGCGTGGCGGGCGGGGCACGGGCCGCCGGGGGGCGCGGCACCGAGGCCCCGGCCCGAGGGGGGAAAGGGGGGGGCGGTGCGGGCTCGCCGAACCGCTGTTCGGTGAGCCCGCACCCGGCCGTCCCGGGCGGAGCTCCGCCCGGGCCCGGGGCGCCCGGTCACCGTTCGGCCGTCAGCTCTGCCAGCCGGCCGGCCGAACGCCGCTGCCAGCGCGTGCAGCCGAGTTCTCCGTTGTGTCCGACCGCTCCGCGCATCAGCCGGATCGCCAGTTCACGTTCGCCCGCCACGGCGGCCACCTCCCCGAGGAAGTGGTCCACCGACCCCCAGCAGAGCATCGCGGACCCCGTGGTCACCGCCCTTCCCGCGTAGGGGAGCAGCCGGCGGAGCGCCACCCGGCAGGAGGCGGCGTCCCCGCACAGCGCCCAGGTGTAGGCCCGCAGAACCGTCTGAAGGAGCCACAGCCAGTCCTGCGGCGGATCCGGCCGCAGGCCGGCGGGCGGACAGAGCGTCCTGGCCTCCGACCGCCGGCCCTGAAGCGCCCGGACGAGGCCCAGATGCTCCGGAGTGACCGGCCCGCCCGTCCGGTGCGCCGCGCGTACCAGGGGCTCCATCTCCTCGTAGCGTTCCTCGTCCAGCAGCCAGGACACGCGGTGGGCGAACAGCGCGGGTTCGGCTCCCCACGCCGTGTGCCGGTGCAGTTCGTACGCCTGCGCGGCCAGCCGCTCGGCCGCCGCCAGATCGCCTGCCAGCCCCCGGCGCATCGCGGCCCACCAGCGCAGGTGCACCTCCACCTCGGGCAGTCTGACCCGCTGGTTGGCCAGCGCGCAGGCGTCGATCCCGCGCTGGGCGGCCGGCATGTCGCCCGCCTCCAGCCGGATCAGGGCCCGGCGCAGCAGCAGTGTCGGCATCCAGTCCGCGCTCACACCGGGCCGGGTGGCCAGGTCCAGTTGCTCGTCGACGAGTTCCTGGCGCTCGGCGAGCGTACGGGGATGGCGCACGGCCTGGTGGCGCAGGTGGAGAGCTTGGAGCAGCAAGGTGTCGTCGCCGAGCCGGCGGGCCATCGCGACGGCCTCGGCGGAGAGCCGGTCCTGGGCACTGTCCACGTGCGGGCCGGCCACGCCGCTTTCCGCGTCGGCCGCGGTGGGCGTCCCGGGGTGTCCGGCGGCGGCCGGGTCCGGTGGGTGGTCGAAGTAGCGTTCCGTCGCGAGCGCCGCCAGCGCGAGGCAGCGCAGCGGCGAGTCCTCCTCGGGCAGCGACCGGAGGGCTTCCTCCAACGCGGTCACGACCGTGTCGTCGTACGTTCCGTATTCCCGTGTGGGAGTGAACGTCTCCACGGTGTGTACGGTCGCGGCCAGGGCCAGCGCCTCGGGATCGCCCAGCGAGCGGGCCAGGCCGATCGCGCGCTCCAGGGCGACCGCGGCCTCCTCGCGCTGTGCCGCCCGGCAGGACAGCCGCCCCCACCGTACGAGCAGCCCGAACAGCCGGCCGGTCTGCTCGGCGGTGCCGGGCGGCGCGTGGTCGTCGACGATCCGGACCGCCGCCGCGACCAGCCGCGCGGCGTGCCGGTGGGCGTACGCGGACTCGGCGCGGCCGGCCGCGGCGGACAGCGCGGTGACGGCCTGCTCGGCGTGGCCGACCGGTGCGGCGGCGAGCCAGTGGAAGGCGACCGCGTCCAGGAGTTCGGGGCTCGCGTTCCCTCGGGAGGCACGCCGCTCCTGAGCCATGGCGACCCGGGCGTGCAGCCGCGCGACCCGTACCCGCGAGTACGTGTGGCGCAGGGTGTCGCGTACCAGCGCGTGGCTGAACCGGTAGCGGCCCACGAGGCCGGTTTCCACGATCAGCCCCCACAGCGCCGCCGCCTCCAGGATGTCCAGCAGCCGGTCGGCGGACACGTCGCTCACCTCGGCGAGGAGTTCGAAGTCGAACTCCTCGCCCACCACCGCCGCCACGGTGAGCACCTCCGTCGCACCGTCGGGGAGCCGGCGCAGCCGGTACGCCACGAGATCGCGGGTGCCCTCCGGCAGTGCCTCCGCCAGCGGTCCCGTGTCCACCACCGGTAACAGCCGGGCGAGTTCGGTGACGTGGAAGGGGACCCCGCCGCAGCGCCGGTGGACGATCCTGGCGACCTCCCGGTCCACTGCGTGACCGGCCCGTCGGGCGAGGGCGCGTGCGACCTCCGGCTCGGTGAGGCGGCGCAACGGCCAGCGGTGCACCCAGGAGCCGGTCATGTCCGCGATCAGCGAGGCGGCCGGACCGTCGAGTTCCGGGCGGTCCCGCGAGGTGGCGAGGAGCAGCAGCGGCAGTTCGGGGAGCATGCTGGCGAGGACGCGCAGAACCCGGACCGAGTCGGGGTCCGCCCGGTGCAGGTCGTCGATCACCACCAGGAGGGGCTGTTCGGCGGCGGAGCGGGCCAGGCGCTCCACGACAGTGGCCGGGGTCGCCTCGGCCCGGTGCCACGATCCGTCCCGGTACGGCTTCAAGCCGCTCCGGGCCCGTTCGCCGCTCCGGGAGAGTTCCCCGCCCGCTCCCGACCACGTGGCGGGGCCGGGCGTCCGGGCCCGTTCCGGGGATATCCGGGCCCGTGCGCCGGTCCGGTGTCCGGTTCCGTCCGGGTCCGCCACGGAGCGAAGGACGGTCAGCCAGGGCCACAGGGCGGGCACGCCCTCGTCGTCGGGACACCTGCCGACCGCGGCCGGCAGACCACGCGCCGCCGCCCGCTCCAGGGCGGCGGCACCGACCCGCGTCTTTCCGATGCCGGGCTCGCCGGTGATCAGTAACAACGCGCCCCGGCCGCCGGACAGTTCCGTCAACGCCCGGTCCAGGCTTGCCAGTACGTCGTCGCGGCCCTCGAGTCCGGAGTCCGGCGTGTGCCGCGGCCGGCCGGTGACGGGTCCGCGCCCCGGCCGGTGACCGGCGAGGGCGGGGGCGGTCGGCGGGGACGGCCGGGAGGCCGCCACCGGGGGCCTGCCGGGACGCGTCTCCCGGGCGGCGGTCGTCCGGGCCCGTTCCTCATTCGGCGGCGGCGCCGGACGGAGGGCCCGGTCGAGCTCCAGAAGGGGGTCCTGCCCGAGGATGGCGCGCTCGATCCGGCGCAGTCCGGGGCCCGGTTCGATACCGAGGCCGTCCGCCAGTACCCGGCGCACCTCCCGCAGTGCCTCACGCGCCTCGGCCTGCCTGCCGCAGCGGTACAGCGCGACGGCGAGCATGAGCCACCGACGCTCGCGCAACGGCTCCGCGGCCACCAGTGGCCTGAGCCCCGCGGCGGCGGACTCGGCCAGCCCGGCGGCGAGTTGGGCCTCGGCGCGCCGCTCCTGGGCGACGAGCCGCAGTTCTTCGAGCCGGCTCGCCTCCAGTGCCGCGAACGGCTCGACCGTGAACTCCCCGAAGGCGGGCCCCCGCCACAGCCCCAGCGCCCGGTCGACGGCGGCGAGTGCCTCGACGGGCCGTCCGTCGGCCAGGAAGGTACCCGCCGACGTGGTCAGCGCCGCGAACCGGGCCGCGTCGTACCGCTCGGGCGGCACGTCGAGGCGGTACCCCGCGGGCGAACTGACCAGCAGGCGCGCCGCCTTCCGGGGCGCGCGGTCCGGCTCCAGGGCCCTGCGGAGGTTGGCCACGTACGCCCGCAGGGTGCCGACGGCGGAGGGCGGCGGGTCGTCGCCCCAGACGCTGTACACCAGCCGTTCGACCGAGACCGCGCTGCCCGCCTCGGCCAGCAGGGCGGCCAGCACCCGCCGTTGCTTCGCGCCACCCAGCCCGATGGGCCTGCTGCCGATCTGGACTTCCAGGGATCCCAACACCGCCCACCACACAGGGCCGAACCTAATCCCGTGCGGAGCGTTGATCAATGATCTTCCGCCTCGCACCGGTGCGCGAGGGCAGAGATCCGGCCACCGTGCCCGCACTCGCGGTTTCCGGGCCCGGAGCCCGCCCGGAAAGCAGGGAGCCGGCCGGGACCGTTCATGTGCGCCGTCCACGCCCGTGCGTGACCGGGCGCCCTCGACGGGAGCGCGCGGTGGCCGACGGCGCTCACGTCAGCCTCCGTGCACGGTGAGCCGGTAGCCCTCGGGGCCCATGAAGGAGAACGTCGGCCCGAACGGGCTGTCCAGCAGCGGGCCGACGTCCGGTGTGCCCGCCTCGACCAGCTGCTCGCGCAGCGCACTCGCGTCCGACGTGCGCAGCCACAACGCCACGCCCAGGCCGGGGCGCGCGTCGCCGGTGAGGTCGACGCCCGGGAGCGGCTCGCGGACGGCGAACGGGACCGGGCTGGTGGTGAAGACGACCGCGCCGGGCGGCGAGGCGGGGGCCCGGCGCAGCCCGAGACGCTCCTCGAAGAAGGCGGCCGCGGCGGGTACATCCGTCACCTGCAGGGCGATGAAGTCGGGGCCGTCGACGGTGGCGGGCATGGTTCCTCCCGGGAAGGTTGATGTCAGGACTTTGACATGGGTGACTGTAGGCGCCGCTTCTCCCGCATGTCAAAATGCTGACATGGAAGACCGTGCGCCCGTGCCCTCCCCCCATCCGGCCCGCGACGTCACCGAGCACGTGGGATACCGGCTCAAACGCGCCTCCGCCGCCCTGCGCGGCGCCATGGACAAGGCCCTGCGCGAGCACGGCCTCACCGTCCCGCAGTACTCCTGCCTCGAACTCCTCGACGAACGGCCGGGCCTGTCCAACGCCGACCTGGCCCGCGGCACCTTCGTCACCCGGCAGTCGGCCAACGTCGTCCTGCGTGGCCTGAAAGACGCCGGTCTCATCACCCGGGCCGCCACCACCGACCACGGCCGCGCCCTGCCCGTCCACCTCACCCCCGCCGGACGGCGACGCCTGCACGCGGCCCGGGTGGCCGTCTACGCCATCGAGGAACGCATGATCGAAGCCATCCCCGCACAGCGCCTCGCCGCCCTCCTCGCCGACCTCGACACCATGTCGGACGCCCTCGACGACTGAGACGCCGTAGCCACCGTGGAATCATTGCCCGTCCGGCAGTTCGAGTGAAGGAGACAAGGCCCCCACATGTTCGACGCGCTGAAGAACCTCAAGGACAAGGCGGAGGATCTCGCCGAGGCCCACGGCGACAAGATCTCCGACGGACTGGAGAAGGCCGGCGACTTCCTCGACGACAGAACCGACGGCAAGCACAGCGACAAGATCGACACGGCTGTCGACAAGGCTCAGGAGTACATCGAGAAGCTGGGGGAGAAGAAGGACTGATCCGATCCGGACGGCAGGGCGCGGCATGACGTCCGGCAGCCGGAACCGGGGCGGTCGCCCGTACGGTCGCCGGACGCGTGCCACCGCGCCACGGCGGCGGATCCGGCGCGCCGCCGGGCCGTTCAAGCGGCGTGAGGCGCGCATCGGGGGAATACCGTGTCGCCATGGTGCGTGCCGAGGGGCCCGGGGCCGGCCGACCGGAGGGGCGTACTGCTTCCGGCCGGCCCCTGGCCCCCCTCCTCGCGGTCTGCGCCGGCTACTTCATGGTCATCCTGGACGTGACCGTCATCACCGTCGCCGTTCCGGTGGTGGGACGGGAGCTGTCGGCCTCGCTCACCGGAATCCAGTGGATCACGGACGGCTACACCCTGGTCTTCGCCGGCCTGCTGCTCACCGGTGGCGCGCTGGGGGACCGGCTGGGAAACCGCCGGGTCTTCTGTGCCGGGGTGGTGGTGTTCACCCTTGCCTCGGCCGGCTGCGGACTGGCCCCGAACTCCGGGGCCCTGGTCGCCGGGCGGCTGGTGGAAGGGCTCGGCGCGGCACTGATCGTGCCCGGCTCGCTCGCCCTCCTCCAACAGGCGTACCCCTCACCCGCCGAGCGCTCCCGCGCCTTCGGACTGTGGGGTTCCATGGCCGGCATCGCGGCCTCCGCCGGTCCGCTCCTCGGTGGCCTTCTGGTCACCACCGTCGGGTGGCGCTGGGTGTTCTTCGTCAACCTGCCCGTCGGATGCGCGTGCCTGCTGCTGACGCTGCGCCACGTGCCCGCTTCGGTCCGGCGCGCGGACCGTTCCGTGGACTGGCCGGCCCAGTGCGCGCTCGTCGCGACGGTGGCCCTGCTGACAACCGTCCTCAATGAGGCGGGACGGCACGACCTGACGGACCCGCTGATCCTCACCGGGGCGGGCCTGTGCCTGTCGGCCGCTGCCGCGTTCGTCCTGCGCGAGCGCCTGACCCGCGATCCCGTGCTGCCCCTGCGGCTGCTGCGCTCCCGCCGGATGAGCGGAGGCGCGGCCATCGGCCTGCTGTTCAACTTCGCCTTCTACGGCATGATCTTCACGGCGAGCCTGTACTTCCAGCACGAGCGCGGCCTCACCGCCCTGCGCACGGGGATCGCCCTTTTCCCGGCGGTGGCGATGACGATGTTCGCCTCCGTGCTGTCCGGGAGGCTGGCGCGCCGTACTGGACACCGGCGGCTCGTGGTCACGGGCATGCTCCTGGGAGGGGCGGGCCTGGGCGGCTGGGCCGCCGCCGGACCGGCCCCGGACTACCTCCTGCTGGTGGTGCCGATGATGGCGGCGGGCTTCGGCACGTCCTTCGCCCTCACCGGATCGACCGCGACCGTGATGTCGGCCGCCCCGGAGAGCTACTCCGGCGCCGCGTCCGGCCTGTTCAACACCGCCCGCCAGGTCGGCAGCGCCGCGGGGGTCGCACTGGGAGGCTCACTTCTGGCCGTCTCGGCCGGTTTTGCCACCGGGCTGCGGACGAGCATGGCCATCGGCGCGGCCGCGTATCTGACGGCCGCAGCCCTCGCCGTCTTCTGCGTCCCGCGCGAGACGGCCCGCCACCAGGCCGCTTGACGGCGGGCGGGCCCGCCCGCCTTGGCGTGGCGGCTCCGGCCGCGACGGGTGCGGGGAGTGTGCGTGGGGCCGCGGCCCCACGCACCACACCACGGACACTCACGCGTGACGCGGCACCCCCGCGGCGGGTCACACCCCCGTGCGGGTGCCGTCCGGCGCGACCTGGTGCCGGTCTCGCCGGGCGAGCGGTCGTCCGCTCAGGCAGAGGGCGATCCGGCCCGGGAACCGAGCTGCTTCAGCACGCCGGTCAGGCCGGTGACGACCTCGGCGTCGTCGGCGGGGTGGGTCTCGGCGAAGCGGGTGACGGAGCCGGGGATGGAGAGCTTGAGGTCCTCCAGGACGGTGGCGCCGGCGATGCCCGCGGCCTTGCGGGCCTCGTCCTGCGCCCACACGCCCCCGTACTGGCCGAAGGCGGTGCCGACGACGGCGACCGGCTTCCCGGAGAACGCGCTGGCCCCGAACGGGCGGGACAGCCAGTCGATGGCGTTCTTGAGCACGGCCGGAATGGTGCCGTTGTACTCGGGCGAGAACAGCAGGAAGCCGTCGGCCTGGCCGGCCGCCGCGCGCAGCCGGAGGGCGGCCTCCGGCACCGAGCCCTCGACGTCGATGTCCTCGTTGTAGAAGGGCACGTCGGCCAGGCCCTCGAACAGCTCGACCTCGACGTTCTCGGGGGCGTGCTTGACGGCGGCCTCGGCGAGCTGACGGTTGTGCGAACCGGCCCGAAGGCTGCCGACCAGGGCGAGAATCTGTACGGACATGAGCGTTGACTCCAAGAGATACGAGTGTGAGGGCAACCGGACCGAGGTCCGTTTAATGTTTTACCACCCAACCGGACCGGGGTCCACTTTTGTTCACAGGAGCGTTACGCTGAGGGGCATGACCTCCTCCGGCCCGCCGCCCTCCGTGCCGTACGACACCCCGGACGGAAGGACGGGCCTCAGCCTGACGTCCTGCACAGAACGCCGGCTGCGGGCCGACGCGGAGCGCAACCGTACGCGCCTGCTGGAGGTCGCCGCGGGGCTCGCCGCCGAACGGGGCGCGGCGAACGTGACCATGGAGGGCGTCGCCGCCGCCGCGCAGGTGGGCAAGGGGACCGTCTTCCGGCGGTTCGGCGACCGCACCGGACTGATGCTGGCCCTTCTGGACCACCACGAGCGGCAGCTCCAGGCGGCCTTCCTCACCGGCCCGCCACCGCTGGGCCCGGACGCGCCCGCCCTCGCGCGCCTGCGCGCCTTCGGCCCGGCCGTCATGCGCCACGAACACCGCCACAGCGACCTCTACCTGGCCGCCCAGGGCGCCCCGGAACGCCGCTATTCGACTTCGCCGCACGAACTCCGCCTCACCCACGTCACCATGCTGCTCCGCCGGACGAAAGTGCCCGGCGACGTCGAACTGCTCGCCCACATCCTGCTGGGCTTCCTCGACACCGGCCTCGTCCACCACCTGCTGACCCAGCGGGGAATGTGTCTCGAGCGGCTGGAGACGGGCTGGAACGACCTGGTGGACCGGCTGGGAGCGAGGACGTAGCGGTCCGGTGGTCCGGCGGTCCGCGCAGGGGGAAGCGGAACCGAGGGCCCCGCGGATCCGCCGGCCGGCCGCAATCGCGTGGAGGTCGCGGCCCGGGCATGGCAGCACGGTCTGTGCGCCGCGACGGCACCCGCTGATTCGTGACGGACGAGCCCGCCGGCCGGCCAGGCCCGACGGGCCGATCAGCCCAGGGAGAGCGGGAGTCCAGCGGCCGACTCACCCAGTTCGGCCGTCTCCGCCGCGGTCGGGGCCCGCCGTCCGGTGCCGATCAACAGGGCGTCCTTGTCGGAGAACGACCGGGGAAACGCCGTACCGGCTATCTTCTCCAGCAGCTCGCGGGACCGGGCGAGCCCCTCGGCGGGCGGTTCCGCCGCGTCCGGGAGGTGCGCGATCAAGTCGAGGTGGTGCAGCGTCCACTCCAGGACGTACGCGGAGAGGTAGTCGCCCGTGGTGAGCACCTCCCCGCGAGTGCCGACCCGAACCGAGGGATCGGCCAGTCCGGCGGCCCGTCCGGCGGCGGAACCGACGTCGTCGAGGTGGAACCTGAGCAGCCACGGCTCTTCGTACGCGGAGGCCAGACGGACGGTCAGCGCGTCGAGCGGGTCCTCGCCGGTCGGCGCCCCGACGATGTCCCAGTAGGTCACCGCGTCCCGGGTCGGTTCCGTGTCGGCGGGGGTGACGAGGGTGATCAGGACGTCCGGTGGGTGGTGGGAAGCCCGCGGCGTCCAGGACGTCGTCGACAGCCGCGAACTCCCTGCCGGCGGCGGCGGGCACGCGCGCCGTGCCGACGTACCGCCTCCTCCCGCACCGGGCCGTCCCGCACGGCCGGCGTCTGCATGTCCCGGTGCGGGAGGACCCGCGCGCCGGTCAGCCCCGGGCGACCGCGATGCTGCCCTTGAGACGTTCACCGGCCTCGTAGACCATGTAGGGCACCCCTCCCTCGGTGCCGAAGCTGGGCGCGGCGCTGCGGCCGTTGTCGGGCGCGCTGTTCGAGGAGTCGTAGAAGAGGCCGAGGTGGCGGCGCAGCGTGAAGTCCTTCCCGACCTCGGTGATCATGAGGTCGCCGCCGCTCTGCTTGTCCTTGTTGTAGACGACGTAGGCACTGCCGTTGCGGGTCAGCAGGTGCGGGCCGCCGACGTTGACGGCCGACACGTCGTTGTGGCTGACGAGGGCCTTCTGGTCGAAGGTCCAGTTGCGGCCGTCAGCCGACCAGCCCCAGTGGATGTCCCGGTGGTTGCTCTTGTTGTTCAGCATGAACAGCATCACGTAGTGGGCGTTCTTGGCGGGCAGTTCGTGCGGGAAGACCCGGGCGTACGAGGTCTCGGTGGTGCCCGCCGGCAGCATGGACGCGGTGAGGACCACCTTGTCGTAGGTGAAGTTGATGCCGTCCTTGGACCGGGCCAGCCGCGTCGTGGTGTTCTCGCCGTGGAAGTAGAGCCACATCTCCTTGGCGCTCTCGTTCCACATCACGTGCGGGGAGGAGACATGGCTCACGGAGTAGTGCGGCGCCCAGTTGTTCGAGACGATCGGGTTCCGCGGGTACTCGGTGAAGGGGCCTTCGATGTGGTCCCCGTAGGCGAGGCAGATCCCGCCGGGCGCGTCGTGCGGGGCGTAGTAGAGGTAGTAGCGGCCCAGCGGCGCGGACAGCCGGTCCTTGGTGCCCCGGATGCACGGGAAGATGATCTCGCCGGTGGGGTTGTACTTGAGCTGCGAGGGCGTCAGCAGGGTCTTGACGTAGCGGTAGTCGGGGAACCCACCGGGGGCCGCGGCCACGGCCGGGCCCTGGGCGGCGGCGAGTGCCGGGGAGGCCGCCGAGCCGACGGCGAGCGCCGCCGTTGTCGCGGCGGCCGACTTGAGGAGGATGCGACGGCTGGGTTGCCGCGGCTCGTTCATGGAGTGCTCCGTTCTGTACGGGAAAGGGGATGTGTGTGCCGGGGCCGAGCGGTCAGAGAGCGGTGGCGGCGGTGACGCAGAAACCACCGAGGGCGACGAACCAGACGTAGGGCAGGGTGCGCACCATCACCTGCTGGGGGCCGACCCCCGCGTACTGCGCGCTCCACACGGTCTGGGTGCTGGTGGGGTCCGCGACGCCGAACACCTGGTTGTAGGAGGCGGTGATGCCGAGGACGGCGACGGCCGGGTAGATGCCGGCGGCGATGAGGACGCCCGCGATGCCGGCGCCGAGGCCGTACACGTTGAGCGGCCCGCGGTACAGGCACAGCGGCACCAGCACCGTGAAGACCACCACGAACAGCACCGGGTTCTGCGGGCTGACCGC
This sequence comes from Streptomyces hebeiensis, assembly GCF_052983195.1. Classification (NCBI taxonomy): domain Bacteria; kingdom Bacillati; phylum Actinomycetota; class Actinomycetes; order Kitasatosporales; family Streptomycetaceae; genus Streptomyces; species Streptomyces hebeiensis. The sequence continues at coordinate 7,432,489 of NZ_CM129812.1, forward strand.
CTTGACGAGGGGCTCGAGCGCGGTTACGGCCCCGGGGAGCTTGACCGCCGCGAGCAGGATGCCGATGGCGACGAACAGCGTGATGGGCGCGGCGGCCACGTCGAAGCCGCTGTACAGGGTGCGCAGCAGACGGCGGTTCATGTCGCGCGGGCGCGTGGTCGTCACCAGTGCGTAGAGCACCCCGGCGAGCAGCGAGGGGATGATCGCGAGCTCGAAGCCGAGGGCCAGCACGAGGGGCACACCCGGGGTGAGCAGCGCGTACCACGGGGCGTCGCCGAGCCGGGCGCGCCGCTCGCCCGCCTTGGTGCGCGGCGTCTCGGTGCGGAAGGCCCAGGCGTGTTCGACCCCGCGCCTGCGGGACTCGACGAGGACGAACATGACGGCGGCGAACAGCGCGAACGGGAAGAGCTTGATCATGAAGTCGCGCACGTCGGCGACCGGCATGTCGAGGGCGCTGGAGAAGAACTGCCACACCGGCAGCTCGAAGGGTATCCCGGCGGCGATGCCCATGAGGATCGTCCCGGCGGCGGTCACCTTGGGGATGCCGACCGCGATCATGGCGGGGATGCCGATGATGCCGGCGAGCATCGCCGCGGGCGCGGAGCCGGTCACGGTGCCGACGAGGGTGGACACGAGCAGCACGCCGAGCGCCACGACCGTGGGGCGGTCGCCGCCGAACTCGACTATCTTGCGGACGAGGGTGCCGGCGATGCCGGTCTCGTCGAGCAGTTTTCCGAGCCAGGAGCCCAGCAGGATCGCGATCATCGTCGCGGCCAGCGCCGGCGCGCCCTCTTGGAGGACCGTGTCGAAAACGCTGTTCTCGCCGGTGACCGGGGCGCCCGAGATGAAAGCGATGACCACGCCGAGCAGGACGAGCGCGAAGGCGGTGGGGAGCCTCTTGGTGAGGATCGCGGCGACACCGGCCGCCATGACGATCAGGATGACGATGCCCATGACTTATTTCTCTCTTGCCGGTGCGGCTGACGCGGCCAGGGCGGCGGACAGCAGGAGCGGGGTGCGGCCCAGGCCGCAGACGGATTGCGCGTAGGCGTGCGCGGCGAGTTCCTCGGCGCCCGCGACGTGCGCGAGGACCCGGAAGCGCCCCAGGCGCAGCGCGGTGTGGCCGAGGGCCTCCTTGAGCGCGGCGCGCTCGGGGCCGTGGTGGAGCCGTTCGTGGACCGCCTCGTGGGCGAGGGCGGCGGCGCGGACCGAGCCGGCCGGGAACCACTTCCGCCAGCCGTGGGCGGTCACCAGGCGCTCCGCCGCCTCGAGGGAGTCCGTGTACAGCTCGACGGTGGGCGGCCGGGAGGTGTAGCGGGCGAGGAGCCCGCGCTCCAGGCCGCCCCCGCTCTCCACGATCCGCAGCGGCGCGGGTATGTCGGCGGGGGCCAGGGCGGCGCCGAACTCGGCCGCGGCCGCGGCCCATTGACGCAAGCACGCGGGGTCACGGCCCTCGTGCAGCGAGAGCGAGCCGAGGAAGCGAGCGCCGTACTCGACGTCGTCGACGGCCGCGAGGCCGGTGTGCGGGCCGGCGGCGGCGTGGCGGGCCGTCATGACCGCTCCTCCACGATGGCGACGACGGGCTCGTCGCCGGGGCGGCCCTCCAACTCGGTGCGGGCCAGCGCGAGCAGGGGCTGCGGGTCGAGCACCCCGGAGAGATCGGCGATGCGGGAGCCGATGAGCAGCCGCATCGCGGGGGCGCGCACGCCGCCGTCGCCGTAGGCGGTGGCCTTGTCGACGAGGGCGGCGAGAGTCTGCTGCGCGGAGCCGACGGTGGTGGTGTCCACCCGGGCGTCCTGGGCGTGCAGCCGGACCACGCCGTCGGCGTCGACGACGCGCACCGGGTGGCGCACCCCGCGCAGTCTGCGGCGCAGTTCGGTGCCGTAGACGGTGTAGGCGGGGGTGCCGGCGAGGACGTCGACCCGGTTCTCGGGGACCTTGAGGCTCTCGGCGGCCAGCCGCAGGCGTTCCGTGTCGTCGGCGCGGTGGGCGCGGTCCTGGGTGCGCAGTTCGGTGGCGCCGGTGGCGACGGCGCGCACGGTGTTGGTCTGCGGATCGATGGTGACCTCCACCTCGACGGCGTCGGCGACGGCGCCCTGCGCGACGACGGCCCGTTCGGCCTCGGAGCGGACCGCGAGGATGTCCTCCTGGCCTGCGCCCGGGATGATCCGCTCGACCTGTTCGCGCACGAGGGCGAGAGCGACCCCGATGGGGCTGATGACCTCGCTGTGGGCGGCGATGCGACCCTCGTGGCCGGTCGTGGCGACCAGGTGCGGGGTGACGGAGGCGGCGCCGCCGCCCCCGCCGACGAGCAGGACGGTGTCCTTGTCGAGGCGATAGTCGTCGATCATGGTGTCGACGACGCTCCTGACCTGGGCGACACCGGCGTCGAGGACCTGGGTGGCGGCGGTGTCGACATCAGTGCCGAGTGCCATGGCCAGCGGGGTGAGGGCGGCGCGGGCGACATCGCGGTCGGCGCGCGCGAAGTCGCCCTCGGGGACCCGGCCCAGCGCGTTGGCGGCGCAGGTCAGGGTGATGGCGTAGCGGCCGCCGGCGGCGTCGAGCACGACGTGGTCCTCGGCGTCCTCGGGCAGCGGGCGGACGGTGGCGAGCCGCGCGCCCACGAGGTCCTCGGCGGCGGCGAAGCAGGCGTAGGGCAGTCCGGCGATGTGCGCGCTGCGCGGGCCGACGCCCGTGACCTTCCCGCCGCCGACCCGGACCATCGAGCCGCCGCCGACGCCGACGGTGCGCACGTCGAGCGCGGAGAGGTAGGAGGACTTGCCGAGGAGGGTCGCGTGGCGCACGGCGACCTTGCCCCTGCGTACGACGCTGATGTCGGTGGAGGTGCCGCCGGTCTCCAGGAAGACGCCCTCGCTGACGCGTTCCCGCATGAGAGCCCCGGCGACGCCGGCGGCGGGGCCGGAGAGCACGGTCAGCAGCGGCCGGCGACGCATCTCGTCGAGCGACATGACGCCGCCGTCGCACCGCATCACCATGAGCGGGGCGGTCACGCCGGCCTTGGTGATGGAGGCGTCCACGAGGTCGGCGGTGGCGAACATCTTCGGCAGGATCGCCGCGTTGACGACGGCGGTCCTGCTGCGCTTCTGGAGGCCGTAGAGCGAGGTGATGTCGTGCGCGGCCGTCATCGGCAGACCACGCCCGGCCGCCACCTCGCGCACCGCCTCCTCGCCCTCGGGACGGTCCACGCTGAAGGGCTGTGTGGCGACCAGGACCTGGGCCCCGCGCAGCACCACCTGGTCCACGGCCTTCTCGACGGCGGCCCGGTCCTCGGGGTCGGCGACATGGGCGTAGGCCAGCGGAAGCCGTTTGCCTGGCGTCAGTTCCAGCTTGGCGAGCGAGGCGAGGCGGCGGGTGAAGGCGGCACCCGCCCCGGTACCGATGCCGAGCAGCCCGACCGTGGCCACATCGCCCTCCAGCAGGGCGTTGGTAGCCTGTGTCGTGCCGTGGGCCAGGAAGGCCACGTCCTCAGGGGCGTGTCCGGTCTGTTCCAGCAAGCGGTCGAGCGCTTCCACGATGCCGTGGGCGACCCCGTCCTCGTGATGGTGGCTGGTGGGAACCTTCACCTGCCCGAGCAGGTCGAGGGTCGTGGCGTCTACGGCCACGGCGTCGGTGAAGGTTCCGCCCACGTCGATGCCGACGCGGATGCGGTGGGTGGTCATGGTCCGGGCACCTCCTTGTGCTGGGTCGGCGCTTACGCGGGCGGTGGGCCGGGCGGGGCAGGTGGAGCTGCTCCCGTCCGGCCGTCCCGCCGCCGGGCGACCGGGCGCGCTGTCCGCTTCCCGGCCGCCGGTGGTGTTCAGTAGCCGCGCACCTGCGGCCAGTGCCGTTCGACTCCGGCTCGGTCGAGCAGGGCGGCGAAGGCCTCGAAGCGCTTGTCGTCGGCCTGCACCTCGCGCGGTTCGACGCCCTCGTCGAGGCAGTGCGAGGCGAGCGCGCCGGCGACCTCGCCGATGTTCCACTCGACGGGGTGCAGCCGGTAGCAGCCGTTGGTGATGTGGGTGGTGCCGATGTTCTTTCCGGCGGGCAGCAGGTTGCGCATCCGGCGCGGGACGAGCGCGCCGAGCGGGATCTCGAAGGGCACGGAGCCGATGTCGATGTAGTTGTCGCCGCCGGTCGAGGGGTGCAGGTCGATGCGGTAGCTGCCGACGCCGACCGAGTCCCGGTAGCGGGTGCCGCCGGTGGGGCCGACGAGGTCGATCGCCACGTCCTGTTCGGTGACGGTCGTGACGGCCTTGATGCGGCGCGACTCGCGCACATAGGGGGCCTTGGCGAGGCCGTCTTCCGTGCCCATGACGTCCGGGCGCAGCCGCAGGCCGGGGAAGCCGGTGCCGCCGTCCGGGCGCGGGGCCTCGGTCTGGAGCCAGTACAGGACGGACAGCGACAGCTGCCTGGCCTCGCGAACCGCTTCGGCCGCGGTCTTCTCGCCGGCGCCGATCAGCGGCTTGAGCCAGTAGTCGTTGAGCGGCCAGTTGACGAGCGTGATGTCGGAGTCGAAGAAGCCGTCCTGGTGCAGCTTGCGCGCCAGGATCCGGCGGAAGCCGAAGAGTTCCTTGTCCCCGGCGTCGGCGGACTGGTCGGCGCTGACGGCGAGCGGGTCGACGTCCGGGTTCGGCACGAACGTGCGCGGTACGGCCTCCAGGCTGCGCGGGTCGGGCGCCAGGAAACCGAGCAGCGGACCGGGCCAGAACTCCGGCGTGTAGCCGCGCCAGAAGTCGTAGTCGGCGGGCCTCTCTATCGTGTGGTCCTCGCCCTCGTGGTGCGAGAGCGCGAAGCAGAAGGTGATGCCCTGCTGGTTGAGCGGGTCGGCCTGCTCGGGGGCGTGCGGTTCGCCGAACTCGGCGCGGGACTCGGCGCCGAGCGCGTACTCGACCCCGGCCAGCTCCAGCAGTTCGCCCGTCTCGGTGGCGTCGAGGACGTAGGGGGCGGTGAAGGTGCGCCTGCCACCGCCGCGCAGGTCCTCCAGGGTGACGGACCGTACGGTGTCGTCCTCGGCCTCGGCGGCCACCGGGCGGTGCTCGGTGAGCAGGGTCAGCCGGCCGGAGGAACGGTGCGGGGCGAGCAGGCCCTCCAGCGCGGCCAGCGCGACGCGGGGTTCGGCGCACAGCTTGCTGACGCGGCCGGCGCCGGGGTTGAGGCCGGGCAGGGCGGCGGCCTCGGCACGCAACGGGTACCAGTCGCGGTAGTAGCCGCGGATCGCCTCGCGCAGCGCGCGGTAGGAGGCGGTGACACCGAACTGCTCGACCCAGGGGTGCTCGTCCGGGGGGACGCCCTGGGAGGTGAGCTGGCCCCCGATCCAGTCGGTCTCCTCGGTGAGCACGACCCTGCGGCCGGCGCGGCAGGCGGCGAGGGCGGCGGCGACGCCGCCGAGTCCGGCGCCGACGACGAGGATGTCGGGTTGGCTGATCACGGCTCTCCTTGTGGTGCGGTGTGGTGCGGGTGACGCGGTCGTACGGGAGTCAGGCGAGGTGGGGCGCGGGCCCCGCGGTGGCGCCGGCCCGGAAGGGGCAGGCCACGAGGGGTTCGTCCGCCTCCTCTCCCGCGACCAGAGCGGCGAGCAGCCGGACGGCGGCGGCGCCGAGCTGAGGGCGGGGGATGTCGAATCCGGTGGGCACCGGTTCGGCCGCGAGATCGGCGGGCGGGCTGCCGAGCAGGGCGAGGCTCAGCTCGCCAGGGCAGTCGAGGCCGGCCTCGTCGACGGCGGAGCGCAGGGCCCGCCACGGGCAGCCGGTGTCGGTCTCCTCGGCGACCAGGGCGGTCACTCCGTCGTCGAGCCACGCGCGCAGCCGCTCGGGGGAGAGCGTGCGCGCGGGGTCGGCGGTACGGAAGACCGAGTCGGGGCCGGCGGACAGCCCGGCTTCCTCCAGGCCCTCCAGGAAGCCGCGCTCGCGGTCGGTGGAGGCGGGCGCGTCGTCGTCCTCGCGGACCAGGACAATGCGCCGGTGACCGAGCGCCGCGAGCCGGGTGACGACCTCGTGGCTGGCGCTCACGTAGTCGGCACCGACCCAGGCCAGGCCCTCCGGTTCGTCCCTGCGGCCCACGTGCACGGCGGGGAAGCCGTCCTCGACCAGGCGCCGCAGCTCCTTCGTGGGCGCGTGCCGGCCGAGGAAGAGGCAGCCGTCGGCGAGCCGGACCCGGCTCAGAGCGTCCGGTCCGGCGGCTCCCGCGCCGCCGGAGCTGGAACCGGTGAAGAGTACGAGGTCGTAGCCGCGGGCGGCGGCTTCCTGCTCCACGCCGACCAGGAAGGGGTAGTACGAGTGCTGCACGTCCGTGGGGAAGGTCGCGGTGAAGCTGAAGACGCCGAGCAGGTCGTTGCGCGCGGCGGCGAGCCTGCGGGCCGCCGGGTCGGGCACGTAGCCGAGGCTGAGGGCCGCGTCGAGCACCTTCTGCCGCGTCTCCGCCGAGATCGCGGCGCCCTGCTTCTTGCCACCGAGCACGAGGGAGACCGTGGCCTGCGAGACCCCGGCCAGCCGGGCCACCTCGGCCTGGCGCGGCCGTGAGGTGCGGCCCGAGGGCCCCGGAGCCCGCCCCGGCCTGGCTCGCTTACGTGGTTCTGCCACCGTCGGCACTACTCCTCGGGACGACTCCAACCCACCGTTAATGCGTATTACTAATGCGCATTAACGAGCACTCTGGGCCCTCGAGGAGCTGCCGTCAAGAGGGTTGACGGGGCTGTTTCGAAGGGGTTCTCCTACGGGTCGGCCGCCGGCACGGTGTGATCTTCCGTACGTGTCGTGCGCCCGAACACCCACGCGACCAGGCGCACCCGCAGGGCACGGTGGGCCGATGACCCCTGATCGACCCGCCCTCGGCCGGCCGCGCGCCCGCCCCGGGCGCCCGAGGAAACGGAGACGTCGGCCGAGTTCAGTCCAGGACCAGCACTGCCTCGCGCTGCACGGGGATCCCGGTGGCACGTACCGCCGCCGCTTCCACCACCCACACCCCGGGCGGCGGCGAGAGGGTGGCGTGGTAGCCACCGTCCCCGTCGGGACGCAGCCTTCGGCGCTCCACGGGCTTGCCGCCGTCCGGGGCGACCAGCCGGGCTTCCAGCAACAGGTCCGGGTCCTCGGACACCGCGGTCACCGGAACCGGGGTGCCCGCGGCCACCGCCTCGGGCACGTCGATCCCGAATCCGGTGCCGAGGACCTGGTAGGGACGGTGGTCCAACGCCTCGTAGCGGTCGCGGAGCTGGCGGTGAAGGAGACCGTCGTTGGGCAGGGCCGTGTGGCCCAGCCGGAACCAGTCGACGCGGGCCGCGTCCTCCCACTCCGGCGGGGTGGCGGAGACGCAGGGCACCGTGCCGTCACCCTGCCAGCGGTCGCCGCCGCCCAGGGTGTCCGCGTAGGCGACGGCCCCGGCCGACAGGCTGAACGTGACGTCGGTCGGCTCACCCTTGCCGCCGGAGGCGAAGACCCGGTACGGGGCGGCCCGGCCGGCGAGCAGGTCCTCGGCCGTGTTGGTGCGCACCGCCGTGTCCAGCTCGCGGCGGAAGGCGAACGCGTCGGCGACCCAGGCGCTGTCGAGGTCCGGAACGGACACGGAGTCCAGGCGCGTGCCATCGGGGTGCGCCGTGACGCACTGGTAGGTGGGCAGGAGCTGATGGACGGCCGGCATCGTGCGCGCGGCCCCCACCAGGGTTTCACGCAACCTCTCTCCCACACCCAGCAGTTTGCGGCCGGACAGGGTGCCGCTGAGGATGCGCACGGCCTTCACCGAACCGGCGAACGGCGTACCGACGGTGACCAGCGAGCGGGTGATCTCCCGACCGCCCAACACCTCCACGTAGTAGCGTGTGAGGAGACCGCCCATGGAGTGGCAGACGAACACCACGCGGGGCTCCCCCGCGTCGCCCGCCGCCCGCCGCCGTTCGCGCCACTGTCCCAGTTCGCGTTCCACGAAGACCTTCAGCAGGCGCGCCGAGTGCCGGTTCGACAGCCGCCAGTCGTAGGGGAAGACGGCGACGCGGCCCTCGTCCAGTTCCTTCAGGTGCCGGGCGAGACCACGGTAGGCCACGTGCGGCAGCAGGCCCGGATAGATGCGCGGTTCCCGCAGCAGCGCGGTCGGTTTCAGCGCGTGCGGACCGTCCGGTGCCTCGTCGACCAGTCCCTCGCGCAGGGTCAGCCGCTCAAAGAAGCGCTCCATGCCGAGGACCAGTCGGCCGCCGACCCGCGGCGACAGGTTCCACACGTCGTTGCCTTCCGCGTCCCGCAGAACACTGCCCATCACTCCGGGAACGAACACCACGAGGTCGTGCGCCACGTGCTGACTCTCCTTCACTCCGACTCGAACGGCTGACTGACAGCTCACCGGGCGGGGGAACGCCCGTCACGTGCCCGGCGGCGACACCCGCAGCAGGTCCATGCGTTCCAGGCCGACCGAGGCCGTGAGCAGCCCCCGGCCGTCAGGCTCGGCCTGCGCCAGCACACCGAAGACCGCGAAACCGCGGTCCGGCACGGTCAGGGAGCGGTGGTCCTCGCCCACCTCCCACACGTGCAGCACGCGCGAGCCGTCGGCGGCCATCACCACGACGCGGTCGCCCGGCAGGCTCCGGCACACCAGGGACCGGACCCGCGTCACCGTGGTGCTCAGCGGACGCAGCGCGAGGGCGGTGCCCGGCGGCGGCCCACCGCCCGGCAGGCGGGTGACGTAGACGCCGGTGTCGGCCGCCACGGCGACATGACGGCCGCCCCGGTGGTCGTGGGTACCGGCGAGCGCCCGGACCGGCGCCTTGTCCGGCACCCTCAGATGCAGAGGGGAGCCCGCCCGGCCCTGGTCCCAGAGCCAGACCGAGTCGCCGGTGCCGGCGAGCAGGAACGGGCGGCCGGCGGGCGACTCGACATAGGCGAGGTGCCGCACCATGTCGTTGGGGACGTGCAGGGACGGCAGCGCCTCGGTGGTGCGCACGTCCCAGCACCGGACGTAGCGGTCGTCGGCGGCGAACACCCGGACGTCGTTCCGTGCCGCCAGCGCCACGGCCACCACCGCTCCGTCCTCACCGGGAGCCACGTGCAGAGCGGTCGCCCGGTGGCCGCCCAGCCGGCGGACGACGACCACCGGGCCGTCCGCGGAGCTCTGCCCGCCGACCGCCCACCACACCGTGCCGAGGGCGTCGGCACGCAGATCCAGGGACGTGTACGCGGCGAGTTCCGCCTCGTCGTGGAGCACCCTCCCCGTGAGATCCCACACCCGCGCCGCCCGTCCCGCGCCGAGGGCGACCGCGCCCCGTCCCGGGGCGGTGCACACAAGGGCTCCCGCGTGCTCCATGCCTGCCGAGGGAAGTCCCGCGCGGCCGGTGCTCGGCGGATCCGCCGAAGGCCCGCGCTCCCACAGGCGCACCCGTCGGCCATCGGCGACGGCCACCCGACGGGTGCCGTCGCGCAGCACGGTGACCGAGGTGGGACGTGAGCGGTGTCCTGTCAGCGTGCCCAGTTCCCGCCCGTCCCCGACGGACCACTGACGAACCCGCCCGCCGTCCACCGCCAGCAGCAGCGGTCCGGCCGCCCCGGCGCCGCCGTCGAGGGCGACTGTCGCCCCGGCCGGGTGCCGCAGCCGGGCGCTGAGCACCGGTTCCGCACGCGGGACACCGGTCTCACGCGGGCCGTCCGTGCCGTCGTCGCCCCCGGCGTCCCGCAACAGCCACACGCGGATCTGCGGGCTGGTGGTACCGACCGCGGCCACCCAGCAACAGCCGTCGCCGGACACGGCATCCAGGCATTCGACGCGGCCGGCCTCGGCGGCGAACCGGCCGACACGTCCACCGGTCCGGGGATCCAGTACGGCCACGCCCCGTTCGCCGCCCACCAGCAGGAGGGGCGCCCGCCCGGCGGTCGCCGTGGCCACGGCGCGGACCTGCCCCACACCGCCCGGCCAGAACCCCCGGTGCCGGGGACGGCCGTCCCGCCACTCCCAGACCGCCGCGTACGGCCCGGAGCCGGCCACGATGAACTCCGTGCCGCCCGCCGGCCCCAGCGCGACCGCGCTGACGGGCGCCCCCCAGCCGAGCGGGTGCACGCGCCCGGGGTCGCTCCGCGACCAGACCAGCACGCGTTCGGCGTCCGCCGCCACGGCCTCCACCTCACGGGCCCGCGGGGGAGTGGCCAGCGCCATGAGCCGGACGGGGGCGCCGTCGGCGGTGGCCGGCAGATACCCGCGCACGAGGTCGGGCCGGCCGTGGGCGTCGTTCCACCGCCAGAGGCGCTCCCCCGCGGCGAGGAGAGCACCGTCAGGGCCGGCCGAGACGGCGAGGACGTCGCCGAACGGCACGCCGAGGCTGCGCTCCGGAGCCGAGCGCTCGGCGGTGGTCCACAGGTCCTCCCAGAACAGCCGCGCCGCCGAGCGGGCCCAGGGCCGGAGCTCCGGCTGCTGCCGGAGAGCCGCCGCCTGCAACAACGCGGCGCGCTCGTCGGGCGAGCACCGGATCAGGTCCTCCGCCACGGACCGGTACAACTGTGCCTCGTCCGAGAGGGCGTCGGACTGCTCCAACTGGGCCACGAGCCGCTCGGGATCCAGCCGGACCAGCAGGTCGGCGTCGTGGAGCAGTTCGGCGGGCCGGCCGGCGCGGGCGGCGTGGGCCGCCGCATACCGGGCGATGTACGGATTGGTGGCGGTGCGCCCTCGGTACAGCTCGTCGTGGACGCGCCCGAGCACCCGCGACATCGCGTCGTGGGCGGCCCGGTCCGTCAGCCCGGAGGAGCGCAGGACGTGACCGGCGAGGGTCTCGTGGTTGAGCCGGAAGACGGGCTGGCCGCCTTCACCGTGGGCCACGATGTGCGCGCCGCCGGCCCGCCGGATGGCGATCACGTCATGTTCCTCGTAGACGCGGTCGTGCCCACGCGCCGCCGCCAGGGCCCGGGCCGCGGCGAGCCAGATCCCGTCGTCCTCGGGCAGTCCCGCGCCGAAGGACAGCGCCAGGGGGAGCAGCAGCCCGAGGGCCCAGCCGGAGCCGGGCCCGGCACCCGGCGCGGCACCGTCCAGCGCCCGGATCTCGTGGTCCAGGGCGTCCCCCAGCCCCGAGGCCAGGGTGCGGCGGAACTCCTCGTCCCCGGGGCCCACCCGCCTGTCCAGGCGCAGCAACGCGGAGCAGTGCAGCTTGGCCACCAGGAAGGTGCCCCGACTGCGGCGCACCAGATCCTGACAGACCGCGGTGAGCGTCTCGCCGGCGTCGTGGTAGGGGCTCGTGGGGCCACTGAGCCGGGCGCGGACGTAGTCGGCGATGTCGGAATCCCGGTCCGGAGCCGCGTCGAGGTCCAGCGTGGTGGCGGTGTCCAGGAGCGGGCCGGTTCCACCGTCGAGCGGTCTGGTGCCGATGAGGACCCGGACGTTGGGCTCCTGCGCCAGCGGGACCAGGACATCGGCGATGAGCGCGTCCAACTGGCCGCGGTCGGCCTCGTCGAGTCCGTCCACGAGGAACGCGACGGACGCGGCGGCCCGGCAGGCGGCGAGCAGGGCGTCCACCACCGCCCGCAGGTCCGGCCAGCCGCCCGGCGGCTCCTCGACCCGCAGGCCGTCGGCCAGCTCGCGCGCGCACTCCAGGGCGCCGCGGCCGCGACACTGGATGCCCGTGTCGATGGCGTACAGCAGAGCCCCCCGGACCGCCGGCGAGAGTTGCTCGGACTGCGGGGTGCGGCTGACCGTCATCAGGGCCAGCTGGGCGAGCAGGGCCGACTTGCCGCTGCCCGGACCGCCCGTGACGATCAGCGCGCCATTGCGGTCCGGCGCGGCGAGCCACTCGACGAGCCGGGCCAGACAGTACCTCCGGCCGGTGAAGAACGCGGTGTCGTCCTCCAGGAGCAGCCCCGTGAAGCGGCTCTTCAACAGCTCCTGCACGTGCGCGTCGAGCAGTTCCCGGCGTCGTGAGGGCGCGGCGGCCGACAGCGGACGGGCCGTCGCGTCGTAGTAGGGGTTGACGAACAGCCCCAGCAGACGGCTGCCGCCGTGGAACTGCGGGTAGACGCTGTCGTCGGCGAGGACGCTGTTGACGGCTTCGAGGACCTCGGCGGCGTGCAGCGCCTGGGCGTACGGGGTCCACAGCAGCCGCTCCCGGAACTCGAACCGGGGATCGTCGCACACCGCCCGGAAGGCGGTCGGCCACGCCCCGAGTTGCGCGGGCTCGTCGCCGCGCACCGTACCGAGCACACCCACGCCGCGGAAGTCGGCCGATCCCTTCGCCAGGGGCCGTGGACCGAAGTGGTCGTCCTCGCTGTCCACGACGCGCGTGTGGACGTCGTGCGCCACGAAGGAGGCATGGCAGGTGTCGAGGACCAGCAGGACGTCACCGCTCATCCGCCTGACCAGGTCCGCCAGTTCGTCGGTGAAGACGAAACCGTCGCGTCCGTCGGCACTGTAGTCCCGGCACGGGAGGACCGTCGTGTTCCGTCCCACCCGGACGCCGTGGCCGATCCAGTAGACGAGCTTGCGCCGGGCCGGTGAGGCCGCGAAACGGCGCAGGGACCGGAGTACGTCGTCCTTCGTCCCGGTCACGGGCGGCGTGTCGGCGACGAAGCCCAGCCGACGGGCCAGCCGCCGGAACTCCTCGGCGTGACGATCGGCACTCGGCAGGTCGTGACGGGGATGGTGGTCGTACGTGGCCAGGGACACGGCAAGAGCCTCGCCATGCTGCCCACCCATGCCCGTGCCCCCTCACCACACCGTGGAACGGAGATGTTGCCGCCTGTCACCGTGCTGTGCAACTGTCGTGCCGGGCAACGACATTGACGGGGACGAGGACGGGGGCGGTTCCATGCTGAACGACCGTAAGCACTTTCGAATCGGGCCACTGCGTACGAGCTGCTACATCTACGAGGGGGACGGCACACGGCCCATCTCCGAGCGGAACCTGAGGATCTACTACGACGCCGACGAGCCCGTGTACGTGCCGGAGGACGTGCGGCGCTGGCGGCAGGAGATCGAGGACGAGCAGCGCACCCGAGCGGTGGCGGGCCGCGACCGGCGCTGGAACCACCCCCGGTTCGCGGTGGAGACCATCGCGGTCACGCGCAGCGACGAACGGGAGGACCCGATCGTGGAGATCAGGTTCTCGCCGACGGACTACTTCACCTTCCTGGCCTCCCAGCAGCTGGACCGGCCGTTCGAGGAGGGCGAGAGCGCAGGACTGACGCTGCGGGAGCACTATCTGGAAGGGCAGGACCCCGTCCTGGTCAACGGCTTCCTCTCCGCGAGCTTCGGCGCCAACGTGGCCGTCGTCACCGGCCGGGACAACAGGATGCTGTTCTCCCGGCGCAGCGCCACCGTGGGCGGCAACGCGGGGCAGTGGAACTCCTCGGCGAACGAGGGGCTGTCCGGGCGGCACGACCTCAAGGACGGGGTTCCGGACCTGTTCGGAGCGGCCCGGCGGGCCCTTCGCGAGGAGCTGGCCGTGCACGAGGACGATGCCTGCGAGCTGGAGCTGCTCTCGTTCGCGATGGACACGGAACGGCACCAGTGGGCGGCGTTCTTCCTGGCCGTGCTGCCGGATCTGGACGAGGACGGTCTGCGGGACCGCTGGAGCAGGGGCATCGACGACAAGTGGGAGCACAGCGAGTTCCGCTTCGTTGCGGCCGAGCCCGATGACGTCCTGGCCTTCATGCTGAGCCCCGACGCCCGGGACCACTGGACGGCGTGCGGCCCGGCGCTGTTCCAGCACGCGCTGGTCCGGCTGATGACACGGCGCCATGGGGATGCCGGGAAGGGCAGGCTGGCGGTGGAGCGGGCCATCGGCCGGGCCGTGGCCGGCCCGGTCGTCGGGGGAGGGTAGGGCGGGCATTCCCGCGAGGCACGGAGCCGCGCACAGCGGCCGCCTGGCGTGATCGCCCGTGTCGGGGGGGAGGGGGCGGCCCGCCCGGGCTCCCCCCTCGACTGTTCCTCCACGGTTACCAGGGCATGTTCCCGACGACGGCGACCTGCCTCCGCGGACCGATCCGGGGCTACTGGCCCGCTACGGCACCACCTTCGCCTACGGCATCGCCGTACAGGCCGCGAGCGGTGTCCGCCGCGATGAACTCCAGGAGATGGCCGACGCCGCCCTGCGTAACCGGCCACTCTCCTGAGACCCGCCCGGCCCGCGTCCCTCGGTCACCCCTGGAGGGCGGCCGCCACTCACACCGCCAACCGCTCGTGAGCCCGGCTCATGGGCGTTTTCCCCCGGCTGGAACGGTCGCTGCGCCTGACCAACACCGGTCCGCGTGCAATCCCCCCGGCGCGCGGGAGTTGCGCGGGCGCGGGGCTGCTGCTGTGGCCGACCGGGGATCAGTAGCCGCCGAAGCCCCCGCTGTACCCACCGCCGCCGTGGTCTCCTCCCATGCCACCGTAGTCGCTGCCGAAGAAGCCGTACGCACGGCCCGGGCCGGCGAGGGGAGGCGGGGGCGGTGGCACCTGCCGGGAGGAGGGCCAGTGGCGCACGGTGACGGTGGCCCACCAGTCCTCGAACGGCACGGGGTCGTCCGGAGCCGAGCACTCCGCCACCACAAGCTCCCTCGCCGCCCGCTCCCAGCGGACGTCCGTCAGGCCCAACTCGTCCCGGAGCCCGTGCAGCTCCTGCTCCAGGGAGCCCGCCGACAGCGGTAGCGCGGACCGCCGCGAGGAGGCCGGGACGGGCTGCCCAGAACCTACGTCAAGCCGGTGCACCAGGATCTCCGTCCCACCCCGCTCCCCGCCCTCGACGACCGCCCAACCCCACACCTTCCGCCGCGCCAGGTCGTGGCAGCGGGCCGCGCGGGCCTGGGCGACCCGCCGTCGCGCCTCCTCCTCGGCCCGTTCGGCAGCCCAGCGGCGCTCGTGCTCCTCCCGTTCCCGGCGCGCCCGCTCCGCCTCGGCGGCCAGTCGGCGCCCGATCTCCGCGCGGACCGGCGCGTAGCGCTCCTCGGCGAGAGCCGCCGCCTCGCGGAACCGCTCCGCCGCCCGCTCTGTGCGCCGCCTCGCGCCCGGCAGGTGGCGGCCCCTCCCGCGGACGACCGCCTGGTAGGCGTCCTGCGCCTCCTGGACCGCGGCGGAGAACTGGTCCGCGGCCGCCTGCCACTCGTCCTTCTCGGCCCGGGTGCCCCGGACGGCAGTCCAGCCGAGCATGCCCGTGCCCGAGCGACTGACGGGGTGGTACGAGCACCCCGTCCGCCCCAGTGGCTCGGGGTAGAACGTCACCTTCGGCACGCTGATCACCAAGAGCCGCTGTCCATCGTGGACCATGAGGCGACCACCTCCCCGCCGACCAGGGTCCACTGTCCCGGCCGGAGAAGGAACGGCGCGGCAAAGCCGGATTCGGCCGAGGCGGAGCCCACGGAAGGTGTGGTGATCGCGGTGGCGAACGCGACCGGACGGCCAAGAGAAAAAGGCAAGGAGATCTCCCTCTCCTTGCCACTTTCAATGTATAGCGCGCTGGGGGGCTTGCCGCAAGGCCCGGGTCACGGCGCAGAATCGTCGGCCGGTGTCACTGTCCGCGGAAACGGGGGGCGCAAGGTGTGTGTGTTGTTGTTGAGGCGTGGGGGACGCGGTGAGGTCGGACCAGAGGCGGGGCCGGCCGTCCGGGTGCGGGTGCTCGGGGCGGACGAGGGACGGGGATGCGTGCCGTCCGGCTGGGCGGGGCGGTCGGCCGACTCGCCAGAGGGAGGGCAGTCAGGGATGAGGACGTGCTCGACAAGAGGTTCGGCAGAGCGGGAGGCGCCGGTGATTCGATCGGCCACCGCGGTGCCAGGGATCACGGCTGCCTCGGAGGCATCGCGATGACCGGGCAGTATGTGCTGGATCTTCAAGAGGTTGACGAGACGCAGGTCGCGGTCGTTGGCGGCAAGGGCGCGCACCTGGGCGGGCTGTCGCGCATCGAGGGGATCCGCGTTCCGGGTGGCTTCTGTGTGACGGCGGATGCTTTCCGGCGGGTCATGGCGCAAGCGCCGTCGATCGACGGTCAGCTCGATCAGTTGTCGCGCTTGGACCCGGACGACGGGGAGGCGATCCGGGCGCTCAGCGCGCGGATCCGTCGGACCATCGAGGGGATTGCCATTCCGGGCGATCTCGTGACGGCGATCACTCGCGCGCTCGCCGGGCTCGGTGAGCAAGCCGCCTGTGCCGTCCGGTCCAGCGCGACGGCGGAGGACCTGCCGACGGCCTCCTTCGCCGGCCAGCAGGACACGTATCTGAACGTCGTGGGGCCGACAGCGGTCCTCCAACACGTCAGCCGGTGCTGGGCCTCGCTGTTCACCGAACGGGCCGTGACCTACCGCCGGAGGAACGGTATCGACCACCGTAGGGTCCACATGGCCGTGGTGGTGCAGCAGATGGTTTTCCCGCGTGCGGCAGGCGTCCTGTTCACGGCCGACCCCGTCACGGGCAACCGGAAGGTCGCCATCGTGGACGCCGGCTTCGGCCTCGGCGAGGCCCTGGTCTCCGGCCTGGTGAACCCGGACGTCTTCACAGTGCGGAACGGTGAAGTCGTCGCCAAGACGATCGCCGCCAAACAGCGTGCCGTTCACGCCCTGCCGACCGGCGGTACGCGGGACATGGCGATCGACTCGCGGCAGCAGGAGCAGCCGGCGCTGACGGATGCGCAGGTCGTGCGGCTCGTGCGGCTCGGACGGCGGATCGAAGCGCACTTCGGCCGCCCGCAGGACATCGAATGGTGCCTGGCCGATGACGGCTTCCAGATCGTCCAGAGCCGACCGATCACAACGCTGTTCCCCATTCCCGAGACCGGCGACCAGGAGAATCACGTCTACGTCTCCGTCGGCCATGGTCAGATGATGACCGACCCCATGAAGCCCCTGGGGCTCTCCGTGTGGCAGCTGACGGCGATGGCGCCGATGCACGAGGCCGGCGGGAGGTTGTTCGTCGACGTCACCCGGCGCCTGGCCTCGCCCGCGAGCCGCGCCGGCCTCCTGGACGTCATGGGGAGAGGCGATCCGCTGATCAGGGACGCGCTGGAGACCGTCCTCGACCGCGGCGACTTCGTCCCGTCGCTGCCGGACGCGGTTCCCGGCGGGCCGCCGACCGGCGGCGGGTCCGCCCCGATCGAGACCGATCCGGCCATCGTCGCCGAGCTGATCGAGCGCAGTCAGGCGTCCGTCGCCGCCCTGGAGCGCGACATCCGGACGAAGACCGGACCGGCGCTGTTCGAATTCCTGCTGGAGGCCTTCGAGGAGCACAAGCGAGTCCTCGGCGATCCGCTGAGCCTTCAGGTGATCATGGCGGGGATGGAGGCCACGTGGTGGCTCAACGACAAGCTGCGGGAGTGGCTGGGCGAGAAGAACGCGGCTGACACGCTCACGCTGTCCGCCCCCGACAACGTCACCTCGGAGATGGGACTGGCGCTGCTCGACGTCGCGGACGTGATCCGCCCGCGGCCGGAGGTGGTGGCCTTCCTGCAGGGCGTCGAGTACGTGGAGGACGCGGCCTTCCTGGACGAGCTGGCGAAGCTCGCCGGCGGGACCGAAGCGCGCGACGCCATAGTGGCCTATCTCGACCGGTACGGCATGCGCTGCGTGGGCGAGATCGACATCACCAGGCCGCGTTGGCGCGAGCGCCCCACCACGCTGGTGCCCTTGATCCTCGACAACGTCAGGAACTTCGAGTCGGGCGCCGCCGAGCGGCGCTTCGAGCAAGGACGGCAGAAGGCGCGGAAGAAGGAACAGGACGTGCTGTCACGCTTGCGGGCCCTGCCGGACGGCGACCAGAAGGCCGACGAGGCCAAGCGGATGATCGACCGGGTCCGCACCTTCATCGGGTACCGGGAGTATCCGAAGTACGGCATCATCAGCCGCTACTTCGTCTACAAGCAGGCCTTGCTGGAGGAGGCCGAGCGCCTTGTGAGGGCCAACGTGCTTCCTGAGAAGGAGGACATCTTCTACCTCACGTTCCAGGAGCTCCACGACGTCGTGCGCTCGAACCAGGCGGATGACCGGCTCATCCGGCGGCGCAAGGAAGAGTTCCGGTCGTACCACGCGCTCACACCGCCCCGGGTGCTCACATCGGACGGTGAGGCCGTCACCGGGGCCTACCGGCGCGACGACGTGCCGGCCGGTGCCCTGACCGGCCTGCCGGTTTCCGCCGGGACCATCGAGGGAAGGGCCCGCGTCATCCTTGACTTGGCGGAGGCCGGTCTCGAGGCGGGCGACATCCTGGTCACGGCCTGCACGGATCCCAGCTGGACCCCCCTGTTCGTCGGTATCGCGGGCCTGGTGACGGAGGTGGGCGGCCTGATGACCCATGGCGCGGTGATCGCCCGGGAGTACGGCTTGCCGGCCGTCGTGGGCGTGGATCGGGCCACCCGGCTGATCCGGGACGGACAGCGGATCCGCGTGCACGGAACCGACGGGTACGTCGAGATTCTGCCGTGACCGATCACACCGATGAGCCCCGTCCGAGGCTTCCGTTCTCGATGCCGGGCCCGGCCCCGGCCGGGCGCCCCGGCAGGCTGACGTGCCGTCCGGGCGAGCACCGAAGACGGCGTGATCCCCGCAGGGTTGTGAACGGCCCACCGGATCGAACTCCAGCAGGTCCGTGCTCGCCACGCCCGGAACAAGTGGTACGGCCAGTCCCCCGGAGGGCAGGCGGGGCGGGCCGTACCGCGTGCGAGACGCCACCCTCGACCGGCTGACCGACAAGCCTGCCGGACACACCAGTGCACGCGGAGGCCCCGCTGGCCGGGGCCCCGTGCCACGCCCCGGCGGCGCCTCTGGTCGGGTGGACTCTTCAGCCGGCGCGGGAGCCGGGACCGATTGTCAGTGGTGGGTGAGACGGTAGGAGCATCGAGTCGAAAAGAGGGGGAGCCTTCATGTCCGGAAACCAGAACTACATCAATCATGTTGCCCTTGTGCTGGATGCCAGTTCGTCGATGTCGCATCTGAGCCGGAAGGTCGTCGAGGTCGCCGACCAGCAGATCGCCTATCTTGCCCGCCGATCCAGGGAACTGGACCAGGAAACCCGCGTCACGGTGTACGTCTTCGCGGACCAGGTGGAGTGCGTCATCTACGACAAGGATGTGCTGCGGATGCCGTCGCTCAAGCAGCTGTACCGCGTCGGTGGAATGACGGCTCTGCTGGCGGCCGCGCTGAAGTCACAGCGGGAGCTGGCGCAGACAGCCCAACTGTACGGCGACCACAGCTTCCTGACGTTCGTCCTCACGGACGGGCAGGAGAACGCGAGTCATCGCTGCCCGGACGCCCCTGCCAGGAATCCCCGTGAACTGGTCGATGCCGTGGCCGAGATGATCGAGACACAGGAGGCCAACTGGACGCTGGCTGTCCTCGTGCCGGACCAGATGGGCAAGCGCGAGGCCATGCAGTGCGGTTTCCCGAAGGACAACATCGCCATCTGGGACGCCACGAGCACACAGGGTCTGGAGGAGGCGGGCCTGGTCATCCAGCAGGCCACCGAGAAATTCATGGTGGGCCGCACCCGCGGCATCCGGGGATCGCGGGCGGTGTTCACCATGGGTGCGGAGGCGGTCAACAAGGACACCATCGAGGCGGCCGGCCTCACCCCGGTGAATCCTGCGGAATACCAGCTGATCCCGGTGGCGCGCGACGCGGCGATCCGGGACTGGGTCATCGAATCCGGGCACACCTACCGTACCGGCGGTGCGTTCTACCAGCTGAGTAAGTCGGAGAAGATCCAGGCGCGGAAGCAGATCGCCGTTCTGGAGAAGAAGACGGACCGGGTGTACACGGGGCCCGAGGCCCGAGCCCTGCTCGGCCTGCCGGACGTGGAAGTTCGCGTCAAGCCGGACCACAACGACGACTTCACGATCTTCGTGCAGAGCACCAGCGTGAACCGGAAGCTCGTGACCAACACGCGCCTACTGCTCATGCGCTGACGTCCCGGAACACCTTGACCGACCCGCGGCCTAGCGGGCGGCGTGAGCAAGCTCTCGGCACCGCGACCGCGCGCCCTGCCCGCGACCGCCGCCCCGGGGCGGCGGTCGCCGTCTCAGTGGAACCGCCCGCTCCTTGCGGCAAGGATCGCGGCGCGGGCGAGAGCCGTTGGCAGTGGACCACCGCCGCCCCGCCCTCGCCCATTCTGGCCGGCAACAACGTCGGCGAGTTCTCGGTCAAGCGGATCGGCGACCGCTACTGCATGAGCTACTTCGACGTCACCGACTACTCGATCTGCACCCGGACCGCGTCGCGGCCCGACACCGTGTGGAGCGCGCCCAAGCCGCAGATCGTCGGCGACAACCGCCTGCCGGCGAGCCACTGGGGCAAGCCGCAGGTTCCGAACCTGTACGGCGGCTATATCCACCCGGGCAGCGCGAGCCCGCGAACTACCTGATCCTCGGCATGCTCATCGAAAAGGTAACGGGTACACCGGTCCACAAAGCCGTCACCAGCCGGATCACCGACCCCCTCGGCCTGAAGCGGACCGTCTTCCCCGCCCCCGGCGACCGCTCCCTGCCCGCACCGGCGGTGAACGGCTACCACGGCGTACGGATCGGGTCGTTCTACTTCTGGAGCCCGGTCATCTCCTACGATCCGTCCGTCTTCAGCTCCGCCGGGGCCATGATCTCGACGCTGGAAGACCTCGGCACTTTCTACCAGGCTCTGACCGCCGGACGCGTTGTGTCAGCCGCAGCGCTGGGGGAGATGGAGAAGGCCCCGGCCGCCGGCGGCATCCACTACGGCCTCGGCGTCTTCAGGGCGGCCCTGTCGTGCGGCGGCGAGGCATGGGGGCACAACGGAGCCGTCGCCGGCTACTACTCCCAGACCCTCGTCACCAAGGACGGCCGACGCGCCTCGGTGATGACCAACGCGTTTCTCGCCACCCAGCCACCGTCCCGGCAGATGTCCGCCGTTCTGGACACGGCCCTGTGCGAAGACCGGTCTGCCTTCAGCCGGGTCGAGAACCTCCGCGTCCCGGCTGAGGGCAGAGATCCCCAAGCTCTGGGAACAGCCGTCCCGTCAGCCGTGGTTGCGAAAGACGAGCAGATAGCGCCAGAAGAGGAGCCGGCGACAGTCAGCCTGGCGACCGCGTTGACGGGCACAGCTGCCAGGCTCCATGCCCAGTCGTGCCGGGTCTTCTCCGGATAGCACCCCAAGATCACGAGGACCCCGCCGGGCGCAAGCGCGTCACGCAATGCGGCGACGGTGTCGAACGGCATGTGGTGCATGCTGGCAAGGCACGAGATGAAGCCGTAGCGCGCCTTGGGAAGTTCGACTTCGGTCACGTCCGCGTGCTGGAAGCGCGGACTGCGTTCACCGGTCATCCGACCGGACAGCGCGCGAGCCTCCGCGATGGCCTCCTCCGACGGATCGATCGCATCGACCTCTATGCCCAGGTGAGCGAGCCGACGCGCGAACCGGCCGGTCCCGCACCCCACATCCAGTGCCGCACCGCAGTTCCGCGGTACCTGGCGCAACAGCAGACGGTGATAGTGGTCGTCGTGATCAAAAGGCATGGCCTCGACCCTGCCACAGCGGACGCACTCGACCGCACTCACTCAGGCTGCCACCACCATCGACTGCGCGGGCCGGCCGAGGGCGCCCTCATGGCCGGCAACGCCCTTACCGACCTCGCGTTCTCCCACCTCGGACAACAGCCCCACCGACGCACCACGGGCCGTGAGAGTCGCGGTGCGCCGTCGTCTCCGACATGACGATCTCCACCACCGTGCCGGCGACGCTGTCCTGCTGGGCCGGCCTGGAGGGCGTCCGAGGGCCGCTGAGCGCCCGCCAGGGCGCCCGTGCGTTCAGTCTTGCGCCGAGTGGCGCCGCGCCGCGGTCCACGACCGCTCAAGGCCCGAGTGGAGTACCGTGCCCACCCACACCGGAGTTGAGGAACCCAGCCGATGACGTACACGACGACACCCGACGGCACCCGCATCGCCTACCAGCTCCAAGGGGACGGAGCGCCACTCGTGCTGCTGGCGGGCCAGGCCAACAACCACCACTGGTGGGACCCGGTCCGAGCCGACTTCCACCCCGCCCGCAGCACCCTCACCCTCGACTACCGCGGCACCGGCGACAGCGACAAGCCCGACACCCCCCACAGCACCGAACTGTTCGCCCAGGACGTCATCGCCATCCTCGACGACCTCGGCATGGACCGGGCCGACATCTACGGCACGTCCATGGGCGGCCGAGTGGCCCAGCAACTCGCCGCGCGCCACCCGCACCGAGTCAGCGCCCTGGTCCTCGGCTGCACCTCACCCGGCGGCCCGCACAGCATCGAACGCGACAACGACGTCCGCAAGGCCCTGGCCCAGTCTCACCCCGGAGCCGCCCGGCAAGCCCTGCTGGAGCTCATGTACACACCCCGCTGGCTCGCCGACCACCCCGGCCCGCACCACACCCTCGGCGACCCACACATGCCCGCCCACTCCCGGCGCCACCACCTCGCAGCCAGCAACCGGCACGACGCCTGGGACCTCCTGCCCAGCATCAGCGCACCCACCCTGGTCCTCCACGGAACCGACGACCTGCTCAACCCCACCGCCAACGCACCCCTGCTCGCCGACCGCATCCCCGACGCCCGACTCCACCTGATCCCCGACACCCGCCACGCCTACTTCGAGGAAGCCCGCACCCACGCCGGCCCCCTGGTCCTGGACTTCCTCACCACCACCTCGCATCAGCCGTAGAAGCGCGGCGGGCGGCCCGCTGTACCGCCAACACGGCCCCCGCCGGCCCCGGCCGCGGCTCCGAGCACCGCGAGCGCGGCGCTGAGCGGGAAAACGGTCCGGACGGACGTCGACTACCGGTGTGCCGCCAGGAACGGCAGGACGACGTCGGCCATCTCGTCGGGTACTTCCTCCGCGAGGTCGTGGCCCGCGTCGAAGACGTGCCCGGTGACGTGGTGGGCCACCAGCCGTGCCTGGGACTCGTTGCGCTCGCCGATGAAGGCGGAGCCGCCGAGTGCCAGGACCGGGATGTCCAGCTTCTGCCGTGCTGCCTGCCGGTTCTGTCCGGCGTCGGTGAGCATCGCCCGGTAGACGGCGAGCATCGCGCGGATGCCGCCGGGCATGGAGTAGCAGCGTACGTACTCCTCGATCGCGTCGGGGGTGGCGGTGTCGGGGTGGCTGCGCTCGTTCTTGATCATGTAAGTGATCAGTTCGCGTTCGTGCCCGGCGATCAGCATCTCGGGGACGTCGGGCTGGAAGTAGAAGCCCAGGTGCCACAGGTGCATGCCACTGGAGACGTTCTCGGGGGTGAGGGCCGTGTGGTCCTCGAAGCCGAAGCCCGGGAACAGAGCCTCGGCGAAGACCAGGGCGGTGGTGTGGTCGCGGTGGCGGGCGGCGAGCTGGTAGCCGATCACCGCTCCCCAGTCCTCGCCGATCACGGCGTAGGTTTCGTGTCCGAGGCGGGCCAGCAGCTCGGCGATGTCGTCGCTCATCGTCGCGGAGTCGTAGCCGTCAGCGGGGCGGGCGGAGTCGCCGAGACCGCGCAGGTCGGGCACGACGACGGTGTGGTGGGGCGTCAGCTTCGGGACGAGGTGACGCCAGTGGTAGCCGGTCTTGGGCACGCCGTGCAGCAGCACCACGACCGGGCCGGACCCGGCCGTCCGGTAGTGCAGACTCGTTCCGTTGACGGCGGCGCGGCCGGTGCGCAGGGGCGTCGCGGTGTGGTCGTACATCATGACGTGGTCGCTTCCTGTCGTGGGTGGGTGTGGTGGGTCGATGAGGCCGGCGGGCGGCTTGGACCGTCGGCGCTGATGGGGGCGCTGTGGTCGCGGCCGGGACGGGTAGCATTTTCTTTATCGGGCGTTACAGATTCGGGCCATGAGGACATCCGGCCGAGGCCGGTGAGTTCTCAGTCGAGAGTGGTCAGTGCGATATCCACGAGGGGTTCGAGGGTGGGCGCGTCCGGTGTGATTTTTGAGGAGACCAGCAGCCCGTTGAGGAAGGTGACCAGGAACGCGGCGACCGTGCGCGGGTCGTGCCGCGCCGCGATCTCGCCCCGCTCCGTCGCGGCCCGTAGCACCTCGGTCAGCGCGTCCCGGCTCGCGTCCTGCATGTCGCGCACGGTGCGCCGGGTCGCCGTGTCCTGAGGCAGCCGCTCGCAGGCGGCGTTGACGGCCAGGCAGCCTTGGCCGCCGCTCCTGACGGCGATGCGGATCCGCTCCGTCAGCAGCGTACGGATCGCCGTGCGGGCGTCCGTCCCCTCCTCCAGACTGCGCAGGGCGGCCGCCGCGAGGGTGGTGCGATAGTGCTCCAGCGCGGCCCGGTACAGGCCGTCCTTGTCGCCGAACGCGGCGTACAGGGATCCTTGCCCGATCCCCAGGTGCTGAGTCAGATCGCGCACCGAGGTGGCCTCGTAGCCGCGCGTCCAGAACAGTTCCATGGCGCGGCCCACCGCCGCCTCGGTGTCGAACTCCCGGGTCCTTGCCATGCCTCCACCGTAACCTATCTGGATCGCTCGCTCAAGAAAAGCCGCTGTGACGAGGTTTACGAACCCTCCGCGAACGCGGTGGTGTGGTCGGCGGCCCACTGGCGAAACGTTCGTGGCGCCGTGCCGAGGATGTCGGCCGCCGCGGTGGTGACGTGGGCGGGCTGTCCGACCGCCGCGCTCCACGCGGCGAGCAGCATGTCGACGACCGAGCTGGGCGCCGTACCCTCCGACAGGCTCCGGAACTCGTCCGGCGTCATCTCCTCGAATACGATCCGGCGCCCCAGAGCGTCACCGATGACGTCCACCTGCGCGGCTTGGGTCAGCGATTCGGGGCCGGTGAGGACGTAGTCGCCTCCGGTGTATCCGTCCTGGCGGAGTGTTCGTGCCGCGACGGCTGCGACGTCGCGGTCATCGACCGGTGCCGTCTCGGCGGCGCCGTAAGGCCACCGGACGACTTCGCCGGCCCGGATCGCGGGCGCCCACCAGGCCAGCGAGTTCGACGCGAGCATCCCCGGCCGGATGATCGTCGACTCGAGTCCGGTGGCCGCGATGAGCCGCTCGATCTCGGCGTGCAGCATGGCCATCGGGTTGGGCTGCTGGAAGAAGGGGTGCGGCGTCCGGTGCGGGGAGGAGAGGAAGACGACCCGCCGCGCGTGGGCTGCCAGCCGCTCGACGACTGCCGCGGCGGTCCGAGGCGGGGCGGTCCAGACGAGGAAGACCGCACCGGCGCCGTTCAGTGCCGGGTCGAGCGACTCGGGCACGGTGAGGTCGCCGGTGAAGACCTCGGCCTTCGCCGGCGGCGCCGCCGCCTCAAAGCGACGGGTGAGGGCGCGGACCGGCACGCCGGCGTCGAGGAGTTGGTCGATGACGACGCGGCCGACCCGGCCCGTCGCCCCGGTTACGAGCACCGGAGGAATGTCTGTCCGATTCACGCCGTCCATGAAAACGTTACCTGGTTAAAAAAGCAACTCGGTCATGAATGTTACGGTGGGCGGATGAGCGAGCCGACGGGACTGCGGGCCCGCAAGAAGGAGCGGACGCGCGACGCCATCGGCGACGCGGCCGTCTCGCTGTTCCTGGAGCGCGGCTTCGACCGCGTCTCGGTCAACGACATCGCCGCGGCGGCCGAGATCTCCAAGCCGACCCTCTTTCGGTACTTCCCCACCAAAGAAGACCTGGTGCTGCACCGGTTCGCGGACCACCAGGGCGAGACGGCGCGCGTCGTACGAGACCGCGGGTCCGGCATCGAGCCGGTAACGGCGCTGCACCGGTACTTCCGGGCCGGGCTCGATCGGTACGACCCCGTCACCGGCCTCAACGACCACCCCGAGGTGGTGGCGTTCCATCGGCTGGTGTTCACCACGCCGAGCCTGGCGGGACGGCTCACGCGGTACCAGCTCGAGGACGAGGAGGCGCTGGCGGACGCCCTCGGCGAAGGCATCCAGGCACGCCTGCGAGCCGCCCAGGTGCTCGCGGTCCAACGGGTGCTCGCCCGGGCCAACTGGCAGAAGATCGCCGACGGTCGGACCGCCCACGACGTCCACCCCGAGGCCGTGGCCGACGCCGACCAGGCGTTCAACCAGCTGCGGTGACAGGCGACGTCCGCGGAAGGGGTACGGCTGGTCGGGGCGGACTGCCGGTCGAAGAAGGCTCCGCGGCCCGGTGCGCGCATCGCCACGGGCCCGGTCAGGCCGCTTCCGCGGGTACCGGCGGCCACCGCCTCGTCGGAGGCGGGCTCCCGGCGTGGTCCCGATCCGGTGGGCACGAAAGAGGTGCGCGGCGGTGCCTGGGCCGGCCCGGTGGGCGAGCCTGGTTCGCCTGGACGACGGCGGCCGTTGGCCGCTACGGTCCAGGCCACCACTTGTGGACTGCGGTGCCCGACGCCTCCGTGGTCGCGGCACCCAAAGCCGCTCAGCAAGCCCGCGACGAGGCCGCCCATCCCGACCGAACGGGCAGCATGGGGGGATTGCCCGAGCTCAGTCCGTCCCTGAAGAGCTCCCGGACAACGCCGACAGGAGGAGTCCGGTGAGGTCTTGGAACCGTTGCTTCCCGAGCACCGTTCCAGGGCGGCATCCACGTCGGCGTAGGCATATCGCCCCGCCGCGCTCAGGAGCTCCTGGCCGGTTGCCGTGACGTGGAGTTCTGCGGCGCGGCCTCGTCCAGGGTCGGTGTGGCGCTCGACGGCACCGCGCTCTTCCAGTTGCCGGACCGTGGCTTGGGCGCTCTGTGCGGTGATCCCCGCCCTGCCGCCCAGTTCGCTGTAGGACATTCCCGGTTCCCTCAACAGGTGACCGAGAGCCGAGAGATGGCGCAGCGTGTAACCGGTCGGCTTGAGCGCTCGCTCGACCTCCTGGCGTGCTCGTCGTCCCAGGGCCGCGAGCAGGAAGGCGGTGCTGGCGGGCGGGGGCTGCGACAAGTCTCCGGCCAGCAAATGCTCAGCTTCATCTGGCACCCGTGGATGCTCGCCGACCAACCCGAAGGTGTCCAGCGTTTTCTAAGCACTCCGGGCAACCGGCCCGCGACAGCATCCACCACTGCAACCTCAGCCTCGGTGAACGTCACTGGTCATGGCGCCGGTCGGCCACACAGTCGCTAGTCGGTCACACGGTCGATGAGCCGCGTGAGACTGGCGCTGTACTCTTTCAGTTCCGGGGAGACCAGCCCGCTTGCTCCTGCCAGTCGCCGCGCCACTGCTTCTTGCTCTCGCACGCAGTCAACTGTGGTGAATACTGAGCGGTCGCCATCTTCCACCGCTCCTTCCGCAGCTGCGAGGACAACCTCGGCGTAGCTTGGGTCCATGTAGGTCATGGTGTGCGGCACCTTGAGAGTGGACCCATCATCTAGGTGCAAGGTAAGTCGGAACTGATAAACGGTTGGAAAGGCCCCGGTGAATACGGATTCCGGGCCAATCGTGAAGGCGATCCGTTCCTGGCCGTGCGGTGATACGGAGTATGCCATCGCTCGCTTGAGAGTGAATGGGGCTTTTTTCTCGAGCGGGACTTTGAAGTGGTAGCGTGCCTGCACATCCAAATCCCCCGCCCCGTAAGGGCATCCGACTCTGGAAAGGGTGCTGAAGTGCACCTCGGCGCGCCTGACCAGCACGGGGTCGTCGCTCGGGTTGCGCAGTACGACTGAGACGAGAGAGGATTTCCAGTCCTCGATGGCAGTCTTCGAGCCGTCCGCCGCGGAAACGACGTCTGCGGCGATGGCCTGTTCGCGGTCGAGATCAACAGCTACGACCTCCAGGCCGGGCTGCTCCGGTTCCGGCTGTGCATCGGGAAATAGCAGAAAGAAGGTGCCGATAACAGTGCCGACCACCGTCAACAGCCCTCCGACGATCCCCAAGATCACCTGCGGGCGCTGAAGGAACGACTGCTCGGACGCGCCATCTGACGTAGCACTGTGTGGTTCTCCCTCATCTCGTGACATGAGCACTATGTTCCCCTGGATGCGCGGGTGCGCACAGAGGACGGAGACGAAGCCCCATGAGACCATCCTCCGTGCCTCGAGCAGGAGGGGAGAAGGCGATGAGCGCAAGGCCCTGGGGGTATCGACATCCTCGGGTTTGGTCCCGGAGTCGGCGAACACGCAGTTGAACACAGGCGGGGGCGTGCGGACTGCGTCGAGTTGACGTGCCAGTCCGCGCCAGCCGGGGCGGCCGGCGGCTTCTTCGTGCAGCAGATCGGTGCCGTCGGTACGGCTGCCCAGCAGACGGGTCCAGCCCCCATAGAACGCGGTGTATCGCGCCGGGAACGCACCGCGTGCAGTTCAACTCGTGTTCGGGCCGGCGGCAGTGGACCTCGGACGGAGCGAAGCGTCTGGTCGGGCAGCAGGTCGAGCGGCCGGTGACGGTCGAGGAGAAGGACAGGGCGGTCGAGCACCCGACCCGTGTCGGCGTACAAGTGGAAGTGCGCCACCTTGTGCGGATGAGTGCCCACCAAGGTTGATGCGGTGGCGGGTTGCGTCCGTGGGCCTGCTGCCGCTGATTCGGGTGCCAGAGGGGCGGCCGATCGGGATCACCTGACCTGCTGGATCAGGTGGCTTCCATGACCCGGCCGAAGAGCCGGCCGGCGAGATCGACGCCTATGACCGCGCCGTTGTCGTCGCGGGAGAAGTAGCCGCGCTGCCCCTTGAGGCCGCCTTCGGTGATGATGTACTCGTCGCCGTCGCCGGGAAGGAAGCCGATGGCCGCAGCCGCGTAGCCGGGTGGCATCTCCTCGTCCGATGCTGCGCGGGTCTCCGGCTTGATATCGACGGCCAGAGTGAGGCGCGTGCTGTCGGTGGCGATGTCGAGGTTCATGGCATCGATCTCGTAGTGGCCGACGACCTGCCGGGCCTGCTCCTCGTCGTACGGGAGCGGCTCCGCCGCCTGCTCGACGATGCCGAGGTATTGCTCGAGCGCCCACTTCACCACGGACTGGTTGAAGGGGTAGCCGTCCGGCCCGGCGTTGGCCAGGGAAACCACCGCGAAGTTGCGTTCCGGCACGATGAGCAGTTCGGCGAACTGGCCGTTGCCCGAGCCGCCGTGCCCGATGCGGTGGACGCCGTCCAGGCCGTTCAGGAACCAGCAGATGCCCAAGCCGTCCCCGAGCGAGCTGGCGCGCAGCTCGACCGTCTGCTCCCGCATGCGGTGCAACGATGAGGCGGGCATGACGTCGTCACCGTCGCCGAGTTGGAATCGTGCCCAGCGCAGCAGATCGCTCACCGAGGAGGCGAGGCCGCCGCCGGGGTTGTCTGCGCGCGCGCCCTCTTTGAACGCCCCCCACGGCCGGGCGGGCTGCGGTTCGCCGTTCTCGCTGCGGTTGTAGCCCACCGCGAACTTGCGGACCATCACCTCGGCCAGGCCGTACACGGTGTCCGAAAGCCCCACCGGCTCCAGGACGAGCGAAGCCATGGCCTGCTCGAAGGGCAGGCCCGTGACCTTCTCGATGATCCGCCCGGCCAGGTTGTATCCGGCCTGGCTGTACGAGGCGCGGGCACCGGGCGGCGCGATCAGTGGCAGGTCGAGCAGCTTCGCCATGAGGCCGGCCAGGGAGCGGTCGACCGTGCCGTCGCCGATCAGGTTCCAGTCCAGGCCGGCGGTGTGGTTGAGCAGGTTCAGGACGGTGATCTGCGCCGCGGCCCGCTCGTCGGCGAGCTTCAGCTCGGGGACGTAGCGCCGCACCGGCGCGTGAAGGTCCACCTTTCCCTCCGCGACGAGGCGCATCAGCGCGGTCGCCGTGAAGGTCTTGGACACCGATGCCAGATGGAACAGTGTCTTCTCGTCGACTGGCAGCGGACTGCCAAGGCTCGTCACCCCGTGCGATGCGTAGATCTCCTGATCGTCCAGCAGCACCCCGACGGCGACACCGGGAACCGCGAACTCCCTGGCGCGCGCCTCGACGAAGTCCGACAGCTTCTTCTGCGACATTGCTTCCCCTCCAGAGACTTGAACTAAGTACGAGAGGGAGCGTAGGCCGCCACTTGAACTAAGTGCAAGCCTGTGCGTGAACTAAGTTCAAGTAAGGTGGTGGCCATGCCGAGAGACACGCTGACCCCGGAGCGGATCGTCCACGCGGCCATCGAGCTGCTGGACGACGAGGGACTGGACGGCCTCAACATGCGCAGCCTGGCCAAACGGCTCGACTCGGCCGCCACAGCCGTCTACTGGCACATCAAGACCAAGGACGAGCTGGTCCGGCTCGCCAGCGATGCGATCTGGTACGAGATCGAGCAGCCCGATCTCGACGCCACCGACTGGCGTACGGCCGCCACCATCCAGGCCACCGGCATGCACGCGATGCTCAACCGGCACCCCTGGCTCGGCCAGGCGTTCGGCAGCCATCTCATGCACGGCCCCGGCCAGGCCCGCCATGACGATCTCAGCCTCGCCATCTACGAAAAAGCGGGCTTCACCGCCGCCGACGCGGACCGGGCAGCCGCCACCGTGCTCACTTTCGTGCTCGGCAGCGCACTCGGCCCCGCCGCGGAGGTATCACTGAAGCGCCGGCTGAGCAAGAACGGCGCAGATGCCGAGCAATTGATGACCGACGCCATGGCTCGCGCCACCGAGACCGCCCAGCGATACCCGCGGCTGCGCGAACGCCTCGGCACCCCAGCCGCCTCGCAGTACGCCGCGGCGCCCGACAACACCTTCGAGTTCGGCTTCCAGTCCATCCTCGACGGCTTCGAGGCCCGCCTCACCGGCGGCCGCGTCGGCCCGAGTGACCCGCGCACGGACTGAACCGTCCGGCCCAGCCCAAGGCTCTCTCGGCCTTGCGCCGGCCCGGCGGCATCCAGCCGCGAGCCGTCGAATGGGACACCGACGTGGCCTGAGCGGCGGTGCGGACAACTGCGTACGTGGCGGAGCACTCAGAAGGGGTACGGGGACAACCCGCGACGACGAGGTCGCGGCGCGGGCCGCGGCGAGTCTGCCGAGGCGTCCGGAGGCCGCGGCCGCGCTTCTGGCGGCCGAGCGTGTCCGCTGGTCGAAGAAGCCGCGACCGCACCCACCCCGGGCGGTCTGCCCGGCCCACTGGCGGGCCGCCCATGAGGGACAGGGCTGAGGCGCGGTCGGCCAGATCCTTCGCCAACTGTACGCCGCCGCCGGCGGCAGTCCGCAGTTCTGCCGCTGCCTGGGCGAGCGCCGCCTTCGACTCCAGGCCATCATCGGTCAGCTCAACAGGGCAGCCGTGAACGTCTTGCGGTGGTCCACCAGCCATGTCTGTATACGGTCCCAACGTTCCCATCCACCAAGCGCGGCCAGCGCCTGGAGATAGAGGGCGTCACCGTCGGCCACGCGGCGGGCGACGAAGGCCCGGCAGACCTCCGTGGCCTGCTCGATGACTCCGGGCAACTCGGCGCGGTCCCTCGCCGAGAGGCCATAGCTGTCGGCAAGGATCCGCAGCCGTGCGGGCGCATCCAGCCCGGAGGGGTAGAAGGCGGCTGCGGAGACGGGATCGAGCACGGGCACCCAGTAGCGGGCGGTCATGGCGATGTCCCAGAGGGGACGGCCTGGGGCCGCCAGGTCGAAATCGATCAGGGCAGCGGCACGGCCGTCGCGGAAGACGACGTTGTCCGGGCAGACGTCGTTGTGGCACAGCATCGTTCCTCCCTCCGGGTCGGCCAGGTCACGGGGCCACTCGGCATGGGCGTCGACCGCGACAGCCGTGCTGGCCTCATGCAGGCGCCGCAGCAGGCTCCCCACCGATTCGAGGGCAGTCTTCGTCATCGCCCAGTCCGGGAACGGCGGCAGAGCCACGTCGCCCGAGATGAAGGTCAGCTGCTCGCGGCCATCCGGGGTGAGGCCGACAGGGGCCGGCGCCGCGTCGAAGCCGTGTTCCTTCAGCGCGAGGAGATGGGCGTGCAGGGCGCGCGCGTTGCGCGGCGCCGGGCGCTCAACCAGCGCACCCCGGCGGAAGACCGCCCCCGCGTTCATCATCCCGCCGACCAGCGCCTCGTCTTCAGCCGTCATGGGGATCACGCTATCGCCAGTGCGACCCCGCGGGGCCGGGCTGCGAGCTCGGCGCGAACACGAACTCGGCGCTCACACGCAAGATCGGGTCGGGCAAACGCCGGGACCCCGACGCGCACCCGTGACGCACGGCGGGTTCTGCTCAGGCAGATGGCGAAGTCCGCTTTGCCGGACAAATCTCAGTCGCTCGCGCCGAGAGTCTGCGCAAGTGCGTCAAGAGTCACGTCGACGATGGCGCGCAACTGCTCCGTGCTCGTTCCGGCTCTGCTCATGACGGCGAGGGACTGGTTCACGGCCGCAAGGTGGGTCGCGAAGGACTCGGCCGCCTCGTCGTGCAGTCGGCCGGCCTTCAGCGCGGCGCGTAGCCGGGTGTGCTGGAAGCCGATTGCCTCCCGTGCGCGCGCCGCGACGCTCGCGCTCAGCACCGGGGTCGCCATGACGGTTTGGGCGACCAGGCATCCGTCGGGCAGACCGGGGTCCGCGATGCGTTCCAGGGTGACGTCGAAGAACGCCCGCACGGCTGCCAGGGGCCGGTCGGCGGCGCAGGACAACGCGGCGTCGTACTTGTCTCCGTAACGCGTGGTGTAGCGCTCCAGGCAGCGCATGAAGAGCGTGTCCTTGTCGCCGAGGGAGGAGTAGATGGAGCTGCGGTTGAGTCCGGTCGCCCGGGACAGGTCGTCCACCGACGTGTCCGCGTAACCGGCCCGCCAGAACTGGATCATCGCGGCATCGAGCGCCGTGGCGATGTCGAACCGCTTCTTGCCTGCCATGCCGCGCCTCCCTCCTGCGCTGCTTTCTTAGGGGAGACCATCATCCCATCTTGAACCAATCAGTTCAAGATGGGGTAGGGTGAAGGCATGATCATGGCCGGATGCCCCGTAGACCGCACAGCGCAGCGACACGCGCACCGCGGGCTCGCGGTCGGCGCCGTCGCGTTCGTCTGCACCGTTGTCATGGCGGGCGGAACACTGACGATCCCGCTGTACGTGCTGTCGGCCTCGCAATTCGGCTTCGGACTGCTCACCACCGTTGTCGTGTTCATCGCCTACGCCGTGGGAGTCGTCGGCACCCTAGTGCCGCGACCGGCACTAGTCGTGGCCGGTTCCATGTCCGACGCCATTGGCCGCCGTCCCGTTCTCGCGCTGTCGCTCGCCCTCACGGCGCTGAGCACACTGGGATCTGCACTGGCAGACGGCCTCACGGTCCTGCTGATCTCGCGTGTGCTGAACGGCGTGGCGACCGGGCTCGTCACCGCGACGGCAACGTCGGCGATCGCGGAACTCGTGCGCGGGCGCAGGACGGCAGCCGTGCTGAGCACCACGGCCAACATCGGCGGCCTGAGTCTCGGCGTCGCCGCGGGCGTCCCGGCACAACGCGTCACGGCACCGACTCACATGCGTTCCCGCGCGACGAACTGGGCGTGTCGAAGCTTCGCCGTCATCGGCGGGGGTGCCGGAACGCTGTTCCGCACACTTCACACCATGGAGGAGAATTATGAATGACCCCGCAAGCGCCCCTCATGTCTCCGGCAACCCGGTTCGCGACCTGCCGCTGCCTGACCTGGCCGGTTTCACCCACCGTTGGGTCGACGCGGGCGGCGTCCGGCTGCACGCGGTCAAGGGCGGTCAGCCGGACGGTCCAGCCGTCGTGCTGCTCGCCGGGTTCCCGCAGACCTGGTGGGCATGGCGCAAGGTGATGCCGAACCTGGCCGACCGATTCCACGTCATCGCGATCGACCTGCCCGGCCAGGGCCACTCCGAACGCCCGGACATCAGCTACGACACGCACACGGTCGCTGCGCACGTCCATGCCGCGGTCAAGGCGCTCGGAGTCTCGACATACTGGCTGGTCGCCCACGACATCGGCGCGTGGGTCGCCTTTTCCCTCGCCTTGAAGCACCAGAGCCGGTTGCGTGGCCTGGCACTGCTCGACGCCGGCATCCCGGGCATCACACTCCCTGACGCCATTCCGACCGACCCCCAGCAGGCGTGGAAGACCTGGCACTTCGCCTTCCACCTCGTGCCCGACCTGCCCGAGGCACTGCTCGCCGGCCGCGAACGGGAGTACGTCGGCTGGTTCCTGAAGGTCAAGACCCTCTCCTCCGACACCTTCGATGACGCCGAAATTGAGCGATACGCCGCTTCCGTGGCCGCCGGCGGCGGTCTCCGTGCATCCCTGGCCTACTACCGGGACGCCGCCGAGTCGGCGCGGAAGAACCACGAAGCGCTGGAACAACAGCGCCTGACGGTCCCGGTTCTCGGGATCTCCAGCAGCCACGGCTCCATCCCCGACATGGCAGCTTCCATCAGGCCGTGGGCCGACCACGCCACCGGGATCGTCGTGCCGGACGCAGGACACTTCATCCCCGACGAACAGCCCGATGCCGTCGCTGCCGCGCTGACCGACTTCATCACCGAAGACGATTGAGACTCGGCGGAAGCAAGTGCGAGGACCGGCACCCGCGCCCCTGACCGACTCGGCTGCCCGGCATCGCAGTACTGCGACTCCGCCTGGTCCACTCTGCGGGTGATGAGCGTCACCGAACTCGTCGAGCAGGCCGCTCCAACCCCAGGGGCCCGGTGTTCGCCCGGCTCGTCCCGGCTTCCACCCGTCCCCCATCGCTGCTCCCGTTCGCCCGCGCCCCACCAGGAGCGTGAACAGCGCCGGGCTCACCGGGCCCTGGCCCGGGCCGATTCGCACTTTCGGTTGGGGTGGGCGGACTGGTTGGGGATGGCCTGGAACAGCAGACGGAGCGAGGTGTCCATGTCGCTGAACCCGTTGGGCAGATGCCGGGCCCGGATCATCCTCTCGCGGACGGCGGGGTCGGCGGGGGCCTGGGCGTCCAGGGCGATGTCCTGGTGATCGGTCTCGGCGGTGCGGGCCACGTCGTGGATGAACGGGGCGTCGGGGGCGCCGCGGAGTTTGTCGTCGACGAAGTGGTCGGTCTGAGCGATGAAGTCGACGGCGGAACTCCAGCTTCCCGTAGACCCGGCGGTGGACGCCCTCGCGGTCGACGGTGACGACGGCGCCGGGTTCGACCTCGGCCAGGCGGTCGAGGCAATCGGCAGCGCCCGCCGCGAGGCAGCCACCGCCCGCGCCAGAGCAGAACGTGACGCCCGCGAACGGGAGTACAAGGAACAGCTGTGCCGCGCGGCCGAGCGGCGGAAGGCCGAGCGGGAAGCGCGCCGTCCCGTGTGCGCGGACTGCGGCACGAAGTTCACCGACGAACGGTGGCAAACGGTCGATGCCGCCGGGTGGGGTGCGCTCCATACGATGCCCACCCGCACCTCTGCGACGCCTGTAAGCAGCGGTACATCACCGTCGAACGCCGGGCCGGGCAGGCCGTGACCGAGCACCAGGCGCACGGCGAGACCGTGCCTGAGCAGAAGGCCGGCGGCTGGTGCTCGCGCCCGCGGAGCTGACCCGGGCGAGCACCGGTAGGGCGCGGGAGCGGATCCGGCGGCCGGTCGTGGGAGGCCGGGCCAGGCCAGGCCCGCATCCCCGCCGACAACCCGTCCGGGACATTCGGAGCGGGCAGCGCCTCCCGGCCTGCCAGAGAAACGCCGCTCTTCGTCATTGGCAGAGCCACGTGACGAACATGTGCCGGTCACCGGGGATCGACCAGCGGCCGCGCCTGGCCTTTGCCACGGCCGAACCCGTCGACGACGCTTCCTTGATCGGCATCAGCCTGATGGCGGGACTGGCAGCCGCGGGGCGGGTCCGCGGATGCGCGCGGCCGACAAGGAGCTCGCCATACGCCTGACCGAGACCGTGCGGCGCCTGGACGGGACCTGTCCCCGAGTGGTGGACACCTCTGAGCCCGGCCCCGGTAGGGGCCGGGTAGGAGGCATCTTTTATGGTGATGAAGGTCTACTCGCCCGAGTTCAAGGCGGACGCCGTCGCGCTGTACCTGTCGGACCCGGGCCACACCTTCGAGGGCGTCGGCAAGGACCTGGGGATCAGCCGGGAGACGCTGCGCAACTGGGTACGGACCGAACGGGCCCGACACGGCGGGGGCAGCACGACGAGTACGAGCACGGAGAAGAACACGGTGGATTCCCCGCCGACGGCCGAAGAGCTTCAGGCCGAGAACGAGGCCCTGCGCCGTGAGCTGGCGACGGTGCGCAAGGAGAACCAGAAACTGGCCACCGAGCGTGACATCCTACGCAAGGCCACGAAGTTTTTCGCACAAGAGATGACCTGGTGACCAACCGCTTCCAGTTCGTCGAGGACCACCACCGCGCCTGGGGCGTGAAGCGGTTGTGTCACGTGCTGGAGGTCGCCCGCTCCAGCTTCTACAAATGGCGGGCCGGCCGTCAGGCCCGCGCCGCGCGCGAGCGGGCGGACGCCGCGCTCGCCGAGCGGATCAGGGCCGTGCACGCCGAATGGGACGGCACCTACGGTCGCCCGCGGATCACCGCCGAGCTGCGCGACCAGGGCGAGCACGTGAACCACAAGCGTGTCGGACGGGTCATGCGCAAGTACGGCATCGCCGGGCTGCGGCTGCGCAAGCGCCAGGTCACCACCGTGCCCGAACCGTCCGCGACGCCGGTGCCGGACCTCTTCCGGCGCGACTTCACCGCCACCGCCCCGAACACCAAGTACGTCGGCGACATCACGTACTTGCCGGTGGGCGACGGCCAGTTCCTGTATCTGGCGACGGTGATCGACTGCTTCTCGCGCCGCCTGGTGGGCTGGTCGATCGCCGACCACATGCGCACCTCGCTGGTCGCCGACGCGCTCCAGGCAGCCGCCGCGACCCGCGGCAGCCTGGCCGGAGCCGTCTTCCACAGCGATCACGGAGTGCAATACACCTCCCGCCAATTCGGCGATGTATGCGCTGAGTTGGGGGTGCGACAGTCCATGGGTGCGGTCGGCACGAGCGCGGACAATGCGCTCGCCGAGAGCTTCAACGCGGCCCTCAAACGCGAGACGCTCCGCGGCGCCCGCCGCTTCGACGGGGCCCGCGCCTGCCGCCTGGCCGTCTTCCGCTGGACCACCCGCTACAACACCCGCCGACGACACTCAGCGAACGGACAGCAGGCACCGATCGCCTACGGGCAACGGTCAGCTACCCTGACACTCGCCGCATAACAACACGAACAGGTGTCCACTCCTCCGGGACAAGGCCCGAGTGCAGCTCTGGTCGTCGAGGCCGCAACGGCGCAGCACAGCCCGCAATCCGCGCTCCTTACGGCGGTCCCGGCGACGCGGTGCGCCGTGGGACCGCCGTAAGGGGCGCGACAAGACGCGCCACGGCGGCGTGAGCTGCACCTGCGACCTCATCAAGCGCTGCGGACCGAACTCCGAGCGCGACGACCACTGGCTCCCGGCTCTGTGCGAGGCCCCGGGCCTCGCACAGAGCACGTCGGAAGGAGGCAGCGCGCCTCCTGGCTCATGACGACAGCGGCGGGCAGGCAGCTATTGGCCGCGGCAGGTCCTGAGGTAGCTGAGGAATGATGCCTGCAGCCCGGTCACGTGCGTTTCGCGCATGAGTGCGCTGGTGACGGAGCCGTTGCGCGCGGTGAGGTGGTGGAGGAACGAGGCCGCGTTCTTCGAAAGATTCTGATAGACCGCCAGGTCTCCGAGGACTTCTTTGTCGTTGAGTGTCAGGTGGAGCTTGGTGGCGGGCAGGGTGTCGCCCATCTCTCGAAGACGAGCGAAGACCTGGCTCTCCCCGTTGATGATGCCGGGGCTGCCCGCGCCGATGCTCTCGAAGAAGGTGCCGTTGGTGAGCCAGGCGTAGAGGCTGAAGAGTCCGCCGTAGGAGTAGCCGAAGAGGCCGTGCCCGCTCGGGGCGGTGCCGTAGTCGCGTTCGATCCGCCGGTGCAGGTCGTCGGTGAGGAAGTTCAGGAACATGTCCGCGCGACTGTCGTTCAGTTCAGCGAGGTAGGCGTCGGCTTGTTCGCGCGTCATCGTGCCTGCGTCGACCCTCGACTCCACCGCGTCGATGAACTCCTTCGCGATGGGTTCGCCGGGGGGCACCAGGTCGCGGTTGCGCAGCCGCTCCCAGTGCTCCGCTTCCTCACCCGCGTAACCCACGCTGACTTGGATGTAGGGCTGAATCGACTGCAGGGGGTCCAGTTGCGTGACGATGAGCGGGGCGGTCAGGCCCACGGCCCAGTTGCCGTCGAGCACGTACACGACGGGTGCTTGCGCCGCGGCAGGGTCGTAGTTCGGTGGGGTGGTGACCCAGACGCCGTAGTCGTGCCCACCGCTGGAGCGCGTCTCGAAGTAGTCGGTGTCGGCGAGGCAGCCCTGCCACATGGTGCTCATCTGAGGTCCTTCACGATTGGGCCGGCCTGGATGACGAGGACGGCGTAGGCGGGGTCGCGCTGGAGGCACCGGGCTGGGGCATGCGGCCGTTCTCGACAGTGACGTCGAGGTTGCCGGGATCGCGCCGCGATCCATCGACGGATGCCGCGCAACTGCCTGAGCAGGTCCCAAGGTCGACCCTCCGCCGTTTTGAGCTGACTGCGACCGTGTGCGAAGCAGCACGGGATCGCCTATCATTCTTTTCCAATGGAAAAACTATAGGAGTGATTCTGTCAACTTCAGACCACAAGGGCAGCGCGCCGCGCGAGCGGCTCCTGGCACGGCTTCTCGACGCCTTCGGAGAGGCCCTTCCCCCGCCGGAGATGTCGCTCCGTGAGATCGCCGCCCGTACCGAGACCAGCCATGCCCTGCTGCGCTACCACTTCGGGTCGCTCTCGGGCACCCTCGCCGCCATGCTCACGGCACAGCGGTCCCGTGACAACGAGAGGCTTCTGCGAGCAGCCCAGCAGGGCACCTTCGACGATTTCGTCGCGGCGATCTGGCGTACGTACACCCGGCCGGAACAGCTGTCGCGGGTCCGGGGCTTCTTCCACGTCGTCGGACTGGCCGCGTACGAACCTCAGAAATTCCGTGAGTTCGTGAAGTCGATCGGCGACCTCACCGTGACGCTGTCCTCACTCGCGGAACGCGAAGGGCTCGACACGGAGGAGGCGCGGAATGTGGCCGCCGTCACCGTTGCCGCGATACGCGGCCTCCTTCTGCAGGAGGTCCTGACTCCCGGAACCCGCCCGGAGGACGCGCTCACCTTGATCCTGCGCATGAAAGAGGGCCGGTCCCATCCTCGATCACATCCCGAGCGTTAAGCAGGCGCGCCGATCCGGAACAGCACAAAGATCACTTCGAAAAACTCGGCAGCCCTTGCCGCCGCCGACGGCCACCTGCCTCCACATCGCCCCTCGGGGGGCACGTTCGACAGCCATGGCATCGGCACGTGGAGGTGGCGGCAAGTGGCCGTTTCCATCGGATCACCGCGCCGACCAGATGAAGATGGCGGCGAGGTGGAGCCCGGCCAGGAAGACGGTGGCCATCTTGTCGTCGCGAGCGGCCAGGCCGCTCCATTGCTTGGGCTTGTTGATGCACCGCTCAACGGTGTTCCGTTGCTTGTACGTCTCGCGGTCGAAGGCCGGAGGGCGGCCGCCGAGCCGACCGCGCCGCTTGCGGTTCGCGGTCTGGTCCGCCCGCTGCGGGATCACCGCCCTGATCTTCCGCCGCCGCGGATGAAGACGGATCGACCGGGACGAATACGCTTGGCCGGCCAGGACCACGTCGGCGTGTCCCTGGGACGGCCGAGCCGTCTGGGCACTCGCAACCGGGCCATGACCTGCTCGAATGCGGGTGCGTCACCGGCATGGCCCGGCATGATGACGAACGCCAGCGGTCGGTGGCGGCTGTCCGCGGCGAGGTGGATCTTCGTGGTCAGCCCACCGCGGGAGCGACCGAGGGCATGGTCGGCGGGCTCGCCGGCCGGGGCCCCTTTTGACGGGCCCGGCGGCGTGCTGGTGTGCACGCACGATGGTGGAGTCGAGCGCGACGACCCAGTCCAGGTCGCCTTCGGCGTCGGCCTGGGCGAGCAGATCGTCGTGGTCCCGGGGACCGGCACCCTCGACATCGTCATCCCGTCCCTGGCCCGCTGCCAGCGCGGCAGATACCGCACCGCCTGCTGTGCCTGCCCGGCGCGCCGCGCGGTGTACGACCGGCGGGCGAACGCCGCTTCGCCCGCCACCGCGCCCGCCGCCCGCCACCGCGCCTGCGCCAGGGCGGCCTCCCGGCCGCTGCTGATCTTGGGATCATCCACGGTGAACGCGGGCAGAGCACGCGCCCGCACCGCCGGCTCGACCCCGCACAGCTCGGCGAGCACACCCCGCCCGGCTTCGTTGAGCACGATCTCCGCATCGGCCCGCACACCGCCGCCGTCGTCGTTCCGGGCGGGGGAGTTACGGCACAGCCACAGCCACAGCCACAGCTCACCGGCGACCGGCAGGCCGTAGCGGTCCGCGGCCCGGCTGATCAGTGACGAGGTCAGGTCCCCGGCCAGCCGGAACGGTCCGTAACGCTCCTGCTTTCACAGCTCTCCCCGACGCCCTTGTGTCGAAGCGTGTTAGTTGTCCCCATTGTAATTTCCGACCAGGAGCGTCCCGTCTCGCGAAGCAGGTCAGTTGTCATCGACGAGGCAGGCCGCTTGTCACCAGTGCTGAGTTCGCAGGGTTGTTGTCACCGCTCAGCGTCGTCCGACAGGCCGGGCGGGGGAGCTTTCGGGCAGACCGGGGCGACCGGGCGTGGCTGAAATCCGGCCTGGGTTACCGTCCGGACGCGAATGCCGCGGTAACGGCGGCCTCGGCGTGCAGGCGGGTGGTGGCGAAGACAGGAACCGGACTGTGCTCCGGGCTGATGAGGAGC
This sequence comes from Streptomyces hebeiensis, assembly GCF_052983195.1. NCBI lineage: Bacteria > Bacillati > Actinomycetota > Actinomycetes > Kitasatosporales > Streptomycetaceae > Streptomyces > Streptomyces hebeiensis. The sequence goes on from NZ_CM129812.1 coordinate 7,472,995, forward strand.
TCGATCTCGGTGCAGCCGAGGATGATGCCCTCCGCGCCAGAAGCCACAAGCCGGCTGATCACCTCACCGTAGGCCGCTCGGGACTCCTCCCGGATGATACCGAGGCAGAGCTCTTCGTAGATCACTCTATGGACGACGGCCCGGTCGTCCGCGTCAGGCACCAGGACCTCCAGGCCGTGCCCGGCCACGCGGTCGCGGTAGAAGTCCTGCTCCATGGTGAACGCGGTGCCCAATAGCCCCACTCGGCGCAGACCTGCGGTCCGCACCGCAGATGCTGTCGCGTCGGCCAGATGAAGCAGCGGAATGTCTACCGCCGCCACCACCTGGTCGGCGACCTTGTGCATCGTGTTGGTGCAGATCAGCAGCAGGTCCGCACCAGCCGCCTGCAGGGACCGGGCGGCGTCGGCGAGTACTTCGCCGGCCTCATTCCAGAGCCCGGCCACCTGCAGCCGCTCGATCTCGGCGAAGTCGACCGAATACAGCACGCACTTGGCGGAGTGGAGGCCGCCCAATCGCTCCCGGACCCGCTCGTTGAGCAGCCGGTAGTACTCGGCCGTCGACTCCCAGCTCATGCCGCCAATCAACCCGATGGTCTTCATCGTCACACTCTCGCACGCACTTCGCTGGTCGCGGGGCGAGGGTCCGGGTGGCTTTGCTCACCAGAAGGAGCAGCACCTCGACACCGGTTTGGGAGGCGCCGCGCCGTGGGGTGCGGAGCGGAATGCTCACGAGTTTCGGCAGCACTCTCCCCTAGCGGCACGTATCAATCCATGAATCCATGAATTCAGGATTCAGTGTACTGTCGTGGTGTGCTGACTGTTGCCTCCGACATCGAGGTGCTGGCCCGGTTCGGTCGTGCGCTCGCCGACCCGATCCGCTGCCGCATCCTGCTCGCCCTGCGTGATGCCCCCGCCTACCCGTCTGACCTCGCCGACGCGCTCGGGGTCTCCCGAACGCGGCTGTCCAACCACCTGGCGTGCCTGCGGGACTGTGGTCTGGTCGTCCCCGTGCCCGACGGCCGTCGCACCCGCTACGAACTCGCCGACGAACGCCTCGGCCGCGCACTCGACGACCTGCGCACTGCCATGGTCGCCGTGGAGACCGACCGGACCTGCGTCGACGCCGACGAGAAGGGCTGCTGCTGAGATGGCCGCCGAGATACCAATATCCCTCGGGCCCTCCCCGGCCCGCCGCGACGCCCTCACCCGGCGGATACGGCTGCTGGTCGCGGCCACGATCACCTACAACGTCATCGAGGCGGTCGTCGCCATCACCGCCGGCACGATCGCCTCCTCCACCGCCCTGATCGGCTTCGGTCTCGACTCCGTGATCGAGGTCTCCTCGGCCGCAGCGGTCGCCTGGCAGTTCTCCGCTCGCGACCATGCCGTCCGCGAGGCCCGCGAGCAGCGCACCCTGCGGATCATCGCCGTCTCCTTCTTCGCGCTCGCCGCCTACGTGAGCATCGACGCCGTCCGGGCCCTGGCCGGCGCCGGTGAGGCCGACCGCTCGATCCCGGGCATCGTGATCGCCGCCCTGTCGCTGGCGATCATGCCGTTCCTGTCCGCCGCGCAGCGCCGCGCGGGCCGCGAACTCGGCTCCGCGAGCGCGGTCGCCGACTCCAAGCAGACGCTCCTGTGCACCTACCTGTCCGCCGTGCTGCTGCTCGGCTTGGTCCTCAACGCGACCCTCGGCTGGTCCTGGGCCGACCCGATCGCCGCCCTGGTCATCGCCGCCATCGCGGTCAAGGAAGGCCGCGACGCGTGGCAGGGCAAGGGCTGCTGCGCCCCCACCGCCACGCTCGCACCGCCCGCCGACGGCCAGGCGGATGGGTGCGGCTGCCAGCCGGGCTGCGACTGCTGCAACTGACCGCCACCGGCGCGAAGAGGGCCCTGGTCGGTTCCAAGGCCCTCTTCGTTCTGACCGGATGCCGAGATACCGCTCCCTGCATCAGGGCCGACACCAGGTGCCTCCCGTTCTCGTGAGCATGGCCTATTCGCGCGAGTGTGCGACGCCCAATTACATGTCAAACGACGACGCTTCTCGCGTACAAAGCCAGTCCGGGTGACAGCAAGGCTGCCTTTGTGACAACTATCGTGCTTCGGCTCAGCCCTGTCCTGCTTCCCGCCCCCGGTGCACTGACCGGCTAAGGCTCGAACTGCAGGTCGACGCTGACTTTGAGTTCCACTTCGAGGCCGTGGGCACGGTGGCCGCCGTCGCGGAAGTACACCTCACCCAACGCCTCGGCAGCGATACCGCGGAGGTCGTCCTCGTCGATCGCGGCCTCCCGGGCTTGAAAGAGGAGGGCGGCAGGGCGAGGGTGAGGTGGCGCACGCGGGCCTGGTCGGTGCTGCAGACGGCGGCGGTGTAGCCGAACCTCGCCTGCACATCGATCATGATGCCGCTTGTAGTGGCCGCGGCCTCCTTCGCCTTCGCCCTGATCTGCGGCTGCCAGCGCGTGCGCACTTCGCGTTCGAGGCACTCAGCGAGCTCCGGCCGGGGCCTTTTGATCTGGTTCTTCACATAGCGTTCGATAGTGCGCTGGCTGATGCCGAGCAGCTCAGCGACGCGCCGGGTACTGCGCTGGTGCTGCTTGACCAGGTACCGCATCTGCGCCCCGGCGGACTTGGGAACGGGAAGTAACGGCCCGTGGCTGCCGCCAGGGCGAGCATCTTGCGGTGCATGTTGACCACGGTCCTCAGCTCCGGAGCACGGCTCTTGTAACCGTCCATCGCCTGAAGGAACTCGGCCGGGGGCAGCTTCTCCGCGACGCCGAGGTCCGCCATGGTGTCGACGTAGGCGTTGCGCAGCCGCTTGTACCAGCCGTCCAGGAACCGGCTGCTCTCACGGCGCACCCAGGCTTCGACGGGGGCGACGTCGTAGCCGAGCTCGACGGCGTACGCGACCGTGGGGGTTGCGTACCAGTCCGGACCGGTGGGGCGCCGGCCGGTCGGCGTGAACGGGCTGGGCAGCAGCGCGGCGTCGAGGTCGTGCCTCTGCTTGCCGATCTTCACCCGGGAGAGGTCGGGAGCGTTGGTTACTCAGGGGCAGTGGGCCGCCGGTAGTGGCGGTCAAGGGGCGCTGAAGAGAAGGCTCGAGAAGTCCCAGGTCGGAGTGTTCTTCGCCTAGGCGACCAGCCGGGGATGGGCACTGGTCGACCGTCGGCTCGTTGTTGGTGGTTGGTTGGGTGGCTGGTTGGGTGAATGGTGATGAGTAGTTGCTGGATGGCTGTGTCTACGGTGCGGAGCGCGGTGACCTCAATCCTGGTCTGTTTCTGTACCGGACTTACGCCGGACTGGTCGGCGGCCCGCTGGGCGGTCTGCTGCTGGACATCCACGGCTGGCGGACTGAGGTACTCGATGGCGGCGTGGTTTTGACGGCTGAGTTCTCGCGGTGGCCCGGGGGCCGTGCCCTGTACGGTTCCGTGCTCCGGCGAGCCTCGTATATCCGGCCTGGGTGTGAGCTGCCGTTTCTACTGCTCCGGCGGCATGCTCTGAGCCTCGCCCTGATCACGGCGGGTCCGAGCGCTGCTCGTCCCCGGCCGGTTTGCCGGTGACCGGCCCTGGGTCAGCTCACTGGTGGTGCTCGGTGCCTCGCCCTGATCACGGCGGGTCCGAGCGCTGCTCGTCCCCGGCCGGTTTGCCGGTGACCGGCCCTGGGTCAGCTCACCTGGTGGTGCTCTCGACCCGCAGCAGTGTCCACTCGATATCGGCCTGTCACCCGGGCCGGGCTCGTACTGTCGTAGCGGCCTTCGGCGTTGGTACGGATGTCGGCTGCGAGGGGGCGCAGGTCCTTCTGTAGTCCCTGTTGCCGGGCTGTGTCCATGGCCTGGATGGTTTCCTCAGGGATGTCACCGGGTCGGGGCGCGCTCATCGCCCTGCCTTGGATGACCGCCCTACCGTTGGCCGGACCGGTCACGGCACCGGTCACGCGCCGTGATCCGTGACCATGACCCCGGCCAGGGCTGGTCGGCGGGGGGCAGCTGTGGCCCGCAGCGCTACGAGCCGGGTGCCTGGCGTCCAGCGCTACGAGCCGGGTGCCTGGCGTCCAGCGCTACGAGCCGGGTGCCTGGCGTCCAGCGCTACGAGCCGGGTGCCTGGCGCAGGTTGAGGAAGCAGCGCAGCCGCACACCGGGTTCGCCGGGCTCCCGGGTCGTATGGTCGGCCGGGGCGATCGCGTATCGTGCGGCGAGTGGTTCCCGGACCGGGAGTGCGGTTTCCTCATCGGTGGCCGCGATCTCCGCCATGGCCGGGCCAGGCGCCGCCCCATGTGTGTCATTGATCTGCTTCACGCACAGCACGGCGTCCGGCGGCCGCGGGGGGTTCTGCAGCCGGGCCGTCTTCCCCCGACCGGTTAGGTGAGCGAACCGGGACGAGAGGCGCGCACGGACGCGGTGCGGATACCGGCCTCGCTCGCCGGTGTTGTGTGCCGGTGCCGCCGTACCGGGCCACCGTCCCTGAGGGCGGCCGGGGTCAGGGGGCGTCGGGAGCGGAGTCGGTGATGTGGTCGAAGCCGCGGAGGAGAAGCGTGGGTTCCTGCGAGCACTCCTCGGGCGGGGCGTCGCCCTCCCGGACGGCCGCGTGCTGCCGGTCTCCGAGGACGGCCTCGCCCGACTGCCCCTGCCGGCCGAGTACACGATCACCGTGGCGGGCTTCGTCGAGCCGACGGGTGTGGTCCCGATCAGCTGCGACCGGGCGTACTGTGTCGCTTCCGCGGCGCCGGCCGTGGACCGTCCGTACGCCGTGCTGCTGGCCGGTGCGCTGGGCCGAGCCGGGCGTGGCCGCCGGTCACGCCCCGGCGCGGGCTGCCGGCCGCTTGTCAGGGTCCGGTGACGAGCATGACGATCAGGACGAGGATGAGCAGGGCCACGTAGGCGGACGAGTGGAGCCGGTCGGGGACCCGCGTGGCGATCCGCCTGACCAGGGCAACGGTCGGCAGTGATCCGCTGAGCAGCGCGGCGCACGCCAGGAGATCGACGTAGCCGACGCGGCCGGGGAGCGACTGGGCGGCGGGCGCGAGGGTGTAGACGAGGCTTCCCGCTACGGCGACGGGGACGCTGAGCGCGTTCGCCAGAGCGGTCGTGGTGGCCATGGGCAGCCCGCGCCGGCGCAGCAGCGGGACCGTCATGACACTGCCGCCGACGCCCAGGCCGGCGGCCACCGTGCCGATGCCGACACCGCCGAACGTCGTCGTGATCCGGCCGAGCGGGCGCGGCTCCCCGCCGTCGGTGGCGGTGAGGAACCCCTCGCGCAGCAGGCAGTCCGCGATCGCGATCAGCAGGTACACGACGAAGAGGGCATGCAGCAGGATGCCGCTGAGCCAGGTGGACGCGAGCGAGCCGATCGCCGCGCCCAGCAGCACGAAACCGGCCAGGGGCCACAGGTACTCCCGGCGCGGCCGGCCGGAGCGGCGGTGCCCCGACGCGGCGGTTGTCGCGTTCACGGCCATGACGGCCGTCGACGTCGCCACGGCCACGTGCATGGCGTCGGCGCCGTCGTCCTGACCCGTCGCGATCAGGAACCCGTGGACGACGGGGATGGTGACGAAGCCGCCGCCGAAGCCGAACAGCACCGTCGTGACGCCGGTCAGGCAGCCGAACAGGAGAAGGGTGAGAAACGCGGTCAGCACGGTGGACACGCTAGGAACCGGGGCCGCTGGCGGGCAATCGACTGTTCGACAGTGCCTTACTCGTACACGACAGCGTGGGCGTAGGGTCGCAAGGTGCGCAACATTCCCGTCGACGAGGTGGACGGCCTGGACCGGGCGGTGCTCGCCATCGGCACCGACTACCCGTACGAGCATCTGCTCCCCTTCCACGAGCACCGCCGCGCCCAGGTCCTCTACGCCGCGACCGGCGTGATGCGGGTCGAGACGGCGGACGGTGCCTGGACCGTGCCCACGGCACGCGCGGTCCTGATCCCGCCGCGCACCCGCCACCAGGTCACCATGACGGGGGTCAGCACCCGGAGCCTGTACGTCGAGCCCGGGGCCGCGCCCTGGTTCCCCGACCGCTGCCGGGTGGTGGACGTCTCCGCGCTGCTGCGGGCGCTGATCCTCGACGCCGTCGACATGGCGCCCCGCTATCCCGCGCACGGCCGGGACGCGACCGCGGTGGAGCTGATCCTTTACGAGCTGCGGAACCTGTCACCGCTCCCGCTCGACCTGCCCCTGCCCGCCGCCCCGGAACTCCGGCGGCTGTGCGACGCGTTCCTGCGGGCCCCCGACATCCACGACCCGCCCGCCCGCTGGGCGGCCGCCCTGAACGTCAGCGAGCGCACACTCAGCCGCCTGTTCCGGCGCGGTACCGGGCTGAGCTTCGCCCAGTGGCGGCAGCGGGCGTGCGTCCTGCGGTCGGTGCACGAACTGGCCGCCGGCAGGCCGGTGACCCGGGTCGCGGTGGCGCTCGGGTACGAGAACCCCGCCGCGTTCACGGCGGCCTTCCGGAGTTTGCTGGGCCGTGCCCCGTCCGCGTACCGGGCCGAGCAGCGTGCCACGCCGGAGGGGGAGCGGCCCGTCCGGCCGGACACACCGCCCGCGGGCGGTGTGTCCTGAACCGGCGGGGCACCGGCCGTGGTCCGACGGACGAATGCTCCTGCCGCGTGACGGAGCCGGGTCGTTGAACCGGTCGGCGGCACCGGACACCGGACGTGGGTGCCGCCGTCCTCGGGTGCGTCGACGGCCGGTGTCCCGCCGTGCGGATCGGCGCGCGTGCGCATGTTCGCCACCTCGCCCAGCGCCCCGGACACTGCCGAACCCCAGTCACCGCCCTGCGCGCCGTACCGTTCATAACCCAGCGAGACCATCAACGTGTCCCAGGCGCGCGCGGTGCGAGTGATGCCCCATCCGGTCGTCGACGGCTTGTCGCTCCAGCCGTACCCGGGCAACGACGGCGCGACCACGTGGAACGCGTCCGCCGGGTCACCGCCGTGCGCGCGGGGGTCGGTCAGCGGGCCGGGGACCTCCAGGAACCCGAGCACCGAACCCGGCCACCCGTGCGTGAGCACGAGCGGGACACGTCGGGCGGGAGCGCATCCCGGCTCGGGCGTCGACGGCTTCTACGACTGGGCGGTGGCATCGGACAGGCGCTTTGCCAGGATGCGCCGGTTCCCGCCCGGAGCCGGCCGGGTGGTCAGCCCAGCGCGGGGCGTGTGCGGCGTGCGGTGTGTGCGGGCCGCCCGACTGCGGCGTACCAGACCAGGGCCGCACATATGAAGCCCGTCGCCGCGGAGACCAGTGACCTTGTGAGGGTGTCGTTCCGTGCGCCGGAAACGAGGGCGACGGCCAGCGCCGGCGTCAGGGTGATGACGGGCAGCGCTCGGGGGCTCCGCGTGGCACCCGGCGCGGCGGCTGGCGGCAGCAGCCAGGTTGCGAGGCCGTAACAGGCACAGGCCAGCAGTGTGGCCCCCAGCACTTCGCTGGGCCGGTGGCCGCCGTTGGTCGCGCTGTAGGCGGCGATGCAGGCGAGCCACAGCACACCGGCCGTGGCGGCATAGGGGCGGATGCGGGAGGACACCACGAGGACGGCGGCGAGGGTCAGCGCGGCGGGGATGGCCGTGTGCCCGCTGGGGAAACCCTGATCAAGGAGATTCTCGGGCGCGCCCACCAGATCGGGGCGGGGCAGGATGGTCGATTTGAGGACCTCCTTGCCTCCGGTCGTGAGAATGACGACCCCGAGTGCCGCGCACCCCTGCCACCAGCACCGCCGCACCAGGGTGAGGACCACGATGACGGCCAGGCCCACCATCAGGGTGGGTTTGGCGCTCAATTCCAGCGGCGGCAGGGGCGTCGAGCCGTAGGCCGCTCCTGACAGGGGGTAGATCCATACAGCTTCGGGGTCCCCTTTACCGAGACCAAACAGGGCGTTCTCAGCTCGTTGCCCCCACGGGGTGCAGATGGCGAGCAGGTAGACCGTCAGGAACCCCAGGGTGTACAGCAGAGCCGGCATCCACGGCCGTGTCGTACGCGACAGGCTGGGGGCGTCGGGGGCCTCGGGGGCCTGCCTTGAGGCCCCCGGACGGTGCGCGGGCAGGGGCGGAGAATCGTGCTGAGTCATCGCTCTGTTTCTTCCGTTGAGGGGGGTTAGGTCACGCACGTCTTGTGGCACGACGTGGGCCGCCGGGCTCGGCCACCGGGGGTCCGCTCCTATTCGGGGAGTGCCTGCGCCTGTCGGCGCTGGGCGGTGATCGCCAGGGCGGGGAGGGGTGCCACAAGCAGGATGAGGACGACCATGTCCGGAAAGGACTGCATGAACGCGTCCGGCTGGACGATGATCGCCTGCGTGCGGACGATCGCGACCGCTGCGACGGGGATCAGCCACCGGTGGTCGCCGGTGGCGGCCGTCGCCACCCACGCGGCGATCAGCGCGGCGGCCTCGAGGGCGAACAGGCCGCGTTGGAAGGCCGGGCTGACGGAGATGATGTGCAGGCCCCCGGCCACGAACATGGCGAGTACGACGGGGGCCAGCCAGCGGTAGGAGCGGCGCCGTAGCCGACTGGGAGGGCAGAGCGCCAGCACGGCGCACGCGGCACACAGTGCCCCCGAGAGGGCCAGGTCACGGGCCGTTATCGGCGCGCCCAGCCCGTAGTAGCTCAGGCCTCTCTTGCCCTCGTCGCCGAAGAGGGTGCGGCCGTGGGACGTGGCGCCGGCCCAGATCATGGCTGCCGCGGCCGGCAGGGCGATCCAGGGCTTGCCGCGCAGCAGGGCGATCAGGCCGACCAGCGGGAGCAGCCCGTAGGGCAGGAGCCGTGTCGGCCCGGGCCCGCCCGCCCACGGGTACCAGCCGGAGAAGTGGAAGGCGATGGCATGCTGCCCGGGGTCGATGCGCAGTGCCCAGTGCCACACGTCCTGCAGGTACGGGACCAGCGCCAGCGCGGCGAGGACGAGGGCGGTCAGATGGATGCCGTCCAGCCACCACGGCCCAGTGGTGTCGTCAACGGTGGCACGGGCGCGGGCCTGCACCCCGGCACGCGCCAGGGCGACGACCTCCCGCGGTGGGGGCCAGGCGCGGCCGGGATACGCCTCGGCCAGGCAGGTCAGCAACTCCTTGCCCTGCCGGGAACGGTAGGACTTGGGATAGGCCGCGAGCAGCAGACGGTTCATGCGGGGGACGCCCCGGTGTTCCGTGAGCGTCCGATGACGACGGCCGCCGCCTGCTGCATCCTGAGCGCCTCCCGGCCGAGTGCCCGGGTGCCGTCCTCGGTGACTCGGTAGTAGCGCCGCGCCCGTCCGTCCACGATCTCCTCGTCGCCGGGGGCCACCAGTCCGGCCCGCTCCAACCGCTCCAGCGCGCCGTAGAGAGTGCCGACAGCGATCCGGAGCCGCCCGTCGGTGGCCTGCTCGGCGGCCTTGATGATGCCGTAACCGTGCAACGGGCCATCCATGAGCGCAGCGAGGATGAAGTATTGCGGTTCCGTCAGGGACGGGTTCCGTATGGTCATGCGTCAACTATATATCGGGCTGCGAAATATATCGGCCAGTCCTGAGTGATCTGCGCTGGGACACCACCGGCGTCATGGAGAACGCGCAGATCAGTGGGGTCTTCTGGCGGCGCCACCAGGGTTCGTCGTCGATCTGGGACGCGAAGACCTTCGGGCGGCGCCGGCGGCCGCGCCGCGTCCGGCGCGCACCACCAGGCCGACGTCGACGTCGCGCCGTCCGGGCGCGAAGAAGGCAGCCCCGGTCGGCACCCGGCGGGCGGCACTGACCCGCAGTTCGAGAACGGCCCGCTGGCGGTCGCCGGCGTCGAGGGCGGCCAGGTGCTGGCGTACTGCACCGGCGGCCTGGTCCTGGACGTGCCCGCCAAGTCCTTGTCGTCGTTGGTGGAATGGACGCTCAAGGAGGCCAAGCCCGGTCAGCCGAAGCTCTCCGGTCCCGGCAAGGACGCCGACCCGCTGCTCGTACTCACCGAGGCCGCGCTGGAGCGCTACGGTCTCCCGGCCACGCTCACGCAGGAAGAGCAGCTCGCCGGACGCCTGCCGGAGGGCCACAAGGTCATCAAGCAGCTGGTCCGCGCGGAGTGGAAGCTGACCGAGCGCGGATTCGGTCCGTGGGCGCGGATCTACCGCCCCGCGCAGGGCTCGGAGCGGGCCTGCGCGCAGCTGTGCATCCCGTCGTGGCACGCGCTGGACACCCGGCACCGGGGCGAGGCCGGGCAGCCGGCGCCGGCCGAACTCGCCCGCGTCCTGGGCGCGTACGCCTCGCGGGTGAGGACGCCGCGTGGCTCCACCGCCGTGACCGGCCTGGAGCTGATGACCGCGCTGCACCCGCCGACCCGCGCCTCCGAGCCCGACGAGAACGGCAAGCGTCACTCCGAGCACAACCCCGGCTCGCTGGGGAAGGACCCGATCGACCTGATGGCCTGGCCGCCGTGCGAGGTCCCCGACGGGCACCCGGTACTCAACGACCTGCCGCGCTTCCACGTACGCGGCCCGGCGGAGAAGCTGTTCGAGGAGGCGTACGACTGGGCGCGGCCGATGACGGACGACGAATGCCTGCGCCGTCACCTGGTCGGCATCGACGTGAACATGGCCTTCGCAGCGGGCGCCAACGGGCTGCTCGTCGGCCTCGCCGCGCCGCCGGCACACGTCACGAACCCGGTCTTCGACCCGAAGCTGCCCGGCTCGTGGCTGGTCGACCTCTCCCACGTCGATCTGTCGAAGGTGAAGGTCGCCAAGGACAAGTTGGGCGGAGCTGGACGGCTCGCTGCTGCCCAGCCCGTTCACGCCGAAGGGCGAGCGCCCCGAAGGGCGAGCGACCGGAGGGGCCGGCCTGGTACGCGACGCCGACCGTGGCGTACGCGGTGGAGCTCGGCTACGAGATGCGCCCGCTGGAAGCGTGGGTGCGCTACGACAACGGCCGCTACCTGGACGGCTGGTACAACCGGCTGCGCGACGCCTACCTCGCCACGATGGCCGACCTCGGCGTCGACGTCGACCTCGCTCCGGCCGGCTTCCTCGCGGCGATGGACGGCTACAAGGCCCGTGACCCGGAGCTGGTGATCGTCGTGTCGGCGGTCAAGGCGACGGTGAAGGGCGGTCTGGGCAAGCTCCGCGAGCGCCCGCGCGGGGAGGGCCGCGTCGACGAGCTTCTCGGCGTCTGCGGCATCCTCCGGGAGCGCCCGCGCGGGGAGGGCTGGCGGCCGGGCGAGCCGTGGCGGGCCCTGTCCCGGCCGACATGGCGGCCGGACATCCGGGCGGCGGTCATCTCCCGCACCCGTGTCAACCTGCACCGCAAGATCGTCAAGCACGCGGCGTTCACCGGCCAGTACCCGATCGCGATCCTGTCGGACTGCGTCGTGTACGCCGCCGACGGACCCTCGCCGCTGGACTTCCTGCCCTACCGGGAGGGCAAGCCGCTGCCCGGCGGCTTCAAGCCCGGCGTCAACCCCGGCCTGGTCAAGGGGGAGGGCACGCAGACCGTTTTGTGGGGAGAGGAAGTCCGCGACCGCTTCAACGCCCCGGAGCGCAACCTCGCCCGGTCCATCAAGGACGGCACCGTCACCGACGTCGACAACGGAGAGCAGGAGAGGGCGATGAGCATGTTCGGGGACGGCCTGGACGCCGCCGTGCAGAAGGCGTTCACCCGCCCGGCGCCCAAGACCGCGGGCCCGCAGATGCGGTACTTGGTCAAGCAGTTCAAGGGCACCAAGGCGGTCGCTGAGCTGCTCGGCATCTCCCAGCGGCAGGTGGAGCGGTACGTGGCGGGCAAGGCCAAGAAGCCCCGCCCAGAGCTCGCCGCGCGCCTGGAGCGCGAAGTGAAGGCCCGGTGGCAGCCGCAGATCCGGGCCAAGGCCCGCGAGAAGGCGGCGTCCACGGGCGGCATCGTCATCGACACCCGCGCCCGCATGGGCTGCACCGCGCCGATCGGGTCGACGGACCAGGACCGCGTCCGGCACCTGACCGTCGCCCTGCCACCCGTCTACGCCGCCCGCCTCTTCGACGCCCAGGAGCAGGGGGCCGGCGACGACCGTCTGCGGGAGATCGCCGCTGAAGCTCGGAGATACGCGGCGGCTCGGGCTTGCCCCGGTCCCGGTGCAAGCCATGCGTGGCCCGTGGCGAACGGACAGCCGCCGCGGACCACGCATGCGACCCTGCCGGTCGCGTCGGCACGCCGTACGTCAGCGCCGTGCGTCCTCCGAGGCGTCCAGGAGCGGCAGGCCGGCCGCGTACCGGCGCAGGTATCCCGCGGTGGGAGTGTCCGCGCCGGCGACGGTGTCGGGGGTGCCCTGCGCGACCACTGCGCCTCCGTTGGGGCCGGCTCCCGGTCCGAGGTCGATCACCCAGTCCGCGGACGCGGCGACGGGGATGTCGTGTTCGGCCACGACGACGGTGTTGCCGGAGCCGAGCAGCATGTCGAGCGCGTCGACGACCCGCTGGATGTCGGACGGGTGCAGGCCGGAGACGGGTTCATCGAGGATGACGAGGCCGGCCTTGCGGCTCGCCGCGCCGCGCTGGATCGCGGACGCGAGTTTGAGGCGCTGGGCCTCTCCGCCGGACAGTTCGGTGGCGCTCTGGCCCAGTCGGAGGTAGCCGAGCCCGACCCGGTCGAGCGCAGTGAGGGTCTCCGCGAGCTGCCGGGGTTCGGTGAAGACCTCCCCGGCCTCGGCGACGGTCAGGTCCAGCACCTGGTCGACGGACAGCCCCCGGTAGGTGACCTCCAGGGCCTCGGGTCCGTAGCGCCGGCCGTCGCACGTGTCGCACACCACCCACATGTCGGGGAGGAAGTGCATGTCGACGAGCCTGCGGCCGTAGCCGGTGCAGGTCTCGCAGCGGCCGCCGGTGGTGTTGAAGCTGAACCAGGAGGCGTCGACGCCGCGCGCGCGTGCCGTATCGGTGGCGGCGAACAGTTTGCGGACGATGTCGAACGCCTTGCTGTACGTGGCCGGGTTGGATCGCGGCGTGCGCCCGAGGGGTTCCTGGTCGACCACGGCGACCCAGCCGAATCCGTCGAGTCCGGTCACCTCGCGCACGGTGTCGGCGGCCGTGCCTTTGAGGGCGGCCGCCGCGCCCGCGGCGAGTGCGCCCAGGACGCTGCTCTTGCCGCTGCCGCTGACCCCGGTCAGGCAGGTGAGCCGCCCGGCAGGGAGGCGCAGCAGCTCTGCGGTCGTGTTGTGGGCGCGCAGGCCGTGCAGTTCCACCCAGCCGGCGTCATCGCGGACCGGGCGGGGCGTACGGCGCAGCCGCGGCCCGTTGCCGGCCAGGTAGCGGCCAGTGGCCGAGGTGGGGTTGGCGGCGGCCAGGGCGGGTGAGCCAGAGACCAGGACCTCGCCGCCGAGGCGGCCCGCGCCGGGGCCCATATCGACGATCCAGTCGGCGTGGGCGATCAGTTCGGGGTCGTGTTCGACGAGGAGGACGGTGTTGCCGGCTTCGCGCAACTCCAGGGCGATGCCGAGGAGGTGATTCTTGTCCGCCGGGTGCAGCCCGGCGCCGGGTTCGTCCAGGACGAAGATGACGTCGCTCAGCTCGGTGCCGAGCTGAGCGACGAGCCGGGTGCGCTGCAACTCACCGCCGGACAGTGTGGCGGCGCTGCGGGACAGCTGCAGGTGGGCAAGGCCGAGCCGGTCCAGGAGGCGGATCCGGCGTCCGAGGTCTTGCAGCAGGGGCTCGCCGACGGTGCGCTGCCGGGTGTCGAGGGACTCAGCGACGTGCCCGGCCCAGCGGCGGACCTCGCGTACATCCACGTCCAGCAGCTCGGGGTAGGTCAGGCCGCCGAGACGTACGGACCGGGCGACCCGATCGAATCCGCTGCCGTGGCAGGTGCCGCAGGGCTGCTTGCGCATGTACGGGAGGTAGCGCTGCTTGGCGTCGGCCGTCTGGGCGTTGACGAACACCCGTTCCACCTCGGCGAGCGCGCCGCGCAGCGGTTGGCTGGAGGTGTAGGTCATACGAGCTGTCTCGTTCTTGTTCGGGATGTCCATGGTGGCCTCGACCGCCTCCTCGCCGGTGCCGTACAGGACCTCGTGTTGGAAAGCTGCAGGCAGCGACTGCCAGGGGCGGTCGAGGTCCACGCCGCGTTTGGCGGCGAGTGCGGGGACGAACATGTGCTCTCCGGACCGCCATTTGGCGTACCAGGGGGAGGCGCCTTCGAAGAGGGGGAGGTCCGGGCGGGTGATGACGAGGTCTTCCTGGGCCTGCCAGCGTCCGCCGGCGCCGTGGCAGTCCGGGCAGCTGCCTTCGGGGGTGTGGCGGTCGAAGTGCGCAGTGGTCAGGGCGCCGGCGTCCGCGGCCGGGTCCGTGTCCGGGCCGATCCGCGGGAGGCGCGAGTAGAGCAGTCCGAGGTGCCCATCGATCCCGGTGATGGTGGCGATCGTGGAGCGGGGGCTGCGGTTCAGGCGGCGCTGGTCGACCGCGAGTGTGGCGCTGAGGCCGAGGATGCGGTCGACCTTGGGGCGGTTGCGCTGGGTGATGTACTGGCGTACGAACGGCGAAAGGCCCTCCAGATACCGCAGTTGGGCCTCGCTGTGCAGGGTGTCGATGGCGAGTGAGGTCTTGCCGCTGCCGCTGACGCCGGTGAAGGCGACGAGGCGGCCTTTGGGAATGCTGACGGACACGTCACGCAGGTTGTTGGTGCGGGCGCCCACGACGTCGATGGTGTCGCGCGTCTTGCCGGCCCCGGCAGCGTGTGGGGCCGGCATGCGCGTGTCTGGTACGGGCGGGGTCACGCCTCGTCCGCCTTCCCACCGAGCTTGGCGAGATCGGGGGCGAACACGGCCATCCACTGCGGGTGCAGTCGGTAGAAGACCACGTCGTTGTCCCAGTCGAAGGCGTCGTCGCCATAGAAGTCCCGGAAGTACGCGAGCAGGTCCGGCCAGTCGGCGGCCGGCTCGCCGTCTCGGGGGTTGAGGACCTCCGCGGTGCCGTGTGTGAACACGCCCAGGTCCTCCCCGCGCATGTGCGCGGCGCTGACGGCGGGCCGGGCGGCGAGGTGCCGGGCCTTGGCGGCGCCGCGCGCGGTGCCGAAGTGCCATGTGCCGTGCAAGAAGTGCCCGTCCACGCCGCTGACCCGCGGCTCGCCCTTTGCCGTCACGGTGGACAGCGCAAGCGTGCACATGTCAGTGAGCACACCGGTGAGCTGCTCGGCGGTGAGCGTGCGCTCGCTGCTGATGATCGACCGCAGGTGCGCCGTGGAGCGGGCGAGCGAGGCGTCGAGGAGGGCTTGGAGCCGGTGGAGATCGTCGGGTGTCTCACGCATGAGGGTCCTTGTCTGTCCGTCGTCCCGGCCCGCGCCACCACGACACCGGCCGGCGCCCCCACTGTCTCCACAAAACTCGACATCTTCTGTCGTATTTCTTGCGGTGTCCTCTGCACCCTGCCACCGGGGTGTGGGCAGGCGTACGGCTGCGGACACCGCGACCCTGCGCCGCGCCCCCGGCTGGGCGGTACTGGATTGTTCCGGACGGGTTGTGGGAGACCGCCAAGCTGTTGATCCCGCCGTCGAATGTGTGGCCACAGGGCGGCGGGACGCAGGACACGCCTGATGAGACACTGTTCGCGGCGATCATCTACGCGCTGGTCAGTGGCTGTGCCTGGCGGGGACCGTCTCACGCCCGGACTCGCCGGCCAACGTTCCACAGACCCGCCAACAAGGAATCAACGAAACGCTCCCACCTTGTGCTTCGGGAGCCCAGCCTCGCCATCTATCGATCCAAGTCACAGTCGGCGCTCGCGTTGCCCCTTGTCCAGTTCCGCTACCTGCGACATTCCGCCCATTTAGGCAGGGGAGAAAACTCCGTCCCGTCACGCTGCGCGACGTCCCCGGAAAAGCCGCTGCCGCCCGGGGTGCGCCGCCGGGAGACTGCGCGGATGACCACGCAGCGGCTGCCGTCCCCGGTCCCGGACGAACGCGCCCACCTCTTCGTCGGCAGCTACGCCGACATACACGACCTCGTTGAGGATCTGGTCGTGCCCGCCGGCGTGCCCGAGGCCGCGGCGACCGTCCTGCGTACGGCCCGGGAGCTGCTGCGCCAGTCGTACTACTGCTACGAGTTCTCCACCGTGGCGGTCATGCACTCCCTGATCGCGGTGGAGATCGTGCTGCGCGACCGCATCCCGGACGCGGGCAAGAAGCCGCTGCACCAGCTCATCAAGCAGTGCGCCGCCGACGGGATCCTGACGGCCCGGCAGGCGGAGTACCTCGACTATGGCCGGCAGATCCGCAACGGCATGGCGCATGGCCAGACCACCCACGCGGTGATGCCGCCGGCCATGGCGGTGCCGATGGTGACGACCTCGTTCGCGATCGTCTCCGAGCTCTGCGCCGCGCACGCCTGACGATCACGGCTCGGTAACGGCACTCAGCGGAGCGTCACACCGTCGACTTTCGCCGCACCTCTACCAGGTGACAGGGGGATTCCATCCGGACCCCCGCGCCACCTGCGTGAGGAGCTTCGTCATGACGGACACCGGCAGCGCCCGGCAGCCCGAGCCGGAGCCGCGCCCGAGCTGGGCAAGGGGTGCTGAGCGGCCTCTGGGCGGCCAGGAATCCAGTGCCGTGAACGGTGCCGCGAACGATTCCAACGTCGTTCCCATCACCGCAGCTCACACCGCCCGCCAGGGGGTCTCCCGGCGCGCTGACACCTCTCTCCCTTCCCCTGAGACGTCGGCGAAGGGGGAAGAAGTCCACTCCCACGGCCGGGAAGGTGCGGGCCGATGCGCTGCGAATGCTGGGGTGCGTGCGGATAGCCACGGTGCGGCAGATGGCTGAGGTGATCACTGCGGAGGAAGCCGACGGCCGGTCGTACGTGCGCAGGACGATGAAGAAGCTGGCGGAGACGAATGGCAAGGCGGGCAGGCACCCGATCTGGAATCTGAGCTGCCCCGACTTTTGTAGAGTCCGCGATCGTGTGATCAAGCTGTCTGCGGGACTTGCTCCAGTCTCGCCCAGTACGCCTGTTCGTACTCGTCGGGTGGCATGTAACCGAGGGAGGAGTGGAGGCGTTCACCGTTGTACCACGCGACCCACCGGAAGACGGCCCGCTCGACTTCGTCGAAGTCCCGCCATGGCCCCTGATGCTCGATCAGTTCGGCCTTGAACGTGCCGTTCAAGGCCTCCGCCGTCGCGTTGTCGTACGAATCGGCGACGGAGCCCACGGACGCCGAGGCGCCAACCTCGGGCAATCGCTCTGTGTAGCGAATGGACACGTATTGCGACCCGCGGTCGCTGTGATGAATGCGGCCGGCGTCCTTCTTGATCTTCTGCCGCCACAGCGCCATCTCCAGCGCGTCCAACGGCAGGTCCGTGCGCATGTGGGTGGCGGCCTGCCAGCCCACGATCCGACGCGAGTACGCGTCCAGGACGAACGCCACGTAGACCCAGCCCGACCAGGTCCGGATGTAGGTCAGGTCCGCCAGCCAGAGCTGGTTCGGACGCTCAGCGGTGAACCGCCGGTTGACCAGGTCCGGCGGCCGAGGCGCGGTCGGCTCAGGGATCGTGGTGCGACGCCGCTGCCCGCGGATGACGCCCTCGATCCCGAGTTCCCGCATCAGCCGCCCGACCGTGCAGCGGGCCACCGCGTGGCCGGCGCGTGGCCGGCGCGTGGCCGGCGCGCGGGTGACCCGGCGGGCGCCGTAGGTGCGGCCGGAGTCTTCCCACGCGGCTGTGACCAGTGGAATCAGCTCTTCATCGCGCAACCGGCGGGCGGACTTCGGTCGGGACTTGCACGCGAAGTACGTCGAGGGAGACAGGTCCAGCACCCGGCAGACGGGATCGACCCCGAGGCCCTTGTCCCGCAGGTGGTCGATCACCTGCTCGGCCCGTCCGGGGACGGTCGATCTCCTGGGCAAAAAACACCGACGCGGCCTTGAGGATCTCGTTGGCCCGCCTCAACTCGGCATTCTCTTTGCGGAGTTGCTTCAGTTCCTCCAGTTCGGAGCTGGTCAGGCGGTCGTCGCGCTCGCCGGCGTCGGCCTCGGCCTGGCGGACCCACGACCGCAGGGCCTCCTTGTGAATGCCGAGGTCGCGGGCGACATACGCCACCGGGCGGCCGGTCGAGCGGACCTCGCGGACGGCGCGCTCGCGGAGTTCATCGGGGTACTTACAAGACCACGGAGTTAGAGCCGATCCGCGGCTGTCAACCGGGTCAGGCTATTTCGAGGAAGCGCAGGTCAGGGCAACGAGGCTCCTGGTAGGGCAGGGAAGCCGACCAAGGTCTTCCTGCTCGAAGGAGCCCCGTTGCCCGTTCAGCGTTCCACCGTCACGCTCACGTCGTCCATCACCGTTGCCGATGGCATCTTCGCTCCGGGGCATCTCGGCGAGCTGACCCGGCAGCTGCCCTTCGAACTCGTCGATGACGTGCTGGAACGCGTCGGCAGTGCCCAGCGGAGGCTGCGGCTGCTGCCGTCGAGGGTGGGTGTGTACTTCGTGCTGGCACTGGCCCTCTTTCCGCAGCTGGGGTACGTGCGCGTGTGGGACAAGCTCACCGCGGGACTGCGCGGGCTCCTTCACCGGCGTCCCTCGGAGAAGGCACTACGGGAGGTTCACCGGCGGCTGGGCGTCGCGCCGTTTCGGCTGCTGTTCGAAACGCTGGCCCGTCCCGTGGCACAGCCGAAGACACCCGGGGTGCGATACCGGTGCTGGCGTACGGTCGCCTTCGACGGGTGCAGCTCCGCCAAGGCCCCTGACCGGCCGCGCGTCTGTGCATGGCTGGGCAAGCAGAAACACCGCTACGGCACGGACGGATATCCGATGCTGAAGATCATGGTGTTGTGCGAGACCGGGACTCGTGCCCTGCTCGGCGCGGTCTTCGGACCGACGCCGGAGAAGGAGACCGGCTACGCCGAGAAATTGCTGCCGCTGCTGGACGACGGGATGCTGCTGCTCAACGACCGGGGATTCGACTCCGACGACTTCCTCGCGAAAGCCGCGGCCACCGGAGCACAGCTGCTGGTACGGCTCAAGGGAACCAGGACACCCGCCCGCTGGGCGCTACTGCCGGACGGGTCGTTCCTGACAAGGATCAACGGGACCCGACTGAGGATCATCGACGCGCGCATCACCGTGACGACCGCCAAAGGGCTGCGGCTGGAAGGCCACTACCGGCTGGCCACCACGCTGACCGATCACCGCCGCTACCCCGCCGCCGAGCTCGTGGAGCTCTACCACGAGCGATGGGAGATCGAATCCGCGTTCTACTCGCTCCGTCACACCCTGCAGTGCGGCCTGGTACTGCGCTCCCAGGACGCGGCCGGGGTTCAGCAGGAGCTATGGGCTCACCTGACCGTCTACCAGGCACTGCGCCGGGCGATGACCGAGGCCATCGAACCAGACCCCGCCGCCGACCCGGACCGCGCTTCCTTCAGCGTCGCTCTGGAGACCGCGAAAGACCAGGTCATCGCCGCTGGCGATGTAGTAACCGAGACCGGACGGGGCCGGATCGCATCGGCAGTGCTGCACAACCTGCTCCCGCCCCGCCGGGCGCGCGTCAACCCCCGCCGCGTCAAGTGCCCGATCTCCCGCTACGCCGCCCCGCCCGACCAGGCGCAAGTCCTGGGCGCCTCCAGGCTCACCAGCATCGACATCACCGTGCGCTCGGCCGCCGGACTGAGCACCGACGGGCGTCGCGACCGCACACTGCAACTCCTGCGCACTGACCCGTGCCGCACCTGGCGCGCATGCGAAATCGCCAGAGGTATCGGACTGGAGGACGCCCGTGGCCTTCGCGCTGAACTGGGACGCTGGGTCCGTGAAGGCATTCTCCGCCGCACCGGAAGGGGAATCTACGCACTCGAACACGAGTGGAACACGCCCGACCTTCATTGTCCCTCGATGCAGGCCACTTGACAGCCGCGGATCGGCTCTAACTCCGTGGTCTTGGGGTACTTACGTGGTGCTGGCACCGCAGGTGGTTCTCCTTACGCCTGGATCGTAACCCAGGCTTCAAGGACTCGACGAAGATCAGTGCAGCTCAGAGCCCCAGCACCAGCGGGCTCAGTCCCATCGCCTCGATCGTCTTGTCAAGCCATGACGCCGGGATCCTCTCGACGTCGCGGGGCCGCACCCACAGCCAGCGCGCACCGGCCCACAGAGCCATGACCAGGGCCAGGGCACCGAGACTCACCCGTAGCGCGACGAACGCCCGGTGAGCGTGCGTGGCCACTGTCCCCGGTGTGGTCTTCAGCACCCGGGCAGCCTCCGCCTGGGTCATCCCCATTTCCCTGCGTCAGCAGCATCACCCTGCGCTGCTGCAACGGAAGGACCCCCAGCGACTCGCTGACCACATGCCGCAGCTCGGCATCACCGACCGAATGGACCGCGGGCCCGTCCTCCTCCATCTTCAAGTCGATGTCGAGCGACGCGTACCCCCGGCCGGTGAAGTGGTGTCGGGCCGCCCGTCTGATCTCGTCGTCCATGACCTTGTAGAAGTAAACGCGCGTGTTCTCGACCGGCTCGGCGCGAGCCAGAACGGATCTGAGGGATTCCTGCACAACATCCTCGGCGTCTGCCGAGGACTCCGGCACTCCGCGGGCACGCAGTCGCTTGCGAGCGTAACCAATCAACTTTCCGTACTGCTCGACTACCAACTCCCTCAGTGCGTCGGCGTTCGGTTGTCCCAGCTTCTCCAGATCAGCCACGCCGCCCTCTCTTCCCCCCTCGCCGACTGGCCAGCGTGCTGTCCGCCTCCCGCTCGGCACGCACCAGCTCCGCCTGGCCTGCTGCCCGGATACGGAACGCGATGCTCTTAAGCACGCTGCTCACCCCCGGCGCGAGCAGCAGAAAGATGACACCACCCGTCCCCGCAAGCTCCACTGAACCCTCCTCATATCAGCGGCCATGAGCGCCTCACGGTGAAGCAACGGCCGTACCCTCCTGACAGTCATCCGACGGCCAGATTCTTGACACGACTGGCCAAGATTTTTCTCCTGTGGCACCCGAGCACAGACGTGCAGGTCACAGGGCTGGAGTAGCAGTCCGGAAGCACCACACGCACTGCGGCAAGGGCGAAACCGGTGCCCGCCGTCGTACGACTGGCGCGGACTCGCCAGCCCCACGACACGGGCGGTGCATCCCATCCAACAGGCAGACACGCTACGGCGTTTGAGGAGCGCTGTATGTGACACTTCAACTACCCACCGGAGGCAAAGTACCCCCGGCTGCCTGATGACCAAGGGCGGCTGACCGCGCTGGAAGGGCCCGAGGGCGTCGTGACCATCGGACCCTTTCCTTGGTGATCTGGCCCTCGAAGTACGTGGTGCCACCAGCACTCACTCGCGGGTTCCGGCCAGTCCGCCTGCGCCCCCGGCGTCGATCCAGGAACTGTATGAAGGCCAGCCACAGGTCCCGCTTGTGCTCGGAGTCCTGGGGGACAACGGTTTGGATGAAGAGGATCACGCCGGGCGTCACGATTGCGAGAACGGCGGCGGCCAGAAGGCGAAGTCGAAGCCGCGGGTCGTCCGTACGGCGCGCAGGGACGGAGGCGAGCCGACGGGGCTCGGTGCCGCGATCGGCGCACTGGTCACCGCCGTGGGAGCTCCCGGCTGTCGGCGCCACGCTGCGCGAACGGTGGCCATCGCCCGGAACTGGCCGGACGCGTTACAGCCGTCGCTTTCGACGCCGCCCGGGCCGACTGACCGTGTGCCCTGAGTGATGGGAGTTTCGATTATCGTTCGGTCGTGCGTGTCTGAAGCGTGTGAGCTTTGAGGGTGGGGACCTGATAATGCGAAGAGCCGGACGCCGACTGGCTTCTCCCGTGGCGCTCCTGACAGCGATCGGGCTGATCTCAGCCTGCGGTGAGGCCGGCGGGGCTGGGAGGCCGGTGGGGGAGGTGAGCGCGAGTGGCGCGTCGGACACACGTGTGGAGCGCTCCGAGCCTCTCACGGCTGCCGAGCTGCGGGCAGCGCTGCTTACCGAGGAGCAGGCCGTGGGCTTCAGGATCAATGGCGGCGACTCCGGGACGGGCGCTTTCCCAGGGCCTGCCAAGGATGAGACGGCCGTGCCCGGGGCATGCCTGCCTCTCCGGGAGGTGCGCAGGCAGAGCGCCCTGGGCCGCGGGGAGTCGGCGGTCGCCTGGTCGATTATGTACCGAGGAGACACAGCTGCGTCCCCTCGGTCGGTTGTGCTCACCAGCTTTTCCGTGGACACCGCACGAGCCCGTATGGCTGATCTGCGTCGCGCTGTCGCCGCGTGTGACCAGTTCGGCGTCCGCAACGCCTACGGCACGAGCTCCGTGACGTCCGAGACGCTCCCTGTCCCCGAGCTTGGCGAGGAGGCTGTGCGGTATCGGATGCTGGGACGCACGGTGTCCCGGGTCGGCGACAAGGGTTTCAGGCTACTCGCTGGTGACCGCTGTACGGGTCGGAGGCGTCATCGCGTCGGTCGAGACCAGCAATGTCCTGGGGCCGCTTCCAGCTGACAAACTCGCCGAGTTCAAGCCGGAGCCCGACACCGACGAACATGTCATCGCAACCCTCGTCGAGAACGTTGTCAAGGCCGAGACAACCTGAGCACCGGCCGGGGCGTGGGGTAAATCCGTTGCGCGTTGGACCGGTCTCGTCGAGCCGTCCGGCATGGAGTTGACCGAAGCGGCACGGGCATGGGCGCGAGGACGGTCCGTGATCCTTCCCGGACTCGTCCCGCCTCGGCACCTACCAACCGGAGAGACCTTGCGCGCCAAGGGACAGACCGGTCCCCTGCGCTTCTTCCTCTACCCCGGGGCCCCGCGCAGTGGGCGCTGGTGGCCGCTCCGACGATGGCCTGGCGGTAGGTATGGTCGACGACGTCGCTGGCGGTGAACACGCCGGGCAGGCTGGTGCGCGTCGTCGGGAGGCGACGGTGATGTAGCCTCCGCCGTCGACGTCGAGTTGCCCGGCGAACAGCTCGGTGCGCGGGCCACGAGCTCTGCCGGAGAGTGCGGGAAGAGCCCGGCTATACCAGCGCTCAGCACCCCTGGATCGATCCGAGCTGGGACGCCGCTACGGCGGCGACCAGCACGCCGCCAGCGTCAATCGAGAGCGAGCTGAGCGATTCGGCGTGCCAGGATGGACGGACACTACGGCCGGGGGGACCGTGCCCGCCGTTCAAGCAGATCGCCGGCCTGGAGCGCGAGGTCGGGACCCGGCTGTTCGAACGCGTCCGCCGGGGCGTGTTCCCGACGGGTGCGGGCGAGGGGTTCCTCGGCCAGCGCCTGGCCCCATCACATCCCCATCCGGCCGGCCCGCACCACCGCGTTGGTCCAGCTCGCCCAGGACCTGCCGCCCGCTGCCCTTAGCTCGGGCGTCCGGGGGTGCGTCGTTGGAGGATGGCCAGGGCATCCTGGATTCGGCCGAGGTCGATGAGGTAGCCGGCCAGGTCATGGCTGTTCGTGGAGGCGTGTTGTTCGAGAACGGCGACGGCCTCGTCGATGCGTCCGGCGCCGGCGAGTAGTTCGGCGATGTGCGGGGCCGCGTACCAGGTGGCGCCCTCGGGATGGGAGCGGGCCTGTGCGATCGCTTCGTCGATGCCGTCACGGGCGGCGATCAGCGGCAGCCGTATCGAGTACAGGTCCCACTCCTCCTCGCCCCCGCGGGCGGCGGCGAGGGCGTCGAGGTGCGCGAGGCCGTCCTCGGGGCGGCCCTGGTCGAGGCACAGGTCGGACAGGGTATGGAGGATGCAGTCGTCTCCGTTGCTGGCATTGGCCTGGATTCTCATCACGTCGATCGCTTCGTTCGCCCGGCCGTGCCGGGCCAGGAGTTGCGCGAGTTCGAAAGTCGAGTTGGGGTCGTGGGCCGTGGGGCGGTCGGCTTGCCGGTATGCCGTGATCGCCCCCTCCGCGTCGCCGCGCTCCTCCAGCAACTTCGCGAGCCGTTGTACGGCGTGCCCCGAGTCATCGGTCGCCGCTGCCGCCCGCAGCTCATCGAGCCGACCGTGCCGTGCCAGCAGTGCGGCCAGTTGCTCACGGTTGTTGAGCAGCGTGGCGCTGTCGGTGCGCAGCAGGGCAATCGCCTCATCGGTGCGACCCTGGCGCTCGCGAATTGTGGCGAGCAGCCCGATGGCTGTGTCGCGATCGAGGCCTCGGCAGCACCACGGGAAGTCCGAACACCGGTGCTCGGTCCGGGCGGCGAGCAGCGCGGCGGCTTCCTCGTCGCGGCCGGCGGCACCAGCGACGTCGACCAGCGCCACGGCGAGGGAAGGCTCGCCGATATGTGGGCGCAGCAGGGTGAACGCCTCCTTAGCGCGGCCGTGCCGGGCGAGCAGGCGCGTGTAGGACTCCAGCGTCATCGGGTGCCCGGCCTCCATGCGGACCCGGGTGATCTCGATGGCCTCGTCGATGCGACCCCAGCCCTCCAGCATCTCGGCGGTGGCTTCGACGGCCGTCCACCAGCCGGTTGCCCGATATGGGCCGAGCACCTCCAACGCGTCGGCCTGGCGGCCCTGCTCATCCAGCAACCGCGCCCACGCCAGCGCGCAGAACCACTCCCCGTCTCTGGCCTGCGGCTCCACCACGTTGACGTGGCCGCGTTCGAGCAGCCGCGAGACCAGCTCCGGCGGGATGCAGCCGGACCGCGTCCGGGCCTGGTAGTCAAGATCAGTAGCGTCCACGGCCACGCACGATAGCGCTCGCCCCTGACACCTTTGCCGACACCACCGGCGGCTACGAGTACAGCACAGATGGAATGACGCTCCCCGCCAGTTGGCGCGGCAGCCTGGACGGCGAAGGAACGCGAGGCATACGCCAACGACTTCGACGACGACCGCTCCGTGCTGGCCGTCCACGACAGCGCCAACCAGTCAAAGGCCGATCGCGATCCCGCCGAATGGAAGCCTCCCCGCGTGCTTCACTAACGGGCGCCCGTTAGACATCTCAGGGGGCCAAGAAGCCAAGTCCGACGATCCTGTCCGCGTCGGAGGCCAGTCGGTATGAGCGGCCGAGACCGACTTCCTGCCGCGCTGTCCGGAGTCAACGAGGATGGCAGCATGACAGGGGAAGCGAGCAAGGTTGTTCTGAGCAAGCAGGATCTTCGTGCAGTCACCGCGTTCGCCGCGGCTTCTGCGGAGGTCGTGCTGGAGATATTCGAGGCTGATCAGCCGGACGACTCGCGGCCTCGAGATGCCATCGGTGCCGCGTGGGCATTCGCCCGGGGCAGCGAGCGCGGGAAATCTTTGCGCGACACAGCGTCGGCGGCACTCAAGGCAGCCAAGAGCGCCCACACTGCGGCTGCGCGCGAGGCAGCGTGGGCAGCGATGTCTGCGGCAGGCGCCGCCTACCTGCATCCGTTAGCCAAAGCCACCCAGGTCAAGCATATTCTGGGAGCCGGCGCTTACGCAGCCAGAGCGGCCGAACTCCTCGCCGACGACGACCGTGTCAACGACTCCTGAATTTTGACCCCCTCCGGGCTCCTGAAAATTGACCCCCTGGGGTCGGTTCAGTCGCGGTGGGCTCGGTTTTCCTTGGCGAGGAGTTCGCGTCGTTGGCGGGTGCGGTAGGAGTCGCCGGTGAGGGTAAGGACCTCGGCGTGGTGGACCAGGCGGTCGATCATGGCGGCGGCGACGACGTCGTCGGAGAAGGTCTCTCCCCAGCGTCCGAAGGGCAGGTTCGAGGTCACCATCACGGAGCCCTGCTCGTAGCGGGAGGCGATCAGCTGGAAGAACAGGTTGGCCGCGTCCTGGTCGAACGGGATGTATCCGACCTCGTCCACGATGATCAGTTTGTAGCGGCGGATCTTCTTCAGCCCGGCCTCGAGACGGCCGGCCTGGTGGGCGGCGGCGAGGCGGGTGATCCAGTTGCTCGCGGTGTCGAACAGGACGGAGTGGCCGGCGTGGGCGGCCTTGACCCCGAGCCCGATCGCGAGGTGCGTC
Organism: Streptomyces hebeiensis; assembly: GCF_052983195.1. Classification (NCBI taxonomy): domain Bacteria; kingdom Bacillati; phylum Actinomycetota; class Actinomycetes; order Kitasatosporales; family Streptomycetaceae; genus Streptomyces; species Streptomyces hebeiensis. Next base: position 7,498,759 of record NZ_CM129812.1, read on the forward strand.
TTGCCGAGCCCGGGCGGTCCGAGGAGGATCACGTTCTCCGCCTTTGCGACGAACGTCCCGGTGGCCAGATGGGCCAGCACGTCGCGGCGGAGTGAGGGCAGATGGTCGAGGTTGAAGTCCTCCAGGGTCTTGACCTGCGGGAAGTGGGCGGTGCGGATCCTCATCACGGTGCCCTTGGACTCCCGGTCGGCGACCTGCCGCTGCAGCAGGGCCGCCAGATACTCCTCGTGGGACCAGTTCTCATCGCGGGCCTGGGCGGCCAGCTCTTCCCAGAATGCGCCGATGGTCGGGGTCTTCAGGACCCGGGTGAGGTAGGCGATCATGGACGGCAGGCCGTCCTTCGTCGCCGCGGTGGTCGTCATTCGTTGCTCGCTTTCGTGCTCGCGGGGTCGAAGTCGACGCCGAACAGGGCGTCGTAGTCGGGCAGAGCCCGCAGAGCGACGCCATGTCCGTCGCTGTGGTGGCGGGTCGCCGCCTGGCGTTGTTCGCGGTCGATGGCCAGGGCCTGGCGCATCCGGGCCGCGGTGGCGGCGTGGACGGGGTCGGTGATCACGGCCTGTTTCGCCCAGGACCGCTGATGAAGTGCGACGATCTGGCCGTCGCAGAGCACCGCGACCTCCTGCGGGGAAGCGGTCACGTCGACGAAGCGGCCGATGGCCTGCGGGTCGACGGAGTAGTCGACCGTGTCGATGCGGACGTAGTAGTCACGGCCGAGCCGGACACGGGCAGTGAGCCCGACCGGCGGGCGGACCGGTGGCAGCGGGACCATCGCCAGATAGTCGGTCCGCAGCAGGTCGACGGGCCGGCCCTGGATCGAGCGGACGGTGCGGGCGTTGGCCTTCACCAGCCACTCGGCCAGCTGCTGGTTGAAGTCCGCCGGGGAGGCGAACCCCCGGCCGGGCAGGAACGACGTCTCCAGGTACTGGTTGGCGCGTTCGACGATGCCTTTGTATTCGGGGTCGCGGGGCGGCGCGAGCTTGATCCTGGTGGCCAGGGTGCCGGCGAACGCCGCCGCCGGAGCGGTGACTTTCCCGGTGCCGCCGATCGCGGACTCTCGGTCCCAGACGAGTGTCTTGGTGACCCGGCCGATGCCATCGATCAGCGACCACATCCCCGCCAGGATATCGCCGGCCTGCCGGGACGGGATCATCGTCGGGCCTTGTCCCGGAGGAGTGGACACCTGTTCGTGTTGTTATGCGGCGAGTGTCAGGGTAGCTGACCGTTGCTCGTAGGCGATCGGTGCCTGCTGTCCGTTCGCTGAGTGTCGTCGGCGGGTGTTGTAGCGGGTGGTCCAGCGGAAGACGGCCAGGCGGCAGGCGCGGGCCCCGTCGAAGCGGCGGGCGCCGCGGAGCGTCTCGCGTTTGAGGGCCGCGTTGAAGCTCTCGGCGAGCGCATTGTCCGCGCTCGTGCCGACCGCACCCATGGACTGTCGCACCCCCAACTCAGCGCATACATCGCCGAATTGGCGGGAGGTGTATTGCACTCCGTGATCGCTGTGGAAGACGGCTCCGGCCAGGCTGCCGCGGGTCGCGGCGGCTGCCTGGAGCGCGTCGGCGACCAGCGAGGTGCGCATGTGGTCGGCGATCGACCAGCCCACCAGGCGGCGCGAGAAGCAGTCGATCACCGTCGCCAGATACAGGAACTGGCCGTCGCCCACCGGCAAGTACGTGATGTCGCCGACGTACTTGGTGTTCGGGGCGGTGGCGGTGAAGTCGCGCCGGAAGAGGTCCGGCACCGGCGTCGCGGACGGTTCGGGCACGGTGGTGACCTGGCGCTTGCGCAGCCGCAGCCCGGCGATGCCGTACTTGCGCATGACCCGTCCGACACGCTTGTGGTTCACGTGCTCGCCCTGGTCGCGCAGCTCGGCGGTGATCCGCGGGCGACCGTAGGTGCCGTCCCATTCGGCGTGCACGGCCCTGATCCGCTCGGCGAGCGCGGCGTCCGCCCGCTCGCGCGCGGCGCGGGCCTGACGGCCGGCCCGCCATTTGTAGAAGCTGGAGCGGGCGACCTCCAGCACGTGACACAACCGCTTCACGCCCCAGGCGCGGTGGTGGTCCTCGACGAACTGGAAGCGGTTGGTCACCAGGTCATCTCTTGTGCGAAAAACTTCGTGGCCTTGCGTAGGATGTCACGCTCGGTGGCCAGTTTCTGGTTCTCCTTGCGCACCGTCGCCAGCTCACGGCGCAGGGCCTCGTTCTCGGCCTGAAGCTCTTCGGCCGTCGGCGGGGAATCCACCGTGTTCTTCTCCGTGCTCGTACTCGTCGTGCTGCCCCCGCCGTGTCGGGCCCGTTCGGTCCGTACCCAGTTGCGCAGCGTCTCCCGGCTGATCCCCAGGTCCTTGCCGACGCCCTCGAAGGTGTGGCCCGGGTCCGACAGGTACAGCGCGACGGCGTCCGCCTTGAACTCGGGCGAGTAGACCTTCATCACCATAAAAGATGCCTCCTACCCGGCCCCTACCGGGGCCGGGCTCAGAGGTGTCCACCACTCGGGGACAGGTCCCGTCGCGGTCATGAACCGGGAGAAGCCCAGCGTCATCACCAGCACCGGCAGGATTCTCTCCTGTCCGGCGCCGACCTGGACCTTCGTCTCGGGGAACCACAGATCGCACTGGGCGACCTCGCCGGGCTCGTAGGTCAGGTCGACCGGATCGATGCCCACATACTCCGGCCGGATCCTGGCCAGCCGCTTCTTCAGCGGTGTCATCGAGTACGGCCAGCCGATCCGCTCGGCGATCACCGGCCCCGGCATTCGGGGCCACTCGTTCAGCAAGGCCCGAATCTGCGGCTCGAAAACATCGGCCACCGACGCCCGCGGGGCCCGTTCGTACTTCGGGGGCCGGTCCGAGGCCAACGCGGCCCGCACCGTGTTCCGGGCCACCCCCAACCGCCGTGCGATCTCCTTGATCGGCACACCCTCCGCTCGGTGCAGCCGACGTATCTCTGCCCAGTCCTCCACTTTCAGCACCCTCCAAGGATCAGGAGGGGTCAATTTTCAGGAGTCGCTCAGGGGTCAGTTTTCACGAGTCGCCAACAGACCGGAGCGTCGGTGCTGAACACCTTGAACGGACGGTGCGTCGTGCAACACCGGTCGTGGTTGACGTGCTCAAACGCTTCCCGACGGCGCCGGCTGACGGCGGACGGGTTGGCGAGTTGATCCGCATGTTGGACGCTGAACTTCGCTTACTCACCCTCACTGAGTAACTCTGAGCGCCCAGGTGGCGCAGCCTCAACGAGGGCCGCCAAGCGCTCACTGACTGAGCTTCTGCCCATCTCCTGAATTACGCGGAAGCTGGGAGAAGTGGTGCGAAAGCTCGTTGTTCGTCGAAGTGTTGCCGGGTCTGGAGGCAGTGGTGGAGCTGGCCGAGGAAGCGGTTGAGCAGGTGACGCTGGGCGGCGTTGTGCCAGTCTCCGTGCTCGCGTCGGCGGCGGTAGTGGGCGTTGGCTCCGGGTGAGGCCTGGAGGGCTGAGAAGGCCCAGAGGAAGCCGGCGTGCATGAGCCGGTTGTTCTTGACGAAGCGGCGGCCGACGAAGCGTTTCTTGCCGGAAGCGCGGGTGATCGGGGCGGAACCGGCGTAGGACTTGAGCGCTCTCGCGTCGGCGAAGCGGCTCCGGTCGTCGCCGATCTCGGCGAGGACGCGGGCCGCGAGCAGGGGGCCGAGGCCAGGGAAGCTGAGCAGGATCTCGCTGTCGGCGTGCTGCTTGAAGGCAGCCTCGGCAGCTGCGGCCAGGTCGTCCGCGGCCTGGCAGGTGGCATCCAGCTGCTTGAGGAGGGCCAGAAGTTGCTTGCCGAACGCGTCCTCGACGGCCGGGAGCTGGCGGGCGTACTCGGAGCGGAAGATGTCCCGCAGGCGAGCGGCCTCGGTGTCGAAGGCACGGATGCGGCCACTGCGCTTGAGGGCGGCGCGCAGCTGGGCGAGGGTGAGTTTCGCCGCCCTGGCCGGGGTCGGGGCGAGTGCGAGGACCATCCGGGCGTCTGCCCTGGTCAGGCCGCCCTCTTTGCCCTGGAAGGCGTGCAGGGCGGCGGGGTAGTACTCGCGCAGCAGCGAGCGGACCTGGTTGGCGACCTGTTGGCGGCTCCAGACGGCGTCCTGCTGTGCGCGGGCCAGCACGGTGATGGCCTGGGCGAGTTCGCTGTCGGCGGGCAGGGGGCGGTGGGCGTGCATGTCGGTGCGCAGGATGTTCGCCAGGACCAGGGCATCACCGGGGTCGGACTTCTTGCGGCTGACGCCGTGGCGGTCGCGGTAGCGGGAGGCAGCGAGCGGGTTGATCGCGAAGACCTTGCGGCTGCCGGTGCGCGGGGTGGCCACGAGCATGCCCTGGCTGGTTTCGATGGCCACCGGTATGGGAGAGTCCGGGCTGTCGCCGTGTTCGGCCAGGAGGTCCAGGAGCTTGCTGTAGCCGGCCGCGTCATCGCTGATGCGGGCCTTGGCGAGCAGTGTGCCGGTGTCGTCAACGAGGGCGAAGTCGTGGTGGAGCTCTGCCCAGTCGATGCCGCAGAACACAGTCAAGCTGTCCTCCCAGATGCAGTCCAGATGCAGTCCAGATGCAGTCATTTATGCAGGTCACGAGCACATGCGGGTCACGCGGCGCCCTAATCCCAGGACTCGTCGGTCCGCCATCTCAGTAGCCGTTCGCGACACCAGCGCACCCCAGGGGCTCGATCTGTTGCAGAGCTCACGGCTCGCGGATGGAACAAGAGGTCGACCCTGGGGTGGGCTCGCGCCGTGACGATCAACGTCCGGCCGGCCGCCGCGAGTTTCGCGGCGACCACGGAGACGCCTGGCTGTGCCGCTAGCCCGGGTGGTGGCCTCGTTCTGCTGGGCCTGGAGCATCGGCCGCCGAAAGGGGATCAAGGAAAGGGGCGGTAGGCCGTAGCCGTACCGCCCCGAGCTATACCGCCTCCTCCGCGAAAGGGTCATCCCGTGTCGGTGCGAGCGATGCTCGCCTGGTCCACCGCGGACAGCGGCCCCAGCCAGTCCCGTCCCACCCGCTCGCCCAGCCGGCGGCAGAACGCCGCGTCGGCGGTCAGCGGCCGCGGCCGCCCGGCGCCGCTGTCCCTCCACACCAGCTCGGCCATGGCCGGGTCCAGCAACGCGTCGGTCCCTCCCGGCCAGCGCCCGCAGCCGGGAGGCCACCAGCGCCGCCCCGGGCCCCCGAGTCAGAGCGCCGCCCGGGAACAAGCAGCGTGGCCGCGCCTCGCCGAAGTCGAGGCGCCCGCCGCCGAGGCGGCGGGCACGAAGGCTCAGCACAAGCAGGAGCCGGCCGAGCACAACGTGGCCCAAGCCCAGCGCCGAGAGCGCCAGGCCCAGGGTGTGCCAGGCGCGGGGGTGGGCGCACGCACCTTGGCCTGGGGTGGACTTCGTTGCCGTGCGGCAGCGTGGTCAGCCGGCGCGGCGGCGCAGGGCACGGAGCCCGACGTCGTACGCCATCGTGCCGAGGGCGAGGACCACGAGCGGCCACACGAGCGGGGATGCTGCCGGGATGGCGCCGTGGACCAGGGCCGCGCCGACGCTGCCGGTGCCGAGTACCGCGGTGCAGGCCGGAATGCCCGGCAGGGCGATCCGCAACACCACCTCCCGGCGCCTGGCCGGGCGGGCTGCGACAGGGGCCGGGGCGCTCATCGGCCGCTCACCGTGGCCGCCTCGGCCCCGGTCGAGCTGCCGGTGATGCGCCCAGCGAGCCCCTTCACCTTCCGGCGGACCTTCTCACCCTGCCTCTCCGGATCCGCAGCACCTGCGGCCATGGCCGCTTCGGCCCAGGTGGTGACCCCACGGGCGCCGAGAGCGAGAGTCACCGCTCGCTCGGCCGGGGAGAGGGCCTTCAGGATCTCGGTCAGGCGCGAGTCCTCGAAGCCGGCCTCGAAGCCGGGGTCGACGGCGGCCTGTCCGCAGACCAGGTCGTACAGGGTCAGCCCGTCGCCGAGCGGGGTGTCGAGCAGCAGCAGCCGCGACTGGTTGACCTTGCGGCGCCAGACCGGGGTGAGTTGCCGGTGGATGACACTGGCCTCTGACCTCAGCTTGTCCAAGGCCTCAGGGGTCAGGTGACCTTGGTCGTAGAGAGGGTCCGCCCAGTCGCCGAGCAGGGCGGTGGAGACCGGCTCGTTCCATCCGCTCCACCTTCCCAGCACCTCCGATGTGAAGGAGTGAATCGTGGGCCCGTCGCCGACGAGTGCCGCCTCGCGGGCGCTCAGCGCCTGGATCACCTCGGGGACCGGAATGTTCAGAGCCCGGAACCCGGACTCCGGAAGGTCGAACGTGCCGTCCATGTCGAGGGCGATGCTCCCGTCCCCCCGGAGAGTCACGGTATCGCCGGCGCTCCCGCTCCATTGGGCCGGGAACAAGGCCATGACCGCCACGCCGGTATCGGACTCGTAGTTGAACTGGCTGATCCGCTCCGCCAGATCGTTCTGGACGGAGCAGTCATCCTCGACCATGGTGTAACTGGGCGTCGGGTCCTCGGTGGCCATGGGTGCCTCTGAACCGTTCCGGGTTCGGTAGAGACTTCAGATTATGGTTGTGACCTGGGGTTTCAGGGTTTCGCGGTAGTAGTTGGCCTCGTATTCGGCGGGTGGGATGTGCCCGATTTCACCATGAAGTCGGCGGTGGCAGTACCAGTCGATCCACTCGGCGGTGGCGAGTTCGACCTGGGAAAGGGTTCGCCAGGGCCGTCCGGGCTTGATCAGTTCGGTCTTGAACAAGCCGATCGTGGACTCCATGAGGGCGTTGTCGTAGGCGTCGCCGACCGAGCCGATCGAGGCCGCTATGCCGACGGCGTCCAGGTGCTCGGCAAGCCGGAAACTCGTATATTGCGACCCGGCATCGGAGTGATGTATCAACTCACCTGCCTGGTACGGCTGTTCGTCGCGGTCGCGTTGCCACAGAGCCATGTCCAGGGCGTCCAGAACGAGCCTGGTCTCCTTCGACAAGGCAGCAGACCAGCCGACGATCCTGCGGGAGAAGGTGTCCACGACGAAAGCGACGTAGACCACTCCCGACCACGTGCTGATGTGGGTGAAGTCCGCGACCCAGCACCGGTTGGGGGCCGGCGCGACGAAGTTGCGGTCCACCAGGTCAGGCGCCCGCTCGACGGAGCCGTCCGGGATCGTGGTGATGATCTTCTTCCCGCGGACGGCACCGGTGATGCCGAGCTCGCGCATGAGGCGTTCGACCGTGCACCGGGCCACGATGTGGCCCTGACGGTGCAGCTCACGCCAGACCTTCCTGGCCCCGTAGACACGGTAGTTGGCCTCGAAGATCTGCTGGATGAGCGACTTCAGCTCGGCGTCGCGGACAGTGCGGGCAGACGGGGCCCGGAGTCGCTTGCGGTGGGCGTAGTAGGTGGAGGGGGCGATCTTGCAGTCGTGGTCGGTGAGGACCCGGCAGATCGGCTCGACCCCGCCGAAGCGGTCCTTGTGCTCGTCGATGAACGCTACGAGCGCGTGTGTGGCCGGTCGAGTTCGGCGATGCTTCTATGTCAAGCAGCCTGCGGAAGATCCGTTATGGGTCCGTGGGAGGCGCGTGCCGCCTCGTCGGCCAGCAGGGCCCGAAAGACCCGGTCGGAGATGCGGCGCCGCAGCAGGCGAAGGGCTTCCTTGACAGTGGTGCCTGCGGCGAGTTGCTTGGCGTAGTAGTCGGCGCCGGGCCCGCCGCGGCGGACTTGGGTGACCGCGGCCATGTGCAGGGCGTTGTTGATGGCGCGGTTGCCGCCCCGATTGAGCCGGACACGTACGGTGTTGGAGGACCAGACAGGGATCGGCGCGGTGCCGTTGAACCGGGCGAAGGCGTCCTTGGACTTGAAGCGGGTGGCGCCGGCCGTCTCTCCGAGGATCATCGCCGCAGACAAGACCCCGCAGCCGGGCACCTCCAGCAGGCTGGGAGCGAGTTCGCGGACCAAATGGCGCAGCTGCGCCTCCATCGCGTTGATGCGTATGGACAGACGCCGGCAGTCCTGAACCAGATCCAACGCGATCTCCGGCACGACTCCGCTGCGGGCCGCGAGGTCCGCTTCCAAGGCGTCAAGGACGCACAGCCGCCGCAGGCCGCGCGAGGGGACAGCCAGCTCGGGGTCGATCTCGTGCAGGAACCAGCGCAGCTTGTTGGCGATGGCAGTGCGCTGGCGGACCAGGGTGCGACGGTGGTCGGAACGCAGCTTCACCTCGCGGGTCGGGCCGTCCAGCTCGGCCCTGGGCAGGTCGGGCTCTCGCAGGGCGACGCGCGCGACCGCTTCCGCGTCGATCGGATCCGACTTGCCGCGCTCGCGGGCCGAACGACGCGCGCCGGCCATCAGTCGGGTGTGCACGCGCACCACCGCGTGGCCCGCCAGCAGCAGGTCGGCCTCGAAGCGCCGGGTCAGATGCCGGCAGTCCTCGATGGCGAGCATCACTTGTTCGAACTGCCGCAGCCAGACGCAGACCTGCCGGTGCCCCTTGGCAGTCGCGTCCACGGTCAACTGCGTCAGGCGCTTTCCGACCTGGTCGACTGCGACCAGGGTGTGGGTCTTCTTACTGATCGTTTCAGAATGAGGTTCGGAGTCGTCTCAAGCAGATGATGCTGCAGGCGAGTTGGAGCAGTCCGAGGTGAAGGTCGGCTCGTATCTCGTAGCGGATCCGGAGGCGCTTGAACTGGTGGAGCCAGGCGAAGGTTCGCTCGACGACCCACCTGGTCCTGCCCAGGCCGGATCCGTGGGCGGTGCCCTTGCGGGCGATCTTCGGCGTGATGCCGCGAGCGCGGAGGAGCCGCCGGTACTTGTCGTAGTCGTAGCCGCGGTCGGCGAACAGCCGCCGTGGTCGGTGACGTGGCCTGCCCGCCAGGCCGCGGATGCGGGGTATCGCGTCCAGCAGGGGCATGAGCTGGGTGACGTCGTGACGGTTTCCGCTGGTCAACGACACCGCTAGGGGTGTTCCGTGTCGGTCCGTGATCACATGGTGCTTGCTGCCCCGGCGGCCGCGGTCGACCGGTGAAGGTCCGGTGTGAGCCCCCCTTTCAGGGCCCGGACGTGCGAGCCGTCGACCGCGGCGTCCTCCATGTCCAACAGTCCGGCCTTGCGGAGTTCCGCGAGGAGGATCTCGTGCAGGCGGGGCCAGACGCCGGCCTCGGTCCAGTCCCGCAGCCGCCGCCAGCACGTCACCCCGCTGCAGCCGATCGTCTCGGTCGGCACGTCCGCCCAGGTCACTCCCGTGCGCAGCACGTAGACGATCCCCCGCAGAGCCGCACGGTCATCCGCCGGCAGTCGGCCTGGATACCGCCGACGCCGCGGCGGGCGAGGCGGGAGCAGCGGAGCGACACGATCCCACAGGTCATCAGGCACAAGATCATCCGACACACTCAGAACTCTGCCGTCCACCAGCCCAACTGCCAAGCCTGTGAGCCAAACTCATTCTGAAACGATCAGTTATGCGAATCGATACCGACAACGATCACAGAGGGCCTCCGGCGGGAGTCGGACGAGGTGTCGTCGCTCTCCGCGGGGGCACGCCTCAATCGGGCGAGCAGCACGCTTCTATCAGGCCACATCGCGAAGAACGAGGACGCCGACGGGGCGGCACATCGCCGACAAGCCCGCAACGGACGGGGCAGCAAAGAAAAGAGCCAGTCCCGTCGGCGTCCGTCAGTGTCGCACCGTCACTGGTTCGACGTCTCCAACGATGGCATTGACGCGAAGAAAGACGCCGCAGCCTTCAAGATGTCGTTCGCCCGCTTCAGCTCGGCGATCTCCTTCTTCATCGCCTTGATCTGAGCGGACTCCTCCGTGGACGCCCCCGGCCGCTGCCCGGAATCGACCTCGTCGCGCCTGACCCAGTTCCGCAGGGTCTCGGCCGAACCGATGCCCAGCTTCTGGGCGACCGCTCGCAGCGCGGCCGACTCGTTCGGATAGTCACCACGGACCTCGGCGACCATACGGACCGCTCGTTTGCGCAGCTCAACGGGATAGGAGGAAGGACGTGCCATGACTCGATTTTTTCACGGAATCGAGTCTCTACCGAACCCGGAACGGTTCACCCGTCTCCGCAACGACCTCGGAGCACAGCTAGACCGAGCCACGTCAGCCTTCGTCAGCGATCAGACCGACCGCATCCGCGCCACCGCCGCCGAACAAGCCCGGCTTGAAGAACGCTTGATCAGCCTAGAACAAGCCCTGTCGTTGTACGAGCGTTCCCAGAAGCAGGCACGCCGCATCGCCGAGCTTGAGCAGGAACAAGAATCTCTCAACGCGAGCATCGACGCTTCCAGGCACAGCAACCCTGCCGTCCAAGAACGACTGCGGAAACTCGACGAAGCCTTCGAGACGATCCTCCGCGCCTTCGACACTCCACGATTCGAAGAACCGGCAGGCACGTACATCAGTCGCAAGACGTACCTGCCCATCGTCGACGGCCGGTCCTTCTCAGACCTCGGCTCTCAGGGAGTGGAAGTCCTCGTCAACGTGGCGCACGTCCTCGCACACCAACTTGTTGCCCTGCGGGACAACAGCATTCCGCTCCCGAACATCCTGATCATCGACGGCCTCAGCAACAACGTCGGCCACGAAGGCATCGATCTCGAGCGGCTACGCAAGATGTACACCACCCTGCTCAGCGCTGCCCTCCAGCATATCGATGACCTGCAGATCATCGTGGCGGACAACGATCCCCCGCCCATCTCGGGAGTTCACCGCGCGCTAAAACTGTCGGACACCGATCGCCTCGTCCCAGAAGCGACCGCCGGGCAAGAGGCCCCGGACACAGAAACTGATCAGAGTGGCGACAGCAGCTGAGACACCAGTCGAATCTGCAACCCGCAGTCCCTGCAGGCGTTCCCTTGGGGACTGCGGGCTCGGCGCTGTCTGGTTAGCGCACCGATGGGTCGGTGCCAGAGTCATGCCCAAGCGATACCGAGCTCCCGTAGGGCAACGAGTTGCTCCTGAGTGAGCTTGTCCCGCCTCGACTTGGTGTTCGAGACCCACACGCCAAGCTTCACCGGCACCGGCTCGTCCTTGCCATCGACCTCGATCTCGACGACCGCGCCGCGCGGGACCGGCCGGTCCACGCCTTCCCGCTCGACCCACTGCGTGAGGGCCGCGAGTCCGCGCTGGAATGCCTGCTGCGCCTTGCTCGGCCCCTTCGCCGTGCGGCTCGCCGTCGGGGCGGGGGCCGGGGCCTGGTCGGGCTGTAGGCCTAGCTTCAACAGCCGCTGCTGCTGCTCCTCGGAGAGCTGTTTCCAGGTGCCTGGATTTTTCTGGCGCTCCAGCCATCGTCCGATGTCATCGCCGTCCATCAGTACGCCAGGGGCGATGTCGGGCAGTACTCCACCGTCCTCGTCGGCGGCGAGGTCGGCGAGCACCTTGTAGTGGCGTTGCCAGTCGAGCGGCCAGGGGCAGTTCCAGTCCGGGTCGATCTCCGCGAGCTGCGCGGCCCGGGTCTCCGCGCGCTGCAGGTCCTTGGCGAGGCCGTCCTTGCGGCGGAGGTTCGCCACGTGCTGTCCGATGGGCAGCATTGCCGCGCCTTCGCCCCAGACAGCGTCTTGTCGGGGTGCGAGGTGTCCGGTGGCTCGCCGGTAGGAGCGGAGTGCGGCGAGCTTGGCCTCCCACGCTTCATCGCCGGGTTCCCACACCATCCCGGCGTCCTCGAGGAGCTCTTTGCGGTGGGGGTCGAGTTCGCCGGCGCGCAGCGCCTTGCGCTGCTGGTGCACCCATCGGCCCAGGGGAAAGTCCTTCGTGACGCCGACCTCGGTCTCGACGTCGTAGGGGACGGCGTGCAGGCCGGTGATGCCGTTCTCGATGCGCCACCGGACCAGGGCCTGGTAGCCCTCGAGCCAGACCAGGGACTGGGGCCGGATGACGCGGCAGCGGGTCAGGGCGGCGATGTCGGCGGCGTCGCGGGGGGAGGCGAAGTTGACCACGACCGAGGTGACGCGGTCGACCTCCTGCTGCGCCTCGCGGGCCTCCTCGGACAGGTCCCCGTTTTCCGGGCCGGCCGCGGAGGCAGACCGGACGTAGATACGCCGCCGTTCGGTTGCGCGGGGCAGGGCGCGGGAGGCGAGCTGGTCGACCATGCGTTCCGAGTGTGAGCGCAGGGCTTGGAGGATGTCGACCAGGGGCTGGTAGCTGGCGGAGGCGACCATGTCCTTCGGGTCCTCCCCGGGCTGGAGGAAGACGGGGATGATGATCCGCGCGGTCTTGGTCGTGCCATCCGGGTTGGGGCGCAGTGCCCGTCCGATGTTCTGGACGATGTCGACCTGGGAGCTGCGCGAGCCGACGATGCACACAGCCTCGACCCCGCGCAGCCCGGTGATATCGACCCCGACCCCGAGAGCGCGTACCGAGGACAGGAACGCCCGGTGCACCCGCCGGTTCTGGGCGTCGATGCCGTTGGCGAACCGCTGGATCACCGCACGCCGATGCGCGATGGGATGGTCCCCGCACAGCCAGTCCGCCCACACCCGCTCCGCAGGCACGTGACGGCCCTCCTCCAGCTCGTACAGCTCAGCGTCGATCGACGACGCGGGCAGCTCCTCCGCACTGGCCAGCGCCGCCGCGGAGGCCTCAGCGGCATACAGCTCCGCGGCTGTGCGCGGCATCTGCTCGGCGAACGCGGCCGCCTCCTCGACCCGCTGGTGGAACACCATGGTGGTGTGCAGATTCTGCTGCGCCGCGTGCTCCAGCAGCGCCGCCTGGAGCAGGGCCATGCGCCGGCCACGCAGGGCGTCCTCGGACAGGCCCAGGATCGGGTCCGGGTTGCGGATCTCCAGCACGTCGATCTCGAACCCCGCGAGGATCGAGCGTTCCACCGCTTCCGCCAGACCGAGATCGAAAATTCGGGTGCCGTAGGTGCTGGAGTCGTCCTCCATCGACGCGACCACCACCTCCCGCCCGTCCCGGCCTCGCTGCGGCCGGGGCGCGGCGAGGATCCGAGGGGTCGCGGTCAGGTAGAGCCGGAAGTCGACAGGGATCCGGCTGTTGTCATGGATCGCCGCCCACGGCCGCCCCATATCCCCTGCGGTCATGTGCCCCTCGTCCAGAATGGCCAGGTCAAACGGAGCCATCCGCTGCCCGTACAGCCGCTCCCCGCCCGCCAGAGCCGACTCCAACGGCCCAGGAACAGTCCCACGGCCAGCGACGTCAGCGGGGTCCTCGCGGTCCACCAGGGAGGCGTACGTGGCGAACACGACCACCGGACCGCTCCCGGCCCACAGAGCGAGCTGGATCGGGTTGGTGGTGGTGCGCACTCCGAGCTGCTCCAGGACCTCGTCCTTGTCCACCGAGCAGACCGCGACCATCGGCGCACGGTGCCCGACCCGCCGCCAGGACTGGGCACTCTGCACGATCAGATCCAGGGTGGGCACCATGACGAGGATCCGGCCGTCCGGGAAGTACTCCAGAGCGCACGCAGCGGTGGTGATCGTCTTACCGGACCCGGTCGCGGACACCCCCATGGCACGTGCCCCCTCCGGAGGCATAAAGGATCTTGCAGGAAACCCTACCCAGTCACGAAAGCGCAATTTCTGGTCGACCTGGTGTTCCTTGAGCGAAAGCAAAAGCATTTCTAAGCCCTCCCCGGTTCCTATTCCTGTGGTCCTTCGATGGCCGCGTGCCGAATAGAGGCCGCACCCGAGCCGTTCCAGATCGACGCACCCGCCCTATGCCAGCCGGGCTTTCCGTCCTTGAAGGGCGGCTGGCCGTCCGGGCCGTAGTGCCCGACACCGAACGCGCAGAGGATGCAGTCCTCGTCGCTGTTCACCCTCCGCGCCGCACACAGACCGCCAGCCTCGCCCAGCACCTCCAGCACCCGGCGCCGCGCCATGGTGTGCAGCAGCACGGACTCCCGAACGAACCCCTCCAGCCGCACCAGGTCTGCCCCTTCACGCTGCCTCACGTCCGCGAAACGTACGGCCAGCTCAACCACCCGCCCGACCGGCCGCCGCGCCGTGGCCAGTCCCGGACCGCGATGCCCCCAGGGGCCTCACTCACCGCCATCACCCCTTCGTCCCAGCCGCCCGCGAACACAGCACACCTTGAGAAGCCGGCACCATGCCGTCCAGCTCCACCACGTCGCACTGCGCCCCGGCCACCAGGTCGCCCGCCTCGCTCGCGGGCAGGCCCTGCGTCTCCAGGAGCGCGAACGGTCTCAACCGGGCCTTCACACCCGCCGTCTGATACTGCGCCACCCAGAGCATTGAATCGCTGCTCAGGGCAGGATCTGGTCCGGTAGATTCGTGGTGACCAGCCATCTGGCCATCCTCTCGAAAGTTGGGAGAATCCCGAGTGACTGGCGGGGTGTCCCCAATTTCCGCCAACGATACATGCTGCATCTACTTGAGGCAGCCACCACACTAGAACCCGGCACGAACGAGCGACCCCCCGCTCCCCGTAGCCAGTCAGGCCCGCGTCAGCGGGCCTCGGGCCCTGGAGGCGCAGCCGGAAGGGCCCTTGAGGCGGGGGAGCGCAGCGGACCCGCCGGCCCAGGGCAGAGCGAAGCGAAGCCCAGGGCCGGCGGGGCAAAGCCCCGCAGCTC